>NZ_JAJCRR010000008.1 GCF_020564355.1 Lachnospira pectinoschiza | reverse complement strand
CTGTTCTTTGAAAACTGCATATTAAAATATCTAATAAACATATCAATGTTTAGACATCCGAGGTGCGGTAACGAAAGTTACCAAACCAAGAAACAAACCGAAGCAAACGAAAGTTTGCGATTAACGTAAAGTTAGTCAGAGACCACAGATATAACGCTATATATCTGTATTGGTTAAGCTATAAAGAGCACAGGGCGGATGCCTAGGCACTGGGAGCCGAAGAAGGACGTGATAAGCTGCGAAAAGCCGCGGGGAGGAGCAAATATCCATTGAGCCGCGGATGTCCGAATGGGGAAACCCACTTGAGCAGACCTCAAGTACCCATGCGCCAATCCATAACGCATGGGAGGGAACCCGGGGAACTGAAACATCTAAGTACCCGGAGGAAGAGAAAGAAACATCGATTTCCCAAGTAGCGGCGAGCGAACGGGAAAGAGCCCAAACCACGGAATTTATTCTGTGGGGTTAGGACTGCATAATTGATTTGCGATTGATAGGAGAACGGTCTGGGAAGTCCGGCGAAAAAGCGTGAAAGCCGCGTATCCGAAATCGAAAGCAACATGGCAGGATCCAGAGTACCACGAGACACGTGAAACCTTGTGGGAATGAGCGGAGACCACTCCGTAAGGCTAAATACTACCCAGTGACCGATAGCGCATAGTACTGTGAAGGAAAGGTGAAAAGGACCCCGGGAGGGGAGTGAAAGAGAACCTGAAACCCTGTGTTTACAAGCTGTCGAAGCACTATATATGTGCGACGGCGTACTTTTTGTAGAACGGTCCGGCGAGTTATGGCATGTGGTAAGGTTAAGTACTTCAGGTACGGAGCCGAAGCGAAAGCGAGTGTGAAAAGCACGTTCTAATCGCCTGTCATATACCCGAAACCGGGTGATCTATCCATGTCCAGGATGAAGTTGCCGTAAAAGGCAATGGAGGTCCGAACACACATCCGTTGAAAAGGGTGGTGATGAGGTGTGGATAGGGGAGAAATTCCAATCGAACCCGGAGATAGCTGGTTCTCCTCGAAATAGCTTTAGGGCTAGCCCATGACAAGTCTGCCGCAGGTAGAGCACTGAATTTCCTAGGGGGCGTCAAAGCCTACCGAAGAATATCAAACTCCGAATGGCGGCCAGATGGTGTCATGGAGTCAGACTGCACGAGATAAGTTGGGTGGTCAAAAGGGAAAGAGCCCAGACCCACAGCTAAGGTCCCAAAGTGCGTGTTAAGTGGAAAAGGATGTGGGATTTCGAAGACAACTAGGATGTTGGCTCAGAAGCAGCCACACATTAAAAGAGTGCGTAATAGCTCACTAGTCGAGAGGTCCTGCGCCGAAAATGTCCGGGGCTGAAACACGACACCGAAGCTTGGGAATCCTACGGGATTGGTAGAGGAGCATTGAAGACGGGACGAAGCGTAACCGTAAGGATACGTGGACTGTCTTGAAGAGAGAATGCCGGAATGAGTAGCGAGAATGAAGTGAGAATCTTCATGGCCGAATATCTAAGGTTTCCAGGGTAAAGCTGATCTGCCCTGGGTAAGTCGGGACCTAAGGCGAGGTCGAAAGACGTAGCCGATGGACAACAGGTTGAAATTCCTGTACTGCATTAAATCAGAACTGTGGGGACACAGAAGGAAGGCATGAGCCGGAAAAGGAAAATCCGGTGCAAGCATGGGAGGGGTATGACAGGCAAA
>NZ_JAJCRR010000007.1 GCF_020564355.1 Lachnospira pectinoschiza | reverse complement strand
TGTTAAGCACGCCGCCAGCGTTCATCCTGAGCCAGGATCAAACTCTCATAAAAAGTGTTTGTCCGCCAGTTTTGAACAAACTAGCTTCAATAGTTTAGTTTCCGTTAAAACTTACTGTCTTAAAGGACGACATCTCATAATTTCTTATTTGATGTCAGTTCGTAAATTGAAAATTTCAAAGAATTTTCAGGGTTGTTTTACTGTTCAGTTATCAATGTTCGTTTATCAATGCCGGCTTAAAAGCCGTTGTTGATTTGTTTTATTTTGTTACCGCTGCGGGCTGTTTTGTTGCCCTCGCTCGCGGCGACTTGATTATAATATCACCAATGGGACAGGTTGTCAACATTATTTTTCAAGTTTTTTGTTATTTTTTTGAAAGTTTTTGCCTTGCCATCAAGAATTCCAGTGTTTATGCGGGTTTACGGTATTTTTACTTTTTTAAAACGAATGTGTAAAGCGCATTCCCTCGCCGGACGTGGCCACTTGCGACAAACTACAGCTTCGCGCGAGTGTGCATCACCGGCACATAATTCCTTTTATGTAATAGGGAATTCTATTGGAATTTCCTATTACATAAAAAAACAGACAACTACCGGAAATCATCCCGTTAGTTGTCTGCCAAATCATTTTATTCTTGGTGTTTCTTCTATATATTATTGTGCATCCGCTGCATATACATTTTCATTTTCTGCTTCTTTTTCCCTGAAGATATTTCTAAACAGGAAACGTACAAATGGTCCGGCAAAAAACAGCTGCCAGCAGAATGCCATCGGGAAGTTCAATACCGTTGTTTCTAACCACACGGCAATAATCTGTGAACCGGCATTTTTAAATAACAGTGTTGCCACCAGACTCATCAGCGGACACATCCATATTACAGATACTACAGAAATTGCCAGCACCAGATGAAAAGGATTGTCCTGTCCTACACGCACAATTTGGAACGCTTTCTTTTTTGCAAGATTTCCTACAATAAAGAAATCCAATACAAATGCAGCCGGTCCCATAATAACCAGTTCATGAAAAGCTGATAAAAAAACCTCGTTGCTCATTCCACCTATATTTAATGCAATGTTATAACAGATCATGGCATATACCATGACAAACACCATTAATATAGTAAATACTACTTCCTGAAACTTTGTTTTTGGCATAAAAAAATCCTCCTTAAAATAATACGTACATCATCAGAATTTCTGTGTTGTTCGTTATCATTCTAAGGAGAATGTGTCGTTTCCAATATAACCAATTATTCTGTTGTAACGTCTGTTATCTTACAATGTCTTTTATAGATTGTCAACATTTTTATGTCAGAATCCTCGTACGGAATTTCCCGTAAGACTTTTGCCATATAAGTTATAACAGACTTCTACTGTAACCGGATATCCTGAATATATTTAGAATTCACCATAATATATCTGCCACGCGTTCCCATCGGCAGCACGGATTCAATCGGCAGATCAAAATTCTGGGTAGTCAGCATTTTCCCTTTCAGATTCATAACCGAAAAAGTAGATGCATTACTCATCAATACACTTTTTCCGTCAAACTGTATTGTATCATATTGTGTATTAAATGTTGTTTCACAAACTTCTTTTGCGGATGTATCATAAACAACCAGCTTATAAATATCCCCTGAATCAGAATTTTTTAACACAATCCCAATATAACCGTTTCCAAAAAAGACCCGCTCGATTTCACTGTCAATCCGAATCTCTTTGGTCAGCGACGGATACTCTTTAATATGATAAATGCTCAATACATCTTCACCAACCGCAACTGCTGTCGTACTGTTTAAAAATTCAACATCACCGACAATTGTACTGTCATAATGGTTAAATCCACCTACTACACGCTCCGTTTCATTTTGTCCGACTTCCGAAAAGTTGTAAAAAACGACATTGGTCTTGATGCTTTCACCGCTGACATACAGATATGAAGCAATCAGTTTTGTTGCATCTTCTGAAATACTGATATCAAGCGGATATCCATCCCCTGCAAGCGTGGTCTTAACAGTGTAAATCTTACTGCCATCCGTATTATAGAGATTGATATAATTTGCCGTGGTATCTTCTAATACTGCCGCAACAATTCCCTGCTTTGCAACTTCTATCTGGGAAATTGACAGCGATGTATCTACAGAACCCACCATCCCCTGCACGCCAAACATATAAATTGTGCTTCCATTCACATCTCCGACGGCTGCCCATTCACCACACACTTTGATGTGCGGATTCTGCATGGAAAATGTCTGGTTCCATTCCGCAATACCTTTCGCATTATAATATGCCGCACCATCATTACTGTACCGGATATAACCATCTGCAAAAGCTTCATATTTTGCAGATTCTGTATCATCCCTGTTGACAGAATGAAGCACGGTGTACTGTGAATATGTACGTCCGTCCAGCAAAAACAATGCTGCAAGCACAAGAATAAAAACCGCTGCCGCCGTAATCAGACAGCCAACCAGTACATTTCGTCTGTGCCGCTTTATTTTTTCCTTGACATATTGTTCATCCAATGTATCTTTTTCTTCTTCCGGACTTCTAAGCCGGATTACCTTGCCAGAATCTGTCTGTTTTTTTTGTCCATTAAATCTGGACTTTCCTGATATAATATCAGCCATCCGATTATTCCTTTCTATCAAAGGCATTGCACCCTATACTGATATTTATTATACAGTATCAGACAAAATATTCAAGGAAGTTTTATCTCTTGTCCCACATATAATTGGTCCGCATCTTCTAAATGATTCAGCGCAATGACCTCACTGAATTTAGAAATGCTGCCATAATATTTTTTGCAGATGCCCATGACCGTATCCCCATCCTGAACCGTATAAGTTTCATACGCAGCGCCAGCCTGTACATCCTGTGCTGCTTCTGTCTGTACCTGCGGTGCTGTA
This sequence comes from Lachnospira pectinoschiza, assembly GCF_020564355.1. Taxonomy (GTDB): domain Bacteria; phylum Bacillota; class Clostridia; order Lachnospirales; family Lachnospiraceae; genus Lachnospira; species Lachnospira intestinalis. The sequence continues at coordinate 199,546 of NZ_JAJCRR010000007.1, read as the reverse complement.
TCTGTTTCCTCAGCCTGTCCATTCTGTACCTGTCCACTGCCTGCATGATTAATTTCCGGATTTGCGGCTATACTGCTCTGACCGGAAGGCTGGGTATCCGGCACGACTCCCTCTGTCTGTACCGGCGGCTGCTGCACATCCGTCTGTGCAGACTCTGCCTGCCGGGTCGGATATACATTTCCATCCAGTTTATTTACCGATACAACGCCTCCGGCTGTATCCTCCCCCTCACTGCCATTGTCATTCATGTTGGACATCTGCAATGCAATACTGCTTAATGACTGATCCAGATTTTTCATTTTTTCATAGCTGTTCATCAGGTTAATACCGATTACCAGTACCACGACCACCATAAATGAACTGATACCGTACATAAAAACGGCATTTTTCTTTTGAAGCTTCTGTTCTTCTTTTTCGTTAATAATGGCACGGATTGATTTCATCACTTTATCTTTTTCCGGCGCCTCCACAGATTTTACACCGCGTTTTTGCAGCATATACTCCTGCATTTCATAATTCCTCTCATAAAAGCACACATAGCCTTTTTGTTTTTTCAAATCTCCGTTTTCAAACAAATAAAAATTCTCATCTTTTTCTGCCTTATTAATAAGGTACATCGTTTTCATGTTTCCCGCAAAATTATCCAGATGTACACGGCGCAGATACTGCATCCGTTCTGTTGTAACATCCGGAAGCGCAGCAAACCAGCCCACAACCTGCAAATTCGGAAAATATTTCTCAACATCTGCATAAATGCCATTCCACACTTTTTCATCAAAATAGATATCCTGTCTGCCGTCTTCCCCTGAATGTCTTGCCTTAATAACCCCTTTAATAAACAGACATTTTTCTTCACCGGATTTCTGACATTCTCCGAGGAGTACCCCCGATTGTTCTTCCTGCGGTGTTCCATAAGCAATTGAACGAATATATGTAAAAGCATAATCTTCTATATAAATTTTGCGGTCTGAACTGACATCTCCAATCTGCTTAATGTTTTTTGGTCTTCTGATTGCCGTATTTTTTTCATTTTTTTCGTTTTTCTCTTTTGCTTCATCATCTCCATTACAAATTATTTCTATCATAGCGGCTCCTCCTTTTGCCATACAGTATCTATCCTGCATATTATCACTGATAAAACAAAAATCTTATCACATTTTGTCACCCGCTAAAATTTTTTCTGTTTTTCTTTTTTCGCCGCATAAATTTTTCAAAAATTACATACATTAAAGTTATATTCTCTATGTGAAAGGACGACTTTTATGATTCATTACTTTGACGCTTCCCGCTTAACTGCTGTTGATTCGATATGTTTCCACCTGAATATACTGCTAAAAAAATATGTACTTCCCGGTCAGCCTGTCATTGTAATGTGCATTGGCAGCGACCGTTCTACCGGTGACAGTTTAGGTCCGCTTGTCGGCTATAAGTTGTCTAAATTTACGTTTGAAAATGTACATGTTTACGGCTGTCTGCAGTCACCGATTCATGCAGCTAACCTTTCTGCCGCCATTGATAAAATTCGTAGGCAACACTCGCGCCCTTTTATCATCGCCTTAGATGCATCTCTTGGCAAAAAAGAACACATCGGTTTTATCACCATCGGGACAGGCCCTTTAAAACCGGGACTTGGGGTTAAAAAAAAGCTGCCCGAAGTAGGAGATATCCATATTACCGGCATTGTAAACAATTCCGGCGCTACAGATCATGTCCTGCTTCAGACAACCCGTTTATCCATGATTATGACACTGGCAGATACGATTACTGCTGCGCTGGTTCAGACATTTCTTACAAATGCTTCTCCCGATACACTGCAAGTGCCTGCGCAACCGTTGCTGCACCGCCAGATATCATAACCTGTTTTAATTCCGTCAGTTTTTCAACTGTCACATATTCTTTCCCAAGATATGCTTCATAATTCGATGAAATATAGATGCGCTGTTCCTTTATCAGATTTTCCAGCTTTAAGTTCTCGGCTGATTTTTTATCCAGCTCTGCCTTCATTGCATTAATCCGCTCATTCTCCCTGCCTTCGATTTCTGCAATGATATCCGGCTTCACCGTCATTTCAAAATCTTCCAGCGCCTTTTCCTTTTCCTGTTCAATACGCTTCATATCTTCTCGGATTTCGTTCATTTTGTCATCGAACTCATGAAGTCCATACATTTCTTCATTACTGTCCGTTTTGATATTTTTTGCAATCTTCTTCATCTTTTTGTGGTTGCTGCGTATCTGTTCTTTGAGTTTTTTTGCCATGTCAATCGTTTCCGCATGACGTACAAGCGTCTTTTCCACAATCATCTTATTGGTAAAGGACTGGATTAAAATTACTACAACATAGTACAAAATCATTCCCCACAACGGAAACTGTGGTATTACGCTTAACAAAAAAGGAACTGCCGCATATACTAATGCGATACACAACAGGTAAATCAATACATCTGTCATGCGCTTTGTTCTGTAAAGTGCAATATAAATGCGGCTGTTACAAAACATCGGTATGTTTTCCTGTGCAAATGCATCTTTTACCTGATTTTTTAATGCTTCATTTTCCTTATGGATATGTGCTGTTTCCGCGGCAATGCGTTCTTTTACGCCTGCCAGCTTTGCTTTATCCCTCTTGTTTTGGACTTCCTTTAACTTTTCCCTGTCACCTGCGATTGCCTTGTCAAAGCCTGCGCAGACTGCATCCGAACTATCTTTGACTCTGCTGTCAATTTCATCCTGTACAGCCTGCTGTGCTTCTTTTGTGTTCTTTGCAATATCCCCGATGCTTTCAGCCAGTCTGCCCTGCCGCTCGATGGTTTCTTTATGCACATTTAAATCATTTATCATCTGGTCAAGAACATTTACATCACCAGCCAGTATATTCTGCTCTGCCATCATTTTCTCCATTCTTACACGTTACTTTATGGATTAAACGTCTATTACTGATGGTTCCGATAGAAATTAATCAGACATCCATCAAGAATAATCTGTCTTTCATCATCTGTAAGTTCACCAAGACGCAGTGTAAATTCTTTCATTTCTTTATTTACAACATATGCCTTTACTTCCGAAGTCTTTTCCTTTACTGCCTTTGCAATTTCAGGAATAAAGATATAATCTCCATTTGTAAACGGAAGACCGCCTTCATCAATAATAAATGGAAGCATACCCCAGTTAATCAGATTTGAACGGTATCTCTTTGTAGCGTATTCATTTGCGATATTTGCCCATCCGCCGAGAACCTTCTGACAGGATGCTGCCTGTTCTCTTGCTGAACCGTCGCCCGGTTTTACCGCAAAGATAGTGCTTCCGACACCGACATTTTCCTTACATACGTCATAAGTTTCTTTAATCTTGTGCATAATATCACGCAGCTCCGGTAAAGCTTCGCCCATGCACTGTCCGGCTTCTCTTGCTTTTTCTGCCTTCTGTACTTCCTTTGCACGGCCAACATATGCTGGGTCTTTTCTGGATAATGCAAACTCCGCAAGTCCTAACGGGTTAGAACGGAACGAAGAAGTTTCTCCGGAAGGAATCAGTTCATCTGTTGTTGTAACAGGGTCGTGAATTTCTGAAACCACTTTAATAATCAGATTTTCAGGTAATGCAACCATTTCCGGCCAGTCTTTGATGTTTGGTCCAAACTGGATTTCCTGATCCGGATCTGCAACACCCTTGCTGTCAAATACGCGGTTTGCATAAATTGTCTTATCAAAATGATAGGTCGGACCTGTAAATTCCACATCACAATCCGTTGCTGCTGTAAGATACCCCTTATTGGCTGCTGTTGCCGCAATAGAACGTGCATCCATTAATGCAACGGAAGCAATCTGTCCCTTCTGCAGCTTAGAACCTTCTCTGTTCGGGAAGTTTCTTGTAGAGTGTCTGATTGAGAATGCGTTATTTGCCGGTGTATCACCTGCGCCGAAGCACGGTCCGCAGAATGCTGTCTTTACGATTGCACCTGTTGCCATTAAGTCCGCAAGTCTTCCGTTCCGTGCAAGTTCCATATAAATCGGTGTACTTGCCGGATATACACTTAATGTAAATTCGTCTGCACCGATAGAACGTCCTCTTAAAATATCTGCTGCCGCACAGATGTTTTCAAAACCACCGCCTGCACAGCCCGCGATAATACCCTGATCCACATACAGCTTACCGTCATGAATCTTGTCTGTCAGCTTAAAGTCTACCTGTCCGTCTAAGCTGACAAGAGCCTTCTTTTCACAGTCGTGGAGAATATCTTCAAGATTTGCATTGAGCTCATCAATTGTATATGTATTGCTTGGATGGAACGGCATTGCAATCATCGGCTTAATCTTGCTTAAATCAACCTTTACTACACCATCATAGTACGCAACACTGCCTGGATTGAGTTCCTTATAGCTTTCGCTTCTTCCGTGAATATCATAAAATTCCTGAATCTTTTCATCTGTTCTCCAGATAGAAGAAAGACATGTTGTTTCAGTTGTCATAACATCAATACCGATTCTGAAATCTGCGCTTAAATTAGAAACACCCGGTCCTACAAATTCCATAACCTTATTCTTTACATAGCCGTTTCCGAATACCGCACCGATAATTGCAAGCGCAACGTCCTGAGGTCCTACACCCTTTGCCGGTTCTCCTGTCAGGTAGATTGCCACAACACCCGGCATATTAATATCATAAGTCTTATTCAGCAGCTGCTTAACAAGTTCCGGACCGCCTTCACCCATTGCCATAGTACCTAATGCACCATAACGGGTATGACTGTCAGAGCCTAAAATCATCTTACCGCCTTCTGCCAGCATTTCTCTTGCAAACTGGTGGATAACTGCCTGATGAGGTGGTACATAAATTCCGCCGTACTTCTTTGCACAGGTCAGACCAAACATATGGTCATCTTCATTAATTGTTCCACCAACGGCACAAAGACTGTTATGACAGTTGGTTAAAACATAAGGAATCGGGAACTTTTCCAATCCTGATGCTCTTGCTGTCTGTATAATACCGACAAATGTAATATCATGGGATGTCATTTTATCGAACTTAATCTTTAACTTGTCCATGCTGCCGGAAGTATTATGTGCATTTAAAATACCATAGGCAATTGTATTCTTTGCTGCTTCTTCCTTAGAAGGTGCTGCGTTTCCCAGCTTTGCTGAGAGTTCTGCTGCTGCATTGCTGCCATCTTCAATGATTTCTGTACCATTTAAAAGATAAGCGCCGCCTTTGCTTAATTCAATCATTCTCTACCTCTTTCCTGTCAATTGACAACTTCATATCTATTATTTTACTATCAAAATCTTTTTTGTGCAAGACCTTACAGACCTGCTGCAATTTTTTCCTTTAATTCGTTGATTTCATCAGCGTCTGCTTTGCCCGGAGTCCAGCCAATGTTTACGGTATCGCCCTTGTATCTTGGAATAATGTGCATATGGAAATGAAATACTGTCTGTCCTGCAATTTCACCATTATTCTGTACAATATTTAAACCTTCACAGCCCAGTGTTTCTTTCATTGCCTTTGCGACTTTTACCGCTACCTGAAATACATGTGCTGCTGTTGCATCGTCCATTGAGTAAATGTCATCAAAATGATTCTTCGGCAGAATCAGTACATGACCTTTTGATGCTGGATTCAAATCAAAAATCACTTTTACTACATCATCTTCATATAATGCATTGGTTGGAATATCCCCATTGCTTAACTTACAAAATATGCAATCGTCTTTTTTCATCGTCCCTGCCTCCATAAAATTTGTAACTTTTTGTCGAAATCCTTTTGTTTACAGGATTCTTCGACAAGTATATACTTTACTATGATAACGTAAACCAGTATTTATCGCAATGTATTTTTACACCAAACACCGATAAACCTGAAATTATTTCCCAAAAGCACCTGCAAAACAAGGAGAAAAGTAATAATATGAACAAAGAAGATTCTTTTTACATGGACACATTAGAAAAAACACAGCCTGAAACCTTTGATTTTATCAATCATCTCTCAGAACAGTGCCACAGTGAACTTTCCTTTGCTTCTCACGAAATCAATAACCAGCTCTCGTTTATCAGGAGTTCCTATCAGCTGATTTCCAAAAAGCACCCGGAAACCAAAGACTTTCCGTTCTGGGCAGAACTGGGCGATGCTGTAAACCACATCATTTCTTATATGGAACGCACCGGTCTGTACCGTTATAGTTTTAAATATGTTCCTGCAAAATTAAATCTTACGGAATTTCTTTATTCACTACCTGATGTCTTTGATGAACAATTCCCAAACCGCGCAAATGCCTTTCAGTTTGATACGGATACACGCAATATCTTTATCTGTGCCGATTCCAAACGACTGTTGTCCGCATTTTTGGAACTGCTTTCCAATGCCGCCGAAGCAGACAATTCCTGCGGCAGTATACAGATTCATTCCCATGTCAATGCCTGTGGTCATACGGTGACAGTATCTGTCACCGGAAAGGGCAGTCTTTCTGAAATTAATCCAAGTGAAATGCAGACCAATCCGCTGATTGATGCTGATGCACCGCTGACCGCACAGCTTAGCACTCCATTTTTCAGCACAAAAGAAAATCACGCCGGTCTTGGTCTGTCCATTGTAGCCCAGGTCTGCCACACACATCACGCAGGATTTGAACTTTACAGCCGGAACGGCTTTACAACTGCCGGCATCACTTTTCCGATTCTTGCAATGGATGATATGCGTAATACCATTTAAACACAAGTTTGGGTCTAGGCGGTAAAAGTAAATAATTCATCTAACATACGAAGTGTTTTTAAATTACCTCTTGCTGTCATCTCACCTGTCATAAAGGCTTTGTGGAATGAACTTCTTCCGTCAATCAATTTATCAAAAGTATCTTTATCCATTCTGCAGATTACATCTGCTGCCGGATTTTCACCAAATGATACATTGACCCGTCCGCCTGACGCATCAATCAGAATATTCTTGTTCTTATCTGTAATTGTCAGCATATACGAACTGTTAACACGGCACTGCGGATTAACATGCTGCATAAAAGAATCAATATAATAATGATCCCCGCCGTTTTTCTCATCGGTCAGCAGTTCTTTGTATATGCTTGCAAGTGATTCAATATCTTTTTTCTGTGTCTGTACAAATTCATCATCTGATGCATACTTTGACAGCTGTTCACTTTCCTGTGGTGTAAAATTAATCGTATCTTTAATAACATTATTTTTAATTGCCTGGCTGCTTGTCGGCAGTCCTTTTCTTTTCTGTGAAACTGTTCTGTAGATTGTTTCCGCATAATTTTCGATAATCCCCACATAATCTGAATTAAATTCAAATTCCGTCGTATCATCTACATAGGCATTCAGCGCCGGTGCTACCCGTCCGCCGATAATTTCCCACGAATTTGCAAGAGCAAGCGAAACCTCACGTTCGCCATATGTCTTTGCCATAACAACCGGGAACATGTAGACCTTTCCAATCTGGTCCTTATCCCCATACAGCCAGCAGGAATCCAGAAAACTCTGCATATATCCGCCCATTCCAAGCCATTCAACTGTTGTTGCCAGTACGACTGCATCTGCTTCCGTGACTGTCTGTGACAATGTCGTAATTGTATTTTTCATCTCGTAGAGATTGTATCTTGTAACATTTACATTGAGTTCTTCTAATACTTCCTGGATTTTACCCATTACAAAAATTGTAGGGTCATCTACCATACCCCTGCCGCCATAATAAATATTAACTTTCATCAAATTCTCCATTCCTGAGCGAACCTGTCACAATGCATCCATGAAAAAACTCCGCCCGTTTTTCATCTGCCATCAGGGCTATCTGCTTTCGCCCAAAAACAATATAGCCAACATCAAGTTACTGCTTTTAAATGCAGCACAACTATGGAGAATATAGCATAAATACTAGCTTTTTTCAACCTTGTACAGGAGGTTTGCAAAACCTACCATATCTCCGTCAGATAAAAGCTGCCGTTCCTTTGGCAAAAGCCGTCTGCCGTTTAAAAATGTGCCGTTTGTAGAGTTCATATCTTCCAGATAGAAAGCACCGTCTTCTCTGTAAATACACGCATGAAGCCTGCTTATTAATTCACTGTGAATCACTATACTGCAATATGCCGCCATATTTCCGATTGCACACGGAAATGTATCCGGCAAAAGGCGTTCTTCATAATAGCTTTCCAGTTCCTGTCCGTTTTGAAGCACCAGTGTAAGATTCAGATCTTTCTTTTTCTGCAGATAATCGGAAAGCAGTATCGTATTGCTTCCCGCTGCTTCTTTTGGAGGTTCATACGGTTTCTGCCCTTTTTCATTATTTTTCGGCTCTTCTTCCTCCTCAGGAACAAATGAATATTTCTTTTCCTGTGTAAGCTGCGTAAGTTCTCCCATTTCTTTTAATTTTTTTCTTTTTTTCTGCAGGAAAACACCTCCCGCACAACCTGCCAGAATTAAAAAGACACAAAAATATACGCTCATATCAATAACTGCCATTTCCGGAAACAACAGCACTGCTGCCGCATAAACCGTCAGTACTGCACAGATACCTATACCCACTTCTATTCCCCATATCTTGTGAACCGGCTGCTTTTCTTCTTCTGTCACTACACGCTCCGGTGCAACCTCTTCAATTACTACCGGTTCATCCTGCTGTATATGCGGAAATTCAATTGTCTTTTCTTTTTCCGGTAAATGACTGCTTTCTTTTGTAAGCTGCTCCAGACAGTGTATTTTATAATTACCGTCTATAATTTTCTGATAGATTTCATAAACTCTCATCTGATTCTTACAATCTGTTCCATGCTGATAATGCTCCAGGATAAATTCAAACAATCCTTTTAACATCGTCTGGAATTCCCTGTTGGCATCCGGGCAGTATACATACCGTATCTCTTTATCCGATACATTCAGATACATATACTCCGGCAGAATCAAAACACAGCTGATATCCAAAAGATACATATCCACCGCTTTTGTAAGCGTATCAATACTTTTACAAATACACACAATATCTTCCCATGTCATCTTTCCAAACTCATATAGCTTTGAAAGCGGCTTTTTGAACGTGACATCATAATAATAATAAGTCTGGTTATTTATACTTCTCATACTGATATCTAACAGCCCCGGAATATCGTTATTCAACAGCATTTTAATCTGATACCCCGTTTTTTGATTTTCCATCGCCTGTATTGTAAGATAACTTGTATTATTTTCATATTCATATCCGATTTTATCCATATTCATTTCCCCGCCTATGAATCCCCCAGCATCTTTTTTACTGCCCGCAGTCTGCGGATATCATCCGGTGGATAACTTCTTTTCAGCTTTTCCTTTCTACAAATATTTTTTCCCAGTCCCGGCACAAATGTCAGCTGAAACCGCGCACCGCACTCCGCCTCAATTTCTTCTCCCGTTACATGAAAGGATATATTGACATTTTCAAGCATGACTGCTTTTTCTAAAATATAGGACTGCATCTGTCCGCAAAGCTGCTGCTTTCCCGTCTGTTCTTCCCCTGCTTCTTTTAAAATATTTTTCTCTAAAATAACCGTTCCCTGAATGAGTGCATTTTTTATGATTATATTGTCATGCAGATACAGCCCTGCTCCCATTAGAAAGACAATTATCATTGTAAATAGCGGAATTAAAAATACATTTTCAAGTGTAAAAGATGCCCGCACCCTTGCCCCCGGCCTTTTAAACTGCTTCTTTAGCTCTACGCTGCTTTGCATTACAATCCCCTCCAGACTACTGCCAGAAAGACAAACGGAATGACCGGCATTGACGTCTTTTTGTCCACTCTTCCAGTCATCATCAGAATCAGCCCGCAAAGCCCCATCAGCAGTAAAGCCGCAAGAAATATGCCCAGTATACGGACAATTCCGCCCACAAGCCCCAAAAACAATATAATAATACCGTCCGCTGCTCCCAGCTGTTTTGTCCATACACAAATAAGCAGTACCATAATACCAAACAACACACCCAGAAATGTATCTGCTTCTATCGACTGTCTTAAAATGCCGGTCCGGACTGCCTGTATGGTACACACCAGTCCAAACAGCACCAGCTTCCACACCGTTACTGCCTTATATTTTAAATCCTCTGCTGCCAGCAGTCCGAGCACTACCATAATTACACCTGCCATTTACCACTTCTCCCTCCTTCATCCTGTATTTCTTTCCGATTTTCCCTTTATCCGGAATTATATCCCGCACACTTTGAGCAGGCGCTTTTATCCTGCACTTCTGACAGTGGTACGGAAAAAATGCTTCTTTTTAAGCCACTGCAGTTTTTATCATAATGGTACTTTTCTCCATAATCTGTAATATAAATACCGCTGCCGCTTCTTTTTCCACACCGTTCACACAGATAATACTTTGCTCCGGAACTGTTACGCGCTGTATCCAGCTGTTCCTGTGTAATCTGCCGTATGGACGGATTCAGGTATGTACACTGACGGCTCTTGTGATAAACAGTTCCCTGCGCCGTAATATACACCCGCTCTTTACTGCTGTCTGTATCCGCAAAATCTTCTCCTGATGTCTGCCCCAGCCACGCTGCACTTGAACACTGCTGGGTAATATCTACCGTTCCAATGCCAAACACATCAAACGGATTATTTAACTGATATGACACTTTTATGCTGATTTCATTATTCAATTCTTCCGAGAACCCTGCATAAACCCGTATGCCGGACTGTCCCCGGCTGATTCTGTTCTGACTTATATACTCTCCGGGCAGACTGCTTAATAAATACTGCTTTGCAAGCGCCGAAGTCACTGCTTTTTTAGCTGTTGCACCGGAAAAACGCTCTGTCCTTTCTACTGCATAAGCGTATGCTGCAAGCTGTCTTGTACTGTTATACATTGCCTTATACATTGTGCTTTTAATTCCTATAATCTGAATAACATAAGCAACTGCCAGCACCGCATAGATATAGAGTGGAATAACAAGTGACGCTTCCACTGTTGCAGAAGCCGGTAAAAACACCCTTTTACTCCGTTTTGGCGCAAATACAGTCAGGACTATCCGTTTATCCTTTTCTTTTTTATTTTTCTTAAATTGATGTACGGTAATAAAAGGGCATGTCTACCACCTCCTGCCTGTGTGTTTTATCCGGATTTTAAATTCCCATATTTTAACCGTAATGATAACTGCACGTTTTTTCATAGCTGTGCGGTATTGTTCCGATTTTAAAAGCCGCCCTGCTTTGTGCACCGTAAATATAGTTTTTCAGGCGAAAGTCCGTATTTCCCAGTTCTATCATTCTGATTTCCATGGCTGACATTGTCCGGTAATATTTTTTTTGTTCATTTTGCAGTAAAAACAGCATTTTTAAATATTCTTCATATGACAACCCTTTCTCATCACTGTATTCCTGGTTCAAATCCACAGACAGCAGTTCCTGTAAGGACAGCTTCCAGTTTTGTCTTGTCTTCACCGGTTCAATGTTGCCGCCCCGGTACAGCTGTTTTAATTCCACAATACTCTCCCCATATGCCCATACACCTAAAATGACATACTGCGCCGCTTTTACTGCCGCCATATTTCCTGTAAATCCGACCAGCGACGTAGCAACTGCATAAGCTTCTGCCTTTTTTTCTGAATCGGTAAGCAGATATGCCATATTCACGCCTTCACGCATCAGGGACAGTTCTGTCATTCCCTGCTGTAAGTTTTCCTTATCAGAGGTTTTTCCGTATAAAATATACTCAAGCATATAATCAAGCTGCTTCTGCGTTTGTGTTTCAAGTGTTTTATCTTCTTTGAGATAGTCTGTATACGATGCAAATTCCATAAACAGATATTCGTTGTATAAAACCTTATTGGAGATACTTTCTGATTTTTTCTGCGCCCCGCGCTGATATAATGTATCTGCAAGATTTTCATAAGTGATTTCTTTATCCGAAACCTGCTGACCCGTTATCCGTTCCACCATTGTGCTCTTTAACTGCTTGAATACATTCCGCACACTTTTTAATCCTTCTGCATTCTGCGGCACATTGATTGCTGAATACTGTGAAACCAGTTCTTCTCCATTCAAATCCGGCAGACATTCTTCCAGATTGTAAAGCACCTCCTCTACCTGCATACTGTTTTCCTGTGTAAGTTCTTTTGGCAGGCCATGCATCTGCTCTCTGACTGTCTCTATCCCCTCTTTGTCTGCATAGAGTGCATTTTTAACTGCTTCTATATCACACTGCCCGTTCCTGTCATCATTCCTGATAAAAGAATCTATGTCCTGCATTAGCCCATTATATAAATCATCACTGAACTGTTCTTTTTTTTGCTCTGCCTTACTTTTACAAAATTCTGCCTGCTTTTGTACCTTTTCCCGCTGGTTTTCATACACTTCTGTCTGTTCCAGTGCCGCCTGTATTTTTTCCTGTATTTCTTCCAGTTCGTTATTTAATGCGGTCCGGTTTCTTTTATAAAAATCCTGTACATCCTGTGGTTCTTCCTCGTCTGATACTTCCTCATATAGATCGATATCCTCTTTTACATCCGACACATACTGCAGTGCGTTATCCACAGAAATTTGTCCGGTCCGTTCTATTATCCCCAGCACCGCTTCCTCTTGTTCACAAAATACTTCCTCACATTTTCCGATTTCCTGTGTTATTTCATTAAGGGCTTCCGACTGCTTCTTCTGCTTTTCCAGCTCCTGCTGCTGTAAAATCTTTTCCTGCGGTATATTGTAAACACCATACTTCATGTAAGACAGAATTTCCTGATTGATACATTCCCCGGCGTCATCTGTCATATAAGTAAATGAATCCAGACTGCCCGCAGTCACACGCGTCCGGCTGCCCGGCTGTACATTTTTTTGTCCCTCTGCGGTCTGTGTATTTTTCTTTAAATACTGTAAAAATACACTTTGTAACTGTTCACTTTCCTGCAGAGCAAAGATGTCAAATTCTTCCAGTAATTCACTTGAATACCCTGCAAATACAGCTTCCATGGAAAGCACTGATGCCATTTCCACTCTTACCCGGCCGGCAGACACTGCCGCCGACCGGATACAGGTGCAAATAAGTGTTATGACAAGAAAAACTGAAAGTGCCGCATAAACTGTAATCTGTGCTTTTACTTTTTTGTTCATCCGGTCTGCACTCCTATTTAAATTACCTTTGCCTGCGATGATATCTTTTTTAAGATTGTGTTTACAACGCTTGTAATCTCTTTCTTAAAAATCGCCACAAGACTCACCAGTACTACGATAATAAGTATGATTTCTACTACTCCCATACCATCTTCCTCTTTTAAAAATGTTTTAAATCCCCGTTTCATAACTGCTCCTTTCCGCCGTTTGGCCTATGTTTATTTTAAAATGTCTGAAAAGACACTATTGCCGGAAACATCAGCATCGCCATTACTGTCATCAGCATAAGAATCATTGGAAACAGGAGTTTTGTCCCTGCTTCTTCACCTTTTTTCTTTGCCAGATTTTTGTGCTGCTCAAATGCCGACTGCGACTCCTGCTCTAAAAGCTTTAAAATATCTGTCGTTCCTTTTTTTACATTCTGGGACAAAAGCGATGCCAGTTTTAAGTATTCTTTTGTATCACACCTCCTTGCAAACCGCTCATATGCGCTTCGTTCCGGGACTCCCGTATTCATCTCTGCACAAGTTCTTACCATTTCTTCATAAACATACCTTTTTCCGCCGCATGGTTTTTTCTGATAATCACCGGCAATTTTTTCCCATGCCCTGCGAATCGTCATTCCCGCTCCTGCAAGCAGCACCAGCTTTGAAATCACTTCGGCATAGTCATACGTAAGCTGCTCCTTTCTTCTCTTTTCAGCCTGCATCTTCTGTTCTTTTTTACGAAAGCTTAATAACAGCGGTACAAGCAGCAGTCCGCATAATCCTAAAATGCCGGATTTCTGTACCGGACTGCTCTGATAAGTTACCTTCATGCCGTGTATGGTATCCGGCAGTGTAAGTACCTCCTCTTGTGAGTTCTTTTCAAGCTGTGTCAGTACATTTACAATTCCTGTCTGCTTTTGTTCTGCCGTATCATACTGTGCTTCCCATACAACTGCCTCTATCGGATATTCACACCGGTACTCTCCGTATTTTAATATCAGAACTAACCGGACTGTTTCTTTTTGTCCCGGCTCAAATTCTGTATTGTACACGGTTCCATCTGTATCAATAACCGCAGTATCCTCTGAATACCACTCTGCCGTTACCGGATAGTCCTGTGATTCTGTCACAAGTTTTAAATTCTGCCGCACACAGGAAAGACTTTCATTGCCGGAAACCATTTCCTGTAAAATCTGTTCATACACTGTATCAAAAATACCTTCTATCTGCTGTGCATCATACTGTCTGGGTGATACCTCCAGTTCCATCAAAAAAGGCTTTTCCTCTCCTTCTGCAAGCACCTCCAGTTCGATATTGTCTGCACTGTCTGTATAATCCGGCCGTACAATTGTCTGTGTCTGCGACTGCTCTTTTCCGCCTGTCTTTAAAATCGCAATACAGAGTATCCCCGCCAGCACTGCCGCATACAGCATATAACCTGACTTTCCGGATTTTACTTCTGTCTTAAACTTATACTTCAATTTCGACAATTTTTCCTGCAATATAATCCGCTCCTATATATACCATAAGAGAAATACTCATCATCAGCACACCTGCCGGATTTCCGTATAGTGGGCAGATAAAATCCCACGCTGTCAGTTTCATATACACCAGCAGAAAAAACGGAACGGCACTCATGACCTTCTGTTCCATCTTCTTTCCGCTGATGATGGTCTGTATTTCATTATAGGTTTCATTTTTTTCACGAATGGTTTCTGCCGTATGACGGATAATTGCAATTAAATCACCGCCATACCGTTTGGCATACCGGAATACTGCCGCAAAATACTCAATGTCTGCGACTCCGCTTTTTTTAGCGAATTCCTCTAAAACATCTTCGATATTTTCATTTCTCTCCAGACGATTGATAATTCTTTGGAATTCCGTAACGATTTCACTGTTTTCCCCATATAAAAGACGCATTTCCACAATTGCTTCTTTCCACGCATTTTCTATGGAGTACCCTGAATTTAAAGAAAAAGCCACTGACTGCATTCCGTCCTTAAACTGCATTTTCAGCCGCTCCCTGCGCTGTTTATGCAGTTCTTCCGATTTGATTTTTAAACGGAAATGCAAATACGGACACAGCACTGCTGCTGCCAGTAAATTGTGATAAAAGATATCGGCTGTTATCAATAACAAACCAATGCCAGACAGGGTAATCTTTAAAAAATCCCTTAAAGAAATGTCATAACGTCTGTAAATCCATGCGGCTGCGGTACTTTTCTTAATATCCGGTAATTCCTGCCGCAGCCATTTTGGCATTGTTTTCCAGCGTTTCCGCCCTTCGTACCAATTTTCCTTCCACTTTTCCATCTTCTCCTTTCCCCTGCTCCTCAAATTCATAAATTGTCCGGAGCGGAATCTCTCCATTCTGTAAATTTAAAACTTCTGCAATCTGCAATACTTTTCTTGATTTATCGCGCATTCTTCCCAGATGTACAATCAAATCAATTGCTGATGCAATCTGCTGTTTAACGGCTGCCGACGGCATATCCATTCCCATAAGCACCATTGTTTCCAGTCTGGAAATCATATCTTTTGCACTGTTGCTGTGTCCCGTGGAAAGACTTCCGTCATGACCCGTATTCATTGCCTGAAGCATATCAATTGCCTCTGCCCCGCGGATTTCACCAACAATAATCCTGTCCGGACGCATACGCAGGCTTGCCTTTAACAAATCCCGGATAGTCACTTCGTTTTTCCCCTCTACATTGGCATTTCTTGCTTCCAGCCGCACAAGATTTGCTGCATTTTTAATCTGTAATTCTGCTGAATCTTCTATGGTAATAATGCGTTCATCTTTGGGAATAAAATTAGACAGTGCGTTTAAAAAGGTTGTTTTTCCACACCCTGTACCTCCGCTGATAAAGATATTGTAACCTGCACGCACCGCTTTTTCCAAAAACTGTGCCGCCTCTTTGGTTATTGCTCCCATACCGGTCAGGCGTTCTATGGTCAGCGGTGTGTCGTAAAATTTACGAATTGTAATGACCGGCCCGTTTAGCGCAACCGGCGGCAGTACAATACTCACTCTTGAACCGTCCTCCAGATGGGTGTCCAGTATCGGAACAGATTCGTTTACCAGTCTGTTTGACACTGCCGCAATCCGCTGTGCCACATCACTTAACCGCGCCTTATTTTCAAAATGCTTACTGCACCGTTCCAGTCTGCCGCACCTTTCCAGAAAAATATCCTGCGTTCCGTTGACCATAATCTCTGTAATGGAATCGTCTTCCAAAAGTTCCTGTAATACATCCAATCCACGGATTGCGGCAAATATTTCTCGGTGGATACTTTCCCGCTCCTCAAGCGCAAGCTGTATATCCTGTTTCTGTCTGATCTTCTCATCAATTATCTGTCCGAGCCGTTCATCGGAAATTTCTTCTCCGCAGTCTAACTGTTCATAAATTTCACTTCTGATTCCATCTGTTGTTTTACGGATTTTTTGCTGCCTGTCCTGTAAATAATGCCCTAACAAATCCATTCATTTCTTCTCCCTCCCTGCTTCCAATGTACGCCGCATTAAATTGCAGATTATTCTGCGGCAGTTCCACTTTTTCAATCCGGTTCCACAAATGCTCCATTCCTGCCATCAGCAGATACTTTTCAAATGCCTGCACCTTTCTGACCGAAATATAATCCTGCCGGACCGGCATATAGACCCTGCTGCACGCAAAAATCATTTTCCACTGTGATGCGACCGCAGACGAAATTTCCAGAACAACTTTCTGATAGCCGCACTCCTTTGCAATTTTCAAGAAAAATTCCGTCAGTTCCTGTGTCTGCATACTGCTGATATCCTGCGCAAATTCCACCGGCGCAATATAATCAAAACCCGGCAGACTCACAATCATCTGTTTCATCTGTTCTGTCACTTTTGCACCCGCGTTTCTGTAGTAATATATCATATCTGATAAGTTTTCCCTGTCCTGTGCGGCAAGAACTTCTTCAAGCCCCGAAAATGCTTCCAGATTACAATACAGTGTTCTGCCGCTTTCTGCCATTACCTGTGTCAGACTCAGTGCAAATGCACTCCGCAAAGGTTCATAGACCGGAGAATATACGCCTATCAGTTCAACATCTTCCTGCTTTTGTTCTTTTCCGCCCAAAAACTGGATAATTTCCCTTAAAATTGAATCTGCTGGCTGGTATTTGTATATTTCCCGCACTTCTGTGGTATTTCCGGATTTATTTTCCCCTGCTGTCTTTTGTTCTTCTGTCAGCACCAGCATTTTTTTTGCTTGTTTTTCACACGGCTTTTCTGCGCCGTATTCACAGCACGTTTCACTGACAACCATCATATCTGCCGTATGATGCTCCAGATAAATCTCCATTTCATCTGCACGGGTAAATAACTGAACGCCAAACGGCAGATTTTTGTGTCTGCTGATGGCACACATCAACCGCTTTCCATACTGCTCATCCGTATCAAAAATAATACAATTTTCCTGCACACCTACCTTCTCCTTTCCGCTATTTCTCTGCTTCCTTGTCTTTTTACTCCGGGGTCTTTTCTCACCCCGCCTTTCACTCCTCTGTTTTTCCCTGCTGTCTTGTGCCCCTCTTACTTTTTGTGACTGTGTTATTAAAACATAAGCCACCCCGTTACCAGCTCCGCCGCAAAAACTGCTGCTCCAAAATGCATAACATGCAGACGGACTGATGTACAATTCATCACATTCATTTCACGTTTTTTAAGCTTTCCACTTAAAATCCCTGCAAGCCCCATGCCGGATGCGATTAAAAATGCAAGCACCGTAATCTTCCAGACCGGTCTGCCCCATATAAATCCTGTCACGGCAAGGAGTTTTACATCCCCTGCTCCGATACCTCCAATCAGATAAACCATATACAATACACCCAATACACTAAATCCCGCTGTCAGTTGTTCTGCACACACACCTCCCATCATCCACTCATACGCCATACATCCTGCTGCCCCGAGTAACCCCACTAAAATCTGCCGGTTGCCGATTTTAAAATTCCGCAGATCCTGAACCATGGCGCAAAATGCCAGTAACAATGCCATACCTGCACGGATTTCCGGTAAATACGAAACCATCCAGTTCCTCCTTAAAAATTTTTCCTTTTTTTGTATATTCAGACGGCTGTCTGTCTATACTGAAAATATAATATAGTCGTCGATTATATTTGCAAATCATTCTATTAACGAACTATAAAGTGAGGGATTCTTAGTGAAATTATTAAAAAAGAATAATAAGCCTGTCACGCAGGAAAACCAGTACCTCTTGCAGGAAATCGCCCTGACAAAGAGAGCTTTAAGCGCCGCTTATTCAAACTTTGACAACGCTACCGACCCGGATCTGATTGACTGCTATATCTATCAGGTCAACTCCGAACAGAAGCGTTATAAATATCTTCTGCAAAAAGCAAAAGAATATGAAAAATCATCTGCAAAGACTGTTCATATCGCAGATGTATGATGTATTGTATACGTATAATACACCTTTTGAATCTATTTGTCAATACTTATTCTTATATTTTTAGAGTATATTATAATCATAGGAATTTTGTACACTAATCCATATTTCTGAATGACTTTGTGACACAGGAGATTTTTCATCTGCCATCAGAGAGATTTGTTTTCGCTCAGAAACAAATCCCTGCATGAAAAAAGGACAGATACACCGTATCTGTCCTGATTTATCCTATTACCGTTCCGTTGTTTCTTCTTTTTCCAAAAGCTCCAGCGCTTCTTTTTCATCGGTTTCCTTCCGGGAAATCTTTTTTCTTGGCTTTCCGTAAAAATAAAGGCTGCAAAGTCCCGCAAGCAGGCCGCCCGCAAGCGGTGCCACAAGAAATACCCAGACCTGTGAAAGAGCCTTTACATCACCAAAAACTGCCTTTACAAAGGCTGTACCAAAGCTTTTTGCCGGATTGATTCCTGCGCCTGTAAGTACCAGTCCAAACAGTTCTGCCATGCAAAATGCCATACCGGCTACCAGCCCTGCCACATTTTTGTACGCTGTTTTCGCCGTCACACAGAGAAATGCCAGCACAAAGACAAATGTCAAGAGCAGCTCCGTAACAAATGCACCCCAGACATTAATTTTTAAGAAAGCTGATGTATCTGCATAACCATTTGTGCCAAGTCCGACCAAATCATATCCATAGGACTGATACTGGGATATTACCTGTGCGTCAAATGACTTTGACAATCCATACAGGGCAAATGCCGCTGCAAGTGCGCCAAACACCTGTGATACCACATAACCCATAAAATCCACGACACTGAGCCTTCCGGCAATCAGCATGCCCGCCGACACTGCCGGATTACAATGTGCTCCCGATACCGTGCCAAAAACGTATAACAGCACCGCCACCGTAAAACCGGCTGTCAGCGCAATGCCGACAACACCGAGATACCCCGCATATCCACCCGTGAATGAGACTGCCCCGCATACCATAAATGTCAGGATAAATGTGCCGAGAAATTCTGCCAGATATTTTTTCATTTTCCTGTAATCCTCCATTTTTTATTTTTAACTCATCAGGCGTGCCAGAAAAACACTTGCTGCAATTCCCGCTGCTGTCGATACAAGTGCTCCCGCAAGCGTCCACCGCGTCTTTCGCACCTTTGCCGCCAGAAAATAGACCGACATTGTATAAAATATCGTTTCTGTACAGCTCATCATAATGGATGTAATCAGTCCTATGTAAGAATCCGTTCCATATTCCCGGAACAAATCCAGTGATAACCCCGTTGCCGCCGAAGAACTGAACATTCTGACGATAATCAGAGGAATCATCTGTGAGGGAATCCCAAACAGGTCTGTCAGTATTCCGATCTTTGCGGAAATCCACGCAAGGAAACCGGATGCCCGCAAAATTCCAACTGCCATCATCAGTCCAATCAGTGTCGGAAGAATGGACACCACCGTTTTCATGCCGTCTTTTGCACCTTCAACAAATACATCATAGACATCCGTCTGATGTATGATTCCGTCCACAACCACATAAAAAATAATGAGTGGAATAATAAATGCGGATACTGCAACGATAAATCCCATGAAACCACCGTCATTTTGTACATTATTATAAATATATGACGTCAGTACAAATGTTATGCCGATTTTCCTGCCATTATCTTACAAAATACAATCGCAGCCAGTGTACTGACTGTGGTCGCAAGAATTGCCGGTGCTACAATTGCCGTCGGATTCACACTGCCGTACTGGCTGCGGTATGCAATAATATTGACCGGAATCAGCTGAATCGAAGAAATATTAATTACAAGAAAGGTACACATATCTGTGCTGGCGCGGCTGTTTTCCACGTTTAACTCTGAAAGCGCTTTCATTGCACGCAGTCCCGCCGGTGTCGCCGCCCAGCCAAGCCCTAAAAAATTGGCGATGACATTGGTGGTAATATGCTGCATCGCATCGTGGTCTTTTGGTACACCCGGAAACAGCCACTGCATCAATGGCAGAATCGCTTTGGTACATTTATCAATCAGTCCTGAGCGATTGGCAATTTCCATAAGCCCCGTCCAAAGAGACATCACACCAAGCATGGTAATGCACAACGTAACCGCTTCTTTTGCCGAATCGAGCGCTCCGTCCGATACAGCTGTCATATTGCCGGTAAAAGCGCCGTATACAATTCCGATTACAATCATTGCCGCCCACAAATAATTTAACATGCTGCTCCATTTCCACATGAAATCATGAAATATACTAAATTCATCTTCAATATATGCGTAAATTTTCTGCCGCATGTCTGTTATCCGTTTATCTTTTGGCGTGTTCTTCTTTAAATTTTAAAATCATTTCTCTTGTCAGGCTGATGCCGTCATCTTCGAGTTCAAGGTCATCTGCATGGGCCCATTTCCCGACAGACAGCTCATCTTCCTGCAAGCTGATTGTATCGTCACCGTCCAGTTCGCAAAAAAATCCCGCAAGCAGCGAACCGCTTAACGCCCACGGCTGGCTCTTGTAATACCGGATATTTTTTACGTGAAGCCCTACTTCTTCCATGACTTCCCGCTCTACGGTCTGTTCCAGCGTTTCTCCGATTTCCGTAAATCCGGCAACCAGCGCATAATTTTTATATGTTCTTCCCGCATATTTGGTGAGCAATATTCTGTCCCCGTCTGTCACGCCGATAATCACCGCCGGACAAATTTTCGGGAACACCATATTGTTGCAGCACATGCATCGCACCATGCGTTCCTTTTTATCGTGTACCATCGGTTTTCCGCATCTGCCGCAGAAACGGTTGTCACGGTACCAGCCATATAAATGATATGCCGTAATCGCTGCAAATGCCCTGTATTTCGGTACGGCACTGCGGAAGATATTGACACCTAAAAAATCATAGCCGTCTAATTCGCTTTGATATTCCTCATGCACTTTCGCATCGGAAAGCTCTCCCTGAAAGCTACCCTCCAGCACTTCTCCTTTGCGCATTGCCAGAAAATACTGGATTTCATCGACAGACAATACATAAATAAACGTGTATTTTGCCGCATCTGTCTGTGTGCAGAATTCTTCGTAATCAGGATAATAAATTTTTTCATCCTGCCATTTTGCAAGCACACTGGAACCCTCAAATAAAAGAATAATATCGCTTTTCTGCGGTGTCAGCCACCTGAACTGATTGTCCAGATGGCGTGGTAAAATATCCTGAATCATCGGTATTGTCCTCTCTTTATTTAGAAGTAAACCAGTTCGTCTGCCGGTGCTTCTGCCGGCTCTACCTTCTGCACATAAAGAACCGGACCTTTTTTCTTATATGCCATCTGGAACTCATATGCAATCTGTGCCGTTACTGTAATCCACTGTCTGTTTTCAAGAGAAGATATTTTATCGTAAAAGCTGATATAACCGATAAAGGAAGTATCCTCTGCACAACAGGTCATGACCTTTCTGCCCGGTACAAAATTTTTGTCTTTAAAATATTTATTTTTTAAAACCTGCCCCTTAAAGCGTACGGTTTTACCCTTATACACTTCAGGGCGCTCGGAAACGTCCATGTACCAGATGCCGTAATCGCAGTCATCGACCTCAATCACATTTGCATTGACATCATACGGAAGCTGCTCTGCAATGGACATCATATCGCCGTTTTTGTCTTCAAAGACTATCTGTACATATGAATTTAACGCTTTCATGCTTCTTCTGTAGCTGCCAAGATCCATGCCGCTGCTGCAGCGGTTAAAAATAACCATATCTACATTTTTTACCATTTCAGCCATGATGGATTTCATATTTGCCCACTGTACACCGAAGGTTTCTGCATTCACCAGTGTAATGGACTGGTAAATCTGCCAGCCAAACGGCTTTGCAGTTCCCATTAAAAGTGCCGGGTCCCACATGCCGTTGTACTCGACAATAACAATCCATGGGTCATACTGCTTATCCAGTTCTTTTAACTTTTCTTCGGTTAAATCTTCTTTTTCAAGTACAACCATGCTCACACCGTTATCTTTGAGCATTTTTTCATCGTACTCCTCCTCGCCTTCTTCGCATACAATAAGCAGCTTATTTTTTGCTTCCGCAAACTGTCCCATCTCAATTGTTTCTGTTATAAAACGGGTCTTTCCGCTGTCTAACTGTCCGTTTATAAAAAATATCGGAATCTGGTATTCTTCTTCTGCCATGTGTCCTTCCTTTCAACTCCTGTCCCTGTGAATTGCCGCAGAGCTTAGGCGATTTCAAATAATGTTTTTAACGCATCTTCTTTTAATTCGGCACCGATGACACAGATTCTTCCTGTAAAATCTGCCTTGCCGTCACGGATTTCGTATTCTCCCGGTACTAAATCAAAATACATCCATGTGCCGTCCGTGCAAGGAAGCATACCTTTTGAACGCAGAATCTTACCGTATTCTTCTGTATTGGCAAGCTTCTTTAAGATGTCTTCAAGTGTTTCTTTGTCGTATTTATTCGGTGTTTCTGTACCCCAGCTTGAGAATACGTCATCTGCATGATGATGTCCTTCATGGTGATGGTCATGTCCGCAGCCACATTCGCCATCATGGTCGTGATGATGATGTTCATGTTCCTCGTGGTCATGGTCATGTCCGCAGCCACATTCCTCGTCATTTCCGTGATGGTGATGTTCGTGTTCGTCCTCATCGTGGTCATGATGGTGGTCGTGTTCGTCCTCATCGTGATGATGACCACAGCAGCACTCCTCGCCGTCATGATGGTGATGATGCTCGTGTTCATGTTCTTCATGCGCTTTTTCAGCTGCTTCTGCAAGCATTTCCAGTTCGAGGTTCGTTACGTTTTCCATGGCACCTAAAATCTGTGTACCCTCTAAGTCATCCCAAGGTGTCGTAATAATATGTGCATTGGCATTGACTGTACGAATCAGTTCAATAGCCTTCTTTAACTTGTCTTCGCTGACATTCTGTGTACGGCTTAAAATGATTGTGCCTGCATGTTCAATCTGGTTGTTGAAGAATTCACCGAAGTTCTTCATGTATACTTTTACTTTAGAAGCATCTGCTACAGTTGATGCACTGTTTAAGCGGATTTCATTTTCGATATGAAGGTCCTTTACTGCCTTAATGACATCGGAGAGCTTGCCGACACCTGACGGCTCGATGATGATTCTGTCCGGATGGTACTTGTCAACAACTTCCTTTAAAGATGTACCGAAGTCGCCTACCAGTGAACAGCAGATACAGCCGGAATTCATTTCCCTGATTTCCACGCCGGAATCCTTTAAAAATCCACCGTCAATACCGATTTCGCCAAATTCGTTTTCTATCAGAACGACCTGCTCGTCCTTTAATGCTTCTTTTAATAATTTACTGATTAAAGTGGTTTTTCCTGCACCTAAAAATCCTGAAATAATATCTACCTTTGTCATGATTATCTTCCTTTCTGCCTTTACGGCAAGTTCTAATCTTTTCCTTATCTTTTATTATACCAATGCTGTCAACTCCCCCTGTTCTTATATTCCCTAGGCTCTGTCTAAATCCGGCACCTCTTTATGTGCGGTTTTCAAAGGAAAAACGCAGTGCATCTTTCAGGCTGCCGACAGAACTGGCTAAATATAAAATTCTCATTAAATATAATCCGAAATATACGGAATCTTGTGAAACAATACATCATCTAAATGTTCTGCAGCTTCCTCCGTGCCTTCTATCCGCTCCATTTCATACAGACGTTCTGCGGTCTTGTATCCTAAAAGCAGGGTTGTGAGTGTCGCAATGCTCATTTTTAAGGTATAATCTGCGGGTTCTTTTGTAATTTTACAGTGTCCGTCCTCAAACAGCACCGTCACCGTCTTATTATTCCATGAAAGCAGTTCATCATGCAGTTCAAATGCAATCCGCACCGGTTTTTCGTCTGGGTCACACGGATAATTTTCAAAGAACTGCTCCACATCGACAATTCTGCCCATGCAGTACGGACGAATCATTTCGCGGATATCGCCGTCATCCATTTCAAAGGCTATCGGCTCGCTAAAATAGGTGTTTCCGCGGACTTCATCAATCATGGATTCATGCGCACGGATATACTCCCACAAGCCTTGCTGTGCCTCACGGTTTAAATAAATCATTTCTTTTATGTGCATAATGTCGGACTTGATCAGATAAACCATGTAACCGCACGGCTTGTCCGCTTCATTGTAATAGACTGCCACGTTGGTGTCGTCCTCGTCCCAGCGCCAGTATTCTTCCCATGCCAGCGCATTGCGGAACAGACAGCCGTGTGTGATGGAAGCAAAGGTCGAATGAAGATTCATAAAATCCGCATTTTCCCAGTCCACGCGGCGCACATACCCCGGCGCAGTCGCTTTCGCCGGTATCTGGCGGTCTTTGACCGTATAGGAGATTTTATTGGATACGATTTCCCAGCCAAGCTTGTGATACAGCGGAATGGAATACGGATACAACAGTGCAAACGACTGGCCCTTATGCCGCATATTGGTCAGGCTCTTTACCATGAGTTTTTTCATAATGCCGTGTCCCGAATACTCCGGATAGGTGCAGACACTTGTTACAAATCCGATCTGAAAAACCGTGTCGTAAATATTCATTTTGAGCGGATAAACCGCAAACTGCGAAATCAGTGTCTTTCCGTCAAAACAGCCCAGCACGTCCGCACGGTCTAACACCGGGAACTTGGACTGTTTAATCTCATCGTCCCGCCAGCCGGTTTCTGCCAGTTCCTGCTCCGTCACCTGAAAAGCATACCTAAGCAGTGCATTATACTGATTGACATCATCTGTTTCTGTTTTTAACGTTCGTATTTCATATTTTGTTTTCCTTGCCATTTTATCCATACCCTTTTCTTCATTTTCATAGTAAAAGCCCATGATGCAAAACACCACAGGCTGTTATCATACCCTATATTACATTTTAAATCTGTATCCGACACCCCAGATGGTTTCAATATACTGCGGCTTTGACGTATCATACTCAATCTTTTCACGAATCTTTTTGATATGCACGGTAACGGTTGCAATATCACCGATAGAATCCATATCCCAGATTTCTTTAAACAGTTCGTCCTTTGTAAATACGTGGTTTGGGTGCTCTGCAAGGAATGTCAGCAGATCAAATTCCTTCGTCGTAAAAACTTTTTCCTCGCCGTTGACAAAAACACGTCTTGCCGTCTTGTCAATCTTAATGCCGCGGATTTCAATCACATCATTTTCCTGCTTTGCACTGCTGACCAAGCGCTCATATCTTGCCAGATGTGCTTTTACTCTTGCCACCAGTTCGCTTGGACTGAACGGCTTTGTCATATAATCATCTGCGCCGACACCCAGTCCGCGGATTTTATCAATGTCTTCTTTCTTTGCCGATACCATGATAATCGGTGTGTTTTTGACTTCACGGACCTGACGGCAGATTTCATAACCGTCCGTTCCCGGCAGCATGACATCTAAAATCATAATATCAAAATCTTCATTTAAAGCGGTTGCCAGTCCCTGTGTACCGTCTGACTTAATGACAACTTCAAAATCACTTAATTCCAGATAATCTTTTTCAATTTCTGCAATGGCTTCTTCATCTTCTACTATTAATACTCTGCTCATACCCCAATTTCCTTTCTGTTTTACATTTCTGTGTTACATTTTATCTGAGTCCCTTTGCACTCTTTTTTCCACTTTTATCTTCTATACAATAATGGGAATTATCTTTATATTTTAACAGATTGATATGCATGGCTGTTCCTTCGCCCTCCACACTTTCTGCCCAGATTTTTCCCTTGTGGTCTTCAATAATTTTTTTAACAATGGCAAGTCCGATACCACTTCCGCCCTGCCTGCTGTTTCTTGATGAATCCGTTCTGTAAAAACGTTCAAAAATACGCGGCAGTTCTCTTGCCCCAATGCCTTTTCCGTTGTCTGCCAGCAGAATGTGTACATAATCACCCTCGTCATAAACGGCAATTGTAATTTTTTCTTTCCGGCTTTCGTCGCGGTATTTTACGGAGTTGCTGACAATATTGTTGATGACACGCTTTAACTGTTCCGCATCTGCAACGATAAACACATCATCCCCCGCATAACAACGGTAATCCAGATCAATGCCCTGCGCTTCTAAGTCAATCTTAATCTCCTCACAGCAGTCATCAAAATATCCCTTAATCGGAATCTTTGCAAAGGAATACGGCACACGGTTGGTATCTAACTTGGAATAAATCGTTAGCTCATCAATCAGCTTGTCCATATCATTGACCTTATTGGCAATTGTACGCAAATACTTTTCCTGCTTCTGCGGTGTATCCGCAATACCGTCCTGAATCCCTTCCACATAACCTTTAATCGCCGTCAGCGGTGTCTTTAAATCATGTGAAATATTGCGGATCAGCTCTTTTTCTTCCATATCGGAACGAATCTTGTCTTCGGACGACTGCTTTAAAATGACACGCATTTCCTCAAAATCACGGCACACATCACCGATTTCATTTTTCGGGACATTCGGCATTTCAAAATCAAAATTACCCGCCTGTATATTATGTGTCGCCAGCTTCAGCTTATTAAGCGGTGTCACAACGGAACGATATATCCACAGATTCAGTATCAGGCTTGTAATCACTAGTATCAGAAAAACTGCCGCAAACAGTTCGATTGCAAACATTTTCAGCTGCGGTACAATCTGATTTAATGATGTCAGAATGGATACACTGTATTCATTGCCCTGACTGTCGGAAAAATTAATCTGCTTTACCAGTGTCTGGTAGTCGCCGCCCTTATAAAGTGCCACATCACAAATGTTCTCATCTTCATCATATGCCGGAAGCAGCTCATCAATATTTTTTCCTTTAAGCACCTCTGACTGATATGTATAGACCCCGTTTTTACGGACAACCAGCTCTGAGAGCTTCTCTGACAGTCTGTAATCAATATGCTCCAGATAGCTTTCATCGTTAAACTTTTCCGGATTTTCCTCTGCAATTTCACGGATATCGTCATAAATATTTTCCGTAATCTTTCCCATCAGCTCCATCGGCGAGTAAAAATCAATCAGAAATGTCTGACTGTCTATCTCATAGGTCTGGTACATATTCTGTGCATGGATTTTATACATGCCGCAGATAACCAGTCCGCACAGAACCATCGGAAGAATACTCATAATGCAAAAAGTTAATATTAATTTATTTTTCAGTTTCATTGTCATCTTCATTTCTGCGCACGCCCTACGTCTATTTTAGCTATATTCTGCAGCCTATATGATTCCGGTCCGCATAATGAATTTGTGTTCTGTGCGCACGGACACAAAATGCGTGTGTGAAATAGATAAATACCAAATTTATCATATCACAAATTGTCTTATTTTTATCAAAACAAACAATAAATTTTATTAAATATTAGTAATAAAAGTAAAAAGGCTGGTACACACCCACGTTTCCGCATCAGTGTATACCAGTTTTCATCAGCCGATTTTTAATTTAAATTTCTGTACATCTCTTTCTGAATCGACACGTTCAATTAAAGCACCAAGACTTCTTAACTTTCCTTCAAAATCTTCGTACCCTCTCTGAATATATTCAATGTCCTCAATTTCGGAAATGCCTTCCGCTGCAAGTGCTGCAAGTACAAGTGCCGCACCCGCACGTAAATCCGGTGCTGCAAGCTGTGCGCCTGTAAATCCGGATACACCTTCGATATAAGCGGTGTTACCCTCTACCTTAATCTTGCTGCCCATGCGGTTTAATTCGTCTACATATTTAAAACGGTTTTCAAAAATGCTTTCCGTTACCATGCTTGAACCGTTGGCAAGTGCAAGAACAACTGCCATCTGTGGCTGCATATCCGTTGGAAATCCCGGATACGGGAGTGTCTTTACATTGGTAGATTTTAATTCTTCACTGCCAATAACACGTACGCTGTCATCACCTTCAATGACCTGACATCCGATTTCAAGCAGCTTTGCAGATAAAGATTCCAGATGTTTTGGAATGACATCTCTTACCGTAATATCACCTTTGGTTGCTGCTGCCGCAAACATAAATGTTCCCGCTTCAATCTGATCCGGAATAATCGAATACGTCGTACCGTGCAGACGGGAAACGCCTTTAATACGGATAACGTCTGTTCCGGCCCCTTTGATATTCGCGCCCATTGCATTTAAGAAGTTCGCTACATCTACGATATGCGGCTCTTTTGCTGCATTTTCAAGAATCGTATCGCCTTCTGCCATGCAGGAAGCTAACATCAGGTTAATTGTTGCGCCGACTGTCACGACATCAAAATAAATGTGGCTGCCCACAAGCTTTTCTGCCTTTGTATGAATCTTTCCGTAGGAAATATCCACTTCCGCACCCAGAGCCTTAAAGCCCTTGATGTGCTGGTCAATCGGACGGCTTCCGATATTACATCCGCCCGGAAGAGCCACCTGGGATTCCTTATACTTTCCAAGCAGTGCGCCCAGTAAATAATATGACGCCCTGATTTTCTTAATATATTCGTAATCTACATTAATATCACTGATAGAACCACCGTTAATCTGAACGGAATTATTGTATACATAAGTAACCTTTGCACCAATCCCCTCAATTGCCTGTAAAAGTACACGAATATCCCGTACATTCGGCACGTTTTCTATCGTTACCGTTTCATCTGTCATAATCGCAGCAGCGAGAATGCCGAGTGCTGCATTCTTTGCTCCACCTATGGAAACTTCTCCTTGAAGGCGTACTCCACCCTTAATCACATACTGTTCCATTGTTATGCACCTCTATCTTATCTATATCAACTTCATTATTATTTTCAACATATTCTGTTAAATTATAACATAAACATCACATTTGTAAAGAGTATAGCCAAAAAAACCTTGCGAAAATAGCTTTGTTTTGCAAAGGCGCATTTACAGTATATGCTTTATCTGATACATAAGAACTATCTTTTACTGAATAAAGCGCAGTGGATTTACGGTGCTGCCGTTTATCCACAGCTCAAAATACAGACACGGTTCATCGCAGTTTCCGGTACTGCCGCTGTTGGCAATCAGCTGTCCTGCTGTCACATTCTGCCCTTTTACCACACCAATTGCATCAAGGTGTCCATATCTTGTTACGGAGCCGTCTTTATGTGTAATGTCAATACAATATCCGTAATCTGCATACCATCCGGTACGTGTCACCGTACCCTCTGCTGCCGCATAAACAGATGTCCGCTCTTTTGCAAGCCAGATGACACCGTTATTTACATTTCCGCCAAACTGTCCGGAAACCGGTAACCCATACGCACTGTCTGACTGCGTACCCACTGAAATCACCTGTGGCTGCGATTCTGTCTGGACTTTTTCATCTATAATCTTCGTATCTGTCCGTCTTCCATTAATATAGGAAACCTCTGCCGTAACCTTTCTGGTTCCTGTGCTTCCTTCTTCCTCTATCGTATTCTTACCCTTCTGTGCTTCCTCATCCTGTATATACTGCGGTGTTGCACGATACGCCTCATCATATGTTTCACGCTTTGTCATCACAACAGACAGCAGGGTTTCCGGTACAGAAAGTGTTATCATCTCACCCTCTGCAAGCACCGAATCCGTATCCAGCTGCGTATTCCATTCGTAAATCTGTTCTTTATCAATTCTGTAATCGGAAGCGACGGATTCAACGGTTTCTCCCGCCTTTACTTCATATAACACACGGTTTTCTGATGATTTTGTCACTGCTTCGTAAGCCGTGTCCACATTGACAATCCCGGTCTTTGCAAGAAGCACTTCGCTGACAGTTACATTCTGCGCAAAATCAATGGATGTAATCCCGTCATGCACGACCGTTCCGTCTTCCTGTGTCGTGGATGCCTGTCCGCTTAGTACCGCAGATACGATGTCTTTGCTGGCATCCGTCTGGGTCTTTTCAAAGCTGACAGTATAATCTCCGCTGCTGCCTGTGGCATTTAACTGCACCGTATACTCTTTTTGGGTGTCATACTGCTGTTCCACACGGGAAAGCAGCGTATACACATCATCCAGACTCGCAAGTGTAACCGTTGCATCGTCCATTCTGACCATATAGGCAATCTGTGAATTCACATCTGTTATACTGGAAAATAATGCACTATAGATACTGTCTGAGAGTTCTTCCTCACTCATGCGTTCCGCCGTAAGATGGCTCTCTTTAATTACCGTATACTCCGGCTCCATATATACAACATCAGGATAAATGCCGGAAAGCCGTCCTCTTGCATCTGCAAGCGCTTTTGCCGCATCTGCGCGGGAATTGGCAGCCCCGACTTCTGTTCCGTTTACTTCTATACGGTAATACGCTACCTGATTATTTAAAAGATTCTTTTCTACAAACGGTATTGCAAATAAGCATACCATACTGGCAACAAACATTGCTGTCAGCAGCATCAGTCTCATTCTTTTCCCATATTTGGTAAAATGTGACATGACTCTCTCCATTTCTGCCGTGTGACGGCATTTCTATCATAATCTATAACATAATCGATAAACTGTGTAGTTTACTGTTTTGTAACACTTTTGTAATATTTGTCATGTTACCATATCCGGAGCAATTTGTAAAGAGCGGGCATCTTTGATGTCCGCCCTTTTAAGCCTGTAGTGTTATTCTTCTTTTTTACGCGAATCAAAGTAGACAAACGCATCTATTTTTTCAAGAATATCCGCGAAAATTTCCCGCGGCGCAGCTTCAATGTATTTCGTCAGGATTTCATTTTCCTGCTTTTTATAACGGCCGTAGAAAATGTCGTACAGGTTGTGACCGCGCACGTAAATCCGGATATTTTCAATGTTATCCACAATGTCCTGACGGGACTGTATCTTTATCCCCGTTTTTTTTAACATGGCTTTCACACTTGTTAATTTATAGAGATATTCCTGATATTTACTCCACAAAATGTCGTAAAACGCATCGACACTTTTTACAACACCAATCTGCGCCATGACTTCCGGAAACAGAAAATAATTTTCAAACGAATAATATTTTAAAATCAGCACATTTTTCTCCGTAACCCGTGGAAGATTGCCTTTATCTTCATGTGACCGGTCGCCGTAATATTTGCAGAGCTGCTGTCCTAACTGCATCCTGTTTTTGCCGTCGCTGTCCCGGATCATCATAAAACTGTCCTTTAAATAAACAGAATTGATGTATTTTAAATTGGCATATGTCTTGATATTCGTACAGCTGTTGGTGGAAATAATCGCAATGCGCTTGAGCTGTCCGGACTCATCATAGACCTCGGAATAATATTTTTTAAGCAGCAGCGGCAGGCGGCTCTTATCCTGCTTACCCTCAACAATAAAGACAAAGCTCACATTCATCAAGTCATTTGCCGTATAGCCCAGATCATTTAAAATGGCATCCAAGTCGGTGTCTTCACGTACACACGTATTGTACCTGCTGTCGGAATACACCTGACGAATCTGTCCCGATGTAAAGTTAAACAGCATCTCCGGCTCGTGCGTGGAAAATATAACCTGATTCTTTTTGGACAGCCGGTAAAGGATTTCACTCGCAACCTTTTTTAACTGCGGGTGCAGATAAATTTCCGGTGTATCTACCATAATAATATACGGTGCTGTGTTTTTTGTATCCACATAGGTCTGAAGCAGGGATAAAATGTAAATGCTTTTTAAGCCTTCACCGAGCGCATCCAGTCCGCCCTCTTTTTTGCTGCCGCGCATACGCACAACGGTATCAATTTTAAACAGTTCGTCCGCATCAAATTTAATCTCATAATGAATTTCATGGGACTGCCCGCCGTTGCGGCTGAAATAGTAGTTTAAACGCTCTGACAACCGGTTTAAATTACACGTAAATAATTTGTACTGCAACAGGCGGCTCGTTTCCATCAGTGTCAGCTGTTCCGGCGTTTTTTTCTGGATTACGCCGATACATTCAAAGCACTGGTGGCATTTGCGTTTTTCATCAAAAATGCACCGGTCGTCCCGCAGTGCCTGCAGTCCGGTATCCTGCTGTAATAAAATCAAATCCTGACTGATATCTTCTTTGTCACGGTACTGGTCCACGAAATAGATTTTCGGAAAAATACTTTTGATATAACGGTTGTTTTTAAAATAACCGTCTTTATAGCGTACGATGCCGTTTCTGCCGTAAATGTATTCAAATTCAAGCGTGCCGCCATCCTCCGTTTCCTGATAGGACGGCAGCTTTTTACAAAAATTTTCTTTCCACAGTGAGAACTGCTTGAAATTACCGACAATGCCGTTCTGATGCAGATACTCTAAATCTTCATCTGTAATCAGAAGCTGTATGCCGATGGTAATATTGCCGTCCCGGTGGTGAAAATCCGCTTCGGATATGGCATAATCGCCGGATACCGCGCGGATTGCATCAAGCATGACAGATTTTCCGGCATTGTTTCTTCCGACTAAAATAAGTACGTCTTCAATATCGCGGATTACCAGTTCCTCTACGGATTTAAAATTTTTAATGGACAACTGTGTAATTTTCAACGAAAATGCCCCCTTTTTGTCTTACTTTTTTCCTTTTTCTTTTCGGGTATGTTTACCGCTTCTGCCTTTCGCTTTTACACCTTTTTTTGTGCTGCTTTTAGACTTGTGTTTCGGGTTGTTTCCGGCAATGCTTTGGGGTTTGTTTTTTGCTACGGAGTATCCGAATGTGCCAATCTTTTTACCCAGTGTAAAATATTCACCGTGGGAATATGTCACTAAATCTGCCGCATTTAAGTCAAATCTGCCTTTTTCATCCATGTAATCATCATCAACCCGCACCGCCACGACTTCTGCCAGAAACATATCGTGTGTGCCCAGTTCAAGCACCTGTGTCACACGGCACTCTATATTGACCGGACTTTCCGCAATGCCCGGTGCTTTTACCTTTTCTGACGGCTGCGGTGTCAGGTGCATTTCCTGAAACTTATCAACATCCCTGCCGGAACGCACACCACAGTAATCGGTTGCACGGCATAACTGCTTTGTCGTCAGATTTACAACAAATTCTTTTGTTTCCTTTATAATGTCATAGGAATATCGGTTTTTCCTTACGGAAATTGAAAGCATTGCCGGATCTGAACAGATTGTTCCTGCCCATGCCACGGTAATAATATTCGGTTTTCCGCCCTCGCGCTGGCAGCTCACCATCACTGCCGGTACGGGATATAACATATTTCCCGGTTTCCACGTCTGTTTTGCCATTTTTAAATGTCCTTTCTGATTTTTGTATTCGGTTTCTGTGTTATATTTGCATTCTTTTATGGATACACTATCTTATGATGTCATCATCAAACCTTTGTATATGCCGTATTCCGGCGGATTGGAGTTTTATGAATACTGTCACCCAGAAACTTACGCGCTTAAAAATATTTACCGCAGTTTCTTTTATCCTTACTGCGGCGCTTGGCACTGCCTGTCACTTTGCCTTTGATTTTTTCGGTGAGAGCCGTCTGATTGCCCCTTTTGTTCCTGTCAATGAGTCTACATGGGAACATTTAAAGCTATTGTTTTTTCCGTTTCTTTTACTGCTTGTAATCGGCTGTTTTGCCGGTATTGCAGGCGGCAATGCACCTATTTCCAACCGCAGTCTGAAAAAAATGTTTTTATCCTGCTACTGGGACGGCGCGGCATTTGGCGAACTCTGCGGCATGGCGGCCGTTGTCGTCTTATTTTACGGCATCAACGGCATTTTAGGCTTTAATCTGGACTGGGTAAACATCGCTATTTATTTTATTGCTGTTTTATACGCCCACTATACCTTTTACCGGTATGCGTGTCTTCCATATTATAATACATTTTCCTACCACAAACCGCATCGTCCGGTTCCGCTGATTCTGCCTGTTTTTGTACTGGTATTTGTGACATTTTTATTCATGCTTTTTACCTTTTATCCACCGCACATCGGTCTTTTTTCCGACCCGCAAAATGGCAGCTACGGTCTGTCCGCCAGTCTTTTTACCAGATACTCATATCCTTCCAGAATGACGGCACTGTGGTCAGAAGCCAGCAGGGTCGTGTGTTCCATCGTATAGGTTTTATTTTCAAGTACCGCACCCGGACTCCACTCTACACGGACCTGGGATTCCGTGCGGACTGCCAGTTCCTTATTTTCAAGGCATAACCGATGCGTCGCGCAGACTG
The DNA here is from genome assembly GCF_020564355.1 of Lachnospira pectinoschiza. Lineage (GTDB taxonomy): Bacteria > Bacillota > Clostridia > Lachnospirales > Lachnospiraceae > Lachnospira > Lachnospira intestinalis. Next base: position 164,965 of record NZ_JAJCRR010000007.1, on the reverse strand, counting down.
TACCGTCTGCGTTGTTTTTTCTTGAAATTTCGGTATCTTTTATTGTAAACCAGCCTGCATTTTTAGCATCATCGCCAGCTTTTTCATGCAGAAGTCCCTCCGGCACCAGCGCAATATAGGCAGTTGTGATAATCCGCGTACGCGGGTCCCTGTCATATGCACCATATGTTTTTAACTGTTCAAAGCTTAAATGCTCAATTCCTGTTTCTTCCTGTAATTCTCTTGCTGCCGCCGTTTCGAGATTTTCCCTGTACTCCACAAATCCGCCCGGCAGCGCCCACCATCCGATGCTTGGGTGGTTTCCCCGCTGAATCAGCAGTACTTTGGTCACTTTCTTTTCGGATTCATTGTAGGCAAATACCGCCATATCTACGGTATTGCACGGATTCTGGTATTTATGCGGGTCATATTTTTCCAAAAATGTGACTAAATCTTCTCCGGCTGCGTTTTTTTCTCCCGTTCCCATAAATGCTTTTACAGCTTTTTCTTTATCTAAATACATATTTCTCTCCATTTCTGCCGCCTTGTGCAAGCACGGCACTTCTTTCCGCTTTTAACCGGCACGGCTCATTGCTTACGCACATTTTACCACAAATGGGGGTTGTATTAAATCCCTGTGGTTACAATTGTTTTTATTTTCTGTCTTTTTTGAGTTTTTATTAAATTTTTATTTTTTTTAGTTCTATTTTATGCTACTTGTACATCTTATTTATTTATGCTACAATGCAATTATAAGAATTCGTGGAACATCATAGAAAAGATTACATATTTTCCGCCTTTCCAAGGGGGTTTTATGCCTTTTAAAGTTGTGTCGTCCCACGATGATATTACCGCAAATGCGGAGGAATGGAGGATTTTATGATTGGAAATGTAATCGTTGGTCAGTCTGGTGGTCCAACATCAGTAATTAACTCAAGTCTGGTAGGTGTATACAAAACTGCACGTGACAGAGGGGCAAAAAAAGTATACGGTATGCTTCACGGCATCAAGGGGCTGCTGGACGGACAGTATGTTGACCTTTCTGAAAAGATTAAGACTGATATTGACATCGATTTGTTAAAGAGAACCCCATCTTCTTATCTGGGTTCCTGTCGTTACAAACTGCCGGAGGTAAATGAAGATAAAGCTGTATATGAAAAAATCTTTAAGACACTTGAAGATTTGGAAGTAAAATACTTCTTCTACATCGGTGGTAACGATTCCATGGATACTATTAAGAAGCTTTCCGATTATGCAAATCTTGTAAACAGTGACATTAAATTTATGGGTGTTCCAAAAACTATCGATAATGACCTCGCTGTTACTGACCACACACCGGGTTACGGTAGTGCTGCCAAGTATATTGCGGCAACGATGAAAGAAATTATCCGTGATGGTCTTGTTTATGATTATCCGACAATCACAATTGTTGAAATCATGGGACGTAATGCCGGATGGCTGACTGCTGCTGCTGCTCTCGCAAAGGGCGAAGACTGTGAAGGCGTAGATATGATTTACCTTCCTGAAAAGGTATTTGATATTGACAAGTTCATGGCAAGAGTAAAATCTTTAAGCGAACAGGGTCGTTCTATGGTTATTGCGATTTCAGAAGGTATTAAGGTTGCTGACGGCAGATATGTATTTGAACTTTCTGACCACGTAGAATTTGTCGATGCATTCGGACACAAGCAGTTAGCAGGTTCTGCAAAGTTCCTTGCAAACAAGATTGGTTCTGAACTCGGCATCAAGACAAGAGCAATTGAACTTTCTACCATGCAGCGTTGTGCCGCACACATGACTTCCCGTACGGATATCACAGAGGCCTTCAACGTAGGTGGTGCAGCTGTAAAGGCAGCTTTTGAGGGTGCTACAGGACAGGTTGTTGTCTTAAAGAGAATTTCTGATGACCCATATATGTGCATTACAGAAACACATGATGTTCATGATATTGCCAATGTGGAAAAGAAGATTCCGTTAGAATGGATTACAGATGACGACTATGTTACAGATGATCTGATTCACTATATCAGACCACTCATTCAGGCTGAACTTTCACCAATTATGGTTGACGGTCTTCCAAGACATTTAAATGTCAATTTCTAAAACTGAATAACATTTTAGGTGAAATCCCCGGAAACCCGTGTCTCGGCTGACCGGGGATTTTTATTTTTAAATTTTTCCAATATAATAATTTTTTGTTCTTCCCCTTGTCATTCTCCCGATTATCCATTACAATCACTGTATCCTAAAAATATAAACATACACGGACAGCCGCTTCTTTTAACGGACTGCCGGCTGTTTTTTGAAGAATGGAGATTTAAAAATGAAATTTGTAATACAGCGTGTCAATCACGCAAGTGTCACCGTTGACGGTCAAACGGTCGGTTCTATCGGTAAAGGACTGCTGATTTTATTCGGCGCCGGAAAAGGAGATACTGAAGAAATGCTGCCAAAGTTTGTGGATAAAATCACAAAGCTGCGGATTTTCTCTGATGAAAATGACAAAATCAATCTTTCCCTTTTGGACGTAGGTGGCGAACTGCTTGTCGTAAGCCAGTTTACACTTTACGCAGACTGCCGCAAGGGAAACCGTCCAAGCTTTTTTGATGCCCTTGAACCGGACCGTGCCGATGCTTTATACGAGAAATTTGTTGCATTGTGCCGCGAAAAAGTCACCAAAGTAGAAACCGGAAGCTTCGGTGCACATATGCGTGTTGACCTTGAAAATGACGGTCCGTTTACCGTTGTCTTAGACAGCCGTGATTTTTTCAAAGAATCCTCAAATGAAAGGCGGGAAAATTAAGATGTTCCGATTATGGTGTAAATTATTTGATGACAGCAATCATCTGCTCAAGGATATGGTGGTGGAAAATGATGATGCGGCCACAAACCGTACCCGAAAAATTTTTGACGGTATCCACAGTGCCTGCTATGCCTTTGATTTAAGCGAGCCTATCTGGCTGGATTCCAATGTTGCGGAGTTTAAACGTCATTCCAAAGTCCGTTTCTATCAGGATAATTTTATTGACAGCATTGACTTTTCTTATATGGAAATTCAGGTGATTGAAGAAGACTAATACAAAAGACTATTCTTGCAATAATTTTTTTAATAAATACAGTTCCAATACACATTTATTTTTGTAAATGTGTATTGGAACTTTTTAGACTGTAACAAAAATATCTGTGTATCAGCGTTTTGTCTGATTCATCGACCGTGCCAGCTTCTCAACTGTTTCTTCTGGCAGGCAATTTCAAGCCGTTCACGGATTGCGGCATATTCTTCCTCCAGCTGTTTTAACTTTTTCTTATTTTCTTCGAGTTCTTTAAAATCCTTTTCATACACAAAGATATGAAACGGTATCAGAAAGAACAGTTTTTTCTCAAACAGTTCGTTGACGGTGTATCGCTTTATTTTTAATTCATGCTGCCGTCCGGCATCTTGATGAAATGCTCGTTTTGAAGCAGGCAGATAGTTTCTTCTCCGGTATATTTTGTATGAAAAATTTCATTCACAACCGGAATCATTAACTCCGTACAGTCGGTTAAAAGTGTACGGAATACGTCATCGTATGGTGTATTATCCATGCATTCTTCCTTTCTTTTATTATACTGGACTTGTGGAACTGCCGGCAAGATTTTTTGCTGATTTTTTGAATATTTTATTGGATTCAGCCCGGATTTTTTCGTATAAAAATCCTCAGAAAATGCCAATAGAAATTTCAGTCTGAATATTAAATACACATTCAACTGAAAATTTTAGATTTTAAAGACATACTGATTTATAAAAATCATGCTTTAAAACTTAGTTTTAGAATATATTCTATTAATAAGATAGCATCCTTTTATTTTATTTGCAATATAAAAAAGAACGGACTGCGATGAGGAAGTCAATCCGTATTCATTTTTATATATACGGCTGTCCACTCCTGCAATCCGGGTGAACAGCCGTTTTCCATTTAACAATTAAAATTTATCCGACAACATTGCGTGCCTTGCCTTCCGTAAATGCCTTAACATTTTCATAGACCTCATCCATCAGTCTTGTACGGGCTTCTACGGTTGCCCAGGCAATGTGCGGCGTTACAATGAGTTTTGTACTGTCTTTTACGGAATTGAGCGGATTGTCTGCTTCAACCGGTTCTTTTGTCAGCACATCCAGTCCTGCTGCCGCAATCTGATTTTCATTCAAAGCGGCTACCAGATCCGCATCATTTACAATCGGACCACGTCCGACATTAATTAAAATGGCGCTGTTTTTCATCTTCTCAAATGCCGCCTTATTCATCAGATTTTCCGTATTCTGATTCAGCGGTGCATGAATGGATAAAATGTCTGACTGCGCTAAAATTTCATCAAATTCAACACGCTCATACGGTACATCATAAGTATGTCCGCTTGCTGAATAATAAATCACCTTGCAGCCAAAGCTTTCTGCAATTTTTGCCACACCCCTGCCGATAGCACCGAGTCCGATAATGCCCCATGTCTTGCCTGCAAGTTCATGGAATTTTGCATCAAAATGCGTAAAACACGGACTGTTAATATATGCACCGGATTTTACATAGTTATCATAATAGCTCAACTTTTCAAGCAGATAGAAACACAGCGCAAAGGTATGCTGAATGACAGACTGTGTGGAATATCCCGCAACATTGGCAACCGTTATGCCATGTGCCTTTGCATAGGCAAGGTCAATGTTGTTATAGCCTGTGGCGGTTTCTGCAATCATTTTTACCGCCGGTGCACCGGATAATACCGCTTCGTCAATCACAACTTTATTGGTAATAATGACTTCCGGATTGTGTTCTGTAATCCGCTGTTTTGCTTCTTCCCTGCTGCTTTGCGGATATGTAATCACTTCGCCGAGTTCCTTTAACTTATCCAGTGAAATGTCATCTCCCAAAGTAATTGAATCCAGTATCAGTATCTTCATTGTCAAAACTCCTTTCGTCTGTTTGTACAGTTCTTTTATTAATCAAATTATAACATTTGACGTTGTTTTTTCAAGAAAAATGTCCTTTTGCCGCACAGATTTTATCATATCTTCTGTTCATTTTCATAAACTCACTGGCGGCTTTCCCTTTTAATTTTGCAGCCATCACTTTTCCCGCTTCACTGCGCACGGCGCCACTGTTTTCCAGATAATCCACCAGTTCCACGACCGTATCCTTTAAATAGCCGTCCACATCTGCCATACAGTCCATAAAATGCAGGGACACACAGCACATCGCCGCGACCGCCGCACAGATATAGACTTCATCTGTATTTCCCTTAAAAAGAACCGCCGAAAATATTCCCAGTAAAGCAATCCCATATTTGACCATTCCCGCAATCCGCTGCCATGCTTTCATGCGCAGTCCACAAATTTTCTCATTTTCGATAATCTTTTCCACAAAAACTTCGGTGTTATTCACCGCAATCTCCAGCTTACAGCAGTCATCATACTTGTCGACTGCCTTGCGGATCACCGGCACTTTTCTTGTTCCGCTGCGGATATCCTGTATCATCTCATAGCAATTTTTAAATAAAAACAGCCAGATAGCCATCCCCGCCATAAACACCACTGCCATCAACACTACTATTATTTTCATACTTCCCCCATTTCTGAACAACTTGTTGCAAACAAGCTTTCATTTAAGGCTTGTTTACACTCCTTTCCCATAAGCCATACTGCCTTTCAATTACGTAACATAATAATATCGCAGAAATGCTAAATTGAAAAGCATTTCTGCGATAAATCGTTCGTCAAATATCGGGGATATTCGTCTTATTTTAAGCTTTTGCGACTAGGCAATGCGGGAAACAAGTTCCTTTAATAAAAGAACAGAGTTGTGGATTGCCTGTTTTTCAAATGTCGGATAATCCATGGTCGCGCTGTCATCTGCCTTATCGGAAATTGCACGTAAGATGACAAACGGCACACCGTTTAAATATGCAGCCTGTGCAATCGCTGCGCCCTCCATTTCCGTGCAGTAACCGTCAAAATTGGCACTGATTCTTTCCTTTACCGCCTTGTCTGAAATAAACTGATCGCCGCTGACAACTCTGCCCACATGCACGCCAATCTGCGGCACAACCTTTGCACAGCTTTCCTTTGCCAGCTCAATCAGTTTTGCATCGGCCTTAAATGAGAGCGTATCCATTCTCGGAATCTGACCGGGTGCATAGCCAAAGCCTGTTGCATCCATATCGTGATGCAGTACATCATCCGAAATAACAATGTCTGCAATGTTAATTTCATTTTTTAAAGAACCGGCAATGCCTGTATTAATCACATAATCCACGCCGAAATCGTCCACTAAAATCTGTGTGCAGACCGCCGCATTGACCTTACCGATACCACTTCTTACAATGACAACATCTTTTCCGGCAAGCTTTCCGGCTTTAAATGTCATCTGCGCCTTTGTTTCCTCGCGTTCAATGTCCATGACTGCTACAATCTGTTCCACTTCTTCATCCATTGCTCCGATAATTCCTATCATAATATTCTCCTTTTTATTTACTTGTCAGCAGTGAATATGAAATCGTGCTGACTTTATCGTTATTCATGACAAATGTCAGGGTCATTTTATCCTTAGAATACGCATAGGTGTTGCCTGCTGCAACGTAATCCGTGCCGTATGCCTTTGTCACTGCCGCAAAGCTGTCACCGATTTTAATACCTTCTGCCGTATTTACTGTATCATCTTCGAGCGTAATTGTATAGATATACTTTTTGCCGTCTTTTTCATACGTCTGTAAGGTAAAGCCGTCATAATAGTAAAATGTATCTTTTCCTTCGAATGCACAGCTTAATGCCTCATATGTGCCGCCGGACGGTGCTCCAAGTGCATCTGTTACCGTCTGGGCATCTTCATTAATATAAATCTGCTGGTCACCTGTGGTAAAAATGTAACCGCTCTGCTGATTTTTTGCACTGCTGCCGGATGCTGTGCCGCAGCCTGCAAGTGAAATTACGGTCACTGCAATACACAGCGCCGTTATCCAAAATTTTTTCATCAATCTGCTGTTCCTTTCTCTGCTTCATATCGTTCTTCCATTTCCTGCCAGTAGGATAAAACCGCACTGTCCTGCCTGTGATCAGGCAGATCACATTCTGTCCGCAGAATCTGTCCGAAATAGCGGGAAAGCTTTTCCGCTCCCCACACATTTAAGTGCAGTCCCGCATCATAAGTATCGGTTGTCAAATCAATCCCGGATTCCTGAATGGACTCCAGAAAATTGTAATACGGCAAATCCTTCTGCGCGGCATAATCTTTGATCTGTTCTTCCCATTCATCATACCACACCGGATAAATTGTCGGTGCTTTCATCAGCACCAGACGGATATTTTTTTCCTTGCAAAGCTGCGTGATTTTATCCAGATAGTCCCACGCATTTTCACCAAACGAATAATCGGCAAGCGGCGTCTTTCTCGGCTGTGTCGTCACACCCTTTCTCTCCGTCTGCAATAAATATCCGTTATACGAAACCATATCTTTTGAAAACATATACCGGAAATCTTCTTTTGTCAATGCACTCCACCGCGAATGAAACCGAAGCAGTGGAAATACATAGCTTATAAAACTTTCTTTTTCTGTCATGGAAGCCCGTATGGATGCCGCCTTGCTGTCCGACCACTTCATGCCGTCTAAGGTCATGCGGTTATACGCTTCATTCTGCGGTTCATTGTACTTCATGGACAGCACGTTAAACACGACCGCCTTTGGTGTTTCATACCGCAGGGTTTCTTCCAATAAATAATACGACTGCCAGATCAGCTGCTGCGCGCTGCCGCGGATATAGCTTGTAATGCCGTATTCCTGCCAGAGTGTAACCGGAGAAATATTTTCATAAACCTCACAGTCCCCGATAAATATGACATCATTGTTTTTCGGTGCTTTATAATACTCGGCAATGAGTGCGCCTTCCTTTACATTTGACATATACTTTGGCATGAGCAGTGCCTGGGCAAAGTACAGGGCAAGGACAGAAAGCACCATAAGAACTGCCACAATGCCTAAAGTTTTTATTTTACTACGTACCATTTCTGTCCTTTCTTCATTATAATACACGGTTTAAAGCATGAAACCGCCGTGTCTTCCCAAACCTCTTTATGTACAAACATTTTTTAAAACTGGTTATATATGAACTGATTCGCATCGTACCCGATTCCGTACGCGCCGAAAATTAAAATGGCAAATAAAAGCGCAAAAACGACAAGATACTGCACTGCCGCTGTTCTTTCATAAAGCCGCTCCCGGATACTGCCTCTCCGCTGTTTTAAGCTGACACACAGCACCAGAACAACTGCCACTGCCACAACCGCATAATCCGCCGCTGTCAGACCGAGCTGTAACAGTCCCTTCATCGCCGCTGTCATATTCCAGTCCGTAAACATCGTCCCAAACATTTTAAAAGTCAGCCCGACATTCCGATAACAGTCCAGCATACGCAGTGAGGACATCAAAAGCACCGTGCGCACCACCTGAAAAATACGGTAGGCATATTTTTTTTGTATGCCAGGAAAATGTGCGTGAAATTTTTCATAAAGCGGACGACATTCCTGTGAAAGCAGAATGACTACGGCATTTAACAGCCCCCACACAATGAAATTCCAGCTTGCACCGTGCCAGATTCCCGTGGCAAACCATACCACCAGTGTTACAAAATACACCGGAATCCGCCTGCCTGCCGCCGCGCCGAAATGTCTCCGGCAGAATGTAGACATCGACAGCACCGGCATGGACGCAGACAGCGGATAAAACAGATAATCCTTAAACCACGTTCCCATGGTAATGTGCCATCTGCGCCAGTATTCCGCAATATTTTTTGAAAAATACGGTCGTTCAAAGTTTTCGGCAAGCTGTATGCCAAACATCTGCGCAATACCGATTGTAATATCAATGCCACCGGTAAAGTCGGCATATAATTCTGCCGCATAAAAAAGCATGCCGCAAAATACGTAGAATCCGCTGTAAATATCCGGCTGTCCCACAATGGCATTGACCGCCACCACGATACGGTCTGCGATGACCAGCTTTTTAAAATAGCCCCACAGCACACGCTCCAGCCCGAACCACACCGTCCTGAAATCAAACCGGTGCGGCGCATACAATGTCTGTGACAGTTCGCCGAAACGACTGATAGGTCCCTGTATCAGCTGCGGAAAAAAGGACGTAAACAGCGCCATTTTAAAAATATTTTTTTCTGCTTCGGCCTTACCGCGGTAAACGTCAATCACATATCCCATTGTCTGAAACGTATAAAAGGAAATGCCAAGCGGCAGTACCAGATTCACACGGGCAATGGAGTGTCTACCGGTAAACAGCGCCGCAATGCCGTTTACATTGGCAATCGCAAAATTCGTATATTTTAAAACCGCAAGAATTCCAAGATTCACAAGAAGACAACCTATAAAAATCATGCGCTTTTTACGCTTTATCTGCTGTTTGTACGCTTTGCGCTCCTGCTTTGACCAGACTTCTTTGTGTGCCTTTACCGTGTCATCCATGTGGTACTGCACCGCAGACATGATACGGGCGGCGGCATATGAGGTCACAATCGTAACTCCCATAAACAGCAGCCCATAAAGCCCGGAACATGCGTAAAAAAATACATTTGCAACAAGCAGTAAAATCCACTGAAACCGCACCGGAATCAGATAATACAGCACCAGCACACACGCTAGAAATGCCACAAATTCAAATGATGTAAAAAGCATGGTTATTCATCCTCTAAACGTGTAATCAGCGCATACAGCGCCCGTGCCGAATTAAAGTTTTCCGGTCCTAATTCATCTGCCGGAATGACAACATCAAACCGGTTATGCACCTCGGCGATAATCGTAATCATGTCAAACGAATCCAAAATCTTATCCGTAATCAATGTGGTACAGTTTTCATAATCCACATCCGGGTGCAGTTCTTTTAAAATTTCAATTAATTGTTCCATATTTCTTCTATTCTCCAGCATACATCTCTTTTAATTTCATGCGGTCGACTTTGCCGTTTAAGGTCAGCGGCAATCTATCCACCTGTCGTAAAACGCCCGGCACCATGTAGCGTGGAAGACGCTCCTTTAAAAAGGCAAGCACCTCTGCCGGCTGTACTTCTCCCGCATAAAATAATACAATTTTTTTCTTTTCCTCATCATAAATACAACAGCCGCCTGCGATTTTTTCCATGCAGTTTACACTGCCTTCAATTTCACCAAGTTCAATACGATGTCCCATATGTTTAATCTGATAATCCTTACGGGAAGCAAACATTAATTCTCCGCGGTCATTATAATAACCCAAATCTCCGGTCTTATAAATAATCTCCGGATAGTCCTTATTGAGCGGATTCTGCACAAAATTCCCGGCAGTCTTTTCCGGCTGGCGGTAATATCCCATGGTCACCGCCGTTCCACGGATACAGATTTCGCCCTTTTCTCCCTGCGTTACTTCTTTTCCATCTTCATTTAAAAGCAGAATGCCGGTATTGGGAAACGGTCTGCCAATCGGAATCACTTCGTCTTCCTTAAATTCCCTGTCCACAACATAGTAGCAGGACATTCCGGTTGCTTCCGTCGGTCCGTACAGATTGATGTACCGTGCATTGGGGACATATTTTCTCCAGAGTGCAAGCTGTCTTGCCGGAAACACTTCACTGCCGAATGCAATCGTCTTTAAAGATGACGGCACTGCTTTTTCAAATGCGCCCAGTCCCGATATCATCGTCAGTGCCGGAACAACCCAGCAGATGGTATTAATCTGATGAGCATTGATAAATTCAACAAGCTTCACCGGAAACATAAATAACTGCTTTGGTATCAGGTATGCCGTTGCCGCAAATTTTAAGGTCGGATATATTTCCTTTAAACAGGCATCGACATACAGCGGTGCCTGATTGCCAAACACGGTATCCTCCGATACCTGCAACACTGCTGAAAGATTTTCAATATAATCAATGACTGAACGGTGGCAGGCTACAACACCTTTTGGGATGCCTGTTGAACCCGATGTGAATACAATATACAGTGCATCGGTATCAATGCTTTTTTCACGGACTGCCGACAGTGCTTTCGTATCCTGCGGTGTAGCTGATATCTGCTCATATAAATATACTTGTCCCTGATAGCCCATTTTGTAAAGCCTATCTGTTGTTGCTTTATCGCAGATTACCGCCTGCGGCGAAAGTGTCTTAAAAATCAGTTCCATTCTGTAAGACGGCATTTCCTCATCAACCGGCACATAATAGCACCCCGCATAAACCACACCTAAAAATGCAGTAATCGTCTGCGGGCTTTTTTCCATAAAAACCACCACCGGCTTTTTATACAATCCATCTTTTAAAAGCACTGTTCCGACAGACCGCGCCTGCATATAAACCTGCCGGAACGTAAGGCTGTCCGTTTCACTGGCATATGCCGTCTTTTCCGGTGCTTTCAGATATGCCGCTTCCAGATATTCTAATACATTTCTCATACTACCTCATTCCTAAGCGACTTTGTCGCGAAGCTGCGATGAGAAATTCGCGCAGGCGATTTCTCATCTGCAATCAGAGAGATTTGTTTTCGCTCAGAAACAAATCTCCGTGTGAAAATATGCTCTCAAGCATATTTTTCGCATTTTCCTCATTCCGCAGGCATTTTAATGCTGGAAGAATCGCGAGCCAAATCTTATTTGGCTCTGCGATAAAACGACTTTGTGACGCCTGCGGCACAAAGTGAAACATCAAGCTACGCTTGATGTGCGAAAATCTTTAATTTATGGATTTTCGCATTTGCCTCCATTTCTGAGCGACTTGTCCGCCGCACGCTGCCACCGCCGCCTCCGCCAGCAGTTCCATACAGTCTGTATACGGTACGGCACACGGACATTTTTCTTTTAAATTTAAAATGGAAATTTCCGTACAGCCAAGTACGATTCTTTCTGCGCCGCCGGATACGAGTTCCTGTAAAATGCGGTTAAACGCCGCCATATCCGGCTCTTTTCCCGCTTTTATCCGGTAAATCAGCGCCATAAGGCTTTTTTGTGACAGCGCACCCGGCAGAACACTCTCGATTCCTGCATTTTTTAAACTTTCTTTAAATACACCGCCTGCAATCGTGCCGTCCGTTGCCAGCAGTCCCGCTTTTTTTATGTTCTGTGCCTTTAAGGACTGCACCGTCAGTTCAACCATATTGAAAAGCACGGCATGGGAAAGTTCCTGTTGTATCTGCGTATAAAACGCATGTGCTGTCACACACGGCATTGCAATATAATCACATGCACCGTCTAAAAAATGCGCCGTCTGCCGTAATGCCGTCAAAGGATTTTCCGCCTGCGGTCTGTCTAAAAGATACGCACTTCTGTCAGGAATCTGTGTATTGCTGTATACAATCACCGGTATCTGCTCCTGGTCGGTATCTGCCGCTGTCATTGCGGTTATCCGTTCCATAAAACAGGCAGTCGCCATCGGTCCCATTCCGCCTAAAATTCCCAGTGTCTTCATTTTCTTTTCCTTCCATAATAAACGGATTGCTTATTGCAGGACAAATTCCGTCTGCGGTGTTGCAGGATACCGGTCTGCGGCAAAATCATAGAAATTCGGCTTTATCTGTGTAAAGTCGCGCACCTGCTTATCCGTCAGCATAAAACACGTAAATCCGTTGGAAATCTGTGTGGCATCAAAATGATACCAGCCTGTCCCAACATTACACAAAATCCAGTAGTGGTGGCTGCCGTCCCCTGCGTTCTGCCGCTCCACACGCATGGTTTCCGCTCCGGCACGCTGTAACAGCACATTTGCAACAGCATAATACGTATAGCAGTCGCCGCCTGTCGTGCCGTTCTGCTCAATATTCTGAAGTCCTGCATACCATTCCGCATCCCAGTCATCTGCAAGGCGCACGCCCGCATACGTAATATTGTTATGCGCATAATCAAAAATGGCTTTTGCCTTTTGTCCGAGTGACATCTGCGGTGTTGTAATCTTTGCCAGTACACTGTCAACCAGCGCATATGCCTCCTGCCAGTCCTGTGCGCGTTCCACCACGGTTACGCTTGCATTGACCTTTGCCAGATTGCCCGCACTGTCTGTTGCCAGATAAGCGATAGGGTACGTTCCCGTCTGTCTTGTATTGACAGACACCTTTTCAACCGTTACATTCACCGGTCCGTCCACATCATCCACGGCACTGACCCCGTCCAGATATGAAACAGTATCCCCGATGGTCACTGTGATGTTATGTACACCGTTAATCTGCGGCGCTGTTTTATCTTTATGCACCCATTCGAGTGTCTGTGTATATTTTTTACTTCTTCCCTTTTTATTTTCCACTACAAACTCAACCGTCTGCTTTCCAATCTGATGCACCGGCATATCTACAAAAGTGACCAACACCTCTGTGTCATCATACGTTTCAATAAAATCCTCTGCCGATACATCTTCTTCCATATCGAGTACCAGCGGGTGTGTCTTTACATAAATGCCCCGGTTATATACCATATTCATCAGAAAAAATGCGGCAGTTCCTATGATAATCATTGCAATGGACCATTTTAAAACGAGTGCAGCCCCCTTTTTCAGGCGTCGTTTTTTCTTCTTTTTCCGTGCCATTTGCTACTCCGTTTTCAATCCTTCTATGAGCGGAAAATGTAGATTTGACACTCATAGCATTTTATACAAATTTTTCTTCATTGTGCGGCTTTTACCGCATATTAATAATTATACCCATACCACTCGTAATTTGCAACTTTATCCTGTTGATTCCTTACCGGACATCATGGCACAATTATCCTTTGTTTAGATAAATTTTCTTGTATCCCGCTTCATTTTATGATACCATGACAATGCAAAAAACAAAGGAGAGAAAATGATGAATTATAAAACACAGGGCGTCTGTTCACGCGCCATTCATTTTGATGTTGTTGATAATAAAGTAACCAATGTAGCTTTTGAGGGCGGCTGCTCCGGCAATACACAGGGTGTTGCTGCTTTAGTAGAAGGCATGGATATTGATGAAGCCATCCGCCGTATGGAAGGTATCCGCTGCGGATTTAAGTCTACTTCCTGCCCGGACCAGCTTGCAACGGCTTTAAAGCAGTATAAGGCTCAGAATTAATTATGGGAAATGTGGCGCGTTTTAAGCGCATTTATATAGAAATCACCAGTTCCTGTAATTTAAAATGTTCTTTTTGTCAGGAAACCCTGCGCAGTCCGCATTTTATGTCTGTCGATGAATTTGCACATACCTTACAGCAGATCCGTCCGTACACCAACTACATTTATCTGCATGTAAAGGGCGAACCGCTGCTGCATCCGCAGCTTGATGAAATTCTTGCGCTGTGCCGCAGGGCAGGTGTAACCGTAAATCTTACAACAAACGGGACACTGCTTGCGCAAAAACTTCCCTTACTGCTTGCACAGCCTCCCCACCAGATGAATGTTTCCCTGCACAGCGCAGACGACAATGACTGCATTGACATGGATACTTACATTGCGCAGTTATTTGCCTCCTGTGAAACACTGCTTGCACAGACGGATACTGAGATTTCCCTGCGGCTGTGGAATACCACCGGTGTTCCAACACTGTTCGGAGAAAAAAACTGCGTAATTAAACGACATTTGTACGTCAATGTGCAGTCACCTTTTGAATGGCCTGCACTTGATAATGCGTACTGCAACGACAGGGGCTTTTGTCAGGGACTGCGCCAGCATATGGCGGTTTTAAGTGACGGAACGGTCGTTCCGTGCTGCTTAGACGGCAATGCCGCCATGGCGCTCGGCAATATTTTTACAACACCGCTAAAGGACATTCTTGCCGGGGAACGGAGTGTGCGTTTTATAGAAGGCTTCCGTGCCAAACGTGCCGTTGAACCACTGTGCCAGCATTGCAGCTTTAAAGAACGTTTTTCCCATAAAATGTAGTATTTAACGGATTATTTATTTTTTACACGGCAAGCGTAGCTTGACGTTGGCTATATTGTTTATGAGCAAAAACAAATAGCTATGATGGCAGATGAAAAACCGCTTTCGCAAATTTCTCATCGCCTCTTTACAACAAGCTGCTCAGAAATGAGGATTATTATGAAACGGATTGTACTTACCGGCGGCGGTACTGCCGGACACGTTACACCGAATATTGCACTGCTTCCGAGCTTAAAGGAAGCCGGATATGAAGTTTTTTACATCGGTTCTTATACCGGCATTGAAAAACAGCTGATTGAAGACCTTGAAATCCCGTATTACGGCATTTCTTCCGGAAAATTAAGACGCTACAAAAGCCTTAAAAACCTTTCCGACCCGTTCCGCGTTCTCAAAGGGTATTTTCAGGCAAGGACGCTGATGCGCAAAATCAAGCCGGATATCGTCTTTTCCAAAGGCGGTTTTGTATCCGTGCCGGTTGTTTTAGCGGCAGGACATAAGCGGATTCCGGTTATTATCCACGAATCTGATATGACACCGGGACTTGCCAATAAAATTGCCATGCGTTCCGCAACGAAAATTTGCTGTAATTTCCCGGAAACGGTTCAGTATCTCCCACAGCAGAAAGCTGTGCTTACCGGTTCTCCTATCCGGAAGGAACTGTTACAGGGCAATAAACTTGCCGGACTGAATCTGTGTCATTTTAACACAGAAAAACCGGTTATTCTTGTTGTCGGCGGAAGCACCGGCGCCGTAAAGGTCAACAATGCCGTGCGTGCCATTTTACCGGAGCTGTTAAAGGATTTCCAGGTGGTTCATCTGTGCGGCAAGGGCAAAACCGATAAAAGCTTTGAAAATAAAGAAGGCTATGTCCAGTTTGAATATATCAGCAAGGAAATGCGCGATTTATTTGCAATGAGCGATATTGTCATTTCGCGTGCCGGTGCCAATGCAATCTGCGAACTGCTTGCCTTAAAGAAGCCGAATCTTTTGATTCCGCTTTCTGCCAATGCAAGCCGCGGCGACCAGATTTTAAATGCCAACTCCTTTAAAAAACACGGCTACTCCGCTGTTTTAATGGAAGAAGACATTACACCGGAAACACTGCTTGCGGCCGTGCGCGACCTGTATCAGAAGCGCATGACTTATGTCAATAACATGGCTTTAAGCGAGCAGAATGACGCTATCGGCAAAATCATGGAACTGATTACGGCAAATTCCAAGTAATTTTATAAAACTATATAAAACAGAGTGTGACAATTGGATTGCGGAACTGCCGCTTTTATCACACTCTGTTTTTATTTTAAATTTTATTTTTGACGGTTTAAACAGCTTTGCCGTCAACGCAGTTTGATTTCCTTTATCTGCTGTGCAATGACTTCCTGCTCCGCTAAAATATCCTCTGTGCTATTTTGCTGCTCATACTCTGAAAGATACGTTTTCCATTTTTCCTTCACCGCCGCATAACCGCCTGTCTCAAGTTTTTCATAATCTTCTTCGGATTGTCCGTTATTGTATAAATCCATAACTTTTTCCATACCGTATGTGTTTATGAGCCACGTCACAAAAGACTCACTGTAAATGTACCACAGATGATTTGCCTCTTTACTCACATCTTTATACGGATATTCTTTCTCGCCTGCTCCGATTTTGTCCATGATTTCCTCTAGGGAAATCTTTCCTGTCACACCCGCTTCCTCCTCTGCCGCGTTATACTTTTCTATAACCTTTAACAAATCATCTGCCGGATATACGCTGAAAGTGCTGTTGCTTTTTCCCGTAACCTGCCGTTCACAGTATTCTGCCAGTCCGTCCATAAGGCTGTTTGAAAATGTTTCGCCGCATATCATATGTGTCAGTTCATGTTCAAGGGTCGGCTGACCTGCCTCCTGCATATCTTTATCCATATAAACGGTCGTAAACAGCCCGTCCGCCGCATCCACTATCGGCAAATCACATTGTCCACCTATGCTCCGGTAACTCATATCCGCTATTTTTATAAGAACACGGATATAAACCGCCTTCGGATTGTATTTTGTATACCAGTCCGCATTTCCTGTCAGCCCGGTAATTTTCTGCACCGCATTATGAAATTTTCTTTCAAATTCTTCCTCATTTCCATAATCGGCATATGTCAGATTCAATCCCTGCCACATTGCCTGCGGATATTGTAGTCTGAATTCGATGCCGGAAACCTGATTTTCTCCCTGCGCCGCCTGTGACACTTCTTGTTCTGTTTTTTGCTCTGTTTGGTGTTCGGTTTGATTTTGTACGGTGTTACACCCGCTCAGACTGCACGATAATGCCGCTGCTAAAATTACCCCGGATAATATGCCCGCACCTGCCCGCTTTATCATTTCTTTTTTCATTACCCTCGCCCCATTTCTTTGATAAAGTGTCTGATACACTCTCTTTTATTTTCTTAAATATATCGCAACCTTGCCAAAAAACAACACATAATCCGTGAACTGTCGTTTTTTCCTGTTCAAATGTCACTTGACTTTCCCATAAAAATGCACTAGACTAATAATAGGAATAGTTACTAGAATTTTGTAAAACAAGGAGGATTTATGGCTACGGTTAAATATAGCAGACAGCGTGAGGCGATTAAGAATTTTTTAATGTCCCGCAAGGACCACCCGACTGCTGAGGTTGTATATGAACATGTTTTAAAGGCTTTTCCGAATATCAGCCTTGGAACAGTTTACCGCAATCTTTCTTTTCTGGTTGATAACGGTCAGGCAGTCAAAGTTCCTTGTGAAGACGGCTCTGTCCACTTTGACGGAAATGTCATGCCGCATTATCATTTTCAATGTACAGAATGTGGTGCAGTAATTGATCTGGATTTTGACGGTTCAGAAGAAAGCAGACAGTTCTGTACTGCCGCCGCCAGCAATTTCGACGGACAGATTGAGGGCAACGTCACTTTCTTTTACGGAAAATGCCCTTCCTGCGCACATAAAAACGAGCAGTAAACGCTTTTAAAATTTTTGATAAAATATCAAATAAGCTTTAATGATGTCCCGAAAAACCGGGCATACTATAAGCAGGAATTAAAAATAGGAATTATTATTATTTTCTATTGACAAATGACTTGGCGCATGATATATTATAGTCACAGCAAAACAATAATGATTACTATTTTAAAAATAAAAAAGCAAAGGAGATTAAAGCTATGAAATTTGTATGTTCTATTTGTGGTTACGTTTATGAAGGAGAAGCTGCACCGGCTGAATGTCCGGTCTGTCATGCAGGCGCTGACAAGTTTGTTGCCCAGTCCGGCGAAAAGACATGGGCTGCCGAACACGTTGTTGGTGTTGCACAGGGTGTCAGCGAAGACATCTTAGCTGATTTAAGAGCAAACTTTGAAGGTGAATGTTCAGAAGTCGGCATGTACCTTGCTATGGCAAGAGTTGCTCACAGAGAAGGCTATCCTGAAATCGGTATGTACTATGAAAAGGCTGCTTATGAAGAAGCTGAACACGCTGCAAAATTCGCAGAACTGCTTGGTGAAGTTGTAACAGACAGCACAAAGAAGAACCTTGAAATGAGAGTTGAAGCTGAAAACGGCGCAACTGCCGGTAAGACTGATTTAGCAAAGCGTGCTAAGGCTGCAAATCTGGATGCTATCCACGATACCGTGCATGAAATGGCACGCGATGAAGCTAGACACGGAAAGGCTTTTGAGGGTCTTTTAAAAAGATACTTCGGTTAATTAAGAGTTTGCCGGAAACAGCTTAAAATAAGAATTTTTAAGGATAGATAGCCGTTGGACTGTCTATCCTTTTTTGCATTTTACTTTTTTACTGCTTTTCATCTATCAGCTTATCTGCCAGTTCAATCGCTTCCTGAATCATTTTATCACAGTGGGTCTTTTTATCCCCGCCTTTTTGTGCATTGGCTCTTAACAAATCCGCACAATCTGTCATGCCGTCGTGTTTCTCTGCGATTCCTTTTCTGAATTGCTGGACTGCCATAGGCGAATCAACGCCCTTTGCGCCAAGCACCATAAGTCCTGCCGTAATTGCACCGCATGTACCGCCGCATTTCATGCCGCCACCAAAATTACAGCCAATCGCCGCACAGAGATTTTCGTCAATCCCCAGTTCATCGGCGTAAACCCGCATAATCGTCTGCGCACAGTTATTAACCATCGGTGTTTCATTTCTAAGTTCCATTGCTTTTTCAACGTGTTTATTCATACGAATCCTTTCTTTCTGACAACTTAATCTGTCTGTTTTTTATACAAAATGTACCCTTGCACTGTCATACCGGTCTTCCTGCTTCTTTTCTTCTGCCGGATATCCCAGTGCAAAAATGCCAAACGCACTTTGGTCTTCCGGCAGTTTTAAAATTGCTTCTACCGCCTGCATACGCTCTTTAACCGGCGCAATGCCGATCCACACGCCGCCCAGTCCGATTTCATCAGTCGCAAGCCACATATTTTCCATGGCGATACTCATATCAATCTGCGCATATTCCGGTATTTTACAATCTTTCCGGTATGCCGTGATAATTGCCTGCGGTGCATCTGCAAGCAGTCCTGCATATGGACTTGTCTTTGAAAGCTCCTGCAAAAGCATCTTATCGTCCGTGACATAAAACTCCCACGGCTGCTGGTTGCCCGCAGACGGCGCCGCCATTGCCGCGCGCAGGATATATTCCAAATCTTTCTTTTCTATTTTTCTATCCTGAAATTTACGGATACTGACCCGTGTAAATAAATTTGCCATGCTACTCCTTTCCCAAACGGCTCTGCCGCCCTTATCCCTGTATTGCTTTTCTAAACCACCGTCCGGTTTCCGATAAATCATCTTCTGTCCAGCCGCCGGTTTTACTACAGCCCGGCTGGATGAGTGCCGATGTTTCATTTTTATTGGAAAGACTCCATGCTAAGAAGCTGACACCTCTGTCATTTAACAAATCCAGCCAGCTTTGTGCCGAATCATAATCAATGCCGCCGTTTCCCGAAGCATCACAAATACTGCATTCACTGACAAATACCGGCACACCAGCATTTAACGCAGACTCCAGTTTACTGCGCAGGGAAGCTTTATGTGTGCCCGCGTAAAAATGAAGCACGTACATCACATTATCGTCATCCAGCTCATTTCCCGCTACTGCGTCAATATCCTGCGACCATGTATTCGTTCCCACCAGTATCAGCGCACTGCTGTCATACTGCCGGATACAGGAAATCACGTCCTCGGCATACGGTTTAATCTGGCCGTTCCAGTCAGAATTCTGCGGTTCATTGCAGATTTCATAAATTACATTGTTATGCCCTGCATATTTATCTGCCATTTCTGAGAAAAATGCTTTGGCTTCTTCCTTATTCCGGTTCGGATTCCCGTCACTTAAAATATGCCAGTCAATAATGACGTACATGCCAAGCTCTGTCGCATAGGATACACCGTCATCAATGAGCTGTTTTAAAGCTTCCTTATCACCGCCGTTACAGTATCCGCCATATTCTTCGGTATACATCGCAAGGCGCACTACATTGGCGCCCCAGTCGTCCCGCAGTGTTTCAAATGCTTCTTTATTGACATATTCAGGAAACCACGCCAGTCCGTGTGTGCTGACACCGCGAAGCTGTACGGCATTGCCGGAAGCATCGGTAAGCATTGTACCGGAAACCCGCAGTCCGCCTGATGCCGGCCGTGGACTGCCCCCCGTTCCCGATGAACCGCCGGATTTACCTGAACTGTCTGAATTTTGCGAACCGTCTGATGAGCCGCCTGTCTGTCCATTTTGTGTTTCTTCCTTTATAATACCTGTCTGACTGTCATCACTCTGATGGTTATCCTGCCCCTGCTCTGCCAGACTGTCCCCTGACTGTCCGTCATCTGTTACCGTAACCGCAACGCCTTCAATCACAGCTTCCAGTTGATACGCCTTTAATTCATAGTTTTCCGTCCGGCTGATGATAAAACCGATTCCCTGCGTATGTTCTCCCGCCGGAATCTCCCGGTTATAGTCCACCGGCGATAATGTAAATGAAACCGTTCCGTCCTCTGCCGTACTGCTCTCAACGCCGCAGTTCCAGCTCTGCTCCATCACTGTACCGCTTCCCGCCGGAAATGTAATCTTCCAGCTTTCAATATTCTTTTTGCCGGTACTGAAAATATTTAACTCATACTGTATGTACTTCCGCCCGTCCGATTCCCATGCATTGCCCGGCGTAAACTGCGCCTGTGCCTCCTGATTCTTTGGACTTTCGGTGCTTTCCTTTTCATCGTAAACAGGTCTTTCGTTATTTGTCAGCGCACCGTTTTCAACATTTTGCGGACTGCTTCCTTTTTTTTCTGCATTGGCAATCAAAAATCCTGCCATCACACCTGCCAGCAGAATAACCACCGTAAGCACTGCTCCAATCAGTATCTTTTTCTTTTTATCCATGGTATTCCTCATTTCTGAGCAACTTGTTGCGAAGAGGCGATAAAAAATTCGCAAAAGTCTGCTGTTTATTTTTAGTATTACGTTCACTATAGTAATAATTATACTACAGCTTTCCACATGATTCAATACCATTTGTATATAAAATGCACACAAAGTACCATTGCCAAATACTTCCTTTTTCCATTATACTATATTAAAATACACTTAAAATTGTATAAAAAATAAATTACCCAGAAACGAGGATGATTATGTTTGATTCAAACCGTAAAAAGACTTTTCACAGTCAGGCTTTGAACCGGCTGACTGTGCTGGAACGGCTGACATGGCTGATTCCTGTCGGATTTATTGTGCGCGAAATCATTTACACACACTCTGAAATCGAGGAAGTTTTACACGATTCCCCTTCCCCTGCGGTCATTATAGCTTTAATTATTGCTATACTTTTTGTTACCGCTTTGCAGGCCGGATTCTGGTTTCTGCTTGCAAAGGTGCTTTTTCATTTTGCAAGAAAACAGATTATGCGAAATAACTCCTTTATTACCGTTGAGGATCTGGACTATTACCGGGATAAGCTCACCGGACTTTCTCCCGGCACAATCAGCCTTTTAACGGATTTAAAAATCGAGCCGAAAAAAGACCGTGCCGCCTGTATTTTAAAATATGAAAATATGGGAATTCTTAAAATGGAAGAAAACCGCTATATCGTCAATACCGATGTTCCCGAATTTGCTTCTCTACGGGAGAGTGACCGTTTTCTTTTAAATGCTTTATGCAACGGTACTTTTAACGCCCAGAAGGAAGGCAACTGGATTTATATGTTACAAAAGGAAGCCGTGGCAGACGGTTATTTAACCAGCCGCCTCTCTTCCACCGACAAGCAGAAAGAAACCACTTCCACCTGCAGCCGCTGTGTATTAGGCTGTTCGGCACCGCTTATTTTTATTGTCATTATGAGCTTTGTATTTTACGCCTTCAAAGACCGTGTAAATGCTTATTTTGAAATTTTAGATGCGCTTCCCGAAACGGCTTCCTTTGGGGAACAGACCAATTATCTGCTTCAGTACCCGGAATACCTCCCCGTACTGGCAGGCCTGATGATTATGGTTTTGCTGTTTTTCCTGTGCCTTATTATTCCGCTGCTTGTCTTTGTAGGAACGATTAGTTCAGGATTTACAAAAGCGCATTTTAAGCGGACAACCCTTGGAAATCAGATGACCGAATACATTTACGGCATGAAAAATTTTATTCACGATTTTTCAAATTTAAGTGAAGCCACACAAAATGAATTGGTTTTGTGGGACGATTATTTAGTTTATGCTGTTGTTCTCGAAGAAAACCAGCAGATTGTCAATGACATTATTAAAAGGAGGAAATCATTATGAATGCATCATTTATCGGAGGTATCATCGCAGTCGTTGTAATACTGCTGATTATTGCCGTTATCAAAACTTATAACCACATGGTTGTTTTAAGAAACCGTGTCGACAATCAGGGGGCTCAGATTGAAGTGCAGTTAAAGCGCCGCGCCGACCTGATTCCGAATTTACTTGAAACTACCAAAGGTTACGCCCACTACGAGCAGGAAACCTTATCAAAAATCACCGAATTAAGAAGCCGTGTTTTAAATGCGTCTTCTGCCGCAGAATCTTTTGAAGCCGGAAATGCACTCGGCAGGGAAATTTCCCACATTCTTGCTGTGGGTGAACAGTATCCGGAATTAAAGGCCAACCAGAATTTCTTACAGCTCCAGTCGGAGTTAAAGGAAACGGAAAATAAAATCGTTATGGCGCGCCAGTTTTACAATGATACGGTTACAAAGTACAATACCGCTATTATGATGTTTCCGCGTTCTATCTTTGCGGGACTGTTCGGCTTCCGCCAGAAAGACCTTTTAGCCGCCTCTGAAGAAGAACGTCAGGCAGTACATATTAATGCGAATATGTTTCAGTAAGATATAAAAAATTTATTCACATATTTTTAGGACAGCTGTTGGTTTTTAGAACGGCTGTCCTTTTTTATCTTCTCCCCACTGGCAATCTCCCGTCAAATATACTATAATAATTCTATTATGAATGAATTAGATACCAAATATATGAAAGAAGCCATAAAACAGGCTAAGAAAGCGTTAAAATTAAAAGAAGTCCCGATTGGCTGTGTCATTGTCTATCAGGACAAAATTATTGCGCGCGGGTACAACCGCAGAAATACCGACAAGACCACACTCGGACATGCAGAAATTACCGCAATCAAAAAAGCCAGCCGCGTTATCGGCGACTGGCGGCTGGAAGACTGTACGATTTATATTACACTTGAACCGTGCCAGATGTGCGCCGGGGCGATTGTACAGGCACGGATTCCAAGGGTTGTTATCGGCTCGATGAACCCGAAAGCCGGGTGCGGCGGTTCTGTGTTAAATATTCTTCAAATGGAGCAGTTTAACCACCGCTGTGAAGTGACCCGCGGTGTACTGGAAGAAGAATGTTCCACCATGCTTTCTTCCTTTTTTAAACAGTTACGTCAGGAAAAAGCAAAGCGGAGGGAACCATCGTGAAATTTGAGTACAAAAACAATCATCTGATACTGCGCGTTCTCACCGCCGAATATGCCGATGCCGTGCTTTCTTTTTACCGGCGCAACCGGGAACAGTTTGATATTTATGAAACGGATAAGCCGGACCATTTTTACACCAAAGCATTTATCCAGTCCCTTTTAACTGCGGAATACAACGCTTTTGTTGCCGGAAAACACATCCGCTTCTTTTTGTTTGATACGAATTTCCCCGACAAGATTATCGGAACGGTGTCCTTTTCTGACATCAAAAAGGGAGCATTTTGTTCCTGCACCACCGGTTATAAAATTGACAAAGAATTCCAGCATTTAGGTTACGGACGGCGTATGCTGACCATGGCTTTAAAAATTCTTGTCACGGAAATGCACATGCACCGCGTAGAAGCCTATATTGCACCGCAGAACACCGCTTCCATTTCACTTGCCACAAAGCTTGGATTTATTCCGGAAGGCACTGCTTACTCTTATGTATATCTGCGTGGCAAATGGGAAGACCACCTGCGCTTTGTCTATATTTCCTGATACCAGTATCCGAAATATGGATTGGAATAGTCGCTTCTGTGGCTCTTTTTGAAGTTGCAAAAGCCAAACATCGATGCCATAAACCGCTCCCGGTTGCAGTACATTCCCGGAACTCCGATAAAATACCGGGTGTTATTGTCATTTTCACAGACTTTTCCAAAAAGAATATGCTTAAAATTATAATATCCATGCACTAGAAAGCTGTTGTTTACAACAGCGTCGTCCTCAATCGGAAGCTGCTTTAAAAGCTCCGGTGTCACTTCCACACAGTCATAAAAGTAGTCATCTTCAAACGCATCTATAAAATCCCGGTTGATAAATACTTTTTCAAATGCCGGCATTTCCTCTTGTGGCTTTGCATTTTGCGGCGTTGTGTCTTGCAGTTTTGTATTTTGTGGCATTGTGCCTTGCGGATTTGTATTCCGGAACAATAACTCCTGCACCGCTTCCATGGCGCGTACCTGCTGTGCCTTCATCTGTGCCGTTTCCTGTTGCAAATCCGCCTGCTGACCGGCTGACTGTGCGGATTCGGGTGTTGCCGGCTTTGATGTTACCGCCGCTTCTTCTACCTCATTTTCTGAAACATCTTCCGCGTTCCGCCGCACTGTTTCAGATTCACGCACATTCCCGGACATTTCCGCGGATTTTCTCTCCGCCTCCTGCCCTGTTGTCCGGTTTACCTGTTCTTTCACAGACACTTCCTCTGAATCTGCCTGCGCCACCGGATTTGAAGCCGCCGCCGCTTCCGGCTGTGCAAATGTAATGTCCTCTGTATTCAGTATACAATCCTCCCACAGACTGAACATACGGTAAAAGTCCTCATTTTCTCTCGCAAGCGCAATGCCGCTGATATCTTCAAATGTATAACCTGATTGATTGATATTCATTGGATTGAATAAATCCTGATACTGTCCGATTCCCTGATTGACCATGACTGTTCCTGTTTTTAGCAGGGTAAACCCGCCCGGCTGATGTTTCTTTCCATCAACCATCACATAAACGCCAAATAACTCAGGGGTATCTGTATAGACACCTTTTACGGAAACTGTCAGCTTAAACTGTCCGTTTCTGACCTCCGCTTTGGCAAACCCAACATTTTTATCCCGGACACCGCCCGGGTACGCATAAATATATGAAACCAGTCTTTTATAATCCGCCATATTTCCTCCAATTCATACTATTAATAGACTGCTTGCAGTGAACTCCTAACGCAACCTTATGAATTGGATTTTTAAAATATGACGGATTTTTATACTTCACATTACTTCCCAGTATCTTCCGAAAGCACATTTGCAAGTTCGGCAAACTGCTCAAGGGTCAGTGCTTCTCCGCGCACGGTTGCAGAAAGCCCGCATTTTTCAAGGGCTGCTGCCATCTGTTCTTTGGACACGGACAGCTCCGGACTGTTCCCGACACTGTTTGTCATCGTCTTTCTGCGCTGATTGAAAGATGCACGGATTAAACGAAACATCAGATGCTCGTCAGCAACTTCCACCGGCGGCTTTTCATAACGCGTAAGCTGGATAACAGCGGAGTCCACATTCGGACGCGGCATAAAACAGCTTGCCGGAACATTTAATAAAATCTGCGGCTTTGCATAATACTGCACCGCAAGCGAAAGCGCACCGTAATCCTTCGTTCCCGGTCCGACCTGCATACGATCTGCCACTTCCTTCTGCACCATAATCGTAATGCTGTCTAACGGCACATGGCTTTCAAACAGCCCCATAATAATCGGCGTTGTGATATAATACGGAAGATTGGCAACGACCTTAATCGGCTTTCCGCCGTTACGCTCATTGGCAAGCTTTACAATATCCAGCTTTAAAATGTCTTCGTGAATAACCGTAACATTGTCATACCACGAAAGCGTATCCTCCGTCAGAATCGGAATGAGTTTATCGTCAATTTCAACAGCAACGACTTCTCTTGCATTTTCACATAAAATCTGTGTCATCGTTCCGATACCCGGTCCGATTTCCAGTACAAAGTCGTCTTTTGTCACACCGGCATCGCGCACAATTTTTTCGACCACATTTTCATCAATTAAGAAATTCTGTCCGAACTTCTTCTGAAATGAAAATCCGTAGCGGTTCAATACGGCGATTGTATTGGTGGGATTTCCGAGGTGCATTACATTTTTATAATCTTTTTCCGCCATGCTGCATTTCCTTTCTTAGTCCTGTACCGCAGAAAGCCCGAACAGCTTCCTTGCGTTTGCATTGGTAATATCAATGACCTCCTGTGCCGTCATCTGCTTAATCTGCGCAATCCGTTCCGCCACATACGGAAGGTAGCCGCTGTAATTTCTCTTGCCGCGGTTGGGTTCGGGTGCCATATACGGACAGTCTGTTTCCAAAAGAATCTTCTCTATCGGAATGGCTTCTACTGCTTCGACTGCCTTTTTTGCATTTTTAAACGTCACAACACCACCAAAACCGAAGTAAAAGCCCATTTTTAAAAATTCCTGTGCCGCTTCTTTGGAATACGAATAGCAGTGAATCACGCCGCCAATCTGTTCGGCATGTTCTGCCCTCATGCAGGCAAGCGTGTCCTGACAGGCTTCCCGTGAATGGATAATCACCGTTTTTTTAACATCTGCCGCGAGATTTAACTGTCTGCGGAACCACTGCTGTTGTATTTCTTTTGCCGGCTCCGGGTAGTGGTAATCCAGTCCGATTTCACCGATTGCAAGCACTTTTTCATTTTCCGATGCCGTCTTTTTTAACCACGCCATGCGTGCTTCCGTTAATTCTTCCACATCTTCCGGGTGGATTCCGACTGCCGCATAAATTTTTTCATGGCTGTCTGCAAGAGCTACGGACTGTTCACATCCCGCAAAGCTGGCGCCGACATTGATAATCGTATCAATATCGTTTGCAAACATTTCATCAAAAAGCGCTTCGCGGTCTTCTCTAAAAGCTTCGTCATCGTAGTGTGCGTGTGTTTCAAATATTTTCATAATTTTATTCTTCTCCGCTACTGTTTAAAAATGCGTTTAAAAAACTGATACAGTCCGTTTTCCCATACGGAATCCTCGTGTCCCGCACCGTCTAACAGGTAATATGTGTGTGCAATCTGCTCATCGGTCAGCACATTTTCATAATACTTTGTCGGCTCTAAGCACCACGGGTCTGTCGTTCCGGCTGCCAGCTGCAAATAGTACGGTGCCATCGCCGGGCTTTCTATCGTAAAATCGTCCATTAACGGCGTGTTCCAGTATGTTCCTTCATTATACGGTGTGGGAATCACGCCCGGACACGGTGCAAGCGAACCGATATAGCCGATTTTATCCTGCAATAAAAATCCGATTGCAAGCGCTTCTGTTCCGCCCTGCGAAGTACCGATAATCGCTGTGTTTTCCCGTCCGGTCTTTACAGCATAATGACTTTCAATATACGGCATTAGATCATTTTCAAGGTCGTACACCAGTTTGTCGTATGCCGCCCGCTTCTGCTCACCGTCCGCCGTTTCTTTGGTGTCTGCCGGTGCGGTATACATATCCGGCATGACAACGATCGCCGGAACTGCCGTATTATTTGCCAGCATATTGCCGTAAATGTCCTGCACATAGCAGTCACCGCGGTTCCAGTCAAAATGGTCGCCGCCAAAGCCGTGTAAAAGATACACGACCGGATACTTCTTAGACGTATCATACCCCGGCGGGAGCAGGACACCGCACTGCTTGTCCTCACCGATTGTCGAGCTGTAATACGTCACACGGTCGTCTATTTCCCCGTAATCCACATTGGAATATTTGTAAAAATAATCCTCCGGCGTGCTAAAATCGGTATCCTGATATGCAATTCCCGTGCCCGCCTTTATATCCGTGCTGTCTGCCACAATCCGGCTCTCTGCCGTGGAAAGGATTGCAACTTCTTTGACTTCTGCGGTCTGTACCTGTGTTTCCTCCTGTACGCCGTCCGGCTTCTGATTCTGTCCGGCAGATGTGCCATTCACACCACACCCGGATAACAGCAGCGCCGCTGTTAAAACCAGCGGCACTGCCCTTTTTGTATCTGTTTTATTTATCATCTGCTCACTCCTGACTTTTACAACTTTCCGTCATAAATCCTGAATCTGTGCTTCTGATACTTTTTGTGTCTTATAAAACAGACACCGCCTAGCGGATTTCGCTTCCGGCAATCATGTCCTTATCTACTGTCAGTACAGATAAGTTGTCCGCATCATCGGCTGCTGCCAGAATCATGCCCTGTGATTCTACGCCGCAAAGCTTACACGGCTTTAAGTTTGTAATCACGGCAACCTTCTTGCCAACCATTTCTTCCGGCTTGTAATACTTTGCAATACCGGATACAATCTGGCGCACTTCATCGCCGATACGGATTTGTGAAACCAGCAGCTTCTTTGCCTTTGGCACCGGTTCACACTTTAAGACTTCACCGACACGAATCTGAATCTTATCAAAGTCATCAATGGTAATTTCCGGCTTTTCTTCTACCTGTGGGTACTGCACACCGCCTACGGCTGCTTTCTGTGCTGCCTGGATTTCTTCTGCCTTCTTTAAAACTTCTTCTAAATCCAGTCTTGCAAACAGAATTTCCGGCTTGTCCGTTACCTTGACACCGGATGCTCTTAAACCGAACTTGTCTAAATCATCAAAATCACGCACACCGTCTTCTGCATTTTCAGGATAAAGCTGTGCAAGGATTCTCTCTGATGTTTCCGGCATAAAGGATGTTAAAAGGTTTGCACCGATTGTAATGCTCTCTACGAGGTTGTAAAGTACTTCTGCCAGTCTGTCCTGCTTTGTTTCGTCCTTTGCAAGCGCCCAAGGCATGGTTTCATCAATATATTTATTACATCTCTTAAATAATGAGAAGACTTCTGTAATTGCATCGGCTACGTGCAGGGTTGCCATCTTTTCCTGTGCCTTTGCTCTTGTTGCAGTCACAACTGCCTTTAAGTCGTCATCGACTTCTTCGGTCACACCGGTCTTTGTCACAACACCGCCAAAGTATTTATTGGACATGGCAATGGTTCTGTTGACAAGGTTTCCGAGTGTATTGGCAAGCTCGGAATTTAAACGTTCTACAAGCAGTTCCCATGTGATAACACCGTCATTTTCAAAAGGCATTTCATGAAGCACGAAATATCTGACTGCATCGACACCGAATAAATCTACAAGGTCATCTGCGTAAATTACATTTCCTTTTGACTTACTCATCTTGCCGTCACCCTGTAACAGCCAAGGATGTCCAAATACCTGCTTTGGCAGCGGAAGGTCGAGTGCCATCAGCATAATCGGCCAGTAAATGGTGTGGAAACGCAGAATATCCTTTCCAATCAGATGTAAGTCTGCCGGCCAGTATTTTTCAAATAACGCATCGTTGTTACCGTCTACGTCATAGCCCAGTCCTGTGATATAGTTTGAAAGCGCGTCAATCCATACATAGATAACATGCTTGTCATCAAAATCTACAGGAATACCCCACTTAAAGGAAGTTCTCGATACACATAAATCCTGTAAACCTGCCTTTAAGAAGTTGTTCATCATTTCATTCTTTCTGGATTCCGGCTGGATAAATTCCGGGTGTTCCTCAATATGCTTGATTAAGCGGTCCGCATACTTGCTCATCTTAAAGAAATAAGCTTCTTCCTTTGCAGGCTGTACGGGACGTCCGCAGTCCGGACACTTGCCGTCTACCAGCTGTGATGCCGTAAAGAAGGATTCACAAGGTGTACAATACATGCCTTCATAATGTCCCTTGTAAATGTCACCCTTATCGTAGAGCTTCTTAAAAATCTTCTGCACCTGCTTTTCGTGGTCTGCATCAGTGGTACGGATAAATTTATCATAAGAAGTATTCATTAAATCCCAAATACGCTTGATTTCACCGGATACACCGTCTACAAATTCCTTTGGTGTCACGCCCGCTTCTTCTGCCTTTAATTCAATCTTCTGTCCGTGTTCATCGGTTCCTGTCTGGAAACGAACATCATATCCTTCCTGTCTTCTGAATCTTGCAATGCTGTCTGCAAGCACGATTTCATAAGTATTGCCGATATGCGGCTTTCCTGATGTATATGCAATTGCCGTTGTCATGTAAAACGGTCCCTTATTCTGTGGCATATTATTTTCTCCTTTCAAATCTCCATTGCGGTGCATTTCCCCGCGTTTTTACACATAGACTAATGATAGTGAAATTATGGTAAGATGTCAAGTTTGCAGCCCCGAAAAACAGTTGACTTCTTTGTCATATTCATTGATATCAAGTATAATAACTTCATCGTCAGTATAATCATTTTAGTTTTATGGAGGAATCCCCATTTATGAACAAAAAACTTCTATTTTTTAAGAAGACAGCGGCACTTTTGCTTTGTGCGGTTCTTTTGCTGCCGTGCAGTGCCTGCTTTAACTCTCCGGAAGCCAAAAATCCCGGCAATGATACCGGACAGATTACAGACAGCCCGCATTCTGAAACCCGTAATGAAGCCTTCAATGACTATGTAAACCGTCTTTTTACGGAAACCGTCACAACAGATACCATAACCCTTCATTCCTACATGGAACATCCGTCAGACTTTGGCATTGACAATTACGAGGTCACACTCGGACGGTATGACCTTGCCGGTCTTGACAATACATCTGATATTACCGGTAAACTCACGGCTCTAAAAAGCTTTGACCGCACAACGCTGTCCCCAAAACAGCAGATTACCTACGATGAACTGCTTATTTACCTGCAAAATGAACTGGAATACTCGGATTTATTCCTTTTCCAGACCAGCTTATGCACAACGACCGGTTTTCACGTACAATTTCCGCTGATTCTCGCAGAATACACTTTTGAAGAAGAAAAAGACGTCAAAGAATACTTAGCACTTTTAGAAGACTCGGACGGCTATTTTCAAAGCCTTGCCGATTACGAAGCCCTGCGCAGCCGGAACGGTTATTTTATGGAGGATGCGCTTGCCACACAGATTGTCGGAGAATGTGAAAATTTTATCGAAAGTGCCGGCAGTCCGGACAGCTATCTGATTACGACTTTTGATGAAAAATTAGATGCTTTAACCGGCATTTCCGATGCCGATAAAGCGGCTTACAAAACTGCCAATCAGGCGGCAGTCACCGGGCATCTTATAAAAGGCTACCGCATTTTGACAGACGGACTCAAAAAACTTACCGGCACGAACCGTTATCAGGGCGGTCTTTGCAATTACCCGGACGGCGAAAAGTATTTCCGGTATCTTTTAAACCATTCGCTTGGCTGGTCAAAGTCTGTCGATGAATACAATACGCTGCTGGATAGCTATATCCGCTCCAACCTGTTGACAATGCAGACACTGATGGCAAAGGATTCTTCTCTTTCCAGCCAGTTTAACAATTTTTCGTTTTCCATAACCGAACCGGCAGCGGTCCTTACTGATTTAAAGACAAAAATTGCTGCAGATTTCCCGCAGGGACCGGATGTCAGCTATGATATTAAATATATTACCGAAGCGCTGCAGGATTCGGTCAGTCCCGCCATGTACTTTCTGCCACAGCTGGATAATCTGAATATTAATTCTATCTATATTAATCCGAAAGACACACGTTCCTCACAGCTTTATCCGACACTGGCACATGAAGGATATCCGGGGCATTTATATCAGACTACGTATTTTGCGGATTCTGACCCGGACCTTATCCGCTATCTGATTGCACCGGACGGTTATGTGGAAGGCTGGGCTACCTACTGTGAGCTTTTTTCCTATTCGTATGCCGACACCGGAAACCCCCTGCTCAACATGCTTGCACAGGCAAATTACGCCACAATTCTATGTCTGTATGCAAAATGTGACCTCGGAATTAATGCCCTTGGCTGGACGGAAAATGACGTAGCTTCCTATATTGCTGATTTTGGATTTACAGACAAGAATGTTGCGCATGAAATGTATCTGTCCATGGTTTCCAACCCCGGCAATTACTGCAAATATGTGCTTGGCTGGATTGGATTTTCAGAATTAAAAAAAGAAGCCCGGGCGCAGACAGGTTCCGCGTTTTCCAATCCGGACTTTCACAAATATATTTTAGATATGGGGTCTGTGCCGTTTGATATGCTGTTTGACCGCTTAGAGGACTGGTGCAGTGTGCAGTCCGCACAGTAAGCCATACAAAGCTTTAATGCCGGAAAAGTTTTATCACACATTGTCAATGAAACTTTTCCGGCATTATTTTTTAGTAATATCTGCCGCCTGTACAGCACAATCCGCTGCCGCACAAATTACAGCACATATTTAATAATAGAAGTTTTACACAAAAATCACACGTGCCGTTATCTGCGGAGGAACGTCCGTATGCCCTGCCCTGTCCGGCATACCACTGACCGCCGCTGACTAACTGGCGGTAGAGCATCTGATACTGCATATTATCCGGGTCCATTGCCACTGCACGCTGGGCGTGTTCAATCGCCGTTGCCTGTTCACCCTTTCCAGCATGTGCCTGCGCACTGTAAAAGTACCAGCGCCCGTCACGGTCTTCAATTCCGTCAAGCACATTTAACGCTTCAGCAAAGCTGCCGCTTCTGATATAATTGGCGGCAGCTCTTAAATAATTGCTGTTCTTGTCATCTGCGGTATTCTGCCTGCTTTGTCCGCCCTGATTATACCCGTAGCCAAAAGGGCCATACCCCCAGAATCCGCCAAAATCACCGAAATCGCCATACGCACCCTGCCCGCGGTTCTGCGCATCTCCGTCATAGCCGTAGCCGCCCGCATTGTAACCATAACCACCGGAAGCGGCATTTTCCTTTTCTTTCATAATCTGATTATACGCCTGCTGGACGGTTTTAAACATTTCTTCCGCCTGCGCTTTATTCGGATTATTGATATTGGCATCCGGGTGGTATTTCCGGCTCAATGCCCTATATGCTTTTTTAATTTCCTCATCGGAAGCATCTCTTGATACGCCGAGAATTTTATACGGATCTGCCACTGTTTTCTCCTTCTTGCTTTTTAACTTTTATTCGTTTTTCCTTCGCCGCCTGAAACCTTATCCAGACACCGGAATACAATATATTCCTTAAAAGCTGCGCTTCTTCCACTATCGGAAGCCGCTCAAATATCCTTACACAGTCTGCCATCATGGCATTTAATATACTTTCACAATAAGCATCAAATCCCGGCTGGTCCACATGGGTACAAAACACATTATACCGCCCGGCTTTTATATCTTCCTCTGCATCTTCATACGCATCACACAGATAAATAAACTTGCCTAACTGGTATCCCATTTTCTGCAGTTCCTCTGTCCACTCATCCTCTTTCATCGCCATGACAACGGACATCACTGTGGCAAAATAGGACGCTGCGCGGTCGATATTTTCTTCTCCCGCTTTTTCTGCAGCCGAAAGCCCGGAAAGTGCCTGCCGGATTGCTTCTGCTTTCTGCGGGTATTTTCCGCAGATCTTTTTTACCTGCCCTTTTAAAAGTCTGGAATAGGTCAGTCTTGTAACTTTCTTTTCATCTTTCCAGTCATCCACACATTTATAATATGCCATCAGCACATTCATATCCGCAACATACGATGTCACTTCATTTTTGCGTACCGGATGTTTTGCCACAGGATGTATGATGCACCGTTCTTCTAAATACGCTGTCTGTGGCTCGTAAAGCCCGGTGAGCAGAATCACCAGAAACGTCATATCATAACTCAAAGAAACCTGCCCCCGGATACCGTACTGCTCTCTTAAAATGTCACACAGCCCGCAGTAATAGGAACGGTATCTGTCATATTCCTTAAACTTTAATTCCGGTTTGTTGACAATCACATATCCATACATGCCGAGCGGTTCCTTTTCCTTTAATTTTTCTGTAATCTTTCTATATCTTTCTATATCTTTCTGTATCTTTTTACGCAAAAACCGGAGTACCGCTTCTTTGTACTCCGGTCTGTGCCTATCATATAACAAGTTTGATTTGCCGTCAATTCGTACAGAAAAGAAATTATAAAATCTTTATAGATTCTTTACGAATATTCCCTTTGGATTTGCCATGCCTGCATTATTTATAGGAAACAGCATTGCCTTTACCGCATCCGCCGGATTTGCGAAATCATTTTATCAATCTGCCGCTCATACTCGGAACGGATGGTTTTAATCCTGAAAAGCGGCAGTCCGATGCTTTCAAACAGCTCATTTTTAAATTTATCAGTCTGTGCCGCCTGTCTGGTTTCATGGGATGAATCGTCTAATTCAAGCCCCGCCTTAATATGTAAATCTTTATTACAGATTAAAAAATCAACATGTCTGGATTTGATATACCCTCTGTATTTTCCGATATTTTTCGTTCCGGTAACGGATATAAAATCCTCCAGACGTACTTTGGGACATATCCACAGTCCGTTTTTTGTACATTTTTCTTCTAATATCTTATAAAATGCATATTCTGTCTTTGTCAGCAGAAACTTCTGCCGGTAAGGATACTGCCGTCTTTTATGGCAGCGGTAAAGCAAAAGCGCAGCCACTGCTGCTGCCAGCAGGACTGCCGCAATCTCTGTCTGTATCTTCATATCTTTCTTTTTCTCCATTTCTGCCGGTAGTCCACAAACCGGAGCTTTTCCGTTCTGCAATAAAATTTTCGGCAATTCCTGTAATTGTATAGAAAGAATGTGCAAAGCACATAAAACAAAAACCGCAACCTCCATACAGAAGTTACGGTTCTTTCCTTAGTGCGCCGCCAGGGGTTCGAACCCTGGACACCCTGATTAAGAGTCAGGTGCTCTACCAACTGAGCTAGCGGCGCTTATATTCTCTTTGTTGTCTGCGAGCGCTAACAACAAATGAAAGTATATACGAGTTTTTCAAAAAATGCAAGTATTTTTTTAGTATACATTTAAGCCTGCAATTTTCAGGCAAAATAAAAAGCCCCACAACCTGGCTCCTGTGACCAAATCATAAGACTTCTTTTAGTGCGCCGCCAGGGGTTCGAACCCTGGACACCCTGATTAAGAGTCAGGTGCTCTACCAACTGAGCTAGCGGCGCTTATTTAATTCATCAGCTTGTTTCTCTCAAGCACAAAAGGTATTATACGAAAGAATTTTATAAATTGCAACCCTATTTTTGTATTTATTTAAAAACAATTACGCTTTTTTTACAGTTTTCTTAGATTTCTAATACTTTTCCTGCCTTTTCCTATTGCTTCTATATAATAAAGAACGTATAATTTTTATAATAGCAAGAATTCCAAAGCCATTCGCCCATATAAACCTGCTTATAAACGTGTGAATGTCTTTAACAAATATAGATGACAGATAGGAGTTACTATGGAAAATCAAGATAAAAACCATACCGATGAACCCATTCCAAAAAATCATTTTACACCGAACAGCCGGTATTTTACGATTTTAGTCTATGCACTGGCTTTTGTTCTGGGTGCGATTTTAATTTATATTTTTATCGGACATTTTAATGTGACACTGCGGCTGATTGGACAGATTACGCATCTGCTTTCTCCGTTTATTACCGGCGCTTTTATTGCATTTGTTTTGTATCCTCTGGTGCATCTGCTTTACCGTGATGTCTTTACCAAACGGTTTAAGATGGCTGTGCGCCCTGCAAAAATGCTTTCTATATTAGTATCCTATCTGCTGGCAATCGGTATCATCACCGTTCTTCTGGTATTTATCATTCCGCAGATATACGAAAGTCTGAGTGATTTAACACAGCTGCTGCCGGTATGGTATAACAATGCCGTTGCCTTTTTAGAACAGTTTGAGGAAACACACACAGCACTTTCCTTTATTGATTATAATGTATTAAACGAAAAAATTTACTCCGCCCTGCCTAAAATCGTAGATTATCTAACCGGCATTATGACTAATATTCTGCCTGTTATTGTTTCTGCCTCCATGGCAATTGTTAAAGGCGTATTAAATTTTGTTATTGCAATTATTGTGTCTGTTTATATGATTTCAGACCACAAGATTATTTTTTACCATTTTAAACGGCTGATGTACACGATTATGCCAAAGCAGACGGCTGATACGACACGCAGTATTCTACGTGAAAGCGGTAATATTTTTTCCAGCTTTATTATCGGCAAAGCAATTGATTCCCTGATTATCGGTATTATCTGTTTTGTATGTACAACAATTTTCCGTTTCCCATATGCCGTGCTGCTGAGTGTGATTGTCGGCATTACCAATATTATTCCGTACTTTGGTCCGTACATGGGCGGTGTTATCGGCGGTATCGTCATTTTGATTGTCAGCCCCGTAAAGGTCATCTTCTGGGCAATTTTAATTTTAATTATCCAGCAATTTGACGGTCTGTATCTGGGTCCGAAAATACTTGGCGAAAAGACCGGACTGCGCCCGCTGTGGGTTATCTTTTCCATTACCGTCGGCGGCAGCTTATTCGGTGTTGTCGGTATGTTTTTAGGTGTTCCGTGTGTTGCCGTACTAAGCTATATTTTAAATCTGGCAATCGAACATTTTTTAAAAAAGAAAAATATTTATATTACGCCGTATGACAATACGGATGAAATGTAATTTCCGCAGAAATACTTTTGCAATAATAAAAGCCACAGGAAGCGGTTTCCGGGTGTTTGTCCCGCAAGCCTGCTTTCTGTGGCAGTTTTATTTGTTTATGTTATGTTTACCGGTTTGTGTTTTTCAAGTCAGACATTTACTTTGAAAAGGAAGCACCCAGTGCTGTATTTTGTGTACCTGCTGTATACAGCGGGCTGTCACTGCTTACTTCATATAAGCCGGAAAGATTTATGCTTCCGTCTGCATTTCTGAAAATGCTGTGATAATCTGCAGTATAAGCACCGGTTGCAGCATCATAGCCCGGAATCTGTGTACTTACAAAATCCGATGCACTGACTGTGTAATCTGCGCCTTCGCTTCCGCTGTACTTGGTCTTTGCACCGTCTGTACATAACCAGTTATTTACCCAGTATGTACCCACACCTTTATAGTGATATAATGTATGGCTTACAGTGCCTAAGAACTGGTCTGTTGCCGTAGTCTTTTTCTCTGCAAAGGATAACAGATTGGTATAGGCTGCATCCTTTGATGTTCTGTAGCACATATAATTTGCCTTTGCAGCATTATACATACCGTTGTTTACAGAAGTACAGTTGGTCAGTGTCACTGCACCGCCGTTTCCGTTGTCTGTAAATCCTGTTGCACCGTTGTTAAATGCAATGCAGTTGGTAACAACATGCGGTGTCGGACACTGCTTATTGC
The DNA here is from genome assembly GCF_020564355.1 of Lachnospira pectinoschiza. Classification (GTDB taxonomy): domain Bacteria; phylum Bacillota; class Clostridia; order Lachnospirales; family Lachnospiraceae; genus Lachnospira; species Lachnospira intestinalis. The sequence goes on along the minus strand of NZ_JAJCRR010000007.1, from coordinate 127,425 downwards.
TTCCGCCCAGCTTAAATCCATTCATATCGCCGTTTGCCGAACCTTCGCCGTTGGTTAATTTACCGTTACCAAAAGCTACACTGTTTTTAATCGTTACAACGCCTGTAGAACCGGTTGCCGGCTTTGCGTATAAATCCCAGCCGTCATCGCTGTTGCAGTAAGAAATACATCCGTCAAAGACATTTCCCTCACCACAAGTCAGCTTTGCTGCAAATCCATCTGCATTTTCACAGGTTGCTTCATCTTTGTTATCAAATGCCGTACAATTTAAAATGACGTTGTTCGACGGCCATAAGTCAATCGTATCGGCAGAAGTGTTGTATCTGCTGATCTGAAGACCGGAGTCATGGTTTGCATAGAACTGGCACAGTTCAATGATATTGTTATCACCGGATAATAACATACCGTTATCGCCTGCATTGCAGATATCAATATCGTAAAAATGCCAGTAAGAACCGTCTAACACGATTCCTCTGTTGCTTCCGAGTTCTGCCATTCCGCTAAAGTCAATGGTAACTGTTCCGCCGTTTATGCTGCTGATGGTTTTATAAGCGCCTTCTGCCCCGCTGTTGCTCTCGGCAATTACGATTGGCGCACCATACAGTTCATAAGCCTTATAAGTTCCTTCTTCCATCCAGATGGTATATCCGGCTGAAATGCTGTTAATCGCTGTCAGTAAATCCATCGGCGCATTCTGTGTACCGGCTGCTGTTGACTTTCCGGATGGAGATACGTATAAATCACACTTTGTCTGTTCCGGTTCTGACGGAGTTGTCGGTGTTTCCGGTTCAGACGGTGTTGTCGGCTGCTCCGGCTGTGTCGGTTCTGTCGGTGTCACAGGTGTTGTCGGTGTTTCTGACTGCTGTGAAACAGACATATAATACAGATTACCTGTACTTTCCTTTGTAATTTCGTGGCTGCCTGCCTCAATTTCAAGACTTAAAATACCGTCTGTCAATGTGTAAACAGTTCCGTCTACCTTGATGTCACTGCTGTTCTTCTGATTGAAAACCAGTACCAGTTCTGCCTTGTCTGTCGTTGTAAATGTAATCTTTGTCTTGCTTTCAATCTTTAAGCAGGTATCTAACGAAAGTCCGTTATAACTTACTGTTCCCTTATTGGAAGAAAGTTTACCGGAAATCGTATAGAAATCACTGCTTGTTCCGTCCGTTGAGAAATTATGTACCTTTGCAGTTGTTTCTGCCGGTGCTGTTGTCGGAGCTTCTGTTGTGGCTTCTGTTGTACTTTCAGTTGCCTTTGTTGTGGCTTCCGTAGCCTTTGTCGTGCTTTCAGTTGCTTTGGTTGTAGCTTCCGTAGCCTTTGTTGTGCTTTCAGTTGCCTTTTCGGTTGTGGACGGTTCTACGTCTACTCCTTTATAGCCGCCGATTGCAAGGACAGAGGATTTGTAATTAACAACCTTTGCCTTTAAGGCTGTATCAACGCTGTAATTGGTATCATCAGATTCCTGGAATGTCCAGTCAAAGTCACCGCCATTCATACGTCCTGCATATTTTGTAACAATTGACGGTACATCCTGCGGATCATCAATATCTTCTTCTGCTACGCCTAAATCATAAGCACTGCTTGTATCAAAGTTATTGTACGTTGTTGCACCCGCAACGGTCTTATAAGAAGATGGCACGGTTTCTTCTCTTGAAGAAGCAAGATAAGCATCAAAGCTTACTGCATCTGCCTTGGCTGTTCCGGTATCGGAATTGGCATAAATTAAGCTTGAAGCACCAACTGTAATGTTGTTGTATGCCTTAATCATACCGCCGTTTTCACCTGAAAATGTACCCTGTCCTAATGCATCTGTACCCTGCATTGAACTCATCATCGGATTCTTGCAGTTTCTGTAGTAGTTTGCTTCTACAAATGCGGAGCTTCCCTTGGTTGTTCCGACACCGTACTTGGCATTGCCGTCAAAATAATTATTGTAAATATGGACTGAGGCAACTCTGATTCTCGGATGACGGGAATCAGAATGATCAAACCAGTTATGATGATACGTTACAAGGAATTCTGCGCTGTCACTCATGCCGCATAAAGAGCATTTTCCGGAATCCCAGAAATGCACATACGATACGGTTACATTGGTAGATGCACCCTTAATATCCACAGAACCATCACCCTTTGCCTGGTCTGAATCGCCACCTGTTGAGCCATAGAAAATATCCATATTGTGAACCCAGATATTGCAATTCTTTGTATCTAAGGATATACCATCATCCATAAATGCCATTACTGCAAAATTTCTGAATTCCACATTTCCACTGTTTCTTACAAGAAAACCAAATCCCTGAACAGCTGCATCTTCACCGACACCTTCGATTGTGATATTCATTTCGGTGTAAGCACTCTTACCCTTCAGCTGAATACCCTCTGCTGAACTTGAAAAATGGTCTACATCATCTGCCGTAACACAGCCTACGATACGAAAATCAAGCGGCGAAGTATCTTTTGTTCCTGCGCTCTGCTTTGCATCTAAAATTGACTGGAAACCTGTTACTTCCTTGCCGTTTACAACGGCCGTACAGGTCTTTGCTGTTTCCGGTGTCACATAGATCACCTGTGCATCCTTCTTTAATGTACCGTCATCATTGTAAGCACCTGAACCCGTCTGAAACTTTGAATTTTCAGAAAATGCAAAGCCGCTTCTGTCGTACTTTTCAACCTCTAATGAAGAAGTTGATTCAGAAACCGTCTTTCCATCCTTTAATACGGCTGTTACCTTCATCACATAGCTGCCCTCTTTTAAACCGAGTGCATCTGCTCTCCAGTAATCTGCGTACTGACGGATTAACGTATCGTCAAGCTTCTCATACGCATCATCTGATGCGGAAGCCTCCTTTACATATGCGACATAGCCTTCTGCATTTTTAACAGGCTGCCATTCCACATATGCACTTTCCAGCCAGCCGGACTGTTCTGTCAGTGTCAGACCTGCTGCCACCGCTTTTACTTTTCCTGCAAAAGCCGGTGTCACTGCTGTTATTACCATGGCTGCCGTCAGCACATAGGAAAACAGCTTTTTTACTTTGCGATTTGTTTTCATTTTCATAAACACCTTCCCTTCGTTTTAGTCATCGCAAGGGTAATGGTAGCATACTCTTATTTTTATGAAAATGAGACTTTTGGCATATCTTTTGTTAATTTATTGTAAATCTTTTCCTATATTCTGTGTCTTTTGACCGTTTTTTCTGTATATTTTTCAAAATTTCTTGTATTGTTATCTGTACATTTATTTGTATTTACAGCCCGGACGGGTATTTACCATTTTTTTGACCTCATTCCAGCTTCTGCAAAAACGAAGCAGTTTTTTATTGACTTTTTTTCTGCAATACGCTTCTCTTGAAAGGCTGTTGAGCCATCTTGACTTACAGACACGCACTGTTTTCACGCTCCGGTTTCATGTTCTTTCTATATTATATGATACCAGGGTGCTATGTGCCAGTGGCATACGTTTAGCGTGAACCGAAGCGGATCGTAGACGTGGGAGTGCGTAACACGGAATCATCCGAAGATATCATAGTTGAGGGCTTTTGCCCCCGATATCATTATATGCAGTATTACCGCTTGGCAATCAGTTTACAGATTGGATTGCCGGCCTTGGAAAAACGTTCCTCATATTCTGTCATGACGTTTCCTTCATTTAAAGCTGCATCGTGGTGTAAATCATATGTACAGGCTGTCAGTTTCCATTCCGCCTCTTTGACTTCTTCCACGGAAAAATCAAATAAATCCTTGTTGTCTGTTTTAAATTCGACCTGTCCGTCCTGTTTTAAAATGACGTTATACCGCGCAAAAAACTGGCGTGAAGTCAGACGTCGCTTTGCATGTCTGTCCTTTGGCCACGGGTCTGAGAAATTCAGATAAATGCGGTCAACTTCTCCCGCACCGAATACTTCGCAGATATTTTCTGCATCCATTCTGATAAAACGCAGATTCGGCAGCTGCAATTCTTCCTGTTTTTCAACGGCACGAAGCAGCACGCTGGAATATTTTTCGATTCCTACATAATTAATATCGGGATTTTGTGCGGCAAGTGTTGAAATAAACCTTCCCTTGCCCATGCCGATTTCAATCCGCACCGGGTTGTCATTGCCAAACACTTCATGCCATGTGCCTTTCATGCCTTCCGGTTCTGTAAATACATATTCATTTTCTACCATCACTTCCCTTGCACCGGGAACATTTCTAAGTCGCATATTTATTTCTCCTAACTGAATGATTTCGTATATTGTGTGCCATGCGGGGATGATTTGTGCAAGCACAGTTCTGCTTTCTACCCGCACTCGCGAATTCGCGCTGACGCGCTCTGCATTCTGCTTCGCAGAATATTCGCTCGTTAATAACGCAAGAAAAGGAAATGTCTGCTTCGCAGCCGCTATTGCTTCTCTCGGACGCTCGCCTCCGGCTTTGCTGGGTGTTGGCTCTATTCGCCGTGCTCGTCCGAGAAAGCTTTCAGCTTTCCCGGACTGTCGGGCATTCGCCCTATCGGCTAAAATCGTCTAAAAGTGCTTTGTGCAAGCACAGCACTTTTTTCCTCTTTCAGCCGGCACGGCTCATTGCTTACGCACATTATATAATATTCCCCTATATTTACACAACTACTACTTTACAGAAAGTTTTTCTTAGCGTAAACTAGTAATTAAACGATTTTAATTGAATTTTTGTTATATGGAGGTTTTTATGCGCAGCAAATGGATTAACAGGGTGCTGTCTGTTGCTTTACTTTTTACAACATTGACCACTTCGGTTTCTTATACATTTACAACAGCTTATGCAGAGGAGGCAGGGGCTTCTACACAGCAGTCTGCACAGTCTGGGGTTTCATGGCCGGAGGCACCGGAAATTTCGGCGGGGAACGGAATTTTGATTGATGCCGATACAGGGGCAATTCTTTATGAAAAAAATGCCTATACCAAGTGTTATCCTGCCAGTACCACAAAAATTTTAACCGGTCTTTTAACCGTGGAAAACTGCAGTATGGACGAAACTGTTACTTTTTCACGTGCCGCAGCCAATTCGGTTACATGGGAAGATTCTAACCTTGCAACAAAGGTCGGCGAACAGTATACGGTTGAACAGGCTTTGTACGGACTTTTACTGTATTCCGCCAATGAAATTGCCTATGGTCTTGCAGAGCATGTCGGTGGTTCTTTGGAAAATTTTGTAGAAATGATGAATGCCCGTGCAAGAGAACTGGGTGCGGTAAATACCCACTTTGCCAACGCAAGCGGTCTTTATGACCCGAACCATTATACAACGGCTTACGATATGGCAATGATTGCCCGCGGCTGTTATAACAACTCTACTTTCGTCAATATTGATTCGACAGAAGATACGTACACCATTGGACCTACAAATCTGACCGGTGAAAGCCGTACTTTCCGTCACAGACACCAGATGTTAAAAGGCCGTCCGATGTATTATGAATACTGCAAAGGCGGCAAAACCGGTTTTACGGACCAGTCCGGTTTTACACTCGTAACCTTTGCGGAAAAAAATGATATGCGCCTGATCTGCGTTGTTTTTAACTGTTCCGATTCCAATATCCGTTTTACGGATACACGGACACTGTTTGACTGGGGATTTGATAACTTTAAGAAAATTACCGCTTCAAGCGATACCATTTCCTCTTATTTTTCGGGTTCAAATTATTATCAGTCTGCTGTATACAGCCGCTATCCTGAAAATTTCAGTCTGAGTGCTTCTACGCTGACCATTCCTAATCATGCGAATGTAAGCGATATTACGCTGGCGGTCAATGAAAATTACACGCCGGAAGAAATTGACAATGCCTATACAACAGGTATCCGCTTTAAATACGGCGATAACACGGTTGCCACTTCTTTACTGACATTCAGTAAAGGCACGGCACACACGGATAACCGCCTACCGTATCTTTCACAGGATGCTGATACTGAAACGGTTCAGCCGCGCTGGTGCTTTTCTATCAGCATCTGGGTAATTGTGGCAGTCTTTGCCGCCGTTGTCATTCTTATCTGCTTCATTAGGGATTATCAGATGTCCAGACGCCGCAGCCTGCACGCACGCAGACACCACAGACGCCGCCGGTAACAGCTGTAAAAAAATATTCAACCAGCTTTATTAAACCAAAAAACTCCTTACAGGGTGCTTAGCCTGTAAGGAGTTTTTTGGTTTTTCCGATATACTTTTGCATTCCGCAAATATCTTATTGGATTTATCTTGTATTTGCCCTGTTGTATATCGTATTTTGTATACTGTATCCGCTATACGGTATATCCTCTGTTTCCTGATGCGTTTTCAGCGATTTCGGTTGAAGTACCCATATTAGAATACGTCAGTCCCGCATAGACCTGTTCGGCATTGCGCATGACCGGACCGGTTGTATCCTGTCTGCTGACCTCATAAAATGACTTCCGAAGCTTTGAAAGCATGGAAAGCACTGTATCCAGTACCGTCACATCATGCCCTGCATCTGCCTTTACAAGAAAACGCATCATGGAAACATATATTTTAAACAATTCCTTTGAAATATCATATTGCATATCCAGACTGCTTTCCAGCTCATCTACGACACGCTTCGCCCGCTTTAAGGATGCATGATATTCATCATCGTTTTTCTCCCGGTACGCCGCCTGCGCATCCTGCACCGACTCCATTGCAATATCATATAAAATAACAATCAAATCCGACTTTGATGCCTGTGACACCCGGTAAGAATACGTTTTAATCGAATCACTTTTCATAATCTGAAACCTTCTTACTGAAGAATCTGAAGTACGGTTGACGGTCTTTCATTGGCCTGGGCCAGAATAGAAGTTGCCGCCTGTGTCATAACATTTAATGAAGTGTATTCTGTCATTTCTTCTGCCATATCTGTATCGGTCATGGTTGAAATGGCTGATGTCAGATTTTCAGACGCTGTTCCTAAGTTGTTGGTTGTATGCTCAAAACGGTTTTCGTAAGCACCCATCTGGGAACGGACACGATTTGCATAAGCAACAGCCGTATCAATGGTATCAATGGCTTCACTTGCCGTAACCGATGTCATGACATTTAAATTTTCTGTTCCGAGCGTATAACTTGTAACTGCCGGAATGTCTATCAGAATCACCTGATTTTCATTGGCACCGACATGAACGCTCATCGTTCCCACATCTGTTACTTCCTGTGTAACCTTTGCAGTCTGTGTGCTTGTTGCCGTAGACTTATCATCTGCTTTTACTGTATCAGAAAACTGTGTACCTGCCACATTTGACGGTACATCCGTTACAAATGTTCTGTTGTTGACATCCTTTACCGTTACTCTTGTGCCGCTTGTTGAAATAACTGCGCTGTCTGCAAATCCCACACGCTTGCCGTCATTGTCCAGAGTAAATTCGGCCTGTACGTCACTGCCTTCTGCATACATGCCACTATTTGTTGCTGCTGTGGCAATTCCAAGCATATTTGCTAACTCTGCATTACTGCATGTGATATTCATGGTTTTTGAACTGCCGCTTTCTTTTGTCATAAATACAATATTATTACCGGCATAGCTTGTCTGCGGTTCATAGCCTGCATAATCTGTGCCGTTTACCTTTGTATCGTTTGTGGCACCTGCCGTAATTGCAAAAACACGTCCGCCAATCTTATCCGCACCGTCAACCAGCTTACCCATAATGCCTGCGAGTGTATCACCCTCGGAAATTTCAATCCCATAGCCGTTCATGCTGATTGTTCCTGCCTGCTCCTTTGTAACCGTTGCAGTATCACTCATGGTAACCGCACCGTTACCAACCACAATTGCCTGTCTTGCATCCTGTGTAATGGTAATGCCATAATTTCCGGCCACAAAATTATCCGATACTTCAATCTGATTGACACCTTCATAATTAGAGTAAACACGTCTTGAAAGATTACCACTGATTAAAGTCTGTGAATTAAATTCTGTGTTGCTTGAAATTCTGTCGATTTCTGAATTTAAGCTGTCAATTTCGCTTTGGATCGCACTGCGTTCATCAACGGAGTTTGTTCCGTTGGCTGCCTGTACAGACAGCTCCTTCATTCTGGCAAGCATGCTCTGGATTTCTTCCATCGCACCTTCTGCCGTATGCAGTACGGATACACCGTCTGCCGCATTGTTATCCGCCTGATTTAAACCACGCAGCTGTAATCTCATTTTTTCGGAAATTGCATATCCTGCGGCATCATCTGATGAACTGTTAATTTTATATCCTGATGAAAGTCTTGCAATCGACTTTGTTAATCTGTCCTGTGACTTCTGCAAAGCATTGTTGGAAACAATCGCAGAAACATTTGTAGCTATTCTCATTGTCTATACGTCCTTTCTGTTGTCTGAATAAAACATCTGTTGATTATATCGGTTTATTTCTAAAAAACCATAAGCCTGTTCCATAAAATTTCACATTTGCCGGTTTACGCTTATGCGTTTTCTGTCTTTCCCGCCAAAGCATATACTATCGTCTTTGCCGCCTTGTACAGTTTATCGGATGCCACGCTTTCTGCCGCTTTATCATACATTACACGGCGTACGGTACGGATATCCTGACAGTGGACTTCCACCTCTTTGAATCCGTTGTTTTCCTTTAGTTCTTCTGCCGCCTGCTCCAGTTTTTCAGAAAGCTTATCGGCGCTCGTATCGGAAATGCCGTATAATTCGGCGCTGTCACTGCCGACCTTTGCTTCTACGGAAACGGTTCCAAGCTCCTGCGTATTTAAGTGAACTGAAATTCTTCCCTTTTCTTTGGCATCCTGTACCAGTGTCAGGTGAATCATGCCGACACCTTCCTCTGTCACCATTGGAATCCGGTAATCATGTCTTTGGCTTAAATTGCGGATTAACCCAATTTCCCTGTAACGCATTCTCAAATCGCGGATTGTTTCGTAATCCTGGTTGTCATCTGCGGCAACTGCCGTTTCAAGGTCTTTTGCGGCATCCTCTTCCAGATCATCATATGCTGCTTCGAGTGCCTGTCTGTCACCTGACTTTTCTAAAAATGTCTCTGCTTTTGCAGTGTCTTTTTTATCTTCACCAAATACACTGTTATAATAGCCTGACTGCATAATGTGTTCCATTGCAAGCACCTGATTGACCGTTACCGGCTGTTCATTGTCTGTCAGTTCTTTGATAACCGCCTCTTCCATGGCAGATGAACTACGCAGTGTATTTAAGTATTCATCATAATAAGCCGCTTCTGCATCTTCATCATAAGCTGCCTCAATATCCTCGCAGAAGGCTTCAACCGAATGTTCGTCAATCGGCTGTTCCTGCTGTACTGTCTTTAACGACAGCGGTGTCACATGCTCCCCTGTTGTTTCAAATAAATTACCGAAATAATTCACCTTTTCCTGAATCTGTGGAATTGCTGCCTCATCATCTATCGTATAATCCATGCCTGCGGCACGTCTGCTGTTATATGCCTTGCACAGATTTTCCATGGTGATTTCTTCATTCTGCTTGACCAGTGTTCCGATTGCCGCTCCGGCATCCTTTGTAAAAATGTTCATCATCTTGTAAATGCCGATAAACTGGTTTCTCTCCTGCTCACTAATTCCGTCAGTCTGATCTAACTTATATAAAAAGCGGCTGTATTTTTCCTCTTTATCGTTATCCTGCTGTGCATTCATTTCCGTCAGGTATGCATTGACCGTATGAATGTCTTCTGTCATCGGATTGATATTTTCACGGATCATCGCAAGTGCCGTTTCCGGTTTCATATTCCGAATCAGATTTTGAAGGGTGCTGTGGATTTCCTTGATATTTTCAACACCTTCTTTTGTAATCTCCATCTGATTTTCCGCAAAAATACGTACTGCATCACGGTTTGCCTGTGTATTTTCAAGATTCAGTTCCTTTAAAATGTCTTCCGTGCTGGCATCTACGGCTTTTTTGAGCGAATCGCCAAGGTCCTTACGCACTTCTGTTCCGACTGCCCTGTATTCCTGTCCCGCCTGCTCAAACTGCTGTCTGAACGCACTTCCCTTCTGCGCAAAGTCGGCAATCGTCATCACTTCATTTTCGGCTTTTTCTTTGACAACCGCTCCCATCGATACATCCGGTGCATATTTAATATCATGCAGCGCGCGCTTGACCTGCATTACCGTCTGGTAAGACGATACAATCATATTCATTGTGCTGTCTGTTCCGGAAAGTCCTGCCACTGCGGCCTGTGTCTGACCTTCAAGGCTGTTCTGTGCTGCGCCTGCCGTTCCGGCTGTCTGCTGTGCCATACCACCTGCCGTATTCTGCTGTGCCTGTGAATCCTCAGCGTAGAGTGCCACCGCCTGATGATACGCATCAAGCTGTTCAATAAGACTTGCAATCGGCTCGGCATTTAAATTGACCCCCTGTTTTGCAAGAAACAGTCCGGCATCGGCAGTCATTAAAATACGAATCTGCTGTAACTGCTCGTAGCGGTCATAAACCTGCTCATTTTGATAATCCTGTACATTCTCCTGCACAAAATCCATGGTGCTTTCTTTGCTTCCAATCTCAAACTGAAAACGGTAAGAAGCCGCATCGACACTGTTCATTGCATTTCTTAAATTTTCAATATTAAATGTTTCATCATTTTCCGTTACATAGGCCACATGGCGGATGTCCGCATTATATACGGTACTGATTGCATCGGCAACCGTCTGATACGTTCCCGTACTGTTAATTAACAGCGTATCCGATGCATTCTCTCCCTGTGCCATACCGTTTACAATACTGCCAATCAGCTGTTTTAAGCCGTCCCCGGACTGTAAATCCGAAATATTTAAGCTGTCTAACTGTACTTTATATAAAATATTTTCTTTGGTGATTGGAATGTCATTTTCCAGTAGATTCCGTGCGGTTGACAGTGTTGCCCCATTGGCCTCAAGACCGGCGCGTCCGATAACCGCCGCCGCCTGCGGCATTAACTGCTGCCATTCATCTTCCGTTACCGTCACCTTTGCGTTCTGCTGTCCCTGACTGCCCTGTAACTGCATATACTCTGCCTTGTATACATTATCAATTGTCGGTGCAAGCCGGTTTTTCACCAGATAATTTTTCGCTTCTCCACTTAAATCGGAAATCTGTGAAACCTTATCCACCGCGCCTGCAAGTTCTTCCACATTTTCCTGTGTTGCCGGAAGATTGCCTGCGCTCATCTGATTGGAGATTTCCTCTGCCATGCCCGTACTGCCGACAACCTGTTCAATCTCATCAGTGCTTAATCCCTCTCCCGCAAAATAAACTTTCTTGCCGTGTGATGCCAGTTCAATCTTAATGCGGTCCACGATACCGACCATTTCTTCCTGTGACAAATCATTCAGGTTAAATCCATCCTCGTCAATCTTTACGGCATCTGCACCGGAAAGGCGCTGGAACAGTGCCTTTAAATTGGCTTTGGCATTGGTCGCGCTCTGCATAAGCTGTTCTTTGACATCATCTGTTTCCTTTAATAAAGAATGATATGTGTTCTGGTCTAATTCCTTCTGATTCACCTGCATACCGGATATCAGCACATTGGCAAAGTCTGCTGCCTTTGTGCTTCCCTCTGTCTGTGTATTGTTTTTTATATTAATTGATGCACCCTGACTTTTGTCGGTGCCTTTTGCCAGCTCTGATGCTGCAATTGTTAAATCCATTCTTTTCACCTCAAAAAAATACTATCTATAGACACACCGTCTTATAGATAGTATTTCGTCACATTTTTACATTTCATTTAGTCCGATTTAGGATTCCTCATAATACTTCATCAGTCCCTGTGTGCCTAAATCACCCATGCCTTTGTCTTCCAGCGTTTCATACATTTCAAGCACCGTATTTAAAACTTCCAGATTGACATCACGGTCTTTGGCTTCCTGCGCGGCAATCTTCATGTCCTTGATAAAATGCTTCAAGAAAAATCCCGGTGCGTAATCGTCCTTTAAAATCTTTGCGCCAAGGGAACTAAGCTGAAAGCTCGCCGCCGCACCGTCCTTTACGGAAGCGTACAGCTTATCCATATCAAGTCCTGCCTTCTGCGCATAAGCAAATGCTTCGCACACGCCTGACAATGCACCCGCAATCATAATCTGATTTGCCATTTTTGTGTGCTGTCCGCAGCCTGCGCTGCCTTCGTATACAATCGTTTTCCCCATGGCTTCAAAAAGCGGCATACAGGCATGAAAATCCTGCTCCTCACCGCCTGCTAGAATCGAGAGTGTTCCGTTTTTTGCACCTGTATCTCCACCCGTAACCGGCGCATCCAGCGCGTGCTGTCCGTTTTTCTTTGCTTTTTCATAGATTCTTATTGCAAGCTGTGGACTGGTGGTCGTCATATCAATAAGGTATGTACCGGCGGCGGCACTGTCAAGTATATTTCCTTCCGCAAAATATACTTCTTCCACATCCTTCGGAAAACCGACAATCGTAATCACGGCATCTTTTCCTGCCGCACAGCTTCCGATAGAATTACACCACAACGCCCCCTCCTGCAATACATCTTCAACCTTTGCCTTGGTTCGCGCATAAATGGACACTTCAAATCCTGCTTTCATAAGGTTTCTGACCATAGATTTTCCCATAATGCCGACACCGATAAATCCGATTTTTTTCATGTGTATGCTCCTTTTGACCCTGATATCCTATTAGATCCGTGTTTTATTCTCAAGCTGCTTTGCCGTAAATTCATAAACCGCAATTCCATATTCCGGCAGATCAACCAGTACGGAATGGGAATATCCGTCGCAGTCCCCTTTATCCACAGTCAGCTGCTTTGCCTGTATCTTTTCGTGGCTGCCCAGCACCAGACGGTACTTGCAGTCTGCCGGAACACCGACACGGAACTGTTTTCTTGCCACCGGCGTAAAGTTTAGTACAAACAACAGGTTTTTTTTGCCATCCGGACTGATGCGGATAAACGAATACACACTGTTGTCCACATCATTGGCATTAATCCATGCAAAACCTTCCGGCTTATAATCCGTCGCATACAGGCACGGATAACTGCTGTAGAGCTTCATGCACTTTTTCGTAAACTGCTGCATTTCCTTGTGGGACGGATCATCTAACAGATACCAGTCTAATGCACGTTCTTCGCTCCACTCGTTCCACTGGGCAAATTCCTGCCCCATAAATAACAGCTTCTTGCCCGGATGTCCGCACATATAGGCATATGCAAGCTTTAAGTTGGCAAACTTGCTTTCCCGGTCGCCCGGCATTTTACCAAGCATTGAACATTTCAGATGAACAACCTCATCATGCGAAAGCACCAGCACAAAATGTTCACTGTACGCATACATTAAACTAAACGTCATCTTGCTGTGGTTAAACTTTCTAAAATACGGGTCAAGCTTCATATATTCAAGGAAATCGTGCATCCAGCCCATGTTCCACTTAAATGTAAATCCAAGGCATTCTCCGTTGTCCGGGTCACCGCTGACCATCGGCCATGCCGTTGATTCCTCGGCAATCGTAACTGCCTGCGGAAAACGCTTGCGCATCATACTGTTAAAATGCTTTAAAAAGCTCATCGCTTCAAGATTGCCGTTGCCGCCGTATTTATTCGGAATCCAGTTACCTTCTGTCCTTCCGTAATCCAGATACAGCATGGATGCCACCGCATCGACCCTCAGACCGTCAACGTGGAACTTATCCACCCAGTACATGCCGTTTGCAATCAGGAAATTGGATACTTCATTTTTACTGTAATCAAAAACTTTCGTTCCCCAGTCCGGATGCTCACCCTTTCTGGAATCCGCATATTCATACAGGCACTGTCCGTCAAATTCCGCCAGTCCGAATGCATCTTTTGGAAAATGTGCCGGTACCCAGTCTAAAATAACCCCGATTCCCTTCGAGTGCATGTAATCCACAAAATACATAAAATCCTTTGGCGTTCCGTAGCGTTTGGTTGGCGCATAATAACCTGTTACCTGATAGCCCCATGAACCGTCAAACGGATATTCTGCAATACCCATCAGTTCCACGTGCGTATAGCCCATATCCTTTACATAGTCTGCCAGCTCCGGCGCAATCTCACGGTAATTCATAAAACCGTCTTCGGTGCCGTCCTCTTTCTTTTTCCATGAGCCGAGATGACATTCGTAAATTGCCATCGGACTTTCTAAATGATTTTCCTTTTTCTTCTTTTCAACCCAGCTTTTATCGGTCCAGTGAAAACCTGTCAAATCCGTAATAATAGATGCATTGTCCGGGCGAAGCTGGGCTTCATTGGCATACGGGTCTGCTTTATAAATTGCTTCTCCCTGCGGTGTCACAATTAAGAACTTGTACATCTGACCAACCTTTGCACCCGGTATGAACAATTCATAAATGCCGCCGTCTGATACCGGTTTCATATCGTATCCGTAGGCTTTCCAGTCATTAAAATCACCGACTACAAAAATATCCTTTGCATGAGGCGCCCACACCGCAAAATAGACCCCTTCCTGTCCGTCCTTTACTGCCTTATGTGCGCCCATCTTGTTGTAAATCTCATAATGCGTACCTTCCCCAAAAAGATACGCATCCAGTTCTGTCATAAATACATCTGTTGAGTCTTTTTTAGCCATAAATATTCCGCCTCCGCCTTTACAAATTTTATTCTACTGTCTGCACGTTTATGATTATTAATTGTACCATACTCTACAGATAAATACTATTTATATTTTTTTTGCTTTTTTGTACAAAACTAAAACTAAGTGTGCTATACTTTGGGAAAAACATATATAATGATGTATACAAAAAAGGAGTACGTATTACAATGATTTACAATTTAATCAGTTCTGATTTGATAAAAGAAGTTACTTTTATCAGTGTGCTGTTTGCATTTATTTTGACCTGCGCAGCCATTGCTTTAGGCAAGAATATCCTTCCGCGCGATGCCGGACGTGCCTATGCCATCAACGGTTCCAAATCCGTTGGCAAGCCGCGTGGTGCCGGAATTATCTTTATACTGACTTTCACACTTTCCTGCGTGTTATTTATCAAACTGGATGCGGAAATTATCATTTATCTGATTTTAACGCTTGCGGCAATGTTAAGCGGCTACTTAGATGACAGTTCTTCTTCTCCGTGGGGCGAATTAAAAAAAGGACTGATTGATTTTGTCATTGCCTTAATGGCTGCATTTACTTATCTGCATTACAACCCGAATACCTTTGAACTGGCATTCTTTTCAAAAACCGTAACACTGCATCCGCTGATTTACGGATTTTTAATTGTCGTTTTAATCTGGGTAAGTATTAATGTGACCAACTGCTCTGACGGCGTGGACGGACTGTGCGGCACACTTTCTGCCGTAACGCTTTCCACTGCTTACGTGCTGTTCCGTGTATTTGACATTGAACCTTATTTCCGTCATGCAGTGCTTTTAATGATTGTATGTATTTTAGGCTATCTGTGGTTTAACGCTTCACCGAGTAAATTGTTAATGGGCGATGCCGGTTCCCGTGCAATCGGTATTTTTATTGCATTTGTATTCTTAAAGCTGCACCACCCGCTTTTATACATTCCGGTGGCGATTATGCTGATTTTAGACGGCGGTCTCGGACTGATTAAGGTTTCGTTTATGCGTTTCCTTCATATTAATCTGATGAAAAATATCCGCACACCGATTCATGACCATATGCGCAAGAACAAAGAATGGTCTGACGCTCAGGTTGTCTTTCGTTTTGCGATTATCCAGATTGTCATCGGACTGGCTGTTATTTACGCGATTTTGTAGGCATTTATGAAACACTCAACCACAAAAACCGCATATTACCACCTTCCCGGCCTGTTTGAATTTTACGATTTATACAGCGTTTTCCTGCCGCTGTTTTACAGCCACCGGGAATATTTTTACGACTGGTGTGACATTGCTTCTGTCTACGGTGCACCGGCCGACTGTATCTGGGGCGGCGGACGTGTTGAATCGGGAAACCGGGATCCACGGGAAGTTTTTGCACTCATGCGGGAATACGGCATTTCCGCACGGCTTACCTTTAGCAACTCGCAGTTAGAACCCGTACACCTTGCTGATAAAAAATGCAATGCGCTGTGTGCCCTGCTCTCGGAAAATGACCGTGTACAAAACGGTGTGATTATTCACTCGGATTTATTACTGGACTACTTAAAATCACACTATCCAGACCTATATTTTGTGTCATCGACAACCAAGGTTCTGACAGATTTTGCGGACTTTTTAAATGAAGTAAAAAATGATGATTTTCTGTATGTTGTACCGGACTTCCGATTGAACAAGGCATTTGACAGGCTCAATACTTTGCCGGATTTGCAAAAAAACAAGGTGGAATTTTTGTGCAACGAATGCTGTTTCTTTGGCTGTGTGGACAGAAAGCGCTGTTATGAAGCCGTGAGCCTTAACAATCTCGGCAAAAACTGTCCTGACCACCGCTGTAATGCACCGGATGCAAAAACAGGCTACCGTTTTTCCAAAGCCATGACAAATCCCGGTTTTATCGGGATTGATGATATTCAAAATATTTATCTGCCAATGGGATTTTCCAACTTTAAAATTGAAGGCAGAGGTCTGGGAAGCGCACTGATTTTAGAATTTCTTCTATATTATATGACAAAACCCGAATATCAGATTCATGTGCGGGAGGCTGTGTATCTGGATAATATGCTGGATTTGTTTTAGTGTGGCATAGTTTATATGCCACACCTATATCCACGCTGCTATCTTACTCCTGCTTATTTAACCTTCTCTGTCTTCTGTGTTCCCGCTCCTGTAACTGGCGCGCATGCAGCTTTTCGGCGCCCGCATCGTCCGTACGCTTTAAAATTTTCACTGCATAATACTGCTCATCATCGGTATGTTTAATCTTAAAACGTCCTTTTATCAGCCCGTGTTCCTCGCAGAAAAACAGACCGTAATACGTCTTTCCATTTGTCGCAAACCACTTAATTTTCCGCTCCATCGGCTTTCCGCACAAAAAGCAGTTGCAGGAGCGCACCCGCCTGTCATTTGCCGCCTTTTCCCGCGTATCAAATACCCGCGAAATATATTTACTGTAATTGCCGAAATTCATGCAGATTTCATCTTTGCGCCGCTTTGGCACGCGGTACGTGTCAATACTGTAAAATGCCCGCACCTTTTCAAAGTCCAGCAGTTTCATAAGCTGTGCCGTATACCGTGCATCAGACAGTGCCATGTGATACTGCTCCTTTTCCGCAATGCCACGCTGTTCGATTGCTGTCTGGAGTGCCGGTCTTTCTTTGCCATTTAAAAAACACAGACTGTATAATTTCTGTACATCATAGAATAAAAACGGCATCGGAAATTCCGCTTCTATGGCATAGTGATTTAAGTTACGCTGTAATTCCACCAGGTCCGTACTGCCCCAGGTGCAGAAAATGTAATCCTGTCCACACCATTCTAAAAAATCCAGTGCAGTATCCACAAAATGCTCCCCATCCGCAAGCATTTCCTGTGTAATGCCCGTTACTTCCCCGCAGACAGAATGAAGCACCGGATACACCTGCGGGCAGACCAGCCTGTCAAATTCATCTATGACATCAAATTTATTGTCCAGTTTTACGGCACCCATCTGGATAATCTCAAACGGCATGCCCGGCAGTGTATATTTTTTCCCCTTTGCACTCTGATTCCACTCTAAATCTAATACAATATAATTCATCATTATCACCAATCCGCTGTCTGTGCAGCTATTTTGTTCTTTGATTATATCAGAGTTTTATCTATCTGCAAAGTACCGTTTCTTACGATAGCTGTCCGTGCTTTTCGTAATTGGAAACGCGGCTGATATGATTTTCCTCATCGACAAAGACGACCTTTGGCTTGTGGTCTGCGGCTTCTTTGGCATCCATCTGGCAGTATGCCATGATAATTACATGGTCGCCGACCTGCACCTGTCTTGCCGCCGCACCGTTTAAACAAATCATGCCGCTGCCCGGCTCTCCGTCAATCGTATACGTTTCAAAACGGTTTCCATTTTCCACATCGACAATCTGTACCTGCTCATATTCCAGAATGCCCGCCGCTTCCATAAGCTTTGGGTCAATCGTGATACTTCCCACATAATTTAATTCTGCCTGTTTCACAACGGCTCTGTGAATTTTTCCTTTTAACATTGTAAGCTGCATCGTTTTTCTTTCCTTCCGAAATTTTTTTCAAATTTTTCTTATAAAATGCGGTTATCAATCAGTCTTGTCTTTCCAATGTATACGGCAATCGCCATTAAGACAGAATCCTGAATCGTTTCTACCGGCTCTAACGTATTCCAGTCCACAATTTCCACATAGTCCGGCTTTGCAAGCGGTTCTGCCGCCAGCTTTTCACGGATTGCCGCAGACAGTACTGCCGCACTGCGCTCTCCGTTTTCGTAAAGGTCTTGTGCTGCCTGTAAAGACTGGTTTAAAACAACTGCCGCTTTTCTTTCCTGCTCGTTTAAATAGGTGTTTCTGGAACTTTTTGCCAGTCCGTCTGCTTCTCTGACAATCGGGCAGCCCACAATTTCAATGCCGAAATTCAAATCCGATACCATGTGGCGGATAACGGCAAGCTGCTGTGCATCCTTCTGTCCGAAATATGCCTTATCCGGCTGTACAATGTTGAATAATTTTGATACAACCGTACACACGCCGCGGAAATGAATCGGACGTGTTTTTCCACAAAGACCTTTCGTCAGCGTATTCATATCCACAAAAGAGGAGAAATCCTTGTGGTACATTTCTTCCGGCTGTGGGTGGAAAATCAGCGCCGCACCTGCATTTTCACACAAAGCGCTGTCACGCTCCATGTCGCGTGGATAACTTTCCAGATCTTCACCCACACCAAACTGCATCGGATTGACAAACACGCTGACAACAACCTTATCATTTTCCGCAACGGCTCTGTCAATCAGGCTCTTATGACCTTCATGCAAATATCCCATGGTCGGCACAAGACCGACACTTAATCCCTGTGCTCTCCATTCTTTTACCTGTGCCCTGACTTCTGCAATCGTTTCTACTATCTTCATTTTAATCTTTATCTCCATTCCCGCAGGCACATTCTGTCTGCTTTCCATACGGACTGTCTGCTTTTGCTTAAAAACAGTACCGCCGGAACATGCTGTGCCTGCATTTTTTTATTTACATATCTCTATGACACCTGTGGATTGTTCCATGCTGCACACTCCCACAATCCACTCCCTGTATCTTAGTAGAGCTTTTCCAAAACCTCATCATCTATTTTAAACGTATGCTCCTCTGCCGGATACGTTTCTGCCTGCACTTCTTTGATGTAATTTGTAAAGGCTTCTTTCATAACACTGCCGACCTCGGCAAAACGCTTGACAAATTTCGGCGTGTAATCCGAAAACATGCCCAGCATATCCTGATAAACCAGAATCTGTCCGTCACAGCCTGCACCCGCTCCGATTCCAATTGTCGGAATGGTCAGCTGCTCTGAAATGATTTTTGCCAGCTTTGCCGGTACACACTCTAATACCAGCGCAAATGCGCCTGCTTCTTCAACTGCCTTTGCATCGTCAATCAGCTTTCGTGCCGCCGCTTCATTTTTCCCCTGCACCTTAAAGCCGCCGAATGCATTAATGCTCTGCGGTGTCAGACCGAGGTGTGCCATAACCGGGATTCCGGCATCGGTAATCGCCTTAATCTGCGGGCATACGGATACGCCGCCCTCTAATTTTACCGCATTGGCACGGCCTTCCTTCATCAGCCTTCCCGCATTGACCACCGCGTCATACACCGAGGTCTGATATGACATAAACGGCATATCCACAACGACCAGTGCATTTTTCGCACCTCTGGCAACTGCCGCTCCGTGATGAATCATATCTTCCATGGTCACGGAAATTGTATCTTCATATCCTAAAATTACATTACCAAGGGAATCGCCCACCAATATTCCATGGATTCCCGCCTCGTCCTGCAATTTTGCGGTTGAATAATCATATGCCGTAAGCATTGCAAGCTTCGTGTGATTCTTTTTTGCTTCTTTAAAGGTCTGTACTGTATTTTTCATCCATAATCCTTTCCAGTGCCGTATAATCCCGCTGCGGATTTCTGCACTTTGCCAACGCTGTCAGTTTTTTTGAAATACTCCGGTAAACCGCTTCCTCGTCACTCCCCTGCAATGCCGCAAGGTGATTTTTTACAGTCTGTACATCTGCCCGCTCGACAGGACCTGTAAGGGCTTTTGCGCACCCGTTTTTTACAATTGAAGACACATTTTCCGTTATCAGCGGTGCAAGCAGTTTTCTGCTTTCTTCTTCTGCAAAACCGCATTCAGATAAAAGCTGCTGTGCAGAATAAAAAAGCCCCACAACTGCATTGCTTGCAAGCACTGCCGCCGCATGATACTTTACCTTGTCCGCACTGTCTAACCCGTATACGGTGTGTCCCAGTCCTTCAAACAGACTGCGCATAACCGCAACCGCTTTTTCACTGCCTTCCATTGTCAGATATGCTTTTTGAAATTGTAACCAGGAAGTTTCTTTATCGCTGAACGCGTACATTGGATGAATAGAACAACCGCACGCTTTGGTGCGTTCTATTCCTGAAAATACATTAGATGATAATGAGCCGCTAAAATGGCAGATCTTATAACCGGATAAATCCATATCCATCGCTGCAATACAATCCCATACATCTGCAATTACACCGTCGGGTGTCGTAATAAAAAGGGTATCGCTTGCTGTTATTAATTCTTTTAAACCGTCAAATACGGCTGTCTTTGTAAAAGCTGCCGCCCATGCAGCGCTTTCCTTTGTTCTACTGTAAAATCCTGTTACCGGAATGTGTGCTTCGCTAAGATATTTTCCTAACGTCACACCGACTTTCCCGGCGCCGATAATTCCTATTCTTATGCTATCACCTCATTTTCTCCCGCTTACGCACAAGTCCTGCCACCGCGATAGCTCTTACTTTCGTAATGATGCTTCGCTGTGCTTTTCTTATGCCGGGGTAATCGTGTGGCAACGC
Source organism: Lachnospira pectinoschiza (assembly GCF_020564355.1). GTDB lineage: Bacteria > Bacillota > Clostridia > Lachnospirales > Lachnospiraceae > Lachnospira > Lachnospira intestinalis. The sequence goes on along the minus strand of NZ_JAJCRR010000007.1, from coordinate 106,523 downwards.
ACTATCATCTGATGCAGCTTCATCTCCGAATGCCGCTCAATACTAAAACCAATGAAAGCATAGCACAAGATAGGATAATTTTCAAGCGTTTTATCTGCCGCCAAAAGCAGCAATCTGTGTATCGGTATTGTAGCCAAGTTCTTTCATTCTCTGCTGCAAATGTTTTAAAGCTTTGTCATACTCCATAAATGCTCCGTAAGTGTTGTTAAAATACGCCAGTGCTTTTTCTGTATTGCCGTCTTCCTTTGCCTGCCATGACAGTGTTGCAAAATGATGTAAATCGTTGTGTGCCTTTACCAGTGCCGTATATTCACTGCTGCGCACCAGCCTTTCATCGGTCTGCCTGTTTAACCACTTACCAAGCTTACAGCCTGCCGGATTGTCCACCTGCTTTTTCTGTAAATGTTCAAATCCCACAATATTGTTGTATACACGCCAGGTCAGCACATAGTGATCCACTTCAAATACACGCATCCAGTCCTGCTGTGTAATTTCTGAACAGCCGCGTACCAGATCACTTCTTGTCTTATCCAGATACCGGCCCACCTCAAAAATACGGTGTCCCGACTGTAAGCAGTCTTTGGATAAAACACTGTAGCTTTCAGAAATATTTCCCATCTGCATTGCAAAGGATTTTGTAACGCCGGTCTGTGTATCAATATCATCAAAAATACTGTCCACACGCCCGCGGATACTGTCCATCTGTCCGTTCATCTGCTCTAATGCCGCCAGGGACTTTTCAACCTTTTTACTGCCCTCGCCAAGGCTCTGTGTCGTTTCTTCCATCGCCGTAGCAAGCTCGTCAATATTCGTTTTTAACTCCGATACGTATTTTACAATATCTTCGGCAGACTCTGCGGTATTAATAGACAGCTGGCGCACCTGGTCTGCAACGACGGCAAAGCCTTTTCCGGATTCACCGGCTCTGGCTGCTTCTACAGATGCATTCAGCGCCAAAAGATTACTCTGGTTGGCAACTTTTTTAACTAAATCTACAATTTCTTCAATTTTACCGATTTTACCCTTAAAATCCTGCACACGGTCATTAATCGCCTGTATTCTTGTAGACGACTGCGTAACCGCTTCAATACTGTCATTCATATCATTGGTTACATTCTGCGAGGACGACAGAATTTCATGGGTATTGTCCCGGATATGTCCCATGGCTTCTGAAATGTTTTCAATGGAGTCCTCCAGATGCCGGCTCGCACTTTCCATATCCTGTATTGATTTGGTCTGGGTTTCGACCTGATCTAATGTGTCTTTAATGAGTGTATTATCCCCGATAACGCCCATCGTTTCATTTAACCGCATCACAACCGGATTATTGGCATTCTTAAATGCGTGCAGCATTGCATTGATTTTTTCTGCATATACCGGATTTTTAAATTGTGTAACATCTGCTTCCTCAAAATTCCCATTTGCAATCTTATCCATTGCTTCTAATAATTGATGCGTATCCTGCCCGGGTAACAGCCCCGGCTGCTTTTTCTTTTTAAACATACACTTTCTCCTCTACCGTATATACAATTCCTAAAAACTTTGGGTATATCGTACCACACATTTTAAGATTTTTGTACTGTTTTACCATATTTTTTTGAAATATTTGAAATTTTTATTAAATTTGCACAACAAAGACTTTTTTATTTTCTATTGACTTAAAACATTTTGCGTATTATAATACGACCATTGTGACATTGAATGTTACGTTGTCCGTTTTGGAAAAACTCAAAACGGATTCAAGACAAGGCAAAAGTATCTGCCGGAGTCTTACAAGCGATTTTTACAAGGACCACTCTTTTATTCAGAGTCAAGGCCATACGGACAGCCGGGTCCACTGCCGATTGGCGGCTTGCCGCCTTATTGATTGAGTTAGAAGCTCAGTTTTATAAGTTGGTTACTTTATAACCGAAATGCGTATTTACGCAAACTTGTGAAATGGTCAATAAGAGTAGTAAAAGTAGTGTTGCTATATAGACTCTGTATGCCTGATATGATATCCCTGTCTTAAAAATATTCTGCTGTACACAGGATGGATTTGTACCTTGTCCTGCCGGTTGCAGTTTATTTTGAATCATGACATATTTATATTTGAGATATTGAACGCAAGTTGTGTAATTACAGCCTGCGTTTTTTTTATTTTGAGGTGTACTATGAAAAATTTATCCAACCAGTCCAGAGCGCCGATTTACGAGGCGCTCCAGAAATTCCGCGAAATGCGTGTCGTTCCGTTTGATGTCCCGGGTCACAAACACGGCAGGGGCAACCCGGAACTTACGGAATTTCTCGGCCAACAGTGCGTCGGCATTGATGTCAACAGCATGAAGCCGCTTGACAATTTATGCCACCCCGTTTCCGTTATCCGAGAAGCGGAAATTCTTGCCGCAGAGGCCTTTGGCGCAGCCCATGCCTTTTTAATGGTCGGCGGCACAACAAGCTCCGTACAGAGCATGGTTTTATCCTGCTGTAAACGCGGCGATAAAATTATCCTGCCGCGAAACGTCCACCGAAGTGTAATTAATGCGCTGGTTTTATGCGGTGCGATTCCCGTGTATGTCAATCCCGATGTGGATCACCGCCTTGGCATTTCACTCGGCATGAGCCGTGAGCAGGTACAAAATGCCATCGAAAAGCACCCGGATGCCGTTGCGGTCTTAGTAAACAACCCGACCTACTACGGTATCTGCAGCGATATCCGCGCTATCGTCGATATGGCACACCGCGCCGGAATGCTCTGTCTTGCCGACGAAGCACACGGCACACACTTTTACTTTGGTGAAAATATGCCGGTTTCCGCAATGGCGGCAGGCGCAGATATGGCGGCAGTTTCCATGCACAAAAGCGGCGGAAGCTTAACGCAGTCGAGCCTGCTTTTAACCGGTCCGAATATGAATCCCGGACATGTGCGCCAGATTATCAACCTGACACAGACGACCTCCGGCAGTTACCTTTTAATGTCCAGTCTTGACATCAGCCGCCGCAATCTCGCACTGCGCGGCAGGGAGGTTTTCCGTAAAGTCATTGAAATGGCAGATTACGCCCGCGAGGAAATTAATGCGGTCGGTGGTTATTACGCCTTTGGCAGGGAGCTGATAAACGGCAATTCTATCTACGACTTTGACCCGACAAAGTTAAGTGTCCACACCCGTGACATCGGTCTTGCGGGAATCGAGGTCTATGACATTTTACGGGACGAATACGACATCCAGATTGAATTTGGCGACATCGGAAATATTCTTGCCTACCTTTCTATCGGCGACCGTCCGCAGGAGCTGGAACGGCTTGTGAGCGCGCTTGCGGAAATCCGCAGACGGTATCAGAAAGATTCTGCCGGTCTGTTAAGTCAGGAATATATCGACCCGGAGGTTGTATGCAGTCCGCAGGAAGCATTTTACGCACAAAAGAAAAGCGTACCGATACGTGAAAGCGCCGGTGCGGTATGCAGTGAATTTGTCATGTGCTATCCGCCGGGAATCCCGATTTTGGCACCGGGCGAGCGTATTACCGGTGAAATTCTTGATTATATTGAATATGCCAAGTCAAAGGGCTGTTCCATGACCGGTCCGGAAGACCCGAAAATCGAGCATATCAACATTTTAACAGACGGAGGAAAACCTCATGGAATTATGGTTTAGCGAATGTCATGCGCCGGACGTCAAACACAGCCTGCGCGTGAACCGCCATTTATATTCAAAGAAAAGCGAATATCAGCAGATTGATATTTTTGATACCCCGGAATTCGGCAGGGTGCTGGCATTGGACGGCAACGTCATGCTTACCGAGCGGGACGAATTTATTTACGATGAAATGATTACACACGTTCCGATGTCCGTCCATAAAAATGCAAAGGATATTTTAGTCATCGGTGCGGGGGACGGCGGTGTCGTAAAGGAACTGACCCGCTATGACCGCGTAGAACGCATTGACCTCGTGGAAATGGACGGCGAAGTAATTGAAGCGTGCCGTGCCTATCTGCCGGAAAATGCGTGCCGATTAGATGACAGCCGTGTGCATATTTATTTTGACAATGCATTGCGGTTTATCCGCCGCTGTTCCAATGAATATGACCTGATTATTGTCGATTCCAACGACCCGTTTGGTCCGTCAGAGGGATATTTTACACGCGAATTTTACGGTATCTGCTACAACGCACTGCGTGAAGACGGTATTATGGTCAACCAGCAGGGCAGTCCGTTTTACAAGCACGATGCGGAAGCCATGCAAAGAAGCCACAAACGTATTGTGAATACATTCCCAATCAGCCGCGTTTATCAGGCACATATTCCGACATATGCCGCCGGTTACTGGCTGTTTGGCTTTGCCAGCAAAAAATACCACCCGGTTGACGACTTTGAAGCCCGTCAGTGGCAGGCACTGCATTTAAGCACGAACTACTACACCACCAAGTTACATATCGGTTCGTTTTATCTGCCTGCCTATCTTGAAAAAATGCTTGAGGAGGTTGAAGCATGAAACAAAATGTTGAAACATTTATCGGCTGTGACGCGGATTATGCTGCTGCACGGATTGTCTTATTCGGTGCACCGTTTGATTCCACCACCAGTTTCCGCCCCGGTGCGCGCTTCGGCTCTGCCGCGATCCGCCACGAAAGCTTCGGGCTGGAAACGTACAGCCCGTATCAGGATAAAGATCTGGAAGATATCTCCGTATTTGACTGCGGCGATTTAGAGCTTTGTTTCGGTTCTGCCGAATCGGCACTGGCTGACATTGAAAAAACGGCGGCACAGATTGTAAACGATAATAAACTGCCGCTTCTAATCGGCGGCGAACATCTGGTGACACTGGCAAATGTGCGTGCCGTCCTTGCCAAATACCCCGGTCTGCATATTATTCACTTTGATGCCCATGCTGATTTGCGTGATGACTACCTTGGCGCTAAATTAAGCCATGCCTGCGTCATGCGCCGCTGTTTTGACCTTGTAGGGGACGGACGGATTCACCAGTTTTGTATCCGGAGCGGTGAACGGTCAGAATTTGCATTTGCAAAAGAACATACAGATATGCACCCGTTTGATTTTGACGGACTGGAAGCGCTGACCGCCCAGCTGCAAAAGGATAATACACCGGTTTATCTGACCGTGGATTTAGACTGTCTGGACCCGTCCGTTTTTCCTGGCACGGGTACACCGGAAGCCGGAGGGGTAACCTTCCCGCAGCTTCTTACTTCCCTGCTGCTCGTCAGCCGGACAAATGTCGTAGGCGCGGACATTAATGAACTTGCGCCGATGCTGGATACAAGCGGTGCTTCTACCGCCTGCGCATGTAAGGTGCTGCGCGAAATGCTGCTGGCGCTGTATTAAACGCGAAAATCCTTATATCAAAGATTTTCGCTTCACAACAAGTTGTAATAGAAAAGAGGATTCGTATGAGTAGAGTTTTAATTATCGGCTGCGGCGGCGTTGCCAATGTAGCTATCAGAAAATGTTGTCAGGCAAGTGATATTTTTACGGAAATCTGTATTGCAAGCCGTACCAAATCAAAATGTGATGCTTTAGCTGAAAGCCTTAAAGACAAAACCGCAACAAAAATCACAACTGCACAGGTTGATGCAGACAGTGTGGACGAACTGATTTCATTAATCAAAGCCTATCAGCCGGAGCTGGTTATGAATATTGCCCTGCCGTATCAGGATTTAACAATTATGGATGCCTGCCTTGCCTGCGGTGTTAATTACATGGATACCGCCAACTATGAACCGGAAGATACCGATGACCCAAAGTGGCGCGCCATTTATGAAAAACGCTGTAAGGAAGCCGGATTTTCCGCTTACTTTGACTACAGCTGGCAGTGGGCTTACCGCGAAAAATTTGAAAAAGCGGGACTGACGGCACTCCTTGGCTGCGGCTTTGACCCGGGTGTTACACAGGCTTACTGCGCCTATGCCAAAAAGCACGAATTTGACACAATTGATACCATTGATATTCTGGACTGCAACGGCGGCGACCACGGCTATGCCTTTGCCACGAACTTCAACCCGGAAGTCAACCTGCGTGAGGTTTCCGCTCCGGGCAGCTATATTGAAAACGGCAAATGGGTTGAAATTCCTGCGATGAGCATTAAGCGTGAATATAACTTTGACAGTGTCGGTGAAAAGGATATGTATCTGTTACACCACGAGGAACTGGAATCTCTCGCCGTCAATATTCCGGAAGTCAAAAGAATCCGCTTCTTTATGACATTTGGACAAAGCTACCTGACCCATATGAAATGCCTTGAAAATGTGGGTATGCTTTCAACCACTCCGGTCAATTTTGAAGGGCATGAAATCGTGCCGATTAAATTTTTAAAGGAACTGCTGCCGGACCCTGCAAGCCTTGGCCCACGTACACACGGAAAAACCAATATCGGCTGCATTTTCACCGGAAAGAAAGACGGCAAAGACAAAACCTACTATATTTATAATGTGTGCGACCATCAGGAATGTTACAAAGAAGTGGAAAGTCAGGCAATCAGCTTTACGACCGGTGTACCAGCCATGTGCGGCGCGTTAATGCTTCTGACAAAGAAATGGGATAAGCCGGGTGTCTACACCGTGGAAGAATTTGACCCGGATCCGTTCCTTGATGCACTCGACAAATACGGTCTGCCTCGCCGTGAAAACCACAACCCGGTACTGGTGGACTAGTGAGCCAAAAATCAACGCATATAACAGACCTTTTCGGCACATTACCGACACCGTCCTATATCATTGATGAGAATGTCCTGCGGCGTAACGGAGAAATTCTTGCCTCCGTTGCCGCACACACAGGCTGTAAAATTCTGCTTGCACAAAAAGCATTCTCCAATTATGATTTTTACCCGCTGCTTTCCGGATACCTGTCGGGTACGGAAGCCAGCGGACTTTACGAGGCAAGGCTCGGTGCGGAAGAAATGCCGGATAAAGAAGTTCACGTATTCTGCGGAGCTTACCGCGATGATGAATTTGAGGAGCTTTTAACTTACGCGGACCATATTGTCTTTAACTCGCCGCATCAGTTTAAAAAATTTGCACAAAAAGCAAAAGCGGCAGGCAAAAGCATCGGTCTGCGCATTAATCCCGAATGTTCCACACAGGACGGACATGCGATCTATGACCCGTGTGCGCCCGGCAGCCGCCTTGGTACAACGCGCGCCGTATGGAACCGTGAAATGACAGGTGAATGGATTTCCCTGCTTGACGGTCTGCATTTTCATACGCTGTGTGAGCAGGATTCCGATGATTTGGAAACAACACTCGCCGCCGTGGAACGCAGCTTCGGTGATATTCTGCCGCAGATGAAATGGCTGAATATGGGTGGCGGACACCACATCACCCGCAACGATTATGACATTGCACGGCTTGAAAAATGTATCACCTATGCACAGGATCAATGGAATCTGTGTGTGTACCTTGAGCCGGGTGAAGCCGTTGCTTTAAATGCCGGGTATCTTATTACCCGCGTTTTAGACATTGTTGAAAACAATGGGACACACATTGCCATTCTGGATACCAGTGCCGCCTGCCATATGCCGGATGTGATTGAAATGCCGTATATGCCGCCACTTTATGGTGCCAAAGCGGTGACAGATAAACCTGCCACAAACGCAGATTCAACGCATCCTGATTTTGTATACCGGTTAGCCGGGCCTACCTGTCTTGCCGGAGATGTGATTGGCGATTATACGTTTGCCGCGCCTTTACATGAGGGCAGTCTGCTGGTGTTTCAGGATATGGCAATTTATTCTACCTGCAAAAATAATACATTTAACGGTATGCCGCTCCCGGATATTTACAAAATGCAGACAGACGGCGCTTTTGTAAAACTCACCGATTTTGGCTATTCGGATTTTAAAATGCGTCTTGGAAAATACCGGTAATATGCTTCCGGCATTGTTCCGTAAAAGGCGGTACCGCAAGGATATTTCTATCCTTACGGTACCGCCTTTTTTACGCAAGTCTTTTTTATGGCTTTTACCGGCTGTCTAAAAAGGACGCTTCATTTATTTTTTGTAACCAAATTCAGGAATGTTATTCCATCTGTTACGGAAATAATGTGCTACCATCTTAGGTTTTCTGTCTCTTGTGAATAAGCCCTTCTTATTCCCCTGGACTCTTAATAAACTCTGGCTTGTAGCAAAGTCTGCAAAGTTCCATGCCTGCTCACCTACTACATAATCAAATTCATCAAATACCCTGTTATTCATCTCGTAATACTCAACCTGATATTCCTCTGTATACATAACAGATGTCGTATCATGAAGTCCGCTGACTGTATCTGCACCATATTCCGTAAACATAACCGGCTTACCAAGCTTACCCCAGTCTGTAAGTTCCTTACGAAGTCCTTCTTCAGATACTTCAAGGTCAGGACCGCCAAAATACCAGCCATAATAACGGTTAAGACAGATCACATCACTTAACTTAGCGGAACAGTCATTATCAGCCGTCGTCCCCTGAACACTTACCAGTGTACAAGGACGCTTCTGTGGATCCAGTTCCCTTGCAAGGTCATATAATGGCTTAAAGTAATCATATGCTCCCTCATCCGATGAATCCGGTTCATTGGCAATACTCCACATTACAACACAAGCATGATTCTTATCTCTGGATATGAGGTCACGGATAACATCCTTATGATGTTCCTGTGTCTGCACCCCGTGTTCCTTATCAAATGTGCTGATTCTTTCACCGCCGAAGTTTGCACCGCCGCCAAACTTAAGATTAACACCTACTGCCGTTGTTTCATCAATCACTACAATGCCTTCTTCATCGCACTGTCTCATCATTTCTTCACTATATGGATAATGGCTCGTTCTGAAACTGTTCGCATGCTGCCACTTCATAATCGCTATATCCTTGGTATTCATAGGAAGATTTATTCCGCGTCCATTTGGGAATGTGTCCTCATGCTTTCCATATCCCTTGAAATAAAATGGCTTTTCATTAATAAGGAATCTGATTCCATCTACTCTTACGCTTCTTACCCCATAAGGAAGTGTATATACATCTTCCCCTGCCGTTACCTTAATCCGGTAAAGATACGCATTTAACGGCTGCCATAATCTTACCGTATCAAGTTTTATTTCCCCTGAAATGCCATCTGCTTCGGCAACCTTTTTGCCATCTGCATCAAATACTTCTACCTTACATGCTGTATTATCTTTATCCGCCCCTTCAATATCTACCTCATAATGAAGTGTTGCTGATGGTACAGCTTTTCCAAAGTCAATATCTGATGTCACCGTAATATCGTGAATATATGTCTTCGGTGTTGTATAGATTTTAACCGGTCTTGTAATACCACAATAGTTAAAGAAGTCAAAATTAGGATTATTCTGAGGCTTTCCGGAACTACTCTGACCTACGCCTCCCATCAATCCACTCATCATATTTGCCTTGCCGCCTACAGGAAGTGTAGAATAATCAATAACATTATTTACGGCAATTGTAAGAAGATTATCTCCATCTTCTAATACATCATTTAATTCAACTTCAAATGGAAGAAATCCACCCTTATGCTCACAGATTAACTTGCCATTCAGATAAATCTTCGCAAAATGTGTTACGGCTGCACAACGAAGCACAATTCTCTGGCTCTTTACATATGCGGGAACCGAAATATTTCTTTGATAAAATACCCATCCATAATGATCTCTGAAATCAACGCCTTCTTTTAAATCATTATATGAAGCAGGAACCGGCATTGTATCTGCATCCTTTAATGGAGCCTCATACCACTTTTCGTCAAACCCCTTGCCATTGTCTAACTTAAAATCCCATACTCCGCTTAAATCGCTTAATAATCTTGACTGTGTTAAAATTGGATATAACATAATTCATTCCTCCTGATATTTAAACTTATTAATAAATTTTATTCTTCAATATGTCCGGCAGTAAATGCCCGGAAATATTACTGCACCTTCGCTTCTCTTCTTTCCTTAAGAATCTTTGCATTTTCTTCCACTCTCTTCTTATTAAGAGGATATAAAAACTGTAATGCAAGGAAGAGAAGTATCATTCCTAATGCCGGCACGAGACAGGTTACATTGTAAATGCCGTCTACCACCTTAGGATCATGTGCCGTAGCTGCCGTATAACCTATGATTGAGAGCAGTACCCCTGATATTCCTGACGAACAGGCCTGTCCTAACTTTCTTGCAAATGAATATACTGAATATATGGTTCCATCCTGACGGACACCTGTTCTTACTTCTGAATCATCAATTACATCTGTAATCATAGCCCATATCACCATATTAAACATTGCGGTTCCTACTGATGATATCAGTACCAGTACAATCCATACCCATACATTATCTGTGTGAATAAAGAATAATATTAAAAATGCTGCTGCACTTATTATACTTCCAATCACTGATAATTCTTTCTTACCGACCTTTGCTGACAGCTTTACTATAAAAGTAGAAAGAACAAGTATAACAACCATTCCTGCCAGGTTTGCCAGCGACATCGCTGAAACATTACCAAAATAATTCGGATATATATAGTTATTCATGTTGCTAAGTGATAACTGTGCAAGCAGGAATAATAACGCACATACTATGATGCCAATTAATGCCTTGTTATGGGCGATTTCACTAATAAGCTCCTTAAATGAAAACTTCTGTGTATTCTGCTCAACCTTTACTCTCTCTGTTGTCATATGATAGCAGAGCATATAACAGATGACTGCTCCGATAGAACATACAAGCGCACCTATCATCATTTTCTCACCGGATAATACTTTATTACCTGCTGCATCTGTATAGTATACTGCAAGCGGTAATACGACGCCAATCACTGTCTGTGCAAGTGTTGCACCAATTGTTCTCCAGTTGGAAAGAGAAGCTCTGTCCGTTGGATTATCCGAAATTGCTGATGCCATTGAACCATAAGGAATATTAACGCCTGTATAACATATACTGCCCCAGAGCAGATATGTGAAAAACATCCAGAAAATCTTAAAGCCCATTGGCATTCCTTTAAAATATGTTGCATACATCAGAAATGATGCTAAAGCAACCGGACCACACATTCTTCGAATCCATGGAGCGAATTTACCCTTCTTCCCGGGTCTGCTTCTGTCTACAATCTGTCCCATCGTAACATCCGTGACCGCATCCACAAATCTGGCTGCCATCATCATCAGACCGACTATTGCTGCTGAAACACCCATGACATCCGTATAAAACTTAAGCAAAAACATTGTTGACAATATAAATGTAAAATCATTACCGAAGTCCCCGAACATGTAGCCCAGTCTGTCCTTCATCCCGAAAGGCTTTACCTTTCCGTTATTCTCTTTCATAATATCCTCCGTTTCCTGTACTCCTGTACACCTTATAATTTTTAAAGACCGTCCTTAAATATTTTGTTTTCTTTTCTATGGTTTAATCATAACGTGTTTTACAGATTCCGGTTATTACTAAATTTAGTATAATTAGTACAATTTTTGTTTGTACAATTTTCATGGTAAAAATTATACTATAATGCATTAATATTCTACTAACATGTTAGATTTATATTATTAACATGTTAATGTTTATCCGCCAGCATAAAATTATACTTATTATCTGAATGTTTTTTATAATTTGGTTTTTAAGTAAACTTCTGTTATAATATTTTTACACATATGGATCAAAATATACAAATAACTATCGGGGAGTAGCGAAAACAAATAGCCATGATTGCAGATGAGAAAACGCCTACGCGAATTTCTCATCGCATCTTCGCGACAAGTCGCTCAGAAATGGGGAGTAATATGAACTATAAAATATATTTAGATTATACAATGGATATATTATCCCATCTGAAAATTTCATGCCATATTATCGATTCACCATTTATCTGGAACGAACAGTATGATGGCGGTCTTCGAAAAACGATATGGAATGATGCTGCCCACCGCAGCCAGATGAATGATTTTAATCGTTTCGTCAACACTTACAGTAAGGATAATACAATATTAATAATACACGACAGCTTTTGCTGCGAATATATTTATTTAAAATTACCGGATTCAGATAAAATATTTATCGCCGGACCTTTTTCGTTTGAAAAATTTACCAACCAACGGATAACGGAGCTATGCACTTACAATTCCATCCCGGCCCGTTTCAATGAATTTATGCAGTTATACTATGCAGCCCTCCCTGTTTTTACAGATGAGCGCTTTATCGAAAGTATTATAAATACGCTGTGCAGCAAATTGTGGACACATTTTACAATTGAAAAAAAGCGTGTTCTGACAAAAAATAATGAACAATATATGTATAATGACAAAACACCCGAACCGACACGACAGTCTATAGAAATGCTGGAAATGCGGTATAAGGAAGAAAACCTGCTCATGGAATCTATTGCACACGGAGATTACAAATCCATTGAAAATATGAGGCATCTCAATGCTTCTGATATAAAGCCGCGCCTGACAGACACCATACGCGACAGAAAGAATTTTATGATTATTCTTAATACCATCTGCCGCAAAGCTGCCCAGTCTGCTTATGTACATCCCGTTCATCTGGATGAAATATCGCGTAAATTTGCAATTAAAATTGAGGCCTGCACTTCCATTGCCCAGCTCGAAGCCCTTGAAAGCGATATTACACGACGATACTGCATGCTGGTGCAGTCTTATTCGCTGCGGACATACAGCAAACCCGTACAGAATATCATTAATTATATATCCTTTAACCTGACAGCAGATTTAAGCCTTACTGCAATTTCCACTGAATTTTCTTTAAACAGCAGCTATCTGTCGACACTGTTTAAAAAAGAAACCGGTACCACCCTGACAAATTACGTCAATGGCAAACGGATGGATCATGCTATTTATCTTCTTAATACTACCATGCTTCCCATTCAGGATATTGCTGTCCAGTGTGGAATAAATGATGTCAATTACTTTACGAAGCTGTTTAAAAAAACAAAAAATAAAACACCTACACAATACCGTGAATTGATACAAAAAAAGCATTGAAAACCCAGATATGGGTTTTCAATGCTTTTTTTACTCTTTCTCAAAATACTGTGGATAAATTCCCTTCAATTTGTCCAGTTCATTAAAAATTCTGCTGATATGTGCCTTTATAACTCTAAGATACATTCTTTTGTCCTTTTTTTTAATAGCTTCTATAAGCATCTCATGTTCATCGTTTGTTTTTGCACTGATAGAACTATTCAACTCTGCAAGATATCTGATTCTGTTATAATGGCTCATCTGTGTCTGAATTATATTTTGGGCAAGCAATTCTCCGGAACACTCATAAATCAACTCATGAAACGCATTATCAATCTCTATTCTTGGAATTTTTTCATTTTCTTCCGTGTAATGAATCAGTCTTTCATTCAGAATCGCCATTTTGTCAAGCAGCTCACTGTCCGCATTTTCAAAAACAGCATCAACCATGCCCATCTCAAGACTTTTTCTGACAAACCACTCCTGTGCAGAACGTCTGCAGTTAATACATGCCACATAGGTCCCGGACTGTGGAATAATCTTTAAAAGACCTTCTTTCTCAAGATTCACAATGGCTTCCCTTGCCGGTGTTCTTGACACATCATACCGCAGTGCAACTTTCTGGGCACTGATGGAATCTCCTGGCAACAGCCTGAAATTCATGATGTCATATTTCAGCTTTTCATAAGTTTCTTCATTTAATGATTTTTCCATCGCTTCGCAGCCTTTCCATCCATAAGAAACCGCCTGTTCTACATTACAGATATTTTTTAAGTGTTGCTCTTACTGCACCTTTTCCTGCAATTTCTTCAACAAACAGTTCTTCAATTTTATCACCGATTCCTGCTTCATATAAATTTATACCAAATATATTCGCATTTGACAATAAATTTTTAAGCTGGCCTGTATAGGACGATGGTTCTGCAAATCTTACACCATCAAGCTGTGCCTTTAATTCTTCTGCCATAGGGTCTGCTGACAATTCAAAGCTTTCTCCATTGTCATCAATGCCAAGAAGATACCGGCACCATCCGGCAATTGCAAGCGGTATTGCCGTAAGTGATTCTGCACTTCCCTCTTTTTCAACGTATGCTTTAATCGTTTCGCCATATCGTATGCCAACTTTTTGTGATGTATCCGTTGCAATTCTCTGCGGTGTATCCGGCATAAATGGATTCGGTATTCTTACATGAAGTACCTCATCTGCAAATTTTTCAGGCGAAATGATACCCGGATCCGTAACCACCGGCATCCCTTCAACCAATCCTATCCGTCTTACAAGCTCTGAAAGTTCCTTATCCTTCATTTCATCTGCGATAAGATTATATCCCAGAATGCATCCATATACTGCGAGTGCTGTATGCAGCGGATTCAGACAGGTCGTCACCTTCATCCGCTCCACTTTATTAACAGTATCCCTGTCTGTCATATACACACCTGCTTTTTCAAGCTGTGGTCTTCCATTTGGAAATCTGTCTTCAATAACCAGATATTGTGGTCCTTCCGCATTAACAAATGGCGCAATATAAGTCTTCTTAGACGTAATCACAGGCTTCATCTGTTCAACTCCTGCCTGCTCTAATGCTGCAGCCACTGAATCTGCCGGTCTTGGTGTTATTTTATCTATCATGGACCATGGAAATGATATTACATTTTCATCATTGACATAGTCCGCAAAATCCTGTCCTACATAGCCCTTTTTCTGCCACTCGCGGACCATTTCCGTTATTGAATTTCTCAGCTTTTCTCCATTATGTGAACAGTTATCCATAGAAACGACCGCAAGCGGTGCTTTACATGTATTAAATCTTTCAAATAAAAGCGCTGCCACAACTGCCATTGCCGATACCGCCTTATCCGGTCCGTTATCTATATCACTCTGGATAAATGGGAAAAATGCACCCTTTGCATCACGCAGGGCATATCCCTTCTCTGTAATTGTAAATGAGATCATCTCAAGCTGCGGATTTGCAAAAATCTCCTTTAATCTTGACCAGGCTTCCTTTGATGCCGACTGTGCCTTCACCGCTTCCGTAAGAGAACCGAGTACCCTCTTGTCTGTACTTCCGTCTTCTTTTAGTGTAACCGCCATAACAAGATTGTCAAACGGCTCATAAATCTTATCCACAACATCAAAATCAAAGGTCTCCACGCATGTAATCCCTTTATCTGACACCCCCTGCTCAATTAACGAATCAGCAATTCCGCCTATAAAAATTCTAAAGATATTGCCAATACCAAAATGAACCCATTCCGGTGATGCCTTTGTATTCTCTGCTACCTTTCTGACATCATATGCCGGCAGTTTTATACCTGCCTCTTCCCATGCTGTTTTATCTTTAATTCCATCTATTGAAAGTTTCATATTCATCCTCATTTCTGAGCAGCCTGTTACGAAAATGCAATGAGATATCCGCAAAGATAATTTCCCATCTGCCATTATAGCCGGTTGTTTTTGCTCAGAAACAACCGGCTGTGTAATATCTGCGTTACAACGTACCGTATAAGCAAATTACTGTCCTGACTTGTCTACGGCTTCCCATAAGCCATTCAGATAAGCTGCTCCCAATGCCCTGTCATACAGACCATATCCCGGCATTGCAACTTCATCCCATATCATTCTGCCATGATCCGGTCTTATTGCCCCATCAAATCCGGTATCATATAAAGTCTTAATAATCTTATACATATCCATTGAGCCATCTGATGATAAATGTGCAGCCTCTTCAAAATCCCTCGGTGAATTATATTTAAGATTCCTTACATGGGCAAACGGAATTCTGCCTCTGCATGCCTTAATAATCTCACAAATATCATTATTCTGGTTTGAACCAAATGAACCTGTACAAAGAGTAATTCCATTATACGGCTTATCAACTGCATCAAGAAGACGGGTAACTGAATCCTTTCCTGTCATAATTCTTGGGAGGCCAAAAATCGGCCATGCCGGATCATCCGGATGAATTCCCATTTTAATATCATACTTTTCACATACCGGTCCGATTGCTTCCAGAAAATATACAAGATTATCAAACAACTTTTCTGCATCAACATCCCGGTACATTTCAAAAAGCTCTTTTAATCTGTCTAATCTCTCCGGTTCCCATCCCGGCATTA
This sequence comes from Lachnospira pectinoschiza, assembly GCF_020564355.1. GTDB lineage: Bacteria > Bacillota > Clostridia > Lachnospirales > Lachnospiraceae > Lachnospira > Lachnospira intestinalis. Next base: position 90,465 of record NZ_JAJCRR010000007.1, on the reverse strand, counting down.
CAAAGCCATTGGACATTTTTTCAACGGATTCCCTCATATGTTCCGGATCAATCATATCTACGGTGTCCTGATTATATGCCAATACCGTCGAGCCGTCCGGCCGTACCCTTGCAAGCTCTGTCCGCGTCCAGTCAAATACAGGCATAAAATTATAACATACCATATGAATATCCGCTTCGCCCAGTGCCTGCAGCGTTTTAATATAATTATCAATATGCTCATCTCTTTTTGCAGTTCCAATCTTAATGTCATCTGACACATTCACAGATTCAATCCCTGCAATTCCAAGTCCTGCATCGTTGACAATCTTTTTAAGCTCTGCGATTTCCTTTGGCAGCCATAGTTCCCCTGCCTGCTTTCCAAAAAGCGTCGTAATGACATTCTTTACTCCCGGAATCTGTCTGATCTGCTTAAGGGTAACACTGTCATATCCCGGTCCGTACCACCTTAACGTCATCTCCATTATAAAATACCTCCTTAAATATATAATACATGTCTTATTTCTTTGTTATCATCATACTAACATGTCAGTGCTAACATGTCAATGTATTTTTTTATACAAGAAGGTTATTTATTAAAATTGTTTTATCGCAGCTTTATTGTCCCTGCCCTGCTTATTGCTCCCACGCTGTATAAAGAACCAAACGCACACACGCCGGTATTTTTCTTTTGACTCATCCTATATGCCAACTGAACTGCTTCCTCTATGGTATCCATTACAGATACTGCTCCTGTATAACCGCATTTTCTGACTGCATCTGCGCACTCATCCGCACTCATGGCACGCGGGCTGTCCGGTGCAATCGTGATAAAAGCGGCTGCGTATGGAAGCATTGTCCTAAGCATCTGACTGTAATCCTTGTCGCGCAGGATTCCTGTTATAAAAATAAACTTTTCGCCTGCAAAGTAGTTTTCTAAATTTGAGCGCAGCGCATTGATTCCATCCGGGTTATGCGCACCATCGACAATAAACAGCGGTGCTTCTGACAAAATTTCAAACCGCCCCTGCCAGTAAACGTTTTTCATTCCGTCATAAACTGCATTTACCGGTATCTGATATCCCTTCCGGATCAGACAGTCCATTATTTCCAGTACAACCGCCGCATTTTCACACTGATAATCTCCCAATAAAGAAAGTCTTATGCCTGCATACTGTTTATACCCAAAGGTCTGTCCGTGTATGCTTCTGTCCGTAATTTTAATATTTTGTACATCCGTGCTTTTAAAACCGGCTTTCTTTTCCTGACATCTTTTTATCAGTACATTCATGACGGTTTCACTCTGTCCGGCTATTACGACCGTTCCGTTTTCTTTAATAATCCCTGCTTTTTTCTGCGCAATTTCTTCCAGTGTTGTCCCCAGAAATCCCATATGGTCATAATCAATATTGACAATTGCAGCAACCTCCGGAACTTCAATTACATTGGTTGCATCATCACAACCGCCCATGCCGACTTCCAGCACCACAAAATCACACCTGTTTTCATTAAAATATAAAAAAGCGAGTGCCACAGCCTTTTCAAATTCAGACGGAACATCTGTCATCTTCGCGCATGCATTTCTTACCACCTCTGCATATCTTACAAATTCTCCTTCGGAAATCGTTTCTCCGTTTATCCTGAACTGTTCCCGGTACACAGATATCACCGGCGATGTAAAAAGCCCTGTCTTATATCCTGCCGCTTTAAGAATTTCTGCTGTCATGGCACACACAGAACCTTTTCCATTGGTTCCCGCAACATGGATAAATTTAAGCTTTTTCTGCGGACAGCCCAGTCTTTCCAGTAATTCTTCTATTCTGCCAAGACCAAGCCTTATGACTCCGTTATGTGATTCCTTTATAAAATGCTCTGCTTCTGTATATATCATACTTTTCCTCTTGATTTTAAATTTATGATAATGAACCATCCAGTCTGCTTAACAGCTGTCCTACCGTGCAGCCTAAAACCGGATGTCTGTGATACGGTGCAATCTGTGCCATCGGAATTAATACAAAACCGCGGTTCTGCATATCTATATGCGGCACGGTCAGCGCCGGGCTATCTATGATACAGTCATCGTAAAACAAAATGTCCAGATCCAATGTCCGCGGTCCCCAGTGTATGGTCCGTTCACGCCCCGCTTCTGCCTCAATTCTGTTAAGAAGCGCCAGCAGTTCTTCCGGATACAGCAGTGTTTTAATCTCTAATGCCCCATTTAAAAAGACATCCTGTTCAACACCGCCGTAAGGCTCTGTCGTAATATAATCGGATACCTTTACGACCTTACAATACGGATGGTTTTTTAGTTTTTCTACAGCTTCGTCAAGATATGCTTTTTTATCGCCCATGTTCGACCCGGTTGCAATATATGCCCTGTGCCATCCTCTTGATATTTCAACACTGACACTGTCTACAGGAATCGCAACAGGCGCCCACGGTTTTTCTATTTTCACATCTACTTTTTCCGCCAAATCATACCGCAGCAGTAATTCCTGTGCAAGTTTCTCGGCAACGGTTTCAATCAGTTTAAATGTATTATTCTGAAAGAACTTTAAAATATCCCGGCTTACATCCCCATAATTTACGGAACACGCCAGATCATCCGTCAATCCCGCTTTCCGGGTATCGGTATACACCACGACAGAAACCAGAAATTTCTGTCCTAACATATTCTCGGCTTCAAAAACACCATGGTTTCCAAACACAACTAATTTATCAATCGAAATTTTATCCACATTAATCCTCATTTCTAAACAGCTTGTTGTAAAGCGGCGATTTCTCATCTGCCATCTTTGTTATTATTTTGACAGGATTGCCTCTGTCATCTTAATAATTCTGTAATTTTCTTTTACATCGTGAACTCTTACAAAGGAACAGCCTTTCATGACACCGATAACCGTTGTCGCCAGTGTTCCCTCCACCCGCTCGTCCGCCGGTAAATCAAGTGTCAGTCCAATCACGGATTTTCTGGACGTTCCAAGTAATACCGGATAATTGAGCTGCTTCATGATTTCAAGATGATTGATAATCTCAAGATTCATTTCATACGTTTTGCCAAATCCCACGCCGGGGTCCAGCATAATCTTATCATCGGGTACATTGGCTTTCTTTGCAATTGCAATGCACTCCTGCATATCCCGGATAAAATCTTTTTGAAAATCATCATATACGGCTTCATTCCTGTTATGCATAAGGCAGCATGCCGCGTTATATTTTGCTGTATATGCTGCGACTTCCGGGTCATGCTTAAAGCCCCAGATATCGTTTACAAGGTCCGCTCCCGCCTGCAATGCCGCAAGTGTGACCTTCCCCTTATAGGTATCAATTGAAACCGGAATATCAAAATGCTTTTTCACCGCCTCAATCACCGGTGTTACCCTTGCAATTTCTTCTTCTTCAGAAATCACTACATGTCCCGGCCTGGTGGATTCCCCTCCGATATCAATGACATCCGCTCCATCCCGTATCATTTCCTCTGTATGCTTTAATGCTGCATCCAGCGTATTAAATTTACCGCCATCCGAAAAAGAATCCGGTGTTACATTCAAAATTCCCATTATATAACAGTGGCTGCTTAAATCAAACTCTTTATTACCTATTTTCATACAATCTCCATTCCTTATCTGCTGCTGCCTGCAGCTTATTAATAATCAATTTCCAGATTCATCTTCTGTCTGTCCCAGTTACATTCCGCCTGCGCCGCGCACGCAAAACAGTTTCTTGATTTCTTATCCGCCCAGTATAACATTTCGTATAAAGGCGTGTCCGCGCCGGTGTCTTTTATCCGGTGATGTAGAATAAAGTCCTTTATCAGGCTGATTTCTTCTTTTGCAAAACCGCAGTCCGGCAGGATTCTGTCACACAGGGCCGCTCCCGCCATTTCATGTGGAATCCCTTTTTCTATCTGATCTATTCTTCCGATATCATGCATAAATGCCGCTGCATATATGACCTCTTTTGATATGGACAGTTCCTGTTCCACCGAATAAATATACATCAGTCTTGCTACATCCAGAAAATGCTCCAGCGTATGATTACAAAATTTCCGGTGTTCCTCAGCCTTTTGCAGCGCATTATATTTTTTCTGATATAAAGGATGTCTATATATTAGATTTACACGTTTCATGTCTTCACCAATCTTTCTAATATCAGCCGGACACCCGCTTTTATTTTTTCACTCTCCATCTTTTCCTCTTTTTTTATGTAAACAAAAAAGCATTCATACCCGTTCTCAGGAAATGAATGCTTTATATTTTCTGACAGCGGATGCGAAGGCACATCGCAAATCCGCTTTACAGGGATTTTTCGTCCAATGGCAACTTCCCGTCCATTGACACTTTACGCATGACTTCTACTCTGTTCACATCTATTTGTTTTTGCACTTTTTACTATATCTGTTATACTGCCAATTGTCAATCCTGTTTTTAACAGGGCGTTATACATTGTAATTTGCAGTTTTATTAAAACCCGGCTGGTTTTTCAGCCGGCCACGATTTTCTGAGTGCCGCATAGGAAATTAGAAAGTTGGCAAACCAGCCGGCCGGTACAGCAAGCCATACATATGCAATGCCAAAACGCGGAGCACATATAAGGGCAACCAACAGACGGATTGCAAGATTTACCATATTAGCAATGAGGAATGGCCGCATGATTCCAAGTCCACGAAGAACCCCGTCTGTTGCCATCTTGATACCCATAAAAATGAAAAAATAGCCAAGCCATTTCATATAATCCCCGGACACCTGATATGCTAAATCGGTTCCATCCTTACCCAGGAATAACGAAGAAATCTGAGTATGTAATGTTTCAATCACTATAAAGGCAAGAACTGCAAAACATATATCTAATACAATTGCAGCATGGTATCCTTTTTTGATACGCTGGTTCTGTTTTGCACCCAGATTCTGGGAAACATATGGTGAAACGGCATTTCCAATGGATACAAAAATCAGGGAAAAAACATTTTCTACTCTCATTGTTGCCGAATAACCTGCAAGCGCCTGTGTACCGAATGGATTTACAACCGCCTGTACTATCATCATGCCAATAGATACTGTAGACTGCTGCAAAACAGATGGTACAGCAATTTGAAGCATTGAATATAACTCCTGCCTGTCAAACCGTTTAAAGCTGCTTTTATACCGGCGCATCCGGCAAAAGAAAATCAGAAGTGAAAAAACAGCAGAAATCCCCTGTGCAATCAGCGTTGCAAGCGCTGCACCAAACACGCCAAGCCCTAAGCCTGCTACCATCCAAAAATCCATAAAAATATTCAGAATAGAAGAAAATATCAGAAGTCCCAGCGGAATCTTTGACTCACCGATTGAGGTAAACATCGTTGAAAGGATATTATACATAAACAAAAACGGAAATCCTACAAAATAAACACGCAGGTATAATACTGCTTCATCCAGTATATCAGCAGGTGTCTGTAATGCATTCATCATTATATTAGAAAATCCAAAACCAAATACACCCAGAAGTATGCTTAGAATCAGAAAACTAATCAATGATGTTGATACGATTGTTTTCATTTTACTATAATCCCTGGCACCAAAGTAGCGGCTCACAAGCACCCCTGCACCTACACCAGCACCAAGTGCCACACAAATGAATACATTCGTAAGCGCAGCACAGGCTCCAACTGCCGCAAGTGCAGAAGATCCGACAAACTGACCCACAATAATTGAATCAGCCATATTATATATCTGTTGGAAAAAGCTTCCCAGAATCATAGGCATTGCAAAAACAGTCAATGCTTTAAGAGGTGCATCTGTAATTAAATATTCATCCTTTGACATTATTCTATTCCTCCATAAATCCACGGCTTTTAGCCGGAAGTACAAGCATAGCATCCATATACCCCCACCGGAAGCGATGCTGCAGCATACATGGGAGTTAAACAAATGTCAATAAACTTCAATCTCAATTTAACAAACTCATTATTTTCAGTTCTCTTTTATAGGTCCTTCTTGTGGTTTATTCTCTGCCAGTCTCATAACTTCCTTCCATGCCGGTGAGAACAGGTAATAACCTATCATTGCAAACATTCCAAAACTGAAAGATATTGGAAAACACAGCATTACCCATGTTCCATCAAAATATCTGTTAATAATATATGCACTTGGAATTCTGACTGCCCAAAGCATCAGAATATTAACAATGGTCGTATAACGCACCCTTCCTGTTCCATTTACAATAGATATTATACAATTAAAAATGGCATAGAACCACTGGGAAAGCAACATGACAACAACATGTCTGCTCGCATACATCAGCACCATTTCATCTGATGAAAAGAAACGTATCAACGGTTTATGTATCATAATGAAAAATAAGCCACAGCCAAGGGTAATAAGTCCGGAACATATTGGAATTTTCCAGTGTCCCTCCTTAATTCTATCATATTTTTTTGCACCGTAATTCTGCCCTGAAAATGTAGTGGCTGCCGAAGACAAGCCGGTAATTGCTATATTGGAGCAGCCCGTAATTCTTCCTGCTACTGCACCCCCTGCCATAAATACGGCGCCCTGGGAGTTATTAAAGGTCTGTAATGCAACATGCCCTAATGAATACAGCGAATTATTAAGTCCGACAGGCAGACCAATTGCCAGGATATCCTTCATCATTTTTCCTGAAAATCTTCGTGGCAGGAATGTAAACTGAATCTCCGGAAACATCTTTCTTATATAAGCAATACTTACAAACCATGAAATAAACATCGCTATACTTGTAGCAAGTGCTGCACCTGCCACATCCATGCCAAATCCTGCAACAAATACTAAATCAAACACTATATTAGAAATACAGGATACAACCAGAAACCATAATGAAGCCTTGCTATCCCCAAGTCCTCTTAATATTCCGGCATTCATGTTATAGCCCAGATTCCCAAGCGTACCTAAGAATACTAATCTCGTATAGATTAGTGCAGCATCCCATACATCCTGCGGAACCTTCATAAATTCAAGAATATACGGTGCTGCAAACCACCCCAGAATTCCAACCGGAATTCCTATAATATAGATAAATGTTATTGAGGTTCCACATATTGAAACAACCTTATCGGATTCCTTTGCACCGGCATATTGTGATATCAGAATAGACACACCGGTTCCTATTCCCAAGAAAACACATAATAATACTTCAACCGGCTGCGAACTCGTTCCGACCGCCGCCAGCGATGTATCACCACAATATTGACCTATTACAAGTGCATCGACTGTTGTATATAACTGCTGCAAAACATTTCCAATAATAATTGGTATCGCAAACAGTATAATGTTTTTCATAATATGACCTATCGTCATATCAATCTGTCCTTTTCGTGAAACTGCCATCATTTACTCCTTATTATAAAATAATCCATTCATTTCTGCTACTTATAATAATACTGTAATTTAATGCCATTTTCTAGCGATTTATGGCATGAACTACAGAAAAAGTATCCATATTTTATTTTATGATATCAGGAGCAGACGGTTTGAATCTGCATAAGCTATGTGCTTGTAGCGCGCAAAAAATGCAGCAATGATTTTAAATTCATTGCTGCATTCTTTCAACTGTTCCCTGCGGGAATCGAACCCACAACTAGCGCTTAGGAGTTCGAGTCCCTACAGAAAATATATGTTTTTCTGCGTCAATATAAGTCAAGGAAAGACTTGATTTTACTGACTTTCCTGTAAATCCATGTCAAAATAAGAAAACTGAAAATCATCTAAGTTAAACACCTCTCGCTGACAAATGAGTGACACTGTCACCCTGAGGGTTCAACCATTCCGTTCCTGCGAATTCATATTTATGGCTACCATTCTCACTCGGCAATTTCGGAGATATTACTAAACATATTTATTTAGTTTTCATCTCGTTTCTGCCGTTATTTTATCTCTGTTACATATATTATTTTGGCTTGCTGATTTTCTGTTGCCAATTTGTTGCCATTTCATTATAACCATAGCATATGTGTTTCGCAATCGCTATTTTGAAAATATGCTTCAAACCACGCTTTTTTCGCATCCAATACATTCCTTACCGCACTTTCCACAGTCTCGCCACAAGTAATGCAGCCTGGCAGATCTGGATAAAAATTCACAAATCCGCCTTCATCTTTGTCTTCTACAATTTCCATGCGATAGGACATTGCCATGTAATCATTCGGTATCCCCATTGTTCTTTTCCCCACAATCTATAACTTCCCAATATCCATTTTTAGGAGAACCATGCCGGATAAGAATACCAAGTTCTTTTAATTTCTTAATATTTTTTTCTATGCTCCGGCTTCCCATACCTAATTGTTCTGCTATTTTTGCTGCCGATAGCTGCCTATCACAGAGAAGAAGATTCACAATTTTCTTCTGTGTATCCGACAATTCATAACCTCTAATTATATCCGAACCTTCTCCGACTCTTCTCCGACTCTTCTCCGAACTTTCTCCGGCTTCTTTCTCCAACTCTGTCATAGAATTATTTCTAAATAATTCTACCCGAAACATATTATCGAATTCTTGAAATTTGGGTTCTGGAAGATCATATTCCTTCGCCGCATTAAAAATTCTCTTTATACCACTGCCCCAGGCTTCCACAAGCCCCATCTGACTAAAAATATTAGCAATTGCTTTATTTCTGATTTTTGAATGACCGTTCATGACTTCCTCGTAAGTCAGTCCATTATATAGTCCGCCTGGAGAAGTCACTTCCAGTCGATCATCATAAACTGCAACCTGAATACAGGATTCGTCCAATAAATTTCGATGACAATGTGCATTAATAATCATTTCTCTGATTGCCTCTGGTGGAAGCTCATATTTTTCCTTTCTCACCAGACCATCAATTGTTGCTCCAAGTCTTATATTTCTCAGTACAAAATCCACAGTCTCTTCAATCTGCGTATAAATCGGTCCTGTAAATTCTCTTTTATCCAGAAATACAGCCCGATCTATTCCTTTAAAGACTGCACATTGGGTTTTAGAAAACGGAAAATAATCAGAAGTTAACAATGCATAGGCATTCGTTGCTAATAACTGTCCCTCACTTTGTTTCAGAATTTTCCAGTTAATAAGCTGCTCTTTCTTCACTGAACGTTCTGTCATTCCAGCTTTTTCACGAAAACTTTCAATGTCACTACAAAGCTTTTCTGTTGCTTCTTTTGAAACAGGATATCCTACACAAGTAAGTTCATCCCACGAAATTCTAGCTCCTTCCATTTCAAGTTCTCTTATTTTCTCTGGAAAAGCCTGTCTGGATGTACCTGCCACACGAATATAGGTACCATTCTCTTTCCCTTTTGATTTCAGATAATATGGGCGGTTCTTTCCTGCTTCTACTGATACAATAATCACAGTTTTCTCATCTACTGTCTGCGGTTCAATATCTGGAATAATTTGTGGCATACAAGAATCTGAAACAGCATTGGCAATTCCATCCATTAACTGAAATAATATTTCATTTTCCACACCCACAATCTCGTGTGTCTTATCATCTACGCCTACAACCAGCTTTCCGCCCTGGGTATTGGCAAAAGCTACGATTGTTTTCATGTACTTTTCACTTTTATCTGGTAAAGTAACTTTGTATTCAATATTTTTTGATTCTCCAGAAAACAATGTGTCTCTTGCCATTTTTCATACCCCATTTTTCATTATTTCTCGCACCACTGGTGCGATATTTTATTTTGCTACTTGTATTGTACCCTATTATGAGTGTTAATCAAACATTTTTATTGACCATTTTCCCCTTCAAAATCCACCGGCTGTATGTGAATCCCTAAAATCCGATAAACTAAGGTTCCATCTTATGGATAAAAAGCTGTGCTTCTTAGATAAAAGCCTAATAATCATAGTTCTCTATAAAAATGACTCATCATAATCATCACTGCAATAAACATATTCCATATTATGCGTTAATGCGCAAGTAGTATGACATACAAAGACACGTTGTATTGTCATCTATCACATTTCTTAATTTTGGCACACCATAAAGCAAATATGATTCTGTCTTCCAGCAAAAAAAACATTTCTTATCTTTTTCTACACATTTGCACCCGCCTTTAAAATTCCACTCAATTTGTTTTTTTGCAGCTTTTATATTATTAGATTGTGCATAATATATTGATAAGTTTGATTTACCCATATTCTCTGTAAGCGCAGCAGTAAATTGACTATCAAATGCCCAATCGTCAAGATTATCTACATATAAATCCACATCCGAAGATTGAGAAACAATGTATTTTAGAATATCTCTATATTCACCATCCATTAATTTTCTATCATTAAAAACTTCATCTGTGATAAGGGTATAATCAATACCTTTTTTGTTTTTTGTAAAATGTATCTTTTTTAACTCATCATATAGACCACTCTTTTCTTCAAGAATCTCTCCTTCATACCCCTGTTGATTAATTCTTCTATACTTAAAATGGTTCTTTAATACCTTTTTATTATTTATCTGTTCAATGATATAATCTTTGTACAATTCCAACAACTCTTTATGCTTATTTGATACTTGTACAATATCAATATCCAAACCATTCGAGCTTACATATATGTGAATTGGTATTTTAATATATTTAACAAACGTACTATCAACCTTATCTATTTTCAACAATTCTTCTTTTACCGGCTGAACTCCCTCTGAAAAATACAAAATATTTTCTTCGTCAAATATCTGAGATATCCTTTTGAATTGCTCTATATAATATTTGACTTCTCCAATAGGAATTATCGGTTTCAATTTTCCATCGTTATCTCGTACATTATTCAGCAATTCATACGCTGAGGAATCAATAATATTCCCTAAAATTCCATCAAGACATACATTTTTCAAAATATCTTGTTTTTTTTCTGTTCTATTAAGATTGTTTAACGCCTCTCTACCTGCTGTCATCATCTTACAAGAATTAGTCGATACCATTACAAGATTTTTTGAATACAAATCTGCTAACGTTACATCTAACAACTTTCGTTTCAATCCTAATATCTGAGCTATCTCATCAATTTGATAGACACCTACATCAATAAGCTGAAGTACTTTTTCTTCAACAAGACTAATTGGCATAATGGTTCTTTTGGTTACAAGCAATGATGTCTCATATATTGGTACGTAAACTAAATCAGAAAAAAGATAATCATATCCTTCATTTACAGGTATAATGTGTTGGAACAAATCTTCCATTAATTTTTTCAAAATAGATTTCCTCCCTTACATGAAATAATCTTGCAATGATCGTGAGTTCTAATGTAGTCTATTATTTCAATAAATTTATTATTTGGATCATTATAATTATAAAAGAAATTTAAGTCACCACAGATTATCAACAATTTTTTTGCCCTAGAAAAAGCAACATTTACACGCTCCTTTTCTTTCTGGAATCCAATTGAATTATCTGTTCTTACTGTACTATACATAATAATATCATTCTCGCGTCCTTGAAATGCATCTAACACATTAATATCAATTTGTGCAATTTTATCATATCCGATTGCTTTAACTGAATTTCGAAGAATATCTTTTTGTCCACTATATCCGGTAATTATCCCTATATCTTGGTTATCTAATTCATTCGATTTCTTTAAATCCTCAAGAATATCTAAAATAATACGTTTTTCTTCCTCATTCATGAATGAATTTCCTTTGGTTTTCTTCTGCTTCCTTCTTCTGTTTTCTGAAGTATCAAACCAAATTATAGAATTACCTTCGTATCTCGATAGTCCATGAAGTTTATCTTCGTCCTTGCACCCAGTATCAATTGTTCCTCCATAGAAAACAGTACTAATCAAATTTCCAATATTTCTTATCATTCTATATTGGGTACTTAAAACTTGCTTGTGTGAATTTGGTAATGTTTCGAATAATATATCAAACATTCTATATTCTGGATTTTTTGTAAGTTTTGCAATCTTTGGAGATATGCTTTGGTCTGCATAGGCTGGTAACTGATTTTGATCTCCTACTAAAATTATCTTTTTTGCTTTGATTATAGAAACTAGCAATTCCGGCGTTGTTGCCTTTGCCGCTTCATCAATAATAACATAATCAAATTCCATATCTTTAACAAAACTATTTGCTAAAAAACCTATACATGTTCCTGCTATAACCGTAGCACTTCGTACTAACTGATAATCAAGGCAGTCCTTTTCTACAGACCTATCAATCCAATCCTTTTGTATTTCTTTTATTTTCTTCCATCTGTCAAGAATTCTCTGATCTGATATGTCTTGGTATACTTCTTCCATACTTTTGTCATACTCTTCAACATTCTTCTTCACATCAGAAAAAAGCTTGTCTCTATGAGCTGGCATCGTATATCTACAAGTTATTTTGGGTGATACATTTTTGTCAGCTCCTATTCTGACTATTTCTAAATCATCTGAAATAGTACTATCTAGGCCTTCCAAAATATTATCCACCGCTGTATGTGACTGCGAAACAATAAGTATTCTAGGACTATCTGCTGTTTTTATAGATTTCGTAACAACTTGTCCTATTATTTCCTTTATTACCTTTGTTTTCCCAGTTCCAGGTGGTCCCTGTATCAATCCAATATTTTCAGAGTTTAAAGCTTTTATGACCGCTTGTTGTTGTGATGTATTTAACTTTTGTGCAATAAATTTGGGTTCAAATATCGTTGGTATCTCCTCTGGTTCTTCAACATTTAACAAAATATCTTTCAAATTTCGTGCAGAATACTCTTCACTTTTTAATGATCTAATTGCATTCATCTGACGCTTATAAGAACTGGTATTTGCGCGAAAGTCTTCCATAACATTGCTTTTCTTCTTAAGCAGTGTTCTTACATTTCCTTTTAACACTTTTTTAGGCATTTGTATAACTATTTTAACGCTATCATCATCACATATAATATCATCTAGAATACCCAATTCAAAATATACAGGTTGTCCTCTATCATCAACACCTTCAATAATAAATTTTGTATTTTGCTCCAACTCATCTATTGACTTATTTTGACATTCGTCTACTTCTAAAACAATTTGACCATTATCAATATACGATTCAGAATATACTATTTTTGCAACTTTGTCCTTTTCGCTAATAATAGATTCCTCTAATCCCTCTTGCCAGCTTCCAAATAGCTTATCAAATTTTTCTTCACGTTCCCTGTATCGTTCGTTCTCTTCACGTCTATTTTTAAACATAATCCATAGCTTTTTATTATCTTTTCCATTATGACATGTATATCTAAATCTAGAATCATAAAAAGAGAGCTTACCTTCAATTTTAAAACTTCTACGAATATTAATATTTCTACGATCAGTTGCAACTTCAAAAATCCTCATCACTTCAAAAGATTCTATTTTTTCATCATAACTACATTCCACTACGATATTTTTCCCTGTAATAATATATTTCCCATGGTGTTCATCATAATATCCGTATCCTTCTGAAAATTCCCTTTTTAAAAATGAATTGGTAAATTGCGTCATGTTCATGCTATTTTCAATTACCATACTGCGTTTCAAATAACGCATTTTTTCAAAATCGATAAAAACACTATAATCATTTGCAGATGTGTTTAATTCACCTATTAATTGTGTAAAAACATCTGTAATTTCATCTATAGATTCCGGTCTATCAGATGGGTTATCCTGAAGCATCGAACAAAGCATGTCTTTTAACACTTCATCCATACTAGATTTTTCAATCAAACAAATCGTTTCTACATTTGATTCTGCTTCTTTGCACAAAAATAATTCAGAGAAAATAACCCCCAAAGAATAGTAATCGCATTTTTCAGTAATATCATTTCCTTTTACAACTTCTGGTGCTGAATAATTTTCTGAAAACATTGGCATAGTAGTTTCTTTCTCAATAATTGTCTTTATCTTGCTTGAACCAAAATCTATAATTGTAATCTCGTCATTTACATCATCGTAAATTATATTTTGGGGCTTTAAATCTCTATGTATTACATCATTTGCATGTGCATTATATACTGCCTGCAAAATTTTTAAACATATTTCGTACTTCTTCAATTGTGTGAATGAATGCCAATCATATAAATCCAAAGTCTTCCCATCTACATAATCCATTAGTATTGCACCATAATTAGATTTTCCATTATATTTTAATGATGCTGTTGTGTCCCTTATCTTTACAATATTACTGCATGAATTCAATACTTTAAGAGCTTCCATTTCTCTGTTAAATACTAATTTCTGAAAGGGCTCATCAATACCCCCATACAATTTCAAAACATATATCTTATCTTTTCCTCTAACCCTAACTTTAAGAATGTGATTATCCCATATTGGGGATTTATGCATTTTTTCTATTACAGTATAATTAAATTGTGATTCTGACATTTATTTTCCTCCTCATATAATCAAGTATTTTTATTGAAAATTCAAGATTTTACCTCTTATACTTCAGTGAATAACCCTCTGTCATAGACATTTCAATGTATCAGGTACTAGGATTGCCGCTCCCATAGCAATAAACACCGTTAGCTATTCTTCTGCCCTATTTTCATCTGTTCTATAACTTGTTCTTCTTATATTATACTGACAAATACAGTATAAGACAACGAATATTTGTACAATATTCCATTGCCTAATTTCAAAAATGCACCCGTTTCCGGGTGCATTCTCTCATCTACTACTGCTCAGGATACAGTTCTTCTAGCACCTCTTCCAGCGTTCCATCTTTTGCGTAAGGCAAAGCATCTAACTGTCTGAAATTATGCTTGATGTCTTTCGTATCCTCGTCAAAGCCCAATATGTAACTTGTTGCTATCTTATATATAATTTCCGTCGGAGCTAATCCGTACACCTGTTTTTCAAAGATGTGTTTCAGACGCTCCTTATTGTCTGGAAATTGCTTTTTCATCTCGTCACTCTGATATAGCCTTTTTACAATCTCTGTAATATACAGACCTGATTTCATGTACAGATCAATAAATGTCTTATCCGGCATGTCAAAACATCCGGGATTCTCCTGCTCCAGCATGTCCACCATTTTCTTAACCATTGTCTTTGGCGTAAATATCTGATTGGTTTTCTGTGGTGGGATATAATCAAATATGTCCTCTACGCTCTTTTCATCAAAATAATCAGCAAGCTTTTTCTTTAAGGCAAAAAATTCTTTTACTGAATCATCAAATACCACCGAATCGAATAGCTGTCCATCAAAGTGCTTGGTCTGTCCGGTTTCTTCCTCCACATAATCACCACCATCACGGAGAAATTTGAACTGATCCAATGTGATACTTGTCACTTCCAGAAATACTTTATCCGGAATGATGGTATCAAAAGTTGCCAGCGTTACCGTATTATCTCCATATGCCATTAAGAATGACGGAATTGTCCTCGAGAAGCCACGCAAGTGATCTCTGACACCATCCTCGATTGTTTCTTTTTCCCGTTCCTTTTTCTTTGTTTCGACTGTCTTGACTGTCTCTTTTGTAGATTCTTTTGCAAAATCAGAAATAGCGCTTGTCAATTCTTCATTGAATTTCTCCATAGCTTTCTTCTGTTTCTGCTCAAATTCTTTATCAATCTGTTCTGATGTTTTTCCAGTTTCATACCTTGCTTGCTGCTCTGCAACACGCTGATTTTCTATGACATTTCGCTCAATTTCATAATTGGTATGTAATTTATCAATCATCCGATCAGCTTCATGGTTCAGTTTTGATTCAATCTGCCTTTTATCTGCTGCTTTCATATCAGATCCATATGTGGACTTCGCAGTATCCACAACTGCTTTGACTGTACTCTGCTTTACCGCCTCTTTCAGTTTGTCAATCACTTTTTGTGCCTTGTCCGGAGTCTGTTCCATTTGCGTCATTGCTTCCTGTACCTGAGAAGTCACATCATAAATTTTATTTCCAAAAACATCCTGAGTTCTTCCAATCACAAATTCATCACTTAATGATCCGCTCCCAAAGTATAGCTGATTCCATTTTCTCCCATAATGTGTTTCTCCATGATTTTGTACTCCTATCTCCCCCCTCGGTCCTTACTCTGACTTCGGATACGTTGTGTGTTTTTCTGTTCCTGTTCTATTTTCTTTCTGTTTGCTGCCAGCTTTGCCCTGACACCATGTGGCTGTGGCTCTGGCTCTTTTCCGGTTTCCTGTTCCCATTGTGCGATTGCCTTCTGGTACTGACTATACTCGGACTTTGCAGTTTTGAAGTCTTTCAGAAATTCCTGTACATTTCTATAGCCAACTTTCTGTACAATCTTCGGAAGATAATCTTTCATGTTCCTGATCTGGCTTGTCAGATCGTTGATTTCTTCCTTCAATTCTTTTTTCTTTCTTCCTTTAAACCAGCCTTTGATCTCAGACAGTTCTTTTTTCTTAGCAGAACGTTGTTTCTCTTTCTTATAAATTGCATTATTCTGCTGTTCCAGTTCATTGTAAATCTTATAGAATTTCGGATATTTTGATGCCATTCTTGTCATTTCCGGCTGTTTCGGTTCTGGCTGGCTTTCCTCTTGCTCTTTATTTTTTACTTTCGGTCGTTCTGTTTCTGTCATTACAGGCTCCATATCAGAAGAATCTGTTTTCTGTAATTGTTCTTTCTGTTCCAAAGATTCCTTATACTTTTTCACGAGTACCGTTTCTATCATCAATTCCAGAGTCTCAATCGCCATCGTAACAATTTTTGCAAATAAGTTTGGTTTTCTTCCTTTCCGGGAAATTGCACTCTTGATCGGTTCTGAAATTCTTTTTTGTTTCACTTCCATAATCTCCGGTTCCGGAACCCAGCTTCTGTAATTCATCATTTAACTGTTTGACAATCTTATAAGCATAAGACTTGGAAACTCCCAGTTCCGCTGCAACTTCTTCTACTGTCATAAAAGTTCTGTTCGTCACATCGCATCTCTCCTCTCTATATTAACGTAATTTGTTTAAGTTATTGCATTTGCATGATACTAAACATTTTAATTTAAGTCAAGTGATTTTATGAGAATATTAAATTTTTTTGTTTAAGTTCTTCTTGCTATCCAAAATTGCTCATGCTATACTGAACCTAAACAGAATTGTTTTATTTTCTATCACAATTAATTATGACAACACGAATGACTACTATAAGGAGGCAAACAAGAATGGCAATCGGACAACGTATCAAATTTTTTCGCAACCGCAAAGGCATGACACAAAAGCAACTCGGAGAGCAACTGGGATTCAAAGGGAAAACCTCAGATGTCCGCATGGCTCAGTATGAATCTGAAGCCAGAGTTCCTAAGATTGATCTTGTAAAACAAATATCTCAGATCTTTGATATCAATACTCATGCCTTAACAGTTCCAGATATTGATACTCACATAGGTCTGATGCATACACTATTTGCACTGGAAGATATGTATGGTCTGAAGGTAAAAAATGTAGATGGACAGCCTCATCTCTGCCTTGACTCTTCCATATCTGCTCCCGGCTCCTCTGCCGATGAAATGCTTCGTGCATGGATGGAACAAGCTGACAAGCTGGAAAACGGTGAAATCAGCAAGGAAAAATATGATGAATGGAGATATAAGTACCCGGAACTGGATACTTACCAGAAACGTGCCAAGGTACCATCTCAGGAACTGAGTGATTACCTTGTCAAACATCTAAAATAAACTAAAGAATAGGAGCGATAGAATATGGACAAACTTGTACCTGCATTTGAAACAACATTATTTGATCCAACCTTAAGTGACGCTTGCTCAGATATGGCTGAATTGGGAATTGATTCTTTACTTGATGATGGTGTCTTTAAAAGTATTCCTGTTGTTAGTCTTCTCATTGGGGTCGGTAAAACAGCTCAAAATATACATGATCGCAATTTGCTGAAACAAACCATAAAATTTATTAACACCTTTAATGAGAAATCTATTTCTCAAGAAAAAATCAATAAATATCGTAAAAAAATACAATCTAAACCTAAGTATGCCGAAGAGGAACTTGGCAGAGTTATTATTCTTTTAAATTCAAATGTTGAATTAAAAAAATCTGAACTTTTAGGAAAATTCTACCGGGCATATGTAGACGAAACTATAGACTGGGATACTTTCTGTGAATTATCAGATATAACCTCTCGTTTATTTGTATCTGACCTGCAGCTTTTATATAATATTTATCATTTACAAGTATCTGATACTTCTCAATGCCCTGTTTACAAAGCAGATCGTCTTATTGCATTAGGTTTATTAGATTCTGCTACAAAATCTATGACTATAAGCAGTTCCACTGGAAGTCAAACTCAACGCTATATTCAAACAAACGCTCTTGGTAAGCTTTATTGCCAGCTTAGTTTGTCATAATAAAAAAAACCTTACCGATATTCAGTTTTTTACTTCTGAAAATCAGTAAGGTTTCTTTATATACGCTATGAAATAAAATTTTTATTCGCCGAATAACCACAAAATGTTGCCATTTTGTTTCCAGGTACTAAGCAAATTTGTTTGAAACTCGCATAAATACTGGCTTTGTCAAATTGTGTGGATTATTCAAACTCAGTAGGCGGTAATGATAACACTGTTTTCTTATTAGATTACCTATATTATAACGTGTGCGAGGTCGGATGTCGATATGTTTTTGACCATTATTTACTTTAGTTTACTCATAATACCTTATAAACATATTGATTAAATTTTCTTCTCTCATAACGTTAATTACGTGTTATCTATTTCCGAACTTATCTTCTTTATTTTTCTTTCACGAAGATTATCTATGAATGATGAATATTTCTCGCAAAAATCCTGAACTGCCTGAATTAACTCATCAATATCATCCTTAGCTGCTTGTGTTAAATCCCAAACAATACTCATTGCTTCATCTGATGCACTTTCAATGCAATTCTCTAAATTTTCTTCATATGCCTCCATTGCATATTCCTCTTGCAACTGTTGATTTACATAATTTTCTGTATCAAACTCTGATAACTCAATAAGGGTATCACAACTCCTTACTTTCTCTATTTTTGAAAATAAATTCACCAATTCTTCATATACATCATTAGCTGCGATTATCTCATCTTCATCTCCATATGTAATAGTATCAATCGCATCATAAATATCACTTGCAATATTACAAGCCGCATTTACAATCTGAATAACTTTATCCAAAGTTCCTACTGTTAAAGCAGCTTCATGTTCAACATAATAATACCATTCTCCATCTATATCATCGTGCAATCTATATACTTCTTCATACAGTTCATTTTTAATATTATAAACCGCAGAAAGTGCTACATTTGCCTCAAGTAATAGCGTCGTATAATCATATTCATAATATGGAATCGCAGAAGCCTGAACATCTGGTAATACTTCAGAATTAATGTAATCAATAAATGCCTTATCCCTTGAAATAAATCCAAATTCAGTATTATTTACACTTTCCTCTGAATAATTTGCAGATCCAACATAAATAATAGAATCTGTCATTATTATTTTTCCATGATTTGAAAAATCAAAAAAAACTGTAGAGTTACTACCAAGACTTTCAGGTCTTAGCTTCGATAAATATAAGTTAATCTTTTGCCTTGCTTTATTCCTAAAAACATCACCATAATAATATTCCCATCTATGCGGAATATTTGTTATTACATTAATTACACAATGATCTGCCACTTTTTTCAATGCATTAACTAATGCGTTTTTCTTTTCAGATATATTAAATGTAATAATAGTAATCTCAAATGCATTTTCAAAATTATCTAAAACTTCTTGATATCCCAATTCATCTTTTGAATACACAAATTTAGCACCGCTCGTAAAGAATTCCTTTTTCACACTCTCTCCACCTTTCACTTTAGTTCTAACAAAACAGCCGCATGATCACTTATTTTATCCTTATCCATTATGTTAGCATCAATGTCCATTGATACAACATTTTCTTCTACACTTGGAGAAATAAAAACATAATCTAACCGGTTATGATATTTTACCTCTGTTGGAGTAGAATTTGGTTTACCTTGATGCAACCACAAATCCAAAGCCCCTTTACCAAGTAATTTCTTATATTTTACATAAGCCCTCGATGTTTCATCATATGTATTAAAATCTCCTATAAGCACAATTTGGTTCGTTTTATATTCTTCGTAAAAATCAATAATTTCATCCCAATAATCTTCTCTTATAGTTGGTCTCGATTTAGAATTGAGAGGAACATGTGTACCATAAATTATGTAGTTTTCAATTTTAATTGCACAATCCCTTGCATCTATTTTTGTTTTACCATGTGAAATATGAATTTGTGTCACTTTTTCATTTTTAACAAATAAAAGTGTCATTGATATTTTATATTCTGGCATTGCACCTTTTACCTTATACCCATTATCTTTCATCCAATCTATAAAAGACATTGGCTCTTCAGAATTATTCAATTCAAATTCTTGAAGTATAAATATAGTTGGTTGCTTTTCCCTGATAATGTTTTTTAATTTTTTGATAACAATCGTTTTTTCTATTTTTCTCCAAAAATCCCAATCCGTTACGGTCCTTCCATAATAATTTATCTTTCTATAATTTGCTAATTGTTCATTTACTCCACCGAAATCATTGATATTTAAGCTAATTATGAGCATTTATATTCCTCCCATAATAATCCAGTACCTCTACAATATATTATCATACAATCGATTCAAAACACAGCTTTCCCAATTATTGCTTTACAGTTATTATCCGCTCTTCTCTCTGCCTCTCATCAAAGTATTTCCAGAAATCTTTCAATGCTTCATCCACTGATTTCCACGGCAATGGTATTGGTTCCAACTCATCCAACCTTTTCAGCAGCTTCTGTACATCTTCGGTATCAAAATCCTTATCATCAGCTTCCATCATATAATAGTCCAACTTTTCTTTTATCAACCTGATTTCTTTTTCTTCATCTTTTGCCATGTAAAACCGCCCTTCACTATATACATGACAATATTCGACAGAATATTACAACGTTTTTGAATTCTACCCATCAAAAAAACGACACTGCACAGACTTTTTCCATCTATACAATATCGTCTTTCTACCTATTATTATACTTTCATTGTCTTTGCCAATGATGTTAGCAATGCTGCCATCTCCGGATTCCCCAACACCTTCATCAGCAGCTCTGCATCCACCCCATTCGGTACAATAATCGTACTGCTGCCTTCATCCTGCTCTTTCATCTGCGGATTAAGATTTTCCTTATTATAAAAGGCATTCTCCATAAGCTCCGCATTCTTCCTTCGGTCTTCATCAAGGATATGACCATACACTTCCGTTACCATGTCCGCCTGTGCATGGCCGGAATTTCCCTGGACTGCTTTAATGTCTCCGCCACTGAGTTTCAGCTTGTAGGTGACACTGGTATGACGCAGGCTGTGAAATACGACATCCGGCAGTCCCAGCTCGTCTATGATATCCTGCATTTTCGTCCTCAGATAGCTGTCTCCTATGGGAAGTCCGAAAGTTGTTGCCATGACCAGATTATAATTCTGATACTCATTACCCAGTGCTTCGATAATTTCTTCCTGATCCTTTTTCAGTTCGATTAGGCATTGTGCCACAGATTTCGGAATAAACACTTTTCTCTTGCTGCTATCCGTCTTTGGTGATTTTAACACCCTGACCGTTTTATTATTTTTCTTCTGGCTTGGAAATATCAGTATGATATCCTTGGAATTCAGCTCTTCCACTGCCTGTTTCGATACACGCTCTACTTCCTTATTGATATAAACATATGCCCGGTTGGCAGCAATCGCCTCATCTGAAATATCCATTGCATCCCAAGTCAGCCCTAGCACTTCCCCAATCCTGAGTGTTGCCGTAAATGCAAGATGAAATGCTATTTTGAGCATTTTGTTATCACAGGCTTCCAATGCCTGCATAAGCATCTCGGCTGTCCAGATCTCGCGCTCCTGCTTCTTTGCTTTTGGAACGATTGCATCCGCAGCCAGGTTCTTTTCCATCATATCCCATTTACCGCCTGGCGGAAACAGCTCCTTAATACCTTATGTATCTCATTTACTGTGCTTTCCGTGATTGTTCCTGTCCCATCCTGATTCTTCGTACTCTTTACCGCCGGCATTTTAAGAATATCCTTATAATACTTTTCCATAAAATGCGTGTTGATGCTTGTCAGTTTGGTTTCTCCGATTGTAGGAAGAATGTAATTATTTATCAGAGCAATATTACCGGAGTAAGTAGCAACACCCCACTTGTCATGTCCATATATCTGCACATACTCTTCAAGCAATTCTTTTATGGTAGTACACTGTGGGACTTCAAATTTTCCGATAGACTGTTTATACTCGATTTCCTTTTTTCGCTTTTCCGCCTCTTTCTGCGTGGCAAAGGTTTCAGAAGTTGTATGTTCTTCTCCATTATCATCCAGAATTTTATATACCACGGAATATGTCTTTCCTCGGTGTCTGATAAAAACCATGTCACATCACCCCTTCCCTGTTTTTCTCCAGCCATTTCAGGAACTGCTGCCTGTGAACTCTCAGAACCTTCCCGGCTCCGATACACTGGAATTCTCCGGACTGCATCCACTTGATAACTGTCGATACATTCACTCCTGCCAGTTCCGCTACATCCTGTCTGGATATGTATTCTTTTATCTCCAAGGATAATGCATCTTTTTCCTGTGACATCAGGGTTTCTTTCTGTTTAACCTCATCATCTATGATGTAATACACATTCTGAGCATTAAAGAATAACTGAAAACTCTTCCTAGTAATCCACCTTTTATTATTGCAGATTGTAGAATCCAGAAGTCTTCCGATCTCTTCGCTTCTTACAATCTTTGCCAGCTTTTCCCGTGAAATTCCAAGCAGATCCGCCGCATCCTGCAAACAAATGTAATCTTTCTCCAGTTCCTCTGCGGTTGGAATATGTGTGACCTTGCGGTATATATCCTGATCTGCATACCATTTTTCAAATATATCAACCGGAATGCGTCTTACAAAATCCACTGTAATATACTCCAAGTTCCACCAGATGCCCCACACACCAGCTGACAATATAACCATTGCCCTCCAGGTAGCCATCCTCTCTCTTATCTGCACCGATTACCTTTGCAATGGACTGTGTGTAAACAAACCAGCCACCGCTTTGCGGCTATTTTTTCGTGCTGTCAAGGGTGGTGTCCGTCTATCACATCATAAAATATTTACAATTTTCAATGTGCAAAGTGTCTTTTTGTTTTTTTCATATATCATTTGACACTATCATCTGGGGGTAATCCAATTGTTATAATTCAATTACGATATCTGCAAAATCTATGGTTGCTTGTTTATGTGCAATCGTAATAATAGTTTTTGTTTTTTTCAATTTTGTAATTGTATCTTGTATAAGAAATTCTGATTCATTGTCCAGTGCAGAAGTTGCTTCATCTAAAATTATAATTGGTGAATTTTTTATTATGGCTCTAGCCATTGCTATTCTTTGTTTTTCTCCTCCAGACAAATTGTGGCCGTTGCCAATTATCATGGTTTGATATTTATCGGCTTGCTTCATAATAAAATCATGAGCATTAGCTAATTTTGCTGCATTTATAATTTCTGCATCTGTTGCATTCGGTTTACCATATCGTATATTCTCGATAATATTTGTTTCAAACAAATATGCTTCTTGAGGAACATATGCTATCAATGCTCTTACATTTTCTAATCCAAGCTCTTTAATAGATTTTCCAAAAAATTTAATATCGCCAGAAGAAATTGGATAAAAACCTAATAGAAGTTTTGCTATTGTACTTTTACCACATCCCGATCTACCTATTAATGCCACATTTTTATTTTTAGGTATTGTTATTGTTACTTGATTTAAAACGGGTGTAGCTACATTATATTGAAAAGATAAATTATCAATATTAATTGCACTAGATTCATAAGTGCTATCAATTTGTATGTCATTTACCATTTCAGTACATTCTTCTTTCTCATCCAGAAAAGAAAATATTCTCTCTGCAAAAGATATACAATTCATCAATTCAGGATAATATTTACCTAATTGCATAAATTGTAAACTAAGTGCAGCATATATAGTATATACTGCTGCAATATCTCCCAAAGAAACTAATTGATGTTGTAAAAAATAAATACCTATAACTAAAAAAAGTAATGCACACAACATATCAAAAGCAACATTAAGAGATTCTAAAATACTAACTAAGTACATTCTTTTCCTCTGTACATAACAATATTCTTTATTAGCTAGTTCATATTTCTTCCGGTTATGATGCATAAAATCGTACATTTTATTTACCTCTATACCGGTCAACATATTAGATAATTTTTCTGTCATTATTGCACTTTTTTCTGCGGACTCTTTTCCTACTTTTTTCATTGGTTTAGATATTAATGTATTAAGTAAAAAAAGTAAAATATTCAAAAGAACAAGAACTAATGTCATTGCTGGATTGATTATAAACATTATTATTATATATACCAAAACGGAAATTATAGGAGCCAACACTCTCCTTAATCTGGATGAATATATTTCACTTGCTTTATCTGTATCATAAATTAAACGTGATAGCAATTCACCACTATGATGTGTATCATAGAATTCCATTGGAAAATTTAATGTTTTAGAAAATACCTTCTTCTTTATTTCTATAGAACCTTTTTTTGCTTCATTATTGTAAATATACATAAACATTGAAGCAATACATACTGCAACTATTCCTATCAATAAGTAGAATCCCATAGTTACACTTACATCTTCATAATTTCCTTTTTCTGCAATATCAAATATAGATTTTACAAAAAGCGAACCTGTAACTTCAAATACAGCATAAAAGGTTGTCATCATTATTATAGATACAATATATATCATTAATCTGTTTTCTAATAAACCTAAAAACTTCCAAAAAACATTTTTCTGTGTCATAGCACTACTCCTATATACTAATAATTTTATTCTATTCCTGTTTCACGTTCGTTATTGTACAATTTTGAATATAAACCTTCTTTACCTAATAATTCAAAATGACATCCTCTTTCAGCGACTTTACCTTTATGTAAAACAATAATATCATCTGCATTACGTATAGTTGACAATCTATGAGCAATGATAATCACTGTTTGATTGTTCTTTCTTGTTTCTATTATTCTATTTATCGCTTCTTCCGTTTTTACATCTAAAGCGGATGTTGGTTCGTCCAATAATAAGATAGAAGATGATTTTAGAAATGCTCTAGCAATAGTTAATCTTTGCCTTTGTCCGCCCGACAAATTTACTCCATTCTCTCCAATAAAAGTTTGATATCCATCCGGTAAGGTAATAATATAATCGTGAATACACGCAGCTTTACATGCATCTATCACGGCTTCTATAGACACATCATCCATACCATAAGTAATATTAGAAAAAATTGTATCTGCAAATAAAAATACATTCTGTGATACCAGAGCAATCTCTTTTCTTGCAGCTGTTAAATTCCAATTCCTAAAATTTTGTTTGTATAGGTAATAATCTCCTTCTCTTACTTTTTCTAAACCGCATATAATTTTAAATAATGTAGATTTTCCTACACCAGATGATCCTACAATTGCTGTTGTAGTCCCTTTTTTAATATCTATATTCAATTTATCAAAAATTCTCTTTTCACGATTAGAGTTATACCAAAACGAAACATCCTTAAAACATATTACACTTTCCGTTTTTGATAAATCAGAGGCATTTCCACAATATGTTCCTGAATGCTCTTTTGGAGCAGCCATTATCTCATTTATTCTTTTTATTGATATTAATAATTCTCTTCCATCATTTATTTTAAAAGGTAATTCACTCATGGGAGATGATATTTTATTAAACAAAATAATAAAAGCCATCATATCTCCTATGGATAACTGTCCTTTAAAAAATTCCATCAATGCAATTAGAGAACAGATAACACTAGGAATCCATTTGACTAAGCTCTGAATTACGTTTCCAATTGCTTGATACTTATTACGATAAATTTCATTTCCTAAAATATCGTTTGCAATTTTTTCTACTCGTTCATTTAATATTTTATTTAAACCATAGCTACGTGCTATTGCAATTCCTGCAATATCATCATTAGCTACTTGTGTCAATTCATCATACTTTGCTCTCCTAGACTTTGCTAATCTATTAATATTTTTAGATAGATTGTTGCTTATACACATTACTAAAGGATAGCAAATCACGATACTCAGTAAGAGTCTCCAATCCATTTTAAATATTGAATAACTTAATGCTATAATTGTAATAATTGATTGAAAAATCTCTGGGATTATTTCAGAATAAAGTTGGCCTATTTTTTCAATATCTGAAATTAATTTTGTAATTAGAGTTCCTGTATGTTCATTAATGTATGCATATTCAATCTCTTCAATTTTTTTTACAATATAATTCTTGCTTTCCTTCTGTATTACCAAACTAAATTGCTCTCCACAAAGTTTCTTAAAAAAAGAAATTAACGTAGACAGGATAACAAAAATCAATATTGTAAAAAAAATTGATTTAAGATTAACAAACTTACCCGCAATCATATCATTAATTGCTACAAATATTATTTCGGAACCTTCAACTAAGATATGGGATAAAAAATAAGAAAATACAGTAAATAATAAAAAATAGTAAATATACTTTACAGATAGTTTTAAATAAATATTTTGTTTCTTCATATAACCTCCATGTTTAATCCTTTTAGTATGTATTAAATTATATGAGTTTTTATTAATAATTACATTAAATATACTATCAATTTTGTTGCACTTTCTCTAATTTGATGCTATTATGTGTACAATATAATGAATATAAGGAGATACAAATGCCAATCCCTCTGAATTCAAATGAGATAATACATGTAGACCACAAGATAAAAGAAGCATCATATTCTATGCCACACATGCAAGCAGCTTCTGATCATTATATGTTAGGATATCTTGTCAGTGGAGATCGTAAATGGTTTTCCTATGAAAATATTAAAATTGCACATTCCGGAGATGTTGGGATAAGTAAACCGAATGTATATCATCGAAATTGTGCAATGTCTGATATTCCCTATGAACGATACATAATTAAATTTCGACTTGAAGCATTACAGCCAGCAATTAATTTAGTTGGACAATCAGAATTTGACATATTATGTACAGACTATTTGCATTTTTTACCTGAATCGCAAATAAAGATAAAATCCCAGTTTGAAGAAATGTATCAGGAATATAACAATAATACTCCTTATTCGCAACTAATTTTAACTGGTATGTTACATAAATTATTTTTTACAATATATCAGGAACATTTGCCTATAGAATCTTCGCAATTGCTTTTTAATAAATTTGATTCGCGAATACATGACGTTCTTGTTTATATTGAAAATAATCTGGAGTATAATCCTACAATAGATGATGCTGCGAAATACATATCTTTATCAACATCACATTTTTCTCGCTTATTCAAAGAAGTAACCGGCTGTTCTTATACTGATTATTTAACAGCAACCAAATTGCAACATGCTCAGTTATTACTTGGAAATACACAATTATCAATTAGTCAGATAGCTTATAAAACTGGCTTTTCTAATGCTAATTATTTAGCTACTGTATTTCAGAAAAAATTTAATTGTTCTCCTTCAAAATATAGAAAAACTTGCATAGATGGAATTTTCTAATTTGAGCTATGCAAGTTCATATCTAATTATAAAGCTTTATATAAATTTATCATAAAACTTGTATCAATTTGGTTACAGTTCACACCCCTTCATAAGCCATTATGAAAAGTGCCGAAAATGAAAAAATTTTTCTTGTGGATAACCCTTGACAGGATTGAAAATGAAGTTAATCATTTCCAATCCTGCCACCGAAGGTTTCTCGGCAATTACTAATTTTATATTTTTTCACTCAAATTTTGTTTCTTCTTTCATTTTTTATTTGCTTTTTGATAGCATAAATGCTATCGTGTATATAGAATAAATATTTCCACTTGGAAAACATATACTAATGTACAACATTGAATTTTACGAAGATTCCAATGGCAGATCAGAGCTTTGAGATTTTCTTGAATCTCTTCGAGTCAAAGCAGCTACAAACAAAGATGCCCGTATTCAATACAAGCAAATAAGTTTGTACATCCAGCTCCTCGAAGATAATGGTACACGGCTTAATGAAAATATCACAAAACACCTTGATGATGATATCTGGGAGCTTCGCCCAGGCAATAACCGTGTTTTATATTTTTATTTCAAAAATGATACCTTTGTGCTTTTACATCAATTCCGCAAGAAAACTCAAAAGACTCCCAAACGTGAAATTGAACGAGCAAAGGCCGAACGTGATGATTATCTTGCCCGAAAGGAGGCTGAATGATTATGAAAACCTGGAATGACTATAAGGAACATGTAAGAACCGTTGATCCTGAAATTGGAAAAGACATCGATGAAGTTGAAAATATTTCCTCCATCATAAGTGCCATGGTAAAACAGCGTACTTCTCTTGGACTTAGCCAGAGAGAGCTTGCTGCTATGTGTGGTATTCCACAATCATCCGTAGCACGGATCGAATCCTGCAAAACAACCCCAAATCTCGGAACACTGCTTAATATTTTTCAGCATCTCGGTTTACAGCTTACAGTAAAACCTACAAAACCTACCGTTTAAAATCAAGGAGAATCTCTGCGAAGAGGTTCTCCTTATCTCCCAGTGGAACCAAAAGCTACAATCGCACAAAGAATCAGGAAATAGTTAATACTGTCGGTAATTTTCTCATCCCACTGCTCTTTGGAATACTGCTGCTCATCCATACACATATCCGATACAGAGATCAGATGTTTGGATAACATCCCCATAAGTGCTGCTTTCGATGTGGTATTCAGCATGAATTTACAATGAGCTGTCTGCCTGACGATCACTTCATTGAACTCTTTCTGGTTCATGTCCTTTCCTCCTTCGCTTTTGATATTCTGCTTTTCCTAGATGCCTGCTCTGCCTTTTCTGTATTGGATACAATCAATAATGATGTAATCATAAAATTCTCTCAGCTTATCCTACCATAGAACGAAGAATCTGTTCCCTGCTCATTACATTTACCAAAGACACCTCAATGGCTGATAATTCAATGTTGCCAGTGAATACTCCATTTCATCCGACTCCTCATATCCCAGGCTGATTAATTCCTTCTACTTCATTTTCTGTAAGCTTTCCAGCCTCACTTAATTTCTTGATCCTGATTTCCTGCGAAAGTGATGGCGTACACTGAGTTGCCTCCATTGCATCAAGAATTTTCTTATACCCCAGTCGCTCCGCTGCATATTTCCTTCTGTGCCCTGAAATGATCGCATAGCATCCTTCTTTCCTCGGCCGGACAATCAATGGATTCAGGACTCCATATTTTTGATACTGTCCTGTAGTTCAATCATCTGGCCGTCACCGATCACCTTAATTTTCCCCTTTTCCCTAAACAAAAAAATCGCCCAGACTAGAATTTTTAATCTAATCTGAGCGATACTCCACCATGCCTGTTTTTTTCAAGCAAAAAATCAATGTTCCCTGCGGGAATCGAACCCACAACTAGCGCTTAGGAGGCGCTCGTTATATCCATTTAACTAAGAGAACAAATAAGGACAGTCTGAAGATTTCAGACTGTCCTTATTCTATCACAATTAGCTAAAACGGTCAATTGCTTTCTCGTTATGCCTACTGTAACTTGAACTTGTTGATTGCTTCTTTTAATGCAACTGCGATTTCATCAAGCTCTACTGTGCACTGATTTAAATTGTGCATTGTTGCATTAACTTCTTCTGCGGAAGCAGTTACTTCTTCGGATGCAGCTGCTGTTTCTGTAGAAATAGAAGCGACATCTTCCATTCTGTCAATTACATTTCCTCTGCTGTTATCCATCTGCTCATTTAACTTGGCAATATTGTCAAGACCTTCCGTTAAGGCATTGATAGATGTTGAAATTGTATTAAACAGATCCTTTGTATCCTGAATAGACTGGTTCTGTTCAGTAATAATCTGGTTCGTTTCATCAAGTGTCTTTTCAACCAGTGCAGACTTATCTGTAATCTCGGCAACAATCTGCTTGATTTCATCTGTTGACTGCTGTGACTGTTCTGCAAGCTTTCTGATTTCATCGGCTACAACTGCGAAACCTCTGCCGCTCTCACCTGCTCTTGCCGCTTCAATACTTGCATTCAGTGATAACAGATTCGTCTGTTCTGTAATTTCTGTAATGGCATTGGAAATGAAGTTAATCTTTTCAATACTCTGAATCATTTCATCTACAACGGACTGGGAAATCTTTGAATTTTCAATAGACTGCTCGCCCTTGCCGATTAAATCTTCTACAATCGTGATACCCTTGTTACTCATCTGCTGGGTTTCAATCGACATATCGTTAATATCACTGACATATGCCTTTGTTTCGTGTAATCTCTCTGCGAGATTTTCAACTTCCTTCGTCGCATTGTTCGTGCTTTCCGCCTGCCCCTGTGCCCCGATGGATACACTCTGGATTGCTTCAGAAACCTGATTTGTTGTTTCGGTTGTTGTCTTGGAAATCTCAGAAATATTATCTGATGCCTTGATAATAACCTGTGAACGTTCTTCCACATCCTTAATCAGTATGGATACATTATCAACCATTTCATTAAAGTTACCTTCAAGTTCACCAAACTCATTCTTCTTCTTAATTGGAATTCTCTGTGTTAAATCACCGTCTGCAACAGCCTGCATAACACTGTTAATCTTCTTGATTTCCTTTGTAAACATCATTGTTACAAATAATGCAATGACAATACCGATGATAAATGAAATAATACCGGATGAAATCGTTGCATTAACAATCTTATTCACAACGCTTGCTGTTTCATTGGAACTGATAAAACCAACCAGTGTCCAGTCTGTAATTTCATCTCTGGCTACTACAACGTGTACTGTCTTTCCGTTAATCTTTTCATCAAAATCCTGAACATTGTAAATTTCTTCCGGCGACTCTGCGTTTAACTTACTCCAGAAATTGTAGCTGCCTACGCTGTCTGAAGAATATGTATTCTTATCGTTATTTACAATAATCTTACCATCTTTGTTTACAAGAACCACATAACCTGTATTTAACAGACCGATGCTCTGTACATAATTGGTCATTTCTTCAAAATTAATATCCATGGCAACTGCACCATAGTTGCTGTTATCTGAATACTTGATTTCCTGTGAAACGGTAATGACAGTATTTCCCTGTGAATCTGTATAAGGATCTGTAAACTGTGCATATACGCTGTTTCTTGCAGGTGAACCGATTGTAGACTTATACCAGTCTTTTGCTGTATTATTCACACCGTCCTGGATAGACTTTTTGTTACCCAGCTTATTCTTTGTATTATCCCACTCTGTCCAGCCTGTGATCAGGTGTCCCGTAACAGTTGAAAAATACGCTCTTTCTGCACCGTTTGTAACTTTAACGGAAGCAATTAATGCATCCTGTACTGTTGTTACATTCGTATCATAATCGCCCCTGTCTTCCAGATGCTTTACGGCATCATTTCTTGTTAAAAGGTCTATTGGCTGACTGATATTTTTCAGATAATTAGTAAATCCCATCTTGGTTTCCTGTAATGTCTGTACACTTGTCAGCTTCAAATTTTCTGTCTGGGCTGATTTTGTTGTTTCTATTGCCCTGAATGCAAGTATCAATGTTGGAATCAAAATTGCCAGTACAAAAAATCCGACAAGCTGCACTCCGATTCCACGAAGTTTCTTACTCATAATTTCATCTCCTATTAATATTCTTAAACTCTTATAGTTATTCACTGTTTCATACTAACACAATCTCCTATAAATTGCCATTTATTTTGCAAAATTAATATTTTATTAACATTTTATTAAAATTGCACTCTGCCCTGAAGCCATACCTGTCCCTTAAAACGCCGTCCGACTGCCGGTTCCCCCAGCAGATCCGCTTCGTTAATCGCCATGCGGAACACCATATTGTTACATTCCAGTGTCATCTGGTAGACTTTCTCATCTGTATAAGTATTTCTTACCTCCGACAACTCCAGAATTTCCCCCATCACAGAATACTGGTCACATTCGACACCGCACGGCATAAATGTTGAATCTACGATGGAAAACACATCTTCATGGATAATACGGTGTGAGATTTCCGTATAAGTATCAATATCTTCAAGGGTCAGGCTCTCCATTGCCTGTTCATCACCCCTTTTAGCTGCCGCAATACGCCGTCTTCTGCTTTCCTCCGCTTCTTTATCCTTTTCCTGCTTTTTGCGGATTGGAAGCAGTATCATCCCGCCAATGGATAATGCCGTCATGACTGCCCGTTTACCCGGAACCGGATTTTTTACGGAAGCACCTCTTGTGTCCAGCAGTTCCGGAAGCTTCTGATTCCCTGCTGCTTTAACCAGATAATCCAGATAATCCATAATATTCTGTAAATAAAAAATCAGCGTAACCCCTGTCTTTGCCTCATCACAGACTGCTGCAAACGACTCCTTATCCAGATGCCGCTCTATCGTAATCTCATCATTCTGCGTTCCCACGCTTCCCATTAAAAATGGAAAATGATATTCATAGACAAACCGGTTTTCCTCATATCTTCCATAAATATAAACGCCCATGGATTCGCCTGCTGCTACCACCATTGAACCCCTGTTTAATTTTTGATTTTTCAGCACCAGCCCCTCATCAATGCACTCTTTTATCCCCTCTTGTATAAATTCTGCCTCAGCTTTGGAATCCATCCTTGAAAATCCAAGCGCTCTCATATATAAATTCATATATTATTTTTGAATAAACTCCTCTGCTTATAATGTATCGACAATAAATACCGTCAGATACTTTAACAAATCTTTTTCCACTTCTTCTTTATAATCTGTTCCATCTGCATATCGCAGCATACGGATTACCGGACGGTCTGTAACCTCCCGGTTCTGGCGTACAACCACACCGATTTCTCCTTCATTCGTCATGACATTCATGCCAACCGGATACACTGCTACCGATTCAAGCAGCTTATTCGCAATGGTCGCATCATATTCCATGCCCGTATGCACCTTGATATACTCGATGGCTTCATAAATCTTCATCTTCCGGTTACCGATTCCACTCACCAGGCTGTCAAAATCATCACAAACGGATACTAAGCGCACTTCTGCCTTTAACTTGCCATTTCTCTGCTGGAACGGAAAGCCTGTTCCCTTTACGTTTTCATGGTGAAGAAGAATAATCTCTTTTGCCGTATCGGACAGCCATTCTTCTTTTTCTACAGAGCTGTATCCATAGATGGTATGCTTTTTATATTCCAGTAAATCCCTGTAATTCATATCTTCAATACTAATATTCTCATACGGTACGCGGATATACTTTAAGCCAATATCATGCAGAATCGCCCCAAGCGCCACATTATGTACCTGACGCTCTGTCATCTTCAGCTTCAATGCCAGAATGGTTGATAATGAACACACATTAATACAGTGTGTATACATATCTGTACTGACATTGCGGATTTCCGTCACATTGGTCAGGACATCATGGTCTGAAAGTACAGAATCAATAATATTTTCTGCCGCCTCTCCAATCTTTTTTAAATCCGAATTATGTTTATAAATATGTCTGTCAAGAATCCCCGCGACAATTTCCCTTGAACGGTCTGTCGTTTCATCCAGCCTGTATATTTTCTTTTGCTGCGGCTCTTTTTCTTCTTTCCGTTCTTTTACAATCTGTCCGCTGCCGGTCTGTTCTTTTACATATACATAGCCGATCCGCTGGTCCGTCAGCTTTTGAATATATTCTTCCTTTAACTCTGTATCGGACTGTACAAGAACCGTATCAGATGCTGACATCACAGGGGCTGCCAGTATTTCATCACCTTTTAAATCTTTTACATCCACACGTATCATAATAACTCCAATCCGTTACTCCAATAACTTCTGCATATAAATTTATTCCTGTATACAGCTTTTATTTTTTATCCAATCCTTTCTATTAAAGATATCATAAATTTATATTTTTTACAAGACAAAGCGGACGCCTAACTCTCATTTAGCGCCCGCTTTTTTTCATTTTTTTAATTATTTATGCAATCAGATGTTGCGGTCAAAATTCCCCGCCTATGATATCTGCAACTATTCTTCTGTATCGTTTTTTTTCTTTTTAAAAAGTACAAAACCAATCACTGCCATGCTGGCAATCAGAATAATCACGATGCCGGCCACCTTGCCAGATGAAACAGAATCACCTGTCTGAACCTGTGTTTCCTCTGCTGCATTGTCTGCCGCTGTTGTTTTTTCCGTACTCTCCGTATTCTGGATTGTCGGATTTTCCGGCTGTGCCGATGTTGTCGGCTGTTCCGATGTTGTCGGCTGCTCCGGTGTCGTCGGCTGTTCCGGTGTCGTCGGCTGCTCCGGTGTCGTCGGCTGTTCCGGTGTTGTCGGCTGTTCCGGTGTTGTCGGCTGCTCCGGTGTTGTCGGCTGCTCCGGTGTCGTCGGCTGCTCCGGTATTGTCGGCTGTTCCGGTGTTGTCGGCTGTTCCGGTATTGTCGGCTGTTCCGGTGTCACAGCCGTATCTTTATACACAACTGCGTAAGTTGAGAACTGACCGGTTGTAAATGTAATGGTCATATCATCCTGATTGAATTCAGAAGATAAAACAACTGCATCCTTTCCATGAACTCTTACAATATCATACGTTCTCTTCTTTGATGTATCCGTATTGCGAAGGCTCTCAGGAACTGTAATCTTCATTGTCAGCGCCTCATTTGTATCTGTAACAACACGGGTACTTTCTCCAACTGCCGCTTTTAATACAATATCAAGATACATTCCGGCACTCTGTCCGTCTGATAACTTCTTTGCTATCAGTTCCTTCTCTGTATCTGAAACGGTTGCGGTAATATCTGCTATATGAAGAGATATCGCTGTCTTTGCACCATTGGCCGCAGACTTTTGTTCTTCCTGTGTCAGAACCTTCTTTACAATGTCATCGGTTGTTCCCTCAACTGCAACTACCGGTGTATTTTCACCTGCAACAACATCAATGCTTACGTCGGTTTTACCGTTGTTGTCGTCATCGGTATCACCTTTGTTATCATTATCATCAAGTTTCGGAATCGCTTCGGTCTTCGTATCCCCACAGATTGTACAGGTGTACGTCTTTACGCCCTCGGCTTCTGTCGTTGCTTCTGTTGTAACCTTACCTTCATCCCATACATGTCCTGTTGCCGGAATTTCTTCTTTCTTTGTGTCTCCGCAGACTGTACAAGTGTAAACTTTTACGCCCGCTTCGGTACAGGTTGCTTCTTTTTCGATTGCTCCGTCATTCCATGTATGCTCTGTGTGTTCTTTATGTACATCATTGTAAGCTGTCTTTTCCCACTGCAGTGTTGTCATCGTCAGCTTTCCGGCACCTGTGTAAGGCTGCACCTGTGTTTCAAGGTCTGATGCCGCATACAGGGTGTAGCCGCTGTATGGAAGATTTTCTATAAATTCTCCTCTGTCCTGAACTAATGCCGTTTCGCCTTCTTTATGCGTGTTCAAAGTTATCTTTAATTCTTGTTCTTTGCTATCCAGCAGATACATCGTGTTAAATGCATTAATATAGCCGGCCTCACTGTCACCGTTACCACTGATTAATGCGTTAGTCATGCCGGACATATAGCAGTTTTCAAGAAGCATGTGCGCACCGCAGTTTGAAGAAGCGCCGTTGCTTACAATCTTCTGTGAAAATGCCGAACCGACTGTATTCTGGATATCCAGACGCATATCTCTTAAATCCTGTGCATCCATAATACAGTTATAAACGTGTGCCGTACCAAAACGCAGTCTTGGCATTCTGTCCATTGAATCCTTGTAGTAATTGTTTGCCAGTGTTACGGTAATGTTTTTAGCTGACGTATCTGTATCGGACTGTCCGAGCAGATGTGTCTTTTTCTGTCCATATGCATAGTTATAAATCTGCTGATCTGTCATGCCCGCTTCCAGTAAATGCTTATAATACGGATAGTTGTCCGGATTTTCCTTCATGGCATTCATCATCGTATCAAAAA
Source organism: Lachnospira pectinoschiza (assembly GCF_020564355.1). Classification (GTDB taxonomy): domain Bacteria; phylum Bacillota; class Clostridia; order Lachnospirales; family Lachnospiraceae; genus Lachnospira; species Lachnospira intestinalis. The sequence goes on along the minus strand of NZ_JAJCRR010000007.1, from coordinate 54,534 downwards.
ATACGCTGTCTTCACTCGCCGGTAAAAATTCACACCATGAAATGGTTACATTGCTGCTGTCTGCTGGTGTCTTAACATCAATCACACCGTCATATGCTTTATAGAACGTACAATGGTCAATCCAGATATTGGAACTTCCCTTTTCAATTGTCATGTAGTCCCAGTCATTACGGTCATATGCGCCTTCGGTTTCATCATCCCACTCCCAGATTTCATCAAATTCGATGTTTCTGATAATGATGTTGCTTGAACCTGTAACATCAATGCAGGTATGTGTAATCTTTGCACCGTTCTTTGAGTAAATCGTCAAGTTACTCATATCCTGTAACTTTAACATGGATACACCTGTCTGTATCAGTGTCGGGTGTGTCAGCGGTGCAAGCTTATGTGCCGTAATAAATGCTTTGTAATTCTCAAAGCCCTCAACCTCGTTCGTTCCCAGTGCAATATCACTTGTCAGTTCGAGCACGGACGGTCTGCCGCTTGCTTTTATACTCTGGATAGCCTGTAAAAATTCTTCGGCTGAACCTGCGGTGTAATAATCCTTAGAAGATTCCATTAATAATCCGCCGCCGGTTGTCTTTCCGCTCTGTGCGTATCCTTCGAGTACATATTTATCCAGTCCGGTATCATCACCTTCCATGCCGGAATAGGTATCGGATACGTATTCTTTCTCAACAAATTTGTTCTCAATACCGGTATTTACGGTTCCCACATATCTTCCGCCAATCATCGCTACGATTGTATATGGATCCCAGCCTAAATAACCGGTGGTTGTCATTTCTTCCGCCTTTGCGGATGAAATCTGTCTTCTGTTAACATTAATTGCATAACCCGGTCCAAAGCTTCCAAATTCAAAGAATCTTGCGCCTGCTGCCGGATTTCCGCTCATATCCGAATACGGATTTGCAGTATTGGCACGGAGAATTTTACCCATGTAACAGTCAATCCATGTAATATAGGCATCTGCTCCCCACGGTCTTGCAAGGTAATATCTGCTGCCTGAACAGCCCGTTTCCGAAAGCACACGGCACTTGTAAAATGTCAGTCCGTATGCCGCATCAGCTCCTGTCTTTGGAGCACATACATAGCCGGAATTTTTAGCTGCGCTATAACGGAATACCAGCTTACAGTCATTAAAGAATGCCCTTGGCTCATTTCCGTAAATAAAGTCTACATTTCCTGCAATATAACACTTGTAATAATACTGTGTTCCTGCATTAGCACAAAGTGTATCCTGATATCCTAAAATTCTTACATTAACATACAAAGTATTTTCTGCATCATTTCTTAATGCATCGCAGGATTCATTGGAAAGCGAACCGTCACCAAGGTATTTGTATGTATTTTCAATGGTCAGGTTTTCTGCTGAAAATCCGGTTGCCGCCTTTCCGATGCTGACTGCACAGCGCTGGCTCATGTCACCGCCGACCCATTCTTTGGTATCATAATAAATTCTTGTCTTTTCACTGTCTTCACCAATGAGTGTAATATACGGTGATGTCACTGAAAGATGTTCTTCGTAATCGCCTTCTTTAACAAAAATCACAACGCGCCGTGTATTGGACGCTGCTACAGAATTGACTGCTGCCTGTACGGTCTTGTAGGTTGCAATTCCATTTACCTCTTCGCCGTCTGTTCCATCATAAGCAGCATCAACTACTTTCTGATAATTCGTCAGATACACAAAATTAAAGGTTTCTCTTGTGATATTGCCATCTTTATCCGTGAACCGTAATTCCACATCATTTCTGCCCTGTGCAATCTCCTTATCGTCAAATGCAAAGGTTTCTTTGGCTTTCACACTCTGTGTGTCTACTGTTTCTCCGTTAATCACCAGTGAAACATCTGCCACCTTTTCAACGACACCTTCAAGGGTAATCTTACCATCAAATACAGTGTCATAAGACCTCTTTGTAATCGTAAATCCTACCGCATCATCCTCGTATACATAATCTCCCTTATGTCCGGCACTTGGCACTGCCCATACCGTTTCTGACGGATTGCTATAGTTATCCAATGTGGTTCCGATGTAAGAATTGGCAACAATATAATAGTAATACGGCATTTCTTCAGTTACGTCCGTATCCTCGTAAGCACATTCTGTTGTCGTTGCAATTTTCTTAGCATTTTCCTCTGTTTCATCATAAGAATAACGGTATACGTCATACGCTGTTGCATCATATACCTTATCCCAGGCAAGCTTTACTTTGTCTGCCGTTGAGGAAATGCTGACAGCCGGTGTACTTAACGGTGCTATCACCGTAATCGCATCGGTCTGAACAAAGTCATTGTACTCTCCGCTTACACCGAGTTTTCCGCAGACTCTGAAATTATAATTCCCGGCATTTTTCAGCTCATACCGGTATGTTGTATCTGTAATAGCCGTGTCCACATTTTTCCATGTCTGACCGCCGTCATCTGATACCTGAATCACATACATACCGTCACCGTCTGCTTCTACTGAATTCGTCCAGCTTACGGTAATGTAATCTCTTGTTTCTGCCTGCTGTGCTGTTACACTTTCAACTACCGGTGCCGTACCCTGCGCATAATAACATGCGTTCTGGTCATACAGACACGTTCCGTCTTCTGCTGTATATTTCATATTCTGAATCACAGCCTTGACCCCTGCAAATACAAAACCATAGGACACGGCTGTATTTTCACGGTCTGTCTGAAGCAGCATTGTTGAACTATATTTATAAACGATCTGCTGCTCTTTATCGTCTTTTGGTGTAATGCTGATAACCAGACCTTCATCTGTCTTTACAAGTTCAAATCTGACACGTGTTCCTAAAGTCACATTTCCTGTCAGTGCACCTGCCGCACCCACCATTTCTGATGAAGATTTGGAATAAATCATCTTTAATTCCGTACCTTTACGGATACCTGCCGTTGCAATGCCGTTTCCGTTAAATGCGCCAAAGAACACGCCGTTAGAACTGCTTGTGCCGCACTCTAAAATCGTCACATCTGCCGTGAGCTTATTTATATCCGCTGTTTCATTAAATCCAAAGTAGCTGACACTGTCACTGATACTTTCTTTTCCGGTTAAAGTACCACCTGTCTGTGTAACGACCAGTCTTTGACCTGTCGGCTGTACAACCAGCGCATCCGGTGTACCGTAATCATATGTCTTTGGCATTTCCGGCTGCTCAACATATTCTACGTCCTTTGCTGCATAGACAACGGATATTTTACAAAGATATGCGCTTCCCGTTGATACGATTTCTACCGTTCCGGCTTCTTCTGAATCATAGGTATAGGTAGAAACCGCCGTTGTCGTATCTGCCGCAGTTCCTCCGATTGTATACAGCGCACGCTCCGCCTGATATGCTTCAACCGAAATCGTACATTTTCCGCTGACCGGCACGGAAATCTTTGCGCCTGTCGTAAACTGTGCTGAATTCGGTGTAGGACCGTTTGGTACAAGCTTACCTGTTGCTGCATCAACATAAAGTCCATTATAATAACCGGTTGTTCCATTGATACTCTGCTGATAGTAATTTCCATCATCACTGTATACAAAGGACCAGCTTGTCACTTCTTCAAATGTAAGTGTCTGTGCAGCTTTTTTCCCTGCAACCGTTACATATAAACCACTCTTTACGCAATACGGCTGTGCAAGAAAATCTCCTGAAAGCTGTAACAGATACGTACCGTCTCTTAATGAGATTGCTTCCTTATTACTAAATATATAAGTATATCCGTCATCCTGATTTATATAGGTATACGTGATATTTTTACCGCTTAAATCCGGTGTATCCGGCAGCGTAAGCGATACCTGATACGTAGGCTTTAATGCTACCGTCATATTCAGTGTACTGTCTTCTGAATAGGTAACATTTTCTGCCGGTGCAGTCAGTTCATAGTCATTGACACCCTGTAATGCTACACTGTACGGCATATCCTTTTCGAGCTTTGCCGTATAGGTCTTGTTCTTTGTATCTACTGTAACTTCCGGCACATACTCTGTTTCCCCAGCTGCCTTAAACAAAACATCCAGTCTGCTGATATCATAATCATCAGCAAATCCGCTGATACTGCCTGTTACAACACAGGTACTTAATTTCACCAGCTTTAAATTCGCTGTAATGTCTGCACTCTTGTCTTTACTGATAACATGTGTTGTCACACCGGATGCAATCTGATATTCTGCATCACTGACTGACAGTTCATAAGTCATTTCTTCATCTTCTGCCGGAACGGCGATCTCATACGTTCCGTTTGTAATTACACCCGTATAGGAAAGTTTTGTTGTCTGATTGGTTGCAACAATGGCTGTTCCATCAGGGATTTCTGCAGAAGATGTAATACTTCCTTTAATCGTTGTCTTGTCGAGTGTTTCACAGGCAATGGCAAGGGACTTAAAATAAGTATTTGATAATGCTGTTAATGTTAATTCACCTTCATCACCATCCAGATAGCAGGTAATTTCTACTTTTCTGTAATTGTTATCTTCCAAATACACTTCATTTTTTGTACATTCTGCCTTTAAAAGACCTGTGCCTGAAAGACTCAAATATTTATCTGTTAGCACGCTTTGTGTATCTGTGCTAATATTATTTTTATTAATAATAAGTGTTAAAGTTGCTTTCTCTCCCGCTGCCGGAATCGTCATCTGGGTTGTTGCATTAATCTGGATTCTATACTGTTGAGTCGTATCCGGTGCAAATTTACCTGCAGATGCATCTACATATAAGACATCCCCGTCTGTATTTGTATAGGTTCCCGTTGTCTTCTGAATGGAGCTTGCCGAATTAGAAGCTACTACACTTCCGTTGCTGTAAGTCCATTCTGCCGTCGTGTCCCCGCCTTCGGCAAAGCCGGCAGAAGTCACTGCAAGGCTGGTTGAAGAATCTGCCTGTACAGACCTAAAATACTCCTGCTTCTGCATGGTGAGTGTCACTGCCGACACATTTTTATCCGGTGTACCGGTAATCGTATAAGTTGACCAGTCGCCTGTTCCTGTTCTTGTGATTTTTACATTCTCCATGCCGCTTACAAGCACTGGATTTGCATTACTTTCTGTAATATCATAATAAGATACGATTGTAAGCGTACAGGTCTTTGCGCCCTCTACAACCGGAATGTCCAAAGACACCCCGTTATTTGCCAGAAAGTCACTATCCCTTTTTGTAAATGTGGCTGTTCCTGAAATCTGAATCGTATCGCCTGTATCATTGGTAAGTTTTCCGCCTTTTACACTTGCCGCCTCGGCATCGTCGGAATCGGTTAATGTTGAATTGGCAGCTGTCCATGTTGCCGACATCTTTACTGCTGCCGCCGCTGTTACATGAAACAGCCCTTCCGGAAACGGTATCACGGAAATAATCATGGCTACCGCCATAATCATCGCTGCAATCCGCCGGAATTCCGGTTTTTTGCGTTGAATTCTGTCCATTTTTCTCTCTCCTTTTTTGTTTATTTTTTCCCTTAGTATCATTCTTCTTTTGTATAGAAATTAGCCTTATGTAGTTCTAGAGTACTATATTCGACAAAAGACGACAACTGATTTTTGGCTGTATTTTAGTAAAAACCACTGATTTTATTATATTTTCCATTGCTATTGCCAAATGTGCAATAATATGTTATTATACCAATAGAATATATTCTAAATCTCAGTTTAAGCACAGTTTTATATCAATTAATATGTGTTTAAAATCTGATTAACTGTTGAAATCTAAGTTTTTTAGATTTCGTCTGTATTTTTTCACGGTTTTTGGAATTTACTGCGGATTCTGAAATGTCATTCTATATTCGTTCAAACACCATTTATAACCGGTTTGAAATCCCAAAAGACTTGAAAAAATTTTAGAAAATCCATTGAAATGCTTGTCGACAATCCCACAAGTCCAGTATAATAAAAGAAAGGAACCGTCTGCCTGCTGCAAAATGAGCATTTTATTAAAATGCCCGACGGCAGTGAGCAGGAACGGATTACGGATTCCAGTTTTGAAATTATCAGTAGTAAAGAAACACCGATACCACAGGTACTAAAAAATCAGCTTTACGGCGGCTCTGCCAGATGGGTGACTTAACCCGGTATGCCAAAGCTGCCGGAATTAAAAAAGTCCAGTCTGCTGTAAAGCTTCTAAAAAACGGTAAAAGTATCACAGAGGTAGCATTTCATACAGAACTTCCACAGGAAACAGTAGCCGAACTGGCACAAAGTATATCCACAGAAGTCAAATAAACAGACCCGGTCACAACCAAATGATTAACCGTGTCTGCCATAAAAAGAGCGCACCACTGGCACGAAGTACCTTTTGTATAATGGGGCTGTCACTTTAACGATTGAAAATCGTTAGGGTACCAGCCTCTTTTTCCTATAAAAATACGATTTTTAAGCTACTATTTATTAAAATAAGTGGGATGTTCCAAAAATTGGCGTACTTTAATAAACCTATATAGGTTTTAAAAATTTTTATTTTGATATTTCTAAATTCAGGCACTTTTTAAAGGAAATAAATGTGTTCCTGTCTTCCCGTTCTGAATCTTATTATGAAGTTTATTTATGTTTCTTGCAATTGCTAAAAGAGTACTTTCAGCGAGTACATTCGCAGTCCCTTTGCTTAGGTATCTTCTGAACTGCATGTCCTGTTTTATGTCTCCAAATGAGCCTTGCCTATACCATGCACGAATGTGATATTTCCAGCATTTTTGAGAGCATACAGCTTCTTGCGTAGTCTCTTTAAATGTTTGATTTTTATTACATTTCCATAAACTATTTTTATGTCATAGAGTTGTTCACATTCAGCTACAAAATCAGCTAACTTAATTAACAGTTTTGCCTGATTTTTTGTAACGGCTTTTTTCCACACGAAAGTATATTTATTGGCATTTGCCTCGATTTTTGTACCATCAATAAAGATAGTTTCACCGGATATTTCACCTAAATCAAAAAGGATATTTGAAACTTCTGCGAGAATACGCTTAGAACAAGGGGCAAAATGAATGCTCCTGAATCGTGCAAGTGTTGCATGGTCAGGTGCAGAATGTCCTTCTAAAAGAAACATGAAATTGATATCTCTTTTGCAGTTTAATTCCATAGAACGGGATGAATAATCACCATTCATGTAAGAGTATAAAACAATCTTCAAAAGTGTTCTTGGCGATAAAGAATTTATTCTATCATAAGTAGAATATAAATCAGTCACATCCATCTCCTCTACAAACTGACTGAGTAACCGCACAGAATCATTCTTAGGAATAATTGTTTCTAATTCGAGTGGAAGTTTTAGTTGATATCCACTCTGATTTAAAGTATAATCTTTTTGTAATTTATTATGTAGTAGCATGCTAATATTTTACCATAAATCCCAGGGTTTTCGAAGCCTGGGATTTATTTTTTTTAGATTATATACCACATTAACATAAAAAAGGGGCATCGCACTAATTTCTTAGTGCGACAGCCCCTTTGTGGTAATAGGGTAATTAATAATTTATATTTCACATGCTACATCATATGCTGATTTAATAGCATGATCAATATTACTTGGACGTTCTCCGGCACAATCACCAATATAGTGAAGTGGGAGAGGACAATCTGAAAGCTCTGGAAGATTCTTTCTTGCACCAACAGCCATTACAACAAAGTCTGAAGCAATTTCTTCTGTTGATGTATTGTCATCTATTGTTTTTTCAACAACTACAGAATCATCTTTAATTTCTGATAATTTTGCAGATGTTACTATTTGAACATTATAATGCTCTAATTCCCTCATTAGAGTAGGTAAAATAGTGTTACTTTCTTCTTTTGCAATCTGATCCATCATTTCAATAATTGTAACCTTACATCCGCGTGAAGCCAAATATTCAGCGGTTTCAACACCTACAAGACCACCACCGATTACAGAAACATTACCGAATACGATTTCTTTCTTGGCAAGTACATCCCATGCACTTGCTACAGTTGGAAGATCTTTGCCAGGAACAGGGATTATTGCATTGTTTGCTCCTGTTGCCACAATTACTTCATCGAATGAATTATAATCTTGGGATGTGAATTCCTGACCAAGCCTGAATGTTACATCCAATTCAGGAAGTACATTTGTATAATAATTAATGCTTCTCATCATTTCTTCTTTTCTTGGAGGTACACTAGCAATAAGTAACTGACCACCAATCTGAAGTGATTTCTCAAATATAGTTACATGATGTCCTCTTAATGCAGCAACACGTGCAGCTTCAAGTCCAGCAATACCAGCACCAATAATTGCTATATTCTTTGTTGATGCTGCAGGAGTAATCTGACGGGATCCTTCGTAACCATTTTCAGCATTAAGTACACAACTTAAGAAAGCACGATTCTGAATATTATCTGTACATCCTTTATTACACATCATACATGTTCTGACATTACAGCAATGTCCATCTGCACATTTGTTTGCAAAGTCAGGGTCTGTGAGAAGAGAACGACCTAATCCAATAATATCAGCAGAACCATTTGTAATAACTGCTTCAGCAGCTTCTGGTGTAACGATACGGCCTACTACAGATACAGGAATAGATACAAGCTCTTTGATTTTTTTAGAATAAGAAACCATAAATCCGTATGGCTGTGTTCCCATGGCAGGGATTGTATCACCCATATTTCCAGTATGGTTAGCCTGTGCAACATGTAATGTGTCAACACCGCAAGCTTCTAATTCTTTAGCAAAAATGCAAGCTTCATCAAGTGGAAGACCACCTTTTCCTCTAAAACTATTTTCTCCAAGAGGAGTAACTATAGGAAGCTTGTAGTCGATAACCATGTCAGGTACGATTGTTTTTAATCTTTTTACGAGTGTTAATGCAAAACGTGTACGATTAGCCAGGTCACCGCCATATTCATCAGTTCTATGATTTAAAATAGGAGAGCAGAGAGAACCAACAAGACGGTCTCCATGTACTTCAATACAATCAACACCAGCTTCGTGTGCTAAGATAGCACAGTTTTCCATATGCTTTATTATTTCATCAAGCTCTTCTGCAGTAACTTCATTTACAAAGTGCTGCATATCATGGTGAAGTTTAGCTCTTGCCTCCTGCATTTTGCCCTGATGGAACAAGTCGTTTAAAGCTTTAACATTGTAGTCAGGATGGAATAACTGAATTCCAAGTTTTGCGCCATTTTCATGACATGCGTCAGCAAGTCTTTTGAAGCTTTGAACCTGTTCAGATGAATAAAGCTTTGGTGTAGGAGAGAATGTTGGAAGTGGTGCAACATCTCCAATTACTATATATCCGACACCGCCTTTTGCGAGACGCTCGTAAAAACGAAAACTTTGTTCTCCAATTGAACCATCTTTTTCTTCATATCCTGTTGTAAGTGGTGGGAACATAATACGGTTTTTAAACTCAATATTTCCAACTTTTATAGGCTCTAATAATTTCATTGTTCATACTTCCTTTCAAATTGAGTATACTATTTAAGTGGTGTTAAAAACTCTAACATTAATTTGTCTAATTCTGCTCTTGCAAAAGCACTGGCAAAATTGTGGTTAGCGCCTTCAATTGTTTTATAATTGCATTTTCCATTGTAAAGTGACTCATATCTATGGCATGTTGCATCATCTACCAAATCATCTGCAGTTCCTCTTATAAGGAGGACTGGTCCGTTGTATCCTTCTGCTGACGAGAATGGCTCATAATTAAATAAATCATGATTAAAAGATGTTGGGAAAGTGAGTCCTTCAATATCGGCCTTGGTGATCCCCTTAGCTTCCATGGCTTCAGCACGATCCTTACATCCAAACCACATTCCAGCACCTGGACACATAAGCATGAGAGCATAAGGATTAACAATAGGAGCGGCAGTAGCAGCTGCGTATCCTCCCATACTCTGACCAGATAAGATAATCTTATCTGGATTGGCAAAATCTTGTGTTTTAGTCCAGTTTATAATATCCTCGATATCGTGTAGGATACCTGTAAAGGTCATGTCCTCGAATTCACCATCACTTTCACCATTTCCGTATAAATCAAAACGGACACTGGCAAATCCATGTTCAGCTAAGAATCTGGCTGTGTGCGTATAAATACTTTTGTAACCGCTTTTATTCCCTGTAAAGCCATGTACATTTACAATAGCAGGAAATCTTGTGCCATCTTCTGGAATGTTAACTATTCCGCGTAAGATGTGTCCATCACGGTTTGTGATTTCTACTTGTTTTGTCAATTTAAAATACCTCCATTTCTAATTTTATTCTGCAGTAGTAGCATTTCGCTTGTCAGCTAAATCCTGTAACATTTCAGCTGTTTTCTCTTTTGTAAGAGGGTAGATAAATTTTAATACCAGAACAGCTAATAAATATCCTACAACATATAAACCTGTATATGTTTTCCAAAGATGTCCTGAGAATGCTTCATTCTGGACAGCTTCATTAACCTGGAATCCAGCAATTGCAAGTGCAAAACTACTCATACTTCCTGATACAGCATTAGCAAGTTTACGGAAGAATGTATATGCCGAATATACAATTCCTTCATTACGTTTTCCTGTCTGAAGTTCTTGATAATCAATTGCATCATTTACAAGTGCCCAAACTAATACTTGGAAACCACTTACTCCAAGATAGCAGATTCCGTTGATGATAATAAAGAGAATAGGATTTTCAATTGGGAAGAAGAATAAAATAGCATAAACAACAACTGAGAAAGTTGCACTGTACATAATCCATTCTTTCTTTCCAAATTTCTTAGCAACAAATTTTGTGCCTACGAATGCAATAAGTGACCAGAGTACACTTAACATACCTGAAACTGCCATGATGGCAACATTTCCAAAATAATCGCGGAATAAATAAGTATTTAATCCGTTAACCATACCTGCTCCAACAATACCGATAAAGCTTGATAACATAACTCCGAGTAATGCTTTGTTTTTAGTAATATCTTTAATTACCTGGAAGTAGTTAAGCTTTTCTTTTTTCTCAACAACTGGCTCTGTAATAATACGCTCTTTACACCAATGAGATGTAAACATAAGACAGATTAATCCAATAACTGCACAGATTGCTGACATAATAAGGAAATGGCTAGGTACTGGCTGGTTATCTTTATATAAGAATACTGGTCCAGCAATAACGATAACTGTCATAAAAATTGTACCGCCAAGACTTCTGAAACGAGAAAGGTCAGTACGTTGGTTAACATCATCAGTCATTACACTTGAAAGACTACCAAATGGAACGCTGACACATGTGTACATAATTTCGTAAACAATATATGTAATGAACATATAAGCAATACGTGCACCATAAGCGAAATTGTATACGTTAACAAATCCTAATATACAGAGTACTGCAGTTGGAAAAGCAAAGAATTTAATCCAAGGAATAAATTTTCCTTTTCCTTTGTTTTTGTGGCTATCAACAAGTGCACCAATTAAAGGGTCATTTATAGCATCCCAAAACTTTGTAACAAGCATAAGGATTCCTACGTGTACTGGATTAACTTTTAATACCAGTGTATAAAAAATAGCAAGATACATGGCACGGAACTGCTCAGTACAGCAACATCCCAAATCGCCAAGAGTGTAACCAATTTTGTCCTTCATGGAAAAAGGTCTTGTTTCTTTCATGATAATTTACCTCCCAAATTTATATTGTTTTAGTAGCTACAATCTTATTATATTGTGGTTATGCTGATATCCATATACAAATATTGCTTGCAAACTACGAAAAATTGATATATTGTATATTTTGACGAAATGAACAAAAAATATAATAGGAAAGTGTACAAAATAGACATATGGAAAAGCAAGGCTACAAAATGGAATATTTGAAAATATTGGATAGTGCCCAGCGAAGCTTTGGGCAAAAGAAGAGCTATACAATTGTATTTATAGCTGGTGGGATAGGGCATATGCACCAGGAGGACGATAATATTGTATGTACTATGGAGGATTTGATATTTATTAAGCCAGGTAATAAAGTAAAACTTGAATATCGTAAAAATAAGTATCCTCTTGAAGTTTATGTTCTTTATATAGGTGGAGAACTTTTAAGGAAATTGTCAGATGAAGAAACAAGACTTGATGAAGCGTTTGATTTTGTTCCGTATCAAGTTAAGATTGTTCATTCTGAGACTGAATCGGCTATGCTTATAAAGAATATATCAAAAAAGCTCTATTCGATGAATAATGAGCCGCCTAAATTTGCCCACTCATTATACGAGAAAAGCCTATTAACTATGATTCTTGTACTTGCACTTCGCTCATCTGTTCAGGAGGATGTGCAGATTAAGACGAATAAGAAAAAGCACGTTGTAATGGATGATATTTTTATTTATATCAGAGAACATTTGACAGAAGATATCTCGTTGGAGCGCTTGGAAAATGAATTTTATATAAGCCGTTATCATATAGTAAGAGAGTTTAAAAAATTGACAGGTGAGACACCTCATTCATACATTGTAAAGAGCAAACTTGATTTATGCCGCCATTATATAGAGCAGGGGAAAAGTATTCATGAGGTATATGCGCTTGGTGGATTTGGAGGGTATAATCATTTTTTTAGAGCATTTAAGAAAGAATATGGTGTTACTCCAATGCAATATTACAAAGATTTAAAGATTGACAGGAATGAAAAGTAATGATTGTGTTTGTAGAATAAAGCAAATAAGGGGCTGTCGCTTTAACGATTGAAAATCGTTAGGGTACCAGCCTCTTTTTCCTATAAAAATACGATTTTTAAGTTACTATTTATTAAAATGAATGGGATGTTCCAAAAATTGGCGTACTTTAATAAACCTATATAGGTTTTAAAATTTTTATTTTGATATTTCTAAATTCAGGCACTTTTTAAAGGAAATAAATGTGTTCCTGTCTTCCCATTCTGAATCTTATTATGAAGTTTATTTATGTTTCTTTGCCTCGATTTTTGTACCATCAATAAAGATAGTTTCACCGGATATTTCACCTAAATCAAAAAGGATATTTGAAACTTCTGCGAGAATACGCTTAGAACAAGGGGCAAAATGAATGCTCCTGAATCGTGCAAGTGTTGCATGGTCAGGTGCAGAATGTCCTTCTAAAAGAAACATGAAATTGATATCTCTTTTGCAGTTTAATTCCATAGAACGGGATGAATAATCACCATTCATGTAAGAGTATAAAACAATCTTCAAAAGTGTTCTTGGCGATAAAGAATTTATTCTATCATAAGTAGAATATAAATCAGTCAAATCCATCTCCTCTACAAACTGACTGAGTAACCGCACAGAATCATTCTTAGGAATAATTGTTCCTAATTCAAGTGGAAGTTTTAGTTGATATCCACTCTGATTTAACGTATAATCTTTTTGTAATTTATTATGTAGTAGCATGCTAATATTTTACCATAAATCCCAGGGTTTTCGAAGCCTGGGATTTATTTTTTTTAGATTATATACCACATTAACATAAAAAAAGGGGCATCGCACTAATTTCTTAGTGCGACAGCCCCATTATACAAAAGACTGTCGTATATACAATTACTGTATATACGACAGTCTAATTAAATGTTTAACAAATCGCTGTAAACCTTTAATGCGCCGTCCGTTTCATGCGCAAGCACACGCTTTGCCAGCACCTTGCCAAGCTGTACGCCTTCCTGGTCGAAGCTGTTGACATTCCATAAGAAGCCCTGGAACATAATCTTATTTTCAAAATGCGCAAGCAGAGCGCCCAGTGACTTTGGTGTAAGACTGTCACCAATAATAATGCTGGACGGACGTCCGCCTTCAAAATTCTTGTTGCGGTTGTCATCTGACTTACCACAGGCAAATGCAACAATCTGTGCGGCAACATTTGCACACAGCTTCTGCTGGCTTGTACTGCCCTGAATTTCAATATCCGTGCCAATCTGGCTGTTTCTGAAACCTACAAACTGCAACGGCACAATATCCGTTCCCTGATGAAGCAGCTGATAGAAGGAGTGCTGTCCGTTGGTTCCCGGTTCACCAAAAATGACCGGACCTGTTGGATAATCCACCGGTTCGCCAAAACGGTTCACGGACTTACCGTTAGATTCCATGTCTAACTGCTGTAAATGTGCCGGGAAGCGGCTTAATGCCTGTGAATACGGAAGTACTGCCGTACCCGGATAGCCCAGTACATTGCGCTCATATACGCCGATAAGTGCATCTAACATTTCAGGATTTTCCATAACATTTTTATTGGCTGAAAGCTTGTCTTCTGCCGCCGCACCCTCTAAGAACTGTGCAAAAACGTCCGGTCCGAATGCCAGTGACAGTACAGCGCCGCCAACGGCTGATGTCGATGAAAAACGACCACCGATATAGTCGTCCATGAAAAATGCAGCCAGATAATCATCACTCTTTGCAAGCGGTGAAGTTTCGCTTGTTACGGCAATCATATGCTTTGAAGCATCTAAGCCTGCTTTCTTTAACGCTTCCTTTACAAAGGATTCATTGGTTAATGTTTCAAGGGTTGTGCCGGACTTTGACACCAGTACGAACAGGGCATGTGCCACGTCCACTGCATTTAAAACTGCGGCGGCATCATCCGGGTCTACGTTGCTGATAAACTGCGCCTTCATCTTTAACGTATTGTTCTTCTTTGCCCAGTTTTCCAGTGCCAGATACATCGCGCGCGGTCCTAAATCGCTGCCGCCGATACCAATCTGTACAACCGTTGTAAACTTCTCGCCTGCGGCATTGGTAATTTCACCATTATGTACTTTATTGGCAAATTCCGCAATCCGCGCCTGCTGTTTTACATAAAATTCACGCTTGTCCACGCCGTCTGCTTCTACTGCATTACCCAGCTGTCCACGGGTCAGCTGGTGAAGTACCAGTCTGTTTTCTCCGGTATTTATTACCGCACCGTTGTAGAGTTCTTCAAATTTTTCTGCAAGCTGAGCTTCTTCTGCCAGTGCCTTTAACGCATTTAACACTTCATCATCCACCTGCTTTGCGGCAAAATTATAAGAAAATCCCTCTGCCATCGGTACACTGTACTTCTTTACACGCTCTGCACCTTCTGCCCCTGACATTGCCTCTGCCAGCTTCACGCGTTTTACCTCTGAAAGTGCCTTAAAAGTTTCCAGTGTGTCTAAATTCTTCCATGTAGCCATAACCATGTCCTCCCCAACATTTCATAATATAATATGCGTATTTCAGGTAAAATAGAAACATTCCCTGATACCTTTGATACATATGTTAAATTATACTCTCAAACCTATTGAAGTTCAATGTCATAAATCGTAAATTTAGATGCATTTTTATTTTGACCACGTCGATTCCTGCGTATCTTTACTGTAATCAAATTTTCCGTCATTTTTTTCTTCCAGCGCCTTAATTATGTGGTAGGTATATTCATTATACGGGGTCGGAATGCCTAGTTCTTTTCCCATCCGCATTAACGCCCCGGAAAACATATCAATCTCGGTGTGCCGTCCCGCATCTAAGTCCTGCAATGTCGAATAGCGTGTCTTTGGCGGCACTGCACTGCCGTGGGAAGATGACTTGTCGGCTTTTCCGATGTCAATACCCTTTGCCTGTGCAATGGCTTCAAGCTCTTTTTTCAGTCCTTCACTGATGGCTTTCATATGCGTGCTATCGCTGTAACAGCCGACACCCGCGCCTAAGATTGCCTGCGGCAGGTTATTGCACACATTCAGGCGGAATTTGCTCCACATTTCTTCCTTAATATAGTCTGTTACACGGAAATGTATCTGCGCATTTTCAAAAAGTGTGCACACCGCCTGTACACGTTCACTCTCAAACGGCGGCTTGATTTCCCCGAAGATGATACCGATTGTCGTTTCGGGATTAAAGCAGTAACCGTTCTCTTCTTTGTGGGATGCCACTTTAATCAGTGCATGCAAAATGTTATCGGGATTTACTTTCTGCGCAATAATTTCTTCGCTGTCTACACCGTTCATTAAACTCATTACGATTGTGTGTTCTCCCACCGCCTGCGCAATGCTGTCCAATGCACCCGGCAGTGCGCCGTATTTTAACGATACAATTAAAAGGTCTGCGCCGTGCGCTTCCTTTGGTGTCCAGACCTCCGGACGGTAAACCTGTCCGTTAATCAGACAACCGTTTTCTTTTAAGCGCCCGGCGCGCTCCCCTTCCGCAATCACTCCAAGGCTAAGATTCTCTGCTTGTGAAAGTCCCCATATTACATAAGAGCCAACCGCTCCCGCTCCTAAAACCGCAACTTTTTTTATCTGCATATTAATCTCCATTCCGCAGGCATTCTAATGCCGGAGGAATCGCGGACTGAATTTATTCAGTTCTGCGATAAAAAGCGGATTTGTGACGCCTGCGGCACAAAGCGCTGTGCGAAAAATCTTAGATTTAAGGATTTTTCGCACTTATCTCCATTCTTACTTACTTTTCGTCAGCAGCTTCCGGTACGATAAATCAATCGCAAATGCCCCGAGCGGCGCAGTCAACACAATTGCCAATACCGCAACCGTCAGTACCGTATCGCCGCACGCAAAACCCAGTGCCAGCGGAATCCCGCCGATTGCCGCCTGAACTGTGGCTTTCGGTGTATACGCAAGCATTGTAAATGCCTTTTCGCCTGTTTTCAAACCCGTACCCAGCAGACAGACCCAAACGCCCGCCATTCTAAACAGCAATGCACCTGCAATCATCAGCAATGCACGCACGCCAACCCTGCCAAGATAACCGATATTAACAGTTGCACCGACCAGTACGAATAAAAAGACCTCTGCCGCTACCCACAGTTTTCCGTATTTTACGGCAAGTCTTTTTGCAACAGCTTCCCGCTTTCTCTGCAAGCCCACGCCGATAAACATAATTGCAATCAGCGCCGAAAATGTAACCGGTGTTGTCAGGCTGTCTTCGGCTGCTGCCAGCAGAAATGAAATACCAAGAATAATCAGTACCTTTGCCGTATCTCTAATATGCACTTTTTGAAAATAAAATGCAAGCAGAATGCCAATTGTCAGACCGATAATCATTCCTAAAATAATAGACACCGGAATATTGACAAAACGGATAACCGATGCGCCTTCCCCCTGCATCATGCCCGAAAATGTCGAAAACAGCACGATGACATAGACATCATCGACCGATGCCCCCGCAAGAATCAACTGCGGAATCCCCTCTTTGACCCCGTAGCCTTCTTCCATAAGCTTTACCATGCGCGGAACAACGACCGCAGGCGATACTGCCGCAAGCACCGCGCCCATGACCGCCGCTTCCAGAAGGCTCATTCCCATAAGGCGCGGCGCTAAAAGCAGCATACCCGCCAGTTCAAACGTTGCCGGCACAAAGCACATTAAAACCGCAGGTCTTCCGATTTTTTTTAAGCTCGTTAAATCCAGTCCAAGCCCCGCTCTTGTCAGAATAATAATCAGGGCGATTTTTCTTAAATCTGCCGATATGCCAAGAAGCTTTATATCCAGCATATTTAACACATACGGACCTAGCACAATACCGGTAATCAACATTCCAAGCAGACCCGGCAGTTTTATTTTCCTGCAAATCCAGCCCATAGACATTCCGACCAGCAAAATCAATGCAATACTTAATAACATACATTCCTCTTTTCTACACAAAAAAAGCTGACAGCTTCTGCGTTTATTTCATCGCAGAAGTCATCAGCTTAATAAGCGGTTTAAGTGTTTTTCACTTCGGGAGTACTTCATTCCCTTGTTCTATAAGATAGCATAACCGGAAGTTATTTTCAAGATATTAAAAAAGGAGTATCACACGAAATTTCCGCATGAAACTCAAAAAGACTCCCATGAACTTACTTTTTCCTTTTCTGGTTCCTCTGGATACCTCAACCAATCCCTCCGCCTTTAACTGCTGTAAAATTTTTCTTACAATCACGGGATTTGTCCCGATACTGCCTGCCATAAAATCACTGGTCATTTTCTTATTTTGCATACCACTTTGCAAATCAAATACAATTACAGACGGGAATTTTATTTTTTCTGTTGCAAATATTATTTCAGTATAGTATTTTATATATAGAATATATGAAGCCTCCGGACTTGCCAAAGGTATAAAGGAAGCAAAAATGCAGCTTGCCGCCAAGCTTTTAAAGAACGGAAGCAGTGTCCGGGACACCGCAGACCTTACCGAACTGCCAACAGAAACCGTTGCAGAGCTGGCGCGTACAATTTCGTCCGAATCTTAAAATTAAAAGTAAAACGTATCTTTTCAGTTGCACCTATTGCCGTTTGAAAAGATACGTTTTTTATTCGAAAGCGTTCTACAGCCTTCCTGCTATACACCAAATAACTCCGGGTGGCATGACAACGCATCTTCCTCCGTAATCTCCCGGATAACCCGGCACGGAACGCCTGCCGCAAGGACACCTGCCGGAATATCGTGTGTGACCACACTTCCCGCACCGATAACCGTACCACTGCCAATCGTGACACCGCCGCACACTGTTACATTTCCGGCAAGCCAGCAGTTGTCCCCTATTGTAATCGGTTTTGCATATTCCCGGTCTGCGTATACACCATCTGCGCGCCGGTACATATTTCTGTCCTGAAAACGAAACGGATGTACCGGTGTCAGCAGGGATACATTCGGTCCGATAAATACGTCGTTTCCGATTTTTACCGGTGCGCAGTCCAGACACGTGAAATTAAAATTTGCATATGTATTCTTTCCAATTTCCGTAAAACAGCCGTAATCAAACTGGACAGGACCCTGTAAATACACATTTTCACCCATATGCGGTATAAGCTCATGCAGTAAATCCGTCCTCTGCGCATCTGTTTCAAAACAGTCATTATACTTTTTGCTTAAAATATGCGCATTCTGACGAAGCTTTAACAGTTCTTCATCTGATGGGTCGTATATCTGTCCCGCGAGCATTTTTTCTTTTTCTGTCATAATTTTTCTACAGCAGGCTCTTTCTTAATTCAGCGCCATCTTTTGCACTTAAATAAGCCGGGGCAATGTCAAATACTGTCTTACAGCCTGTCTGACCTTCCTTGTACAGACGATATGCCGCTCTTGCGTAAGCCACGATAACACAAGAGGTAAATTCAGGATTAGAATCCAGTTTTAAGCTGTATTCAATCACGTGCTGGTTTTCTTTATTCCAGCCGGTCTTTCCGGAACGGATTACAAATCCGCCATGCGGAATACCACTGTGCTTTTCCTTTAATTCTTCTTCACTGATAAAATGAACAGTCGTGTCATAATCTGCAAAGTAGTTCGGCATATTTTTAATGGTTTCTTCTACCTTTGCCGCATCTGCACCTTCTTCAAGTACCACAAAGCACTCTCTTGTGTGCTTCTGTCTTGTAGTAAGCTGTGGATTTTCTCCGTTTCTTACA
The DNA here is from genome assembly GCF_020564355.1 of Lachnospira pectinoschiza. Taxonomy (GTDB): domain Bacteria; phylum Bacillota; class Clostridia; order Lachnospirales; family Lachnospiraceae; genus Lachnospira; species Lachnospira intestinalis. The sequence continues at coordinate 35,260 of NZ_JAJCRR010000007.1, read as the reverse complement.
GCTTCAAGTGCCGCTTCCACAGGAATTGTATACTGCTTGCCGTCCTTTACGCCTTCTACGCGGCGGATTGCATCAGAATGACCCTGACTGACCCCCTTACCCCAGAATGTATAGTCCTGTCCGTCCGGTAAAATTGCATTTGCATACATACGGTTTAATGAGAACATACCCGGGTCCCAGCCGACTGAAATAATGCCGACATGTCCGCTTTCCTTTGCCGCTGCATCTACATTGTCAAAATGCTCCGGGATTCTTGCGTGTGTATCAAAGCTGTCTACCACGTTAAACAGCTTTGCAAACTTTGGTGTCTGCTCCGGTAAATCCGTTGCACTGCCGCCGCACAGAATCATGACGTCAATCTTATCCTTCCACTGTTCCACATCATCAACGGAGCATACTGCCGCGCCTTCTGTCAGGATAGACACGGTTTCCGGCGCACGTCTTGTAAATACAGCCGCCAGTTCCATATCCGGATTCTGCTTAATTGCACACTCTACCCCTCTGCCGAGGTTTCCATAACCTAAAATGCCAATTCTCATCTTTATTCTCCTTCTATTTCAAATAGTCTTTATTTATTTTACTTTTTGTGTCCGGAACTGTCAACTGCCGCTGCTTTCCGCTTTACCTTTTTAACAAATGTGTTTTTATAAAGAATCCATGTACTTTTCCTTCATAGAATCCCAATCCATAATTAATACATAAAACACTTTTCCGTAATGACCGCTCTCCACAATTCTGCCATGGTCAAGCACCTTAAGATAGGTACCATCTTTCTTTTTCAGATAAAAATGCACATAATCATTACACTGCCCTGTTCCAATCTGCTGCCAGATACTCTGCTCCACACCTTCTCTTTCGTCCTCACGGATCAGACTGCGGAAACTCCGCTGTGTATATGTCATAAATTCCTCAATATTTTCACAGCCTGCCAACCGTATTAATTCACTGTTTGCAAATAGAATTTCATCATCCGTATAGTCTGCCTTGTAAATAATAAAGGCTCCCGGAAGATTTTCTGAAATATCCCGCAGTGCAAATCCAAGCTGTGTACGGACTTCTGGATCAAATCCCTCATCATATACCAGGTTTCCCTTTTTTCCACGCAATTTCACCTCATAAAGTGCCGCATCGGCACAGTGCATTAATTGCAGCTGCGATTTTGCATGAACCGGATATTCTGCATATCCAAGCGAAATGTTAAATGCGCGTTTCTCACCTTCATAAACAAAAAAACGCTTTTGTTTTGTAAACTGTACCAGTTTTTCTTCTGCTTCTTTGCAGGTGCAGTCCGGCAGAAAAATGCAGAACTCATCACCACCGTTTCGACCAAGCACCGCATGCTCTGGAAAAAACTTCCGCATGCTTTCCGCGAGAATCTGCAGTGCCTTATCCCCGGAAGCATGTCCGTAAATATCGTTAATCAATTTAAAATCATCAATATCAAACTGTACACCGACACAGTGCTTTTCGGGATACTGTTTCATATATACTGTCACATGCTTATCAAAACCGTGACGGTTATAAATACCTGTCAAGGCATCCGTCAGCGCAAGTTTTCTTAACTCCTGACGATTCTCATCAAGAATCAGCAGTGCTGCCGTTAATCCTGTCAAAAGCAGCACTACCAACAGTCCACCGCCAAAAATACTATATAAATAGCTTTTTTCCACCCAGCCGTTCTGCGGCATAACTTCAAGCTTCCAAACACTGCCGCCGATTTCAAATGTATAGGAAACCGGAGCACTGATACTTCCGCCTGAACAATCCACAACCTCATATGCTTCTTCCCAAGGAGAACCTGTCTTGGATAAGCAGTACTGATATCCAAAATCTGAAAGCGGTTTTACGGAATCTGAAAAAATTTCCGGCACACGGATAATCACAATCGTAAATCCCCAAAAAAACTCCTGTCCGCTTTCATCCTCCAGATAAACCGGTTTTCTTACGGCAATCCCGTAACCACCCTGTTTTCCCGTCTGGACAATGATTTAAAGGCAGCTTCCGCTATTTTACATAACAGGTGCATTTTTCTCATCTTCTATAAGGTTATCCATCAATTCTTTATACCGCACCGCATCCAGGGGAAGGTCAACACGAATCCCTTTACATGCCGAATAATATGCCCCCGCACAAAGCATCAGTGAATGAAGCCCTTCCGCACCTTTTGCCACCAGACAGCCTTCGTCGTGTTTTAAGGCAGCCTGTGCAAATTTTTCAAGCAGTTGTGTATAAGGCTCTGCTGACTTTTCATACATAATTTTTTCTTCCGTAAAATGCAGATGCTCTCTTGAGTTGACATCTTCTGTTTTTATATATTTTTCAATATCATCAAACCTTGTAATTGACAGCGTGTTATCCTCCAAAAGCAGTCTTGCCTTTGTTCCTATAATTTCCATTCTTTCTTCACAACAGGCCTCTCCTGTGGTTAAAATAAATGAAGCGGTCATACCCGTATCGTATTCCATCACAATCGTATCTTCATCATCAACCGCAAACGGATTGTATTTGCCAAAAGGAATCACTGCAAACAATCTCTGCGGCATTCCAAACAGATACTGGAATATATCCAGAATATGCTGTCCCTGATTAATAAGCGCTCCGCCGCCTTCACCTGCAAAGCTGCTTCTCCACGAACCGGACTTATGATAATGTGAAGTTCTTAAATATCTGGAATTGATAAGACTGACCCTTTTTAATTTCCCTATTTCGCCGGAATCTATCATTTCTTTTATCTTCATATATTTAGGATATAATCTCTGGTGAAAAACCAGCCCGTAAATTCTGTCATTTTTTTCTGCTGCATCATTCATTGCAAGTGCTTCACCAATATCTGCCGCCGCCGGCTTATCACATAAGACATCTTTTTTTAATTCAAAAGCTCTGACCGCCAGTTCCTTATGGGTCTTATGTGGTGTTGCTATAAGCACCGCATCAAATAAAGACGGGTCTGATTCTGCTGCATGAAACAATTCATCTGCACTTCTGAATATCTCCACCGGCTGTCCGTCAACATTTACAAGTGTTTTTCCCCATGCTATCTGCTCATCCCGCCTTATAACAACAGCTGCCAGCTTCATATGCAAAACTTCACCCGATACAATCATCTGTGCATACTTTTTCCCCATATTTCCTACACCTATCAGTGCCATTTTTAATACTTTATCCTGCATATTTTCCGCCGTCCTTCCTTATCTATATCATCTATATCCCGATATTCTTATTCCTTAATCCGTTTCATATCACTTCTTATACATTTTCCCGTCTTTACTGCCTCTTTCAGCAATATAGCGGTATACGCATCTGCAATTGCATCTTCCACGCTGTACGGTGCAGGCGCTTCATCCCTATTATATAACGCCGTTTTTATCATGAGTGTGGCAACCGCCGTTTCATCTTCTGATAAACCGCGCAGTCCCCATTGTGGTTCATATAATACTTTTCCCGCGCAGGATATTTTTTCTACCTCATAAATTTCTGACAGATTTGGATTCGGATTATCCGTCCGGGTAATATGAAAACCGGTTATAATTTGATCCGCCTGCCCTTTGTTGTTCTTATCCAGATAATAAATGCGGTCATCTATCATTTCACCCCGTATGCCCTGAACTTTAACGGTATTTTTGCGGATAGGGGATCTGTACTGTTCAGAATCAAAGTCATACCATGCCGTCTTACCGCAGTCATATTCAAATGCCGCAACACACCTTTTCTTATTGGCAATTCTTCCGTCCGTAAACTGCTCATATCTTGTAAGCGTTTCTGTTGTTGGAAATTCATACATTTTACCTGATACCGTAAAATTTTCATCCGGGCGGATTCCAAGATAAGCACGCATAAGACTCACTCCGTGATATTCATGCGCAAGTGAAATATTCATACAGCTTACATCGCCTATAATACCGCTGCCAATCAGTCTAAGTGCTGCCTTATTGGATGGATATTCCCTGTACTGTTCTGCAACAACCTGCTTTTTACCGACTTTATAATATCCGTAAAGCTTCTTTAGTGCTTCTATATCCAGCGCGGCCGGTGTTTCAGAAAGAACTGTTATGCCTCTGTCCATCCACTCCACCGCCACATTGCATATCTCCGCTTTATTCACCGCTATAACGGCAAAATCCGGTTTATATGCAGCACATTCCTCTTTTGATGTTGTGGTATGTATCTGATATTCCCGCGCAATCTTGTCTGCCTTTTCCTGCGTTCTGCAATATACCGCATCCAGACAGAATATATCTGGCATTGCCTTTGCAATTCTTACATAATAAAGGGCTCTCCAGCCTGCTCCAATAATTATAAAATGATACTTTCCCATAATAATCCTCATTTCTGAACAGCTTGTTGTAAAGCGGCGATTTTTCACACTACTTCCCATTTGTTTTATTATAACCATTTTGTCTTTTAACAAATACTGAAATCATTGTGGATTACATATCTTTTACATAAAATTTTTATTATTCGGCATTAAACACACACACCGGCAGTAAAAAACAGAGCCGGATAAGACTGCGCTGTCTTATCCGGCTCATGATATTCATTGTCTATCAGAGGTCAACATCTTGTCATCATTTTTAAGCATCTATTCCTCAATCCGTATCTGACAGCCCTTCATTGCATCAAGTGCTGTCTTATGGGACTGTGGTGTAACTCCTGCACAGCATCCGGCATCTACACTGATTTCTACTTCAGGGTTAAATGCCTTTATCGTCATTGCATTGCTGATAACACAGATATCTGTACAGACACCGATAAGCTCCACTTCTGTATATCCCTGTTTGCGAATCCATTCTGCCAGCTGTGTTGAACCAAACGTATTTTTTTCAAAATGTGTCTTCTCCTGAATGTGTTCTAATTCAGGAATCAGTTCCCAGCCCGGTGTCCCTTTTATACAATGTTTCACAGGAAGCTTTCTGCCTTCCTGTGTGTCCGGATAATCCTCTCCGTGTGTATCCAATGTATACACAATATCTGCATCGGTGTGATTTACCTTTTTAACGACATTAGAAACTACCGCCCGGCATTGTGCATTGCCTAAAGCACCGGTAATAAAGTCATTCTGCATATCTATGACTACTAATAGTTTTTTACTCACACAAACCCTCATTTCTGAGCAACTTGTTGCGAAGAGGCGGTGAGAAATTCGCGTAAGCGATTTCTCATCTGCCATCATAGCTATTTGTTTTTGCTCAGAAACAAATAGCCGTGTGAACAATCAGCACATCAGTGTGATTTTTCACACTAACCTCCATTCCGCAGGCATTTTAATGTCGGAGGAATCGCGAACTGAATTGATTCAGTTCTGCGATAAAGGCAGCTTTGTGACACAGGTGTCACAAAGTGCCGTGTGAAAAATCTTAGATTTAAGGATTTTTCACACGGACCTCCATTCCGCAGGCATTTTAATGCCTTTTCTAAGCATTTTCCCCTGAACAGTTACATACGGTACTTATCGGATTTCTGTCTTTCCACCCATATATGGCTGAAGTACCTTTGGAATCTTTACGCTTCCGTCTGCCTGAAGGTTGTTTTCCAAAAATGCGATTAACATTCTAGGTGGTGCAACAACTGTATTGTTTAATGTATGTGCAAAGTACTTCTTCTTATTTTCATCCTGTACTCTGATTTTTAAACGTCTTGCCTGTGCATCTCCTAAGTTAGAGCATGAACCAACTTCAAAATACTTCTTCTGACGAGGTGACCATGCTTCTACGTCAATAGACTTCACCTTTAAATCTGCAAGATCGCCAGAGCAGCATTCCAGTGTTCTTACAGGAATATCCAGTGAACGGAATAAATCCACGGTATTCTGCCACAGCTTGTCAAACCACATCTTGCTTTCTTCCGGCTTACACACAACAATCATTTCCTGCTTTTCAAACTGATGGATTCTGTATACACCACGTTCTTCAATACCATGCGCACCCTTTTCTTTTCTAAAGCATGGTGAATAACTTGTTAAAGTCTTTGGCAGTTCAGATTCCGGTGTAATGGTATCAATAAACTTACCAATCATGGAATGTTCGCTTGTTCCAATCAGATATAAATCTTCGCCTTCAATCTTGTACATCATGGCATCCATTTCATCAAAACTCATAACGCCTGTAACAACGTTGCTGCGGATCATAAACGGCGGAATACAGTAAGTAAATCCTCTGTCAATCATAAAATCCCTTGCATAAGAAATAACAGCTGAATGAAGTCTTGCAATATCTCCCATCAGATAATAGAAACCGTTACCGGCAACCTTTCCGGCAGCTTCTAAGTCGATACCGTTAAACTTCTCCATTATATCTGTGTGATATGGGATTTCATAATCCGGCACAACCGGTTCACCGAACTTTTCAATTTCAACATTTTCACTGTCGTCTTTTCCGATAGGAACGCTTGGGTCAATGATGTTCGGAATAGTCATCATAATTTCCTTTACTCTTGCGTTTAATTCACTTTCCTTTGCTTCCAGTTCCTTTAAACGTTCTGCATCGGCATTGACCTTTGCCTTTACTTCTTCCGCTTCTTCTTTCTTGCCCTGTGCCATTAATGCACCAATCTGCTTTGAAAGCTTGTTACGGTTTGCTCTTAACTCATCGGCTTCTGTCTGGGTTGCTCTTGCCTGCTCGTCCAGTTCAATCACTTCATCTACCAGCGGAAGCTTTCTATCCTGAAACTTATTTCTAATATTCTGCTTTACAATTTCCGGATTTTCTCTTACAAATTTTAAATCTAACATTTTCCATAATCTCCATTTCAATTTTTCAATTCATTGCCATCATACAACGTTTTTTTATTCATTTCCAGTCTTTTATATAATTTTCCCCATAATTAATCTACGGAAACATCTTTTTGAATCGCATCATTGATTTTTCTGCCCAGATCAGCATCACCCATGCGTCCTGCCACAGCCTGCTGTAATGCCTGGTTTTCCTCATCGCCCAGCTCAATGTACGACTTTCCGTCAACAACCTCTTTAATGTAAGCAAAACAGCCGTTATTGCTGTGCATTACATTAATAATATATCCGTTATTGACTTTATCCAGCATACATAATGCAAAGCTTAACTTTCCACCCATTTCATGAAACGCATCATACTTCACAATGCCCACCTTCTGAAATGTATACTGCATTTTTTCGTAAATATCTTTCACTGCCGCACTGTTTTTCTCACCGACTGTCCGGATACTTTCAATCTCATCGAGATGTTCATGAATCAGACTCTCAATCGACTTTCCATCTGCACCTTCCATAAAGGAACGGTATTTCTTTTTTAACTTTGCTGCCTTACAAAGCGCAACAATTGCAAGAATCAGCGTAATCAGGCTTACCCCGGCAAGTCCCAAGACAATATACAGGGTATCCACTGAAAATAAATCAAAAAAATTTATCATAATCGTTTGCTCCTATATTTATAGTATAAGTGTAAAAAATATTGAATTATTCATTTTTTATCTGTTTCAGCAAATCATAGATTCTTTCCAGCTCTGCCTGTGAATAATATTCAATTTCAATTTTACCCTTATCGTGTTCCCGGTTTTTAATAACGACTTTTGTACCCATAATCTTATTCATCTTTTCCTCAATATCCCGGTACACAAAATCATTCTGTGGCTTTTGTTTTTCCGGTTTTTCAGGACGGTTCAGATTTTTCATCAATTTTTCCGTTTCACGGACACTCATCTGCTCGTCAAAAATTTTCTGTGCTACCTGATACTGCTGGTCGCCGTCTTCTATTCCGATAATGGCTCTGGCATGACCATTGCTTAATTTGCCTTCCATAACCATTTCCTGTACACGTTCATCAAGCTTTAACAGACGCAACGAATTCGTAATTGCCGCACGGGACTTTGATACCTTTTCCGCGACTTCATCCTGCTTTAACCGGTAATCTTTGATTAAACGCTGATATGCCTGCGCTTCTTCTATTGGATTTAAGTCTTCACGCTGAATATTTTCAATCAACGCAATCTCCATGACTTCCTGTGTAGAGTAGTCTTTTATAATAACCGGTACTTCTTTGACACCTGCCAGCTTTGCTGCACGCCATCTTCTTTCACCGGCAATAATTTCATAATACTTGTCCTTTTTCTGAACCAGAAGCGGCTGTAAGACGCCATACTGTTTAATCGATTCCGACAATTCAATCAGCGCATCTTCATCAAATACTTTTCTTGGCTGTTCCCGATTCGGTTCAATCTGTGACAAACGAACTTTTATTTCACCCGGTTCTTTTACAACAACTTCTTTGACTACTTCCTTTACTACTACATTTTCATCTTCTTCCGATTCCCGGATAAGATTTCCCAATCCTTTGCCAAGGCCTTTTGAAGATGCTTTGCTTTTCTTCGCTACTGCCATTTATTTTTCCTCATTTCTATTGTTCATTACTTCCTGTGCCAATAAGCGGTAACTTTCTGCACCACTGGACTTTGTATCATAAATATTGATTGGCAGTCCATGGCTCGGTGCTTCGGCTAACCGGATATTTCTTGGAATAATTGTCTTATAGATGTTTTGTTTTAAATTATCTTTTACATTTTCCACAACCTGTAATGAAAGATTGGTTCTGGAATCATACATTGTAAAGACAACACCCTCCAGTTCCAGATTTGGATTTAATTTTTTCTGAACCAGATGAATTGTATGTATCAGCTGTGTTAATCCTTCCAATGCATAGTATTCGCACTGAATCGGCACAAGTACTGTGTCTGCTGCAGTCATTGCGTTGACTGTCAACATACTTAAAGACGGCGGACAGTCCAATATAATATAATCATAGTTTTTCCGGATCTGAGCAATACTTTTCTTTAAAATATACTCGCGGTCTTCTATATCAATAAGGTCGATTTCCGCACCTGCAAGGTTGACATTAGAAGGGATTACGTCCAGACAATCAAATGCTTCCTTACAGATAGCCTGTTCAATCGAAATTTCACCCAGCATAACTTCATAGATTGTATTTTCTTTTTCTTCTTTATCAATTCCAAGACCGCTTGTGGTATTTCCCTGCGGATCAATATCAATGACTAATACTCTCTGTTTTGCTTCTGCCAGGCAGGCGGACAAGTTAATTGCTGTTGTCGTCTTTCCAACGCCGCCCTTTTGGTTTGCAATTGCTATAATTCTCCCCATTTATTCTCCAATCCCGACGGCATTCTTAATCAATGTTTCACGTGAAACACTTTAGCCGTCCAACATAAAAATGTTAAGGTCAAAAATTCAAAAAGTCTTATCATGCTCATATGTACATGAATAACTTTTGACCCAGACACACCGTAAATATTATAGCATTTTTTATATTAGATATCTATAGAATTTTCCCATTTTATTTAATTTCATTTTTTCTTTGTTTTCACTTGATTTCTATAAAAAACTACAATGTTTCACGTGAAACACTTTTTTATTTAATTTTGCTTATTGCTTAATGTAATTTTAATTTGCTGCCTGTTTCATTCAAATTTTAAAGCACCTGCAAAAACCAAACCATTGTATAACCGTTGCATTTTTTTAGAAGTATTTTCTCAGATATAAATATTGCATATCTGTTTTTCTGCAAAATAAAAAATGGTACAAAGACTCATTTCCTTTATACCATTCTCCATCATTTTATTTATTATTTATCTATCGACATATTTGCAATCACACAATAGCAATTATTTTCTTTTATAAAAGCTGTTTTTACGAGAGCTATTTAATATCAACCAGATTATTTTTTATTGCAAATACAGCTGCCTGTGTTCTGTCTGATACCTCTATCTTTTTAAAGATATTTGATACATGATTTTTAACTGTCCGTTCACTGATACAAAGGGTAGATGCAATTTCTTTATTAAACATTCCACTTGCAATTAATTTCAAAACTTCAACTTCACGTTTTGTCAGTTCACTGAGTTTGTCTTTCATTACATCACGCTCTGCCAGACTTGAATTAAGCAATACTGTTAAGCTTGGTTCAATAAATGTTTCTCCATTATATACATCAAAAATTGCTTTTTTCAATGTTTCCGAATCTGAATCTTTTAAAACGTAACCGTCACATCCGGCATCCAATGCCTCAATCAGATAATCTACATCCTTATGAATCGTAAGCATAATCACCTTACTTTTCATTTTCTGCTGTTTCATAATCGACAATACCTGTAAGCCGTCAAGGTTTGGCATATTAATATCAAGCAGCACTACATCCGGGTGTGTCTTATTAATCAGATTCAGGCATTCATATCCATCGCTTGCCTCACTGATTACATCAATATCATGATCTAATTCCAATACTTGTTTTAATCCTTCCCGCACCATCAAATGGTCATCAGCTAATAATATATTAACAGACATTTATAATTCCTCCCAGTTTCATATTTTCTGTGTATCTAAAGGAATCCGGATTGTATAAGAAAGTTCTCCGTCTTTGTAACACACTTCCATTTTTCCCTGTAACAGTGCAATCCTCTCCCGCATCATATTCAATCCAAATCCGGTATTGTTTTTTGTACAATCCGTCGGTTTGTTCAAATCATATCCTTCTCCATTATCTGAATACAAAATGAGCAGTTCATTCTGCTTATCCTGCTTTATCGTAACCTGGATTTTTGTTCCCTTTGAATATTTAATAGAATTGCTGCATAATTCCTGTATTATCCGGATAACCGTAATTCCGATAATCGGATTCATTGAATCAGTATCGCACAGATAATCAGCTTTCACAACCATCTGTGTTGTTCCTTTTATTTTTTCAATTGCTGTATAAAATGTTTTTTCAAATCCAAGATCATCTAAAGACATGGGTCGAAGATCAAATATAATATTGCGCAGTTCGTTAATGGAATCCCGGATAACGTTATTATTCTTTTTCAATTCCAACTGTGCCCGCTGCTTATCTGTTTCAAAAATCTTTCCCACAAATTCATTTTTATGTATTAAAGCAGTCAGCCCCTGGACAACGGTATCATGAATATCTCTGGCAATTCTCTGACGGTCAGCCTCCTGCATATATATTACTTCATATGTATTATAAACCTTTTTAGCCCCGGTCGAATCTTCTTTCAACTTTCCAGTGCTTTGTTTCAGCAGCCGCTCCAGCTTTGCAATCCGGCGTGCTGTCTGGGAAACAGTCTGCTGAAGCCGTAGCTTTTCTTCTGCAAGAGCTGTCTTTTTCTGACTCAGCTTTTTTATCTCTGTCCCGTCAAATCCCTGAAATTCTTCCTCTGACATAAATACCAGGCTTGTTGCATCCTGATTCATTACAATTTTATCTATTGCCTGACAAATCAGCTCTGTCTCAATTTCAATCTTATGAATCTGCTCTTCCAGGTTCTCTTTTTCTTCTTTTGCAGACTGTAATTCTTCCGTCAGATATTTTTGTATTTCATCCATCGTTGTCCCCTTATAGTACATGAATATTTTTTATATTTAATATATATTATATTTTATCACGTATTAATGCTTTTACTATATATAATACTCTATTTTGTGGAATATTTAAAGTACTTTTCTACTAGATTATTTTAATCCCTGAAAATGTTTTTTTCATTTCTTTTGTGTTCGTGCATTTATCATTGATAGTTCAGCCTTTTTCCATTATAATAGGAGATAATAATATTGGGACGGGTTACCCGTTATTTTATAACGATTGCTGCTATGCAGCGGAATGGAGATAGCTATGAATAAATGGAAAAAATTAGGTCTTGCTGCCGGAATGGGGACCGCAGCTTTTACAACCGCACATATTATAAACCAGTGCATTTTTCAGGCTGCTGTTTCAGATAAGATTACCGAAAACAAGTCAATTTTAAAATACAAATGGAGATTGGGAAATGTTGCCTACACCGTCTGTGGTAAGGGTTCACCGCTCCTTTTAATTCACGATTTAAAACCGGAAAGTTCGTCTTATGAATGGAAGCGTGTTGTAAAAGCGCTCGCCAAAAAACACACCGTATACACCATTGACCTGCTGGGCTGCGGCTATTCTGACAAACCGAATATTACCTACACCGCCTATATGTATACCCAGCTGCTCAATGATTTTATTGTAAATGTAATTGCACGCCGTGTAAGCGTAGCTGCCACCGGACAGTCTGCACCGCTTACCATTATGGCAGCTTACAACAATCCATATCTTTTTGATAAGATTGTTCTTGTAAGCCCCGAAAGCATCCGCCATGCCATGATTAATCCGGGGAAGCACAGCAATATCCGTAAAATGCTTTTAAATACGCCGGTTCTTGGCACAATGCTTTACAATATTTTTGTAAACCGCCACGAAATCAACCGCAAATTTACAAACGAGCTGTTTGCATATCAGAATATGATTCCGCGTGAAACCTGCAAGGCTTACCATGAAACAGCGCATTTAGGCGGCGCTTCTGCCAAATACCTCTTTGCCAGTACGCAGTGCCATTATACAACGGCCTCCATATCACGTGCTGTCAGCCAGCTTGATAACTGCATTTATATCGTATCCGGCGATAAAAACACCGACATGCGTGCCGTTATTAAAGAATATACCGACTTAAATCCTGCGATTGAAACCTATCTGATTCCAAATGCAAAGGTTCTTCCGCAGATTGAACAGCCGGAGGAATTTGTCAACACCTTAAACATCTATATTAACCAGATTTAATCTGTATACTGCCTGTGCGGTACGATAACAGATTGGTAACACTGTTATCGTACCGCACAGATACATCTTACAGACATTTACCGTTATATTCACTTAAAAAACAGCCGTGACATATGTTCTTTTACATACGCTACGGCTGATTTTATTCTTTATCTGCCAGTTTATCTTTATACTTCTATCTACACTTATAATTGCACATTTTTTTCTGTACGTTTACCCCAACGGCTCTTTTGAGGGCAGTCCTGCTTTTCTCGGATATTTCTTCGGTGTCGGCTTCTCCTTTTTTACAAAGACAAACGACCGCTCAATGTCTGTTCCCGGCAGTGTCATCTTTTCCACGCTTTCAATTCTTCCGCCAAGCAGGGACACCGCCCTTTTTGCGCCCTCTGCTTCCGCATCAATATCCCCGGACTTATACGCAATGAAATATCCACCGGCTTTTACAAACGGCAGGCAGTATTCCACAAGTGTCGATAAGTTAGCCACAGCCCGCGACACACTAATATCAAACTGCTCCCGGTAAGCTGCATTTCTTGCACCTTCCTCTGCGCGCGCATGTACCGCCGTAATACCCGTAAGTCCCAGCTGCGTAATCACTTCATCTAAGAATTTTACACGCTTATTTAACGAATCCAGAAGCACCACTTTTGCCTGTGGATAAGCGATTTTTAACGGAAGTCCCGGAAATCCGGCGCCCGTTCCTACATCTATAATAGAAAGCTCAGGATTTCCCGCAAACTTTTCACTGTATTTTCCGACGGCAAGGCTGTCTAAAAAATGCTTAACAAGCACTTCTTCATATTCCGTAATGCCTGTCAGATTCATAAAGCCATTCCATTCCACCAAAATTTCAAAATATTTGTCAAACTGGCTTCTCTGCGTATCATTTAACACAATGCCTACTTCATTTAACTGCTCTGTAAAATTCATATTGATAATTCTCCTTATTTTCTGAGGAAAAATGATTACTTTCTTCTTCTGAACTGCTCCATATAAACCAGAAGGACCGAAATATCCGCCGGAGATACGCCTGAAATTCTGGATGCCTGTCCGATTGAATGTGGACGGAATTTTTCAAGCTTCTGCATTGCCTCCACACGCAGTCCGTTAATTGCCGTATAGTCCATCGTTTCCGGGATAATTCTCTTTTCCAGCTTTTTAAAATGTTCTACCTGACGTAACTGTCTTTCAATATAGCCTTCGTATTTCAGGTTGATATTGACCTGTTCCGCAATATCTTCCCGCAGCTGCGGTCTGTGTGTGTCAAGCGGCGCCAGTGCCTGATAAGAAAGCTCCGGACGCTTAATCAGCTCTGCAAGTGTCGCACCGGTCTTTAATTCCGTACTGCCGTACTGCTGCATAAGTGCCTGCACCTGTCCGCCTGTTCCGATATTGACGGACTTTACACGCTCAATTTCTTCTGCAATCAGCCGTTCCTTTTCAAGAACGCCCTCATAACGCTCCTTACTGATTAATCCAACTTCATATCCGCGCTTTGTCAGACGTAAATCCGCATTATCCTGACGTAACAGCAGACGATACTCTGCCCTGGATGTCATCATACGGTACGGCTCTGTAGATTCCTTTGTCACAAGGTCATCAATTAAAACGCCGATATAAGCCTCAGAGCGGTCTAAGATAAACGGTTCTTTGCCCTTGACATACTGCGCCGCATTAATACCTGCAACAATCCCCTGTGCCGCCGCTTCTTCATAGCCTGAACTTCCATTAAACTGTCCGCCTGCAAATAAACCGCGGATTTTCTTAAATTCAAGCGAAGACTTTAACTGTACGGCACTGATACAGTCATATTCAATCGCATAAGCATTTCTTACAATCTTTACATGCTCTAACCCCGGTACGGTGCGGTACATCGCATACTGCACGTCCTCCGGCATGGAACTGGACATACCGCCCAGATACATTTCATTTGTATAAAGTCCTTCCGGCTCGATAAATACCTGATGGCGGTCTTTATCTGCAAAACGAACGACCTTATCCTCAATAGACGGACAGTATCTCGGTCCTGTACCGTGAATCACACCGGAATACAGCGGGGAACGGTCCAGGTTATCACGGATAATCTGATGTGTTTCTTCATTTGTATATGTCAGCCAGCAGGAAACCTGTTCTTTTTGTACCGTTTCCGGGTCAGTTGTAAATGAAAACGGCACCACGCGCTCGTCACCAAACTGCTCTGTCATCTTACTAAAATCAATGGAACGCTTGTCCACTCTTGCCGGTGTACCCGTCTTAAATCTGCGCACTTCAATACCGTTTTCAATTAAAGATGCCGTCAGATGATTGGCTGCCTGTAAGCCGTTTGGACCGGTTTCATAGCTGACATCACCATGGATACATTTTGCCTTTAAATATACACCGGTACAAAGTACAACGGCTTTTGCAAAATACTGCGCGCCTGAGAGTGTCTTTACACCCTGAATCACGCCATCTTTGACCATAATTTCCGTAACCTCCGCCTGTCTGACAAACAGATTTTCGGTATTTTCCATAACCTTTCTCATCCGGCGGCTGTAATCCGACTTATCCGCCTGCGCACGAAGGGAATGTACCGCAGGACCTTTGGATTTATTAAGCATTTTAGACTGGATAAAGGTTGCATCAATATTTTTCCCCATTTCACCGCCCAGCGCATCAATTTCCCTTACAAGATGTCCTTTTGAACTACCTCCGATATTCGGATTACATGGCATCATGGCTATACTCTCACAGCTGACGGTAAAACAAATGGTATTTAATCCCATTCTTGCCGCTGCCAGTGCCGCCTCACAGCCTGCATGTCCGGCACCTACTACTATTACATCATATTCTTCCCGTATATTCGGCATAATTTTCCTCCAACCTGTCCGCGCAACGGCAGACACTGCACAACTTTCACTTTATTTACCCATGCAGAAGCTTTTAAAAATCTTATCTGCAAGGTCATCTTCTACTTCTTCACCAATAATATATCCTAATTTTTCATAAGCAGTCATTAAGTCAATCGTTAAGAAATCCTCACTCATGCCACTCTCAATGCCGTCTTTTACCAAAAGAAAGGCTTCTTTTGCTTCAATGAGTAACTGTTTCTGCCGCTGATTGGCAATATAAATATCCTCATTTAATTCAAGATTTCCCGAAAAGAACAGCTCTTTTATAGCATCTTCAAGCTTATCCAGTCCCGTTTCTTCTTTTGCGGAAATCGGAATGACACAGCAGTCCAGCCGCTTTTTCATTTCCTCCGGCGTAACAACCGGTGTCAGATCCGATTTATTAAGCAGCGTAATCACTTTTTTGTCTTGTATCAGTGAAATGATATCCTTATCATTTTCATCGAGTGTACGCGTGCTGTCCACGACAAAAATAACCAGATCTGCTTCCGTGGCAAGTTTCTTGGCTTTTTCCACACCGATACTTTCCACAAAATCCACCGTGTCACGGATACCCGCTGTATCAATAAGATTTAACTGGATTCCGCCGATTGTAATCTGTTCTTCAAGCGTATCCCTCGTTGTCCCCTCAATGTCCGTTACAATGGCACGCTCCTCCTTTGCAAGGGCATTAAGAAGACTTGACTTTCCTGCATTGGTTTTACCGAGAATCACCGTGCGGATACCTTCCTTTGCAATCCTGCCGTTATCACATGTTTTCAACAAGTTATCCACATTATCCACACACTTATCCACATCGATTGATAGTTTATTCACATAGTTATCCAGTGAAATGTGTTCCGGATCGTCTAATGCCGCCTCAATATAGGCAACATTGTTTAAAACCAGCTCCCGGAGTCCTTTGATTTTTTCGGAAAGTTTTCCACTGAGCTGTCTGACAGAGGATTTTAAGGCATATTCGTTCTTGGACTGAATGACATCAATCACCGCTTCCGCCTGCGATAAGTCGATTCTTCCGTTTAAAAAGGCTCTTTTTGTAAATTCCCCCGGCTCTGCAAGGCGCGCTCCCGCAGAAAGCACAGCTTCCAGTACCTTTTTCGTCACCAGAATACCGCCGTGACAGTCAATTTCCACAACATCTTCCCTTGTATACGTATTCGGTGCTTTCATGACAACCATCAGCACTTCATCAATCAGTTCTTCACCGTTATAAATATTGCCATAGTGGACCGTGTGGCTTTCCATGTCCTCTACGTTTTTATTCTTTTTTGAGCGGAATACCTGTTGTGCCACTGACAGTGCATTTTCCCCGCTGATTCTTACAACGCTGATTCCACCGCTGCTGACTGTGCTTGTGGAAATCGCCGCAATCGTATCCTCCATAACTACACTCCATTTCTAATCAAAAATAGCTGTAGTATATCATACCACAGCCATTTTAAAATTCATACTATTTGTTTGCACTTTTTTCTTTATCAAGATAAATCACAACATGTCTGAACGGTTCTTCACCTTCGCTCTTTGTCGATACAAATTTATCATTCTGTAATGCAGAGTGAATGATTCTTCTCTCATATGGATTCATCGGTTCTAAAGCTACAGGACGTCTGCTGCGCTTTACTTTATATGCAATATTTTTTGCAAGGGATTCAAGCGTTTCTTTTCTTCTGTTTCTGTAATCCTCTGTATCCATCTTGATTCTTACATACTTTTCTCTTCCCTTATTAACTACAAGGCTTGTAAGATACTGGATAGAATCGAGTGTCTGACCTCTCTTGCCGATTAAAACGCCCATATTGCCGCCCTTTAATTCGACATTGATACATTCTTCCTTATCATTAAATGTAATCTCTACGGCAACTTCCATATCCATTGCGTTAAAAAGGTCTGAGAGGAAGTTTCTGATTCTTGATTCTACTTCTTCTCTTGTCATTTCCGGCTTCTTTTCCGTTGCCGGTGCCACGGCAGGTTCTTCCTTTTTTGCTTCCTCATGGAATACTTCTGCAACCACATCTTCTTCTAAGATGTCTTTATCCTTTTTTCTGCGTACACGGATGACTGCCGGTTTGTTAAACAATCCTAAGATTCCGGAGCTGCCCTTTTCCACAACTTCCACATCCACTTTATCGCTTGTTGTTTCAAGCTTTACAAGCGCTTCCGTTAAGGCATCATCTACTGTTTTTCCTGAAATTTCAATATAATCCATAATTTCCTCCTTTTGCGTTAAGCAGGTTGATTACTTCTTTGTATTTTTTGTGTTCTTTTCATTATATCTGGCAACCATTCCCGCCTTTTCTGCAAGGCTTCCCGGTTTGGCTGACTTATAATATTCTGTCGATGAAAGAATTTCCTTCATCTTCTTGTCATTGGCTTCCTTCTTTGCCTGAAGTGTTTCTACACGCTGTCTGCTCTTTTCGATAGAATCAAGCTTCTTTGTGTTGGTTACTGCATTTTTAGCAATCTTTTCCGGCGGAAGACCTTTCTTGGCACGCTTCTTGTTCATGCGTTCTACATTCTTTGCAACAATCGCATCCACACCCATCTTATCATAATGACGGTTTACAAGCACCTGTAAAATTGTCTGGAAAACGGCTGTCGCAATCCAGTATACACCAAGACCTGCCGGTACAGAAAATGCGATAAATGCTGACATAATCGGCATAAACAGTGTCATCATCTTCATTGATGCCGCTGTCGGATCGTCCGGATCCATCTGAGTATTTCCCTGTGACACCTTTACACTGATGTACTGTGAAAGACCGGAAAGAATTGGAATTAATACAGCAATACTCAATCCGAAGGTCGGATTCTGTGATACATTAATCGTTAAAAATGTGTTCATTTCCGTAATCTTTGTCTGATTTTCGGCAATCACGCCTGCATATGCCGGGAATAAAGATTTTAATGTTTCCCACTGGTCTGCTGAAAATGAATTCATTGCAGTTACCGCAGAATCAATATTACCCCAGTCCACATTTGTCATTCTGCCCGTCATCTTGAAGTTTTCCGCCATAATATCCGCATAGCCGGAAACATTCATAATACCGCCGTCTGTTCCTGTCAAAATGTTGACAAACAGATTTTTTAACTGTCCTACGTACATTGGAATGTACTGGATAACACGGTACATTGCCATTAAGATTGGGAACTGAATCAGCATCTGGATACAGCCGCCCATCTGTGATGTACCATATTTTTCATAGACAGCCTTTGTTTCTGCCTGCATTTTTAACATGGCTTCCTGATCGTTTCTCTTATCCTTGTATTTATCCTGGATTTTACGGACCTCCGGCATGATGATATTGTTTAATTTCATCATCTTGGACTGTTTTACAGTCAGCGGAAGCATAAGGATTTTTACCAGAAATGTAAATACAATGATTGCAATTGCAATGTTTCCCAATCCAATCGCGTGCAGTCCCATAAACAGGAAATCCAGTATTTTACCGAATACCCACGCAATCGGGTTGATAATTGCATTATAAATTGAACCCAAACTGATACCTCCATTTTTTAGTGCCTTCCCTTTTTAGGCTTGTACACAATGGGTACCGGATCATATCCGCCCTTTGCAAAAGGATTGCACCTTAATATTCTTTTAAATGCCATCCATCCACCTTTTAATGCGCCATACTGTTCGACCGCTTCCAGGGCATACTGGGAACAGGTCGGATAATAAATGCACATGCTGCGTCCTTTATACGGTGAAACTGCCCTCTGGTAAAAGTGTATTAGTTTAATGATCACTTTCTTCATGGACTTTTTCTTCCTTATTATAAATATGATGCAGCTTTAAAAGATGGAGCATCGCACTTTCGGTTTCTTTATAACCTTTTCCTTTCAGACCGGCTCTTGCTATTACCACAATGTCATATCCGGGTGCTACCTGTGTAACATTTAACCGGAATGCTTCGCGTATAAGCCTTGCCAGCCTGTGCCGGACAATACTGTTCCCGACTTTTTTACTCACAGATACGCCGAGTCTGTTTGTATCCGTTCCATTCTGAAGTATATACATAATGATATACTTGTTTGCATAAGAGTGTTTCGCCTGATAGACGCTCTTAAACTCACTGTTTTTCTTTAATGTTTCAAAATTCTGATATTTCATAACTCCTCCATTCCACAGGCATTTTAATGCCGGAGGAAACACGGACTGAATTTATTCAGTTCTGTGATAACGGAAACTTTGTGACGCCTGCAGCACAAAGTTTAGTTTGAAAAAGCTTAAATTTATGGATTTTTCAAACTACTCCTCCATACTATATCTTAAAAGTAAAAAAAGGCAGATAAATGCCTTGTTCCGCACTCATCTGCCTTCTTGAAACAACTCTTAAGCTGAAAGTCTTTTTCTTCCTTTTGCTCTTCTTGCTGCTAAAACTTTTCTTCCACCTGCTGAACTCATTCTTGCTCTGAAGCCGTGAACCTTAGCTCTCTGTCTTGTCTTAGGCTGAAATGTCATCTTCATTTATACGCACCTCCTTTTCACACCATGATTGTATATGGCAGGAATTTTCTAATCAAATTTAAAAACATCGCTTCTAATTATAAGAATAAAACATCTATAAGTCAAGTGTTTTTTCGATATTTTTTGTATTCTTTGTCTTTTCCACAAATACCCACAAGCTATACACAGTAATCCCCAACTTATCCACAAATTGGGGATAAGTTGGGGATAAATTTACAACATCCTGTGTAAAAAAACACGAAAAAGCGCATTTATGGGCATATTTCGTGTTTATAAGTTGTCAACAGCACTGTGATTTGTCCACTTTTAACTGAGTTATCCACTATTTTTTCATGGGCTTCTTGCTAAAAATCCACATTTGTTATATTATATATTAGAATACATTTACTTTAACGAAAGCCAGAAAGGCATTGATATAATATGGAAGATTTAAAACAGAACTGGGATTTGATATTACAGACCTTTAAAGAACGCTATGAGCTTCAGGATATTTCCTTTAACAGCTGGATTAAGCCAATTGAAGTTTATACAGTGGAAAACGATACCATTACACTGATTATGTCGAGTACCTCTATGAACCCCGACATGGCTGTTTCCTATGTGGAAAAAAAATATCTGGAGATGCTTCGCATTACGATTTGTGAGATTATGAACCACGAATATGATGTCCGCTTAATTACAGCCAAAGATAAGAAGGCAGCGGAAATTAAAAAGGCCGCAACCGGCTCTGCTGCGAAGAATTCCGGTCTTCAGAACCTGAATCCGAACTATACTTTTGACACCTTCGTTGTCGGTACAAATAATAACTTAGCACACGCTGCTTCCCTTGCAGTTGCCGAAACACCGGGACAAGTCTATAACCCGCTTTTTATCTACGGAGGCGTTGGACTTGGAAAGACGCATCTGATGCAGGCGATTGCCCATTTTATTATTACCAATGACCCGACACGCAAGGTTTTATACGTAACCTCCGAAACATTCACCAATGAACTGATTGATTCGGTAAAGAACCAGAAAAACTCTGAATTCCGCAAAAAGTACCGCAATATTGATGTGTTACTGATTGACGATATTCAGTTTATTATAGGTAAAGAGTCTACGCAGGAAGAATTCTTCCATACTTTTAATGCGCTCTATCAGGACAGCAAGCAGATTGTAATTTCTTCTGACCGGCCGCCGAAAGAGATGGAAACCCTGACGGAACGACTGCGTACCCGTTTTGAAATGGGTCTGCCTGTCGATATCCAGATTCCTACGTATGAAACAAAACGTGCTATATTAAAGAAGAAAGTCGAACTTGGCGGCTACAACATTCCCGATGATGTTCAGGATTATGTTGCAACCCATATTAAATCCAGTATTCGTGAGCTGGAAGGCGCACTTACCAAGCTTTCGGCTTTTGCAACACTTTCCCACAGCCCGATTACGGTTGAGTTTGCGGAAGAAACTTTAAAAGACCTGATTTCACCGGATGCCAAAAAAGAAGTCACACCGGAACTGATTATCCAGATTGTTGCGGACCACTTCGGTATTTCACCGGCGGATATTCTTTCTTCCAAACGAAGCGCCGACATTGTTTATCCACGACAGATTACGATGTATCTGTGCCGCCAGATGACGAATGTCGCCTTACAGGGAATCGGCAAAGCCCTTGGAAACAGGGACCATACGACGATTATTCACGGAGCGGACAAGATTGCCAAAGAAGTACTCGTCAATGAAACAACCAAGAACACTGTGGATATTCTCATTAAGAAGATTGATCCTTCGTAATAGTTATCCACATTTATTGTGGTTTTTCCGTTGAAAAGCTGTGTAAAAATGCTTTATTTTATGTTGACATTTTTTTGTTTGTCCACAACGGCCATTTGGGAATTTTATTGTGTCTGCGGTTATCCCAAATTTTTTCACAGGCAAAAACGGATTTATCTACCGGGATTTTAGATACCACAAACCCGCATGAAACAAGGGCTTACACCACATATCAACAAATTCACAGCCCCTACTACTACTACTACGGATTTTTATTTATATATATTTATTTTTGTTTTTTGTTTTTTCGCTGAAAGGAGTTTTACACAATTATGAAGTTAGTTTTTTCAAAAACAAATCTTGCCAAAGCAGTTGGCATTGTTATGAAAGCAGTTCCTGCTAAAACAACAATGAACATTTTAGAATGTATCTTAATCGATGCGACTACAAATGAAATTAAATTTACCGCCAATGATATGGAGCTTGGTATCGAAACCATCGTTGAAGGTGAAATTATCGAAAAAGGTAAAGTTGCCATTGATGCAAAGATTTTCTCAGAAATCGTCAGAAAACTGCCGGATAATGAAATCTGCATCGAAACAGACAGTAATTACACCTCTTTAATTACCTGTGAAAAGAGTAAATTTAATATTGCCGGTAAATCAGGGGATGATTTTTCTTATTTACCGATTATTGAAAAAGACAAATTTATTACTTTATCACAGTTTACATTAAGAGAAACCATTAACCAGACACTGTTTTCTATTGCAATGAATGACAACAATAAAATGATGACCGGTGAACTTTTTGAAGTTGCAAACGGTATTTTAAAGGTTGTAGGTCTTGACGGACACCGTATTGCAATCCGCAATATTGAATTGACCAGTCATGCAGATGATGTAAAAGTTGTTGTTCCTGGAAAGACACTTTCTGAAATCAGTAAAATTTTATCGACAAATGCAGAAGATGCCGTTACAATATACTTTACAAATAATCACATTTTATTTGAATTTGACAATACCACCGTTGTATCCCGTCTTATTGAAGGAGAGTATTTCAGAATTAACCAGATGCTTTCCAGTGATTATGAAACCAAAGTAACCATTAACAAAAAAGAATTTTTAGATTCTATTGACAGAGCAACCCTTTTAATCAAAGAAAGTGAAAAGAAACCGATTATTTTAAGCATTACCGATGGTTCACTGGAAGTTCATGTCAATTCTTCCATGGGTTCGTTAAACGAAGATATTGATATTAACAAAGACGGTAAGGATATCATGATTGGCTTTAATCCGAAGTTCTTAATTGATGCATTAAAGGTAATAGATGATGAACAGATTTATATTTATCTGGTAAATCCGAAAGCACCATGTTTTATTAAGGACAAAGAGGAAAGTTATATTTATCTGATTCTTCCGGTAAACTTTACGGCTGAATAGTAAGAATGGAGAAACAATGGAAACAATAAAAATCAGAGATGAGTTTATTAAACTGGGACAGGCATTAAAGGCAGCAGGTCTTGTGGAATCCGGTGTAGAAGCAAAGATTGTCATTCAGAACGGAGAAGTTCTTGTCAATGGCAGGCCTGAGCTTCAGCGCGGCAAAAAACTGACAGGCGGGGAAGTCATTTCCTATAACGGTCAGGAAATCAGAATAGAAAAGTAATTTGCAGGTGTAACCGTGATAATTGAGTCCGTAGATTTAAAAGATTACAGAAATTATAAAATTTTAAATATGAATTTTAACCCGCAGATTAATATTATTTACGGTGATAATGCGCAGGGAAAGACCAATATTTTAGAGGCGCTTTATGTCTGCGCAACATCGCGTTCCCACAAAGGAAGCAAAGACCGTGAAATGATACGGATGGGCAGTGATGAAGCACATATCAAGCTGAATGTGAAAAAAAACGGGCTGCCGTACCGGATTGATATGCATCTGAAAAAAAATAAAAGCAAGGGAATTGCCGTAAACGGTATTCCGATTAAACGGGCGGTAGAGCTGTTTGGAATTTTAAATATTGTCTGTTTTTCACCGGAGGATTTAAGTATTATTAAAAACGGACCGGCGGAGCGCCGCCGGTTTATGGATATGGAGCTGAGCCAGCTTGATAAAATCTACCTAAGCAATCTGATTAATTACAATAAAGTGGTCAATCAGCGCAACAAGCTTTTAAAAGAACTGTCATTTAAGTCGTCAGAAGAAAAGCTTGAAACGCTGGATATCTGGGATTTGCAGCTTGTGAAGTACGGAACGGAAGTCATGAAAAGGCGTGTCGGTTTCGTACAGGAGTTAAATGAAATTATCGGCGGACTGCATGAAAAGTTATCCGGCGGAACAGAGAAACTAACGATTGAGTATCAGCCCTGCGTGGAAGAAACAACATTTTTAGATACCGTGACAAAGATGCGGGAGCGGGATCTGCGGATGAAATCGACCTGCTTTGGACCACATAAGGACGATTTAATCTTTTTTATCAACGGCAGCGAAGTAAAAAAGTACGGTTCGCAGGGACAGCAGCGTACAGCCGCCCTGTCTTTAAAACTTGCGGAAATCGAACTTGTAAAAAAAGTAGTGAAGGATACGCCGGTGCTGCTTTTGGATGATGTGCTGTCAGAGTTAGACAGTAACCGGCAGCAGTTTTTATTAAATAGTATCGGGCAGATTCAGACAGTGATTACCTGTACGGGGCTGGATGAATTTGTAAACAGTCAGTTTGCCGTTCATAAAACATTTCAGATTCAGAACGGTACCGTGATTCATGAAAATAACATTTAGTTTTCTGAAAAACATTGAAGGAGGAATGCACAGTGTCAGAGAATAATTATGGTGGCGACCAGATTCAGATTCTCAAAGGTCTTGAAGCCGTCCGGAAAAGACCGGGTATGTATATCGGCAGTACATCATCAAGGGGGCTTCATCACCTTGTTTATGAAATTGTCGATAATGCAGTAGATGAGGCTTTGGCAGGATATTGCAATACAATTGAAGTCACAATTAATCAGGATAATTCCATTACGGTTATTGATAACGGACGAGGCGTTCCAGTTGATGTCAATCACGAAACCGGCAAACCGGCAGTTGAAGTCGTGTATACAATGTTACACGCAGGCGGTAAGTTTGGCGGCGGGGGATATAAAGTATCCGGTGGTCTGCACGGTGTAGGTGCATCCGTTGTAAATGCCTTATCCGAGTGGATGGAAGTCTATGTAAAGCGTGACGGACACATCTACAACCAGCGTTATGAACGCGGTAATGTATGTTATCCGTTAAAAGTTGTGGGGGACTGCCCATTGGAAGAAACCGGTACAAAGGTTACATTCTTACCGGATAAAGAGATTTTTCAGGAAACAACTGTTTATGAATATAACATTTTAAAGAGCCGTCTGCGTGAAATGGCTTTTCTTACAAAAGGCATCAAAATTGTGTTAAAGGATGCAAGAGAAGGCATTGAACAGGAAAGAGTATTCCACTATGAGGGCGGTATCAAGGAATTTGTTGAATATTTAAACAAGAGCAAGGATGCGCTTTATGATAAGATTATTTACTGCGAGGGTCTAAAAGACGGTGTGCAGGTTGAAGTGGCATTCCAGCACAATGACGGTTACAACGAAGTTGTGGATTCCTTTGTCAACAACATCAAGACACCGGAAGGCGGAACGCATCTGACCGGTTTTAAAAATGCCTTGACAAAGACATTTAATGATTATGCAAAGAAAAATAAACTGATAAAAGACAGTGAGCAGAGCCTTTCCGGCGATGACATCCGTGAAGGTCTGACAGCGATTGTCAGTGTCAAGATTGAAGACCCGCAGTTTGAGGGACAGACAAAGCAGAAGCTTGGCAACACCGTTGCACGAAGTGCCGTTGACAGCATTGTCAGTGAACAGCTTGAGATTTTCTTAGAGCAGAATCCGGCAGTTGCAAAGGTTATCTGTGAAAAATCCATTCTTGCACAGCGCGCAAGAGAGGCGGCAAGAAAGGCAAGAGATCTGACAAGAAGAAAGACTGCGCTTGAAAATACAAGTCTTCCGGGTAAACTTGCGGACTGCTCTGACAGGGACCCGAAAAACTGTGAAATCTATATCGTTGAGGGTGATTCTGCCGGCGGTTCTGCAAAGACGGCAAGAAGCCGTGCAACACAGGCAATTCTTCCGCTGCGCGGCAAGATTTTAAATGTTGAAAAAGCAAGACTCGACAGAATTTTAGGCAACGAAGAAATCAAGGCTATGATTACGGCATTCGGTACAGGCATTCATGAAGATTTTGATATCAGCAAATTAAGATACCACAAGATTATTATTATGACCGATGCCGATGTGGACGGTGCGCATATTGCAACACTGCTGCTTACCTTTTTCTACCGGTTTATGCCGGAGTTAATCAAGCAGGGTCACGTATATCTTGCACAGCCGCCGCTTTATAAGATTGAAAAGAACAAAAAAGTCTGGTATGCATACAGTGATGAGGAACTCAATCAGATTATGCTTGAAATCGGACGTGACCAGAATAACAAAGTCCAGCGCTACAAAGGTCTTGGCGAAATGGATGCCGACCAGCTCTGGGAAACAACCATGGACCCGGAAAAGAGAATTTTATTACGGGTGAACATGGACGAGGATTCAGAATCAGAAATTGATGTAACGTTCTCTACGCTGATGGGCGATAAGGTTGAGCCGCGCAGGGAATTCATTGAAGCCAATGCTAAGTATGTAAAGAATCTGGATATTTAATAAAAATTTGTACCGTCACACGGACTGAGAACGCTCCGGGTGATAATGAATTTTTTCTAAAACGCGTTCTCGGAATGGAGTAGAAAATGGACGAACATATCTTTGATAAGATTCATGAAGTGGATATGAAGCAGACCATGGAAGATTACTATATCGACTATGCGATGAGCGTTATCGCTTCCCGTGCACTTCCTGATGTAAGGGACGGTTTAAAGCCGGTACAGCGAAGAATCTTATTCTCAATGATTGAATTAAATAACGGTCCTGACAAGCCGCACAGAAAATGTGCGCGTATTGTCGGTGATACAATGGGTAAATATCATCCGCACGGAGATTCATCCATTTATGAAGCACTGGTAAAACTGGCACAGGATTTCAATACAAGATACCCGCTGGTAGACGGACACGGTAATTTCGGTTCTGTCGATGGTGACGGTGCCGCCGCCATGCGATATACAGAAGCACGTTTAAGCCGCATTTCCATGGAAATGACAGCCGATATTAATAAAAATACCGTGGATTTTATTCCAAACTTTGATGAAACGGAAAAAGAACCGGTTGTACTGCCGTCCCGTTATCCGAATCTTTTAGTAAACGGAACGTCCGGTATTGCCGTTGGTATGGCAACGAATATCCCGCCGCATAATCTGCGTGAAGTTGTCGATGCCGTTGTCAGGCTGATTGATAACAAAGTCGAGGAAGACCGCGAAACGTCGATTGATGAAGTATTGCAGATTGTCAAAGGTCCGGATTTTCCGACCGGCGGTGTCATTATCGGTAAAATGGGCATTGAAGAAGCATACCGTACAGGCCGCGGAAAGATTAAAGTCCGTGCAGTGACCAATATCGAGCCAATGGAAAACGGAAAGCACCGCATTATCGTAACGGAACTTCCGTACATGGTAAACAAAGCCAAATTAATCCAGAAAATAGCGGAACTGGTTCGCGATAAAAAGATTGACGGCATTACGGCACTGCGTGATGAATCTGACCGAAGCGGTATGAGAATCTGTATTGAACTGCGCCGTGATGTCAATGCAAACATCATTTTAAACCAGCTGTACAAGCATACCCAGTTACAGGATACATTTGGTGTGATTATGCTGGCGCTTGTTGACAACCAGCCAAAGGTATTAAACCTTTACGATATGCTCAAGTATTACCTTCTGCATCAGGAAGAAGTTGTCACAAGAAGAACGCAGTATGATTTAAATAAAGCTGAAGAACGGGCCCACATTTTAGAGGGCTTAATGATTGCGCTTGACAATATTGACCGTGTCATCCAGATTATCAGAGGTTCGCAGAATGTACAGATTGCCAAGGAAGGGCTGATGAGTGAATTCGGACTTTCCGAAGCACAGGCACAGGCAATCGTGGATATGCGTCTGCGTGCACTGACAGGTCTGGAAAGAGAGAAGCTGGAAGCTGAATTAAAGGAACTGCTTGCAAAGATTGCGGAATACAAGGCAATTTTAAGTGACAAGAAAAAGCTCCTTACCGTCATCAAGACAGAAATCAGTGCCATTGCGGATAAATATGCCGATGAAAGAAGAACACAGATTGGATTTGACGAATACGATTTATCCATGGAAGATTTAATCCCGGATGAAGATGTTATTATTGCAAGAACCAATCTCGGATACATCAAGCGCATGACACCGGATAATTTCAAGAGCCAGCACAGAGGCGGCAAGGGCATTAAGGGAATGCAGACCTTAGAAGATGATTTTATTGAAGATTTATTCATGACGACATCACACCACAGCCTGACATTCTTTACCAACCAGGGACGTGCCTATAAGTTAAAGGCTTACGAAATTCCGGAGTCCGGCAGAACCTCAAGAGGAACGGCAATTATTAATCTGCTGCAGCTCCAGCCGGAAGAACAGATTACAGCCGTGATTCCTGTGGATACAAAACATATTAATGATTCAGATTATATGTTTATGGCAACAAAGAAGGGTATTGTAAAAAAGACCCAGTTAAAAGAGTATGCCAATATCAGAAAGACAGGTCTTCAGGCAATTAATCTGCGTGATGACGATGAATTAATTGAAGTAAAATTAACCGATAACACAAAGGATATTTTGCTTGTAACAAAACTCGGACAGTGTATCCGATTCCATGAATCTGATGTAAGAAAGACCGGCAGAAGTTCTATGGGCGTTATCGGCATGAATCTGTTAGACGAAGATGAAGTAGTCGGCATGCAGCTTGATACACAGGGCGATTCGCTGTTAATCGTTTCTGAAAAGGGACTCGGTAAAATCACGGATATGAATGAATTTACAGTCCAGCACAGAGGCGGCAAGGGAATTAAGTGTTATAAGATCAGTGAAAAGACCGGAAATGTAGTCGGTGTCAAGGCAGTTGATGACACACGTGAAGTCATGTTAATTACGACAGAAGGTGTGATTATCCAGATTGAATGTAAAGACATTTCAAAGCTTGGCAGAATTACATCCGGCGTCAAACTGATTAATCTTGATGAGAATGTAACTGTTGCAACGATTGCAAAAGTTTCTAAAAAGCCTGAAAATGAAAAAGGCGAAGAAATAGAAACAGAAAACGACGAAGAAAACACAGAGAGTGAATAAACAATCATTGAAACTGCCGCACGGAGGGGACATCAGAAGATGCCGTTTCTTCGTGCGGTAATTTTTAAACAGGAGTAAGAAAAAAATGGCATGGATAAGTATAAATTTTGAATCCAAGGCATTGGGAATGCCGGTCATGACAAATGTCTTAATGCCGCAGGGGCGTGGCGGATATAAAACCTTGTATCTTTTACACGGCGCAGGGGGCGATTATGCATCATGGCTGCTAAAATCCCGTGTTGCGGATTACGCAGAAGGAAAAAATATTGCAGTGGTGATGCCGTCCGGCAACAACAAATGTTATGTCAACAACCGTTACGGAAAAGACTATTTTACATTTCTGACAGAGGAACTCATCGAAAAATGCGAAACGTGGTTTGACCTTTCGCCAAAAAAAGAAGACCGTTTCATCGCCGGAATGTCGATGGGAGGATACGGAGCGGTTCATGCGGCGTTAAAAAGACCGGAATTATACGGAAAAGCATTTTCCTATTCGGGACTGCTTGATATATCGGAGCGTTTTTTAAGACCGCAGGGACTCGATTTAAAACCGGTTTTCGGTGAAAAAGAGGATTTTTCCACGGCGGCAGCAGATTTATTTGAACTTACACACAAAACCGGCATAAATTTATCGGGAAATGTGGATAACCTTCCGGAAATTTTCATTACCTGTGGATTACAGGATAAGCGCATTGAAATGAGCCGGAAGCTGTATGAGGCGATGAAGCAGGAAAACTTTAATGTGCATTATATCACGGAAACTGGCGGACATGACTGGACGTACTGGGATGCGTGTATACAAAATACAATTCAAATTTTAAATGATAAGGTGCCTGTGTCACCGGATTGGAGGAGCATATGCCGGTAATGAATATCAATCTGTTTTCAATTACACTGCGTTACGGCATTGACTGTATGGTTGTACTGCCTGAAAATCTAAAAAAAGGGGAGAAACTGAAATGTCTGTGGCTGTATCACGGCGGAAGCGGCGATCATACGGCATGGCTGTATCACACACCGCTGGTCGAACTGGCAGAGGAAAAGCATTTTGCAGCGGTGCTTCCGAATGTCCATGAATCTTGTTTTGTCAATATGAATATCGGGGACGCCTTTGGTACGTTTGTGGGAAAGGAACTGCCGTCTGTTATCTGGAACATGTTTGCGTGTATTTCCGGTGAAAGACAGGACAACTACATTGCCGGATTTTCAAACGGCGGATACGGCTGTCTGCATACGGCGCTATCATATCCACAAAAATTTGCGGGTGTCGGTGCATTTTCGGCAGGCGATAAGGCGGACTCTGATTTTTCATCACCTGCAAAGCAAAAAAGCAGGCTGCTGTTGTTTGGTGAGGGCGATTTACACGAAAATGACTACGGACTTACCCACCTTGCGGGGAAACTTTTGACTGAAAATGTGGATAAGCCGCGAATTTTCCATGCGTGTGGTGGAAAAGATCCGTGGCTTATGCAAAATCACATTCTGCGCGATTATTTTACGGCACACCCCGGATTTGATTACACCTATGATGAAATCCCGGAGCTTGGACATGAGTGGAAGTTCTGGAACGAGGAACTGAAAAGATTTCTGGATTTTCTGCACTGGTAAATCAAAAATTTTGAAAACTTTTGACTTATGAATTAAAATGGTATACGCTATAAAGAAGATGTGAGTAATGACACGCAGTAAAACCTTACACTGCGTTTTTGAAAGGGATAAAGGTATGCGGGAAGTTGATGTAAATGAAATTATCAAAAATATTAAGGAAATGTGTATTGAAGCGAATCATTTTCTGTCAAAGGATATGAAAGAAGTATATGATGCGGCAGCAGTGGAGGAAGAATCTCCTCTTGGCAGACAGATTTTAGGACAGCTTCAGGAAAATCTGCAAATTGCAGGAGAAGACATGATTCCGATTTGTCAGGATACCGGTATGGCGGTTGTTTTTGTTAAAGTCGGACAGGAAGTCCATATCACGGGCGGCGGTCTTACCGATGCGGTCAATGAGGGCGTGCGTCAGGGATACGTTGACGGATATTTAAGAAAATCCGTTGTCAAAGACCCGATTTACCGTGAAAATACTAAGGACAATACACCGGCAGTTATCCATTATGACATCGTGCCGGGTGATAAAGTGGAAATCACCGTTGCGCCAAAGGGCTTTGGCAGTGAAAATATGAGCCGTGTTTTCATGTTAAAACCGGCAGACGGCATTGAAGGTGTGAAAGAAGCAATTTTAACGGCCGTTAAAGATGCAGGTCCGAATGCCTGTCCGCCAATGGTTGTGGGTGTCGGTATCGGCGGTACATTTGAAAAATGTGCATTTTTAGCGAAAAAGGCACTGACCAGAAATCTGCATGAAAAGCCGGAAAAAGAGTATGTCAGAAACTTAGAGGAAGAAATGCTTGAAAAAATCAACCGTTTAGGCATCGGACCGGGTGGACTTGGGGGAACCAAAACGGCGCTGGCAGTCAACATCGAAACCTATCCGACACACATCGCGGGACTTCCGGTGGCAGTTAATATCTGCTGTCACGTCAACCGCCATGTGACACGGACGATATAAAGTATGAAAAATAACGCTGATGCGCGACAAAAGCAAATCTACTTATATGGCAGATGAAAAATCGCCTGCGCGAAATTCTCATCGCCATTTCGCGACAAAGCAGTTCATAAGTTTAGAAATGGAGAAATGCGAAAATCCATAAATCAAAGATTTTCGCATAACAGAATTGTGCCGCAGGCGTCACAATTCTGGATTTATCGCAGAACTGAATAAATTCAGTCCGCGGTTCCTCCGGCATTAAAATGCCTGCGGAAAAGAGGAAGAATATGGAAAAGCACATTACTGCCCCGTTGAAGGAATCTGATATTAAAGATTTAAAAGCAGGGGATTATGTATATATTACGGGAACGATTTATACAGCAAGAGATGCTGCGCATAAAAGAATGTATGAAACAATCGGCGAACATAAGGAACTGCCGATAAAGATGCAGGATACGGTGATTTATTATATGGGACCGTCACCGGCAAGACAGGGACGACCAATCGGTTCGGCAGGACCGACAACGGCAAGCAGAATGGATAAGTATGCGCCGACCCTGTTAGATCTCGGTTTAAAGGGAATGATTGGAAAGGGAAAGCGCTCCCAGGCAGTCAAGGACGCCATTGTGCGGAACAAGGCCGTTTACTTTGCGGCAATCGGCGGTGCGGGGGCACTGCTTTCACAGCGCATAAAATCATCTGAGGTCATAGCTTATGATGACCTTGGAACAGAAGCCATCCGCAGACTGGAGGTTGAAGATTTCCCGGTTATTGTGGTCATTGACAGTGAAGGAACAGACCTTTACGAACAGGCTGCAAAAAAATATTGCAAATAAGTTGATAAATGATATTGACAAACAGATATTTCTTTGGTATTCTAATAATCGTGTTTAACACATTATATGATTTGTAACAGAATCTGGAGAAATACTCAAGAGGCTGAAGAGGCGCCCCTGCTAAGGGTGTAGGTCGGGCAACCGGCGCGAGGGTTCAAATCCCTCTTTCTCCGCTGACTAGAAATGCTACGGACTTTCGGGTTCGTAGCATTTTCAGTTTATACAAATAAATAGAAGTCAGAATGGAAATAAGTATGAAAGAAAAGATTAAAGCACTGCTGACGGATTCCATGTGGAGTATTGCAGGATTAATGTTAATGAACGTTGTTGTTCAGTTTTTAGTTTATCCGGTGTGGAACAACCACCTTGGCAGTGAAGAATACGGAAACATTTTATATCTGATATCAATTATGAACATTATCGCTATTTCTGTCGGCAGTGCATGTAATTATGCCCGGATGACAGAGAGCGCGACAAAGGATACATGGAATATCAATTACAATATTATTCTTATGGCATCCTCTGTAATCGTGATTCCGGTAATGCTCATCATTGTAAAGTTCTGCGGTGTTCCGATGACAGTGACTGAAGCGGTTACATTTTTAATTCTTACGATTCTTACAATGTGGCGCTTTTATGCGGATGTGGAGTACAGGCTGCATCTGAATTACAAAGGTTACTTTTTATATTACCTTTTTATCAGTATCGGATATTTAATCGGTATTGTGTTATTTAAAGTAACCGGTATGTGGGCATTGGCATTAATTCCGGGAGAAATCGCAGGACTCATAATGGTTTTTGCCAAAGGTTCTGTTTTCAAAAAGGATACGGAATTTTCAAAAGAATCATTTAAAGAAGTTTTTAAAGTTGTTATCGTTTTAATTATCACAGATATCATTTCCAATATCGTATTTAACGGTGACAGACTGGTTTTAAAAATATTTATTGACGGAACAGCGGTAACGGTATATTATATCGCATCGCTGTTGGGAAAGACGGTTTCATTGATTTCAACACCGCTTAACAGTGTTATTATCGGTTACCTTGCAAAATACAAGGGAAATTTGAATTTGAAATTTATGAATCTGGTGACTGTATTTTCGCTGGCAGCAGTTGTGATTGGAACGCTGCTTTGTACGATTGCCTCACATATTCTGATATACATTTTATATCCACAGAATTATCATGAAGTGAAGCAGTTTTTTATTATTGCAAATATGGCACAGGTCTTTTATTTTGTCACAAATGTAATTACAGTCATTCTGCTTCGTTTTTCAAAAGCGAGGTATCAGCTGTATATTAATGTAGTATATGCAGCAGCATTCTGCGCAATCTGTATTCCGGTAACGCTTTACCTTGCAGATATGTGGGCATTCTGTATTGCATTACTGGTTGTATGTATTTTAAGAATGGCAGTGTCTTTGTTCTTAGGATATAAAGATGCGCTGGCACAAAGTCAGAAATAAGGGGTACGAAAAGATGAAAAGAGAAGAATTGCATAAGCTGTTATTTGAAACATTATGTATTATTGATGACATTTGTAAAAAAGAAAATGTCCGGTGGTTTCTGGATTCCGGCACGGAGCTTGGCTCATTAAGAGAACAGGATATTATTCCGTGGGATGATGACATGGATATTAAGGTGTTCCGTGAAGATTATCCGGCATTTTGTGAGGCAATGAGAAAGCACCTGCCGGAATACCTGCACTTTATTGAACCGCAGGATTACAGCCCTGCATTTTACGATTTTATTCCAAGAATCTATGATGAGCGGTATCCGTTAAGGGAAGAAACGGCAGAGGACCGCTACTATAAGAAT
This sequence comes from Lachnospira pectinoschiza, assembly GCF_020564355.1. Taxonomy (GTDB): domain Bacteria; phylum Bacillota; class Clostridia; order Lachnospirales; family Lachnospiraceae; genus Lachnospira; species Lachnospira intestinalis. Next base: position 1,012 of record NZ_JAJCRR010000007.1, on the reverse strand, counting down.
TATCAGAACCGAATCGGAATCGATGTTTTTATTTTTGATGTTGCGCCGGACAGTGAATTTAAAAGAAAAATGATGAAATTCCGGTATAAGGTCATTTACGGACTGGGCATGTCAAAACGTTACCAGTTAAAAGATGAGAAATATACCGGACTACAAAAATTACAGGTTGGCGTACTCCGCTTTTTAGGAAAATTTACAACGACACCGAAAGTCTGTAAAATGTGGGAGAAGGCGTCTTCTAAATATCAGGGACAGAAAACGGGCTGGTCTTATGCCTGCAACAATGCAATTGATGAAACGTGTTTTTATCGTTCGGATTTGTATGAGGACACAGATTACGGTATCATTAAAGGAAGAAAGTTCCCGGTACCGGCAGGCTATGATGAAGAACTGACCGTACACTACGGGGATTGGAGAAAACCGCCGGAAGATAAAGATGCCTTTGTACATCACGCAGATTTAGAAGAATAAAGACTTCTTATAGATAATAGATAAAAAGAATAAAAGAAAAAACTGCCGGGGCTGCTCCGGCAGTTTTTTGCTTTTTGTAAAAACAAAAAATATCGCGGGGTAATAGATAATGCTTTGCAGGAAGTACGGTTATAAAAAAGATGCTGCCATAAATGCAATACGCATCTGAAAAGTGTTGATAAAAACAGAGAGAAAATGCAGAAAATACAATAAAATTCTGCAAAATGTGATATTTTATTGTAAATATAAAATGCCGCAAACCCGCATAAACACTGGGATTCTTGATGGCGATGCAAAAACTTTCAAAAAAAAACTAAAAAACTTGAAAAATAATGTTGACAACCTGTCCCATTGGTGATATTATAATCAAGTCGCCGCGAGCGAGGGCAACAAAAACAGCCCACAGCGGTAACAAAATAAAACAAATCAACAACGGCTTATAAGCCGGTATTGATAAACGAACATTGATAACTGAACAGTAAAACAACCCTGAAAATTCTTTGAAATTTTCAATTTACGAACTGACAGGAAGTAAGCAATT
>NZ_JAJCRR010000065.1 GCF_020564355.1 Lachnospira pectinoschiza | reverse complement strand
CAATAGCGGCTTTTCTCGACAGCCGGTAAGCATGCTTCGCTACTTTTGTTCGCTCCGCGTCACATTCTCGGGTTGCATGACGGTTTTGCCTGTCATACCCCTCCCATGCTTGCACCGGATTTTCCTTTTCCGGCTCATGCCTTCCTTCTGTGTCCCCACAGTTCTGATTTAATGCAGTACAGGAATTTCAACCTGTTGTCCATCGGCTACG
>NZ_JAJCRR010000064.1 GCF_020564355.1 Lachnospira pectinoschiza | reverse complement strand
CCGTCATGCAACCCGAGAATGTGACGCGGAGCGAACAAAAGTAGCGAAGCATGCTTACCGGCTGTCGAGAAAAGCCGCTATTGCGTTTAATGTACCCGTACCGTAAACCGACACAGGTGGATGAGGAGAGAATCCTAAGGCCGGCGGGAGAAGCATTGTTAAGGAACTCGGCAAAATGACCCCGTAACTTCGGGAGAAGGGGTGCTCTTAG
>NZ_JAJCRR010000063.1 GCF_020564355.1 Lachnospira pectinoschiza | reverse complement strand
TCGCTTATACATACAAAAAGCAATATGTTTAGGAAAGCAAGCTTTCCACACACATTACTTTTTGCATGTGCACTTACTTTGTTTCACGAAAGTTCTGGTGGCGATGCGCTTAGGGGACACACCCGTTTACATCCCGAACACGATGGTTAAGCCTTAAGCGGCCGATGATACTATACTGGAGACGGTATGGGAAAGCAGGTGGCTGCCAGATT
>NZ_JAJCRR010000062.1 GCF_020564355.1 Lachnospira pectinoschiza | reverse complement strand
AACAAGGTAGCCGTATCGGAAGGTGCGGCTGGATCACCTCCTTTCTAAGGAAGAAAAAGTAGGGGTTGTTTTACTGTTGAGCTGTCAGTGACAGTTAAATTATTCTGGTGGCGATGCGCTTAGGGGACACACCCGTTCACATCCCGAACACGATGGTTAAGCCTTAAGCGGCCGATGATACTATACTGGAGACGGTATGGGAAAGCAGGTGGCTGCCAGATTATTAAAA
>NZ_JAJCRR010000061.1 GCF_020564355.1 Lachnospira pectinoschiza | reverse complement strand
ATATATATATATATATATATATATATATATATATATATATATATATATATATATATATATATATATATATATATATATATATATATATATATATATATATATATATATATATATATATATATATATAGATATATATATATATATATATATATATATATATATATATATATATATATATATATATATATATATATATATATATATATATATATATATATATATATATATATATATATATATATATATATATATATA
>NZ_JAJCRR010000060.1 GCF_020564355.1 Lachnospira pectinoschiza | reverse complement strand
GTCAACATGTTTTTTACATTTTCATGTCTTTGTTAATATCCAGTGGAGATAAAGGGATTCGAACCCTTGACCCCCTGCTTGCAAGGCAGGTGCTCTCCCAACTGAGCTATACCCCCATGGGCATTATATTAAATTAAAATCTGGCAGCCACCTGCTTTCCCATACCGTCTCCAGTATAGTATCATCGGCCGCTTAAGGCTTAACCATCGTGTTCGGGATGTAAACGGGTGTGTCCCCTAAGCGCATCGCCACCAGAACTTTCGT
>NZ_JAJCRR010000059.1 GCF_020564355.1 Lachnospira pectinoschiza | reverse complement strand
GAAAGAAGGAGCCGCCGAAGGCAGGTCTGATAACTGGGGTGAAGTCGTAACAAGGTAGCCGTATCGGAAGGTGCGGCTGGATCACCTCCTTTCTAAGGAAGAAAAAGTAGGGGTTGTTTTACTGTTGTGTTATCAATAAGATAACAAAGAAATGAGTATGTGCGTTCGTAAGTGTGCCTCGAAGCGAAGCTTCTCGGTCGCGACTGCGTCGCTTATACATACAAAAAGCAATATGTTTAGGAAAGCAAGCTTTCCACACACATTACTTTTT
>NZ_JAJCRR010000058.1 GCF_020564355.1 Lachnospira pectinoschiza | reverse complement strand
GTTAATCGCAAACTTTCGTTTGCTTCGGTTTGTTTCTTGGTTTGGTAACTTTCGTTACCGCACCTCGGATGTCTAAACATTGATATGTTTATTAGATATTTTAATATGCAGTTTTCAAAGAACAGGCGCAGATTTTACTCTGCGTGACTGTCTGACCAGTCATCAGGTAACAGAAATCTTTTATCTTTTCTGCTATCTCATCGCCAGTCAGGCGTTTATGTAAACCTTTAAGACTTTTACTTGTTTTTCTTAAAAGTTATTTTTTTAATAATCTGGCAGCCACCTGCTTTCCCATACCGTCTCCAGTATAGTATCATCGGCCGCTTAAGGCTT
>NZ_JAJCRR010000057.1 GCF_020564355.1 Lachnospira pectinoschiza | reverse complement strand
AATTATTCTGGTGGCGATGCGCTTAGGGGAAACACCCGTTCACATCCCGAACACGATGGTTAAGCCTTAAGCGGCCGATGATACTATACTGGAGACGGTATGGGAAAGCAGGTGGCTGCCAGATTATTAAAAAAATAACTTTTAAGAAAACAAGTAAAAGTCTTAAAGGTTTACATAAACGCCTGACTGGCGATGAGATAGCAGAAAAGATAAAAAGATTTCTGTTACCTGATGACTGGTCAGACAGTCACGCAGAGTAAAATCTGTGCCTGTTCTTTGAAAACTGCATATTAAAATATCTAATAAACATATCAATGTTTAGACATCCGAGGTGCGGTA
>NZ_JAJCRR010000056.1 GCF_020564355.1 Lachnospira pectinoschiza | reverse complement strand
CGTAGCCGATGGACAACAGGTTGAAATTCCTGTACTGCATTAAATCAGAACTGTGGGGACACAGAAGGAAGGCATGAGCCGGAAAAGGAAAATCCGGTGCAAGCATGGGAGGGGTATGACAGGCAAATCCGTCATGCAACCCGAGAATGTGACGCGGAGCGAACAAAAGTAGCGAAGCATGCTTACCGGCTGTCGAGAAAAGCCGCTATTGTGTTTAATGTACCCGTACCGTAAACCGACACAGGTGGATGAGGAGAGAATCCTAAGGCCGGCGGGAGAAGCATTGTTAAGGAACTCGGCAAAATGACCCCGTAACTTCGGGAGAAGGGGTGCTCTTAG
>NZ_JAJCRR010000006.1 GCF_020564355.1 Lachnospira pectinoschiza | reverse complement strand
AAAACTTACTGCTTTAAAGGACGACATTCCGTAATTGCTTACTTCCTGTCAGTTCGTAAATTGAAAATTTCAAAGAATTTTCAGGGTTGTTTTACTGTTCAGTTATCAATGTTCGTTTATCAATACCGGCTTATAAGCCGTTGTTGATTTGTTTTATTTCGTTACCGCTGTGGGCTGTTTTTGTTGCCCTCGCTCGCGGCGACTTGATTATAATAGCACCCGGTCTGGTATTTGTCAACACCATTTTTCAACTTTTTTTGATTTTTTTCTTTTTTTATTTCCTCTTATTGTTAAAAAAACAGCGGAAAGCCGCATAAACAGTGTGTTTTCACTATTTTTATTTTCCGGACTTTCCGCCATTTTTTCTTAATTTTATCTGTTCTTTGTATTCTGAATACATTTCCGGAGCAAATCTACCGGTATCATGGTCATTGCAAGCAGAACAACCACAATCCAGCCTTTCATGCTAAACGGTACACAGCTAAACATACTGCCAATCCAGTCAAATACCACAAATGGTACTCTTTTTGCATTGACGATGCATGCCTGAACCGCAATAATGATAAAGAAAACCTTTAAGAAATCGGGATTTTCCTTTAATCGTTTAAATATTCCAAAACCGTCATCACGGACATTAAATCCATTAAATAACGCACTAAGTATAAACAATACAAAATATCCTGTTAAATGCTGCTGCTGTGCCAACACATTATACTGTCCGTCTACTGCAAATAACTGCTTAAAAAACGGCAGTTTTAAATATAAGAAACTGATAACAACCAGCCATACTCCCATTACTCCGATTTGTATCATCATCTGTGGGCTGACAATACTTTCATCTCGGCGGCGCGGTTTTTCCTTTAAATATTTTTCAAGCGCCGGTTCATTTCCGAGCATCATCGCCCCCAGTCCGTCCATAACAAGGTTGACAAACAAAAGATGTGTCACCTTTAACGGCTCTTCTACTCCAAAAAATGGAGCAACGGCACTGATAATCACCGCCGCCATATTAATCACAAGCTGAAAACGGCAGAACTTTAAAATATTGTGATAAATTGTTCTTCCATACCAGATGGCATCCTTAATAGATTTGAAATTGTCATCTAATATTACAATTTTTCCGGCTTCTTTGGCAGCTTCTGTACCACTTCCCATGGCAAAGCCGACATCTGCCCGCTTTAACGCCGGAGAGTCATTGACACCGTCCCCCGTCATGCCGACAACAAGATTCATTTCCTGACACAGCCGCACCATTCTGGATTTATCTGTTGGCAGTGCACGGGCAATTACGCGGATATGCGGTATCATACGCTTCACTTCTTCGTCAGACATTTTATTTAACTGGGCAGATGAAATTGCCTTATCTTCCGGATTTTGTAAAAGTCCCGCATCTTTTGCAATGGCGACTGCCGTTTCCAGTCTGTCGCCTGTAATCATGACAACCTGTATACCGGCTTCCTGTACTTCCCGGATAGCCTCTTTTGCCTCACTTCTTACATCATCGCGGATTCCCACCAGACCAATCAGAACAACATCATCCTGAATTTCATTTTCTTTGAGTTCACGCCCGGAATACCCAAATGCCAGTACACGCATTGCTTTTGCTGCCAATTCATCGATTTTTGCATTTAATGCGGCCTGATCTAACGGACAAACCGTGCCTTCTGCATCCAGATACTTTTCTGCCTTTGCAAGCAGACGCTCCGGTGCACCCTTATAAAAAGTCTTGCCGAAGCTTTCCACTCTTGCCTGGCTGAATTTATTTTTGGAATTAAAGCCCTGAAATGCCGTTACCTGACAATCCTTATCTTCCTGAAATGCGCGGAATGTATTTTCACCGATAAATTTCATCAGCGCCTGATCGGTCGCATTACCGCCGATAACCTGATGACGGCTGTCAAACATTGCCTGTGTATTTTTGCCGATTGCAAGGTCTACGTAGCCTTTTACCTTACTGTGACGGCTCAATTCATCTATTGGAATGGTTTTTCCGTCCGCCGTGAAAAATTCCACGACTTCAAGACTTCCCTTTGTAATTGTCCCTGTCTTATCACTAAACAGAATATTTAAAGACCCTGCTGTTTCAATCCCTTCAGCTTTTCTTACCAATACATTATGGTCTAACATTTTACTGGTATTCTGCATCAGTACCAGTGAAATCATCAATGGCAGACCTTCCGGCACGGCACATACAATAATAACAACTGCCAGCGAAACGGCTTCTACAATTTTTGTAAACACCGCTTCAAATCCCATTGCAAAAAATGCAGACGCCCCGCCTGCAAGAATTATAAAATGTACCAGATAAAGCACTGCAATGACAACTGCGCCAATATAACCGAAGCGCGAAATCTGATTTGCCAGCTTTCCAAGCTTGACCTTTAACGGAGAATCCGGTTCATCCTCCTGCATTTCCTCTGCCATTTTCCCCATCATTGTCTTTAAGCCGACTTTGCGGACATCCAACACTCCTTCGCCATCAAATACGACCGCACCGCGAAACAGTGAATGTTCATCGACAAATGTATCGCCTGTAATGTCCTCCGGAAATGCAGTGCTGCCATCTGCTGCCTCTTTTTTACATTCCTCCGCTTCTCCGTTTAATGCAGAATTATCTACACGCAAACTGCCGGACAGCAGCACCCCGTCTGCAGGAATCTTATCCCCGGACTGCAAAAGAATCTTGTCACCCACAACCACGTCTTCGACATCAAGTACTGTAATGACACCATTTCTGTAGACCTTACACTGATCCTTTTTTGTACTGCCTTTTAATTCCCTGTACTTTGTATCACTTGCCACACTGGTCTTTGCCGAAACAAATGCTACAATTAATACTGCCACAATCGTTCCCGCAGGCTCATAAATATCTGCATATCCAAGTACCCACATAACAATCATCAATCCTGCGATAATCAGCAGAATCCGAATCATCGGGTCGCCAAAAGTCTCTTTAAACGCTTCCCAAAATGTCGTTGGTTGTGAATCCGGTATTGCATTTGACCCATACTGCTGTCTGGAATGTTCAACTTCCCGATCTGTCAGTCCACTGAATTTCATAAATAATGTTCCTCCTGATTTTGTATGCCTGTTAATAACTTCTTATTTATAATAGGATACTAGATTTCGTTTTAAACTTCAACCCATTATTCCATTTTTTATTTGTTTTAATGTATTTTTATTTTTTTAAATTTACACACTTTTTACTTATGTGTGCTTTATGTAAAAGTGATGTAAATTTCTATTTATTCAACATTTTTCAGTCTATTTTAACAAAAAAGTCCCTTTTTCTCATTGCATTGTCTAACAATATAGCATATAATCATCTTTAGTAAAGACATTTATAAAACTATACCAGCTTAGCTATAGGGAGGCCGCTTATTATGGAACATTCATCGCCTGATATGACTGTTGAACAAATTTGTACAGTCATTGATTTATTAAACCCCTGCATTGATGATCATTTATACGTATATGATTTTACAAATGACTATTATTATATTTCCCCTCACGCAGCGGAACGTTTTCCGATTCCGGGAACTGCTTTTCACAATGTCATTGAAAATCACCGGCATTTTGTCTATGCCCCTGACCTTGCGGCATTGCAGACCGATTTGAATGATTTGATTGCAGGCAGAAAAGATTTTCACAATATGCAGTACCGCTGGATTGATAAAAAAGGGCAGCCTGTATGGATTAACTGCCGTGGATATATTGTACATGAAAAGAATGTTCCGCACTATATGATTGGCTGTATTAATGAAATCGGAGGCAGACAAAAAGCCGATGATGTCAGCGGTCTTTTAGGCGAATCCAGTCTCCGCTCTTATCTGGAGGATTATTATGCAGCCTTTCCATCCGGATATCTGCTGCGGCTCGGTCTTGATGATTTTAAGGAAATTAATGAAAAATTCGGTACAGAATACGGCGATATGGTCTTAAAAAAGACCGCACAGTGTATTTCTTCCTGTATCAAACCCGGTCAGATGCTCTACCGGATTGTCGCAGATGAATTTGTCATTGTGGATTTTATGGGTGGCACTGTCGATGAAGCCTGCGCTTTGTATGTACGGATCCGCCAGCAGCTCCAGCAGTTTGTGGAAGATAACCACTATGAAGTTGTATTTACAATTTCCGGCGGCATTTTAAATTGTGCAGATGTCTGGGAAAAGTCTTATTCCAATATTATGAAGATTTCAGAATTTGCCTTAAATGAAGCAAAACGCAACGGCAAAAACCGTTACAATATTTTCACTTCAAAGGATTATGAAAATTTTCTGCGTAAAAAACAGATTACAAAAATTCTGCGCCAGTCTATTTTAAATCACTTTGAAGGTTTTGAAGCTTACTTTCAGCCACTGTTTCACGCTGAAGACAACACTTTGTACGGTGCTGAAACCTTAATGCGTTTCCACTGTGCAGAACTTGGCATGATTTCTCCTGCCGAATTTATTCCGATTCTGGAAGAAACCGGACTGATTATTCCGGCAGGACGCTGGATTATGCGGCAGGCACTTGCCTGCGGTAAGAAAATCCAGCGGGTGATTCCAAATTTTCAAATCAGTATTAATGTTTCTTATATTCAAATTATGAAAAGTAACATTATCAGTGAAATTGCTGCTGCCATTGAAGAATTTGAAGTCAACCCGGCTAATGTCGTAATTGAATTAACAGAAAGCGGACTGCTGGAATCCGACCCGCGCTTTACAAGCCTGTGGGGTTCTTTAAAATCCGAAGGCATCCGTCTTGCATTAGATGATTTTGGTACCGGTTATTCTAATTTCCACTATCTGTATGAATTAAAACCGGACATTATTAAAATTGACCGTTCCTTTACTGCAAAGGCACTGTCAAACGAGTATGATTACAACCTCTTGTCTTTAATGAGCGACATGGTACATCATCTGGATTTGAAACTTTGTGTAGAGGGCATTGAAACAGAAGAAGAACGTATCCGCCTCCAGCAGGTCGGTCCCGACTATAGTCAGGGCTTTTTCTTCGGACGTCCTTGTCCTTATAAACAGTTTCACGAAGACTTTGTCGCAAAGTGCAGTGCCTGAAACTGCATTTCTTAAAAGCAAAAGGATGTTATATAAGTTTTAACAGAAAGAGAGGACTTTATTATGGCAAACAGATTTATTCTCAACGAAACTTCTTATCATGGTGCAGGTGCAATCAAAAGCATTGTAGATGAAGCAAAAGGACGTTCTTTTAAAAAAGCTTTTGTATGCTCTGACCCGGATTTGGTAAAATTCGGTGTTACAAAAAAGGTATTGGACGTATTGGACGGCGCCGGACTGCCTTATGAATTGTACTCTAACATTAAACCGAATCCAACGATTGAAAATGTACAGACCGGTGTAGAAGCATTCAAAGCTTCCGGCGCTGATTATATCGTAGCAATCGGCGGCGGTTCTTCTATGGATACAGCTAAAGCCATCGGTATTATCATTAAAAACCCTGAATTTGCTGATGTACGTAGCTTAGAGGGCGTTGCTGATACAAAAAATAAGGCTGTTCCTATTTTTGCAGTTCCTACGACTGCCGGTACTGCTGCCGAAGTTACGATTAACTATGTTATTACTGATGCAGAAAAGAACCGTAAAATGGTGTGCGTAGACCCACATGACATTCCGGTTGTTGCCTTTATTGATCCGGATATGATGTCTTCTATGCCAAAGGGCTTAACTGCCGCAACCGGTATGGATGCCCTCACACATGCCATTGAAGGTTATATTACTGCCGGTGCATGGGAATTATCCGATATGTTCCACTTAAAGGCTATCGAAATCATTTCCCGCTCTCTGCGCGGTGCCGTTGATAACACACCGGAAGGCAGGGAAGGCATGGCACTCGGTCAGTATGTCGCAGGCATGGGCTTCTCAAACGTCGGTCTTGGTATTGTACATTCCATGGCACACCCACTCGGTGCATTATATGATACACCGCACGGTATCGCAAATGCAATTATTCTTCCGACTGTTATGGAATATAACGCAGAAGCAACCGGTGATAAGTATAAATATATCGCACAGGCTATGGGTGTGGAAGGAACTGAATCCATGACTCAGGAAGAATACCGCAAAGCTGCTGTTGATGCTGTTAAGAAGCTCGCAAAGGATGTTGGTATCCCTGAAAACTTAAAAGATATTGTAAAGAAAGAGGATATTCCTTTCCTTGCACAGTCTGCTTATGATGATGCATGCCGTCCGGGCAACCCAAAGGAAACCAGTGTTGCTGATATTACAGAACTGTATGAATCCTTAATTTAAAAGCACATATTAAAAAAGTGGCGCACTACAGCTTCTTACTGTGGTACGCCACTTTTTTAGTTCCCGGATATTATATCTTGATTATTATGTCTTTTATGCCTGGGGAAGACTGTTTTTCAGACACAGTCTTCCCCAGCCTGTCTGTGTATCAGGCACTGCTGCTCCCGCCAGCGGTTCTGCCCCTTTAATCAGATATGCCTTTAATTTTTCACCATAAAGAAATGCATCATTGCCACGCACAATGCCCCATTCCATTAAAAGTGCCGCACTGCCTGTTACAAAAGGTGTGGCATAGGACGTTCCACTCACACGTGCCATGCCGGATACCGACGGTACAAGCACATTAACACCGGGTGCTGCAAGCTCCGGCTTTACCATCAGGCTTCCACCGATTTCCACGATATAACCCCGCCCCGAAAACGAAGCCGCACTGCCCGTTCCCGCATCATACGCCCCCACTGTCACTGCTTTTGCCGCCGCAGACGGAATGGTAAATGTCGATGCACTGTCAGGGCTTGTAAATCCCGTCCCAAAGTTTAGCGCGCCCTGTGCCGGCAGCCACATATCATATCGTCCGTTCCGGATAGAACGCGGAATCAGCCTGAGTTTCCACAATCCGGATTGTATATATACTGTCTGTGGAATCATATCAATATAAATTTCCTGACGAATCCTAAACGGCGAAGGTTCTCCAAAATATGTAAGCAGTTCCATATCTTCATAACGGATCCGGCTGACACGGCTGTTCTCCTGAATCCGCCCCAGATTTCTGCCGGACGGCGCAATGATTTCCACGGCAATATCGTCCCAGTAATCTTTCCATATCTGGATACTGAGTCCCGTTTCATAACTGCTGACAGCAAGCTCAACCGTTTCTTCCGTATCTTCTGTCAGCGTTCCGCCTGTATGGACTGCTCCCAGCCCCTCATTGCCGCTCCCGATGCAGATAGAACATTTCCAGCTGTCTGCAATATCATTAATAAAATTTTCTAACAGAGAACTACCGGTATGGTCCCCGTAATTGTTGCCAAAACTGATGTTGACCACAAGCGGCTTCCCGTAATCTATCGCTTTCCTGACTACATAATCCAGTGCTTCCATTAACTGTGTCGTACGTGGAAATCCGTTCTTAGCCGCAAGTCCCAGTTTTACCACCAGAATGTCCGCCTGAGCTGCCACACCGCTGCTGCCGCAGGCAATCGCAGCAACCTGTGTACCGTGTCCTAATACATCCGCTCCGGGAATACCTGCTGTATCTTTTGTTTCATTTTGCAAAACTTCATCAATCTGGCTTCTGTCATACTCGGTTCCAGTTGTCTGGTCCCATATATTTAAAATGCGTGTACTGCCGTCCGCATTACGGAATTCCATGCTTTCTGCGCGGATACCAGTATCAATCACGGCAACAATCGTTCCTTTTCCGAAAAGTCCAAACGGATTATTCATCCCCTGCTGTACTGCATTGATACAGGATGCAGCTTTGCCTGCCTGTAATTCAAAATACAGCTGTTTGGGTTTTTCGACATACTCTATGACCGTTTCCTGTGAAACTGCATCTACCAGCGTTTCCGGCACAATAAGCACTGCATATTGGTTTAACAGTTCCCGTATCCGAATCTGCGGATAGCGTGTCCTAAGCCCGTCTAAGCTGCCCGTATAGCGCACAATCAGCTCCCATGTATTTTGCTCCGGGTCATATCCGATGCCGAGTTCTTCTGACTTTTCCCGTTCCTCCTTCGTCGCCTGCAGGCTGATATTTAACAGGTTTTCAAGTTTCTGGTCTGCCATTTTGCTCCTAAAAAAGCTGCTATGCACCTATGCACAGCAGCTTTCTTGCTTTTCTTTTATTATATGCCTTTTGTCACAGACTGTTCTGGCAATTTTATTCTTTCAACCTACGATTTTCTTGTAAATTCAATCCGGCATTTCGGACACTTAATCAGAATTTTTCCTTTGCCGCGCGGCACTCTGATTTTCTGGGAACAGCTTGGGCATTTAAAAATGCGGTGGGTCTTGCTGTCCTTTATACGCATCTTCCACTGATTGAACCGTTTTAACACATCGTATTTCACCTTTAAATACGCCTGATTTTCACTGTAACGTTTTGAAATATTTCTTGAAAATGCACGGTAGTAGGAATATACAATTCCTCCCACAGCCAGGATATACAGCAGCATACTATGTGTAAATAAAGTAAGAATCAATAAAGCAAAGCTGATATAATTTACCATCTTAGACAGCTGGTCCATGCCGTAACGGCCAATCATAAACCGTGCCATCCGTTCTTTCCATCTTTCCATTGCAGTACACGCGCCGGTAAACAGCGCCCTTTCTTTATCATTTCACTATATCTACTGTATCATACTTATCCACAAAATCAATTAATAAAGTATAAATTATTGTGTAGATTATCTTTCAGTCATATAAACATTTCCGTCAAGGTCTTTCCAGTAAAATTGATCTTCTAAAATAACATAGCTGTGTGCGCTTCCTTCTTTTGGAATAGACACAGAACCCGGATTAATATAGGTATAATCACCGCGCTTTTCGCACTTTGGAATGTGTGTATGACCGCATACCAGATAATCTCCTTCTTTTAACGCCGGAATATTTTTCTCATCCAGCTTGTGTCCGTGTGCCAGTACCAGTGTTTTTCCATTCACATCGACAAATGCCTGCTCACATAATACATTAAAATCGAGTACCATCTGATCAACTTCCGTATCACAGTTACCACGGACACAAAGGATTTCATTGCGCAGCGGATTAAGCATTGCAATCACTTCCTTTGGTGCATATTCCTTTGGCAGGTCATTTCTCGGACCATGATATAAAATATCTCCTAAAAGAATCAGGCGTTCTGCTTTTTCTTCCTTATAACGCTCAAGCAGCTGTCTGCAATAATATGCTGAGCCGTGAATATCCGATGCAATCATAATTTTTTTCATAATATACCTCTTTTCCGCAGGCATTTTAATGCCGGAGGAATCGCGAACTGAATTTATTCAGTTCTGCGATAAAAAGCGGCTTTGTGGTGCCTGCGACACAATACCGCCAACGTCAAGTTACACTTGACGTGTGAACAAGCTTTCGTTTATGGCTTGTTCACACTATACCTCATTTCCGTTATTCTATTTTTTCTTTAATAACCCTTACAAAATACAGGACATAGTAGGTGAGGATAATATTTACCGGCAGCTGAATGATATTTTTCATAAAGCGTGTCGTCAGATAAAATACAAATCCTTTTCCGTACATCACATGAACCCAGTATGTTCCTAAAAGGACATTGACAAGCAGTGTGTCAATTACCAGCACCAGTACGACACGGATAAAAAAGGCAATGTCAAATACTTTCCCTTTTCTTGGGAACTTCTTGTATAAAAATGCGCCATAAATCAGTCCCGCAAGTGCTGCATTGATTGTCCAGCCCCAGAAATACGGTCCTGTCGGTTTAATGACAAACTGCACAATGTCACCCACACCGCCGCAGATAAAGCCCACAACCGGTCCGAACATTGCACCCGTTACGACATTTGCCAGAAACGAAACGGAAATACGCAGGGACGGTGTCACCTGAAACGATACAAAGTACGCTAAAACCGTATGCAGTGCAATCAGCAGTGCGGCTGTTACCAGTGACCTGACGTTTTTGAATTCCTGTGAAGAATCCTTGAAGTTTTGTAAAAATGTTGTCATAAAAAATACCTCCTTTGCAGTAGCCTTCGCTCTACATAAAGAGGTACACGATGTATATATGTATATTTATGTAGCAGCGGGATGCGGATTGTGCACCGCAAGATCTTTCTTTTCGTCCGGATGACAACTCCCTGTTCATCCGGCACTTAACGCGCACAATCCTACTCTGCTTCTTATGTTTTATTTTTATTGCTCTCGCAATAACACGTATTATATACACATATTTTACTGTTGTAAAGCCCTAAATTCATTTTTTTACAGAATACCACGGCAAAGCTGCCATCATGCCGGCTATAACTTTGCAACCCGCTGTACTGCCGGAAGCCGGTAACGCGTGGCAAAACTGATAAACTGTCCCAGTGAATTTTCCATTTTATACATATCCAGAATCTTCTTCATAAACGCAACCGTGCGCTTTTTATACTTCATATTCTCAATGACGTAGACTGCCGCCGCATCCTGATAACCGGTTGCAAACTGTCTGGCATACCGTGCAAATTTGTGTTTGTTTAAGCCTTCGATTTCATCAAAATGTTCTAAAATCTCCAGTGCTTCCACCACTCTTGTATTCTCATAGTTTAATACAATCGTTGTTCTTTTCACATGAATATTGCCGATATTTGCCGTCTGCTTTGTCATTTTATTGGAATAGAGTTCGACAACATCACTTTTTTCTTCCGTGATTCCATACTTGTGATACAAATGATACCCGATGTACATTCCATTGTCGTTATTCTCTCCGAAGTAGTAATTTAACACGGCTTCCTGTGCTTCCTTTGGCGAGCCGGCTTTGACATACATGCCCTTTGCGGCACGCAGTAAAATCCCGTCTGTCACCAGCCGCTCCATTGCCTTAAAGAATGCCGCCTGCGACATCTTATAAAACTGCTTCTCATACAGTCCGTTGAGGTTTAAAACTGTCCCCGGCTCTATCGTATCTAAATATGCAATGATTTTATCCCTGTACTTCATCGGTTATTCAACTTCTTCAATATCCAGCTTGTCGTCTGCTTCGCTATCTTCTGATGGCTGTAACGCTTCTTTCTCTGCTGCAGCTTCCTGTTTGTCTTCATCTACAAAAATATCTTCATCAGTATCTTCAAAATCATCGTCATCATCCATATAGAAGTTCACAGGAATAATCTCGATACTGCTGCCAACCGCCTTACCGATGACATATACCGTATGGATTCCTTCCTCGTCGACGTTATCCACAAGATTTTTCACACTACTGATGCTCTTTTCAATATCACATGCCACATTCACACCTTCCGGCAGAATAATTGTGAGTGTACTTGCCGTACTGTTAAAGTTAATATAAACGTCTTTTTCAAAAACTGCCAGACCTAAATCAAGCACTGCCTTTGCACCGACGGTCTTGATTTCACAGCCTGAAAATTCTTCATCTTCTACTTCTACAACTTTCTTTTCAAAAATAGCATTGTACTTTTTAACTTCTGCATCTACGCTTTCATTTTCCTCTTTTGTAAAAGCTTCCTTTACGGTCTTGTACTTATCGTAAGCAACTTTTCCGGCAACTGCTGCCGCACCGATTCCCACTAATGTCTTTGCAAATTTTTTTGCCATAATCATACCTCATTTCTGCCGTTTTCCGGCGGTTTTCCATGATGAATATCCGGTTTTTCTACTCTTTAGTATATAACATTTTCCGGTGAAAAATCAACGGGAATACGCACATCCGCAATAATTCTGACGGTACAGACCATACTCTTTTGACAGCTCAATGGAGCGCTTATAGCCCTCTTTCTTTTTAAAGTCCGACAGCAGATACGGCACGCCGTATTCTTCTCCGAGCCGCAGTCCGATTTCATTGAGTTTCACACTGTTTTTTAACGGACTGATAGTAAGCGTGGTTGTAAAATAGTCATATCCTTTTTCTGCCGCCAGCTGCGCCGTCTTTTTTAGGCGCAGCTCATAGCACAAAAAGCACCGCTCGCCGCCCTCCTTACACTGTTCGTATCCTTTCACCGTATCAAAAAAGACCCTTGGCTCATAATCACCTTCGACAAAATCAACCGGATACTTTGCCGGAAATTCTTTGATAAAACGCTGCTGTTCGAGAACACGCTTGCGATATTCTTCCTCCGCAGAGATATTTGGATTGTAATAAAACACCGTAATCCGAAAATATCGTGAAAGATATTCAATCACATAACTGCTACACGGTGCACAACAGCTGTGCAGTAAAAGATGTTTTACGTCCTGTTGCTGTAATTCCTGTAACTTTTTTTCCAGTTCTTTCTGAAAATTTCTGTTTTCAAATGGGACTGCCATTTCTTACTCCGTTCTTTTTCCCTCTGCCCTATGCATTTACGATTTCTTTTAATGCGGCATACAGTGCCTGCATCTGCGCATCGGTTCCGATGGAAATTCTTAAATAATTGTCAATCCGCGGCTTGTTAAAATAGCGCACATAAATATTTCTTTTCTTTAATTCTTCAAAAATCGTCTTTGCCGGTACGCGCTGATGTGTCGCAAAAATAAAGTTTGCCGTAGAATCGGGGAAAGTAAAACCAAGTGCCATAAGCTGCTTTTTCGCTTCTTCTCTTGTATTTTTAATTTTTTCCACACATTCTTTAAAATAAGCATCATCTTCCACTGCCGCCACGCCGTATGCCAGTGTCGGTGCATTCATTGTATAAGAGTTAAATGAAAACTTCACATTGTTTAATGCCTTGATTAAATCCTTATTACCAAATGCATAGCCGATTCGCATACCTGCCATGGAGCGGGATTTTGAAAATGTCTGTACAACCAGCAGGTTGTCGTATTTATGAACCAGTTCTCTTGCAGACCTGCCGTCAAAATCAATATACGCTTCATCCACAATGACAACTACATCCTGATTGTGACGGATAATTTCTTCGACTTTTTCCAAATCCATATGCAGGGCTGTCGGTGCATTCGGATTCGGGAAAATCACACCTCCGTTTTCCTTAAAATAATCCTCCGGCACAATCTCAAACTTGTCGTTTAACGCCGGTGTTTCATACGGAATCCGGTATAAATCCGCCCATACACTGTAAAATGAATACGAAATATCCGGGAATAATACCGGCTTTTCAGAGTTAAAAAAGGTCATGAAGCACATGGCAAGCACATCATCCGAACCGACACCGGTAAACACCTCATTATCATCCATGCCGTAATACTGTGCAATTGAATGAACCAGTGCAGAACACTCCGGGTCCGGGTATAATCTTAACTTATCCATATCAAATGCTTTTGCTGCCTCATATGCCTTTGGTGCAGGCGGATACGGATTCTCATTCGTATTTAACTTAATGACATTATCCACCTTTGGCTGTTCGCCCGGTACATATGGTTCTACTCTCCTAATGTTCTTTTCCCATGCTCTCATCGCTGATACTTTCCTCCAATGCTCATTTTTCATCATTATACTGCAAATCCCTAAACACTGCAATCTGAAATGCCTTATAATAAATGGTTTCATAACGGTCGTTATTTAAATAATCATCCACATTAAAATCCGTACTGCCTGTGCGCAGATCCAGCGCAATGTACTCTGTGGTTTTATCAGTGTAATACAATTCATAAAGAATATCCCTGTCGGAAAGCGCCGGACACAAAAAGGTGGTTGCCGTCACGCCGGCATCTTTTGGAATCAGGGACAGTGCTTCGTTAAAATTGGCATAAACTTCCTGATTATATGCCGAATTGTAGCGCTCTATAACCGAGCTTCTCTGATATACCGTTGCCCCGAAAAACAGCAGACATGCCGCTGCAAGCATCGGAACGGCACGCAAGCGCAGCTCCCGTCTTAATTCCGAAAGATTGACTACTGCCAGATAAAACAGCAGTGTACCCGAACCGAATGCATACTGAAAATAAATGCTGTGAAAATACGTGTAATCCGACATTAAATTAAACAAAATGTAAGGTACTGTTAAAATATAGCGGGACCATTTTTTTGACACCAGTGGTAAAAACAGTAGTGCGCCCATTGTCTGCATGATAAATTCAAGCTTTTCCTGTGTAAGTACCTGTGTCACCAGATACGCCGGGTCTGCAAGCACGGTGCGGATCATGCCAGACATACTGCCGCTGTCCCCGTACACCATATTGTCAAAGCGGTATGTCATGACACCGTCCCCGATGACCGACAAAAGCACCGTTGTAAAAATAAAATACAGCAGACTTGCCGCAAGCATGATACTGTGGCGCTTCCAGCCTGTCTTTTCCTTGACAAATAGCATGTAAACAAGAATACACACCGCATACACCGCCGCATCTTCTTTTACCCCCAGCAGCAAGATCAGACTGATGATACTGCCCTTTAAATTTTCCTTTTCCAGAAAATACAAAAACGACAATATAAACAGCGGCAGGAACAGATTCTCATGGATATCATAAAAACAACCGCCGCTCATTACCGGATAGAGGCAGTATGCAATCACTGTCAATGCGGATTCCATGCGGGTTAAGCCGTGATTTTTACAAATGCCGAGCAGGGGCACAATCCCAAGTGCAATCACCACTGCCTGCATGACCTGTAATGTCACTGCCTTTGAATACAGTGCATAAAACGGCAGAAGCAGATAAAAATCCGGCGAGATATGCACACACAGATGCGATAACAGGTGGTCACGCTCACTGGTTGTATTCATCGTAAATGTTGTCTTCATATAGTGAAACATCTGTGAGAACAGCCCGCAGTCAAAATTCGGTGCTTCATAGGCAAGCACCCGCAATGCTGTACAGCCACCCGTAAACAACACAAAAAGGACACCGGATACAATACAAATGATGTGCAGACCCCTTCTGCTGGACAGTTCGCCTTTTTTCTGCGTATTGACTTGCGATGTTCCCGCCTGAGTCGCCATTCCGGCTGTATTATCCATATCGATATCTGTACAGGCTTCCGGCTCAAACGCATAAGAAAACGTAAATGTCAGCAACAGCACCATCCCGGTACAAAACCAGACATCCGGTGTCTGAATAACTGCGGTGAATGCATACAGCACCGTTACCAGTACCAGCAGCATTTTTTCTGTCCAGATATTTTTTATTTTTTCAAACAAGATATGCAATACGGCAAACGAAACGGCAATCGTCAGTATATGTAAAGCAACCGGCACTTCACCTACATACGATAAAGTACTCATCTTCTTTTTTGCCGTCACCGCAATCCATACTGCCTCTATAAGACAGACAAAACACCACGCCATAATAAATCTTATGACGCAGTGTTTTAAATTAAAATTCTTTCTGAAATTCTTCATGGTATTCATCATTTTTTACACCGTGGCATATCTGCCCCGCTACTCCTTAGATATTACTGATAAACTCTCCAAGAAACATCAGTGCCGCACCGGTATCTGCCTGTTCTGCCGTACACTGTGCAAAACTGAAATACGAACCGTCCGTATCAAATGAATACTTTTCAACCAGCATTCTGCGGATTTTATCCTGATACGGCACCAGATACTTTGCAACCGGACCGCCGACAACAACATTTCCATCACACATAATATACAAGTTGTTAATGCCTGTTGTCAAATCATCTAAATATTCCTCGAATACCTTGATAAAACGCGGATTTTCCTGCTGTAACTGGCTGAAAAATTCATCCAGCGTACAATCCTGCTCCGTCGAAAGCCGTCTTGCTGACACATACGCTTCAAAACAGCCTTCTTTTCCACAAAAACACTTTCTGCCATGTGGATGAATTGTCATATGTCCGAACTCGCCATAACGGTTATGCACACCGGTCTGTAATTTTTCTTTATCGATATATGCCCCGCCGACACCTGTATTTAGCATGACGTACAGCTTTGCATCAGACTGACTCGATGCCGCAGAACGGTTAAAATCCTCCACATTATTCATCGTCAGATTCTCAAATTTTCTGTCAAACCAGAATTCCGCATACGCATTTGCCCTTGTAATATTGGTTGCACGGCAGGTATAAGGAATTGCTTTGGTAAGCTCCGCTATCGGATAATTGCGGATTCCCATGGTCGGGGAGAACACCATTGTCTTATTGTCATTATCAAAAATGCCGGGAATTGTGATTCCCACACCCAAAACATCTTCGTCTGCGACATTGTTGCGGAAAATCACATCTTTTACAAGCTGCGCAATACTCTCACTGTAAACGGCATCTTCCGTAAAAGAAATGTTCTTTTTTTCCGAAAAGACAATCTCCCCTTTTAAATCGACAAGGGACACTTTAATGCCGGCATCTGAAAGATTGACACTGACCGCACACTTTGACATCCCGTTTACCGTAATTGCCTGTGCCTTTCTACCGCCTGTTGATTCAAAATTTCCCACAAAGTCAATCAGATTTTTCTCTAATAAAAGCTTTAAATTCTGATTAACCGTAGGCAGGGATAACTGTAAAATATCCGCTATCTCCTGTCTTGAAATCTTATCCGCATAATGAATCAGCCGGAATATTCGGTTTTTATTGAAACGTTTTACGTCCGTTGTTGTGATTTTTTCCGTTGTAATCATACTTCCTCCATGCCGCAGACGGCGTTTATCTGTATCTTCTAATCTCCATTCCGCAGGCATTTTAATGCCTAAGGAATCGCGAACTGAATTTATTCACCAAAAACTGCTTTATAATCATTCTGGAATTTTACAATGCCCGCATCAGTCAGCGGATGGTGAATCATCTGTTCAATAACCTTGTACGGTACGGTCGCAATGTCCGCACCTGCGAGTGCACAGTCTGTAATATGGATTGGATTTCTGACACTTGCACAGATGATTTCTGTCTGAATGTCATAATTGCTGAAAATGTCTACAATCGTCTGAATTAAGTCAATCCCCGGCTGTGAAATATCGTCTAATCTGCCAAGAAACGGCGATACGTAAGCCGCACCCGCTCTTGCTGCAAGCAGTGCCTGATTGGCTGAAAAGATTAAAGTGACATTGACCTTGATGCCTTCGCCTGATAATACTTTGGTTGCCTTTAAGCCCTCTGCCGTCATCGGAATTTTAACAACCATATTCGGATGGATTGCGGCAATCTCCCTGCCCTCTGCAATCATGCCTTCGGCATCGGTTGTCGTGGCTTTGACTTCCCCGCTGATTGGTCCGTCTACGATAGATGCAATCTCCTGAATGACTTCTTTAAAATCCCGTCCTTCTTTTGCAATCAGTGACGGATTCGTCGTCACCCCGCAAATCACCCCTAAATCATTCGCCTTTTTAATATCCTCTACATTCGCTGTATCAATAAAAAACTTCATACTCTTCTCCATTCCGAGCGACTTTGTCACGATAGCAGGAAAATTTGCTTTCGCCCGGAAGCAAATTTTCCTGTGTGAATCATCTTAAATTTAAGGAGGATTCACACTTCGCTATACTATCAAACACCGGTTTTAATGCCGGGTATATCTGCTGAAACTGACGATACTTTTCTTCGTAGCGTGCCGCAATTTCCGCATCGGGTTCAATCGTATCCACAACGTGGACAATCTGTCCTGCCGCCGCTTCTACCGTTTCATAAGCACCCGTGCCGACTGCCGCAAGCATTGCCGCACCAAGGGACGGTCCTTCTTCTTTATCCAGTACACATACCCTTATATTTAAAATATTGGCAATCATCTTGCGCCACAGCGGACTTTTTGCACCGCCGCCGCAGATTTTGGTTTCGGTAATCTTCATACCTAAGCTTTTTGCCACTTCAAAGGAATCCCGGATTGCAAATGCAACACCCTCTAAAACAGCCTGTGTCATATCGGTTCTTGTCGTGTCCATCGTCATGCCTGTAAACGTTGCCCGTGCCAGCGGATTGTTGTGCGGAGAACGTTCACCCATCAGATATGGCAGATAAAAAACATGATTGCTGCCAAGCATCTCATCGGTAATGCCTTCCTGCTCCTTTGCATAGTCACCTGTACCTATTATATCATCAAGCCACCATTTATTACAAGAGGCAGCACTCAACATACATCCCATTAAATGATAATGACCGTCTGCATGGGCAAATGCATGAAGGGCATTATTTGCATCAACACCAAATGTCATGCTTGAAATAAAAATTGTACCGCTTGTACCCAGTGAAATGTTACAGCTTCCGTCACCGACCGTTCCCGTGCCGACTGCTGCCGCCGCATTGTCCCCGGCTCCCGCAATGACTGCCGTATCTGTTGTAAGCCCCAGTTTTTCTGCTGCTTCCTCTGTCAGATGTCCGATACATTCATAGCTTTCAAAAACTCTTGCCATACAGTCTTTTGAAATACCGCATATTTCTAACATTTCCTCAGACCAGCGGCGGTTTTTGACATCAAATAAAAGCATCCCGGATGCATCCGATACATCGGTTGCGTGTACACCGGAAAAACGGTATGCCAGATAATCCTTTGGCAACATGATTTTACGGATTTTTTGGAAATTTTCCGGTTCATTTTCCCGTACCCACAAAATCTTCGGTGCCGTAAATCCCGCAAATGCGATGTTTGCCGTGTACTCTGTCAGCTTTCCTTTGCCGATTGTATTGTTTAAATATTCACATTCTTTTGTCGTTCTGCCGTCATTCCAAAGGATTGCCGGGCGAATCACCTTATCATTTTCATCTAAAATTACCAGTCCGTGCATCTGTCCGCCAAAACTGATACCTGCCACTTCTTCTTTCTTTATGCCCACTGTCAGTTCACGGATTCCCGCAACCGACTGTTCATACCAGTCATACGGATTCTGTTCTGACCAGCCGGGCTTTGGAAACGAAATCGGATATTCTTTTGAAACCGTTTTTACAACCGTTCCCTGTTTATCCATAAGCAGAAGCTTTACAGAAGAAGTCCCTAAGTCCACACCAATATAATACATATTTTTCTCCATTCCACAGGCATTTTTATCTGCGCCGGTTCATGCGCCTGCGGTATAAACCGGCCGTATATTTTTATCTATGGTATCTTAGCCAAACGGATTTTCCGTCTTATAAAGCATGCCCTTTGGCTGGTTAAATCCGATATCCTCGATACCAATATACTTAAATACTTCAAAAATGGCTTTTCCGAAATGTCCGAATGCAACCGCACCGTGATGCGGGAAGTTCTTTTCGATTAATACGTGTCTGTAGAATCTGCCCATTTCAGGAATTGCAAAAATACCGATTGCACCAAAAGACCTTGTTGCTACCGGAAGGACTTCGCCCTGTGCGATGTAAGCACGGATACCGCCTTCTGCCGTTCCCTGTAATCTGTAGAATGTAATGTCGCCCGGAACAATATCCCCTTCTAATGTACCGTTTGTTACTTCTTCCGGCAGGGAGCGTGCCATAATCATCTGATTGCGCATTTCATGGAAGGACAGCTTGCATGCCGCCGTATTGCCGCAGTGGAAGCCCATAAACGTATCCTTTTGTGTATAGTCAAACTTTCCTTTGATATCTTCGTTATAAATGTCTGCCGGTACGGAATTGTTAATATCTAACAGTGTTACAACGTCTTTGCTTACCGTGTAGCCGATAAATTCGCTTAATGCACCGTAAATATCGACTTCACACGAAACCGGGATTCCCATGGCAGTCAGTCTTGAATTGACATAACACGGTACAAAACCAAACTGTGTCTGGAATGCCGGCCAGCATTTTCCTGCAATTGCCACAAATTCCCTGGAGCCTTTATGGGCTTCTACCCAGTCAAGCAGTGTCAGTTCATACTGTGCAAGCTTGTTTAATATTTCCGGCTTTTTGTTGCCTGTGCCGAGTTCTTCTTCCATGCTCTTTACAACTGCCGGGATTCTCTCATCACCTGCGTGCTTGTGAAAGCTTTCAAATAAATCCAGTTCTGAATTTTCTTCGATTTCAACACCTAAGTTGTAGAGCTGCTGAATCGGTGCGTTGCAGGCGAGGAAATTCGTCGGACGCGGACCGAAAGTAATAATCTTTAAGTGATTGAGTCCATATACTGCACGTGCCACCGGCAAAAATTCATGAATCATGTCTGCACATTCTTCTGCGGTTCCGACCGGATATTCCGGTATGTAAGCGCCGACATTACGCAGTTTTAAGTTGTAGCTTGCATTTAACATACCGCAGTATGCATCACCTCTGCCCTGTACAAGTCCGCCGTTTGCGGAGGTTTCCTCGGCCGCCGCAACAAACATTTTCGGTCCGTCAAAATACTTTGCAAGCATGGTTTCTGAAATTTCCGGTCCGAAGTTGCCAAGGTATACGCAGAGCGCATTACAGCCTGCCTTTTTAATATCTTCTAATGCCTGCTGCATATGGATTTCACTCTCAACAATACAGATTGGACATTCGTAAATGTCGTCTTTTCCATACTTTTGTGTATATGCATTTACTAAATTTTCCCTTCTGTTTACGGAAAGAGATTCCGGGAAACAATCTCTGCTGACTGCGACGATTCCGACCTTCATTTCTGGCATATTATTCATTTTGTCCTCCATTCTGCCGACACTGCGGCACCCTTATATTTTCTGATTTTCCTGATGTTTTTTATTTTTAACATTTGTTTTTTGCATTTACTTTTTAAACCGGCTGTTTTGCCGTCTGTGCTGTTACAGATTTCCGATGGAAATGTTCTCACCTTTCAGCCCGTTAAATGCGCCTGCTATCTTTGCTTCTTCATGCGCCAGCAGCCATTTGTTGGACGCAGCTAAAAGCTTATCTTCTTTTAATAAATACGGCTGTTCTATCGGATAATTTGTTCCTTTCGGAAGCACTACCACACAGCGGAAACCCTTCTTATCTACACCGCACGGTGCATAGTGCAGGGTTGTCGCATAAACTTCTATCGCCGTTCCCGCCGGTACGAAAAAGGCTTTAACCTTTGCGGTGTCATACGTGTCATCTGACTCTATATCCTGCTGTTTTCCAAGCAGTAAAATCATATCGGTCACAGCGATATTGATTTCTGAGCTTCTGTGATACTCTAAACCGTTCAACTTTTCGTTGTGTCCGTTACAGTATCCAATCTGTACCGGCAGTCCGCCGTATACGCTTCTCCTTAAAACTTCACACACATCAAGCGCTTCAAGGGATGCATCAGACGGTTCGTAAATGACATCGTCCGGCAGCGGTGTCTTTTGCATTTTCTGTAAAAGCTGCGCTACGTCCAGCCCCTCAATAACCTTTCCGTACTCCTTAAATTCCTTTTCTTTCACACTGATAATTTCCATCGTTTCTCCATTTCAGATAAATATTTCTGTCAAATACAACATTGACATAGGTTGTTAAACTTTAGAGCTTTTAGAAAAGTGTTTTTTAAAAGCTTTTATTATTTTAACACCTATGTCAATGTTTTTCAATCATTTTCTATTGTTTTTTTATGAATAAAGTATGAATTTTTATTCATTTTAATCGTTGTTTTCCGGTGTATGCCACTTCCAGTCGCGTACCTCCGGTAAATCCATGCCGTATTCGCTGATGTACTGCTTATGTGCTACAAGTGTGTCACGCATTTTCTGAAGCAGGTACGCGCCCTTGTTTCCAAGCTGCGGCAGCGCATTGACAGTGGCTTCTACCAGATGGAAACGGTCGATTTCATTCTGGACACGCATATCAAACGGTGTTGTAATCGTTCCTTCTTCCTGATAGCCGAATACGTGCAGATTTCTGTTGTGTCTGTAGTATGTCAGTTCATGAATCAGTGTCGGATAGCCGTGGAATGCAAAGATAATCGGCTTATCCTTTGTAAACAGTGCATCATAGTCCGTATCAGACAATCCATGCGGATGCTGTGTATTGGACTGCAATTTAAACAAATCGACAACATTGATGAAACGAATCTTTAATTCCGGCAGATTGTCGCGCAGAATGGTGACTGCCGCAAGGGCTTCCATGGTCGGTGTTTCACCGCAGCCGACTAAAACTACGTCCGGTTCCTGTCCCTGGTCATTGCTTGCCCACTCCCAGATACCGACACCCTGTGTACAGTGCTTTACAGCCTGTTCCATGGTCAGCCACTGTGGTCTTGGGTGCTTTGAAGTTACCAGTACATTGACATAATCACGGCTTCTGATACAGTGGTCAAAGCAAGATAACAGGCAGTTTGTATCCGGTGGCAGATACATTCTGACAACGTCTGCTTTCTTATTGGCAATGTGGTCTAAGAAGCCCGGGTCCTGATGTGTAAATCCGTTGTGGTCCTGCTGCCATACATTAGAAGACAAAATGAGGTTTAATGAGGCAATAGACTGGCGCCACGGAAGCTGTGAACATACCTTTAACCATTTTGCATGCTGTGCCGCCATGGAATCCACGATTCGGATAAATGCTTCGTAGCTTGCAAAGAAACCGTGACGTCCTGTTAAAAGATAACCTTCCAGCCAGCCCTCGCACATATGCTCTGACAGCATAGAGTCCATAACACGTCCGTCTTTTGCAAGGAATTCATCATTGTCCTTTAATGCATTGTTCCAATCCCTGTTGGTTGCTTCAAAAATTTTACCCAGTCTGTTAGACATCGTTTCGTCCGGTCCAAAGATACGGAAGTTTCTGGTCTTTTCATTGAGCTTAAAAATATCTCTGATAAATCCGCCCAGCTCAATCATATCCTGACCTTCTTTAGCACCCGGTGACGGAACATCTACTGCATACTCCCTGAAATCAGGCAGGCGTAAATCCCGTAACAGTTTACCGCCGTTTGCATGCGGATTGGCACTGATTCTTGAATCCCCTTCCGGTGCAAGTGCCTTTAATTCCGGAATCAATCTTCCTTCTTTATCAAACAGTTCTTCCGGCTTGTAGCTTCTTAACCATTCGTCTAACATCTGTAAATGTTCCGGTCTATCCATCATAATCGGAACCTGATGCGCACGGAATGTTCCTTCGATTTCCTTTCCGTCTACAACCTTCGGTCCTGTCCAGCCCTTTGGTGTACGAAGTACAATCATCGGCCAGAACGGTCTTTCAGTCTTGCCGTTTTCCCTTGCCTCCTTCTGAATCTGATGGATTTCTTCAATAACCGTATCCACGGTTTCTGCCATTTTGCGGTGCATCGTCATCGGGTCATCGCCTTCTACAAAATAAGGCTTCCAGCCGCAGCCGTGGAAAAAGCTTTCAATCTCATCATGTGAAATTCGTGAGAAAATTGTCGGGTTGCTGATTTTATATCCATTTAAGTGAAGAATCGGAAGCACTGCACCATCTGTTACCGGATTTAAAAACTTATTGGAATGCCATGCTGTTGCAAGCGGGCCTGTTTCTGCTTCACCGTCACCGACAATACAGGTTGTAATCAGATCCGGATTATCAAATACAGAACCAAAAGCGTGTGCAATGGAGTAACCCAGCTCACCGCCTTCATTAATAGAACCCGGTGTTTCCGGTGCTACATGGCTTGAAATACCGCCCGGAAACGAGAACTGCTTACACAGCTTTTTTAATCCATCCATATCTTCGCTGACATTCGGATAAACCTCACTGTATGTACCCTCTAAGTAAGAGTTGGATACAAAGAAGTTGCCGCCGTGTCCCGGACCTGAAATCAATACCATATCCAGGTCGTACTTTTTAATCGCACGGTTCATGTGGCAGTATACAAAATTCTGTCCCGGAACGGTTCCCCAGTGTCCGACAATCTTTTTCTTGATATGCTCCGGCTTTAACGGTTCGCGAAGCAGTGGATTATCCAGCAGATACAGCTGGGCTGCTGATAAATAATTTGCCGCTCTCCAGTACGCATTCATTTTTTCAAGGTAAGCATCTGTCAAAGGCTGTTTTTCAACGCATGTCGTTTCTGTGTTCATGTAAATCTTCCTTTCTTCCTGTTGATTTCATTTCAACGTTTTGTAAAATGTTTTTACAAAAGCCATTTACATAATATCACACAACCGCCCAATGTCAATATCTTCTTTTATGAAACTTTTCCGATAAATTTTAGAATTGTGTCACCTGTTGCCTGCACCCGATACGGGATTCTGGGCGGACATCAGGGATAACAGTGTCGTCTTTCCCGCACCGTTTCTTCCTATCAGTCCGTATATCTTACCCGGTTCAAGCTCCAAATTCACATTTTTTAAAACTGTCTTTTCTTTATAGCTTTTTCCTGCATTTTTACAAATCAGATTCTCCATTTACTTTCCCTCCATAATCATCTGCACCAGTTCCTGTTTCGTGATACCAAGGCTCTGCGCCTCAGCAAGCATGGACGCAATATAGTCCTGATAAAATGCATCTTTTCGTTTTTTTTGAATCACTTCCTTTGCTCCCTTCGCCACAAACATACCAATTCCTCTTTTCTTGTATACAATCCCTGCTTCAACCAGAATGTTGATTCCTTTTGCGGCAGTTGCCGGATTAATGGCATACAGCTTCGCCAGTTCATTCGTACTTGGCACCCGTTCTTCTTCGCAGAGTATATCCCGTAAAATGTCGTTTTCAATCATTTCACTAATCTGGATATATATTGACTTTTCCTGTGTTAAAATCTCATTCATTCTGCTCCTCATTCCTTATGCTATTTAACCGCACACCGGCGGATATAAAAATTTGCTCCTGCTTACATCAATCGCATGAATGTTATTTTATCTTGCGCAGTTACATGGTTAATTAGTTAAGTAACTAACATATGAACTAAAAATAGCACTTGAGGTCTTTACCGTCAAGTGCTATTTCTTTATTTTTTCCACAATGTTTTATACGATGCGCCTTCCACCAGCACTTTCCGCAGTCTGCCCGGCTTTTCAAGCACCTTTTTCATAAGCAGATAAGCTGCCCCGCCGTATGCCGAACCGAATACGACACTTGCCAGTACATCGGTCGGATAATGAACCGTCAGATACAGTCTTGAAAATGAAATGAGTGCCGCAAGCACCAGTGCGCCGATGCCTTCTTTTTTATTCCACAGGCGGATTGCCACCGCCGCCGCAAAGGAGGCAGAGGTATGTCCTGACGGAAATGACCAGTCGTAAATCCTGTCAAAGACCCGGTAGAGATTTTCAAAGGTCGGGTCTGCATGAAACGGACGCACCCGCTGGTACAGATTTTTCATGATGCCGTTACAGATAACCAGCGAAATGAGCAGTGCCGCAACCACGGTCGCACCGGTTTTCCGGTAACGCTTCGGCAGCACAAACAGCATTGCCGCCGCAATCACCAGCCAGATCAATCCGCCGTTTCCAAGACAGGTAATCTGATACATCAGAAAATCCAGCACCGGATTATGCAGTTCTTCAAACCAGTGCAAAATTTTTAATTCCATACGCACCTTTCCGCAGCTTTAATCTGCAAATACAATAACATTTTCATTCTTTTCCTTGCAGGCAGGCTCCTGTGCCGCGTAACCTAAGTCTACAATGCCCCATACGATATGGTTGTCCGGCACACCGAACTTCTTTAATTCGGCACGTACCTGCGGCTCGTCACAGATTTCCTTTAACTGGTTAATCCAGCAGGAACCAATGCCAAGCTCCTGTGCCATCAGGAACATATTCTCCATTGCACAGGCACAGTCTGCAAGTCCGTTTGTATTGTCTTTTTCATTGGATGCCAGAATAATGACATCCGGGTCGTAAAAATTGTAACTTTCCGGGCGGTTTAACGTTTCCCTTACCACCTTTGCCAGTTCCTGTATGTTTTCTTTTTTACGGATTACCGTAAACTGCCATGACTGTCGGCTCATGCCGCTCGGTGCGTAAATTGCCGCCTTTAAAATAGTATCTAAGTCTTCTTTGCTGACCGGTCTGTCTGTATATGCCCGGCAGCTTCTTCTTGTTAAAATATTGTCTAATACCGCATTGTTACTCATTTGACACTACCTCGCTTTCCTGTGCGTTCTCCATGCCCTTTGCCTTCTTTTTGGCTCCGGCACGTTCACCCTGCGCAACCTGTTCCATATATTTCCTGGTTTCCGCAACTACTACACCGCTTAATGCCACAATGGCAATCAGATTCGGAATCGCCATTAAGCCGTTGAAAATATCTGCAATTTTCCAGACCGCAGATACCGTCATAAACGGTCCGATAAATACACATACAATATACAGCCATCTGTAGCCTTTTACAACCTTTTGTCTGCCGCCGACCAGATATTCCAGACATTTTTCACTGTAATAATCCCAACCGAGAATCGTTGTAAATGCAAAGAATACCAGACACATCATGAGGACAAATGCCGATACCTTAGCTGGAACCGGAAGTCCCTGCTGAAATGCCGCCGTTGTAACCGCAACCCCCTGTAAGCCGACGTTCCATGTACCTGTAATTGTAATGGCAAGACCTGTCATCGTACAGATAATAATGGTATCAATAACCGTTCCCGTCATGGAAATTAAGCCCTGCTGTGCCGGTGAATCACTATTGGCTGCTGCCGCTGCAATCGGCGCACTACCAAGTCCGGCTTCATTTGAAAAGATACCGCGGGCAACACCCATCTGCATTGCCATAAGCATACCGCCGATTGTTCCGCCCGTTACCGCACGCAGACCGAAGGCACTCTGCACAATTTCAACCAGTGCGCCCGGAATTGCCGTAAAATTAAAAATAAGAATCAAAACAACCGCAACCACATAACAGCCTGCCATAAACGGCACAATTACCTGTGCTACGGAAGAAATACGCTGGATTCCGCCGATAATAACAAGTGCCACGCAGACAGTCAGTAAAATACCCGTAATAACAACAGTCCATGAATACGTTCTTCCAAATAAATCAACGGTCCATTCGTTATTGGCATCAAAAAATCCGTTGACTGCACTGGTAATGCCATTAATCTGTGTAAAGGTTCCGATACCTAAAAGACCGACACCTACACCGAAAAATGCAAAAATCTTTGCCAGCCACTTCCACTTGTGTCCCATGCCGTTTTCAATATAATAGAACGGTCCGCCTAAGATATGACCGTCTTCATTGACAACGCGGTATTTCACCGCAAGAAGACATTCTGAATATTTGGTAACTGTTCCGACAATCGCCGCAATCCACATCCAGAACAGCGCGCCCGGACCGCCTGCTACCATAGCCGTTGCAACACCGACGATATTTCCCGTACCGATGGTTGCCGAAAGTGCCGTACACAATGCCGCAAAGCTGGATACTTCTCCGTCTTCGCCGCTTCTCTCATTTGAAAACAGTTCTTTGACCGCCAACGGAAATTTCGTTACCTGAAGTCCTTTTAAACGGAATGTCATAAAAAGTCCGACTGCAAGAATCGCTATAATAAGCGGCAGTCCCCAGATAAAATCATCAATCGTTGTCAATGCGGTATTAATGGTATCTAACATGAATTTTCCCTTATCCTTTCCTGATTAAAACTTTCTTTCGCAATATCATCAAATATGTATTTTGTTCTTATGAAACATATACACCGAAACAAACAGACACACAAACTCTGCCACCGGAATTGCCATCCACACGCCGTTTATTCCAAACAGATATGCCAGTCCGACAATCGCTATCACCTCAACAATCAGTGTACGAAGAATCGACACCACCGCAGAATCCCGTCCGTTGCCGAGTGCCGTAAGATATCCCGATGCAAAAATGTTAATGCCATTTACTAAAAAACAAACCGCAAACAGCCTGAAACCGGACAGCGACATTTCATATAACGCTGTATTATTTCCGACAAAAATGCGCATTGTCCATCCAGCTGCTAATTGGGATATTGCAAATATCACAACGCCTGCTGCCAGAAGAATCCTGATACACATTGCAAACAGCTTTTTTAAATCCGCATAATTGCCCGCGCCGTAATTATAGCTGAAAATCGGTGCAACACCATTTGTAAAGCCCATATACGCGGACGAAAACAGAAAGTGTGCATATAGAAGCACCGTAATCGCCGCAACACCATTTGCACCCGCAAGGCGCATCAGAATGATATTAAAAATAAATGTCGTCACCGCACTTGCGATATTCGTCACCATTTCCGATACCCCGTTGCTCATCGCCTTTAACAAAAAGGACGTATCCCACCGGAACTTCTCAAAATACAGTTTGAGATTCTTCCGGCTGTATACAATCACCGGTACAGCCGCACCGATACCATAACTGATAACCGTTGCAAATGCCGCACCCATCAGTCCGAAGCCCGCACATTTTACAAACAGATAATCCAGACAGATATTGCTGAATCCGCAGGTCAGCGACAAAATCAGTCCGTACTTCGGCTTATCATTCGTCGTCCAGAACGGCATGAATAACATCTGTAACATGGAAAACGGCGCGCCAAGTGCCATGATTGTGCCATACTGCACACAGTACGTAACCAGCGGTTCTCCCTTTGCGCCAAGCGCCAGTGAAATCGGACGCATTGTCAGTGCAAAAAGAATTCCCAGCACCACACCCGAAACCACTGTAAAAAATGCAAGCTGTGTAAACCGCTGTCTGGCAAGACTGCCCTTTCCTTCACCGAGCAGCCTTGCCACAATGGCATTGCCGCCCATGGAAAGCATGACACCGATTCCGTTTAACAGATACACCACCGGATACACGATATTGGTCGCCGAAAGCTGTTCACTTCCTGCAAACTGGCTGATAAAAATACCGTCCGTCATGACATAAATTGAAGTGACAATCATCATGGCAACTGCCGGAAAAACAAACTGTAACAGCCGTGCCGTATTAAATTTCGTTGCAATTGTTAATCTACCCATTTTACCTCCACCACATTTTCATGCGGCTTTTACTCTAAACAATCCCGACTGCCTGTTTTGCAAGCCGGTCTGCCTCTTCGTTTCCGGCAACCCCAGAATGTCCTTTTACTTTGATAAAATGCAGCGTAATCTGATTTTTTACAGACTGCACATAATCGTAGTAGGCAATTGTTCCCTTTTTATTGCGCTTCCACAGTCCCTTTGCCCACATTTCGATTCCCATATAATCGTAATAAATGGACAATTCTTCCAGTCCGAGTTCAACGGCTTTTTCAATCGCCGCCATACTGCCAAGCACCTCGCCTGCCACATTCCTCATGGAAGCCATGTCCGCATCTTTGCCGGACCCCTGCAGTACTTCTTTAACGCCGTCATGGACAAGAAATCCGCCATAACCGTATACATGTGTCTTCTGGTTAAATGAACCATCGACAAACGCATAAACTTCCGGTTCTTTTCCAGCCTGCGCTGTTTCTGCATCTTCTTTAATATACGCCTCTGCCTCCTGCAGGGTTGTAAAACTTTTATATTGTGCACCGGAAAATCCCGTCACCATTGCTTTGCACGTATTCCAGTCCTTATAAATGCCGGGTTTAATTCCCTTTCTTACTGCATAATATTTTACTGCCATTTTTCCACCTTAATAAACTCTGATTACACCTGAAATTTCTTTTACAACAGACATTCCGCTAAAAATGGTCATTGCATCATTGAAGTTATTTTCCTGTACTTCATCGGTAATAATCACCAGTTCCGCGATACCGCCCTTACGGCTCTTTTGTACAACCTGCGCAATGCTGACACCGTTGTTGCCGAGGACACTTGCGATATTGGCAAGAACGCCCGGCTTGTCCTGTGCATGAATCCGCAGGAAGAATTTGCTCTTTGTTTCACCAATCTGCTTGACCGGAAGCTGCTTGTAACAGCTGCAGCCCACTCTGCCGCAGCAATTATAGACAAGATTTCTCATCACATCCACAACATCACCCATCACTGCACTGGCTGTCGGCATCTGTCCTGCGCCCCTGCCCATAAACATTGCATCATCCATCGCATCGGCATGTACAAACACCGCGTTAAATGCGTCTTTTACGCCTGCAAGCGGATGATTTTCATCAATCAGCATCGGATGTACCTTGACTTCAATGCCCTCCGGTGTGTTTCTTGCCAGTCCGAGCAGCTTAATCACATAGCCGAATTCTTTGGCATAACGGATATCATCAGCTGAAATCTTTGTAATACCTTCTGTATATACCTGTGGAAATGTCACACGCGAATTAAACGCAATCGATGCCATAATCGCCATCTTTCGTCCCGCATCATATCCCTCCACATCGGCTGTCGGGTCTGCTTCCGCATAACCAAGCTCTGTTGCCTGTGCCAGTGCTTCTGCATAATCCATGCCTTTTTCGGACATTTTTGTTAAAATGTAGTTGGTCGTTCCGTTTACAATACCCATGACTTCGCTGATACGGTTGCCCGCCATACTCTGCTTTAACGGACGGATAATCGGAATCGCACCGGCAACTGCCGCTTCAAATTCAAGGTCCGCACCGGCTTTTTCTGCTGCAGCCATCACTTCCTGTCCGTGTTCTGCCAACAGATCCTTATTTGCCGTTACAATCTGCTTTCCGGCTTCCAGTGCTTCAATAATATAGGTCTTTGCCGGTTCAATACCACCCATGACTTCAATCACAATGTCAATTTCCGGGTCTTCTATAATTTCTTTCCAGTTATCGGTTAAAACTGCATCCTCAATGCCCTCTCTTTTCTTTGACGCATTTCTTACAAGCACTTTTTTTACGACTAAATCCGCACCTGTCTTTTGTACAAATTCACTTTTCATTTCCTGGCACAACTTATAGACGCCGGTACCGACTGTACCCGCGCCTAAAATTGCCGCATATATTGTTTTTTTATGATTTTCGCTCTGCATTTCTTCCTCCCATCTACCGAAAAAACGGTAATTGGTATCTATTATAGCAAATAAAATGCTAAATGACAATTACTTTAACGTGCTAAACAGAAAAAGCAAGGCGTGTTCACCCTGCTTTCCCTGTATAATATGTGTCGTTACTAAAAACCATTCTGCCAAAAGTATGGCCACTGGATTCCAGCTGCTGTTCCCGATTTTGACCAGATACAATCCCAGCTACTCATTTCCCATGTGTTGTTTTCATTTTTGGTAAAATATAATATAAGCCCCTGCTCTTTTTCCGGTGTTACATAATATACCTTTGACAGTTTTTTTGAATAAGACAATACCTTACATGATTCCTGTTCACTATTCTCATCAAAAAAACCTGTATCTATATAACGATTATAAAATTCCTTTCCATGCAATACCGTCAGCAATTCATTATGAATAAACGGTACTGCCCAAATAAGAATTATTATTAGTACAATTATACCCAGAATTTTTTGTGTTTGTTTCGATGTTTTTTTCGTTTAGATTCCCCTCCTCATTTTATTTATATACTATATGATTAAGATTTTGTTTATCCAAATCACTCTTTCAACACTCTTAATCATAACACCAATATATTTTAAATCATTTCCTAGCATTTTGCCAGTATTTCGTATAAATATATGTACTTTAATTCAAATTTCATATTATTATAAAATCACCTATCGAATAATAATCGCAGAATTCTTTTGCAATCTTTGAAATAAAATGCAGAATTACAATCACTTTAACGTGCTAAAGAATAAAGTGCAAAAAGACAGGGAGCAATTCGTTCTCCCTGTCTTTCCTGTGTGTACCCTAGACCTCTACATGTCCGTTTACAACATTCCATGTTCCATATTCATTATCTGCTGTTCCGTTATACGTTAAATCCAGTGCGCCATTGGTCATATACCACCAGCCATACTCATTCACTGCAAGTCCGGTGTAATTCCTGTCTAACGCGCCATTGGTCATATACCACCAGCCGTAATCATTCACCGCCATTCCCGTATAGTTCCAGTCTAATGCACCGTTGGTCATGTACCACCAGCCGTAGTCATTCACTGCCATTCCCGTATAATTCCAGTCTAATGCACCGTTGGTCATATACCACCAGCCGTAATCATTCACCGCCATTCCCGTATAGTTCCAGTCTAATGCACCGTTGGTCATATACCACCAGCCGTAATCGTTGGCTGCCATTCCCGTATAGTTCCAGTCTAATGCGCCGTTGGTCATGTACCACCAGCCGTAATCATTCACCGCCATTCCCGTATAATTAAAATCGATTGCTCCGTTGCTTACATACCACCAGCCATAGTCATTAGCTGCCATTCCGGTATAACTAAAATCGATTGTCCCGTTACTTACATACCACCAGCCGTACTCATTGGCTGCAAGTCCCGTATAATCAAAATCAATTGTCCCGTTACTTACATACCACCAGCCATACTCATTGGCTGCAAGTCCTGTATATCCATAATCCGGATTATCATTGCGGTAATACACCCAGTTATCACCATCATATATCAATCCATTGAGGCTTCCCAACGCATTTCCATTACTATCCACACCGTAAAAAGTTACATTTCCATCGCTATCGGATGTATACCACACTACGGTATCATTGATATATACCGGTTCACAATCTGAAAGCATTCCATTCATGGTATATACCGGGCTGATCTGACTGCCGTCCGCATCAATATATGTATAATCTATTGCTCCGACTGACCGTTTTTGATAGGACCACATCACAAGATATTTATTATCATTTATCTTTACCAAATACGGAGTTGTTGCTGATAAATCACCTTCCAGATTCGTCAGCCAATTCACAAATGTATGTCCGTCTCTTTTTGACTTTCCGACAATGCATACGTTACGATAATCATGCCTGCTGCGGTCATCACTTGTATCTTCCTGATTAATGGAATTGGCTGCAACAAGATATGCACTGTCTGTGACCTCAAATCCACCTACGGATGCACCTGTAGCATTATCTCCGATTTCTCCCGTAAATTCAAAAAGGTCTGTCGATTTACAAGGATTTTTCCAATAATTCATATTGGAAATAAACTGACCATTTGTAAAATCTGTCTGG
Organism: Lachnospira pectinoschiza; assembly: GCF_020564355.1. Taxonomy (GTDB): domain Bacteria; phylum Bacillota; class Clostridia; order Lachnospirales; family Lachnospiraceae; genus Lachnospira; species Lachnospira intestinalis. The sequence goes on along the minus strand of NZ_JAJCRR010000006.1, from coordinate 174,750 downwards.
TATTCTGTCAGTACAATGCTTCTCGGATAGGCATCTCCATGATCCACTGCAACAAGATGGTTTCCTTCCGTTTTAATAAACTGGTTAAATGAGTGGCTCACATACCCGTATTTCGAATTCATAACATCCGTATAAGAATCTGTAATCACCAGCTTGTTTTCATCAAACTGAATGGTTACATTGGCCTGATGACGAAGTCCGTCTGACGACAAATACATCTGATGACTGGTTCTTACAAAAAGATAGCCGTCCGCTTCTGTCATCCTTACACATCCTGCACGAAACGGAAGAAATGTGTTACAATCATACAATCCGGCTGAACCGATTCTGTTCCAGTTCTTGTCATACTTTGTAATTCTGTAACATTCCACCGTATCTGATTCTTCCTCATTTTTCTGTCCTGTTACAATATAGTAAGCATCACTGCCGCTGTAGAAACCGCCATATATAGGAAGTTCCGGGGCAAGCTGTCTGACACCTGTAACGTTATACTGTGAATCGTAATATTCAACATATATATTGCTTGAATCATAATCAAACTGGACACGCATCATATTCCCATTTCCGATATCTACAAGATAAGAACCAATCGGACTTGCACTTCTGGAATAATTATGCAAACGTGTTGCTATCTCAATATCTGATTTTGTGTTCACCGCAGCCTTTGCCGTAACGGATGTACCGCCTGTAAAAATGAGTGCAGCTGCCACCGCTGCCATGGCAAATACGCCTGTTGCAAATTTTTTCAACTTCATACACTATCCTCTTTTCCGGGCTGCTTTTACAAGCCCTGCTGACCCTATTATAGAATAGTCCGGAACAAAAAACAATATTGAAGTTCTGCTTTAAATGCATAAAAGATAAAATGCACTTATCCTCTGTACCGGTTCACTACCGCCATAAATTCCTGCTTCCTTGGCAGTGCCAGTCCTGCCGGAACATACGAAAGCCCACAGACCGATTCAATTCCGTCACGATGAATTTTTTCATAAAGTTCATCTGTTATCTGTAAAAGTGTCTTTTTACCGTCAAACAGGTGTTTCTGTGCATAAGCAAGCATATACCCCAGTGCATTTAACTGTTCTGAATCTACCAGCTGCTCAATATAACGGACATCAATATTTTCCTTATTAATACAGATGGTATCCAGTCCTGTTGTTTTGATTTTTACCCTGTCGTCTGCTCTTTTTGAAGCCTTCGGACAGCGCTTATGACTGCTCTTTTTATATGTCGGATTTTCGGACTGTGCCAGCGGAAATTCCTTTGCCTGTGTTTTTGCATATTCCGTAATATCCACCGGTTCGTAGCGGTTCATCTGAATAATCAGGTCCGCTTTATGAAAATACGAGCCGCAGCTTCCCGCTACAAGTATGGTGGAAATGCCTTCTTTTTCATAAAGTTCCCGCACCCTGTCTATAAACGGAATAATCGGCTCCTGACTGCCATGTACAACCCGCTGCATCAGCACATCACGAATCATAAAATTTGTTGCACTGGTATCCTCATCAATCAGCAGCAGCTTTGTCTGTGCTTCCACAGCTTCTGCTACACCTGCTGCCTGCGATGTACTGCCGCTGGCATCCTGCGTAACAAAATGTACCGTGTCTTTTCCGTTTGGCAGATTGCGGATAAACATGGAAATATCCACATCGTGAATGCTTCTGCCATCTTCCGCCCGTACCTTTACCGCGGTATCATCCGTCACCGTATATTCCCTGCCGTCCCCTGCAATATGATTGTACACACCGGCTTCCAGTGCCTTTAACAGCGTTGACTTGCCGTGATACCCGCCGCCGACAATCAATGTCACGCCTTTTGGAATGCCCATGCCGGTTATCACGCCCGCATGCGGCAGGTGCATTTCAACACGCAGGGATTTAGGCGACTGAAAAGGAAATGCCTGCCGCATGGGACGGTCAGATACCCCGGACTGTCTTGGAAGCACTGCACCGTCTGCTACAAATGCCGCCAGATTTTTTTCTTTTAACTGTCTGCGCAGACATGCCGTATCTTCTGCAAGGTGGACTGCTTTTTGTAATTCTTTTGCCGGAACTGCCGAAAAATACAGCGTCTTTTTTACACACTCCGGCAGATATCCGAATAAAATCTTTTCCAGTGCTTTTGCATCAATTGTCCTTCCATGCGCCGGAAAACCAATTTCCAGCCGCACTGTCACACTGCCTGTATGATTATCCATCTGACACGCTGAGCGGGATAAAATTTCCTGTCCGCAGCGGCTTACAGATAATAAACCGCTTTTCCCCGAACCTTTTGCCTGAAAAGAATAGTTTTGAACTTCCCCTGCAAACAGGCGCAGCACAAAATCCTGCACTGCTGTACGCTTATCCTCTGTATCATAATATTCTTTTGGGAAACCGGCTTTCTGTCCCGACACTTCTATATGTACCTTTGACGGTGCTGCAAACGGATCTCCCTGCACATGGTCAATAGAGAGCATATATGCACCAAAGTCATACATTCCCTGCAATTCTTTATATGCCGGATACCCCCTGTGGTCTATTCTTGCCAGCATATTTTTTAAAACTTCCTGCGATTTCAAAATTTACTCCATTCTGACCTTTCTAAGCGTCTTATCTACTTATTAAATTCTTTTGCAATTTTTGAAATGTATAAAATAGAAGCTAAATCCCATGCTCCTTCAAATACAAAGACCACACCGATAAACAGCATAACCGCCGCTACCGTTGCAAACGGATTAAACAGGACAACAATTCCCAAAATAATCATAACTGCCGCACAGACTGCCTCAATCCACCAGCCACCGGCATCCAGCTTTCTAAAATCCAATGCATACTGCAATTTTAAAATACCGTCCACAATAATGATAATTGCAAAAACAGTGGTTAAGAATACTTCAATAATGCCCGGACGAATCAGAATATACAATCCAAAGCCTGCCAGTGCAACGCCCTGAACCAGTCCGAATGAACCAAGAATCTCATTATTTCTAAAATACGCAACCAGACGAACCACACCCCAGATACAAAGAACCGCACCCACACCGCGGCAGATGATATTACCCGAAGTATTCGGGAACAGAATCATAAAAATTCCCGCCAGCATCAGCACAATGGACAATCCTATCATTTCATTTCTAATTCCTTTAATTTTCTTTACCAAGCTTTCCATAAGTCATGCTCCTTCCTTAGGTTTCGCTGTCCTGGACTTTTGTCCCTGACATCTTTTTATCATTATAGCATAAATGCCATCCTTTGTTTGTTAAATTTTTCATAAACTTCAGGACAAAACCTCTGATAAGGAAGAAGCATCACCGCCTGCTGCAAGTTTACCGGAAACGGTGCTTATGGAAATTCCTCTGCTTACAGGGATTTATAGGTGCATGAAAACTTCTGCTTTGCTTCATCGACCTTTTTATCCTCTGCCTCCGGTGTCGGATAAAGTCCTCTTGTATGCATGGCATTAAAAACTTCTTCCTGAATCTTGTGTTCCTCAGACAGACAGTTTAAAATTGCCTCGCGCACAGTATCATGCACACATTCATTTGCATACGTGTTGTAATTATTGGTTGCCGTCTTTTCGGCTGTTAATGCATCCTGTAACACTTCCTTATCCGTATAAAGCTGTTCCATAACAAACCTCCGTTTTTCTTTTATTTTGTTTTAGCCAAGCTGCTTGTAAAGGGAATCAAAATGTTTCTGGTGTCTTTCTGAAATCTGTTCAAATTTATCCTTAATTTCCTCGTCTTCTGCATGGTTTGCAAGCATCTTAAACTTTTTGATGAGTAATTCTTCTTCACCTAAAAGGTCATTTAATGCCAGTAATTCTTTTTCTGAAATTGAATTCATCCCGGTTCTCCTTTTTTGATTGATTTGCAGCGCAAAATACATCTGCACCATAAGAGTATAACCATTCTTTGCTTTTTCACTCCCGAACATATTTTCACTTTTTCAGAATTTACCACTTTACGAACATTTGTTTGTGTGTTATAATAAATCAAACAAATGTTCTAATTAAAAAGGGGAATGTTATGATTATTCAACAAGATATGGATTTGATGAAAAAGCTGACGATTCTTTCTGATGCTGCGAAGTACGATGCCGCCTGTACCTCCAGCGGTGTCGATAAAAAAAATAACGGTGCGGGACTTGGCAATGCGAAAGCTTGCGGCATCTGCCACAGTTTCTCAGTCGATGGCAGATGTATTTCCCTATTAAAGATTCTTTTTACCAACGAATGTATTTACAACTGCCGCTACTGTGTGAACCGCTCCTCCAATGACGTCCTGCGTGCCACATTTACACCGGAAGAAGTCTGCCGCCTGACAATTGAGTTTTACCGCCGCAATTATATTGAAGGACTGTTTTTAAGTTCCGGCATTATCGTAAGCCCCGATGAAACGATGAAACGGCTTACCGAAACCGTGATGCTGCTGCGCACGAAATATCACTTTGGCGGCTATATCCACCTTAAAGGGATTCCCGGTGCTTCTCAAAGCCTGATTGAAACCGCCGGGTGGTATGCCGACCGCATGAGTGTGAATCTGGAACTTCCGACTGCTGATGGTTTAAAGACCCTTGCGCCGCATAAGAGCCGTAAAAATATTCTGACCCCGATGCGGCAGTTACAGCGTGGTATTCATGCCAGCCAGCTCGCACTGGGAATACAGGAGCCTTCCCATGGTTTACTTTCAGAAAATGCCCCTGTTCAGACCGGCTTATCCCACGGCACAGGTGTCCTGTCTGCTTCGGGATACCAGCCACCGCAACGTTCTTTACAAAGACAGCAGCCCCGCTTTGTGCCTGCCGGGCAAAGCACGCAGATGATTATCGGTGCCACAAAAGAAACGGACTATCATATTGTGACCGTTGCAGAAGCCCTCTATCACAACTATGATTTAAAACGTGTGTTTTATTCGGCTTTTGTCAATGTCAATCACGATGAAGCCCTGCCGGCGCAGCCTGACGGAAAAGGTGTACCGCTCTTACGCGAACACCGCCTGTACCAGGCAGACTGGCTGATGCGATTTTATGGTTTTCATTCCGGTGAACTGCTATCTGAGGAAAAGCCGAATTTTAATGTTTTATTAGACCCCAAATGTGACTGGGCAATCCGGCACTTAGAGCAGTTCCCGGTTGAAATCAACCGTGCAGACTACTACACACTGCTAAGAGTTCCGGGTATCGGTGTCCGCTCTGCCCAGCGCATTGTAAAAGCCCGCCGCAGTGCCAGACTGGATTTTAAGGATATTAAAAAGATGGGTGTTGTATTAAAGCGGGCGCTTTATTTTATCACCTGCTCCGGCAGAACACTCTACCCAATCCGAATGAATGAAGATTTTATTACCAATAGAATTATCGGTGTTGAAGCCTTAAACCGGTATCAGATTGAACACCATGACAGCTACCGGCAATTGTCGCTCTTTGATGATTTTCACATGGATACACCATCATCTGACAAATAGAATGTTATCAATAAACAATGAAAGGAAGACCGCCTGATGTATACATCCAGACCCAAAGCACCACTATGCCCCGTTACCGTTTATCTTTGCGAAGATACCATTGACGGTATTTTTACAGCCATTTACCGTGCATGGGCAGACGGCACCAGCCATACTGATGTCCGTGTGCGCACCAACGATACAATGTCCTTATTTGAAACCTATATCTTTAGTGAAAGCGATGGAACCCTTGCCCGGAAAGTCCAGCGTTCTATCATCCAAAAGTTATCTGTTGATATTTATGAAACCTGTTATCAGGCGATGCTTTCCGATGATGATAAAAAAGCTTCCACGCTGTATCACTTTTTACAAAAAGCCTTCCGCTGCGGCAGTGACATTTTAAACCGGCTTAACGACCCCGACGTTTTCCGGATTTTTGAACTGTCACGCACCGTCGGGCATGAAGCACACAAGTATCTTGGTTTTGTGCGTTTTGAAGAACGCAATGAAAATCTGCTGACAGCACGTATTCAGCCCAAATCAAATGTCCTGCCGGTGCTTGCCGCACATTTTGCCGACCGGCTGCAGCCTGAAAACTGGATTATTTTAGATACCATCCGCCGTTTTGCTGCAATCCACCCGGCTGGAAAACCTTATTTCTTACAATGGGGTGTGACAGAAGAAATGCTTTTATCCGTTCCGGTTTCAGACCATGAAAAAGACTGGGAGCAGCTCTGGTCCTGCTTTTTTAACACCATTGCGATTCAAGAACGTAGAAACACCGACCTGCAGCGCAGTCTTATGCCGTTACACTACCGCACTTATATGCCGGAAATCACAAAATAAGACAAATGGTAATATTTAATTCTGATTTTGGTGCAGGCGCAGACTGCGCTTTCCCGGCAGCTGCTTTTTATCAGACAGCAGCCATATCAGCCCATGTGCCAGTCTGCGCTCCACCTTGCACATATGTCCGCCGGGTTCATGGACAAAAGTAGTCTGCGCCACTTTCTGAAATGCTTCATATGTCCATCTGGTATCTTCTTCGATATGGCACATTGATGGATCTGTTGTATTCTTTTCCTTGCCGCCAAGACTGAAATACACACTATCTTTTATCCGCATTTCCTTTTCCTGCAATTTCTTTTCAATCTGTTCCCGGCAGTAGTCCTGAAATCCCGGATACCACAGTGAACCAGAACAGCTGATACAGCCCGCAAATCCCAGTTCAAAGTAATAATACAGTGCTGCAAGCCCACCGAGCGAATACCCCAGTGTATACACCTCTCCCGACAGTGGAAAGCTTTCTTTTAAATACGGCAGTAACCGGTATTGTATAAAATCAAGATACTGCGGTGCATTCCCGGCAAATTCACGCCCCTGCAATGCCGTGGCATACCACGGTGAATAATCCGCATCCCATTCTATCGGACCATATAGTGCCAGCACAAACGGTCTGACTTTGCCCGCTTCTATCTGCGGCATAACTGCTTCTTTTAAGCTGTCATGCAGCTTTTGTGTATATTCTCCCACAAACGCAAAAACAAGCGGGAATTTCTCCCCGCCTGCCTCTGCCATGGAATGTTGCTGCTCCGTGCAAAACACCTCCGCCCTGCACGTCTTTTCTTCCAATAAAAAAATCATACTACTCCTTATTTTTTCCACGTTCCCGGCGCAAGCAGTATCAGCATTGGGAATATTTCAAGCCGTCCTGCCAGCATATCAAAAATCAGCACGATTTTTGAAAACATGGAAAATCCTGCAAAATTCCCGGTCGGTCCAACGACATTTAAGCCCGGTCCGATATTGTTAAAGGTCGCCGCAACCGCTGTAAAATTCGTCGTCAGATCAAACTTATCAAAACTGATTAACAACACGGAAAGCATATAAATAAAAATATATGCAATCAGATAAATATTAGCTGAACGTATTGTATCATGATCCACTGCTTTGCCATCACATTGAATTACTTTCACGCTGCGCGGATGAATCAGCGTAGATAATTCTTTTTTCAATGTTTTAAAATAAATAATATATCTCGATACTTTCATACCGCCGCCCGTACTTCCCGCACAGGCACCGATAAACATCAATACAACTAGTATCGACCTTGAAAAATTCGGCCATAAATTGAAATCCACTGTTGCAAAACCGGTTGTTGTCATCACGGACGCAACCTGAAAAGCTGAATGATGCAGGTAATAAAACGGGCTTCCCCCCTGTACAATCGTAAGGTTGGCTGCAATCATCAGCGTTGCGGCTGCAAAAATAATCAGATACCAGCGTACTTCTTCCATTGCAAAAGCTTCTCTTACTTCTTTCACCAGCAGAAAGAAATAAAAATTAAAGTTAATGCCAAAAAGCACCATAAAAATCGTTACGACATTTTGCAGATACGGACTAAAACTGCCCATACTGTCATTGTAAACACCAAAGCCACCGGTACCTGCCGTACCGAATGCCGTACAGATGGAATCAAATAAAGACATTCCGCCTGCCAGCAGTAACAGCATTTCAATCACTGTCATTGTCAGATAAATCCCATAAAGTGTCATTGCACTCTTTTGCAGCTTTGGCAGCAATTTGCCAAACTTCGGTCCCGGACTTTCCGCACTCATCAAATAGACTTCTGAGCTGCCTCCAAGAGGCAGAATTGCCAGAATAAATACCAGTACACCCATACCGCCAATCCAGTGTGAAAAACTCCGCCAAAACAGCATACACTTTGGCAGGCTCTCTACCTCCGGCAGAATACTCGCACCGGTTGTTGTAAAACCGGATACAATTTCAAACATTGCATCAACAGGATTGGGAATCACACCACTTAATACAAATGGCAGCGCACCAATGATACTTAATACAATCCAGCTTAATGAAACAGACACAAAGCCTTCTTTTGCAAAAAAGGAACGGTTTCCGCTTTTCTTATGGGTCATATGCGTTCCCACCACCAGACAGGCTGCCCCGCATACCGCAAAATATATGCCGCTGGACTCTCCGTAAATTAATGCTATTATTACCGGAATCAACAGAAATGCCCCCTCAAAACGGATGACATGTCCTAAAATTGTTCTAATAATTGAATAATTCATCTTTCTTCACCATTCTGCTGCAAATGCAGCAAATTTCAGATTCAAACTAATCTTCATTTCAAATCACGTTGCTGTTATTTTAAAATGTCTGACAGACGCTTTAAACCAAGATGGGTCGTTACCACAATCACGGAATCTCCCTCCAGCAGGCAGTCCTGTCCACTCGGGGTAATAATATTTCCGCCACGGTTAATACAGCAAAGCAGCAGGTTCTTTTTTAACTTTAAGTCCTGAAGCTGCACGCCGGTCAGTCCCGGTGTGTCACAAACAACAAACTCCAGTGCTTCCACACGGTTATCCATCAGTCTGTACAGTGTTTCTATGCTATTATTACTCTTTGAATTTTCCATTGCGCGCACATACTGTAAAATAAATTCTGTCGTAATAAACTTTGGTGAAACGACACTGCCAACATTTAATTCTTCACTGACTTCTTCAACACGGATTCTATTGATTTTAACAATATTTTTAGCATTGGCAACCTTTTTTGCATGTAAAGATAAAAAGAGATTTTCCTCATCAAATCCGGTCAGTGCAACAAAGGCATCTGTTGCCGCAAGATCTTCTTCCTCTAAGAGCTTATTGTCCGTTGCATCTCCATGAATAATCATCGTCTTTGGCAACAGACCGCTTAAAAGTTCACAGCGCTTACGGTTCATTTCAATGATTTTCACCCTTTTATTTGCCTTATTCAAAATCTTTGCAAGATAATAAGACATTGTACCGCCGCCGGCAATCATTACATTTTTAATATTTCTTGTGTGGATTCCAACCTCTTTGCACATCTTATCAACCTCAGCAAGGGGCATAATTACGGAAATATTATCGCCCTTCTTTAAGACAACATCTCCGCTTGGAATGATAATTTCATGATTTCTTTCAATCACACAGATTAAAAAACTTCCTTTAAATGCGCCGCCCACATCAGCAACCTTCATATCTGCAAGCACAGAGCCTTCCGGAATCAGAAAACGAATCATATTCACCCGGTTGTTTGCAAAAGAATCCACTTCCATCGCAGACGGAATCTGAATCAGTCTTGCAATTTCAACTGCCGTTGCCCATTCCGGATTAATTGTCAGCGACAATCCCATTTCCTGCTTAATAAACTGAATATCTTCATTATATTCCGGGTTACGCACTCTTGCCACGGTATGACAGTTTGATGCTTTTTTTGCAATCAGACAGCTGAGCAGATTAATCTCATCACTGTCTGTCACAGCAATAAATAAATCCGCATGCTCAATTCCTGCCTCTTTTAATGTGGAATATACGGTACAGTTTCCTTCAATAATCTGTACATCAATCATTCCCATTACCTTTTTTAATAATTCCGGTGCCGTATCAATAAATGTTACCTCATGTCTTTCTCTGACAAGCTGTTCTCCCAGGGTTGTGCCTACTTTTCCACAACCGGCAATTATAATATTCATTTTAATCCGATACCCTTTCCCTTAACCTCTTCAATATTAGCGCTATGAGTGGCATGCCACTTTTTGTTATATAAAAAATAGCTGTATGCTATGTATTATAACAGATTTCTTAAATAACTCAACAGATTTCTTATTTATAAACTGCAAAAAGTACCCGGAAAACACTTCCGGATACTTCTTACTTTATGGTATTTTATTTTTGTTTCCTTACTCTGCTTCTGTCCACAGTCCGTCTGCATTCAGACGATCCCAGTCCACTTCCAGTACGGTTACCATATGCCCCCTGTAACCCATCTGTTCTTTTTCCAGGATATATTTTTGTTTCAAAAGATTATCTAATGCAAGTTTAACCTTCTCATATGGAACATGATTATATTCCGAAACACTCTTTACTGTTTTTCCGTATGTGACCGTCGTTTTCGGTTTATTCCGCAATCTGTTTAAGCTTGTCAGAATTAATTCGTTATAATGATTCTTTTCCTGTGACTGTCTTGGCATCTCCACATAACTGGTTGCCTCTGATTTCAACCTGTTGCTGAATCCGTATTTCACACCATAAATAACTACCTTTTTTTCCAACTCTTTCAAATACTGTACAACTTTTGTAAAATGTGCATCCCCTGTAAATAAAACATAAACTTCTTCGTTTTCTTTATCTGCAACGCTTCTATATATAGCATCCAGCATAATCACATCTGTAAAATCCTTATCTACGCCGTCTTTTTCACTCGCTGTATGAATTACATTTTTAGTCAGGCTTTTCAGACGTTCTAAATCCATGCCGATATTATACTTTGAAAAATCTCCAAATATATACAATCTGCTGATTTCATATTCATCTTCCAGTTCTTTTAACCATTCTTCAATATTGGGTTTCATCTGAAAATTGTTGCGATAGCCATAATACCAATGCTCATAATCTACAAAAATTGCTGCCTTCGGCTTTCCGCCTTTTTTCTTAAACCAAAACACTTCTTCACCCCCTTTAATTTGTTCCCATAAAATACCATACGTATTAATCATACTAAATTTGTATGTAAAAATCAAATAAATTTGCACAAGGCATTTTCACCCCATGCAAATTTATTTTTCATATAAGCCTCATTTCTGAACAGCTTTGCCGCAAAACGATTTCTCATCTGCCCTTAGGGCTATTAAACTTCATCAATCGCCTTGCCGATATCATGACGCATATACTTATTGTCGAAGTTAACCCATTCTGTTGCTTCATAAGCATTGGCACGGGCTTCCTTTAACGTCTTTCCGGTTGCCGTAACACCTAATACACGTCCGCCGTTTGTAACAATTTTTCCGTTTTCGTCAAATTTTGAACCGGCATGGAACAGATAATATCCGTCCTTATCCTTGAAATTTTCCATTCCCGTAATTTCAAAGCCCTTTTCGTATGCCAGCGGATAACCGTCAGATGCCAGTACAACGCAGACACATGCATTGTCTTCAAACTGTAAGTCAATCTGATCAAGTGTGCCGTCAATGCAGGCTTCAAATACATCAATAATATCATTCTTCATTCTCGGAAGAACAACCTGTGCTTCCGGATCACCGAATCTTGCATTATACTCTAATACTTTCGGTCCTTCCGGTGTCAGCATCAATCCGAAGAAAATAACACCTTTAAACGGTCTTCCCTCCGCTTTCATTGCATCTACCGTTGCCTGATAAACATACTTCTTACAGAACGCATCCACTTCATCTGTATAGAACGGACTTGGTGAAAAATTACCCATACCACCTGTATTTAAGCCCTGATCGCCGTCTTTTGCACGCTTGTGATCCTGCGCAGAAGACATAATCTTAATCGTGTTACCGTCTACAAACGAAAGTACTGACACTTCACGGCCTGTCATAAATTCTTCTACGACAATGGTATTGCCTGCCGAACCAAACTTCTTATCTAACATCAGTTCGTTGACACCAGCCATTGCATCTTCCTTTGTTTCACAAATTAAAACGCCTTTACCGAGTGCCAGTCCGTCTGCTTTTAACACAATCGGATACTTTGATGTTTCAAGATATTTTTTGGCTTCTTCCGGTGATGTAAATGTTTCATAAGCCGCTGTCGGAATATGATACTTCTTCATCAAATCCTTTGAAAATGCCTTAGAACCTTCCAGAATCGCTGCATTCTTTCTCGGTCCGAACACTCTTAAACCTTCTGCTTCAAATACATCAACAATACCGCCGACTAACGGGTCGTCCATACCGACAACCGTCAGGTCAATCTGATTGTCCTTTGCAAAGGCTGCCAGCTTATCAAATTCCATTGCTTTGATGTTGACACATTCAGCAACTTCTGCAATTCCTGCATTTCCCGGCGCACAGTAAATCTTTGACACCTTACTGCTCTTTGAAATCTTCCAGCAGATTGCATGCTCTCTGCCGCCGCCTCCTACTACAAGTACTTTCATCTTTTACCTCTCCAATATTCTTATTTCTGATTAGCTATCATATTAATGGCAGCAGGAAGCAATTTCCACTCTGCCTGTTCCATTACACGTTTCTGAAGGATTTCCGGTGTATCGCCTTCTTCTACCATAACAGGCTTCTGCGCGATAATTTCTCCGGTATCCATTCCCTCATCTACATAATGAACGGTTGCACCTGTTACCTTTACACCTTTTTCAAGCACCGCTTCATGCACGTGCAGACCATAGTAGCCCACACCGCAGAAAGATGGAATCAGAGAAGGATGGATATTAATAATCCGGTGGCTGTACTGGTGTACCATTTCTTCCGGAATCTTAACAAGATACCCGGCCAGAACGATTAAATCCACCTTCAGCTCATTGATCTTTTCAAGCAGCGCCTTATGAAAATCTGCTCTGTCTGCATAGTCCTTCGGAGAAATGCAGAGTGCTTCAATCCCGTTTTCCTTTGCTCTTGTCAGCGCATATGCATTGGCATTGTTGCTGATAACTGCTACAAGCTCTGTATTGGTAATTGTACCGTCTTTTACGGCATCAATAATTGCCTGGAGATTTGTTCCGCCTCCGGAAACCAGAACTGCAACTCTTAGCATACAGTTACTCCCTTCTCACCGGCTTCTACACGACCGATTACATAACCTGTTTCACCTGCTTTTGCAACAGCGGCTAACACCTTGTCTGCATCTGCCGGATCAACAGCAAGTACCATACCGATACCCATGTTAAAGGTATTGTACATCATCTTTTCTTCGATTTCACCGTCATTCTGAAGCATCTTAAAGATTGCAGGTACTTCATAGCTGTTCTTTTCGATGACTGCATGTACACCGTCATGTAACATTCTAGGAACATTTTCATAAAAACCACCGCCTGTAATATGACTGCAGCCCTTAATCTTTACACCGGCATTTTTAATTTCTTTTAATGTCTTTACATAAATCTTTGTCGGAGCAAGTAATGCTTCACCTAAAGTTTTTCCTAATGCATCATAATATGTATTTAATGCTTCTTCTGTAATTTTAAATACACTTCTTACCAGAGAAAATCCATTGCTGTGTACACCGCTTGATGCAATACCGATTAAAGTATCCCCGGCTTTGATGTCTTTTCCTGTAATTAAATCTTTTTCATCTACAACACCGACTGCAAAACCTGCAAGGTCATATTCGTCTACCGGATAAAATCCCGGCATTTCTGCGGTCTCACCACCGATTAATGCACATTCGGACTGAAGACAGCCGTCTGCAACCCCTTTTACAATCTGTGCAATCTTTTCCGGTTCATTCTTACCGCACGCAATATAATCTAAGAAGAATAACGGTTCACCGCCTGCACATGCAATATCATTAACACACATTGCCACGCAGTCAATGCCGACTGTATCATGCTTATCCATTGTGAAAGCAAGCTTTAACTTTGTACCGACACCGTCTGTACCGGATACAAGTGTTGGCTTTTCCATATCCTTAAACTTATCCATTGAAAATGCACCTGAGAATCCTCCCAGACCGCCAAGCACCTCCGGACGCATGGTCTTTGCCACATGCTCCTTCATTAATTCAACTGATTTGTAACCGGCTTCAATATCCACACCTGCTTTTTTGTAATCCATTTTTTTCTCCATTCTGCTGCCTTGCAGCTTAATTTTTCTGTAGCGTTCAATCTATAATTATTTTGTATAATTCTTATAACCGACTTCCTGAAGGTGCGCATCTTTTTTCTGTACGCTTTCCTTTAAGCCCGCAGAATAATCCTTTAACTTTGAAAGAAGTTCTGCATCGGATGTTGCAAGAATCTTCGCTGCAAGAAGTCCTGCGTTGGCACCGCCGTTAATGGCTACGGTTGCAACCGGAATACCGCTTGGCATCTGTACAATCGAATAAAGAGAATCCCTGCCGCCTAAAGAAGTGGTGTGCATTGGAATACCAATGACCGGCATCGGAAAAATTGCCGCACACATACCCGGTAAATGTGCTGCCATTCCTGCACCTGCAATAATAACCTTAAATCCCTTTTCTTCTGCTGTCTTTGCATATTCAAAGAATACATCCGGTTCTCTGTGTGCCGAAATGATCGTCATCTCATAAGAGATTCCCAGCTGTTCAAGAATATCTGCTGCCTTTGCCATAACTGGCATATCAGAATCGCTTCCCATCACAATTCCTACTTTTGCCATAACTTGATTCCTCCATTCTGCCGGTTCATACCTGCATTTTGATTTTATTTGTAGTATTATTTAATTGTACTTTGTTTTATATTTTCCGTCAATATCTTAATCCAAAAACTGTTATTTTAAAAACGGTTTGTTTAATTCTTCACAGCCTGCAAGTACAAATCTGCCGTTTTCAATAATGACGGTTTCGCTGCCATCTTCCGATACTGCCGAAATACTGCCGATTTCATCATACGGAATCGTAATGTCCGTATGGCAGTTAAAATATGCTTTTTCCGGCTCGGTCTTTCGCAGTATGGAAATTTCATTATCCCGTGAAATAATTTCCTTACCGTTCGGATTGTATACAATATTGTCCTCCGCTCTGGAATAACATGTATCACCGATTGCAAAATGCGGTCCCATTTTTTCCACAATAAGAATCGGCAGCTTGTATACAATGTCGTATTGATTTGCCATCACATACGCTGTTGTATTCGTTCCGATTGCAAATTCACCGATTGGCAGGGTGTCATGGTTCAATAACACATTTTCTTTAAAATACTGTCTGCCTTTTTTCGCATCTTCAAAATTATCACAGGAATAATCCGTGACCATACCATCTTTAAAAGACACCTTTAAATTAATAAATTTCAAATCATTCAGATAAACACTGCTGACATTTAAAATGCCTTCTGTTCCTTTTAAAACGGGAGAGGTAAAGACTTCTCCCAACGGAATGTTGACATCGGCAAGACAGTTTTCAAAAACCGTTTCCTTCTGCGGATTGGTGATTTTCTGCAGAGACACACGCATATCCGTCTGATTATTACCACATCCTTTGACATGCACGTATTCCGCGCCGTCCAAGGTATCAATAATCGTCTGCTGGATTTCCTTATACTGATTGTAGTCGAGGGTATTAATCCGCACGATTTCATGAAAGATTTTTTCATATTCGTCCGCATTTTCACTGATTTCCGGCAGCGGGTATGCAATAATCGTAAAGCTTCTTTCCTCGCCTTTAATATATTTATTGACAACTGCCGAAGACTCGCTGTCATATTTTACAGAAAGCTTCTGCTGTTTTTCATCTAAATGCAGGGCTTCTTTTTTATCTTCCGGCTCAAACGGATTTTCGCCGAACACTTCCATGACCGCAGGACCGCCAAAAACTGCCGCTGCTTCCTTATGCTGTTCATATGCAAAGCGAAGTGCCCCAAGCTTCCTTTCAACAAACTGCGCATCTAAATACAACGCATTGTCAAAACGATGGTCGTAGTCCATCTGCTTGTTCGGGCTGGTTGCGTAATAACCGATTTTGTGGTGCATGCGCTTATTGATAGAATGCTGTGCCGCACGATATATCGTCGTCTTTAAGCCCATCTGTTCAAACTGACGGATTTCCTCTCTTACCAGCCGTTCAAATCCGATGCAGTAACGGATATTAACCAGTTTCTTTTTGCTGATATCTTTATTGCCCAGTTCAAATCCGATGCGGTATCCTTCCGTAAAGGTCGATGCCATTTGTTCAATCTCTGTCTGGGAAAGCGTATTTAAAAATGCTGCGGTACGAAGTTCATTTTCCGTAATATACTCACCATACCGGTATAAATATCTCAAATCCGTCAAATCGCTGTCCATAATAATGCGCACCGCAAAATCCAGCGACGGGTCTAACTGCTCCCGCACCCTGTACTCGATAAAATCATCGCTGTAATCACTCATATACCAGTAAATGGAATCCTTTAACTGTGCCGCAATATTTTCACCGTCCTTGCAAATGCAGTAACATTCAACAAAAAGTTCTAACAATACCGTAAAATCAGCTTTACGCTGTTCTGCTGCAAACACGATACACCCGCGCAGTTCTGTATACAAAAACGATAAAATCCTGCCTATGTCTTCTCCAAGCCGTGCACAGGCATAAGACGGATTGGCAAAGCTGTTATCATATTGTTTCCCGATAATGTCTTCATACAAAACCGTATTCCAGTGCTGCAATTCTTCCAATGGCAGTTTATCATATCCACCGGCTTTTCTTTTCTCATTCCATTTATCCACAAGTAAAAGAAATTCTGCCGTGTACGTAAAATATGCTGCCAGTCCGGCATCTTCTATCTCTGAATTTTCTTTAATTTCCGCAATACGATCAATTGCCAGACCGTATCGTTCCTTCAGATTATCTTCAAACATTTACAAATCCTCACTATTCACACTATACCTCATTTCTGAACGACTGGTCGCAAAGATGCGATGAGAAATTCGCGTAGGCGATTTCTCATCTGCAATCATGGCTATTTGTTTTCGCTCAGAAACAAATAGCCGTGTGAAAAATATGCTATCAAGCATATTTTTCACACTATGCCCATCATCAGCACTGCTACCATAAATATTGCAAAAATACCACACATCAGGGAACCTGCTCTTGAAAATGTATAAAACTTATCTTCTTCTTTAAAGCTTAACAGTCCGATAACCAACCCAATAACAGAAAGCATGAAACTGAGCAGTCCAAGGCTTCCTACCTCGAGTCCTGCGTTTCCTTTTGCCTGGAATGCAATATAAATGCCATAGCCAAACGACACCAGTGCCGCCAATCCCATGACTGTTGATATCATGCCCCCCAAGGTCTGGCTTTTATCCGAAAATTTATATTTATTAAAAAGTTTCATGATTTTTTCCTTTTCCTATGAAACTGACACATTTTTTTGTAACACAAAAACGTGAGATAGCCCAATACACCACCGAGTGTATTGAGCATTAAATCATCTACATCAAAACTTCCCACTTTAGATACAAGCTGAATCAGTTCGATTGCAAGACTTAACCCGAATGTATACAGCATACACCCAAAAAACTTAATCCGATGGTCTGCAATCAGCGGCAGGCAGAACCCGAATGGCATAAATGCTACCACATTTCCCGCAATATTGGCAAGCACCGCCGTCAGACCAAGCTGCCAGAAGTGATTAACAAACCGCTTGATTTCTTTAAATGGTACAAGATTATACCGGTACGTGCGTGATACATCCGTCCTTCCGAGAATTTCCGCAAAGAACATAAAATATACCAGTGCAGCAATATACGCAATAAAAATCAGCCATTTCAATGTCTTTTTCATTTTTCTATTTTTCACACAATGCCCATACCTTCCTGATACGCTTAAAATAATGTGTCGGATTTATGTGCCAGAAGTCTTGCACCATTTACAATCAGCAAAACTCCTGTTGTAACACCACATACGACTGAAATAATGCCAAAAACAATATTCCCGGCGCCAATTGACTTGATTTTTTTATATAACTTTTCGTCCATACTACTCCTCATTTCTGAGCGACTTTATCGCGAAGCTGCGATGAGAAATTCGCGCAGGCGATTTCTCATCTGCAATCATGGAGATTTGTTTTCGCTCAGAAACAAATCTCCGTGTGAAAAATAAGCGCATCAGCGTTATTTTTCACACTATCCTCATTTCGCAAACATTTACTTCCTTATGCTTCCTTCGCACCGTATTCTTCGTAATACTTGTCAATGGCAGCCTTAATTTCATCATCAATAACCACCTTGCCGTTGCAAGGCTTGTTGTATAAATGTTCTACAACGTCTGACATGCTGACAATTGCATTTGCCGGAAAACCGTACTTTTCCTGAATTTCAACAAGGGCACTCTTTTCGCCTTTGCCACGTTCCATTCTGTTTAAAGACACCATTAAGCCTTTGATTGTCACATCGCCCTGTGCCTGAATAATCGGAAATGTTTCTTCGATGGATTTACCGGAAGTTGTTACGTCTTCAATAATAACTACTTTATCTCCGTCTTTAATCGGGCTGCCCAGTAAGATACCTGCATCGCCGTGGTCTTTTGCTTCTTTTCTGTTAGAGCAGTAACGGATTTCTTTACCGTAAAGTCTGTGATATGCCATGGTTGTTGCCACGCTTAACGGAATACCCTTGTAAGCCGGTCCGAACAGCACATCAAAATCATCACCGTAGTTATCGTGAATTGCCTTCGCGTAATACTCACCCAGCTTTTCAAGCTGTGCACCCGTTACATAAAGTCCTGCATTCATAAAAAACGGGGACTTTCTGCCGCTCTTTAAAGTAAATTCACCAAACCGCAACACATTGCAGTCTACCATAAATTCTATAAATTCCTGTTTGTACTGTTCCATAATCTATAAAGCCTCCTGTTTGTAATACTTTTAACAATTTTTAATATCTTTTTAATGTTGGCGACAAAAGGTCACTCACCCACCTATAAGCAGACTTATGTGGTTTTAGACCTTCTGACCCTGACATTTCTTTTTATTCTAGCATAAATTTCCCGGTGTTTCAATATATGGTTGTTTTTGGAAGAAAAAGGGCAATTTGCAATACAAACTGCCCAATCAATATATGCAGCCGAAAAGAAAGCCTGTTTCTACACCCGGCCGGCATACTCTTATACGATAAATTTTTCAACCTGTGACTTTAATACATCTGCCGATGCATGTGCCTTAGAAGCTTTTTCTTTAATATCTGACGATTTTTCAACCACAACAGTTGTCTTTTGTGCAATATCCGTTGTACCGGAAGCTCCCTCCGATGCCGCCTTACTTACATCACCAATACCATTCATTACCCCACTGATAGAAGCAAGCAATTCTTCTGAAGAGGCCGAAAAATCCGTAACCAGTTCGTCAACCTTTTGCGCATCATCATTATACGAATCTGCCATTTGTGAAAAGTCTTCCAGATTCTGTACAACATCTGTTCCGACAAATTCAAGCAGTCTTGCAGAATCCCCTGCAAGATTATCAACCGCACCCACAACACTTTGTGTTACTTCCTGAATATTAGAAACCGTTTCCTTGGACTGTTCAGCAAGTACACGAATCTGCTCGGCAACAACCGCAAAGCCTTTTCCGGCTTCTCCTGCCCTTGCCGCCTCAATGGATGCATTAAGAGCCAAAAGATTCGTCTGTGCCGTAATCCCCATAATAGATTCTGCCAGTATGCCAATCTGGTCTACGATTTTAATATCTTCCAGTGCCTTTGTCAAATGGTCACTAATGTCTTCATGAATTTCATGTGTATGTTCATATTTTTTCTGCGTTGTATCCTTAATCACAACTGCACGGTCACGGATACTGTCTGCTTCAAGCGCACCATCCTGTGAACGTGTTGCAATGCTTTTCGCTGCCGTTTCAATTTCATGTGACATTGCATCAATCTGCTGTGAGGATGCCGCAGTTTCTTCCATGGCTGCTGCCAGTTCCTGTGTTGTAGCTGACACCTCTTCAATTTCATGGTCAAGGGACCGGACATTTTCATCAATCTCCTCAACCATACCGCTGATATTCGATGCTTGGCCTTTTACCTCACCAATCAATGTACCTACTTCACAACGCATATTTTCAAGGAATACTGAAAGCTGCCCGAAATCGTCTTTTCTCTTTAAAAGTGCCGGGGCAGTCGGCTGTGAAAAATCTCCCCGCCCCATTGTCTTTATAGAAACTACCGCCTTCTTTAACGGCACGGTAATACTGCGTGTAATGACAATCAGCAGGATAATCAGTAAAACTTCAACTGCAATGACCAGACCAATAAAAATCCCTTCCCTGCCAAGCACATAAGCCGCATATTCTGACCGTATACCATCTATTTTTTCATCAATATAATCCGTATAATTTCCTGTTCCGATAACCCATTCAAATGGTGCAAATGCTTTGCTGTAAGAACGTTTAGGCTGATTATCGGTTTCACCCTCCTTCGGATAAACATAGTCTGTAAAGCCTCCTTCAGCCTGCTTTCCTACACGGATAATCTCTTTTACCATTTGGTAACCGTTGCCATCCTTTGTTTCCAGACGATTCGTTCCTTCTGTCTGACTGCCAAGCAGCACAACATTGGTTCCATCATACTGATCAACCCAGAAATAGCCGCCATCCCCATATCGGAGCTGACGTATCTCATCTGCTGCCAGTTTTTTTGCCTCTTCTCTGGTATACACCCCTGCTTCATACTGTGTGTAAATGTTCTGGCACAATGAAATCACATTGTCAACCTGATTCTGAATCATCTCATCATAAGATGCACGCTTATCTGACTCTATCGCTTCCAGTGCCTTTGTCTGCATCGCCTTCATAGATTCTGTCGAAAAAACAACACATGCCGTCATTGCCAAAAATGCGGCCAGCATTACAATAATCAGCTTTGTTCTTACCTTTACATTATTCATACTCTTTACCTCTTTCCCCATAATAATCCTGCTGTCATTGTTTCCCGTTCGTCCTTACTCACATGCATTTTCAATGTACAGACCACACACCGGAATCCAACGTACAAAAAATGCATTTGTCCTTCCCAGGTTTCTGTCTCCCATCACGTACAATCTATATTTATTATGTCACTTTTTACACACTTCGTCAATTATTTATCATTATTTATTCTTTCCCTTCTTCCACCAACTGTCCAAGCTGCGCTGCTGCTGTTCCCGGCACATATTTTTCCTGACACTGAATCATTTTTTTGCGGTTTTCCTGTTTTTGTAATGACAGAACTGCCGCGGTCAGCTCCTCTTTGGGATTGGTGACTGCCAGTGCCATGCCTGTCTTTTTAAAAAACTGCATATTCTTTGTTTCACAGCCCGGAATCGGACAGATGTGAATCAGTGGAATCCGTGCAGCGGCGGCTTCTGTGCTTGAAAGCCCACCCGGCTTTGTAATAAAGATACTGCCTGCCTTTAAATACAGCGGCATCTTATCAGTATATCCGACCAGTTCAATTTTGTCCGCATACCGCTTCTGCAGCCGGCTGTACAGCTGCTGATTGTTTCCACAGACCATAATCAGCTTACATTTATGCAGGGAACGCACACGGTAAAGAATTTCCACAACTTCCTCCAACGCACCAGCCCCCATGCTGCCGCCCGCAATTAATAAATACTCTTTTGCAGGATCCAGCCCCAGCTGTCTTTTGGCTTCTTCCGGTGAAATGCGCTCTACACCCGTGTCCGCCGTCGGTATCCCAAGCGGATATAACTTTTCTTTTGGAATTCCGTATTTCCTGAATTCCGGTATCAGCTTTTCTGACGGAATCACAACATCATCGCAGTCGGTTTCTTCCGTAAACGGAATACATGCATAATCGGTAGCCACAAAAATACTTGGCGGCACTTCCATCCCCATTTTTTTCATATTTGTGATAATCTCCGCCGGATATAAATGCGGTGTAATGATGACATCTGCCGGATGTCGTAAAAGATACTCCTGTAAAATATATGCCATTTTACGGTTAATATAATAAACCGGTGACGGAAACGGCAGACGGCGGTATAATTCTCCCAGCCGGTATACGAATCCAAAAAGTGTGCTGTTTTTCTGTACCAGACCGATATACACTTTATCAATCACACCTGCCAGTCTGTTACTTTTTAGCTGGTAAGGATTTATCATTACCACCTGATGTCCCTGTTTTTGGAGCTGTTTTTGGACTGCTGCCCCTGCGGCATTATGTCCACCGCCTGTTCCGCAGGATAAAATTAAAACATTCATCGGTATCACCTCTTTATCCACAATAACTGAAATGTCATTTTTTCACGTTCTTCCTGGCTCATATGCATTTTAAGCAGTATCAGCAGCGATATCAATCCTACACCGATATGCACGGCTTTGGGCAGATTAGTCTCTGAAAATACAATGATGAGCCAGTTTACAATGTATACCGCTACGGTTCGGTAAAAGTTCGGTGAAATCTGTATTACCAGTGAAAAGAATAAAAAACACACCGCAAGAGAAAGTACCGGATACCACATCGGTATCAGTCCGAGCAGACTGCCAAAACTGACTGCAATTCCCTTTCCACCTTTAAAATGATGCCAGACAGGGAAAATGTGTCCCGCTACCGGTGCTGCCAGCACCAGTGCCAGTCCGTTGCTTTCTGCTAAATTCATCTGTGTCATGTGAACATAGGCATAAACCGGGACAAAGCCCTTTGCCATATCAAAAATCAATGTGCAGATTCCGCACCAGAACCCGCCGTATAAAAATGCGTTTGCCGTTCCCGGATTGGCATCCCTGCTCTGCTCAATTGCATTTTTTCTACCAAAAATTCTGCAAAATACTTCCGCATATAATACACTGCCGGATAAATATCCAATCAATGCATATATTACTGCATATGGCATCTTTTTCCCTCCTGATTACGCTCTGATATTTGTATTTTCATTATGGCACTTCCCGCCTTTTTCGTCAATTCTTTGTCAGACTAACAGCTTTAGAAAAGCAGGGTCTGTCCACTTGGACATTCCCTGCTTTTGTTGGTGCCTGATATTTATTTAAAAATATTTTTAATTTTTTGCAGACTGATACGCACTCGTATATGCCGCCTTTATGGCATTGCTGGACTTTGTCGCACCCGATACACCATCCACACCACTGACACCACCGTTTGCAAGAATCGCTCCCGGAACTTTGGCATTTGCCTGTGAGAAAAACATTTCATCTGCGCCTCCTGCCGTTGCCGATGCGGATACGCCTGTAACGGCATCACCTGAAATTGTCACAACAACCGTAACCGTGTATCCGTATGTATCGCATACGGCAGTTCCTGTATAATCGCCGTCTGCCTTAAATGTTCTCGGTGCTTCTGTCGGCTTGGGTGCTGCTTCTGTTCTTTCTTCCGCCGGCTGACCCGCACTGTCGCTGTCCGAACCCGAACTTCCGCCCGCACTGCTATTTGTATCACTGCCACTTTCAGATACTGTGCCGGAACTGCCGGAGTTCTGACTGTCAGTGTCCTGTTTTTCCTGTCTATTCTCCTCTCCGGCTGTGTTTTCAACTGCCGCCGTTGCCGCATTTTCACCGTCCTGCGCGTTCTCGTTCTCCTGTGCTTCCTGTGAATCACCTGCGCTATCACCGGATTCGCCCGAAGTCTGCTGTTCCTGTGTCACACCGTCCGCATTTGAAACTGTTGCCGTTGTGCCTGCTTCTCCGTTCTTTTTTACACCTTTTTCTGTCTGTGTCTGACTCAGTGTTTTATCTGCCGCCGTTTCCTGCGCAGATACTTTATTTCCGTTCCGCATAAAACACATTGAAAATGCCGCAGTACACACAAGCACTGCACACACAGATACTGCCACACTGACTTTCTTTATAAAAATGCTGTCGGCATCCGGATTTTTTGTAAGCACCCATTTACGGATACGCATCGCCGCATATCCTGCAAATACGATACTGTATACAAGCACATTTACGGCATACATGTGTAGTCCCATGCGCGCATACGGAATATTAATCAGCATAATATGTACATATAAAAGTCCATAAAATACATAGGCGCTCCGCTGAATCTGCTTCCACTTTTTCGGATTCATCTTTTTGCGGACTGCCGGAAATGAAATCACCGTTAATCCAATCATCAATACAATCAGTATCAGACTGATCACCGCTGCACACCGCTGGACTGCCGGTAATGCCGCCGGTGCCGAAAATAACATCTTAAAATACGTCATGCCGTAGGTCAGGTTGTGCGAAAGCACCAGAATTGCCGCCATAATGGACAATTCCCCGCGAATCCGCATGAGCGGTCCGATAAGCTTTGAACCTCTCGGCAATGCACCTGTTATCATGACAATGATAAAAAATGCCGTTCCTATCGTTCCCTTTGCAAAAATGCCCACAATATTCTGCCGTACAAACTGCGGCATTGCCACCGTGCGCAGGCTGAAAATAACAATCGTTACAACTGCCGCACCGATGTAAAAAATATTGGGATACTGCTTTAGCTTGTCTTTTAAAAAGTATACAAATAAGGAAGCTATCACAAGCGCAATAATCAGTAACATAATTTCTCCTTTATCAAGTTCGTTTTTTATTATCCAAGTTAGAAAGATGTACTACTGTTAGCTTTTTCTAACTCTGCTCTATCATAAATATAGAATCCTTTTCTGTCAAGGTCTGTTACTGACAATAATTATCAACTACTTTTTCAAGACATTTACGGTGTAATCCGAGGTAAAATTCTGTGCAATTCCCTCAGAAATATAAATCTGATTGTCTTTTGTAAGTAAAATAACATCAAAATCCAAATCCGTATTTTCATAAAAGCTTTCTGCCTTTTGAAGTCCCATTACAAAAAATGAGGTAGACAGCGCATCTGCCTTTGTTCCGTCTGCGCACACAATCGTAACAGACGTCAAATCGCTGTCTGACGGATACCCGGTCTTTGGGTCGATAATGTGGTGGTAAGTCACTCCGTTTTCTTCAAAATAACGCTCATATCCGCCGGATGTAATGACTGCTTGATCGCTGGTTTCCAGAATGCCAAGATACTGATTGCCTCCCTGCGGACTCTGAATGGCTACGCGCCATGCCGTACCGTCCGTTTTCGTGCCGAGTGTCTGCACATTGCCGCCGAGATTGACCATGCCGTGTTCAATGCCATATTCCTTAAAAATCTGCATGACACGGCTGGACGTATACCCCTTTGCAATACCGCCAAAATCAATCTGCGCATTATTTTTTAAGACCAGTTCGTGGTCCTTTAACGATGCATTTTCATAGGATACTCTTTTTAACGTTTCCTGTAATTCGTCCGCCTGCGGCACTTTGTAATTTTTCGTGGTAAATCCCCACAGCTCCATGACCGGATAGATTGTAATATCAAATGCACCGTCCGTCTTTCTTGAAATTTCAAGGGACTGCTCCACTAAATATGCTGTTTCGTCAGACACTGTAGCGCTTCCCTGCATATTGGCAGTTGTGACGTCACTGTCCGTATTTCCTACCGAAAACATCGCATCCAGTCTTTGAATCTCATGAATTGCTGCCGTCACGGCATCCTCTGCCTTTGCTCCGTATGCCGTCAATGACATGTAGGTATCCATTGCAAAAATATCGGATGAATATTTGTCATTTTCTGAAACACTTTCGCTCTGCACGCTGTCTGCTTTTTTGCCGCATGCCGTCATGCCTGCCGCCAGTATCACGCACATTGCGGCGACGGCTGTTTTCTTTAATATAATCGCTGCTTTTGTCATTTTGTTTCTCCATTCTGACCGTAGTTAGTCACGTAAAACTATATGCCACATCGTTGGAATTGTCAAGCTGCTACATCGTGTCCAAAATCCGCAAAAAAAAATCCCCGCATAAAGAGAATCTGTTCGACTCTCTTTATGCGGGGATTTTTTTTACAAACCATGTCTGCACAGTATTCTGTTATTCCAGTTTTAATATTTAAACTACAGATAGTATTCCATTGGATATGTCGGATAAGCGATTTCCTCCAGCTGATCCATCGTAACTAACCCTGCCGGAGCGCGCAGCACTGCCGGAATCCGGTTGACAATCGTTGCACAGGTATGCTCAACCGTTGCCGGTTTTACAACATGGAATTCCGTATCCGGTTCACCTGTAATCTTCCAGTCGCACATATCACCATCGTCCGGACCATAAACCTTGCCGATACACTGTGTTTCAATAACCGGTCCCTGGAATGTTTCGGTAGTTACAACTGCCGCCATACCGATACAGTTGCCTTTCGGTATCGTTGCATTCATGGTTGATGAGAACAAATCACTGTCATGGAAATACGGTACACATTTCTGTGTCTGGCTCTTAATCGTCCAGCCCATTTTTGATGCAAGTGCCTCATTGGAATTCCATACATAAGAAGGTTCAATCTCCTCCGGGTGTGCAATCTGTTTTTCAAATTCTTCCGATGTTAAGCCTACGCCGTGAGCTTTTGCAAGTGCCAGTCCGTAATCTTCTACGTTATAGCTGACTGCGCCTTCAATTTTTTCAATCTTGTGACAGCCGCCTGCTACCATGCCGACCATATTCACCCAGAAAATATCTTCCATGCCGCTTCCTACAAAAGTACAACCGTTTTTCTTGGCGGTAACATCTAAGATATTGGCACGAACCGGGTCTGTTGTCCAGCAGTACGTTGCTTCTTCACAGGTTGTAATCACACTGATTCCACGTGTCAGACATTTCATATAATGTGGAAAGCAGTCACTTACCAGACTAAACAGCGTTACAACGGCAATATCCGCATCCGTGTTGTCAAGCACTTCTTCCGCATTGTCGCTGATTAATACGCCGGTCTTTACACCCAGTCCCGCATAATCGCCGATATCCATGCCGACAATAGATGGATTACAGTCGATTGCACCGACAATCTGACAGCCGGTTTCATACAGATACCGCATTGTGTACTTGCTCATCTTGCCACAGCCATACTGAATTACTTTAATCTTCTCCATAACATCCTCCAATTCTACACCGCTTCCTTTTAAAATCTGTGTCCTGCGGTGCAAGGACAGTTTCAGACGAATCCTCATTCACGCTTTCGCTTTTCACTATTCAGCATATATTACGCGAACTGATTGTTAATTATTTAACTTTCCGTTGTATTCAGTATAATGTCTAATCTTAGATGAGAGTCAAGCCTATTTTTCCATTTTTACCGGCACCTGAAGCCGCAGATACATCGAGCGCTTGCGGCTGTCAAAGACGTTCATTTCCATAATTTCTTCGCAAATATAATCACCGCAGATTTGATAGCCGTGTTCGCGGCAGTACGCCAAAAGCTTTTTCGCACAGTCGCGTTCCTCATCAAAATCTTCCGTATAAATACATGCATACATGCCATTCTCGATTGTCTGCACACAGTCTTTCATCGGAAAATCGTCATCTACAAAGATAAAGATTTCTTCCGAATAAAAGGTCAGTTTTTCAAACAGCTCCCGCCGCATAATCGTCCCTGCATTGCAGTAATAAACCTGCGGAATATGAAATTCCATCAGCTTATTTTTTAACTGCTTTAAAATCAATTCGTACATATCAATGTTATAATCGTAAAAATTGGTATCCACACACATCGAGTAAATCGTCCTGTCCGGTATGTATTCCAGTGTAATCGTGCCGCTTTTCGGCGATTTCTTATACCGTTCAATGCTTGCAACCGTCCTGTCAATCGCCTGCATTTTAAATTTTAATTCCTGCATCTGGACAACCGTCTGTTCCTTTTTCTGCCGTAAAATCTGCTCAATCAGATTAATATCCTGTTTATCGAACAATTCTTTAATTTCTTTTAATTCCATGCCCAGTTCTTTCATGTACTGAATCATATCAAACCGGGCATTCTGCTTGATGTCATAATACCGGTAATGTGTTTCCTCGTCTGTGTAATACGGTGTCAGCAGTCCCATTGAATCATACAGCCGCAGTGTCGGTACAGTTGTGCGGTTGATTTTTGCCATTTCACCGATGCTGATATATCTGTCTTTTTTCTCCATATAATTTTTCATTCCTATTTTGCAGACATTTTAATGCCAAAAAATAAACCCTAATGTAACATTAGAGTTTATTTTATCATAAATATTCTTATTTTTCCAATCCGGGACTGCTTTTTATAGTTTTACATTAACCCCGACCATCCTCGTAAATTACACGGGCATATATAAAAATACCCTGTATGTCTGTCTGACATATTCTTTTACATTCTAATATGAATCTGTTATTTATCCCCACACCTTTTCTGCGATTTCCTTTACCAGTGCCAGCTTTGCCCACTGTTCTTCTTCTGTGAGCTTGTTACCGATTTCACAGGAAGCGAATCCGCACTGCGGACTTAAATACAGTCTGTCTAACGGCACATATTTTGCTGCCTCGTGGATTCTGTCAATTACTGCCTGCGCATCTTCCAGCTTCGGGGACTTTGTTGTAACCAGTCCGAGTACAACTTTCTTATCGCCCTCTACATATTTTAACGGTTCAAATCCGCCTGAACGCTCATCATCAAATTCCAGATAATATGCATTGACATTTTCCTTTGCAAATAATGTTGCCGCTACGCTGTCATAAGCACCGCTGCTTGCATAGGTAGAATGGAAATTGCCGCGGCATACGTGTGTATTGACAATTAAATCTTCCGGCTTTCCTTCAAGCGCGCTGTTATTAATCTCTAAAAGCTGTTCCTTAATCTTTTCAAGTCCCTTTGGTGTTACGCCGAATAATTTACAAGCCGCCGGGTCTACCACCATGCCCCATGAGCAGTCGTCCAACTGAAGATTTCTACAGCCTGCTGCATAAACCTCTTTGATAAATTCACGGTATCCTTCGGCAATATCCTTTGCCACTTCTTCCTGCGTATCGTAAAATTTCTTGGTATTGCTCCATGCAAAAGGCATAATCATCTGTTCCAGAAACTGTGCCGGTGCCGGAATGGTCAGCTTTGCAACCGTATTTTCATCTTCCAGTGTCTTTACAAATTTAAAATGCTCTACAAACGAATGATTTTTCTTATAAGAAATCTTTCCCGTCACATATGTATCATCAATCATTGCAGCTTCACCGTGGAACGGAAGTCCCGTTTCGGTTTTGCTGTGTCCGACTCCGTCAAATGCCCACATAAAATCCAGATGCCATGTTGCACGGCGGAATTCTCCGTCTGTAATAACGTGATAACCTGCCTCCTTCTGCTTTGCAACCAACTCTGTAATTGCCTTATCTTCTGTCTTTTTCAATTCCTCTGCGCTCATTGCTCCTGCTTCGTAATCCGCTCTTGCTTTCTTTAAATACTCCGGTCTTAAAAAGCTTCCTACAAAATCATATCTGAAAGGTGTATATAACTGGCTCACTTTATGTTTCCTCCTGCTTCCTTTGTTTTGTCGTATTATAACGGACATTTTCCTATCTGTATAATATGAATTCATTAAGGTTGTCCATAGTTTAAAACTATATCTGTAAGCTAAAAAAATGTAAGCCGCACTGACAGCCTACACTTTTTATCACCACTCCTGATAAGGAGCTTACACTTTTTTTAACTCTGCACGAAACATAATCTTTCTCGTTCCGGTTAATTTTTCAAAATCAATTTCATACGACTGGGTGGACAGATTGATGTCTACAATCGTTCCGACACCGAAAATTTTATGCTCTACTTTATCGCCCACATCAAAGGTC
Organism: Lachnospira pectinoschiza; assembly: GCF_020564355.1. Taxonomy (GTDB): domain Bacteria; phylum Bacillota; class Clostridia; order Lachnospirales; family Lachnospiraceae; genus Lachnospira; species Lachnospira intestinalis. Next base: position 145,250 of record NZ_JAJCRR010000006.1, on the reverse strand, counting down.
TTCTTCGGCAGCATCTGCGGTGTGGTCTGACCGTTTTGGACGACATTTCCCACACATTCCAGCAGGTTGTAGTCAATATCCTGTATAAATGCCGACGGACGCACCGGAAAGCCTTCCGACTTTGCCGCGTAGCTGCTTAGATACAGCCGTGTCTTTGCCCGTGTCACCGCCACGTAAAACAGCCGCCGTTCTTCTTCCAGCTCATCTTCATTGCGCAGGCGCCTGCTTGGAAACTGCCCGTCTACCAGTCCACAGATAAACACAATATCAAATTCCAGGCCCTTTGCCGTGTGAATCGTCATGACTTTCACAACATTTTTTTCATCGTCATCATCCTGAGCCGTAAACAATGCAAAATGTGCCAGCAGTTCTTCCAGCGAAAGCTTATCCTGATTTTCCGCTTCCATTGCGGCAATGGCTGTTATCAGTTCCGTCACATTATCCAGCCTTCGCTGTTCCACGTCCTGCTCCAGTTCCTCGCGGTATCCGAAATCCAGTACCCGGTTGACAAGCTCTTTGCATGAATACTTATCATATTCTTTGTGTAATTCCGATATATTTTTATAATAAGTATCAATAACCTCTTTTTTGACAATGCCCTGTTCAATCTGTTCGCCGAGCGCCTGAAACAGCCCAATTTCGTGTTCTGCGGCATATTTTTTCAAATCTTCTATGGATTTCTTGCCGAAACCCTTGCGCGGTCTTTTTATCGTCCATAAGAAATCCAAATCATTCGGTGCATAAACCATGCGCAGATAGGCAAGCACCGTACGGATTTCCTCCGAATCATAAAATCTTGCACCGTTTAAAATCTTATACGGGATTTTCTTTGCAAGAAAGGCTTCTTCCAACGCCCTTGTCTGGGAAGCCGCCCGCACCAGTACTGTATGGTCCGCATATTTTTTCCCGGTTGAAACCGCCGCGTCTATCTGTTCTGCAATCCATACCGCTTCGTCTTTTTCATACGGCAGACAGTTATACACCGGCTTTGCGCCATGTGGATTTTTGGTATACATCTGCTTTTCCAGACGGTTCTGGTTCTTCTCAATTAAAGAATTTGCCGCCGCTACAATCTCCGGCGTACTGCGGAAGTTACGGCTTAACGAATAATCCACAACATTTTCATACCGCTCATTAAAATGCACCATATATTCCACATCTGACCCGCGCCAGCCGTAAATGCACTGGTCGTCATCGCCCACGACTGTCAGGTTATGATATTTTCCGCTTAATAAATAAAGTAAATATTCCTGATTTTTATTTACGTCCTGATATTCGTCACAAAGCAGATACTGACAGCGTCCCTGCCATTTTTCGAGTGCCTCTTTATACTGCGTGAGAATGTAGATTGCAAACTGTATGATATCCTCAAAATCCAGCACATAATTATCGCGCTGTTTTTTCAGATAAGAATAGTACACCTGATAAAACGGATCTTGTGTGTGACTGATTTTCTTTTGCAGGGCTTCCCTGCCGGTATCTAACATCAGCGGAATATAGGCTCTGTCCTGCTTTTCCTCACAGATTTTGTCCGCATATTCCTTTGCCGTAAAATCTTTTAACGAAAATCCCAGTTCATCGGCGACTTCACGAATCAAATCCACCTGCGCTTTCTTATCCAGAATCACAAAAGTCTTCGGATAAGAAAGGCGGTAGATTTCTTCTTTTAGAATTAAATTACAATATCCATGAAAGGTTCCCGCATAACACGTTGCAAAGTCCCCTATCATTTTTTTCAGACGGTACTTCATTTCATTCGCCGCCTTATTGGTAAATGTCATGGCAACGATGGACGACGGCTCGACATACAGCTCCAATATCAGATAGACGATTCGTTTCGTCAGTGCAAATGTCTTTCCCGAACCCGGTACCGCACGCACGCGGATATTGCCTTCTGTTGCTTCTATAATCTGCTGTTGTTCCTTTGTTGCCTGTCTTTGTGACATTTTCTACCTCCTGCGCCGCTTCCACTCCGCAGCGTCAGCGGTTATTATTTTACACATCCAATCAGTTCATGAATGTCTTCAATGTTATTTTTCTTCATATAAGCGGCGATGCCGTCTACAATCTCAACGGTTGCTGTCGGATTATGGAAATTTGCCGTGCCGACAGCTACCGCACTCGCGCCTGCCATGATAAATTCAAGGGCATCTTCTGCGGTTGCGATACCACCCATACCTATGATTGGCAGACGGACTGCATTGGCTACCTGATAAACCATGCGTACTGCGACCGGTTTTACTGCCGGACCGGACATACCGCCTGTTTTATTGGCAACTGCAAATGTTCTCCTGTTAATATCAATCTTCATGCCCGTAATCGTATTAATCAGTGAAACCGCATCGGCGCCGCCCGCTTCTACTGCCTTTGCCATTTCCGTAATATCGGTTACATTCGGGCTTAACTTCATAATAACCGGGTGCTTTGCGACCTTTTTCACTGCCGCCGTAATCCGTTCTGCCGAAGCCGGATTCTGACCGAAAGCGATACCGCCTTCCTTGACATTTGGGCAGGAAATATTGATTTCAAGCATGTCCACCGGCTGTTCGCTTAACTTTTCCACCGCATCGACATAATCTTCCTCTGTTTTTCCACAGACATTGACAATAATCTTTGTATCATACTGCTTTAAAAACGGAATATCTCTTGAAATAAACGTATCCAGTCCCGGATTTTGCAGACCGATTGCATTAATCATGCCGCCGTAGGTTTCTGCAATACGCGGTGTCGGATTACCCGGCCACGGTACATTGGCAACGCCCTTTGTCGTTACGGCACCGAGCTTATTCAAATCAACGTATTCTGCATATTCCATACCGGAACCAAACGTGCCGGAAGCGGTTGTAACAGGATTCTTCCATTCAACTCCTGCAATATTTACGGATAAATTCATTACAGTTCTACCTCCTCTGCGTTAAATACCGGTCCTTCTTTGCAGACTCTTTTGTTATGTACCTTCGAATGGTCGTCTACCTGTGTGGACTTGCATACACAGGCAAGGCACGCACCGATTCCGCATGCCATTTTTTCTTCTAAGGACAGGTAACATTCCAGTCCGTTTTCTTTTGCATACTGCTTAATAGCACGAAGCATCGGTGTCGGACCGCATGCAAATAAAATGTCACCTTCAATGCCGCATGCCTTTACGGCATCCAATACATTGCCCTTTGTTCCGGCACTGCCGTCTTCTGTTGCCAGATACACTTTACCGTATGCTTCAAATTCATCATTTAAAAACAATTCATCACGGTAACCCAATACAATGCTCTTTTCACAATCTAACTGCTTTGCCAGCTCCAACATCGGCGGAATCCCGATACCGCCGCCAAACAAGATCGCTTTGCGTTCCTTTGATACCTTTGAAATGTCATAGCCGTTGCCAAGCGGTCCCTGTACTTCAAGGGTCTGTCCTGCGTGCATTGTTGCAAATTCCTGTGTGCCTTTTCCGATTGCCCGGTATACAATGCGCAGGGTATCACCCTCAATGCCGCAGATACTGATTGGGCGCGGAAGAAGCCGCGAACCGTCGTTAGAATAGACGGACACGAACTGTCCCGGCTTTGCTTCCTTTGCAATATTTTTTGTTGAAAAACACATTTCATAAATGTCCGTTGCGATTTCATCTGCACGTACAATCGTTACTTTTTCTCTATATGCCATTTCTGCTCCTCATTTCCGCCTACTTGTGTAATGCACCGTTAATGTCGGCAATCATATCGAGTGCCGCCTGTCTGGAAGCTTCTGCGAAATGCTCCTCACCGAATTTTGCGTACTGTTCCTTTGTATAAGCCGCAATAATGCCTCTTGAGCTGTTGACAATCGCACCTAAACCGTCTTCGTTAAAGAAATGTACCAAATCCTCTGCCTTACCGCCCTGTGCACCGTAACCCGGTACTAAAATATAAGCCTTTGGCATAATCTTACGCAGGGTCTTGCCCATTTCCGGATACGTTGCACCGACAACGGCTCCGACATAACTGTAGTCATCACCCATACATTCACTGCCCCACTCGGCAACCTTTTCACCTACCAGCTCATAGAGCGGTCTGCCGTCAATTAAACGGTCCTGAAATTCGCCACTGGACGGATTGGAAGTCTTAACAAGAATAAAGATACCCTTCTTTTCCTCCTTGCAGACCTTTACAAATGGATTGATGCCATCTGAACCCAGATACGGATTCACCGTTGCAAAATCTTCGTTAAATGCGGAAAGCTTCTTGCTTCCAACCTGCACCTTTCCCAAGTGTGCAACGGCATACGCTTCTGATGTCGAACCGATGTCCCCACGCTTTACGTCACCGATAACGACCATGTCCTTTGACTTACAATAGTCTACGGTCTTTTGGAATACCTTCATGCCTTCAATGCCAAACTGCTCATACATTGCAACCTGTGGCTTGACTGCCGGTACAATATCATAAATATTATCTACAATCGCCTTGTTAAACTGCCAGATTGCTTCTGCCGCACCTTCTAATGTTTCACCGTATTCCGCAAATGCGGCTTTCTTTAAATGTTCCGGTATAAACTTCATCATCGGGTCTAATCCGACTACAACCGGTGCGTTCTGCTTTTTAATTTTGTCTACTAACTTGTTAATCATTTTTGTCTTCCTCTTTCTGCCGGTACAGGCGTATTTATTATATGAGTTTTGGAACGTCTTTGTCTACTATAATTTCACAGCCCGGCCTGTATGAATATACAACCTTGCCGTCTGACATTGTATATCTGACTCTGCCCTTAACTGTCTTTCCGTTAAACGGTGTATTTTTTCCCATGGATGCAAACAGGGTGCTGTCAATCACATATTCTTCATTTGGGTCGATAATCGTAATATCTGCCGCACGTCCCGGAAGCAGTGTTCCTTTGTCGCTGTTGATAATCTGCGCAGGCTTATAGCTCATGCGTTCTGCCATCTGAAGCGGTGTTAAAACACCCTTGTCCACCAGCTCCGTAATCGTCAGGCTCACAGAAGTTTCAAGTCCCGTAATGCCAAATGGTGCTTCAGCAAACGGACGCTCTTTTTCTGTTCTGTGGTGCGGTGCATGGTCTGTTGAAATCACATCCATAACCCCTTCCTTTAAGCCTTCCTTTAACGCTTCGCGGTCTGCCTTAGCACGCAGTGGCGGATTCATTTTGTAGTTTGCATCATCACCTGTGATATCATCTTCCGTCAGTGTAAAATGGTGTGGCGTAACCTCTGCTGTTACATCTATTCCTTCTTCCTTTGCAAGCTTTGTCATCTTCACACTGTCCACGGTTGAGCAGTGGCACAGATGCAGTCTTGCGCCTGTGTTTTTTGCAAGCAGGATATCTCTTGCCACAATGACGTCTTCCACCGCATTCATAATGCCGTAAAGTCCGAGTTCTTTGGCTCTGTTGCCGGCATTCATCACACCTCTTGCAACTAAATTTTTATCTTCGCAGTGTGCAAATACAGGGATTCCGACTTCCGCAGCCAGACGCATTGCCTGTCTTGCCACTCTCGCATTCATAACAGACTTGCCGTCTTCGCTGACCGCAACCGCACCGTTTTTGTACAGATTTTCAAAATCTGTGATAAATTCTCCGTCCTGTCCCGCCGTAATTGCTGCAATCGGAAGAACATGGATATCTGTTACTTCCTTTGCCTTGTCAATCACATACTTCACCATTTCCACGCTGTCTACAACCGGCTTGGTATTCGGCATGACACAAACGGTTGTAAATCCGCCTCTTGCCGCTGCTCTGGCTCCGGTACGGATTGTTTCCTTATGTTCAAATCCCGGCTCCCGGAAATGTACATGCAGGTCAATCAGTCCCGGCATGACATAAAGACCTTCTGCCTCAATTACATTTTCCGCATCGTTACTGATATGTTCTGCAACCTCTTTAATAATACCGTCTTCCACAAGAATATCCCTGATGCCGTCTGTGCTGCTTGCCGGGTCTAACACCCTGCCACCTCTGATAATTGTTCTCATCTCTACCTCATTTCTGCGGCATGCGCCGCCCTCGCATTTTAATTTCTTTTATTGTTCTTATATTTATGGTTCTTCCTTACTGCTCCGGCTTCCATGATGCTAAGTACTTTTGTTCAAAATCTTTTGCAGCTGCCGGTTTTCCAAAATAGAATCCCTGTATATAATGCACCCCCAGACCTCTGAGCAGCTCGTACTGTTCCTGATGTTCCACGCCTTCAACGACCAGCTTCGTGCCGATGGTTTTTGACAGTTCCACAATCAGCCGTACAAATGCCTGTGCATATTCATCTTCCAGAATATCATCGATAAATGTCTTATCCACTTTGATTAAATCCAGCGGAAGCTGCTTGATATAATTTAACGAAGAATATCCGGTTCCAAAATCGTCCAATGCAATCCGCGGACCTAATTTTTTAAGCCCCTTGATAATCTCAAGGACACGGTTCATATCGTTAATAGCAAAGGACTCCGTGATTTCCAGATTAATATTCTTTGGATTTACACCCGTCTTTAAAAGGATTTTTTCAATATTTTTTACCACATCTTTCTGGAGCAGCTGAACTACCGACAAATTGACATTGACATGAAAGTCGGGATAGCCGTGCTCGTTCCAGTATCTGCACTGATTGCAGGCTTCTTCTAACACATAGTCCCCGATGGAGGTAATCAGTCCAAGATATTCTGCAAGCGGTACAAAGTCGCTCGGTCCCATAAATCCGAGAGATTTGCTGTCCCATCGCACCAGTGCTTCACAGGATGTGCATTTTTTTGTCACTGCATCTACTACCGGCTGGTAGTATACCAGAAACTCCTGAATCTCTGAGGCCACTGCCTGCCGCATATTATTTTCAATATCCAGCCGCTTGCTGACATTTTCACTCGATGTATTGTCGTAAATGCTGTACTGGTTCTTACCGGCTTTCTTTGCCTCATACATGGCAATGTCCGCCGTCTTTATAATATCGTCCACTTCCGTTCCGTCGTCCGGAAAAAAGGCAACACCCATACTCATCGTACAGAAGTATTCTGTTTCCATCAGATACCACGGTTTACGGAACATCGCAATAATATTTTTAACAATCTTTTCCCAGATATTAAAATACTGCGGCAGAATAATGATGACAAATTCATCACCGCCCATTCTGTAACAGTGTCCGCGGATTCCCGCAATTCCCTGCAGTCCTGCGGCGACCTGCTGTAACAGTACATCGCCGTACTGATGTCCCAGTCCGTCATTGATATGTTTAAAATCGTCCAAATCCATAAACAGCACGGCACCTTTTTCTTTGTCCCGCACCGCTTTACGGACAATGTGGCGCAGATCATTTTCACATTTCATACGGTTATACAAACCGGTCAGGAAATCGTTATGTGCCTGATACTCGATTTTCTGCTGGTTCTTTTTCTTCTGTGTTACATCAACCGCCGTGCAGACTACTGCCGGATTGCCGTTTAACCACCTCAAATCCGAAAAGCGGACCTCGTACCACAGCCCGGACTGGGCATCACAGTATTCCTGGATGCTTTTTGTATTTTCACCTGTAAAATAAAATGTCACACAGGTCTGAATGACCCGTTTAATATCATTGCAGTTTTTCACAATATCATTTTCAAACAGCACTTCTTTCGTCTGTCTGTCATACACCATAATACCCGAATCAATACTTCCAAGAATTCCCTTTAATACCTCATAGGAATAGGATAAGGAATCTTTGCTGATACGTTCCTGCATAATGCTTTGAATTACATTTGCTACATCCGATACAAAACGAAGCTGTTCTGCATCCAGTTCTACATCGTTTGTACTGTCCGATACACACAGATACATCCGGACTTTATCTTCCGCTTTTACCGGAGCCGTCACGCTCGTTTTGATATTTGCATCCGCAAGTGCCATACGCACCGGCTCCTGTGCCGTGTCTGCCCTGTAATAGCACAGTTTCTCACCATAAAGCGGACTATCTGCCGCCGCTTTTACCTGCCGTTCTACAGTTCCCTGCGGCGCAGTCTGTGCCGCTGCCGCCTGCACTTCTGCAGCTTGTATCAGATGGTGTCTGCCGCCATAGGAAAGTACCGGATACAGACAGGTTCTTTCTTCATCATACTGCATAACAGTGACATCCGGCATTTTCAGATACTTTGATACATTTTCCAAAATGACATAAATGACATCTTTAAAAGGTCCTTCATTTTCCAGCATACGAACAATGTTAGACATGACCTGACTTTTCACCTTCATTTTACCTCATACCCCAAAACTTGTGTTTTGTACTATTATACCTTATTTGCACAGGTTTGGAAACCTTCAGTTAGAATTTTATTTATTTTTCATTGTATTCATTTTGCCGGCATGGTATTATTTGATATAGACTTAAAGAACAAAGTGTCCTGCACTTTGGAACGGAGAACATTATGGATTATATTAAATACGAAACCACACTCAAGGCAAGTGGCAGAGAATATTCTAAGATTGTATTCTGGAACCGTTTTATCAGAAATCCCATCGAGCTGATTTTAACATGGCTTCCCGCCGCGATTACAATTGTCTGCATTGCACTCGGCTGCTTTTCTTCTTATCTTGCCGTCATTTATGCAGCATGCTGGTGCTATCCCATTTATATTTTTGGTTTCCAGTTTAAAAGCAGCGTGAATTATCACTTAAAGAACAGAGATGCTTCCGAATCCGCACCATGTACAATTACACTGATGGAAAGCGGCATCCTTGCTGAAATCCCGGAATTTGAACTGACCTATAATTATAGCTGGGACGATTTTACAACCATTTATGATAAGTTTGGTTATTATATGTTTTTTGAGAAAGGGAAAATGACCGTCATGCTGTGTCAGGCAGATATGCCTGAACAGGAACGTCATGCCGCCGCAGATTTTATTAAAAAGAATGTCAATCAAAATATCTGCCGCGTATTATTTTAATGATATCAGGGTCACAAAGTCTTTTAATTTAAAAATAAAACCGCAGGAACATTTTGTATCTGCACCTGTCTTATGACTTGTGCTTACCGGAAGTTCCTGCGGTTTTTATTTACGTTGCTTTTTTACATCGTTTATCGTGCGAGCCAGCCACCGTCTACCGCTACAGTGTAGCCATTTACATAATCCGATGCTTTGGAAGCCAGCCATACAACTGCGCCCTGCATATCTTCCGGTGTTCCCCAGCGGCCTGCCGGAATTCTTGAAAGAATCTCATCACTTCTGTCATCATCACTGCGAAGCTGTGCGGTATTGTTCGTTGCCATATAACCCGGCGCAATCGCATTGACATTAATGTTGTATTTTGCCCATTCATTGGCAAGCGCCTTTGTCAGCCCCATAATGGCACTCTTGCTTGCCGTATAGGAAGGCACGCGGATTCCGCCCTGATAGGAAAGCATGGAAGCCACATTGATAATCTTGCCGCCGTCCTGCTGCTTGATATACTGCTTTGCAAATGCCTGGCTTAAGAAAAAGACGACCTTTTCATTAATATCAATGACCGTATCCCAGTCTGCTTCTGTCACATCGACAGCATCACAGCGCTTAATAATTCCTGCATTATTTACCAGAATATCTACTCTGCCGTACGCGTCCAATGCACCGGAAAGTACGGTATCTACTGCTGCGGTTGTTGACAAATCTGCCAATACCTCTGTAAAGCTTCCGCCAAATGCTTCAATCTTTTCTTTCGTTTCCGCACAGGAACGTCTTCCGACACCGACAACCTTTGCACCTGCCTCGGCAAGTGCGACTGCCATTCCCTGTCCCAGTCCGGTATTGGCACCGGTCACAACTGCAACTTTTCCATCCAGTTTAAACAAATCAAGAATCATTCACATTCCTCCTAGTTAAATCCAATCCACTTATTCATTACTTTGTAACCTGTCTTTGAAATCCATCTGCCGGATTTCCCCGGAAGATTGACTGAAAAACCAAGCATACTATAACGAAGCATTTTATAAACTTCCTTATCCTTTGCCTTGACATAATTCCACAATTCCTGCTTTTTGGCAAAATTTTCAGGTGTGCCTGAAAGAATCAGAAAGATCGATGATACTTCCATCATAATACGCAGATAATTGCGCATATACATACGGCATTTCTGATTGCTGATTTTCTGCTCTGTATAAAAATCTACCATTCTGCGTGTAACGCGCAGCTGCTGGTCAATTCTTGAAATCATGACCGTCTCATTGACAGACTGGTCATCCCTGCCGATAAAATAGCGGTAAAAATTCGTATTGATATAATACATTTTCTTAACATACGGCAGTGGTTCAAATACAAAAATGTTATCCACATAAAATGTATGTTTTGGCAGCTGCAATCCACATTTTTTCAGCAATTCCGTCTTATAAATAACCGTATGCATTAAAATGTACTGGTCCATCTTAAAATGTCCGATATCATTCCATGTAAAAAGAGTTTCTTCCGGAAATACATTGTCATAATGGATGACTTTCTTACGCTTTGCACCCACTTTTTCATAGACGTAATTTGCAATGACCATATCCGGTTCTTCTGCCTCGTCAAATTTTTTGAGCGTTGCCAGTACTCTGCGGTAACTTTTTAAATCCACCCAGTCATCACTGTCAACCACTTTAAAATATTTACCCGTTGCATGTGCCAGTCCTGTATTAACTGCCTGTCCATGTCCACCGTTCTCCTGATGAACCGCCTTAACAATCGTCGGATATTTTGCTGCATATTCATCTGCAATTTTTGCTGTTTCATCTTTGGTAGAACCATCATCTACAATGATAACTTCTACGTCCTCACCGCCTGCCAGAACAGACTGAATACATTTTTCCATATATGCCGCCGAATTGTAGCATGGAATAGCAAATGATAATAATTTCATAACTTTATACGGATTTCCGTTTCCTCCTTCTATAAATCCTATCCCTCTAAGCTTCTGACCTGTACAGCATACCGTCCTTTTCTTATCTGCGGCCGCACAAAATCTTAGCTTTTTCTTTTGATATTCTTATATATTCCTACATTCTGTCCGGGCATTCAATTGCCAGCAGTTCTATACACTGCTCTAATACGGCTTTTGTCAGACAAATTAACGCAATATAGCCCTTCTGCTTTGCTTCGTCTGTTTCTGCAAGAATCTTGGTATCGTGATAGAATCCGTTAAATGCGTTGGATACTTCATAAATAAACTGGCACAGCTTATGCGGCGCTTTTTCTGTATAGACTGCCGCCATAATTTCCGAAAACTTTGCCAGAGAAAGCATCAATGCCTTTTCCGTTGCGGAGTCCGCCGGATTAATGCTGAGATTTTCCAGTGTCTTTCCGCTATCGGTATATTTGTTTAAAATAGATTTAATTCTTACAATTGTATATAAAATATATGGACCTGTATTTCCTTCAAATGATGCAAAACGTTCAATATCAAATACATAGTCTTTGGATGCCTGATTGGATAAATCCCCGTACTTTAAGGCTGCAAGTCCAACAATCTTTGCCGTTGCTCTTGCTTCTTCTTCATCCATTGTACGGTTTTCCATCATCTTTTTATAGACCGCTTCATTGATATCGGCAATCAGATGTTCCAGACGCATCACACCGCCTGAACGTGTCTTAAACGGCTTTCCATCTTTTCCGTTCATTGTTCCGAAGCCTAAAAATGTCATTTCTGCCTGCGGATTTACGATGCCTGCTTTCTTTGCCACACGGAATACCTGTGTAAAATGCAGTTCCTGTCTTTTATCAGCCAGATAAATATAAGCATCCGGCTGATACAGTTTTTCTCTTTCCACCAGCGTTGCCAAATCGGAAGTTGCATACAGTGCGGCACCGTCTGATTTTCTGACAATACATGGCGGCAGTTCTTTGGTATCGCCTTCTTCCTGAATATCCACAACCATAGCACCCTGACTTTCGTAAGCCAGTCCCTTGTCAATCATCTCCTGTACCATAGACGGAATATACGGCTGTGCATCGCTTTCCCCTTTCCACAAATCAAAGGACACATTCAGATTATCATAGTTTTTCTTTAAATCCGCTTTGGAAACTGCCATAATATGTTTCCAGATTGCCGTACATGCCTTATCCCCGCTCTGCAGCTTTAAGGTTGCATTATGCGCTCTTTCCATAAATGCTGCATCTTCTTTGGATTTTGCACTGGCTGCCGGATAGATTTCCTCCAGCTCGGAAATGGTAAACGGTGCTTCTGCCGGATATTCACCTGTAAACTGCTCGTCAAAATACGGAAGTTCCGGCTTTCTATCACGCAGTTCTTCAATAATTAATCCCATCTGAAGACCCCAATCGCCAAGATGTACATCACCGATTACTTTATTGCCCGCAAAACGCTGGATTCTCTTTACACTCTCACCGATTACCGCAGAGCGCAGATGTCCTACGTGAAGCGGTTTTGCCGCATTGGCTCCGCCGTAATCCACAATGACCGTCTTTGGCTTTTCAGGATTTTCATAACCAAACTGCTTTGCCTGTGTCATTTCATTGACATAGTCTGCAACTGCCTGTCCGCTTAAAATAATATTGATAAATCCCGGTTTAACGCTTTCGATACGGTCAAACAGCGGATTTTTGTCCAATTTTGCAACAACTTCATCTGCAATCATAAAAGGTGCTTTTTTGTATTCCTTTGCCGCTGCCATCGCACCGTTGCACTGATATTCGCACAAATCCGGGCGGTTTGATAAAGAAACTTTTGCATACTTTCTATCATAACCACATTCGGCAAATGCATTCTGTAACTGTTCCGTAATCTTTTCAACAATTGTATTCATGACTCTCTCCAATTCTTTTTACTATATAAAAGGGCTGCTTCATTAAGAATCTATGTTCATTAACGAAACAGCACCTCATCATACACTAATATCGGACTTCTTCCAAAAACAGTCCATAACTTTCTGCCGGCAGTGACATCTGAACATCTTTTCCATCCAGAATGTCCCGTACATTTTCCGGCTTTTTTAGACCGGTTCCAACATCCAGCAGAATTCCTATCATCAGCCTTGCCATATTATGCAAAAAATCATTTGCCGTAATACGCAGCTGCACAATACCGCTTTCATCACAGCTGATAGTAATATTCTTAATTTCCCGTTCGGTAGACTTGCTCTTTCTTGCTGTGGTGAAAGCCTTAAAGTCATGCTTTCCAAGAAAATAAGCGGCTGCTTTATTCATTGCTTCATAATCGAGCGGATGAAATGTGTGGTAACTATACTTTCTTTCAAACACACTGGCAATAGACTTCGTATCAATCCGATACAGATACGTTGTTTCCTTTGCAAGCAGCTGACTGTGAAAACGTTCATCAACTGCTTCCACTTTCAACACGGCAATGTCACGCGGCAGATATCTGTTCAGATAATTCCTTAATTCCATGCAGTTCTGTCTGGAATTCAGCTTGAAATTAGCCACCTGTCCATAAGCGTGAACGCCCTTTTCTGTTCTGCACCCGCAGAACAGTTCTGCTTCCTCACCTGTCATCTTTTTTAAAATCTCTTTAATTTTAAATTCCACAGTATTTTCCGAAGCATCTTTGCCAAGACGCTGCCATCCGTCAAAACGTCCGCCGTCATACTGTATCAAAATTCTGTAATTATACATACTGCCTCATTCTGCCGCTTATACGGCTTTATTATTCTCCCATAACCTTTTCGAGTACAGATACGATTGCACTGCTCTCAAACGGCTTCTGGATAAAATCAGCCGCACCTCTCTTTAATGCTTCTACAATATTGGTCTTCTGTCCGGCTGCGGTAACCATTACAATCTTAGCTGCCGGATTAATCTTTAAAATCTCACTGACTGCATCAATCCCATCCAGCTTTGGCATGGTAATATCCATTGTAACAATATCCGGTTTAAATTCCTCATATTTTTTCATGCCATCTTCGCCGTCAACTGCTTCTGCTACAACTTCGTATCCCGCCTCTGTAAGCATATTTCTTAAAAAACGTCTTGATGTTCTTGAGTCATCTACTATTAATACTGTAACCATACTATTTCTCCATTCCTCCGCTTTTGCGGTTTTTTCATTTCTTTACAAATAGGTTTCCTGGCTGGCAAGCTCCACATTCTCATTGATTGCCATAATCAAGTCAAATTGACTGCCTTCGTAACCGATGGTTACGACATAAAATCCTTTTTCACTTGTAATATGCACGTTATCATAAAATACCGGTGGATATAATACCACATCTATATCATCATCGCAAAGTCTTGTTGCAAATGCACCATTCGTACAATTAATCAGTTCGCAGACTGCATCGTATGCATCCATATCAAATTCCTGAAAATCTTCCATTGCAAAATCCGATGCAACCTTTAACAATACCTCATCGCTTCCGATAATCCCAAAGAAAATATCCATATCGCCATCCATCATCTGACTGCCGATAAAATCCCCTTCATACTCCTCTTTTATCGTAATCTTTTCCAGTGTCATTTCGTCACCAAGATAATGTTTCAGGCTTTTTAATACACACTTTAACTGTAAAATATACTCCTCCTGACGCATCTTTACAAATGTAGACACCATTGCATCAATATCCCCATCTTTTAATACCCGCAGTTCCCTGTCTGTCAGATTGTTGCCAACGTGGTTGCGGGCGATATACCCGCCAAACATCATATCCTTCATTGCTATACCTCTCTTAACCCATCCATCATTATACTGCTCGTACAATCCCCTATGAATATCAGCACAATTATTTATTACATTATACAACACATAAACTATATTAATCAAGCAGTTTCCCAATAAAATGATATCATACCATATTCGGGCAGCACTGGCATTCTCCGCTCTTTTTCTGTTACTGTGCCTGTAATAATATTTTCCTTGAACATAACAACAGCCGCCCGGTCAACACATTACCGGACGGCTGTCTTGTTATGATTATTTGTTTTTTACTTATCCTCTACACTGTAGTTTGGAGCTTCCTTTGTGATATGAATATCATGTGGATGACTCTCTCTTAATGCTGCAGATGACATCTTGATAAACTGTGCTGTTTCCTGTAATGTCGGAATATCCTGCGCGCCACAGTATCCCATACCGGAACGAAGACCACCCATTAACTGGAAGATGGTATCTTCTACAAGTCCCTTATATGCCACACGTCCTTCAACACCTTCCGGTACCAGCTTCTTAGCGCCGGTCTGGAAGTATCTGTCCTTACTGCCGTTTTCCATGGCAGCGATAGAACCCATGCCTCTGTATACTTTATATTTTCTTCCCTGGAATAATTCAAATGTTCCCGGGCTTTCGTCACAGCCTGCAAGCAGACTTCCGAGCATACATACGTTGCCGCCTGCTGCGATTGCTTTTACGATATCTCCGGAGTACTTGATACCACCATCGGCGATAACCGGAATACCGTACTTCTTCGCTTCTTCGTAAGCACTCATAACTGCTGTTACCTGTGGTACACCGATACCTGCAACAACTCGTGTTGTACAGATAGAACCCGGTCCGATACCAACCTTAACCGCATCTACGCCTGCTTCGCAAAGAGCCTTTGCAGCTGCACCTGTTGCAATGTTTCCGGCAATTACCTGAAGGTCCGGATATGCAGCCTTAATATTTTGTAATGTAGTGATAATGTTCTTTGAATGACCGTGTGCAGAATCGATTACGATACAGTCAACCTTTGCCTTTACAAGGGCTTCCACACGTTCCATAACGTTTGCCGTAATACCGACAGCGGCGCCGCAGAGCAGTCTTCCCTGTGCATCATGGGCAGATAACGGATATTTAATCTGCTTTTCGATATCCTTAATTGTAATCAGACCCTTTAACTTAAATTCGCTGTCTACAATCGGAAGTTTTTCTTTTCTTGCCTTGCCTAAAATCTTCTTTGCTTCGTCTAATGTAATGCCAACCGGTGCTGTAATCAGATTCTCGCTTGTCATACATTCCTTAATCGGTCTTTTATAATCTTCTTCAAACTTCAGATCTCTGTTGGTGATGATACCCACCAGCTTGCCATCATCATCTGTAATCGGCACACCTGAAATTCTGAATTTACCCATCAGATTATTTGCATCTTCGAGTGTATTGTCCGGATGCAGATAAAATGGGTCCGTAATAACGCCATTTTCCGAACGCTTTACCTTATCCACTTCTTCTGCCTGCTGTTCTACAGACATATTCTTATGAATAATACCAATACCGCCCTGTCTTGCCATGGCAATTGCCATTCTGTGCTCTGTAACAGTATCCATTCCCGCGCTCATCAATGGAATGTTTAACTTAATGTTCTTTGTCAACTGTGTTGACAGATTAATCATATTCGGCGTTACTTCTGAATACTGTGGAACTAATAACACGTCATCAAATGTAATGCCTTCGCCAATGATTGTACCCATTTCTACTGTATCCTCTCTTTCTTTCATTTTAATGTGTTTTGTGTATTATTTGACAATATAACAAAATACGCTGATAATGTCAAACACTTTTTTCTGTACATTCACTTTTTTATTCATCCATGCGGTCTGCGGCTTTCGGTACACCCGCCCGAAGTGCCTCAAGCATCTTTTCATCCGGTTCTAAGATGATGCGCACCATTTCATTGCTTGCATCCATTGTATATAAAACAACCGTCTTTTCTGGTGCTGTATTGGAAGTGTATTCTGCGGTCCGCAGTTTTTTGTGTTCCATTCCAAGCGCTGCCTGGCAGGTCGGTTTCGCAAGCATGGATGCTTTTGCAATATTGTATACCCCGCAGCGTTTTCTCATGGACTGTGACATAATTTTATCAATTGTGAGCTCACCGTCCACTAATGAATATTCATACTCTGCATTGTAATATTTAAACAATATCACCGTAAATACCGCAAATATCGCTGTGAGCAGAATTCCCAGTGCATAAGTTGACGGAATCGTTGTGACTGCAAGAATACATGCAAGAATCATAACGGTCTTAAATACTGCCGCCTGCTTTGGGGCTTTCGTTTTTAAAATCTGTTCTGTTGTAATATTATACATAAATTCTCCATTCTGCCGGAGTTTAAACCAGCCTGTCTGTTACTATCATAATCCTTTTTGTACTAAAAAGCAATAAAAACCGGCAGATTTGACAAAATCTGTCACCTCTGCCGGTTTCAGTCTGCTGCCCGTTTTACCGTCCAGCCAAAAAATATTTATTTTTATGCATTTTAACAGCAGGAATTACATCATTCCCATACCGCCCGCACCGCCTGCCGGCATTGCCGGAACATCTTCTTTGATTGTTGCAACAACGGATTCTGTTGTAAGCAGTGTAGATGCAACACTTGTAGCATTCTGTAATGCACTTCTTGTAACCTTTGCAGGGTCTAAGATACCGGCATCAATCATGTTGACATATTCGCCGTTTAATGCATCGAAACCTGTTCCCACTTCAGATTCTCTTACCTTATTAATAATAACAGAACCTTCCAGACCTGCATTTGCTGAAATGTGGTATAACGGAGCTTCGAGTGCCTTTAAGATAATCTCTGCGCCTGTCTTTTCATCACCTATCAGTGTTTCTGTCAGTTTCTTCACTTCCTTAGAAGCATGAATATAAGCAGAACCACCACCAGAAATAACACCTTCTTCTACGGCTGCTCTTGTTGCATTTAAAGCATCTTCCATACGAAGCTTTGCTTCCTTCATTTCTGTTTCTGTTGCAGCGCCGACTCTGATAACAGCTACGCCGCCTGCCAGCTTTGCAAGTCTTTCCTGTAACTTTTCTCTGTCGAAATCAGATGTTGTTTCGTCAATCTGTGCACGAATCTGTGCAACTCTTGCTTCGATTGCAGACTTTTCGCCTTCACCGTCAACAATAACAGTATTTTCCTTCTGAACCTTAACAGACTTTGCACGGCCGAGCATATCCATTGTAGCATCCTTTAATTCAAGTCCTAATTCTTCTGAAATAACCTGACCGCCTGTAAGGATTGCAATATCCTTTAACATTTCTTTTCTTCTATCGCCGTAGCCCGGAGCCTTGACAGCAACAACATTGAATGTACCTCTTAACTTGTTGACGATTAATGTTGTAAGTGCTTCACCTTCAACATCTTCAGCGATAATTAACAGCTTTGCACCGCTTTGTACAATCTGTTCTAAGAGCGGAAGGATTTCCTGAATGTTAGAAATCTTCTTGTCTGTGATTAAAATGTATGGATTATCAAGAACTGCTTCCATCTTATCCATATCTGTTGCCATATAAGCTGAAATATATCCTCTGTCAAACTGCATACCTTCTACAAGGTCAAGTTCTGTCTTCATGGTCTTAGATTCTTCGATTGTGATAACACCGTCGTTAGAAACCTTTTCCATTGCATCTGCTACCATCTGTCCGACTTCTGCATCACCTGCTGAAATAGAAGCAACCTTTGCAATCTGATCCTTGCCTGTTACCTTTTCGCTCATCTTTGCAATCGCTTCTACAGCACACTCCGTTGCCTTCTTCATGCCTCGTCTTAACACGATTGGATTAGCGCCTGCTGCAAGATTCTTCATACCTGCATTTACCATTGCCTGTGCAAGAACGGTTGCTGTTGTTGTACCATCACCTGCTACATCATTTGTCTTTGTAGCAACTTCCTTTACAAGCTGTGCGCCCATGTTTTCAAATTTGTCTTCCAGTTCGATGTCCTTTGCAATTGTAACACCGTCGTTTGTGATTAACGGAGCACCGTAAGACTTATCCAGAACAACATTTCTTCCTTTCGGTCCTAATGTTACACGTACTGTATTTGCTAACTTATTTACACCTTCTTCAAGAGCTTTTCTTGCATCAATGCCATATTTAATTTCCTTTGCCATGATATTTGACCTCCGATTTCTATTTTATACTGTATCAAAACTGCTTTTACCAGATTTTTCTATTCCATAATTGCAAGGATATCAGACTGTTTTACGATGATATATTCCTCGCCGTCTAATTCCACTTCTGTTCCTGAATATTTAGAATAAATAACTTTATCGCCTGTCTTAACCTGCATTGTTACTTCCTTGCCGTCTACAACTCCACCAGGACCAACTGCAATAACTTCTGCCTGCTGTGGTTTTTCCTTTGACTGACCCGGTAATACAATGCCTGATTTTGTCGTTTCTTCTGCCTTTAACGCTTTAATTACAACTCTGTCTCCCAATGGTACTAACTTCATATTATCCTCCATTCCGCCGCCGGTAAGGCTGCCTTTGCGCCGCCCCGAACTTGTATACGACAGCTGCTATTATTTTCCTTGTTAGCACTCATTTAATTTGAGTGCTAATTTCAATATCATTAAAATATCACTCTGCCTTTTGTTTGTCAACAGATAATTGGAAATATCTTTTGTTTTTAATAATTAGATTATACTTTTTTAATTTTTTGATTTTGCGTGCCGATACGCACTGTTTTTCCGTAAAAAAACAGATACTGCTGGGCATAGCCGCCGTAGCTTCCAAAACGTGTCTTTGCAAATGCCGCAATTTTTTCTTTGTCCGTTTCCTTTCCCGAAAAATAAAGCTGCTCCATAATCCGCTTAATCCACACATCCACCGGAAATGCATCGCGCTTATCCAGCCCGAACAGCATACAGCAGTTTGCAACCTTACTGCCGACCCCTTTTATCTTTGTCAGCATTTTCTCACATTCTGCGGTATCCGCCGCTTTTAATGCAGCCTCCGATATCTGTCCGTCTGCCGTTTTCTGCACCGCATCTACAATATACGGCGCTCGGAAGCCCGTTTTGCAGTCCCGCAGGTCTTCTTCCGTGACATTGCACATCTGGCTGACCGTTGGGAAGGCAAAGAATCGCATTCCGTTTATTTCACCCAGATCATCCCCGAAACGCTCCGAAAGCGTTTCCACAATCTTCTTAATATGCGGAATCTGCTTATTCTGCGATATAATAAAGGAAATTAAAGTTTCAAAAAATTCCTGCTGTAAAATATGTACGCCCTGCATGGTTTCCACTGCTTCCTTTAACGTATCGTCCGTCTGTAAAAGCGCCGCCTTTATCCTGCCGTAGTCCCTGCCAAAGTCAAAATAATCCCGCCATATCATTTCGTAATCCTGCATCGCCGTATCAAACAAAATTACGCTGTCTTTTTCCTGACGGATACGTAACAGTCTATGAAATGCACAGACTGCATATTCCTGTTCGGCGAGTTTTTTAAAATGAAAACACTGCCCACATTCTAGTGTCTGCGCAAGATCAAAATCCCTCACTTCTGTAAGTACAACATTTCCCTCATCATAAGAAATCTGCATTGCTTGTCCTTTCTGCTATAAAATTGAATTATCCTTTGTCATGGCGCGCGTCAGTGAATCCTTCGCATTTTTCCACGGCTCGTCTGCATATTTATGGTCAAATTTATTGATAAACCATGCCACATCATCACGCACACGCTTCATATTTTCCAGATACAGTCGGTCTGTATCCACACGGAAGTTTTCTGCCGTACTGCCCGAAAACTTCTGTGCACCGCGCTCGATTAACATGCCGTAATGCGCTGTACAAAAACCCTTGCTGTGCAGGTATTTCTCTTTAAATGCTGCATCAGACTGATATAAATGCAGCACCGTATCCACATACCGCTCAAATGTATTTTGTATACGGTTACACACAAAGCAGGACTGTTCCAGTTCTTTAATATAATCACATGCTGACGGTGTTTCTGCCTTTTTAAACAGCGTCTTTGCCTTTACCGGCTGTTCATTTCTTTTTTCAATCTCGTTAATCACCTTGTCCATATGTGTCTTCATCACCAGTGCAAATCCCAGACGGTTTTCTACAGCATAAATCTTTTTCAAATGCTTCCGGCAGAATCCCATTTTGTCTGTTTCGGCACGGATATCGTCTTCCATGTAACTTGGTCCCATCGTATATTCTACCGCATTATTTTCCAGTTCCTGATACATTGCGCAGAGTGGACACTCGCAGTCTTTGTCAAATGCATCATTAACGGGAATCGTATATATCTTTTCTTTCATTTTTATACTCCTTTTTATGTATACTGCCTGCATAACAGACAGGGCCGCCGGCACTCTTTGCGGCAGCCCCTTCTAAACTCTTTGATTGTATCATACTGTATGCACAAATGCTATTTACATTTTTTATCAAATTCGGGATTAAAGGCATAGAAATTATTAAAGTCTAAGCGTTGCTGCACTAAAGAAAGTGCCTCACCGAAACGCTGGAAATGCACGATTTCACGCTGACGTAAAAACCGCAGCGGCTCTAATACATCTGCATCGTCCGTAAGCCGGATAAGGTTGTCATAGGTTGAGCGGGCTTTCTGCTCTGCTGCCAGATCTTCAACCAAATCTGTAATCGCATCGCCTTTAGACTGGAACTCGCACGCATTAAACGGAATTCCTCCTGCCGCCTGCGGCCAGATTCCAGTCGTATGGTCTACATAATACGCTTCAAACGGTGTCCCCTTAATCTGGTCAACGCTTAAGTTCCTCGTCAGCTGATGTACCATAACGCTGACCATCTCCAGGTGTGAGAGTTCCTCTGTCGCGATATCCGTCAAAAGCCCGGAAACTTCACGGTACGGCATGCTATACCGCTGGGACAGGTAACGCATGGAGGCGCTGGACTCCCCATCGGGGCCTCCGTATTGACTGATAATCATTGCCGCAAGTGCCGGATTGGGATTCTTAATATGAATCGGAAACTGTAATCTTTTTTCATAATTCCACATCGTTTAACCCTCCATTTCCCACGGCATTGGTGTTGCAACCCAGTTCCAGTAGTTTTCATTTGTTACATGATAAAAACTTAAAGGACCTACATTTTCATTGTAAAGCCGCACTGCTTCTGCGTACTGATGCTTCATATCGGCATAAAATGCCAGTGCTTCACCGTCATCGGGATGGGTATCCAGATACAGCGCCGTTTCCACCATAACAAATCCCAGCTCATACACATCTGCGATATAACGGCTTTTGTTACACTGCTGATTCTGTACAGACTGCAGTCTTCTTTCTGACATTCTGTTTTCCGGCACCAGACGCATATTCTCCTGGCATCCCTGCATTGGCAGACGATGCTCCATTCTGTTTGGCATTCTCATTTCTCTTCCCATTCTGTCAGTACACGGACAGTTTTCTCCTGCCCTTCTACCGGCAGGATTTTTACTGCCTGCCTGCTCCGGCCGGATTCCCTGACAGCCGCAGGAATCCCCTCTACCTGGCATATATGGATTTCTCATATCCTTCACGTTTGCCATGCTCCTCTCTTTATACGCGGCATACTGTTTCACAGAGTCCGCAATGCCGCTGTTTGCCTGCACTCTGCATTTTAACCGGCTTTCTGCCCGTTAACGGCTTCTGTCGCATCTGCAGCCGACAAACGGCTTATTTAATATTGGAAACAATGTTCCGTATTTTAATGCTCTGCATGGTTCATACACCTCGCCCCAGTGCTGCCATGGCACATATGTCATGCCCACAACCTGCGGCGGATTTTTTTTATTCATACAATCCATACTTACTCCATATAATTTATTTAATACTATTATATGATTTCACACAAAAAGAGTTCTTCCCCTCTTTTGCCCCGCCACACTAAAAGACTGCCAGTCTTTCCTCGTCTACTTGCCTGATCTACATACATGGGTTACGGTTGCCTTTTGGACTTTGCTGTCCTAAGTCAGCTCATCCACCATGTACGCCTTGTATCAGATTTCTGTCCGTGATACTTAGAAACGTGCGCCGCCAGGCGCACCCATCAAAAAAAGCCCCGGCATTATCCGGAGCTTTTTTATCCATTTTTTATTACCACGACATCACTTCATATCCGTCATTGGTTACAAGTACCATAATTTCCCACTGTGCTGACGGCTTTTCATCATCCGTATAGATTGTCCAGCCATTCTGTTCATCAATGTAAATCTCACTTGTTCCCATATTAATCATCGGTTCAATTGTAAATACCATGCCCGGTGCCATCACCATTCCAGTGCCTTTTTTTATCACATAGCTGACATATGGGGCTTCGTGGAATTCCAGTCCGATACCGTGACCACCGACCTGACGGACAACAGAATATCCGTTTTCCTTTGCATGGTCCTGAATCGCCTGTGCCACATCACCTAAATGTCCCCATGGTTTTACCTGCTGTAAGCCCAGCTCCACACACTCTTTTGCCACACGCACGAGCTTCTGGTTTTCTTCGGAAACATTTCCAATACAGAACATCCGGGATGAATCTGAAAAATATCCATTATAAATGGTTGAGCAGTCCACATTGACAATATCGCCGTCAATTAACTGTACATTATTGGAAGGAATTCCATGGCACACCTGTTCATTAATGGAAGTACATACGCTCTTTGGAAACCCTTCATAATTTAACGGTGCCGGAATACCCCCCATTGCCGTTGTCTTCTGATAAACCATCTGATCGATTTCTTCTGTCGTCATACCTGCACAAATGTGTTCTGCCACATAATCAAGTACTGCAATATTAATCTTGCTGCTTTCACGCATTCCCTGTAACTGTGCTTCATTTTTAATAATTTCCCGCGGTGGAACCTTATGAAATTTTCTTCTGTACATTTCAATTTTTTTATCAAAATCCATGTGGCATTCACCGTATAACTTTCCACTCTTGCACCAGCATGGCTGGTCCTTTGTCAGCTTTTTCAATTGTTTTCCTCTTTTCTTTTTATTTTTCTTTTCTGCTTTTCTAAAATCCGTTACTGCTGTAATGCCTCCACAATTGCCGGGAAAAACTGCTTCTTTCTGGATACGACACCCTGCAGCTTTACACAAGCATCCTTTACTTCTACGCCAAACGCCTGATAAATCACAGCATTGGCATTGTTACCCGCACAAAGTACCTCAGAGGATTCCGATACAATATCAGTGAGCAGAAAATAAACAATTCCCGCACTGTTATCCTGTACAACGCCCTGTATAAATTCTGCCAGACGCGGTTTTACTTTTTCTAACTCCTCCGCACTCATAGAATTAATCTGTCCGACACCAATTGCAACATTGTTAACGGAAAACTTTTTATAATCCTGATAAAAAATTTCTTTTGCAGATTTACCGGATAAATTGCTTCCGGCACGGAACATTTCCCGCCCATATGTTTCAATATCCAGCTCTGCCTTTTTTGCCAGCTGCATGCACGCTGCCACGTCATCCGACGTACACGTCGGTGATTTAAAAATCAATGTATCGGAAATGATTGCCGAACACAGCAGCGCCGCTGTATTTTTATCAATTTCCGCCTGATTTTCCTGATACATATGATAAATAATCGTTGCCGTACTGCCAAGCGGCTGGTTTCTAAAAAATACCGGTGATACCGTCTGAATTGCCCCCAGCCGGTGATGGTCAATAATTTCAAGAATTTCCGCTGTTTCAACGCCATTGACTGCCTGACCCCTTTCGTTGTGGTCAACAAGAATCAATTTTTTCTTTCCTGCTCCCAGTAAATTTCTTCTGGAAATCATCCCCACATAATTGCCCTGTGTATCCTCGACCGGAAAATCCCGGTGGCGAAGCTTTGCCATAACCGTCTGGATATCTTCAATAAAGTCTTCTGTTTGAAATTTGACAATTCCTTCTTTTTCTTTCATCAGAAAACGTATCGGCATACTCTGGTTAATCAGTCTTGCTACCGTATATGTATCAAATTTAGTTGTAATTAACAGACAGTTGTGTTCCTTTGCCACTTTTGTGATGGTCTTTGACACCTGTGCGCCTTCACAGATAATCAGGCATCCTGCCTCCATTTCAATTGCGCACAGCTGTGCCTCATAGCGGTTTCCCAAAATAACAATATCCCCTGTCCCGATATAATTTTCCATCATATCCGGGTTAGCCGCCGCAATCACAACTTTTCCTTCTTTAAAAATACCGTCTGCTTCCCCTGCAACAACCGTTCCTTCCAATGTATCCACAATATTCTGATACCGTGTCTGGGCTGTTGCAAGAATGGTGCTGTCATAAACCTGAAAATACGATTTTGCTATATCTCCAATCGTAATCAGTCCTTCCAGCACATTTTCTTTTGTTACCGGAAGTGTCACGACATTCTGCTCTTTCATCAGGGTCCACGCCGTTTTTACTGAAATCTCTTTAGAAACACCCGGTGTTTTTCGAATCTGGATATCCCGCACCTGCGGTCTGACATCCTTCATATATTCCGGCGGCTGTACACCCAGTTTATCCATGACATACTGCGTTTCTTCATTTAAATGTCCTGCACGTTTTGCCACATAATGCTGTCCTGTTATTTTTTCTTTTAGTCTTGCATAACAAATTGCTGAGCATACAGAATCTGTATCCGGATTTTTATGTCCAATCACATAAACTGTTTCCTTTCCTTCCATATCCACCTCTCCACTTAAAAAACTGTTATAGCTGTACCGTTTCTACCTAACATACATACTATAACAGTTCTTTATGGTTTTCAACCGTTTTGCCTTTATTTTGTCTGTTTAATCTGTCTGTAAGCACGCTGCACTAATTTGTGAAAACAACAATATTGGTCTTATCTGTTTCTCCCAGACGTGCCAGCAGCTTTTTAAGATTCTCAACCGCTTTCTTATAAACATAATATGCATCATATGTCTGCTGGAAATAATCCATGGCTCCCTGAATATCCTCACGGTCTTTTGCCTCCCATGAAAGTGTCGCATATTTATGGATATTATTATGCGTTTCAATAACTTCTTTAAATTCTGCACTGCCTGTAATCTGTGGATTCGTCTGTGCAGCAAGCCATTTACCGATTTTACAGGTCTTCGGATTATTCAGCTGTTCTTTTCTTAACCGCTCAAAATCAACGGCATTGTTATAAACTCTCCACATCAGGATAAAGTGGTCATTAATAAATACATCCAGCCAGTCCTGCTGTGTAATCTCAGCAAATCCACGTACCATATCACTTCTTGTTGTATCAATGTAACGCCCGATTTTATAGACATGCGTTCCCATTTCCGTACAGTCATCAGAAAGTTCTTTATAACTCTTGGAAATGCTTTCAATCTGCCTTGTAAAGTCTTTTGTTACGTCTGTCTGTGTATCAATATCCTCAAAAGCATTGTCAACACGATCCTTAATCTGATTCATCTGCTGATTCATCTGTCGGATTGATTCCAATGACTGTTCTACCTTTTCATTGCCCTCTGCAAGCTTGGAGGTTGTTTCATTCATGGAAAGTGCCAGTTCCCCGATATCCGTACGCAGTTCTGCTACATATTTAACAATGTCTTCTGCAGATTCTGCGGTATTGCCGGATAACTGTCTTACCTGATCAGCAACGACTGCAAAGCCCTTTCCTGCTTCTCCTGCTCTTGCAGCTTCAATAGATGCATTTAACGCCAGCAGATTACTCTGGCTTGCAACCTTCTTTACCACATCGACAATTTCACCGATTTTATCAATCTTGCCCTGAAATTCCTGTACCTGTTCATTGATTGCCTGAATCTTTTCAGAAGACTCATTGACAACCTGTATGCTGTTGTTCATATTTTCCGTACTACTGTCAGCGGTTGCAATGACATCATGTGTATTCTCACGGATATGTGACATTGCTTCCGAAATATTGTTAATAGATGTTTCCATGTCACGGCTTGCATTTTCCATATCCCGGATGGATTCTGTCTGGGACTGAACCTGATCTAATGTCTTTTTTACATAAGAGTTATCACCGATTGAACCCATTGCCTGATTCAGACGCATTACAAAATTGTTATTGGAACGCTTATATGCATGAATCAGTTCATTAAACTTTTCTCCATATGCCGGATTCTGAAATGCGCTTGTATCAATATCTTCATAATTACCGCCAATCACACCATCCATTGCCTGCATAAGCAGCTGCAAGTCCTTTTCTTCTGAATAACCATTTGCTGTCTTTTTTCCAAACATATCTATTACCTCTCTGATTCGCTTTTATCTTAGTCGTATTTTATCACATAATAACAAAAAATAATACTTATTTTTGCTTATTTTTTGCATATATTACAAAATTTTTTTCCTAATCCAGCGCAATTTCTTCCAGTTCCACAATGCTCCCAGTTTATTGTAAACCCAGTACCCTGCATTTGCCGCCTTTTGCAGCAGAAAATTTGTCTCCTCTTCCATTTCTTTTAAAACACTGCCGCCCTGTGCCTGCACCCATCCTTCTTTAATTGCCCGGATTAAATCATTGTTGTTTGCAATTTTTTGTGTGAATTCTGTATATGCTGCCCCGACTACGCGCATCTTATGTGCATCCGACCCTGCCACTTTCGGCTTATGCAGACAGCCTGCCAGATTATCAGCACAGGCATTTGCCCACGGTCTGGTGCAGGCATTAAATGTTTCCACGAAATCAAATTTTTCCAGGAATTCATTGTGTTTTTTACCAAATCGCGTATTGGTAAATGCAAAAAATCCCGGCCCGTAAGGATGTGCAAGCCCTAAAATGCCCCCTCTTTCATGCACAATCTTTTCTAACTGCGCCAGTGTCATTCCACGGATTTCCATAAAAGCATCATTTATACAGTCCGGCAGTACCGCAATCACATGACCGCCATCCCTTGTATCATACTCAATGCCCTTTAATACCGTAAACGGCTTTTCCAGATGCAGATTCTTTGCAATCTTTTCAAATTTGCGGTAGCCGTCATAGGAGTTGTGGTCTGTTACCAGCATTCCGTCAAAGCCTTCTTTTACCAGCTTCGTGATATATTCCTGAATCGGCACTTTTGCATCAATTGACCCCTCTTTTGTATGGCAATGCATATCCAGCTTCATTTTTATTCTCCATTCTGTATTTTTTAACATAAGTGTCAAAAACAAATTTTAACATTTATATTACCTATCATTATAAATCATTTGACAATTTCATAACCAGCTACACTATAACACAGCGCCACCTTTTTTTCCATATTTTTTCACTTTCCGGTCCCTTATTTCATATATTAAAATAACTCTGCTATCAAAGGATTTTGTTTATGAATTATCGGAACTGTCTTAAAATTTTATGCAGTATTTCTGTTGTCTGCCTGTGCTGTACATGTATGGGCTGCAGCAAAACAAAAAGCACCGGCAGCACATCCATCACTTTAAATGAAGTTGCGCACTCCGTTTTTTATGCACCACAGTACGCGGCAATTGAATTGGGATATTTTAAGGAAGAAGGCATTGACCTTACACTTGTGACCGGATTCGGCGCTGACAACGTTATGACTTCCCTGATTTCAGATGATGCACAGATTGGCCTTATGGGTTCTGAATCTTCTATCTATGTATACGCACAGGGTGCATCGGATTACGCCGTCAATTTTGCCCAGTTGACACAGCGCGCCGGCAACTTTCTGGTATCCAGAACGGCAGAAGATGATTTTTCATGGGAAAACCTGCGCGGAAAAACGATTCTTGGCGGCAGGGCAGGTGGTATGCCACAGATGCTTTTGGAATATATTTTAGAAAAGAACGGACTGACTAAAGAAGACGTCAATATTATTCAAAACGTAGATTTCGGCTCAACTGCCGCGGCATTTTCGTCCGGCATTGCCGATTATACCGTGGAATTTGAACCGTCCGCAACACTTCTGGAACAGGAAAGCGCCGGATTTGTCGTGGCTTCTTTGGGCGTGGAAAGCGGCTATGTGCCATATACTGCCTATTGTGCCAAAAAGAGCTTCCTTTCTAAAAACTCCGATGTGATTGCTGGCTTTACCAGAGCCATTCAAAAAGGGCTTGACTACTGTAATTCCCACTCCGCCGAAGAAATTGCTGCGGTAATTGCGCCACAGTTTCCGGAAAATACCCAAAACGATATCGCCGTCATTGTTGCACGATATCAGAATCAGGACACATGGAAAACCGATACGGTATTTTCCAAAGAAAGTTTCACACTGCTGACTGATATTTTACGAAACTACGGCGAGTCAAACACGGATGTTCCTTATGAAGACCTTGTCACCACAACATATTCCAAACAGGCAGCGGCCGAATCTGTTTCATATTAAGCCATATGTAAGATTTAACTCTGCCGCTTTTTCATTTCATGATTTAAAGTGCCGTCCGAGTCGTTCGCGGAATTTTTTGCTGTGCTTTGCATGCCTTTGAACCTGTAACAGCACCAGACGGCACATCACTGCAAAGACCGGAACTGCTGCTGCCATTAAAATCCCCGTAACCATTACCCATACCGGTGACAACGGATACAATGCGAACAGCGGCTTTAAAAACAGCACACTGAATACTGCCCCGGATGCCATCAGTATACAGATGCCTGTTCTGATTTTATCCAGCGGCATACAGATTCTTATAAGTGCTGCCATTCCGACAGCCAGCAATATCATGATACACATTGTAGAAAGCTGCTCATGTCCGATGCCGGCACAATTTCCTGCAACGTTAAGCACTGCCAGCAGTATAAAATCCGTCAGTGCCGCAGGCAGTGCCAAAAGCACGACATTGGTTAAAAAATGTCCTTCTATGCGGCTTTTATCCGGCTGCATTGCCAGTAAAAATGCCGGTGTACCGATGGTGAATGTTCCCAAAAAAGACAACTGTGTCGGATACAGCGGATATTTACTGACTGCCACAAATGTAAACAGTGTCATCAACATAGAAAACAGATTTTTCACCAGAAACAGCGAAGCAGAACGCTGGATATTGTTGACCACGCGTCTGCCCTCTAATACCACGTACGGCATCCTTGCAAAATCAGAATCCAAAAGAACAATCTGTGCCGCATTGGATGCCGCTTCACTGCCGGATGCCATCGCAATACTGCAGTCCGCTTCTTTTAATGCCAGCACATCATTGACACCGTCCCCTGTCATGGCAACAACATTGCCTGCTTTTTTGAGTGCCAAAAGAAGTTTCTTTTTCTGTTCCGGCGATACTCTGCCAAATACCGTATACACCGGTGCAGCTTTTTCCAGTTCTTCATCAGAAAGCTGTGAAACATCAATATATCTGTCTGCTTCTGCAATCCCTGCCTTTTTTGCAACTGCCGCCGCTGCTTTGGGATGATCGCCGGATATAACCTTAATACAGACGTCTTCTTTCTGAAAATATTCAAATGTTTCCCGCGCATCCCTTCGGATCGGATTACTCACTAAAATAAATGCAAGCGGTTCAAACAAATGCTGTTCTTCCCCATACCTGCCAAATACAAGTACACGCACACCTTTGTCGATTTTATCCAAAATTTGCACGTCATATTTTCCGTAACGCTCTGCCAGAAGCCGCTCCGGCGCACCAATCAGATATAGTCCTTCTTCAAAACGTACACCGGAATATTTGCGCTGTGAAGAAAACGGAATGACTTTTTGTGCCTTTCGTTCACTTTTTCCGTCAAAATAGTCTTTTAATGCCTGCATCGTGATATTATCCGCATCCAGATTTGCTACAACATCTCCAATTAAGGCATGAAGCGAAGTTTCTTCTTCCTCTTTTGCCAGCGGAATAATTTCCCGGACAGACATTTTATTTTCCGTAATCGTTCCCGTCTTGTCCACACACAGGACATTGACCCGCGCCAGCGTTTCAACACACGCCATTTCATGAACCAGCACTTTTTTTCTGCCAAGGCGCATGACACTGACAACCAGTGCAATGCTCGCTAAAAGATACAGTCCTTCCGGTATCATACCGACCAGTGATGCAATCATGGATACGACACTTTCCTGTATGGTCGAACCAATGACAAAATGCTGCTGTAAAAACAGAAGGATTCCAATCGGTATAATGGCAATGCCAATGATACGCACCAGACGGTCTAAGGAACACATCATTTCCGTCTGTGTATTTTTACGCGATGCTTTTGCTTCTAACATCAGCTGTGCCGCAAAAGATGACAGTCCCACTTTTGTAAGTGTCGCATATCCTTTTCCTGAAACAACAAAACTGCCGGAATACAGTATATCGCCCGGATTTTTTACCACTTCATCCGCTTCACCTGTAATCAGTGCTTCATTGACACGCAGACTGCCTTTCTCAACAACTGCATCTGCACAAATCTGGTTTCCTGCCTGAAAAACGCAAAGGTCTCCAAGCACCAGCTGTTCTGAATCCACCTGCAGCATCTGCCCGCTGCGCACAACCTGCGTTTTAGGTTCATTCATCAGTGTCAGCCTGTCTAACACCTGTTTTGCCCGGATTTCCTGAACAATGCCAATCATTGTATTGCACACAATAATAGGCAAAAAGGTCATATTTACATATGACCTTACAAAAACTAACAATGCCGTAAACACTGCAAATATGAAGTTAAAATATGTAAAAATGTTACCGGCAATAATCTGTCCGACAGATTTGGACTGATTTTTCACCTGTACATTTCCATAACCGGCATACAGCCTTTTTTGTGCTTCTTCGCAGCTTAATCCACGGTTTTCATTAGTCATCTGAATATTCAATCTCCTTACCCGCAACGCGGAACGTATAATAAATAGTGACTGCAAAAATAACCAGCTTTACAGCAAAGCTTACCGCTATGCTTGCAACGGATTCCTGATTATAAAGCTGGAATGAAATCATCGCAAAAAATGTCACTGCCGCTGTAACGCCGTACCACCATTTTGCCAGATTTCCTTTAATAACACCAAAAATTACATTCATTAATGCGATATTTAAAACCATATCGAGAATACAGTTGACACCCAGTAACAGCCATAAAACGGATGGTGTTGTAAACAGTGCCGAAACCGTTTCATATGTTGTTGTCACCTCTTCCGCCGCCAGCTGTGCCAGCATATCCTGTGCCTGTCCTGCCTGGATTGCGGTACACCACGTAATGTAGGAAATCGCTGTCATACCGTATAAAAGGCTGTCGCCGATTGAAAGACCGATTCCCGCAAGATAGACATCGCCTTTACGCTCAAAACGTTCATTTAACATATAGCCGGTAACAACTCTTGCTGCTGTAAATCCGGCTGTCGCAAACAGCGCATATACAATATTATACGTTGCCGGGTTGTTATAAAAAATATTGTCTATACTCGGTATCAGTGCCAGCGCCGATGTTGCCAGATTGGCAAAAATAAATACAAAAACGGCATAGGCAATCACACCTAAAATCCCCGGCATAACTCTTGCTTTCCATCTTTTCATAATGACAACTACAAGTACAATAATTGCCGAAAGCATAAGAATCCCACCCGCCGAGAGCATGGATGACGTTCCTGCCGGCAGGGTCTGTGTCAAATCAATTGTTTCCATAAAATCTCCATTCCGCCGTTTCCATCTGCCACGGCTTTTTATCTTTCTTAATCATATCATTTCTGTCTGTAAAAGCCAATAAAATATCTATTAAAGTTTGTTCTGTACAGACGAAAAGAGCAGCCACATAGCTGCGGCTGCTCCTCTCATAATCTTAATTGCATAACAATATATCTTTTTTAATAACGAAATGTATATTTAAAAAGGCACACTGTAAACCATTTGGATTATAATTTTGTTACATTAATAGCCTGAGGACCTTTAGCGCCTTCTGTTACGTCAAACTCTACTTCTGCGCCTTCGTCTAATGACTTGAATCCGCTCATGTTCAGACCTGAGTAATGTACGAACACATCCTTGCCTTCTTCATCGCTGATAAAGCCATAGCCCTTTTGGTTATTAAACCACTTTACTGTACCTTTCATTTCAAGTACCTCCAAAAAAATATATGGTGCCAAACACCTTCTTTATCTTAGCATTTGCGGCAATTGTTGTCAATGAAATCTCACTATTTGTTTTCGGACTCCCCAACCTGTAAATACACACGGCTAAGCTCAATTTTATCATCGCCCTGCTGAACTACCGACACGATATTTCCGGCTGTAACCTGTGCTTTTTCCACCCGCAGCAGATGGCTGTTGATAATCTCTGTCGGATAGGCTTTGTCATTAATATAGACCACACTGTAATCATTAAAATTACTGCCTTCCACGCATACATAATCCTTGTAATTATATGCATTGGTGATTGTAATATCATTTTGTCCCATAATCAGATTGGTTGCCTGAAATGGATTTTCCCCGCCATATAAATCACAGTTTCCATATAAAATGTCGTATTCAAGAATCTTTAAATCTTTTAAATAGTCCGGCGTGTCCTTACGTTTCTGATGAAACTTTGTCAGATAACCTTCCGACATGCCAAGCATCTGCTGTACATGCGCTGCCAACTGATAACTTTCCAGATTTTCTTTTTCGGACGACAGTGAAAAATTGCTCCAGACAACGTACTGTGTCTGATAAATGTCGCCATTTTCAAGTACTTCGTCCGTAAATGAAAATCCCGGCAGGTGGTCGCCGTACATGACAAGCACTGTCTCTTCATCCCTGCTTTCAAGCATCGCCGTCAACTCCCGCAGGAAATTATCCATTTCATGAATCTGGTTGACATAGTAGGTAAATGCCTTTTCCTTTGCCGTATCAAAAAATCCCGTTACCGTAATTTCCGGCACAAAGCCCTCCGGATACTCTGCCGGATAATCGCCGTGTCCCTGTACGGAAATTGTATAAATGTAATCCGAACCATCTGTGGAATCCAGTATTTTTCCGATTTCCCCCGTCAGAATCTTATCCTTTGCCCAGCCCATCGGTGTCATTTCGATATTGTCCATATATTCAATTGATGTAAAATCTTCATATCCCAGATGAGAGAAGACCTTATATCTGTCATAAAACGTTCCGTCATTGTCATGCAGTGCATGGGTGGCATACCCTTTTTCTTTTAAGTCATATGCCATGGATTCACAGACCTTGGACTGTAAAACCGTCTTGTACGGATATTCACCCGGTCCAAAATCATCCATATTCATGCCGGTCTGCACTTCAAATTCCGTATTGGCTGTTCCCGCACCAAAGCACGGCACAGATAAGTAGCCTGACGGATACTCTGCCACAAGCTGTTCAAAATACGGAAGCGGATTTTCCGAAAAACTGATGCCTTTTACCAGATTCGGATCAAAAAAAGACTCCAGCTGCAAAAAAATGATATTCGGTGATTTTTCCGAATTTTCGACTTCTATTTCTTCAATATCCTCTTTCAGACTATTAACATACTCCGGTGTATATTCATCCGATTTGCTGATTCCTCTGTCCACAACACTGCACGTGAAACAGTAAGCAAATCCATATTGTTTATAGGCATTGGCAAGATTGCCGAAATAACTGCTGATTGTTCCGGTAAGAAGCAGAAAGTGGGTAACTCCCATACAGCATAACAACAGTAATCCAATTTTTACTGTTGTACGGATATAGTGTATTTTTTCCTGCTGTTTCGGACCTTTTATCCACAGCCATACCAGTCCCGCAATCCCTGCGGCAACTGCCAGTACAATCAGAATCATCTGAAAAACATTCAGATAGACCGGAATGACTTTTATGGCATCTTCAATTAGATAAATATCCATTGCCGTAAATGGTGTTTTTCTGGAACAAAGCACCACAAAATTCGTCACTGCCAACAATATCCATACCACACTCACCGTGCAGTATACAAACACTTTTCTGTGAAACAGCAGTACGACAGACATCGTCACCAGAATAATCAGTGTATTATATAAAAACAGAACCGGATTGGTAAAAATCATTACCAATCCGATTAAACTTCTCCTGTTGAAACACTCAACCAGCATATTCAGCAATGCCGAATATACGGCAGCATGTACAATCTCATATTGCCAGCATTTTTGTAAAACTGCCTTTATTCGATTCATAATCCTCACCTGTTATCTGCATTTCATTTTTTTACTCATTTGTCGTTTCATGACGTGACTCACGGATAACTTCCATCAGTTCACGTGCCTTGTCTTTTGCTTTTGAAGATGCATTTCTTGAACCCATCACCATATAGGCAAACTTCTGTGCTGTATCGTCATCATTGCATTTATGCGCCAGCTGTGCAAGCAGGGAGTTGATCGTCACCTCGTCCATATTGCAGATTGGCGGATACTCTTTTAAAAGTGCCTCGGTAAAGCCTTTGTATGCTTTTTCGATATACTCCGCTTCCAGTTTGTTATACTTTGCAATCTGCCCCAGATTGGCTGTATCATCCTGCTGTAATTCTTCTGCTGCTCCTCTGTAAAGCCATGCAAGCTTTAAGCACAAATAAGCCTGTTCACTTCCTCTGGCCGGTTTTGTCATTGCGGTCAGCAATGCCATCTTATACCGTTTAATCGCAATATCATACGTATAATAATCTGCTGAATCCTCCATTGCTGTATATTTGCTTCCAATCATTTCCTTTAACAGCGCTCTCTGCTTCGGCGTAACGTTGTTAAATTCACGCAGTGTTGATGCATATCCGCACTTCGGGCACAGACATACATCATATTTGATTGTATCAATTCCGGAATACAGCGGTCTTAAATCTGCCTCAGTTCCTAAAAATCTGGCCTTTCCTGTTTTTACCTGCTTTGTCTTAAAATCCGCATCACAGACCGGGCAGTTCATGGATTTATCAAATACATAAGTGCTTTCATCTTTTTTATTGCTGCTGTTTTCCATACTAATCTCCATTCCGCAGGCATTTTAATGCCGGAGGAATCGCGAGCCAAATCTTATTTGGCTCTGCGATAAAATGCGACTTTGTGACGCCTGCGGCACAAAGTGATATGCGAAAATCTTTAATTTATGGATTTTCGCATTTTCCTCCATTTCTGAGCGACTTTGTTGCGAAGATGCGATGAGAATTTCGCGCAGGCGATTTCTCATCTGCAATCAGGGAGATTTGTTTTCGCTCAGAAACAAATCTCCGTGTGAACAAGCTTAGACTTATGGCCTGTTCACACTTCTCCATTTCTACAGACACTTATTGACGTCTTTTATTATTTGGCAGGCATTTTGAACGAACTCTTTAAAGATACAATCCGGTTAAATACCGGTTTCCCGGCTTCTGAATCTTTAGAATCCGCTGTAAAATATCCGTTACGTACAAACTGGAATTTATCTTCCGGCTGTGCCTTTAAAAGTTCCGGTTCTACATAGCAGTTCTTTAAAACGGTAAGTGAATGTGGGTTTACATTGATAGAACCGTCTTCTTCATTGTATACGCCCTTTTCTTCATCTACGATATTCTCATAGAGTCTGACCTCTACCGGACTGCCTTCTGTTGCAGATACCCAGTGAATTGTTCCTTTCACTTTTCTTCCAGTGAAGTTACCGCCGCGTGTTTCCTCATCATAGGTTGCATGAATCACGGTAACGTTACCGTTCTCATCCTTTTCACAACCTGTACAGGTTACAAAATATGCGTTCATCAGGCGCACTTCGTTACCCGGAAACATTCTGAAATACTTCTTTGGCGGTTCTTCCATAAAATCTTCTCTTTCGATATATAATTCTTTTGTAAACGGTACTTTTCTTGTTCCAAGTTCAGGATTTTCCTGATTGTTTGGAACTTCCATGTACTCAACCTGTCCTTCCGGATAGTTATCAATCACCAGTTTTACAGGATTTAAGACTGCCATCATTCTCTTTGCTTTCAGCTTTAAATCCTCACGGATACAATACTCTAACATCGGATATTCAACCGCACCCTGACTCTTTGTAACACCCACAAGGTCTACAAACATCTTTATGGCTTCCGGTGTAAATCCACGTCTGCGCAGTGCCGCAATAGACACCAGACGCGGGTCATCCCATCCGTCTACAATCTTATCTTCTACAAGCTTTTTAATATAACGCTTTCCTGTTACTACGTTATTTAAATAAAGCTTTGCAAATTCAATCTGTCTTGGCGGATTCTCGTATTCAAGTTCCCTTACAACCCAGTCATACAGCGGTCTGTGATCCTCAAATTCCAGTGTACAGATAGAGTGGGATACGCCCTCAATCGCATCTTCAATCGGATGTGCAAAATCATACATCGGATAAATGCACCACTTATCTCCGGTTCTATGGTGTGAGATATGTGCTACTCTGTAAATAATCGGGTCACGCATGTTGATATTCGGTGATGCCATATCAATCTTTGCACGCAGTACCTTTTCTCCATCCTTGTACACACCGTTTTTCATGTTCTCAAATAATTCGAGATTTTCTTCTACGGAACGGTTACGGTACGGACTTTCCTTACCCGGTTCCGTAAGCGTTCCTCTGTATTCACGAATCTGTTCCGGTGTCAGATCACACACATAAGCCTTTCCTTTTTTAATCAGCCTGACTGCCGCTTCGTACATCTGATCAAAATAGCCTGATGCAAATAACACATCTCCGTGCCACTTTGCACCGAGCCATTCAACATCACGCTTAATAGAATCCACAAATTCTTCCTTTTCCTTTGTCGGATTCGTATCATCAAAACGCATATTAAACTGTCCGTTATATTCTTTGGCAAGTCCGTAATTTAGTAAAATGGATTTTGCATGTCCAATGTGGAGATATCCATTCGGTTCCGGCGGAAATCGTGTAACTACCTTCTTACAATGTCCTTCCTTAATATCCTGATCTATGATCTGTTCAATAAAATTCTTTGAAACAGCTTCGTTTTCCATTCCTCTTATCCTCCTGATTACTGCCGCATTGCAGCACCTTTTCGTTTCATTATAACGTACTTTTTAAAATGTTTCAATGGCTTTTATCGTTATCTGTGTGTGTCATACAGCCGCTCATACAGCCTGCACAGTTTCCGTCACAGCCTGTATGATTTTCCTTTTTATCTTTATTGACCATTCTGGTACTGACAACATACAGCCACACTGCAATCACCAGTATAATGGCTCCGCCTATAATTCTCATCCTAATCTCCATTTCTGTTTTCTGTTAAAATCCTATAAGCATCCCTATCATTCTGACCGCAAATGCTACAATCCATGCAATCACACACTGCATGATTACGACTAAAAATGCTGAACGCGCTGTTCCCATTTCTCTTTTTACGGATGCAATCGCCGCAACACACGGTGTATATAACAGAGTAAATACTAAAAATACCAGTGCCGAAAATGGTGTAAATAAGGTATTTAATGCACTCATATCTCCACCGAATAAAACTGTAAGCGTACTGACCACACTCTCCTTTGCGGTAAATCCCGTAATCAGTGCGGTAGAAATTCTCCAATCGCCAAATCCCAGCGGCACAAAAACCGGTGCCGCAAATCCACCGATTAATGCCAGCAGACTGTCTTTGGAATCCACGACAACATTCAGCCGTACATCAAACGTCTGTAAAAACCAGATGACAATTGATGCCATGAAAATAATCGTAAATGCCTTTGTAATAAAGTCCTTTGCTTTATCCCAGATTAACATTCCCACACTTTTTAAACTCGGCAGACGGTAGTTTGGCAGTTCCATAACAAACGGAACCGGTTCACCCTGAAATGCTGTATTCTTTAGCAACAGTGAAAATAAAACACCCACGATAATCCCCGTGAAATACAGTCCCACCATCACTAAAGCACGATATTTAGGAAAAAACGCATATGTAAACAGTGCATAAATCGGCAGTTTTGCCGAACAGCTCATAAACGGTGTTAAAAGAATCGTCATTTTTCTGTCGCGCTCCGATGAAAGTGTTCTGGTTGCCATAATCGCCGGTACAGAACAGCCAAAGCCGATAATCATCGGTACAAAGCTTCTGCCGGACAATCCGATTTTACGCAGCAGTTTATCCATTACAAATGCAATTCGTGCCATGTATCCGCTGTCCTCCAAAATTGATAAAAAGAAGAACAGCACTACAATAATCGGCAAAAACGACAAAACGCTGCCGACACCGGCAAAAATACCGTCAATAATCAGGGAATGGACAACCGGATTTAACCCATACGCCGTTAATGCACGGTCAGCAAAATCCGTTACAATATCAATTCCAACACTCAGCCAGTCCGAAAGACCTGCACCGATAACTCCGAAGGTCAGCCAGAATATCAGCCCCATAATTGCCGCAAAAGCCGGCAGTGCCGTATATTTTCCGGTCAGTATCTTATCCGCCTTTACACTTCTTGCGTGTGCCTTGCTTTCTGTTGGCTTAACAACTGTCTGCGTACACACTTTTTCGATAAATTTAAAACGCATATCGGCAAGGGCTGCTTCCCGGTCTTTTGCACATTCTTCTTCCATTTCATGAATCATGTGTTCCAGTGTTTCTTCTTCATTCCGGTCCAGTCCAAGCTGCTGTAAAATCAGTTTATCCCCTTCTACCAGCTTTGTTGCCGCAAAACGCGCCGGAATCTCTGCTTTTTTTGCATGGTCTTCAATTAAATGTACTACCGCATGGATACAGCGGTGAATCGCTGCCTGTCCGTTTTCACCGTTGGCATCGCAAAAGTCAAGCCGTCCCGGACATTCATCATAACGCGCTACATGAATGGCATGTTCTATGAGTTCTCCAATTCCTTCATTTTTTGCCGCTGAAATCGGAATAACCGGTATTCCCAATGCTTCTTCCAGACGGTTGACCTGAATCGTACCGCCATTTTCACGCACTTCATCCATCATATTCAGCGCAAGCACCATCGGAATGTCCATCTCAATCAACTGCATCGTCAGATACAGATTCCTTTCAATATTGGTTGCATCGACAATGTTGATAATGCCGCGCGGTTTATTCTGAATCAGAAAATCCCTTGTCACAATTTCTTCATTAGTATACGGTGAAAGAGAGTAAATTCCCGGCAAATCCGTCACGGTTGCTTCCGGATGATTTTTGATTTGACCGTCTTTTCTGTCTACCGTAACTCCGGGAAAATTTCCAACATGCTGATTGGCGCCTGTCAGCTGGTTAAACAGCGTTGTCTTTCCACAGTTCTGATTGCCAATCAGTCCGAATGTCAGCGGTTCTCCTTCCCGCAGTTCATTTCCCTTTTTTCGCACATGATAAATTCCCATTTCACCAACCTGCGGATGTGGAATGTCTTTTAAATGTGCCTGACGGCTCCGCACAGTATCGGTATCATGGATTCCGCTGATTTCTATTTGTGCCGCATCTGCAAGACGCAGTGTCAGTTCATAGCTTCTGAGTCTTAACTCTATTGGATCACCCATCGGTGCTTTTTTCATCATTGTCACTTCCGTACCCGGTGTCAGCCCCATGTCCAGAAAGTGCCTGCGCAGTGCGCCTTTTCCGCCTACGCTTTCAATGACCGCGTCTTTTCCAACCTCTAATTTATCCAGTGTCATACTATCCTCTATTCCGCAGGCATTCTAATTCCGGAGGAACCGCGGACTGAACCTATTCAGTTCTGCGATAAAAGCAGCTTCGTGACGCCTGCGGCACAAAGCGCTGTATGAACAGGCTTTCGTTTATGGCTTGTTCATACTATCCTCTATTCCTCTTTTTGTCTATCATTTTCACAAATCTTTAATTGAAAATATTTCTCATTAAGTATATTATTGTACTTTTTTCCTGTCAACGAAAAGAATGGAAAAAATAATGTGTTGACACCTCTCTTTTCTTCTTATACTATAAGTACGTTGCTCATCAAATAACAAATTGATGCATAATTTTAAAATTTCTGTCCCACAGGGGGATTGCAAATATTAGCAGCAGATATCAAAGCTATTAAAATAATATTAAAAGAAGCGAGGATTCACATGAACAATACAACTGCAAATATGCCCTTAAAGGATTCCCTTAAACCTTCACCGCTGGCACTTCTGCCAATTGGTGTTTTTTTAGTGATTTATGCCGGTTCCGGTATTATATTTCACGACTTTTACAATATGCCTGCAATTATTGCTTTTTTAGCTGCTCTGCTGACGGCATTTTTACAGACACGCACACTTTCATTTTCTGAAAAAATCACGGTCATTGCCAAAGGGCTTGCCGATGAAAATATTATTACCATGTGTCTAATTTTCCTGACGGCAGGCGCATTTTCCGGAGCCGTATCCGCCGCGGGCGGCGTTGAACACACGGTAAATTTAGGATTAAAACTGCTTCCTGCCAGCTGGTCTGCCGCCGGACTGTTTATTATCGGCTGTTTTCTTTCCATATCCATGGGAACAAGTGTCGGAACGATTTCCGCACTGGCACCGATTGCGGTCGGTATCAGTGAAAAGACTTCGATTTCCCTTGCCATGTGCATCGGAGCGGTCATCAGCGGTGCGATGTTCGGGGATAATCTTTCGATGATTTCCGACACCACAATTGCCGCAACCCGCACGCAGGGCTGTTCCATGAAAGATAAATTCCGCACAAACTTTTTTATTGTACTGCCTGCCGCTATCCTGACTTTTGTATTACTGCTGATTCTGCCTTCCCATTCGGAGGTCGTTTCCGTTTACGCAAAGGATGCCAATCTGCTTTTGATTGCACCATATCTTTTTGTACTGGTAAGCGCCTTGTGCGGCATGAATGTATTCGCCGTACTGATTTTAGGCACGGTCTTTTCTCTTGCTGCCGGAATTTTCACCGGAAATCTTTCCGGCATGGAGATTTTTACATGTATGGGCGATGGCATTACCGCCATGTATGATATTACAGTAATTTCAATTATTGTCAGCTGTATCGGTTCACTGATTAAATATAACGGCGGTATTGACTGGCTTTTAACTGCCATCCATCAGAGAATCCGCTCACCAAAGGGTGCACGTTTCGGTATCAGCGTTTTAACTGCCGGTATTGATACAGCAACTGCCAACAATACAATTTCAATTATTCTTGCCGGTCCGATTGCAAAGGAAATCAGTACCGAATATGATATTTCGCCGCGTGAAACAGCTTCTTTATTAGATATCAGCGCTTCCGTAACACAAGGGCTTTTACCTTACGGCGCACAGGTGCTTTATGCTTCCGCAGCCACAGCTTCTGCTGTTATGCCGCTGAGCGGTGTGGATATTATCGCGTATAACTACTATCCGATGTTTATGGCGTTCTGCCTTTTGGGGTGGATTTTTCTGCGGCGTACCCATAACAAATAGAGGCATATAAAAGGAACGCCTCAACGTGTTACTTGACTTCGGCTTATCCTTTTATCTGTCCTATTATCTGTTTTTACTCTTTCTTGCCCTCTTGATTTCGGTTGAGAGGGCTTTTAGTATTTTTAACAATAATCCTTTTGTTCCCGCATCCAGTGTACCGAACATTTTGATGGTGGCGTTGGCACTGCGAAGGATATCGGCGTTGATGTCTGAAAGAGTCTTTGCACCGCTTGCGGTAATAAGTTCAAAAAGTGTATCCACAAATTTTTCCCGTTCCTTTGCAGACAGACCCTCCAGCCATGATGTTATGGCTTCATGAAAATTCTTACTGTTCGCGCTGAGAGACGGACATGTCACAAAGCATTTGCCCTCTACCTGCCACGACATGGCATCATGCTGCATGATTCCTGTCTGACTGCTGCACACCACCAGATATTCTTCTTCCTGCCACAGTAACATACCGACAAGGGAATGCTGCGGTACAATCGTCTGAATCTGCGGCAGCATTTTCCGGTACGCTTCACTTTCAATCATCTCTTTTGTAAATCCCGGTCCATCATTGTTATAGACTTTCACCACCTTGCGCTGAATGGACGGCTTTGCAAAGACGGCGGCATAAATCGCAAGATTGCCGCCCTTTGAATGACCGCCAAGACGAAGCTTTCCGCGTTTCCAGCGCATAACGGTATTGACATACTCTACAGCTTCAAGCTGGGACGGCACCGGCATCATGACACCCATGTTAAAATCTTCTTTCCAGCCGATAATCGTATCATCTGTCCCGCGGAATGCAATGTAGTACGTATCATCGGGAAGTTCCGCACAGAATGCTGCAAACTGCTTCTCCTCATGGTCATCTGTCACATCTGCATAATCGGAAAGCACAATATCCCCGAAACGCCTGCTTTCCGCTGCAATCCGCATAAAAAACGGTGCTTCCCTGATAAACGATGTGACTTTTTGTAATTCTTCCTCATCATTTAAGTCAAAAAAATCATGTGCCGCCTGCCGCAGGGT
Organism: Lachnospira pectinoschiza; assembly: GCF_020564355.1. Taxonomy (GTDB): domain Bacteria; phylum Bacillota; class Clostridia; order Lachnospirales; family Lachnospiraceae; genus Lachnospira; species Lachnospira intestinalis. The sequence goes on along the minus strand of NZ_JAJCRR010000006.1, from coordinate 102,497 downwards.
AATTTTTTCTTTACTGCCTGCCGCCGGTATGATATTTTTAAAATCCACATAAGCAATCTGCGACAGCACCAGATTATCCACCTCATTAAATGCAGACTGCTCAAACGTCAAATCCCCGCGCCATTTGATATAGTCTTCAATGCCACCCATTTTTACCGACCTCCGTTCTGATAATAAAACACTGCCAGCTGGGTTCTGTCCCGCAAATTCAGCTTTTCCAGTACGGTGCTGATATAATTACGGATTGTTCCCTCTGACAAAAAAGTCTTTTCTGCAATCTCCTTATTGCTGAGCCCCTGTGCAACGAGCTGTATCATTTCGTATTCTTTCTGTGTGATTCCCTGTGCCGCATAATCATAAGCGGCTGTTCCGCCAAGCAGTCCCGGCAGCTTATCGACAATTTTTCCGCCAAAGACAATCTGTCCGGACGCTGCTGCACGGATTGCCGGAACCAGTCCTTCGTAATCCTGTTTGAGCAGGTATCCCTTTACACCGATTTCGAGTGCTTCAATAATATATTCGTCATCTGAAAATGTCGTCAGGAAAAGAATTTTGGCATCCGGATATGCCGCAAGCACATTTCTTGCCGCTTCCAGTCCGGTCATATACTGCATACGGATATCCAGCAGTAAAATATCAGGACTGTATTTTTTATATAGTGACACAGCTTCCCGTCCGTCTTCTCCGACTGCCGCCACTTCAATATCCGTTCCGTTTTCCAGAATCATTTTCAAAGACATGCTTACCAGTTTATCATCGTCAATTATTACTACTTTCATACTTCTCCTTATTTTCCGGGTAATTTTGCCGCAAAACGGCAGTGAAAAAATCCCGGACAGTTTCTCATCTTCCGGCAGGAATATCTGCTTTTGGAATGTGGATAAAAATGCGGTATCCGTTTTCTGTGCGGATATCTATCGTTCCGCCAAACGTTTCCACCCGCTGGCGCATATTGGTAATCCCGATTCCCGTACCGTCCCCCGGATGCACACATTTACCGTTATCCTGAATTAAAATCTGATAAAAGGCGGGATGCTCCCGCAGTAAAAGCTTCACCCTGTCATCATCCTGTATGCGGATGAACTCCTTTTGCAGTTCTCTATCCTGCCATGTCATCTGCCGCAGATATACCGCCAGCATGTCAAAAACAATCCATAGTATCTGCCACTGTATCCTGTCTGTACCCGACAGGATATAGCGCGATGCCGCAACGCCAAAAAATACCCACAAAAAAACTGTAATGCCTGCTACTGCCGTCCTTTTTATCTCTTTTTTCTCCCATGCCTCCAGCACCTGTTCCCAGACGGCATACAGTACAACCGGAAAGCCATATGATGTCTCTTTTATCACTAAAAACGACAACAGATAGACCGTCACCGCAAATGTCCTTCCCGCCATGCTTTGCAGATATATAACGGCACACACCTCAATAAATAACAACAGCAGACTCACCACTACATGATTGGTAATCCCGCAGGCTGATTCGAGTACGGCACACAGCACGTACAGTACCAGCATATCTGTAATCTTTCTCACATTTTCCTCATTTCCATACGGCAGTCCCGCTAAAATCTGCCGTCCTTCTGATTATTTATATTTTTATTGTACCGCAAGATATGACAAATGTCACTTCCGATTCTGATATTCTTCACTACCGCATTCTGCCCTCACACGCTACAATGTTTATAACAGCTTACAATATGAACACCAACATTATCAGGAGGATTTTTTATGGCAGAAACCATTGTAAAAATTGAAAATCTGGTCAAACGTTATCATGAACTGGTTGCCGTGGACCATTTTAACTTAACCGTATCCAAAGGAGAAATTTTAGGGCTTTTAGGGCCGAACGGTTCCGGAAAGACAACGACCATGAACTGTCTGCTGTCCCTGCTGGCATACGATAAAGGTTCAATCGAGGTCTTTGGAAAACCTATGAAGCCCGACAGCTATGATTTAAAGCGCAATATCGGCGTTGTCTTTCAGAATGTCGCCGTTTTTGACACACTGACCGTACAGGAAAATATTGATTATTTCTGTGGTCTATACATTAAAGATAAGAAGCTTCGCCGCCAATATGTTGCAGAGGCGGTTGAATTTGCGGGACTTTCGGATTTTGTAAAATTTTATCCCAAAAAACTCTCCGGCGGACTGCTCCGCCGTTTAAACATCGCCTGCGGCATTGCGCACAAGCCGAAGCTGATTCTGCTGGACGAACCGACCGTTGCCGTAGACCCACAGAGCCGTAATAAAATTTTACAGGGCATTTTAAAATTAAACGAAGAAGGCGCAACCATTATTTACACATCCCATTATATGGAAGAAGTGGAACAAATCTGTTCGCGCATTGTGATTATGGATAAAGGACGCAACCTTGCAAACGGTACTGCCACCGAATTAAAACAGCTCATTAAAAAAAGCGAAACTTTAACCGTAGAAATTTTAGAGCTGACCGATACACAGCTTGAGGCTGTCCGCAGGCTTAACCATGTCTATGACGTTTCTTATGAAAATAACAGACTGACCGTACAGTGCAGTGGCGGCAGCCACAACCTGATTCATCTTCTGTCTTACTTACAGGAGGAAAACATTGCCTTTGGGCGCGTTTATTCGGAACTTCCGACTTTAAATGATGTTTTCCTTGAAATTACCGGAAGCGAATTAAGAGATTAACTTACATTGAGAGGAGGTTTATAATGTTTTTACGATTGTTTTTATACAGGCTGAAAAGTATATTTCTTCAAAAAGACCTGACCTTTTGGACATTGGCTTTTCCACTTATCTTAGGCACATTCTTTTACCTGGGCTTTGGCAGGCTTCTAAACGGCACGGAGCTGGAATTAAACACAATTCCTGCCGCTGTCGTGACGGTTCATGAAAATACTGCCTTTGAAACGGTCTTAAAAGAAGTTGAAAAATCAGACGGAAAAGCCTTATTTGATTTGACCTTTACCGATGAAGACACTGCCATCGCAATGTTAAAGGAAAATAAAGCCACCGGCATTTTTTATGTTGATGCCACACCGCACCTGACCGTTGCAGAAAACGGCATGGAACAGACCCTGATGCAGTCTTTTTTATCCCAATACTGCACCCAGAGCAGTGTATTTGAAAAAATTGCCGCAGAACACCCGGAAAAGCTGGCCGATTCCATTGATTTTTTATCCAAACGCCACTCCTACGGCAGTGAAATTTCTCTGGCAGATGCTTCCTACGACCCGTATATGCAGTATTTTTATGCTTTGATTGCGATGTGCTGTCTGATGAGTGTATCTTCCGGTGTAGAATGTATCGGCACTGCCCTTGCCAACTTATCGAGCCTTGGCATGCGCCGTGAATGTGCACCGACACGCAAGTCCGTCATGATTTTAAGTGACCTCGCTGCCGCTTTTGTGCTTCAGTCCGTCGGTGTTTTTTTACTGTTTTTCTATCTGACTGTGATTTTAAAGCTGGATTTCGGAAACCGCTTAGGTCTTTCCTTTGCCACAGCACTTATGGGTACGCTTTTTTCCCTTGCCGCCGGTGTTTTTATCGGAATCGCCTTTAAATGCAGTATGCACATTAAAATGGGCATTGCCCTTGTATTTATGATGGTCAACTCATTTTTTGCCGGACTTATGGCGGCAACCATGAAAGATTGGATAGAACATATCTGCCCGCTGTTTAACCGCATAAATCCGGCGGCACTGATTTCAGACAGTCTGTACGCATTAAATATGTATCCTTCCCTGACCCGCTTTGCGCGCAATATGGGCATACTGGCTGTCATGACACTGGTGCTGTGCTTTATTTCCGGTCTGATATTAAGGAGGTCTGATTATGCAAGTCTTTAAAGCTTTTTATAAATCACTGCGCAGACAGATTACTTCGGTACTGCTGTATGTTATTGCTTTTGCCGCTATCAGTGTGATTATGGCAAATACCATGTCTGAAAATACCGACACTCTTTTTACCGCAAAAAGGCTGACGGTTGCCGTGTTCGACCATGACAATACAGATGAAAGCCGCGTGCTGTATAATTACCTTGACCGAACACAGAACCTCACTTCCATAAAAGACGACAACGAAGCGATTGCTGATGAATTATTTTTCAGAAATGTAGATTATGTGCTGATTATCCCTGACGGCTTTTCTGAAAATCCGGATTCACTTAAAAATGTGAAACAACAAAACAGCAGTTATGCTTACTTTTTGGATAACAGCATTAACACCTTCCTCAATGTATTTTTTAATTTCAGAAATACCGGATATTCCTGCGATGAAGCCGCGCGGCTCACCGATGACTGTATCGGTTCTGTAGAGGAAGCAACACTGCTTTCCGATACCCGGCAGGACGATGTGCAGATTACCGTTCAAAATATTGAACGCTATTTTCACTATCTTCCGTACATTTTTATTGCTACTGTCATTACAAGCCTTGGCGGACTGCTGCTGATTTTCCGTGAAAAAAATGTCAACTACCGGATACGGTGCAGTGCCGTATCCGCCGTCCACTACAATACGGCGCTTGCCCTTGCCTGCCTGACATACAGCATTTTATTATGGCTTGTTTTTATGGTGCTGGCTTTGACGGTCTGTGGAAAAGGGCTGCTGTCGGTACGGGGACTGATGCTGGTTATCAACAGTTTTGTATTCCTGCTGGTTTCTGTCGGCATTACCTACCTTATCAGCTTTTTGGCTTACAATCCGAACATTTTAAATATGTGGTCTAATGTTATCGGGCTGTGCATGTCATTTTTATGCGGTGTTTTTATTCCAATGGAATTCTTAGGAAAAAATGTCATAAAGGCGGCACACTTTCTTCCTGCCTACTGGTATATCCGCACCGATGAGCTTTGTACACAGTATACAGGAACTTCCGGTGAGTTAAAGACCTATACCATGTATCTGGGAATCCAGCTTTTGTTTGCCTTTGCGGCATTTAGCGCAGCACTGGTCATTTCCCGTTATAAAAAAGATTCTGTATTATAAATCACAAAAAGGCAGATAAGAAACCACTTTTACGGATTTCTTATCTGCCTTTTTTATTTGCATTTTTTAATTTGCAAATTCCAGCCGTACCGAGCCGTTATTGCTGACTGCATACAGGTTCGTATCTGCCTGTGTATTTTGTGCGGTATAAGGATTTAACACTTTATTGTCATTGACATAGACACTGCCGTTGTCGGTGTGTGCTTCCACGCGGTACGCACTTTCCGGCTTTGGCGCCGTTACCTGTATTTTACCGTTATTGGTTTTACAGGTCACCGTTCCCTCCCATGCTCCGGCAAGCTCTACATTGCCGTTATTGCTTGAAAAAAGGCTCTCGCCCTTAAATTCTGCATTTACCGTTATTTTACCGTTACTGCAATGCACCTGCGCATTTTTCTCGCAAATCATCTGCATCAGTTCAATTTTGCCATTGTCCGACTGTACATTAAGATTCTGTGTCGTAAACAGAGCATCGGCTGTCACTTTTCCGTTTGACGTATCAATTTTTACCGTATCAAGGGCTGCTTTTTCCGGCACATAGACCGTCACTACATTTTCCCGGTTTTCAAACAACGCGGCAAAACCGAAGTCTAAAATCCAAAATCCTCCGCTTGTTTTTTCCTCTATGCGGATTTTCCCATTGTCAACCGTAACCTGTGGTGTGCTGTGTGTATCCTCATAGGTCACGCTGTAACCGAAGGTATCATCCTGTGACGGCTTTATTTCAACTTTGGCATCATCCGCTTCAATCTCAATGTCTTTGATTTGTGAAATGCCATAGCGCTCATCAGAATAAGCACTGCCTTCCAGTTCAATACCGCGTCTTGAAATAAAAACACCGCTCTTTGCACCCGCAAAAACGCCCGATACAAAACAAATCAATCCCGCGCCGATACACACGGCGGCTGTTATTCCTGTAATCTTTATCCATTTTTTCATCTTCTTCTCCATTCCGCAGGCATTTTAATGCACAAGGAACCGCGGACTGAATTTATTCAGTTCTGCGATAAATTCAGAATTGTGACGCCTGCGGCACAATTCTGTTATGCGAAAATCTTTGGTTTATGGATTTTCGCATTTCTCCATTCTTTATTAGAAATCCACATCACAAACCTTTTAATTCCTATAACGCATCCATATGTCAGCAGCGCCGCAAGCAGTCCCAGTCCTACGCTCACCAGTCCCGCACCAATCAGCATAACCGCTGTCGGTATATGTAAAAACACAGTAACAAGTGCTGTTCCCACGGTAAATAATCCGGCAGCTACCATGACCACCGCCGCAAATCCCAATGACAGCACCACTGCCGCAACGGTAATCACCACCGCAAACAGCACACAGACTGCCGCCAGTAAAAGACTTGCCCAGATTGGGGAAGTAATCACCGCCAATGTAATGCCTGCCGCCGTATGCTTTTTCTTTTCGTCTGTCTGTCCGTTATAACTTCCAAAGCCCGGATTCTGTCCGGAACCTGCCGCACCTGCAAATCCGTTTTCCGCGGCAGCATCTGCCGCCGCCCTTTTTGCAAGCTGTTCGGGTGCGCCCAGCTCCTGCATTACTTTTTCCGCATTTTCTACACCGGCATCATCAAAATATTCCCGGTAATATTCCATGATATTTTCTGCTTCCTGCGGCGGAATACCATGCAGGTTATTCTGTAAAATATCTAAATATTCTTCTCTCGTCATTGCTTTTCCTCTCCTGTCAATATTCTGTCAATATTGGATTTGTATGCAATCCACTCTTTCCTGTACATTGCAAGCTGCTCTCTGCCCTTGTCCGTAATCTGATAATACCGTCTGTTTCTTCCTGCAAACGGCTGGTCATAGGTGACAAGATATGCTTCCTTTTGCAGTCTGCGCAGTACCGGATATAACGTGGATTCTGAAATATCCACAACCTCTTTAACATTCTGCGTCAGGATGTATCCATACATATCTTCCCGCTCCAGAACAGACAGAACACAGGCATCCAGCAGTGCCGAACCAATCTGAAAAATCATTTCTGTCTCCGTTTCTTTTTATTATTTTGTTGCATGATATTATATGTCATATAATATCTTTTTATTTATATTATTACACCGCACGTTATCTGTCAAGTCTTTTTCCAGTAACCTCCTATTGCTCAAATGTTACAAAATTGTTACAATTCATTTGTAATCAGCTGATACAAATAAACGAAAAACAAGGAGGCAATAATTTTATGTGTTTTAACTTTAATAGCTGTTCCGAGTTATTTAGCGTAATTTGCAAGTTTTTTTACTTCGGTTGCTAATATCCGCCGTAGGCGAAGTTTCATAAAGTAAAAATCCGGCAGACGCCGGTTGAAAGGTCTGATATTTCAGCCTGCCAACCGGTTTTCTGCCGGATTTTTTAATTGAATTTCAACTTGAATTTTAAAGTCAATGTGCTATAATGATTTCCATGCAGATATGGTTCATCGGTAGAACGCCGGCTTCCCAAGCCGGAAAGGCGGGTTCGATTCCCGTTATCTGCTTTTTTCATGCAATCATTTTTATTTTATGTATACTTTCTTTTTAAAATGCTTTCTTACCGCAAGTACAATCAATCCCGCAATGACAAGTCCTGTTACAATCCATGCCCATACCGGTACATTTTCAATATTATAACAACGCACGTTAATCCACATCTGATTAATGCGCGCATTTTCCTCGGTGTCAAAATAACTCATGACTGCACTGCGCTCTATCATCTCCTCGGTTGGATACTGCGCGGATAACTGGCGGTGTGTCTGTTCTGCCGGAACCGTCAGCATATACTTTTTATCTTCCGTATCACCGGAAAAGAAATAACCGAGCGGATAGGTCACGGTATCTTCCCCTCCGTCTTCTGCGCCGTAATTCCATTTAATATAGTCATAGACCACCGGACTGTCCCCGCCGGAAATCACGGACGTATATCCGATATAATCCATATTGCGGACTGCATTTTCAGGCTTTGAAAGGAAATTGATAAACCCTTCTGCCGCCTGCTTTTTCTCTTCGCTGTCTTTAATGCCGTTCTTTAACATGCACCAGCCGTCAAAATACAGATTCGTGCTTTCTCTTGGCACTGCAAAATCCAGATAAAAATCATCTTTTTCTGCCTGATCCATCGTATACACGGCATCGCCCGACCACTGATAGCCCGCTACCACTTTTCCTGTAATCATATCGGCTTTTGCACTGTCCGTTTCAAAAGAGTAGGCATTGTCTTTAACTGCCTGCAAATACTCCTGAATCTGCTCAATCGTTTCTTCAGATGTATCATTCATTTCTGCCGACAGACGTTCTTTATAATCTGCGGCATTTAAAAAGGAAGACGACAACAGCTTATCCGACTTTATCGCACCGACCGCCGCAAACATTGAATCCCTGACATTATCCTTAATCGTAATCTGCCGTTTAAACTTGTCATTTGAAATAATTTTCCACGTAGAAGCTTCCTCTTCTGTGACTTCCTCCGGATTGTATACAATCCCTGTAATGCCCCACATATACCCGGCGGCGTAACGGCTCCATGCCTCCCCGTTAATCGTATTTTCATCAAAGGTACTGCGGATAAACGGTGAAACGCCGCGTGTGTAATAATTTTCTGTTACATTTTTATCAAAGAACTGCTCCGAAAACGGTTCCAGCCAGCCCTCAGCCATCAGCTTCATAATCATGTATTCCGACGGACATATCAAATCATACTCATCGCCGAGTGTCAGCATATTATATAATTCTTCATTTGTTCCGACGGTGCTATATTCGACCACAACTTTTTTACCGTAAATCTGATAATACCAGTCTTCAAAATCCTTTACAATAGAATTTTCACCCTTCATTTCACCGCTGTCCAATTCTATCGCTTCGTCCCAGTCCCCGGTATCAATGTATTCTTCCCAGTTACACACACGCAGGATGATAGTATCCGAATCCGATGCCATTGCCGCCTGCTCACTGTTTTTTAAAGAAAAAATATCAACTGCCCCCACTGCTGTTGCGATGCCTGCCAGCAGTACAATGGAAATTATGACGGACAACAGCCGCTTATACCGTTTACTCATCAATTTCAGTCTCCTCTCCTGCTGCCTTCTTTGCCGGTGCCAGATTTAATACAAGTTCAACCACAACAACGACCAAAAAGATAATCGTAGACAGCGCCCACAGTGCCGTCTTAATCTCTGTCTGTGAACCCTTTGTCGCATTTACTACATAAGTACTAATCGTATCAAAGGTTGCCGGTTTCGTATAAGTTGCAACAAAATAATCATCCAGTGAAAGTGTGATTGCCATGACAAACCCTGATAAAATTCCCGATGCAATTTCCGGAATAATCACTTTGACCAGCGCATAAAACGGTGTTGCCCCCAAATCGAGCGCCGCTTCGTAAATGCTCGGGTCCATCTGCTTTAACTTCGGCACTACCGCCAGATAAACAAACGGCGCACTCAAAACCACATGTCCCAGTACCAGTGGAATATATGTATCCTTGCTCACACCGAACACAACCACGAGCAGAATACACATTGAAAATCCGGTTACAACATCTGCATTGACAACCGGCACCTGATTGAGCGCACTCATTGCCATTTTCACTCTTTTTTTAGAATAAAATGCACCAATTGCACCCGATGTACCAAGAATCGTTGCAATCAAACCACTGCCCACCGCTAAAATCACTGAGCCTAAAATCATGTTTAACAGCTCCGGTGTCGTAAAAAGTGTCACATAATTATGCACGGAAAAAGACCGGAACGGTCCGATATTGGCAGCATCCGTAAAGCTGTAGACTGCCAGAATCAGAATCGGTGCATACATAAATAATAAAACCAGACCAATCCATCCGTATCTGAATCCTTTTTTCATTATAATAATCTCCATTCCGCAGGCATTTTAATGCCGGAGGAATCGCGAGCCAAATCTTATTTGGCTCTGCGATAAAAAGCGACTTTGTGACGCCTGCGGCACAAAGTGCTAACATCAAGCTATGCTTGACGTGAAGAATCTTAGATTTAAGGATTCTTCACACTAATCCCCTGCCTGTATTTTCCGTATCATTTCCCTCGGATACGACCGCCACGATACCGATAATAAATAACAGTATCAGGGCAATCATTGAGCCGTTGTGCCAGTCGTATGCGCTGAAATAGCTGCCAATCAGACTGCCCATGATGTACGTGCTGTTATAGAGCATATCCAGCACAACATAGTTCGTCATCGCCGGTAAAAACACCATGGAAACCCCGCTGACAATTCCAGGAATTGACAGCGGAAAAATAACCTTTATAAATGTCTGAAATGAATCTGCACCCAGATCGCCCGCCGCTTCTATCAGCGAAGAGTCCAGTCTTGAAAGCGTTGTATACAGCGGCAGAATCATAAACGGCAGAAAATCATACGTCATTCCGATAACCGTATTTAAAAACGGGTGAAATGCCAAATTTCCTTCTATTAAAGAAAGGATTTCTTTTAATGCCGTAATACGCAGTGTAAAGTTAATCCACATCGGCAGCACAAAAAGCATCAGAATAACACCCTTTCTTTTTAATGCACTGCCCGCTAAAATATACGCCACCGGATAGGCAATCACCAGACAGACCAGTGTCACCGTTACCGCCAGTACAATACTGTAACATAACGTCCCCATTGTATTGGGGTCGACAAAGAAATTTTTCAAATTATTTAATGTAAACTGTCCTGAGCCGTTGGTAAAGGCATAATAAAACAGCACAATCAAAGGCGCAGCCACAAAAAATGCAAGGAACACGCCATACGGAATCCCCATCTGTCTGCGCGAAAACACGTTTTTCATATTCTACTCCATTCCGTTTCTACTTCTTCAACTGAAATTTCATCTTGTCTTCCGGCATGACTAAGCTGACCTTATCGTTCATATTCCACAGATATTCGTCATCTACAATAAGGTCATATCCGTATTCGGTACGCACAACGTAGCTGTAGTGATCGCCCTTGTAAATCAGGTTGATAATCTCTCCCGATACAAGACCGGCTTCTGCCTCATCGCTCATCTCAATGTCGTCCGGCTGAATGGATACCTGTACTTTTAACTTGGAAATATCCACCGTTTCTCCGTTTTCATCAATCAGCGCATTGTCCTTCATCTTCGACTTCGGTACAACTTTTGTCAAATCACAGCGGATAACCTTTCCGTTAAAATCTAATGTATAGTCGCTGTTTATTGTTGTTACAAAGCTGGTTGTATGGTCCTCGGCAAGCATGACATGAATACCGTCCGGCTCTAAACAGATACCGACTTCATCACCGACCGCATAACACTTTGTGGTACGGATAATAATTTCGTACTTTCCGGATTCCACCGCCACTTCATAATGCATCCCCTTAAAAATAACCGAAGTTACAACACCTGCAACCGTTCCGTCCTGCGGCGCCGTAATAATAACGTCTTCCGGTCTGACAACGACATCAACCAGTGTTCCTTCCGGCACATCATCCATTCCGGTAAATTCCCCGCCGCAGAAACGCACCTTCATATGTCCTGTCATAATACCTTTGAAAATGTTACTCTCTCCGATAAAATCGGCTACAAACGCATTTTTCGGTTCATTGTAAATGTCCTCCGGCGTACCAATCTGCTGGATTTTTCCCTCCGAAAGCACCACAATTTTATCCGACATCGTAAGCGCTTCTTCCTGGTCGTGCGTTACATAGATAAATGTAATGCCAAGCTGGTCGTGCATATTTTTTAATTCAAGCTGCATTTCCTTACGCATTTTTAAATCCAGTGCGCCTAACGGTTCATCTAACATCAGAATTTCCGGCTCGTTGACAAGCGCTCTCGCAATCGCAATACGCTGCTGCTGTCCGCCGGAAAGTGTTGCAATCTTTCTGTCTTCAAAGCCTTCCAAATCCACCATTGCCAGAACGTGCTTGACTTTTTTGCGGATTTCTTCTTTCGGTAACTTTTTGAGTTTTAATCCAAATGCAATATTTTCATAGATATTCATATGCGGAAACAGGGCATACCGCTGAAATACCGTGTTAATCGGTCTTTTGTTTGCAGGTAGATGTGCAATGTCCCTGCCATCTAATAAAATTTCTCCGCTTGATGGCAGTTCAAATCCGGCTATCATTCTGAGTGTCGTTGTTTTTCCGCACCCTGACGGTCCTAAAAATGTTACAAATTCTCCCCGCTTTACTTCAAGATTAAAATCATCCACTGCCTTAAAACCATTATCACTGTAAACCTTGGTAATATGTTTTAGTTCAATGATATTTTCTGCTTTTTCTGCCATTCTTCTTTTCCCTTTCGCCTCTTTATGTCAATTCAATTACCGCTGAAATTTGCCTATCTTTTTAATAACAAAAAAAGTGCCACAAATCAAGCATTTTTGATGATTTATGGCACAAAATATTAAAGATAACCGGATTCCCGAAATTTCCATACAAAAAGCCGGTACACAAATCGTTGATACGACTTAAATACCGGCTTCCCTGAAAATAAAAAGAGCGCGAGACGGGGATCGAACCCGCGACCCCCTCCTTGGCAAGGAGGTGCTCCACCACTGAGCCACTCGCGCATAAAATATTCAACTGACAAGATTGAATTATATAGGAATCTCCTTTAAATGTCAAGCATTATTTTTGACTTTTTGTTGATTTTTTTCAATAAAATTTTATTATGAAAATTTTGGTAGCAATTTATTTACTTTCCATTCATAATCTGTTCAAAAGTTTATCGCATTTTCGACACATTTATCTATTATTATAAATACTGTGATGAGGCAGTAAGCTTTTTTACAATTTTCATAAACCAAAACCAACCAAAAACCAAATGAGAGCAGATGTAAATATTTCGCGCATTTACATCTGCTCTTATTTTTGTTTTATAAGTGAAACTGAACCGGACACTCTTGGTCTTTTCTGTATCCTTCCCACTTCCAGGGCGGATTAGGGGCTTTCATCCATTCGTGACATGTGCCGTCAGGCACAACGACAACAACCGATGCCAAAGCTTTTCAGCTTTAACACCGGTTTTATCTTTTCTATAGAGCGCGAGACGGGGATCGAACCCGCGACCCCCTCCTTGGCAAGGAGGTGCTCCACCACTGAGCCACTCGCGCATATTTCCCTGCATCTGGTTGTCTTACGACTGCCGCAATGCAAGGAATAATATACACCATTTTTAATGTATTGTCAATAACTTTTTTTGATTTTTCTGTCAATTTTTCTGTCACTCAAATCTTAGCGGTGTAATATTATACCCGCTTTTCGAATCCACACTGATAAGAGTTGCACCCCGTTGTTCTTTCTGGTTCTCAATGCCCGGATAAGCAATGTAATCAATTGATTTACCGTAAACCAGTTCAATGCCCTCATAATAGATTCCAAAGTCATTCACATGGTCATGTCCGCAAAACATCGCCACCGTACTTTTTAATTCCAATGCCCTTGAAAAGATGCCGCTGTGCATCTGCGACACATCTATTGCCTCACGCTTTGTACCAAAGACCGGTGTACCGGTATCCCATGCCGTCTGATATTCCTGAAGCGGAATATGGAAAAACATCAGTGTTTTTGCATCTGCTCCATACTGTCCCTGCAACAGTCCAATCTGCTTTGCATACCACTCCACCTGGTCATCACGAATATAATCATACCCCAGACTGCCACCGTTTTTATCAAAAATGCGGTCGCCGGAATCCAGCATGACCAGTCCCATAACAAGATTTCCTTTTTTATTGCACAATTTAAAAATGCCGTTGGTGTAGCCGGAAAGCGTTTCATTTTTCGGATAAATGCGAAGTGTGCTGCTCTGCGCCAGCATGGCTGCGATTGTAGATGATGAAAACTGGTCAAAAAATGTATGATCATGATTTCCAAATGTCCATGTCCATGGAATCCCTATCGTATCCATCAGTTTACTGACAACATTTAATGCACGCATGCCGTCATTGGCATCGTATCCGTCCACACCAAAAATGACATCTCCCGTCAGCACGATAAAATCCGGTGTTGTGCGCTGTATCATTGTATACACGGTATCAATCGCCTGTATATCCTTTTTATAAGAACCTTCCGTTCCCGTAATATGAATATCCGTCAGCTGCAGAATGTTAAAATTGCGCGAATCGTCATTGCTGTTCATCTGATAACAGCCGTCTTTGCCCATCTTCATCTGAAGCCCGCGGTTTGGCACTTTCTCCAGTGTATCCAAAAAATGATACACATTGATATAATCACCGGTTGCATACTGCGTTTCATCGCTGTATTTCTGCGTAACAGCCGAAAGTGTCTGTTTTTCCTGCGTATCAGATTTATCGGTTTCTGCCGCAAACCACGCACCGGTATTTAACAATTTACCGGACGGTGTCGTAAAAACATACCAGCCTGCTGTCAGTGCCAGTGCAAGCAGTGATAAAAGTATCAGATTTTTATGCCGTTTTCCGGCTTTCTTTTTGTTTTTCTTAATCTGTTCCCGCTTCAACTACCCTTTCACCTCTTTTTTATTATTCACTGCTATTTATTTTATTCGAAACGCCTTAAAATTAAACTCTTATAAATCTTTAAATTTCTTAAGACTTTGTCTGCAATTGTTTATTGTAGCATACTGTGGAATAATTTTCAAAAAGGTGTCGTGACTTTTTATTTAACATCTTAAACCGGTCCGATAAACCGCCCTATCTGCAAAAGTACTTTCTAATGAATATGTATAAATATTTGGTTCATGAAAATCGGGAAATCGGATTGATGGAAGCCTGCAAACTACCGGCTTCCCTAAAAATAAAAAGAGCGCGAGACGGGGATCGAACCCGCGACCCCCTCCTTGGCAAGGAGGTGCTCCACCACTGAGCCACTCGCGCATAATACAAATATTAAATTTGCTGTTGCTTATAAACTCGCACCAACGAATATAAGTATATCTGATTTTAACTTCTGTGTCAATCTTTTTTTACAAATTTCTTGCAATTTTTCTGCAACATTCGTTACAAACGCCCCACCCATCATAAAATCAGCCTTTGCCTTTATTATCAAAAATCATCAAAAAACAGACCGCCGTGCGAATCCGGTAAAATAATTTCACCTTTCACACAGCGGTCATTATTTTTTATATCTTACTTTTTATTTTGCATGACGCTTTTTCGATGTAACTACCAGACCAAAGCATCCAAATGCTGCCAGTAACATGACTGTATACGGAAGTGTCTGCGCCATATCTGCTGTTTTTACATCGTCTGTATCTGTATTATGTGTCGTATCTGCTGACCGAACTATATCATAGCTGACAACAAAATCACTGAATCCCGTTGTTTCTATTACAATACCATTTGCAGATAACTGCACCGGCATGTTTTCTATTTCTCCGTTATCCTTCACATGATACACAACAAAACTGTCCTGTTCCCCTGTTCCGTCCGGATATGCAAGAAGAAAACGAATTGTTCCCTGTACCAATTCTGCCGTATTTCCTGTCATATCTGTCAGACCGATGTGGTAATAAGCGTTATTTGCCTTTAATGCCATAGCCTGACTTTCCAATTTATTTTTGATTGCAAACTGCTGTTCATTCTCTGTCACAGTTGTCAAAATAAGCTTTATTTGGTCGGCTGTAAGCACAGTTCCATCCACAGTCTTTACAACCGCATCAGGACCGATTGTTGCCGCTGCCACACCTTCAACTGTAATATCTACATACGCGGCTTCCGGTTTTGTTGACTCTGCCGGTGTCGTTGGCTGTTCCGGTGTCGTCGGCTCTGCCGGTGTTGTCGGCTGTTCCGGTGTTGTTGGCTGCTCCGGTGTCGTCGGCTCTGACGGTGTCGTCGGCTGCTCCGGTTCGCTTGGCTCACTCGGTGTCGTCGGCTGCTCCGGTTCGCTTGGCTCACTCGGTGTCGTCGGCTGCTCCGGTTCGCTTGGCTGTTCCGGTTCTGCTGTGACTTCCCTGCCGTCTACGATAAGCTTTACATCAGAGAATGTTACATCGGCATTTCTTGCCACATACATACCCACATAGACATAATCGGAATCAATCGTTGTCAGTTTGAAATCAAATCCGCCCGTAACGGTTGCTTCCTGACCGAATGTGCAGGCATATCCGTCTGCATTGCTTTCAATCTTTAAGTCTACGGTATCTCCATTTGTAATCGCATTTTCACAAGTTCCGCCCTGTGTCAGCACACCGCTCTTTCTTGCAAAGCAGTTCCATGCGCCGCTCTTTAACTTTAACGGTCCTGCCGCTACATAATCACCCAGTGCATTGGTTGTATTTGTATCAAGATACATATCATCTCTTGCCATTAAACCAAAGGATACCTGGTCATTGTTGTCAAAAGAATTAATGGTTGCTTTTGCTGTCAGTGTAAAACTGCTTGCTGCCGGTACTTTGTAATAATACATGGCAATACCGTCTGCCGTGCTTCCAATCTTACCCTTATTTTTTCTGACTGCAATGTGGATATTGCCGTTTGCATCTGTTTCCAGTGTATGGTTATCCGTTGACGGATTGCCACCGACATTTCCAAATACAGAACCGCTCCAGATACCTGCTTTCTTCCAAAGTGTACTCTCACCCGTTACCGGTGTATAATCCGCTTCCTTATAATCCGAATTCGGCTTTAAGACTTCGCTCTTTACCGGCGCTTCTGCGGATAAAATGTGGTCTGCAATGCCTGCCACATTTAACTTCTTGATTTCCTGTGTCAGCATATATGCATTGTAACGCGCACCGTAAATGTTGGTGTGTGTATTATCCACGCTTGCGGCACTGGATGATGTCCATGAATGTAAATTTACGGTTTCATCTGCGCCGAGTGAATCATACAGATTCTTTGTCAGTGTTGTCATATCCACTACAGGAACATTGACATCACTGCCTAATTTTCTGACGGCTTCTGCGTAGTCGCCGCCCGCATAAGTCTTTCCTTCGCTGACAGTATCGGCTGTAACGTGCAGATTTGATCTGCTCCATTCACCGTTTGCGGTTCTTCTGACAATCGGTGTGCATAAAATTACTGTTACACCCTTTTCCTGTGCAGGTTTTACATAATTTTCATATAATGAATTTGCAAAAGAGCCTTCTGCCGTATAATCGCCGTTCGGGTCTGTATATCTGCCGTCTTCTGCCTTTTCATCATTGTGTCCGAAGCCTACCAGCAGATAATCTCCGCCTGTCATGCCTTCCAACAATGTCTTATAGTTGTCTTCTGACGTAAAGCTCTTTGAGCTTCTGCCTGAAAGTGCAAGGTTTTCAACCTTTAATGTGCTGTCAAAATAGTTGGATAACTGTGTACCCCAGCCGTATCTCGGATAGTAGTATGCATCTGTAAAGCTGCATACGGTTGAATCGCCGACTACCCATACAGTTGCCTGTTCTTCTGACGGTGTATCCGGCTCTGACGGTTTACTCAATTCCTCGTGCTTTTCACCAATTTCGGTAATCAATGTCTGTCCATATTTTGTCCAATACTCTGATACTTTTGTGTAATTACCGTCTGCATTTTTGATATATGCTTTTAATTCATTTTTACCATTTACAGTAAATGTCTGTTGTCCATCCGGATTGTTTCCTGCAACCTGACTTGGCATCTTAACGGCTGGCGAAATCGTTAAATCCATATTCTGTAACTGCTGTGCAATCATTGCAGAAGTCAGGAAACCTCCCAGCTTATTGCTGTGTGTCTTATCTCCCTGTGCCATTACCTGTGTACCGTATTCAGATACCCCATTTGATGCTGCCGTATCGTTGGCATAAGCCGTTTCATACATTGTCTTTGTCAACTCAAACGCATCCATAAGCAGTACATTCTGTTCTTCTGCCAGCTGTTTTACCGCTGTTACATATGCGTTGTTCTCTGTAACAAGCGTTCCCGTTGTTGTATCTGTTGAATCATGGTGCGCCTTAATTGTACCGTCTGCCGTATAATAAAGTCTTGAAACCGGTGTTACAAGAACAGGTTTTGCACCTGCTGCCTTTGCCACTTCAATATACTGCTGTAAGTACCATTTATATGTTCCACCGCAGTCATACGAATAAAATGTATCACCGTATTTATCTGTAAGTGTTGACGGTGTTGCCACTTTTGTTCCTGCGGTTGTCGGATAAATACCGTTTTCATCCGGTGTCCCTAACGGCACATAGCGGTCTTCTAAATAACCGGACTGGTTTGAACAGTCATTATGTCCAAACTGAATAAACAGATAATCTCCCGCTTTAATATTTTCTGCAATCTTATCCAGTGAACCTTCGTTAATAAAGTTTCTGCTGCTTCGTCCGCCATTGGCATAGTTGACAACCTTGACCTTTGAATCATCAAAGAAACTCTGCAAATATTCGCCCCATGAACCTTCTGCCTGTGCCTTGCCGGACATATACATTCCGTTTGCAGAATAATCCTTTACCGTAGAATCTCCTGCAAGGAAAATATTAACGCCCTTTCCCAGTTCAATATCCGAACCTGTAGAAGACGGGTCTTCGTAACCTTCTCTTACAAATGCTTCTACTTTATATTCTGCTGCTTCACCAGTTGTTCCACTGATAGTCTGCGGAATAACAACAACCTTAATATGTTTGCCTTCTGCTTCTGACGGAATGGTAAAACTCTTATCTGCATTTGCCGTAGAGCTGCAGCTAAGTGTTTCTGTTCCGTCATCTGCAACGATATACCAGCGGATAACCGAAGCATCACTGGCATCATTTACTTCGCCTAAAGAATAGCCAACTGTGAGTTTGTGTCCCGGATATGGCGCATTAATATCACCGTTATCCACAACATAAGGAACCCTTGTAAATGCAACGCCGTCTGCTTCCTTTGTGTATGCCTTTGGTGTCCAGCCGTTAAAATAAGCTGCTATATCAACTGCATTTGCTGTATCCTCAGACATAATTCCTGTTACACGGGCAGATAAATCCACTTCCGTACCGTCCGTGCGTGTTGTATTAAATTCATTATATTTTGCATTTTCCGGCTTTTTACCGCTCATCTCCGTCCAGCCGTCTGCAACGATAAAGTCACCTGCAAGCTTTGTATTTAAAAATGTCACATGTGCATCAGCGCCCCACGGTCTGCCGAAGTATCCCGGTGTCACCGTTAATTCATCATTTGCTGTAATAACACAATTTCTGAACAGATAACCGTTTTTTGTATCAGATGTCGGTTTGTGTGCTGTAATATATCCGCCGACTGAATTGGTACTGTATCCGTACCATTTTAATTCGCAGCCGTCAAATACACAGTCACCGTCACCGAAAATATAATCCGTATTTCCTTCAATACGGCAGTTCTTAAAATACAGACTGGTTGCGGAATTTCCTGTATACAATGTATCCTGGCTTCCTAAAAATGCGCAGTTTGTAAATTCCACTTTATCTGCTTCCACTGCCATCGCTGTTGCACGCTCTGTTGCTGCCTTGGAAGCTACATCTGTACCATATTTTCTCTGTGGAAGTCCTGTATCCGCCGCCGGTGTTACACCGTCTTCAATTTCTTCGTCTGTCAGATACCGGTTAAATGAATTTTCAAACACAATGCCGTCTGCGCTAAATCCGGTTGCCGTATTTTTTACGTAAACAGCACAGCCCCACTTCGATGCAGTTGACTTTGCATACTGGTCATACGCATTTTCCACATTATAATATCCTGTGCCGTCTGCACTGTAATATTCATAACCGATTCCGTAATACCATGTCATCAGAACCTCTTTGTCTGAATCATTAACAAGGGACAAATATGGTGTTGTAATGATAACCTGTTCACGGTAAGTTCCCGGTGCAATATGAATCGTAATGCGTTCTTCCTCCGAAGACGGATTCATTGCTGCTGCTGCCGCAACTGCCTCTTTTACCGTATTATAATTATATTCTGCCTTGTCTTCATAACCCACATATAAATCCGGCACACGTGTCATTGGTTCTGCCGCTGCTGTCGATACAAATAAAATATCTTTCTTTACCGCAGCACCGTTTACAACTACATGAGTCGTTGTGCGGTATCCGTCTGCTGCTGCACTGACTGCATAAGCACCGTTTCTCAATGATATTTCATAGCCATCATTTGTTACCGTTCCTGCATACACATAGTTGTCATCTACGTTGGTAAATGTAAGTTCTGTTACATTTGTTCCAGCCTCTAATCCTGTAAATTCACCATTTACCGCATAAACTGCCTTTGCCGCTACAATAATATCCTCTGTATGATTCTGATTGTCATTTACTGTTTTTCCGGAAATGATTTCATAGTCATTTACTCCCTGTAAAGAAGCTGTATATTCTACATCCGGTTCAAGAACTGCCGTAAATGAAAAATCTTCTGCAATCTTTAATTCAACGGCATCTGCCATTGCACCTTCTGCCGGTTCCATTGTCACTTTTAATTTTGATATATCATAGCCTTCTGTAAAACCACTGATTTTTCCGGTATATGTATAGACACTCTTTGTTTCAACTTTCAGACTGACATTCTCCTTACCGGTCAATACCTCTGATATATCTGTCGTTACAACCTTTGTATCATTGGTGAAACCGATGCCGGTTACACCTGAAAGCACTGCAGTGTATTCTTCTCCTGCCGCCAGTGAAACACTGTAGGAATTTCCGTTCAACTTGGCCTGCGTTGCTGTATTTGTACGTTTATTCATAAACAGTAACTGACATCCTGAAATATCCTCTCCATTTAATTCAATCGTACCACTTACTGTTACAGCCGGTATTCTCATCACTCTGTTATAAATTGGTTTACCAGCAGCTGCTGTAGTATAAATTTTATAGGAACCGCTATACTGGGCAATAAATTCATATTTTGTTCCTACATTTGTAAAACTTTCCGTATCCTTCTGTGTTCCACCTTCTCCAAGATAGGTAAATACAAGTTCGCCTGTGACAGCGTTGCTTGATGCCATATACACTACAATCTTATCCCCGGCTTCTACATTGGCAATCGTTATATTTCTTCTGCCTTCACCACCTGTACCGTTGCAGTAATACATCCCACCTGCGGTATATCCATCTGCATAAGCCGTTTTCGCAAGTGCATTGGTTCCATAATTTTTGCTGCTCGTTGAAAACAGGCGGTCATTCACTGTATGTGTCAATGTCAAATCGCCAAATACTGTTGTGCCTTCCGCAAATTTTCCGGCACTGCTGACATTTTCGCACTGTTCCCAGTCCTGTGCGCTGATATGGTTGTTGTACAGTTGTGTGTCACTTTCCTGTACAGCACCAAAGTCCCAGACGTCAATTTTTCTGGCTGTTGCGGCAAAAACCCCGGTAAATGCCGATGTTTCAATGCCTGTTACAAATAACAGCATTGCACATAAAAAACAGCTCAAACGTTTCTTTGTCTTTTTCCCCATAACTCCTCCATTCCGGTTTTTAACCATAATAAAAATCCGACAGAAAAGCCCAGTCCTTTTCTGTCGGATTTTATTATAAAGTCTGACCTCGTGTCAGAGTCAATATTTTTTGTTCAATTTATACAATATTTTGTTCTACATCAGATACAATAGGAACACTCATTAACAGATACATGACCGGTTTCCCATTTTCAACCGCCTTACTGACAATCACACCTATAATATCTCCATTAATACACATATGATGTTCTTTCATATATTGCAGATGTCTGCCAATCATCAGCTGTTTTAATGTTTCCTCCTCATAACCTGACAATTCCTCCAACGTTGCCGGAATTTTTACAATTCCCATAATTGACGGTTTCTGGCGATAGCGCACTGTATACTCATTTTCAGTCATACTATACTTTTCCATGTGCATATCTTTTACCGACCAGCCATTACAAATTGTAAATCTGCCCTGCTCCAATTCTTTTTGTGGAATCAGATAAATGTGCTGCACCTCCGGAGATTGATATAAAAATTCTTCAATTTTCTTTAACCGGCCTGCTTCCTGCAAAAGCTTTCCGCCTTCCTTATATAATACATAAATCTGCTCCACACAGTCTTTTTCATAGACATCTATCATCTGCGCCGCTTTTTGCATCAGCAGAACATCATCTTTAATACGATGCCGCACATAAGTCATATAAGCAATTTCCTTATCCATTTGCTGCATACGTTCCTGATATGCTGCTATTTCTTCCTGTATAGTATAACTTTGCATTTCAAGAAGTTTTTCATGCGGAAATCCATATTTACGCAGCAGCCTTATATTCGTTATGTCAAACACACCATCTTCATCATAATAACGGTATCCGCTGTCTTCGTTCCGTACTGCATGAATATATCCCTGATTTTCATACCGCCGTACTGTGTTGGTAGAAATATTCAACAGTTTTGCCAGCTCGCCAATTTTATATTTCAATTAATCCCACTCCTCTAACAGTTTCCCAAAGACATCGAGCGCTTCCTGAATTACCTGCGGACTTTCCATATCAATGCCGCACAGCTTTAAAAGGTCAATCGGGTGCATACTGCATCCGCCCGATAAGAACTGCTTGTATCCTTTCAGTGTCTTTTCATCGCCCTTAAAAATCTTGGAAGCAATCGCAATCGCCGCCGAATAGCCGGTTGCATACTGATAAACATAAAACGGTGTGTAAAAATGCGGGATTCTGGACCACTCCAGCGCAATCTCGTCATCAATCACCATATCTTCACCAAAATATTCTTCATTGAGCTTCCTATAGACATCGCATAATGCCTGTGCGCTCAGCACCTCGCCGTCTTCTGCCATTTTGTGCGTTATCATTTCAAATTCAGCAAACATCGTCTGACGGAACAGCGTTCCCTTAAACTGTTCAAAATAGTGGTTCATCAGATATTTCTTTTCCGATAAATCCGTGCAGTTTTTCAGAAGATACTGCATTAACAGGGCTTCATTGCACGTAGAAGCGACCTCTGCCACAAAAATGCGGTAGCCCGCATACGGATACGGCTGGTTTGCATTGGAATAATAGGTATGCATGGCATGACCCATTTCATGCACCAGCGTAAATACGTCATTTAACGTATCCGTGTAGTTTAAGAACACATAAGGGTGTACGCCATATGTGCCCCATGAAAATGCACCGGTGCGTTTGCCTGTATTTTCATAGACATCAACCCAGCCGCTTTCAAAGCCTTCCTTCACCTTGGATAAATATTCCTCACCCAGCGGTGCTAGCGCCTTTAAGGCAATGTCTTTTGCTTCTTCATACGGTATCTTCATCGTAATATCCGATACCATTGGTGCATAAATATCATAAAAATGCAGTTCGTCCACGCCTAATACCTGCTTGCGCAGTGACACATAGGCATGCATTTTATCCAGATTTTTATGAACCGTTTCAATGAGGTTGTGATAAACCTTTTCCGGAATAAATGAACCGCTTAAATACATTTGCAGCGTGGAGTCATACTTTCTTGCCTTTGCATAAAAGCACGCCTGCTTGACATTGGCATAGTATGTTGCTGCAAGTGTATTTTTATAATTTCCATACTGGCGGTAAAGTGCCTTAAATGCATTTTCACGGACACTACGGTCGTTGCTTTCCATAAAGACACTGTATCTGCCGTTGGTTAATTCAACTTCATTACCGTCCTCATCCAAAATCGTGCCAAACTTCACATCGGCATTGTTAAACTTTGAAAAAATCTCATTCGGTGAAGCCGTCACCTGCCCTGCCATTGCAAGCAGGCGTTCCTCTTTTTCGGAAAGGGCATGTTCTTTTTTCTCAAGTATATCCTCCAGTGCATGACGGTAAAGTGCGATTGTATCCGAGTTCAGATATTCCTGCATCTTCTTTTGATCAATTGCTAAAATTTCCGGTGTTAAAAATGCATATTTTTCAGACAGCTTCGTGACAGCCGCCTGCGCCCTGCCGGACATTTCCTGATACACAGCATTGGCAGTATCCTCGTAATATTTCATAAATGCATACACGTATACATGCTCCACAAGCAGATCCGCTTCATCGGATTCCTTTAATGCCTGATACAGTATCAGGGCGGACTCTGCCAGTCTGCCCTGATAAACACATTTTTCTTTTGCCCTGCGGATACATTCGTTGTAATCGGCTTCCCATGCTTCGTCTGTCGCATAAATATCTTCGATTCTCCATTTATCCTGCTGTGCGATTTCACTTCTTTGCTTTGCCTTCTGCATATGCCTCTCCTGCCCTATCTTTTCATTACTTCGTGTCATCTTCCGGAATATAACAGGTCATCGCAATTGCCAGCGCACCCTGTCCGATATGACATGCCACGCTTAATGAAAGCGGATCCATGTGGAAATCAAACTGCGGATACGTTTCCTGTATCAGCTTTGCCCATTCTTCTGCTTCTTCGCGGTTGCCGGCATAAGCAGCTTCCATATGCACGCGGCCTTTTTCGGCACATTCCTTAAAACGTCCTTCCAAATCGTCCGCCATTGCCTTTAACATAATCTTCTTTGCTGAGTTCTTGCCTCTTGTCTTAGAAAATGCGTCCAGCTTCTCGCCCTGAATCTGCAATACAGGCTTTAAATTTAATACCGTTCCGATTGCCGCTGCCGCCGGTGTGATTCGTCCGCCCTTCTTTAAATATTTTAAAGTTTCCAGTGTAATGTAAATGCTTGACTGCATCTTTTCACGCTCCAGCACTTCCTTAATCTGTGCCGCAGAATAGCCCTTGGATACCAGTAACTTTGCATCTAACACAGACTGGCGCATGGTTACGGAAATGCGCTGGTTGTTGACAACCTGAACCTTACCGTCATAATCGTCAGAAAGCATAGCCGCCGTCTGGCATGTGCCGCTTAATCCGCTGGACATCGGTATGAAAACAATCTCATCATATTCTTTTAAGAGCTTGTCCCATTCGTCCTGTAACTCGCCTACGGACGGCTGTGAAGTCGAAATATCCGCATCATTTTTTAACTTTTCGTAAAATTCTTCCTGTGTCAGATTAATCCCTTCAAAATACTGCTGTCCGTCAATAAAAAACGGCATCGGAATCACGTATACCCCCAGTTCCTTTGCCTGCTCCTGTGTAATACCGCTGTTACTGTCTGTTAATACTGCTATTTTACCCATCTATATGCCTCATTTCTACTTTATCGCAAAAATCTTTTCCTTTATTGTACCTTATCTTTGAATTTGCTACAATATATTTTATAAAATTTTTATGTTAGATTGGAAGAATAACGATGAATCATACTGTTTTTCAGATTGACCCGGCTGACAGCCGTTTTACAGATACATTTGCACATTTTTTTACAGACTGCGGGGAATATGAACTTTTTTCGGACTGTGACACACCGTATTTTGCCGTATTTTCAGATATAGACCGCACGCATTGTACCGGACTGCTGACTTTTCTTATCAGTGAAAATGAATCCTTTACAGAAGCGGAGGTGGCAGCTTTCGTACTGCCGGACTATCGCAGACAGGGCATTTTTACCGCCCTTTGCGGGACGGCATACCACAAAATCAAAGCACAGTACCCGGATTGTGTGCTTACCGGCATTTTCCCTGATTTTTTAAAAAAATGTGCTTTATACGGCGGCACCGCCTACACCGAATATCTGATGATGCTGACGGCGGAAAATGCCTCCATGGCTGCTCCAGCTTTATGTACTGCAAATGGGGACATTCTGCCGGATTCTGCTGCCTGTTCAAACATACACTCCACGATAACCAGCTCACCTGCAAAAGATTTCAATTCCTGCAATGATAACTTTTTGTATGAAACCTGCTTTTCCGATGATGAACAGGATTTTCTGCTATACCGGGGAGAGGAAGACGAACCGTGTGCCGTATGTTCCCTTGATTATGAAAACGGCTTTACGAATCTGTACGGGGTCTATGTCGATGAAGACTGCCGGGGGCAGGGAATTGGCACACTGCTTCTTGCACACCTGATACCGGCTTATTTTAAAAATCACAATCTGCCGCTGATATTAAATGTCCGCAGCACCAATACGGCTGCTATGCAGCTTTACCGGCACTGCGGATTTGAAATTACAAGCTCTGTTGAATTTTCTTATTTTACTGCTTTGCCGCAATAACATCTCTCATGTCATAGTAGCCTGCCGGTTTTCCGGCAAGGAACTTGGCAGCTTCGATAGAGCCCTTTGCAAAGACAGACTTTGAATAAGCGGTATGCTTAAATTCAATGACCTCGTCCTCTCCTGCAAAGATGACTTCATGTTCTCCGACAATCGTACCGCCACGGACAGCGCTGATTCCGATTTCCTTCGGATTTCTTTGTGCGCGCTCGCCGCTTCTGTCAAACTTATAGAAATAGTCTGAACCTACCACTTCTTTGATAGAATCTGCCAGTGCCAGCGCTGTTCCACTCGGTGCATCCAGCTTCTTATTGTGGTGCTTTTCAACCAGTTCCACATCAAAGCCCGCATCACAGAATACTCTTGCAGCATCCTGGAGCAGCTTGAATAATGTATTGATACCCAGGGACATATTGGCTGACTTTAATACAGCAACCTTTTCAGACGCTTCTCGGATTTTTGTAAGCTGTGCTTCGCTTAAACCTGTTGTGCAGACAATCACCGGAAGCTTGCTTGCTGTGCAGTAATCAATCAGTGCATCCTCTGCCTTGGCTGATGAAAAATCAATGACTACGTCTGCATCAACGTCACATTTTTCAATAGATGAAAAAACCGGATAACTGTTGTGTCCGTCATCAAACGGATCCACTCCTGCTACGATTTCCACATCGGTATCTTCTTCTGCCAGCTTTGTAATGACCTGTCCCATGTGTCCGTTACAGCCGTGCATAATTACTCTTGTCATGTCCTGTTTCTCCTTATTTCTCTAAGATTCCGTACTGAATCATAGCATTTTTTAAACGTTCAAGGTTTGCATCTTCCATTTCACAAAGTGGCATACGCAGCGGTCCCATATCCCAGCCCTGAAGATTTAAGGCGTGTTTTACCGGTACAGGATTGACTTCACAGAATAATGCGTCTACCAGTTCGAGTGCATTAAACTGTAACTGTCTTGCTTCTTCAATCTTGCCTTCCGCAAACTTTGCGCAGATGTCATGTGTCTGCTGTGGTGCAACATTTGACAATACGGAAATAACACCCTTTGCGCCGATAGACATTAACGGTACAATCAGTCCGTCTTCTCCTGAATACATATCCAGACGGCCTTCTGCGAGTGCCATGGTCTTGCTCTCCTGTGCCATATTGCCTGTAGCGGCTTTAATGGCTACGATATTATCAACATCCTTTGCCAGTGTTGCTGCTGTTTCAGGCTGGATATTGCAGCCTGTACGTCCCGGCACATTGTACATGATAATCGGTAAATCTACAGACTTTGCTACGGTTGTATAATGCTTGATTAAACCTTTCTGTGTTGCCTTGTTGTAGTACGGTGTTACAACCAGACAGGCATCCACGCCTGCTTTCTGCGCTTCCTGTGAAAGATATACGGCTGTTTCCGTACAGTTAGAACCTGTTCCTGCAATGACAGGCACTCTTTTCTTTACATGGTCTGCCGCAAAACGAATGGTTTCGATATGTTCTTCATGCGTTAATGTAGAAGCTTCTCCTGTTGTTCCGCAAATTACAATGGCATCGGTAGAATTTTCAATCTGATAATCGATAAATTCTCCCAGTTTCTCATAGTTGACTTCTCCATTTGCTTTCATTGGTGTAATAATCGCTACACCAGCTCCGGTAAATACTGACATAACTCCTTCTTTCCGCTGATACCAGCCTCTCTTATTTTACAAAGGCAAAGCCGGCTCATGTCTGAAATGAACCGGCCCTAAAGAATTCAATATAGTTCTTTAAGTAGCCCTCCATCTAAAGATGACAGTCGCAAGACTCTTAATCTTACGCCCAGCAGAAGACCTCCAGTAATCTTCCACTTCGGCGTCATCCCCTTTCTTTTGGTTTCACCTGTGTCTGGCACATCTTACCAACGTACTGATGAATAACGCGACCTCTACTTCACTGACTGCCGCATTTTCTACGGCTCTGTTCGGTTTACAGGCTGCCCTGTAATTATATTGAATATATCACTTACTTATTATGATGTCAACTTCTATTCTGTTTCAGGCTTCATCTTCCTCAACCACATCAATTTTGCTGACGGAAACTTCATATGCCACACGCTTTTCAACCTGCTCCTCGCTGATTTTCTTCGTGTATTCACGGCTCTGGACCCTGCCCCATATCTGAAGGTGTCCACCGACTTCGATTGTAGAGGCATATCTCGCATTTCTGCCCCATGCAATGCACGGTATGTAATCGGACTTTCCATACGGACGGTTAACGGCGACAAGGATATCTGCTATTTCTCTACCAAGCGGTGTCTTTCTGTAGACCGGCGGCTTGCACACATAGCCATCAAGGAATATCTGATTGGTTCTTGCCTGTTCTTCCGGAATTTCTTCTTCTTCAATAAACTGCATTTCCCTTACAAAAATGGATAAAATGAGTTTATTTTTAACTCCTTCATGTCTGTTATAGGAACGGAACTGTCCGGATACCTCAATCTTCCTTCCCCTGTAATCCTTTGTCACATCGACAAGCCTTTCAGATATCATTAATGGGATGATATCTACCATATCGCTTAATCTGTTAACCGATACATTTACCAGATAAAAGCCCTCGCCAAACACTTCATGGCTGAATTCAAATTCTGAAACGACTTCTCCGATAATACTCACCCTGTTGTTTTCAATCACCTTATCAAGCATCTTAGTATTTCTCCCTTCTTAATACCGGTCATTTTCTTAAAACCGGTTTTGTGCTTTATTTTGTGTTCTTAATATGTATATGTATCGATATGGGGATATATTACAAAAAAAATGTGTTTTTTTTACGTACAAACCATAAAATTTTCTTATATTTACAAAACATCTCATAAAATTTTAAAAAAATACAATTTCCGACAACCCGCATAAAAACAGGGGTTGCGCTCGTGTTTCCCTTATGATACAATCAATTTTATAAGTTTACTCTTGTATTTTTCTAATATTGTGATAGAATATAAAAGTTGCTAATCATAGTCGGATATAGTTTATATACATTCAGAAAGGAAAAAACAATGATTACAAAACGCGAAGATATTCGTAATATCGCTATTATTGCGCACGTTGACCACGGTAAAACAACACTGGTTGACGAACTTTTAAAGCAGAGCGGTACTTTCCGTGAGAATCAGGAAGTCGCAGAGCGTGTAATGGATTCTAATGATATTGAAAGAGAACGTGGTATCACGATTCTTTCAAAAAATACTGCCATTACTTATAAAGATACAAAAATCAACATTATCGATACTCCGGGTCATGCCGATTTCGGTGGTGAGGTAGAGCGTGTCTTAAAAATGGTAAACGGTGTTGTTCTTGTTGTCGATGCATTTGAAGGTGTTATGCCGCAGACCAAGTTCGTACTCCAGAAGGCTCTGGAATTAAACCTGTCTGTTATCGTATGTATCAACAAGATTGACCGTCCGGAAGCCCGTCCGAATGAAGTTATTGATGAGATTCTGGAACTGTTTATCGATCTGGATGCCAACGAAGACCAGCTTGACTGTCCGTTTATTTTTGCTTCTGCAAAATCAGGATATGCCATTGCTGACTTAAATGACGAAAGAAAAGATATGCAGCCTTTATTTGACTGTATTGTTAATAATATTCCGGCACCGGAGGGTGACCCGGATGCCGATACACAGATGCTCATTTCCACAATCGACTACAACGAATTTGTCGGCCGTATCGGTGTCGGTAAGATTGAAAACGGTAAGTTAAAGGTCAATCAGGAAGTAACAATTGTAAACCATCACGACCCTTCTGTACGCAAGAGAGTCCGCATTACAAAGCTTTATACTTTCAGCGGTCTGAATAAGGTTGACGTACCGGAAGCATCTTTTGGTGATATTGTTGCCGTATCCGGTATTGCGGATATTCACATTGGCGATACACTCTGCTCTGTTGAAAACCCGGTAGCCATTCCGTTCCAGAAGATTTCAGAGCCGACACTTTCCATGGATTTCATGGTAAATGACAGCCCGCTTGCCGGAAAGGAAGGTAAGTTTGTCACATCAAGACATATCCGTGACAGACTGTTCCGTGAATTAAATACAGACGTCAGCTTACGTGTGGAAGAAAATCCGGGTTCTGAAAACTCTTTCAAGGTTTCAGGCCGTGGCGAATTACATCTTTCCGTATTAATTGAAAACATGCGTCGTGAAGGCTATGAATTTGCTGTCAGCAAGGCTGAGGTTTTATACCATACAGATGAGCGCGGCAAAAAGTTAGAGCCAATCGAACTTGCTTATGTTGATGTTCCTGAAGAATTTTCAGGTTCAGTTATCCAGAAGTTAAGCCAG
The DNA here is from genome assembly GCF_020564355.1 of Lachnospira pectinoschiza. Classification (GTDB taxonomy): domain Bacteria; phylum Bacillota; class Clostridia; order Lachnospirales; family Lachnospiraceae; genus Lachnospira; species Lachnospira intestinalis. The sequence continues at coordinate 72,290 of NZ_JAJCRR010000006.1, read as the reverse complement.
AGAAAAGGTGAACTTCTCGGAATGACACCAATTAACGGCGGTTATACCCGTCTTCAGTTCTCGATTCCGTCCCGTGGTCTGATTGGCTACCGTGGCGAATTTATGACAGATACCAAAGGTAACGGTATTATTAACACTTCTTTTGAAGGTTATGAAGAATACAAAGGTGACATCTCTTATCGTAAGACCGGTTCTTTAATCGCTTACGAAGACGGTGAAGCTGTAACTTACGGTCTTTTCAATGCACAGGACCGCGGTACACTCTTTATCGGACCTGGTGAAAAGGTTTATGCCGGTATGATTATCGGTGAAAATCCACGTACGGAAGATATTGAGGTCAATGTCTGCAAGACAAAGCACCTGACCAATACCCGTTCTTCCAGCGCCGATGAAGCATTAAGACTTGTTCCGCCTAAAATTTTAAGTCTGGAACAGGCTTTGGATTACATCGATACAGACGAACTGTTAGAGGTAACACCAACCCATTTAAGAATCCGTAAAAAGATTCTGGACTCTACATTAAGATACAGAGCCAACAAAAAGTAAAACAAATTATCACAAAAACACAGAATTTGGAGGTATGTGACATGGACAGCGATTTAGGAGCAAAGGTAAAGAAGTTAAGAATTGCACACGGACTGACACAGGAGGACGTTGCAAAAGCCCTCGATGTAACACCTGGTTACATCAGTAACGTAGAAAACGGACGTAATCTGATGACACTCAGAATGCTCTCTTACTATGCAGAGCTTACCGGAGTTTCTCTGGATTATCTTGCAGGAAGTGTTGATAAGAACTATCAGAATACTGCTCTGGATAACGAAATCATGCAGCTCGTTCAGAAGATGGACGCTGATTCTAAGGAAAAGCTGATTGCTACGCTGCGTATCTGGAATACAAACGAAAAGTAATAGATTTTCTTTAAAGCTTAAAAAAAGATTTAAAAACAAAAAGGGATAGGAATGCAAAAGCTGCTTCCTATCCCTTCTTTGGAATTTACAAAAAATATTCTTATCTGCTTTTGTGCCTGTATTTAACTCTGTATCGACTTCATCTGATAGAACTCACCCTTTAATGCCATCAGTTCTTCAAATGTGCCGTATTCTACGCAGTGTCCGTCTGCAATGACCGCGATTTTATCGGCATCGCGGATTGTTGAAAGGCGGTGTGCCACAATAAAAGTCGTCCGTCCCTTCGTCAGATTATTCAATGCTTCCTGTATCAGTTTTTCGGAGATACTGTCAAGCGCCGAGGTTGCCTCATCTAAGACGATTACCTGTGGGTTGCGGATTAATGCCCTTGCAATGGAAATACGCTGTCTTTGACCGCCTGAGAGCTTTCCGCCATGCTCTCCGACCATGGTATCAAGTCCCTTTGGCAGGGATTCGATTAAATCGGTCAGATTGGCAGCTTTTACAACCTCCTGTAACTGTTCCTCGCTGACATTTTCAATACCGTATGTAATATTGTCACGGATTGTACCCGAAAACAGTATTGAGGTCTGCGGCACTACCGCCAGATGCTTTCTGTAGCTTCTTAAATCAATCTGGCTGATATCCTCGCCGTCTACCAGCACTTTTCCGTCTGTAGCAAAATTAAATCCAATGACAAGATTTAAAATTGTCGATTTTCCCGCACCGGACTCTCCGACCAGTGCAATCGTTTCTCCCTGATGAACGGTAAGATTTAAGTCATTTAATACATTTTTATCCGTATTATTATAATGGAACTTTACGTTTTCAAAACAAAAATCGCCATGCACACCGGCAAGCTTTTTCTTGCCCTCGTTGTGTTCCACATCTTCTTCTAACAGCACTTCACCAATGGAATTGACAGATTCAATACCCTTTGCAATCGTTGGAATCAGCGACATCAGTGAAGATACCTGACTGACAATGGTGCTGAAATAGCTCTGGTACAACGTAATATCACCCGGCTGGATTGCCGCCCGCAGAGCCAGCACACCGGTAAAGGCAAGACAGACTACCTGAAAGACCTGGAAAATCGCCCAACCCACCGAACCAAACAACGACTGGATAATATCCAGCTTGTAGCCTTTTTCTGCCACGGCAAAGAGCTGTCCGCTCATTTTGTGGACTTCTTCTTCCTCCAGCGCATGTGCCCTTGTCACCGGAATCAGTTCCACCATTTCCATGACTTTTGCCGAGGTTTCTTCCATTTCCTTACGAAATTCTGTATTGCGCCTGCGCATGACATTTCTGAAAAAGACCATGGTAAGCGCCGCAATCGGTGTCGTCAGCAGGAAAAAGACAAACACCACCATACTTTTTGAAATCGTTACTGCCAGTGCAATGATGATGTTTAACGCAATATTTAAAATGCTTAAAAACATCTGCGTTGAAAGCGTTTCCACAGCTTCCACATCACGCATGATTTTCGACTGCAGCCGCCCCGACTGCGTTTCTTTATGATACGAAATCGACAACTGCTGCAATTTGCGCACCAGTGCCTTTCTAAGTCCCGTTTCCGCATATCTTGTTGCCAGCGATTTGTATCTTGTATACATATAATTGGTCGGAATGTTGAGTGCAATCAGTACAACCATGATAATCGCTTCAATAAAAATATGCTGGTATGCGTCCGGTGCGCCGCTCGTAATATCGTTGATGATATTTGCCGTAATAATCGGCAGCACCCACACCGGACAGTGCTTGATAAAGAAAAACACAACCGCCATAAAGAACTTGTTGTAATTTCCCTTATAAAGTCCTAAAAGAATCCACATCGGATGTCCTTTGTATTTTCTGTAACATTCAATAAACCAGTTTTCTACGTCAATTCCTTTTGGTGCATGAAGATTCATAATCTATTTTACTCCTGTATCAGTTCGTCTACATTGCCTGCAACAATCGGTTCACCCTCACAGCCTGTAACCTTTACATTCTTTAAAATAAGCTGTTTTACGTTATTGACAACCAACCCCTGCTTTGAAGCCTCATCACAGCCAAGCATCATTGCCGCTACGCCGGATTTTGCATTTTCCGCATAAGAGAAGCTGATATTCTCAAAGGTAAGCTTTTCAATTTTGCTTTCCGGCAGACCGTAAATGTACGTACCCGCAACGTGGCAGTTGGTTGCCTTAATATCTTTAAACGTCAGACGCTTAATAGACGGTGTTCTTCTGTCCACCGGCAGCGGTTTTTTCGTACCGACATATTCGGTCTTGCCGTCAGGATCACAGAAATAAAAGCTGTTGACAACAAATGGTGTCATCACGTTATCCATGTCAATATTTTCAAAGGAAATATCATCCAGAACGGATAACTGTCCTCTGCCTCGTCTGGTCTTTACACGCAGACCACGGTCCGTATTCATGAAAATGCAGTCTGTAATATGAACGTCTTTAACACCTGCCGCAATTTCACTTCCAACTGTGACCGCACCGTGTCCGTCCCTCATACAGCACTGTCTGACAATCATATTGGAAGTTGGCACCTGATATTTTTCTGCCATATAAATTTTACCGGACTTAATTGCAATGCAGTCATCACCGACAGAAATATACGTACCAAGCACCAGTACGTCTGTACAGCTTTCCGGGTCTAAGCCGTCTGTATTGTGTGAATTTGCCGGGTTTTTAATCTTTACATCAATAAATTTCAAATGTTCACTGAAGTACGGATGAATCGTCCATGACGGAGAATTCTGAACCGTAATGCCGTGCATCATCACATTTTTGCAGTGATTGATAAAGAACAGTCTTGGGCGCCATGCCGTATCCCTGACCTTGCAGTTCTTCCACCAGTTCTCAAAATTGGTACAGCCGTCAATTGTTCCTTCACCAGTAATGACAACATTTTCTACATTGATACCGCATACGATTGCAGAAAACATATCGAGCGGGTTGCCTTCCCATGAACCTAAATTGTATTGTGCCGTTTCGTCATAGGACTCAATTTCACCCGGCAGAACCGGGAATTTTTCTCTGTCGGTAAAGGCGGAAAGCACTGCACCCTTTGCGAGTTCCAGTGTCAGATTATCCTTTAAAAAGATACTTGAAATCTTATAAACACCTTCCGGCACTAACACGCGGGAATCCTTCGGGCATGCCATAATCGCACACTGAATGGCATTGGTATCATCATGGACACCGTCGCCGTATGCGCCGAATTCCCTTACATTTAACGTTACAAATTCATACTTTGTCTGAACGTCTACCGCCGCAATTTCCTGTCCGTCATACACGGCAGAAACCTTGTATAACGTATCCGGTTTTAAACCGTAAAGTGTTGTAATAACCTTTTCACTGTCCATATATTTACTGCCGTCTACGTAGATTTCATACGGCTTTTCTGTATAAAATTTTCCTGATTCCGTCAGTTCTACCACTGCACTTCTGCTTGTTGCTGTAACAAATTTTAACTCCATAATGCGCCTCCCTTAGTTCTTCCGTAGTCCTGATATTCTCTGTTGCGCAGGCTTTCCGCGTAAGCCGTTACCAGTACGGCTGTATATGCTGTATCCGCGCCAAATACATCATCTTCCTGTGCTTTTGCTTCTGCCGCTTCCAATATATCCAATGCTGCTTTTTCGTATTTTTCAGTAATAAGCGCCTTCATGCGGCAGCCCTTTAATACGGCATACGCATAAAACAGTCCTGCCTCCCGCGCTTCTTTTGCAAATGTATCAAGGCTCTTTGTATTCATTGCAGCGACTACCTGCTTTAAAATCTGTCTTAATCTGTCAAAAATCTCATATAACGGCTGTTCCATAACCTCCATGGTATCTACTGCCGCTGCTGCGTACGCTGCCATTTCAAGGTCTGCCGCAGCGTTTCCCAATTCATTTTCCACAGACGGATATGCCTTCTCCTGTAAAATGTTAAACTGCGCAATGATATCATTGTACTGTTCTTTTCCGCCAAATTTTGTTTCATAATTCATATAAAACGGCTGTGTCAGATATGCATCTGAAAGCTTTGTGGAAAATGTGCCTGCGCAGGTTTCTGTTGCATCAAATCGTGCACCGGAAGTCATCACCTTTTCCTGCTTTAAAATGGCTTTTTCTGTCTTTTCAGCTGCTGTGTCCTGCGGATTGTATACAGTATCCATTGCACGTACTGCAAATAACGCATTGCCAAATAAATTATCGGAAAGGCTGCCCTCTGCCTTTGCATACGTTCCGTCTTCCGCTACAAGGTTATCTACTGCCTTTTTTGCAAATGTGTGATAATCCGCATCACCTGTTGCCTGATACAGCTTTTCCAGCCCCAGAATAAGCTGCCCCTGCTGTTTTGCTGCCAGCTTTTCAATATCCACCGACAAAAGCCAGCTTTTCAACTTACCTTCCAATATAATATTTCTTTCTTTCAAAGTTCATTCCTCCTTATTTTTCCGGCTGGTAGTCAAACCAGTCAAAATCAACATACAGGGTGTCATCCCCGTGTCTTCCGTATTCGTCTACATATCGGCTGCCAAAATCACCTGCATAAGCGTACATGCCGATCATTGCCCCTGTAAAACGCTTGCCCTTCTTTAAGCCTTCATCACACAGGTAATAGACATTTTCAAGCACTGCCACCTTTATGTACTCTTTACCATCATAACTCATATAGCAGGTACGTTTCAAATCATTCGTTTCAATTTTTAAATAAACGTCCTGACGTCTGAAATCCAGTTCAATGCTGCCGCTTTCTTTCACCTGTTCTCCAATGACTTCTACTGCTTTCACAATCAGACGCGGCTGCGGCTCCTGTGTCGCAAATACACCAAATTTTACAAAAGTATTCTCATCATAATAGCATGTCATGCCCGCATCCTGTCCCGGATACAACTGTGGCATTTTCATCTTGCAGACTGCCGTAAATTTAAAATGCTGCTGTCTGCGAAGCAGGATATTTCTTGCTCCCATGGAATCCAAATCCGCGCAGCTTCCCTTTATCTTTACATGAGAATCCTGCAACAGCACGCCGTCCGGTTCCGGCACTCTCGGAAACATCCAGTCTGTGCTTAAATATTCACCATCAAAATCATCAAAATAGGAAGACTCCCACACTGTTTCCGGCAAATCCGGCTTTATCTGCATGGCACTCGGACCGTCTAAATTATTGACAACAGGCCAGCCGTCTGCAGTCCATGTAATCTTATCCAATGCCGTTTCCCTGCCTAAAATGCTGTAACCGTCACCGATTTTTCTGCCGCACAGATACACCATATACCATTCACCGTTCTGTGTCTGCACCGGCTTTCCATGTCCACAGCGCTGGATAATAGCCTTTTCATCTGTCTGGCGCATAATCGGATTATATGGACACGGCTCATACCGCCCCATCAGCTCGCGGCTTCTTGACACGGTAATACGGTGTCCAGGTCCTGTTCCGCCCTCTGCTTCAAACAGATAGTAATATCCATCCTTTTTTAATAAATGTGGTCCCTCCGGCGCTCTTTTCTGATCGCCATAATACAGTAACGATGCTTTTGATATCTGTGCCGTGGCATCTTCATTTAATTCAAAAATACGCGCACCTCTGTTTAAAAGCATATAGCGCCGTCCGTCATCATCATTAAAAATAGAAGGATCAATACCGTCTTCATCTATCACCGCCGGTTTACTGTACGGTCCTTCCGGTCTGTCCGAGCTTACAACAATCTGCTTTCGATAAACCGTTCCGTCATCATTTAAGCGATACGTTGCCGTAATATAAAATCTTCCTTTATAGTAGGAAATATCCGGCGCCCAGTATCCTCTGCCGCCCTCTAAATGCTGTAAACCTGCCCATTCCGGATTGGTAATGGCGTAACCGATAATTTTCCAGTGAATCAAATCCTTTGACGTTGAAACCGGAATACACGGATAATAGATAAAGGATGAATTCACCATATAATAATCTTCACCCACTCTGACAATCGACGGATCCGGATACATTCCGGTACGAATCGGATTGTGATACATTTTTTCAAGCGGTGCGCCAGTCTCCTCCTGAAAATACTCCTCTAAATCAAAAAATTTGTTCTCATGCGCGATTTCATACGGTGTCAAAAGATTGATGTCTCCGGATAACGGTGACAATCCAACCCGTTCCACAAGATACTTACAGGTCGCAACATTACCGGACATCGCTGCATAGTGTAGCATATTTTTCTGATTTTTATCCGTAATATTCATACTGGCTCTGGAGTATTCAACGATGTAACGTACCAGATTCAGATTGCCTGTTTTGGCTGCCAGCAGTGCCATTAACACACCATCTTCATCTACTTCGTCAATCAGCGGCGGATTTTCTTCCAAAATACGCTTCACTTCATCTATCTTTTCCAAATATATGGCATCTTTAAGCGTAATCATTTTCCCTCCTGTTCTGCCTTTTAAAAAGCATCTTTTTAAATCTTTCTCTAGTATACATGACCTTTTTGTTTTTTTCTACATATTAAAGCAGAATATTGTAAAAACCTACAGAAAAAGTGTTCAATCGGAATACCTATGACTGAATACACAAAAAGGCTGCCGCATATGCGACAGCCTGTAAATTCTGTTGAATTTTTAAATTATTCCTTAACGGCACCAACATTAACACCCTGTACGAAGTACTTCTGACAGAATGGGTAGATGATTGCGAAAGGAAGGATAGCCACGATAACGGCTGCATTGGCAATCGTATTCGGGTCGATACCACCTTCATCAGGGATATCGTTATCCATAACCATGTTACGCAGCTTCATCTGGAAGTTGAATAACTCGTTCTTGTTGATATAAATCTTGAAGTTTGTATAATCGTTCCAGAACTGTACGGCATACATCAAACCGATAGAAGCCAAAGCCGCCTTTGAAAGCGGAAGTACAATCTTAAAGAATGTACCCATTGGAGAACAACCATCAATTTCAGCTGCTTCAAACAGTGATTCAGGAACACCTTCAAAGAAGTTTCTCATTAATACAAGGTTATATACATTGATAGACAATGGCAGGATTACTGACCAAAGTGTGTTCAGTAAGTGTAAGTCCTTCATAACGAGGTACTTAGGAATCATACCACCATCGAAAATCATTGTGAATAATAACATATATGCGAAGAAGTTTCTTCCCGGCATTTCCCACTGAATTAATACATAAGCGCCTAATGTTGCTAATAACAGACCGATAAATGTACCAGCAATCGTTACAACTACTGAAATTAAGAACGGTCTATAAAGTGCAACTCTGGAAAGGATTGAACTATAACCACCGAGTGTAAATGTCTGTGGCAGGAAATTCATACCATAACCGGCTTTTGCATCGAATGAATCGACGATAACCTTCCAAATAGGAACCATGATAATTAATGAAATTACCAAAAACAAAATTACGTTTACGATAGGGAAGATTTTGACTTTTTTCTTCTTTTTTCTTGCAACTACTACTTGTTCTTTACTCATTATCTATCCCTCCTATACAATACCGCGACCACGTACTTTTTTACTTGCATAGTTACATCCAAGTACGAGGATCATACCTACAAATGACTTGAATAAACCAACCGCTGTTGTATAACCATAATCGGAGTTACCACTACCGAATGTCTTACGGTATACATATGTCTGAAGTACGTTAGAAACGTTAACGACTGCATCGTTCATTGTTACGAATACTGATTCGAAAAGGTTCATAACCTTAGCAAGGTTCAGAATGAATACAGTAATAATAGTATTTGCTAAAGCAGGAAGTGTAATATAAATTAATCTCTTCCAACGGTTTGCACCATCAATCTGGGCAGCTTCATAAAGGTCTGGGCTGATACCTGATAATGTAGCAAGGAAAAGGATTGTTCCCCAACCTGTATCCTTCCAAACGTTGATGAAGAAGAATGTGCCTCTCCAGTATCTTACATCACCAAGGAAGAAGATTGGATTATCAATCACGCCCATTCCCATTAACATCTGGTTAATCATACCTGAACTGTTAACTGAAAGAATTAAACGGAAGATAGAAGCAACTACTACCCATGACATAAAGTGAGGTAAGTATACAATTGTCTGTACTGTCTTCTTAAATGCAAGGTTTGTAATTTCATTCAGTAATAATGAAATAATAACGGCTGCACCAGTGTTAAGAATTAACTTAACGATAGAAAGCAGTAATGTGTTACGGAATGCATCCCAGAAGAATACATCGTTTGTGAACATCGTATTGAAGTGAAGAAGACCTACATAATACGGTGAACGGATAATATATTTTGTAAAGGCATATCTACAACCTAACATTGGCCAGTAGTTAAACAGTAAAATCATGATTAATACCGGCAAAAACATTACATAGAACCATCTGTGGTAGTAGATCTTTGACCATACTTTCCTGTTGATTGAGTTTGTCATGTACTTAGAGTCAACGTTGATATCTTTCTTGAAGTACTTCATGATATCAATAAAGCATCCTGCAATACCAAGAATGAGACCAATGATAACTACATATACACCGCAACCTACTGAATATGAAGAACCTTCATATCCGTTTGATAATAAATCTGTCAATGAATGAAGATTATAGAGCTTTCTGCTCTCGTAACCTCTGAAGTTCATTCCTACGAATGAAACAATAAAAATTATACCTGAAATAGCTGTAGGTATAATTGAAAACATATCTTTCTTTACTGCTAAAAGTACCAGAGATACTACAATAGCCAGCATGTAAAGGTACCACATAGCTGGTACATCAATGTTCATAAAACTGTAGGCATCAGAAATCAACTCAACATCTGTATTCTGAACAAAAGGCAATAGCCCGCCTATTAACGCAATAACTAAACCGGCGACAGCAATTACTTTAAGGTTGTCTGACTTCTGCTTTCCAACGAGTTCTCCGCACTTCGGACAAACCTTTGCTTTTTTAGGTAATTCTGTTCCACAAGACTTACATTGCATCTTCATACCTTCTTTCCTAATATTTTTTGTAAAATTCCAAGCCTACTCTCGATATAAATAAGCTAAAAATTAGAATCCATTCCGGGTGGGTTCCCCCACCCGAAAGTGGATTCTTATAAAGTGGCTATACAGCCGTGTTTACATAATCAGTTACTGATTACTTGTTTAAAGACTTAAGTACTGTATCAGCTAATGAACCAACTGTTGTCTTGTAGTAGTTCATACCTTCATCAACTGTCATGTAACCTAAAGCTACCTGAGAGATAACGTAGTTTCTAGCTGTGTTGATATCAGTGATGTTCTCAGAAAGAGCAGTTGTCATTGGAAGTGGAACTGCTACAGTTGAGTTTTCAGCGAAGAAATCACCGTTAGCCTTAGCTGTTTCTGTCATAGCACTAGCACCTGGATCTTCCTTACCATCCTGGAACTTAGCAAGAGCAAGGATTGGATCGATGTGGTTCTTAGACATTAACTTATCCGGTGATTCCGGCTGTGGAAGGAAGTGGAACTGACCTTCTTCATAAGTCTTAGTCTTCTTGCCTTCGTCATCCTTAGCAAGTGTTACAGTTTCTGCCTTTGTATCCCAGTGGGTTCCCTTTGCGCCGTACTCCCAAAGTGTCTGAACGTCGCCGCCATCTAACATTGTATCGATGAAGTACTTAAAGATACCTTCCGGGTTCTTAGCTGCTGTAGTAATACACCAGCATGGTGCGATTCTTTCTACATATGTACCAAGTTCTTGGATTGGCTTAATAGCAATCAGTTCATTATCAAGACCCTTAGTAGCAAGCTGAGTCTTTAATGTATTAGCCCATGTACCAGCCCAGTATGTGAATACGCCTGATTCAGAGCCTGCATCTGTTGAATAGAACTTATCACGTGCATTAGATGTAGAGTTGTTTACAGATTCCTTATCAATAATACCATCATTAACAGCTGTCTGGATTCTCTGAAGAGCCTCTTTCATCTTGTCTTCTGAGAAACCATCAACGTACTGTCCTGATGAATTCTTGTAGAATGTGTAGTTAGCCTGCTGATAGAATTCTGGCAGGTAGTTTGTGTAAGGTGCTTCATTGCTGATGAAGCCCGGAGCAGAAATTACATAATGACCCTTATTAGCAGCCATCTGCTTTAAGTAGCCATAGTATGTGTTGAAATCAAGTGTCTTGCCTTCAACATCTGCTGTGCTGATACCAGCTGCATCTAACCAAGCCTTCTTGATATAAGTACAGCAGCCATTACCACGGTATGGAGAGAATCCATACATAGCCTTTGTTCCATCTTCACCATTAACCATAAGAGCTGAAAGAACGTTATCAGCTGTGCTGATTAATCTTCCTGATTTCTTTGTTTCTGATGAATTCCAAGCATCTGTCATATTCCAAAGGAAACCATTTGAAGCATATAATGCATAGTAGTCAGATGAAAGTAATATAACGTCTGGCATTGTATCATCTGAGTTAAATGCATTAGCAACTGCATCATAGTAACCGCTGTGGTCCGGACGAGTCCACTGGAAGTCAAGACCTGTTGCAGTCTTTAACTGTTCGTAGAATGCCGCAGCACCATTTGTTTCTGTAACTACCGTACTATCGCACATAATTGTGAACTTATCCGGTTTTGTTACTTCCTTGCTTGAGCTTGATCCGCCTGCTGCATTGCTGTCATTTGAGCTGCCGCAAGCTACGAGTCCCATTACTGAAGTAAGTGTTAAACCTACAGCAGTAAGCTTTTTGATTGTTTTCTTCATAAACCTATAAACCCTCCTTGTTTGGTTTCGCGGGGGAACCACCCCCAGCCAACATTCATTGACATAGGTATAATAGCATTTTTGTGTGATTTTAACAAGACTATTTTGAACAATTCTTGTACTTTTTTTGAATTTTTTGTGAAACCCCAGTATTTATGCGGCTTTCCAGTTTTATTTTTTTTTACATTTTTTTCAGTTTTCTTATATTTTTATTCTTATTAAATAAATTCTCTGCGCAAAATATACCATGCATTATGTAAATTATGCACTATCCGTACCATATTTTTTGTTTATTTTTACATCACATTTACAATACAAATTGAATTTTTCGGTTTTCAAAACTTCTTTTTGTGATATATTACTATCTTTTCCCATTATTTTGCTCAGGAAAGCAGAATCACCTCTCCGCTTTCACTTTTGCCAAATTTCTGTTGTTGAATTTTTACAACAGAAATTTTCCCTGAAAACGCATCGGTTATTTTCTGTACAAACTGTCCATAATTTTCTGCCTGTACAATCATTTCCATATAAACATTTTCAGTATATTCGGTTTTTAATATATCTATGTGCATTTCCAAACAAATATACTGGATTTTCCCAATGCTGTTATAATCCGCATCAATCTGTGCCAGAACCCCGTCCGATACCGAAAGCACGGTGCTGTGTTCCAGTCCTTCCTTGGAAGCTGCCTGATAAGCACGGATTAATCCGCCTGTTCCAAGCAGCGTACCACCGAAATATCTTGTCACAATAATCAGGCAATTATAGATGCCGCTTTTCATAATAATGTCAAGAATCGGTTTTCCTGCTGTCCCCTGCGGCTCTCCATCGTCACTAAACCGCTGAAAGCCCGCATCCTCTCCCAATACATAGGCATAACAATTATGCCTTGCATCCCAGTATTTCTTTTTTACTTCATTAATATATGATACTGCCTGTTCTTCCGATTGTACCGGATATACGTGTGCAATAAAACGGGATTTTTTTTCTTCAATCTCCCCTTCGCCTTCCTTATATATAATCTTCATATTTTCTCCATTCTGTATGCCTTACATTTTTAATGACCGCCGGAAGTATAATTTCCCCTATGGATTGTTCCGCAGCAAACATTTATTATATAGTACGAATTTCATTTCAATTTGTCAAAGTATTTTCGTTATGATATAATAGTAAGAACTTATCAAGGAGGACAATCTATGAATTATGGCAGACAAGGCATAAAACAAAAGAAAAAACTGCTAAATTCCGCCGCTACAAGACTTCGAACAAAACTTGGCGTTTTCGCCATCAAATTTATACTGATATTAGCAATTGCCGTTGTGGTTTCAGGCTCATGTCTGGTACTGGGTTCTGTACAGGGTATTATTTCGAGCGCCCCTGACGTTTCGACAATTGACGTATCACCTGACGGATTTGCCACAAAAATCTACGATAACGAAAGCAATGAAATCCAGACGCTCTCTACCACCGGCTCCAACCGTATTTCCGTGGAGCTGGACGTTGTGCCTCTTGAATTGCAGCATGCTTTTGTTGCAATTGAAGATGAACGTTTTTACGAACATAACGGCATTGACATCCGTGGCATTATCCGTGCCGGTTATAACACTATTACCGGTGGTGGTCTTTCACAGGGTGCAAGTACCCTGACACAGCAGCTTTTAAAAAACAATGTCTTTAATGCATATAACGAAACAGACATTGAAAAGATTAAGCGTAAGGTGCAGGAACAGTATCTTGCAATTAAGCTTGAAACGTATATGAGCAAGGACGATATCCTTGAAAATTACTTAAATACAATTAACCTTGGAAACGGCTATTATGGTGTACAGGCAGCTGCCAACGGTTATTTCGGAAAAGACGTTTCCGAACTGACTTTAAGCGAATGTGCCGTGATTGCTTCCATTACACAGAATCCGACCAAGTTAAACCCGTTAAAGTATCCGGAAGACAATCAGGAACGACAGCAGAAGGTTTTGCGCAATATGCTCAAGCACGGTTACATTGCACAGGAAGAGTATGATGAAGCCCTTGCAGATGATGTATATGCGCGTGTAGAGGGTCTTGACATTGCAACCGGCTCCTCTTCCACATATTCTTATTTCGTTGATACACTCATTGAACAGCTGATTGACGACTTGATGACACAGAAAGGTTATACGGAAACACAGGCAACCAACCTCATTTACAAAGGCGGTCTGCAGGTTTATTCCACACAGGATACTTCCATGCAGGAAATTGCCGATGAAGCGATTAACAACCCTTCATTTTATCCGAGTTCAACAGAATTTTCGATTAACTATGCATTAAGTGTAAAAAACGCTGACGGAAAAATTATCAATTACTCCCATTCGACCATGCAGACATGGTATCAGAATGTACAGGGCAATTATAATTTCAGTCTGACACAGACTAACGAAGATACCGCACAGCAGTATGTGGATACCTACCGCGAAGCCATGACGGCAAATGGTGAAACGGTTGTTGCAGAATCGCTGCATTATGTAATCCAGCCGCAGCTTTCATTTTCTTTAATGGATCAGCATACCGGCTATGTGAAGGTACTGGTCGGCGGACGCGGAGAAAAATCAGGCAACCGTACTTTAAACCGTGCAACTGATTCGCCACGCCAGCCGGGTTCTTCCATTAAACCACTGGCAGCTTACGGTCCGGCGCTTGATACCGGTGCGATTACACTTGCCAGTGCTATTGATGACTCTCCGTACTATTATTCAAGCGGACAGCTTGTTAAAAACTTTACTGCCGGAGAATACCGCGGACTGATGACCGTGCGTGAAGCGATTTACCGCTCGCAGAATGTACCGGCTGTCAAGGTGCTGACGTTAATCACACCGCAGGTCGGCTTTAATTATCTGGAAAAATTCGGTATCAGCACGCTGGTATCTCCACAAAAGGCAATTAACGGCAGCCACGATATTGTTCAGCCGCTCGCCCTCGGTGGTATGACACTGGGTGTTACCAATATTGATATGACCGCAGCTTACGCTGCCATTGCAAATCACGGTACGTACACCAAACCGGTATATTATACCGCTGTATACGACTACAAGGGGAATCTGCTGCTTGACAATTCCTCCAGTGAAACACATACCGTATTAAAGGAACAGACGGCATGGCTGCTGACCAGTGCACTGGAATCCGTTATCACACAGGGTACCGGTACATCTGCAGCTCTTTCCAACCAGCCGGTTGCCGGTAAAACAGGTACGACCAATAATGAAACCGATAAATGGTTCTGTGGTTTTACACCATATTATACGGCTTCTATCTGGCTGGGCTATGATGATAACTCTAAAGTTTTGTCCAAGTCTATCAGCCATACAAAGATTTGGCAGACGATTATGTCACAGATTCACGAGGGACTTTCTACCGGTGAATTTACACAGCCGTCCGGCATTGTGACTGCCCAGGTATGCTCACAGTCCGGTAAACTCGCTGTTGCAGGTTTATGTGATGAAGACCCGCGCGGCAGCCAGGTTATTACAGAATATTTTTCGGCGGATAATGTGCCGACAGAAGAATGTGACACCCATGTTAAAGTAACAATTTGTAATGATTCGGGCGATGTCGCTTCCGCAGGATGTACAAACACCTCTACACGTGTTTATATTAAAAAATCATCCTCCGGTACTGCTTCTGATGAAGAATCTTCTTATAGTGCATATGATTCTTCTTACGCAATTACAGATGAAAAGCTTTCCAGACTTTGCAGCCTGCACAACGGCTCCAATGCTTCCGCTGTAAAACCCGGAAGCCAGACAACCGAAGCTTCACAGGCGGTAACCACTCCATCTAACACTGTAGGAACAACCGCCGCAAATAACAACGGAACAAACGGAAATACTTCCAACACAGCCGGCACAAGCGCCGCACACAACAACAACCAAAGCAGCTCCGCTGCCCAGAATCCAACTACTGCCAGCCAGAATTGGAACACCGCGGAATAACAAATTAAAATAATGCAGGATATCTGCAAACTAAAGAAAAAGACTTCTGATAAACACCGTTTAACCCGGTACTGTCAGAAGCCTTTTTCTTTTTATTTCATGTGAAGTTAAGTGATAACGTTGAGCCGCAATCATACATTCATATCTCCGTAACTTTCCGTCCGCCATCACTCCAAGCATGAAATATGATTGCAGCGAAGTTAAGTGATAACGTTGAGCCGCAATCATACGTTCATATCTCCGTAACTTCCCGTCCTCCATCACTCCAAGCATGGAATATGATTGCAGCGAAGTTAAGTGATAACGTTGAGCCGCAATCATATTTCATGCGCCCGTTAAGCGATAACGTTGAGTCGCAATCATATTTCATGCGTCACTTCTTCTTCATCTTCGGTTCAAACAGCACGGATGCCAGATATCCGAAGATGAGCGCGGCGGATACGCCGACGGCACAGGCTTTAAAACCGCCCTGGAACAACCCTAAAAAACCATTGGCATCGACTGCTTCTCTGACGCCTTTCCACAATACATTTCCAAAACCTAACAGCGGCACAGTCGCACCTGCACCAGCGAATTCCGCAAACGGCTCATATAAACCGACTGCCCCCAGAAACGTTCCCAGCGTTACGAGCAGTACCATAATCCTTCCGGGCATCAGCCTGGTTTTTTCCATTAATATCTGTGTCAGAGCGCAAATCATTCCGCCGATTACAAATGCTTTTATAAATACCATCATTTTCTGTTCCCCTTTCTTTCCAGAATTACTGCATGTGCAATACCGGGAACACTTTTTCCTTCATTGTAGCTGACTGTGGATAAAAGCGCTCCCGTCGGTACAAACAGCACCCTGTTCCAGCTGTGATTTTTCATTTTTTTCATAATATATGAACACATTGTAACTGCAGAACAGCCGCAGCCGCTTCCACCCGCTTTCGTATCCTGGCTTTCCGCATCAAAGATTTCCAGTCCGCAGTCAGTATATCTGCCCGTCAGGTCATATCCCTTTTCCTTTAACAAATCCATAAGAATAGTTTTACCGACTGCCCCCAGATCTCCCGTAATAATGCAGTCATAATACGTAACATCCTTTTGCATGTCTTCTAAATTGGCTGCAATGACATCTGCTGCTGCAGGCGCCATACACGCACCCATATTCATTGAATCTTTTACACCAAAATCAATCACTTTTCCGGTCGTAATGCCGCGGATACAGACCTCGCCTTTTTCCGTACCAATAACGGCTGCCCCGCAGCCTGTAACTGTCCATGTCGAAGCCGGTGGCCGCTGGTTGCCGTATTCCAGCGGATAACGGAACTGTTTTTCGGCACTTGCAAAATGACTGGAAGCCAGTGCAATGACATGACCGGCGTAACCTGCATGAACCGTCATTGCCGCAAGCGACAGCGCTTCACCAAAAGTAGAACAGGCCCCGTATAATCCGAACATTGGAATTTCATACTGCATCAGCCCGAATGATGTGGCTATCAACTGCCCCAGCAGATCTCCTGCAAAAATATAACGCAAATCTTCTTTTTTGCCATCCCATTTTTCAAGCAGTTTATCCACAGCCAGCTGCTGTAAGGTACTTTCTGCTTCTTCCCAGTTTTCCATGCCCGCCATCGCATCTTCCACAACCACATCAAAAAGTTTTCCAAGCGGTCCTTCCGATTCCTTCTGTCCTGCAACGCATGCCGTTTCTTCTATATATACATTTTCTTCAAATAAAATACTTTGTTTTCCCACAATCATTGCATCAACTTCTCCCTTCATTTTTACACGGTTACACAGCACGCAGGCTGACAACAATCAGGTAAATCACGCCCAGTATCCAAGAACTTAAAATGCCGTACAAAATCACAGGGCCACTGATAGTAAAAATTTTGCAGCCGATACCGAATACCTGTCCTTCTTTTTTATATTCAATCGCAGGCGCTACCACGCTGTTTGCAAAGCCGGTAATCGGCACTAAGCTTCCCGCACCGCCCCATGTCGTAATCAGCGGATATATATTTAATCCCGTCAGCACAACGCTGGCAAAAACAAGACTGATTGTCGTATACGCAGCAGCTTCGTCCTTTCCCATGCCGCTGTTTAAAAACAGCACCGTCAGAATCTGTCCAACTGTACAGATACAACCGCCTGTGATAAATGCTTTGACACAGTTTAACAGGCAGTTTGCCTTTGGCGTCACCTGCTCTACATACTGGTTATACTGCTCATTTCGCTGTTGTTCCCTGCTTTCTTCTCTTTTAACCGGACCGCCGCCCGTTCCCGGCTCTGCACCCGCACTTACAATCTCAATTTTATTTTTATCGCCTTTTTCTTTTCCCATTACACTGCCTCCTTATACATCTGCGCTGCATGCCCTGATATACTTATGATGCCCGCTGCATTTTCTTTCATTTTGTATTCTGTATACTGTATTATGGATATAATTTCAGATAATACAATAGATGTCCTGCTGCTTTTCCCAGACCGATTGCAAGCACGACAATGCCAAGTCCTGCACCAATCCGCACACGCCTTACAAAGATTGGCAGTGCCTTAATATTTTCTGCCAGACTGACGGCAAACAATCCGATAAACATCCCGGAAAGCAGACCGTATAAAACAGCACCCGGCATACCGGCCGGCAGCGGCAGGTCAAAGATGAACCATACATTTCCAAGGGATGCGCCCCAGATGATGACTTCTTCAAAATACGGAATGTACGCTTTGGTATTGGTGACGTCGACAATGCGGTTTATCATGCCGACACTGGTAATTACCGCAAAATATCCCGCCGCCGTAAAACCGCCTGCTGCCAGTCCGATGGCAATCTGTACTGCCAGCTTTAAAAGTTCCATCCCATCCATTATTTTTCCTTCCCTTCCGTGCTGCTGCGGTCAATCATACAGTTGTCAATATCCGTTTCATATTTGTCCATTTCCACCTGAATCGGTGTCGGATCGCCCGTAAAATGTTTTCCCGCAAAATGATTGTAGAAAACGACAATGCCCAGCAGCAGACCCACCGCGTAAGCAATTTCAATGACCTTATATTCCTGAAAATTACCCGTTCCCATCATCTCGTATACCTTTTCAAAGATTTCATTGGTACTGACATCATTGTTGTATGCCATGATGGCATAGGCACTTCCGACAAACGTAAAAACGGAAACAAATGCTACCATCAGCCCCTGCCATACCCGGCTCTTCTTTTTCTGACGGATATAATCCACAATAAAGTCGCTTTCCCCAATGCTTACAAGCTGTAAATCCGGGTAAATCTTTTCGATTTTTTCCATTACGGTTATTACAGAAAAAGAAACTCTCCTTTTCGGAACATCCGGCAGCGTAATCAGCTTTATCGTTTTTACACGTGCTGTTATGCCGGCGTTCTTACAAAGGAGAGCTGCCACATCGCCGATAGTGATTTCCCGTTTATCGACCTGAATATTTCTGTTAATCTGGATATATAATGTTTCACTCATCGCTTTCCTGTCCCTTTCTGCTGTTTACAAGGGAAGTATCTGCAATGACCTCTGTTTTTATGCGCTTTTACGCAAGTTTTTTCTTCATGGATGCTAAAATTTTCTTTTCCATTCTGGAAACCTGTACCTGTGAGATTCCAAGCTTTGCCGCTATATCGGTCTGCGTGCGTTCTTCAAAATAGCGCATCCGGATCAGTGTACGCTCTTTTTCAGGCAGTTCTTCCATAATCTGTGCAATCACCATGCGGTTGACACTTTCTTCATTATAATTGCGTTTTTCTTCGATTTTATCAATCAGGCAGACTTCGCTTCCATCCCCCTGATAGACTGTCCTGTAAATGGATTCCACATCTGCCGCCGCCTCAAAAGACATGACAACTTCTTCCGGGGGAATTCCCGTCTGCTGTGCAATCTGTTCCACGGTTGGCTCGCACAGGTGTTCTTTTCTGTATTCCTCAATCATTCTCGCCATTTTCACTGAATTTTCCTTCAGTGTCCGGCTGACCTTTATCATGCCGTCGTCCCGCAGAAACCGTTTAATTTCCCCGGTAATCATCGGTACGGCGTAGGTTGAAAATTTAACGTCAAATGCCGTATCAAACTTATCCACAGCTTTAATCAGCCCGATACTCCCAATCTGGAACAAATCTTCCTGCTCATACCCCCTTCCGGCAAAACGCCGCACGATGCTTCCAATCAGTCCCATATTTTCCAATACGAGTGTTTCCCTTGCTTTCTCATCTCCTCTGTGCGCTCTTTCAATCAGTTCCTTAGTATGATTCATATAATCACACCCTATCTGCTAATTTTCTACACCTATTCTTTTTTTCATAATCACCGTTGTTCCGCTGTTTTTACCGGAATACACTTTTAACTCATCCATAAAAGCTTCCATAAAGGAAAATCCCATGCCGGAACGTTCCTGCTCCGGTTTGGTTGTATAAAGCGGCTCCATTGCCTGCTCTACATTTTCAATGCCGATTCCGTCGTCGTGGACTTCAATCCGTACTTCCTGTCCTACTAGGCTTACCTTTAACGTGATTTTTCCTTCTATGCCCTCATATCCGTGTACGATACTGTTTGTAACAGCCTCTGAAACCGCTGTTTTAATATCCGCAATTTCCTCCACCGTCGGGTCTAGGCGTGTGCAAAATGCCGCTGCTGTTACTCTTGCAAAACTCTCATTTTCAGATTTTGCATCAAATATCACTTCCATCGCATTATCTGCTTTCATTTCCATGTCCTCTCCTATTTTTCTATATTTTTTGCCGCCTGCGAAACGTCCTTACAGGTATGTACCAGCTTATGCAGTCCGGATATTAAAATAATCCGCTGGATACTGTCATTTGCCCCCGCAATGCTGATACTGCCGTTTTCCTGCAGTTTCTTATACCGCCCCATAATCAGCCCGATTCCCGAACTGTCCATAAAACTGATTTTCGAAAAATCAAAAATGAGATGGCGCACCCCACGTTCCTCAATAATCGTATCTATCACATCCCGCATTTCATCTGCCAGATGATGGTCAAGTTCCGCATTCATACTGATTACCAGCCTGTCCCCTGTAACCATATAAATGTAATCCGTATGCTTATTTTCCTGCATTTCTTCATTTGCCGCACTTTTTGCTGCTTCCATGCCAATCCTCCCTTTCTTTTTGCAACACTTTCCGCTTTTTGTGCCTGTCCGGCTGTTCCTGCCTGAAATGTCGTCTGCCGTCACATTTTTTCCTACTGTGGCTTTTCATTTTAGACAGCTTTCATTTCAGACAGCAAAAAACCTGCCAGCGGTTTTTACCGTCTGACAGGTTTATCTTTTTTACGTATCTTTATGAATGCGATGTTACATATGCATTGGCTTCTGAGTAGTACGAGCTTGAGCGGAATCCATCCACAATGTACTGATAGTACTTCTTGGCATCTTCCGTCTGGTTTAACGCCACATAACTCTTTGCCGCATAATAAGCTGCTTCTGCCTTCGTGCTGTCACACTTATACGCATTTACAAATGCAGTGGCGGCTGTTGTGTAATCCGCTTTATTGTAAGCTGTTGTACCCTGTGTATAAAATTCATTTGCCGCAGGCTTCATCGCCGCTTCTGCAATGGTATTATACAGTTTCTTGGCATCATCTGTCGGCAGTGAGCTGACATCAATATCCATGAGTTCCTTGGCTGCGGTTGCAGTATCATTTGCAATATATGAATTAGCTGCACTTATAACGGCAGTTAACAGCTTATTGCTTCCGCCTTCTCCGCTTAATCCCGAAAGCTGTCCTTCGAGTGCCTCTTTTTCCGACTTTATATCCTCTAACTGCTTCGTGAGGGAATTGATTTCCACATTGCCGGATGAGAGCTGTTCGCTGTAATCCTGAAGGCTCTT
This sequence comes from Lachnospira pectinoschiza, assembly GCF_020564355.1. Classification (GTDB taxonomy): domain Bacteria; phylum Bacillota; class Clostridia; order Lachnospirales; family Lachnospiraceae; genus Lachnospira; species Lachnospira intestinalis. The sequence goes on along the minus strand of NZ_JAJCRR010000006.1, from coordinate 50,869 downwards.
ATTATAATCCTCCGTAATGCCCTTGTAACGGGACGGCATTACTAAAAACCAGATGAGTGCAGCACCGATTACAACACCGACAAGGATATTCACAATCGTAATAGCACCGTTGCCCGGCTCTTTATACGATGACCGCGGCAGAATCACATCATTTCCACTGAGCGGCTGGCTTTCTATCACCTTTGTTTCACGCTTTTCACGCTTCTGCGGTAAAAATTCATTGGAACGCGCACCCTGCTTTTTCTTTAACTGCTGTGCTTCTTCGATTTCCTTTAAATACAGCTGCGCAAGCGTGTTGTTGCGGTCAATTTTTAAAACAGACATCAGCAGCTTTCTGGCTCTTGCATATTCGCCGTCTTTGATATAAATCAGCGCTAAAAGCTGGTGTGCCTTTATCAGATGCGGATTCTGGCCAACAATTTTTTTAAGCTGTATGGTTGCCATGTCCAGATTGCCTTCTTTGGCATAGTTTAATGCCTGGTTATATTTCTTTATCGTTGTTGTTACCGCATCAAACCTGCCCTGATTCGACTGAATCTGTGCAATATAAGACCCTGCCGGATTGTTGTCCGGCTGTAAATTCTTACTGATAACCCACTGGCTGAGTGCCTCAACCACTTCACCCATTTCACAGTAAACAAGTCCTAACAGGTTCCTTGCCTCTATGTTGTTTTTGTGAATCATCACACTTGTTTTTAAGCTTTCTGCCGCACCTGTCAAATCCCTGACCTTTGCCTTTGCAAGACCAAGATTATAATAGGCGTTGGAAGCTTTTGCCGCTCTTTTATAGACTGAAACGTCCGCCTTGCACTGCGGACATCTGTCAGATGCCGTCAGTGTGGCACCGCATTTATAACATCTCATCTTTTCCTCCAAATCCAGTACGTCTTACTTTGAAATATCTTCCATAATCTTTGCAATCAGGTCTGTGATGTCCGGCACATCATTATTATAAATCGCTTCTTCCGCATCATCAACTTCCAGACTCGGCTGAAACTTCTTAATTTCTTCATCAAAATCTATCATAATCTTATACCAAACCTTTCCTTTTTCCTTATCTGCCATTTTGCAGCTTCTGTTTAATTTCACCTGCCAGATATAAAGACCCTGTACAAAATAATACGCTGTCAGGAATCTCCTCTTGCAGTTTCTTTCCATATAAATATCCGTCAAAGGATTCGTCAAACTCTGTCAGGGGGGCTGATGTATACTTTGCAAACAGTTCTTCGATACTCTCACCTGCAAGATGCCTTTTTGTCTGCATCTGTACAATAATATAATGGGTAAATACCCCGGATGCCGCAAGCATCCCAATCATCTGCTCAAAATTCTTATCTTTTACAACTGAAAATAAAAGAACTGCCGGTCTTTTCCCGCAAATAGAACGCGCCGACCGGATAAATGCTTCAATGCCCTCCGGATTGTGTGCACCGTCAATATAAATATCCGGCTCAACTTCTTCCATTCTGCCTTCCCAGCAGGTTTCAAAAACGGCCTGCCTTACTTTCCCCTCATCAAGCTGTAAAATGCCTGCCTTCTGCAAAAGTGCCGCACCGGTTAAAGCGAGGCTGCAATTTTCCGCCTGATAAACAGCTCCTGTTGCCAGAGAAAAACAATCATTCTTATAATAACCATTATGCAGTGAAAAATCAATACACTTTCCTGTGTTTTTCGTAATTTGATAGTCTGCCGGTGTTACACCTTCCAATACCGGAACACCTGCATTTTCTGCGGTCTGCTCCATCACGTGAATGACTTCCGGTTCTTTTGCCGAATAAACTGCAGAAACACCTTGCTTTAAAATGCCCGCCTTTTCTTTTGCTATCTGTGAAAGGGTATCCCCAAGCACCGCAGTATGCTCTAAACTGATGGTTGTAATCACGGACAGCACCGGATTTTGTACTGCATTGGTGGCATCGAGCCGCCCGCCAAGTCCGGTTTCCAGAATGACAAAATCGGCCTGTTTCTGCACAAATAACAGCAGCGCCATGCCAAACAGCCAGTCAAAATATGCCAGCGTGATATTTTTCTTCTGCAGACGTTTTGCTGCACTGTGTACCCTGTCAAATGCCTGTACAAAATCACTTTTGGAAACCATTTCATTATCAATGCGGATACGCTCCCTGACATCAACTAAATGCGGGGATGTAAACAGTCCTGTCCTAAAGCCGTGCTGTATCAGAATCCTGTTTAAATAGGCACACACTGAACCTTTTCCGTTGCTGCCTGCAACATGAATGATTTTTAATGTTTTTTCCGGATGTCCCAATTCTTCAAGCAGTGCGCCTGCCCGCACAACACCGCTTTCTCCTGCATATTGTGGAATCGTATCCAGAAACGCTTCTATGTCACAATATCTGTTTTCCGCCATTTTTCACTGTCCTCTTTATCCTATCTGCATAATGTGTGTTTTCTCATAAACGATACGGATAACCTTTTCGCCCGGCGTCACCGTATAGGTCACGCTTTCCGTATGGTCTTCTTCCTGTTTTGTTTCATAGGCAAAACTTCCCGTATTCCGGCTTTCATGCAGTTCTTTTAACATTTCTTCTATAATTAAAACCTCATCCCTTGTGAAATGAATCACAACCGACTCAAACAAATCCTCCTCAAATGAAAACCGGAAGAAAAAAGCTTTCCACACTTTTTCAATTTCCCGCGCCCGTTCACGGACTTCTTCTTCCGTTTTGCGCTTTACCACTTCCAGGTTAAGCATCGCCGTATTCTTTTCGGATTCTGCCCTGCCGCGCTTTTCTTCCTCTTCGCGGTATTTTGCTCCGGCCTTTGACAGCTGTGCCTGTGCCCGGTCTAACCGGCGTTTCGTTTCATTGACTTCGCTGTAATAGTCTTTTGTTTCATTTTCCGGTCTTGTCCTGTTCATATATTCATCTTTACGGCTTTCAAGCCCCATAAATTTCATCTGTAATTCATCATAATCCCGCTGCATCAGTTCCAGCCGCTGTTTTGCATCGGCTGCTTTCTCTTCCTGTTTTGTGACTGCCTGTTCACACTTTGCATACTGCTGCTCCGATTCAATCCTTCCTGCCAGTGCCGCACGGAATTCCTGCTCCTGTATCATAAATTCCTGACGTCTGACCGGGTCTAAATATGCCGGAAGGACATTTTCTGCAATGGTAAATGTCAGATGGGTTGTATTTTTAATTTTCCATATCATCTGTGCAAACAGCACGCGTGAAATCCGTTTGAACGCCCGCATCGCCGAAAAGACGGCAGATACGTTGGATAATACCTCATCAAAACAGCCGTAGCCTAAAAATGTCACCGTATACGAAAGGTACTTTGTGGAACGTTCCAGTCTTAAAATACGTCCGATGCACCGTCCGCTGAATTCCTTTGGCATAAGCGCAGACTGCAGCTGGCGCTTGGTATCCAATGATACGGCATTCATGGCATCCTGAATTTTCTGGTCGGTATGGATTACTTCTTCTTTGCCCTGCTTTTGCAGTCTTGTATGTATCACGGACAGCAGTGCATTATTATAAGCTGTACTGACAGCTTCGATTTTACCCGACGGTGTCTTATATTTATGGATTCCGTAGACTTTCGCTGCTTCATTGATGATTAAAAAGGAGAGCCGTTCTTCATCCGGCTCTTCGGATTCTTCCGGCACCAGCTCCCTGCATTTTTCGGTCAGAATTTTTTTGAGTTCGTATTCTAACTGCACCCGGTCATTTGCCTTTAAACGGTCATATTCTTTTCGTACCATGTCACACACGCGCGTTACCTGAAAATCAAACGGCGTTCTTTTGCTGAAGCTTTCCGCAAATGCGTTGGCAATGTCTGCCAGCCCGCCAAGCACCTTACCCGACGTTTCTTTCGCGGCATTCAGCAGGGTGACATTGCGAAACAGTGCGATCTGCATACGGATTTCGTCATCCGTCATCTTTCTGACACCTTCAAATAAGTTCATCATCTGCAACAGCCTCCTCTTCTTTTATTTTAGGTATTATACCACGGATTCATTACCCCTGCCATAGCCATCGCTCATGGAATTATAAAAAGACACATTCTTACAACCGCTATCATACCGAATCCGGAGTGTAAAAATGTGTCTTTTTTTGTCTGTGTGATGAAATTTATTTTAAATTAGCAAACACCCTGAGCGAGCATAGCGTTTACAACCTTTTCAAAACCTGCAATATTTGCACCGGCTACATAGTTGCCTTCCATGCCGTATCTCTTAGCAGCATCATCAATATTGTGATAGATATTAACCATGATGTTCTTGAGCTTAGCGTCAACTTCTTCAAATGTCCAGCTGAGTCTTTCGCTGTTCTGGCTCATTTCAAGAGCAGATGTTGCAACACCACCGGCATTAGAAGCCTTACCACAGATAAACCATACACCGTTGTTCTGGAAATACTGTGTAGCTTCAAGAGTTGTAGGCATGTTAGCACCTTCACAAACAGCCTTTACACCGTTTGCAACTAACTGCTTAGCGTCATCAAGGTCAAGTTCGTTCTGTGTAGCACATGGAAGTGCAACGTCACACTTCACTGACCATACGCCGTGTTCGCCGTTCTTCTTTTCATGGTATTCAGCAGACTTTCTTGCAGCTGCATACTCTGTTAATCTTGCTCTCTTAACTTCCTTAACTTCCTTGAGAAGTTCTACATCGATTCCTTCCGGATCATAAATCCAGCCTGTTGAATCTGAGCATGTAACAACCTTAGCACCGAGCTGCTGTGCTTTCTGGATTGCGTAGATTGCAACGTTACCGGCACCTGAAACAGCAACTGTCTTGCCTTCTAATGAATCGCCATGGCACTTCATTAATTCTTCTGTGATGTATAATAAACCATAACCTGTAGCTTCTGTTCTTGCTAAAGAACCGCCGTATGTAAGACCCTTACCTGTAAGAACGCCTTCAAACATCCCTCTGATTCTCTTGTACTGTCCGAACATATAACCGATTTCTCTTGCGCCTGTACCGATATCACCGGCAGGAACATCGACATCAGCACCGATGTACTTGCAGAGTTCTGTCATAAAGCTCTGGCAGAATGCCATAATTTCTCTGTCTGACTTACCCTTTGGATCGAAGTCAGAACCACCTTTACCACCGCCGATAGGAAGGCTTGTGAGTGAGTTCTTGAAAATCTGTTCAAAACCTAAGAACTTGATAATACCTAAGTTTACAGATGGGTGTAAACGAAGACCACCCTTGTAAGGTCCGATTGCATTGTTAAACTGTACACGGAAACCTCTGTTTACCTGTACCTGTCCGTTATCATCTACCCATGGTACACGGAACATTAACACTCTGTCTGGCTCTGTAATTCTCTCTAAGATTGCGTTCTTTCTGTAAAGGTCTTCATTTGCCTCTACTACCGGTCTTAAAGATTCCATAACTTCTGTTACTGCCTGTAAGAACTCAGGCTGATCTGCGTTTTTCTTAGAAACTAATTCTAAGACTTCATCAACATATCCCATAACCTTAAAAACTCCTTTTCTTTTACGCCTTTGGCGGAATCTATGCTTATTATATAAAAACAGTTTTCCCATTGCAAGTTTTTTAGCTATTTTTGCTAATAAAACAATGCTATTTTGAATAATGTAAATCCAGTTGTCCGCTCTGCTGCTTTAGCGTAGTAACAAAACTTAATTTTTTTAAGTGCTTTTGCATTAATTGTCTTTAAATTAACCATTTTCACACTTTTTCTGTTATTAAATAAGTTTCAATCCTGTTTTTATTAATTTAATAAATCGTTTTTTCATTTTTTCTTATGCTTTCTTTCATATAAAGTAGCTCTTGTTATTTTCCCAGGAAATATGTATAATGAAGTTTATGTACTTTTTGTACATTGTATAAGGAAATCGTGCAAACAATAATGCCCGTGCAATTATTGTCCGCTCAGGAATGGAGATTATTGTGAAAAAATATGCTTGATAGCATATTTTTCACACAGCACTTTGTGCCGCAGGCGCCACAAAGTCGCTTTTTATCGCAGAGCCAAATAAGATTTGGCTCGCGATTCCTCCGGCATTAAATTGCCTGCGGAATGGAGATTATTATGTCAAATATTATTAAACGTACAAAGGGCGATTTGAAGTATCTTTTCAAAGACAGCGACAAGCTCTCGCCCAAAGCACTCAAGCGCAAACAGCGCGGCAAACGTGTTGCGGCAGGACTGGTTCTTGTACTGATCCAGCTGATTCTTACGATTCTTTTTTTATTCAGAATCATTACATTTTCAATCCTTCCGGTACAGTATCTGCTGATTGTCAATGCAATCCTGATTCTTTTGCTGCTGTATGATTTTTGCTCACAGTTTACAAAGGCACATATTCTCGGTAAAATTTTAGCCGTGATTATGTCGTGTGTCATGCTGTTTGGATTTATCTTTATGACACAGCTTGCACAGACCTTTAATCTGATGTCCGGTTCAACAAAGACCGACATTGTGGATATTATCGTACTGGCAGATGACAAGGCCGACTCCGTGCAGGATGCCCTGTCTTATTCTTTCGGATATAACAGCGGCATTAACAGTGAGGCTGCCACAAAAGCCATTTCAGAAATTGAATCTAAAAATAATACGACATTAAATACGAAAGATTACACCGACTGGTCAGAAATGGTCAATGCCTTATATGCCAATAAGAATATTCAGGCTGTTGTCATGAGTGATTCACTCCGTTCAACTTTAACGGAGGAATTTGAAACATTTGAAGACAAAACAAAAGTTATCGGAACGATTACGATTACTACCCAGGTCAAGCTTTCCGCTTCCGATAAAAAGGTCAATGAAGAACCGTTTGTCATTTATCTGTCCGGAAATGACGGATACGGTCCGGTTTCTTCCAACGGCCGCAGCGATGTCAATATTCTTGCCTGCATCAATCCTAAAACCCGTCAGGTACTGCTTGTTTCGACACCGCGTGATTACTATATCACAATTGAAAATGCTTCCGGAAAGTCTGGTCTTGATAAACTGACACACGCAGGAAATGCCGGTGTCGATTACTCTATTAAGGCATTGGAAAATCTCTACGGTGTTACCGTGGATTACTATGTAAAGATTAACTTTACCGGCTGTGTAAAAGTGGTTGATGCACTTGGCGGCATTACCATCAATTCAAGCGTGGACTTTACAAACGGTCAGGATGCAGCTCCTGAAAGCTATCATTTTACAGTCGGCGAAAACCAGTGTGACGGTGAAAAAACTCTTGCTTTCGTAAGAGAAAGACACGTTTTCGGCGATGGCGATTTCCAGCGTGGACGAAACCAGGCTGCTGCCATCACAGCAATTATCGACAAGGCGACTTCACCTTCGATTCTTGCCAATTACAGTGCAGTGTTAAGTTCTGTTTCTAATATGATTTTAACAAATATGCCGCCTGCAACGATGACGTCATTAATTAAAGGACAGATTGCCAACACAACTTCATGGAATGTCCAGTCTTACAGCGTAGAGGGAACGCCGGCATCCCGCGATTGTACCGTATATAACCTTTCAAAGAAGTCTGTTGACCTGCCGGATTACGATACCGTAAATACAGCAGTCGAACTGATTCAGAAAATCAACAACGGCGAAGTATTCGATGTTTCCGAATACGTTTCTTCTAATTAATCAGATCTCTGTAAAAAAACTGCCGGTGCAGGATATGTATATAAAATACATTGCCTGCCCGGCAGTTTTTTTGTCTGACCAGCTACCTCCGTGTGCTGTTCAGCCTTTCAGATCCATTGTCGGAAATACCATTGAAAAGTACGCTTCTCTTGCTTTGTTGTTGTAGCCGTTCATTCTGCCGTTTAACACGTCAGGATTCACATTGACAGGTCTCTCATCGGCGCATCTTACGCGTGCTTTCTGTCTGCTCTGTTCTAATGCAAGCATCTGTTCAAAACTTTCGCTGCTGCTGTTTTTCTGTTCAGCGGCAACTCTGGCTGTATTTCCAACTTTTGAAACACTTTCGACTTTGTTAATGAGTTCCACCCTGTTTACGATAAATGTTTCTGCTGTAATCTCCTCCTTGAAATTATGCTGTACTTTCTTTTGTTTTATAGTTCTTTCATACTATATCGGCACATCTTGTGTCCTATTTATAGTATCGGCACATTTTCTAAAAATACTTAGCAATAATTTCGGCAACACCGTCTTCATCATTAGACGGTGCTATGATATCCGCTTTTTCTTTTACCGGCGGATACGCATTTTCCATGGCAGCGCCAAGACCGGCATATTCAATCATGGAAATGTCGTTCATGCCGTCACCGCAGGCAATCAGTTCTTCCCTTTGCAGTCCCAGCTTTTCAAGCAGCGCTGCAAGGGAACGGTCTTTTGCCACATTTTTCGGTACAATCTCTAAAAAATAATCGGCAGAACAGAATGCATCAATGACATCTCCGTGCCGCTTCTGCAGTTCCTGCTGAATCGGTATCAGCTTTTCATGCTCCCCTGCAATTAAAAATTTGGCAACCGGATAATTTACATACTGTTCCAGATTTTCCACACGGCGGACGGACGCATCATTACATTTTGCCTCCCGCAGCACATATTCATCTGTATCACTTTCCGAAATTACCTCATCCTTGTCATATGAAAGAGCATACACACCGTGTTCTTTTGCCAGTGTACAGACATCGTGTATACATTCCGGCGGGAAATTCCGGCTGTAAATGACTTCTTTGGTCTTACAGTTGATAATATTGCCGCCATTGTATGCCAGAATATAACCGCCGACACGGGAAAGTTCCAGCGCTTCTGCCACCGGCTCTATGCCAAACAGTGGTCTTCCAGATGCCAGAATAATATGCACGCCGCGCTCCGCCGCCTCCATAACCGCTTTTTTATTTTTGGTTGAAAGTTTTTTCTCACTATTAATTAATGTACCGTCCAAATCAAGGGCAAGTGCTTTATATTTCATTTTCTCTCCGTTCCATAAACTGCTTATTTCCTGCAGTTGCATTATCCTTTCTATATTTTCATTGCAATAATTCCAATTTTTAGTGTCACTATGCATTTATTTACTTTATCATTCCCTGCTTCTTTTTTCAATCGGAAGTTCGTGTTTTAACCGGTCCGCAGTTTATAAAATGCTTCAATGACATCCATTTTCCCATACCCGTAAATATTGTTCGGATACACCGTATTGTTTTCGCGCTTTGCCCCCCGGATTAACACCGATTTAACCTCGTTTGTTCCCATATAGGGCAGATTGCCGTCCGTAACACCCCATGTCAGAAGAAGGGCAGCAGCACCTGCCGCGTGGGCTGCTGCAACGCTTGTTCCTGTCCGTGTCGTATATCCCCCGCCTGCCCGGACACCATAGACGTCTACTCCAGGCGCGACAAAGTCCGGTTTTACCAGACCTGTCGCTGTATAACCGCGTCCGGATGCTACATAAGATGCATCCGTAATATGATTATATGCCCCGACACTGATTACGCGCTCTGCCGCACCGGGTTCTGTAAGTGTTGTGGAAGGATTGGAATTCAAAAAATACGTATCCCCTGATAAAAACTGCTTTAATGGCAGCCATGCATTATACCGTCCCACAATATTAGTCAGGCTGTATACATGAATTTTCCAGATTCCCTGTGCCGGATTTATAAAACGCATAAAAATAACTTCATAACCTGATGCAGATTCCACTACTCTGTAATTCACTGCAACCTGTGAACGTTCCAGTAAAAAATTGTAGACCCCTCCTGTATCAATTCTTGCCGGAATCCGTGAAATCCGCTCGCCAGAAGGAGAGGTAATTGCCACCGATAAGATATCAAGACTTTCTGCCCATATTTCCATCACAAATCCGCGTTCATCTGCACCGACGGTAATTTCTATTTCGGAGGGTTCTGTATCTGATACCGCCAGACCGGATGTGTGTGTTCTGTTATTAGCTTCATTTCCTGTACAGGTTACAACTACTGTATTGACCTGCCTTGCCAATGTATTTAATAAATCTGCAAACGGCAGCGCACCGGTTCTTGAACCGGAAGCCGTTCCCAGTCCGACGCAGATAACCAGCGGCTTTTTTTCTCTGATGGCATACTGCTGTAAAAAGCGCACCCCCATCATCATATCCGTTTCCGAATAGGCTTCTACCTGCTCCGGCAGCAGATAAAAGTCCCGCAGATATTTTTTGGCAGGTTTTAGCTTTACCATCAGAATCTCCGCCTCCGGCGCTGCTCCTATGTAATCTGCGGTTTCCGATGCGGCTGCAACCCCTGCAAGAAATGTTCCATGTCCGTTTTCATCTCTTGACGGCACAATATCATAGGGATTTTGTCCTTCACGCTCTGCCGCGAGTGCCGCATTAATGTCCTCCCGTGTATACACCGTGCCGTACTGTACCATGCCTTGTGCCTGTTCTCTGTCATACTGCTCTGTCCCTGCTGCTTCTCCTGTATCTTCTTCATAATTTACAGATTGTATCGTCTGGTCCCAGACTGCCGCAATCCTGGTTCTGCCGCCTGACGCTTTAAAATCTTCTCTTAAATAGTCGATTCCGGTATCTAAAAAGCCAATCAGCACACCCTGCCCACGCACATTTAACAGGGGCTGATTCAATGTTGCCGTAATTCCCGATGCATCAAAGCTGGTCGTGTCCATCAGTCCGTACAGTTTCGGCACGCTATAATATCCCTGTTGTATATTAATATTCCGGCTGCCCGGATAATTTGTATACAAAATACACCACGTATCATTAATACAAGAAATACAGACACCGTCCTGTCTTTGAATTTGTTCAAAATAAAGGGAATTATATTCAATAATATAATCCCCCGTTTCTTCCGATACAATGAGCGAACTGCAATCCGGCACTTTTTTTGCTCCCGCTTTTTTGTATAGTATATTCAGTTGTGCCTTTGCTTATGTATCCGTTTTATATCTGCTTTATCCTATGGATTTACTTTATCAGCCTGCTTTATCCGTTCTGCTGTGTCAGTGCCGGTATTTCCATGCCACGCATCTGAATTACCGGCGCACCCGTCTTTTTAATGTAATCGCCTGTGATAACGACTGTTCCGATATTGTTGTCCTTTGGAATTTCATACATAATATCCAGCATATAATCTTCCAGAATGGACCGCAATGCACGCGCTCCGGTCTTTTTCTCCATTGCTTTTTGGGCAATTGCTTCCAGTGCATCATCCGCAAATTCAAGCTTTACTTCATCAAGTTCCAGCAGCTTTTCATACTGCTTTAAAATCGCATTGCGTGGTTCTTTCATAATCTTAACCAGCATATCTTTTGTCAGGTTTTCCAGCGAAAAGATAATGGGCAGTCTGCCTAAAAATTCCGGTATCATGCCAAAATTGCGCAGGTCTTCTAAAGTTACCTGTTGCAGCAGGTTCGGGTCTTCGTCATATTTATCCTTTAAATCTGCTGCAAATCCGATAGACGACTGCTGGTTTAAACGCTCTTTGATAATCTCATCCAGCTCCGGAAACGCGCCGCCACAGATAAATAAAATATTTTTCGTACTGACTGTGACCTGCGGTACCATCGCATTTTTACTAGTTGCACCGACCGGCACCTCCACATCGCTTCCTTCTAACAGCTTTAACATGCCCTGCTGTACGGATTCTCCGCTGACATCACGGCTTCGAGTTTCCTTCTTTTTAGCAATCTTATCAATTTCATCAATAAAGATAATGCCGTGTTCTGCACGTTCTACATCATTATCCGCCGCCGCTAAAAGCTTGGATACCACACTTTCAATGTCATCACCGATATAGCCCGCTTCCGTAAGGGACGTTGCATCTGCAATTGCAAGCGGCACCTGCAGCAGGCGTGCCAGGGTCTTTACAAGATAGGTCTTTCCGCTTCCGGTCGGTCCGATCATTAACATATTGGACTTTTCAATCTCTACATCTGCCTGATCTCCTGCAGCTACCCTTTTATAGTGATTGTAAACAGCAACCGACATGACTTTCTTTGCATAGTCCTGTCCGACCACATATTCATCGAGCATATGCTTAATTTCGTGCGGCGCCGGAATGTTGCGTAAATCCAGTTTTTCTTCCGGTTTCTTTACCTTTTTCTTTTTCTTTATTTTCTGATTTTCCGGTATATCCATATCCTGATAGTTCATATTGCCAAACATTCCCATATTCGGCATCCCGCTCATTTTCATCATATCATCATAATTCATACCGCTGTTATTGATGGTATCAAATGTCTTTTGCAGGCAGTCCTGGCACACATAGACATTTCCCGGCATTGCAATCATTTTACCCGCCTTGCTTTCCGGTCTTCTGCATATATAACAAATCTTTTCGTATTCCTCTTCCTGATTGTTGATTGTATCGTTATTTTCACTCATTTTTTCACCATTCTGCCGCAAAATACGGCACCTTCTTTTACTGTAATTTTGTATACACGTTTAGTATACAGATTTGTCTTTGTTTTTACAATAAAATCTCTATAAAAAAATACCCGGTATGATGCAGATGGACAACATCTGTCCCTGCATTTTACCGGATATTTTACTTTATTGATTTACAAATTTATGTTTGTGCTTTATGTGCTTTGCCGGTTCCTTTTAAAGAATTATGCCGGAATGCTTATCAGCTCTTTTTGCCGAGAGTTACTTCAACACTCTTTAATACATACTCACTGCCTTCCTGATGATAGTACTGAACCGTTACCTTTTCACCGGCTGCGTAGTATTCCATAATAGACTTGAGGCTGGACATAGAGTTTACGGACTGGTCATCAAAGCTTACAATAATATCATAAGCGCCCAGACCTGCCTGTGCAGCTGCTGAATTATTTTCAACGCTTCTGATTAAAACCCCCTGCGGATAACCATATGAGGAAGACATTGCACTTGTAATATCCACACCACTGATTCCCAGGTAAGCGGTTTCTGAACTTGAAACCTTGCTTCTTGTTTCACGGCTCATCAGGCTGTCAATGATATCCATGACATTCGATACCGGAATAGAATATGCCATACCTTCTACACCATCACTGGAAGTCTTTGCAAAGTTAATTGCGATAACCTTACCTTCTGCATTGAGTAATGCACCACCGCTGTTACCGGAATTAATCGCTGCATTTGTCATTAAAAGACCTGAAAATGTTACATTATTAACAGTAATAGAACGGTTTGTCGCGCTGATAATACCATTTGTCACAGACTGGCCTTCACCCAATGCATTACCGATAGCAACAACCTCCTGTCCGATGGCTACATCATCACTGTCTGCCAGTTCTGCAATTGCAATACTGTTGATGGTTGAATCCTTAATATCTGAAAGATTGATTGCCACTACCGCAATATCCTTATCAGACTTTGAACCCTTTACGGTTGCACTGACAGATTCACCGTCCACAAAGACACATTTTAAATCATTTACATCACTAACTACGTGTGCATTCGTTACAACAAGCAGTTCTTTATCATTCTTACCGACAATAATACCGGTTCCGCTTGTCTGTGCTTCATAGGACTGGCTGCCGAACAGTCCATAGAAAGATGAAGAACTTCCTGAAGACACGGTTGTCGTACCGTTTAATGCCACCATTGCCGGAAGGGCTGCATTTGCAACGGACTGTGCATCCATACCCGTTGAAGCTGATGAAGTACTCTGTGCCGTTGTTGCGGTTACATTGGAAGTCACGGTTGCAATGTTGTTATAGTCGCTTGATGATTTTACCGGAAGAATAGTACTTCCCGTGTAATATACGCCATACATTACTGCGCCGGCAATTACACCGAACACGGCTGCCGAACCTGCCAGTTTTGCAAGCCTTTCTCCAAAACCGTCTTTGTTTTTATCCTTCTTTTTCTTCTGCCTTCCATTCTGCTGATTCATACTGCCCTGCCCGGCGCCTGCCTGCTGATAGGTTGTATCCTGCTGGAATGTACTGCTCTGCTGATAATAGGAAGTGTTATTGTTTTCCTGTTCAAACGGAATATTTCCTGCGCTGTATCTGTATTCTGAACTTTCTGCCTGTGTTGTTTCCGTTGTATTTTCATCGTCGTAATGAATTCGTTCTCCTGTCTTTGGATCAAATCTCGGTCTTGGGTTATACTGGTTATTTTCGTCGTTATACATATCGATTTCTCCTCTCTGTCGTGTCTTTTGTTCTTAGATAAAAAAGAACACATCTCGTCTATGCTTTGTAGTATAGTAACGAAATGTGTTCTAATTGTGTTTTCTCTGTTAAGAATTTCTGAACTCGCTCTGCGATAAAAAGATAATTGTGATGCCTGCAGCACAATTATCTATGTGAAGAATCTTAAATTTAAGGATTCTTCACATTACTACTGTCCCGCTACTTCCATAACAGCCTTTGTAAGTTCTTCAAGTTTTGCATCTGCATCCGCTAAATTGCTGCCCTTAACGCCCATGTAGAACTTAATCTTTGGTTCTGTTCCGGACGGTCTTGCACAGCACCATGCATTGTCAGAAAGTGCATAATATAATACGTTGGATGACGGAAGTCCGGTAGACTTCTTTTCGCCGGTCTTTAAATCAACACATTCATCCTTCTTGTAATCTCTTGCTTCGAGTACGTCCCATGAACCGAACTTCTTCGGTGTTTCGTTGCGGAGCTTATCCATCAGTTCTGCAATCTTTTCAGCCCCTTCTGCACCCTTCATGGTAATTGCCTTCTGACCTTCTTTGTAGTATCCGTATTTTTCAAAAATCTGAATCATCTGATCCCACAGAGTCATGTTCTTTGTCTTGTAGTATGCTGCTGCTTCACATAATGCCATAACGGCAACAACTGCATCCTTATCTCTTGCATGTGTACCGACAAGACAGCCATAGCTTTCTTCAAAACCAAATTCATATTCGTATGTACCCTGCTGTTCAAAGAACTTAATCTGCTCACCGATATACTTAAAGCCTGTTAATACCTCAATCAGCTTTACATTGTATTCTGCTGCAATGGCATCTGCCATATTGGTAGATACGATAGTCTTTACAAATGCGCCGTTATCGTGTAACAGATTCTTTTCCTTACGCTGTGAAAGCAGATATTCTGCAATCAGCATACCGGACATATTTCCTGTAAATGCCTTGTATTCGCCTGTCTTGGTGTCTTTTGAATATACACCGAGTCTGTCGGCATCCGGATCTGTTGCCAGAATGATATCTGCATCTTTTTCCTTTGCCAGCTTTAATGCCAGTGTGAATGCCTTTGGGTCTTCCGGGTTTGGATATTCAAGTGTTGTGAAATCCGGGTCCGGTTTTTCCTGTTCTTTTACAATATAAACATGCTTAAAGCCCAGTTCTTTTAAAATTCTTCTGACCGGAACGTTACCTGTTCCGTGGAACGGTGTGTATACAATCTTGATATCATCCGCTACCTGTCTGATAATATCACCGTTGATGCTCATTTTCTTTAAAGCCTTGATATAAGCTTCATCCATATCGTAGCCGATAACATTGTAAAGACCGCAGGCTTCTGCCTCGTCTTTTTCCATGGTCTTTACCGTATTGTAATCTGTAACAGCCTTTACTTCTGTAATAATCTGTGTATCCTTTGGTGCTGTAATCTGTGCGCCGTCTTCCCAATATACTTTGTAACCGTTGTATTCCGGTGGATTATGGCTGGCTGTAATGACAATACCTGCGATGCAGTGCAACTGTCTTACGGCAAATGATAATTCCGGTGTCGGTCTTAATGACGGGAAGATATATGCCTTGATTCCGTTCGCATTGAGGCATAATGCTGCCTCGTCTGCAAATTCAGGGGACATTCTTCTTGAATCATATGCAATCGCAACGCCTCTGTCTGCTGCATTTTCCTTCTTAATAAAGTTTGCAAGTCCCTGTGTTGCCTTTCTGACAGTATAAATATTCATGCGGTTTGTACCGTTGCCGATAACACCTCTTAAACCACCTGTACCAAACTCTAAATCTTTATAAAAGCGGTCTTCAATCTCTTTTTCATTACCCTCAATTGATTTTAATTCAGCTCTTGTTGCCTCATCAAAATATTCATTGGCACACCACGCCTTGTAAGACTCCATGTAACCCATAACTTTAATCCTCCATATTTCTTCTTTTTACTGATTGAATTTATAAAAATTATAATACAATCCCTTTTTGAAATCAATCTTTTAATGATTCTTTAAATGCAGCAGCAACATTTTCTAACGCTTCCTGCTCATCCGGACCGTCTGCAATCAGCTCTATTTCATCACCGCATTTAATTCCTGCTGCTAAAATTGAAATGACACTCTTTGCATTGGCCGTCTTTCCTTCTCCATAAGCAAATGTAATATGGGAATCGTATTTGACAGCAGCATCGCACATTGCCCCCGCTGGTCTTAAATGTATTCCCAATGCACTTCCTACGACTATTTTTTCACTAACCATCTTTTCTCTCCCATCCGCTGTTTTCAGCTTTTTATTCTACCGGTTCTGGCCGGTTGTTTCAGAGGTACCGGCTGTTGTTGTTTCCTGTGTCTGCTGTGTTGTTGTTTCCGGCTGTGTCTGTGCTGTCTGCGCCTGTATCTTTACGGCTGCCTTATAGGTATCGTCCAGACTGCAGCCGCCCGGCAGCTGAAACTGTATCGATAATGTATATGTTCCTTCTTTTAAGCCTGTCAGATTCACCGTAGCTTTGATATCCGATGCCTGTGCTGCTGCCAGTGCTTCATCTGAACCTGTCAGTATTACATGAATGGTATCCTGATCGGTAATTGCCGCTTCCAGACCTGATGATAAACCGGAAAATGTAATATCAGATGTCTTCACCGTAAATTCCCTGCTGTGTACATCGGAAATCTTTACCGTAATGGAAACAACCGAATCCGATACCACACTCACATCAGACGGCACAAAATCTTCCATCCACAGACGAAATGTCTTATCACTGCTTAACCCTGTCACCTTTAACTGGTCGGAAGGTATCGTAATCTGTGTAATCTGGTCTAAAACCTTTGTCTCTCCCGAAATCGTAATCTGGTCTGCGGAACTTTGTACCTTATGAACGCTATAACCGTCCGCCGGTTCACCCGAAACAGAATATTTTAACGGTACGGTTTTAGACTTTTTGACACTTGCCGTATATTCCACTTCACTCTTTGACAGTTCAAGCTGCGGATCATCAATTACATTGCCGTCCGCATCGTATAAAACAATCGGTACAACACTCTGGATATTATCCTGTGCATTGCTGATGTCGCAGATGGCTTTAACCTGCGCAATCTTTGCAATGGTGGTTGATGAACCGGTAATCTTGATGGTCGATGGCGATACGGTCTGTTTCGTGACTACATAGCCTTCCGCTTCCGTACCGTTGACTTCCATGCCAACATCAAACTGCTGTGTTACCCTGTTTTCAATATCCAGCTTAACCGCTGTTGTCTTTGGCGTTACTTCGACATTGGTCAGCGTTTTGCCGTCTTTGACAACCTTTACATCAATATCGGCATAATCGGCAAATGCCGTAATCCTGCTTAAATCTGCCGTAGCTACAATATCTGCCGCTTTAATATCCGTGATAACACTTTTAGGTCCGCTTACATAAACCGAAATTTTACTGCCATCTGTAATCTCATACGTATAGCCCTTATCCGTAAGACTTTCTGTATTAATCAGCTGCACCGGAACGGTACTGATTGTCACCCCCATGGTCGGGTCGTAAATATTGACAATAATCGTCCACAATACAATTGCGCATAAAGCTGACAGGATTTTCAGGCTGAAATTTCTAAATATCTTTTCTTTCATTTTTCAACCTTCCTCTCCAAATCTTAAACGACTTGACATCTACTGTTTTCTTGCGCAGATACTCCAGCTTATTTCTTAAAGAATCCCTGTCAATGTCGCGGATAATTGAACCGCCCACCGCCACGGATACTGCACCGGTTTCTTCTGATACAATAATTGTAAAGCTGTCGGTGCCTTCACTGATGCCGACACCCGCACGGTGTCTGGTTCCCAGTTCCTTACTTAAGTTTGAATTATCTGACAGCGGAAGATAACACGTTGCCGCTACTACTCTGTTGCCCCGCACAATTACCGCGCCGTCATGCAACGGTGTATTATGTTCAAATATATTAATGAGCAGCTGGCTTGTTACAACACCGTCTACCTCGATACCGGTGCGGACATATTCCTCTAGAACCATATCCTGCTCGATAACGATTAATGCACCAGTCCGCACCGCTCCCATTTCATAAGCGGCACGGACAATCTCATCGGCTGTTTTGCTGCTGAAGCGTTCACCCTTTTCCCTGCCTTCACCAAAGTTAAACAGTCCGACAACCAGTTTTTTGCGCCCGAGCTGCTCTAACGCACGCCGAAGCTCCGGCTGGAAGATAATCACCAGCGCAATAATGCCAACACTGATGGTTTTTCCCGCAATCCAGAGAATTGTCTTTAAATTCAGTATATATGCAAACAGCGCAAATAATACTACAATGATAATTCCCTTGAGCAGCGCCCATGCTTTTGTATTTTTAATCCACACCAGAATGTTATACAGTACCACTGCAATAATGATAATCTCAATGACATCTGTCCACCCAATCCGTGGAATATATAATTTTGATAAATAATCGCTGAAAAAATTATTCCATGCTGTCACATACTCACCTCATTTCTGTTCCTTCCGGTCTTTACTCATTTTACCGCTTATAGCTTTCTTAAATATTTTCGTCATCCTGTTCTGATGAAGTCATATCACTGATGTCATGCGCCTTTTTCGTCTTTCTCGCATTAATCTGCTTGACCTTGACTTCGGCATTGACAATATTAATTTTCGGAACAGCTTTTACGTAATAATAGTACTCATCATCTTCATACTGTACGTATTCCGTTCTGGAATAATCCACACTGAAAAACAAAATCTGGCACAGATACCCTACAACCCCGCCAAGCACGGTTCCCACAATCATCAGAATCAGATTGATTTTGGCACCTGTCACTAAAATTCCTGCAAGCAGTACGATAAACTGTACCACAATCCCTGCCGCAATGGCATAGGTCCACGCATTATCAATCTTTAGCCGTCTGACTGCATATACTGCCGTAATCGTAACAACCATTGCAATTACAAACAGAATCATTTCTTTATTATTAAACAGACTTTCTACAATATACGAAATCTGCTGCATACTGTCATTGACTGACTTTGTCGTCAGTGCCGTTTCATATTCACTGGCTGTCTTAATAATGTAAAAAATAATCACACCAAATGCCGCCGGAATCATGGCGAATGCGTTAAAGCACAGCCCCGCCGCAATTGGAAGCAGGTACGGCATTTTTATCCAGCAAAGCAGTACCGTAATCACTAAAAGATACCCCTGCTTCGGTGTAAAACGGTAATACAGCAGATACATTAAAAGCACGATTCCCAGTACAATCAATGCAAATTCCGCAGAAATCGCATATAAATGAACCAGCATAAATACCGATAAGAAAAATATCATAAATCCATTTGGAAGAAAGGCACACAATACTGCCATTGCCACGGCTATCAGCGGATTTTTCAGCTTTGACATATATCCGATGCTTGCATTGAGCATCAGAAAAGAAACCAATGCCATCACAAACCGTACTGCCGGAACCAGATACGTATCGTATTTATTATAGAATTTCTTAAATCCTTCCTTTAATTCCAGTAAAAAAACCATGTGAGTCCTCCAATACTATTTTTTCTTTCTCTGGCTGTCGTAAAAACGTTCCAACTTGTTCAGTCTTGAAAAATACTTTTTCAGACCTTTCCGCGAATGATTATACTGATAGGCATAAACCATTGCCGCAATGATGGTATATACAATTAACATCAGGATATAATATATTCCCAGTCTTTTTCCCACTGCCGCATAATCGAGCGAATTAATGTCGGCAACCAGTTTTTCAAGGTTGCATAACACATACAGTATCACCATGATTATATATGCAAATGTTGTTGCAATTAATGTACGGAGTACGCCAAACGCTACATAATCCCCCTTAAAATAGCGGGAATTTTTAATCATCTGCCTGCCTTCGTTTTTTTCATAAATTGCCATTTTCGTCATCATTTTAATCTTATTTTCATTCAGCAATTAATTCACCTCACTGCAAGTCATATTAGTGTAAGCATATCATATTTTTGTCTAATTGTATATTACTATTTGCGAGTGACCGCCATTCGGGGCTACAACAATTCGTACCCGTCTGCCTTCTGCCGTAAAAGTTCTGTCTGTGTTGGCAGAAAGATAATTGCTCCACACCTGTCCGTACTCGTCCGGAAGCAGTCTGGCAAGCACCGTCTGAATCCTGCTGTCAAATGTGCCGCTTCTCTGCTTGATATAGATAATGGTTACATTCGGCTGTGTAATGATTTCTCCATAATATGTATCATTTTCTTCGCATACATAAACATTGGAATAACGCTGTGTAAATCCGATTCCTGAAAGTCCGTCTGAAATGCTGCCGCTGTTGTCACCATTTCCGGTGTTACTGCCGCTATTACTGTTGTTTGAGGAATTCCCGCCGTTTGTGGATGAACCGTCGTTATTGCCGGAATTACTGCCGGAAGAACCGCCCGTCGTGCCGGATCCACCGTTTGAAGAACCACCGGAGCTTCCCGAACCGCTGTCCGTACTGCCTGAATCATCTCCGCCATCCGAATCCGAATCACCGGAACCACCGTCGTATGAACCGCTTCCCGAACTGCCTGAGCCTGTCCATGAACCGCCTGCCTGTCCGACGCCTGTACCTGTACTGCCGCTGTCAGAGCCGCTTCCTGCGGATGTTCCACCGGATGACGTACTGCCCGATGCACTGCCGCTTCCGGATGCACTATTTTTTGCAAGGGTTGTACCGGTGTAAACCGGAAGGTTATTTTTTGAACCCTGTGCGACATTTTCAATTCCTTCAATGACAACTGAATCGGAAACGGTTCCGACAGTTGCTGTTACAACGGTTGTTCCCACTGCCTTCACTGTGAGAATTCCGTCTTTATCAATCTCTGCCACAGACGAATCCGAACTGCTCCAGATGAGTGCCTGGTCCGTATTTTCGGGAACAACCAGTGCTGTCATCTTTAACTGCGTGCCTACCGGAACGGCACAGTCTTCAAATTCAATCTCTACTTCTGTTTCTGTATTGCTCATCTGCTGTGCCTGCGCCGAATCATCTTTTAACTTAATCCGGTCTACGCTGACACTCGCCGCATTGCTTTCCTTTTCCTTTTTTTGCTGTATAGAACCGGAAACGATGGAAGCAACTGTCAGGATAATGACCACGCCTCCGACTACACCCGGAATGACCCAGTTCTTTATTTTATTTTTCTTTGCCATTTCTTACCTTTCCCGTTTTGTTTTTTACTTTAGTATACCACAATCCTGTGTGAATGAAAAATAAATATCGTGTAAAAATTGCAGAATCTTTCGACACAAACCTGCAATTTCTGTGCAAAACATAAAAACATATGGAAATCTTACAAAAATTGAAATTTATTTGATTATTTGGATAATAGTGTGTTCTACTCACACAGCTGCTCATACCACTGCTTTGTCATACTGCTGTCTTTTGCATTAAAAAACATCGTCTGTGTGTCCGTCTGAATCAGAATGTACGGCGCATTTCCTTTATATATAAAAAGCATACATTTTCCGTAAGTATTCCCTTTAAAATGCCCTACCGCATAGGTTTCTGTTGCGCCGCCGTTGGTTTTCGTAAAATTATCGCGCGGCATTGTATCCAGCAGCTCTGCCCTCTGAATGGATTCTTTATCAAATGTGATTTTATAACCGCCGCCCTCAACCGTTACCCTGTTATTATCCATGGTAAAATCCACTTTGACATCAATCAGCGGAAGCATTGCCGCAACCGTAAATATGATAGTTCCTGCAACAACAAAGGTTAAAATGCCCGTCCATATTTTTGCCCCTGCCGTTGCATAATTAAAGGAATAATTTCCCGACTGCATCCGGTCCGCCACAAGCATATGTCTGTTATTGGGATTGTAATAAAATCCTGTTTTCCAGTATTCGTCATCATCAACATAAACCGGTGTGTCATCTGCATTTAAAATGGCATTTTTCTTTTTATACATCCGGAAAATCAGCACCAGAAATGCCACGCCTGACAGGCTTTCCAGTACGACATAGCTGTAAAACACAACCGCGTTCAGACTGTTAAAAATAAGTGCCTGTACGGCAATCATCACCCATGCCGCCGCATTACAGCTGCTCATGGCAAGAAGTGCTTCCCCGGTATATTTTTTTATCAGGTAATTGACCTGCTGGTTTTTCTGCGTATCCTGACTGTAAACCGTATGCTGTCTGCGGTTGATAAAAACATGCACTATCCACGCCGTTACCGATACCGCCACGGCACAGATACAGAATATCCCCATTTATTCCCAAAAAACCGGACGTTTTCCACACAGAAACGGCAGTACGCACAGGATTTCTATTAAAATAACGACTGCGTGATACCTGTACGGCACTGCGCTTTTTTCTGTCATTGTCAGTACCGCCGTGTCGATGTAGACCTTCTTTTTCTGCCCTTCTACAAGCCAGCCCTGCGCCACCTTGTAATCATACAATTTCCGGTGCATTGCGGCATTGAAGTAAATCGCCGCTCCTATGTATGCAAAAATCCACACAATCCAGATGACAACATAAAGTGCTGTATTAAAAAAGCACAGTATGCTGAGTGCCATGATTAAAATCAGATTAATGATATGAAACCGCTTCATTTTTCTTCTGGCATTCGTGACCTGTTCTGTCACCCCCGGTTCTTCTGCGTGTTCCGGTGGAATATGCACCCCCAGAACCATTCCGTTATTATACCGGTACTGGCTCATCAATCCATACCACATCGCACCGATTGTAATTAAATTTGCCGACGCAAATGTTATAAACATAAAAATTCCCATACTTCCTCCTATCCGCAGACGTCACAAAACGTTGTGCGAAAATCTTTGATTTTAAGATTGTCTGCACACCTTCATCTTAGAATAAATCCCGTCGCACAGCTTTAAAAACTCTGCCTTTTCCATTCCCGTAATGCTGGCTTCCGCCGACAAAAGCTCTAATTCCGCTTCTAACTTTTCCCTGAACTGCAAATCCATATCAACAAAATCTGCCACTACCGCGCCGTGCCGTCTGTCAATCTTAATATAGCCTTCCGCCTTTAATATCTGATAAGCTTTATTCACGGTCATTGTATTAACGCCCGCTTCTGCTGCCAGCTGGCGGACTGTCGGAAGTTTTTCCTGCGCTTTTAATTCTCCTTTTCCGATTCCTTTCACTATCTGATTGCGAAGCTGCACATATATCGGCACTTCACTTTCCATATCCAGTTCTATAACCATCTTCCAGTTTCACTCCTTTCCGATGCGTTTTGTATTATTTGTATTATACATTATAATACAGATAATACTTTTGTCAACAAAATTTGGACTGATTTGCAGCTGTCTGTGCAAAAAAGAATGTGCAAAGCACATTCTCGCGCCGAGCGCGGTCGTTTGCGACAAACTACATCTTTGCGCGAGTGCGCATCATCGGCACGTAGTGCCTTTTTTGTAATAGGGAATTCTATCGGATTTTCCTATTACAAAAAAAAACTGCCATGCGAATGGCATCGCACGGCAGTCTCGTCTGTTGTCCTTATTAAGCTTTTATACATCTGCTGTAAATTTTCTCAAAAAACATTCCGTACAACGCACCGAACGCGTTGTGAAAAACACGGTAAAATACTGCGCCCGGAAGTCCTAAGAAGCTGACTGCAATAGCCATCGCTCCAAGTGAATTAAACACCGCCTGCCAGCCGTAGGTGGCTGACAGTCCCACACCGATTCCACCAAATATCCCGATATATGAATGAAGGGACTTCGGAACAAAACAGTAAATTAATATAAATACCAGTCCGCCGATGATATTGCCGGGGATTCTTCCCCCTACACGTCCCTTGATTTCTTCCGGGAACGGCAGTGTTACTGACATCACTGCAATGCCTGCCCACATACGGCGCGGCAGATGAAGGATTCCCGCAAGAAGCAGTGCTGTTGCAATCGCAAGTGCAAGGCGCAGCTGCCACTGTGTTCTTGACGACTGAAAATCCACTTCTTTAAATAAGTCTTTAAACGTTCTTTTAAATGTCCGCTTTCTGTGATTGCGGTAATAAACCGCCATTGTCAGAGCCGCGCCTGCCGCAATCGCCACAAGACGGTATAAATAAGCTTCACCGGTCACATCATATCCGTATAACAAAAGATAGCCGAGTACCAGTGTCGCATGATTAAACATTAAAACATTATGACAGCTAAGAATCATAATCGCCATAATGCAGACAATATGTATCATACACTCCGCCACAAGTCCGCAGGCGTTGGCAAGCCGCGGTCCTGCTGCCAGAATGGCAAAAATCACTGCAAATGCCCACATGGCATCCTTATTTTTAATTCCTAAATCCGCATACCTAAACGACAATACGCACAAAAGCATAACAACACCTACGATATTGTTATCTTCTCCGAAAACTGCGCCGAATGCCATTACAAATGCGGTGCAGAACGCCACGGTCAATAGGATTTTAAACAGATATACGGCAATATGCCGATGCTTTTCTTTTTTACTCTTTGATGCTTTAATCAGTGCCTTTGAACCTGCCTGATTTAATTGTAATTCCTGATAAAATGTCATAAATTCTCCCTTATCCGATTTTTTTATCCGGCATTTCCCGCCGGTTTTTAAATATCGAGGAAAAATTATAGCACCCGCTCTTTTTCAGTGTCAAATTATCATTTTATAAACTAATTATAAAAACGAAGCTGCTTTTCTACAAGTTTTTCGCCCTCATAGACCAGTTTTAAGGTAAAGAACCGCTGTTCGCCTTCTAAGAGCAGCTTTAAAAAGACGGCATCGCCCTCCCATGTCGGCAGCTTTAAAATCTCTTTCTTATCAATCCACGCAAGTTCGCCCTCGTCACACGGACAGATTTCACCTTCAAAGCCGTCTGCCGTAAACAGACACATCTGCTCCGGTTCACACGCATCACTTACAAAGGTAATCAACCCGCGGAAACGAAAGCGTGTCAGTGTCAGCCCTGTTTCTTCTTTTACTTCTCTTAACAGGCAGTCTTCCGGACTTTCTGCGCCTTCCGCATGACCGCCGACACCAATCCATTTATCTTTATTGATGTCTTTTTTCTTCTTGGTGCGATGCAGCATCAAATACTGTCCGTCTTTTTCGATATAACACAGTGTTGTCATTTTCATATTTTTTCGTTCTCCTTTTAGTTCCTCTCTTTTATGTCTGTTTGATTCCGCTTTATTTATCTTGTATTATCTTTTATTTATATTCTCTTATTTATCCGGAAGTTTTTCCCACGAATCCATCCTTTTATGCTACAATATCCTGTGCAAAAAGTGAAGTTATATTTAGGAGAAACTCATGAATACACAAAAAAATTTTCTTAGTAACCCTGTAGTCGTGCTGTTTGGCGCATTAATCTGCTGTGCCTTATGGGGCAGTGCATTTCCCTGTATTAAAATCGGCTACAATATGATGCACATTGCATCTTCCGATACGGCAAGCCAGATTTTATATGCGGGCTGCCGCTTTACGCTTGCCGGAATCCTCGCAGTTGTTCTTGGCAGTCTGACACAGCGGCAGTTTCTGCTTCCGACAAAAGCCTCTCTGCCGCATATTCTGGAACTGAGCCTGTTACAGACCATTTTACAATACCTGTTTTTCTATATCGGACTGGCACACACAACGGGTGTTAAGGCTTCGATTATTGAAGCCGTCAGCACGTTTGTCGCCATTTTCGTTGCCGGATTTTTATTTCATCAGGAAAAGGTTACAGCACGGAAAATGCTTGGCTGTCTTGTCGGTTTTGCCGGCGTGGTACTTGTCAACGTCGCCGGAAACGGGATGGACCTGCATTTTACCGTAAACGGGGACGGTGCAATTCTTTTGTCAACCGTTGCCTACGCTTTTTCATCGGTATTTATGAAACGTTTTTCCGTTCAGGACAATCCTGTAATGTTAAGCGGTTATCAGTTTATTTTAGGCGGCATTGTCATGGCTGTGTGCGGCTTCTTTATGGGTGGACACCTCTCCGGATTTACCCTGCCTGCGTTTGCCATGCTTTTTTACCTTGGCGTTATCTCGGCAGTGGCCTACTCTTTATGGGGTCTGCTGTTAAAATACAATCCGATTTCAAAAGTTGCTGTGTTCGGCTTTATGAATCCGGTTATCGGCGTGCTTTTATCCGCTGTGCTGCTTGGCGAAAAAGATTCTTTGGGCTTTAGCAGCATTGCCGCACTGGTTCTTGTATGTATCGGCATTTATATTGTCAATAAAGCACCAAAGGAAGCCGCATAACTTGTAAATAAATGTGCGGGGCAGCACTTATTTTTATCACCGGTCAGCCTTTTTTAATCTGACCGGTGTCTGCCCTTTCCATAATTCAACCGCAATTTCCACGGCACAGATTCCTGCCGGAAGAACGTATAATACCGCAAGCGGAATCAATATATTTCCTATTGAAAAAGTATGTAATGCCACAATCGCAAAAAATGTCTGTCCGGCTGCCGCAATCACCGCGATTCTGCCACAGATTTTTAATGTCTTTTTCGCTTTAAAAATCGCTGTCTGTACTGACGAAACCGGTAAATTCTGCAGTATTTCACCGAGATTTCTGTTTCTTTTACTGCCTTTATACGATGTAAACATCTGGCTGTAAAAACTAAAACCCAGCAAATATATCATTGTATAAATCCCATACGTCTTTATGCTTTCATGAATGGACACCCACTCTGCCTGATAAGGAAACAGCCAGCCGATAATGCCACAAAAAAACATCATATATGCCGCAAATTTGCACCCGAAATAATCGGGATACCATGTTTTTTCTTTCGCAAAAAATTTTTCCAAACACTGCTGTTGTCTGTCGTCTGTTATTCGATACATAACGCCTCCTGTTCCCGGTCATCCTGCCGTAAAATCCCGTCAATGCTCTCTGTCCACCCGCTAAACCGTCCGTTTTCCATCACCGCACTGTAATCCGTATTTCTTTCAAGCTCCGAAGTAATGTGGCTTGTCAGCAGTACGCCGCAGCTTTCGTCCTCCACCAGCCTGCGCATACAATCAAAAAACTGAAGCCGGAATACTGCGTCCATTCCTGCCGTTGCCTCATCAATCAGATATAAAACCGGCTGATGGGCAATGGCAAATGCCAGCTGGCATTTTAACTTTTCACCTCTTGACATTGCTCCGTACTGCTTTGAAACCGGCACGTCAAATGCCTGCATCTGCTTGCAAAACCGTTCTATCCGGAAATCATCATAAAAAACGCCCAACGCTTCTGCATTTTGCATTGCCGTACATTTTTCAAAAAATACGTTGTCCTCGGATACATATCCGATTTTCCGGCATGCCGCTGCATAATTTTCCTTTACCGGGATTCCATCCACGTAAATTGCACCTTTATACCGGGACTGCTCATGCAGAATTGTCTTGATAAGCGTTGACTTTCCGGCACCGTTTCTGCCCGTTAATCCGTAAATGTAACCGGACTTCATCGCAAAATCCACATTTTGAATCGGGAATTTCCTGCCCCTTCCCGTCACCTGTTCAAACCGCAATATTTCTTTTTCCAAGCTCTTTTCCTCCTCTTTTTTTGTATTCGCCACAATCTAATAAACCGCAGATACCTGATGCCGCCTGCCCCCACTGCACAGACATTTTCTAATCTGTAATCTACTGTTCGTATAATGCCTGCACCATTTCCACAAAATCTTCTTTGGCAAGCCCTGCCTGTTTTGCTTCCTCTATCACTTCATTTAAGCGTTTTTCCAACAGCACCAGCTGTTTTTCCTTTAAGTAATCCGCATTATATTCACAGACATAAAAGCCCTTTCCTGCCACCGAGCGCACCAGCCCCTCTTTTTCCAGCTCCTCATACGCTCTTTTGGTTGTAATGACACTGACACCCAAATCCGCCGCCAGTGCCCGGATGGACGGCAGTGCTTCCCCTGCTTTTAGTTCGCCTGTTACCACTGCATTTTTGAGCTGATTGACAATCTGCTCATAAATAGCCAGTGTCCCCTGCGGAAGTATTGTTATTTTCATACGCGCCTCATTTCTACTACAATATATTTATGATATCAGGGTCAAAAGGTCTAAACCCACATGAGCTTGCTCATAGTTGGGGTCTTTTGTCCCCAACATCTTTTTATGGTGAATCTCCCTAAACAGCTCTGCCGCTGACATCTATACCGGTTTTATAAAATACTGCTGACCGGATATGGCTTTTTACCCGTCCGGCATACCATATAAAAAGCGGTAACTGTACCAGTCCTATAAACCCGGCAATCAACACAACATAAACAATCTGTATATTTTCTTTATTTAAAGCATTTTCAAAATATACGGCATTTAATATCAGCACCACAGGAATCATGATATTTTTATAAATCAGCTCCTTTGTCCTGCTATCCGTCTTTTCCTGCTCTGACGGAATAAAAATGCTGATGATAAAACCATTCCATAAAATAAGCAGATACCAGTACAGTGCGCCCCGCGCCATAAATGCTGCCAGAACCGTGCCTGCTATGCAGACCGTCATATGAAGCCCCACCCGGAAAAGATATTTGTCCATAACCAGCTTTTGCCGCTCCTGACTGCCCAGCGGACACAGATACATCTGCTTTGACAGTGCTATCGGATGCAGTGTATAGGAAATAAAGCTAAAGACCGTCGGAAAAATAACCGCTGCCGCCAGTATTATTTTCCCCGTGACAGATGTCGTGTCAGTCCCTGCCGCATTTCCAAAAACCAGACTCCAGCTCCAGTAAATGACAAAATAAAGCAGCGGAAGCTCTGCTCCATACATATTTTTTATATACTGCACATCAAATTCCTGCCAGTATTCAGTGAATAACTTTTTCATAATTTCTCCTTTCCGCCGTCTTTGCCTTACTCAAAAAATACATAAATTCTTCCACGGTCGGCGCTGTCGCTGTCAGCTCCGCGTCATAATGCTGATAACCGTGATGTCTGACAAGCGCCTTTGCCCCGTATTTTTTCTGTTCCATGGCAATGATATCTTCCCGGTCAAGCAGCTTGATTTTATAAGCTTCTCCCGACACAATACGGTACTGTTCCCGGAAATCTTCCATCTGTCCTGCGAAAATGCTTCTGCCGTCTTCCAGATAAATCAAGTAATCTGCAAGGCGGTCGATATCTTCCATTAAATGCGTTGCCAGTACAACACTTTTCTGTCCGTCTGCGATAAACTCCTGTAACAATTTCAAAAAATCTTTGCGGAATTCCACATCAAAGTTGGCTGTCGGCTCATCTAAAATCAGCAGCTTCGGATTACATGATAATGCAAATGCAAACTGATATTTTAATTTTTCCCCTTTGGACAGCTTTCCGAATTTTCTGTTCTTTTCCAGTCCAAATTGCTTTAAATATGATAAAAGCTGTTCTTTTTGATACCCGGAATAATATGTCCCGAAATAGTCCCCGTTTTTCTCAAGGTTGAGATGTTTCATCATCAAATCTTCATTTAAAACAACGCCTAAGCTGTCGTGAATCTGCTTTTCCTGTGTATCGTACCTGCTGTCAAATATCATCACCGCTCCGCTGTCCGGCCGGTACAGCCCCGAAAGCAGATGTAACAGTGTTGTTTTT
Organism: Lachnospira pectinoschiza; assembly: GCF_020564355.1. Lineage (GTDB taxonomy): Bacteria > Bacillota > Clostridia > Lachnospirales > Lachnospiraceae > Lachnospira > Lachnospira intestinalis. The sequence goes on along the minus strand of NZ_JAJCRR010000006.1, from coordinate 21,277 downwards.
CCTGCACCGTTTCTGCCCGCAATTCCGCAGATATAGCCCGCAGGCAGACTAACGCTGATGTCTTTGAGTTCAAAGGTTCCAAGCTTTTTACACACGTTTTCCAGCTGAATCATCTTCTCCGCTCCCTCCTCTTTTTCCGCCATCTGTATATATACATATATACAGTGCATATACGCATTTGTCAATAAGTAATTTTATTTTGTGTGGGATTTCGGCTCTTTTAAATTTGAACAAGGTATGCTATGATGTTTTGAGTGCATATTTAAACATTTATACATCTTACTATAAAATAAAATGAACAGGAGAAATACTATGCTTGTATATGATTCAACCAGTACATCCAATACGGTTTCCGCCTTTGAATGTACTTATACAACTTTTCAGTCCAATCACTCCACAGCCACACCGGAGCATCCGATTCTGGTTTTAGATAATTCTTCTCACCCATGGGAACAGGATTCTGCCGGTATTTTTGCAAATCCATATAAAAAGACCGCCTTTGAATTCCAGCTTGATGACGGAGTGGAACTCAGCAATATTTTACAGATTGACTCCCGTTTTACAAGCCTGATTAAGTGGCTTGGCGAAAACCGCATTAAGGTCAAGCTGACCGGTGAAAACCGCAGTGACGGCTATGCCGTATATAAAATCCGCGAAGTGGCTTTCAGCAACAGTCAGAAGCTTTCTTCCGAAGACGGATTTTTACAGTTTATGATTGAGCGTCTGCTGGAAAGTGATGCGATTGCCGAGGAAACCTCCGATGAAGATTTAGATGAATCCGCAGATGATATGAAGCTGACAAGCATCACAAGCATTTCCGACTTTTTAAACTGTGCCGGTAAGACGCTTCCTGAAAATATCCGTCTGTGGGCACGCCGCAACTTAGTCGTTGCACGCTCCAACGAGGTTACACCGGAAGAAAAACGTCACGCACAGCGTGCTTTATCCATTATGTTAAATATTAAATGGAAAAGCAATTATTTTGAATCCATTGACCCTGTAGAAGCCCGCCGGATTCTTGATGAAGAATTATTTGGCATGGAACGTGTAAAACAGCGGATTATCGAAACCGTGATCCAGATTAACCGTACACACACCCTGCCGGCATACGGCATTTTGCTGGTCGGACCTGCCGGAACCGGTAAATCCCAGATTGCCTATCTGGTTGCCAAGATTTTAAAACTGCCGTGGACAACGCTCGATATGAGTTCCATTAACGATGCAGAACAGCTGACCGGAAGTTCAAGAATTTATTCCAACGCAAAGCCGGGTATTATTATGGAAGCTTTCAATATGGCAGGTGAAAATAATCTTGTCTTTATCATTAACGAGCTGGACAAGGCAACAGCCGGAAACGGCAACGGCAATCCTGCCGATGTGTTACTGACACTGCTGGATAACTTAGGATTTACGGATAACTATATGGAATGTCTGATTCCGACTTCCGGCGTTTATCCGATTGCCACCGCGAATGACAAGGAAAAAATCAGTGCGCCGCTGTTATCCCGTTTTGCCGTTATTGATATTCCGGATTACACAAGGGAAGAAAAGAAGACAATTTTTGTGAAATATTCTCTCCCGAAGGTTTTAAAACGTATCGGTCTGCATGAAAATGAATGTGTTGTTTTGGATGACGGACTGGATGCTGTCCTTGATATTTTTAAAGATACTACCGGTATCCGTGATTTAGAGCAGGCTGCCGAACACCTCGCCGCCCACGCGCTCTACATGATTGAAGCCGAACATCAGACACAGGTTGTCTATAATGCGGAAATGGTACAGGAGTTGTTCCACTAATCCTCATTTCCCATCTGCCCTCATAGCTATATTAGCACATCCGTGTGATTTTTCACACCAGGCTTTATAAAGAGTAAATATCTGACCGTATGAACGAATAACTTCCCCGTGATAAAGGGGACAGCGAAGTTAAGTAACACGTTGAGCTGCCCCCTTTATCACGGGGGTATTCTATTCTTTCTCCCCTTCAGCGCGGATTATGATGATATCGCCCTGTTTTAACAGCGTATCTTTTTGCGGGAGGATTGATAAGTCTTCTCTTAAAATCAAGAAAATGGTCAGCTGCTCCTGTTCTTCCACTTCTTCAATTGATTTCCCTGCATAGCGTTTGTCTACAAATATTTCAGCAATCTGCTTGATGTCCGCGTTTTTGAGATTGGACAGACTGCTTTTGCGCTGATACTGTTCTACAAAACCTGCACTGATAATACCGGTTGGAATTGCAACTGCACCGACTCCCAGATACGCGATACAGATTGCCATCACACGCCCCAGTGTCGTTACCGGATAAATGTCGCCGTAACCGACTGTTAAAAGTGTGGACATACTCCACCAGACACCGCTGAACGCATTGCGAAAAACGTCCGGCTGTGTGTCATGCTCAACACTATACATACACAGACTGCTGGCAAGCATAAGTATCAGTACAATAAATACCGAAGAAATAATCTGGTTGCGTTTTTCATAAAGAACCGTTGTGATGACATTAAACGAGTCATATTTTGCATTTAACCGGAACAGGTGGAAAATTCTTGCCACCCGTAACATTCTGAATATTACAAATCCCGATAAGAAAAATACAGGTACAATGGTCAGTAAATCAATCACTCCATCAAATGAAATCAAAAAACGAAGTTTTGCCTGTCTTCTGCCGATATTGGGATATAAGTACTCTGCCGTCCAGATTCGCAGGACATATTCCACACAGAAAATGCCCAGTGTCACATATTCTATCGCTTTTAATCCCATTGTTATCCGTGACAATTCATCAAACGTCTGTGCAAATGTCACCAGAATATTTAAAACAATCGTAATTGTTATAAATATATCAAATGCCCTGCTGATACGGTTACTTTTATCACCAATCTGAATAATGTTAAATATCTTTTTCTTTAACGAACAATCTTTATCCAATGACTCTGATTCCTCCATATCTGCGTATTTTTAAAACATGGCACGAATCCGCTCCAAATACGGCTTCCATTGCATTTTTATAATCCAAAACCGCAGCTTCTTTTACAAATGCCTGTATCGTTCCCGCAAAACCGCCGCCATGCACACGGCATACGCCCTTATCCGCAAGCGTCCGTTCACTCACTGCCAGCGCAATGGCAACCGGCTCACTGACCGTATCATGACTGACATATACATTTTGCAGATATTTATAAGACGAATCGCCCGACTCTTTTACCAGTTTTAAAAAACGGTTCCAGTCACCGGCGCGAAGGGCATTAACTTCCTTTACAACCCGTTCATCTTCTGCAAAAAAATGTATGGCGCGCAGTACTGCACGGTCGCCTGATTCTTTGCACAAAACCGGAAGTGCCGCATAAAAATCTTTTTCTTCAACCTCACGCAGTACATTTTTTCCAAAATGTGCTGCAATCTGCTTCATTTCTACGGGAATCTGTGCATATTCGTGTGTCAGTCCTGCATGCGACCCTTTCGTATCCACAATACACAGTGTCAATCCTGCTTTTTCAAAATCCGCATCAATTTTTTCTATCTGCGGTTTTTCTTCATTTTCAAAATCAATATAAACCATGCCGCCGATGGCACATGCCATCTGGTCCATCAGTCCGCTTGGCTTGCCAAAATACACATTTTCCGCATATCTGCCGGTCTGTGCAATGGTTACTGCCGGAATTTCCGCATGATTGTACAGTCCCGATACAACCGTGCCAATCAGTGTTTCAAATGTTGCCGATGAAGACAGCCCCGAACCGGAAAGCACATCACTTGTAATATATGCGCAAAATCCACCCATTTTATATCCCTGCTGTTTCAAGCCTGCAAGCACGCCGCGGATCAATCCTTTAGTTGTTCCCTCCTCGCGCGTTTTCTTATCCAGTTCGTCCAGCCGAATTTCACACAACTTGTATCCTTCTGACTGTATCCGCACCAACGGCTCATCCACCCTGCCTGCAACTGCAATGGCATCCAGACTTACAGATGCCGCAAGCACTCTGCCATGCTGGTGGTCTGTATGATTGCCGCCCACTTCACTTCTGCCCGGTGCACTATAGATTTCAACCGGCATTTCGCCAAAAATTTCACAATAAGATGCCACTGCTTTTACATAACGTTTTTTCTGCTGCTGTATCTTTTGGTTATCCATATAAAGCTTTTTTAATGCCTCATCCCATTTTCCTGACAGAATTTCTGCTGTCAGTTTTTTACCTGTCCTCATACCCTTCTCCATTTCTGCTGTTTTTTTTTCATGCTTTTATTTTAATTCTGCATACGGTCATTCTGTATTTCCTATAATTCGCTTTCATTGGCTTCTTCCATCTCAATCTGTTCTTCACCGGCACCTTCCTGAAAACGCACCCTCAGTACCGCCTGCGCCCGGTTGACCGATACAAAGGATTGTTTTCCCTTTGCCTTTGCTTCTTCTGAGAAAATGGAAAGCAGTTCCTGCAGCACTTCTTTGGTAAGATACCCTCCCCGCCAGTGAAATAACAGAATTTTTCCCTTTTTCACTGCCTGACGCGTCCGGTTTCTGACTTCATCCGTTGTTGTCCACGACAGCTTCTTTTCCTTATAATAAAAATGGTCGCCGTCCGGGCAGGCAGGAACCTTCCAGATGACCGGTTCATGGTCCCTTGCAATCTGCTTGTCCGACAGATTCACATAATCATACCGGATTGTATCGTCTTTGGAGAGCGTATTGTCAAACGTTGCATCCAGATGATAATACTGCCCACCGATTTTAATAACATTCCACGCATGACGGTACTTGATTCCCTTTTCGTGATTGGCCTCCGACAGCGCAATAATACACCAGATTCCAAGCTCATCACAAAGGATTTTAACGGCTTTTGCCATGCCCTCACAGACGGCAACACCATTTCCCAATGCCCCGATAATCTCGTGGGAATACTCTTTTTTTAATTTGTCATACCGCACATTTTGTACGATAAAATCATGGATAAACAGCTCTTTCCCCTTTTCATCCAGTCCCTGCGCCTGTCTTGCAAGCTTTTTGACACGCGCCTGCATTGCCTGACGGTGCTCCCTGATTTTGTCTTTTTGAAATAAATACTCCGGGATAAATTCAACTGCCGTAGAATCCGGATAATACCGGTACGAAAAACGCACGGAATAAAAAATTTCCGGGCAGTCCATACGCACCATAAAATAAATGTCAGATAATTCCTTTTTATCAAGCATTGGCACTGCAAAAGAGTCCTGCTGGTTTAACAGCCCTTCTTTCATGGCATAATACGCTTTCTGCTGTTCTTTATTTAATTGTTCATAATAGTAATTGGATGCTTTACTCATTGTTTACTCTGCTGATTTCCTTTTCCATATTTTTAAATGTCTGAATTTATTATAATATAAGCAAAGTGTTTACACCACACAAGACTGAAAATTTCACATCAAAAAACCGGCAGTCCAAAGCCCGATTTTCTTATCAGCTTTTCACTGCCGGTATTTTTATGTATTTTACTAATATATTTTATTCACATATTCGTACCGATATATTTTGATTTAACGTTTTCCGCTTACAGCATTGCGCCGAAATCTGTTACGATAATCTGACCTGTAATGGCTCTGGCTTCATCACTTGCAAAGAATAAAACTACATTTGCAACATCTTCTGCCGTACAAGACTGTGCCTTAATATCGCTGTGTGTCATCATTGCACCAATCATATCCGGGTCTAATGCCTTCGGATCTGTTCCCATGGTCATCGGTGTAATAATGTTGCCCGGACAAATGGCATTACAACGGATTCCGTCTTTCTGGAAACGCAGTGCCGTATGCTTTGTCAGACCGATAACTGCCGCCTTAGACGCTACATAAGCCGCACCGCCGCAGCCTTTTTCACCGGCTACCGATGCCACATTGACAATCGCGCCGCCCGTCGTCATTCTCTTAGATGCCGCTCTCATGCAGCGCATTGTGCCTTTTTCATTGGTTTCGATAATTCTGTCCATATCTTCATCTAAGAACTTATCAATTGGCTTTAATCCCTGCTCCAGAATACCGGCATTGTTGACAAGAATATCTATCTTTCCGTACTTGTCCATAACCTTCTGCATCAACATTTCAGGGTCCTCCGGCTTGGAAATATCTGTTGAAACGGCATATACTTCACCACCTGCCGCAGTAATCTCATCTGCCACTTCTTTTAATGCTGCTTCCCTGCGTGCCGTAATCACAACGGTTGCTCCTTCTGCCGCAAACAGCTTCGCCGTTGCCGCACCTACACCTGAATTACCGCCTGTAATCACCGCAATTTTTCCTTTTAAACGATTCATTGAAAGTTCCTCCTTATTTTTTTGATTTTTACTGTATTTTGTGCATTTTGTATCATTTTTCTTGAAAGCACGTACAATATTTATTACAATTATACATCATATGAACAAAAATGTAAACAATAAAGTTTATTTTCAATGAATTGTATGATTATTTATTCTGACAAGACAACCGTGATATAGTCGTGTGATACTTCTTTTAAAAAGGTATTAAAGATGTCTGATGTCTTTAAACGCAGACTGGACGTATTCACACATGGGTGACACCCCACATATTCTGCATTCAGCACATCTTCATCGACCAGAAGCTGTACCTGATGCTCTTTGTCATTCATCAGTCCGAGGACACTCACCGAACCCGGCAGAATATCTAAATATTCTTCCATTTTTTCAGCCGGTGCAAAGGAAAGCCTTGCACTGTGAATCTGTGATGAAATCTCTTTTGTTTTAAATTTTTTATCACCGCGGATCATCAGCAGATAAAATTTCGTTTTCTGTGTGTTACATAAAAATAAATTTTTACAGATAACCGCCGGTGCAAGAAATTTATCAATTTCTTCGCAGGCTTCCATCGTTTCTGCCGCCTCATGGTCAACCCGCTCATAGGCAATACCTAATCTGTCCAATAATTCATATACCCGTTTTTCTTTATCCTGCCGCCCGGTCATATCCGCCGGTCTGCCCTGATATAACTGCATTTTCATTTTTCCTTTCCTGTTCCGGTGCTATATCGTTTTGTACTCCGGCTTAAAATCCATATTGATTTCTGCAATTTCACGCTTGCCATTGATGTAATCCGCATACATATCCCACAAATCAATCTCACAGTCCTGCAAGCCGCAAATCCTGCTGATTTGTTCTATCGGTATGACGGTATTATCCGTCATTACCAGCGTGCGGTTATATTTATCAATTTTTCTGACCGTTCCGGCGCAGTCTACATACGCGCCACCGGATTTTTTGGAATCCGGCACAAAATACGTGACGGTTATTTCCTGTTCTGCTCCTATATTTTCTGCAATTATTTTTAACTGTCCGTTTATCTTTTCAATGACATCTTCACTTAAAATTTGCTTATCGTCCGTCAGTCGCGCCGTTTCTTTTATCGCCGCTTCATGCCCGGTGAGTGCCGCAAACGGCGAAAACTGTGCTGCACGGTCATGCAGGGACATCCTCGGATGATTTTTGGATGTCGGATGTGGCAGATTAAGGATGTCGTCGTATTGATGTTGATTCTGATAATCCATTCTGATCACTGCTTTCTTTTTATTTTAAGGACAACAACCTGACATCTGACGTATAATCCGCTCTGAATTAACAGGATTCTATGCTTTACGCTTTATGCCCGCCTATCTGTTCGTTTCTGTCTTTCGCCGTTGCACCTTCCTCAAGATTCATGCCTTTTAATATGGCATTTTTTCCAAACTTCTTTTTGATGTCAATCATTGCTTTCTGCATCCGTTTTTCACGCTCTAAATCTGCATTTTCCGCTGCCTGCTGTTCCTGTTGCACACTATAATCCGTAAAAAGGTCTAGCTGTTCATATTTCGGTGTCTGTTCTGCACGGCTTTCCTCGACCAGATGATTGGCGGTCACGGTGATTCTTTTAATCAGAAGCTTCGGATGGACAATTTTATCATATAACTGCATGACTGCATCGGTTATCAAATGTGTGGACGACGTCTGCCTTTTTAAATTGGCAGTCCCATGTGCGTGTTTCGGCACTTTCCGCCCGTAACGGTCAACAGTAATCTCTCCGTAATACTGCCGCCTTCTGTCCGCATCGGTAAGGTTTTCTATATCATAACCGATTGTCAGCACAATCTGGTCTGTTACTAGTCCCTTTTCCACCAGATCCAGCACCATCAAATCTACCATTTCCTTGACCACCAGCTTCGCCTTATCAAATTCATAGGCGCAGTGCAGTACCTGTCCCGAACTGACGCTGTTGGTTTCCGGCTTATAGGCTTTTATATCCTGCATGGTACAAGGCTCGTGTCCCCATGCATGGTCAATCAGCAGTTCTGCATTGATTCCAAACAGCTTATAGAGCAGTTCTTCATTGTAAAATTCATTTGTTTTGCCTATGGAACATCTTGCAATATCGCCCATTGTATACAATCCATTTTCTGCAAGCTTCTTTGCATAGCCGCCCCCGACCCGCCAGAAATCTGTAAGCGGTCTGTGATTCCATAAAAGCTTCCGGTAAGACATTTCATCCAGTCTGGCAATCCGCACTCCATCCTTATTAGGTTCAATATGCTTTGCCACAATATCCATTGCAATTTTGCTAAGATACAGATTGGTTCCGATTCCTGCGGTTGCCGTAATTCCGGTTGTCTGCAGAACATCACGAATCATTTTCATCGCCAGTTCTTCCGGTGTCAGATTATAGGCTGCAAGATAATTCGTGACGTCCATAAATACTTCATCAATAGAATAGATGTGAATATCCTCCGGCGCAATGTATTTTAAATAGATATTATAAATTTTTGTACTGTACTCCATATAAAGTGCCATGCGAGGCGATGCTACAATGTAATCGATCTCAAGCGCCGGATTTTCACAAAGCTCCTCACTGTCATCCGAAGCCCCTGTAAATGTATGATTCGGTGCTTTCCACTTACGGTCGCTGTTGGCTTCCTTGACTTTCTGAATCACCTCAAAAAGCCGCGGCCGTCCCGGAATTCCGTATTTTTTTAATGCCGGTGATACTGCAAGACATATCGTCTTTTGTGTGCGGCTCTGATCCGCCACAACCAGATTGGTTGTCAGCGGGTCACGGTTACGCTCCTTACATTCTACCGAAGCATAGAACGACTTGAGGTCAATTGCAATATAGATTTTGTCACATTTCATCGGCTCTAAGCTCCTTTATATTCTCTCCTGTCAGTATTTCCTTATATATATCATACCATACTTAAAGATTTTACACATTCAGGCTTTCTTTTGCCCATTTTGTGACTGCCTGCTCTGATTTGCTGGCATCTGCCCCATGAACGGCAAGGCCTGTTTTTATTACAGCACCCTTGCAGATTCGGTTTATATCCTGCATGGAACGTCCCAATCCACTGCCTTCGTGTGTCATCAGCGGCATTACATTTTTGCCCTGGAAATTCAGGGACTCTATCAACGAAAATACTGCCATTGGATATGTTCCACACCAGCACGGACCACAAATGAAAATATTGTCATACCCGCTGATGTCTTTAAGATATGCTTTAAGCTCCGGACGTGTATTGTTTTCATACTCCGTCTTTGCCTCTGCTGTACATGCATGATAATCTGACGAATAACCATTGACGGTTTCAACCTCAAATAAATCTCCGCCAACTGCCTTTTGAATAAATTCTGCACAAATTTCCGTGTTTCCTTTCGTAAGGCTCTCTATTCTGCCATTTACATAGTTTTGACCTTTACGTGAATAATAGATAATTAAATTTTTACTCAAAATTATCAACTCCTTTTTCTTGATAATTTCATTATAGTATTTCTAAAATGATATATCAATTCCTTCTACCCGGATTATTGATAAGTTGTGCTAATCGTTATGTACTATTCCCCCCTTGCCGCTCTGGTACATGCAACTATATTTTTCATTTTTCTAGTATTGTTCCCATCCGAATCAATGCTATGCGCTCCAATTTATCTTAATGATGTCTTATTTACAGTTTTCATATGGATATTTCAATGTATTTCATGTTAATATTTATCTTTCAGGCACGGCTCTAAAATCCGCTCCGCTGTTACTGTTTCAATACATCCTATGTTAATGTTTATCGCAGTCGTGTTGGCATTTACTGTTGCCGTCAGGCTGTTTCAATACATCCTATGTTAATGTTTATCAAGAAAACCGAACTTGAAAACTATATGGATCAGATGTTTCAATACATCCTATGTTAATGTTTATCATTTAGGTTTTTAAAAATAGGGACTTCCTATTTTTGGTTTCAATATATCCTATGTTAATGTTTATCCTACTGACTTTATGTATGATAAACACTGTTTGTCGTTTCAATACATCCTATGTTAATGTTTATCAAGTCAAGAATTGTTTTAAAATCATTGCAGGTGAGTTTCAATACATCCTATGTTAATGTTTATCGAAAAGGCCGTAATAAAAGCGGGAACCGGACACATGTTTCAATACATCCTATGTTAATGTTTATCACGGCGAGAAAGATATTTGCAATAAAGGGAGGTAAGTTTCAATACATCCTATGTTAATGTTTATCTTCCCAACGCCGTTGTCGTATTCCATCCCAAGGCGGTTTCAATACATCCTATGTTAATGTTTATCCAACGTATTTCCGCCATTTCTAAGAATAACTATACCAACTTTTCCAGTATTTATCAACTCTTTTCGATTTTTTACCAGCCGATAACCCATTTTATTGTTTTTAAATAAAAATGACACACAAATCCCATATACTGCGGTTTTGCTTTATCCTTCAATATTTTCCAGCTGGTATTTTTTCTAAGTATCCGTATCAATTTTCTAATAATTTCCCCACATTTCTTCAGTCAACAGTGTTTTATCATAAAGACTTTTCACTCAATCTTTCTTCATAATCAAATTACTTTTTGAACTTATATTTCCCCTTTCCGCGACCGGATACCAGTTCAATAATATCTGCCTGCATCAGATTGGAAAGAAATTTTGAATCACCTGAACCTTTCAGCTCAAGAAATTGCATAACTGCACTTCTTCCAAATGCTTCATCAAAACCAAACTTCTCAAAAAGCCTATAGAGTTGAAAAAGCTAAAATCTGTCGAAATTTTTGTAGCAGTAAAATTACTGCTTTATTTTGTAAGGACCTTCTTGCAGTACTTATATGCACCACAATTAGGACATACTAATTTACGCTTTGTTATTGTGTGTGGTCCCATAATATAAGACTTCATATCCGGGACAAATCTATTCTTACAATCAGGACATTCATATGCTCCTGCATCTCTGTCAAGAATACACGCAATTACAATACCGCCACATATTACAACCAAACCTATAATTATAAGCAGAATCCTCATCCAGTTCTCCATCGCAAGCATTCCTGACAACAGAAACAATGGAACTGCAGCAATAATTGTAAGACCTGCTGCCATTGCTGATAATATAATTTTCTTCTTACTCTCCTGAGCTTCTCTAACTAAATTCACCATATTTTCCTCCGCTTTCTTTAGATAATCTTCTTCTGATACTCTTTCACCAGACAATAATTCGTTCACCGTTATCTCTAATTCATTACATAATGGCAACAACAGTGATACTTCCGGAAAACCATTTCCGTTCTCCCATTTCGACACCGCCTGTCTTGTCACATTACATGCCTCAGCAATGTCATCCTGTGTAAGCTGATTTTTTTCTGTAAAACTTAATATTGTCACCTATCAAAATAAATACCTCCAATTCAATTTATACCCAAAATTATACCTACAGGTGGCTGAAAGTAAAGAAAACATTGGTTGCAAATGCACAACTTTGGGAGGGTTGCTATTCAATCTTGCTTTTTATGTCTATAAAGCATATATCTTTTCTGTCCCAAGATGCTCAAATGGTCTAAACAGTTCTCTTAAGGAATCTGACTTCGACCAATCAATCTTAGAAACAAATGTTCCAAATGAGCGCATTGCATTTTTAAGATTTACCTGATTGAGAAGAAATTTCCATTTCCATTCCCATACACGCCTTCTGCTTTGATTCCGTCTGTGTCTTTTCTTTCACCTCTTCCGCAGCGTACACTCCCTGTTGTGTTTTCTTTGAAAAAAAGACGGACATACATGCCCGCCTTCTCCATGGTTATTTTCTCGTTTCATTTTTTAACTATCGTTTCTATGAATTCAAATTTTCTCTGCGTTTCTTTACGGTAATAATCAATCCCGTTCCGGAAAGAATTAATAGTATAAACAGCCATACACTCGGTGTGTTGTCCCCGGTTTTAGGTGCAGTCACATCCTTCTTATCAGTTCCACTCGATGGCTTGTCATCAGAGGAATCGCTATTGTTGTTATCATTCTGGTTGTTATTACTGTTATCAGAGGTATTTGCTTTGATGGTAAATGTGGTGCTTGCAGAACCATCCGTCCACAGGATTTCAACTGTATGGGTTCCTGCCGAAAGTGTATTCAGGTAGGAAGCTTTCAGTGTGATAATGGTAGAGCCTTCCTTTGCAGTGTAGTTGCTCTTGTCTATCAAATTTCCGTCCACCTTAACTCCGGTAAACTTGGAGAAGTCTCCGTTACCCCGGATGGTGATATTACCATCACTGTCATGCGTCCAACTATTGTTTGCTCCATCAATAATCTGATAGGTGTTATTCGGTGTGTCAGGATTATCGGAACCGCCCGCATCCTGTACGGTCAATGTTGCGGAATTACTCTCTACGTTTCCTGCGCTGTTTGAAACAACACACTTATACTTAAATCCGTTGCAGCTTATATTGACTGTGGATGTGGTATAGCTCGTTACCGTTGCACCGTCAATGTTTACCCATCCTTTCCCATCATTTCTGTCTATCTGCCACTGATAGGTAAGATCTGTACCGCTTGCTGCTATGGTAAAGGACGCAGTCTCACCTACCTTCACTGTCGCATTGCCAGGCTGTGTGGTTATGCTTGGTGCAATCACATCCGGCACATCCGGTGTCTGGCTTTCCTGTTTAAAGGTAACTTCTATGGTGTGATCAGTATTCACATCACTAAAGGTGTAGCTTGTGGTTGCTGTCACTTCCGAACCATCCACCTTTACGTCCGCAATATAATATCCTTCGTTTGCCTTGATTGTATATGTAAGCTGACCTGCGGCAGATACCGTTGTCGTGCCACCGGGAGAGATTGTTCCACCGATACCTGCCGTTGCGGTAATCTTGTAGCTTGCTGTACCGCTCGGAGGCGTTATGCCCGCATCCTGTACGGTCAATGTTGCAGAATTACTCTCTACGTTTCCTGCGCTGTTTGAAACAACACACTTATACTTAAATCCGTTGCAGCTTATATTGACTGTGGATGTGGTATAGCTCGTTGCCGTTGCACCGTCAATGTTTACCCATCCTTTCCCATCATTTCTGTCTATCTGCCACTGATAGGTAAGATCTGTACCGCTTGCTGCTATGGTAAAGGACGCAGTCTCACCTACCTTCACTGTCGCATTGCCAGGCTGTGTGGTTATGCTTGGTGCAATCACATCCGGCACATCCGGTGTCTGGCTTTCCTGTTTAAAGGTAACTTCTATGGTGTGATCAGTATTCACATCACTAAAGGTGTAGCTTGTGGTCGCTGTCACTTCCGAACCATCCACCTTTACGTCCGCAATATAATATCCTTCGTTCGCCTTGATTGTATATGTAAGCTGACCTGCGGCAGATACCGTTGTCGTGCCACCGGGAGAGATTGTTCCACCGATACCTGCCGTTGCGGTAATCTTGTAGCTTGCTGTACCGCTCGGAGGCGTTATCGGCGCTGTATCCGCCGTAAAACTCCAACTTCCACGGAATACCACGGTTGTGCCGTTTAGGTTGCCGGCATCCCAGCCCGAAAAAGCCCATGTGCCGTTTTTACCATCCTTTTGTGCCTGAATGCGTGTTGTGGAGGTATATTTCTTATCCACAGCCGCCTTCGCCTGTTGCACACTCGAATAGGAGCTGCTATTTAGCGGCAGCGTTGCGCCTGTCGGGAATACAGAGCCCCAATTGTATTGCACCGTATAATTTTTTGTCACCGGCGGCTCGGGGCGTTCCTCAGACCTTTTATAAATATAACGAATCGTCATACCACTGTTCGGGACAGCATTTTCCATCCCCTCCGCTTTAACAAAAGTGTAGCCGTGCAGTTCCTGCGGCGGCTGCCAATCAACCTTTTTGCCTACCGGAACAGTAAAGGTAGTCGGCATGGTGTTTGGAACATCTGTGCCATCCTCCAGCTGATATTGGATGGTGACATTGACATAGCGCTGCTGCTCCGTATCATCATCAGCCAATACCTCGCCTGTCGCATGATCTACAATCTCAAAGCCGATGGTATCGCCGGATTGCAGAATGGCATTCTCCGGAATCGTGTAAACCAGAGAGCAGTTGACAAGGCCGGAATTAAAGTCGCTGCCCTCGTAATCCAACGCACCCTTTGTCCAGAATTTGCTTTTCTCTTTCCAAACAGGGATGTCAAACTCCTGCGTAGTGAAAACCTGCTCCCCATCTGTCGTGACCGCTTTTTCGCCGTTGGAATGTTCCACCCACAGGCGCAGGGTCACAGTCTTCGCTTGGGTATTCGAAAGATTTTGTATAATGGTGCGCAGCTCAACCTGCTGCCCCTTCATGCTGCTATAATCAAAGCTGTTTTTACTGCCGCCGCTTAATAGACGGCTATTCCTGTCATTTTGATAGCTCGCATATGCGGAGGAATTCGCTGCCTCAAAGGCAGAAGGATCTTTTGTGGGATTTCTGTAATCGCCGATATACTTTTTCACCTCAGGAACAGCCACATAAAGCGCAGGGGGATTTGTAATGAGCTGACTCATGACCTTTATGCCCTGTAGCTTGCACACATCGCAAAAATCATTCTGAAAGGTCTCTCGCATCAGACAATCCCTGCTGGAATTATAGGTATAAGGATAGTAGTCAAGATGCGGGCAGGTATAGGTATTACGGAAGCCAAGCAGCTGCCTCCACTTCACTTTCGTGGGATCTTTTGTTGCAGTCATATTCAGTGATGTAGTGTAATTCCACTCACCTACAGGAACAGTGCTATAATTATATTCATCTCCCAGATGGAACAGACCGTGTCCCAGTTCATGCCGCTGGGTAAACGCAGAATATGCGTTTCTCGCTGACGCAACAATATAGTGAATACCATATTGTTTATTATCATGAGAGCCACCGAAATACTCACCGCTATTCGCCAACACAACGAATTGGTTGATATTTTCATACACATAATCATACTGTCTATAATTATGATCCATCGTGTTTTCGTTTGGATGCGTTTCATTAGGAATATGTGCGTCATGAATCTTCTCGATAAACGCAGGGCCTATGATGCGCTCCAAAACATGGTTGCGCCAGTTCCCTTTGTTAGTAGAAATTCCTCCTTTGGCGGTCGCAGCAAAAAATGTGCTGGTACCGCCATAGCCATCCACCGATGCCGTGCAGAGTGCATAGACATTAAAGCGATCCGCCATGCTGCGATATGGCTCTATCTGCAATACCTCCCCCCACAGCTTTTTTACATCCTCGACAAACTGCTTTTGCTGGCTTTTGGTGTAGCCCTCGGCGCAGTACACAATCACCATGTTCTCCTTATCGCTGCGAGGCTTCTGGATTGTATACACCGGTACGGTTACATTTGCATATGCAGGATCCTCAGTGTAGAGGGTACTCATCTCCAGCTGTAGATACTCATCCGTGTTCACATTCCAGTCACCATTCACATCCTCTCGCACAGCGCCGGATATGCCAATGCTGTCATCCGGCGCATCCGGTGCGGAAACAACATAGGGGTCCTGTGCGCTCTGTCCTGTGCCGGATGATACGGTGTAATTTTCCGTATTCAGATAGAAGGCAGGACGAACGCCGTAATATCCCTTATAGGGTGCGTCACGCAAAATATTCCCTTGAGGGGTCACAAATCGCATATCATGGTTACAGGTTGTAATCGGTGTACGCAGCCAATAGTTCCATGCTACACCGCTTCTGTTTTTTGCGATATGGTAGCCGTTCAGGTTATCATTAACCGTTTTGAGCTGCTGAACATCCAGCAGAAAAACTCTATCCCAAATATATTCATAATGGGCACTGTCATACCCATCCGCTACCGTATCAATTGTGGTGTTATAGGGAAGATCAACACCGGCTGCGTCGATATAACCTGCCGTATACTCCGGATGGGAAACGATAGAACGCTGCTTCACCGTTCGAATCGCTCCCAGCTCATCCGAACGAAAGCTGCGAAGGAAGCCCTCCTTTTGGTCATATGCTGCCGTTTTAGGATAGACAGAATCCTCTGTTGGCGGATTTCCGCAAAGCCATTTCACTTTTCCTGCTTCAGCGTTGGAATTGAGCCAAGAACGTATGTTGCTGTCTCTCCAGTGGTTAGAACCAAAATTATCTCTCCAGCTATTGCGCCGGTGCGAGCCTGTTTCGGCATTTTTGTTGGTTTTTGCATCATAGGGCATGTAATCACACAATACTCTATCCGAAAGCATCAATGGCCCATTGCTATCCTTCGCTACACAACGCCACACAATTGGCACTCCCCCATAAGTACCCATCTGAATGTAGTTACCAATTTCGATGGTTGGCTTGTTATCTGCCGCCCTAACCTGCAAAGGGCATAGCACCAAAATTACCGCAAGCAGCAGAAATACCGTTCGTTTGCCATATTTATGTTTGATAATATTCATAAAGTCCTCCTTTTGTCATTCTCTCCTGAGCGTCATTCACGGTCAGTAGGCTTCTCCCCCCATTTTTGACATATGTCAATTTATACAATTGCTGCATCATCGATATTCACCTCATTTCTACTTGAGTTATTGCAAAAAATAGGTCTTTCTGCGATAACCCCTTGTGCCAAATGCTGAAACACCTTCATAAAGATGTAATAGCTTATTTATTTTAGAAAAGTATCCGACAAAAAAATCCACACTTCCGACAAAAAATATATATATTTCTCAAATCGTATCATGGCGATGTACATTTGTCAATGATGTGACACCTCAAGATCACCACAGTCCTGATACTTCTTATACATGTCATTGATATAAATCGTAGGCGAAATATTCCTGCCTTCCTCTCGTAAGATGATGCCATCAAGAGTCACATTCACCTTTTCCACGGGTTCTGCCACAAGCTCCATTCCTTTGAACTTCTCAGGCATATAATCCATAAACTTTTCTTTTACTACTTCCTTAAAAATCTCGTAATTCATCATATTACGGTTCCTCCTTAATCTAAATTGTCATACAAAATCCCTTCATCCTCGGGATTTTTGTGTTCTCTGTAACTGTTGTCTTCTTCGATTCCCATATCAAAAGTGGTATGAGATTTTCTTTTCTTTCTGTAATAATTCTTGAGAAACATGCACTTTCTACAGTCCTCACAGAATAATTCTTCCGGCGGAATGCCAAGTGCCTTTGCAATCCTGTTCAACGTTCCCGTCCTTGGAACTCTTGAACCATTTTCGTATTGGGCAATTCTTACATCACCTCTATTTTCAAAACCACTTTTCTCGCCCAGTTCCCTGAATGTCATTTTTTGTCGTTTTCTGTAATATCTGATTCTTTCTCCTACCACTGTTTGTCCTCCAAATCAAAAAAAGCAGGGAACATAAGTCACTGGCTTACATTCCCCGCAAGGTTAATTGTTACTGTTTATTCTTTTTCTTTCTTCCACGAAGTCCTACTCCAACACCTGTAATAAGTGCAAGTGCACCAATTCCAAGATAAAGAAGCGGATTTGCATTGTCGCCTGTCTGTGGAAGCTTAGGCTCTGTCGGTACATTGATAAGCTTAAGAGTTGCCTGTTACTGTTCTCTCAATCTGTTTATCAGCTTTTACGATTACCTTGCCATCTTTGTTCACGATATCTTCTTTCGCAAATAAGCCGAATACTGCTCCTTCAAGTGCTTCCTTAGTCTCTGAATCAGTCTTGGTTACAGTAATCTGCACTTTCTGACGCTCATTTGTCACATCCATTCCTGCAAATACAACCTTTGTGTTCTGGTCGATATAAGAAAGGTCTGCCTCAATCGGTGTATCATCTAATACAAATCCATCAATTGTCTTTGTCTCAACAAGATAATACTTGCCAAGTGGAAGGTCATCAATTCTTGCGATACCCTTATCATTTGTCACGATGGTTGCCACCTTGTCTCCTGCCTTATGATATACAGTATCAAGTCCGTCGGCACTTACGATATCCTCTTTTGCATATACATCAAAAGTTACTCCTGCAAGGCTGTCCTTGAAGAAATTGAAGATAAAGTCGTACCAGTAACCCTTCATAAGAGTAGTATCTGTTACAAATTCGCCGTCCTTATTGATGACAATGGAACCTGTAGGAACTTCATCCTTCATCTCTACATGCTGCACTTTGCCTGTATCCTCTACTGTAAACTGGATATCTGTTGCATTAAGATATCCGTAAGGAGCAAATTCCTCACGAAGTGTGTAAATCTCGCCAACTACAAGTCTCTTGATCACATGTGCTTCCTTAGCATCAGATGTCCATGTGTCTACCACATTTCCATCCTTATCAAGTACAGTAAGTGTTGCACCTGTAAGCTCTGCACCGCTTGTGATATCTGTCTTTGTAAACTCAAAGGTTGTTGGAGTGTTTTTATACTCGCTGTTATATACAGCAGCCTTAACATCCTGTCCCTGATATTTTGTATCAAAGTTTACTGCTTCCTCATTTGTCACATATCCGGCAGGCTTTACAAGCTCCCTTGCAACATATTTTGCAAATGGATAATCCTTAACAAAAGCAATCTTTCCATTCTCATCAGATGTTGCCTTCTCAAGAAGTGTGCCTTTCTCGATAATTACCTTGCCAGCAACATTCTTGATATCCTCGTCTGCATAAAGACCAAATACTGCACCTGCAATAGGTGTGTTATCTTCTGCATCAAGCTTAGTCACTGACATATCAAGCTTCTGTCTGTCATCTGAGAAAGTAAGGCTTTCCTTGATAACAGGTGTCTTATCATCCACATATGTGAATGTCACTTTCTGCCCATTCGTATTTAATACATATCCGTATGGAGCTTCCACTTCCACAACCCTGTACTGTCCAAGAGGAAGATTCTTAGCTGTTGCCTTTCCATCCTTGCCAGTTGTAAGAGTTGTCACAAGGTCTCCCCTTGCTGTAATACTTAATGCGGTTTCCGTCTGCATCCTTCTGGTTGTCTGCTGTGTAAATATCCTCGGCAGCATAAACTTTGATTTTTGCTCCGGCAAGTGAGCCTTCCTTATAAACAAACTCTTTCTCATATGAGCTTGCAAGGAGTCCACCCTTGAATCCGTCAAGTACCTCGCCCTTCTTTTCTACAGTCAGCTCTCCGACTGCAGGGGCATCGGAATATTCCACAATAATGATTGCATCATTTGTATCACCATCTGTCTCAAATGCTGTGTCAGTATCAACAAAGATGTTGACATACTTATCATTTACAACATATCCAAATGGTGCAGACACTTCCTCAATGCGGTAGTTACCGATTTTCAGTGCCTCCGGTAAGATTAAATCTCCGTCCTCATCAGTAAAGAATGAAGTATGCTCTACCTTTGACGGATAGTCTTTAAGTTATACCCAAACTCACGGATTGAGTTATATACCTTATCAACAAAATCCTCTATCTCTGCCTTAATAATGGCAAAGTATTCATCATCAATATCTGACCTGCCATATCGCATGATGTTCTGTATCTCTGACTCGTCTACCTCTCCGTTAAGCTGTCTTACACACTGCTCATTGATAGAACACATACAGGTAATAAGACCTTTGGGAATCGTCACACACTTTGATTCATCCGGAGACTTGTTGATTACCGGCATAATGTCGATTGTCCAGCTTCCAATATCTACTATCAGTGTTTTCTTTGCCATAGCAGGAATCTTGTCCACTACTGCTGCATAGCACTGAGGAAATACTGCCACATCATCAATTTCAATATGATATGACTCATTCTCATATTTGAAGCTTACACGCTTATTCTTTGTCAGGTACTTGATAAAATCATTCTTCTCTGCTCCAAACCTTGTAAGCGGAAGTCCTACAGCAAGGAATACCTTTGCCTCTGCAAGACCTCTTCTTTTAAGTTCCTTAGCAACTGCTGCAAGAGTGAGAAGATAAAAGCTGTCATCTTCGACCTTGGTATCCTTTACTTCCTGCCTCACAGTTCCAACCTTATAGAACTTTCCTTCATACTCAAGTACATCGCCGAAAAGTGCCGGAGTTGTTGTAATCTCCTTAACACCTGTGACAAATACCTGAGAGATTGTTTTCATCATTGACCAGCCATGATCAATGCCGATTACTTCTAACTTGTTATTCATGTTCCTTTCACTCCTTTTCTGTATTGTCTGCATTATTGTTTTGCAAAATTTCATATAATTACCCACACCCTTTCAAGTGCTTAGTTTGGTCAGATGCAGGAATATCATCAGACCTGCCATAAAAATGCTTTCTCATTAATTTCTCATACAGTTCATCACTCTCTGCCTTAACTTTCATAAGACAGTAGAGAACCACTGTACTAATAATGATTACGAACCAAATTAACACTTTGCCCATTCGACCACTCCTCTCAAATAAAAAGAGGACCAAACCAGCTGATGGAATATTCCATCTCAAGTGCTAATTTAGTCCTCACTAAATGTTTTGATATAAAATTGTACCTAATCTAAGCACACAGATTCACTCTCAGACTGATTGCGGACATCTGTGATACTGACTTGGATTTTCGGTTTTGATATAACAGCGCTGCCTTATCTACCGCTAAATTGGTATAAAAATAAGGACTAAATTAGGCATAACCCCTTGATTTTACTGGGTTTCATCTAACTTGGTCCTATTATAACTCAAACACCTCGTTCCCATTTTGAAATTGTTTTATCGCTGATTTCTAATTTTTCAGAAAGCTGTTTTTGAGTATACCCTTTTCTCTTTCTCTCATCAGCTATAAATCTTCCAATTTTTATTTGATCCATTTGCTTTCCTCCTTTCTGGCTTAATTATCCTTCAATCCTATTTCCAATCACACCCACGCAACGTAGAATATGGTGAATTTTTGCGGTTTCTACGCTCCGTAGAGTTAATGTATTTAATTAATTACCGGGATATGTTCCAATTTGCATTTCTATCCATTCAGAAATTGGGCTATGCTGAAGGAGGATCTCATATGGCAACGCAACATGACAAACAATTTAAACTTGATGCAATCCAGTATTATCAAGATCATAAAGATCTCGGTGTACGTGGATGTGCTGAAAATCTTGGCATCGGAT
>NZ_JAJCRR010000055.1 GCF_020564355.1 Lachnospira pectinoschiza | reverse complement strand
CTCATATGGCAACGCAACATGACAAACAATTTAAACTTGATGCAATCCAGTATTATCAAGATCATAAAGATCTCGGTGTACGTGGATGTGCTGAAAATCTTGGCATCGGATACAGCACACTAACAAAGTGGCTGAAAGACTTCCGGGAATCTGGTGATATTCTTGCTCGGGGTTCTGGTAATTACGCATCCGATGAGCAGAAGGAAATCGCTCGTCTCAGACGTGAATTACGCGATGCCCAAGATGCACATCTGGACAATAGACGGATTTGTCTATCTGACCAGTATTATGGATTTATTTTCCAGAAAAATCATAGCCTGGACACTTTCAGAAACATTGGAAGTATCCTGCGTGATTGATACAATAAACAAAGC
>NZ_JAJCRR010000054.1 GCF_020564355.1 Lachnospira pectinoschiza | reverse complement strand
GCCGACTACATGATTCGAACACGCGACCCTCTGATTACAAATCAGATGCTCTACCAACTGAGCTAAGTCGGCTATAAAAGAAATGCGGATGAAGGGACTTGAACCCCCACGCCCTAAAGCACTAGAACCTAAATCTAGCGTGTCTGCCAATTTCACCACATCCGCTTGACAAGTTCTTTTACGCTTTATACCTCAACCTAATGTTAAAGTATGACCCGTGCTGGGCTCGAACCAGCGACCCTTTGATTAAAAGTCAAATGCTCTACCAACTGAGCTAACGAGTCTATTTCTTTTATTACCTTTCAAGTAAGCCTACTTGAAACGGTTCCGACGGGAATCGAACCCGCGATCTTCGCCGTGACAGGGCGACGTGATAACCGC
>NZ_JAJCRR010000053.1 GCF_020564355.1 Lachnospira pectinoschiza | reverse complement strand
GGTATAAGGACAGGCTGAACTATGCCTTGGACATCAGCGTCAAGTCCACTGAGCCAGTTACTCAGGACTTGAGGTTGGTCGTTGAAAGTTGTATCCCGAATAGCTTCATGACGGATAATCATATGGTTACCGTTGCCCATATCTTCAAGGTATTTGTACTGCTCACCAGCCATAGTAAAGACACGGCCTGGAGCCATCGCGTCAAAATCAAAGGAGGATGGAGGTAAATCGATGTCTGGTCGGGCATTCCCTTCGTCAATGATCGAATTGTTCTTAATTCCTGTAAGGAAAGCTTCTAAACGGCTGTCGCCACCCGGGAGAAACTCCTCACTGTTATCCGGGCTGATCAGTTGGCTGTCCACATGGATACCATAATAATAAC
>NZ_JAJCRR010000052.1 GCF_020564355.1 Lachnospira pectinoschiza | reverse complement strand
ACTTGACATGGAACGCGTTTCATGTCAAGTGAAATGCTTTTCAGATTTGGAAGATAAATGGAGGGGTAAAACTGGAATTTCATAAATTTTCACATAATTCTGTATAAATTCTTGCAATTTAAAATATTTTTACGTATAATAAGTTTTAAATTCATAAAGGAGAAAATCACATGAGCAAAACACTTCCATTGACAGTCTATTTCTTTTGGCGCAGATAAGTTGTGTTTATGCTTGGCATGGATACAACTTTTGAGTATTCTCAAAAAGTATCTGTGCCCGTGATAAAAAGCCGGGTAAATTGCCCGGCTTTTTCTTTTTGAATTTAACCGCTCTTTAGTTTTTGTTAAACCATTAAAGTTAATCTATCGTGATCCAAGCAGGGCTTTACC
>NZ_JAJCRR010000051.1 GCF_020564355.1 Lachnospira pectinoschiza | reverse complement strand
CCCTCATCACTTGAATGAAAAGGTATATGCATTATCAGGTGGAGAAAAACAGCGTGTAGCTCTTGCGCCTGCTTTACTGAAGCGCAGTCAAATCCTCTTGGCTGATGAGCCGACAGGATCTTTAGATGAGCAAAATAGAGTTTTGATACTGGGATTATTACGCCAAGAAGTAGAAAAAGGAAAAACAGTGATCATTGTAACGCATGATCCTGCAGTTGTTGCGGCATGTGATGAATACATTGAAATATAGAGGCTTGACAAAAGCCCCTATATTTGGTAGACTGTTTAAGTATGTTTTTAGCATATAGGCGTGGAAGATAGAATGGTCTATCATCATACCACATCACGAAAAACAATATTATAAGGAGAAATTTATCGTGGCTAAACAAGT
>NZ_JAJCRR010000050.1 GCF_020564355.1 Lachnospira pectinoschiza | reverse complement strand
CAAAGTTTGGACGAAACGCTTTTGGATTTGGCCAGTGAATAAGATAAAGGTCCACATAGTCTAAACCTAATTTTTCCAAGCTTTCGTTAAGTGCTGCTCGTGCATCTTCTGTTGTGCCAACAGCCCAAAGTTTTGTCGTAATAAACAAGTCTTCGCGTGCAATTCCACTGTCTTTAATCGCACGGCCCACTGACTCTTCATTGCCATACACAGCTGCTGTATCAATATGACGGTAGCCCACTTCTAAGGCAGTTTTTACAGCTTGATATGCTTCTTCGCCATCTTTAGATTGCCATGTTCCAAAACCCACTTTTGGAATTGTCATACCGTTTGCGAGAGTGTAAGTTTCTGTAAGTGACATAATTTCTCCTTTTCTTTACTTTCTAGCTTCA
>NZ_JAJCRR010000049.1 GCF_020564355.1 Lachnospira pectinoschiza | reverse complement strand
AAGAATTTTAAAAATTCTTTTTTTCAAACAAGCCTCATTTCAGTTAGTACTTTTATTCTCAAGTTCTGTTTTCTACTATTTTTTGATCTGTTCTGCAATTTGGACTTCAAATCCTCCTATTCACAATAATTTTTATTCATGGCACACTATTATCCGTAAAAAAATATGAGGTATAACAAAAAAATCAAAAAAACTTTTTAACTGCTACTTCTAGAATCGTAACGCTTCCTTGAACTCTCCTATCTACTTTGACCTATATAGTACTTCCTGAGACTAGAGTGACAATATTAATGCCAAATTCAAAGCAAAACAAAAAATAGACTTCAAAGAATCTATTTTTTAACTCACTGACTCCAACCGCAATACAGGCTCAGTTTTCATTTCCAACAAAAAAAAAC
>NZ_JAJCRR010000048.1 GCF_020564355.1 Lachnospira pectinoschiza | reverse complement strand
ATTATACTTTAATGAAGCATCAGGCTTGATTTTATTGGGCGAATATTCTACGACCCCGTTTAGGTTGGTCGTTGCACTTGCTAAACCTTGCTCAACAGTAACTGTTTTGTCCGTTGAATTGCTCAGTTCTACAGTAAGTGTCTGTTCTTGCCCTGGTGTCATAAGAAGATCAAAATAAGATGCCTTGCTTGCTTGATTTTCTGGAAGAATTGCTTTTACGCTAAAGTTAAACTGGTTGGCAAAAGCTGGTTTCCCAAAGGCAACCACCCCCGTCAGTGCAACTGTAAGAGCGACCCATTTTTTTAAGTTTTTCATTTTTGTATAACCTCGACTATGATATTTTGAATATGAATAATAATTGTATAAATAATGCCTTATTTCCCTCTCTTGCGAGAGGG
>NZ_JAJCRR010000047.1 GCF_020564355.1 Lachnospira pectinoschiza | reverse complement strand
CAGGAATCTTTGACAATGTCGAAATTGAAATGGTCGGTTAAAATATTTAACTTTTAGAGAATATTTACGGCTTTCTAGGGGAAAACGAGAAAGTGATGCAAACGGTTTATTTGAGTTTAGGGAGCAATATTGGAGACAAGCAAGCTTATTTACAAGATGCAGTAAGTTTATTGGGACAGAATTCGGCTATTTTAATAGATAAAAAGTCAAAGTTTTATCAAACTTCACCTGTTGGGGGTGTGGAACAAGATGACTTTGTCAATATGGCAGTGAAGATTTCAACGACACTTGAAGCGAAGCAACTATTGGTGCTTATTCACGAAATCGAAGCTAAATTAAAGCGTGTACGTAAGATTCATTGGGGCCCACGCACGATAGACATTGATATTTTATTTTAC
>NZ_JAJCRR010000005.1 GCF_020564355.1 Lachnospira pectinoschiza | reverse complement strand
GACTTGCATGTGTTAAGCACGCCGCCAGCGTTCATCCTGAGCCAGGATCAAACTCTCATAAAAAGTGTTTGTCCGCCAGTTTTGAACAAACTAGCTTCAATAGTTTAGTTTCCGTTAAAACTTACTGTCTTAAAGGATGACATCTTATAATCTCTTATTTGATGTCAGTTCGTAAATTGAAAATTTCAAAGAATTTTCAGGGTTGTTTTACTGTTCAGTTATCAATGTTCATATTGTTGCCTGCGTTTTTTATCAGCGCCGACAGCTTTAATAGAATATCATGCTTGTCATTATTTGTCAACAACTTTTTTGATATTTTTTATTTTCTTTACATCATCGTGTTTGTTTAACCAAAAACAAGAAACATCAATGATGTGAACGGAGAAGGAGGGATTTGAACCCTCGCGCCGTGTTACCGACCTGCACCCTTTCCAGGGGTGTCCCTTCAGCCTCTTGGGTACTTCTCCTAATGTATCATTAAGATACGACACCTTCGCGCCTGTCATTTTTCATATTCAGCTCTTAGGAAAACAAAAGCACTTATCTGCATAAGTGCTTTGGAAGCGGAGAGGATGGGATTCGAACCCATGCGCCCGTGAAGACAAACGGTTTTCAAGACCGCCCCGTTATGACCACTTCGGTACCTCTCCATATTCTTTTTGTCATGTCTGCGTTGTTGCTCATCGCTGACGACTTGTTTATAATATCACCTCGTCTGCTACTTGTCAACAACTTTTTTCAATTTTTTCAACTTTTTTATTTATCCGCTGTTTTTCTGCTCTCACACCGCCTTTTTACGCTGTTTTTACGTATATTATGCTTCCTTTTTATTTTACGCCTTTCCCCGCTTTTTGCTCTCTTTTGTTTCCAATATACCGGACAATTCATTTGTAGACTGTCAAAAATGTACTTTCATTTAAAATATCCGGCAGAAACAGTTCTAATACTTTCACTGTTCCGCCGGATATTTTATCCAAATACCGTCCGCACTGCCCGGCAGGCACGAAGTTATATATCCTGTCTTTTTCCTGCTCTCCTACCGCAGGCACTCTGTATCCGTACGAATCCGTTCTGTATACCGGATTTTTGATTACACTGATACTCCTACTCTACTACAGGAAGGGTAGACAGTGACTTTTGCAGTTCTTCGTCTGTCGGAATGTAATCTGACATTTCATGGTCGTTGTAACGCTGATATGCAAACATATCGAAGTAGCCTGTACCTGTAAGTCCGAATACAATATTCTTTTCTTCACCGGTTTCTTTGCACTTGAGTGCTTCATCAATTGCCACTTTAATTGCATGACTGCTTTCCGGTGCCGGAAGAATTCCTTCAATCCGTGCAAACTGTTCTGCTGCCTTAAATACTTCTGTCTGTTCTACGCTTCTTGCTTCAATGAGTCCCTGGTCGTATAATTCGGAAACTACAGAACTCATTCCATGATAACGCAGTCCGCCTGCGTGGTTTGCGGACGGAATAAATCCACTGCCGAGTGTATACATTTTTGCTAATGGGCATACTTTACCTGTATCACAGAAATCGTATGCGTATTTTCCTCTTGTAAGACTTGGGCAGGATGCCGGTTCGACTGCAATCAACTTGTAATCGGCTTCCCCGCGCAGCATCTGTCCTGCAAACGGAGAGATTAATCCACCGAGATTAGAACCGCCGCCTGCACAGCCAATAATCATATCTGCCTTTACACCGTATTTGTCCAGTGCCGCCTTGGTTTCAAGACCGATAATAGACTGATGTAATAATACCTGTGTCAGCACAGAACCTAATACATAACGATAACCTTCCTGACTTGTTGCTGCTTCAACTGCTTCTGAAATCGCACAGCCAAGGCTTCCTGTTGTTCCCGGAAATTCTTCATTGATTTTACGTCCGACATTGGTCTTCATAGACGGTGACGGGGTTACAGATGCACCATATGTACGCATAACTTCACGTCTGAACGGTTTCTGCTCATAAGAACACTTTACCATATAAACCTGACAATCTAAATCAAAATAAGAACATGCCATCGAAAGTGCTGTTCCCCACTGTCCTGCACCTGTCTCTGTTGTAACTCCCTTTAATCCCTGCTGTTTTGCATAGTATGCCTGTGCAATTGCAGAATTGAGTTTATGACTGCCGGATGTGTTATTTCCTTCAAATTTGTAATAAATGTGTGCCGGTGTGCCTAACTTCTTTTCAAGACAGTATGCCCGTACTAACGGTGACGGGCGATACATTTTATAGAAATCCCTGATTTCCTGCGGGATATCAAAATACGGTGTTGTATCATCCAGTTCCTGCTTTGCAAGCTCTGTACAAAAAATAGCCGATAATTCATCGACTGTAACCGGTTTTAAAGTCTGTGGATTTAAAATCGGCGCCGGTTTCTTTTTCATATCAGCGCGTACATTGTACCATTGCTTTGGCATTTCCTGTTCTTCCAGATAAATCTTATACGGAATTGTCTGTTCCATTGTGTAACTCCTCCATTCCGCTGTATTTTACAGCATTCCATTATTCTATAATCATGCACCTTGTGCTAATTACCCTCTTAAACAACCTGTTCTATTCTGGTTTTTATTTTTTAAAGATACTGCGCCGCAATCCCCATGTCTTCCGGCGTTGTAATTTTTATATTTGTGTATGCGCCCATTGCCATTTTGACCGGAACGTCCGTATAACGTTCTACAAGCATGGCATCATCTGTAATCGTACCTCTGTCTGTATCCGCATACATTTTTGCATACGCACTGCTTATAATGTCACTGCGGAATACCTGAGGCGTCTGAATCAGCCACAACGTATTTCTGTCCGGTGTATCAACTGCAAAGCCTTCCGGACTGACCACCTTAATGGTATCCTTAACCGGGACTGCTGCCGTACAGGCACCATATTGTAATGCGGCTTCTTCGCAGTTTTTTATAATTTCCCGGCTGATACACGGCCTTGCACCGTCATGGATATAAATCAGCACCTCTTCTGGTGCTGTATCTATTGCCAGCTCCTGCGCCGCTTTCAGTGCATTGTATACTGTATCATACCGCTGTGCGCCGCCTGCGACAATTGCCATGACTTTATTTATGCCGTATTTTTCAACAATCTGTGTGCGGCACATTTCCAAATCATTTTCACCTGCCGCCAATACAATACTATCAATATCGCTGTCCTGAAATGCCTTTAAGGCATAATAAAGTACCGGCCGGTCTTTTAACATCAGATACTGCTTTGGAATGTCACTGTTCATTCTGCTGCCGCGTCCGCCTGCCAGTACAACCGCAATTTTTTTCATATGCTCCTCTATTCCGCAGACATTCTGCACTTCATTGTCCGATTACCGCTCTCCAAGTTTTAAATTCGGAACGGCATTCAAATCGTATCCGTGCCGTGTTCCGCGCATGTATTCATAGTATGCAGCCGCACCAATCATTGCCGCATTGTCTGTACAGAGAATCGGCGACGGTGAATAAAACTGAATACCGTGGCTGTCACATTCCCTTGTGAGTGCCGCACGCAGTGCAGAATTGGATGCCACACCGCCCGCAATGGCAAGCTTTTTAATGTGCATTTCCTCTGTCAGACGGATTGCTCTTGAAACAAGTGCTTCTACAACTGCATTTTGGAATGATGCCACTAAATCTGCCTTATTAATCTCAATCTGCTTCATTTCACAGGAATTGATGTAGTTTAATACAGCGGACTTGATTCCGCTGAATGAGAAATCATACGGTGCATCGTCAACATGTGCCCGCGGAAATTCGATTGCATGGGGATTGCCCTCTTTGGCCAGCTTGTCAACCTTCGGGCCTCCAGGATATCCCAGACCTACGGCACGCGCCACTTTATCAAATGCTTCTCCTGCCGCATCATCTCTTGTCCGCCCGATAATTTCATATGTGCCGTAATCTTTTACCATAACAAGGTGAGTATGTCCTCCCGACACCACCAGTGCCGCAAACGGCGGCTCTAAATCAGGATGTTCGATATAATTTGCTGAAATATGGCCTTCAATATGGTGTACACCAACCAGCGGCTTTTTCTTTGCAAATGCAATGGCTTTCGCCTCTGCAACACCAACAAGCAATGCACCGACAAGCCCCGGTCCATACGTAACACCAATTGCCGTAATATCATCCAGCGTGACATCTGCCTGCTTTAATGCCAGTTCGATAACCGGATTAATATTTTCAATATGTTTTCTGGAAGCAATTTCCGGCACAACACCGCCGTAAAGCGTGTGAATATCAATCTGTGAATTAATCACACTGGATAATACCGTTCTTCCGTTTTTTACAACCGCAGCTGCCGTTTCATCGCAGGAGCTTTCGATTGCCAGTATTAATACGTCTTTGTTTTCCATGACCTTTTCCTACTTTTTATTCATTAATGTCTGATTCATCTGCCAGTTCCCAGTACAGGAGCTTCCAGTGTCCCTGCGCATCTTCACGCAGTGTAAACTTTGTATAGGAATACTCCAGTCCGCTGCCTTCCCGGATATAGTACAGTCCAAGAATTGTAGCATACTTCTGACCGTTTAAGGTCTTGTACTTTACATTTGAACTGCCTTCAAGTTTGAAATCAGAAATGTATCTGTTGACCTTCTTATAATCCGCTATATCCTGCTTTAAACTTTCAAGGTATTCTGCATCGGTCTGTTTGCTCTTTAACTCATCATCAAATAGCAGACGTGCCTGACTTGCAAGAATGCCTAAATCCTCATCGGATACGCTGGATGTGTAATACATTTTACTGATGCGCATAAACAGATTGACCACTTCTTTTACGGATTCCGGGTAATTCTGTTCAATATTTTTTGTCTTTAACTGGGCAAGCTGTTCATTCACCAGCGACTGCTGTGTCGCATCCTGCCGCGGCTGTCTGTTGGACAAGTAATAGTAATATCCAACGCCCAATGCTGCCATGATTAAAATTGCGATTGTGACTCTTGCATACTTTTTCATAACGCTACCTCCTTTGCAGCTGCCCTTTCCTAATCTTCAAAGCCAAGCTCTACCGTTTTACCGTCTGTACCTGCCTGAACATTCGGAAATATCTTCTGTATTCCTGCTACATAATCTGCGGGGCGCACCAGTGACGGACTAAAATGTGTCAACCACATTTCTTTCACCTGTGCTTCCCGGGCAAGATGTGCAGCTTCTACAAAGGTCATATGTTTATATTCCCTTGCTTTACTTTCTTTACCTTTCTCGCCGTACATGCCCTCGCAGATAAACAAATCCGAGCCCTGTGCATTTTCTGAAATAGACTTCACCGGTCTGCTGTCCGTACAATAAGTCACTTTCAGACCTTTTCTTGGTGCACCCATGACCATATCCGGTGTATACACCCTGCCGTCCAGTTCTACTGTACTGCCGTGCTGCAAGCGGTTCCATGCTTTCTGAGGGATCTCAAGTGCCTTTGCTTTTTCAACGTCAAACTTGCCGATCCGCGGAATATTTACCGCATAACCGTAACAGGTCACAGCATGATTCACTTTAAATGCATCTATTTCATATCCATTGATAGAAATATGTTCTCTGGATTCACTCAATTCAATAAAACGCAATTCATACGGAAGCTCCGGTGCAATGACCCTCAGTGCGGAAACCACTCTTGAAAGCCCTTTTGGCCCGATGAGTGTTACCGGTTCTGTCCTGTCGGAATTGCCGATTGTCAGTAAAAGTCCCGGAAGTCCGCTGATATGGTCTGCATGGTAATGTGTAAAGCAGATGACATCAATCGGATGAAAGCTCCAGCCCTTTTCTTTTATTGCAATCTGTGTTCCCTCGCCGCAGTCGATTAACATACTGCTGCCGTTATAACGCAGCAACAGCGATGTCAGCCATCTTCCCGGCAACGGAAGCATTCCGCTTGTACCTAGTAAACATACATCTAACATTTTTCTTAGTCTTTCCTTTTCTAATTTTAGTATACACCTTTCCTATGCCGTACGCCAGCCTTTTGACATGATTATGGCATTTTCCGCCGGCTTCTCGTAAAAATTTTTACGGACACCGATTTGTTCATATCCCATTTTTTCATAGAGCCTGCGCGCTGCATCATTGCTTTCACGCACTTCAAGAAAAAATATCGTCACGTCTTTTTGTCTGCCGCGTTCTTCCATTTCTTTCATCAGCGCTTCCGCCACTCCGTTTCTGCGGTATTTTTCTGCCACTGCCATATTGGTGATATTGCCTTCGCCAAGCACACTCCACAATCCGCAGTAGCCTGCAACTTCTTCGCCTGCAAGGCACACCAGATAAATATTTTCAGGCGTTGTGCAGGCGGAAAGAAAAGATTCTTCCGACCACGGTACAGAAAAAATTTCCTGTTCTATTGCTTCGACCTGTGCAATATCTGTTTCACGCATTTCACGAATTTGAAACTGTTCCACGCTTCAACTCCCTTTCTGCCTGTGACGGTCTTAAATATTCCGGATGGAATGCGTCTGATAAAATGACCTCTCCCGCTTCTGCCATATCTTTTGCCGCAAGCGCCACACTGCCTGCGCGCTGGGTGCAGATATGCGCCGGAGCGATTTTATAAGCACAGGTAAGACCTTCTTCAAATGCCTGTTTTGCCGGTACAACACCATCGCCGATAAAGAGTACCGGTTCATTTTTCTCATTTAAAAGCTTTATCAGTTCTTCATAGGATAACAGGCTCTGTGCCAATACTTCCTGTGGTTTCCCGTCTTTATCCAGCCGGTACAGCGCCGTATATAAATGCTGTCTTCTTGCATCCATTACCGGACAAATCAGGCAGTCTGTTTCACTGACATTATATGCCATTGCTTTTAAGGTCGGCACTGCGACCATTTTTTTATCCAGTGCCAGTGCAATGCCTTTTCCTGTTGCCGCACCGATACGCAGTCCGGTAAAAGAACCCGGTCCCTGTGATACAGCAATCAAATCAAAACTTTCCGGCTCTGTTTCCGTCATTTTACAAATTTCATCAATCATCGGAAGCAGTGTCTGTGAATGTGTTTTTTTATAATTTACCGTATATTCTGCCGTCAGTACGTCATCTGTTAAAATTGCAACAGAAGCAGTAACTGCGGAACTTTCTATTGCCAGAATTCTCATTGTTTTTCTCCATTTGAAATCGTTATTTTACGATAGTCGAAGCCTTTCTGCAAATCTTTTTCTATCGTAATAGTTATTGTGCTGTCAGGGAGCAGTTCTTCTATGAGCGTTCCCCATTCTATCAGGCATACACCATCTGAAAAAAAGTATTCTTCATAACCGATTTCATCCATTTCACTGACATCGGCAATGCGGTATACATCAAAATGGTACAACGGCAGTCTGCCTTCATGATACTCCTGTACAATCGTAAAGGTCGGGCTGTTAATCGGTTCTTCAATCCCAAGTCCTTTGGCAAAGCCCTGCGTAAATACGGTTTTGCCGACACCCAAATCGCCGTTTAAGCAGTAAATCTGTCCCGGATGTACGGACTGTGCCAGCCTGTATCCGGCTTCAAAGGTTTCTTTTGCGCTAGTTGTTTCTATGACCATATCTGTCTCCCACTTTTATCTGAAACGGCTTCAATTTTTTCTCTGCAATTGTAAGAAACGCATCCAGTTCATCACCGATGTCACGCAATGGAATGATATTAGCACGGACACTGGTAATATATAAAACAAGACTTTTTCCTGTACATTTAATCTTAAAAATGTCTTCCCAGAGCATTTCTTCGGTCACCGCCCCCTGCTGTAACAAAATCTTTTCTTCTGTAACTGTATATCGGACAGGTTCTTTAAAAGCTGCAACGGTTTTCATCTGCTGTTTCACTTTTAATTTCATGCCAATCGGTGTATACACGGTAAAAAAGAGCCCAAAAAAGCCCATCATCAGTGTATAGGAAATGTTGACCTGGCCTACGGATACTACACAGATAATCAGTGCGACAATCCCAAACAACAGTCCTGCCACACCGCCGACACTGTGGTAATTGTGGTATAATTTAAAATTCATCAAATCCTGTTCGGTAACCTGTGTTTCAAACTGCACCTGTAAGCCCTGTGGCTTGTTCGATTCACTCATAACTTTTCCTTTCTTAATTCAGCCCCGGCATTATCCGGACAATCTTTACTCTTTTTTAGTGCATAAATTTTGACAATCCGCTCAGATTCAGTCCTTCCTGTTTTTTCGGACGGTCCTTTTTTGTCCGGCGGTCTTTTGCCGGTCTGCTTATCTTTTTATTCTGCGCTTCTTTTTCATCCAAAATCATAGAAAGTGCAATTCTGCCTTTATTGGCATCCACTTCAATTACACGGACATCTACGATATCACCGACACTGACAACGTCTAACGGATGTTCGACACGTCTGTCACTTCTCATCTGTGAAATGTGTACCAGTCCGTCCTGATGTACACCAATGTCTACAAATGCACCAAAATCAATGACATTTCTTACCGTTCCCTTTAAAATCATGCCCGGCTGCAAGTCTTTCATTTCTAAGACATCTTTGCGTAAAATCGGCTTTGGCATTTCTTCTCTTGGGTCACGTCCCGGCTTTTCAAGTTCCTTGATAATATCCTCTAAGGTCATTTCACCGATTTCAAGCTTTTCGGAGAGTTCTTTTAAATTGTGAACTTTGCTTCTTAAACCAATTAATTCACCGGAAGTAATGGAATTGCTGTCATACCCCATTAACGCCAGCAGCTTCTTTGCTGCTTCGTAGCTTTCCGGGTGGACACTTGTTGCATCTAACGGATTGTCACCGCCTGTAATGCGCATAAAGCCCGCACACTGTTCAAATGCCTTTGGTCCTAACTTTGCCACCTTTAACAGCTGCTTTCTGTTCGTAAATCTACCGTTAGTTTCACGGTAGTCTACAATATTTTTTGCAACTGCCTTGGAAATACCTGAAATGTATTCCAATAATGAAGCGGATGCTGTATTTAAATCAACACCGACTTTATTTACACTGTCTTCTACGACACCGGTCAGGGTTTCGCTTAACTTTTTCTGATTCATATCATGCTGATACTGTCCCACACCAATCGACTTCGGTTCAATCTTTACAAGCTCTGCCAGCGGGTCCTGCACACGTCTTGCAATGGATACCGCACTACGCTGTGCTACGTCAAAATCAGGAAATTCCTCTGTTGCCAGCTTACTTGCCGAATATACGGAAGCACCGGCTTCATTGGTAATGATGTAATCCACATCGTTTAAATTCATTTCTTTAATCATGTCCGCAATAATTTTTTCGGATTCTCTGGAAGCCGTTCCGTTCCCGCAGGAAATAAGCGTTACATGATATTTGTCAATGAGTTTTTTTACTTCACGCTTGGATTCTTCAACCTTATTGTGCGGCTCTGTCGGATAGATGACCTTTGTATCCAGCACCTTTCCCGTTGCATCCACCACAGCAAGCTTACAGCCTGTACGGAATGCCGGGTCCCAGCCGAGTACGACTTTTCCTGCAATCGGTGGCTGTAATAAAAGCTGTTCTAAGTTTTTGCCGAATACTTTGATTGCGCCATCTTCTGCTTTTTCCGTCAGACTGCTGCGAATTTCACGCTCGATTGCCGGTGCGATCAGTCTGTCATACGCATCTGCGATTGTTGCTTTTAATACCGGCGCTGTAAATTCATTTTCCGATGTCAGCACCTGTTTTTCCAGATATCTTAAAATGCGTTCTTCCGGTGCCTCAATCTTGACCGTTAAAAACTTTTCCGCTTCACCACGGTTAATCGCAAGGATTCTGTGTCCCGGAACGGTGCTTAAGCTTTCATTGTAGTCATAGTAGGTTTCATAAACCGATTCTGCTTTTTCATCTTTGGCAATAGAAATGAGTTTCCCCTCTTTCATTGTAATATCACGGATATATGTTCTGTAGTCTGCCACATCGGAAATCTGCTCTGCAATAATATCCATTGCACCCGCAATTGCCGCTTTGGCATCGGCTACTTCTTTTCCTTCTTCCGTACTGATGTACTTGGCGGCTTCCTCCTCTAACGGCTTGTCGGTATTTTGCTGTAAAATAAATTCTGCCAGCGGTTCTAAGCCTTTTTCTTTGGCAATTGTCGCTCTTGTTCTTCTTTTCTGCTTATATGGACGATATAAATCCTCTACGAGTACCATTGTTTCTGCCGCCAGAATCTGCTGCTTTAACTCGTCTGTTAATTTCCCCTGTTCTTCAATGCTTGCGATTACCTGTTCTTTTCTATCTTCAAGATTGCGCAGGTAACGCAGTCTTTCATCTAAATTTCTTAACTGCTCATCATTTAATGCGCCTGTTGCTTCTTTACGGTATCTTGCAATAAACGGAATCGTACAACCCTCGTCAATCAGCCTGACAGCGGCTTCCGCCTGTGTTGCCTTTATCTGTAATTCTTCTGCTATCTTCTTGATAATGTCCATTCGTGTGACGTTCTCCTTTTTCTTCCCTTTTTTTCTGAATTCTTATTATTATACCAGTTTGGGAGAGGTTTCGCAACTTTGAGCTGCGGCTGATTTGCAATCCATCATACCTTATGATAAGATTATAAAATGATACCAATAATTGCAAAAATGCAAAGCACGGAACAATCCGCAGGTATTATTATCAGGGGTTTCGACTCCAATATCATAAATATATGCAAATTAAGGAGGATTTCATGGATAATTACGACCCGAATAACTGGAATGACAATAACAATACAAATCAAAATCAGAATATAAATGGAAACCAGCATCCGAATCAGAATTATTTTAATAATTACTATCCGGTGCCGCCGACTAAACCAAAGGATAAGCTTGCGACTTTTTCACTGATTTTAGCCATTGCAGGCTGTGTGACTTCCATAGTGTATTACATCAGTCTGCCATGTACGATTTCAGCAATTGTACTGGCAATCCTTTCCCGCAGCCGCATTGGACGTTTTGAAGGAAAAGCGATTGCTGGTTTATGTCTTGGCATTTCCGGCATTGTTTTAATGTTATTTTTCTTTGTTATGATGCTTTCCATTCTGCATGACCCAAGTTTAATAAATTATATGCAGGAATATATGTCCGTCTATGCTGTCGAGCCACGTGCATAGGCAGCATCAATAACAAACGGCAGTTTCTGCAAATCTGTATTGGATTACTCCGCTACACCAGCTTTGCAAAAACTGCCGTTTTTTCTTTATTTTTTACTTCTGTGGAATAAATACATCATAGATTGCGCGGATTGCCGCTTCAAAGTAGCGGTTTCTTACACCGACGATAATATTTAATTCGCTTGATCCCTGATCAATCATTTTAACATTAATCTTCGCATTGGACAGTGCAGAAATTACATTTGCTGCATTACCGACACTGTTTTTCATACCGCGTCCCACAACAGCGATTAATGCGAGGTTTGACTCTAATTCAATGCTGTCCGGATTCACGGCTCTGTGCAGTTCTGCAAGCACCTTCTGTTCTTTTTCCACAAATTCATCCTGATGTACAATGACTGTCATGGTGTCGATTCCTGACGGCATATGCTCAAATGAAATACCGTTATCTTCAAATACCTGAAGTACTTTTCTACCGAAACCGATTTCAGAGTTCATCATATCCTTATCAATGTTGATTGCTACAAAGCCCTTCTTTCCTGCAATACCTGTAATGATACATTCCGGGATACTGCAGGTCGTTTCTACAATCATTGTACCCTTATCTTCCGGTGCATTGGTGTTGCGGATATTAATCGGAATTCCTTCTTTTCTTACCGGGAAGATTGCGGATTCGTGTAATACGGAAGCACCCATGTAAGATAATTCTCTTAATTCCTTATAAGTAATAATCGCAATCGGCTTTGGATTTTCTACGATTCTTGGATCTGCTACAAGGAAACCGGAAACATCTGTCCAGTTTTCATATACATCTGCCTTTAAAGCTCTTGCCACGATAGAACCGGTTACATCGGAACCGCCTCTTGAAAATGTCTTTACCTGACCGTTTGGCATTGCACCGTAGAAGCCCGGAATAACGGCATTTTCTGTATTTGCAAGACGTTCGCTCATCACTTGATTGGTTTTTTCAGATTCAAATTCACCATTTTTATCAAAGCAGATTACGGTTGCTGCATCAATAAATTCATAGCCGAGGTAATTTGCCATGATGATACCGTTTAAATATTCACCGCGGGAAGCTGCATAGTCCTTGCCGGCCTTTGCAGCAAACTGCTTCTTAATTGTTTCAAACTGTTCTTCTAAGGAAAGCTTTAAGCCGAGCCCCTTGATGATTTCGTTGTAACGTTCCTTGATTGCCTTTAAGGATTTATCAAAATTTTTGCCTTCTTCTGCTTCGGCATAGCATTTGTAGAGCATATCCGTTACTTTCGTATCCTCTGAAAAACGCTTTCCCGGTGCAGACGGCACAACATATCTTCTGCTCTCTTCGGCACGGATAATGTTGCCAACCTTCTTAAACTGCTCTGCACTTGCTAATGAACTTCCGCCAAATTTAACTACTTTTACCATTTTTATGTAACTGCCTTTCTCTGTTATTTTTCAAATAAATGATTGATGATTGTATATCCTTTGTCGATATAATTGCCGCTTTCCTGCGCCTCTTTTTCATTGTAATTCCATGTGTGGCTCTGCTTGTTTGTGCTGTCATAGAGCATATACGGAACCGGGTCTGATACATGGGTTCTGATGGCTACCGGTGTCGGATGGTCCGGAAGAACTAACATTCTGAAATCCGTTCCTGCCGCTTCTAACTGCTCTGTCACACGCTTAATAATGCGCTTGTCGAGATTTTCGATTGCCTGCACCTTGCGCTCAAAGCTGCCCTGATGTCCCATTTCGTCCGGGGCTTCCAGATGAATGTATGCAAAATCCAAATCATCTTTTAACAGTGCTTCTACTGCTGCATCGGCTTTTCCTTCATAATTGGTATCGAGTCCGCCATTTGCGCCTTCTACCTCAACAACCTTCATATCCGCGCCGACTGCAATCCCCTTTAATAAATCTACCGCAGAAATCATTGCACCGGTATGTCCCGTCTTTTCAACAAACGGTGCCAGTGCCGGACGTGTGCCTGCACCCCAGAACCAGATGGAATTGGCAGGATTTAAGCCCTTTTTCATGCGTTCTACATTGATTGGGTGATTTGATAAAATGTCATAGCTTTTCTTCATCATTTCACGCAGCGCTTCTGTCTTTGGCAGATACTGTCCGATGACCTGTCCAAGTACATCATGCGGCGGTGTCAGTTCTACAACTTCACCCTTGTCCCAGATGGTTAAATGTCTGTAGCTTGTTCCAACATAGAATTTATAAATATCCGTTTCTAATTCTTTACGGACCGCTTCCAGTAATACAGCCGCATCTTCTGTTGAGATTTCGCTTGAACTGTGGTCAATAATCGTTTTTTCTTCATATGGAAGGTCGTCTGTGGATACCGTAACGATATTACAGCGCAGTGCCACATCGGTCGGTTTCATATCCACACCGATGCTTAACGCTTCGAGTGGAGAACGTCCCGTATAATATTCTCTCGGATTGTAGCCCAATACAGAAAGATTTGCCGTATCACTTCCCGGTGCCATACCTTCCGGTACGGTGCGCACCATGCCGATTTCGGATAATTTTGAATACTTATCCATTGCCGGCGTGTCTGCATAGTCAAGGGGTGTACGGTTGTCAAGTTCAGGAATATTCTTATCTGCCATTCCATCGCCTAAAACGATTAAATACTTCATGATTTTCTTTTCCTCATTTCCTTCTCATTTACTGTAACCGTCAGTTTTTTGTTTTAAATGGTTGTTTTATCAAAACGGATTCTGCCGGCAACATCAAACTGTGCTGCTGCCTGTGCAAATGCCTGTTCTGTCATATTGGCTGTTACAAGACCAAATTCATCATCCAGTCCGTCTACCGTAACTGTCTGTACTGCGTGGAATGCTTCTTTTGCTTTTTCAAGCGCCGCTCTGTCTTTAATTCTTACAAAGAAAGTGCGTTCTACTTCCATTGCACTGCCAAGTTCTAACTTTTCATAGCTCCAGAGTGTCATGACATTTCTGCCCTTATGCTTTACGCAGTCTACAACATCCGCAACAACCGCACTGGCTGTCGGAAGCTTTCCTGCACCTGCTCCGAAGAACATCACGTCACCAATGACATTTCCATGAATATAAATGCCGTTTAAGACGTCATTGACATTATAGAGCGGATGTGTAGCATCAATTAAAAACGGTGCTGTAATCGCATAAACCTTTTCATCTTTCTTAAAGCTTGTTGCAAGCAGTTTGACAACACAGCCAAGCTTTTCCGCATATGCAAAATCGGCTGTTGAAATCTTTGTAATGCCTTCTGTCTGGATTTCTTCAAACTTTACGGTTGAACCGAATGCAAGCGATGTCAGAATCGCAATCTTACGGCAGGTATCATAGCCTTCCACATCCGCTTCCGGATTGCGCTCCGCATAGCCTAAATCCTGTGCTTCCTTTAATACATCTTCATAAGAACTGCCTTCCTGGCTCATCTTTGTTAAAATGTAGTTGGTTGTTCCGTTTAAAATACCGGTAATCTGTGTAATCTCATCAGCTGTGAGTGACTGGTTTAACGGACGGATAATCGGAATACCTCCGCCGACAGATGCTTCAAACATGAAGTTTAAGTTTCTTTCCTTTGCCATTGCAAGCAGCTCCGGTCCGTGTTCCGCAACCAGTGCCTTATTGGAAGTACAGACACTCTTTCCGGCTTCCAGTGCTTTTTTTACAAATGTAAATGCCGGTTCAATGCCGCCCATAACTTCAACAACAACATCAATTTCTTTATCCTGAATAATGATGTCTACATCATGTACAATCTTTTCCTGAACCGGGTCGCCCGGAAAATCTCTTAAATCGAGGACATATTTTACCTCAATGCCTTCTCCTGCACGTTTTTCAATTGAATTTTTGTTGGTTTCAAGTACTTCAACAACACCTGAACCGACTGTTCCATAACCTAATACTGCAATTTTTGCCATCGTCTCTACCCTTTCCTATTCGCGACTTAATATTTTTAAATACCGCACACCCGGAAGCTGTTCAATCTCCTCAATCATCTTTGAAGAATCTCCGGTGCTTGGCAGAATATCCACACTCAATGTCAGCGATGCGACGCCGTTTACCGGTATAGTCTGATGAATTGTTAAAATATTTGCATGAAATTCTGCAACTTTTTTCAACACCAGTGACAACAATCCCGGTTCATCGTCCATTGAAAGGACAAATGTGATTGTTTTTCCTTTCACGTTATCACGGAATGGAAAAATATCTTCTTTATATTTGTAATAAGAACTTCTGCTGATACCAACCTGTTCTGTGGCATCCGCAACAGAAATCCCCTTTGTTTCAATAAGCCGGTTTGCCTGTGCAACTTTTAACAGAACCTCCGGCAGTGCTTTCTGCTTTACAACATAATATTTAATATTTTCGTCCATAATCCACCATCTTATTGTTTGTGTCTGTGTAGGAAATACAAGTGTTTTTCAGTGTTCGCGCATAAAAGACAACTGTATTCCCCGCAAAGAATAGTAACATACTCTACTGATAAATGCAAGAAAAAAATACCAACACGGTTATCATTTTTTGAACATACAAAAAAGAACAGTTTCACTGCCGGGCATATTTAATATCCCCTTATCAGTGTGAAACTGTTCTTTTTATCTTATGGCAGCTGCCAATTTGCTACTCTACGTGTCCGTTGACAACATTCCATGTACCGTACTGATTGTCAGCTGTTCTCTCTGCCAAAGACACTCGCCAGATAGCGCATATCTTTGATATGACTGTCATTTAATTCGCCTTTTTTCATACGCCACTTCCAGTTCGTGCCAAGTGTGGACGGCGTATTCATGCGTGCCCAGTTGCCAAGCTTTAAAATATCCTGCACCGCAAAGATGACAAGATTGGCAACACTGCCGTAAGCGGCACGGAACACCTGATCTACCATACGTTCTTTATCCCTTGTATCCAGATAGTCATACGCATAACCGAGTTCCCAGTCCGGATGCTCGATAAAATAGCCCATCAATGTTTCATTGTCATGCGTTCCGCCGTAAACCACACAATTCTGCGTGTAATTATGTGGAAGATGCGGATTCTTTCTGTCGCCGCCAAACGCAAATTCCAGTACTTTCATTCCCGGATAGTTATTTTCTTCTAAGAGTTCATTGACCTCCGGTACCGATACACCTAAGTCTTCCGCAATAATCTTTTTATCGCCGATTGCACGGTTGATGACATCGGTTAATTTCTTTCCCGGTCCCATGCAGTATTCACCCTGTCTTGCATCCGGCATATCCGCAGGGATTGTATAATATTTCACAATGCCGATAAAATGGTCAATGCGGATGACATCGTAGAGCTGTGCGGATTTGTGCATCCGGCGATACCACCACGAAAAATCATCTTTTTCCAGCGTATCCCAGTCGTAGAGCGGATTACCCCATTTCTGTCCCAAATCCGAAAAGGCATCAGGCGGCACACCTGCCACTTTTTCGCACAGGCGGTCTTCATTTAACTGGAAATATTGCGACTCTGCCCATACATCGGCACTGTCATAGCCCATGTAAATCGGAATATCTCCGATAATTTCAACACCAATACTATTGACATAATTTTTAAGCTTCTGCCACTGCTTATCAAATTCATACTGAACAAATATCCAGAAATCAATATCATCCGCGAGCAGACTGCGGTATTTTTTTAATCCTTCTTCGGTACGGAAACGGATATCATCGTCCCATTCCGACCACACAACACCGTTAAAATGCTCTTTAACCGCCATAAACAGCGCATAATTTTCAATCCAGTCTGCATTATCCCGTATGAAATTATCATACTTTTTATACTCCGGCAGTCCTGCTGCAAGCTTTACCTTGCTTTCACTGCGTACCGCTTTATAGCTTTCAAATGCTTTTCGCAGTACCGCAAAACGGTTCTGATACATTTTTTCATAGCTGACATAACACTCATTACCCAGTCCGATATCGGTATTCTGCGTAAAGTTTCCGTTTCCGGCTTCTTCCTCTGAAATATGCACCGGAACTTTTCCGTCACCCCAGTCAACTGCCAGCATATCACTTTTTAGCAATAAACCGTCTTCTGCGAGCATATCCAGGTCTATAAAATACGGATTACCCGCGAATGCCGAATAGGACTGATACGGGCTGTCGCCATACGTGGTTGATCCGATTGGAAGTACCTGCCAGTACTTATGGTTACATGCTCTGACAAAGTCCGCAAATTCATATGCCGCTTTGCCCATTGTTCCGATTCCGTAATCGGACGGCAGACTGCTGATTGACATCAGAACCCCCGCACTTCTGTCAAATGTCTGCTTCTTTGTTTCATTTTTCATCATTGCCACCTCCATGTCCCCTTGCAGCAATTTAAGCTTTACCCGTTCTGCAGTTCTTCTGTAATTTTTTTCACATCTTCTGCTTCATCATCTGAAAGCAGTTTTTCAACATCAAGTAATAAAATTAATTTACCATCTACATTGGCAACCCGGTCCAAATACTGTGTATCTGCTTTGACTAACATGGACGGCATTGGCAGAATATGACTTTCATCAATATCATTAATTTCAAGCACTTCATCCACTTCCAGTGCAAGCTTTAATCCGCCCGAACTAATGATAATCGTACTTTCTGCTGTTGCTTCTTGCTCTTTTCCAAATTTTCTTGCAAGGCTGTATACCGGAATGACTTCATTTCTCATGTTGACAATTCCTTTAATATAACTCTGTGAATTCGGCACAGGAACAACATTTAAATCTTTTTCAATTGACTGTACCAGATTAATATCCACGCCATACATTTCTTTCCCCAAAAGGAATACCACTGGTTTTACATAATTTGCCATACTTTCCTCCATTCTGACAGCCGGCTGTGTACACATTTCTATATCTTATGCACACAATCCTGCTCTTTTGTCCGCATTTTTATTCTGCCTTTTTACCGGTACTCAGCCAGATTAAATAAGCATTGATAAAAGGATCAATGTTTCCATCCAAAACACTCTGGGCATTTCCCACATCTTTATTGGTTCTGTGGTCTTTTACCATTGTATAAGGCTGTAAAACATAACTGCGTATCTGGTTACCGAAATTGATGTCCTTGACATCTCCACGGATATCCGAGGTCTTTTCGGCATTTTCCTGCTGCTTTAACAAATACAGTTTTGCCTTTAACATCTGCATTGCTTTATCTTTGTTCTGATGCTGTGAACGTTCATTCTGGCACTGTACAACAATTCCTGTCGGAAGATGCGTGATACGGATTGCAGAAGACGTCTTGTTGATATGCTGACCGCCGGCACCACTGGAACGATACGTATCAATCCGCAGATCATCCGGATTAATCTCTATGTCTATATTTTCATCAATATCCGGCATAACATCACACGATACAAACGAGGTCTGCCTTTTTCCTGCCGCATTAAACGGTGAAATACGGACTAAACGGTGTACGCCATGCTCGGACTTTAAATGTCCGTAGGCATCCGGTCCTGAAATCTCTATCGTAACTGACTTTACACCGGCTTCTTCACCTTCAAGATAGTCAATCACTTCAGTTGTGTATCCTTTGCGTTCTGCCCATCTCGTATACATACGCATCAGCATCTGGCACCAGTCACAGCTTTCCGTGCCACCCGCCCCTGCATGCAGTGTCAGAATCGCATTGCTTCTGTCGTATTCGCCTGACAGCAGGGTTTCTATGCGCAGTTCTTCCAGATGTTCTTCAAATGTCGTAATTTCACTGTCAATTTCCGGCAGAAGGGAGGCATCATTTTCCTCCTCTGCCATCTCAATCAGCGTTTTTGTATCTTCCAGTCCCCGGACTAAAGCATCATATTTTTCAAAAGAATCCTTTAAGGCTTTTAATTCTTTCATCGCCTTCTGGGACTTTTCCGTATCGTCCCAGAAGCCCGGCGCTTCCATATCCGCCTCCAGTTCTTCAATTCTTTTCTGCTTATTATCTAAGTCCAGTGAATTTTTAATCTGTTGAAGCGGCTTATCATAATCTGATATTTTGTATCGATACTGGTCTAATTCTACCACTTTCCATACCTCACAATCAATATTTATGCCTGTCTTCCACAGCAGTTTTTATACTTTTTGCCACTGCCGCACGGACACAGGTCGTTTGGATAAACCTTTTTTTCCACACGCTTTACAGGACCTTTTACGGAAGCACCTTCATCTTTATTGGTTCCCGTTACTTTGGCTACCTGCTCACGTTCTACTTTCTGCTCTACCTGAATATGCATGAGCAGTCTTACCGTATCTTCCGTAATCGCAGTTGTCATGGCATCAAACATATCGTAGCCCATCACCTTGTACTGTACAACCGGATCACGCTGTCCGTATGCCTGAAGACCGATACCCTGCTTTAACTGGTCCATATCATCGATATGATCCATCCACTTTCTGTCGATAACCTTTAATAATACGACACGCTCGATTTCACGGATCTGTTCCGGTTCAGGAAACTGTGCTTCTTTGTCTTCATACATTTTCAAAGCCTTTTCCTTTAATGTATGCAGTAATTCATTCTTATTCTTAATCGATTCATCATATACAACCGGTTCTAACGGAATGGTCGGCAGTAATAATTCATTAATTTCTGTGTAATCCCATTCCTTCGGTGAAGCATCTTCTCCGATGCAGCGGTTGACAACACTTTCTACAAAGTCCGTAATCATCTTAATCACAGAGTTACGCATACTTTCGCCGTTTAATACGCGGTTTCTCTCCGCATAAATGATTTCACGCTGTTCATTCATAACCTGATCATACTGTAACAGATGGCTTCGGATACCGTAATTATTGGTTTCAATCTTCTTCTGTGCTTTTTCAATCGCACTGCTTAACATCTTATGCTCAATCCGCTCGTTTTCATCAACGCCGAGTGCATTAAAGACGTTCATTAAACGTTCCTGTCCGAACAGACGCATCAAGTCATCTTCAAGTGAAATGTAAAATCTTGATTCACCCGGATCACCCTGACGTCCTGCACGACCGCGCAGCTGGTTATCAATTCGTCGGGATTCGTGGCGTTCCGTACCGATAATTTTTAAACCGCCTGCTGCCCTTGCTTCTTCATCCAGCTTAATATCCGTACCACGTCCTGCCATATTGGTCGCAATCGTAACTGCACCATGCTTACCTGCCTGCGAAACGATTTCCGCTTCTTT
Source organism: Lachnospira pectinoschiza (assembly GCF_020564355.1). Lineage (GTDB taxonomy): Bacteria > Bacillota > Clostridia > Lachnospirales > Lachnospiraceae > Lachnospira > Lachnospira intestinalis. The sequence continues at coordinate 299,551 of NZ_JAJCRR010000005.1, read as the reverse complement.
TTCATGGTACTTGGCATTTAACACGTTATGCTGGATACCTTTTTTGCGGAGCATTTCACTTAACAGCTCGGAAGTTTCAATTGTAATCGTACCAACAAGTACCGGCTGTCCCTTTTCATGGGATTCGATAACAGACTCAACAACCGCATTGAATTTGCCTTTTTTTGTCTTGTATACGGCATCTTCTAAATCCACTCTGGCAACCGGTCTGTTCGTCGGCACTTCAACAACGTCCATGTTATAAATTTCACGAAATTCTTTTTCTTCCGTCAGCGCTGTACCGGTCATACCGGCTTTCTTTTCAAATTTGTTAAAGAAATTCTGGAATGTAATGGTTGCAAGGGTCTTACTTTCTCTTTTAACCTTTACGTGTTCCTTCGCTTCAATTGCCTGATGCAGACCGTCTGAATATCTTCGTCCCGGCATGATACGTCCTGTAAATTCATCAACGATTAAAACTTCATCATCTTTTACAACGTAGTCTTTATCCTTAAACATCAGGTTGTGTGCACGCAGTGCCAGTGTCACATTATGCTGGATTTCCAGATTTTCCGGGTCTGCGTAGTTGTCAATGTGGAAGAACTGTTCAACCTTGTGGACACCCTGCTCGGTAAGGTTGACAACCTTGTCCTTTTCATTAACGATAAAGTCACCGTCTTCTTCCATTTCTTCCTGCATGATTGCCTGCATCTTAGTCATCTCGCCCTTGTATTCACCGCGCTGTAACTGGCGTGCAAGGACATCACACAATTCATAAAGCTTCGTAGACTTACCGCTCTGTCCTGAAATGATAAGCGGTGTTCTTGCCTCATCAATTAATACAGAATCGACTTCATCGATGATACAGTACTTGAGATTTCTAAGTACCAGCTGTTCTTTATAAATTGCCATGTTATCACGCAGATAATCAAAACCAAGTTCATTGTTGGTTACATATGTAATATCACAGGCATATGCTGCTTTTCGTTCTTCTTCTTTTAAATCATGAAGGACAATGCCGACCGTCAGTCCTAAAAACTGATGAATCTGTCCCATCCACTCTGCATCTCGCTTTGCAAGATAGTCATTGACAGTAACAACAAGTACGCCTTCTTCTGTCAGGGCATTTAAATATGCCGGAAGGGTACAAACGAGTGTCTTACCTTCACCGGTACGCATCTCTGCAATACGTCCCTGATGCAGAATAATACCACCGATAATCTGTACTCTGTAATGTTCCATGCCAAGGACCCTGCGTCCGGCTTCCCGGACAACCGCATAGGCTTCCGGTAAAATATCATCAAGAGTTTCCCCTTTTTTTAATCTTTCCTTAAATTCTTTGGTCTTTCCTTTTAATTCTTCGTCACTATATGCCATCATTGTGTCACGATAGCTTTCCACTTTGTCAGCAATTGGTGCAATTCTTTTCAGCTCATGCTGGCTGTGTGTTCCAAATAACTTTTGCGCTAATCCCATTTTAATCTCCATTCCGCCGCGCAACCGGCATTTCAATTTCAACGATTGGGCGTATCCCTGATACACTATGCCACATTGCTCTATTGTACCACTCATTCCATAATTAGGCAAGTAAAACGCGCCGCTCTTTCACTGGGATTCCCGCCCTTTCTTCTGTTTTACATAAATTTCACATTATGACTGACATAAAAAACCGGCAGTACGGAAAATCATCCAATCCCGTACTGCCGGCTTCTTTCGCTTATTTATTTAGTTTTATGAAGAACTAATCCAGTTCCGGTTCAATGAGTCCGTATGTGTTGCCTTTTCTCTTATACACGACATTGACTTCTTCTGTTTCTGAATTGAAGAATACATAGAAGTTATGTCCTAATAATTCCATCTGTACACATGCTTCTTCCGGATCCATTGGCTTAATGCCAAATCTCTTTGTACGAATAATCTTTACTTCATCTTCATCATTGTAGTCTTTATCTACAAATTCCTGAGCAAATGCTGCTGCATTCTGATGCTTGTCTACGATCTTATTCTTGTACTTTTTGAGCTGACGTTCGATAACTTCTTCTACCAAATCGATGGAAACATACATATCGCTGCTTACCTGCTCGCTTCTGATAATATTGCCTTTGACCGGAATCGTGACTTCTATTTTTTGTCTTTCCTTCTCAACGCTTAAAGTTACGTTCACTTCTGTTTCTGGAGCAAAGAATCTGTCAAGCTTACCAAGCTTTTCTTCTACTGCTGACTTTAACCCTTCTGTAACATCGATATTTCTTCCTGTAATAATAAAACGCATGATGTCCAACTCCTTTATTGTGTATTTTCATCGTGGTATTGCTAATGAACACCATCTATCTGATGTATTTATTATAACACAATTTTGGATTTAGACAAGCAAATTCACACAATTTATTCTTTTTTATGATATTTTTTATTCAAAAATAAGATGGGCTTTTTTACTGGCTATGCAACAGATTTGTCAAGCCTTTTCGCCCTGTTTTTTTGCGTAAAATTGCGATTTATGATTTTTTAACAAAACATGTATTCTGTTTTACAAACTTATCCCCATTGTGGAAATACACACATTCCATTGTGGATAATGTGGATAACTCTGTGCATAACTTATTTTCACGCAAAAAACGGACTTTTTGCGTGGGGATAACTTCGGAATAATTTGTCAATGAATGTCGATAATTTTTTGAGATGTGTAAAGATGCCTCTTGTTTTTAGCAGAGTTGCACAAGCGCCTTTTTGTCAATTATTTTTTGAGAAATATTTATATTCAAACAACTGTGTGCATTTGTTTGAATCTTTTTTCTTTTTACTGTAAGATATATGATGATATCCGGGTCAAAGCAGAGCGTAGACAAGAGAGTGTACAACACCCTTATCCAGGGGATTTTGATCCGGGATTTGCCGGATATGCGGCATTTACAATATTGAAATTTTTCAGAATCGAGGTTTTATATCAGATATGTGCAAAACAGTTTTAATTACGGGAGCTTCCCGCGGTATCGGCCGCGGCATTGCACTCTCTTTTGCAAAGGAAGGCTGGCAGGTTGCCTTAAACTGTCGTCAGAATGTGAAACAGTTAAATGAAACAAAGGCGCTGGTATGTAAGGGCGGTGCAAAATGTGCTATTTTTCCTGCCGATGTGAGCGACTATACACAAACGGAAAAAATGTTTGGGGATATTAAACAGACCTTTGGTGGTGTAGATATTCTCATAAATAATGCAGGAATTTCTATAATCGGACTTTTTCAGGATTTGTCACGCGCAGACTGGATGCGGCTGATGGATACAAATGTCGGCTCTGTTTATAACTGCTGCCATTTTGCCATTCCGCATATGGTACATGAAAAATGTGGAAAAATCATTAACATTTCTTCAGTCTGGGGGATTGCAGGTGCAAGCTGCGAAGCCGCATACAGCGCTTCTAAAGGAGCTGTTAATGCCTTAACCCGCGCACTGGCAAAGGAACTTGCACCGAGCAATATTCAGGTCAATGCCATTGCCTGCGGTGCAATTGATACAGATATGAATGCTTTTTTAAGCGAAGATGAACGTGCTTCTTTAATAGAAGAAATTCCAGCCGGACGTCTTGGAACACCTGCGGAAGTTGGCTCACTGGTACAGTCTTTATGCAGTGACAGCGGCTATCTTACTGGGCAGGTTATCCAGCTTGACGGCGGATGGATTTGATTTATTTGATATACGACCGCTCAACGGTTACGACAGCAAAGCACTTCGGATTTTTTTTCTGAATGGCATTATGAACCATATCCTGTACCTCTTTGTCGGTATATTTATACTGATGCGGTACAACTAAATCAAAGATGAGATTGGTAAGGTATGGGCCTTTAGTGCTTCTGAAATCGTGAATGCTTAAACGGTCATCAATTTCTGCAATAACTTCCAGCACCATTTCTTTTAATTCTTCCACTTCTTTATCATCATTGACAACCGGATCCATGTGAATGGATATGCCGCAGTGCAGCTGACCGGCTACTCTGTGTTCCGCAATATCAATAATATCATGTGCGGCAAGCAGGTTCATTGTATACGGCACTTCTGCATGAAGGGTAACAAAAACCCTTCCCGGTCCATAATTATGTACAATCAAATCATGGATTCCGATAATATGCTCATCTTCCATAACCAGTTCCTTTAACTGTCTCACAAAAGATTCTTCCGGCGGCTGTCCAAGAAGCGGATAAACCGTTTCTTTAGCTGCCTCAATTCCCGCCATAAAGACAAATACCGCCACTACGGCACCTGCCAGTCCATCGATATTTACTCCGGTAAATGTCGTAATCAGAAGCGATACCAGTACCACACCGGTTGCGATACAGTCGGAAAGACTGTCTGCCGCTGTTGCGCGCATGGCTGCAGAATCAATCCGCTTTCCCAGCGAGGTATTAAAATATGCCATCCAGAATTTTAATGCAATCGAACCCGCCAGAATCACAACCGATACAGCGCTAAATTCCATCGCCTCCGGCTGAAAGATTTTTATAACCGAATCTTTAAACAGTTCAATTGCCATTACGATAATAACTGCCGATACAATCATTCCTGCGATATATTCGATTCTGCCATGTCCAAATGGATGGTCTGTATCCGCCGGCTTGCCTGCCATTTTAAAGCCTGCCAGCGTTACAATGGATGAACCGGCATCGGATAAGTTATTGAAGGCATCTGCCGAAATGGATACGGAACCGGTAATGATACCTGCAAAAAATTTACATGCAAATAAAATCAGGTTGCATATAATTCCTACAATTCCCGCAAAAATCCCGTAGTTTTCCCGCACTTTAATGTCTTTCACATTTTTATAATCCTTTATAAATATTTTTAAAAGTCCTTCACTCATATTTTCCTCTTTTCCGCCTCCATCTTTATTCCACAAATTTTTAGCACCCTCGTATTTATTCGTTATTACTATTATATATACACTATTTTGACAGAATTTCCTAGCAAATTTATATTTTTCCATGTATAATGCTTTATATAAGAAGAAATGCAGGTAAACCTACATAGCATTTTGCTTCGCAAAACAAGGAGGTAAAATCCTCTGCTCCTGCTTAGAGCAGTCGCATTTTGCTTCGCAAAACAAGGAGGTAAAATCCTCTGCTCCTGCTTAGGGCAGTCGCATTTTGCTTCGCAAAACAAGGAGGTAAAATCCTCTGCTCCTGCTTAGAGCAGTCGCATTTTGCTTCGCAAAACAAGGAGGATTGTATGTTTCAACTTTTTCCTACTGCCACTCCGGAGGAGGTCGGCATTGACAGCCAATGGCTGATGAATTTTTGTAAACGGCTGGAAGAACAGCAGCTTCCACTGCACAGTGCCTTGATTATGCGGCACGGAAAGGTGTGCATGGAAACTTACTATAAACCTTATACACGTGATACCCTGCACCGTATGTTTTCCGTCACTAAAAGCTTTGTATCTTTGGGTATCGGACTGCTTGAGGCCGAAGGAAAATTATCCCTTGATGATAAAATTGTGGATTTTTTCCCTGAAAAGCTGCCAAATCCGGGTGTACATCCCTATATAGCGATGATGACAATCCGTGATATGCTCACAATGAGAACCTGTCATGACAAGACAACGTACAAAGCACCTGGCGTTACCGACTGGGTGGCTTCGTTTTTTACCGTACCCCCGACACATGTTCCCGGCACGAATTTTTCCTACGATACTTCATCTACACATACACTTGGCGCATTAGTTGAAAAATTAAGCGGTATGGACCTGCTTTCTTACCTGCGTTTTAAATTTTTGGACGAAATCGGATTCTCTGCCAATGCGTATATTTTAAAAGACCCTAACGGTGTCAGCATGGGCGGTTCGGGACTCTGTGCCACACCGTATGATTTGCTAAAGGTCATTTACCTGATTGCCAATGACGGTGTATGGCAGGGCAAGCAGCTTCTGCCTGCCGGTTATGTCCGTGCAGCAAAATCTATGCAGAGTGACCCTTACGGCAGACAGTCCTCACTTGAAGAATTACAGGGCTATGGCTATCAAATCTGGATGACACGCCATAACGGCTATGTTTTATTCGGCATGGGCGGACAACTTGCACTGTATGTGCCGGATAAAGATATTTTCATGGTAACAACTGCCGATGCACAAGGACGTCAGGGCGGTGTACAGCTCATTTACGAAGCCTTCTGGCATGAAATTTATGACAAAATCGCCACGGATTCCCTGCCTGCTGCCACACCGGAATACACTGCCGCTTTTTTAGAATATTGTAATACAAGAACATTGTTTGTTCTGCCGGGCAGTCTGACTTCACCCGTTTTGGCGGATATCAACGGTATAACTTATCAAATGGATGAAAACATCTGCCAGATGAAGACGATGAAGGTGGATATTGCCACCGAAACCGGACTCGGAACACTGACCTATGAAAATGCTTCCGGTGTCCATACCCTTTCCTTCGGACTGGGTTATAACACCTTCGCTCAGTTCCCGGACTATGATTTAAAATATGCTGCTTCTGCAGCTTTCCGCATGGAAAACACACTACTGGTTAAGATTCAGATTATTGATTCCGCCATCGGCAATCTCTTTTTCAGTCTGAATTTTAAGGGAGATTATGTGACAGTAATGCTCCGAAAAATTGAGGAGAGTTTGTTTGGAGAGTATAATGGGGTCTTTAGTGGACGTAAAATTTAATACAGAGATGTAAGAGAGAGAACCACAAAGGGCCGCCTCAACGTTGTCACTTGACTTCGGCTGCCCTTTGTGGTTCTCTCTATCTACTGTATTGAATTTTCCTATGAGGAATACAGAAAGTTTTTGTACAAGTAATGGTTATTCACAATACAGTCTTTAATATCACGTCAATGCGATGTTCATATGTGTGATATTGTACAATTTTCTTTAAACCGTTTTGTGCGATGGTCTTTCTTTCATCTTCATGGTCCAGATAATATTCTGCCTTGCGCATCATATCGTCTAAGCTGTCATAGTAAACGAGGTCTTTTCCATTTTCAAAGAAATCCCCCAGTTCAATCTGATAATTGGTCAGCAGAAATCCGCCTGCCCCTAAAATATCCCATATCCGCAGCGGCAGTCCCGTTCGGATATTGCGGATTGTAAAATTCATATTAATGTCGGATTCGTGAAAAACCAGCGGCATTTCCTCACGGTAATCCACGCTTTCCTTTACATGCACGCCGCGAAGTCTGTCATCGGTTCTGTCTGTATACAGATTCACCTCAAACCGGGATGCCAATGCATTTAAATTGCGGATACGCTCTTTCTGTGCCGTTTTAAAACCCAGATAAGTTGAAGAAAAGACAAGCTTGATATCGGAAAATGCCGTATCCGACTGATGAAAGTCAATAATTTCACAAAGCCGCTCTAAAATGTCTGCTGTCAACAGACGGTCAAACACATTATCCCCGTATAAATCCAGCTGGGCTTCCATGCATGCATCAAAATAACCCTGTAAATACTCCGGCAGTTTATCTTCAATGGCATCGTATGAATTTTTATAATACAGACCACCGACAAAGGAAATGTCCCCGCGGTATTTTCCCTTTTCTTTTTCGGACGCTGCTTCTATGCAGTTTTTTACGCGCTCTGCGTTAACTGCCAGCGGCAGATAATATACATGTTTCACACCCATCTGCAAAAAACGGTAGTAGTCAAATTTATCAAATAAAAATATGTAATTGCACTCGTTAAAAACCGAGGTGTCAAACATCGTCAGCATCGGTGAATCCACCGTCCATGCAATGTATTTTTTCTGCTGCGCCTGACAGGCATTAGACACCCGTGAAAAATAATTGGCAGAAAAAACAAGGTCGTACTCCGCAACGACTTCTTTGAGTCTTCGGATATCTGTCCCTTTCCGCTCGTCCGGCATTTCCTCGTAATATTCTACTGTATGTCCGAAGCTTTCAAATGCTTCTGCAATATCCTCCTGGTGAAAAACACTCCACCGGTATATTAAAATTTTCATGTTTTCACCTCGCCTTTTATCTTCTTCATATTATAATGCCAGGGTCTGCGGTTTATTTGGTAAACTGTACGGTATCACGTTCTGTGGGTACTGCCTGCGCAAAAAACTCCTGCACGGCAGCTTCATACTCTGCCATATTCCGGGATTTGCGGATTTTTTTGAATGCCTTGTCCGCATTGTCAAAGTACGGCTTCTGATAAAACCACAGCTCTTTCATTTTATGAATCGTATTCTTATCGCCCGACATAATTTTTAGATATTCGTGGTAAATGCGGTCATGAAACTGACGGAGGCGCGCGGTGTCCTCGTGTGTTGTGGCAGTCCTGCTTTCCTCTGCCGCAATCTGCTCTATGAGTGCCGGATTTCCGATAAATCCTCTGCCTATCATCACTCTGTCCGCTGACGGGAAGCGTTCTTTAAAACGCCTGTAATCAGCAATTGTAAAGAGATCGCCGTTGTAGCATACGGGATTTGTGCTTTTTTCCAGTGCCTTTTCAAAATATTCCAGCCGCGGCTTATTTTTATAGTAGTCTTTCTGCACGCGCGGGTGGAGTATCAGTTCCTCAAACGGATAACGGTTATAGATATCTAACAGCTGGTCAAATTCTTCCGGTTCTTCCATGCCGAGCCTTGTCTTTACGGATAATTTCACCTTTTTGTCCGCAAGCAGCTCATTTTCATAAATCTGTGCAAAAAATTCGTCCAGCTCATCGGGTACGGATAAAAAGCCCGCCCCGCGCTTTTTTGCCACAACCGTTCCGGACGGACAGCCCAGATTCAGATTCAGTTCGGTATAGCCTTTTTCATATAAAAGCCGTGCCGCATTTATAAATAAATCGGCACGGTTGGTCATTATCTGTACCGCCAGCGGCATATTGACGTTATTATCCGGATTCATGTCACGCTGTTCCCGCGCCGTAAAACCGTTGGTCTGATTGGGTGAAATAAACGGCACAAAATATTTATCAATCCTGCCTTTTCCGTAAAATTCTTCATAAGCATTTCTGTAAATGTGCCCTGTAACCCCTTCAAGCGGTGCAAAATAAATCTTCATTTTAATCGAGTTCTGCCTTTCCTGTATATAATTCGTAGTAACGGCCTTGTCTTTGCAGAAGCTCTGTGTGCGTTCCGCGTTCAATAATCCTGCCGTGTTCCAGTACCATAATCATATCGGAATTTCGTATCGTTGACAAGCGGTGTGCAATGACAAATGTGGTGCGGTCTTTCATCAGTGCGTCCATGCCTTCCTGAATCTGCCGTTCCGTAATCGTATCAACCGAGCTGGTCGCTTCATCCATCACCAGTACCGGTGCTTTGGAAAGTGCGGCTCTTGCAATATTTAAAAGCTGTCTCTGTCCCTGGCTTAAATTCGCGCCGTCCCCTTCTAATACTGTATCATATCCGTTTTGCAGACGTCGGATAAAGGCATCGGCATTGGCGGTTTTTGCCGCCGCAATCACTTCTTCATCAGCTGCATCCAGTCTTCCGTAGCGGATATTTTCCATGACAGTACCGGTAAATAAATGCGTATCCTGCAAAACAAGTGCGATATTTTCGCGCAGCGACTCCAGCCCGTTTTCCCGGATATCCACACCGTCTATCGTAATCTTTCCTTCCCAGATTTCATAAAAGCGGTTTAACAGATTGGTAATGGTCGTCTTGCCTGCGCCCGTTGAACCGACAAACGCAATTTTTTGTCCTTTTTTTGCATGCAGGCTGATGTCTTTTAAAACCGGCTGATTTTCAAGGTATCCAAACGTCACATGCTCCATGCTGATTTCGCCCTGCACATTTTCAAGCTTTTTACCGGAAATATCTTCGACTTCCAAATCCATAATGTCAAAGACACGTTCTGCGCCCGCAAGTGCCGAAAATACGGTGTTCATCTGCATGGTGATTTCATTAACCGGGCGGGAGAACTGCCTTGCATAGGTCACAAAAATACTCAGACCTCCGACATCAAAACCTTTAAATACACACAGGATTCCGCCAATCATGGCTGTTAGCGCATAGTTTAACTGACCGAGATTTCCCACAACCGGACCCATAATACCGCCGAAAAACTGTGCTTTCTGCTGTTTGTCCCGCAAATCGTAGTTGTATTCCTTAAAAGCTTCAAGGGCTTTGTCTTCATGATTAAATACTTTCACTACGCGCTGGCCCGATACCGTTTCTTCAATGCACGCATTTAATCTGCCCAGAGCTTCCTGCTGTCCCACGTAATATTTTCTGCTCTTTTTAACCAGAAATTTTCCGGCGCTTAAAATGAGCGGCACAATAACCAGCGTAATCAGCGCCAGTAAAATGTTGGTATAAATCATCATGCAGAGCGTACCAATTACAGTAATGATTCCTGATATCAACTGTACAAGAGTGCTGTTTAACATTTCACCGATAACATCGACATCATTGGTATAGCGGCTCATTAAATCTCCTTTGGTATGGGTATCAAAAAAACGTAGCGGCAGCTTTTCCATATGCACAAATAAATCACTGCGCAGGCGCACCAGTGCTTTCTGAGAAAGTACCAGCATAATGCGGTTCTGTAAATACGCTGCCATCACGCCCAACAAATACACCGCCAGCATGACGATTAACGCCCCTGCCAGTTTCTTTAAATCGGCAGATGTTTTTGCCGGAATAATATAGTCATTAATAATCGGTCTTAACATATAGGAAGCGGCAAGCGTACTTACTGTGCCTGCCACAACACACAAAAGTGCTGCCGCCAGCATCCACACATCTTTTTTCATATAAGAAAAAAGCCGCATAACGGTATGCTTCATATTTTTCGGTCTGGCTGCTTTAGCGCCGATTCCGCGGCGGTTCGTACCGCGCATTGCACCTGTTACTCCTCCCATTGGCGGCATAGTTACTCCTCCCTTCCGTTCTGTACATCATAAATTTCACGGTAAACCGGACAGTCTGCAAGCAGCTGTTCATGTGTGCCAAAGCCTGCCGTCTTTCCGTTATCCAGTACCAGTATTTCATCCGCATCCATGACGGAACGGATCCGCTGTGCAATAATAATCTTTGTCATATCCTTGTATTCCGAATGCAGTGCTTCGCGGATCGCGCGTTCTGTCGCCGTATCCACCGCACTGGTGGAATCGTCTAAAATAAGGATTTTCGGACACTTTAATAAAGCTCTTGCAATGCACAGCCGCTGTTTCTGACCACCGGATACGTTATTTCCGCTCTGCTCTAAACGGGTCCGGTAACCGTCTTTAAAACTGTCGATAAACCCTGCTGCCTGTGCATTTTGCGCGGCCTTCCGGACAGCTTTTTCATCGGCATGTTCATCTCCCCATTTTAAATTTTCAGTGATGCTGCCGGAAAAAAGCGTATTGTTTTGCAGCACCATACCGATGCCTTCCCGCAAAGGCTTTAAACCGTAATCCCGCACATTGATTCCATCAACGAGCACCGTCCCCTCATCGGTGTCATACAGGCGGGGTATCATGGACACGAGCGTACTTTTTCCACTTCCGGTCGACCCGATAATGCCAAGGGTCTTTCCGGCTTCCAGTTTAAAACTGATATTCTCAATGACCCATTCGGGACTGTTTTTGTAATATCGGAAGGATACATTTTGAAATTCAACACTGCCCTCACAGACTGCTCTGTCCTTATGTTTCGCATTTTCATCCGTCAGGTCAATCTTTTCATCTAGAACTTCACCGACACGGCGGAAAGATGCTATGGCACGCGCCCAGTTTAAAAATGCAATCGAAAGCATAGTAAGACTGGACATAATCTGCACGATGTAATTGGTAAATGCCGTCAAATCGCCAACCTGCATATTTCCGGCAACAATCATATTACCACCCGACCAGACAACAACCACGGTTGTAATATTCAGTGCCAGTGTCATCAACGGTGTATACAAAAGCATAGTTTTCATTGCCGTCAGATTGGCTTCTTTTAATTGCTGATTTCTTTTTTCAAAACGCATTTCTTCATAGTCGCCCCGCACAAAGGACTTTATCAGCCGGATACCCACCAGTCCTTCCTGAATACAGGAATTGAGTGCATCCAGTTTTTCCTGCAAGGTTCTAAACTGCGGAAACGCACGCCGCATGATGACTACAATAAGGACTGCCAGCACCGGCAGGACGATAATGAATATCGCCGCCAGCTTCGGGCTGATGACAAATGCCATCACCATCGCTCCGATTAAAATGCCTGGCGAGCGCAGACACATTCTGAGTGTCATCATAATCATATTCTGAATCTGTGTGATGTCGTTGGTTAATCTTGTTATTAATGAACCGGTACTGAAATTGTCGATATTCTGAAAGGAAAACTGCTGGATTTTTTCAAATAAATCCATGCGCAGATCCGCGCCGAAATTCATCGCCGCTTTAGAAGCAAACCATGCGCCTAAAACACCGCCAACTGCCATTATTACTGCGATAAACCCCATAATGGCGCCTATTTTTATAATATACACGACATTTCTTTCTGCAATACCCTGATTGATTATCTTTGCAAGCATGTACGGCAGTAACACATCACCGACAACTTCCATCATCATAAAGCAGGGACCTAAAATATAGTATTGTATATAGGGTCTGATATATTTCCAATATCTTTTCACTTGCTGCACCTCATTTCTTTTATATTTATTGTGATTTTGCAATGAAAAGTTTTATAATTTTACTGCACCGGCAGGTCTGCGGGCTATGCTAAGGCCGTCCGGTGCTTTCATTGACAAGTTTATTTTATATGAATTATCGTTGACATTCAATTCATAATTGGGGTATATTTATTCCACTGTGGAATAAAAAGTCAATCATCTAATTACAGGCAATTTAAAAGTCTGCCACTCACCGCAGGGGGAATAAATAAGCAAGCTGCTCAACATAGGGGAATAAATAAGCAATCAGCTCAACGTGTTACTTGACTTCGCCGATTGCTTATTTATTCCCTGCGCTAGGGAGTGGTGGACGAAAGGCTGATGAATTGTCTGAAAGAGCGGGGACACTTTTTATTCCTTGTGTGGGCTTGTTTTTCCTTATATATAATACAATTGGAGGTTTTGTCTAATGAATTTGAATGTTCGGTATCTGGAGGAGTTTGTGACTTTGACGGAGAAGAAGAATTTTTTGGAGGCGGCGGAGTGTCTTTTTATTTCGCAGTCGTGTCTGTCAAAGCACATTAAGAAACTTGAAACTGAAATTGGTGTGGAACTTTTTGAGCGTACAACGCGGACGGTTGTTCTTACGGAGTTTGGACAGATGCTGCTGCCGTATGCGCGAAAGATGGTCGGTCTGGAATATGAATTTGAAAAAAATGTGCGCCGCAAGATTCATCAGGACAGCGGCAATATTGTGCTTGGATCGATTCCTTCAATGAAACAGCACGCGATTACGGCACTGATTGCAGGATTTTTAAATGAGAATCCCGATATGACATTGCAGACGATTGAGGGTGATTCTACATTTGTAAAAGAACTGCTCACGGACGGCAAATGCGATATTGCATTTTTAAGAAGTGAATCGTCTTCTGTGAAGGAATTTAACAGTATCCCTTATATGATTGATTACCTGACCGCCGTGCTTCCTGCTACGCACCCGCTCGCTAAGGCGGATAATCTGCCGTTTGAACAGCTGCGCGGAGAAACGTTTCTGTTATTTCCGGAACATTCTTTTATAAATGATTTGTGTATCCGTGAATGCCGCAATGCCGGATTTGAACCGCACATCGCCTATACCGGAAACCGCGGTGCAACGCTGATTGACCTTGTACGCAACGGTGCCGGGATTACGCTGATGATGCACCACTCTGCCCGGCAGGAAAACGATTCTTCACTTGCATTTATTCCGGTAACGCCCGGTATTTACAGCTATATCAGCTTAAATTATGCAAAAGAAAAACCGCTCTCCCCGCAGGCTGAAAGCTTTGTACGCTATGTCAAGGCGCATAAGCGGGATTTTTAAAGGCAAGCCTTTACTTTCTTAAAATATCCACCGTATGCGCCGCCGCCCCAATTAAGTCCTGCCGCTCACACGTTGATAAATGGTATTGGATAAATAACTCAAATTCTTCCTCAGTCAGACTGTTTAGCACCTGACGCATATAGTTGGCAGGGCCGTCCGGTGTGATAATTTTGATGCGCTCCAGTCCGGCTTCTTGATTTAATGCGTCAATCTGCTCAATCCGCACGTAGTCGTATAAGTCGCTCGGCGCAGACATACACTGAAATTCCTCTGAAATGCGTCCGTCCCTCACACACTCAGCAATATGCTTCTGCTTAAAACCGTATGTTAAAATGCTGTATTCGTTCATGACATATGCCACAAAGATTATGCCGCCTGGCTTTGTCACGCGCTTTGCTTCGCACAGCGCCCGGACTTTGTCTTCCTTGGTAAATAAATGATACATTGGTCCGAATAACAATGTCACATCAAACGTATCATTTTCAAATCGTCTGAGTTTTAACGCATTGCCCTGATAAGCTTTTACACTGCTGTTTTTGGCTTTTAACAGTCCCAAATTGTGCTTTACCAGTTCAACAGCGCTGACATCGTAACCTTCTTCTGCCAGTGCCACCGAATATTTTCCGGTTCCTGCACCGATGTCTAAGATTTTCTTTGTCGTGTCCCCGCCCAGATATTCGTGAATATATTTCATGGACGTAATAAACTCGACTTTTCCATGACGGCTGTCTAACCGCTTTTCTTCGTTAAATTTATTGTAATACTGCTCTAATTCTGTCATCATAATTGCAGCTTCCTCTTTTCTTTTTTCACTATGCACTCTGGCTTTCGGGGCTGATTTCCAGCCTTACCGTATCCACGCGCTTTTCTTTCATGCTCTCTACAGTGAGGTGCATGTTCCGGTAATCTACGGTGTCACCCGCTTCCGGTATACGCTCTAAAAGCTCCATAATCCAGCCACTGACAGTCTGCACATCAAATTCCTGCTCATATCCGAGGGATTCAAACAGGCGCTCGACATTGGTTTTACCTGAAACACGGTACACATTTTCCGATAACGGCTCAACCTCCCGCACGACTTCATCGTGTTCGTCCCAGATTTCTCCGACCAGTTCTTCCAAAATATCTTCTAATGTAAGGATACCGACCGTACAGCCAAATTCATCCACTATCACCGCAATGTGCATATGTTTTACCTGTAATTCTTTTAACAGTTCACTGATGTTTTTATGCTTTGTCGTAAACAGCACCGGCTTTACGGCTTCACGGATTGTCATATCCGAATTATTGACGTAATTGTAAAAATCCTTGTGATATAAAATGCCGACAACATTATCCATGTCTTTTTCATATACCGGCAGGCGGGAATATCCTGTTTTTGCAAATACCTTTGCAATTTCCGGTTTGGATAATGCTACGGACACACCGATGACATCGACACGCGGGGTTAAAATATCTATCGCTTCCAGTTCATTAAACTCAATTGCACTGCGGATTAAGCTTCCTTCCTCTTTATCAATGCCGCCGTCCGCTTCAGCTTCCTGTACAATTGTAAGCAGTTCTTCTTCTGTAATCCCCTTATTATCCTGACTTTTAAAAATGCAGGACAACAGCTTTTTCCACTGGCGGAATAAGAAATTCGCCGGTGACAGTATGTAGATAAATGTTCTTAACAGCGGCGCTGACAACATTGCAACCGTTTCTGCTGATTCCTTTGCAATACTTTTCGGCGACACTTCACCAAATACCAGAATCACCACGGTTGTAATCACGGTTGACAGGGTTGCCCCCACATCTTCACCAAATCCCTTGACACAAAGAATTGTAACAAGTGATGTACAGGTAATATTGACAATATTATTCCCTATCAGAATCGTTGAAAGCAGGCTGTCATAATTTTCTGAAAGCTTTAACACCAGCTTTGCCCGCTTACTCCCCTTTTCCGCCATATTTTTCATACGAATCCTGTTAAGCGAAGAAAACGCTGTTTCTGTCGCTGAAAAGTATGCTGACATCATAATGCAGCAAATAATAATTACCCACGATACAATATCTGTACCCATCTTTAAATAAAACTCCTTTCGCTTATCACACCGGTATTTCCCTAAAACAGCACAAAAAGGCATAGCTGCAAGATTGTATCCGTGCAGCCATGCCTGTATTCATTCGTTCTGATTTAAATTTTTGATTGTTCTGTGGTTAGGTGCCGTATCACCGTCAGCATCGTCCGACATGATAATCCTCCTGAAAATATTATTAGTAACATTTACATTTTATCATAAACCAGCGCGCTGTGCAAGAGTTTTTTATCTTACTGCGGCAAATGCCTCTTCCAGATCATCAATGATATCATCGATATGCTCTGTACCGATTGAAAGACGGATTGTGTTTGGCTTAATGCCCTGATCAAGCAGTTCTTCTTCTGACAGCTGTGAATGTGTTGTAGAAGCCGGATGGATAACAAGGGATTTTACATCTGCTACATTAGCAAGCAGAGAGAATACCTGAAGGTTATCAATGAACTTCTTTGCTTCTTCAGCGCCGCCCTTAATTTCAAATGTGAAGATTGAACCGCCGCCGTTCGGGAAGTATTTTTCATATAAATCATGTGTCGGTGCATCCGGTAATGATGGGTGGTTGACCTTTTCTACCTGTGGGTGCTTTGATAAATAATCTACAACCTTTAACGCATTTTCCACATGACGTTCTACACGCAGTGAAAGTGTTTCAAGTCCCTGAAGAAAGATAAATGCGTGGATTGGAGAAAGGGTAGCACCTGTATCTCTGAGAAGAATTGCACGGATTTTTGTAACAAATGCTGCCGGACCTGCTGCCTTTGTGAAGCTGATGCCGTGGTAGCTTGGGTTTGGTTCAACCAGTGACGGGAATTTGCCGGATGCTTCCCAGTCAAACTTACCGCTGTCTACAATAACACCACCGATGGTTGTTCCGTGTCCGCCGATAAACTTTGTTGCTGAATGAACAACGATATCTGCGCCATATTCGATTGGACGGATAAGGTATGGTGTACCAAATGTATTATCAATTACAAGCGGAATCTTGTTTTCGTGTGCAATCTTTGCAATTTCTTCGATATCAACGACATTGGAATTTGGATTGCCGAGTGTTTCGATGAATACTGCCTTTGTGTTGTCCTGAATGGCATTTCTGATTTCATCTAAGTTGTTGGCATCTACGAATGTTGTTGTAATGCCGTATGCCGGTAATGTATGCTCTAACAGGTTGTATGTACCGCCGTAGATTGTCTTTGAAGCTACGATATGGTCGCCTGCCTGTGCAAGATTCTGGAATGTATAAGCGATTGCTGCCGCACCGGAAGCTACTGCAAGCGCTGCTACACCGCCTTCAAGTGCTGCAATTCTCTGTTCAAAAATGTCTTCTGTCGGATTGGTTAATCTTCCGTAAATGTTACCGGCATCTGTCAGTCCGAATCTTGCAGCTGCATGTTCGCTATTGTGGAACACATAAGAAGAGGTCTGGTAAATCGGCACAGCTCTTGAATCTGTAACCGGATCTGCGCTTTCCTGTCCTACGTGAAGCTGCTTTGTTTCAAATTTTAAATTTCTTTCTTTTAATGTACTCATATTGTCCTCCATTCTGCCGCCTGCTTACACGGCTTTCAAAATCATTTTTTATTTTTATGTTGTCTGTATGCCTTTCCTGTTTTGTTATTCATACTTAACAAGTAGGTCATGTATGTTTTCTATGTCTAAGATATTAGCACGGAAATCCGGCTTTGACAAATATACAAAAATAATAGTGCGTTATAGGTATTACCTATAACGCACGTTGTATCTGTAAATACTGTTCCAACTGCGCATCCGACAGTGTGGATAACTGATTGATTAATTCAATATGGTACGTTCCCATGCCGCGGCTTTTGTCTGCGAGCTCTCCGCAGATACCGAGCGTTCCTGCCGAAAGCAGACATGCTGTAAGCGGGTCTGTTACGGAAAGGTATGTTGCCGTAATGACATTGAGCATGCAGCCTGTTCCCGTGACTTTGGATAGCTCTGCCACGCCATTTTTTACAAACCACACCTGACTGCCGTCCGAGATGATATCGACCGCCCCGCTTGCCATGGCAACGGCATGTGCCTTTTTTGCATAGCTACAAACCAGTTGTCCGGTCTTTTGTAACTTCTGTGTATCCTTTCCGTTTACACTGTCTTTTTGACCGACATCAATTCCCTGTGCCGCGTTGTCCACTCCCGCAAGCGCTTTGATTTCAGACAAATTGCCTTTAATGACACACGGTGTGCACTCACGGATAAACCTTTGTGCCAGCTCCATGCGCAAGGCAGAGCATGCCGCACCGACCACATCTATCACGCAGGGTATCTGCGCATTTTTAGCCACTCCACCGGATATAAATATGGATTCTGCCCTTGCATCGGTAATGTTACCGAGGTTGACTGCCAATGCCTTTGCAAGTGCCGTGATTTCATGGACTTCCTTCGGGTGTTCTGCCATAATCGGCTTTGCCCCCAGCGCCAACACTACATTGGCACAGTCATTGATTGAAATAGGATTGGTAATGCAGTGTATGAGCGGTGCCTGACTGATGACCGCTTCTTTTGCTTTTTTCATCTTTTCAAGCATTTTTGTATTTCCTTCCTTTTTGTTTTACTGTTTAAGGCTGCTTTCTGCCTGTTTTACTTTGTCATAAACCTGTGTTCCCAATGCCTGCTGGAACTTTGTCAGCAGTTTCATGCGCTGTAACTGCTTTAAGAATAAAAAGGCGATACTGCCGCCGATTAATGTTCCCGCTATAAAGGACGGCACGTAAAACAGCCATGTAAGCCCGGTTCTGCCCCATAACAGCGCCATAACCGGATATGATACAATTGCACCGATAATGCCTGTACCGATGACTTCACCTAAAAATGCAAAAATAATCTTTCCCTTCGACGCCCGGTATAAAATGCCTGACAGCGCTGCGCCGAATACCGCCCCCGTCAGTGCAAGCGGCGGAATGCCCATAAATGCCATGCGGATAAGTCCAATTGCCAATGCGCATAGAAACGCATACCACGGACCTAATAAGACGGCACAGGTAACATTGATAAAATGTGCCATCGGACACATTCCCTCAATCCGCAGTAACGGTGAAATCACCACTCCGACTGCCACCATCATTGCCCAGAATATCATTTTTGTTAATTTCGTGTTTTGTACCATTTTCTGCTCCATTTCTGTAAACCTTCTTCAATTTCTTTTGCGGCTAAAACCTTTGCTTTCTATTATAGCATACTTTTAGGCCCTGCCTTGCTTTTTTTCGGGCTTTATGCTAAAATAACCACACTAAAACAACGTGTGGATTTTTATAGTTTATCTTTTTTCGCCACACAATTATCCTTGTACGGGGTAATTGTGTGGCGTTTTTTTTGCCGCACGGCTGCTTTGTGTTACAGACGGCGCAGCGCAGTTTATTACGGGTTTCAATAAAATGATTAAACCTTTTTAAGAATCGTCTGCAGAATGGAGTATTTTATGAATCAGTCTTTTATGAAAGAAAAACCGGTATTTCCACTGCTGACAAGCATGGCACTTCCTATGGTAATTTCCATGCTTGTAAATTCCTTATACAATATTATTGACAGCTTTTTCGTGGCGCAAATCAGTGAGCAGGCAATGACGGCACTGTCGCTGGTGTATCCGGTTCAGAATTTAATCAATGCTATTGCAATCGGTTTCGGAGTCGGCATGAATGCCCTGATTGCACTATGCCTTGGAGCAGGCGATGTCAAAAATGCCGACCGCGCCGCAACACACGGTATGCTGTTTTCGGTTGTGCATGGCATTGTAATTACCGTTGTAAGCATCGGTATCATGCCTTTTTTCTTATCCCTTTTTACAAAGGATACCGAAGTTTTACAGCTTGGCACACGGTATGCTTCAATTGCATTTTCATTTTCCCTGATTATCATGCTCGGACTTGCATTTGAAAAGATTTTTCAGGCAGTCGGCAACATGAAAATCACTATGGCGGCTCTGCTATGCGGCTGTATTACCAATATTATATTAGACCCTCTGCTGATTTTCGGCATCGGTTTTCTGCCGCGGCTTGGCATTGCCGGTGCAGCACTTGCAACCGGTATCGGTCAGATTGTAACATTAAGTATTTACCTTGTCGTATATTTTTCACGTCCGCTTCCGGTGCATATCCGCCGCTGTTATTTAAAACCGCACGGTGCAACCGACAAAAAGCTATATGCAATCGGCGTGCCTGCCATTTTAAATCTGGCTCTGCCGTCCCTGCTGGTTTCTTTCTTAAATGCACTGCTGGCGGGATTTTCACAGAGTTATGTTGTTGTTCTGGGAATTTACTATAAATTACAGACCTTTTTATATCTGCCTGCCAACGGCATTATCCAGGGTATGCGCCCGATTATCGGCTACAATTACGGTGCGCGTGAAATGAAGCGCGTAAAAAAGATTTACGATACTACGCTTGCCATGACCGCCGCCATGATGCTTGCAGGCACTTTGGGCTGTCTGTTTGCCGCAAAGCCGCTGATTGCGCTTTTTACCGCAAATCCCGAAACGATTGCGCTCGGCACACGCGCCCTGCACATTATCTGTCTGGGCTTTATCGTATCCGCGGTTTCTGTTACGGCTTCCGGCGCTTTGGAGGGGCTTGGTAAAGGATTTTCTTCTTTTATCATTTCGCTTCTGCGCTATGTAGCGGTGATTATTCCTGCCGCCTTTATTTTGTGCCACACCGCCGGACCTTCTTTTGTATGGCATGCCTTCTGGATTACGGAAGCACTGACTGCCGTTGTTGCCGCATTTGTCTATAGACAGGCTTCTAAATAAGTAAAAGCCGCATCTGTGTCCGGACTTTTAAAGTCCACTCATGGATGCGGCTTCTTTTTATTCTTGTGCCTGATAGGTATTTAATTTTTCTGAAACGGAAAGAACACCGGTTAAAAGCTTCTGCGCATTTTCCGCATTTTCAAGATTCTGATTGCTCAGATTTTCTGCCTGTGTGGATGCGGCAGTCACTTCTTCTGCCGTTGCCGAAATCTGCATAATATTTTCTACAATCCGATCATTCGCCTGCTTTAAGCTGTTTAACATGCTGTCCATATGCTCGATATTTTCAATCATCTTGGACATATTGCCGCTCATTCCGCTAAAGCTCTCCGATGCATTCTGAATCATATCATTCTGCACCTGTGCGGCTTCTACCGACTGCGTTACGGCATCGGATGCCGCATTGGTTCCGTCAGAAAGTTCTTCAAGAATCTTTGCAATATTCTCGGTTTCTTTTCTGCTTTCTTCTGCAAGATTACGAATCTGGTCCGCTACAACTGCAAACCCTTTTCCGGCTTCGCCCGCTCTTGCACTTTCAATGGAGGCATTTAACGCCAGCAGATTAGTCTGTGATGAAATCGAAAAGATTGTATCGACAATGCCTTTTACGGCTTCTGTACGCTCTTTTAACGTATTCATCAGCGTTGCTACATCTTCATTTGTCGCAGCAATGACTTCTGCCTGTGTCTTTAAATGATTCATCGCATTAATACTGCTTTCATTGAGTGTACCGGACTCTTTGGCTACCTGCACCATTTCTTCTGCATACTGCAGTGTTGTTCCAATCGATTCCTGAATATTCCGGCTCATCTCGGTCTGTGTCTGGATATTTTCTGCGGTATTCTGGTTACTGCCTGCAATATCCTGCATGGTCTGTCCAACCACCTTTGTCGAAGCATTTAAATCATTGACGATATTCATGGCATTCTGTGTGCCTTCCGAAACCTCATGTGCCACCTCTAAAATGTCACGGACCATCACCTTCTGCTTTTCATGCTGTTCCTTTAAACTACCCTCTGTATCCCTTTTAAACTGCTCGGCAACACTCGTGATTGCATAAATTAACACAATGAGCAGTCCGATTGCAAATGTCGCATAAATATGGTCAATTGCCACTTCTTTCGGATATGCGTGCTGTACACCGATTCTGATAATATTGACAAATACATTTAATGCAAAATAAATACCGCCCGTAACGGCAACATTTTTCTTGTCGTACAGCAGTACATAGCCGCAAAACGGAATTGCCGCAATAAATCTTACATAATAGCTGTCGTAAGCGTATGCCATTAAAAATGCAATGACTACAAAACATATAAACGCTATCTTTCTTGACCGGGACTGTGACTTGTCCTTTCTTGTTGAAAGGAAATTAATCGCCATCGCTATCAGTGTCAGAACGCTGAGCAGCCCTGTATAACCAAGTGTCCGTACGCCTCTGAAATACGATTCCCAGCTCACACTTAAAATTACAATATAAAATATGGTATAGCCTGTTGCTAAAAATGAATTGACCCTCTTTAGCTGTTCTTTTTCATCGGCGAACCGATACTTCTTTTTTTCTTCCATGTTCATCCTCCATTGTGCAGGTTTAAACGCTCCTGTTCTGTCCCTGCATGATTACGTGTATTATATCTACAACTTTCTGATATTCTTTGGTAACTTCCTGATATAACGGATCAATATCAACTGATGGTTCACCGTAACGCACTGCATCACACAAATTTTGTGCTGCTTTCTGCAATGCCGTCAAACCCAGATTCAGCGCCATACCTTTTAAATCATGGACACATTTAAAAATTTCCTGATCATTTTTGGCATTTACCGCTTCGGATAATTTCTCATAAGTGGTATCACTTAAGAACAGCTCAAGAAATTTTACAATTCTCTCATCTGTCTTTAAACGCTTCAACACATTCTCATAATTGCCCTGTATCTGCTGATAACACTCCTGTACCGTCATTGTGTTGCTCCCCTTTATCACATTTTTCACTTGTTTTAGTATACAAATTTTTCCAGTCGTTTGCAACTGCTATTTTGTGTTTTTCCTTTTATTTTACATGGATTTTACTGTTCATTTATTCTATTTTAATCTCTATTCTGCCGGCTGCTGCTTATATATCTCCAGCGCTTGTCTGCTTTTACGCCGCGCCAAGCAGGCGGATTGCAAGCACGGACAGCACAGGAATCGATACTGCCGATAATACGGTTGTCACCACAAAGATTTCAGAGGCGTATTTTGCGTCTTTTCCGTAACGCTCCGCAAACATAATCGCCGATGCGCCCGCCGGGCACGCCATGCCGATAAATACGGTAAATGCAATATGAAATTCCAAATGTAACAGCCACAATGCCGCAAGTCCCACGAGCGGATATAAAATGAGCTTGACGGCGCAGAGCAGATACAGCCGCTTATTCTGCAGGCTTTTTAAAAGATTTCCCTGTGCCAGATTGGCTCCTGCGATAATCATGGCAAGCGGTGTATTCATATTCCCAATCATCTGTATGGGATTTGCAAGCACCTCCGGCAGGCGCAGCTGTGTGACAAAGCAGACAACGCCTGCAAATATCGCAATAATGGTCGGTGTCAGCAGATTTTTACACATTTCCTTAAAACTGCCCGCACTGCCCATAACCAGTACACCGTGTGTCCACAGCAGTAAATTAAAGACGGTCAGATATGCTGTCATGTAAAAAATGCCTTCCGAACCGATAATACCGTTAATTAACGGCAGTCCGATAAAGCCGCTGTTGGAATAGATGACGGCTATTTTTTCTACGGGTGTACGCTCTCCTTTTTTGCGGAATAACAGCTCTGATAATACGATTGTGACCGCAAATGTGGCTGCGGACGCCGCCAGTGTCCAAAGCAGTCCGTAAAACAGCCGCATTTCAAATTCCATTTGGTAGGACTGGAATATGAGCAGCGGCGATATAAACATTAATAACAGGTTGGATAACTTCGGAACGGTTTTATCATCTATCAGTCCTGCTTTGTAGACGATTACCCCGCCAAGAAGTATCAGAAACATTTCTATGATTTTTTCAGTTACAACTGCTGCCATGATGATGTGCCTTTCTTTACAAATAGTCCGGATTATTATAACACGCTTTGGCATTGATTCGCAATTTTTATGTTCTAATTGTAATATTGAAATTTGCATGATACAAGGGGATTGCAACTAGATTATCGAACCTTTATTAATATAAATGAAGAAGATACTTCACAATCGAAGTATCTCTTTCATCACTATCTTAGTTTTTGATATTCTTCAAGCGCATATCCATCCGTCATTCCTGCAATATAATCCGCATTCGTATATTTACCAACTTTATCAAAAAAAGTTGTTATTGTACTTTCCCCTGAGCCATTTGGTCCTGCTAAAACAAGAATCATCGGTTTTCTATTCTGCATACTTTCTTTCTCCATTTGCATACTCAACATAAGCCCGCTTCTCTTCTTCTCTGGATACAACTTTTATAATTCTACCGCTTTTTGTGTTTACAGTTGTCATATAAACACTCCTTCCGTTTTGATTAATATTTAAATATTTTATCACTTATACTTGATAACCTATTATCATAATATTTATTTTATCACAGTTCACATAAAAAAACACCCCAGAACCGAAATTCTGAGGTGTAATAAATCGTATTGAATTGTATTCCAAAATACAATAAAATCCTATCTCTTTGAGAACTGTGGTGCACGACGAGCTGCCTTTAAACCATACTTCTTTCTTTCCTTCATACGAGGATCTCTTGTTAAGAAGCCAGCCTTCTTTAATAATGGACGGTATTCTTCTGAATCAACTTCAAGAAGAGCTCTTGAGATACCGTGTCTGATAGCACCAGCCTGACCTGTGTATCCGCCACCGTGTACATTTACAAGAACATCAAACTTTTCAGTTGTTTCTGTTAATGCTAAAGGCTGCTTTACAACAACCTTGAGTGTTTCAAGACCGAAATACTCATCAAGTGATCTCTTATTGATTGTAATGTTACCGTTACCCGGTACTAAATATACTCTAGCAATACTGCTTTTTCTTCTACCTGTTCCGTAGAACTTTCCGTTTGCCTTCTTAGCCACTGTCATTTCCTCCTTATTTGTCCTTTAATTAAAACTTTAAAACTTCCGGCTTCTGAGCTGCCTGATCATGATCAGGTCCTGCATATACATGAAGCTTTGTATACATCTGTCTGCCTAAAGGTCCCTTTGGAAGCATTCCCTTAACAGCGAGTTCGATAACTCTCTCAGGCTTCTTTTCCATCATTTCCTTTAATGTTGTTTCTTTCATACCACCAACATAGTCTGAATGATGATAGTAAATCTTCTGATCTAACTTCTTACCTGTAACCTTAACCTTATCAGCGTTGATTACGATAACGTTGTCACCACAGTCGATGAATGGTGTGTAAGTAGGCTTGTTCTTTCCTCTTAAAACACTAGCAACCTGTGATGCTAAACGACCTAATGTATAATCTGCAGCATCAACTACATACCATTTTCTTTCAACTGTTGATGCACTAGCCATATAACTTTTCATTGGTTTTCCTCCTGAAATGATTGCTTTTATTGCATTCTATTAATTCTAATATGATTGATATTAAATGCTTCTCCGGGGCTTTGGTTAAGCACTTAACTCATAGTTTAAGGACACGCACTTATGCCATGTCACATTTAACAATTATATAACACACGTCCGAGTGTGTCAATCTATTTTTCATCTGAAAATGAAATTTTTCCGGACTTATCCACAAAATCTTATGAAATTGAAGGATTATCCACAGCTCTATACTCCGCATCATCGCCGTCCACATACTCAATGTTCATCAGTGTCAGTCCCTGCGGCGGGGCAGTCTGCCCCGCCGCGGTACGGTCTTTGGCTTCAAGCATCTGCGCCACATCGTCTGCGCTTAACTGTCCCTTACCGACCTGAACCAATGTTCCTGCGATAATCCGCACCATGTTGTATAAAAATCCATTTCCGGTAATCCGTATCGTAAACATTTTTGCACCATAGGCATCCTGCTCTGAAATTTCAAGTCCATAGACATGCCGCACGGTCGTTTCCGTCTGTGTCCTCACACAGCAGAAGCTTTTAAAATCGTGTTCCCCGACAAGCAGTTCCGCCGCTTCCCGCATACGGACAGTGTCCAGTTTTCCAGGTACGTGCCATGCGTAATTGCGCTGCTGCGGAATCGGAAACGGGGTATTTAAAATTTTGTATTCATACGTCTTTTTGGTATTGCAGTGGCGCGGGTGAAAGTCACCTTTTACTTCACGGGATTCCAAAATGCTGATTTCTTCCGGCAGATACCGGTTTAACGCATAACAGAAGCGGGAACCGGGAATTGTCGATTCCGTATCAAAAACAGCCACATTGCCAAGTCCGTGCACGCCGGCATCGGTTCTGCTTGCCCCTGTGACATGCAGTTTTTCACCGGTCAGTGCATAAATTGCCGTATCCAGTTCTTTTTCGATTGTGGGCGCACTGGGCTGAATCTGCCAGCCGCTGTAATGCGTTCCGTCATATGCAACGGTCAGTTTAATTCTTTTCATACCTCTCTCCATTTAGATGACTCTGCCGCCCAGTGCCGTATTAATGCCAATCATCACTATCAGATACCCAGCCAGCACAAGATATGCGATTTTATCATTTTTGCCGTAGCGCAGTGGTTTCATTTTGGTTCGTCCCTCCGAACCGTGGTAACAGCGGGCTTCCATCGCCATTGCCAGTTCATTTGCACGGCGGAATGCCGAAATAAACAATGGAACCAGAATCGGAATCATTGCCTTTGCACGCTTCATCAGATTGCCGCTTTCAAAATCGGCGCCGCGCGCCATTTGTGCTTTCATGATTTTATCAGTTTCTTCAATCAGAATCGGAATAAAGCGCAGGGCAATCGACATCATCATGGCGATTTCGTGAACCGGTACATGAAATACTTTTAAAAATCCAAGTCCTTTTTCCAGTCCGTCCGTCAAATGAGTCGGTGTCGTAGTCAGGGTCATCAGCGATGAACCCATAATCAGGAATATCAGGCGCACCATCATAAATGCTGCCAGATAGATACCTTCTTTAGTAACCGTCAGTTTCCAGATGTGAAAGACCGGCGTTCCTTCCGTTAAAAACAGATTGAAAATGACACTGAACAGAATCAGTATTACAACCGCCTTTAAGCCTTTTACAATAAATTTAACAGGCACTTTTGACAATTTAATGACTGCCGCCAGAAATACGGTAACACCCAGATACAGCCACACGCTTTTTCCCAAAAAAAGCGTGATAATAAAAATCAGCGTTCCCATGAGTTTTACACGCGGGTCTAACCGGTGAATCACCGAATCTGTCTGATAATATTGTCCAATGGTAATATCTCTTAACATAAATTTGTGTTCCTATGCCTTTCCATGAATCCCTTGTAAATTCTTCAAAATGCTCTGTCTGGCTTCCTCTACGGTAATGGCATTGACATCAACGGCAAAGCCTGCATTTTTTAAATCATTCATAATATAAGTTACCTGTGGTGCCGCAAGACCGATCTGCTCTAATTCCCTGTATCCTGCAAAAATATGCTTCGGTGTGTCATCATACATCAAAACACCGTCATTCATTACCATAATGCGGTTCACATATTTTGCCACGTCTTCCATGCTGTGGGATACTAAAATCACCGTAATGCCGGTTTTTTCTTTTAAATCTTTAATGCTGTCTAAAATTTCATCTCTGCCCTTCGGGTCCAGACCTGCTGTCGGTTCGTCCAGTATCAGCACATCCGGGCGCATCGCAAGCACACCGGCAATCGCAACACGTCTTTTCTGTCCACCCGATAAATCAAACGGCGACTGGTAATACAGATTTTCATCCAGCCCGACAAGACGCAGCGCTTCAAATGCACGCAGTTCCACTTCCATTTTCGGCAGTCCCAGATTCTTTGGTCCGAAGCAGACGTCTTTAAAAATGTCTGTTTCAAACAGCTGATGTTCCGGGTACTGGAATACCAGTCCGACTTTACTGCGCAGCATTTTCATATCAAAATCTTTATCATAAATATCCATGCCATTAAAATAAATCGTACCGCTGGTTGCTTTCACCAGTCCGTTCAAATGTTGGATAAAGGTTGATTTTCCCGACCCGGTATGACCAATCAGTCCGATAAAGTCCCCGTCGTTAATGACACATTTTACATTTTTTAATGCCTGTTTTTCAAATCCTGTACCGATTTCATAGGTATAACTGATGTTATCAACAATAATGGACATTTCTTCCTCATTTCCACTGTATTTATACAGCAATGTTCTTTACACATTTTATTTCAACTTCATAAGTTCGTCAATCAATTCCTGATTGGTCAGGATTCCGCTGCGTATCGGAACGCCGCTTCTGCTTAATTCATAAGCCAGCTCTGTCACCTGCGGAACATCAAGCCGTAGCTGCTTTAATTCTTCTACCCTTGAAAAAATCTGGCGCGGTGTGCCTTCCATCACAACTTTTCCTTCATCCATCACAAAAACACGGTCGGCATCAATGACTTCTTCCATATAATGTGTAATCAGAATAACCGTTACGCCCTCTTTCCGGTTTAATTCATGCAGTACCCGCATGACATCTGCCCTGCCGTGTGGGTCTAACATTGCGGTCGGCTCGTCCAATATGATACATTTCGGCTTCATTGCCACAATTCCCGCAATTGCTACACGCTGTTTCTGTCCGCCGGATAATTTATTCGGCGACGCTTTCCGGTACTGATACATACCGACTGCCTTTAAGCTTGCCGCAACACGTTCCCAGATTTCTTCTGTCGGTACACCGATATTTTCCGGTCCGAAACCAACTTCTTCCTCCACCAGCGTACAGATAATCTGATTGTCCGGATTCTGAAAAACCATGCCGGCACGCTGACGGACATCCATGACGTTGTCTTCATCGGAAGTATCCAGTCCGTCTACTAAAATCGTCCCTTCTGTCGGAAAAAGAAGGGCATTGATATGTTTTGCAAATGTGGACTTTCCGGAGCCGTTGTGACCTAAAATGGCAATAAATTCTCCCGGCTGGATATCCATGTTAACGTGGTCCACGGCAGTTGTAATACCTTCCACATTACCTTCTTCATCACGTCTGATATATTCAAATGTAAGGTCTTTTGCTTTTACGATTCCCATAATTCTCCTTGTTTTTGCGGAGCAAAAATCCGAGCCCTCAAGCGAGGAGAGAATTTTTTCTCCTTATATTTCTGCAATATGTACAAAAAGGAAGCTATGCATCCGAAAACACATAGCTTCCCAATCATCTACAATAAAATTATACTAACTCAAGAAGTACTTCCATTGCAGCATCGCCTTTTCTTAAACCAATCTTAACGATTCTTGTATAACCACCCTGACGGTCAGCATACTTTGGAGCGATTTCATCAAATAATTTATTTGTAAGGTCAACTGTCTTTGTATTCTTCTTTCTTCCAGCAGCAGCTGTCGGAACTTCTGTTACCTTGTAGAGAACCTTATCCATCTGCTTTCTAGCATGAAGTCTTGAAGGTAAATCCTTCTTGATTTCCTTTTCTACAGTATCATAAACAGTAACTTTCTTACCGTCTACAACTTCCTTCACTCTCTTGCCTTCAGAATCCTTCTTCGGAACCTTTGCAGAAACTGTAACTGTTTCGTAGTTATCCTTTTCCTTTACAGCAAGTGTGATAAGCTTTTCAGCCATCTTGCGAACTTCCTTCGCTCTTGCTTCTGTTGTAATGATCTTACCGTTTTCGATTAATGCTGTAACCTGACTTCTTAATAAAGCCTTTCTCTGGCTTGAATTTCTACCAAGCTTTCTATACTTTGCCATTTTAAACCTCCATTTGTAACCCATATACATGCGCGTATGGACTTACTGCATATGCGTTTTCTCTACAAATATTCTACTATGAACGCGGATCTGCCGCATTACATACAACTACTTTACCGAACGTGTCTTTCACGCTCTGAATGGTCTGCCCTGTGGCAGTCTGCATTAGTCTTCGTTTGGACTAAGCTGTAAATTTAACTCTTTTAACTTTAAAAGTACTTCGTCTAATGACTTCTTACCAAGGTTTCTAACCTTCATCATGTCATCAGGTGTCTTATTGCAAAGCTGCTCAACCGTATTGATGCCGGCTCTCTTTAAGCAGTTGAAAGAACGAACTGATAATTCAAGGTCTTCGATACTCATAGACAGTACCTTGCTTGATTCATCTTCCTGCTGTTCTACCATAACTTCTGCCTTTGCAGCATTTTCTGAAAGATTAATAAACACCTTTAAATGCTCACTGAGAACCTTTGCGGCAAGGCTTAATGCCTCATCCGGTGCAATTGTTCCATTTGTGAAAATATCAAGTGTTAATTTATCAAAATCCGTATCCTGTCCAACACGTGTATTCTGTACAGACATATTTACACGTTCAACCGGTGTATAGATAGAGTCTACTGCGATAACACCGACAGGCTGGTCTTCTTTCTTATTCTTTTCTGAACTTACATAGCCTCTGCCGTTTGTAATTGTAAGTTCCATTGATAACTTGCAATCAGCACCGTTTAAGTGTGCAATTACAAGATCAGGATTAATAATTTCAATATCAGGATCAACCTGAATATCAGATGCCTTAACGACACCTTCGCCTACGAAATCAATATGTGCTTCCTTCGGTTCTACTGAACTGCTGTTATTCTTAATTGCTAACTGCTTGATGTTCATGATGATTTCTGTCACATCTTCCTTTACTCCTGGAATTGAACTGAACTCATGAAGGACGCCTTCAATCTTGACACTGCTTACAGCAGTACCAACTAATGAGGAAAGCATAATTCTTCTAAGGGAATTACCAAGTGTTAAACCGTAACCTCTCTCAAGTGGTTCTACTACAAATCTACCGTACTTGCCATCTTCAGACACATCTGTCATCTCAATCTTTGGCATTTTGAAATTAAAATCTGCGTCAACCATGTATAGCCCCTCCTTTTGGGTTTTAAAAGTTTTATTCTTGCAATTGTTATTTTAGGATATTATCAGTATACTCCTAAACTTGCTGTATCAGCCACCGGAAAGTGATACCGAATCCTCTTTCCGACGACTGATAGCAACAATCTAAATTACTTAGAATATAACTCGACGATAAGCATTTCGTCTACAGGAACATCAATAGCTTCTCTTGTAGGTAACTGTACAACAGTTCCCTTCAGAGCATCTCTGTCAGCTTCGAGCCATTCTGGAACGAGTCTGCCGTTTGTAGCTTCAAGAATTTCCTTATATCTTGTTAAAGACTTAGACTTTTCTCTGATTTCGATTACATCGCCAGCCTTTACTAAGTATGAAGGAATGTTAACGCTCTTACCGTTTACAAGTACATGCTTGTGATCTACAATCTGTCTTGCTTCTCTTCTTGTTCTTGCGAAACCTAATCTGAAGATAATGCTGTCAAGTCTTGATTCGAGCATAACCATAAGGTTTTCACCAGTCATACCCTTCATCTTTTCAGCCTTCTTATAGTAGTTTCTGAAAGGCTTTTCTAATACACCGTAGATGAACTTAGCTTTCTGCTTTTCGCGAAGCTGCATACCATACTCGCTAATCTTTCTTCCGGCATTCTTAGCCTTTCTTCTTGATTTCTTATCTATTCCTAAATATACAGGATCTAAGTCAAGAGAACGACATCTCTTGAGCACAGGTGTTCTATTCACTGCCATCTTAACATTTACCTCCTAATTAAACTCTTCTACGCTTTGGTGGACGACAACCATTATGTGGAACAGGAGTAACGTCCTTGATACTTGTAACTTCAAGACCGCAAGCAGAAAGTGCACGAATAGCAGCTTCTCTACCTGAACCAGGTCCCTTAACCATAACGTCTACAGACTTTAATCCGTGAACTAATGCAGCCTTTGTTGCTGTTTCAGCAGCCATCTGTGCAGCGTAAGGAGTAGATTTCTTAGAACCTCTGAATCCAAGTCCGCCGGCACTTGCCCATGATAAAGCATTACCTTCTGCATCTGTTAATGTAACAATTGTATTATTAAAAGAAGACTGAATATGAGCCTGTCCTCTTTCAACGTTCTTCTTAACACGCTTCTTTGTCACTTTTTTTGTAACCTTTTGAGCCATTTCTAACCTAACCTCCTATTAAAAGTCTTCCTTATTACTTCTTCTTGTTTGCAACTGTCTTCTTCGGACCCTTGCATGTTCTTGCATTAGTCTTAGTCTTCTGACCTCTGCATGGAAGTCCTTTTCTATGACGGATTCCTCTATAGCAACCGATTTCTTTTAATCTCTTAATATTCATGGCAACTTCACGTCTTAAGTCACCTTCTACTAAATGTTCAGGATCTGCATCAATCACCTTAGCGATTCTTGCAACTTCCTCATCTGTTAAATCCTTAACGCGAGTATCAGGATTT
The DNA here is from genome assembly GCF_020564355.1 of Lachnospira pectinoschiza. GTDB lineage: Bacteria > Bacillota > Clostridia > Lachnospirales > Lachnospiraceae > Lachnospira > Lachnospira intestinalis. Next base: position 267,407 of record NZ_JAJCRR010000005.1, on the reverse strand, counting down.
ACCTGAGCTGCCTCAAGAATCTTTGTTGCTCTAACTCGGCCGATACCATATACATAAGTAAGACCGATTTCAATACGTTTTTCTCTTGGTAAGTCTACACCTGAAATACGAGCCATGTGTTCTTTAACCTCCGTTAATCAAAAAATGAATAGTTATTTTCTTAATTCTTTGTAATCCAGACCCCATACGCAGCTCGTCATTGCTGACGCCTGAAATGTGTGCGCAGTTTTCATGAAATTACTTATATAAAAGCTATAAACCTTACAACATAGCCGAGCGGTTCATAGCTGCAGCCGCATTATTACGAATAAATATACCGATACCTGTGTGTATACCTATTCTAAAATGCACAAACAAGCCGGGTAATTAACCCTGTCTCTGCTTATGCTTTGGGTTTTCACAGATAATTCTGATGCTACCCTTTCTTTTAATGACTTTGCACTTTTCACAAATTGGTTTTACTGATGATCTAACCTTCACTGCAAAAGCCTCCTTTCAGACAAGTTCGTTATATATTGTAACACAAGTATTTTAAAAATAGCAAGAAAATTTTAGCATAATTTTATATAAATTATGCCGATATTTCCATGCATTTTTTATATAGTTTTACCAACCGTTTCTATTTATCTCTCCAGATAATTCTGCCCTTACTTAAATCGTATGGTGAAAGTTCAATTGTTACCTTGTCACCCGGTAAGATTCGTATAAAGTTCATTCTTAACTTTCCGCTGATGTGTGCAAGCACCTGATGTCCGTTTTCTAATTCTACCTGAAACATCGCGTTTGGAAGTTTTTCAACAACGGTTCCTTCGATTTCAATTACATCTGCCTTTGACATTTGTCATTCCTCCTTATTGCTGGAAATATAAAGTTTAATTGCTTTTTTTATATCTTCATTTTGAATGCTGATATGATTGTTATGCTTTGACTCTAAATTGCTGTCCTTTTTTTTGATAACCTGAATATGCTTTATTTTCTTTTTCTTCGGGCTGTCTATAAGCTTATTCTTACCGTCCGTCAAATATGCATACTCAGAATCCATCTTTTTTATGATATATACAGTTTCTTTGTCATGTCCTGCAAGAGATTTTGCAAAACACCATTGTAATTCTTCATTCATAGAAAATCTCCTGTATTCAAGATTTTATTCTTCTACCAGAGATAATATCTCCGGTCCGTTCTTTGTAACAAGCACTGTATTTTCATAATGGGCCGCTAAAGAATGATCGGCAGTCACTACTGTCCAGTCATCGTCAAGCCATTTCACTGCATATCCGCCTGCCGCAACCATCGGCTCTATGGCAAGTGTCATACCTTCGTAAAGCTTAATACCTCTGCGCTCCTGTGTGAAATTCGGTATCTGCGGGTCTTCGTGGAGTTCTGTTCCGATTCCGTGTCCCACCAGATCACGGATCACGCCGTACCCGTAGCTTTCATTGTATGCAGCAATTGCATTTGAAATTTCATGTAAATGACAGCCTTCTTTTGCAAACTGAATGCCTGTAAAAAAACTCTGTTTTGTAACTTCAATCAGCTGCTGTGCCTCTTTGCTAATCTCTCCGACGCCGACTGTTCTTGCGGCATCTGAGTGATACCCTTTATAAATAACACCTGCATCCATGCTGACGATATCTCCCTCGTGAAGAATCCGCTTCTTGGATGGAATTCCATGAACCACTTCTTCATTCACGGATACGCAGATGGATGCCGGAAACCCGCCGTAGCCTAAAAATGACGGTATGCAGCCGTAGCTGCGGATCATTTCCTCGCCAAGCTGGTCAATCCGGTGTGTTGTCATTCCGGGTTTAATTTCTTTGGAAAGTTCATTTAAAACCGTTCCGAGAATCTTTCCTGCTTCCCGCATTAATTCGATTTCCCTGTTGGACTTTACTGAAACTGACATTGCTTCACTACTTTCCTAATATCGTTACGATATCATTAAATACATCTTCCATATCCTTTGTTCCGTCTACTTCTGCTAAAACGTTCTTCTTTGCATAGTAGTCGATCAACGGCTGTGTCTGTTCATGATATACAGAAAGTCTGTTCTTTACGGTTTCCGGCTTATCATCATCTCTTAAAATCAGCTTTTCGCCGCAGGCATCGCAGATACCTTCTACCTTTGTCGGATTGTACTTGATGTGGTAAGTTGCTCCGCAGCCTACACATGCACGTCTGCCTGACATTCTGTTGATGATGTTTTCGTCCGGAACTTCAACATTAATTGCGAAATCCACTTTTTCACCATTTGCGGCAAGGGCTTTGTCGAGTGCTTCTGCCTGTGGAATTGTACGTGGGAATCCATCTAATACATAACCGTTTGCACAGTCTGCTTCTTTGAATCTGTCCATAATTAAATCAACAACCAGTTCGTCCGGTACCAGCTCACCCTTATCCATATAAGTCTTTGCCTTCTGTCCGAGTTCTGTGTTGTTCTTAATATTTGCTCTGAAAATATCTCCTGTAGAAATATGCGGAATTGTATATTTCTCAGCAATCTTCTTAGCCTGTGTACCTTTACCGGCACCAGGAGCACCTAACATAATGATTTTCATTTTTTTCATACCCTTCCTTATATAGACAAACGACTCGCCCAGCGAATACACCAGGCAAGTCATATCGTTTTAATTATTCGCTTAAAAATCCTTTGTAATAACGATTACACATCTGTGCTTCAATCTGCTTTAAAGTTTCAAGAACAACACCAACAATAATGATGATAGATGTTCCGCCAAACGATACGCTGGCATTAAAGAAACCGGAACACAAAATTGGAATTAATGCAATAATCATCAGACCGATTGCACCAATAAATACAATGTAATTTAAAATGTTATTCAAATATTCGCTGGTTGATTTACCCGGTGTAATACCAGGAATCACACCACCGGCTTTTTTCATGTTGTCAGCAACTTCCACCGGATTGAATGTAATAGATGTATAAAAATATGCAAATACAACAATTAATACAACATATAACAGTAATCCTAATGAATATTTCGGTGCTGCAACTCTGCACCAGTAAGATGAGCTTAAGTACTTCGCCCACTCATGTGTTGTGCTTGAGAAAAGCTGCGCTATAATAACAGGGAACTGCATCAGGGATGATGCAAAAATAATCGGCATAACGCCTGCTGTATTCACTTTCAGCGGAATATGGGTAGACTGTCCGCCCATTGATCTTCTGCCTGTAATCTTCTGTGAATACTGTACAGGGATTCGTCTTTCGCCGTCCTGTAAAAAGCAAACTAAAACTACTACAGCAAGTAAAATTGCCAAGATAATTGCAGCGGCAAGAACACCTCTTGCAATTGTCTTAGATGCTACAAATGTATTGTAAAGTGTTGCAAAGTCACTTGGCATACCTGAAATGATATTAATCAAAAGTACGATTGAAATACCATTACCAACACCATTTTCAGTAATGCTTTCACCAATCCACATCAGTAAAGCAGAACCAGCCGTAAGTACTGCGATAACTACAATAATAGATGTCACATAATGCAATGTACTCATGTCTTTATAGTCTTTGATGAGTCCCTGTCTGCCGAATCCGATAGCCATGGCAATACTTTCAACTAAAGCAAGACCGAGTGTGACATATCTTGTAATGGAAGCAATTTTCTTCCTGCCGTCCTCTCCCTCTTTCTGCATTTCTTCCAGCTTTGGAATCGCAATTGTAAGAAGCTGCATAATAATGGAAGAAGTAATGTATGGTGTTATGCTCAATGCGAACAGGGACATTTTTTCAAATGAACCACCTGTAAACGCATTAAGATAACTCATGTCGCCGCTAGTAATATCGCTCAAAAGCGTACTAAAATATTCCGTATCAACACCAGGAATAGGAAGCAAGCTTCCTATTCTTACTACAACAAGCATCATTAATGTATAAAGCAATTTTTTTCGAATGTCTTTATTCTTGAATGCGTTGACCAGTGTTTTTAACATTAGATCACCTCGCAGGTTCCGCCGAGCGCCTCAATCTTTTCCTTTGCTGAAGCACTGAAAGCGTTAGCCTTTACGTTGAGCTTCTTTGTGAGTTCGCCGTTACCAAGAATCTTTACGCCATCCTTAGGATTCTTAACGATTCCTGATTCGATTAATGTATCAACTGTTACGTCAGCACCATTATCAAACTTTTCTAATGCACTGATGTTGATTGCTACGATTTCCAGACGGTTTCTGTTCTTGAAACCTCTCTTAGGAATTCTTCTGTATAATGGCATCTGGCCACCTTCGAAGCCTAATCTTGGAGCTCCTGAACGAGCCTTCTGACCCTTATGTCCCTTACCGGCTGTCTTACCGTTTCCTGAACCGTGTCCACGACCTCTTCTGAAATTATCGCTCTTTACTGAACCTTCTGCAGGTCTTAAATTAGATAAATCCATCATTGCACCTCCTTATTCAAATTTTATTAGATTTCTTCTACCTTTAACATATAACCAATCTGCTGAATCTGTCCTCTTGTTGAAGCGTTGTCTGGAAGTTCAACTGTCTTATGCATCTTGTTGAGTCCCATAGCTTCAACGGTTCTTCTATGCTTCGGAATCGCACTGATTGGTGACTTTACTAAAGTTATTCTTAACTTCTTATCAGCCATTTTCAACCTCCGTCTGCCGCGTCAAACCCGCAGCGCTATCAATCAATTAACCTAAAATTTCTTCTACAGATTTACCACGAAGTCTTGCTACTTCTTCCGGTGTCTTCATTGCCTGAAGGCCGGCGATTGTTGCAAGAACAACGTTCTGCTTATTGTTAGAGCCGAGTGACTTTGTACGGATATTCTTGATACCTACAAGTTCAAGAACTGAACGAGCAGGACCACCAGCGATAATACCAGTACCTTCTGGAGCTCTCTTTAATAATACAGTAGCGCCTCCGAATTTACCGATGAAATCATGTGGAACTGAACCGTTCTCATCGATTGGAACCTCTACTAAATGCTTAATGGCATCTTCTTTTCCCTTGCGGATAGCTTCAGGAATTTCAGCTGCCTTACCAACACCTGCGCCAACGTGTCCGTTGCCATCTCCGACAACTACGAGTGCTGCAAAACGGAAGTTACGACCACCCTTTACAACCTTTGTTACACGCTTGATTGATACTACATTATCATTTAATTCTAACTGACTAGCATCAATTATTGTACGTTTCATACTGTATCTCCCTTCTGCCTAGAATTCAAGGCCAGCTTCTCTAGCTGCCTCTGCCAATGCTTTTACTTTTCCTTCATATACAAAACCGCCTCTATCATAGACAACAGTTGTGATACCTTTTTCTAACGCTCTCTTAGCAACAACTGTACCAACTACTGCAGCTGCATCAACGTTATTTGTCTTTTCACATTCAGCCTTAACTTCCTTATCAAGTGTAGATGCTGAAACAAGTGTCTTTCCAACTGTATCGTCAATAATCTGAGCGTACATATGATTATTGCTTCTAAACACAGCTAAACGTGGTCTTGCTGCAGTACCACTGAAACGATTACGTAATCTTCTATGTTTATTTTCACGAACTACTGCTCTTGACTTCTTACTAACCATTTTTGTTCACTCCTTTAATTATTTCTTACCAGTCTTACCGACTTTACGTCTGATAACTTCATCAGCATACTTAATACCCTTGCCCTTGTAAGGTTCCGGAGCTCTCTTTGCTCTGATTTCAGCAGCATACTGGCCAACTTTTTCTTTATCAATACCCTTAACAACGATGATGTTCTGACCATCGAGAACTGTTTCAAGTCCTTCCGGATCTTCCATTTCAACCGGATGAGAGTAACCTAAAGATAATACTAACTTCTTACCCTGCTTCTGAGCTCTGTAACCTACACCGTTAACTTCGAGCTTCTTTTCGTAACCTTCTGTTACACCGATTACCATGTTGTTAATTAATGTTCTTGTTAATCCATGTAATGACTTCATTTTCTTTAAGTCATTCGGTCTTGAAACAACGATTTCAGAACCTTCCATTTTAATGTCCATTTCTGAAGGTAAAACTCTTTCAAGAGTTCCCTTAGGACCTTTTACAGTCACTTTATTATTTTCTGCAATCTCAACAGTAACGCCTGCCGGGATAGCGATAGGCATTTTTCCTATACGTGACATGCCGTGCACCTCCTAAATTTTATGAATAAACTACCAAACGAAAGCGAGTACTTCGCCACCAACATTAAGCTTTCTAGCTTCCTTGTCAGTAACTACACCCTGGTTTGTTGAAATAATAGCAATACCGAGTCCACCGAGAACCTTTGGCAGTTCGTCCTTGCTTGCGTAAACACGAAGACCTGGCTTAGAAATTCTCTTCAGTCCGGAAATAATCTTTTCGTTCTTATCCTTACCATACTTTAATGTGATATGGATATCCTTGAAGTTACCGTTATCAACGAGTTCGTAAGCCTTGATATAACCTTCGTCTAAGAGAATCTTAGCGATGGAAAGCTTCATCTTTGATGATGGTACATCAACTGTATCATGCTTTGCTGTGTTAGCATTACGGATTCTTGTAAGCATATCTGCGATTGGATCTGTCATTTTTTTATATCCTCCTTAAAATTCACCGGTTTCCTGCTTTGCAGGACTACGTTAAATGGTTTGCATTAAAGGAACACGGCATACGCCGTATCTCTCTTTAATGCTGTACGATTTTCATCTTACCAAGATGCTTTCTTCACACCTGGAATCTGACCTTTGTATGCTAATTCACGGAAGCAAATTCTGCAGATTCCGTATTTTCTTAAATAAGCATGTGGACGTCCACAGATTCTACAACGAGAATACTCTCTTGTAGAGAACTTAGGTGCTCTCTGCTGCTTAATCTTCATTGAAGTCTTAGCCATTGAATTTCCCTCCTATTATTATTTCTTGAATGGCATGTTGAACATTCTCAACAATTCACGAGCTTCTTCATCAGTCTTAGCGGTTGTTGTAATGATTACATCCATACCTCTGACCTTGTCAATCTTATCATATTCGATTTCCGGGAAGATAATCTGCTCTTTGATACCTAATGCATAGTTTCCTCTGCCGTCGAATGAATCAGCGCTTACGCCTCTGAAGTCACGTACACGAGGTAATGCAAGGTTTACAAGTCTGTCTAAGAATTCATACATCTTCTCACCACGAAGTGTAACCTTACAACCGATTGCCTGACCTTCTCTTAACTTGAAGTTAGCAATTGAATTCTTTGCTCTTGTAAGAACTGCTTTCTGACCTGAAATTGTTTCCATTTCCTTAACTGCAGCATCGAGAAGCTTTGAATTTTCCTTTGCTTCACCAACGCCCATGTTGATTACAATCTTGTCGATCTTCGGAACCATCATCGGATTCTTGTAACCGAACTTTTCTGTCATCTTCTTTGTAATTTCGTTATCGTATAACTCTCTAAGTCTACTCAAAATTTATTGCCTCCTTCCTGTATTAATCAATAACTTCGCCAGTTGCCTTTGCAACACGAACTTTCTTTCCGTCCTTAAATTCGTAGCCAATCTTTGTTGTCTTGCCTTTTACGACATACATGATATTAGAAATATCGATTGGCGCTTCCTGGTGGAGAATTCCACCCTGCTGATTAGCTGCGCTTGGCTTCGCATGCTTTGTTACCATGTTTACGCCCTCAACTAATGCTGTATGGTTCTTTGCATTGATAGACATTACTTTGCCTTCTTTGCCTTTGTCTTTTCCTGCGATAACCTTAACAGTATCGCCCTTCTTAATTCTTACAGCTGACATTGTGGCACCTCCTATAATACTTCCGGAGCCAGAGATACAATCTTCATGAAGTGTGCATCTCTTAACTCTCTTGCTACTGGTCCAAAGATACGAGTTCCTCTAGGAGTCTTGTCATCTTTAATAATTACTGCAGCATTTTCATCAAATCTAATATATGAACCGTCTTTACGGCGTGCGCCCTTTACAGTACGTACGACTACGGCCTTAACAACATCGCCCTTTTTAACAACGCCGCCTGGTGTTGCTTCTTTAACAGTAGCGACAATAACATCACCGATATTTGCATATCTTCTTGTTGAGCCACCCATAACTCTGATGCAAAGAATTTCTTTAGCACCTGTGTTATCAGCAACCTTAAGTCTGGTTTCCTGTTGTACCATAATACTACCCCTTTCAGTAATATCAATTTTAATTCTAACTTATTAAAATTATTTAGCTCTGCTGATAATTTCAACTAATCTCCATCTCTTATCCTTAGATAAAGGTCTGGTTTCCATTACCTTAACAACATCACCGATTAAACATTCATTGTTTTCATCGTGAGCTTTTAACTTGTATGTTCTCTTAACGATTTTATTGTAAAGTGGATGCTTTACGTTGTCTTCTACTGCAACAACGATTGTCTTATCCATCTTGTTGCTTACAACTCTGCCTGTTCGAGTCTTTCTTAAATTTCTCTCTTCCACAGCCAATTCTCCTTTCTTAGGAATAAATTATGCATTCTTCTGAGCAATTACAGTCTGGATTCTAGCAATATTCTTTCTTACTTCTTTGATTCTGCTTGTATTTTCCAACTGATTTGTTGCGTTCTGAAATCTTAAATTGAAAAGTTCCTTTTTAGCAGCTACTAATTCTTCGTTTAATTCTGCAGCTGATTTTGCCTTTAAATCTTCTACATATTTATTAATTTTCACTGTTATCACCGCCTTCTAAGTCTGCACGTGAAACTACCTTACACTTGCAAGGGAGTTTGTGTGTTGCAAGACGTAACGCTTCTCTTGCAGTTTCTTCAGGGACACCTGAAATTTCAAACATTACACGTCCAGGTTTAACTACTGCTACCCAGCACTCCAAGTTACCTTTACCTTTACCCATTCGAACACCGATAGGCTTACCTGTTACCGGCTTATCTGGGAAAATTTTAATAAATACTTTACCGCCACGCTTGATATAACGTGTCATAGCAATACGGGCTGCTTCTATCTGATTTGACTTAATCCAGCATGGTTCTGTTGCAACGATACCATATTCACCATTTGTAATCTTGTTGCCTCTTGTAGCCTTACCAGCCATTGAACCACGGAACTGTCTACGATGTTTCACTCTCTTAGGTAGTAACATTACTTATCGCTCCCTTCCTTGTTTGTCTTTGTTGGAAGTACCTCACCTTCATAGATCCATACCTTAACACCAACTTTACCATAAGTTGTGTTAGCTTCTGCAAAACCATAATCGATATCTGCACGGAGTGTCTGAAGAGGAATTGTACCTTCGCTATAGAACTCTGTACGAGCCATATCAGCACCGCCAAGACGACCTGAACAAGATGTCTTAATACCCTTAGCACCCTGCTTCATTGTTCTGCCCATGCAGGACTTCATAGCTCTTCTGAAAGAGATACGGTTTTCCAGCTGCTGTGCAATATTTTCTGCAACAAGCTGTGCGTCTTTATCCGGTCTTTTTACTTCCTTGATGTCGATGCTTAATCTCTTAGCAGATGTAAGCTTTTCAACCTGCTTCTTAAGTGCTTCGATTTCAGCACCACCCTTACCGATAACAACACCCGGTTTAGCTGTGTGGATGATAATCTTAACTCTGTCTGAAGCTCTCTCTATTTCAATTTTTGAAATTCCTGCTGCATATAACTTGTTCTTGAGGAATTTTCTGATGTTATAATCTTCTACAAGGTTATCTGCGAAGTTGTCTTCTGCATACCATTTTGAGTCCCAGTCTTTGATAACGCCGACTCTCAAACCATGAGGATTAACTTTCTGTCCCATGTAAATCTCCTTTCTGTTTTACCCGAGGGTGTATGTTATGCGGCAAAGCACATAACACACATTGATACCTCGAATTATCTCTCATTCAGAATTACTGTGATATGGCTCATTCTCTTTTCGATTCTGTAAGCTCTACCCTGTGCTCTTGGGTGGATTCTCTTCATTGTAGGTCCTTTGTTTGCATAGCACTCTTCAATGTATAACTTACTTGGGTCCATACCATTATTGTTTTCAGCATTTGCTGCTGCTGATTTGATTAACTTCTCTAATAATGATGAAGCATATCTTGGATTGTACATTACGATAGCGAGTGCTTCTTCAACGCTCTTTCCTCTGATCGCATCTAATACAAAACACGCTTTCTGAACTGATACTCTAGCGTAAGATAACTTTGCGCTTGGTCTTGTATCCTTAACAGCATTTCTCTCTCTCTTTATCTGGGATCTATGTCCTTTTGCCATGGATTAAAACCTCCTTTCAAATATTGAATTATCTACTCTTCTTCTCGTCTTTGCCATGTCCTCTGTATGTTCTTGTTGCAACGAACTCACCGAGCTTATGGCCTACCATGTCCTCTGTAACATATACAGGCACATGCTTTCTTCCGTCATGAACTGCGATTGTATGTCCAACAAATGATGGGAAAATTGTTGAACGGCGTGACCATGTCTTAATAACCTGCTTATCGTTAGAAGCGTTCATCGCATCTACCTTTTTAAGTAAGCTTTCATCAGCGAATGGTCCTTTTTTAAGTGAACGAGCCATAGGTTCAAACCTCCTTAATAATCTTGTTAAAATTCAATTACTTAATTGCCTTACCGTCTCTTCTTCTTATGATAAGCTTGTTAGACTGTTTCTTCTTCTTACGAGTCTTAAGTCCCATAGCAGGCTTACCCCAAGGAGTCATCGGGCTTGGACGACCAACCGGTGCACGACCTTCACCACCACCGTGTGGATGGTCATTCGGGTTCATGACAGAACCACGAACTGTAGGTCTGATACCCATATGTCTCTTACGTCCGGCTTTACCAAGATTGATGAGGTTGTGGTCACCGTTACCTACAACACCGATTGTTGCGCGGCATACGATAGGAACCATTCTCATTTCGCCAGAAGGAAGTCTTAATGTTGCATACTTTCCTTCCTTAGCCATTAACTGAGCTGAGTTTCCGGCAGAACGAACCATCTGTCCGCCCTTACCAGGGTATAATTCAATATTGTGAACCTGAGTACCAACAGGAATAGCTGAAAGCGGTAAGCAGTTACCAACTCTGATTTCAGCTTCAGCACCGTTCATAACTGTCATGCCGTCTGTTAATCCCTGTGGTGCAAGGATATATGCTTTTTCACCATCTGCGTAGCAGATTAATGCGATATTTGCTGTTCTGTTCGGATCGTATTCGATACCGATAACCTTTGCAGGAACGCCTTCCTTATTTCTCTTGAAGTCGATAAGTCTGTACTTCTGTCTATTTCCACCACCGTGGTGTCTTACTGTGATCTTACCCTGATTGTTACGACCAGCAGTCTTCTTCTTAGAAGCAAGTAATGACTTCTCAGGAGTTGACTTTGTAATTTCAGAGAAATCTGAGCCAGTCATATTTCTTCTGGAAGGTGTATATGGGTTATATGATTTAATTCCCATTATATTCTCTCCTTTCGAGTGTGTAATATTGTTTTCTACACGTTTAACGCTGCTTTATTTTAGAGACCTTCAAAAATCTCAATATCTTTGCTGTCTTCTGTTAACCATACAATGGCCTTCTTAGTCTTCGCAGTAGTACCTACTGTTCTGCCTCTTCTCTTTTTCTTGCCAATGCTGTTCATTGTGTTAACTCTAGCAACCTTTGTTCCTTCAAACATCTTTTCAACAGCCTCTTTAACCATAGACTTGTTAGCTTCCGGATGTACAAGGAATGTATATTTCTTTTCAGCCATATCTGCCATTGACTTTTCTGTAATAACCGGCTTGAGGATTACATCAAAATACTGTACGTTTGCCATTATGCATATACCTCCTCGAGTTTTTCTACAGCAGCCTTTGTTACAACTAATGTTTCATACTTCAATACATCGTATGTGTTGATTTCGTTTGTAGCTGTAACCTTTACTGTCGGAATGTTTCTTCCTGAAAGAACAACATTCTTATTTTCACCTTCAAGAACAACTAAAGCCTTAGATGCCTTTAAGTTATTCATAACTTCAACAAATTTCTTTGTCTTGATTTCATCAAGCTTGAACTCATCCAGAACGATAATCTGGCTTTCAGCAACCTTTGATGATAATGCTGAGCAGAGAGCTGCTCTCTTTTCCTTCTTATTCATCTTGAATGAATAATCTCTTGGCTTTGGTGCGAATACGACGCCGCCGCCTGTCCACTGTGGAGATCTTGTAGAACCCTGTCTTGCATGACCAGTTCCCTTCTGTCTCCAAGGTTTTCTTCCGCCACCAGAAACTTCTGAACGTGTCTTTGCGCTCTGTGTTCCCTGACGATTATTTGCAAGCTGGTTAACTACTGCCATGTGTACAAGATGTTCATTTACTTCAACACCAAATACTGCATCGTTTAATTCGATTGAGCCAACTTCCTTGCCTTCAATATTGTAAACAGATACGTTTGCCATCTGTGTGGTCCTCCTTCCTTAGCAAAAACTACTTTGCAGCCTTTACTGTTTCTTTCAGTGTTACTAATGATTTCTTAGGTCCAGGTACTGCACCCTTAACTAAGATTACGTTGTTTTCAACATCAACTCTTACTACTTCAAGATTCTGGATTGTGATTCTCTTAGAACCCATATGTCCAGGCATTCCTTTTCCCTTGAATACTCTACCAGGTGTTGTTGCTGATCCGTTTGAACCCTGATGTCTGTGGAACTTAGAACCATGAGCCATAGGTCCTCTTGACTGGCCTAATCTCTTGATTGCGCCCTGGAAACCTTTACCCTTTGAAATAGCAGTTGCATCTACCTTATCGCCTGCTGCGAAGATATCAGCTTTGATTTCATCCTTTACTGAGTATTCTGAAGCATTTTCAAACTTGAACTCTCTTAAGAATCTCTTGTAAGGAACCTCTGCCTTATCAAAATGTCCTTTAACAGGCTTGTTTACTAACTTTTCTCTAATGTCAGCAAAACCAACCTGAACTGCATCGTAACCGTCGTTTTCTACTGTCTTTACTTGTGTTACAACACAAGGACCAGCCTGAAGAACAGTTACAGGTGTTAAAACACCGTCTTCGTTGAAGATTTGAGTCATTCCGACTTTTGTAGCTAAAATTGCCTTCTTCATTGATTTTCCTCCTGTTTAATCTACAGCGGACAAGATGAATATGCTCGTTCCGAGCATATTCATCTGAAAGAAATTCTTTGAATTTCTTCCGGCTTCTATGCCCGATTTATAACGCACGCACAGCGCATCCTGTCATCCTAGAACAGCCAATATAAGTGGAACCCGCACCACTGTGCTGCATGTTGTATTCCTTAAATGAATACGTTGCATAAGTTGCTTCTATATTAAACCCTTAGGATTATTGCTCTAATAATGAAAAATGTCTGTAATGATTAGTTCATTACCTTTAAGTTGATAAACACACCAGCCGGCATCTCTAACTTAGATAAAGCATCTACAGTCTTCTGAGATGGAGATAATACATCAATCAGTCTCTTGTGTGTTCTCTGCTCGAACTGTTCTCTTGAATCCTTGTACTTGTGAACAGCTCTAAGAATTGTAACAACTTCCTTCTTTGTTGGAAGAGGTACCGGACCACTTACCTGTGCTCCTGTTTTCTTAGCAGTTTCAATGATTTTCTTTGCTGACTGATCGATTAACTGATGATCATAAGCCTTCAGTGTAATTCTAATTACCTGATTTGCCATAAAAAAAGTCGCCTCCTTCGCACTTTCTAGATTTAAGTACGACAAGCGGTGACTGTACACACTCCCACGCGTATCACAGTATCTCTTAGGACATTGTGAACCTACGGGTCATCTTATTCATTTACAGATGATATTGTACAGTGACTTGTCGCCAGAATTATTTGACATTCGCTCCACGGAAAACCTGCGATTGTATCGCAGCAACCTCACGCTTCACAGCTATCAATGTCACAGCAATTGCTAGTATACACGACTATACTAATAAAATCAACAGGATAATTGTTTTTTTTTAAGAACAATCACCCTGTTGTCATTTTTTCAAATTTCTACCTATTATATATAGAAGAAATCCGTTTTATATTTCTTTCCGGATTAGTAAAACATACTCATCAGGCTGCTCAGGCTTGATAAGCTTTTAATACCTGACGGTACATACAGTCCCACAGCTTTGCTCATGATAACGACTGCCACAACCGCAAATACGATTACGCTTACTGCAATCATATAAGAAAGCTTATTTTCTTCACAGATTCCTGTCATTGCAGCATATACAAAGCAGATTGCCAAAATATTGCCAAGATAGAATACTGCAAATGCTATGCCCGGATTAACAAATAACAGAACACAGCCTGCAAGCATAAACGGAATCACTGCAGCACTTCTTACACTTGTAATTGCAAGCGCCTTTTTGTAATCAATATCTGCCTTTACAATCTTGCCTGCTGCAAAGAAAATCAATGCAAACACTGCTGATAAAACAACTGAAAAAATCAATGTAACAAAAAATCCCTTTGCATTGGATACCTGATACTTATTCGATGAAAAATATGAAGTAATCCCTGAAAAAGCTGCATTGATTCTGGTGGTGCAGATTAATCCGAACAAGCCGGCAATGACTGCCTGTAACACAATCAGAATCAGTGACACTGTCATATCAGACTCTGCCACATAAGCACGGCCTTCCTGTGCCGGTGACTTAAAGATGCCAAGCAGGTTCTTCCATGCATTTCCTGCCGCTTCCATACCCTGCTGCATATACTCGTTTGCCTTCTGCTGCATCTGTGCCGTATTAAACTGCGTCCCCTGTGCACCCGCTGCATCTGCCTGACCGGCATTAACCTGACCACTCATCTGATCCGTTGCTGCCTGTGCTGCACCGGATGTCTGCTGTGCCTGTGCTGCGGCTGCCTGCTGGCTGCCTGCGCATCCACATACTTCTCCGTCCTGAAGCTCTTTCCCACAAAATTTACAAAACATTTCTTTCCCTCCGTAGTTTATTTTTTCGTTATAATTTTTTTATAAATTATACATATTTGAGTCTATCATATGGAGGTATTTTTGTCAAAATTTGTCTGATGGTATTTTACTGCATCATTTTATTTTTGTTTCTGCTGTTCAATCTGCTCCGCCAGTTCATTTAATTCCACCCAGCGGTTCATCTTAAACTCCAGCTGTTCTTCCAGTTCACTCTTTTCCTGTGTCAGCTCCGTTAAACGGCTGTACTGTGTTGCAGCCATTTCTATTTCGCTATCCAGCTTAGCAATTTTTTGTTCCAGCGCGGCGATTTCTTCATCGATCACTTCGTATTCTTTTTGTTCCTTATAAGAAAAGCGGAGTTTTTTTTCGCGGTCCTTATTGTATTCTTTTTTACCCTTCGGCTTTTCCGCAATCTTAGCCTGTTTTGCCTGCATACCTCCGGACTTTTCGTAATAGTCGCTAAATCCGCCTTCGTACTGGTGCAGGGTACCATTTTCCTCAAATGCGAAAATACGATCCACAATTCTGTCGAGAAAATAACGGTCATGCGATACGGTAATGACAATGCCTGCAAAGCCGTCTAAGTAGTCTTCGAGTATTTCCAGCGTTTCAATATCCAGATCGTTGGTCGGTTCATCTAATATCAGTACATTCGGCGCACTCATTAAGACACTGAGAAGATAGAGTCTTCTCTTTTCACCACCGGATAACTTTTCTATCGGTGTCCACTGCATTTTCGGCGTAAATAAAAAACGCTCGCACATCTGGGACGCTGTCGCCTTGCCGGTTGCCGTTGTCACATATTCGCCGATGCTTCTTACATATTCAAGCACCGTCATTTTTTCGTCCAGCGGTTCATTCTCCTGCATGAAATACCCGATTTTTACCGTTTCACCGATTGAAACCGTGCCGGAGTCCGGCTGAATCTGTCCTGTGATAATCTTCATCAGTGTCGATTTTCCACAGCCGTTTCTACCTATGATACCGATACGGTCATCTCTTAAAAATATGTATGAAAAATCACAGATATACGTAATGCCGTCATAGGCTTTTGTGATATTTTCCAGTTCAATCGTCTTTTTACCGAGGCGCGATGTGACCGAGTTCATCTCCATTGCCTGTTTTTCAAAGCTGGCACGTGCCTGTCTGGACGCTTCCTTCATATCCTCATAACGGTCAATTCTTGCCTGCTGTTTGGTGGAACGCGCCTGACAGCCCCTGCGGATCCATTCCAGCTCACGACGCAGAATATTCTGCCGCTTTTCTTCGGTCGCCATTTCCATCTGCTCACGCTGGGTCTTTAACTCCAGAAAACCCGAATAATTCGTATCGTAGCTGTATAAATGCGTGCGGTCAAGTTCCACAATCCGGTTGGTAACATTGTCAAGAAAATAACGGTCATGCGTTACCATAAGCAGCTCGCCCTTAAACTGACGGATATAATCTTCCAGCCAGATAACCATTTCATTATCCAAATGGTTGGTCGGCTCGTCTAATATCAGTACCTCCGCCGGTTCTACAAGTGTCTTTGCCAGCGCAACTCTTTTTTTCTGCCCGCCGGAAAGCGTATGAATATCTTTATCAAATTCCGTAATGCCAAGCTTTGTAAGAATTGTCTTCGCTTCCGCTTCACTGCTGTGCTGTTTGCCACGCAGGACGTAGCCAAGAATCGTATCCTTTTCCGGAAACTGCGCCTTCTGCTCCAGATAAGCGACCGTTACGCCCTTGCCCTTTACAACCTGTCCGGCATCGGCTTCCTCCAGGCCCGCAATAATTTTTAAAAATGTAGATTTTCCCGTGCCGTTGACACCGATAACACCGATTTTGTCGCCTTTGTTGACACCGAGTGTCACCTCGTCAAACAATTGTTTTTCTCCATAGGTTTTGCTTACTTTTTCTACATTTAATATATTCATGATTCTTCTCCATTCTCACCGTATAATTCCCGCAGCTTTGCCGCCAGTTCGGGATTGGTCTTGGTCAGCCTGTGGATATGCTCTTTTCTGCGTTCCAGCATATGCGCGTAGGCTTTCGGATTGCGTTCTTTAAACTGCATTGCCAGTTCGTGGCGGTGCTGCTTGAGCATACGGAGTGCTTCGGGATTGATATGCTGTAATTTTAATTCAACAATACTTCTTCGCTGTTCAATCTGCTCTTCAATCTCACTTTCATTTTCAGGGTTGTTCTGTGCCATTTCAGACAAATGCATTTCCAGACGGTCAAGCAGCTCTTCTTCGTCATACAAACCGATACGGCCCCATGATACGTGATTTTCTGCTTTTTTAAGTGCCTCTGCACTATGTTCATTTGCAGCTGTAATCTGCCGGGCAATCTCTATCGCAATCTGTTCCATTTTTTCTTCCGCATCATTCCCAAATGCCCATTCAAATTCCGCGAGCCGCTCCTGCGCCTCCACAAAGGCATATTTCATATTCAGTCCGTTTTCATTTTCCAGCGGATACGGCTTATCCACACCCGCATCACGCAGTGCAAGTGAAATGGTTCTTCTTGCAACGCCTTCCTCTACCAGACTCCCCGCTCCAAAAGCCCTTAACTGGTCGTTGACCGCACCTACATGCTCTGTCAGATAAAAGCGGATTCCCTTCGCACGCAGATTTCTGTTTAAAATAACAAGGCGGTCTGCGGCTGTGATATCAATGCTTCCGATTCCGCTCGCATCGACAATCACCTGTTTGGTATCTTCTTTTATCGCATTTTCAATATCATTCTGGAATGTGTCAATATTGGCAAAAAACAGATTGCCCGAAAAACGGTAAATTACCGTATGCTGTACCGGGTGGGCATTGCGGTTTCTTTTCAATGCATAAAAGCCCTCCTGTCCCGGAATCATGCCAAGAAATCCTTTCGGTGGCACTACTGCGCGGATAATTACTGCAATAAACGATAAAATCACGCCAATAATAACACCGTAAATCGTTCCAAAAATCAGAACACCAAAAAACGCTGCCATAAATATTAAGAATTCCTGCTTATTCGTCTTCCAAAGCTTCTTTGCAAGTCCGAATTCCAGAATGCCAATCAGCGCACAGATAACAATACCGGTCAGCACCGGAACCGGAAGATACTGTAACAGCCCTGTGCCAAACAGCAGTACCAGTACCATTGTAAATGCTGCCGATAAAGACATCACCTGCGAGCGTGCGCCAAACTGGTCGCCGATGCCGGTTCTTGACACACTGCCGTTAATCGGGCAGCATCCCACCAGCGCTCCGGCAAAATTGCCCGCCGCATAGGCAAGCACCTCGCGATTGTTGTTGATTTTATAATTGTATTTTAACGCATAATTACTGCTGGCAAGTAATGTCTGTGCCACAATAACAAGTGCCACGGTAAAAGACAGCAAAAGAATATCCCCTGTATTTTCACCCAGCACACTGACATCGGGAAATGCCAGTTTTGGAAGTCCCGCCGATACCTGCGGCAGAAGCTTCACCCCATACCGGTCAATATGGAAAACGGCAGTCAGTGCAGCTCCCACTGCCATTAATACCACCGACATTGGAAACTTCGGGACATATTTTTTTGCTGTTAAAATAATCACAATCGTACCAATGCCAAGCACCGCCGATAACAGGTTAAAATATTGCAGCTGGTTTAAGATATGGGCAATCAGGACAAAAAGTTCTCCCGTGCCTGCCGAACCGCCAAACAGCTTTGCCACCTGCATTAAAATAATCGTACAGCCGATACCGGAAATAAATCCGCCCATAACCGGCGTTGAGATGTAACTCACCAGCTTGCCTGCGCGCACGATGTAAAACAGCAGAAGCCACCCGGCAGTCACCAGCGTAATGACCGGCACCAGCCTGATTGCTTCTCCTGAGCCTGTTACAATGCCAAGTGAAGCCAGTGTCGCACCGACCAGTGCCGCCGGTGTTGCATCGACACCAAATACAAACTGCGGCGATGAAGTAATCAGACTGAATACAAGAATCGGGAGCAGTGAGCCGTATAAGCCATATACAACCGGCAGCCCGGCAACCTGCGCATATCCCATTGAAATCGGAATTGATACCAGGGCTACAATAATTCCTGATAAAATATCTTTTTTCAAGGTTTTCGTTTTGTAATTCTGAAACATTTTCCCTCCGTTCCGGGGTGTACTTTTATTCCCTTTTGTCATTTTTTCTGCAAATATGATGTTATTATACTGATTACCCCGTTATTTTGCAACTTTTCCGCATGGATTTGAGATGTTTCTACCTATTATATAGACTGATATCCGCACAACAACTCCAAATTCTGATTGCCCTAAATCAATTTGCACTACGCACTCCCAAAATTCTGCCCCATATTCACATATCGTGGGATTGTCACCATCAAACCTTTATGATATGATAAATAAACATTCATAAGCGATTATTTATGATGTCTATGGCAGACGGCAAAAATCCGTCCGGGTCTGCATAAATGCTTGCCGGACTTCAGCCCATATACATCAGGAAAGAAAGGTTTTATATATGTTTATTGCAAATAACTGGAAAGATTACGAAGTCATTGATACTTCCGAAGGCGAAAAGCTGGAACGCTGGGGAGCTTACCTGCTTGTAAGACCCGACCCGCAGGTTATCTGGAACACACCGAAAAAAGAAAAAGGCTGGTGTAAAATGAACGGACACTACCACCGCAGCAGCAAGGGCGGCGGTGAATGGGAGTTCTTTGACCTGCCGCAGCAGTGGCAGATTCAGTATGAAAGTCCGTCCTTTAAACAGCCGCTGACGTTTAATTTAAAGCCGTTCAGCTTTAAGCACACCGGTATTTTCCCGGAACAGGCAACCAACTGGGACTGGTTTGGACATCTGATTTCCGAAAAGGTAAAGAAAAATCCGGATAAGCCGGTAAAGGTATTAAATCTCTTTGCCTATACCGGCGGTGCAACCCTTGCCGCAGCTGCTGCCGGTGCACATGTCACCCATGTTGACGCTTCCAAAGGCATTGTTTCATGGGCAAAGGAAAATGCGACATCCTCCGGACTGATTGACAAGCCAATCCGCTGGATTGTCGATGACTGCGTTAAATTTGTCCAGCGTGAAATCCGCCGCGGCAACCACTACGACGGTATTATCATGGACCCGCCATCCTACGGCAGAGGTCCGAAGGGTGAAATCTGGAAAATTGAAGAATCCGTTTATCCGCTGATTCAACTGTGCGCACAGCTGTTATCCGATGACCCGCTGTTTTTCCTGATTAACTCTTACACCACCGGCTTACAGCCTGCTGTGCTTTCCTATATGCTTTCTACGGAATTAAAGGCATTTGACGGACAGGTTGATTCACAGGAGGTCGGACTTCCGGTATCCTCTAACGGACTGGTGCTTCCGTGTGGCGCTTCCGGCCGCTGGTCCCGCCCACTTTAAGCCGGAACAGCTAAACTTATAAAAAATTATAAAAAATGCAGGAAAACGCAAAGCTTTACAACCTCCTTGCGTTTTCCTGCATTTTATTTTTACTTAGAAAACATAATCTTTTCGCTGTTAAACATTCTTGTCAGTACCCATACGAAAATTCCCGCATAAACCAGATTGGATACAAAGGTAATCATTACATGCACGGCATTGACCGAGAATAAAAAGACACTGCTCATGCACTGCACGCTGTTGTAAATCGGAATCAGATACCAGTAATTTTCCTGCGGCGTTCCGTTTCCAAACATCGTACTGATTGACACAATCATTATAATTATCATTAACGGCGATACATATGTCCCCGCTTCTTTCACATTTTTTGCATATGCAGATACGACTGAAATCAATGAAATAATCAGCAGTACCGAACACAGCACAATCATTAACAGCAGTGCATAGTCCTGTACATGATAGACATTAACATTCACCCCTACGTCGTCACCGCTCATTGCCATAAGCTTCGGCAGGGACAATGCCGTTCCCGTAAAACTTGACAGACCACTCAGCAGTGCAAGGATACTAAGGGCAAGAATCTTTCCAATCGCAATTTCAGAGCGGCGTACCGGTGTTACAAGCAGTGTGGTAAGCGTGCCGCGCTCCTTTTCCCCTGAAATCGACTCTGGTGCGAGGGACGTACATGCACTGAAAATAAACGTCATCAGAAGCATTGGGAACAGCATGGAGAAGATTTTTCCCGTAATATCCTTATCCGATGCCAGGTCATACCCGCCGTCTGCATTTGCGTTAATATCAAACTTGTTAATCATGCTGCTTTCGTACTGGTTTAAAACCTCTGTAATCATGCTGTAACCGCTTGCCGATTCGGTCTTTGAGGAATTATAATAAATTTCAACCTGCGGTGCCGGGGTCTGTGCCGTCATGCTGTCGTAAGCTGCCACTGCCTGTTCAAAATCCTTCGGAAATACGACAATCAAATCACAATCCTGATTTTCCACCTGCATTTTCATCTCGTCCATAGATTTATCCGCATCCCGGTAATCCAGATTCAAGCTGTCAAATACCGGCTTTAAGCTCTGCGGCGTATCCAGCATAAATACCGATGTCTTATAATCATCTTTGACCTCAAACTGGCTCGACATCGCCTGCCCCATAATCGAATACACAATATAAATCATCAGTCCCGGCAGTAGAATCGTTGTCAGAAGCATACGCCTATCCGAAAGATACCGGAACAGTTCCTTTTTCATGATTGTAAAAATATTATTCATCTGCCTTACCCTCCATATTTTCATACAGTTCAAAGAACCGGTCTTCTAACGGCTGTCCCGCCATAACATTTTCCAGCGTATCACAGCACACGGATTTACCACGGATAATAATGACCACACGGTCACAAATTTTTTCAATCAGGCTGAAAATGTGGCTGGAAATAATAATGCATTTGCCCTGTTCGCGCAGCTCCTTTAAGAAGTTCACCACAATCCGTTCCGTAATAACATCGAGTCCGTTGGTCGGTTCATCAAAGATAATAATATCCGGGTTATGTACAATGGAAATGACCAGTGAAATCTTCTGTTTCATACCGGTTGACATATCGGCAACCTTAACCTCTGCAAATTTATCAATACCGAATTTTTCAAACAGCTCTTTTTTACGCTGTGCTGCCTGTTCTTCCCCGACACCGTACAGCTTTGAAAAGTAGTCAAACAGATAATTCGGTGTAAAGTAATCCTCAAGCTTTAATTCACTCGTTAAAAATCCGATATGTCTGCGGTAATCCATAAGATTGCCTGTAATGTCCGCACCGTCTAAACACACCTGACCTTCATCAGCCTTAATAACCGATGCTAAAATTCTGAGCGTTGTGGTTTTTCCGGCGCCGTTTGCGCCAAGGATTCCAAGGATTTCTCCCGGACGCGCATCAAATGAAACGTCTGCTACCGCCACTTTGATTTTTTCTTTTGTCTTTTCGATTTTCTGCTGCTTTTTCGACATTTTAAATGTCTTTTTCAGCCCCTTTACTTCTAACATACACTTCCTCCATTTCTTTAATCCGTTATTTTCATATTCGGATATACCCACTCAATAAAACTGTCCGGATAGGTGTGGTCCAAAAACTGCTCTACTGCCGTATCCGCGCCGGCCTGCTGCTTTCTGTCTACATAGCGCATTAATGCCACGGACGAAATCAGCATATCCAGCGCCATTGCAAATACTAAAATATACGTAAGTACTTTTCCCGCTACCGGCGGAATCTTTTCAATCACCCTGCTGACTGCCGGGTACAAAAGCTTTAACCACACAATGGCAAGCACACCCCAGAAAAAGCAGAACAGCAGATTAATCCGCCCGTTGATATTAAACGGCATATGGCTGTAATCCCAGAACGAGGTTCCAAACACCACTTCCGTAAACACGCTGCAGCTGTATTCATACACACCACCCATGAAAAATCCTGCGATAAAAATATAACGGTCATTTCTTTTCTGCAGGGAATATAAAAGACCTGTCGCAATCGCGCCGCCAAGTCCCCACACAATGCTGAATGTTCCGTATAAAAGACTGCTTCGGCTCATAAGCACCCCGGAAGTTGCCCACACAAACACCGTTTCAATCCAGTCCCCAACCAGCGCACTGATAAAGAATATCCAAAACAGCTTATCAAAGCACAAGCCCTTTGCAAACACTCTGTTTACCGGCTTTCCAAAACCGTCTGCTTCGGACTTTTCCTGATGTTCCATTTCCGGAAAAGCGCGGTACATTCTTTTCTGAATCATGAAAATGAGTTTTTCCCCGATACTCTGTTTGGTCTTTTCAAGTCCTGCCGCCACCGTATCATAAACATTGCCCTGTATTTTCCACTTGAGCATGGTCGCCGCCGTCACTAAAACGTCCACCGCAAACAAAACCAGCAGTACCACTTCAAGCACCTTCAGCACCCGCAACGGAAGCAGTTCATATAAAATGTATAAAAACGGATGCACCAGCCAGATACAAAGCATGGCAGTCACCGACCAGAACAGTGATGTCCGGACACTTACATAGCCGTTTAAATTCCACTTATGTCCCGAATAGTCCCAAAGGCGGTGTCCTGTGATTTTGCGTACAAGTGCCGCCGCCACATACTGAATGACCGTGATAATCACAAAACACATGACAAACTGTAAAAAAGGATTATCCATCAAATCACTGACATCGGTTAAAATCACAATCATGCAAAAGCCGTATTTCATGCAGAGCGGTCCGTTGACAAACCCGCGGTTGACAAATCTGCCGTACTTAAATGCCGCCAGCACTTCTTCAAATACCCATCCGATAAATGAATATAGGAAGAAAAAATAAATGTACTGAAATATTGTATATTCCATATCTGCTCCATTTCTGTGCGATTCTGCCGCTAAAGACATTTTCGCTGTTATTTATTTGATTCTCAAAATATCATCCCACGAAAATGCGGCTTTTTCCTGACAGATTCCCTCCCCTCTATGCCGGATTTTATACCACACTTTCATTCTATGCAGTTACAGGGCTTCTGTCATCCTGTACTTTCTAACCGATTTTTCACGTACAAACTTGAGAACTCATTATTGCTATGGTATCATATTCCATAGCTTTACGCAACGTAGTATTTTTAAAGAACCCAAAAACCGCTTTCGAAAGGAGCTGTCCATGACTGATTACAGTGCTTTTATCGCCATTACCAACCACCATCTGCTACCGCCGGATTCCGACACCCTGGATTTCATTCCGGGCAGTGTATCCTATCACCGCTTTTTAGCGCAGGTGGAAAAAATCGCAGCAACAAATGTATCCGCCATTGTACTGCGGGAAAAGGATTTAGAGGAAACAGTTTATGAAGCACTTGCCAAAGACTGTATCACACTTTGTACGCATTATAATAAGAAACTGATTTTACATTCCTTTCTTGAATCGGCACACCGGTTAAATCACCCGTATATCCAGCTGTCGCTGTCACAGCTTGAAACATACCGCAAAGCGGGACTTTTATCGGATTTTGCACAGATTGGCACTTCGGTACACTCTGTAGATGATGTCCGCCTTGCTGAAAAGCTTGGTGCAGACTATGTATTTGCAGGAAATATTTATGAAACGGAATGTAAGGCAGGACTTGCCGGACGCGGACTTTCCTTTTTAAAAGAAGTCTGTGACAACACCTGTCTGCCCGTGTATGCCATTGGCGGCATGACACCGGACAGACTTCCGGGTGTTTTAGAAGCAGGCGCAAAAGGCGCATGCATGATGTCGGGATTTATGAAGCTATAATCAGACTGCTACGCTAATGGCAGCTTTGTGACGCCTGCGGCACAATTCGTCCTTCGGCGATTTCGATGATTTCATCGGATAAAAAGTTTAATTCCTCGGAATCGTGACAGGCAATGATACAGACGGCGCCGCGCTCTTTCTGTTCCTTTAGAATCGTGCGCACCTGTTTGGCACCACTTTCATCTAAGGCATTAATCGGCTCATCCAAGATGACGATATCCGGATTTTCCATGACGGCGGCAGCAATGCCGAGCCGCTGTTTCATGCCGAGCGAATATTTTCTGTAGGTGCGCTTATCGTCCGGGTCTAAGCCAATCTTTTCAAGCGTTTCCCGGATTTCATCTTCCCCGACACGCTTCTGGATTGCGGCAAGCACCGAAAGATTTTTAAGTCCCGTATACCCCGGAATAAACGAAGGATTTTCAATCAGAATCCCGACACTTCTCGGGAATGAAATCTGCTTTCCAAGCTGTTCCCCGTTAATGTTAATGCTTCCGCCGGTCGGCAGAATCAGTCCACAGACGGCACGCATAAGCATTGTCTTTCCCGAACCGTTCTTTCCCTTTAATCCATAAACCTTTCCGCCCTCCAGATGTAAATTAATATCTTTTAAAACCTCTGCCCCTTTAATTTTTTTATTCAGATTTTTGATTTCGATTGTATTCATTTTTCTCCCACTCCTTTGCCCGGTTAAAATTCACCGTCATTACTTATTCATGCTGTTTTTGTTTAGTACGTCATATCTGCCAAAAAGAAATACCCCCGCCGTTATGCTTGCGGCTATGACTAAAAGATTTATCAAAATGCCGGTCTGCCAGTCCACACCGTTTGCATTGACCGGTTTCATACGGTAGAGCATCATATAATTCCCCAGCCAGCACCCTTTCATAAAAAATGCGGAAAATACACAGTTTGCCATAAGCACCATGAAACTGACCCACGGCTGTAGGATAAATTCGATTGTCATCTGAAAAAGCGATACCGCCATGGAAGTCAGCACCGGAAGCACAAATACCATACAGCAGAGCATTTTGTCATTTAGTTTGTCAGGATTTTCACAAAAAAGCAGTTTTACAACCACCTCTTTGTGCGGTGCTATCCCTGAAAAAAATGCCGCACCGCCCGGTTTTACCGAAGCAATAAACGCCGCCGTAACCGCTCCCGCAATCAATGCCGCATAATATCCAAGGACACTTATCACATTCCAGATACATTTGCAAATCCACCAATCGGACCTTCTTCGACAGCGCACCAGCTTATTCAGCCCCGTTCCGTGCAGCTCTCCGGCCGCATAACCGCCAATCAGCACCGCAAGCAGAATATTTATCAGTAAAAATAATACCGGCACTTCAAACGGCTGGTGCTGATTCGGAATATACTCCTGCATACCGCGGAAAATGTAAGCGAAGCAGTCCCCAAATGATGCTGCCCGCAGCTCTCCTGTCCATGCTTCCAACAGCGCATACCGGTTTAAAAATGCTGCCGTGCTGACCGCTCCCAGCGCAAACGGCAGAATGTACAGATACCACCGCCTGACAATTCCCTGCTTTAATTCCGCCCTAATCTGCTGTTTCATTAATCTGCCTCTTTCTTTAACATATTTTTTCTTCGCATCAAAAACAGTCCCAGTACAAATGCCGCCGCCACACAGCACAGCGGAAAAAGTATCTCATCGCCCGCACGAATCCCCTGATAATAGAGCCTTGTGCAAGGAAAACACATGCGCAGGAAAAAGATATTGACCGGTGCCGGTGTCATCCGCTTTTCCAGTGTAAACAGCACCATCATTACCGCATAACCGTAGACCGGCTGGGACAGCTTCCACCAAAGCAGGACAATCATCATTGCCATAACGGTAATTTCCGCAAACAGCACAATCAGAAAAATGCCTGCCGTCTGCCACGCCGCCACTTCAAATTCCACCGGACGCTGCATTTGTGCATACGCATTGCTGTTTAGCTCCCGCCAGTTGCATTTCCACCGGAAATGTGTTACGCCGTATGCCGTTACCAGTACAAACACATACAGTACAAACAGTCCCGCCTGTAAAAAAATCTTTTTACACAGCGAAAGCCAAAAACTTTTCATGCTTTTTTTACGCACCAGCACCGCCGCACGCATTTCATATTTAATATGGTTGATAATAAAAAGCTGGGACAACAATAAAAAAATAATTAATCCCTTTTCATGTGCATAGCTGTATATATCACTCATGCAGTACACCACGTCCGGCTCCGACATCGCCGTTTTAAAAATAACCATAAGCCAGACCGGAATAAGCACTGCCGAAAACCACAAAAGTCCGGTATCCAGCCAGCCGTTGACAAATTTTTTCAAAATTTCTTCTCCCCTTTCCCCATTTTTTTAGACACGCTCCGCTGACACAATTCCCCTGAATTCCCCTGTAAAGCTTTTTTATTCATTGGTAAACACCAGTTCTTTTTGTACCGGATACCACCAGTAAACCAGCGTGTACGTCTCCTCCTCTAATTTTCGAAACCACTTTTTCCCGATAAGAATCTCCGTTACAGTACACGACAATTCGATCTCCTGCACCTCTCCGGGCTGTATCGTCTGATTTTTCTTTCGGTTCTCCTGTGACACACCGTTGTGAAATCCGCTGTTTTGTGCAACGGCTAAAAATGAATCCGCCTCAAAACGCAGTTCCTTCTCTGTCGTATTGCGAAATGCCAGCTTATACACAATCACCTTCCAGTCCTTAGCATGTTCTCCCGCATCGAGCGAATCAGGATACCGCTCACGATATTCATCATAAGAATAAATGTGTGTCGAAAGCGGTGTAATCTCCAGACCGTCAAGCATTGCGGGTGAATCCTTTGTATACTGCTCACAGACCGAAGGGTTTGGAAAACGCCTGTTAATATCCCGGATAAAATATCCCATAACCGCCGCTGTTATAAGACACGCAAACACTGCCACGCTTCTGATCATCATTTTCTTTTTTGAAATTTGTTTCCTTTTATAATGCATCTGATTTCACCCCATTTACAAAATATATAATCGCCGTAATCACGCCGACAACCGCTCCGGTCACAAAAACGGTTTCCTTATGCAGTATCGCGCCGTGGCTCATATCCAGCAGCCAGATGAGATCCACCGTAATTCCCGACTTTCTTCCCACAAAATTTGATGCCGTTGTAAAACCATACCATATTAAAAAAGGAACCATTCCCAGCAGAAATATATTATCTACAATGCTTGCCGCCGCCAGAGCCGTTGTCGCAAAAATTCCGCCGTAAAAAAATGTAATCACCATATAAATGGCGATGTAGGCAAACGGTTTGGTATAAAATATCGATGAAAACAGCTCTGTTGCCGAAAGATACTGTCCGTTCCGGATTGGTGTCAATGCCGGAAGCATACAGGCGGTAACCGGCAGGCTGACAAGATACGGAAACAGCACCGTCAGACCGCCGCTTAAAAAAACAGCCAGATACTTTGCCGTCAGATAATTGATTTTTTTCGTTCTGGTATACACATTTTTAATATAACCGCCTTTCCGGTCCAGATGATACGACAGTGCATGCGGCATCATTGCCAGCACCGGAAAAATCGTTAAAAAAGTCACTTTATACGGACTGCCCGAATTTAATCCGAACCAGTACATAAAAAGGCTTGCCGGTTGTCCGTCACTGCCTCTGTAAAACATCAGCGGATTTCTGGCATACGGATAAACTTCAAATACCGTCTGTGCTATGGCAAGCAGACAGCCTATAAAAACCGCAATCCACATCATTTTATTTTTTACGGCTCTTTCCCATTCTGTATGAAACTGCTCTCTCACAATGTTTCTCCTTTTTGCTTTCTAATTCCCTTCCCCGATATCCAGCCGGAACATATAACTGCCGTCTGCAATCGAGTTGACACCGTCTGTACCGCCGATTCCGCCAATGCCCGAATACATATAGACATCTCTTAAAACACCCGGTGTATTTATCAACTGGTATACCATTACGGTTTCTATTTCCTCATCCTGTGCAAAGTTATAAAAGTATGCGTCCTTATGCAATTCTTCGGGACGTTTTAAATACGGACATTTATCAAATCCTATTATTTCCGCAAACGAAATCCGCTGGAATAAATTCTCACCATCTTTATTCACCAGTGTCCCGCTCATTTCCAGCTTTTTGTTATTCCCACCGGATACATTTTTCATACGGACCTTGACCGCAACATACTGGTGATTGTTCTTGGACGATGAGCCGTCTTCATTTAACTCGCGGCTTATAACCAGCCAGTTTTTAAAGGTGGCATCGCCGTTTTCAATTTCATCTAACCAGGTCAGGGTGTTACCGAGCTTCCACGCATTCAGCACGGTAATTTCAAAGCCGCCATACAGCTTTGTTTCACCCATTCCAACCTCTGTTACGTTTACCTTTTTGCCGTTAAACTGATACGCCGTCGGTTCTTCATGTGCTATCATTGCCGTGGTTGTCGCCTGACTTAAATCCTTGGTCTGTGCCTCGCCTGCATCTCCCACCAGCGTAAATTTTTCATCGCGGCTTACGGCATCTTCCACCGAATACTGATTCCCACAGCCGCCGCAGACTGCCGCCAGCAGTACCGTAAGTGTGACTGCAGCGACTCTCCTGCTCCCTGCCTTAACCCCCGGCATTTCCCACTTTTTTCTTTTCATAACCTTCTCCTTTATTTTTTTATGCCCGCCTGCAAAATTGAAATTACCGATACCGGATTCTCTGAAATTACTGACACGCGCTGGCATTTCCTTAAAACAAATATACCCCCTCCTGTTATCTTCTAACAAGAGGGGGCGGCACAAGCGGTCACTTTTATGGCACGAACGGTTTTATATTCTGTTTTATATTCGGATATGCACGCAGAAACAGCCACTGTCTTCATACAGATCCATAAATCCATCGTATTTTTTTACAATTTCCCGGACATTTTTCAAGCCAAAGCCGTGATTTTCTGCATCCTGCTTGGTTGTACCAATATTTTTTACTTTCTGTACATCCTGTAAAACCGGCTCTGCAATGCGGTTTCTTATCAAAATGTCCAATACTTCTTCTATCATGACAATCTTTATTTCAATCTTTCTCTGTGCCTTGGAAAGCTTTAACTCGGCTTCAATCGCATTGTCTAAAAGATTTCCGAGTACACAGCATAATTCCGTCTGGGTTAATCCACGGATATTCTTATCCACCGAAATCACCGCCGGAATATCCTGCTCTTTACAGTACATCAGCTTCGCATTTAACACCGCATCCGCCACGCTGTTTTTCGTCTTTACAAATTCCTGTAATGCCGCAGTCTGACGGACATATTCCAAAAGATACTGCTTTGCCCGCTCCTGACCGTGTTCCTCATCGGAAAGAAGCATATTCAGGGTATTGACGTGATTTTTTAAATCGTGGCGCATTTTGCGGACATGCTCGTCAAGCACTGCCACGCTGTCCATATACTGTTTCTGGTAAGCGCTCTCCTGCAATGCTTTTTCCGCCGCCTGCTCATTTTTCTGCATGGACTTAATACGGCACAACAAGACAATCAGAAAGCTTTCATTTAACAAAACACCTGCCACTACGATTGTTCCCATGCCACGGTCTGGCACCCTGTCCGACAGCATCCCTGCCGATACTGCCGCGCATATCAGAATCGTGAGAGCCAGCAGTCCCAATTCTTTTGGGTGAAGCTGATACAGCTCTCTTTTAACAAGTGCATCTGCCAGCACAAATTCCAAAAATGCAATAAATGCGGCGGATAACATCACACTGTCCTCCGCTCCATTGTAAAACCGTTCTCCTAAGACACAGGCAATTCCTGCCGCCACAGTCAAAACACCGGTCGTAACCATCGCTTTTTTGATATTCCCGCCGGTCAATACCCCTGTAAGCACGCCCAGTACAACGCCCTCTGAAAGCACCAGCATGTATATGGCAAGTCCCTTTGCAACAATCAACTGATTTGCCGCCGTCAGCACCAGAAATGCCGCCGCCACACATACCATATAGTTACCGCGGTTTCCCAAAAACGTGTCCTTTTTATAACCGTTTTCATTTCCCGTGCGCCGCCGCTGTATATCATTTCTGATTGTACGGATAAACAGCAGTGCCATTTCAAGCATAATCATCTGGAACAGCAGAATCCCCACGCTGTCCTTTGCCGACAGCAGCAGTTGATACATATTTTCATTAATCAGTGTTGTATTCATCTATACCGCTCCGTTCATGTTGCGCTGATACTGCGTGAAACGCTCCAGCACCGTATCCTTACACCGCCTGCTCATATCCAGAACCGTATCATTCATTAACAAAACAGTTTCGTCCCGCATATTGACCTTTTTCACATATTTTAAATTTACAAGATACTGCTTGTGAATTCTGACAAAATCATACGGTTCAAGCTGTTTTGAAGTTTCCGTCATGGTCTTTCGCACCTCGTAACTGTATTTGGTGGTATAAATAACAACGTTATGCTTATCACTTGCCACATAACAGATACTGCTGACGGCAATGGATTCCTTTTCATTTTTACCGTCCAGTAAAAAGGTTCCGTTCTGATTTAAAACCGTTTTCAGCCTCGCCATAACCTTTGGCAGAACTTCCGTATAGTTTTCTTTTCTTAAAAAATAAAACGGCTGGTACTCAAAGCTGTCAAATACGAGCGATTCATTCGATGTCAGAAAAATAATCCGGGCTTCGCTTTTTCTTTCGGCTAATGCCTTTGCCGTATCAAATCCCGACATGCCTTCCATATATAAATCCAGAAATACCGCATCATAATTGCACCGACAGGCACCCTTTAACAATTCTTCCCCTGAATGATACTCGTCCACAAGCAGTTTGTTTCCGCCGGTATCAAATGCCGCCAGCTTTCTTCTTAAATTGGCACACAACAGTATATCATCATCACATATTGCAAGATACATTTTACAGGTCCTCTACTTTATTATTCATCACTTTCAATTTACGCTTTTTGTGGTGAACCGTCAACGGGTTTTCGGGCTTTACATTTTTAAATTTTCAGATAAAAAACTTTCTTTTAT
This sequence comes from Lachnospira pectinoschiza, assembly GCF_020564355.1. Taxonomy (GTDB): domain Bacteria; phylum Bacillota; class Clostridia; order Lachnospirales; family Lachnospiraceae; genus Lachnospira; species Lachnospira intestinalis. The sequence continues at coordinate 235,847 of NZ_JAJCRR010000005.1, read as the reverse complement.
TTTGTTGACAAACTATTACCCGATTGGTAATATTATTTTCTGTAGCGAAGATGCCACGAAACCCTTGGACATCTTCGCCTTTTTTTACTTACGGCACTATATTACAACACCGTATTGCAGTGTGGAACAATCCACAGGCATCATAGCCGGGGATTTTTGACCACAGCTTCATAATAAGTTTTTTATAGAAAAAGGAGGTCCCTTATGACAACTACAGCACTTTTACAGGAAGCTGCTTCTTATCAGGAACAGCTTGTCCGGACAAGACGATTTCTGCACACACACCCTGGTACGGGCTTTGATATTCAGGAAACCGTTGATTATGTAAAGCAGGAACTCATTTCCATGGGCTACGAGCCACAGATGTGCGGTAAATCCGGCATTGTCGCACTGGCAGGCGGTAAAAAGGACGGTAAGGTCTTTTTAATCCGCGGCGATATGGATGCCCTGCCAATGAAGGAAGAAGCCGATGTTTCTTTTCCCTCCACCAACGGCAAAATGCACGCCTGCGGTCATGATATGCACACTACAATGATGTTAGGCGCCGCACGCCTTTTAAAAGCACATGAAGATGAAATAGAAGGCACGGTCAAACTCATGTTCCAGCCTGCCGAGGAAATTTTTGAAGGCTCCCACGATATGATCGAAGCCGGTGTCTTAAAAAATCCTGATGTCGATGCCGCCATGATGATTCATGTAATGGCAGGACTTCCTCTGCCTGCCGGTACGGTTATTTCCTGCGACGGCGGTGTCAGTGCGCCTGCCGCCGATTACTTCTATATTGATATTCAGGGAAAAGGCTGTCACGGTTCTATGCCGAATAACGGTGTTGACCCGGTTACCGTTGCCGCCCACATTATCACAGGTCTTCAGGAAATCCACGCAAGAGAACTCGGACTTTCCGATGAGGCTATTTTAACAATCGGAACGGTTAATGCCGGAAATGCCGCCAATGTCATTCCCGATACCGCCCATATGAGTGGAACAATCCGCACCTATGATGAATCTACGCGCGCTTTTATCAAACAGCGTGTTTCTGAAATTGCTTCCGGCATTGCCACAGCTTTCCGCGCCACCGCGACGGTTACTTACGGAAGCGGCTGTCCATGTCTTTACAACAACCCGGACCTTGCCGTCTGCACCGCAGACTATTTAAAAGAACTCTTAGGCCCTTCCAAAGCATTTACGGCTTCTGCACTTAATGCGATGTCCGGTGAAGGCAAAGCACCGAAAAGCACCGGAAGCGAAGATTTTGCCTATGTAAGCCAGGAAGTTCCATCCATTATGTTTGCACTGGCGGCAGGCACACCGCAGGAGGGCTACTGCTATCCGCAGCACCACCCGAAAGTAAAATTTGACGAAGCGGTATTATCCGAAGGCTGCGCCGTTTATGCCTATACGGCAATGCGCTGGCTTACAGAACACAAGAACTAAATTTTATTCTGATTTACATGCGCCGCATCCGCGGCAGAAAAGAGGTTTTTATGGCTACCATGAAAGATATTATTACCAGTCCGCTGCTCCTTGCCATGGTTATAATCGGACTGCTCTACATTGTAGGATTTTCACTGGTCTATTTAAAAAAAGCATACACACACTGTCTGGAACTGGGCATTTCCAAAGAGGATTTAAAAAATGTCATCAAATCCAGTCTGGTCTTTTCCATTGTTCCAAGCCTGTCTATCGTTGTCGGGCTGTTTGCACTGATTTCGGTACTCGGAACAGTCTGGAGCTGGTGGCGCCTTTCCGTTATCGGCTCACTTTCCTATGAGTCGCTGATTTCAAGCTCCGTAGCTTCCGCTATCGGATTTTCAAGCAGTGCGGAAATGCTGGCGGGTGCAACCGGACAGCAGTTCGGTGTTGTTATGATTCTTATGAGTATCGGCATGTTAAGCGGTTTTTTCATTTTACTGCCGCTTGGCAAAAAGCTTTCCATGAGTGTCAGCAAATCCGAAGAAAATGGAAACGGCTGGAAGTACGTTTTAAGCGGCTGTTTCATGCTGTGTCTTTTTGCCGTCTACATTCCGGTTTTATTAATCGGCGACACCGTTCAGGCGGCTGTTATGCTGACCGGTCTTGTCATTGCCGTAGGGCTGGGGCTTCTTTCTAAGAACCCGAAGCTTGCATGGCTCAATGATTTTATCATGGCATTTTCCATGATTGGCGGCATGATTTCATCCGTATTGTGGTGTAAGTTGTTTTTATAGCATTTTTGCAGATTGGAGATATCTTATGAAGAAAAAAGGTTCAAATAAAATTGTAATTACAGACTCCTTTCAGGCATGGGCGCACAAATGGGGACGCATCGGCACACTGATTGCCCTGTTGTACATGATTGCCATTCCGTTTGTTGTGCTCACCTTTTATGACAGTCTGCCTTCCATTGGTGAAGTCATTAACCTTAGCACTATCAGTATTTTAATGGTTTATATTCCGGTCGGATTTTCGGAAGCAATCAGCTACACACCGATTCTCGGCGCTTCTTCTTATCTGACATTTATCACAGGAAATATTATGAACCTGAAGCTGCCATGTGCCGTCAATGCCATGAAGCTTGCCAAAAAAGAACCGAATACCCCTGAAGGCGAAGCCATTTCTTCGGTTGCCGTTGCGATATGTTCGATTATGACGATTATCATTCTTGCGCTTGCCGCACTGCTTAGCGCATGGATCAGCCCGGTCTTTGAACTGCCTGCCGTAAAAACAGCTTCCAACTATCTGATACCGGCGCTGTTTGGTTCGCTGACCCTCGGTCTTTTTGCCAGCACCAGCTCCGGTAAAAAGGTTGTAAAAAACGGTGTTATGGGCGTTGTTCCTGTTATTGTCATTATTACGGTGCTTGCCCTCGTCGTACGTATCACAACCGGTTCTTCCCTGTTTGGCATGGTCGGCTTCCTGATTTTATTCATGCTCCCGGTTGCCATTATTTCTTCACGGATTATGTGGAAAAAGAATATTATTAAGGTTGTTGATAAAGAAGATGCTGATACGGAAAAATCAGAATAAAAAAATATAAAATCAGGCGGGTATGCCGGGAAGTATAATTCTTCCGGATATGCCCGCCTGTTCTGTTTCTGTAAAAAATAATGTCAAAACTTTCCCTGCCATCGCAAAAAATAATTATCACATAAAATCTGCCAACGTCATCTGCTGCCCGCAGCTCTTTTCTTCAAAGGTGTTCAGATACTCAAATATCTGATTCGTCCGCCATTCAATGCCCGCCGCTTCACATTTTCCCCTGAATACCGGAAAAATCTCCCTGTCACGCGGAATCGGCAGTTCATAGGCATTTCCATACGCTTCAATATACTGTCTGCGAAGCCCCGGAAATTTTTTATCGAGCTGGCTGTAAAAATACTGCCGGTCGCCGTCCCTTAACGTTACTCCAAATGAATGAAATGTCATAATGCCGCGTACCGATGCCTTTTGACAGGCTTCTAAAATGCCGAAAATATTTTCTTCGGCATCATTAATAAACGGCAGTAACGGTGTCAGCCATACCACGGTCGGAATACCTTCCTCCTTTAAAATGTTTAAGACCTCTATCCGCCGCGCGGTTGTGCAGACACCCGGTTCTATTTTCCGGCTGAGTACATCGTCCATAGTCGTCAGTGTCATCTGTATGACACACTTTGTCTTTGCATTGATTCTGCAAAATAAATCCAAATCCCGCAGTACATTATCGGACTTTGTCAGTACGGTCAACCCGAATCCATACCGTTCAATCAGCTCTGCGCACTGCCTTGTCAGGTTTAATTCCATTTCCAGCGGCATATACGGGTCACTCATTGCCCCGGTACCAATCATACATTTTTTCCGTTTTCTTTTTAATGCTGCTTCTAATAACTGCGGCGCGTTTTCCTTGACCTCAATATCCTCAAATACATGATTCATCTGATAGCAGGTGCTTCTTGCATCGCAGTAAATACAGCCGTGCTGACAACCCCGGTAAATGTTCATTCCGTTTTTTGCCGAAAGAATGGCTTTCGCCTGAACCTTGTGCATGATACTCTCCATTTCTGAGCAACTTGTTGCAAAGCGGCGATGAGAAATTCGCGCAGGCGATTTCTCATCTGACATGAGGAATATTTGTTTTTTAAAACAAATATCTGTGTGAAAAATCAGACATCAGTGTGATTTTTTACATTAATCTCCATTATCTTCCAAAATACGCATCAATACCATCTGCAATGCCGCGCACCATTAACTGCTGATAGGTATCGTCCTGCATATTCGCATCATCTGTCGGATTGGTCATAAATCCGAGTTCCAGCAGGGCAACCGGATTGGTACTCCAGTTGATACCTGTCATATTGTCACTTCCGACTACCCCGCGGTTTTTCATGCCGGTTGCCGCACAATACGAATTGATAATACAGCTTCCTAACTGACTGGAACTGCCTGCCAGTTCCGGTATATACGGATTTGACGAACCTGGCACCAGTACCGAAGCTCCGGAAGCGGAAGCACTGTCCACACCGTCTGCGTGAATCCTGATTGTTGCCGCCGCTCCCGCCGCCGTTGCAATATCTGCACGTTCTTTATTGGAAATATCAACATCGTTGGACTCCCTTGTCATCACTACGGTGTATCCTCTGTTTTGTAGTTCGGTCTTTAACATCATGCCGATTGTCAGGGTCAGCTGATATTCCGGCACGCCCGATACCACACCGCCCGTTCCGCCTGCCACTTTAGTCTTCATCGTCTGTGAACCCGGCCCTTCCGGCTCTTTTCCGTTGTTGCCGCGGCTTTGATGTCCGGGGTCAATACAGATAATATCTCCGGTTGACCCTGCCGGGCGGCTCACTGTTTCATAGCCTGCAAGCCGTTCTGCCAGTCCTGCGCCCTGTGCCTGTCTTTCCTGTTCTTCACGGGCTTCCTGCTCGGCTTTTTCCTGTGTAATCGAAGCTTCCTCTGCTTCTTTTTGTGCCTGCTCCCTTGATTCTGCTTCGGATGCGGCTATGGATTCATCACGGCTCTGTGCCTCGGAAAGTGCCTTCTGCAATTCTGCCTCGGCAATGCTCCGGGCTTTCTGTTCCTGCTCTTTTTGTGCCGCAAGGGACTGTTCCTGTGATACGCGCTGTACACTTTCTTCCTGTACTTTTGCCGCCGCTTTCTGATTGTTTTTATGACTGCCGTAAGCAAAAATGCCTGCCGTACATACCACGATTATAATAAGAATCATTCCTGTAATCAGCAGCTTTTTCTTTCCGTTTTCTAATTCTTTCAAATGCGCACTGCCTCCATTTTCTCATAAAATAAATGCTGAAATACCGCAATCACTCTGCCGACTCCCAAATCCGCAATCAACATTCCGATACTGAGACCGATAATTTTATGCGCAAAAATCAGTCCGGTGATAATGGTCATTTTTCTGCCTCTTGTCTGATAAATTCAATCTTATATTTCTGCAAATCATAGACATTTGCAAAAAATCCCCTGAGAATCGTTTCCGCGTTGCTCTCCGCATTTTCAAGCAGACCGTTTGCAACCGCATCCTGCTTTGCATTTTCAATGAGCGTTTTCAGGGCATCGTTATTATCCGCCAGTTTGATTGGTGTGAAAATGCTTTCTTCCTCATGATACACCTTAAAGGTATCCGTGTTGATTTCACTGCTTAAAATCTGCACCTGCGGCAGACGAACCTGAATTATGCTATTATCTTCGTCAACGCTCCATTCAATTTGACTAAAATCCAGTCCCGCTCTCACTTCTACATCATAGCTGTAAATGTATTCGCTCTGTGTAAACGGAATCGTCATTCCAAACAGCTTACGCGAATCCTTTGTGACATTCATCTCCGTACAGTAAGCCGCCTGCGTGACCATCTGCCCGATATTTTCAAAGCCAATCCGCGTTGTCTTGCTCTCCGACTCTGCCGGCTGTCCACTGCCCTTTCTAAGTCCTGCAATGCCGGCAATCACCGCCAGCACCAGCAGTAATATAATTACCAACTTTATAAACAGATGTCCTCTGAATATACGGATGGTTTTCTTTTCAATAACTTCTTTTTTTGTGTTTTCTTCACTTTGTTCTTTCATGGTTGTCCTCGTTTTTGTGGTTGGTTTGTATTATTTTATCACAATCCATATAAAATGGCTATTGCTATTTTAGGAATATCCATTAAATGTCCTCCGGTACAAATGTATCTTTCTCGCACACAATATAAATATTCTGATTCATTTTCTTTTCAAAATGCTGCATCAGCCGAATATTCGTATCCCACTTCGCCTGTGGGTAAAATCCGTATCTTTTCTTTACATCCTTCATTCTTTCTTCCACATCAAGAACACCTCCTGCCCCTGCCAGACTATCGCATAACTGAATCAGGCGGTCGTATTCATCGTATACCGCCTTGTCCAACTCGGTCTTTATGAGCCGTAACTCCTCATCGGAAACGTCAAATTTTCCAATATAATCATCAATCCTATGATTGTTAAAGGAATGTGTCAGACAAATTTTTGCCACTTCATCATATCCTGACTGCTTCATATAAATATATCCGTCCAAAACGTGCCCTAGATGCCGCACGCCGAATTTTCTGCCTATGTCATGCAGTAATCCTAATATGTACGCTTTCTCTGAATCCATATCACCACAGGCATGTGCAATTTTTTCTGCGCAGTGTGCCGCAGTTAAACAATGCCGTCCCCAAGGTCCCGGATTACATGCCAAACCGTCACGGAGGAATTCCATAGCCTCTTCTCTTGTTGGTATCATTTCTTTTTCCCTCCTTTACCCTTACTATCTTCTTGGGTCCTATCTTGGGTTCTCATCCTCTGTTGATACCCTGGTAAACAGAATCGACACAACAATAGAATTTTCCCTGAACTCATATGTTCCTTTTCCATAAACCTCTGTTATCTTTGGGACTCCACGACCTGTACGCTCACTTATGTGCAGTTGCAATAACATATCTGATAATTTTTGATTTACCGGTACAGATTCACCCGCGAAAAATCCTTCCATTGTCTGTCCCAGAGGAATTGTTCCTCTGGATAAAATCTCTATTCTGTCAGGAAACATAATTTTCCTTTGACACAAAAAGGTTACACTCTGTAACCCTTTTTAAGTCATAGAAATTTTGTCGAATCTTAATATACTATCAACTACCCATCAACTAAATTTTTACATAAAATTTCCCGTATCCCCCTTATTTTCTTGGCTTTTGTGAAAATATATTCTTACTTAGCTTCTTTCCATCAACTACCCATCAACTAAAATTTTATGCCCAATAAGGTATATATCTTCTTAATTTCGGCGCAGCATTTTCATCTGACAACTTAATAAAACCCGCATCTATGGTATCTTTTATTATTCTTGAAATAATTGCTTTGTTCTTCTCCTCTACGCCAAATCGTTCTCTCAGCACCGCATTTGCCACCTCGATTTCATTGACATAACAATAACAAGTATACAGATAACAGGTTCGAATTTTATCGTCTTTCTTCCAATCATTCAAATTGTCATACCAATATAGTTTTGTTCTGGTAAAGTCATCCCCCGTTTCGACCTTGGGTGCCGGAATCGTCAAATCACGCATACCTTCTTCCATACGATCAAATCCACTACCTCGTTCCTCACAAATTCGCACTATTCGCAGAAAAGAAGCCATTGATTCATTTCTGGAATGTGGAACCGTGTCAATAATACGGTTCACCTCTACCAACAAACTTCCTGGATTTGATGCTTCAACCTTAGTATCGAAAATTTCCATAACTGGTCCGCTACCATGTGCAGTCAAATCCTGATGAATAATCATATTTCCGAGCATTTCTCTTATTGCCTTGCGCGGAAACATAATATGTTCCTGCCTTCTTCCACCATCAATTTCTTCCTCTTGCGGAATCAATGTCATAATATAATCTGTAATATCATCAAACTGAATTGCATATCCCTTCGTAAATACCTGTTCTCTGATAGCATTTGTTTTACCATTTCCCTTATACTTGATTACACGAATAGCCTTTCTCTTTAAATGTGCAAATACATTTAAATCTTTTGCCAGAAGCAATGCTCCCATGTTGGTAATTACAAAATTTCCATTATCCATCTCACGAATAAATTCCTCATCAACCATGTTGTGGATAATAGCATCTCTATTACTTGGTAATGGCAATTTCATCAATGTATAATAAGCGGCACAATCCAATAGTTCTGTTACCTTAGATGCAGAAACATTCTCCATAGCTATTCGCAGTTCAAACGGTTTCTGTTCAAAGGAAAGCCATAGTTTACGCTCTTTTTCCGGATAATCCTTCAGTTTTTTCTTATACGAACCAACACGAATAAATTCTATTCCTTTGAAACTGGTCGGTGTATTCACTGCCGCCGGTATTTCCATCACTACCACAGTTCCTTTATCCGTACTTACCTCAATAAACTTAAAGTCCACCCTAGGTTTTAATCCACCCGCCAACCAGTTTTCAAGTTCTTCATTGCCCTTTTTAGCTTTTTTCGGTGAAAATGATGTTCCTTGAATCTCATGTGTTTTATCATTTATTCCCCATAATAGATACGCTTTTTCCTTATTACAAATAGTAGCAGAATTGCTCAGTGCTGATATATATTCACCAATTAATTCCGGTTCACAATTATTTACCTTGTATTCCAACCATTCGGTTTCCTCCGGCATTTGACGCAATCGTTCAACCAAACTTACATAATATTCTTGTTCCGAATTCATATGTTCACCTTCTTTCTTTTTACACATAACCTTTAAAAATTCCACTATATAATATTTCTCTTTTCTCTTATAACATCCATGATTTTTCCTAACCCAGCATATAAGTCTTTATTCTCTTGACACTTTCTTTGCAAACCAATTATATTCATTAACAAATAATCAAGTCTATGTAATTCTGTACCCAATCGAACCTTATCATAAAATTCATTAATCGACTTATCATCTTTATATTCATCACTTATACAAATATAATATTGCTCATCCCGGAAAAAAGTCTTTTGCATTTCCTTTTCGTCCGGATATAATGCATTATAGCAATCCTCATTTATCCAAAAGTCACTTTTATTGTGATTACAATCGTGACACGCTAAAATTAAATTTTCAATATATCCCGCTTCTTTTTTTGTTTTAAATTTGGGGAATTTTTCATACAAGAAATGGTCTATTTCAAATTCATTCTTTTTTATCAAATCAATGGACACGCCACAATATGCACATTTACCATTATATGCTTGCACAAATTTCAACTTATATTTTTCTGAATTATCGCTTATATAAGTATGCATATCTTGTGCATGCGGATGTTCCTTTTTTATCAGAGCTTCAATCTTCTTTTTCTTCTCTTTAATATCCACTAATTCCGGACAATACTTAGTTCTTCTATAATCCATATTTTATCCTTCTACCTTATCTTGCAATTCGCGAAACAACTTAATTACTTCATCAATATCATTCTTAGTAAACTCATCAAATCTTCCTTGGCCATTTACAGAATTAACTATTTTTTCAACCATTACTTTTTCCCAGCTTGTATTTTTTTCCATCTCAAATGCAATTTTACGTACCTCAAATATATTTCTAACAGACTGTTCTATCAACATGGGAAGTTTATCATCATAATACTCTTCTGGTTTTTTCCCACATTTGGGATCATATTTAGAGATTGTTTCATAATCGTCATCCACCTCATTTTGCGTTATCACAACAACCTCTATGAAGGGAAAATATTTCTTTAATATGATTTTAAACTCTTCTCCCGTGAATTTTCCTGTTGTTGCAGTTCTATTTTCAAATAATCTGGAATCTATAAATATAATATTTGCTGACTTAACCTCTGGATTATTAATTAAACTCTCATAACCTTCATCTGGATTAAACCTTATATCCGAATATTCAAAAGCACACATTGGACTTTGATATCTATCCAAATATTTTGCCAATGCTGGTTCTGGATTATCATCAATATACAATATTTTCAAAAAAGACATTACAATTTTCCTCCTATTGTGAATTCGATGGAAAATCCACCTTCTCCTTCTATTTTTTGTATCTCACCGCCTGACATTATACAAGTATTATTTACAATCCACATACCAAGTCCATGTCCATTTGCCCTCGTTGTTTCATGTACTTCTAATATTTTTCTAGGATTTGTTTTGTATTTATCGTCAAGCCCCTTTCCATTATCACTATATTTTATCTTTAGAAAACCATTTATTTCTGCCACATTTATTGTCACATTCAATTTTAGGGTATTATCATTTTGCTGTACACTATTCAAAAGTAAATTATCAAAAACAACTTGCAGTATATCTTCTGAAATCTGATAAATAATATCCTCTTCCATCAAAATTTCAATACTTAGCCATGCATAATCTCTTTCCCATACCTGTTTACTAGCAACCAATATATCTGCAATACTCTGATAATGTGCTTCAAATTGCTTTTTTTCAACCTCCTCCAACATTGTATCCATAAATGTTATCAGCTTTTTTCCAACAACATCATTGTTTTTTAGCAAATATGGTACATTTTTATACGACTTTCGCGTTTTATCTACTGAATTAAGTTCATCCCACATTCCATATTCCTTCAACGCATCTACAATGTTATTGTAATTTTCAAATATTGCATTCCTGTCATTTTTCATTTCATGGGCAATTGAAGATGCTTTTAATCCTGTTGTAGCTAATACATTCAATATTCTAATATCATATTTATATCTTGCCTCCACAGCTTCTTTATCTTTTTGATATTGCTTACCTTCTTTTTTATAACCTTTAATCTCAGCAGCTAATTGTTTCGCTTCATCCCGTGTAAATTCATTTATAGATGACGGCTTACTAATGACTCTATCTGATACTGGTGTTGCCTTCTGCTCATCCGGTTGATTTTTTATATTAATTTTTCTTATAATGTTCTGTCTATATCTCTCAAACTCTTTAATACCAATCAGTATAATTTCAACAAATAATTGATAATAAATATTCTCATCTAATCCTTGTCTATTCGCCATATCTTGCAGGACTGCATTTTCCTTTTTATCAATCAAAACATAACCAGCCATTTGATTTTCTCTCACACGCCATGCCCCTGATGGATGTGAAGCCGCAGCAGGTGATTTTCTCGATCTTTTACCTAATCCAAGCCAGTCCTTTTTTCCTTCATATGAAGATATGCTAAATGCATTCCTGTATAATATTATCCCGCTCTCCACATTCTGTGGAGTATCTAAATATTTATACATAAATTTGTCTTTATCCTCATTTGAAGAAGTCAGATTAAAAAAGAAATTAGCCGAAAAGTCCCCCAATTCTTTTATAACAGAGTCAATATCATCATCTACAAGTTCAACAATCTCTGTTCCTTTTAATTCTTTGATCACATCTGTCTTTATTTCAAATTTCTTTATATCAACATCAGGACAATACCTTGATGCACTACTTTCAAATTCATCAGATTTTACAGTTGTTGTCAGAGCGCCATCGCTATACTGTAAAGCAATATTGCTTCGACAGTTGATCCCCGCTTCAGCTTTCGGAAAATGTACCGGAACAATCTTGTCATATTTATCAGCAATAATTCTTATCTCCATTGAAGTATCATAATAAGTTTTTTCAAGATATTTACACAAATTCTCTATTCGCTTTTTATTCCATTTTTCCCTTAAACCTACAATGGTTATATCTGTTCCCTTATCACAAGCAGCAGAGTTTTCTTCTAAAACAGAAGTATTCCAATCCGTTTTCCATATGACTCCTACAGATTTTTGTTTTTTTGATTTCATACACACACTACGGCCTAATCTAGACAAAGCAAATCTTCCAACTCCTTTAGAGCCCGCCTGTATTCTCGTTTTGTTATTTTCATCTACTATTTCATATTTTTTATCACTCTTTCCAATATGCATCCAATGTTCTTTTATATCTTCCTCATTCATTCCAATGCCATTGTCAACAAACTGTAGCTCATTGTTTCTGAATATAATTTTTAGATTTAGTGCATTTGCGTCATATGCATTTTTAACTAATTCAAGAATTGCCGCCTCATCCGTAGAAAAATTTTGTACCCCCAACAATTCTGCAATTGTGCTATCTTCAATAACATATTTCAACTCTTCCATCACTTGCACCTCCTAAAACATATAATTTTCAACATCCTTTGACGTAATTCTTACTGACTTACCACTTATAGGTATACCTACTTTAAAAACATACTCTTTAAATTCTTCACTTCTAAGTATTTCAGCTGCATTCTGCAATGTATATCCATTATTATCTTCCTTTTCCACGATATACATTCCTGCATATGGTATACATTCTTGTTCTAATTCATATACATCCACATCATTTGTTACAACCGTTGAAATTAATAGTTTCTGGCTATTTAAACCACTCAACGCCTGCGAGCGTCCATATTCATACCATTTGGCATTTTTATCGCTTTTTCTTTTATCTAAATCCCTACGTAACTCATTAAGATATGCTGCCGCTTCCGGATATAATTGTTCAAACTCACCATCTTCAAAACGTACTAACCCATTTTCATCATATGTGTATGGAAAAATAATTTTCTCATGCTTGTTATATCTCAATGTTCGAGGTGTTTCAGTACTTCTGACTACTGCTCTTTCAATCGTGTGATTACCGCAAACATAACCATCATCCACTTCGGTATATGCTCCATCTGGCAATACATATGCTTTATTCAGCAATGTTGCTACAACATGTGATACCTTAAAATAATCTCCAAAACGATGTTGTCCTTCTTCGTTCTCTTCTGCGAAAAACCACTTTTCTTCTAATCGTTCAATAGGTATCTCCATTTCCGTTTCCATACTCATATCATGATAACGCAAAACATCATTTTGACGTTGTTTATCTAACACCATTATGGATGATTTAACTAATGCTTTATCAAATATTTTAACTTGCTTATAATCCTTTATTTTTGTAATATAGGGACACATAAAAGTTCTTAAGTTATTTCCAAACACAGTCTTATAAATACTACTTGGAATAAGATAAGACATTTTTCCGTCATTTGCTAACGATTTGATACTTTTCTCTATGAATGCATAACAATAATCAAATTTCCCTTTAACACATGTTTCAAAATTACCCTTAACAAATAACTGTTCTTCCTCTTTCAATTCACTATATGTTATATATGGCGGATTCCCCACAATATATTGAAACTTTGTAATTGAATTCCATTTTAAATAGTCCTCATTTACTATTTTCCAATCAACATTGCCAATATTATTACGCTTCAATACATCATTCAAATTGTTAATACATTTTTCATACTGTTCTTTATCAATTTCAATTCCATATATATCTTTCGCTAAGCCATTTTTAATTTTTGTTCTGGACATGCCATTCTCACGACAATCATCAATATACCTTTGAACTACTGCGACCAGGATATTACCATCGCCGCAAGAATTCTCTAGTATTCTTTTTCCGTATAAATTGTGCGTATAACCTACACTATCTAGTAATTCTCTTACATAATTTTCAGGCGTAAATACCTGGCACTTCTTGTTCATAAATGTCTCTTCACTTTCTCCATTTCTCCTCACTCAGGAGCCATATCTGCCTAAGTGGTATTTCAAACTTAGTATTCTATACTACAATGAAGATAGCTGAATTTTAATTTTGAAAATATTTTTCTATCTTCCTGCAGATATTCTCTTTTTGATTACTTCTTCTCCCAGAACTATTGCTCTTTTTTATATATTCAGTTAGTTTATATCATCGTTCATGATTGTTTCATCAAAAATCGCCTCTTCTATTACCTTCACACACTCATCCGTATGCTTCTTTATATCATCACCCCAAAATCGGATTACGGTCCATCCTTCAAATAATAATCTCTTGTTTACTTCGTCATCCCTCTCTCTGTTGCGTGATATCTTACTTATCCAAAACTCACTGTTATTACTCTTCTCCAACCTGGGTTTTAATACTTCCCAGTCCTTTCCGTGAAAAAATTCTCCATCGCAGAAAATGGCTATCTTATATTTTGTCAGAACAATATCTGGCTTACCCGGTAACTTACTATAATTTTTCCGATACCTATATCCTTTTGCCCACAAAGCTTTTCTAAGTATAATTTCGATTTTAGTATCCGTTCCACGGATATTTTTCATGTTTTTATGTCGTTGTTCTTTTGTTAAAACATCTGCCATTATACTTCTCCGTCTAGCTTAGATCTTCCATGTAAAAAATTTTAGGTGAATGCGGGCTATAAGCATCATTACCATTTTGCAAACTAATCTCATCCACCCCAATTTCTTTTAAATCGCACATATTACCGATAACTTTAACCTTTAGTACATAATAGAAATCTGCGTGATGATTCCTTTCATTTGTCTTATACCCTTGCACATTTAATCTTTCCACAAGTTCTTTCTTCGAAATTAACTCATTTGATTCAATTTCACATATAGTTTGCTCAAGAATATACTTTTTTGTATCCATAATAGAATTTTTATAGAAACAAAATCTTTTAGTCTTAAAAATATCCGGATGATGTGAATAAACATATGAATCTTTTATAGCATAAAAATAAAAAAGGAATTCCGCCCCAGTAAATAACAAATTATTTTCTACAAGTGAATAGTAATAATCATCTTCCTTCAAAGCACGTATATATCCTAATACACATCGTATTCCCTTTTGTGCATTCTCATCCTTTTTTCCAATTTGATAACCTGCAGTGTTTAACAAAGATACCGAAGGCTCTCTTAATACCATCTCCGTATACTGTTTCATTCGGTTTAATCTTGAATACAATGCACCTTTGGATTCCAGCAACTCTGTAATGAAATTTCTTAACTCATTTTCCCCAGCTTCATCTATGCTTGGTCTGATTGCGAAAGCACCTACACCTGGCAAAATTTCGTCATATAATTTATACGATACCCCTCTTGTATCTTCACTATCGCCTTTTCCCGGATACAAAATATAACTACCAATTGTTCGTCTTATCGCATCATTATATGTATGCATCTTTAACAAATCACCACGTTTATAGGTATTCATTACCGCATCTGTCTTATCTTCTGCAAATTCTATTTCTTCATATTCATCTGTTCGTTTCCCAACCAACGAAGTCAGATCTGTTACACGATATTTTGCATCAAAATGTATATAACTTACTGCTCCATTTTTGACCGCCTCATTTTCTCCATTATTGCATCCTTTAACATAAGAATCCGGAAAAATTGCAATAGTATAATCCGGTCTGAACGGTCTAGAATATGATCCTTCATATAAAGTGGTTTTAAATTCCTTTCTGGAAAATGTTCGATTATAATATAAATTAATCTTTGTATGCAATCGTTCTATGACAAATGATTGCCTTGACTTCTTTCCTTCCTGTAACGAAATTGTTATCCCTCCATCACTTACCGTTAAAAAATCATCGTCTTTTAAATACACTTTTTTACAGCCATCAATGGAATCAATAATTTTATATAGTTCAAAAAACAGCCAATATTCATAAAGAAGTGCCACATTTTTTGACTCTCCTTCATATACATCATCATGTCCACTCCAATTCAATCGTAGAGCCAAATCAATCATCGAGTACGCAGAAAAAATCTGGGAGTACCCTTCTCTTTTCTGTAATACCTGATTATTTTGTGGCATAATATCTAATTTTCCAATTTCGTCAAAAAATCCATCATTGAATATTTCATCCAGCATATTGTGGATAGCTTTTGCTTCTGATAGACATTCCGCCTGTTTTACCCCACCCGCTGCGTCCAAAGAGTTCATCAATTCCAAACAAACCGAATCAAACTTTTCTAACGCATATTTTACAAAACGATTAGCCGGCGTATCTATGCTGTCTTGTTTTTGTGTCACGGATATCATTTGTGGCACAATACTAAATGTCCCATCTGCCCTCTTAGTTTTTTGCCATCCCTTACCATATGAGAACGGATGTGTATAGAATTTCTGTGACGGAATTCCGCACCCAATCGGTTTATAAATTTCATCCGAACTAAGTACACGATCTGGATTTCTCTTAATTGCTTCAAACACACTAAATAAGTTATTGCCGTAACAAAACTGCCTGAGAAAAATAAATTGTTCTAATATAGTCCTATGCTCTTCTTCTGATTGTTCAAACAAGTTTGATGTTAATCCAGAATACTCCAATAATAATTCCGAACAAACCTGTGCTATTGCTTCTGTCAACACAATATAGTCTTCTTCATAATTCATTTTTTCTGGAGCTATTTCAAAAAAAATCTGCTGCCCACAGTTATCATGAGTAAAATTTATCCTTGAATATCCCAGATAATTAACAAACTGGAATGTAATATAATCTTTATCTTTTTCCAATTTCAGAAATTTATTATTTTCATTCTGAAATCTTGGCACCTCTATATCTAAATTCTCCTCATACACAAGACGCAATATATATCGTTTTGTTTCAAATAAACGCAGCATATACTGACCATTCAGACCAGCAACTATCTGAATTGCGTTACCGGCCTCTTCATTTTTCAAAGCATAGCAAGTATAGTTTTCTCCCAGAACGCATGGTGACGGATTTGTCCAGTCAATTTGTTCATATGTTCCAACCATATAAATTCTTACTTCATATTCATTTGTAACCTTAAAACAAACCGCACCTATCATAATTCTACCTTAGATAAAACTTGCATACTGCACCTTTGCAAGTTTTCCTTTCATCTGCTCAATTTTCTTTTTGCTCAACACCAGACTATATTTATCACACAATCCTGTTAACTCATCCAACATCTGCCCAATTTCTTTCTTATTACCATGAATTTTAGGCAATATTTTTTGGAGTAATTGCTCGTCAATTATTTGATTCAGATTAAATTCTGTTTTTTCAAGCAATTCATATGCTGCTGCAATATAATTTCGGATTTCTTTAACAGTTCTAAATGCAAATTCAAAATCATATTTTTGTACAATTTCATATATGTCAGAGAATACACCTTCTACATAATCTAAATTACTTCCTGTAAAATCTCCATCAACATCTGTGTAATAATGTGTTAAATCTTCATCAACAGCAAATTTTCCAGTACGTATTTCCTTAGCCAATTTCAAAAAAGCTTGTGCACTTCCATCATTCACAGGTACCATTTTACCTACAGTTCCTGCAGCACTGAATACCTTAAATACGTCCTCTTTTTGAGGCTTAAACTCTATAACATTTGCTCTGTCCAATACCTTCGGACTAAACATATAGGTTGTCTCATCAATATTAACGGTTCCAACAACAAACATATTTTCTGGGTAATCTAATCTTCCTGTATAACCTTCTAATTCGAATGGTGTATCCGGAGTCTCCATATGACTCAAGAAATCAGAAAAGTATCGTTCTACATGACTCAAATTCATTTCATCCAATATTACAAAATATGGAATCTCTTTATGCCTATTGGCTTCTTCTATTAATTCTACAATCTTGGTCTTTTCATATTTTCCTTTTCCATCTTCAGCCAGCGGATTATAGTACCCTAAGATTTTTGTATTATCAGTCCAATCAGCCCCAACAGGAATTATTACCCAATTTTTCTTGCCATCATCGGATTTCCATTCCAGATATTCTGCAAATTGCTTTGAAATACGTGTTTTACCAGTTCCGCTATTACCCGTCAATATCACAAAAGGTTTCGCCAGTAAAGAGGTAATGTATCTTCTGGCAAAATCTGTTTTTAACACTTCCGGCAAATCCTGTAATTCAAATTTTTCTTTAATCATATACAAATACCTCTCACCTAATATTGTTTTTATTTCAATATTTTCCTTGTAGTATTCATTAACAATAGCAATCAATGCTTTTAAATAATTTCCATTTCCACCTTCTGCTATTTCCGAATCAACCCACTCCGTGGTAAGCCTGCATTCAACATTTTCTGTTTCAAAAGAAATAATGTACTCCTTGTCAACAAAAACTCTGGCTTTATCTCCTGCATACAAGTCAGAATTGGGCCTTGCAAACAAGTACCTTAAAAAATTCCCCGCAGGTAGTAATTTTCCTGTTTTGGAAATATTAACTTTTATATTTTTTTCATTAACCTCCAGAAGAGATTTTATTTTTTCAAACTTATCAATATTGTAAATTACATCAATAATCTGTCTTGCACAATCCTTCGTTATCCTCGATAGTTTTTTCGCGTTTCCAACATTTCCTATCTGAAGTGTAACTTCTTTCTCAAGTCTATCATATAAGTCCGGTCTCTTCGCTAAATAATATATCAAATTACCTAAATATGCTGAAGATGCATCCGGAACTGCTATTTTTTTCAATATACATGAGCCAAAAATATCCTTTATCGATCTAGCTTTATCTCCATTCAACAATGCTTTTCCTGGTCTGTATGTACTATCTGCTTCAATAAATTTTATCATTCTCTCCCTGTCTACTTGTTCTGGGATCAATTCAATCCAATCAGCATCTGTAAAATCCTTCTTTACGAGTGCACTCATTACATGTTGATTTCCTCGTAGCTTGTTATCAAAAAAATCACCATATGGTTTTAATGACTCCGCATATTTTTTGCACAAAACAGCCAAATATAGCCATTGATTGGAAAAGAAAACATAATTTTTATCCGTTTGCACAACCGATGTTTTATTGGATACTTTAGAAAAACTTCCCTCTTCCTCTTCCAACATTTTTTGCAAATCATATTCTAAGGATTCTGTTAATTCTATATCCGGAATATTTTTTACATCTATTTCTCCAGGCTGTATTTCTTCTAATAATAAATCTGCAAACATTTTACACCTCCAGAATCTGCTCTACTACTTGCTCAGAAACTTTTTTTACAACCGGCACCGCAACGCTATTTCCAAATTGCTGATATGCCTTGACATTTGAGGAAGGCAATTTAAACTCTTCCGGAAATCCCTGAAGATTAGCCGCTTCTCTCGGTGTCAGCTTTCGTGGATTTTTTCCCTTCTGTTCTATCAGAATTTCACTTCCATCTTTGTAATACCTACGGGAAATTGTGCTTGTAAATTCTGATTCTTCATTAAACATGCTATATCCAAATCCATTTCCTTTTTGCTCATGTTCACTTTTTCTTCTCTGATGACCTTCCCATAATTTATCTGAAATCGTAAATGATTCTGGAACATTTGCTTCCAAAATATCTCCCACTCTAGTTTTTGTTTTCATAGGTGAAGGATAAACAAAATTTGTTATGTTAACATCTTCTCGCCATAATACAATAAAAATTCTTGGACGATTTTGAGGAACTCCATAATCTTTTGCACTCAGAACCATTTTTGAACATTCTGCTTTTAACTTTGTAATGGGTCCATTCTCAATTAACTCTT
The DNA here is from genome assembly GCF_020564355.1 of Lachnospira pectinoschiza. Lineage (GTDB taxonomy): Bacteria > Bacillota > Clostridia > Lachnospirales > Lachnospiraceae > Lachnospira > Lachnospira intestinalis. The sequence continues at coordinate 216,539 of NZ_JAJCRR010000005.1, read as the reverse complement.
GAGGAATATTACATTTATATCCCATTCCTGTGATTGTCCTAAGTACTGTTTGAATCGTTTTTCCTTTATCATTGCTTATTAATCCCCTGACATTTTCTAACACAACCGCTTTAGGCTGATGATCCCTTAATATTTCTGCTATATGATAAAACAAAGTACCGCGTGTATCCTCAATCCCTTTTTTTAAACCTGCATTACTAAATGGCTGACACGGAAATCCGGCGCAAAGCACATCAAATTTTTCTGGAATAAGAGCCTTGATTTCAGGCTTCGTTATATCTCCAAAAGGTACTTCACCATAATTATCAAAATATGTTTCTTTGGCAGCTTCATCCCACTCACTCGAAAACACGCATTGTCCGCCAACTGATTGCATTGCGATTCTGAATCCGCCAATTCCTGCAAACAAATCTATAAATGTAAATTTTGTTTCATTTGTTTCAAAAACAATATTATTTTGTTCATTAAATATCTTTTTCGTTGGATATAAGTTAATATTAATCCCGTTTTTCTTTAAAATATCTATGTAATTTTTAGCCTCTGGTTTGTTTTCTAATTGTATAGCATGACTAATTAACGCATACTTTTCATCAAGTTCTTTATCATCCAGTTCTGGAAAACATTTACAATAACTAGTCTTTTTCATTTATTTAGTAATATCCTTTCAACATTATTCTAATCTTCTTTTTCAAAACTAATAACATCACCTATATTGCAATCAAAATATGCACATATTCTTTCCAATACATCAAGTGAAACCTTATCACCCTTTCCCATTTTTGCAATTGTAGTGGAGCTTATTCCTAATTTATCAATCAGGTCTTTTTTTTGCATATTTCTGTCAATTAGCATTTTCCATAAATTGTTGTACGATGTTTTCATTCCTTTACCCTTTCTTCGATTCATAAGCAAAGTATCATATTTATTGTAACACATGGCGCATAATTTTTCCATCAAAACCTTTATATTTATAAAGTCAACATTTCCCGGGAGAAAGTTTTATTTTAAGATTTATTACTCAATAAACTAAACAGGGGCACGCTATCGTGCCCTCTCTCTGTCTCCATCATTTCTTCCAATGACCTGTTCTTGCTTCATCTCCAATGTCTTTTCATAAATAGCCTGATAATCTTCAAATATCTTATCCTCATCAGAAGTATCCACTCCACATGCCTTGCAAACAGCACTGTACAGCTGAATATTGTATGAATTATTGTCCGGCTGAAACTGTAGCATCCTTGCCTTTTCGATAACAGACAAATCATCAAAAGCAATTCCCCGCTGTTTAATCTCATCCAACACCTCTTCTGTCTTGTTTTTGACAACCAATTCACACATGCCCTTATTAATCAAATCCGTCTCTTCCAGAAGTTCATCCACATCTGCAATATGCCCCATGTCCAGAAACTTCATCTGTACAACTGACCTAACTGTGTCGTAACTCTTTAGTTCCCCGAATCCATACATCTGAGCCTTTTCCAAAGGTGTCATCTTTTTATACGCCTCATATCCGCCTTTATCATCTGACCGATCATCAGCATATTCCTCCATAATATTCGCTTCGCCACCAACTCCTACTGTGGCATCCATGGTATCTTCTGCTGAAATCTGTTCACATACCTCTGCGCCTAACGAAATATCATAATCCTCTGATTCATTCATTACTGAAATATCTTCCATATCAGACACTGCATCATTAACAGATAACGCAATATTTTTCTCCTCCGCATACGGATACTCCGGCACTTCTATTGAATTACGAATCTCATCCTCAATAGTTGAAAAATCCAACATTGAAAACTTCTTATACTCTTCTACACACCCTTCAGCAATCTTCAGTTTCTTATTAATTGCCTTCTTCTCCGCCTTAAGTTCATCCAATTTCTCCTATGCTCCCATATGCCAGATCTGATAATCACGAATATCCTCCTCTGTTTTGCAAGCGCGTTTTCTTGCTCTGTTCTGCTGATACAAGTCCTGCTGACGTTCAGAGATTTTCTCTACATCCCGCTCTCCCAGAACCTGATAAGTCACAAGTCCCTCTACAGTTTTGATATTGTTATCCACAAGAAACAGGTACTGTTCCTGCAACTGGTTCATACGCTCCAATTCTTTCGCAAGATATGCAGAATGCTTATCAAATCGGCGCTGTTCCACCATTCTCGCCTGATAGATTCTGCGGTAATACTTCATCTGAAAATCAGTTATTCCACGTTTATGAATTGCCACAGTATTACCCACAACAAATCCCGGACGGATAAAGGGCATATCCAGGTAAAATTGGAATTTTCATCACATTTTTTTAATTCCTTTTCTAATGAAACAAGCACTTTCTTTCCCTGCTTATAATCATTAGAAATAAACTCCGGTTGATATGCCAAATTAGAATTTATTGTCCCATCTATAAATGCTGTTTCCAGTGATTGTTTTACTTCCTGTACCTTCATTTCCAATCTTGTTCCCTCTCTTCCACCCTGAATTCTGACAGTACCATCCGCTTCACCGGTTCGCCTTTGATATGGCTGGCTTCCATGCGCCATGCGCCGCTTCTGATACTTGAATCCATAAGTTTTAACACATAAATATTGTCAAAGCGGTTATAGATGGAATCGCCGCCAAGTCCTGACAGGCAGATGAGCTGCGTATTCATTTTCTTTGCCATCTCCATCAGTGGTTTCAGCAGATGTTCCGCATTGGTCTGTGCAAACGGATTATCCATAATCAGCACCTTGCCTTCCTCTCCCGTGGTAAACAAATCACTCTCATCCCGCCGCATATAACTAAGCAGACAGGTCAGAATCACAAACGCTGATAAAAAACCCTCGCCGCCGGAATTGGCTGATACCTCTGCCCATGTAATCGGGACTTCACGTTCCGCTTCAATCTTATACAGCTTAATTTTTACACTGCCGATACCCACAGTATCATCATACAGTCTTTTTGTTGTAATGACATTTCCCAAAAATTCATTCAGATTTTCATTCTTATCAATCGTATCAAGACCATTTTGTATCACCTGCTCAAAATAATCGTGCAGTTTCATACGGAAATGTTCCTGTTCGCTTTCCCAGTCTGCTACCTGGATTTTTAACATTTTAATGTTTCTGCCGCGCACGCTGATTGTTGAATTTTTATCAATCATTGCAATATTCGCATTAACACTGCGCACGTATTCTAAAAACATTTCTTCAATGTTTTTTTGTTCATTGTCAATGCTTGCAAGATCAATTTTAAGTTTTTCCAGCTGGCTCTCATACGAAGCCTTATTCACGGCATACTGCTCTGCCAGATTCTTTGGACTGGCAGTCTGTGTCAACAGACTGTCAAATGTTTTCTTAAAATAATCTTCTGCATAAATATCTTTTGCTGCAATTGAACGGATTTCTTCTGCCAGACGGTTCTGCTCATCCTTTAACCGGGACAGTGCCGTTAGCAGATTTCTTTTTACCGTCTTCTGATACCGGGTAAGTTCCTGTGCCTCTACGGTTTCAATATCCGGAATCTGCTGTCTGATTTGTTCCTGTTCCTCCGGTGAAGCTGACACCGGTTCATCTGCATATTCGGATACACTTCCTGCCTGAACCTCCAGCTGATTTTTTTTGTTTTCCAGATTTTTTAATGCTTTTTCAATCGACTGTACCTCATATTTTTTCAGCTGTATACGTTCTTTAAAATCTGTATCCGTAATTGTTTCCGGTAATACGTTGTATGAAGAAGCGGATGCAGCTTAAAATCCAGCTTTTCACTGACATCACCGTAATCCGGCTCTTTCACATACTCCCAGAATGCCACGGGAAGCGCCGGCTTTTTACCATTCGTTCCTGCACTGCGGACCGGTGCCAGCGTTCCCTGTGAGAGTTCAAGCATAATATCTGCATACAGCTGTCCATACTCTTTTTCAGGAGATTGTGCGATAATATCTTTTAAAAACACTTTTCTTTTTTTCATATATTATTTCCGCTTTCTAAATGTTATTTATATCTTAAATCTGCTTCCCCACTGCACGATTTAAATTGTATTTAGTATTATTTTAACATTATTCATGAAGTGGGACAATAGAATCTTATATCTTGCTTCTTAAAACGCTTTCATTATATTCACATTGTATTTATAGCTGCAAAAAACTGCACGAAATCTTCCAAAATCTCAAAAATATGTAAAAAATCAGTAACATTTTCTCTATAAACGACCTATAATCAGTATATGATTTGCTTCGTTAGATATTATTTATATACCAAGAATGCGGCAATGTACCATTTTATTATTTCTTTTTAAGAATGGAGGTTATTATGGCAGATTTTATTTTACTTGATGAAGATTTCTCTGATTTTCCCATTGGTGAATTCCCTTATGATAAGAATCATTCGGCAATGGGTGAGTATCATTTTATCCATTATCCCGGATATTATGGTAAATGGCATGACCCGGTATGCAACCACACTTATAACGGTCAGGGAGCTTCCTGGATTATTTCTGAATATAATGGAAAACATTTTATGGAGCAGATGCGTATCCGCAATGACAAGCCCCACCGGACTTTTCCTATGCTTACAAGCGGCGACAGATTCTGGCGCGATTATACTATAACTGCAAGTGTCCGTATGTTTACTACCAAATGGGGTAATGCCGGCATTGGTTTTTGTTGTCAGAACTCTGCTAATCTTCTTGTCCTTGTTTTTGAAGAACATGAACTGAGAGTTGAATACCGTCACAAGGAAGAGGTTACTATTCTTGATTCTGTAGCTTTCAACTACAACTGTGACGATACTTATATCCTTAAAGCAGAAATTAAAGGCAGCCATGTTATATGCAGCGTTGATGATAAGGTCTATTTTGACATTGACACTGAATATGCCGTACAGGGTGGCAAAATTGCCATTACAGCAACGATTCCTGCACAGTTTGGTTTTGTAAATGTTACTACTTCTGAAAGTACTGCTGCTTCTATTGATGCTGCAAGAAATGCTTATAAAGCTGAATGTGAAAATGCGCAGGCGCATTATCCTAAGATGAAGCTTCTTAAGAAGATTGACCTCAATGGCTGCGGCACCGGAAGGCAGCTTCGTTTTGGTCATCTGCTTGGCAACGGCGAATACCAGATGGTTATGGCACAGTGCCAGAAAAGAGTAAACCGTGATGCTTATGGAACCATCAGCTGTCTCACCGCATTTGACCTTGACGGCAATATTTTATGGCAGCACGGTGAACCAACCAATAATCACGACATTGGCACTATATCAGCTGACATGCCTATGCAGATATATGATATTGATGGTGATGGTTTTGACGAGGTTATAACCGCCAAGAATTTTGAAGTCCTTATTCTTGATGGCAGAACAGGTGAAGTCAAGAAACGCACCAGAACACCTTTCTCCACAACAGAAGAGGATGGAACGATTATCGGTGTTCCTGATAAAATCTATGCTTTTGACAGAATTAACCCTGACGGTATGCGTATATGCAATTTCCGTGGTCTTGATAAGCCACGTGATATTCTTATTAAGGATCGTTATTGCAGGGTGTATGCACTTAACGATGACCTGGAGGTTATGTGGCATTTCCAGAGTGATAAGAATACCGGGCATTTTCCTTTTGCGATTGATATTAACGGGGATGGGCATGATGAACTTCTGGTAGGTTATAACATGCTTGACTGCCACGGTAACAAGATGTGGACTATGCCTGTTAATGAAGACCACATTGATGAAATTGTTCCAGGAAGATTCGAATCCGGTCCACATAAAGGCACTAAATTCTTTGCCTGCGTTGCGGGAAAGGAAGGCTTCCTGATATCTGATTTTAACGGAAAACTTCTCAAAAAGGATGGCATAGGTCATGCACAGCGTGTCAGTCTCGCTAATTACCTTCCTGACCGCCCAGGTTATGAAATGGTTGTTGTTAATTTCTGGGGACATCAGGGAATTATATATTTCTATGACAGCGAAGGTAACCAGTTATGGGAAATGGAAAATGAGCTTAATGGTAATCTTTTAACACCTGTAAACTGGACTGGTGACGGTCAGGACTTCATTCTTCTTAATGCTGATGTAGAGCGCGGTGGAATGATTGATGGCAGAGGTATTCAGGTTGTTAAGTTCCCTGATGACGGTCATCCTACCATGTGTGCAGAAGCTGTAAATCTCTACGGCGATGCCCGTGATGAAATTGTGACATGGGATTATGATTCAATGTACATATATACACAGGATGATGCACCTAAAGATGATGTATATGCACCTTTCAAATATCCTGATTATAACGCTTCTAATTACCGTGGAGAGTACTCTTACCGTGAGAAGTGGTGGTAAAAATTTAAGAATATAAATGGCTGAGCAAGCCAAAAAAAGGCTTCCGGGAAAATCCCGGAAGCCTTTAAATTTACTGTATAAATACTGAGTACATCAACCAATAAAATTACTCAATGATTGTAGCAACAGCACCTGAACCTACTGTACGTCCACCTTCACGGATAGCGAAACGAAGACCCTGCTCCATAGCTACGTTGTGGATAAGTTCAACTGTCATTTCTACGTTATCACCAGGCATGCACATTTCTGTACCAGCTGGAAGTTCACAAACACCAGTAACATCAGTTGTTCTGAAGTAGAACTGTGGTCTGTAGTTGTTGAAGAATGGAGTATGACGTCCACCTTCGTCCTTTGTTAATACGTAAACCTGAGCTGTAAACTTGTGATGAGGTGTAATTGAACCTGGCTTGCAGAGAACCTGTCCTCTCTGGATTTCGTCTCTCTGAACACCTCTAAGAAGTGCACCAATATTATCACCTGGCTGTGCTTCATCAAGAAGCTTTCTGAACATTTCGATACCAGTTACAACAACCTTACGAATGTCATCATGGATACCAACGATTTCAACTTCTTCATTTATATGAAGAACACCACGTTCTACTCTACCTGTAGCAACAGTACCACGACCTGTGATAGAGAATACGTCTTCTACTGGCATAAGGAATGGCTTATCTGTATCTCTTTCTGGATCTGGAACATATTCATCGATTGTGTGCATAAGTTCAAGAATCTTATCGCCCCATTCGCTGTTCGGATCTTCAAGAGCCTTAAGAGCTGAACCCTGGATGATTGGTGTGTCATCGCCTGGGAAGCCATACTCGTTAAGGAGTTCTCTGATTTCCATATCTACTAATTCAAGAAGTTCCGGATCATCAACCATATCACACTTGTTCATGAATACAACGATGTAAGGAACACCTACCTGACGAGCAAGAAGGATATGTTCTCTTGTCTGAGCCATAACACCATCTGTAGCAGCTACTACGAGGATACCAGCATCCATCTGAGCAGCACCAGTGATCATGTTCTTAACGTAATCGGCATGACCTGGGCAGTCAACGTGAGCGTAATGTCTCTTTTCTGTTTCATATTCAACGTGAGCTGTAGAGATTGTGATACCTCTTTCTCTTTCTTCTGGAGCCTTATCGATATTTTCGAATGCAACAGCTTCACCTGTACCAAGTCTCTCATGAAGAGTCTTTGTGATAGCAGCTGTAAGTGTAGTCTTACCATGATCTACGTGTCCAATTGTACCAATGTTACAATGTGGTTTAGTTCTTTCAAATTTAGCCTTTGCCATTGTTTAAAATCCTCCTTAAAATGATTCATACCCTTTATGGGGTTTCATAGCTAAAATCTATTATATTGCATTTTTAAATATTTTGCAACTATATTTTTATTAGATTATTTTGCTCTTGAAGCAATAACCTTATCCTGAACGGACTTTGGAGCCTGTTCATACTTATCAAAGAACATAGAGTAGTTACCACGACCCTGTGTCTTAGAACGAAGGTCGGTAGCATATCCGAACATCTCTGAAAGCGGAACGAATGCTTTAATCATCTTACCACCTGAGATATCTTCCATACCTTCGATACGTCCTCTACGAGAGTTGATATCACCGATAACATCACCCATGTATTCTTCCGGCATTGTAACTTCAACCTTCATGATTGGCTCAAGAAGTGCCGGAGCTGCCTTAGCCATAGCATCCTTGAATGCCATAGAACCGGCAATGTGGAATGCCATTTCTGATGAATCGACTTCATGGTAAGATCCATCATAGATATCTGCTCTAAGTCCGAGAACCGGGAATCCAGCTAAAATACCTGAGTTAGCGGCTTCACGGATACCATCTGCAACTGAAGGGATGTATTCCTTAGGAATAGCACCACCAACTACTGATGATTCACAGAAAAGTACCGGAGGCTCATTGATTAATACTGTATTCTTTGTTTCAACATCGAACTTATCAACGTTTGCTTCAAGTGGTGAGAAACGTACTTTACAGTGACCATACTGACCACGACCACCTGACTGCTTAGCATACTTACTATCAACATCAACTGCCTTTGTAAAGCATTCTCTGTAAGCAACCTGTGGAGCACCTACGTTTGCTTCTACCTTGAATTCACGAAGAAGTCTGTCTACGATGATATCAAGATGAAGTTCACCCATACCTGCGATAATTGTCTGACCGGTTTCCTGATCTGTGTGGGCACGGAATGTCGGATCTTCTTCAGCAAGCTTTGCTAAAGCTTCACCCATCTTACCCTGGTCATTCTTAGTCTTTGGTTCGATAGCAAGTTCGATAACCGGCTCTGGGAATTCCATTGACTCTAAGATAACCGGATGCTGTTCGTCACAGATTGTATCACCTGTTACAGTGAACTTCAGACCTACAGCAGCTGCGATATCTCCAGAATAAACCTTATCAATTTCTTTTCTGTTGTTAGCATGCATCTGAAGGATACGGCCAACTCTTTCCTTCTTGTTCTTGTTTGCATTTAATACATATGAACCACCGTTCAATGTACCAGAGTAAACTCTGAAGAATGCCAGCTTACCAACGAATGGGTCTGTCATAATCTTGAATGCAAGAGCTGAGAATGGTTCTTCATCAGATGACTTTCTTGTAACTTCGTTACCGTCTTCATCAACACCTGTGATATCCGGGATATCTGTTGGTGCAGGCATGTATTCGATAACTGCATCAAGAAGCTTCTGAACACCCTTGTTCTTATAAGCTGTACCGCAAAGACAAGGAATTGCTGTACCTTCGATAGTACCCTTTCTTAAAGCTGCCTTTAATTCAGGAATTGTAAGTTCTTCATCATTAAAGAACTTTTCCATAAGGTCTTCATCAAGTTCAGCACACTGTTCAATGAGCTTGTCATGATATTCCTGAGCCTGATCCTTTAAATCATCAGGAATTTCACCTACGGAAATATCATCACCCTTATCTCCGTTGAAGACATAAGCCTTCATTTCAAATAAGTCGATGATACCCTTAAATTCATCTTCCTTACCAATCGGAATCTGTACAAGTACAGGATTCTTACCAAGCTTTGTTATAAGCTGGTTGCATGATCCAAAGAAATCTGCACCCATCTTATCCATCTTGTTCATGAAAGCCATACGTGGTACATTGTATTTATCAGCCTGACGCCATACGTTCTCTGACTGCGGTTCTACACCGTTCTGAGCATCGAACACACCTACAGCACCATCAAGAACTCTAAGTGAACGTTCAACTTCTACTGTGAAGTCAACGTGACCCGGAGTATCAATGATGTTGATACGGTATTCTGGCTGTGTCTTATCTGGCTTACCTTCTTTTTCCGGTGTCCAGTGACATGTTGTAGCAGCTGAAGTAATTGTGATACCTCTTTCCTGCTCCTGGGCCATCCAGTCCATGGTAGCAGTACCTTCATGAGTATCACCAATTTTGTGGTTTACACCAGTATAATAAAGGATACGCTCTGTTAATGTAGTCTTACCTGCATCGATATGAGCCATGATACCAATATTTCTGGTTCTCTCCAATGGATATTCTCTTCCAGCCATCGGTAAATCCTCCTATATTATTAGAATCTGTAATGAGCAAAAGCCTTGTTTGCTTCTGCCATCTTGTGCATATCTTCTTTCTTCTTTACAGAAGATCCTGTATTGTTTGCAGCATCGAGGATTTCATTTGCAAGTCTTTCTTCCATTGTCTTCTCGCCTCTTGCACGAGAATAAGCTGTCATCCAACGAAGAGCTAAAGCCTGTCTTCTGTCCGGCTTAACTTCGATCGGTACCTGATAAGTAGCACCACCGATACGTCTAGCCTTAACTTCAAGAACTGGCATGATATTGTTCATAGCTTCTTCGAAAACTTCGATAGCAGGTCTTTCAGTCTTTGCTGCGACTCTGTCAAATGCTCCGTATACAATCTTCTGGGCAACTCCTCTCTTACCATCAAGCATAATGTTGTTGATAAGCTTTGTCACGACCTTATTATTGTAAATAGGATCTGCTAATACATCTCTTTTCTGAGTATGTCCTTTACGTGGCACGGTTCTTCCCTCCTTAACAATATTCATTAATTCATCGGTACTCACAAATATATATGACCTTTTTCCACCTGCGACATCCAATAAAGGCTGCCGCCATCGGGATAATCGGCTGTGTACGTGCGCGGTATATCTTAAACCTGCAACCTTCGGATTAATCTAACTCCGGCACTTGTTATAAATCATATTGTGAATAAATGCGGACCATTTCCGCGTTTTACTGCATGGTTTTTAGAAAATCCGCCAACCTGCAATTTGCCTTTACGATACTAATTATTTAGCATCCTTAGGTCTCTTGGCACCGTATTTAGAACGTGCCTGTCTTCTCTTAGCGACACCTGCTGTATCAAGTACACCACGAACGATGTGATATCTTGTACCTGGTAAATCCTTAACACGTCCACCTCTGATCAGAACAACGCTGTGTTCCTGAAGATTGTGTCCTTCACCTGGGATATAAGATGTTACTTCAATACCGTTTGAAAGACGAACTCTGGCAATCTTTCTAAGGGCTGAGTTAGGCTTCTTAGGTGTTGCAGTCTTAACAGCTGTACAAACGCCTCTCTTCTGTGGAGCAGCTACGTCTGTTGCTTTCTTCTGAAGTGAGTTGTATCCCTTCTGAAGAGCTGGTGCTGTAGACTTCTTTACTGTTGTTTTTCTTCCCTGTCTTACTAACTGGTTAAATGTAGGCATTCCTTTTTCACCTCCCGGAATTAGAATAATTCATGGTTGCATATTCAGTTCATTTCTGAATAATGTGGCATAGCAGGGCTTTCCTGTTATCACACACTTGTTTAGTATATATTTTATATTTTTATATGTCAAGCACTTTTTTATTTTTTATAAGACGTTTTATTTTTTATAAGACATTTTTGCTGCATTGATACTTTAATGATCGGATTCATTTGTTTTTAAATACGCCTCCAGCAGTTCCTGCTGTTTCTTATAAAACGGATAATCATGCTCCTGTGTTCCCCAGACCGGTGTCATATAATCGCCGAATAATATTGTTAAAACTTCATCGTAATTTTTCATAACTGGCATTTTCATGATTTCAAAATCCATTTCTGTTATTTGCACAAAATATTCTTCTGGAAACTGTATTTGGGGATTTTCATAAAAATAATAATATTCCGTCAGTGTGTGGCTGTCGTTTTCATTATATAAAGAATATAATGTATCACATACTTTTAAAAGCTCATTTGCCACACAGCCTTCCCAGTTTAAGTGTATATTGCACAATTCCTCGATCTGCTTTATCACCTTTTGATTTTCTTCCGGCTCATCACAGACTCTGCCTTTGCCGCTTACTTTGATTATCTGATATATAATTTTTATCAGTTCCTTTTGAATCTCCATTTCTTCTTCATCATCACTGATATAATCAAGCGGAAAAACATCTACTCCTGCAACAAAAGGAAATCCATGAAATCTTTTCAAATGCTCTTCATTTGTATTGATTTCCCTGCCATTCGTTATTCTTAAAAAATACTGGTCCCATTGCTCAAGCGTACTGTAATGGCAGATACAGAAAGTACTGTCCAGTTCCTTTTTTATAATTTCAATAAATCTGTTATAATCCTTTCTTTTCATCCATATATCAATATCATCATCCCATGGAATAAATCCTTTATGTCTTATTGTTCCGAGTAATGTTCCCCATGCCGCATAGTATTGCAGGTCATTTTCCTTACATATTCTGTCGATTTCCTGCATAATTTCCATTTCCGCCGCCCATGCTCTTTTCATCATACTGTCAACAACAAAGCCGTCTATTTCTTCCGTTTTAAAATATTTATCATCAAAATACATTTTTGGTCTCCTCCGAATGCATACCTCTCCTGTAAAACAAAACAAGGTGGTGAGGACTTATGCCCCACCACCTGCAAAAATTTTTCTATTCAGTTACTGTAACTTCTTCTTCCGTCAGTTCCAGTGTTTCGTCATCAGAAATGTCAGATGCAGCTTCCTCTTTTGCTCTTTCGGCTGCTTCTTCTTCAATTTCTTTGCGGACCCTTTCATTAGAATCCAGTTCAACGTTCTGATAACGCTTCATACCTGTACCGGCAGGAATCAGTTTACCAATGATAACGTTTTCCTTCAGACCAATCAGCGGATCGACCTTGCCGTTAATAGCGGCATCTGTCAGAACCTTTGTTGTTTCCTGGAAGGAAGCAGCTGACAGGAATGAATTTGTTGCAAGAGAAGCCTTTGTAATACCCAGAATAATTGAAGTACCTGTTGCAGGAGTCTTGCCTTCCTCTTCCAGCTTTTCGTTTACTTCCGTAAATTCAATTGTATCTACCTGAGAACCTGTCAGGAATTCTGAATCTCCAGGAGATTCAATAACAATCTTCTTTAACATCTGGCGTACAATCAATTCGATATGCTTATCGTTGATTTCTACACCCTGGATACGGTAAACCTTCTGAACTTCACGCAGTACGTAATCCTGTACGGCACGTACGCCGAGGATTCTTACGATATCATGAGGATTTTCAGAACCTTCTGTGATTTCTTCACCCTTTACAACAATCTGACCTTCCTGAACCTTGACTCTTGTATCTCTAGATACAGGATAAGCCTTTGAGTTACCATCATCGTCTGTAATAACAATATCTGTCTTCTTTTCTGTCTTTGCAAAGCTTACGACACCGCCAAACTCTGCCAGTACAGCAAGTGCCTTTGGCTTTCTTGCTTCAAAAAGTTCTTCGACACGAGGAAGACCCTGTGTAATATTATCACCGGCAACACCACCTGTATGGAAAGTACGCATAGTAAGCTGTGTACCCGGTTCACCGATAGACTGGGCAGCGATAATACCAACAGCTTCACCAACCTGTACGGTCTGACCTGTCGCCATGTTAGAACCGTAGCACTTTGCACATACACCGATGTGTGAACGGCAGGTAAGAATTGTTCTGATTTTAACCTTTTCAACACCTGTTGCAACAATCTGTGCTGCTCTCTTTGGTGTTACAAGGTGGTTTGCAGCTAAAATCACTTCACCGGTAGACGGATCAATGATGTCTTCTGCAAGATATCTGCCTGTAATACGTTCTTCTAATGATTCAAGGATATCTGCCTTTGCATCACTGCTTGCAGTTGCCTTATCATTTACGAATTCAGATACATACATACCCGGAATTGCCTTACCGGCGCTGCAGTCTGTTTCTCTGATAATCAAATCCTGTGATACGTCTACAAGACGTCTTGTAAGGTATCCTGAATCGGCTGTACGAAGCGCTGTATCGGACAGACCCTTACGCGCACCATGCGCTGAAATGAAGTATTCCAGTACATCAAGACCTTCACGGAAGTTGGACTTGATTGGGAGTTCGATTGTATTACCGGATGTATCTGCCATCAAACCACGCATACCTGCAAGCTGCTTAATCTGCTGGTTAGAACCACGGGCACCTGAATCGGCCATCATGAAGATGTTGTTGTATTTATCAAGACCTTCAATCAGGGCATCCTTTAATGCCTCATCCGTTTCCTGCCATACGCGGATAACATTCTTATGTCTTTCTTCATCTGTTGAACGACCTCTGTTGTAGTTTACAGTAATCTGTTCAACCTTCTTTTCTGCATCGGAAATCAGTTTCTTCTTAATCGGCGGCACAGTCATTTCTGAAATAGAAACGGTCATGGCTGCTCTTGTAGAATACTTATAACCCATTGCCTTAATATCATCAAGTACTTCGGCTGTTGTCGTTGTACCGTGGGTATTAATAACGTGCTGTAAAATATCCTTTAACTGCTTCTTTCCTACATGGAAATCAACCTCCAGAAGCATCTGGTTTTCTTCCTTGCTTCTGTCTACATATCCTAAATCCTGTGGGAGAATTTCATTGAAAATAAATCTTCCCAGTGTAGATTCTACATTACCTGAAACGGTATTGCCTTCTGCATCGGTCTTTGTCATATGAACTAAAATCTTAGAGTGTAATGTAATAACTCCGTTTTCATATGCAAGAAGTGCTTCGTTTACATTCTTAAAGAACTTACCTTCACCCTTTGCCCCCGGTCTTTCCTGTGTCAGATAGTAAATACCAAGAACCATATCCTGTGAAGGAACAGCTACAGGGCCACCATCAGACGGCTTTAACAGGTTGTTTGGTGAAAGCAGCATGAAGCGGCATTCTGCCTGTGCTTCTACTGAAAGTGGCAGATGGACGGCCATCTGGTCACCATCGAAATCGGCGTTGAACGCTGTACAAACAAGCGGATGCAGCTTAATTGCCTTACCTTCTACAAGGATTGGCTCGAATGCCTGAATACCAAGTCTGTGCAGTGTAGGAGCACGGTTTAACATAACCGGATGCTCTTTGATAACATCTTCCAGCACATCCCATACGCTGTTTTCAAGATGTTCTACGCTCTTTTTCGCTTTCTTAATATTGTCAGCCAGTCCACGTCTTACCAGTTCTCTCATAACAAACGGCTTAAACAGCTCAATTGCCATTTCCTTTGGAAGACCACACTGATAAATCTTTAATTCAGGACCTACAACGATAACAGAACGGCCTGAATAGTCAACTCGCTTACCAAGGAGGTTCTGACGGAAACGTCCCTGCTTACCCTTTAACAGGTCTGAAAGTGACTTTAACGCTCTGTTACCAGGACCTGTTACCGGACGTCCGTTTCTACGTCCGTTATCAATCAGAGCATCAACAGCTTCCTGAAGCATTCTCTTTTCATTACGGATAATGATTTCCGGAGCGCCCAGCTCAATCAGACGTGCAAGTCTGTTGTTTCTGTTGATGATTCTTCTATATAAGTCATTTAAATCGGATGTTGCAAAACGTCCACCGTCTAACTGTACCATTGGTCTTAAATCCGGTGGGATTACCGGAATTTCAGTTAAGATCATCCATTCCGGTCTTGTTCCGGCTGTTAAAAACGCTTCCATGACTTCAATTCTCTTAATGAGTCTTGCTGCCTTCTGGGAAGTTGTATTTTCAAGTTCTTCCTTTAACTTTGCAACTTCTGATTCCAAATCTACATTTTTAAGCAGTTCATAAATGGCTTCCGCACCCATGCCGACACGGAATGTATTGCCGTACTGATCGTAGAGTTCACGGTATTCCTGTTCTGTTAAAATCTTCTTGAACGGAATTTCTGTCGTACCCGGATCAATTACAATATAAGCTGCAAAATATAATACTTTTTCAAGGTTCTTCGGTCCGATGTCCAGAATCAGATCCATACGGCTAGGAATTCCCTTAAAATACCAGATATGGGAAACAGGAGCCGCTAAATGGATATGTCCCATACGATCTCTACGGACACTGGCCTTTGTTACTTCGACACCACACTTATCGCAGATAATACCCTTATCTTTGATTTTTTTATATTTACCGCAGTGACACTCCCAGTCCTTACTCGGTCCAAAGATTCTTTCACAATACAAACCATCTTTTTCCGGTTTTAAAGTTCTGTAGTTGATTGTCTCCGGCTTTGTAACCTCACCGTGAGACCACTCTAAAATATCCTCCGGAGAAGCCAGTTTAATCTGAATCTTATCAAACTTCATAGACTGACTGGTCAAATCTCTTTTTGATTCTTCTGCCATGATCGTGCTCCCTTCTATTAATCCATCATATCTGAATTGCCATCGCCATAATCATCTGCATCATCAAATGCATCATCGCCGGCATACTCTACATCCTCTGCATCTTCAAAGCCGTCTTCACCGACTGTCTGAATGGTTGAACCATTCTTAGCATATTCTGCTTCCTCTTCTCTGCTGTCACGTCTGTATCTGCCATCATCAAGAACTTTCTTGAAGTCAGTTACTTCGTATTCAGAGCTTTCAAGCAGTTTCACTTCATTGTTATCCTTATCAAGCACTCTTACGTCTAATGCCAGGGACTGGAGTTCCTTTAAAAGTACCTTGAAGGATTCCGGAATACCCGGTTCAGGGATATTTTCACCCTTGATGATTGCTTCGTAAGTACGAACTCGTCCTACAACATCATCGGACTTCACAGTCAGGATTTCCTGTAATGTATATGATGCACCGTAAGCTTCCAGTGCCCAAACTTCCATTTCACCGAAACGCTGTCCACCGAACTGCGCTTTACCACCGAGCGGCTGCTGTGTTACAAGTGAGTAAGGACCTGTTGAACGTGCATGAATCTTATCATCAACCAGATGATGGAGCTTTAAGTAGTGCATGAAACCGATTGTTACAGGACTGTCAAAATATTCACCTGTACGTCCGTCACGCAGTCTTACCTTACCGTCACGTCCGATCGGAACACCCTTCCATTCTTCTCTGTGTGCTCTGTTGTCACTCAGATACTGGAATACGTCAGGATTCAGCAGTTCTTTATATTTATCTGTAAATGTTACCATATCTTCCGGATAATCTTCGCCATTTTCCTGTGCAGCTGCCTTTTCACGCTGTAATTCTTCATCGTCAAAAGGTGTATTTGCATAGTCATTTGCCATATCCAGTGTATCCATAATATCATTTTCGTCTGCACCGTCGAATACCGGTGTAGAAATGTTAAAGCCAAGCACCTTTGCTGCAAGACTTAAATGGATTTCAAGCACCTGTCCGATATTCATTCGTGAAGGCACACCCAGAGGGTTTAAGACGATATCAAGCGGACGTCCGTTTGGAAGGAATGGCATATCTTCCACAGGGAGAACTCTGGAAACGACACCCTTGTTACCATGACGGCCGGCCATCTTATCACCTACAGAAATCTTTCTCTTCTGTGCAATATAGATGCGGACAGACTTGCTGACACCCGGTGCCAGTTCATCGCTGTTTTCTCTTGTAAATGTCTTCACTGCCACAACGATACCATATTCACCATGAGGTACCTTTAATGAAGTATCTCTTACTTCTCTTGCCTTTTCACCAAAGATTGCGCGAAGCAGTCTTTCTTCGGCTGTCAGTTCTGTTTCACCCTTTGGTGTTACTTTACCAACCAGAATATCTCCGGCACGTACTTCTGCACCGATGCGGATCACACCGTTTTCATCCAGATCCTTGATAGAATCACTGCTTGCGGAAGGAATATCTCTTGTGATTTCTTCCGGTCCTAACTTTGTATCACGGGCTTCAATTTCATATTCTTCAATATGGATAGAAGTGTATACATCATCACGCACCAGACGTTCACTTAATAATACAGCATCTTCGTAGTTGTAACCTTCCCATGTCATGAAACCGATTAACGGGTTCTTACCTAATGCAATTTCACCATTCTGTGTAGAAGGACCATCTGCGATAACATCGCCTTCCTTCACCTTGTCACCTTTAAATACGATTGGACGCTGGTTATAGCAGTTGCTCTGGTTACTTCTTGAGAACTTTGTCAGCTTATACTCATGTACCTTGCCGTCATCTTCTCTTACAATAATTTTATCAGATTCAGACAAAAGGACTTCACCGTCTGCTTCTGCTACAACGCAGACACCTGAGTCTCTTGCTGTCTTATTTTCAATACCTGTACCAATAACCGGTGCTTCTGTCATCAGAAGCGGTACGGCCTGACGCTGCATGTTGGAACCCATCAGCGCTCGTGTACAGTCATCGTTCTGAAGGAACGGAATCATGGATGTCGCAACAGAGAATACCATCTTTGGCGATACGTCCATTAATTCAATCTGTGTCTTGTCAAATTCAGAAGTTTCTTCTCTGTAACGGCCGGATACAGTATTCTTAACGAAATGTCCTTCTTCGTCAATTTCCGCATTCGCCTGTGCTACATGATAATCATCTTCTTCATCAGCCGTAAAGTACTGTACTTCATCGGTAACACGCGGATTCTTTGGATCGGTTCTGTCTACCAGACGGTACGGTGCCTCTACAAAACCATATTCGTTAATTCTTGCATAAGATGCAAGTGAGTTAATCAGACCGATGTTCGGACCTTCAGGTGTTTCAATAGGACACATTCTTCCGTAATGTGTATAGTGAACATCTCGAACCTCGAAACCGGCACGATCTCTTGACAGACCACCCGGTCCTAATGCAGAAAGACGTCTTTTATGCGTAATTTCTGACAACGGGTTATTCTGATCCATGAACTGTGACAGCTGGGAACTTCCGAAGAATTCCTTAATCGCTGCCGTAACCGGTTTAATGTTAATCAGGGACTGCGGAGAAATACCGCTTAAGTCCTGTGTGGACATTCTTTCCCTGACAACTCTTTCCATTCTGGAAATACCGATTCTGAACTGGTTCTGTAACAGTTCGCCGACCGCTCTGATACGTCTGTTACCAAGGTGATCAATATCATCCTTTGTACCAACGCCGTATTCAAGGTGCATATTATAATTAATAGAAGCAATAATATCTTCTACAGTAATGTGCTTTGGAATCAAATCGGCAATGTTCTTGCAGATTGCTTCTTTGATTTCTTCAAGTGATTCATTTTCAGCTAAAATCTGGCTGAGTACAGGGAAGAATACAGCTTCTGTAACACCGAGTTTTCTTGCTTCTTCCTTTGAAATATCAACCCATTTTGTAATATCAACTGCCATGTTAGACAGCACTTTTACTCTCTTTGTTGTAATTGTACCGTCACTGTTTCTTAAATCTACATTTAAGAAGACTGCCGGAACCGCTGCATCCTGAATTGCCTGTGCTGTTTCTCTGTCAAGCTTATCGCCTGCCTGTGCAATGACATTGCCCTGTGTATCCACAACATCATCTGCAAGGATATGCCCTGAAAGTCTGCTCTTGAAAGAAAGCTTCTTATTAAACTTATATCTTCCCACCTTTGCAAGGTCATATCTTCTCGGATCAAAGAACATACCTGAAATCAGCGCTTCCGCACTATCTACAGATAACGGTTCACCTGGTCTTAACTTCTTATAAAGCTCTAAAATACCTTCCTGATAGTTTGTAGAAGTATCCTTCTCCATTGTAGCAAGAAGCTTTGGTTCTTCGCCGAAAATATCAATAATTTCAGCATTTGTTCCGAAACCGAGTGCACGAATCAGCACGGTTACAGGAACCTTTTTATTTCTATCTACTTTAACATAGAACACATCGTTGGCATCTGTTTCATACTCTAACCATGCACCACGGTTTGGGATAACCTGTGAGCTGTAAAGGAAAATCTTACCGTACTTATCCTTCTGGATATCGTAATAGATACCTGGTGAACGTACCAGCTGGCTGACGATAACTCGTTCTGCTCCGTTGATAACGAATGTTCCCGTCTTTGTCATAAGTGGAAGGTCGCCCATGAAAATTTCATGTTCGCTGATATCTTCACTTTCCTTATTGTGGAGTCTTACTCTTACCTTCAGAGGTGCTGCATATGTAGCATCTCTTTCCTTACATTCTTCAATAGAATACTTGACATCATCTTCGCATAAAGCAAAGTCAACAAATTCCAGACTCAATCTGCCATTGTAGTCTGCTATTGGAGAGATATCATCAAAAACTTCTTTTAACCCTTCATCCAGGAACCACTGATAAGAGTCCTTCTGAACTTCAATAAGGTTCGGCATTTCAAGAACTTCTTTCTGTCTTGAATAGCTCATTCTCATGCTCTTGCCTGCCTTGACCGGACGCATTCTGTTTTTCTCCATTGACGTTTCACCCCTTGTGTTTATTTTTATATAAAATCTGATATTTTTAATATGCAATGCAATAAAAAAGCATAAGCATACACAATAGTGCATTGTCCATAATAGCATACAGTCACTTGTCTGTCAAGCACTATACATGATAATTTTTACCAATTTTTCCTTTTTATTACATTTGCGCGCATAATTATGAATATTATAACATTTTCAGAATTGAAAGTAAATTCATTTTCACGAATTACACCGCTGCCGTACAGTATTTCTATAACGTAAAAAACCGGACTCCCGCAGGAATCCGGTTCTTAATTTTATATTGATACTGTTGTGGGTAAAATTACTTAAGAGTAACCTTAGCGCCTTCAGCTTCAAGCTTCTTCTGAATTTCTTCAGCTTCTTCCTTAGAAGCGCCTTCCTTAACAACCTTAGGTGCGCCATCAACAACTTCCTTAGCTTCCTTTAAGCCAAGACCTGTGATTTCACGAACAACCTTGATAACCTTAACCTTGTTAGCGCCAGCTTCTGTAAGTTCTACGTCGAATTCTGTCTTTTCTTCACCTGCTGCTGCGCCAGCACCTGCTGCTGCAACAACAACGCCTGCTGCTGCAGATACGCCGAATTCTTCTTCGCAAGCCTTAACTAAATCGTTTAATTCTAATACTGATAATCCCTTAATAACTTCAATGATTTCCTGTGTAGTCATTTATTTACTCTCCTTTTATATTATTGGGCTGCTGCCCGGACCGTCCATACGGTATCCGTACAGACTCTGTTCAACATTTCCATGGATACGTTTTGTATCCGGACACGGAAATTAAGCAACTTCTTCGTTCTTTTCAGCGATCTGCTTAATAACACGTGCAAAGTTTGTAATAGGTGACTGGATGCTTCCAAGGAACTTGCTGAGAAGTTCGTCTCTTGACGGAATAGAAGCAATTGTCTGAATGCCAGCTGCATCGTAGTATGTTCCTTCAACAACACCGCACTTTAATTCAAGAGCTTCGGCTGTCTTAGCGAAGTTGCTAAGGATTCTAGCCGGAGCTGTTGCATCTGTAGTGCAGATAGCAATTGCTGTAGGTCCTTCAAGCATATCTGTCATTGGCTCGAATTCTGTACCTGCGATAGCTCTCTTTACTAAAGTATTCTTATATACCTTGTAAACGACACCGGCTTCTCTTAACTGCTTACGAAGCTGTGTATCCTGCTCTACAGTTAAGCCACGGTAGTCAACTAAAACAACGCCCTGTGCGCCATTTAAGTGTCCTGAAATTTCGTCTACGATAGGTGCTTTAAGTTCTACCTTTGCCATGAATTTGTTACCTCCTGTTAGATTTGTATCCCACCAGAGGGATAAATTCTGCCCAATTCATAAAAAAGTCCTCCAAAGCACAAGACTTCAGAGGACGTAGATTCATGTCTTAATATACCGCAGACTGTCTGTCTGCCGCATTTCATAATCCTCGGTAGGCGAATAACCTTTAACCCCGGATGGGGACCTGCTGTCTTAGGCAAAATATTGCATTGTGTGATGTATCACACAAACAAATGATAGTATACTATCTTCATATATAGGTTGTCAACCGTTTTTTACAAATTAGCCAACATATTTTGCTGTGCTGACCTTAACACCAGGACCCATTGTAGAAGTAAGTACAACACTTCTTAAATACTGACCCTTTAATGTTGAAGGCTTTGCCTTAACGATTGCATCCATAATAGCCTGGAAGTTGTCCGCTAACTGGTCTTCAGTAAATGAAGCCTTACCAATTGGCACGTGAATGATATTTGTCTTATCAAGTCTGTATTCAATCTTACCAGCCTTGATATCATTAACAGCTTTTGTTACATCCATTGTAACTGTACCAGCCTTCGGGTTTGGCATTAAGCCCTTAGGACCGAGTACACGTCCCAGACGACCAACAACGCCCATCATGTCAGGTGTTGCAACAACAACATCAAAATCGAACCAGTTATCATTCTGAATCTTAGGAATCAGTTCCTCACCGCCTACGAAATCAGCGCCTGCTGCTTCAGCTTCTTCAGCCTTAGCACCCTTAGCGAAAACTAAAACCTTAACAGTCTTACCTGTTCCGTGTGGAAGAACAACTGCACCTCTGATCTGCTGATCAGCATGACGTCCATCACAACCTGTTCTGATATGAGCTTCAATTGTTTCGTCAAATTTTGCTACTGCAGACTTCTTTACAAGAGCGACTGCATCTGTAGCTTCATATAATGTTGCGCGGTCGATTAACTTAGCCGCTTCAACGTATTTCTTTCCTCTTTTCATTATCAAAAAACCTCCTAGTGGTAATATCGGAAGGGACTTGCTTTCCTCCCACATATATCAAATTAATATGAATCAATTAATCTTCTACAACGATTCCCATACTCTTTGCTGTTCCTTCTATCATAGACATAGCAGTCTCGATAGATGCAGCATTTAAGTCTGGCATCTTTAATTCAGCAATTTTCTTGATTTCTTCCTTAGAAATCTTTGCAACCTTTGTCTTGTTTGGTGTACCAGAACCTGACTTAATGTTGCAAGCCTTCTTTAAAAGAACTGCTGCCGGCGGAGTCTTTGTAATAAAGCTGAAACTTCTATCAGCATATACTGTGATAACAACCGGGATAATTAAATCTCCCTGATCTGCTGTCTTTGCATTGAACTGCTTTGTAAACTCTACAATGTTTACACCATGCTGACCAAGAGCTGGACCAACTGGTGGAGCCGGTGTAGCTTTGCCGGCAGGAATCTGTAATTTGATATAACCTGTTACTTTCTTTGCCATTTTAGGCACCTCCTAAATATTATGTGGTAATTGGCGAAAGATACGGCTGATTTAAATCTGCCGCTTCAATCTCCCACGCTTATGCCTCACTGCCTATATGCCCATAAGCAGCTGCTTAAGCTTTCTGTTACATAAGTTTTACGTCTGTAAAACCAATCTCAACCGGTGTTTCACGGCCGAACATTTCTACATTAATGGTCAGGCACTGCTTGCCGTCATTAATTGCTGTAATTTCCCCAACTGTATTCTCCCATGCTCCTGAAAGAATCATTACCTGGTCACCAACTTTACCAGCAAACTGGACAACCGGCTTTGGAGCCTCAGTTCCCGGAAGGGTAATTCCAAGTGATTTAATTTCAGCCGGAGTGAGCGGTACCGGTTTAGATCCCGGACCTACAAATCCTGTAACGCCTCGGGTGTTGCGGACAACATACCAGCTGTCATCGTTCATCACCATGTTAATGAGTACGTATCCAGGGAACATCTTCTTCTGGGCAGACTTTGTTGCACCGTTCTTTACTTCAACAACCGTTTCAAGCGGAACGATGACTTCGAGAACCTGGTCCTGAAGATTTCTGTTTTCAACTGTTTTTTCGATGTTTGCCTTTACCTTATTCTCATAACCGGAATAAGTGTGGACAACATACCATTTTGCTTCGTCCATCTAATCACCTTTTCCTTACTTCACCAAGAATTCGATACCAAAGCGGGCAATCAAGTCCACTACTGAAATGATTACACCGACTACAACGGATACAATCACAACCGCAGCAGTTTCCTTTGTAAGTGACTTCTGGTCAGGCCAGACAATTTTCTTGAACTCAGCCTTTAAACCTTTGAACCAGCTTTTTTTCTGTTTTTTTGTTTTAACAGTTTCACCCATAGCTTTTACCTCACTGCTCCAAATTACTTGGTTTCCTTGTGTAATGTGTGTGATTTACAGAACTTACAGTACTTCTTTGTTTCCATTCTGTCCGGATGAGTTTTCTTATCCTTCGTAGTGTTGTAATTACGCTGTTTACACTCTGTACATGCCAATGTTATCTTAACGCGCACAACTTCCACCTCCAATTTTCGTTAAATTTTTGTAGGTGTATGAGATTCTACACCAATTGGTTCTTTTTTAGGCATAAAAAAAAGACCGCTTCCATAGCCGTTCTAGTTTATCATAGTAAACAGGCACTCGTCAATATCTTTTTTGACAAATTTTTTAATCCAAATCTTTAAATTTTCCTTAAAGAAACTGCGTGACATTCCGAATATATTAGTATATAATATTATCCAATCATTTTAGATAATTGCTTTTTTTACAAATGCCCCACATGGAAAACGGATTTTCTAACGGGACATTCAGCTTTTTTACGTAAAGCTGTCTATTATAGTTTTTGTAACTTCACAGCTTACCACTAATAACCACAATACACGAGATATAGATTATTGCAGACAAGGAGGTTCGTGACGATGATCAATTCGGTTTATAACTACTATGCCGCCCAGTACGGTCACAGAGAATATTCTAAATATGATACCCATTCAAAGGCCCAGCTCAAAAGCACCTTTGGCAGATTACAAAAAATCAACAGTCAGACTCCTTCTTATAAGATTGATTTTTCTGACGCGGCATTAAAATATGCTATTGATTTAAAAGAAAATGCACGGGAATTAAGCCAGATTGCAGATGAGCTTTCCGATGAATCCACAGATTCCATTACATACAAGCGTTCCGCAACATCCAGTTCGCCGCAGGTCATCGATGCCGAATATATCGGAGATTCTTGTGCGCAGGATTATGAACCGCTTGAAGTTACCGTTTCACAGCTTGCCTGTCCACAGACAAACACCGGCAACTTCTTACAGCCAAATTCCAAACCGTTTGCAGCGGGTGAATACTCATTTGACTTGCAGGTGCAGGATTTGACATATCAGTTTGAGTTCGGTGTAAACGATACTGACACCGTAACCGATACCCAGCAAAAGATTGCACGTCTGATTAACCAGGCTGATATCGGGTTAAACGCACAGCTTTTAACGGATGGTCTTGGCAATTCTGCTATTTCCATCACATCTGATGCAACCGGCATCAGAGGAATTTCTCCGACGATTTTCCATATCCAGTCCCTGAATTCCTCAGATGCTTCCGATTCCAATACCGAACTGGTATCTACACTGGGTCTGGACCGCGTGACACAGTATCCGGCAAATGCTGTATATTCTGTAAACGGAACAACTGCCACCTCTGTTTCAAATGAGGTGACAATTGATAATAATTATGTACTGACCTTTTTTGATACAACCGGCAAAGCGCCTGTCACCATCAGCATGAATACCGACACCGATGCAATTGCCGACAGTATCGGCGAATTAATCGGCGGCTATAACAACTTGATTTCGATAACAGCCAATGATGCCAACGAACATTTTGAAGGAAATGAAAAGTTAAAAAAGGACTTTGCAGGCATTGCAAAATCTTACAACCACCTTTTAAATGAAAACGGGTTAAGCGTTACCGATAATGGTACGATTGCCGTTGACCGTGATGCCATTATTTCTGCCGCAGATAACGGCACATTAGGCGACATTTTTTCAGGTCTGAATGCCTTTAAACAGGCTGTTCAGAAAAAAGCGGAAGACATTTCACTCAATCCTATGGATTATGTCAACAATAAGATTATCGCCTATAAAAACCCGCTCCGCCCGACAAATGACCCCTATAATTTATCTGCCTATACCGGCATGATTTTTGATGGGTATATGTAAAATCTATTACGAGCCGCGTATGCACCGGCAGATGACTTTTGATAATATAAACATGCTGTATTGATTCGGCATAACCTGTATAAAAAAAGGCAGAAAAGCAGGCAGTTTCCATATGACTGCCAGACTTTTCTGTCTTTTTTATATATTTATATCTAGTATTGTCCTGTTTCTAACATTTCCTGAATTGCTTCACCATCTACCTCACCGTTTTCAAGCTTTGGCAGGCTCTGTTTTAATACAATGACTTTCTGGATTTCCCAGCGGTATCCTTTCTTTTCATTGTATTTATCAATCTTTTTCTTCATACGGTTCGCTGTCATCTCTTTATCAATCGGTACGATTACAGTGGTGAGCCTGTCCCCGTCCATTGTGAGATAGCTTTCCGCAACACCGTGAATTGCCGTGATTTCCTCATTAATTACCCGGCGGCAGATTTTTTCACCGGTCGGAAGCTGTAACACACCCGGATTTCTTTTTGTAATC
This sequence comes from Lachnospira pectinoschiza, assembly GCF_020564355.1. Taxonomy (GTDB): domain Bacteria; phylum Bacillota; class Clostridia; order Lachnospirales; family Lachnospiraceae; genus Lachnospira; species Lachnospira intestinalis. Next base: position 190,583 of record NZ_JAJCRR010000005.1, on the reverse strand, counting down.
ACCAGTCTGCCATAACGGTTCATCCGTCCATAGTCCCCGGTATGGAACATACCATCTTTTAAAACTTCCTTCGTTGTCTGTTCGTCCTTGTCATACTCTTTCATGACACAGTGACCGCCGACTAAAATTTCTCCGTCTGCGCCCAGCTGCACCGCTTCATCATCATACAATTCATACGAGCCGTCCATTTCACGGTTGACGGCTATGCCACCGCTGCACTCTGCCATGCCGTATATTGTATACACGTTGTAATTGCGGTCTTTTAAATTTTCAAACAACTTATAACTGCTCGGTGCGCCGCCAATGACAATCGTACGCAGTTCCGGATTAAATGCTTTGATTCTCTTTAAGTATTCAATCATGGACGGTGTACCCGGAAGAATCGTTGTCTTGTAATAATAGGTTTCAGCATCAATATGACGCAGTCCACGTCCGACACATACACACGCGCCGTTTGCCAACGGCCACAACAGACTGTAAACCAGTCCGAAAATATGAAACAGCATAGTCTGTGCCAGCACTCTGTCATGCTCGCTGCAATAGCAGTGATGATTCATTGCATTCACCGTATACATCAGATTCTGTGTGGTCAGCACAACCGCTTTATCAGATTCTTTATCTGTTGCCGTAAATACCAATACGTTTCCTTCCGGTGTCTGCGGATTATATTCTCCCTCAACATCATCTTTTTCTGCCCCCGGTATCATGATGGCATGACTGTCTGCAAGGATGTACTGATTGGTAGAAGATAAAATGTAATCCACCCCTACTTTTTCCAGCAGGCTTTCCCGTTCCTTATGCGGCAGAAAGGAGTCCACCAGCACAACATCTTTTCCCGCCAGAATAATACCAAATAAATTGACAATCCACCGGTATGATGACGGTCCGCAAAGTGCAACCCGCTTCCCCTCAAAATGCTGCAAATGAATTGCCTTATTGGTCACATCCCGAAACAGCTTTTCATAGCTTCCTGCAAATGTATCATATAAAACGGCTGTTTTCCCGGCATATTTTTCTGCGCTTTCTTTTAACAGCCCGTAAATCGAATTCGTATCCTGCATAATCCGTCCTCCGACAATCTATTTTATCACGATGTAAGTGACAAAAGTTTCTTACATTTATGTTTTATTATAACACTTATTAAACGTTCTTGTAAATTATTCTGCCAAAAGCTTTACAAACCGTTCTGCCACTTTATCCCATGTAAACTCTTTCTGATACATTTCGTATGCCTTATCCACAAGGTCTTTACGTCTGCCGCGGTTTGTCAACAATTCCTCTGCCACATCACACACCCGTTGTGGATTTTCCGGGGGATAAAAAATGACCTGGCAGTCTGCATTATTTTCCGTCTGTCCGAAAACTTTTTTTCTGTAAGGACTTTCATCGGTCAGAACTGCTGTGTGATTTGCCATGCCCGCAAACACACGGTCATGGATTCCCATTTTAAAAAACGGGGACGAATCCGCTATCACGGCACTTCCCGCAATTTTATCAAATGAACGGTCAAATGCAACCGGCTGCTCCAATTGCAGATTCGGCGCAGCGGCATATGCGTACCGCTCCCACCAGTCACCTACAATTCTTACCGGAATTTTTGCACGGACGAGTGCCGTCACCAGCTGTTCCCTGTCATAATTGCGCAGATACATTTCCACCGGATAGTATGTATTCATCAGCAATGCAAAATCTTCTTCTGAAATTTTTCTATCCTGTTCTTCCAAAACAGCTCTTAATGCGCGCTCCACGGATAAATCCGGCTCTGCCTGAATCCGCTCAATCATTTGCAGCATTTCTTTCTGCGCCTGTGTATCCTGACTACGAATCTGCTCCAAATATATTTCCGGGCTGCGGTATGTCCCCATAAATAATACATTTTCCTGCTTCTGCTCAAATGCCTTTCCGATAACCGCTTCATTGGCACCAAGCGACAGCATATGCGCACCCTGAATATGCGGATAATGCTTCCGTACATAGGCGGCGTGTTCTTCATCGACCAAAAGCACATGATACCGCTGTAACGGACATTGCAGTGTTGCATGGTGATACAGTGGATTGTCTAAAATGTAGTTAAAAAACGGTGCCTGAATGGTGTCCAGATAATAGGTGTCATCATCGCACATCAGCCGCGGCAGCTTGGAATTAAAGTCAATGACCGCCGCGTATTCCTTTCCGATATAACGCTCCAGCACGGCTGCTGCCTGCGGCGAAATCTCCCCCGCCGTATCTTTTGCCGGTACTGCCTGCTCACGCATTTCTCCCGCGATGCCATCTTCCGGGATTTCGCACAATTCACATTGATACCCTGCATTTTCCAGTGCATCTGCCAGCTGCGCCGCAAAAAATCCGGCGCTGTGGTAGCATAACTGTCTGGTGGTAAAAAGTAAGATTTTGTTAGAATTCAATCCATTATAATAATTTTTCAACATCATTCATAAAATCCTCAAGCAGATATTTTTCTCCCTTTGAAAGTTTGTCTGTAGTAAATTCTATCATTTCTTCATCACTGATATAATTAGAAATGTTGCTAATTGGTATATTCATTAGTACTAACACATCCTGTAACGGATTTTCTTTAAGTAAAAATCTAAAAAGCCATTTTCGTATATTCCCCGGCGAAAATTTTTTATAGAACTCATCTTGTGTATTAATATTTTTGATAAATTCCAAAACCCCATTAATTCCACTTTCCGGTAACGGTTTTTGCCAATTTGTTCTGGAATTGCCAAAGACATATGTTGCATCATCATTTTTTTCCTGTTTTAATTCTTTAAAACTTTGCTGTAATATATGCGGCATTACCATTTCATGCTTTCCCATTTTGATCTTTTCACATTTTTTATCTATGTCATTCCACGTTAATGCACATATCTTTCTTCTTTCCATTCCAAAGCATAGCAAAATTAGAAATATCGTTTTGTTTCTTTTGCCATTTCTTTGATTTTCTATACATTTTATAATTCCTGCTATTTTTTTTATATCTGTTTCATCTACATTTTCCGCTGGCTTATCCAAAATATCTTTACATCTGCTTATTATTTCATTACTGCTTATATCAAATTCCTTATTATAGGTCTGACTTAATATAAAAGATTTTATATAAAAGAATTGATTTTTGGCTGTATTAGGTGTTTTTATGGTTCCATTGTCTTTTATGTAGACTTCATAATCAGATAATTTTATATTTCTATAACATTTATCAATATCCTCAATATAATGCCCCTTTTCTGAAATATAATAATCCATAAATCTTTTAATGCAGCCGAAATAGGCATTCCAGCTGTCTGATTTAACAGATGGAAATTTTATATTTTTATATGTAATGATATCCCTAAAAAAATATATATCTTTGTCATACCCCAGCAAATATTCGTGATTAAAATATTTAAAATATTTAGAATCTGTTTTATTTGTAAATAAGATTTTAAATACCGTCCTTTTGGAACTAAATTGTGTATTCGAAACTTTTATATCTCTATTAAGCAGCCAAATCCCTTTATTATGAAATAATATTCCCCATTCATATGTCTTATTTTCCGAATCCATATCTTCTGCCAATAATGATAACGCTTTTGAATAACTTTTATTTTTATAACATCTCATCAAAATCTTTTCTGGTATATAATAATCATATTTTGTTTTTTCAAAATTGTTATATAATTGTTGTATGTCATAGTCAAAAGTATTCTCACAAAATATATTCATAACAGCAATATACTCATCTTCTGTTATCGCAGTATTATCTTTTAAGATTTTCCCTATACGCGCTATCACTTCTTTACTTTCCATTTAATAATCATCCTTCTTATGAATGAAACTGATATTTTTCTAGTTTCATTTGTAAAATCTTCTTTAAATATAATGCCTATCCGTTGACAGACAGGCTTCCACTTCATTTATAATGATCTGCTACTTTTTCTAATTTTTTAAAATCACAACAGAATTTAGCAATCTTTCCATGCTCCATCTGTTTATCATAAAGTTTATTCGCTTTATCAATTATTTCATCGATTATTTTTAATATAAAAACATATTCTTTGTTTAATAAATCCTTATATTTTCTTATCTCGTCTGTATCACTATTATCATCATTAATATTCACTCTGCTATATAAGCCGTCCACTATAGGAATTATCTTCTTAATATCTATAACAGATAATATGTGTTTCACATTATCCGGTTCTGTTTCCACCCAGATTTCATTTTCCCCCATACAGGATTTTTTTACATATTCATAAATCAAATAACATTCTTTATTAACATTTTTCCATGTTTTATGTTTTTCTTTAGCGGACGATAACGGAATAACATATTTTCTGCCTTCTTTATTTATAAGAATTCCTATATACGGTTTATTTTCATACCCTCTAGGCTTATAATATACTTCAGTACATACGTCATGCAGTCTTTTTAAATAATCCTGGTCAATATTAATAAATGTCAGATTCCCCTCTAGCACAAACATTATAATACTCCTTTGTATTTTAGTAAAAAAATATGGGAAGACTGTGCTTCCCATTCTTTAATGTTCATCTCTTTACGGACTGATTACCGAAGGTTAATGGAGACCCTCTTTAACGTTCATCTCTTTTATAATTTAAAACTATAAGGTTAATGGAGACCTTTCTATAATTATAATATAATAATTATTCTATCCTGTCAATCAAATATCATTCGTAAAATAATTTAATGACATTTCAATTTTTTTACAAAATTTTCCAGAATCAGCTGTTGGCTGGCGGTACTGCATATCCGTTTTCATCTGCAACTATCTTGCCGCTGCCATCCTGTGCATTTTTTAATGTACGTCCTCCACGATTTCCTGCGCGGACTGCATCTAAATCCTCCTGCAAAATCCGGTTAATATCCGCATCCTGCGTATGGGCAACCCGCTCTGACATCACCATAATCAGTTCCTCATTTAAGTTTCTTACCCATCGTCCGTTACTGTGGTCAGAGGTCAGACTGTAGTTATTCTTTACCAGATCGGCATATGCGGCCTCATCCACTTTATATGACGCATTATGTAAGCCGAGAAGACCAATCTTAACGATTTCATCAGGTGTGTAGTCCTCAAAATCAAACGTATGCGGAATACGGCTGGCAAGACCGGAATTCATCTGCAGGAACTCTGACATTTCTTTGGTATATCCCGCGAAAATGATGACCATGTCTTTTCTATGGTCTTCCATAAATTTCAAAATCTCGTCAATAGCTTCCTTACCGAAATCATTGTCACTGCCCTGGCTCAGTGAATAGGCTTCGTCAATGAAAAGTACCCCGCCCAGTGCTGACTCTAAGACTTCTCTTGTCTTCTTGGCTGTCTGACCGATATAACCTGCCACAAGGTCACTTCTAGATACCTCGATAAATTTCTTCTGACTGATAATACCCTTCTGATAAAGCACCTCGCCTACAATACGTGCCACAGTTGTCTTACCGGTTCCCGGATTACCAAGGAATAGTGAATGCAGTGTAAAATCGCTGTTTTCCATACCCTGTTCTTCTCTCTGGTGATTTAATTCTACCAGTGAAATAAAGCGGTTTACCTGTTCTTTTACACCATTGATTCCAATGAGCTTTTGCAGACGTTCCAGTGCATCCTCATCTTTCTTGCCGGATGCCTGATATCTTCCCTGTGCAAGAACCTCATCAATGTCTGCTTTGGTAATGGTTTCCAAGTCCTCTGTTCCGGCATTCATCACACGATTGGCAAAAGCTTTCAGCAGTTTTTCATTAAAGTTACGAATCCAACGGGCATTGCTGTGGTCTAAAGAATTACGATATGCACGTTTTACCTGCTGCGCATAATATTCTTCATTTTCAAATTTATACTGCTTCTTTACCAGATCTTTTTCGCCAATCTCAACAATCTCATCCGGTGTGTAATCCTCAAAGACAAATTTATTTGGCACACGGGAAGTCAGTCCCGGATTAGTCTTTAAGAACTCCTCCATCTCTTTGGTATAGCCGGCAAAGATAATCATGATTTCTCCACGATGGTCTTCCATATACTTTAAGATTGTATTGATTGCTTCAATACCAAAGTCTACATTGGCATCTTTTTTATTCAAGGCATATGCCTCATCGATAAAGAGCACACCACCTTTGGCTTTTTCCAATAATGCCAGTGTCTGCTGTGCTGTTCCACCTACATTCTGGGAAATAAAGTCCGGCTCTGATGCTTCTATTAATTTAAATTCATCACTCTTAAATGCTCCGGATTCAAATAAAACTTCTCCAATCAGACGGGCAACGGTCGTCTTTCCTGTTCCCGGATTGCCAAGAAATACTGAATGATAGGACTGCTCCTGCGGCTCTAATCCCTTTGCAATACGCTGCTGGTTAAATTCCACCATGCGAAGCATTTTGTCAATCTCTTTCTTAACACTGCCAAGTCCGATTAACTGATTGAGCTGCTCCCTTGCACTGAGCTGCGGCTTATCTGAATCCAAATTGCCATTATTGCCATTGCTGCTGCCTGACGGTGCGGCTGATATAGTGCCATTCTTTGGATAATAGCGCTTACAGCCATTCTCCGCTTCAATATTCAGTGCACTCATTTCTCCGCCGCTGTAATTGAGCTGCTTTAAGCTTAAAACGGAATTCCCGGTCATTCTGATATTCGGTGTATTCACATGATTTAAGGTAAGCGCATCTCCATATACGACAGAATTGCTCATGACACCAAGGTCGATTTTATCGTCATTCTCACCTAGGATATTTAATTTTCCAAGAATGCAGGCTGCTGCCTGATTCTGTACTACGGCGGTTTCACGAACGGTTACATTCTGCAATGCAGCTTTTGCGTCGTCTATTTCTATAGAAGTAAATTCATCGTCTTGTGAATGCAGACTAGATCCGTTGTTTACAGATACCGATACCTCATATCCCGGCTGTGTTACACAGTTTAATACTGTATTTACCCTGCTTCTTTCCAGCCATAATGCCGGATATCCCTTTGTCGGATCACTGCCTTTAATGACACTATTTTCAATCTGCATCTCACATTTGATTGCATGTATCGTATTGCTGTCCCCTGTCTGAATGGTGCAGTTTTTCATTTTTAAATCTACATTCTCCAGTATTATCCTACAGTCCTGAAAAACACAGTTGTCCATTTCGAGCTTACTGTTTCCCACATAGCTTTTCAAATATAATTTAGGGTTTTCTATAATGGTAACGCTTCTTAAAACAACATTTGAATGATCCCCTATATAAAATATCGGATATACCTCACCATCCACCTGTGTATTTTCCAACACACAGTTTATCAGACTAATCCCTGACTGTTCTGTACCATTAATGATATTGTCTTTTTCCACGCCATAACAAATCCAGAGATTTTCAAAGGTTACATTCGCCTGCTGTTGGATATTAAATTTTCCGGTGATCACATTGGGTAAAGTTCTGGTTTCCACTTTCCCCCGTTGTAACCTTTCCCTTAAAATGAAGGCTTTTATTAAGAATAATCGTATCCACCACCGGCGAATACCCCGCCTGAAACTCAATGGTATCTCCATCAGCCGCTGCCCCAATCGCATCCGGCAGTCTCCATGTATTATTAGCTGCACCAACCAAATATTTCATCTGTTTTCTTTCACTCCTTTATCTGTGCCGCCCGCAGTTTCCTCCTACTAATTTGTTCTTCACACTAATAGACTGATAACCGTACTTTTGCCGGTTCATATTCACCACACATCTTATAATATTTCTTAGCATTCTGAATATCTCCCAAACATTCATAAATAACCCCTATATTATAGTCTGCAAAATATGAATTAACCCCTTTCATTCTTCCGTCAGGCATTTGCGTTGCCTTTTTAAATTCCTCTATCGCCTTATCAAACAAACCGTTCTTCATGTAAATAAGTCCCATAAGGAATTTAAAATCCGCTGTTTTTCCGAATTCATCATAAATATTCTCAAAAAACATTGCCTTATCGGCCTGTCCGGAATTGATTAAAGCATATCCATATGTTTCAACCATATCTACTACATATTCCAGTTTAGGATTTAAGTCAAATGATAATGACAATGAAAAATAATTGCATGCCTTTTCGTATTCCTTCGCCATATAATATCCCTTTCCCAGCTGATATAAAATATATGGCATCCTGTCATCTTGTTGAAGGCTATGTGCAAATTCATCTTCCCGTTGCAGCGTTTCCGATAATATTTCTAAATACTTTTGCGTATCCTCTTGTCCTGAATTGCACACATTTCTTATTTTTTCATTGATTAAGCTTTTCAATTCTAAATCGAGCAGTTTAATATTCCGCCGTGCCTTTTGCTTTCGTTCCTCCTCCGGCATATCATATCCACTATGGCCTATTGTTACCGGTAATATATATGTTTCATAATCCTTCCCTTTTAAATGACTTACCTGTTCATGTATTTTTCCTTCATAATGGAATAATTTTTTAGAAAAAATACGATTTATTATTTCTGTATTTTCATAAGCGATTCCATCTCTTACAAATGTATTGATACGTTTTATACGACCAACCTTGTACGGATTCTCTTTAATTAATTTTTCTACTGCCTTTATATCTATATCATTCAAATATTCATCACTGTCAATTACCATTACATATTCTTCTGATGCCTTTGATACTGCATAGTTTTTGGCTGCTGCAAAATCATCACACCATTCAAAATCATATATATGTGATGTATACCTTCCTGCTATATTTTTCGTCTGATCTGTGGACCCCGTATCTACTACTACAAGTTCAAAATCATACTTTTGAAAAGACTGCAAGCATCTTTCTATATTCTTTTCTTCATTTTTTGTAATTATACAGATTGATATCATTACTTATTTTTACGCTTTAACCCTTCCTTATTTTCAACTGTAAAATTTTCTTATAATCTTCTATCGTGTTACAATTAATCCAATCACGTAACTGAATTATTTCATATTTTTCCTTATTCATGTCCCCAAAATAATGCTGAATAAATCTCAAATTTGTGTCTTTCCATTCATCTGATTTCATTTGTTTATATATTTTTCTTACTCGTTCCGGCTCTATAAACTTCCATATCTGACCCGAATTAAATATTCCTCTGAATTCCTCTTTAACACATAATGTTTCATGCGCTGTATCATATATGTAATGTAATTTATAATCCTTATCATAGTAATATGCAACTGCTTTATTTGCCAATATAGGCTCGGTATTACACGTAACTACATTTTTTTTGCTGTCACACACATCGACAAAACTGATATCATCAACATATAAATCACCTTCTGCAAACACAATTTCATCAAATTGATCCTGTTGTATAAATTCCAAACCTTTATACAAACTATATCCTGAACCCCAATCACAAAAATGTGTATTCTCAATTAAATGAATTTTATCTGCATATTGTTGCAATTCGGTATAAACAGCATCTTTCAATTCTTGAAAACGATACCCCCCAACAATAACATATTTATCAAAATACACATCTTTGCTAATTATATTATACAGTATAGATTCTTTAAAATTATTCTCATAATAAATACATTTAAGGCAGCTTTTACCTAACGAACTGCTAAACCTTGTAGACATTCCCGCCACTGTCAATAAAAGAATTTTCATTTATATAATCCTACCTATCTAAAAAATCAGGTTTTATCGCTTTATAACTGGATACCGCCGCATGACCATATCTCTCATTTTGCGGTGGCGGTGTCATAAAATAATAACCATACGTTACTTTTAAATACATAATATAATCCTTTGGGCAATAAAATTTGTATCCCTCAAATTCCAATTCCACACGGTCTGCAAACATATCTTTATAATATACCGTCGTTCCTTTTGCATATAGACATCGAACATTAACAACATCTATATCATTATATCCGCTTGCATATTTTATAAATTTTTCTTTCACCCAATTCTTCGGAATAAATGACAGCACCTTATAACCACATCTTTTGAATACATTTTTTTCACACATTGAACCAGCTTTTGAATACATAAGTTTTCTATAAATACCACACATCTTTAAAAAATGGGATTCTTCAATGCTCCCATCCGGTACATTATCCAATGGCATAATATCTATTGGAATTCCCCCATGATATTTCATTTTTTCCTGTCCGACACGTACATACTCCGTACCCAGTCTTCTCATTTTTCCATATCCAATACGATAATTTAAATCCGTATCCCATGTCTGCCAGAAAAATCTACTTGTATCTAACTGTGTCTTGCACACTTCATTAAATTTGTCATATTCCGGTCTAAGCATCAAAATATCTATATCGTCATCCCATGGAATAAATCCCTTATGTCTGACAGCTCCCAATACACTTCCATATCCCAATACATACTTAATATCATTTTCTCTACAAATTCTATCAACCTCTATTAAAATCTCCAGTTCTACCATTTGTATTTCTCTTAACTGTTCGCGGGATAGAACCATTGCTTTTCTATTAATACTCATTTTTCCTTCCTAGCTTCTGCATGTAAAATATTTTAAAACATACTTATGAATTCTTTCTCCTGCCATACCGTCCATTAACATAGGATACTCTTTTATTCGTTCTAAACGTATATTTTTTTTATAATCATTGTTTTCCAATATCATGTCAATATATTGTTCTACTGTTATTCCCTCTGATTTAAGATATACGTCATAATAATTGAAAATCAAAATACTATCCTGTACACATTTTCTTATTCCATCCAGACTATAGATAGGTTTACCTGTTAAATAATACTGTACTACTAAAGAGCTATAGTCAGATATTAACGCATCCGATATTAATATTGCTTTTAACGGATTTGGCGAATAATCGACATATATTTTATTCTTATCTGCAGCATATGCCAATGCCTTTTTGTACTCTTTATAGCCTTCCCGATTCATAGCCTTCATCGTAGCTTCTAATAACGGATGAGGTCTCCATAACAAAGTAATATCTTTTTCATCTATAATACGCAATATTTCAAATAGAATCTCTCCCCATTTTTCTTTATTCAAAAAATAGGTAATACTTGTATTAAGCATTACGACCTTTTCTCCATCAATCCCCCATTCTTTTTTTACTGTTTCTTTATTATTGGATTCAATATACTTGATAACAGCATCTGTTTTAGGACTTCCTGCTACAAAATATTTTTCGCAATCTATCCCATATTTTTTATATATGTCTTTTTGTACTTGTGATTGCAAAATCACAATATCCGAATTAATGCTTCCCGGTAAACACGCCTTCTCAATCAGTCTTTGCTCATTTCTATACATTGATGATAAATAATATGGAACATATACCAGTTTTTCCGTACACTTTTTTAATTCAGCAGAAAAATAATTTTCAACAACACTTGTAACTTTATTTGCCTGATCATATGGATTATGTATATATATAATATCCGGATGAACTTCTTCTAATTTAACCAGACGATAATCTATTAACGGAATATCCGAATCAAATTGATCCAGTTCACATATCACCCTGCCACTGGCTTTTTCAATATACGGAATCGGCATTATTTTAACTTCGCATCGCTCATCATCTTTTGCACATTCCCATATACTTTCAAAACAATCCCACATCGCAGCTTTATAAGGCAGAAAATATATTAATATTTTATCTGTTTTCTCATCTAAGATATTATTTCTGATAAAACTAATATTTTCTTCTATATCGTTTAATAAATTGATATCCAAATCCGTCTGGCTTATTCTATATAAACATTCACATGACCATTCCAATTTTTGTACTAAAAATTTCTTTTCAGTACAATTTTTTTCAATATATTCGCCTAATTCCACAAACATATTCTGATAATCACATAAATTCTGGTATATTGCCTCTGTTATCGTCTGTCCACTATGCGCTTGAAATAATTTCACATTCTGCATCAATATATTACAGGAATCTAAAATTTTCTGTTTAATATAGCATCTCATTTTATCACCACACAAATCATTTTATTGGTATCAATGAAAGAATGTCTTTAATTGACATACACTGTTCATTTGCTTCGTAGCATCGTCCATTTTCTAATATTGTCTGCATAACTTTCTGCACTGCCGGAAATGCGGCACGCAGTGTCTGATTTGCATAAATGACAATATTGATACCATGTGCCTTTAATTCTTCTTCCGTTACTGTCGCATATGTTGTTGGTACTACAACCAGTGGCGTTTCACTATCCATTTTTCTGAACTTATCTGCAAATTCAAAAATCTCATCCGGAGTCTTTGCACGAGAGTGCATCATAATTCCGTCTGCACCGGCTTTAACATATTCCTGCGCACGTTTCAACGCATCTTCCATTCCCTGTTCTAAAATCAAGCTTTCAATTCTTGCGATAATCATAAAATTCTTTGATATCTTAGCCGCCTTCCCGGCTTTTATCTTTTCACAAAAATTTTCAATACTGTCCTGATGCTGCTCAACTTCATTGCCCAGTAAAGAATTCCTTTTTAATCCACATTTATCTTCAATGATTACAGCCGATACGCCTACTCTTTCCAATGTTCTGATAGTATATCCAAAATGTTCAAGCTGTCCGCCTGTATCCGCATCGAAAATAATCGGTTTCGTTGTTATTTCCATAATGTCATTTACAACACTCACTCTGGACGAAATATCAACTAATTCTATGTCCGGTTTGCCCTTTACCGTTGAATCACACAGACTGGACATCCAAAACGCATCAAATTGTTTTTTCCCTTTTTCTGTTTCAACTTCTGTCTTTTCTGCTAAAAGTGCGCTGATTCCATCATATGTAACAATTACTTTAACAATTTCTCCTCTTTCTATCTTATCCTTTAGCTTCTGTCTTCTAAGTTCAGGCAAACCTCTAAGTTCATTCATTGCTCCTTTAAAATAATCAAATGAAGCATTTTTATAATACGGAGGCTCAACAATCTGACCTCCCCACTCACTAATAACCTGAACAACTCTTTCTCTGACTTTCTTTAAATATCCCCGTTTCCAGTTATCTCCATGCACTACATAATCCGGTCTGAGTTTATACAAAATATCGTCATAATATATATCTTCCTGGACTACGACATGCGATACACCTTTTAATCCTGCTATAATCTTCATTCTTTCTTCCAACGGAATCAACGGATATCTTTCATATTTTGCAGCACATTCATCGCATAATACACCAACTGTAACTTCTCCTAATTTTGCCGCTTCATTAATAATATTAATATGTCCTGTTTGAATGACATCTGTTGAAATACATAAGTATACTTTTTTCATTTATATTCCACACTCCAATCTTTTTTTGTAGAACTGATCTACCTCATCTGAAAATTTGTCCTGCTCTGCCTGTATATCATAATTTACTTTTTTAAATTCTATCTCATCATTTTCCAAATTTAAAACCGCATAACAAGCCGCCGGATTATGATTTCTTGGCTGTCCCACCGAACCCGGATTAACAAATATCGTCCGCTTTTCATTTCTATATTCCGCATTATCCGCTTCATAGTATACAGAAAAAAAATGTTCTCTGTGAGAATGTCCCGAAAATACATAGTCATACTCTGAATACTCATTTCCTATTTTATCCGGATAAATGCTTTTCCATAAAGGATTTTCTAACGAACCATGTACTGCCAAACATTTTCTGTTTCCGAGCATAAATTGTGCTTTGCCCTCCCTATTCATCTTTTCCAAATATTGAATTGATGAATCTGTGATCCTTGACTTTGTATATTTTGCACTCAATATTCCTCTTTGTGACGAAAATTTGTCATAAGTATCCGTCATAATTGCATATTCATGATTTCCCCAAATATTACAATATGTCTGCTTATTTTCAATTTTTTTTAATAATTCAATTGTTTCATTGGATGAAGGTCCATAATCAATTAAATCACCTAAGAGTATCATCCCTTTAATACAATCCCAGTCAACATTTTTTAATACACTATTCAATGCAGAATAATTACCATGTATATCAGACAATATTAAAATTTTTTTTGCCTTATAATCTGTTGTCTTCAACATAATTTCCTATCTTCTCTCTGCTCCAGCTAACATTATTTTTTATCACTTTTGCAGGCACACCTGCAAGCATGCTGTTACTCTCAAATGTTCCTTTTACAACACTTCCCAGTCCGACAATACAATTTGTATCTATGTATGTATTATATAAAATTGCACACCGCCGTCCTATCCAAACATGATCTTTTATAATAATTTTTCTGTTTTTACTAATCTCAACTTTACTGTTCACATTATCTTTTAAAATATTATCAAATATAGTATGTCCGTCATTTGTCCTGACACTCAACTCATTTGATGCCATACAATCCTTTCCAAACTCGCAGGTCGTATATGGCTGAATTGAAAAGTGATAATCACTTTCAAAGGTAGAATCATCTCCTATTATCAGCTTTGCTTCGTCAAGAACATTAATCAAACCAGTCTTTTTAAATTTACACCCACTACCAATCGTACAGTATCCGTTATTACTCACAAGCCAGGGAGAAGCATCTTCAACTACTACATTGTCCCCTATTATCAGACAACTGTTATTTCTCACTTCAATTTTTCCATGAAACTTAAAATTACGTCCTATGATAACTCTTGCATTATATCCCGAAAACATAATTTCTCCACCTTGTGGCAATCTGCCTTCGATACGGTTATTATACTTATCTATATAATCATATGTTGATTTTATTATAACCGGCTGATGCTTCACATAAATAAAGTCTTTGTGTTCCGTATAGCCGTATTCCTCAAGCAATTTATATATTTCCTCATAATACCTGCATAATACAATAACATAGTATTTCTCTTTTTGGTTCTTTAACTCATAGTGAAATTTTACATTTTCACCACATTTTCCATAATCACTGTCCACGCAGAATGCGACTTCCAGCTTTTCCTTTTTTATTACCTCTTTCCAAAAGTGGGAAATCTGATTTTTATCATCCTGATATATACTGCATCCCCAGAATACAATTTTGCGATTTCCGATATTTTTAATTAAAACATCTTTCATGATTTTTCTCCCTGATAAATTCGCATTGTCAGCCTTATTTACCGGCTTTCTTAATTATATTTTGTATTATGTATTCTGCTGTTTCATCTATTTGTTCAAATGTAACACACTTTGGAAGTTTTGTTCCAAAAGTTTTCTGAACTTTTTCTATTAATTCATCTGTATAAATCAAATTTCCATTTTCAATTTTTTCTATTCCATCTTTATACATTGATTTTTGGTTATGCAAAACCATATCTTCATATGCAAAATTCTCCTCATCAATATATGCTTTTACATCTCCATTTGAACCATCAATCCATACCGGATATCCACCTATATTTCCACCAAATCCCGGAATATGAATGCGTATTTTTTTATTTTCAAAAACTGCATCTAAAATTGCAGATATTATTTCATAATTACTTGAAGCATTCATCATATTTCTTTTTGCATCGACCGGCATTGGTATTACACACCGGCTTAATATCTCTTTTTGATCAAATACAATTTTTTCTCCTTTGTATGAAACAGAAATCAACTGAGTAATACCTTCATTTTGCCCCTCTTTACTAATCACCACATCATGAAAATGACCCGTTGCAAGTGATACATCAATATTCCAGTCATCATTGATTCCATATTTTTGTGCAACTGCAAATCTTATTCTTGGAATTAAATGATTCAGATTACCACTTCCAAAATCAGGGTATGCTTTTCCGGCACTTTTCAGCCATGGAATAACTGCATCAGAATACGAGGTGTTAATTACAATTGCAGATGGTGTTTCTGCTTCAACAGCCTCCATAATATTTTTTATATATTTAATAGCCAACGGTGTCCAAATTCCGTATGCTCTGAAATTTTTCCATGATATACTTCCATATTTTAATCCAGCATACACTCTGCTTGTATTTACAATAATATCCGGTTGATTTTCCCGCAAACATTTCTTTATACTTTCAATATTATCCAAATCACAGTTTTCAACAATTTTTATTTTTGTTCTTAATTTACCTCTGATTGCTGCCGCAACACGGACAATATTTACATCCTGCTGCATTTTATCTTTATTTCTGCCTGCTACAATAATTTCTATTCTTTCGTCACCCGCTGAGCATAAATAATCCAATAAATACTGACCGACACTGCCCAGTCCCATAATCATAATTTTTACGTCTATTTTATTTTCTTTTAATTTTATTAATTTTGTTGTGGTATTCATCAAATACTTCCTCCCTGATTAAGTTAAAAAGCCATCTGAATTAAAATATTCAGATGGCAAATTATAAACATATTTATTCTTGTTCTGCCTCCATGCACTATAAGAATCCATTTTAAGTTTTCTTATTTATATATCGACTTTATTTTACAATTCTTTAGTTTCTTACAAATCATTTCTACCTATACTTCTTATACTTTTTACTTTTATCCATTTTAGTTACGACCAGTATTTTTAATACTTTACAACTACTGCTAAATTTCTTTATTTTTACTTTTATAATACAATATTAATTCATCAATTTTCTCACTCTGAAGCAATGGAATTACATTATAAATATCCTCATAATTCCAATCCCACCATTTCATCTGCTCCAGCATTTGAATTTTTTCGTCTGAGAAACGCTTTTTAATCACTTTTGCAGGAACACCGCCTACGACCGTATACGGCTCAACATCCTTTGTCACAACCGCATTTGCCGCAATAATACAGCCATCACCGATATGCACACCTGACATAATCTTTGCATCGCTTCCTATCCAAACATCGTTTCCAACTATAATATCGCCTTTTATGTGTGTAAATCCTTCAAGATGTGAAAATTGTGGAATAAACGCACTAAAAGGATAAGTTGTACACCACTCTCCCCTATGTTCACCACCTAACATAAATGCAACACCATATGCAATAGAACAGAATTTACCAATATGCAGGTGGATTCCTTCACCATAATCATTCGCTAAGAATTTTCCATATGTAAATGCTCCTATATCCGCAACTGCTTCCTGCTTTTCATATTCGTATGTTTTGTATATTTGAGCAGCATGATATTTCATAATGTCTGTTTTCGATAAATATCTCCCAATATCATCTTCTGACAAAATACACTCTTTTTCAACGCCTAACTGTATCAAAATATTTTTCAGCTTTTGATAAAAAATACTGCATATAAATATTACATCATATGTATCTGTCAGCTTTTCCAGATAATCTAACGGCTGAATCGGGCATGAAAATTTTTCTGACACCATTTCATCTTCCGATATAATTAACGATACTTCAAATACCTCATCCGCTGCGTTTAGCCATTCCCAAAACCCATCTACTCTTTTCATATCTCCAATTAGTAATGTATTCATCTTTTCTCCTATCCGTTAAAATGTCATATTTTTAAATGCAATCTATATTAAAATTATACTATAAATTTCAGTCATTGAATACACTTTATTCTCTAATTTTCTCCATATAAAATGTTTTATGAACAAATTGAATTTTTCTTTTCTTTGTACTATAATTAATCCATATTCACTATAATGATATAAGGAGTCTTTTATGAACATATTACTTTTCCGATATGGCAGCATCTGTGAACCGGACGTTATTGAAACCTTTCAAAAATTCGGTTTTACAGTTGATGAGGTCACAGAATTTAAAGAAAATAAAAATCTTTCCGACTCTGACTGCATTGAACTTGTTTCCAGACGAATTTTAACAAAGCAGTATACCTTTGTATTTACAATTAATTTCTTCCCGTGGCTTTCACACCTTTGCAATATCAAGCATATCCCATATCTATGCTTGACAGTTGACAGTCCCGTGCTTGAATTATACAACGGCGCCATTAAAAATCCATATAACCGCATTTTTATATTTGACCAGTTGTCTTATCAGGATTTTTATGAACAGAATCCGGAGCATATTTTTCATCTGCCGCTTGCCGCAAATGTCGCACGTACGGATAAATTATTTGAAACGACATCTTCGAATATTAAGAAAATATACCAGTGCGATATTTCCTTTATCGGGTCGACATATGAGGAGCAGTGTGCATTTAATAAAGTAAAGCTCCCCGCCTATGAAGCCGGTTACGCTGACGGAATTATTGAAGCCCAGTTAAAAATTCACGGTTATAATTTTATTGAAGAAATTCTTTCTGATGATTTTGTTGTAAAATTCATGAAGTACGCTCAAAATCTTGAATTTCCGCCGGAGGAACTTCCGACTTACCGTGCCATTGTTGCACAACACTTTTTAAGCGTAAAAGTTGCCGAACAGGAACGCCTACGGCTTTTAAAACTGCTTTCTGATAATTTTGACGTGCATATGTATACCGGCAGTGATACCTCAACTATGCCAAATATCCACAATCACGGCTATGCAAGTTCCCTTTATGATATGCCGCTGATTTTTCATGAAAGCAAAATTAATATCAATATTACCGCACGTTCTATCCGCTCTGCGCTTCCGCTCCGTATTTTTGATGTTTTAGGCTGTGGCGGATTTTTGATTACGAATTTCCAATCCGAACTGCCGGACTATTTTGAAATCGGAAAAGACCTTGTGACTTATGAAAGTGAACAGGATTTACTTGATAAATGCGCATACTACCTAGCCCATGAAGATGAGCGGTTAGAAATTGCCCGCAACGGTTATGAAAAAGTTAAGCAATATCACACTTGGGAAATTCGTCTTGCACAGTTATTACAACTGGCTTTCCCTGAACTTATGAACTAAAACATCTATAAAGAGTGTCTTATGATTTCTAAATGATATCAGAAGCCAAAAGACACTCTTTATTTTGTTTTCCACTATTGTCAAAGGACCTTTTCTCTCCTGTTTTCGATACTCATTAACAAAACAAAAAAGAAGCCAGTCCGAAGACTGACCTCTTTTTTTCGTCCGTGAAATTCCAATTACTGAAGTAATGAAAGAACACCCTGGTTTGCCTGATTTGCCTGAGCGAGCATTGACTGACCAGCCTGCTGTAAGATGTTGTTCTTTGAGTAAGAAACCATCTCTGCAGCCATATCTGTATCTCTGATACGAGATTCAGCAGCCTGAGTATTTTCGCTGATGTTGTTCAGGTTGTCATATGTGTGCTCTAATCTGTTCTGAACAGCACCTAACTTAGAACGCTTAGATGATAAGTTCTCGATAGCTGTCTGAGCTGCTGTAAGAGTATTATTAGCATTAGTATAGTTATCTACAGTTGTTGCAGTAAGACCTAAATCAGTAGCTAACATGCTGTCGATTGTAATAGCAATGTTCTGACCTGCATTAGCGCCCACCTGAATACTCTTTTGTGTGAATGAACCATCAAGAATATTCATCTTGTTGAACTGAGTTGTAGTAGCAACTCTATCGATTTCAGTCTTCAGTTCTGTGATTTCATCACCGATAGCTGTTCTATCAGCTGTACCGTTAACATCTGAAGAAGCCTGAACAGCAAGTTCACTAACTCTCTGTAACATAGAATGTACTTCATTTAAAGCACCTTCAGCTGTCTGTACTAAAGAGATACCATCCTGTGTATTAGAAGCAGCCTTATTTAAACCTCTGATCTGGTTTCTCATCTTTTCTGAAATAGAAAGACCTGCTGCATCATCAGCTGCACGGTTAATCTTGTAACCTGATGATAACTTTTCTGTAGACTTCTGAAGTCCTGTTGTTGTGATACCTAACTGTCTGCTAGTGTTCATCGCTGTCAAATTGTGCTGTACTACCATAATATTCTTCCTCCTTGAATATATAGCGGCTTCCATGCCGCTTAGATTATTTTTCTGTAGTAACCTTCTTGATTACTTACATTTATTATATCGGGTGTATTTTAAAATACTTTAGCCCGATTATAAACTTTTTTTATTTTTTTTGATCTAAAAAATGTGATTCATACTGGTTCAGGTTATTCACGTTCTTATAGTAGGCATTTGCCGTGCTGGTCGTACGTTTCGCCTGACTGAGTTCTTTACGCATCTGTGCAAATCTTTTTTCTACAAGCTGCTTATTGCGCAGTTCCTGTGCCTGTATGCGCACACCTAAATCCGTTACCGATGCCACCAGTGTCTTTAAACGTTCTATATCCTTTGCATACTTTTTCTTATTGTTCTGCAATTCTTCTTTAATCCGGTTAAAGACCGAATTAAAGCCTTCGTCCAGCCGCAGAATTTTTTCTACGACTTCGCCTTTATCCGCCACATTTTTTTCAAAAGCTTCTTCTTTAAATTCCGGCGCTGTCACAATGGTCTGCTGCGCCTCATTATAATCTACAATCTGCTTTAACAATTCTTCTTTTTTTGTCAGACTGTCTATCATAATATCCACATAATTTTGTGTATCCATAATACTCCTTACATGCTTTTCGCGTTCTTCATGACCTGCTTCCACGTATCCCGCATGCCGCGAAGTTCTTCTAATGCCTGTTCTAATTCTTCTTTGCTCTTATGGATATTTGCTCTTACCAGTAAATCATAGATATAACGGTAAATATTGTTAAAGTCCTGTGCAACCGGATAAGAATAATTCAGTGTAGACTGCAATTCTTCAATAATTGCCTCTGCTTTTGTGATGTTCTCATGCGCCTTTTGAATATTCTTTTCTTCAATGCCTATCATGGCAATATTGCAGAACTTAATTGCCCCTTCGTAAAGGAGCAATGTCAGTTCTGCCGGAGATGCCGTGAGGACTTTATTGTTGTTATATTTTGCATATGGATTATTCACTGCCACTTCTTCTTCCTCCTACATCCTGTATCCTTAGCCAAACAATCCTGAAATAGAGGAGGACTGTGCATTTAAAGATGCCAGTGCAGATTCCATACGTGAGAACTTCTTGTAGTAAATTTCTTCCCATGTAGAAATCTTTTCTTCCTGATCGGATATCTTCTTTGTATACTCTGAATACTGTGTTGCCATTTCTTTGTCATTGTAAACAGACATATAACTGCTCATGCTGTTTGAAGTTCTTAACTTCTTACCTAACGCAGAGTACAAATTCTGTGAAAGCTGTGAAAAATACTTAATTACACCTTCTGAATCGTTGGCAATTGCCGCCCTTAATTTATCAGAATTTCCCTTCGTTGTAGAGTCATCTTCATCACCGTCAATGTGGTATACACCTTTTTCGTCTGTAGATGTTGAAAAATAACTGCCCGTGGAAATACCAAACTTTGATAAATTATAGGATTTTCCGTCAATTGTAATGCTGCTAAGCATCGTATTCTTCATGGTTGATATAATACCGTCCAATGTTGAATCACGACGAAGCAGGGAATCCTTAATCTTCGTTTCCCACTTTTCAATTTCATCATCCGACATAGCATCTTTTTCGTCATCCGTCAGCGGCTCATATCCCTTTGAACTTTCCGCATTATATGCTCCCTCTAAAGTCTTAATCAATTCATTGTACTCTGAGAACATATCCTTAATCGTATCATAGATGCCGTCTACATCCGTATCGGTTGTAATCGTCACTGCCTCATTTCCTGTCAACGCCGTTGCCTGAATCGTTAAACCGTTGATAGAGAAGTTATTGGTTGTATTTTCAAAGGTTGCGCCATTTAACTCAATCTTTGCATTGCTTCCGGCAATACGAACTGCAGAAGTTGCATCTGTCGTTGTAGATACGCCGAGTGTTGAAAGTGCTGCCTGATATTCAGCTTCTGTCACACTGGTGCTGTCGCTCTGATACTTTGTAACAACAGCATAAGCATCTACCATCTTCTGTGCATAATCATACTGTTCCTGTGCCGTCGCCTGATAGCTTGATGCCAGTGAATTGCCTCCTGCAATTGCAGTATCATAGTCTAAGAGTATCTTACCGGTTGTGCTGTCAACCTGTGTTGCATCAGTGCTGTCAACACCTGCCTGTGTATAAAACTCTGCAATCTTTGCTTCATTTTCCTTAATTGTGGAAGCCGCCTTGTCAAGCATTGCATCAATATCACTTGTATAAGTACCGTTTTCATTTTTTGTTCTGCTAAGAACCGCTGTATCACTTCCGGCTACCGAAACAACTGCCTGTGCCGCTGCCAGCTGCAGCTTTTCATCATCTGTGATTGTACCGGCAGTCTGTTTTGCCTTCAAATCAGATACCGCATCTGTCAGATACTTTCTGGCTGCTGCTAAAGTATCCGCATCCTTCGGATTCCAGTTGCCATTGCCGTCATCGGTGTATTCTGCCAGTTCAATAAATTTATTCAAATATTCCTGCTGGTATTTCTGCTGTGTATTGGCATCCTGTAAAGAAGCAATCGACTTATTATAGGATGCAATTGCGGAATCATAGTTGCTCTTTGCCGTTGCAGATACATAATCAGACTGGCTTAAAATATTCTGATACTTTGTAATATCCTTTGCAACCGTATCAACCGTAGAAGCCTGAATCTTTAATGCTTCCATAGCGCTCTTACCGTTACTGTTTGCTGCTGTCATAGAGAAATCATTGTCCGCACCTGAACTCTTGGCACTGATAAAGAAACGCTGGTTATTCTCATCGAAACTTGCATTTAATCCTGCATCCTTTAACTTACCGACAAACTGATCAATTGTCATATCGGAACTCATCGTAATCGTTGTCGTCTTTCCGGATGCGGTAACGGTAATACCTGCTCCGTCAGCAACACCTTCCATACCGCTTACTTCACTTAATTTATTGGTTCCTGTAAGCTTATCACCGGATTTACTGCTGACTTTTCCACCGGTCAGATAACCTGTGGAAGCAAGCTGTGTTACCTTTAAGGTCTGCGTACCGCTGACTGCAGACGTTGAAGCTGATACCGTTGCATATGATGAATTGTTAATTGTTGCTTTCTTTAAATTATATGCACTTGTCAGTCGATTGCTTGAAAGTGTTCCTGTATAAAAGTTTGTAATTTTTGTGTTGATAGTCTTCCACTTATCCTGTTTCCATGAAAGCTTTTTCTGTGCTTTCTCGTAATCTTCTTTTTTAGTCCGATAGCTTAATACCATTGCAGATACTAACGCTTCCGTATCCAGACCGGACTGCATACCTGATAAACGAATTGGCATATTATCTACCCCTTTCTATATGTCCTTATGTTTTTATATCCGTATTTACTACATTTTCTCATCGACAAGAAGTCCTGCCAGTTCACAGGCTTTTGTGAACATTTTAAGCATTTTTTCAGAAGGAATCTCTTTTAATACTTCTCCCGTTTCCTTGTCTTTAATCTTAATGGTGATTCGATTCATCGGTTCATAAACACCAAACTCTGCAACTGTATTGCTGTTTAGCACTTTGCTGATGTCTTTGACGTCTGCAAGCGTTGCTTTGCTTTCCTGACTTTCAGGAGATGCACTGTCCTGTCCAAACGGAAGCTGTACTGCCTGTGTCGTCTGTGCCGCAGTATAATCTGCTGTCTGTGTACTGCTGCCTGCTGCCTGAACATTCGTTGTTACCGATGCTGCCGTCTGTACACTCTGTGCTGCTGCCGATGCTTTGTTAATTGATTCTAATCCCACTTTTATCCACCTCCGTGTGATAACGTATGCTTTGTTTCCTTGTTCCCCGGCGAATATCCTTTTTCGCCGTTTTTAAACTGCACTTTAACCGCAGTTCATCTCATTTCTTATTAGTATTATCGGTTTTTCTGACCCGAATCTTTAGAATAACTTTTTTAATTTTTCCATATCAACGGATTCCAGCGCCTCTTTATTGGCTTCCTGAATCTGTGTAAAGACTTCTTTTCGATAAATCGGAACAGATTTCGGTGCAGAAATACCGATTTTAATCTGGTCGCCCTTGATTTCAAGAATCTTTATTTCAATATTATCGTTGATAATAATAGCTTCGTCTTTTTTCCTCGATAATGCCAGCATTTCTATTCACCCGCCTTTTCTTTTCTTTCCTTTAAAAGATTATAAATCGGAAAGCGTACTAAGTAATCTTCATTTGCTGCCGCTACCTGAACTGCGTTCATTGTTTTGGAATCCACAATAATCGGCGCTTTTAAATTACAGGTCATCTTTGTAATATCCGGCGGTACTGTCATTGTTATAAACACGATTAAATCTTCTTCCGATACGTCTTCTCCCAGACTGTAAATCAATTCGTCTTCCACAACCGGCGCATAATCGTCAATAATGTATTCCGGCTTAATAATCGGCAGTGCCAGTGCCTGTTCATCTAATGACTGCAGCCACATAATCGGATTATCTTTCTCTTCATCGGTTTCGTATACAATTGCAAACCGGGTACAATCCTCAAATCCAATCAGTCCCTTTTTAAATGTAATTATCTTGGCATCGTCAATCTCCACCGTGCCAAACCATTTTGTATTAATCTGCATAATCTGCTCCTTCTAATAAAGACTGCCTGCGCACATTCTCACAAGCAGTCTTTTATTTTGCTTTTATTTTTATCCTAAGAAATCTAACAGTGTCTGCTGTACAACCTTGCTGGCTGCCTGAAGCGATGCATTGTATACAAGCTGGGCTGATGTATAGCTTACAACAACATCTTCCAGATCAATGTCTTCATTGGCAGACTTGCTTTCTGTGACATTGGTAAACTGTTCATTCAATCTTCCCTGTGTCAGTTCCAGTCTTGTAAGTCTGTTACCGACGTCTGCATTGGCAAGGGAAATCGTCTGCTTATAGCCCTGCATCTGTGAAATGCCGCTTTCAAACGCCTTGGTCATCTCATCTTCTGCCAGTGTTTTCTGCTTATTCAAGCCATTCAGCATCGAATTTAACTTTTTCTGTGAGTCCTCATCGCTATACCGGGCTTCCTTTAACATGCCTTCCACCTGTGAAATCTGGCTTTCTAAGTCGAGTACATTCTGAACGGATGTTACAAGGTCATCAATATCTCTGCCAAGGTTAATATCGAATGCCTCATTGGCTTCGGTATTAATCTTAATCTTCTGTGCATAGTTGATGTTGTATTCTACATCTTCCCTGACTTTATCATAGACGATTCCTGTCGTATTATCCACACAGTCATAATACATTGTCGGATTCAAATCATCTTTAACAAAGTTATCCTTCTGATACGTAAATGAAAAGCTGTCAGAGGTGTAGACCTGCTTATAAACATTTTCACCCATCAGCACTTCACCTGTTGTTGCATTAAAGGCAATTTCATTATCGCCCGGAATGTAGTTTTTATCCGTTGTATTTGTAAATGTCAGTGCAGTACCGGTAGAATCTGTAATGCTGTACTGTCCGTTGGCATCCGGATTGACCGTTGTTGTCGTTGTAATCGGGTTGCCGTCTGCGTCCAGCTGCTTGTTACCATTGCCATCTAACTGATACGTTGTAACGGTTGCCGTGCCATCTGCGGCAAAGCTGATATCTGTATTGTTATAGCTTAAGCTATATCCGGTGTTTTTCACATCTGAATAGCCAAGGCGCAGTCTGTAGACACTTTCCACATTTGGCATCACAGCATTGCCATCTGTATCGTAAGATACATTGAGATTTAAAATATCTGCATTGCTGTACGCATTGGTATAGACGGTCTTGCTTGAAATATCATCTCTGCCAAACTTCTGTGTAATCGTATAATCTGCTTCAGCTGCCAGTGCATCGGACTGATAGGTCAGTGTCGTATCCGTCTTATAACCGGTAAATACGTAACGTCCGGCGTAATCTACATTTCCTTCATCGTAGAAAGTCTTTTTTAAAGCCTTTAAGCTTTCTGCAATCGTATTTCTCTGTTCTGATGCATAAGAATCGGATGAACCCTGATTGCAGTATTCATACAGCTTATTAATAACAGATTCGCCCTGTGTCAGCGCGCCCTGTGTTGTTGAAAGCCACTGCTGTGCATCTGGGATATTTTTCTTTAAATACTGTGTTACTTCATTTAAGCTGGCACGAAGACGTAACGCACGAATGGCAATAATCGGGTCTTCTGACGGCTTATTAATCTTTTTTTGTGTAGACAGCTGGGTATCCAGTGTATTAACCTGTTTTTTATTCACCTGGATATTTGCCATACTGCTGTTAATCATCATCTGATTTGTAATTCTCATATCTTCTCCAATCCGGAATGAAACCTAATCATTAAAACTTATAGTCCTGTTCCATTAATCAGCTTGTCATAAATTTCGTTCATGACAGACATCATCTTTGAATTTAAGTTATATGCCTGCTGGAATTTCATCATATCCATCGCTTCTTCATCGGTATCAACACCCATGATTGATAAGCGCTGATTCTGAATTGTTGTGCGCAGGTTGTTGTAATTATCTAACATATTCGTTGCATTGCTTGAATCAATGGACATATCACTGACCATACTTTCAAGGAAGTAAGCGCCTGTACCACCGTCAAAAATCTTTTCGCTCTGAAGCTTTCTTAACTGTTCCATAATATCCGCTTCTGCCTGTCCGGTCGCCGCAGAACTTCTTGTTGCAAGCTTATCGGCATCTTTAACCAGTTCTGGGTTGACTGTAATGTTTAAAGCCGTCATCGTATCTGTGTTTGTCTGTGTTACAAACAATGAAATGCCGTGCTGTGTTCCGTCTGATGTCAGACCACTCTTTAAAACGTTATTAACCGATTCCGACAATGTGGAAATGAACTGGTTTAACTGGGACTGGTAATACGGAATCCCCTTAAAATCTGTATTCTGTTCATTTCTTAATACAGATTCCAATACTTTGTTACCGTCTGAATCCAGAATGTAATCGCCGTTCTCATCTACTTTGTACTGTTCAAACTCACCATTACAGCCGTCACGGATATCTACCAGTGCCTTCATCTGTCCGCCAAGAGACGGGCTGTAAAGATTGAAGTTTTGTCCGCTCTCCCACTTTACATCATATAAAGCGGCAGCATCGGAAGCATTTCTCTTATCTGCTCTGGCTTCTGTATAAAGCTTATTGTAATCGTATCCTGCAACCAGTGTCTGTCCGTTAATGGATACCCTGAAATCTGTCAGACCGTTTCCGATGTCTTCTTCATTGATGCTGACATTGACAATCTGTGCCAGATCATCAATCAGCGCATTTCTCTTATCTCTTAAATCATTTGCATCGCCGTAGTTGGCTTCAATCTGATTAATCTGTCTGTTTAAAGAAGCGATGTTTTGTGCATAGGAATTAATCTGCTCTACCGCATCCTTGATTTCGTTATTTGCATCTTCCTGAATCTTTCTAAGATTCGTAGACAATGTATTAAAATACTGCGCCATGCTCGCTGCATTGTTAATCAGCTGATTCTTTGTCGAAGCCTCGCCCGGTGCTTTAATAACTTCTTCTACCGATGTAAAGAACTTCTGATATTCCTTACAGTAACCGTTCAGATTCCATTCATCAAAGAAATCTTCAATCTGATCCATATAATTTTCTTTTGCTTCATATTCACCATAATTTGCCTGATTGTTACGGTATTTTTCATCGTAATAGCTGTCACGCAGCTGGCTGACACCTGTTACTTTAACACCGGCACCGAGCATACCGTAGGTCGAGAACGTACGTAATGCCTGTGCAGCTTCTGTGGATGCCTGCTGTTTTGAATATCCCTTTGTATTAATATTGGATACGTTATGTCCCGTAACATTCAGCGATGTGGATGCTGCCTGCAGACCGCTGTATGATATTGTTAATCCAAAAAATGTTGATGCCATATTTTCCTCATTTCCGGGCGGTTTTATTACCGGGCAGCATCCGCTGCCATGGTCATCTGCTTTCGCCCCGGTGCAGATAACTGTTTAAACTTCATTTTATGCATTTCCAAGTGAAACGATTAAGCTTTCTAACATATCGCTGACAACATTAATATACCGTGATGCTGCATTGTATGCCTGCTGGAACTTAATCATCTTTTCAAGTTCTTCATCAGAAGATACACCCTGCAACTGTAAACGCTGGTTATCATATCCGTTTACCATGGTTTCCTGATTGCCCACGTAATTGTCAAGCACACGACCCATCGTTGCGTATTCACTGATGAAATTTGTATAATATGTATTAAAATCTGACTTTGCATAGACCTCAGGATTTAAAGAAGCAAATTTGTTCTCCCACATATCCACCAGTTCCTGTGCTTTATCAAAATCTTCTTTTCCCTGTTTCGTCGTCAGTGCAATCTTACCGACATTCTGTGCAACTTCCTTGTTCATCTCAAGGCTGCCGATCGTATAGTAAGACTGGTTTCCCTTCACATCCAGATTGTTTCTGACATAAATCGTACCACCGTTCGCATCGGTTGTCACGATATAACGCTTGGTATTGGTACGGGAAATCAATTCCTCACCGATGGTCTTATCATCGTCCATACCATAATCTGTCTTATCCATGTCCAAAACAGAATATACATAAGAATCTACCTGTTCTTTCTGTGTCAGTGTTTCATCTGTAAAAAGGGCTTCCTCCGATGTGTAACTGTATGTTCCGTCACCATTGTCCGTTCCCTGTACTGCCTGTCCGTGTCTTGTATACAGAACTGCATTGGATGATGCTTTATATGTATACTTCGCTGCGGCAATTTCATTGCCTTCACTGTCTGTCAGCGGTGCATCCAGCGTAATTTCTTTTTCAGGACATAAAACATCATTGATGGACTCCACAATCCCGTTTACCAGCTTATCCAGCCCTGCCATCGCACTTAAAATAGCAGACGGTTCAATGTATGTATTGTAATAATCCTGCTTTTCCTGATATGCGGCATTGGCTGCATCGTATGCTGCCTGTCCTTCTGCCGTTGTCAGGTCATAATCACTCTCATCCGGCTTTACCGGTACATCGGAAGCCTTGACATTGACACTTCCCCGCGCAATAATTGCACCTTTTAATGAACCCATATCATTTTTACTGCCATTTGAAATCGGCTGTGTAATGTCAAATACATCCTTTTCAAAGGAAGGCCAGGTTGGAATCAGCAGCGAATTACTGTCCATGGTTCTTGTGGACATCTCTGTCACATTATTCTCATTGACAAACGGAATGCCTTCGCATGTGACGATGACACGTCCGTTTGCTTCTTCATAATAAGACATCTTAATATATCCACTGAGTTCATCGAGTGCATTATCACGCTGGTCACGTAAATCGTTGGCATATTCGCCCGAACCGGATTCAATTCCCTGAATCTGCTTGTTTAATGCAAAAATGGTCTGCCCCAGTTCATTAATCCGGTTTACGGAATTCTGTACTTCGGTATTCAGCGTTGTCTGATAGTCTTTTAAACTCTCATAGATTTTATTGGATCTGTTTACAAATGCTGATGTATACTGAATTAAAGAGGATCGTGCAACGGTGCTTTCAGGATTCTTGCTTAATTCATTCACTGCGGAATATAAATTTTTCAAGCAGTCCTGATAGGTAACACCCTGCATTTCACCAAAAAGATCTTCTACTTCTTCTACGGCTTTTAAGTTGCTTTCATAGTAACCCAGTCTGCCGTTCTCTGTCCGATACGCTCTGTCGATAAACGTATCGCGGATTCTGCGGATTTCACTGACGGAAACACCGAGTCCGTATTTATCAATTGTATTACTTCTCGTACCAACAGTCAGATACGTCATATCTTCAAACGTAATCTGCTGTCTTGTATACCCCTCTGTATTAATGTTGGCGAGGTTATGTGCTGTTGTATTTAAAGCTGTCTGCGCGCTGTGCAGGCCGGAAACGCCAATATACAGACTTCCCATTCCGTTTGCCATTGTTTCTCCATTTCTGCCCTCATCTGCTTATCCTTAAGCCGGCCGTCCTCCCCTCCGTGGGAAAACCTGTATAAAGTATAAAATTAAATATTACTGTCTTGCATCAAAGCCGCTGACGGTCTGGATTCTCTCCTCGTCATAAGCGTTTTTACTGTAGTTTCCTGTCTGTGGTGTAAGCACTGCATTTTTTGCAATGTTAAGTTCAAACTCAACCATATCCAGTGATTCTTTTGTCAGTAATTTATTATTCTCGTTGATTTTCATCAACTCATTTAATGTCTGTTTAAGCTGTGCATTAACTGCCTCAAGTGCATCATGCTCTTTAGGCTGCTTCTTTAGCACTTCTAAAATATCTTCTAATTTAATGTCTGTTCTTCTTAAATTGAGTACATTGCAGATATCATCTACATTTTCCATACGCTGCTGTTCCAGTTTATTAATGGCATCAATCTGAGCCTGTTCCTGAACCAGAATATCCTGTAACCGCTCAATATCCGCACCGACAATTGCCTTTGTCTTGTTATTGGATAACTCCAGCAGTTTTTTATACTCTGCATCTTCCTGTCCAAGTACATCAATAAGTGTATCAATTAAACTTGCCATGAAAGAATCTCCTTAAAATGTTAATGTTGCAATATTCTCAAGCATCTTACCGGCAACTTCCTGCGCACTCACACGATATGTTCCTGCCTCCATTGCCGCTTTTATCTGTGCAACCTTGTCTTCTCTTACTTCCGATGTCCGGCTTACTGCCTCTTTTGCTGTCTGATAATCCTTTGCTGTTCTTGAAATTTCCAGTTTATCACTATATGAAGCAGTACTGCCTCCCTTCTTTGCAGAAGAAGCTGCCCCACTCTGATAAATCCGGTTCACAGCACTGTATGCCTCTACACGCATTGCTGACCGCCTCTCTTTCCGTTTAAACTCTTTTCCTATTCTCATTAAAATGGTTTCAGAAATATTATCGGTACTTTCGGCATATTCCTTAACCTGTTTTTACAATTTTTAAATACAAAAAAAGAAAGAATCGCCCGGAATTCTGTATATATCCTGAGTAATTCTTTCTTTATGCTCTGTAATATAGAATCTGTTATTTATCAAGGAATCTCATTCTTGCATTGTCACGATCCCTGCCTGCCCTTGGTGCCGGTGCCGGTGCCTTATACAGATTATCCAGCTTGTTTGCCATCGTCCCTTTACACTTATCACAGTAACGCCCTGTCTTAATCGTTGCACCACAGCACTCACACTGCAGCCCGATCGGTGAATCATCCGTAAAGCAGAGACGTTCTTCACGCACCCACTGTTCAATCTGCTTGGTGCTGACTTCAAATTTATCTGAAATCTCCGAAATGCTTGCAACTTTGTTGTCGCGGATATATTCCTTAATTTCCATAAACTTGTCTTCCAGCTGTTTAATGCAGCTCGGGCATAAATTACGGTAACTGCCGCCTATATAATTATATAATTTCCCACATTGTCTGCAATTTCTAACATCCATAACCAATTCTCCCCTTCTGCCGTTCCCGGCATTTTCTTAAAATCCTTTCCCCGCACACAAACATAAAAAATATACTTTCTGTGCGCCCTTTTGATATAAAATTTTTGCGCAGCTGTCTATCGTTGCTCCTGTTGTATAAATATCATCAACAAGTAAAATTTTTTTATATTTTACTACATTTTCTTTTACAAGGAAAGCCCTTTCTACATTTTTTCTTCTTTCCTCATCATTTAATTCTTTCATTGGAGTTGTTTTTCTGGTACGGACCAGGATTTCCGAAGCACAGATCAGATTCAGATTTTTAGAAAGCTCGCGCGCAATCAGTTCTGCCTGATTGTATCCGCGTTTTCTTTGTTTGGCTGCATACATCGGTACGGGAAGCACAAGATCAATATCCCATTTTCCAATGAGTGCACCGCACTGCTGCGCCGCCTGCCTGCCGTAAAATGCCGCATATTCTCTTTTATCGTGATACTTGAATTGGTAAATGGACTGTTTGATGCCGTCCGTATAGGCAAAGACCGCCACACCGCGTTCATAAAAATGGCGTTTCACCGTACAGTCATAGCAAAACTGCTGCGTATCCGTCTTTTTTAACGGTTTGCCGCACTTCATGCAGCGCGGTTCGCCGATATATTCAAGTCTGTTGTCACAATCCGGACAGATTTGTCTTCGTCTGCCCTTTTCAAACCCCAGAACCCCGCCGCAGACCGGACACGCCGGCGGAAACACTATATCCGTCAGTTCTTTGATGCCGGTCTGTGCAAGCTGCTGTATATATTCTTTTAAGTTCTGCGTGTTATTCCGCTTGTTTTTTCCCTGTTTCATTTTCCCCTCTATTTCACAAACGTTCCAATTCTAAATGATGCACAAACTGAATTCATTTCTGAGGAATCTTTGATTTAAAGATTATCCATTTCCTGAATCCGCAGGTCCAGTGAAGAATATCGTTTCTGCTCCGATTCATTTGCCGCCATTTCATGAAAGCAGTCTTCCAGTCCTACCATGCAGACACAGGTTCTCGCCCTTGTCACTGCCGTGTATAAGAGATTGCGGTTCATCAGCATACGCGGTCCCGGAAACATCGGAATCAGCACCGCCGGATATTCACTGCCCTGCGATTTGTGAATTGTAATCGCATATGCCAGCTCCAGTTCATCCAACTGTGTAAAATCATAGTATACAAAACGGTCGTCTTCAAACCGCACCAGCATCTGTTCCGAAAAGAAGTTGATGTCTTCTATCACACCGGTGTCCCCATTGAAAATGCCGTTGCCGCGGTCATAGGTAACGCCATACCGGCTTTTGCGCTCCCACTCCAGCTGATAGTTATTTTTTATCTGCATGACCTTATCGCCCACGCGGTAAATGGTATCCCCGACTTCTTTTTCCATTTTGTCTGCGGACGGCGGATTTAAGTACTGCTGCATAATCCGGTTTAACCGCTGTGCCCCGACTGCGGATTTTCTGGTTGGTGTCAGAATCTGGATGTCTTTGCGGTCCGCATGGACATAATCCGGCAGTTTTTCTTTAATCAGTGTACACATCGCCGCAATAATGGCATCGGGATTGTTCCGTTTGACAAACAAAAAGTCTTTGCTGTATTTGTTGAGTGTTACCGGTTCGCCTTTATTAATCTTATGCGCGTTCATGATGATTTCGCTCTCTGCCGCCTGTCTGAAAATCTTTTCCAGCTTCACGACTTCAAAGCAGCCCGAATGGATAATATCCTTTAACACATTTCCCGGTCCGACACTCGGTAACTGGTCCACATCGCCCACAAGAATCAGACGTGTTCCGACAGCTATTGCCTTTAGCAGTGAGTTCATAATAGATACGTCCACCATGGACATTTCATCTACAATAATGACATCTGTTTCCAGCGGATTGTCTTCATTTCTTTCAAAATGCATGCCTGTGTTCTGTGAATCGGATGCACTGCCGCAGATTTCAAGCAGTCTGTGAATTGTCTGCGCTTCATATCCGCTTGTTTCTGCCATCCGCTTTGCCGCACGGCCCGTCGGCGCTGCCAGACGGATTTCCAGACCTTCCATTTCAAAATATTTAATAATGGTATTAATAGTTGTTGTCTTTCCCGTTCCCGGTCCGCCCGTAATAACCATCAATCCATTTAAAACAGCCTTATGAACCGCCTGTTTCTGGATATCATCAAGAATTATGTCGTTTTTTTCTTCGATTTGCGCGATTCTCTGGCCGATTTCCGCTTCATCCTGCGAATACGGGATATTCAGTTCGATCAAATGCTTGGCAATAGAAGCCTCCATATAATAATACATCGAAGCATAAATGCACTTTTCGCCAGACGCATTTTCACGGACAACAATTTTTTTATCAATTGCCATATCCATGATATGGCGCTCCATATCACGAATATCTATTAACAGCAGCGCTGTAACCCCCTGCTCTAATTCTGTCCACGGCAGATAGATGTGTCCCTGTCCTGCCGCCTGTGTCAATACATACAAAATCCCACTGCGGATTCTGAAATCCGAATCTACTTTAATGCCGGCCTTTGCCGCAATTTCATCAGCCGTTTTAAATCCGATGCCGTCAATATCGTCTGCAAGTCTGTAAGGATTCTGCTTAATAATTGTATATATTTCCTGTCCGTATCTGGAATAAATTTTACCCGCAATTCCCATGCTGATGCCATAGTCCTGTAAAAACATCATGGCTTTACGCATGTCGCGTTTATCGACAAGCTGAGCTGCGATATCCATCGCTTTTGTAAGACTGATGCCTTTAATCTCCGCAAGACGTTCCGGTTCTTCTTCCATAATGCGGAAGGTGTCATCCCCGAACTCTTTTACAATCCTCTCAGCCATTTTTTCACCAATGCCTTTGATAGCACCGGATGCAAGATAACGTCTGACCGACTTGGTGTCGTCCGGCGCTTTGAATTCATAAGATTTAATAGAAAACTGCATATCATAGGACGGATGTTTGACAAATCCTCCATTTGCAGTAATAAATTCACCTGCGTTGATGTAACTGAATACACCAACGCAGGTAATCTCTTCACCTTTATAAACCACGTTGAAAACGGTATAGCCGTTGTCTTCATTGCGGTATATGATATTTTCTACAAAGCCTTCAATATATTCTGCTTCGTAATCTAAATTACTCCTCAATTCCGTAATTCCTCTTCATCTGATTATAAAGGGTCTGTGCCAGTCCCAGTCCGCTGCCGTTTTCTGTACTGCACAGTGCTTCAGACAGCTTTGACACCATCTGGTCACCAAAATAGCTGGACATGGTACTCATTCCGGAATCACTGCTGTCAGAAGACAGTCCAAAAATAGAAGCATAGCTGTTATCATCATCACTGCTGTCTACTTTTGCCATTTTAAGCATGGATTTTACCATCTGTTCTGCAAAATATTCTTCAAAATCCTTGCAGACTTCCATGAGTTCATCGCTGGAAGATGTAGATAAATCCTTATTATTTAATGTGCTTTCAAGCGCACTTGTTGTTGAATTGGTATAGGTACCGTTTAAATATGACGAATTTAATCCGCTGATTGTATCGCTCATATGTACACCTTTCCTCCCCGGCATTAAACTGCCGCACCGCTGCTTTTACTTATCGCTTCAGATTGTTTGCCTGCTCCATCATCGTATCGGATGTGGTAATTGCCTTTGAGCATAATTCATAGGCTCTCTGCGCTGTAATCAGATTTACCATTTCTGTTGCTACATTGACATTAGAAGCTTCCAGATATCCCTGCTTTAAAGTACTCTTTTTGCCTACCTCATCGATATCTTCATTTAATGCAATACCGGATGCTTCCGTTTCCATTAAAAGAGAATCTCCTGTCTTATCAAGACCTGCCGGATTGGCAAACTGGAATAATCCAATCTTTAAACCGATTGCCGTCGGATTGTTGTTATTTTCTTCACTTGGATATAATAAATTACCGTCGCCGTCTACTGTAATCTTTGTCGGGTCATATTCCGGTCCCAGCACCAGTTCATTACCGTCTGAGCTTAATACCGGAAGACCTTCTGATGTACAAAGCATATAGCCTTCTGTTGCAATTGAGAATCCAAAGTTACCGTTTCTTGTGTAATAAGTCTGTCCATCTTCACCGACTACACCGAAAAAGCCGTTTCCTACGATTGCAAAATCCGTGTCACTGTCTGTTTTGTTGACAGAACCCTGTACATACTGTGATGTTACAGCAGATACTCTTGAACCCAAACCAACCTGTGCATTAACCGGCTTTGTTTCACCGTTTGCAGATGTGGTCTTTGCCTGTAACTGCTGATATAAAAGGGATTTAAAATGTGTTGTTTCCATCTTGTATCCTGTTGTATTTACATTTGCAAGATTATTGGAAATCGTATCGACATTTGTCTGCTGTGACGTCATGCCTGCTGCTGCCGTCCATAATGATCTTACCATATTCTTCTCCATTCCGTAATCAATACCGGTGATTTTACCGGCAGCTTACTACCATAATATTAATGTCTTTTAACCCGGGCCTTATTATAATTCTGACATTGTCACCATTTTGCCAAGCATTTCATCAATTGCCTGGATGACTTTCTGTCCGCTTTCATACTCTCTTGCAACCGCAATCATGTCCACCATTTCTGATACGACATTAATATTAGAAGCTTCTAAGTAGCCCTGCTGTACGGTTGCCGTACAATCCTGTTCGGTTGCACCATCCACCGCACGGTACAGATTTTCACCGTATTCTTCCAGATAGTTATAATCTTCAAAATCAACCAAGGCAAATGTATCTACATACTGTCCGTCTGCAAAAATATTCCCCTGTGAATCAACAGATAATTCATTCAAATCTGTCGGAAGCTGGATTCTTCCGCCTTCACCTAAAATATAATCGCCGTCTTTTGTCACAAGATAGCCTTCTGAATTCATCTGAAATGCGCCATCTCTGGAATACATTGTGCTTGTTACACCGTTCTTATTGGTGAACTCTACCGAGAAAAAGCCCTGTCCTGCCAGTGCAAAATCATAGGTGTTGTTCGTTGCCTGTAACGAACCCTGCTCCCAGTTTCTGTATGTTTCCCCAATCTTTGCACCCAGACTGACTGAACCGATATTCTGGTTTAAATGTCCGACTGTTGCATCTTTAATCTTGATGGCATACATGGAATCAAATGCCTGTGTTGTACAGCCCTCTGCTTTAAAGCCTGTCGTTGTTGCATTTGCAAGGTTGTTGGAAATCACATCCAGTCTTTTCTGGGAATTCACCATTCCTGTGTACCCTGTGTAAAGCCCCTTTACCATTTCTTTCCTCCTCCGCTCACTTCTTATTTTGCTGATAATTATTTATCATCTCTGTATCCTGCAAGGAATTCAATAAACTTACCGGTTCCGATTGCAACTGCTGTCATCGGGTCTTCGGCTGTCATTGTATGGATTCCTGTCTTTGATTCAATCAGTTCTTCAAGTCCCTGTAAAAGGCTTCCGCCGCCTGTCAGGACAATTCCTCTGTCTGCAATATCGGAAGCTAATTCCGGTGGTGTCTTTTCCAGTACACTGTGTACGGCTTCAACAATCTGGGATGTTGCTTCTTTTAATGCTTCCTGTGTTTCTTCTGACGTTACCTCAACCGTCTTTGGAAGACCTGTTACAAGGTTTCGACCTCTTACGTTCATTGTTGCAATCTCAGTTCTCGGATAAGCTGAACCGACTTTTATCTTAATATCTTCCGCAGTTCTTTCACCAATCAGAAGATTGTGTTTCTTTCTCATATATCGGACGATTGCTTCATCAAAATCATCACCGGCAATCTTAATGGAGGTGCTGACTACTGTACCGCCTAAAGAAATAACCGCGATATCTGTTGTACCACCGCCGATATCAACAATCATGTTACCGCAAGGTCTTGAAATATCAATCCCTGCACCGATGGCAGCTGCAATCGGTTCTTCAATGATTGCTACTTCTCTTGCACCAGCCTGAAGTGTTGCATCTTCTACCGCCTTCTTTTCTACTTCTGTAACACCTGACGGTACACAGACACTGATTCTTGGCTTCTTTAACATTCTCTTGCCGATTGCCTTCTGGATGAAGTACTTTAACATTTTTTCAGTTACTCTGTAATCAGAAATAACACCCTGTCTTAACGGTCTTACCGCTACAATATTACCCGGTGTTCTTCCTAACATCAGACGTGCTTCTTCGCCGATTGCCTTAATCTTGTTGGTATCTCTGTCAAATGCTACTACTGACGGTTCTTTTAAAACAACGCCTTTCCCTTTTATATAAACCAGAATACTGGCTGTACCCAAATCTACTCCGATATCGGTTGATAACATATGAATCCCCTTTCCGATGTTCTTCATTCTATCTATGTTCGTTTTTCTTATTTTCTTCATTTCTATATATATGTAGACAGTATAACGCAGTCTAAACATACATAGTAGAATACCATTATATACAACATTTTCAAAATTTAAAAGAGCTAAATGAAATTTTTTTTATTTTTTCCTATTAAAATACTCTTTAAATTCGTCCAGCGCTTCGCCAAACTTATTAGACGTTGCGGACGGGAAGCTGTTTAACATGGAATTTTTGAATTTGCCGACCTTTTCCTTTGCCGCATCCAGTTCCAGTCTTAAGCGTTCCGCACGCGCTTCCTGCATACTGAAAAATTCACGGCTTCTTTCATTATTCTTATCCGTAAATACTTCTTTTGCATCGTTTAAACGCTCTGTCAGTTCTGACAGTTCATTTTTAATTCTTGTTTCATACGTGAGCAGCTTCTGGAAATCCAGCGCCTTTTTAAACGCATCAACCGTATCCACGGATGCCACCGCAATGATAAAAAATAATCCAACTCTTAATATATTTGCCGGAACGGAAGCCACCAGTGCCGCAACCGGAATATGCACAAAACAGACCAGCAATACCGTCAGCACGCCCCAGAATAAGGATGAGGTCAGACAGATATAGCCGTGAATCTGAAACTTTTTATTGCTGTAATCCCAGTAGCGCATGTTAAACATCATTTCCATCAGTACCCCTGTGACATATTCCAGCGCCGTTGCACCGATTGTACCACAGATGTATACTAAAACATAATTATCCTTTGCCCAAAGTGTTGATAACAGCATGATTACCGCTCCCGAACCGTACAGTGGCAGCATCGGACCTTTTAAAAAGCCTCTGTTTGTCAGTTTGCGCTTGTTAAAGGATACAATGGCGGATTCAATGCACCACCCTAAAAAGCTGTAAATAAAAAAGAACGCAATCCACTCTGTAATACTATAATTTTCAATCATACAATTCCTCATTTCTTCATTTTTAAATGCATTTCTATCAAATTTATACAGGATACGGCAAGGCGTACTCCGTAAATACAGTTTCACACCTGCCCTGCGGCAGCTTACTTTTTCTTAAAAAACACACTTTATTTAAAAACAGTATAAGCCGACAATGGATGGTTTGTCCATAGCCGGCTTATATCTTCCCTCTGGCTTTCTTTATTCTTCCAGAATTTCCCGTTGTTTATTCCTGGATTTCAGGATATTTTACAAATACATTTTTAATGCATCTACACGGTCAAGTTTTTCCCATGGCAGATTCAGGTCGTTGCGGCCGAAATGTCCATAGCTTGCTGTCTGCTTGTAGATCGGTCTTCTTAAATCAAGCATCTTGATAATACCTGACGGTCTTAAATCGAAGTTTTCACGGATGATTTCTACAATCTTATCTTCGCTTAACTTCCCTGTTCCGAATGTTTCCACGCGGATAGATGTCGGCAGTGCAACACCGATCGCATAAGATAACTGGATTTCACATCTGTCTGCAATACCTGCGGCAACGAGGTTCTTTGCTACATATCTTGCGGCATATGCTGCGGAACGGTCTACCTTTGTGCAGTCCTTACCTGAAAATGCACCGCCGCCGTGTCTTGCAACACCACCGTAAGTATCAACGATAATCTTACGACCTGTCAGACCGCTGTCACCGTTTGGTCCGCCGATTACGAAACGTCCTGTCGGATTGATATAAATTTTCGTGTCATCATCTACCATACTGTTGTCTACAATGGCATCAATAACATACTTCTTGATATCTGTATGAATCTGTTCCTGTGAAACTTCCGGTGCATGCTGTGAAGATACAACGATGGCATCCAGTCTTACAGGCTTGTTGTTTTCATCATATTCCACTGTAACCTGTGTCTTTCCGTCCGGTCTTAAATAAGACAGTGTACCGTCTTTTCTGACCTTTGTCAGCTGTCTTGCAAGCTTCTGTGCAAGTGCTGCGGAATATGGCATATATTCTTCTGTTTCATTGGTTGCATAGCCAAACATCATACCCTGATCGCCTGCACCAATGTCATCTGCATCCGGATCAATGCCTTCTTTTGCTTCAAGTGCCTTGTCAACACCCATTGCAATATCCGGTGACTGCTTGTCAAGTGCCACCATAACGGCACAGGTATTACCATCGAAGCCTTTTTCAGAGCTGTCATAGCCGATTTCTACTACGGTATCTCTTACGATCTGTGTAATATCTACATTGGCCTTTGTTGTAATTTCACCCATAACCATCACAAATCCTGTATTGGTTAATGTTTCACAGGCAACTCTTGAATATGGGTCCTGTGCATATAATGCATCCAGTACTGCATCAGAAACCTGATCGCAGATTTTGTCCGGATGTCCTTCTGTTACTGATTCTGAAGTAAATAATCTTTTCTCCATGAATTCTTTCTTCCTTTCTTTCCTCGGGCTTTTTATGTCCCTGTAAACTGTTAAACGCTGCTTCTGGTACTTCTCCTGAAACTGAAAAACGAGCCCCTCAGACAGGACTCGTAATCTATGTAAGATCCGTAATCCTCTTATTGTTCGACCTGCCGCAAAAGCAGGATAGTCGCTCAGGTTGGCACCTTCCATATCTTACCATATGGGGTTGCCGGGCTTCATCGATCCTATGTATCTCCACCGCTCTAAATAAGGGACATCTTAAATTATTCAGTTAATCATTCATACGTATGTATATTACACAATCTATGGGCATTGGTCAAGTACTTTTTATTGACTTTTTATCCCCTCAACCATATAATGAAGCTACCGGAACATTTATACTTTTGCAAAGGAGATTTCAAGGATGAGCGACAATACACAGGAGAAAAATATTTTTATTTTTGATGCCGCTGAAGGCATGGTTTTATCACAGGATATCATGACTTCCACCGGTCATCTTATTGCTGCAAAAGATACCGTTTTGACTTTAGATATGATTGCAAAAATCTCTGAGTACAATGTCTTAAAAATTAATGTATATGAGGAAGCTGCCGCACAGCCTGAGCAGCCGGAAGTTCTGGAACAGATGACTTACTATGAAAAAATTAAGCAGAGCCAGAATTTCGAACATTTTAACGAAACTTTTATTGATGGTATTAATGATTTGAAGACAGAATTAAATGACATTGTCATTAACCACGAAACAATTGATACGACTGCGCTGTTAAAGAATACCGAAAAAATTCTTGCAGAATATACGAATACTCTCCAGATTTTCGATATGCTCCACTGTATGCGTGATATGGACGATTTAACATATGTCCACTGCATTAATGTTGCCATTATTGCCTCCATTCTTGGAAAATGGCTCGGCTATTCTGAGGAAGATGTAAAGGTGCTGACTTTATGCGGTATTTTACACGATATCGGAAAGCTTTTAGTTCCAAATGAAATTTTAAGCAAACCGGACCGGCTGACCGCTAACGAATATGCCATTATTAAAGAGCATGTCAACTTAGGCTATCAGATTGTAAAGGATGCCGATATTGATGAGCGTGTTAAATCTGCCATTTTACTACACCATGAAAAATGCGACGGCTCCGGATATCCAATGGGTTTAAAGTCAGAAGACATTCCTGATTTTGCAAAGATTATTACAATTGCAGATATCTACGATGCCATGACCTCTTCCCGCATATACAGAAAAGCCCTCTGTCCATTCCACGTTGTACGGGATATGGAACAGGATGCTTTTACAAAATTTGACCCGAAGTTCAGCCTTCCGTTCTTAAAGAATGTCGCCACTTCTTATATCGGAAATAATGTCAAACTTTCTGATGGCCGCACCGGCGAAGTCGTTTTAATTAACGAACATGCCCTGTCACGCCCGATTGTAAAGTGTGAAGGCAATGAATTTGTAGATTTATCAAAAGAACGCAATTTAGAGATTGTTGCAGTATTACAGTAACTTTTCTCCCCAAACAAAACAGGCCGGTACCGTCTGATGCATCAGACGGTACCGGCTCATTTTATATGCTGTTACTGTTCGTGCAGGTATTTTTCGCGCGTTGCCAATCCGCCGCGGATATGGCGCTCTTTTTTGTTGACATCAAGCACCTTGCGCGCTTCATTTGCAAGCGCCGGATTGATTCGTGTCAGACGCGCCGTCACATCTTTATGTACGGTGCTTTTGCTGACACCGAATTTACGCGCGGTCTGGCGCACGGTTGCTTTGGTTTCGATAATATATTCCGCCGTCTTTACTGCCCGTTCTTCGATATATCCTTTCATGCAATATCCTAAAGTTTGTTTGTATATCCTATTCGGACAACGGAAAATATATGCCTGCTTCTTACAGCCTGCCAGCCACAAAAATGAGGACAGCCA
Source organism: Lachnospira pectinoschiza (assembly GCF_020564355.1). Lineage (GTDB taxonomy): Bacteria > Bacillota > Clostridia > Lachnospirales > Lachnospiraceae > Lachnospira > Lachnospira intestinalis. The sequence continues at coordinate 148,840 of NZ_JAJCRR010000005.1, read as the reverse complement.
CAAAAGAAGTTCTTATTTACAGTTTTGTGAAATATTGTCCTCTACTTTTTGAAGCAATACGAAAAGCTGCTCCGCTTCTTTCTCTGAAAGATTACTGCAATAAATTTTATCCGTTTCTTCAAATATCTGCTGTACCTTTTTGGCAATATCCATTCCCTTTTCCGTCAGGGCAATCAGCCATGAACGGCGGCAGTCGGGATTACTTTCCCGTACAAGCAGTCCTGCCTGCTCCATTCGGTCAAGTGTCCTTGACATCGTGGTTACATCTAAAAGGCAGGCATCCGCAAGTTTTTTCTGTGTCATACTGCCTTCAAAAAGCAGTTCTTTTAAAATGCGCGGCTGTCCCTGCCCTACTGTAAGCCCCAATGTGATAAACTGCGGCCGCATTAATCTCTGCCGCAGCACTTCTATCTTAAATAATTCATTCCGAATCTGTTCTTTTTTCATACTTTCCTCTTTTCTATAGATATTTGCGACACCTGCGGCGCAAATATCTGTATGGACGAGTTTACTGTCAATCTACGATAATGGCAATTTGCTTTACCTGAAAGCAAATTGCCGTATGAGCAATCTCTCGCATATGAATTGCTCATACTTCATACTAATCTTCATTCCGCAGGCATTTTAATGCCGTAGGAATCGCGAACTGAATCTATTCAGTTCTGCGATAAAAAGCGGCTTTGTGACGCCTGAGGCACAAAGCGCTGTGTGAAAAATCTTAGATTTAAGGATTTTTCACATTATTCCAATTCAAACTGTCCCGTATACAGCCTATAGTATCTGCCCCGCTGTTCTAACAATTCCTCATGACTGCCGCGCTCTATGATTTCGCCCTTTTCCAATACCATGATTGCTTTGGAGTTTCGCACGGTTGACAGGCGGTGTGCAATGACAAATACCGTTCTGCCTTCCATAATCGCATCCATGCCCTTTTCAATTAGCCGCTCGGTGCGGGTATCTACAGAACTGGTCGCTTCGTCTAAAATAAGCACCGGCGGTTTGGCAACTGCCGCTCTCGCAATCGCAAGTAACTGGCGCTGCCCCTGCGAAAGATTACTGCCGTCTGCATACAGCATTGTATCATAACCGTCCGGCAGTCTGCGGATAAAGGAGTCCGCATTGGCAATGCGTGCTGCCTCATAAACTTCCTCGTCAGTCGCATCTAACTTGCCGTACCGGATATTGTCCGCAATCGTTCCCGTAAATAAATGCGTATCCTGAATAACCATTGCCAGTGAGCGGCGCAAATCGTCTTTTGCAATCTGCTGAATGTCGATACCGTCATAGGTAATCGTTCCCGACTGGATTTCATAAAAACGGTTAATCAGGTTGACAATCGTTGTTTTTCCCGCACCGGTTGAACCGACAAATGCGATTTTCTGTCCCGGTTTTGCAAAAAGAGAAATGCCGTTTAATACGCGCTTTTTATCGGTGTACCCAAAGACTACATTTTGAAAACGCACATCACCTTTTAATTCAACATAGCGGAAGCCGCCGTTTTCCGGCACTTTCCATGCGTAATCCGGTGTGCTTTGTTCACATTCTGTCAGTGTGCCGTCCGCATTTTTTACAACGTGACATAAATGCACGTTACCTTCGTCCACTTCCGGCTGTTCGTCCATCATGTCAAAAATTCGTTCCGCACCGGAAAGCGCAGACAACAGAAAATTGACCTGCTGGGTAAACTGATTTAACGGCATTGCACTCTGGCGCACATATACCAGATATGCCGAAAGACTTCCCAAATCCATCAGTCCCCGAATTGCAAGCAGGCCGCCCGCGCAGGCAGACACCGCATAATTCAGATAGGAAAGACTGACAATGGTTGGTATCATCATACCGGCAAAGGACAGAGCATTGGTGGACTGCTTTCTGAAATTTTCACTGAGTTCACAAAAACGCGCATAGTCTTTTGCTTCGTGATTGAAGACCTTTTCGACCTTCTGTCCCTCTGCCATTTCCTGTACAAATCCGTTAATTTTGCCGAGTTCCTCCTGCTGCCGGTTAAAATATTTTTTGCTGTGCTTTCCATTTAAGCGGATAACCACAAACATAACAATTAAAAATACCACAACAATCAGCGACAGCCGGATACTGAGTACCATCATCATTATCACCGTACCGAAAAGCATCATGAAACTCTGGATAATCATTGCAAAGCTGTTGTTCATCGCTTCCTGTACGGCATCGACATCATTGGTAAAACGGCTCATTAATTCGCCGTGTGTATGCGCATCAAAATACCGCAGGGGCAGTTTTTGTACGTGTGCAAATAAATCGCTTCGGATTTCACGGATGACTTTCTGCGAGGTCTTCACCATTAAGCGGTTATATCCGAGCGTTGCCAGTGCGCCGCACAGATACATCACGCCCATTGCCGCAACGGCACGCACCAGTCCGTTTAAATCTCCCGGAACGATAAAGCGGTTAATGACCGGCTTTAAAAGATATGTTCCCGTAATATTGGCTCCGGCACTGATAAGTACCAGCAGGGCAACCAGCAAAAAGGACCATTTGTGCATGCCTAAATATACCAGCAGATGCCGGATTGTCTTTTTCGTGTCTTTCGGTCTTTTATATCCTACATATTTTGCCATTATAAATCCGCTCCTTCCTTCTGGGATTCGTAAATTTCCTGATAAATGCGGTTGGAAGCAAGCAGGCTTTCATGTGTACCGATACCGCTTACCCTTCCGCCGTCCAAAATAATAATCTGATCCGCATGGCGCACGGAAGATATGCGCTGTGCAATAATAATTTTTGTCATATCAGGCAGTTTCTCTGCAAGTCCTTCGCGGATTCTGCTTTCTGTCGCCGTATCAACCGCGCTGGTTGAATCGTCTAAAATCAGTACCTTCGGCTTTTTTAAAATGGCTCTTGCAATGCAGAGGCGCTGTTTCTGACCGCCGGACACATTGACACCGCCCTGTCCCATTTCCGTCTGATAACCGTCCGGCAGGCGGTCAATAAATTCATCGACACAGGCAATCCGGCAGGCTTCTTCAATTTCCGTCATGGAAGCGTTTTCATCGCCCCATTTTAAGTTATCAAGCATTGTTCCAGAAAACAGTGTATTTTTCTGAAGTACCATAGCAATCGCATCTCTTAAATGCTGCATCGGATAATTTCTGACATCAACGCCGTCCACCTTTACCGTTCCCCGCACGGTATCATAAAGACGCGGAATCAGCTGGACAAGCGTGGTTTTTGCCGCACCGGTCTGACCGATAATTCCTACTGTCTGACCGGCTTTAATATGAAATGATACATCGGAAAGCACATATTCTTTTGCTTCTTCCTTATATTTAAACCACACATGGTCAAATTCGATTTCGCCGCGCTCTACGCTGATATCCTTTGCATTTTCATCGGTCAAATCTATTTTTTCATCGATGACCTCAAGGATACGCGCGCCGGATGCCAGAGAACGTGTCATCATTAAAAATACGTTGGACATCATCATCAGTGAATTTAAAATGAGCAGGACGTAGCTTAAAAATCCGGTCAGTTCGCCGATACCGAGCCTGCCCTCATGAATCAGATAACCGCCGAATAACAGCAGGGACAGTATTGTTGCGTACATGACAAACTGCATGGCAGGCATATTTAACACGGCAATGCCAAATGCTTTTTCGGATTCTTTTTTCAGATTCAGATTTGCTTCTTCAAATTTTGCGATTTCATAATCGCCCCGCACATAGGCTTTGACTACACGGACTGCCGTCAGATTTTCCTGAATCGTGCGGTTCATGCGGTCTATCGCAAACTGCATTTTGGAATAGAGCGGACGTACATTTACAATAATGCAAATGAGTAACACGGCAAGTACCGGCAGTGCCACGAAAAATACGAGCGCCAGTGTTGAATTAATGGAAAATGCCACGCCCGTTGCAAAAATCAGCATGACCGGACTTCTGCCAAACGGGCGCATACCGGTTGAAACGGCATTCTGAATATTCGTGACATCGCTTGTTAAACGTGTCACAATCGACGATACCCTGAAATGGTCGATATTGGCAAATGAATACGACTGCAATTTTTCGTATTCGGCTTCACGCAGGTTTGCGCCCAGTCCCTGACCGGCAAGCGCCGCAAAACGGGCGCTTCCGATTCCAAGCACCAGTGCCGCCGCCGCACAGAGTACCATTTGAAATCCTTTTTGATAGATGTATCTTTCATCGCCTGTCGCAACGCCGGTGTCAATCAAATCCGCCATAATCATCGGAACCATTAACTCCAGCACCGCTTCCACCGCGATGCAAAACAATGCCAGAAAGGCATATTTCTTATACTGTTTCATATAAGAAAAGATTCTCTTTAACATTTATTGCACCTCCAACTGTTGTATGTGCAATAATTGTAGATTCAAGTTTTTGAAATGTCAAGAGGATTTTTGCAACTTTTCCAACCCAAAATAGCCCTGTTTTTGCAACTTTTCCAACCTTTTTTGAATAAAAAATGCAACTTTTCCAACTTTTTTATAAATTTCATTCTATATATTGTGCATCGCTTTACCCCTTAAAATACAAAAAGATGAAACTCTGCACTACATTTCTTGCAAAGTTTCATCTTTTAATTTCTATACCACTTCCTGTTCACTCCCCGGAGCTGCCACACCTTCCCCGTCCCATAGTCAGGAATAAACGGAAGTTAAATGGACGAGCGCTGTGGCATTTCCGGTGCAGGATACACCTCTTCACCTTTTTCTATATTGCAAAGTGACACTGATTTACGGAACAAAATAATGCCTGCTACAAATAAAACCGCAATCATGCCTACACCGGCGTTGATGTTTCCGGTTATCTGAGATACAAGGCTTACAATCGTTGTTCCCATAAATGATGCGCCTTTTCCGCAGATGTCCATCAGTCCGAAATATTCTCCGGACTTTTCGGCAGGAATGATTTTTGTAAAATATGAACGGGACAACGCCTGAATTCCACCCTGAAACATTCCAACCAGTACCGCAAGTATCCAGAACTGAATCTGGCTCTTTAAAAATACAGCAAAGATTGCAATTCCAAGATAAGCAAAGATACACACGGTAATCAGGCGGCTGGTTTCCATTTTACCGGATAATTTTCCGAAAAGTATCGCACACGGAAATGCAACAATCTGCGTAACAAGCAGTGCCAGCAAAAGTCCTGTGCTGTCCAGTCCCAGTGCAGCGCCGTATGCCGTTGCCATGTCGATAATCGTGTATACACCGTCTATGTAAAAGAAAAATGCCAGCAGAAACATAAAAATATGTTTTTCTTTGCGGATATTGCCAAAGGTCTGTCCCAGACGGCAGAAGCTTTCTTTTACTGCGTGCTTTTGCTTTTTTACATAAAATTTCTGTTCATAGCCTTTTAACAGTGGAAGCGACATCACAAGCCACCAGACGGCAATGATTAAAAAAGCGGCTCCCATTGCCATTTCCATGCTGATACCGATTTTTCCGCTGCCAAGCACAAGCACCAGACAGACAATAAACGGCACACAGCTTCCGATATATCCCCATGCATACTAAAATCGCCGCCGTAAAAATCGACTTTTTAAACCCTTTGTATCCGCCATGGTTCCGAGCACCGGACCTGCAAGTGCTACAAGAATCGTGCCAACCGATGCCGCATATCCCCAATATGCCAGATAGTCCACCGATGAAATTCCGGCATTGCCCGCCAGATAATTAAAATAAATCGGTAAAATTGTCGCAATCAGCAGTGTAAATGCTGAGTTTCCCACGTCATACAAAATCCAGTTTCTTTCATTTTTTGTTAATTTCTTTCCCATTTTCTGCTCCATTTCTAAGTGATATACGTTCTGCCATTTGTTTACCCGCACATTTCCAGCGGTTCATCTTTTTCTTTTCCGCCAAAGGTCAGACCATACCGCTTATCGAACGGAATTTTTCCCGATGCGCTGTCCTCATACTCATCAATTAACCGCTCCGCCAGCTTTTCGGCATCGCGGTAGAGCTGCATCAGCATCTGGGTGCTGTCCGTGCATTGCGGATTTTCGCTGTAATTGACTAACAGACCGTGCATTTCCTTATAATTTCCCGTTGCCTTTAACAGACCGTAAATCAAAAAACGCTTAAAATAGGATGGAGCTATTAAAAGTTTATTATTGGTAATCATGCCCTGTAATGCCTGCTCTGCCTGCTGTGGCGTTACATTTTTATAAAACGGACTGATAACCTCGGCATTTTTCAAAGTAGGATGAATATGCCCCGTCAGATTGTGTGTCAGCGGATTAAACCCGTCCGTCAGCATTAATTTACGGTCGAATTCCACTTCGATTTCCGTATGGCTGACCCCGCTTTCCGCAATTTTTTCATCAATGTAGCCGTGACAGCTGACGTCCAGTGCAAAATGACAGCAAAAGCCGTAAATATACGCTTCACACGCTTCCTTATTTTCCGCTTTCTGCATCACCAAGGATGCCTGCCTGAAAAATTCAATGCCCGGACGGTCGTGCATCGCATATCCGACCTGATTGACCGGATTGGCAAAGAGTGGTTTGTAATAAAACAAAATATCCGGTCCATGCAGTCCGATATCATATAATTCCTTGTACTTTTCTATAATTTGTTTGGGCTTTCCTGTGAGATTACGATAAACCTCCTGCCCCATTCTGTAATGTGCATATGTTGATGGCATATTTCCTCCATTCCGATTTTCCGAGCAACCTTGTTGCGAGGTGGCGATGAGAAACTCGCGCAGGCGATTTCTCATCTGCCAACAGGGTTGTTTGTTTTCGCTCTTTATATTATTTAGTTTATCCCAGGCTTTGTAAAATTTACTACCTTATTACAGTAAAATATCCGTAAATTTTTTTGAAATGTATGTAAAAAGGCAAAAAATATCTTCCCTGCTGGTTTTACCCGGTAAGGAAGATACTTTTTACACGCTCATCGCTGTCCTGCCTTTGCGCGTGCTTTTTTCCAGCCGCTTACAGCAGTAAATAAATGCCGGTATCAGAAAGATGTCGGCGGCTATCCACGCACACGGATTGGCAAGACATGCACCGGTGTAGCCCATTTTCGGCACAAGCAGGACTGCCGCAAAGGTTCTTGCCGCCATTTCAAATACGCCTGCAAGAATCGCAAATACCGAAAAGCCCATACCCTGTATGCAGAAACGCACAACATTGACAAAGGTCAGTGGAATATAAAACAGCGCACTATATAAAATAAACTGATATGTCAGATGAATGATTTCCACTTCATTTGCATCGACAAACAGCAGGGCGATATAATCGGCAAAGAAATACAGCAGTATCAGCGCACCCACGCTGTAAACCGCACCGATAATGCCTGCTGCACGGATTCCTTTTCCAAGGCGCTTTAATTTGCCCGCACCGACATTCTGCCCGCCGTAGGTTGCCATAGTGGAACCGAGCGCATCAAACGGACAGCACGTAAATGTAAAAATCTTACTGCCGGCAGTCATCGCTGCTACATACGTTGCACCGAGCGTATTGACGGCGGTCTGCAAAATAACACTGCCGATTGCCGTAATTGAATACTGAAGCCCCATTGGAATCCCGTTCATGCAGAGATTGATCATATACCGTTTTCCCGCCCTGCGGTCCTTTGCCGAAAGCTTTAAAACCTCGTAGCGTTTATTCATATAAATCAGACAGGCAACACCCGATACAAGCTGTGAAATATCGGTTGCCACAGCTGCTCCCGCGACACCGATTTTAAGTCCCTGAATCAATACAAAATCCAGAATAATATTTAACACTGCCGAAAACACCAGAAAGATGACCGGTGTCTTGCTGTCCCCCAGCGCACGGATAATGCTCGATACAATATTATATAAGAATACGGTCGGAATCCCGGCAAAAATAATGACAATGTACGCATACGCATATTCATAAATGCTCTCCGGCGTGCGCATTACCGTCAGAATATTCCGGCAGAAAAAGACGGAAAGCGCCGTCAGCACAATCGAAAACACAACGCTTAATAAATAGCCGTTGTATACATAGCGCCTGAGCTGTTCATATTTCTGCGCACCAAACTGCTGTGCCACGGGAATTGCAAATCCACCACACACGCCCATGCAGAAACCAATAATCATAAAGTTAATACTGCTTGTTGCACCGACACCTGCCAGCGCATCAACGCCCAGCGTTTTTCCTACAATCATGGTATCCACCAGATTATAAAACTGCTGGAACAGCATACCAAACAGCATAGGTATGGAAAATCCCAGAATCAGCTTCATCGGTGAACCCTCTGTCATATTCTTCGTCATGAGAAACCTCCGTAAAAAATTCTTACAAAACAATCAACTGTTCTGCGTAATACACCGGATAAATGCTTCTCCATACCGTGCAAATTTATTTTCACCGACACCGTTGACATCAAGCATCTCCTGCTGTGTATGCGGCATTTTATGACACATGTCAATCAGTGTCTTATCCGAAAAGATAATGTACGGCGGTAAATTTTCTTCTCTTGCAAGTGTCAGACGCAGCTGCTTTAACGCACCAAAAAGCGCAAGCTGCTTTGGCGAAAGCGTATCGGTTGCACGGCTTTTTGCCGTTTTGACCTTTGCCTCTGCCATTTTTTCCGTTCGTTCTGACCAGCGGATTGAAAAAGAAGCGCCCTCATCTAAAAGTTCTTCGCATGTTTTATCCAGCTTGATTATTCTATAGATGTCCGGCGTTTCTGTCAAGTACCCTTTTAAAAGCAGTTCTTCTGCAACCGCCTTTAGCTGCGCTTCGCTTGTTTTGCTCTGGATTCCGAAGGTTTCATAGCGGCTGACACCGTAGCTTTTTAACTTTGCGGTATTTGAACCTCTTAAAATGCCAATAATCACTCCCATTCCATACCGCTGTCCGCTCTCCCGGATACAGGCAATCATATCCCTGCAAAGCACCGTAACGTCTTTTTCTTCAAAGGAAGCATTGCAGTTGCCGCAGTTGCCACATTCCCTGCGGTTTGTATACTCCCCGAAGTAATTGAGCATATATTCCCGCAGACATTCTTTAGTTGCACAGTAAAAACGCATTTTATTTAAACGACGGATATCATTTTCTCTGATAACATCTAAATCGTCCTGCGTAAATTCAGTATTCTGCCCTTTCTGTTCAATCAGAAATTCATGAATAACCACATCCTGCGGCGAATAAAACAAAATGCACTCGGCAGGCTCACCGTCACGTCCGGCACGCCCCGCCTCCTGATAATAATTCTCAATACACGCGGGCATATTGTAATGCAGGACAAAACGCACGTTGGATTTGTCAATGCCCATGCCGAATGCGTTGGTCGCCACAATCACCTGCGCCCTGTCGTAGATAAAATCCTCCTGGCTTTCTTTGCGGGTGTCATTGTCCAGACCCGCATGATAGCGCGCCGCAGCAATGCGGTTTTTACGCAGCATCAGATATACATTGTCCACATTTTTTCTTGTGGAGCAATAGATAATACCGCTCTCGCCCTTGTGTTTTTCCAGATAATCCAGAATTTCGGCATCCTTCTGCTTTGTTTTGCGCACTTCAAAATACAGATTTTTCCTGTCAAATCCGGTGATTAATACTTCCGGATTCTGCAGTCCTAAAATACACTGGATATCTTCTTTAACCGTCTGCGTTGCCGTTGCCGTAAATGCACTGACAACGGGACGTTTCGGAAATCGCTTTATCAGATTGACAATTTTTAGATAGCTCGGTCTGAAATCCTGTCCCCACTGGGAAATACAGTGCGCTTCATCGACTGTAATCATGGAAATATCGGCATTCATGACAAATTCCAGAAAGCGGTCGGTTTCAAGGCGTTCCGGTGCAACATATACAATTTTATACCGCCCGCACATTGCATTGTAGAGTGCCTTTGTAATCTGTGTTTCCGTCAGGGCACTGTTTATATATGCCGCATGGATTCCGGCATCGTTTAATGCTTTCACCTGGTCAATCATCAGGGAAATAAGCGGCGATACCACTACCGTAATTCCCGGAAACATCAGCGCCGGAACCTGATAGCAGATCGATTTTCCCGCGCCGGTCGGCATAATGCCCAGTACGTCCTGCCCCCGCAGAATCGCATCAATAATTTTTTCCTGGCCTTCCCTGAAACTGTCGTAACCAAATACCTTCTTTAATACTTCTAGTTTTTCCAAAATCTTCCTCATTCTGCCGCAAGGGCGGCTTTTACTTCGTCTGTAATCTGTGCGCCGCCATTTTCCTGCCATGACCGCACAAAGATATCAAAATATTCCGGCGGTTCTTCGCCGCAGATGATTTTTAAATAGACTTCTTTTTCATTTTCCTTTAATTTCCACCACTCCGATTTCATGGTTTTAGTGGTTTTAAAATACAAGGACGGTACTGTAATCACCGAGCCTTCCCGGATTGCCTCACACGCTTTAATCCGTGTCATATACGCCGCCCATGCATCGGTTCCTGCAGATTCTTTATTTTCCATATAATTTTTACACGCAGTATAATAAGACTTTTCAAGCAGCTTTAAATCGTCTTCCTGCTTTTCGCCGGAAAAAACTGCCGCAATATCCTCATAGCACAGCTCCAGCGCATTGTTATAATCCACATTGATTGCCAGCGGTCTTGCCGTGGGTTCTACATTTAACTGATAATATTTTTCAAATTCTTCGGACGAATCACACTCATAGCGGATTTTGTCAAACATTACACTGATCATCTTCGCGGCAATTTCAGGGTGTTCGTAACCCTTCCTTACAACCACATATTTATATGCCGGATTCTGGCTGTGATACGAGGTATTGCCCTGCGCATCCGTCGCTATCAGATACGGCTGCCAGTCCGGCTTTTCAGACTGCGCTACAGCACTGACCGCAGATGCCAGCGGATTATTTGCCGCCCACCACGGTCCGAAAAACGAGCCGCATTTTCCCTGTTCTATCATTTCAATCAGATTCGATGTTGTATGTATCAAAAAATTTTTTTCAAGGATTCCTTCATTATAAAGTGTATGCACATATGAAAGCGCCGCTTTGGCTTCGTCTGTCACCGAACCGTATACCACCTCGCCGTCATCACCTGTAATCCACTGCTTTGGGTATGCTCCATAAGAAGCAAAAATCAAATCAAGCAGATATTCACTGCTGTAGCCGCACTCGCCTGCAATCTGTGTATCACAGACCAGTCCCACGGTTTCTTCCCCACCCATTTGATTATCTATAAACTGACGTACAATTTCAACCACATCTTCTATGGTCTGCGGTGCCGAAAGTCCCAGCGTATCCATCCAGTCTTTCCGCAGCCACACAAGGTTCGGTCCGTCCGTAATATTCGTTTCGGGCAATGCCATAATTTTACCGTCAAATGTCACGCTGTCTATCAGGTCTTCGCCGTAGCTGGCATACATTTCACGTATTCTGTCACTGATACAGTTCTGATACGATACCGTCAGGTCTTCTATCATATCATTTTCGATAAGCGTTTCCAAGTCCTCATAATTGCTCACAAGCATAATATCCGGCAGTTCATTCATTGCAATCGCCATGCTCACGTTGGTATCATACTGCTTATCGGCTTCTTCAAAAACATCCCTGTTCTGGACATTAATCACTTCCTTAATATACCGCGTATACGCATTGTCTTCATACGTATCCCCCGCCGGCATATTGGAATTATTCGTGCTTATCATCTTTCCCAGTGTATACACAACCGTTTCGGGATACGCGCCAAACGGCGACGATACCGCAGCCTGCATCTGCTCTGCATATTCCTGCCGCGAGGACAAAACACGATTAGCCGGGCTGTTACACCCGGCTAAAATCCCGCCCGCAGCTCCCGCCGCCAGCAGACACAAACAAAATTTTTTAAATCCTTTTATCATTCCACACACTCCAAAACCGAGTCATCCTCTGCAAAAAGCCCTGCCACGTCACTCTCTCACAAGCTATTTCACAGAAATCAGCCGTCAAACCTTCCGTCTACACAGGCTATTTCACAAAGATAAGCCGAAGTTAAGCGACAGCGGTGAGGCGTTCTTTGTGAGACACCCACGCCGCAACCGTCACAGGCTTTTTGCAGAGATAAGCCGAAGTCAAGTAACACGTTGAGGCGTTCTCTGCAAAAAGCCCTGACACTACCCTTTGACCGCGCCCGACATGCTCTCATTATAACACTTCTGCATGAAAATGAACAGCACTGCAATCGGAATTGAGATGCAGACTGCTCCTGCGGCAAAACAGGTGTACCAGCTGTCTACATATTCCTTTTCAAGCATCTGCCACAGACCAATTGCCACCGTATAATAATCGGCATTGGCACGGCATATTACTCTTGCAAAGATGAAATCCACCCATGGTGCGATAAAGGTCGTGAGCACCGTGTATACTATAATTGGCTTACTAAGCGGTATAGTGATTTTTGTAAACACCTGCCATTTGGTAGCACCATCCAACATAGCCGCTTCATCAATCGTTTTTGGAATTGTGTCAAAAAATCCTTTTGCAATATAAAACTGGATTCCGGACGAACCGGAGTATACCAGTATCAGTGCCACACGAATCATGGAGCCTTCTGAAAGTCCAACTGCTTTTAAAATATAGTAAACCGCAATCATCGCCATAAATCCCGGAAACAGTCCGAGTATCATTGCAATATTCATCATCGGCTTTCTTAAACGAAAGCGCAGGCGCGACATACAATATGCCACGGACAATACAAAAAATGTTGAAATAATGCAGGAACAGATTGCAATAAACAGCGTATTGCCAAACATTCTCGGAAAATTTAAAATTCCGGTATCCGTAAATAATTTGATATAATTGTCAAACGTATATTTTTTCGGAAAAAATGACGAGGTATAAGCACCTTTCTGTGCGCGGAAGCTTGTAAGGATAATCCAGAACAGCGGACTGACCCAGATAATTGCAAGCACGCTTAAAAACAGATGCACCAGTATATTGTTGATTTTCTTTTTTCGTTTCATTGAAATCCCTCCTCGTCTTTATAGGATTTCGTCCGTCTGTATACAAGCAGCGAACCGATTGCCAAAAATACAAAGGTCATAATTCCGATAACGGCACCCAGATTGTAATACTGGTAATCCACCGTCATCTTATACAGCCATGTAACCAAAAGGTCTGTTTTGCCCGCGGTATTGCCTGACAGCACCGGGTCGCCCTTTGTTAAAAGATAAACAATGTTGAAATTATTGATATTTGCTGTGAATGTCGTAATCAGATATGGTGTTGTCACAAACAGCATATACGGCAATGTAATTTTAAAGAAACGGATTACCGGACCGGCACCATCCACTTCTGCCGCTTCGTAAAGCTCCAGTGGGATATTCTGTAGAATTCCCGTAACCTGCATCATCGTATATGGAATACCAATCCACAGATTAACAACGATTACCGTTATTCTCGCCCATGCGACGTTAGAGAAAAACGGCAGGGACTTCTGAATCCAGCCCGCATTTTTTAACATTACATTGATAATGCCATCCTGACTAAGCATACTGCGCATAACAAGCAGGGACACGAACTGTGGAATGGCAATCGACAAAATAAAAATCAGCCGCCAAAAGCCTTTGATTTTTGTTCCCTTCCTATTAATAAGCAGCGCCAGCAGCATGCCTAAGATGTAGTTTAAACCTGTTGCAAATACCGCCCAGACAATTGTCCAGCCAAGCACAGACCAGAATGTTTTTCCGAACGTTCCGCTCACATCAAACATCTGCCGGAAATTTTCCAGCCCCACCCAGTCAAACAGAACAAGATGGCTGTTTACTTTGCTGTAATTTGTAAACGCCATGGCTATCATAAATATCAGCGGCAGAATCGTAAAAATCAAAATGCCGCCAACCGGCAGTGTCAGAAGCAGTTTGTGCAGATTTTTATCAAACAGGGACTTAATGTCCTCTGCAAATGTTGTCACCGGCTTATTTTTTTCAATACAGACCTGTGCCTGATACGCACTTTTTACTGCACCTGCCCACACACAGATAAATGCGGCACAAATAAATAAAACTGCAATGCCATAAAGTAAAATTAACAGGGAGTTATCTCCCTGAACATATTCATAGACGCCCAGTGTTTCATTCCACACTTCTCCCTGTTCTTTTTCACCAAGGCCCGGCAGTGCCAGAAGGCACTGCCAGCCATAGGCTGCCATAAAGAATAGGAAAGCTGCTTCTGTGAAAAGGAATAAGATTCCTTTGATAAATTGTTTTCTGAGGATATTGCCAAGTCCCATCACAATTGCTGAACTTCTTGTGAGCCAATCTCCCTTTTTGAACGCATTAACCAATTCCATACGCAACCTCCAAACGCTGTGTGCGTTTTATTTCTATTTTACAATTGATGTATTAATCAGTTTGTAAAACTCTTCTGTCTTTTCTGCAGCATTATCCAGTGTAATTTCTCCGTTAACAATGGATTTACTGAAATTCTGTGCCGGTGTCCAGTAATCATTCATACCAGTTACCGTCGGCTGGATAACAGCAGTATTGTTAAAGGTATTATTCTGTGCAGTTACAAGCACATCGGATTTAACCGGCTCTACTGCCAGCAGTTCTGTGTTACAAGGAATTACACTACGTAAATCATAATGGGACTGCTGTGCTTCCTTACCACCTAAATACTTTGCAAGTGCAACGGCAATCTGCTGGTATTTACAGTTTGGATTCACGGCAACTGCTTTAGAACCTGCAAATGCCTTTAACTGCTTATCCGTACCGCCAATCTTGACTTTCGGAAGCTGTACGGCACCAAAATTATCACCCAGAATTTCTTTTACATTCTTATAATCCCATGAACCTGAAAAATAAGCTGCAACACTGCCGTCACGCAGACCTGCGATTCCGACACCGCCTGCATCGTTTACAAAATTCGGATTGTTGACCATAGATACCATTGCTTTCGTTGCATTTGTACCCTTATCACCTGAAATATCAATTCCTGCTGCATTATCTTTTCCGTCTTTACCAAAATATACACAGTCATTTGCAAGGAAGAATGATGACATATACCAGCCTTCTGTGATATTAAATGCAACCTTGTCCTTTGCAAGCATTGTATCCAGACTCTTCACGTCGCTGTCTGTAAATTTGCTCTTATCGTAATACATAAACCAGGTGTTGGTTGTAAATGGTACACCGTAAACTGCTCCGTCTACCGTAACGGAATCTACAATTGCCTGTGAGTTTGTACTCTTTACGTAATCTGCCGTTTCACCGCCAAGCTTTGCTATTGCCTTCGCATCAATTAATGTCTGTAACTGGTCATTTGCAAAGAAATATACGTCGGCTGAATTACTCGGATCCTGCGGAACGGTCTTTCCGGCATCCTGTTCGGAGCAGACACCGTATTCAAATGTAAGATCCCATTCCGGATGTTCTGTGTTGAATTTTTCACACATCGTCTGAAGCCATTTGCCATTCTCGTCTGCCTGATCTTCTGCGCAGCCCCATACGGTAATCGTTGTACTGATTTTTTCAGCCTCTGTGCTTTTCCCCGTATCGGTACTGCCGCCTGTGCCTCCACAGCCTGTCAATGCTGTTACCCCAAGTGCCGCTGCTAAAAATGCGGCTGTCATTCTTCTTTTTTTCATAAAACCCTCCATTCCCCTGCTGTTTTCCTTTAAAACAGTAGAAACATTTTTGATAGTTTTATTATATTAGGTGTTGGAATTTTTTAAAATATCAGATATTTTAGATTCATGTTGATTTTTATTGACGTTTATAAAAAAAGACAGGCACCCTATTCCATGTGCCTGCCGCTTTCTATTACTCTTTAAAACGGATAAATCCGTAGCTTTCCAGATTTCTCATATACTGCACCAGCCGGTTGTAAAGCGGTTCTGCTTTTTCGCCAAAATGCGCTTTCACCTGTTCTGCAATATCGTATACCGTATTCTTTCCGTCCATTAACGGCCAGATAAAATTCCCCATTTCATCCAGATGAATCTGGGAAATCCGCGGCTTTTTAAAAACCACCTGGGCAATTTTGTTAAATACGCCTTTATTTTCCACGTAAACCGTAACTGCACCATTATCTGACACCGTATAGGAATACTGCTCATGATGCACCGGTATAAAATCCAGATAATTTCTTAAATCTTTTTTACTTGTTTTCTTTGCCATTCTTACTCCAAAGTGAGAACTTCAGGATGCACAGAATCATAACAACCATTAATACAACGCCGCCAATAATTCCGGTTGTAAAGCTGCCTGATAAATCAATCTTACCGGCTACGTTGACAACTGCGAGAATTGCAAGAAGGATACCTACAAGACCCTCACCGGCAATCATACCAGAGCAGAATAAGATTCCACTGTTTGCATCTTTATTTTCTTCCCTATCAGCCTTCTTCTTGTCAACGAACCAGCGGATAACACCACCAATCATAATTGTTGCGCTTAATTCCAGTGGCAGATATAAACCGATTGCTACAGGAAGTACGGAAATTCCAAGAATTTCAACAACGATTGCAATAAATACACCGATGAATACCAGCGCCCAAGGAAGATTTCCTTCCATAACACCTTCGATAATCATCTTCATTAAAGTTGCCTGTGGTGCTGCAAGCTCTGTTGTACCAAATCCCCATGCAGAATCCAGTAATACAAGAACGCCTCCGATAGTAACTGCTGAAACAACTGCACCGATTAATTCACCGATCTGCTGTTTCTTCGGGGTTGCACCAAGGATATAACCTGTCTTTAAATCCTGTGAAGTATCACCGGCCATTGCTGCGATGATACAGATAACAGAACCGATTGCAATAGCACCCTTCATGCCGTGTACACCTGTATCTCCTGTCACCTTTAAGCAGAGTGTAGAAAATAACAGAGTTGCAATTGCCATACCGGATACCGGATTGTTACTGCTTCCGACGATACCAACCATTCTGGATGAAACCGTTGCAAAGAAGAAACCGAATAATGCAATAATAACTGCTCCGAGCGGAGATACCGGAATTTCCGGTAACAGCCAGATTGCAATAATCATGATTAATACACCGATACCGATTACACGCATATCAAGGTCTACTTCTGTACGAACAGCGCTGTTGCTGTTTCCTGCACCCTTCATGCCCTTAATTGCATCTGCAAATGTTCTTACAATTAACGGAAGGGATTTAATTAAACTGATGATACCACCCGCAGCTACGGCACCTGCACCGATGTATCGGATATAGCTGCTCCAGATTGCGGAAGCACCGCCTGCAGCATACATATCAGCAATCGTCTTTGTTCCCGGATAAAGGATTGTGGAACCGCCAAATGTAATGATTGCCGGAATGAGTACAAACCATCCGATTAAACCGCCGGCAAACATATAAGATGCGATCTTTGGTCCACAGATATAACCTACACCAAGCAGTGCCGGATATACTTCTGCTGAAAGCTCTGTCTTGAATGCCTTGAGTGGTACTGTAATAACGCTTGGAATCACTTTGAGTCCATCGACTACAAACTTAAATAAAGCAGCAAGTCCCATACCTGCAAATACAGACTTCGCACTTGCACCGCCTTCTTCACCGGCTAAAAGAACTTCTGCACAGGCTGTACCTTCCGGATACGGAAGCACACCATGTTCTTTTACAATCAGTGCATTTCTTAACGGCACCATGAATAACACACCTAAGATACCGCCGAATAATGCGATTAATGAAATGGTAATCAGGCTTGGAGCCTCTGTAATACCTTCCTTTGACCATAAAAACAATACAGGAAGTGTAAAGATTGCTCCCGCTGCCAGGGATTCACCGGCAGAACCGATTGTCTGTACCATGTTACTTTCAAGGATTGAATCCTTTTTCATAATGACGCGGATAACGCCCATGGAAATAACTGCTGCCGGAATAGAAGCAGATACAGTCATTCCGACACGCAGACCAAGATACGCATTGGCTGCGCCAAAAATAATTGCCAGAAGAATACCCATAATGACAGATGTCACTGTAAACTCAGGCGTAATTTTGTCAGCCGGAATATACGGCTTAAATTCGTCTTTCTTCATTAGAAACCTCCAAAAATTTAGTGTGTTACTATGTTAACACACTATTATAAAAAAGAAAAGCAGATTATTTATCCAATTAAAGCAATAAAGCTATTTTTTTACTGATTTTCTTTATTTTGAAAAGTTTTTTTATACTGCATGTAAATTTTTTAAAGAAACGTCCAAAATCGGAGCGGAATGGGTCAGCGCACCGCTTGAAATATAATCCACGCCGATATCTGTCAGACGTGCCACGTTTTCTAACGTAACGTTGCCGGAACACTCTGTTTCTGCCCTGCCGTCAATAATACGGACTGCTTCTTTCATCATTTCCGGTGTCATATTATCCAGCATGATAATATCTGCGCCCGCTTCTACCGCTTCGCGTACCATATCCAGATTTTCGACTTCCACTTCAATCTTTCTGACAAACGGCGCATATTCCTTTGCCATGGTTACGGCTTCTTTGACACCGCCTGCGGCTCCGATGTGGTTATCCTTTAACAAAACACCGTCCGATAAGTTGTAACGGTGATTATAGCCGCCGCCGACCTTTACGGCATATTTTTCAAAAATGCGGTTGTTCGGTGTTGTCTTTCTTGTATCAAGCAGCTTTGTTTTACTGCCCTTTAACAAATCGGCTATCGAGCGGGTATACGTTGCGATACCGCTCATTCTCTGTAAGTAATTTAAGGCGGTGCGTTCTCCTGAAAGCAGGACACGGATATCACCCTTTACGACTGCAAGCAGATCGCCTTTTTTTACGGCATCTCCGTCCTTTACGTAAAATACGACTTCTGTTGTTTCGTCTAAAAGCTCAAACACTCTTTTAAATACGTCCAAGCCCGCAATCACACCGTCCTGCTTGCACAAAAGCTGTACCTCGCCCTGCTGCGGGTGGCGCATTACGGCATTTGTCGTAATATCTTCGCTTGTAATATCTTCTTCCAGTGCCTGCATAATTAATTTATCTGCATTTAACTTCATTGATATACTGTTCATGTACCTTTTTCTCCCTTTCAATTTCTTCAAAAATTTCTGTCTTGTACTGTTTTTTCAATTCATCATAGCCGTTGTACTTCCGGAGTGCTGCCGCTTCCACGAGCTCCGGACAACTCTCTGCCATATCAAAGCCGTCTGTAATATGCTTTGCCGCACGTTTCGCAAAGACCAGACTTTCAAGCAGGGAATTGCTTGCCAGACGGTTTGCGCCATGCACACCGTTACAGCTTGCTTCACCGACTGCATATAACTGTTCCATAGACGTTTTGCTGTTGCAGTCTACATGGACACCGCCCATAAAATAGTGCTGTGCCGGTACAACCGGAATACTTTCCTTTGTGATGTCATAGCCTTCTTCCAGACAATGCTGATAAATATTCGGAAAATGTTCCATAATCGTCTTTTTATCTATATTTTCAAGTGACAGATGCACATACGGCATATCGTCTTTTTCCATCTGCTCATAAATTGCCCGTGCAACCACATCTCTTGGAAGCAGTTCATCAACAAACCGCTCGCCTTTCCTATTTAATAAAATAGCGCCTTCCCCACGTACTGATTCAGATATTAAAAATCTTCTTCCCGGCTTTTCGGAATACAGTGTTGTCGGATGAATCTGGATATAATCAATATTTTCCAGTTCGATATGATGGCGCAGGGACAGTGCCAGTGCATCACCCGTCAGATGCGGAAAATTCGTGGAATGTGTGTATAAACCGCCGATACCGCCGCATGCCCATACGGTATCCTTTGCCGAAATTGTAATCAGATGCGGCATCGCTTCCTTTGATACACGGCATACAATACCGTAGCATACATTGTCCTGTTCAACAATATCTACCATTTCCGTATTTTCAAGGATTGTAACATTCGGCAGCTTCTGCACCTGTGCAAGCAGCTTGCTTGTAATCTCTTTTCCCGTAATATCTTCATGGAAGAGGATTCTCGGTGTGGAATGGGCACCTTCTCTTGTAAAACGCAAGTGTCCGTTATCATCCCGCTCAAAATCTACACCGTATCCGATTAAATCATCAATAATCTCACGTGAAGAACGAATCATGATATCCACAGACTCTTTTCTGTTTTCATAATGTCCTGCACGCATAGTATCTTCAAAATAACTGTCGTAATCATCTTCATTTTTTAATACACAAATTCCACCCTGTGCAAGAAACGAATCACTGCTTTCCAAATCCGCCTTTGTAATCATCACAATCTGCTTATCGCGTGGCAGATTCAGTGCGGTAAACAAGCCGCCGACTCCCGTTCCTACAATCACAATGTCCGTATTAATATGTAACTTTACCTTATTCTCATTCATCTTGACACATTCTTTCCGGCTATTTTGCAAGCTCTAACATTCTCTCAAGCGGACGGCCTGACTTTTCACTTAACTCTTTTTCCACCGTTACGGCATTGCTCTCATTTTTTAAGACATCCCGTACTTTCTCTAATGTAATCTTTTTCATATCCGGGCAGATCTGATGAGCCGATGCCGGATAAAACTTTTTCCCAGGATTTTTCTTTTTCAACTCGTAAAATACACCTGTTTCCGTACAAATCACAAATTCCTCTGCATCGCTTTTTGTTGCATAATCAATAATACCCGAGGTACTGCCTACATAATCTGCCAGTGCCGACACTTCCGGAAGACATTCCGGGTGTGCAAGCACAAGTGCCTGCGGATGCTCCTGTTTTGCCTTTTTGACAGCTTCCGGTGCAATTGCCTTATGAACCGGACAGTGTCCGTTCTGGTATAAAAATTCTTTCTCAGGCACCTGCTCTGCAATAAAATGTCCGAGATTGTCATCCGGAATAAATAAGATGTGTTTATTCGGGAGTGCCTTTACAATCTTTAACGCATTTGAGGAAGTCACACATACATCCGCGTGTGCTTTTAACTCTGCCGTGGAGTTGATATAACAGACAACCGCTAAATCTTCATACTCTGCACGAAGCTTTTCAATTCCTGCGATATCTGCCATATGTGCCATCGGACAGTCCGCACTCATATCCGGCATTAAAACCTTTTTCCCCGGATTTAATACCTTTGCGCTCTCACCCATAAATCCCACACCGCAGAAAACAACGACATCTGCTGTTGTTTCCGTTGCAAGACGGCTTAAGTAGTACGAGTCCCCGATGTAATCTGCAATTTCCTGCACGGCATCTTCCACATAGTAATGTGCAAGAATGACTGCATTTTTCTCTTTTTTCAGTTGCTTAATTTCCTCTGTTACCGCGTTCATCATTTACCTCATTTTCCTGTATAAGTGCTAAATTTTTTGTTGGTAATTATATCACGTTTCTTTACAGGTGACAAGACAGTTGTAAAATCATTTTATAAAATGCCCGTCTACCGCCGTCTTAAGCCTGTTTCTGTGTGGTATAGACACGTGCCGGAAATGTAATTGTAATCGTTGTACCTTCGCCCTGTTTACTGTCCACCTTTAACTGATACTGATCCCCGTAATACAGCTTTAACCGCTCGTTGACATTTCTTGCACCATATCCGCCGGACTGCACCGTTAAAAAATCTGCCGCCGTCTGCTTATCCATGCCGACACCGTTATCCGATACCGTCAATACTACCAGATAATCTGTGCCGGATTCCACATCTGGTTCCCGGCGGGATTCTGTACCGGATTTCGTTTCGGATTGTGTGTCAGATTCCATATCTGTCCGGTGTGTGAACGGCTTTTGTGCAGGCTCCTGCCAGCCGCGGATTGTAATCCGCCCTCTGCCCTCTGTTTTTAAGTCAATTCCGTGATCAATCGCATTTTCAACCAGCGGCTGTAAAATCAGATTCAGGGATTCGTACTGTAAAATTTCCGCTGCCACATCTATTTCCACATCAAAATCCCCGTCATGCATAAGCTGCTGGATTTGCAGATAGGAGCGTACATTGCTTAATTCCTGCTCTAATGTCAATGTGTTTCTTCCTTTATTTAATGAGGTTCTGTAATAATTGGAAAGTTCAAGTGTAATCCGGCTGATGTCCTCCTGCCCGCTCTCAATGGCTTTCCAGTTAATCAGGGACAGCGAATTGTATAAAAAATGTGGATTTATCTGCGCCCGGAGTGCCCGCATTTCATATTCCTTCTGGTGAATCCTGCCCTCATAAACCTCGGTAATTAAGGTGCTGATGCGGCTGACCATATGATCAAAGCCGTTAATTAATGCACCGATTTCATCGTTGCTGTCACTATGGACACGTACTGTGAAATCGCCCTGCTCCACCTTCTGCATATTGTGCTGTAACAGCTCAATTCTCTCTATTAAAAAGCGCGAGGTCGATATCAGTGCAAGCACTGCACCGGCTATAATCACCGTCACTGCCACAAAAATCATGCGCATCATCGGCTTTGCCGACTGGATAATCAATTCTGTCGGTTCATACATATAAATCGTCCAGTCCGTTGTCGCAAGCGGTGTACTGATAACCGTGTAATCGCCGCTGCCGTCCCGTATTCCACAAAAGTCTGCAAAATTTAACGCCTTATCCACATTTTCACCGGTAAAGCTGTGGAATTCATACACCTCGCTGCCCGCAGAATCGACAATATAAATCCCGTAGTTTTTCTGCGTATTTTCTTCAAGTGCTTCAAACACCTTATCATAATCCACTGAAATGTATAAAATGCCGAGTTTATTCTTCTGATAAAGCAGTGACATTTTTCGTGCCGATGACAGCGTGTGCGCCGAGCTGTCCGCAAACCACTGAATCGTTGTATGTTCCTTTGACGTATCAAACCACGGTGCAGCTTCTATTTCTGACAGCGGTGCAAGCGTGGTATCGTGCTTTACCGTGCCTTCAGCGTAAATCGTCACCTGTTTCACGTCTTCGTGGAAATATTTAAGCGATGATAGCATCGGGTCAAACAACAGCACAAGCTGGTCGTACATTTCATAATCGCTTTTATAGTCGTAGCTGACAACCCGCGAAATCGTTTCATTAAAGGTGATGTAATTGGACAGGTTGTTATACACCTCTAACTGGGCATCAATACCCGCTCCCGCCTGATTGACAAAATTCTGGATACTTTTCGTATCGCGCTCAATTAAAATATGCTTCATCTGCCCGTAGGAAAATGTAAACAGCACAATAACCGGCAGTACTGCCGTGAGCAGATAAATCCCTGCCAGCCTGTATTTCAACTTCATATTTTTTATATTCATCTTAAATTCCATTTCTGAATTTCTGAGGACTCACCCCGTAGCACTCGCGGAAACTCTGGCAGAAGTACGAAACATTCTGATAACCGCACGCTTCGCTGATATTTACAATTTTCATATTTGTATTTTCAAGCATATCCTTTGCCTTTTCCATGCGGTACTGCTTGATAAATTTACTTAAATTCTGTCCGGTTTCTTTTTTAAAAACCGTACTTAAATAACTCGGTGCCAGATACACCATGTCTGCAAGCTGTTCTACACCCAGTTCATCCCCGAAATGCGTATAAATATACTTTTTGACTGTTTCAATTTCTTTATGCTGTGTCTGCGGATTTTTTGCAAATACCGCTTCCAGCTTATCAATATGGCTGTTGACAATCGACACAATACAGTTAAAATCCCCAGACTTATACAATGTATCAATTTCCTTATTAAATTCCTCTTCCCGCGTCTCCGGCAGATTCTGATAGAAATCTTTTAACAGATTAGAAAAAATAAATTTAATATAAATCTGTGAAAAATATGATTTTTTGCGGTACTTGGCACACATTCTGTCAAAATGCTCCCGGAGTGCCCGGATATCTTTCATCTTAATATCCTGTTTCATCTGCTTCATGAGCGTGTCGTCATCAATCTGCACCAGCACCGGCGTTTCCCCGCTGATGTCCTCGGAATATACATACACATCAGGACGGTAAAACTTATTTTCCATCAGGGCTTCAAGCATATCCATTGTCTGCGGTATTTTTTCATAATCGTCAATTTCGCCTGAAATTGCAAAATGACAGTGCTCGCCGTATTTTTTGAAAACGGCATCATGCAGCTTTTGTGCTGTCTGCTGCAGGGTCATGTAATGCGGACTGGCATTTAATAAAAGCACTGCCTGCTGCGGATTTAAGTTTAAATACTGATATTCTTCACTCATATTTTCTTCAAGTATCTCCGCCTGAAAATCAAGCGCTTTTTTCCCAAAAAATTCTCGGTCAAACTCAAGAAATACAATCCGGTGGAAGTGATTCCAGAAATTTTCTCCCGCAAGATTTCCTGCCAATGTATGCACCTGTTCTGCACCGCCCCCATTAAATAAGGTATATAAAAGATATTCCCGCATATAGCTGCTCTGCTGCAGACGTTGTTCATTTTCAACATACTGCTTTTGCAGTTCTCCTGTAACCTTCTCTATGGTCTGTGCAAATTCCTGTGGATTGACCGGCTTTAAAATGTAGTCCGATACGCCAAGACGCACTGCCAGCTTGGCATACTCAAATTCATTATACCCGCTGAATATAATTGTTTTTAATGTAAACCCCTCTTCTTTGGCTGCTCCAATAAGTTCTATGCCGTCCATAAACGGCATTTTTACATCGGTCAGCAATATATCTATCTTTTTCCCCTGATTGCGCATTGAACAAAGCTGCTCGAGTGCTGCTTTGCCGTTTGGTGCTTCATAGATTTCAAACGGCTCTGCCTGCTTCTTTAACAGAAATTTAATTCCGTTACGTTCAATCTTTTCATCATCCACTATTAAAATTGTATACATACCATTCCCCATTCTGTCCATTTACTATATAGCCAGTATACCACACCTTCCATTTAATGTAAAAAATAACTGGCTTTTGAACTGCCAATATACTATAATGTCGCTATGAAAGTGCCTTTGCTCGCTTTCTGATGATAACAGTGTGCTGTATATCAGGCACAGAAATGAGGTCTTTATGAAACATATCTTACATATATTCCGCAAAGACGTTACCGGTCTTAGCCGCAATTTATTCGCTTTGGTGATTGCGGGCGGATTGTGTATTATTCCGTCCCTGTATGCGTGGTTTAACATTTATTCCAACTGGGACCCGTATGCCAACACATCTTCCTTAAAGGTTGCTGTCGTATCTGAAGACAGTGGATTTTCTTCAAAGGGAAGCGACCCTGTCAATATGGGAAATCAGGTTGTGGAGCAGCTCCATGACAATACCGGTGTAGGCTGGGTTTTTCCACAGGATACAGATGCTGCTTTAAAAGGGGTATATGACGGCAGTTATTATGCTGCCATTATTATCGGTGATGATTTCAGCCGCAGTCTGTTTGATTTTCTGGATAACGGCATGAATCACCCAAGCGTGACATATTACGAAAATTCAAAGAAAAATGCCGTTGCCACAAAGATTACCGATACGGCAAGTTCTACACTGCAGCAGACGATTAACACAGAATTTATTAACGTTGCC
Source organism: Lachnospira pectinoschiza (assembly GCF_020564355.1). Taxonomy (GTDB): domain Bacteria; phylum Bacillota; class Clostridia; order Lachnospirales; family Lachnospiraceae; genus Lachnospira; species Lachnospira intestinalis. Next base: position 123,501 of record NZ_JAJCRR010000005.1, on the reverse strand, counting down.
GCACAGACGGCATTAAGCGGTCTTGAAAGCATTACCCAGAAGGATTCTTCTATTTCCGATAAGCTGATTGACGATATGAAGACCATTCAGGATAATCTGTCCGGTTACGCCGATACCATTGCCACCTTCCAGAACGGCAATGCTTCTTTATCAGAAAATCTGGAATCCATGAGTGCATTGATTCCGGAATTACAGGATATTTTAGAAAATTCAAAAGATACAACAAAGCTGACACAGTCTGCACTGTCCCGCTCTGTCGATAACATGACCGACCAGCTTGACACAACACTTGCCGCCATGGAAACCATTTCCGAACAGGTGCAGAAACAGTTAGACACAGCACAAAATAAAATCACAAGCGATACACAAGGGGCATCCGATGCACTTTCTGCCGCATTAGACAGCTTAAACTCCCTGCTTGAGCAGAATCATAAACTGGATGACCTTTTAAACAAATTAGATGATCTGGAATATATTGACCATAACATTATTGCACAAATCCGCGGACAGCTTGAAGCGATTGCTACTTTACAGGACCTTGCAAAGAATCTGATTGACCAGACTTCTTCGATTGTAAAGGAAACACCGGAAATTGCCGCCGCAAAGGCAGAGGTGCTGCATTCCCTGTTATCCTCCTGCCTTGATAAAATGACACAGACCCAGCAGAAGTATCACACCATTGCTTCATCCGGTTTAAGTTCATTAAAAATCACCGTGAACGCAGCTGCGGATTCTGCCTATAAATCACTTGAAAATTCAGGCAGTCAGCTAAACAGCTTAGAACAGATTTTACTCGGAACCAGCAAAATCGCCCTGACGGCAAACCAGACCCTTGGCGATACCGGAACGATTATTTCGGGCATGTCCGATAAAATCCAGCTGATTTTAACTTCCTTAAATAATATTACGGATTCTTCGGCTTATCAGACGCTTTCACAGTTATTACATGCCGATGCGGTCTCCTATGCCGAATTTATTGCAACTCCTGTGGAAGTGGAACAAATTGATGTCTACCCGGCAGTCAACTACGGTACGGCAGTTACACCGTTTTACACAGCACTGGCGCTGTGGGTCGGCGGTATCGTACTCGTGGCACTGATGAAAGTACACGTTGACAATAACCCGAAGATGGAACTGATGGCGAAACCGCACGAACTGTATCTGGGCAGATTCCTTTTATTCTTTGTGATGGGACAGATACAAAGCCTGATTATTGTACTCGGCGATTTATATTTATTAAAGGTATCCTGTGAACATCCGGGGCTGCTCATTTTGACGGCTTCTGTCGCAAGCTTTGTATTTGTCCTGCTGATTTACACGCTGACACTTTCCTTTGGCGATGTCGGAAAGACCATTGCCGTTGTTATGGTTGTTATCCAGATTGCCGGTTCAAGCGGTACGTTCCCGATTGAACTGCTGCCGCAGTTTTTCCAGAACGTGTACCTGTACTTCCCATTCCCGTATGCGATTAATGCCATGCGTGAAGCCATCAGCGGCATGTATGAAATGGACTACTTTATTTATATGGGAAAACTGCTGATTTTTGCCGCAGCTTCCCTTTTACTCGGACTGGTAATCCGCAAACCGTTCATTCCGCTCAATCACTTCTTTGAGGAAAAGATGAAAGAAACCAAAATGATGTAATCAATACATATTTGTTAGTGAGGTAGAACTATGACTTTAAAAAACAGCCCTGTGGCAGATGACCTTCTGGCAACACCCATAACACGGACTTCTGCCAGAAACCTGTCCGATTCCGGTTCACCGGATACGGATTGTATGGACGGGTCTTCGTCTAAGAACGGACGTGATGAAGATTTTAACACGACTTTAATGCAGATTCAGGAATTCAGCCATACACTGCATGAACGCAATCAGAAGCGTATTAAAGCGGGACTCTGGTGTATTGCCATTATCCCGATGATTTTCCTTATTTTGTTGCTGCATATGGAGAGTTCAAAGGTTGTGTATCTTTTATTATGGGTAATTTCACTCTTTTTAATTTCTGCATATCTGGTAACAGTCGCTTACATTGATGACCAGATGCAAAAAAAATTAAAACAGCTCGGACTGGATTTGAAAGAGGGACACGACCACCTTGTACAGGATTTACCATCCCGTCTCAATAACAACTTACAGTCTATTATCACTGCTGCAAAGGAGATTAAACTATGAAAAATATTTTTCTTGTTTTTATACAGGACCTCAAACGTATCAGTACCAATGTGGTCGCCATTGTTGTACTGATTGGTCTTACCGTCATTCCATCCCTGTATGCGTGGTTTAACACTCTGTCAAACTGGGACCCGTACGGAACGGAATCCACTTCCCGCATCAAGGTTGCTGTGGCGTCTGATGATCCGGGTGTGACTATTGACGGTGTGACTGTAAACATCGGCGACCAGATTATTTCTAATTTAAAAGCCAATACAACCATCGGCTGGGTCTTTACGGATTCCACGCAGGAAGCCATTGACGGCGTGTACAGCGGCGACTACTATGCCGCACTGGTTCTGCCGTCTGACTTTACAAGCGATATGGTAAGTTTTCTTTCGGATTCCCTAGAACATCCGCAGATTCAGTATTACTGTAATCAGAAGAAAAATGCCATTGCGCCGAAAATTACGGATAAGGCAAAAAAAGCAGTTCAGTCCCAGACTAATTCCACCTTTGTGAACACTTTAACAAAAAGTCTTGTAAGCGCCAGCTCCGCTGCTATCACCGTGGATTTTGACAGTCTGACACTGGATGATACCACAGGGAATTCACTCATTGATGTCATATCCGGTAAACTGACCGATGCCTACAATGAATTGCAGACATACAATGTGATGTTAGATTCCCTGATTTCCATTACACAGATTTCTTCCGATGTTTCCTCTCTTGCGCGCAGTTCTTCATCGGATTTACCGGAAACACTGGATACACAGGCAGGAGAACTTGCCGCCCTGCAAAAGCTTCTGGATGCCAATTCAGTTTCTTCCCTGTCAGAGGTTTCCGCTTCACTTTCGGAAAATGTATCCTCTATCCGCAGTGTAATGTCTTCCATTTCTTCTTTATATCAGGATATGGACGGCGACATGAACACCTTTACGGATGCGGTTACACAGGGACAGGAAAATCTGACACTGACACAACAGACTTTAAATACACTGATGACTAAGCTTTCCGATTCTATTGAATTACTCAATAAAATCGCTTCCGACCCGGAATATGATTTTGTGAATGAAATTTTAGGCAGTGACCCGCAGACACTGGCAGACTTTATTGCCTCACCGGTAGAAATTACGACCAAAAAGATTTATGAAATTTCAGCTTACGGTTCTGCCGTTTCACCGTTTTACACGGTCCTTTCCATCTGGGTCGGCGGTCTGATTATGGTGGCTATCATTCATACACAGGTGAAAAAATCCAAACACCTGCCGGCCGGTGTAAAGCCGTATCAGAAGTTCTTTGGACGATACCTGACATTTTACTGTATCGGACAGTTACAGACACTTCTGATTGTACTCGGAAATCTGTTTTATATCCAGATTCAGTGTCCGCACCCGGTTTTATACTGGTTTGCATGTTCTGTCACCAGCCTGGTCTTTACGATTTTTATGTATGCACTGACGGTTGCCTTTGGCAATATCGGTGAAGCCCTTGCAATTATTTTCATGGTAGTCCAGGTTGCCGGAAGCGGCGGTACGTTCCCGATTGACGTCCTGCCAAAGGTTTACCGGATGATTTACCGCTACCTGCCGTTCCCATATGCCATGGATGCCCTGCGCGAAACGATTGGCGGCATGTACGGCAATTATTATTGGGAATGTATCGGCAGACTCTTTATCTATATTATCATTGCCATTCTCATCGGTCTTGTCCTTCGCAAGCCGTTTGAACAGCTCAATCACTATATGGAGCGGAGTAAGGAAAATTCCGGAGTGATGCTGTAACAGGCAAAAAAACAACCCGTATTTTCCACACGCTGTGGGAGGCAAAAAAACACCCTCACTTTACACACGCTGTGGGAGGCAAAAAAACAACCCGCATTTTCCACACGCTGTTTGACGGAAAATACGGGTTGTTTTTTGCCCTTGGAGGGGGCGGGCGAAAAGATTGTGGGTGATTTCGCCTTAGCGGGGACGGAAAGGTTTTGTGTTTTTTGCCGCCTGTTTACTTTTTGCCCGGCTTACAGTTTCCAGATGTCGGTGTTGTACTGGCGGATGGTGCGGTCGGATGAGAAGAAGCCTGCCATCGCGGTGTTTATCAGCATTTTTCTGCCCCATGCGGCTCTGTCTTTGTAGTCTGCAAGCGCCTGTTCTTTTACCTTTATATATTCCTTGAAATCCAACAGTGTCATGAACCAGTCTTTGCTGATAATTTCATGGTGCAGACGGGATAAGTTTTCTTCATCACCATACTGCTTTAACTCATCTGAAACGATAAAATCAACGCATTTTTTTATCATTTCATCATTTTCATAAAGGTCCTTTGCACAGTAATCGGCATTTTTGTAATGCGCAATGACTTCGTCACTGGATGCACCAAAGGTATAGATATTGTCTTTGCCGACAAGCTGTGCAATCTCGACATTTGCACCGTCAAATGTTCCGAGTGTCAGTGCACCGTTTAACATAAATTTCATATTGCCCGTTCCGGAAGCTTCCTTGGAAGCCAGCGAAATCTGCTCTGAAATGTCGCACGCCGGAATCAGCTTTTCCGCCATCGTCACATTATAATTTTCCACCATGACAACCTTTAAATACGGACTGACATCCGGGTCATTTGCAATCAATTCACCCAGGCACAAAATTAAGTGAATAATATCTTTTGCAATCGTATATGCTTTTGCCGCCTTCGCACCGAAAATAACCGTAACCGGAGTATCCGGAATATTTCCGGCCTTAATCTCAAAATATTTGTAAATGACATACAGTGCGTTCATCTGCTGGCGCTTGTACTCATGCAGGCGCTTTACCTGAATGTCAAAGACCGACTGCGGATTGATTTTTACACCGCATTTTTCCTGCATATATGCAGCAAGACGTTTCTTATTTTCCGCCTTAATTTCAAGCATGCGCGCAATCACATTTTCATCATCTGCATATTTTATAAGCTGTGAAAGTTCCCCTGCTTCCTTTTTAAAATCTGCACCAATCAGTTCTTCAATATAGGCGGCCAGTGCCTGATTGCAGTGCAGTAACCACCTTCTGAACGTAATGCCGTTGGTTTTATTGTTAAATTTTTCAGGATAAATACGGTAAAAAGATTTCAGTTCTTCCTGCATCAAAATCTCCGTATGCAGCTTTGCCACCCCATTTACACTGAAACCATAATGAATATCAATATGTGCCATATGCACGCGGTCGTTTTCGTCAATAATGTAAACGGAAGAATCCGTATAACGGGCGCGTACATTTTCATCAAGATAACGGATAATCGGAACTAACTGCGGCACAACCTCCTCAAGATAGTCCAGCGGCCATGTTTCGAGTGCTTCTGCAAGAATCGTGTGATTTGTGTATGCACACGTCTTTGTCACCACCTCTGCCGCCTCCTGCATCGTCATCACACTGCCGTCAATGTCTTTCTGCGTTGTTAAAATGCGGATTAATTCAGGAATAACCATTGTCGGGTGCGTATCATTAATCTGAATCACCGCAAATTCATTCAGATTCTTTAACGTCTTTCCCTCTTTTTCACATTTCCTGCGGCATTCTGAAAGAATCAACTGTGCGGCGTTGCTTACCATAAAATACTGCTGGTAAATGCGCAATAACTGTCCGGCTCTGTCGCTGTCGTCCGGGTACAAAAAGAGCGTGAGATTCTTCTCAATCGCATTTTTATCAAAATCAATGCCGTCGTGCATCGGTATTTTTTCATCAACCGTGTCGATATCAAATAAATGCAGTTTGTTGACCCTGCCCTCGTAACCTGTCACATCAATGTCATACATTCTCGACATGACGGACAATTTGCCAAACTGTACCGGGTACTGCACCTCCGTCTTTGTCAGCCAGCTTTCCTTTTGAATCCAGTAATCCGGCTGTTCTGTCTGCTTATTCTGTGCAAACACCTGACGGAACAGCCCCAGATGATAGTTGATGCCAATGCCGTCCCCGTTTAAGTTTAATGTGGCAATGGAATCCAAAAAGCACGCTGCCAGCCGTCCCAGTCCGCCATTTCCAAGTGACGGCTCCGGCTCGACTTCTTCGATTTGTGCAATGTTCTTTCCGTTTTCTTCTAATTCCTGCGAAACCTGCTCATACAGCCCCAGATTAATCAGGTTGTTTGACAGCAGCTTTCCAATCAGGAATTCTGCGGAAATGTAATACACTTTCTTGCCGTTTTCTTTTTCCTGCCGCTCCTGCGCTTCTTTTCTTTCTTCCGTGACTTTCTTTACCAATGCCAGCAGTGCCGTATAGACCTGTTCGTTACTGCACTCTCTGATGGTCTTTCCATACATTTTGTTACAAATTTCTGCTATGCTCATACTTCTCTCCACTCCTATTTTTATTTCTGATTATTTTTCGATAATTCTGATTATTATTATATATTTCTAAGATTTTTTATCTTGCATAATTACCGCTTAAAATAATACAATACTATCATACTTTTATATCATGATACCAGGGTCAAAATATCTGAACCCACATGAGCTTGCTCATAGGCGGGTGCTATGTGCCAGTGGCACATGTTTAGCACGGAACAATCCATAGATATCATAGTTGAGGCTTTTGACCCCAACATCATATCATGATATACAAAATATATGAAATTGGCGTTTGTGCAGTAAATCTGCGGATTGGAGGGGCTATGCACATATTAGAATATGAAAATTACGAAGAAACGAAAAAACACTATGATACGGATTTTTCCTATAATACTTATCCTTGCTCGATTCCGCTGGATTTTCCGTGTGTGCCGATGCACTGGCACCGTGAAACGGAAATTATTTATGTAAAGAGCGGCAGGGGAATGGTCAATGTCGATGGTATTTCCTACCCGGTTGTCAAAGACAGCATTGTCTTTATTCTGCCGGGCAGACTTCATTCCATTGCGCAGTATGAATCGGAAGCATTTTCATACGAAAATATCATTTTTGATATGCAGATGTTAATCCCAAAAGAAGGGGATACGATGTCTTTTAACTTTTTTCACCGCCTGCAAAATTTCCCCGAAGATTTTCCGGTTTTAATAGACCGGGTTCCGAAAGCGCACCGCGCTGTTCAAATCTGCCTTGACCGGATTGACGATTTGCGCACCACCTATCCTGCCGGGTATTATCTCGGCATTAAAGGCTGGCTGTATCAGTTGTTTTTTATTCTGGAATCAGAGATTCTTGCACCGGATAAAATGCGTGAAATTACAACATGTGATTTACCGCAGCAAAAAAACAGTGCTGTTTCCTCCCGGAAAAACGGTTATTTTAAAGAAAATACGAAGGAAAAGCTGTGCCTGATTACCGATTATATTGCAAATTACTACCCACAAAAAATCAGTATTGAGCAGATTGCGGCAGTCTGCGGTTTCAGCAGCTCCCATTTCATGAAATTTTTCAAGCTGTATATGGGAAAGCCCTTTATTGCTTACTTAAATGAGTACCGCCTAATCCGTGCCGCGCACCTGCTGTGTGCATCAGATGATGACATTCTTGCGATTTCCCTGGAATGCGGTTTTGAAAATGTATCTTATTTTAACCGCTTATTCCTGCGCGAATATCATATGACACCGTCCAAATTCCGGCAGGCGCGCAGAAACTGATACGACATTTACAACTTATGCTCATTTTCAAGATAATTTAAAAAGCCTGAACAGCCTGCCACCACATCATTCCATGTCTGTGTAAAATCCCCGGAATACCACGGGTCTGCGATTGATTTGCCGCGGCGGCTGATTGTCTGGCTGATTGAATTGCTGCTTTTATTTTTAGTCTGAAGCTGACTACCCTCTTGAAGTTCGTCTGCATAATCTAACAACAGATGAATTTTTCCTTCGGTATCCGCGCCTGTGATACGCTCTGTGTTACGGATGTTGTTGGTATCCGCACAAAGCAGGTAGTCATAGTGATGATAATCTTCTTTTGTCACCTGTCTGGCGCGCTTGCCCGCAAAGTTGGTGTATGCGGTCTTTCCAATCCCATGCTTTTTTAGTTCTGCCTGCGCCGGCGGATAGATTGGATTTCCTTTGCCGTTCCAGATTTCCTCTGTGCTGGTCGCCGCCGAAGCGATTTCAAATTGTTCTGTCAAGCCACGCTGTTCCACCATGTCTTTTAATACGAATTCTGACATTGGGGAACGGCAGATGTTGCCGTGGCAGATGAAAAGTACTTTTATCATTATTTTATTTCTCCTTGTTTTGCCCCGAAATGCCCTGTTTTACAAGGGTTTCTAGGATTCTTTTAGTTTGCTCTGAAATTACAGATTGTGGCAAATTAGGGCAGAACCCTGCAAGTTGTTACTACCTGTTAGTAGTAAAAATGGTAGTAAAAGGGAAATTCTTACTACTAAGGCATTTTTAGTCTCCCACTGTAACATAATTTCTAAATATATTACACAACTCCTCTGAAGTACTATCTTGGATTCCAAGCAACCTAATTACATAATCAATATAATTTTGCTTTTTCCATCCAAACGCATTTGACACATTTGTAAAAGGCAAAAGGCCTTTATTATTTATCACTCTAAGCGCTGCAAGATAATCTTTATCATCTACAATTTTCTGTAATTCCTTACATGCCTTACTGTACTCTTCTTGCGGTTTTACCTTATCTACTAATTCATCTAAAGATGTTTTATAATCATCAATTGTTTGTGTTGATTGGTTACAAATATTATTAATTGTATTTTGGCACCTTTTCTTTGTAAACAATAACGCTTGTTCTTCTAAATGTAACTTCAAAAATTCTATTGTTTTTTCTTTCGTTTGTTCTAACAAAACATCTACATTCTCAATACTTTGCTTTCTAGCAACCAGTTCAATAACTTGTGGAATCAAAAATAAATTTTCAATCTCCGCAACAGAAGGTACATATATTTTATCCTGCAATAGCGAGTTTATCTCACCTTCAGTTCTTCTATCTCTATCAACAATTCCTTTTATTGTCTTGTAATGTAGCATTGGTAGTTTATTATACGACTTTGTTGCCTGAATAACAGATGCACAACCTTCCAATGGCATGATACTATACTTCGGAAACAACCTAGAATACAGTTTTCTATCAATACTTTTATCTGGTGTTCCTTCTATAAACAATACTCCTTGCCTATTTCCCAATATTTCAAGTAACAAATCATCTGAGAATTCATCTGAATTTAGTAATTCAAAATCCCATTTCTGTTTATCCAACATATTTTTAATCCATATAATTTGGGCATTATTTCTGCTTCTTGCAAAATACAAATTGTGTGTAATGTATAAATATACACAATCCTGTCTCTCAGCCTCTATTTCATTCCAAAGTTTTTCTAATATTGAATTATGCAAATGATTCTCAGGTTCATCTATAATAATTAAGGAGTTGTCTTTTGCCGAAACAACTTCACCAATATAATGAAAAATCGCTCTTTCTCCATCACTCATCAAATTTCCATTGTATTTTTCTGTGTTTTCCCCTATACTCTCAACTTCTATTTTTCCAGCACATATTTTCAATTTTCTATGTGTTATTACTTTTTCCCATATTTTTTTTATCTTTTCTAGCTTTGTTTCATTGTCAAACTCCGGATTACCATCTTTATGTTTTTCTCGATATTCAATACTTTTTTCAAAATTTTCTGTCATTAAAAACTCCATAAGTGATTGATAATCATTTAACATATGAATTTCCGGCTCATTTCCCCATCTATTATTTTTCTTTCCATACCTTTTTAACCAATCTCTATCATCATTTGTAGTTCCATACAAAAAATTATCTTCTGCTTTCTTTAATTCGGTTGGACTAACATATTCTGGCATATTAAGAGATTTTTGTGCAGAAATTCTGTGTATATTTAATTCAGGATTATTCTCATCAATCCATACACTCATTCTAGTTTTTCCAGCTCCATTAGCTCCTAATAAAACTATTGACTGCCTATCTTCAATGAAACTTTCTTTATCATCTATATTGGGTATTTTAATTTTCACAATTGTACCTCCATCAAAGATCTATTTTCTTTATTAATTATTATATCGTCATTTTCACTTCTTTTCCATAGAAAAAAAACGCCCTAGCCTAAGCCAGAGCGTCATCCCATTTCCATATTATACAACTTTAAACATTTTCTGCGACATCGGTTTCTCTTTCTTCTGCTCAACCTCCGCCTGTGCCTTTCTAAACTCTTCCATTCGTTTCAATTCTTCCTCAGCGTCATCGAATCCGATATGCGTGTACACATTCATTGTAACCGATATATCCGAATGCCCCATGAGGTACTGTAGTGTCTTAGGATTCATTCCCGATTTTGCCATATTGGAGCAATAGGTATGTCGGCATACATGAGGCGTGATATTTGGCATCTGCACCCGGTAGATGTCATTGTATCTGCCGACCATATGATTAAAACGATGTTGCCAGTGCATTGCCACAAGTGGCATTCCATTATCATCGTAAAACAGGAATCCGCTATATCCATCTATGGCTTTCTCCACTTTCGGTGCATTTGGTGCTAGAATATAAATAGTACAAGCCAAAATGAGAAATTCCAAATACACATAAGCATAGTACAATAGAGACATGCTGAAGGAGGATATCATATGGCAACGCAACATGACAAACAATTTAAACTTGATGCAGTCCAGTACTATCAGGATCATAAAGGCCTCGGGGTACGTGGATGTGCAGAAAATCTTGGCATTGGATACAGCACATTAACAAAGTGGCTGAAAAACTTTCGGGAAGCAGGTGATATTCCTGTCCGCGGTTCCGGTAATTACGCATCTGATGAGCAGAAGGAAATTGCCCGCCTCAGATGTGAATTACGTGATGCACAAGATTCACTTGATGTATTAAAAAAAGCAATCAACATTCGGGGAAAATGACGGAAGCCATTTATCTCGAAGTGTCTGAGAAAACGGAAGCTGCCAAAAAGGCTGGACGCCGGTTTTCCGTCTCCGGAATGTTGAAATTTTTAGGTGGCTCACGCTCAGGATATCATGAATGGCTCCACCGCGTGCCTTCTGATACAGAAAAACGCCGTAAAGCCGTAAAAACAAAAATACAGGATATTTATGATGATTCCAGGCAGAACTACGGTGCTCCAAAAATCACTGTAGAATTGCGTAAAACAGGTGAAGTCATTTCGGAAAGAACCGTTGGTACATATATGCACCAAATGGGAATCCGTGCCCAGTGGAGCAAGCCATGGACAATCACCACTAAAGATTCTGATTTCAGCATTGAATTACAAAATATCCTTGATGAGCAGTTTAATCCTGACCGCCCGAACACCGTCTGGTGTTCGGATATCACTTACATCTGGACAATAGACGGATTTGTCTATCTGACCAGTGTTATGGATTTATTTTCCAGAAAAATCATAGCATGGACACTTTCAAAAACGCTGGAAGTATCCTGTGTGATTGATACTATAAACAAAGCCAAAGCCCGCCGAAATATCGGTCATCCATTAATTATCCATTCGGATCGTGGCAGCCAGTATGTTGCAAAGGAATATAAAAAAGCAACTGAAAACATGCAGCGTAGTTACTCGAAGAAAGCGTTTCCATGGGATAATGCATGCATTGAATCTTTTCATTCTATAATCAAACGGGAATGGTTGAACCGCTTTAAAATTCGCGATTACAAGCAAGCATACCGACTGATCTTCGAATATGTGGAAGCTTTCTACAATACTAAACGAATTCACAGCCATTGCAACTATATGTCACCAGATGAATTCGAACGCATAGTATGAAAGGACACACACTGAGACGGAACTTCTGGCAGGTTAAAATGGGGAGAAATTTCTCATTTTAACTTGTACTAAATCTTGACATAGAACCACATTTTTTACCTATCTTTACTGCTGCAAGATAGGTAAAAAGAGATAGGCTTCAGCCGAAAAAGTCAACTCTTGCCCGGAATGCACTTCCGTAATCTGCGAATGTGTTCAGACACGAGCCGATACCTTCGGAGAACGCACATACTGGGACGAAAGAACTGGTATAGAAGTGCGCCCTTATTTCCTAAATGATTTTCTCTTGTTGAAACATTCACGTTTTCCTGTCCCTTATACTTCAAATTTTAATTGCTGAAATAAAAAAGCTATGGACCTGTAATGCGCCTGATGTGCGCCAACTGTCCATAGACTAAAAAATACCGCCGTATGCTTTTTCACACACTGCGGTACTTTCTACTATTTTAATCTAATTTTTCTTTCATTTGCAAAAGTTTTTTTCTTTTGTTTTGCAACAATTCCATCATCTGATCAATCTGCTTGATTGCTTCTTCTCTCTGCCGTTTTTTATCTGTGGCTTCTTCCGAAGTGCCTATTACAATATAATGGAGCGATGTTTCAAAAAACTCTGCTAGTTCAATCAGAAAATCTACGGATGGTCTGCGCAATCCGCATTCAATTTTGGCGATCATATTCTGGCTGACATTCAATTTTTCTGCAAGCTGTTCCTGCGATAGATTCATCTCCTGACGAAGCTGTTTGATACGCTTTCCGGAGGCTTTTGTATCATTGCATAATCATTTTCTCCTTAGCAACGAGCTGTGATCCATAAACCGTAATTTCTATCATGTTCTTATATATCTCTGATTTCTGCTGTTCGGCTTGTCTAATGCTATCATCTGAAGCAGATTCATTTAAACCGCCAGATACAGCTAATTTCTTTTGAATCTTTCTCTTTATTATACGGTTTTTATAAAAAACTTCAATCTATGCCACAGACAAATTTCTCAATTTGGGGAGGTTGCTGTCACTACCGATAACTTGCCTTATGAGAAAGTCGGCAAAAATGAGCCGGTGTGCATTGCGGATGAGGTGCCGTTTGAGATTCCGGAGAGCTGGGAGTGGGTGCGGTTAGGAGAACTTTTTCAACACAATACAGGTAAAGCTTTAAATTCGTCTAATCGTTCTGGTGAATTACTCACATATATTACAACATCTAATCTTTACTGGAATAGATTTGAAATTGATAATCTTAGAGAAATGTATTTTTCTGAGGCAGAAATTCAAAAATGTACTGCTACTAAGGGAGACTTACTTGTTTGTGAAGGCGGTGATATTGGACGAGCTGCAATATGGTCATATGACACAGATATTAGGATACAAAATCATATTCATAGATTACGTTCCTATTCTGAGGTATGTGTGGAATACTATTACTATATCTTTTTCCTTTATAAACACGCAGGTTGGATTGGTGGTAAAGGAATTGGTATTCAAGGACTTTCATCAAATGCCTTACATTCTTTACTTTTTCCACTGCCTCCGTTACAAGAACAATGTAGAATTGTCACTAAAATAAAAGAGATTGTCCCTTTCTTAGACAAATATGAACAAATAGAACAACATCTGAATGATTTGAATGTTAATTTTCCAGAAATGCTCAAAAAATCCATTCTGCAAGAAGCTGTGCAGGGAAAACTTGTTACTCAAGACCCATCAGATGAACCTGCTTCTGTCCTTCTGGAACGCATCCGTGCTGAGAAGGAGCGGCTGATTCAGGAAGGAAAAATTAAGCGTGACAAACACGAATCCATTATTTATAGACGGGATAATTCTCATTATGAAAAGTTGGACGGTATTGAACGTTGTCTTGATGATGAAATACCGTTTGAGATTCCGAGCAGCTGGGCATGGATTAGACTGGGATCGTTGTTTACTATCAATCCAAGAAATAATATAGCTGATGATACGGTTGTTGGATTTATGCCAATGCCACTTTTAAAAGATGGATTTAACGACAGTCATACCTATGAAAAAAGACTGTGGAAAGAAGTAAAATCCGGTTTTACACATTTTGCAAATAATGATGTTGTAATTGCCAAAATTACACCCTGTTTTCAAAACAGAAAATCAGCTGTGATTCATGACCTTCCAAGTGGCTATGGTGCAGGAACTACGGAGCTTCATGTTCTCCGTGATTACACCAAAATGTTATATATGCCTTACTTTTTAATAATTTGCAAAACCCATGCGTTTATTCAAAATGGTGTGAAAAATTTTAGTGGAACAGCCGGACAACAGCGTGTAGGAAAAGACTTTGTTTCCAATTATTTAGTCCCACTTCCACCGGTAAATGAACAAAAAAGAATTGTAGAAAAGGTAAATAATGTAATAAATTCTTGCGATATTTTATAAAATCAGGCATACACTTCAAAACAATCCGAAGTGTATGCCTTTACCATTACCAGTTTATGATCGTATCTACGATTTCACGTTGTTCAGTGGATGTTTTACGGAGGTAAATACGGGTAGTTTCAATGCTTTCATGCCCCATAAGATCAGCAAGAAACGCTATATCGTTACATCGTTCCAGAAAACTTTTTGCAAATCTGTGCCGGAATGAATGGGGATATACCACCGCAGGGTTAATATTGTATCTCACTGCTAATTTTTTCAGCTGTCCGGAAATGCCACGAGTAGTTATACGCTCGCCATACTTGTTCAAAAAAATGAAGCCGCTTTCTTGTTGCTTTTCGGCCAACCAAGAAAGGGCTTCATTTTGCAATTCTTTTGGAATATAAATTCTACGCAACTTCCCGCCTTTAGAGTATAAGTCAAGATGCCCCAATTTAACATGTTCAGCCTTGATCTGAATCAATTCACTGACTCTTGCTCCTGTGGCGGCAAGGAAACGAATTACGAAATACCAAAACATTTCATCATCTTTTTTCAGACAGGATTTAAAGTATTCATAATCCGCTTCACTAATCACATTTTCCAGATAGCTTTTCTGCTGTACTCGAACAAACGGCAGCTTCAAATTCTCTTTTCCAATGGATTCCAGATAACAGTTCAGTGCACGTAGTCTGAGATTTACGGTCTTGGGCTTATAATTTTCTATAAGCCATACCTTGTATTCTCGTAGCTTTTTCTGTGTGACATCATCGTACTGTTGTCCGTACTGCTTAATAGCAAACATATACGATGAGATTGTGTTTTCTGAGAGATTACTTTCTCTCAAGTGTCTTTCAAATTTTTCGTTTTCTATCATGACGAAAGACCTCCTTTCGCCAGATATTATACAATTCTATGCTAAATCAGCATAATCTTATCAAACAATTTTTTCTGCTGTTCAACGATGCGATGCTGTTCCGAAAGTGGAGGGACCGGTATTAGCATATTTTTAAGTTTGATTATTGTCAGTGCGTTGTATGCCGTTCCTGAAACAGTAGATTGAGCTTGTTCAATAAACAATGGGCTGTTAATAAACAACTGAATGTACTGTGATGACAAATACGGATTAGCACAAATTTGTGTTATATTTCCGTCTTTGTAATAAAATTCTCTACCGTCACAAATCCAAGAATTACCTATTGTGCCTACCGAAGTGATTAAAATATCTCCTGGCTTAGGTACACCATATTCCCTTTTTAAACGGTCATAATGTTCTTTTGTTATAAAAAGTTGCAAATGAATTTCTTCCCCTCGATATAAGTCGCCAATTTCCTTAGATCGAAAGAATGGGATACCTTCAGCAACGTAATCCTTTTCAAAAACTCGTTTACTTGACTGCACAGTAGCAATGCTTCCAAGTCTACGCCATGCCCAGCTGTTCGGAATCTCAAACGGTATTTCATCATCAATACAACGCTCAATACCGTCCAACTTTTCATAATGAGAATTATCCCGTCTATAAATAATGGATTCGTGTTTGTCACGCTTAATTTTTCCTTCTTGAATCAGCCGCTCTTTCTCAGCACGGATGCGTTCCAGAAGGACAGAAGCAGGTTCATCTGATGGGTCTTGAGTAACAAGTTTTCCTTGCACAGCTTCTTGCAGAATGGATTTTTTAAGTTGTGTTGGAAAGTCCGAGTTATATACTTGTAATTCCTTTTCTTTATCTCCGTATGCATTAACCATAGGGATAACTTCAAGAAGTTTTTCAATGATACGCTTCTGTTCCCCCATAGGCGGTATTGGAATAAATAATTCAGCCACGGTCGATGGACGTAATTCAGTTTGATTTGTTGAACCTTCTCCCAACTTTTCAAGATATGGCTGATAATATTTCAGCGTATGAAACAAATAGTTTTTTATCAAATATTTGCAAGCACGAATGATTGTGATATGAGAATCTGGAACAATGGTAAAGTCATTTATTCTGTCAGAATCATGAAACATACCAATTCGTCCAAGTGTGCCATTACCTGTTGAATTGATAATTATATCTTCATTGACCATATACTCATCAATTGGATATTTTTCAAATGCTTTCACATCTAAGCATTTGGCTAACGAAATATCTATTCCCCCAAGCTTTACATTGCATTTCTGCGCAAATACATAAACATTGCTACTGTCTGCATATTTCGGAGATTTACCACGTTTTATTTCTTTAACAGTAATATTTTTAAGTCGCACCCACTCCCAGCTCTCCGGAATCTCAAACGGCACCTCATCCGCAATGCACACCGGCTCATTTTTGCCGACTTTCTCATAAGGCAAGTTATCAGCACCACGGAAAATATAGGAAGGATTCTTTTCCTTTTTGATTTTTCCAGCTTTGATGAGCTGTTCTTTTTCTTTTCTTATTCTCTCAATCAATACAGAAGCTGGTTCATCATTTGAGTCTTGCGGAACAAGTTTTCCCTGAACAGCCATCTGTAATATTGAATTTTTCAACTGTTGTCCAGTCATTATTCTTCCTCCAAATCAATTTCCAATATCTCTGTAATCTGAGCTAAAATGCGGTCTATATCTGCATTCAGACTTGCTCTCTTTTCCTGATACTGCTGAATCAGTTCCTTAGGCGGCAGAATTTCTTCTTCCTCGTGTGGGTATCCGCAAAGGTCGATATTATAATTTCTCACAATGATCTCTTCTGCCGTGTACTTCTTTGCCTTATCAAAACCATCTACATTAATTTCTTCTCTGTTGTTCCACCATTCGATAGCCGGTTCAAAATGTTTGAGTTCCATTGCCTTCGTCTTAGAAAAGTTCTTGTATCCTTCCGGCATGTCCAAACGGTAGAACCATGTTTCTTCTGTCGGCTTTGTATGATCGAAGAACAGAATATTTGTAGTAATAGATGTATACGGGGCAAATACACTGTGCGGCATACGAATTACCGTATGCAGATTAAATTCTGACAGAAGTTTTTTCTTAATAGCAACCTTGGCATTATCTGTACCGAACAGGAATCCGTCCGGTAAAATAACTGCCGCACGACCGTTCTTTTTCAGTCGATACATAATAACAGACATAAACAGGTCGGCGGTCTCACTGCTTGCCATATCTGCCGGAAAATGATTTTTCACTTCTGTTTTCTCATTGCCACCGTAGGGAGGATTCATCAGAATAACATCAAATTGATCATCCTCGGTGTAATCCAGAACATCTTTCAGCAGAGAATTATCATGGTAAATCTTCGGCACATCAATCCCATGCAACAACATATTGGTGATACACAGCATACACGGAAACTGTTTTTTCTCAATACCGTAAATGGAATTATCATAGGCTTCCTGATCTTCCGTTGTTTTCACCTTTTTAGCAAGTTCTTTCAGCCAGCTTGTAAGAAAACCACCGGTGCCGCAGGCAAAATCGGCAACCTGTTCGCCAATCTGAGGATTGATCATCTTTGCCATAAAATCCGTCACAGCACGAGGCGTATAAAATTCTCCGGAAGAACCGGCACTTTGCAGTTCCTTCAAAATAGTTTCATAAATCTCGCCAAAAGCATGACTTTCTTCATAGTCTCCAAGGTCGAGATCGTCTATCACATTGATAACCTGACGAAGCAAAACGCCATCTTTCATATACTGATTTGCATCAGCAAACGTAGTTTGTACGATGGCTTTCTTTATTGGAGTGGACGAATCAACTTTGACACCCGGAATGATTATTTTTCCAGTGGCATCCTTGATGTCATTTCCCTTTAATACAGGAAACAATGTGTTATTCACAAAATTTAACAGTTTATCACCTGTTAAAGCAGTTCCCGTATGATCGTCAACAGCCCAGTTCTGCCAGCGACACTCTTCTGGAATAATGGAAACATACTCCTCATCATCCCATTCCCAATCCTGCTCTTTTGCATCATACACTTTCAAAAAAAGCATCCATGCAATCTGCTCAATACGCTGGGCATCACCATTGATACCGGCGTCATTTCGCATAATATCACGAAGTCTTTTTACAAATCCAGATAAATTACTCATCTTCTATACCGCCTTAATTTTTTGTTTTCCTATAACTTATACAGCTTCATCCGCATAAATCGCTTCTTCAAGTTCTTTGACTGCCTGCATATAACCGGCTTTTCCTCCAAAATATCCGGCAATTTTTGCAGGTTTTCCAAGTTTCTGGAATGGATCAAGTTTTAAAATCTCTGTTTTCTCAATTTCGTAAATTCCAGTATTCATATACTTATCAAGAAGGCTTTCCAGCACTTCTCTTGCAATACCACTATATTTGCTAAGAAAATCCTTTTTCTTCACATTGTTAGCTCGCTCTCTACGGGTCAACGGCTTCTTGTCAAACGCCACATGGCAGATAAAATCAAAATCATCCATATCTGACATATTCTGCTCTGATTTCATCAATTCCAGATCAATACCACGCTCCAGTAGCATTTCCCTGATTTTTTCTTTCTTTTCTTCCTTTGACCATTGACGAATGAAATTATCCAAAGAGGCATATTCACCACGGATATTTTCTTTTGTGTAATCCACAATACTTTCCTGTCGGAGCAATTTTCCATTTGCATCATATACCGATACCGTTTTATGGATAATTTCTACCTTGCAACCATCACGGCTGACAATAGGTTTGGGATTTTTCGGTCCCGGTGGGTCAATCGGAACAGGTGGATCATCTGGTTCCGGAGTGGGTGGTGTTGTCTGCCCTCTCGGCGTGAACCCAGGATCAATCATAATTGGACCGTCCCAGTCAGGATCAGCAAATAATCTGGTAACATTGCGAAAATCCATAACAACAAAATGTGTTTTTCCTTCTTTTTCACGCAGTCTGGTGCCACGACCGATAATTTGCTTAAATTCTGTCATGGAACCAATCATTTCATCCAAAACAATCAGCTTTGTCATCTTGCAGTCTGCACCGGTAGACAAAAGTTTTGATGTAGTTGCAATCACCGGATACGGTGCGGAGACGGAAATAAAATAGTCCAATTTCTTTTTTCCATAATCATCACTGCCGGTAATACGCACAACATAATCTGGATTTTCCTTTACCATATCAGAGTTCAGATTTACCAATGCCTGACGCATACGCTCAGCTGCATCTTCCGTTGCACAAAATACAATCGTTTTTGCCATTCTGTCCGTACTTTTCAGATAGCGGGTAATCTCGGCTGCCACCTGTTGAATACGATCTTCGATGATAATATTGTAATCATAATCGCTGTTGGTATAAATGCGATCTTCTATTTCATTGCCATAAATGTCTCTCTGTCCCTTACGAGGTCTCCATCCGTCCCCAATATCTGTCATAATGTTGATAACCTTGAACGGTGCAAGGAAACCATCTTCGATTCCTTCTTTCAGGCTATACATATAAATCGGTTCGCCAAAATAGCTTAGATTGGAAATATACTTCGTTTCCTTCGGAGTTGCAGTCATACCAATCTGAGTGGCAGAACTGAAATATTCCAAAATCCTGCGCCAGCGGCTTTCCTCTTTTGCCGAACCACGATGGCATTCATCTACAATGATGAGATCAAAGAAATCCGGTGTAAAAAGCTCGCTGAAATGTTCCTTATCATCGTCACCAACCAACTGCTGATACAGCGAAAAATACACCTCATGAGAAGTAATGGTGCTTTTATCATCTTTGGATACGTTGATCTTGTGAATCACTTTTTCCAACGGGGCAAAATCTTGCTGAATAGACTGATCCACAAGAATATTACGGTCAGCAAGATATAAAATTTTCCGTTTTAATCCACTTTGCAGCATACGATAAACAATCTGGAAAGCCGTATATGTTTTTCCTGTACCGGTAGCCATAACGAGCAACAAACGATTCTGCCCTCTTGCAATAGCATCTACGGTTCGGTTAATAGCAATTCTCTGATAGTAGCGAGGTGGATATGTATTTTGACTGCTGTAATAAGGCTGCTCAATTACCGCTTCCTGTGTTGGTGTCATTCCAGATTCCTCTTTAAATCGTGAAACCAATTCCACCTCTGTCGGAAATTCATCCATTTTCAGCTGACGTTCTTTGCCCGTAAGGAAATCATGCTCTGCGAATCCATCTCCATTTGAACTATATGCAAACGGAAGGTCAAGCATCTTAGCATAAGTCATAGCCTGTTGCAAACCATGAGAAATGCTGTGCTTATTATCTTTCGCTTCAATAATGGCAATCGGATTGTTTGCGTTCAGATATAAAATATAATCTGCACGCTTCGGTTTTTCACGGAATACAAAATTTCCCTTCAAGTTGATTTTACCATCTGTAACCTGTGTCTCCATGGTAATCTTACTTCTGTCCCATTTAGAGGTAATTGCAGGGGTAATATACTGTAATTTCACATCTTCTTCTGACATTTTACTTTTAGGTAGAACAGTGCTCATTTGTGCATCCTCCTTCCATATCATCGTCTTACATGAAAGCTTCTCATAATCCGAACTTATCGGAAGTCGTATCTTAAAAAAATATACTACTCTGATATAAAGTCACCAAAATTCCGGCAGATTTATTCAAATTTTAAAATCAAGTTTACTTAATCCGTTTCTGAATATCCTCAACTGATGGCAGCTGCTTTTCCAGATCATCCGGCAGACTGCTGGTTATTTTATACTCGCTTACACCAATCGGCTTTGATATATCCTTAAGCGAATATTCTGCAACCACATTGTTTTTGCTTTTACACAGAAGCAAACCAATGGACGGATTATCCTGCTCTTTTTTCAAAATACCGTCCACGGCTGACAAATAAAAGTTTAGCTGACCGGCATATTCCGGCTTGAAGTCGCCAGTTTTCAGTTCGATAACCACATAACAGCGAAGGTTCAGGTTATAGAACAACAAATCAATGTAAAAATCATCCCCACCTACATTCAAGTGATACTGATTGCCCAAAAAAGCAAATCCTGTTCCAAGCTCCAAAAGGAGCTTTGTGACATCCCGAACCAGTGCCTGCTCAATATCCCGTTCGAGCATATCTTCCCGAAAAGGAATAAAATCAAATACATATGGATCTTTCATAGTCTGTACTGCCAGCTCACTTTGTGGAGACGGTAAGCGGTGCTCAAAATTTGTAACTTTATCTGCCAGAACCTGCCGCTGATACAAACCACTTTCGATTTGATGAATCAAAACATTGTGAGACCATCCATTCTCAGCCGTTTTTTCAATGTACCATACACGCTGTTGTGGGTCTTTGACTTTTTCCAAAATTGCAATATTATGGGACCACGGAATTTGTGCAGACACCGTCTGCACAAATTCCCGATCAGGATAAGTCTCAGCAAATTTTGCCATATATTTTAGATTACGAACAGAATATCCCTTACTCTCTGGAAAAGAAATCCTAATATCAGTGGCAAGATTGTCAATAAACTTGTTACCCCATGATTTATGTTCATTAATCACACAACCTATATCATGGTAAAGGAGTAGCATATCTGCATTCGCATGAACTGCTGTACGGTATTGTGCAGCCCTGATTTCACTCTTGATATTTTCAATAATGGAAAGATACTCAGCTGTATTCATTAGCACACTCATCGCCCCGCTTTCATGTAATTCTTATCATTATTTTTTCTCTTAATATGCAATTCTAAAATAATCCAAGTATGCTTTATATCTATCTTGCGCTGTCAGGCAAGTATCAGTCAAATACCCTTTTTCATTGTTCCATTCTTTCAATCCTCGATAATAAAACATTTTCAAATTATCCTCGATAATGAATGGAACAATATTATATTTCAGGCATTCCTTGAACATAATCAATCGTCCCACACGACCATTGCCATCCTGAAATGGATGAATACGTTCAAACTTCACATGAAAATCCAGAATATCGTCAAAGGTCTTTTCTTCCTTGTTGTTGTACTCCGACAGCAATTTCTTCATCCTGTCTGCAACTTCTTCTGGAAGTGCAGTCTCCATACCTCCGACTTCATTTGGCAGTTTCTTGTAATCACCGACAGCAAACCAATCCTTTCTGGAATCACTGGTGCCATTTTTCAGAATCAAATGCAGCTCCTTGATAAATTTTTCCGTCAATGCCGATTTTGCGTGATCAATAATCATATCAATACACCGGAAATGGTTTGCTGTTTCAATCACATCATCTACATTGAGCACTTCTTTTTCTATACCAATGGTATTTGTCTCGAAGATATATCGGGTCTGATCGTGAGTCAGCAGACTGCCTTCCATGTGGTTTGAATTATATGTTAAATCAATCTGTGTCTTATGATAAATGCCTCCAGAATATTTATTTACCTTCTCATCCTGCAAAATATCCAGTAAAGTCGTTGGTTTTTCTTTCTTCTTGTTAGTGCGCTCTGGCTTTTGGACATTTTCTGGAATATTCCATGTCTTTCCGATAAGAAATGCTCCCGACACACGACCATGGGCACAATAATTTCTTACACTACGTTCAGATACATCCCATTTTTTCGCCATTTCAGCAACCGAAAGATATCGCATCTGCCGCCCTCCTTTCACACGATAAAAAGCATATTCTGTGAGCCTTTTATTATCATGATTTCAAAAATCACGTTTACTATGGTTAGTATACCACATCATCGGCAATAAATCCATGTTTTACACTCGTTCCCCTATTATTTTTGCCGAAGCAGGAAACTTTAATTAAAAAAACTGGATGCCACTTCCTTACAAAGCAACATCTAGTCTCACTTATTTTAGTATAATTTATATGTATACATATTCCTCTTTCAATTTTTCAATTGGAATAATTGCAAATGGTATATCTATTTCATCTTCGTTCCAAAAAGGAACATAATATATTGCTGCTTGTACACCTAATACTTCCATTTGAGCAATAAATCCCTTTAATTGATACTGGGAAACTCCTCTCACTTCATAACAATATCCATCGGGTAATTTCTTACGTAACTTTTCTGCTATAACCTGCGAATAAAAGAAAGGGACTATTGTTTTCTCCTTGTCAGCTAAAGCATAATATGTTCCTGTTGTTTCTCCATTTTGTATTTCCATCAGTGTCCAAAAAGGATCGCCTTTAACTTTTTTATCCGGAAGAAAAGCTTTTTTTACCACTCCAGCAATTATATCTGTAAAAGAGGGTAAGTCTTTTTCTTCCATTAATTGAATACCATTTGCTTCCGCAAACTGTCTTGCCCCTGATTGGTATCCTGATTTAGCCACCATCACACCTGAAATATTATTTAAATCATTAAGTTTTGCAACAAACTCTCCTACTTCACCTTTAGTAACTGGGGTATTCCACTCTTTACATTCTATAGCTATACGATGTTTAATATTCAAATGCTGAAATTCATAATATACGTCAAATTCATGTTTTACTCCTGATTTTCCTTGTATTAATAAATTAGTTGATACTGATGCGCCTTCATCTAAAAACTCTAACAATTTTTGATATACAAATTGTACGTAACTTTCTAAAAATTTTCCTGATTTCATACACTCATCTCCTTCTTACCAAATTTTTTATCATATCGGAACATCTCTCAAAAGTTGCAAAATTATTGTAAAATCTTGTCCTGCTATGTTAAACCCTTTATAAAATAAGGAAACTTAACAAGAATGAGAACACCTACCGTAGCGGATAAATACTACCTTTATCATATATCTAAAACTTCTCTAATATAAAACAGCCATAGGCATATCATTCTTATCCTTATCTGCCTCATATCCATTACTGAAAAATTTCTTTACCTTGTCATAATACTGTGGGTTATTTTCATCTTTTTTCAATGAAGTATATGAATGGTGCAGTATCAACAAATGCTTTCTTATAATCTGTCATTTTCACGCATCTCCTTCATATATTCATCTACATGCTGTCCTCTTTCGCTTGGAGTAACAAAACTGTCCCAGTCAACAGGTGCTTTCTCTACTTTTCTCTGTGGATAATTTAACAGCGTAACAATAACCTCCGTTCCGTTATAATCTCTAATATCTTCATCTTCAATAACAACTGTGTTGCCTTGTACAATTCCCTTTACTGCCGCTAACATAGGTTATACCTCTTTTAAATTTTCGTCAATGTGCTTTGTATCCTCAAAACTTTTTGCCTTATAACCTAAGTAGTTATACCTTTATTATCTAACTTCTTAATCGACTTATAATAATTTATCATTAACATTATCTGTTTAAACAATATACTTTATTTTCTATATATATCATAACATTTCTTCCCCTAATTTTCAACCAGTATTAGAAAAATCATTACACCTCAACCAATACCGAGTTCTCTTATATCATCTTAATTTAATATTTTATGCACAATTCGCCATAATAACCGCTTACAATAGTATAATTGCAGACTTACCACATCTTATAGACTTAGAGCCGTAAATACATAATAGAATACATAAAACATAAATAGAGCATATCAGACAATCTAATATCCGACATGCCCATAATTTCTAATCCTACAACGAATAAGATCATTTAGAAAACAGTTCTAATGCTTGATTTTTGCAATTTCACCTATACTACCTTAATACTCTCTCTTCTGTATAATACTTATCCTCAATGTCCTTGTACTCTGGTATTTCACTTGGAAAGTGTACTACTCTGCCAAGTTTATTTTTCTTTCCTTCTTCAAGTTTTTCACCAAATATTCCATATTTTATTTGAAATTCTTGCAACGTATCCTCATATTCTTTCTGATATGGATTTTCCTTCCGGCATGTTTCCTCACTCATTTCTCTAAATAGAAATATCATCTTATCCAAAAGCCATTTATACATTTATAGACCGCCTGTAGATTTTCAAATCCCATTACTCCTTGAATATCTTTTACTGAATACCCACGCTTCAACAAAAGTTCTCTGATTCTTTCTCCTGTTGCTTTTTGTTGATATGCTGTTTAACGCTCGCCTATTCCCCCTGCTTGCACTTCTCATACGCAAACAGCGCCGCTCCCAGCGCACCGCAAAGCTGTGCCTCATCGCAGATATACAGCTTTGCGCCGAGCTTTTCTTCGAGGGCATTGGTGATTCCTTTGTTTTTGGCAACGCCGCCGGTCATCATATATTCTCCCGGATTGTTCTTTCCGAGGCGGGCGGCAAGCGCCCCTACTTTTGAAGCGACAGAAACATTTAAGCCGTGGATAATGTCTGCCACATTTTTATTCTGGGCAACGAGGGATACCACTTCCGATTCCGCGAAAACCGTGCACATACTGGAAATTACAACATTTTCCTTCCACTCCAGTCCCTTTGTGCTCATTTCCTCCAGTGAAAGTCCGAGCGTTCTTGCCATCATTTCAAGAAAACGTCCCGTTCCCGCCGCGCACTTATCATTCATCAGGAAATTCTTTACAGCGCCGTTTTCATCAATGCTGATTGCCTTAATGTCCTGTCCGCCGATATCAATGACCGTGCGTACCCGCGGGTTCAGATAATGTGCTCCTTTTGCATGGCAGGTAATCTCTGTGATGCTGTCATCGCCGCTGTCAATATAAGCGCGTCCGTATCCCGTCGTCACGATTCTTACGATTTCTTCCTTTTGAATACCGGCTTTTTCCACCGCCAGTTCCAGACTCTTTTCCGCACTCATCATTGCCCCGCCACCGGTCGGGATAATCATTGTCGACTTAATTTTTCCGTTCTGATCCAAAATGACCACATCTGTACTGGTTGAACCGCTGTCAATTCCGGCTGTATAGTAAACTCCTGATTCCATTCTTTTCTTTGCCTCCTCGCTGATTTCCTTTCCCGGATTAGTGTCCTCCGCACCTTCTATCGTTTCTGAAAATGCCTGGATTCTCGTCAGTAACTGTCCTGCGCTCTGGCTTGTAAAATCCGTTTCTATTTTAAGCATCGGAACTTTGATGTTCTTTTTAATACTTGCATATTCAAATCCGTAATAATCACAAAACTTAATTGTATGATAAATGATTCCTTTTAAATACGGATCCAGATACAGCCGATTTCTGCGGGTGCTGTTGTTCATTCTGAAACACGGCATCTGACAAAGCAGTGTATCTGCATACGCAAGAAACATTGCTTCTTCCTCCATTTTCTGCAAATCTTCTGGAATCACCGCCAGCCTGCGCCCGCCTGTACAGGTCAGATTTTCTACGTTCATCTGGATATTTTCGCGAATCATCTGCTCTAGCACGCCGCTCACACGCACGCCCAGCACACCAATATACGGTTTATTTTCGGTATCCTTTTGTTCAAATGCTTTCAAAAACAGTGATTTATCAAATTTTTTTCTGGAATATTCTTCATAAGCTTCTTTCAACCGGCAAATTGAAACGGCAAATTTCACTTTTTCACATTCCTCATCGTCATGCGGAATATCCAGCATATAAAGAAATTTACATTTTCCGGTGCTTTCTACAATATCATACACGCGCCGCATGGAATCACAGCAGTTGACAAGCACCAGTTCCTCTGCCTTTCCTTCCAGCACCGCCTGAATCACGGATTTTCCGAAGCCGCACAGATTTGCATGGGCAATCTGGTCCGACATTTCAAAATTTTCCGGCATTTCTTCCAAAACCGCACATTTTTCTCCAAAGCCCTGAAACAGTTCTGTCGGGGTATATTTACAGACATAATGAATCATGAATGTTTTTCCTCCTTGTTCTTTTCCAGCATTTCCGCAAATGCCTGAAGTCTGGTGGACACCTGTCCGTCACTGGTATTTGCCGGATTGCAACCGTCACCGTCCAAAATCATTGTCGGAAGTCCTGCCGTTTCCAAAACATTTTTAATCAGTCCGGATGCGCCGATTGTCCCTTTACATCCCCAGTGTGCAAACAGGATTCCACCCTCTGCATCTGTCTGCTTTGCAAGTTTTTCCGCCATCTGGATTCTTTCTTTAACACTTCCGTTATAAATACAATGAACCATTTTCTCTGCCATTGCCTCATACGGATCTGCCGCCTGCATTTCGCGGAATCCGTCTGCTACAAAATCGCAGGCGCTAATGTGCATGGTTTTGCTGTAATTAAATGTCTCTTTCACCGGCTGCTGTAAAAACGGCATAATATGCATCCAAAGGACATGAAGCCCGTCTCCCTTCGGTGCATTTTTTACATCTTCAAGAAGCAGCTCGGTGTATTTAAGCGATGTTTCCGACCCCGCCAGCAGATGACACATAAAAATCGCATATAATTCATTGGTGAGAGATGTCACCGGGTCATGGTCTTTGCGCAAATCAAGCTGGCTCTTAAAATGTGCCGCTGCTTTTCTGCTGTTTGTAACGGCATTTTCCACCGCTTCTTCTGTAATTTTCTTTTCGGTAATGTCTTCCAAAAAATGTTTCAGTTCTTTTAACTGATTTGCAACATATTTGATTGAAGACTGCGTTTTTTCATATGGAACATCAATATAGAAGCCCGGACAGCTGTATTTTTCCTTTAAATAAGGAAATGTCATCATATTTCCGTCACAGGCAAGATTGGTATAAATCATACATTTCGGCGCCGGTAAAATGCCGGTCAGCGCCGCGCCCAGAAAAACTCTGTGATATGAGCACATGGTTTCCGGAAATCCTTCTTCCTCGGTTTTGCGTAAAAATATCTGCTCACATTTTGTACCTGCTATAAAACAGGACAGCGCTTCCACGGAATACGGTGTCAGTCCTGCCGCCGTTAGAAGTTCTCCCGGAACGAAAATGCTCATCATTGCCGAATTTTGCGGTTTTGCAAGTGCCTGAATTATATTTTTCATGACCACCCGCGCCGCATACTGCCCGGACAGCGGAAGCTCCCGGTCCGGAAAAAGCTGTAGTTTTTTCTCCTGAAGCCGGTATCCGGCAAGCAGAAGACGGCGGGCTTTGTCATGGTCTTTTAACGCTTCGTTTCCCACCACATTTCCAAATTTTTCTATAATATCCATTTGTGTTCATTCCTACCTTTTTGTCCTGATTTTCAGCAATATCTGTTCTGCATGTTTTTGAACAAATCAATGTTTATTATAGCAAGTTGTGGGGAATTGTAAATGTTTTGTTTAGTGATGAGTGCTGTATTTATCAAAGAATTTCTCCCTATCTACTTATCACATTCCCCAAACGCAGGGCTCATTCTTTCTATCTCACCGCGGCTGATGCCGTATTTCTTAGCCAGTTGTTTCCAATGATCCCCGACCACATTTTTTATTTTATCAACCTCCTGCACTGCATACTTTTTCTCTATTCCATAATATGAAGCTGCTTGTACTGCCAACTCAAAATCAATGCTGGAATCATCTGCATCTACATTTAATGATAAATATTCACCATATATATCTGGATTTACATCGTATAACGGCGACAACTCCCAGCCTTCATCAGATAATATGAATCCATGATTTTTAAAATGGTCATCGGTATTGGATACAGCCATGCTAAATACGATACGTTTCCAGAGTTCTTCCAAGTCCCGCTTCGGTTTTGCACCGTCCGCTTTTAAAAATGATACAATCTCAAGATAACTGCTTCCATCTGTCGCATTTGCGCCATCTTTCTTTCCCAGTACTGTCATGGCTGATGAAAAATGAATTCTCTGCTCTCCATCTCTGTCAAAGCGCTTTACTAAAAATGTTGTTCCCAATTTGGAAAACTTTTCAATCTTTGCCTCTGGTACATTTAATCCACACTTCTCCGCCAAATCATGTACAACCATTTCCCATGCACCTGAATTAAAATCATCATGTTTTGATGGGAATTTAGCAATCCACAACGAACCGTCCGGTGCCATTACTGAAGCTTTAGGTCTGGCTCCGCCAAGTGAAGAACCAGGGGCAATTAATTGTTTTAACCATTTTCCTTCCAAATCTGTATCATCATTTTCAAAAGCAAAAGAGGCTTGTTCAAGTTCTCTTAAAGAAGTCCATGGTGGTGTTGCATATTCTTTATCGTTTGAAAGAAATGCCCCCTCTGAATCCGTTTTAAAACGCAATCCTCCCATTCTTGCTTCATCATATACACCCAAAAGATAATCGCTCTCTAACAGCTTTCGCGGTTTCTCCCCGGCTTTTTTTGCACGAAGTTCTTCTCTGCGCTTCATCAACCGTTTTCCCCACCTGTCCGGGCAGGAATCGGCAAATACTCCAAAGATATTTTTATCATCATTTATATATTGTCTGCCTTTATATAACTGCAAATCCGGGTCTAATATTCTATTTCCTTTTTCCAGCCAGCTTTCCACATATTCAAACGAATAGAACTCTTTTCCCCTTGTCTGCGATACATAAATTGTCCCAATTAATTCATTTTGAAAAGGTAAAAAATCCGCAAATACATATATTTTCTTTTCTTTCTCCATATAACTACCCCTTCTTTGACACCCGTTTTCTTACAGGCAAATCCAAATCCTGCAATTTACGTCCCAATTCATCATCTTTGGCAATCAGCAGTAAATCCTTATCCATATAATTAAGCGCATGTAATACCGCCGCATAACATCCAATCGCTACCGATGATGCCCCTTTCTCGATTGAAACCAAAGTTGCCCTACTGATACCCGCACGTTCTGCCACTAATTCTGCTGAAAGCTTTCTCCGCAGTCTTGCATATTTTATCTGCATCCCCATTTGTTCAAGTATTTCCTCTGTTTCAGGTAATAATACAATTGATTTCTTAGGCATAAAGTCATCTCCTTATGTTAATAATATTATACAAATAAATATTATTTGTCAATTTTTATTTATTTTACTCTTTTTCTAACACAAGTAATCTTGAATCCTTTAATTTGCATTTATATGAATACATACCCTTTTGTAAAATACCTGAAAAACAGATATAATAGTTTAGTGCCTCCTTTTTATTCTGAGGAATTTGTGACAATTCATCAGCTAGATAATTGTAAACATACGTAGAAATAGCTATTTCACAAATTTGTTTTTTGTTATTTCTATCTAAAACTTTTAGATAATACATTTTTATTTCTTCTTCCTCTAAAGGTATATATTGGTACAGCCATAATGCACATCTTCCATAATATATTTTTTGTTCATCTATATCCTCATCTAAATTACTTGCATTTAAATTTTTATGCGGTAAATATTTACGCTGTCCTCTATCTCCTTGTATATCGAGAAAATTGTTATTACGATTTTTTTCAGACTGTTTTGATGTCGATTTTATTTTATTTTCATTTTGAGACGGTCCTTTTAACATTCTATTCATGCAGCTTACTAATCGATTTCTAATATCTGTTTCATCTAATTCCTTATAAAATTTATATGTTTCTTTTTGGGTTGCTTTATTATATCGATAAGAACAATTTACAGCATGCTTATTCATATTAGAATTAATCACTCTAAAATATCTTCTTTGATATCCTCTTGCTACACTAAGCGGTGCTAACTTACAAAGTGGGCAAAACATATGGTCATCATATTTTTGAATCGCCTCCCTAGGATTTTTATCATATAATTCCCAATACTCGCTTGCTGGGTGATTCTTTGCATCATTCTCATAATAAAATTCATCAAATTTACTCTTCATGCTAAATTCTCCTTTTTATAAAAATGCTTTTTTTTAATTCTAACGATAAAGTCATTTTTTTCTCACGTATTATTCAATCAGTTACTTTACTATATATCATCCTTTCAAATCAATGTCAATGTTATAGTAATAATTTTTAGTTATATTTTAAAATTTATCTTTTTTATTTTTATCTATTGCCATCTATTCTAATTATTTATTATAATAGTTTTGCATTTTAAACTTTAATATTCTGATGTATTGAAATATGTTTTAGTATTAATTTAATATTAACATTATTTCATAAACCCTAACATGTGATGTATTTTTTTACTGACAACTACAATTTTTCACATTCAACTACAAAATGAGCCAAAAACTCCCCGGCACAAAATGCCGGGGAGTTTCCTTTTCCATTATAAATTATTCATTTGTGTTAAGTGCCGCCACTTATTCCTCTACGTGCAGCAGCTCGTGCGCGCGATGTGATAATGGTTTTTCAAAATATTCCCTGTAGCAGGCCTGAACGGAAGGATTTTCGTGTGAAAATCTGATACTGTTATGACGGTCAAGACCATAAAGCACATTTTTGCGGGCTTCAACGTCTGAGGCATCTTCTTTGTATGGCTGTCCGCCGCCATTGATACAGCCGCCCGGACAGGACATGATTTCCACAAAATCGTAATGCACTTCTTTGTTTCTGATGGCATTCATCAGGCGGCGTGCGTTGCCAAGTCCGCTGGCAACCGCCACACGGATATCCGTTCCCGCAAGATTAAACTTCGCTTCTTTCCAGCCGTCCAGACCACGCACGGACTGGAATGCATCTGCCTCCGGATTTTTACCGGTTACCAGAAAATAAGCGCTTCTAAGCGCAGCCTCCATAACACCGCCTGTTGCACCAAATATAACACCTGCACCGGTACCACTGCCTAATGGGTCGTCAAATTCGTCCTCACCCAGTTCCTCCGGTTTGATGAAAAATGCTTTAAACATTCGCTCAACTTCTCTTGTTGTAAGCACTGCATCAACATCTTTTCCGCCGTCCCATGTACATTCATCTTTTTTCGCGATACACGGCATAATTGATACGCAGAATATCTTTTCCGGGTCCACACCGAGTTTTTCAGCATAATAAGACTTTGTTACCGCACCAAACATCTGCTGTGGTGACTTTGCGCTTGAAAGTCTGCCTGCCATATCCGGGAACTGGCTCTTTATGAACTTTACCCAGCCCGGACAGCAGGAGGTAAACATCGGAAGCCCCGACTCCTTAATCTCCGGAAGCCGTTCAAGGAACTCGCTTCCTTCTTCCATGATGGTCATATCGGCGGCAAAGGTTGTGTCAAATATGTAGTCAAAACCAATTCTTCTAAGTCCTGCAACCAGTCTTTGTGCTGTTGCAAAATCTTTTGAAAGTCCGAAGCTTTCGCCCCATGCTGTTCTTACGGCAGGTGCTACCTGTACCACCGTTATGATATCCTCATTTTCCACAGCATCAAGCACGATACCTACATCGTCACGCTCTGTCAGCGCACCGACAGGACAACTGCTCACACATTGTCCGCACAATGTGCAGGCAGTTTCATGGATTTTGTGGTTTCCACGCACATTTACAGTTGTACGGGAACCTGTATTTACAACGTCCCACACGTGCATACCCTGAATATTGTCGCATACCTGCACACAGCGCATACACTTGATACATTTTCTTGCATCACGGATTAGCGGAAATGTTTTATCCCAGTTGTCCTTTTCTAATATTGAATCATACGGCATTTCTGAAATGTTCAGCTCATTTGCCAGTGACTGCAATGTACAATTTCCGCTTCTGATACAGGTACCGCATTTATAATCATGCTGGGAAAGTATCAACTTTACATTGGTCTTTCTGGTTGTACGCACCTTCCTGGAGTTTGTGTATACTACCATGCCCTCCTCAACGAAATTATTACAGGCTGTAACACAGCGTTCTGTACCCTCAACCTCTACAACACAGACTCTGCACGCACCAATCTCATTGATGTCTTTCAGATAACACAAGGTTGGTATCGTTTCACCAATGGATTTGGCAGCATCAAGGATTGTCGTACCTTCTTTTACGGATACATCACGTCCATTAATCTTTAAATTTACCATTTTTCTTCTCTGCCTCCTCTGAATGAACCGAAACCAAAATGGTCACATCGTAAACAGCGTCCTGATTCCTGACACGCTTCTTCACATGAAAAACCATATTCGATTGGCTCAAAGTCTTTCTTTCTGTCTGCGGCATCACGGAGTGCTACCTCAACCCGTCCGCAAGCCTCTTTGTCTTCATAACCGGCATAAGGTATCTCGACATCACTTGTAATCTGATGGTGGAAGCCTAAATATTCATCAATATTGGCTGCTGCCACCTTTCCTGCCGCAATTGCCCTGATAACGGTTGCCGGGCCGGTAACGCAGTCTCCGCCTGCAAATATTCCTTTGTGATCCTTGATTTCACTGGTATCAAGTGCCTCAATCGTACCACGCTTCACCGTAACACCATGCTCCTCAAAATATCTTGTTTCGATACCCTGTCCGATTGCCACAACAATCAGGTCACACGGAATCAGCACCTCAGCCTTTTGTGCTGTCTTCGGGGCTGGTCTGCCACCTCTTATTTTACTGATCATCTGCGGCTGTACCCAAAGACCAACAGCTCTGTCATGCTCGTCTTTTTCTATTCTTACCGGTGACATCAGTTCAAGGATATCGCAGCCTTCTGCTTCTGCGCCCTCAACTTCTTCTTCAAGCGCCGTCATGTCTGCCTTACGTCTTCTGTATACAATGCTTACCTTTTCTGCCCCCAGTCTGACAGAAGAACGGGCAACGTCCATTGCTACATTACCGCCGCCGATAACAACGACTTTCTTGCCTGTATAATCCGGCATTTCATCATCGCCGATGACACGAAGCATTTCAACTGCTGAAGTCACACCTTCTTTTGCGTCCTCACCTTCAATGCCCATTTTTTTGTCTGCATGGGCACCGATTGAAATGTACATCGCATCGTATTCTTTATGTAACTCCTCAATTGTCACATCGACACCGACACTGACATTTTTCCGAACCTCAATGCCTGTAGAAAGAATGGAGGCAATCTCATCATCTAACTTCTTTCGCGGCAGTCTGTAATTCGGGATTCCGTATCTTAACATACCGCCAAGCTGTTTTCTCTGTTCAAAGATTGTAACCTTATGTCCCATCAGTGCCAGATAATACCCAGCACTCAGTCCGCCCGGACCGCCGCCGATAATTGCAACCTTCTTTCCGGTGGCTTCACCACATTCCGGCACCGGAACATTTCCTGCATTATCCACAGCCATTTTCTTCAAACCTCTGATATTGACAGGTGCGTCAATCAGTGTTCTCTTACATCTGTTTTCACATGGATGTTCACAAATATAAGCACAGGTTGTCGGCAGCGGATTATCCCTTCTGATTAAGCGCACTGCATCGGCATATCTTTTTTCATGCACAAGTGCAATATATCCCGGAATATCCACACCTGCCGGACAAGACTTCACACAGGACACCGGCTGGCTGCTGTTACATGAACAAAAACCTCTCTCAATATGGGATTTAAAATCATCTTCACAGCCATCAATACATTTTAATACCAGCTTTGCCGCCTCATATCCAATCGCACAGTCCGCTGAGTAATAGATGCCCTCTGCCGTAAGCCTGATGACATCAAGCGTTTCCTGTGTTGCATTGCCGTCCAGCACATCATCAAAAAGTCTGGCAAGCTGTCTTAAACCCACACGGCATGGGACACATTTGCCACATGACTGTGCAAGACACATTTTTATAAATGATCTGGTAAGGTCAATCGTACACAATCCCGGCGGACTTGCGACAATTCTGCGTTCCAGATCCTGATACAAAGACTCCATTGTTACCTGAGCCTTATCCTTTGTTATAATTGTTAATCTGCTCAAAATCTGCTCCATTCCTGCGTGTGAAACATTTATTTATATTATGTGTCGTATTAATATAGTCATACATTTCACCGCAAAACATTCTTACGTAATATTGTACACAATAATTTACTAAAAATAAAGCAAAGTTATTTTTTTTACATAGTTATGGTGTTAGTATGAACGAAAATACAAAACAGCCGGCAGTCCCGTTTTATCAGGTCTGCCGGCTGTCTGCCGTTATTATCCCATCACAAAGCCCAATGGAATTATCTTAACTTATTCTTGATTTCATTTTCAATCTTTTCTACAAATTCATTCAGCGGCAGGACTGTTGTGTTGGCTTCGCCGTGAAGTCTGTAGGATACGGTCTTGTTTTCCTGTTCGTTGAAACCGATGACGAGCAGATACGGTAC
The DNA here is from genome assembly GCF_020564355.1 of Lachnospira pectinoschiza. GTDB lineage: Bacteria > Bacillota > Clostridia > Lachnospirales > Lachnospiraceae > Lachnospira > Lachnospira intestinalis. Next base: position 88,428 of record NZ_JAJCRR010000005.1, on the reverse strand, counting down.
TTTCTGAATCTGACCTTCACGCATACGGTAGCCGAGCTTTTCGGCACGGTCGTCTAATTCCACTCTGACGTTCTTTTCTTCAAGTGCGTCACAGATTTCGTGTGCGTATGCCATAATTTCTTCGTTATCGGTCTTAACCGGCATTACCTTGACCTGAACCGGTGCAAGCCATGTCGGAAGATTTCCCTTTGTTTCCTCTAAGATGTAAGCCATAAATCTGTCGAGTGAACCAAGGATTGCTCTGTGAAGAACAACCGGTGTCTTCTTTTCGCCGTCCTTATCAATGTATGACAGGTTGAATTTTGCCGGAAGACAGAAGTCAAGCTGGCATGTTGATAAAGTGTATTCATTGCCGACAGCCGGTTTTACATTCACATCAAGCTTCGGACCGTAGAAAGCGGCTTCGCCGATTTCTTCTGTATATTCGATACCGAGGTCGTTCATAACTTCTCTTAATCCATTTTCTGCCTTGTTCCACATTTCATCATCATCGTGGTACTTTTCCTTATTTTCAGGGTCACGTAAGGACAGTACACAGCGGTAATCTGTAATACCGAAATCCTTGTATGTGCTGAAAATCAAATCTACAACCTTTGTAAATTCATCCTTAATCTGTTCCGGTGTAACAAACAGATGCGCATCGTTCTGACAGAAATGTCTTCCTCTTTCGATACCCTTTAATGTTCCGCTGGCTTCAAAACGGAAATCGTGTGCAATTTCACCGATACGGATTGGTAAATCCTTGTAAGAGTGCATTCTGTTTGCATAAATCATCATGTGGTGCGGGCAGTTCATCGGTCTTAATACGAAAGATTCGCCTTCTACTTCCATTGCCGGGAACATATTTTCCTTGTAGTGGTCCCAGTGACCGGATGTCTTGTAGAGGTTTACTGTACCGACACAAGGTGTCATGACATGAAGGTAGCCGAGTTTTCTTTCCTTATCTTTAATGTAGTTTTCCAGTTCCTGCCAGATTGTGTAACCCTTTGGTAAGAACATCGGAAGTCCGCGTCCGATAAGGTCGTCCACCATGAACAGTCCCATGTCTTTACCGATTTTTCTGTGATCTCTTTCCTTTGCTTCTTCAAGCAGTCTTAAATGGTCTTCGAGTTCTTCCGGTGTCGGGAAACATACGCCGTAGATTCTCTGTAATACTTTATTCTTGCTGTCACCCTTCCAGTATGCGCCGGAATGTCTGATTAACTTAAAGTTGCGGCATAATTTTACGTTGTCTACGTGCGGTCCGCGGCAGAGGTCTGTGAAATCACCCTGCTCGTAGCATGAAATTGTACCGTCTTCCAGATTGGAAATGAGGTCTAATTTATATTCATCATTTTTGAACATTTCCATAGCTTCTTCTTTGGAAATTTCTTTTCTGATAATCTTCTTGCCAGATTTTGCAATCTTTTTCATTTCCTTTTCGATTGCTGTAATATCCTCGTCACGGATTACGTCATCTCCCAGATCGACATCATAGTAGAAGCCTTCTGCTACAACCGGTCCTACCCAGAACTTTGCCTGTGGGAAAAGATGCTTGATTGCCTGTGCCATTAAATGTGCGCAGGAATGGTTTAATGTGCTTAACTGTTCATCTTCTTTAAAATTTACCATTGTGATTTCTCCTTTTCTTGATTTATATTGAAAAAAAGCACCCTTAGATACTGTAACAATATCTAAGGGTGCTTACACACGGTTCCACCTTACATTTCACTCTTTGCTTATAACGCAGCTACACGGTAACGCTTCAAAACCTTGATTTCTTCTACGCACAGCTCGGGAATGGTCTTCATGTACCTTTTGCATAAACAGCTTCCACCAAATGCTGTTCTCTCTGTATGTTCCGGATACACTACTGTTTCTGTCATCGCTTTTTCAATATAGTTTTTTGTTTTTCTGAGTGCTATTGTAGCACAATGCGTTTTTTTTCACAATAGGTTATTTTATGGAATTGATTCTTTTACAAAATCAACTACTTCCATATTCTTTTTTTCAATATTCTCATCGTGTTCCATTTCTTCCAGTGTCATCCAGTAGTAATGCCTGCCGTTTAAAACAAAATCCGTCTGTCTGGTCTGCTCCGGAAAATGGTGTATCTTTAATTCATATAATCTGTGATTATAAACTCTATTCTCTCCATGGCTGACAGAATATTTTTCCTGTACTCTTGATGTAATGTAATGACATTCCATATCTTCCCTATTCAATGCCAAATCTGCTGCAACTCTGTCCAGAATAGAATTTTCATTATCTCTATCCATTGTCTTATAATTCAGAAAAAGTTTGCAGTCCCATTTTTCATCATAATAGACAAGGAATTTCTGCTTGTTTTCTGTAAACAAATTTCTTATTACTACCAGTGAATGATTATGCTGTATCATGTCTAACCCTGTTATATCTTTCATTAAATCGTTATAGTCGTATTTATCCTTATACATATGAAAAATATCTTTTGCTATCTTCATACAATATAAAATACCTATCATACAAAAAATCGTTTTTAATACAATACCGGGAATCCCCAAAATATCATCATAACTAGCTGTAAACACTGAAAGCAAAAATGAAACTCCTGCAATAATTGTATCTATTGCGACTTTATTTCCGATAAATTCTCTTTTCTTTTCCAGAAGTAATTCTAAGTCCTTTTTATCTATTAATAACCTCATTATCCCACCTTATGTAACCTTTTAACAAATTATAACTGAATTTATCGAATAGCACAAGAAATTTTGACTTTTATCTCTATTTATACTATACTTTTTGCGCAGATAATGAATTACATTATTTTCGTGCTTCTGACATATTACAGCAGCATTTTAAAGACATTTGAAAGGATACCGATTTATGAAATCATCAGATACAACACTGGAAACTTCACAAGAAAATCCTTTAGGATATGAAAAAGAATCCAAGCTTTTAGTCGGATTTGCGATTCCGTGCATTATTTCCATGCTGGTAACGGCACTTTACAACATTGTCGACCAGATTTTTATCGGACAGGGTGTCGGAATGCTCGGAAATGCGGCAACCAATATTGCCTTTCCGCTTTCGACCACCTGCACGGCGATTTCCCTTTTACTCGGAATCGGCAGTGCCACCAACTTTTCACTCCACCTCGGTGCCGGTGAAAAAGACGAATCCGCAAAATACGCAGGAAATGGCATGTGCCTTATGGCAGTTTTCGGAATCAGCCTTTTCCTTCTGACAACGATTTTTCTGACACCGATGCTGAAATTTTTCGGCGCAACCACAGACGTGCTTCCGTATGCAGAAGCTTATACGCGCATTACTGCAATCGGCTTTCCGTTTCTAATTGCCAACACCGGCATGAGCAAATTGATTTTAGCTGACGGTAGTCCGCGCTACTCTATGATTTCCATGCTGATTGGCGCTGTCGTGAATACGATTTTAGACCCTGTTTTTATTTTTGTCCTGAATATGGGCATGACCGGTGCGGCGCTTGCAACGATTATCGGACAGATGATTTCATTTTGCATCAGCCTGCGCTATATGTTTCATTTTAAAACAATACGGCTGACAAAAGACAGCTTTCATGTTACCGGAAGACACTGCCGCAATATTTTTATGCTGGGTGCGAGTGCCTGCTTTAACCAGATTGCCATGACCGTTGTACAGATTGTCATGAATAACACGCTTGCACACTACGGCGCGCAGTCCGTGTACGGCGGTGATATTCCGCTTGCCTGCTCCGGCATTATTACAAAGGTCAATATGATTTTCATGTCCTTTGTCATTGGCATTTCACAGGGGACACAGCCGGTTATCGGTTTTAATTACGGTGCTAAAAAATACCGCCGCGTAAGCAATACCTACCTGCTGGCACTTAGTGCCGCTTCGGTGTTGTCCGTGATTGCATTTATCTGTTTTCAGGTTTTTCCGCGACAGATTATCAGCGCTTTCGGGAACGGAAGCGAGCTGTATTTCCAGTTTTCGGAGCGTTACTTTAGAATTTATATGTTCCTTACAATTATCAACGGAATCCAGCCGGTAACGTCAAACTTTTTCAACTCTATCGGCAAATCGCGGCTGGGTGTCTTTATGTCACTGACAAGACAGATTTTGTTCCTGCTTCCGTTGATTGTCATTTTCCCGATTTTTATGGGAATTGACGGCGTGATGTATGCCGGTCCGATTGCGGACGGGGCGGCAGCGGTTGTCTGCGGTTATTTTACCGTGCGGGAACTGCGGGAATTAAAACAGCTTGAAAATAATGCTGCTGTAAATTAAAAATCAGGGGAAAGTCTTCGTCAGAAACTTCTTTCCCCTGATTTTCTTATTGATCTGTATTACATTGTCTACGGCTGTCAAAACTTCTTTTACAAATTTTTCTAATCGTTGGTTATCATTTCCATGTAAGGCAATACGTGAAATCCGTTCTTTTCATAAACTTTTACTGCCCGTTCATTTTCTTCTTCCACTTCCAGACGAATGACACAGCCTGCATAGGTCTTTTTGACATGCTCTATAAAGCGGCTTCCGATTCCAAGTCCTCTGTAGGAATCTTTGATATAAATGTCTTCAATCCATGCACACGGCTTGCCAAATTCCGTTGAAAAGCTTTTTGCCACCATGCCATAGCCCTGTATTTCGCCTGAATCCGGTGCGGCAAATATATATCCGTCCAGATACGGATTTTCTCCCGTACACGCCTCTATATCTTGTAAAAATATATTTTCCGAACCGTTGCTAAATACCGCCGGAGATGTATAAAACACCCGCATCATTTCAATCACGGCTTGCTTGTCCCCTGCGGTCATCTTTCTGATATTTGTATTATTGCTCATGTTTTTCCTTTCTGCTTTACTGTTGTAAAGATTTTTTACTTTCTATATTTCTGCTTGTATGATGTGTCCGAAGTTCATTTCATCTTTAAAAAGGTCATATACATATGCTGAACTTTCCTTATATAAACCGGTTTCTTCATCCTGGAGCTTTTCAAATACTTCTGAATTATAAAACTTATTCATTGCTTCATCATATTCCATTTCCTGCTGGACAGTAAGCATTTCAATAATGTCCTGAATGATATACTCCATTAACTGCTGTTGTAAACTCAACTCAATCTTCCACCTTTCTTAAAAGTCTGATACTTTTTTCTGTATGAAACGAATATTGTGAAGATGTTTTCTTATATACCATGCCTTTTAATAATGTTTGAAAATCTATTATTTCATTTTCATACTGACGAAATAACAATGCCATGTTATCGTCTGCTACCGGTCCGATAACAATATCATATTTATTATCCTGATTGCATAATATATCCTCTATGTTGTCAAAGGAATGATTTCTGTTATTCATAACAAATCTTGCCCATTCCTCTGTTGTCTGTTCTCCAAAATCTTTTATTTTAATCCCCGGCAGTTCTCTAAAATCATCTTGTATATCAAAAACATTTAAAACCGGACTACCACCATAAATTTTAGCTACCCTCACTGCCATTCTTTCTGCCTGCTCTCTTATATCCGTCAGATAAAATCCTATTCCGAAATCTTTATACGGTCTGCACATTGCAAGATTAATACTGTTGATACCTGTATTGCTTCCATGATATAATCTCATAATTTTCCCCCGTTTCTCCTACACAAAATTCCTAAGTCCTCTAATACCGTATCAAACGACAATGTATGCTCTGCTTCATAATTTTCCTTTATAAATTCAATGCCTTTAAACTGAAATAAATACTGAAATGCTTCTTTTACGCTGAGATTATTTTTTTGAGCAAATTCATCTACACAGGCAACTGTGAAATTAATTTTATTTTTCAACTCACTCATATCAACCCTCGCTCTCATTTTTATAAGTTCATTATACCCTGTATCCCGCCGTTTTTCCACTCCTGTTTGTTTCTACATTTTTAATGCATTTTTTGACACAAAACTTGCTCCGGAACTCTTATCAAATAAAAGAAAGTGTGCTAAAATAGCCCTGCAAAAAGATACTGCTTATTGAAATGGAGTTTTTTATGGAAAAGGATTTAACGACCGGAAAAATAACACCACAGCTTATCAGCTTTACAATACCGCTTGTGCTGGGAAATCTCTTTCAGCTCACCTACAATGCCGTTGACAGTATTATTGTCGGACGGTACGTCGGAAAAGAGGCGCTTGCCGCCGTGGGTATCTGTAACCCGATATCGACTTTATTTATACTGTTTTTAAACGGACTGTGTATGGGCGCCAGTATTTTAATGGGCAACCAGTTCGGTGCAAAAGACTACGACCGCCTACACCGCCAGATTAGTACCACCATGCTGTCTGGTATTGCATTTTCACTGATTTTGTCGGTGCTGTGCATTGTCTTTGCCCGCCCGATTCTGCTTTTAATGCAGGTCGACGCGTCTATCATGGGTATGACAATCAATTATCTGCGCATTATATTTGCAGGACTTTTATTTACCTTTATGTATAACTGCTTTGCAAGCACCCTGCGCGCGCTCGGTGACAGCCAGTCGCCGCTGTACTTTCTGATTACCAGTGCCGTTATCAATATTCTCGGCGATTTGTTTTTTGTCCTATTTTTAAATATGGGCAGTGAGGGCTGTGCGGTTTCTACCGTTTTAAGTGAAGCACTTTCCTGCCTGCTGTGTATTATTTATATTCAGAAAAAAGTGCCGATTTTGCAGTTAGGGAAAAAATGGCTGGTATTTGATAAGGCTCTGCTTGGCAAAACGATTTCCTACGGCTGGGCATCTGCCATGCAGCAGGCAACCGTCCAGCTTGGAAAGCTTGGGATTCAGGCAATTGTCAATTCCATGGGTGTTGCCATTGCCGCCGCATTTGCCGTTGTAAACCGTATTGACGACTTTGCCTATACACCGGAGCAGAATATCGGACACGCTATGACGGCGCTTATGGCTCAGAGCAAGGGTGCCGGAAAAAAGAGCCGTTTAAAAGAAGCTTTCCGGTGCGGCATGCGCATTGAAATGGTGTACGGTGTCATCATTTTTATCATCTGCTTTGTATTTGCCAATCCGCTGATGCGGCTGTTTACAAGTGATACAGATGTCTGCCGCCACGGTGTCACCTACCTGCGGCTGATTTCCATTATGTATCTGCTGCCTGCGGCAACCAACGGTATTCAGGGATATTTCCGCGGTATCGGCGATTTAAAAATCACTTTAATCAGCAGTTTTGTCAACATGGGCGTGCGTGTCATTGCCGCCGCCATTCTTGTATTTGCATTTTCATTGCAGATTGAAGCCCTGCCGTATTCGTACCTTGCAGGCTGGATTGGCATGCTGATTGCGGAACTGCCGTTATTAATAAGAAGCTATCGGAACTACGATAAATAAAACACTTGCGACAAAGTCGCTTATCAGAAAGGAGAATTGTATGTTTCAATCTTTAGAGGCAAAACACCCGAAATTTTATCAGGTGTTTCGGTTTTTTGTGGTGATTGCCGCATCGATTTTTTATGCTTGGAATTTACGCTGCTTTGCTAAGACTGCCGGACTGTTTCCGGGGGGATTTTCGGGACTTTCCCTGTTGTTACAGGAAATCGGACTGGCCTTTTTCGGGATTAGTATTCCATATACCTTATTAAACATCCTGTTAAACCTGTTTCCGACCTATATCGCTTATAAATACATCGGAAAACGGTTTACGCTGTATTCAATTGTTGTCATTGTACTGTCGAGTATTTTTGTCGATATTCTGCCACCGTATATGTTTACGGACGACATTTTACTGCTGAGCGTGTTCGGCGGTATTTTAAACGGCTTTGCCACCAGTCTGTGCTTAAATGTCGGAACGACAACCGGCGGAACGGACTTTATCAGCATTTTCTTTGCACATGAAAAGGGCATTGATGCATGGAATTATATTTTAATCGGAAATGTGATTATGCTTGTCATTGCGGGTGCGCTGTTTGGCTGGTCGAGTGCGCTGTATTCGATTATTTTCCAGTTTTGCAGCACACAGGTTATTCAGGTACTGTATAAACGATATAAAAAAGAAACACTATTTATTATTTCCGATAAATCCGATGAGGTTTATCACGCTATCCGTGAAATGACAAATCACGATGCCACGCTGTTTAAGGGTATCGGCTGTTATGAAGGAAAGGAAAAGACACTGATTTATTCGGTTATTAATTCCGAAGCCAAGCGGGAACTGCTTCCGCTCATCCGCTCGATTGATGAGCATGCGTTTATCAATGTGGTAAAAACAGAAGAATTAGACGGTCGTTTCCACGACATTCCGCACGATTGAGAATGTTTGGCATGTTGAGAATGTGATGAATGTTGAAAGCATTGAGAATGTTGAATTTCTTTCTGCATCTGGATTCTTGTCAGGGCATCCAGCGCTCCGAACGGTTCATCCAATAAAAGAATCTTCGGATTGTTGACAAGCCCTCTTGCGATTGCCGCACTGCGGTCCCGGTCCTTCGACCTTATGTCCGTTGCGCTCCACAATGCCGTCCTCATATTCTGCCAGCCCCGATATAATACGAAGCAGTGTGCTTTTTCCGCAGCCGCTGTGTCCCACAATTGTAACGAACTCGCCTTCCTTGATTTCAAGCGATATATCCTTTAATACATCTACCGGTTTCTTATCGACAATGTATTGTTTGTTTAAATGTTCTATCCGAATAATAGCCTGCTTTTCCTCTCTCATTTTTCCAGTCCTTTCTTTTGCGCTTTGCATTTCCTACTTTTGTTATATGGATTATATGAATTAATGCCTCATTTTTCCAGTCTAATCTGTGAAACCGTTTTCATTCCTGTGGGATTTTTCACTGTTTTCATGAAATATAGGGGGATTTTTTAGAAAAAAAGACTTTTTTTTATAAATCAAGCCGTTTTATACAACTTATCGTGAAATCGTTTTCACTTTTTATTCTTCTGCGTTTGCGGCAAATGTGATGCAATACCGATAGACTTACTAGACTATTAACTTTGATTTTCAGGAATTTTCGAAGATTTTCAGAAAGGAGCTGCTTATGTCTATTAAAAAAATTGCAGAAATAACCGGAACTTCCCCCGCAACCGTTTCGCGGGTTTTAAATAATCCTTCTTATAAATGTGCCGTACCGGGACTGTGCGATAAAATATGGAGGGCGGCAATGAATTTTTTTTACACGGAATATGTGATTGAAACACATCAGACCGAAAAAGAAGGGTTTCAGACCATGCAGAAGTTTTTGAAATTAAAAGAACCGCCGACCGGCATTTACTGTGCCAATGACATTACCGCAATCGGCATGTTAAAATGCCTGAACCGGTACAGCAGCATTTTATACCGCCCTTCGATTATTTCCTGTGATGATATTGAAGAAGGACAGTTTATCAAGCCGATGCTTTCAACCGTCCAGCTTCCGAAAGAAAATATGGCGCGTTTCGCATTATTTGTCCTGCTCGACAGAATCCGCGGCGGACATAAAGAAGTGATTCGCATTGAACTGGAAGGAAAACTGCTGCTTAGAAGCAGCTGCTGCCGCGTGGAAGACGTCAGCCAGCCGGAGTATTATATATAATCCGCCCACCGTTCCTTCTCAATCCGCTCCCGCGTCACCAGACACTCCGGCTCCGGCGCAAGCACATGGCGCGTGACATCAAACACCTTTGCCGCATCACACAAAATGCAGTCCGCACTGCCAAGCACCGTGTTTTTTGCCGCGCCGCAGTCTGTAAATGCCTGCGTTAATTTCACAAAATCCTCTGAAATATGCGGCTGGTCGGGATTATAATGCTTTCTCATATAAACGTCCCTCTGCCCCTGCGGCCAAACCACCGTCAGCTTCACAGGCTTATCTGACAGGCGGTTTGGCACATTCAGCACTTCTTCCACACTGTGAATATACGTATTTCGTTCATGTCCCACCCCGACAAGCAGAATTTTTCCGCCTGTGTCTTTTAACCTGTCGTAACAACCGCCCGGCGTACACGGTGTATTGCGGTATTCTTCTCCTGCAAGGTATTCTGCCGCATGTTTACCAAAGCCCGCCATGCTGTGGGTCGGGTGCAGGGAGCGCACAACACCTTCCCGCTTCATAAACAGATTGGTTAAAACGCCGACGCAGGACGGCTCTTTTTGGCTGTCAAAAACCGGGTGGCTTTCATTAACCGTTTTCCATGTATGCGTCGGAAGCAATAACAGACCTTCCTTAAAATACTCCATCCACGCATCCAGCACGGTTTCCGCACCGCCCTCTACATCGCCGATTGCTTTCATGGACGAATGAATCAGTATGGTTTCCGTTCCGTTAAGCCCCATTTGATAAAGCTGTTCTTTTAAATGCTTTTTTGTATACTGCATACATGTACCCTTTCCACTCTGAAAAAATCTCCAAATAACACCAGACACAGGCTGTATCTGCCGTGTAAACTATCCCCTCTGTTTCTATTATTTCTACTATACCGTACTTCTCTTCACATTGCAAATGTCCTGTTCCAAATACAAACCTGCATGCAGTCCCGGCACATTTTCATATACCGGAAGTTTTCCGGGTCAGTTTTGTCTAACCTCGTTATAACATATTGAGATCTGAAATGAAATTACAAAATTTAATGTTTTTTTATTGATTTTGCCAGTGAATTATGTATAATTATGGTAAGGCATGTGAAATTTTTCACTTATTGCATATGAATATTGTAAGTTCCGCACTTTGCGGCTTCTTACATATTACAATTATGAAGGAAAGAGGTTAAATTCAAGATGGCAGGAATTGATTTAAGCAAGTATGGTATTACAGGTTCAACTGAAATCATTCATAACCCTTCTTACGAATTATTATTCGAAGAAGAAACATCTTCTAAAAACGAAGGTTATGAAGTCGGTAAGGAAAGCGAACTTGGCGCAGTAAACGTTATGACAGGTATCTATACAGGACGTTCTCCTAAGGATAAGTATATCGTTGTTGATGAAAATTCTAAGGACACTGTATGGTGGACATCTGACGAATACAAGAACGATAACCACCCAATGTCAGAAGATGTATGGGCTAAGGTTAAGGATATTGCAAAGAGCGAACTTTCTAACAAGAGACTTTTCGTAGTTGATGCATTCTGCGGTGCCAATAAGGATACAAGAATGGCTGTCCGTTTCATCGTTGAAGTAGCTTGGCAGGCACATTTCGTAACAAATATGTTCATCAAGCCTACAGCAGAAGAACTTGAAAACTTCGAGCCTGATTTCGTTGTATACAACGCTTCTAAGGCTAAAGTTTCTAATTATGCAGAATTAGGTTTAAATTCTGAAACTTGTGTAGCATTCAACATCACAAGCCACGAACAGGTTATCATCAATACATGGTACGGCGGAGAAATGAAGAAGGGTATGTTCTCTATGATGAACTACTACCTTCCATTAAAGGGTATGGCTTCAATGCACTGCTCAGCTAACACAGATATGAACGGTGAAAACACAGCAATCTTCTTCGGTCTTTCAGGTACAGGTAAGACTACACTTTCAACAGACCCTAAGAGACTTCTCATCGGTGATGACGAACACGGCTGGGATGACAACGGTGTATTCAACTTTGAAGGCGGCTGCTACGCTAAGGTTATCAACCTTGATAAGGAATCTGAACCGGATATCTACAACGCAATTAAGAGAAACGCTCTCCTTGAAAACGTTACTCTTGATGCAGACGGTAAGATTGACTTCGCTGATAAGAGCGTAACAGAAAACACCCGTGTTTCTTACCCAATCGACCACATTAAGAATATTGTACGTCCGATTTCTTCAGCTCCTGCTGCTAAGAACGTTATCTTCCTTTCAGCTGATGCTTTCGGTGTACTGCCTCCAGTATCTATCCTGACACCGGAACAGACACAGTACTACTTCCTTTCAGGATTTACAGCTAAGCTTGCAGGTACAGAACGTGGTATCACAGAACCTACCCCTACATTCTCAGCTTGCTTCGGACAGGCATTCCTTGAGTTACATCCTACAAAGTATGCTGCTGAACTTGTTAAGAAGATGGAAAAGAGCGGAGCTAAGGCTTACTTAGTTAATACAGGTTGGAACGGAACAGGTAAGAGAATCTCTATTAAGGATACTCGTGGTATCATCGACGCTATCCTTTCAGGTGCTATTAAGACAGCTCCTACAAAGCAGATTCCAATGTTCAACTTTGAAGTACCTACAGAACTTCCGGGCGTTGACTCAGGTATCCTTGATCCTAGAGATACATACGCTGATGCTTCTGAATGGGAAACAAAGGCTAAGGATTTAGCTGAAAGATTCAACAAGAACTTCGTTAAGTACACAGGCAACGAAGCTGGTAAGGCTTTAGTAGCTGCCGGTCCTCAGCTTTAATCTGAAACTTCAATTAAATACTATAGGTCTTTGCCTATGATTTACAGCGGCTGTTGCTTTTTAAAGGAACAGCCGCTGTATTTATCTGAATCTATAAATAAAAACACCGAATATCTCTTATTGTAGAGATACTCGGCATTTTGGTCTGACTTTTGTTGAATTTTCGTATTTTGCGGGTTTTTACCGGTCAATTTCCGCTGCGTGTGCAAGTGCCGCATCAATATTGGCACAGAAGTTTTCTTCTCCGACCAGTTCCACAAAGCCTGCTTTTTCCATCATCGCACGCGGCTGTTCCTGTACATGGGAAAGCACCAGCGTAATGCCCTTCTTTTTGCAGATTTCATGAATATTCGTTAATGAGCGCAATGCGGTTACGTCCATTGCCGGTACACCGCGCATACGGATAATAACTACCTTAATGCCCGGTTCTGCCGAAATTTCCAGAAATTTATCTGCGGCGGCAAAGAACATCGGTCCGATAATTTCGTAAACCAGTGTATGCTTTGGCACAACCTTTAAAGAAATCTTATCCGGGTCATTATTTTCATCAATCTCACTTCCAAGGTACTTCCAGCTCTTTACCGCTGTAACATCGGACATTCTCTTTAAGAATAAAAGCGCTGCCAGTACGATACCGACTTCGATTGCCATAACAAGGTCAAATACAACAGTCAGTACAAAGGTAACAAGTAGCACGGCAACATCACTCTTTGGGGATTTGCGCACTAATTTAACAAATTCTCTCCAGCCGCTCATGTTATATGCAACCATAAACAAAATGGCGGCAATCGCAGGCATTGGAATCCATGCGGCATACGGCATTAATACAACAAGTACTAAAAGCAGTGTCACGGAATGAACCATTCCCGCAACCGGTGTTCGTCCACCGTTTTTTACATTGGCTGCGGTTCTTGCAATCGCACCTGTCGCCGGGATACCGCCAAACAGCGCTGATACAATGTTTCCGGCGCCCTGCGCAACCAGTTCCATATTCGGCTTGTGGCGACTGCCAATCATACCGTCGGATACGACACAGGATAACAGGGATTCAATTCCTGCAAGCACCGCAATTGTCAGTGCATCCGGGAATAAATCACGAATCATGCCAAGACTTATTTTCGGCATGGAAATGCCCGGTACTTTATTGGATATTGTATACAAATCGCCAATCGTCTTTACATTCATGTGAAGCAGCTTTACCATTAAAATTGCTACGATAACTGCAATCAGTGACGGCGGAATTTTTTCCGTGACCTTTGGAAACACAATCAGAATCGCAAGGGATACCAGTCCGACAATTAATGCCTGCACCTGAATTGTTCCGATACACGCAACACATTCTTTAACCTTGTCCATGGTTTCCACCGGTGAATATGTAAATGTCAGTCCCAAAAAGTCCTTGACCTGTCCGATAACAATCGTTACGGCAATACCAAAGGTAAAGCCCGATGTAATCGTATACGGAATAAAACGGATTAAATTTCCGAACTTTAAAAGTCCCATTATAATAAGAAGGATTCCCGCCATAACGGTTGCCACAACAAGACCTTCCATCTGGTGTTCTGCGACAATTCCGGCTACAATCGTTGCAAATGCGGCGGTCGGTCCTGCAATCTGCACACGGCTTCCGCCCAGAAACGAAATGACAAATCCGGCAAAAATTGCCGTGTAAATACCCTGTTCCGGTCCGACACCGGAAGCAAGGGCTAACGCAATCGACAGCGGAAGCGCAATAATCGCCACAATAATACCGGCAATCACGTCTTTTACAAACTGCTCTTTTGAATATCCTTTCATGCAGTCAAACAACTTTGGTACAAACTGATTCATTTTTCTAACCTTTCTCTTTCTTTTCTTTGAAACACGCTGTTATACACCACATCCACGCGTGACAGCATTTCCTCTTACAGGCATGTCCAATTATAAATTTAATGTAAAAATTTTATAAACAAAAAACGTTTCTATTATAGCACACCTGCATAAATTTGCAAGCAAAAAAAACAGGCCGGAATGTGCCGTCCCTCAAAGGATAAACCTTTTGGGAAACGGTCATTCCGACCCGCTTTATATGTCATACCTTACAAGTCCTGTCTTATATACTATGGCTTTATGTGTTTATAAATCAATACAAATGCACTGCGAGCTGTTTATGACTCAGATTCTACCGCATTATCATTTAAGAAATTCTGTACCTTCTGATACAGCACTTCGTAACCGACTTCTGAATTCATCTCATTGCCGTAGTTGTCTAAGATTTCCTGATAATTTGTGTATCCGTAGTAATCTGCAAGCTGTGCACCCATGTCGTTAATTTCATCGGCAGAAACCGTGATTTTTTCATTCGATGCAATCAGTGTCAGCACCATTTTTTCAAGAAGGTACTGCTGTGCATATTCTACTGCATAATCATTAAAAGCATCCTGTGATTCAAATCCGTATACCTGTGAAAGATATGAATCTAAATCAGAAATGCCGTAAGATGAACCGTATGAGTTAAACTCTGATTCAACATTAGACTTTAATGTATTTACAAGGCTGTCTAATTCTTCCTGCGGATAACCGCTTGGTGTCAGATTTTCGCTGAGCTTGGAATAAACTGCCTGATATTTGTCACTTGCAAATGTAGATTCTGCCTGTGATGTCAGGTAATCCTTTACATAGCTTCTTAATTCAGCAACTGTTGTTGCTTCTACGCCGAGTGTAGACGCATTTTCAGCAACCCATGCATCTGTCAAATCCGGCACAGTGCTTTTCTGGATAGACTTTACGGTTACAACGAAAATAACATCTTTTCCCGCAAGGTCAGAGCTTGAGTAGTCTGAAGGGAACGTACACGGAATATTATATTCCTGACCGACTGTCAGACCGATAAGTCCCTGGTCTAAATCGGTAATAAACTTGCCTGAACCGATGGTATAGCTGGCATCCGTTGCTGTACCGCCTGAGAACGCTTCTCCGTTTAACAGACCGCTGTAATCAAGCTTTACCGTATCGCCGGAAGCCGTCACGCCTTCTGTAACCGTTTCTGTTGTAGCTGTCTGTGATAATAACTTTGAAATGTAGCTTTCTACGTCATCATCAGATACCGTAAGAGATGAACGGTCTACAGATACTTCAATGCCCTTGTAATCCGGCAGTGTTACATACTGCTTGTAAACATCTGCATTGGATGTAATTGTTCCTGCATATTCTTCTGCTGTAACCTCTTTATTCACTGTAGATGCCGCATTATCCTGTGATGTCTTCTTGCCTCCGCAGGCTGTCAGGGACACTGCTAAAGATGCGGCAAGCATAACACCGAAAAATCTTTTTTTCATAAATCAAATTTCCTTTCGTTTCATCATTCCTATATTTTGATGTGTCACAATTTTACATGACTATATTGTTATAGCATAAATCATGATAAAAAAAAAGCCGTTTCACATTTTTTTCATGATTCCGGCGCAATTCTTCTTAATTTTTATAGATTTTATACGAAATATCCGCTATAATCATTTTGTTATGAAAATATTTTTTAGAAAATTGAAAACGGCTTTTTTTACACCGCTGCTGATACTCTGCATGCTTTCGGCCTGCGGCTGCCAGACACAGCTCTCTGACCCGGTCACCGTCACCGGATATAAGCTCAATACTTATGTACAGATTTCTTCCTATATAAATGTATCCAAATCCGTTTTAAACGGCTGTCTGGATTTGTGCGATACGTATGAACAGCTCTGCTCCCGTACTTTAGAGAGCAGTACGCTTTATGCCGTGAACCACCACCAGACCGATGAAATTCCGGCAGAGCTTGGTGAGCTGATTGCCACCGGCTTAGACTACTGCCGCATTTCCGGCGGTGCGTTTGATATCACTATCGGAAGTGTCTCACAACTCTGGGATTTTACCGCAGAACAGCCGTCCGTTCCGGATGCTGCCGCCATTGCCAATGCATTGCAATATGTCGATTATACAAAAGTGGAACTTACACCGCTTGAAAACGGCAATTACCGCATTACCATGCCGGAGGGTACGATATTGGATCTCGGTGCGATTGCAAAGGGCTATATTGCGGATAAGATCAAAGATTATCTGTTAGCACACGATGTCACAAGTGCCATGATTAATCTGGGCGGCAATGTGCTGTGTGTCGGCGGAAAAAGTGACTCGAAGGATTTTACGGTCGGTGTAAAAAAGCCATTTACACAAAGCAATGAACTTTTGCTGACGTTAAATCTGCGGGACTGCTCTGTGGTGTCTTCCGGCACGTATGAACGGTATTTCTATGAAAATGATACCTTTTATCATCACATTTTAAATCCCGCAACCGGTTATCCTTACGACAACCGGCTGACAGATGTCACCATACTCTCTGCCGTTTCGCTGGACGGCGACTGTTTAAGCACCACGTGTTTTGCACTGGGGTTAGACGACGGTCTGGCACTCATTGAATCGCTGGACAATATCGAAGCCGTCTTTGTCACCACGGATGGAAGCATTTACTATTCCAGCGGCATGAGCCGGTATCTGAATGAGTGATACCGCAAATAAAAATTTGGAGGAGAAATCCTCTCCTCGCTTTAGGAGAAATGTGAGTAAACTCACATAGGATTTTCCTTCGGAAAACATGGAGGATTATATGATTCGTTCTTTTCTTGTTATTGTGTTCCTGATCCTGTTCTTTATCTTCAGCCTGATTGCGCTGCCGGTTGAATGGGTTATCGGAAAATTCAATCCCGATGTAAAGGCAGTTTCTTCCCTGCGGATTGTGCAGGGCGCTTTTCACATCATTTTATTTTTAGCCGGTGTGCATACAACTGTGACCGGACTGGAAAATATCCCGGACGATGAGCCGGTTTTATTTATCGGAAACCACCGCGGATTTTTTGATGTGATTATTTCTTACACGTATATGAAACGTCCGACCGGATTTGTTGCCAAAAAGGAAATGAAAAAGGCACTGATTATCCGCCGCTGGATGGACAATTTATTCTGTCTGTTCTTAGACCGTGAAAATATGAAGGAAGGCTTAAAAACCATTTTAAAGGGAATTGACTACATTAAAGACGGCAAATCCATTGTTATTTTTCCGGAAGGCACACGCAATAAAGGCGAAGGTGTTCAGGATTTCCACGCCGGAAGCTTTAAATTTGCAGAAAAAACAGGCTGTAAGATTATTCCGATGGTACAGACCAATACCGACTGCATTTTTGAACGTCAGTTTCCGCGCTTAAAGGCAACACACACCACGCTCGCCTTCGGCAAACCGATTGATATTAATTCTTTCCCAAAGGAAGAACGCAAAAAAATTGCTGCCTATACGCATGATGTCATTGTAGAAATGTATGAAAAAGAATAACTTTTTTCTTTTCAAATACGGGCATATATGCTATACTTTTATAGATATTTTAATAATTTAGGAGGACGATACTATGCCAGTCTGGGGAATCGTTTTATTAGTAATTTTCGTCATTTTACTTGCCGTATTTATCGGTTTAATGATTTTTGGAAACAAGCTCCGTAAACAGCAGGACGAACAGCAGGCGCAGATTGATGCGGCAAAGCAGGTGATGTCCATGTTAATCATTGATAAAAAGAAGATGAAGCTTAAAGATGCCAATCTTCCAAAGATGGTTTTAGAGCAGACACCAAAGTATCTGCGCGGCAGTAAGATGCCTATTGTAAAAGCTAAAATCGGACCGAGAATCATGACACTTATGGCAGACCCGAAGGTTTTTGACCAGCTTCCGGTTAAGGCCGAAGTCAAAGCTGAAGTCAGCGGTATTTACATTACAGGAATCAAATCTGTACGCGGCGGTAAAGTCGTTGCAGAACCGGCTCCGAAGAAAAAAGGACTTAAAAAATTTTTCAGTAAGAACAAATAATTGATTTACATAAGGGCTGTTGCAGAAAGTATTCCTATTTTTTGCACAGCCCTTTCATCTAATTGAGTGCCATGTATCCGATGATACATAAGAATGGAGGATTTATGCGTAATCTCACACTTTTAACAGATTTATATGAACTGACTATGATGCAGGGATATTTTAAAACCGACAATAACCGCACGGTTATTTTCGATGCCTTTCACAGAAAAAATCCATGTGACGGCGCTTATGCGATTTCCTGCGGCTTAGAACAGGTCATTGACTACATTAAGAATCTTCATTTTACAGAAGATGATATTGCATACCTGCGTAGTCTGTCTATCTTTGATGAAGACTTTCTGGAATATTTAAGTAACTTCCACTTCACAGGTGATATTTATGCCATTCCGGAAGGTACGGTCATTTTCCCGCGTGAACCGATTGTCAAGGTCATCGCACCGATTATGGAAGCACAGCTTGTTGAAACGGCTATTTTAAATATTATCAACCACCAGAGTTTAATTGCCACAAAGGCCGCCCGTGTCTGCTACGCCGCAAAGGGTGACGGTATTATGGAATTCGGTCTGCGCCGCGCACAGGGACCGGACGCCGGTATTTACGGTGCAAGGGCCGCTGTTATTGCAGGCTGTGTCGGTACGAGCAACGTCCTGACCGGTCAGATGTTTGGTGTGCCGGTAAAGGGAACACACGCCCACAGCTGGATTATGAGCTTTCCGGATGAATATACTGCATTTAAAACCTATGCCGATTTGTATCCGGATGCGTGTATCCTGCTTGTCGATACGTATGACACCCTGCGTTCCGGTGTACCGAATGCGATTCGCGTATTTAAGGAAATGCGTGAAAAAGGCATTGATTTAAAGGGCTACGGTATCCGTCTCGATTCCGGCGATTTAGCTTATCTGACAAAGAAAGCGCGTAAAATGTTAGACGATGCCGGATTTGAAGATGCCATTATTTCCGCTTCCAGCGACTTAGACGAATATCTGATTGACTCCTTAAAGACACAGGGTGCGGCGATTACTTCATGGGGTGTCGGAACCAATCTGATTACTTCTAAGGACAACCCGGCATTCGGCGGTGTTTATAAGCTTGCCGCAGTGATGGGCGATGACGGCACATTTATTCCGAAAATCAAGCTGTCCGAAAATTCAGAGAAAATCACAAATCCGGGCAACAAGACGGTTTACCGTGTCTACGATGCCGACGGCATGATTAAGGCGGATTTAATCGCGCTGGCCGATGAAACGTATGATGAATCACAGCCTCTGCTTTTATTTGACCCTGTGGAAACGTGGAAAAAGACACTGATGGAGCCGGGCGAGTATTCTATGCGTGAGATTATGGTGAAAGTATTTGATAAGGGCGAGTGTGTTTACGATTCGCCAAATGTCATGGACATTCAGAAATATTGCAAACAGGAGCAGGCAACGCTTTGGGATGAATCCAAGCGGCTGATTAATCCTCAGGTTGTTCATGTCGATTTATCACAGAAGCTTTATGATTTAAAGCAGGAACTCCTGCACAATTACGGACGGGAAAAGCTGTAGCAATACGGCTTCCCGCCCTTTTTTAATTTGCTTTTCTATTTTTCCAGTGTATTTAACAGTTCATACAGAAGCGTATACAACTGTGCAGCTTTTTCCTGCGGAAGTGCCGCGCATGCCATCATTTTCTGCGGAATCAGCACCGCTTCGTCTTTTAAGTCTTCTCCCTTTGGCGTAATGGCGGCAATTAACACCCGCTCGTCTTCTTCGCTTCGGGTATGTGTCACATAGCCTTTCTGCTCTAATTTTTTTAAGAGCGGCGTGAGTGTTCCGGAATCTAAAAACAGGCATTTGCCCAGTTCCTTGACACTGATTTGCTTTTTTTCCACAGCACCATCATGGCGATGTACTGTGTATAGGTTAAATCTATTTTTTCAAGAAATGGTGTATACCGCTTGATAATCTCTCTGGAGCAGGCATACAGCGGAAAACACAGCCCGCCGGACATTTCATGATTATCTGACGGACTGTGTTTTAACTCATTTTTTACTTTTGATTCTGCTCAAGCTGTTCCAGCTTTTCCGCCATTTCCCGTAACCGGTGTCTGACTGCTTCCAGTTCTTCTTTTTGTGTGTCAATGGTTGCTTTCTGTGAATCAATCGTTTCCTGCTTTGCTTCCAATTCTTCCTTCTGCGTGTCAATCTTTTCCTTCTGAACATCAATCGTATCCTGCATTTCATCTATCATGTACTGCACCGTATTTCTATCCAGTTGAATCAATTCCTTTGAAAACATTTCCATCACCTTTTCCACATTCTGGCACATGACATAAATTTCTTCGTACATTTCTTTAAACTCCGGGTACTGACTGATTAGTTCAATGATAATCTCCGGTTCATCTGTACTTAGAAATGTGAGCCACGCTTCTGTCTTATTCCTAAGATTATTGTGGTAGATTCCACGGAAAATGTCAAGCGGTATGAACACATATTTTTGCAGTAATTCCAGTTCCAGACCTGTGTCTGACTGCTGTTTGAATTTGTGAATGTAGTTTTGTGGATATTCATGAAATTCTTTGATACTTGTTTCAAAGAATACTATCGTATAGACGGATTTTATATCCTTATAACTGAAGGCTTTTTTCTTTTCGCCTTTGACCCCGGTGCAGTAGTCTAAAAATTCTTCCTGCTGTTCTTCGTCCCATTCCCGATATTTTCTAAAAGTTTTGGATTCTCGCGGATTTCTCTTTTAATATCCTCCCGCTCACGAATCATCGGAAAATACTGTTTTAATTTTGTTGTGCTTTTTGGCAATCGCATCGCCCCTTTCTTTCGCATTTTATTCATCATTCAACAATATTTATAAATATTGTTGATGTATATAATATACTTCATATAATAAACCTTGTCAATATATTTTTTACACTATACAAATAGCATTTAAAACCATTTTCCTCCGTCCTGACAAAGCCACTTTGATACAAAAAGAGCAGACACAAAAATTCCTTCTGTATCTGCTCTCTATCTGCTTTTTAACACTTTATCACAAAACCGTATCAACAAAATTCATGATAAAATCATTAGACGAATTATTCTACTGTATAAATCCAGCCCTTAGGTGCTTCTAGCTTGCCCATTTGAATACCTGTTAAAGTATCGTACAGCTTCTGGATTGTAGGACCCATCTTTTCCATACCGCTTGGCATGCAGATTTCCTTGCCGTGGTCAACAATCTTACCAACCGGTGAGATAACAGCTGCTGTACCGCAAAGACCACATTCTGCAAAATCCTTTACTTCTTCCAGTGTAACTTCACGTTCTTCAACCTTCAGTCCTAAAATTTCCTTCGCAACATATACGAGTGAACGACGTGTAATAGAAGGAAGAATACTGCTTGACTTTGGTGTTACAACTGTACCGTCTTTTGTAACGAACAGGAAGTTTGCACCGCCTGTTTCTTCTACCTTTGTTCTTGTTGCCGGGTCTAAGTACATATTTTCTGCGTAGCCTTCTTTATGTGCTGTTACGATTGCATGTAAGCTCATGGCATAATTTAAACCGGCCTTGATATGACCTGTTCCGTGAGGTGCTGCTCTATCGAAATCAGATACCTTAATTGTAAGAGGCTTTGCGCCGCCCTTGAAATACGGACCAACCGGTGTTGTAAGAATTCTGAACTGATATTCATCAGCCGGTTTTACACCGATAACCGGATTGCTGCCGAACATATATGGACGGATGTATAATGTAGCGCCTGAACCAAATGGCGGTACCCATGCTGCATTTGCCTTTACTGTATCTGTAACAGCCTGTACAAACTTGTCTACAGGGAATGGCGGCATTTCCAGTCTTTCGCAGGAATCATGCATTCTCTGTGCATTGAGGTCCGGACGGAACATAACAATATGACCGTCTTCTGTTGTATAAGCCTTTAAACCTTCAAAACAAGTCTGTGCATACTGAAGTACACCTGCACACTCATTTAACACGACCTTATCATCATCTGTAATGACTCCGTCATCCCACGCTCCGTCTTTATAATTTGCTACAAATCTTTTATCTGTCTTTACATAACCGAATCCAAGATTTGCCCAGTCAAGATTTTTCTTTTCCATCTTCATTACTCCCTTTCGCGTCTAGTCGGATTGTTACGAAATGATATCTTTTACTTCATTCCACGCAATTCTTAACAGTTATTTTACTGCGATACCTTGTGAAAGTCAATATCCCAGTTTCTGCATTTTTAGGAAGTTTCATCATTTTATTCCCGATCTAATAATGACTGATAAAATGCCGCATAATCTTCACGTTGTTCTGCCGTAAACGCAATGGCAGTTCTTGGGTGCTGGTTCTGCTGTCCTGTCAGCATATACTGTACATCACAGCCCCATACAAGCCCTGTCTTCTTTAACGGAAGCATCTGGTTCTGTAAAAATTTTAATACCGGATTCAAACTGTACTTCGGATTTCTAAGGAAGCCTAACAGCAGTTCCATGTTGCAGTTTCCTGCACCGCGTCCCATGCCGCTCATCGTTGCATCCAGATAGCTGACACCTACGGTGCAGGCTTCAATCGTATTTGCAAATGCAAGCTGCTGGTTGTTGTGTGCATGGATACCGACCTTCTTGCCGTATTTTTCTGCAACCTTCAAATACTTATCCGCCAGTCTGCGGATCTGTTCCGGATATAAAGAACCATAGCTGTCAACCAGATAAATCGTGCCGACCTCGCTCTGTGCCAGTAAATCCAGTGCCAGATCCAGCTCAGATTCTGCCGCTGTGGAAACTGCCATAATATTAATCGTGGTTTCATAGCCCATCTCCGCACAGTAATGAATCATCTCGATTGCCGCCGGAATTGTATTAATATAAGTAGCAATACGAATCATGTCAATCACGCTGTCTGTCTTTGGAATAATATCTTTTTTATAATCGGTACGTCCGACATCTGCCATAACGGAAATCTTTAAATCGGTGTTGTTATCACCGACAATATCACGGATATCCTGCTCATCACAGAACTTCCACTTGCCGAATTCCTTAACGTCAAAAATTTCCTTTGAAGCCTTATAACCAAACTCCATGTATTCTACACCTGCTGCCACGTTGGCGGTATATAAATTTCTTACAAATTCATCGTCAAAATAAAAATTGTTGACCAATCCTCCGTCTCTGATTGTACAATCAACGACCTTAATATCCGGTCTGTAAGAAATTAATTCGCCCTTCTGTTCCATTTCCTTTTCCTCCAATATCTGCTTTTGTTTTATTTTTCACTTTAAAGCGTTAAACTTTAACGTATTATAGCACACTTTTTTCAAAATGCAAACCCCTTTCAGAAGAATCCTTTCCAAAATGCTTTATAACCGATTTACGTCAGCTGCTGCATATCCTTTACCAGGGCTTTTAATCCTGCCAGATATTCCTGTGCATTGCTGAATTTCTTCTTTGTCACCCTCCAGACAAATTTCGGTTCCGGACTGCTGATAAACCGCACCGCACCGCCGTATCCGGCTACGAAATTCTCGATTTTATCCCCCTGAATGTCCGCTTTCGGATAAATCTTCATGACCGTCCGCCACTGCGATGCACCCGGTGTTTCGTCCGTTCCGCCCTGAATCTCGGTAATGCCGATTTTGTGTGCCATAGACTTAACCAGTGCAATATTTAAAAGATTGGCGGCACTTGCCGGCAGACTGCCGTAACGGTCACCGAGTTCGTCGCACATATCCGACAGTTCCTCCTCGCTTTCAATACCCGCAATCCGCTTGTAGACATCCAGCTTCTGATATTCGCTCTTAATATAAGAAGACGGAATAAATGCATCTACATTCAAATCCACATTTGTTTCAAAACCGTATTCATTTTTAATGCCCTTCAAATCATTCACCGCCTGATTGAGCATTTTACAGTACAAATCATATCCAACCGCCGCCATATGCCCATGCTGTGAGCGTCCAAGCACATTTCCTGCGCCACGGATTTCAAGGTCTTTCATCGCAATCTTAAAACCGGAGCCGAAATCCGAAAATTCACGAATCGCACTTAAACGTTTCTCTGCCACTTCCGTGAGCATTCTGTCCCTGCGGTACAATAAAAATGCATAGGACGTTCTGCTGCTTCGTCCGACACGCCCGCGTAACTGGTAAAGCTGAGAAAGCCCGAATTTATCCGCATCTTCGATAATCATGGTATTGACATTTGAAATGTCCACACCGGTTTCGATAATCGTGGTTGAAATTAAGACATCAATTTCTCCGTTGATAAATTCGTACATGATTTTTTCAAGCATACGTTTTTCCATCTGACCGTGTGCATAGGCGACATTGGCCTCCGGCACCAGTTCCTCAATGTGTGCCGCCACCTCATCAATGCTGCGGACACGATTGTATACATAATACACCTGTCCGTTTCTTGCCAGCTCTCTGTGAATCGCCTCCCGGATCATTTCATCGTTATGTTCCGTTACAAAGGTCTGTATCGGCACGCGGTCTGTCGGCGGTTCTTCCAGTACACTCATATCACGGATACCGACAAGGCTCATATGCAGTGTTCTAGGAATCGGGGTCGCACTGAGCGTCATGACATCCACATCATTTTTTAATTTCTTAATCTTTTCCTTATGGGTTACACCAAAACGCTGTTCCTCATCAATAATCAACAGTCCCAGGTCCTTAAACTCCACATCCTTGGATAACAGTCTGTGTGTACCGATTACAATATCTACAAAACCTTTTTTTAACTCGGAAATACTTTCCTTGATTTCCTTGCTTGTACGGAAGCTTGACAGCTGTGCCACCGTCACCGGAAAATTTTTCATCCGCTGTTCAAAGGTGTTGTAAATCTGCTGGGCAAGAATGGTTGTCGGCACAAGATATGCCACCTGCTTGCCCTCCTGTACCGCTTTAAATGCCGCACGGATTGCGACTTCAGTCTTGCCATAGCCGACATCACCGCAGATTAAACGGTCCATAATGCGGGTACTTTCCATATCACGCTTGGTGTCTTCTATCGCCGTCAGCTGATCCTGCGTTTCCTCATACGGAAACATTTCTTCAAATTCCCTCTGCCATACGGTATCCGGTCCAAACTGATAACCCTTTTCCTTCTGCCGCGCCGCATACAGCGCAACCAGATCCTTTGCCACTTCTTCAACCGCGCCGTGTACCTTGGATTTTGTTTTATTCCACTCCTGTGTCCCCAGCTTATTGAGTTTCGGCTTCTTTTCGGTATCCGCCGCCGCATATTTCTGTAAACGGTCAAGCTGTGTCGCCAGCACATAAAGGTTACTGTTTCCGGCGTATTCAATCTTGATATAATCCTTTTCCACGCCCTCGACCGTAATTTTTTCAATACCCTTATACACACCCAGTCCGTGACTTTCATGCACGACAAAATCGCCGATATTCAGTTCGTTAAAACCGGCTATCGACTTTCCGTCATACTTTTTCTTCTTTTCACGTTTTTTGTGCCTGCTTGCAAAAATATCATTTTCCGCAATCACGACAAACTGCAGAAGCGGATACTCAAAGCCCTTGTGCAGACTGCCGTAAGTGACCATAATCGTGCCTTCAAGCATTTCATTTTCAAAATCTTCACTGAAATACGCCGTCAGCCCCAGATCCGCCAGATCCTGCACAATTCTTGCCGCACGCGTTCTCGAATTGCACACCAGGATACTCTTATACCCCGAACGCTTATATTTTTTTAAATCGTCCGCAAGATACTCAAAGCTGTTGTGGTACGGACTGATACTGCGGGTATCAATGCGCACATATTCCGCCACGGCAAATTTTTCCGGCTTGTAATCCAGCGCCGACAACAGCAGGGTACGTTTCTTATCAAGTCCCACATAAATGCTTTCAATCCCGTGAATCATATCGGTCTGTCCCGGCAGAATATATCCGCCCTCCAGACGGTTTTTCATACTTTCCGTATATTCATATAAAATAAGTTCCATCCGCTCATTTAAGCGGTTCGGCTCATCTAATACAAACAGCGTGTCTTCCTTTGGAAAATAGCTTAAAAATCCGGTCAGTTCCTCTGCAAACATCCGCAGCGCCTTACTGTAATCACCGGTACGCTCCATATCTGCCACATTTCTGCGGATACGGTTGCATTTCTCAATATCCTCTGCCGTCTTTTTCTTCTTATCATTACCAAAGGCGGTCAGCTGTCCTGCCAGTTCTTCCTGTAACTTTTCCCTGCCGCGCGCAATTTCTTCTTCGCTTAACAGGCATTCTGTCGCCGGAAAAGCTTCAAACCGCTCAATCTTTTCAATGGAACGCTGGCTCTCCACGTCAAACAAACGGATTGAATCCACCTCATCGTCCCACAACTCAATGCGCACCGGTGTTTCTTCCGTATACGGGAAAATGTCGATAATACCGCCGCGCACCGCAAATTTGCCCTGTCCGTCCACAATCGCACATCGCTCATAGCCAATCTGTACCAGTTCTTTTGAAAGTGCTTCTAAATCAAGAACCTGTCCTTTTTCAAATGAAATCGTGGCATTTTTATATTTTTCAAGCGGAACGAGCAAATCAGCACAGCCGTCAATCGTTGTCACAACCGTAAGTCCCGCCGCATTTTTGTTTTCCGGCTGTATGCCGTCTGTTTTACCGTTTGAAATACTGTCTTCACTGATATGCTTCTGCGCCTGAATGATTTTGTAAATGCATGCAAGCCGCTCTCCCGCAAGCTGGTTGCCATGCACATCGGCGCTGTAAAAGATAAAATCCTTGGCAGGATAGTAAATACTGCTCTTATCAAAAAAAAGACAATCCTCACGAAGCTGTCTTGCCTTGACCTCATCGCTAGTAATCACGACCCGGATTGGATACTGCTCCCCGAGTGCTTCCAGCAGATGTGCTTTCTGCGTGTCAATGCAGCCGCTGACCATTACCGCATGCCCCAGCCGGCTAAAAGACTTTTTAATTTCTTCTATCCCTGCCATCCCCTGCACAGGCTCAAAAAATGTTTTCATACTTCCTCTATTCTACAATTTTTATTTCATCCATTAAATTTATTCATCGCACCGGTAATACCCTCTGTCATGATACAGGCAACCGCTTCGCAGGCTCTCTGATTGGCATCCCGCAGTGTATCGTATAAATCTGCCGGGAATTTTCCGAGTACCCAGTCTGCAAGGTCCCAGCCCTTCGGTTTGTCACCGACACCGAACTTAACACGCTTGAACCGGTCACTGCCAAGCTGCGCGATAATACTTTTAATACCGTTGTGTCCGCCTGCGCTTCCCTTTGCCCGCAGACGCAGTTTGCCCGGTTCTAAGCTGATGTCGTCAAAAATAACGATTAAATCATCGATATCCGCCTTATAATAATCCATGACTTCACGGATACATTCCCCGGACAGATTCATATACGTCATCGGCTTTACAAGAATGACCTTCTCTCCCTCAATCATACCCTTGCCAATCATCCCTTTGTGTTTTTGTGTGTCTACGCTGATATTATATTGATCTGCCAGCGCATCTATCACAGAAAATCCTGCATTGTGTCTTGTTCCCATATACTGTGTGCCGGGATTTCCCAGCCCCGCTATAATATACATACAATTCTCCTTTTCTGAGCAACTTGTTGCGAAGCGGCGATGAGAAATTCGCGCAGGCGATTTCTCATTTGCCATCCTGGGTATTTGCTTTCGCCCGGAAGCAAATACCCGTGTGAACAAGCTTTCGTTTATGGCTTGTTCACACTTCTCTTTTTCCGCAGGCATTTTAATGCCGGAGGAACCGCGAGCCAAATGTCAGATTTGGCTCTGCGATAAAAGCTATTTTGTGACGCCTGCGGCACAAAATGCTGTGTGAAAAATCAGCACATCAGTGTGATTTTTCACACTTATCTCCATTTCTGAGCAACTTGTTGCAAAGTGGCGATGAGAAATTCGCATAGGCGATTTCTTATCTGTCATTATAGATGTTTGCTTTCGCTCAGAAGCAAACATCTGTGCAAAAAAGCGCGAAGTCCATTTTTCATGACTTCACGCTTATCTGTTCTGTATGCTTTCACTGCGTGTCTACGCATTTTTAAATTCTAGCATATTCTGATATCAGTGTCAAAAATTACTTTTTCAGCTTAAACTGCTGTACAAGTTCGTTCAGTGAAATAGATTCTGCTGAAAGCTCTTCACTTGTTGCAGAAGATTCTTCCGCAATAGCGGCATTGCTCTGTACAACCTCTGAAATCTGGTTAACACCGGCTTCAGCCTGCTTCATCTGTTCTGTCTGTGTTTCTGAAAGCTCCTCTAGCTCTTTAGACTTTTCTGCGACTTCATTAATACCCTGAACCAGTTCAATAATCGTCTTAGAAGTCTTCTCTACGGCACGGTTACCATTTTCAATTTCCTGAATAGAATTCATAATGAGTTCTCTTGTATTCACTGCAGACTGAGCACTTTCGTCAGCAAGCTTGCCAATCTGTGTTGCAACAACAGCGAATCCGCGTCCGGCTTCTCCGGCCCTTGCGGCTTCAATAGAAGCATTTAATGCAAGCAGATTGGTCTGTTCAGCAATTTCTTCGATTTCACCGATAATGCTTTCAATCTTCTGAGACATTTCACTCATACGCTGCATAGCTTCCGTAACCGCCTGCATCTCCTGCTGGCTTCTGTCTGCTTCTTTTGCATATTTCACAGATAAATCATACGAAACGCTTGCACTGTCATGTGTATGTTCTACACCTTCTGTAATACTTGCAAAAGAGGCAAGTAATTCTTCAACTGCACCGGCCTGGTCTGTAGAACCTTCTGCAAGACTCTGTGACCCCTCTGCAAGGTTGCCTGCACCGATAGATACCTGAGCGGCAGCTTCTTCAATGTGGCGCATTGTATCGTTCATATCTTCGTTCATCTGATGGATTGCATCATTCATGGCTGCAAAATCACCCAGATACTTTTCAGGAATTGCAGACGAGCCTGTATAATCATTCTTTGCCATCAGTTCCATACGGTAATTAACATCCTCAATAACTGCTGACAGATTCTCTGCCATATCCTTTGCAACAGTAACCATATCAGATACTTCATCTTCTGATTCCATTACCGGAAATTCACTTGTCAAATCACCCTGTGCAAAGGCCTTAAAACGTTCTGCCAATGCATCGAGCGGATTTACAATATTTAACGCAAGCGCATCGCCCAGCTTTCTTGCGATTAAAATCGCCGCAATAATAATAAAAATAACTATTGCCAGTAAGACAAATGTTAATACCTTTAAAATATTTTCCAATTTGTTACCTTCGCTGGTATTCACGTCCAGCAGCTGTACCATATTCTCATAAATTGCTTCGTACTTCGGTGCCACTTCATCTTTTGCCAGTCGCTGTGCCTGATTTCTCTGATCGATATTCGTTACATCTTTACCCATCTGTACTACCTTATCAGCTGATGTAAAATAATCTTCCATACCGCTCATGATCTGATCATACAATTTACGTTCTTCAGCGGAAGCAACTGTTTCTTCTACTATAGCTGCATAATCCTTACATGCCTGCTTCTTTGTTTCATACGCTTCGTAGGTTTCCTGTACCAGTGTCTTATCCTGATAACCGATTGCCGCCCGCAGGTTACTTCTGGTGTCTGCAAATGTAATCATCATCTTACCGATATCACCCTGTGAAAAACCATAATTGGTTAATGCGTGATTGTACTGGACACCCATTACTAACATGGCAGCTCCTCCAAGAATACCAGAAAAACTTACCAATATTGCAACTATTAAAATTGCAGATGAAATACGCTGCCGCAGTCTTTTCCCATTCAATTTTTTGACCATTGCCTGAATCATATGTTGTTCCTCCTTACTGCTGTTTTCTCGTGTCGTCTATGTCACTTTTTTCATATCTAATTATTTTTATTATACCATTGTATCCAACCTGTTTCAATAAAATATTACATGGTTTTTTGTTAAGGTTTTTGTTAAATAGAAAAACCGGCAGAGATGCTGCAATGCGCTACATCTCTGCCGGTCTTTTTATAAATTCAATCTTAGTTTGTCAGATTTATGCTTTTACAGCATATCCATTGGTTACGGTATAATCCTGTCCGCCAAAGCTAATTGTACCTGAATAATCAAAAGCGATTGTTCCGTCTTTAAAGTACCAGTCGCCGTATTCATTACTGCCGACACCCGTAAATGTTAAATCAAGCAGACCATTGTTAAAATACCACCAGCCGTATTCATTTAATGCCATTCCGGTATAGCTTAAATCCAGAACACCATTGTTAAAGTACCACCAGCCATAGTCATTTAATGCCATTCCGGTATAGGTATTACTGATATAACCATCTGTAACATATACCCATGTATCGCCATTTAATATCATACCTGTAAAGCCTGCATTTAAAATACCGTCTGTAAACAGCCATGTACCATATTCATTTGTGGCAAATCCGTTATAGCCAAAATCAATCTGTCCATTGCTGAAATACCACCAGCCATATTCATTCACTGCCATTCCGGTATAGGTAAAGTCAACCTTACCATCCTTGAAATACCACCAGCCATAGTCATTTAATGCCATTCCGGTGTAATCTGTCAGTACCTGTCCGTTCTGAACATAAAGCCACTCGTTCTCTGGAATAATCATTCCTGTAAAGTCGAAGTTTAACTGTCCGTCTGTGTAGAACCATGTTCCGTATTCATTGCTTGCAAGTCCATAGAAGGTCAGGTCAAGCTGTCCGTTGTTGAAATACCACCAGCCGTATTCATTGCATGCCATACCGGTATAAGTGAAGTCTACATCACCATTCTTGATATACCACCAGCCGTATTCGTTTAATGCCATGCCGCAGTAATCCGTTGCAATTTTATCATTTGCATAGTAATGCCAGTTGCCGTCTGCATCCTGACGCATTTCATATACAACCTTTTCTTCTTCAACAACCGTTGTCTTTGCCGGTTTTACGGATTTTGCTGCATCACTTGTTACATCTAATACTGCACCTGTGTTCTTAGTTGTATCCTTTAAAAGAAGCAGACCGTGCATATTGATTGTACCGTCTTCATTTCTTGTCGGTTTTACAGATGTATCTACATTTTCAAACCAGTCTTCTGTAGCCTGTTCGCCCTTATTGTTATAAGAAGCTGCACCGTCATAGATATAGTTGTTTTCACTGTGAAGTGCGAATGGGATTAAATCCTCCAGCTTTGTATTCTTGCTGTTGTTTAATGAAATTAATCCTGTTACTTCCCAAGCCTTGATGTTAGAATCCTTTGTATTTAATCCTACATTGTATGCACTGTTATCCAGTGAGTTGTTGTAAGAAATACAGTTGATAATCTTACAGTCAGGACAGCTGTTTGAAGTAATACCCTTTGCATGGTTGTCAAATGAAATACTGTTCTTTAATACATGAGCACCCTTCATCTGACCACCGCCAAGCTTGAAGCCGTTACCTTCGCCGTATTCATAGCCTTTAGCTGTTACATCATCTGTTGTCAGCCAGCCGTTGTTATAAGTTACACAGTTTTCAATTGTTACAGCACCGATTTCACCGGATACGGATTTTGCATATAAATCCCATCCATCATCGATGTTGTTATGGCTGATACAGCCATAGAACTTATTGTCTTCACCACAAGTCAGCTTTGCTGCAAAACCATCGGCATCATTACGTCCTTTATCACAGTTATCAAATGATTCACAGTTCTTAATGAGGTTGCCTGTAGGCCATAACTTGCCCTTTCTTCCGGCATCATTATCTGCACCGCCTTCACGGCTGATCTGGATACCTGAATTTGCTGCGTGGTTTACTGTACACATTTCAATTGTATTGTAGTTACCGCAAATCTGGATACCTACACCCGCTGAATCTTTTACATACAGACCATATACATGCCAGTATGAACCTGTGAGCCTTACTTCACCTGTAAATACTACACCGTCTGTTCCGTCTGTAGAAAGTGATTCTGCTACAAGGTTGATATTCTTATCTGCTGTACCGCTGACACTTCTTTCAACCTTTGCACCGCTGTAAGTACCATTCTTTAAGAAGATGGTCTGACCTGGCTGTGCATACTTTAATGCATTAGACAGGCTCATCGGGCTTTCTTCTGTTCCCTTACCTTCTGCATCAGCATCTGCGGATACAATGATTGTCTGACCTTCCTGTCCGTATGACTGATGATCAACAACTGTTTCCTTAATAACTGCTACTGTGCTTGCAATGTTATCTGCTGCTGTTGGCTTTAATGTTGACTTTACAGTATTCTTTCCGTTGTTTAACGGAACATTTACTCTTACAACTTCATTTGCAGCAACTGCCTGATCTACAACTACATCTGTATCACCGTTTGATACTGTCAATGTACCTGCACAATTTGGTACATAGATGTATTCATAATTTGAAGAACCACTTGTACTTGTTGAGTATACTCTTCCGTCCGGTGTAATCTTTGTATCACCGTTGTCATTTGATGTAATACCCTTGCTTTCAGACTTTGAAAATTCAACATCAGATACCTTTACAGATACCTTTCTGGATACTGCAATACCAACTACAACTGTTCCATCTTCCTGTACAGATGTAAAGGAATTATCAGAAAGCTTCTGCTCTGAACCGTTGCAGGCTGCTGTATAACCTTCGTCTGTCTTTTCTAACGAAAATGTATATTTGTTGCCTACTTCAAATTTAACTGTCTGGTCTGTAAACCTAGCATTTGTTACACTTCTTTCCACACCGTCATTGCTTGATGTATCAGCTGATGTATAACCTGTAACCGTTCTCATAAACGGATTACTCTGCTTTGAGCTAAACATCATAGAAGATGCATAGTTGAAATACTTATGTACATAATCCGGATTGCCCCATACATTTAATCCAAGTGCATCGGCTGCAACAATACCAAAACCGGTCTGATTATCCGGTGTGAGAGAAGTATCCGTAATCTCAAATGTTGCACTCAGCTTAAAGTTTTCTTTGTTCGGATCAATCTTTGTATAGTAATATGTAAATCCGTCTTCATCATCAGAAATCTTACCGCTTGCCTGTCCCTTAACTTCCAGTGTTCCGGCTGTTCCTGCAATTGCCGGTGATTCCTGATTATTACTCTTTGCTGCGCTATTGTCAGATACGGAAAGCTTTACATTATCCGTCTGACCGTCAGCCGTTGTAAATGTAACATCGCCTGCCTGTGCAGAACCTACGATTGCCGTATACCATGGCTGTTCTTCTGCTGTTGTTACTTCAAAATCTTTTTCTGTATAAACAGATTCAAAACCGTCTGACTTTCTGAGTGCCTTAATCTGGATATCATAAGACTTGCCTGCTGTCAGTCCTGTCAGTGTATAATTGCCCGTTTCTGCAGATAATGCTGATTCTACAACCGTGTAATCTGCTGTGCTTCCGGATTCCTTATAAGCTACAGAATAAGAATCTGCATCTTCAATATTAATCCAGTCTAAGTAAACATCGCCGTTACCCTTGTTCTGTGCCCATGTGATAACCGGCTTCTTCACTGCCAGTACATAATCCTTGTATGTATAAACTTCACTTGCCTTATCAGCTTCGCCATATCTTTGTGCAACCACTACGAATGTGTAAGTACCTGAACGGTATGGTGCAAATGTAGCTGTTGATGCCTGCTTTGTAAATGTCTGTGTAGATACTTCCAGACCATCCTGTAACATTGTAACCTTTACATCATCAGCACCCTTGTATGCATCAATGACTGCTGAGAAGTCTACAACGAAATCTCCGGCTTCATCTGTTGTTACACTGTTAATCACCGGTGCTGCAACATCTGCCCATGCAGTCTGCTTCTTTTCACCGACTGCTAAGGATACCTGGAAGATGTTTGCTGTTGAACCTGACATATATGCATAGTAGGTCTTGCCTTCTTCCACATCAATTGTAATGGTATCATATGTACTTGCTGAACCTGATGTCTTTGTATCCTTTACAACTCCGTCTGAATCTACTACATAGAAGCTCTTATTAGACTTCTGTGTCTTTTCCATAATTGTCAGCTTACCGTTTTCGGTCGCCGTATACTGTAAGTAGCATCCTGCTGTCGGAACTGCGCCATTATTTGGTGTCGGCTTTACACCTCCTGCCTTTACATAATCTCCTGCTCCAAATGCTTCTGCTCCGGCTGTATCTGTTCCGCTTGTCCAGCCGTCACCCTTTAAGGATACGCCGTTATCCTCTGTTGTTGCTGCTGCAAGTAAGCTTGCTGCATCCCATGTTCTTACAACCTGTGTCGGTGTATATACAACCTGGAAAATGTTGGCTGTTGAACCTGACATATATGCATAATAGGTCTTGCCTTCTTCTACATCAATTGTAATGGTATCGTATGTACTTGCTGAACCTGATGTCTTTGTGTCTTTTACAACACCGTCTGAATCTACAACATAGAAGCTCTTATTAGACTTCTGTGTCTTTTCCATAATTGTCAGCTTACCGCTGTCGGTCGCTGTATACTGTAAGTAGCATCCTGCTGTCGGAACTGCGCCATTATTTGGTGTCGGCTTTACACCTCCTGCCTTTACATAATCTCCTGTTCCAAATGCTTCTGCTCCGGCTGTATCTGTTCCGGTTGTCCAGCCGTCACCCTTTAAGGATAAGCCATTATCCTCTGTTGTTGCTGCTGCCAGTAAGCCTGCTGCATCCCATGTCTTAATGTTGGTTACGCTGCCTACAGTTGCTGCTGTTTCCTCCTGTGCTGCCACACCGGCATCTGCACTTACCTCTTCTGCCAATACATTGTAAGGTATTAACACACCATACGGTACAGAACTGCTAGCCATCAGTACTGCTGATAAAAGCGCTGCTGCCTTTGTCACCTTTCTTCTCATAATCGTCCTCCTGATTTGTTTTTAGTGTTTTTATAAAAGCATTCCTGAAACCTCGTATTTTTAGCACATTTTTAAAAAATCACGAACTTTTTAAAAAACTTTTATAAGTTTTCACCAATTGTTTTTATTATATTATTTTTAAATCAGATAGTCAACCATGATTGCAGTTATTTTTGCTACTCAACTACTGATATTTGTCACATTTTTTGTGCATTTTACATATTTTTCACTCTTATATCAATTTATATGCAAATTCTTACATATATCTTTCCCAAAACCGTCTACCGGCAATGCAAAAAGGCTGCCACGAAATTTTTGAATTTCCATGGCAGCCCCGCGGGCTATCAAATTTGAGTAATTATCTTTTTTATCTGCGAATCAGCTTTCTTTTTCTAAGAAATTCATAAGCACCTGCTCCTGCCGCTGCAACTGCTGCTGCAAGGAATCCAAATCCATTGGCTGTATCTCCTGTCTGTACGCCTGTATCCGCAGACTGCTGTGCATTTTCTGATTTCTCTGACACATCACCGGTATTCTCACCCTGCTGTGTTCCTGAACCTGCATCATCCTTCTTTACATCGTCTGTTTTTGTATCATCCGGCTTGGTGATATCATCGTTTTGTACCGTTTTATTCTCATAGTATACTGCAAACGGACTGAAGCTGTCTGCCTCAAAACGGATACCTTCGCTTGTAAGCTGTGTTTCCAGCTTTTCAATGACACCGGTCTTTTCATTCAGATGATATACAATTACATTCACTTTACTGTAATCAATTCCTTCTTTATAAGCAAATGTAATCTGGATTTTACCGCTTTCAAGCATAACTGCCTGACCGTTCTCATCCTGTAATTCAATGTCATAATAATCTACTGTACTTCCGTCAGCAATTAATATTCCGCCGGCTGTAAAGCCTTTCATAATTGAGTCAATTACGCTGTTTCCGGCTTTTTCAATGACAACACTGACTTCTCCCGGATTTACGGTTTCACCGGCTGCATTTTTAATTACGGCATTTTCATCAACCGCTACATTCTTAACAACCTCTGCCTTATCAACAACCGTTATATCTGTTTTCGGTTTTTCCTGCTGTGTTCCATACAATGTAGCAGTTCTTGCACTGTAATCATAGTCCCCCATGACTGTGTCCGTCTTAAATTTTGCTGCCTGTGCACTTGTCAGGTATGGACGCTTATTATTTACTGTATATCCCGGACCGTAAGAACCGTATTCTGCAAATCTTGCATTTTCAGCTAAGTTACCGCTCATGTCACCATAAGATGTTTCCAGTGATATCGCCCTGCCTAAGTAGCAGTTCATAAATGTTGTCGAATCATCTGCCCCCCACGGACGTGCCATTCTGTATGCACCGTCTGCTACGCCTTCTTCTGCAAGGAAGCGGCAGTTGTTAAATACGTATCCGTAAGGTGTGGAAGCATATGTTCTTCCGGCTGTATAGCATCCGTCTGATTTGTATTCTGTATATCTTGCAACAATATCACAGTCTTCAAATACGGAAGTACCTGCACCATAGATAAAGTCAACATTACCTGTAATATAACATTTATTGAAATACTGTCTTGTCACAGCATAATTGCCGTTTTCATCTTTCGTTCTTGTATCGGTCAGCAGGGTATCCTGATAGCCGATTAATCTTACATTAATACATGCTGTCTGGTCAGCCACAATACACAGGGCATCTGCCTGCTGGTCCGAACCGTTTGTATAGTCATAAGAATTTTCAACCGTCAGATTTTCTGCCGTGAAGCCTGTCGCTGCCGTATCTACATACATTGCATTACGGTTCCACATACTGTCTGCATTTCCGTTGGCAACACATACAGAATAGAATAAATGGGTCTTTTCACTGTCCTGTCCGAGAAGACTTACATATGGTGATTTTACTTCAACCCGTTCATTATATTCACCATTTTTAATGTAAATCACTTTGGCTTCTGCATTATCTTCCGGCACTGCATTGACTGCTGCCTGAACAGTCTTGTATACCGGCAGTCCGTCTGACTCTGCACCGTCTTCGCCTGTATATGCCGCATCTACAACAATATCAACATCCGGGTTTGCAACAAAATTAAATGTCTTTCTTGTCGCATTGCCCTCTGCATCAGTAAATATAACAGTAACGTCATTTCTGCCTTTCTTTAATTTAGGTTCAAACTTCATTTCATCGCCCGCACCGACAGTTTTGGTATCTGCCAGCACGTCATTTACATAAAGCTGTGCTGTTCCTGCTTCGTCTGCTGTAAGAACCAGCAGTGCATTATCATCAAAAACAGTATCATTGGACTTATATGCTACTGTCAGTTTTGTTGCTTCATTTTCATATACATAAGCACCTGTATGGCCGTCTGATGTCAGTACCTGCATCGTTGCTGACGGATTACTTGTATTCTTGTCATTTTTTGCTATAACATAGTAATAATACGGTTCTTCTTCGACAACATCTGTATCTGTAAATGCATTCTCTGCTGTTGTCTTAACCAGCACTGCTTCACCGTCAGAACCCAGTTTTCTGTATACATCATAAGAAGATGCACCTTCTACGGCATTCCATGACAGTTCTACCTTAGATTTGCTGCCTGCGGCTGTTAATTCAGCCTGTGCAAGCGGTGCCTGATAGTCCGTTATTTCAGTTTCTACGGCTGTTCCCATTGTTGTTCCGCCATAAGGCACAATCTTAAACTGATAGTTTCCGTCGCCGTCCATTCCGGCATAACTGAAGCTGTTCACCTTAGAATCAGAAATCTTTGTATATTCACCGCCATCCTTTGATACATATACGGCATATTTAATATTGCCTGAGCCTTCTTCTGCGACATCCCATGTAATATTCATGCTCTTTCTGTCAGAAGCTACTTCTGTTGCGGCATTTGTAATCACCGGTGCAACACCGACTGCCACATAATAATCGTTCTGGTCATATACAACCGTACCTTCTGCATTCTTTAAGGTCAGGTTACTGATTTCTGCCGTAACACCTGAAAATGCCAGACCATAGCGTACTGTCTGTCCTGTCTGCAGGTCTGCATAAGACTGTGTCAGGTCAAATTCGCCCGGATTTGCTTCTGAACCCATAAGCACCGTTCCGTCTGCGCTTACAACCTGCATTTTAGCGGTATTGCCACTCTTTGTGTAAGTCAGTGTATATGTGCCGCCCAGCTCATATCCGTTTGCTGTGTCAGTTTTTTTGCCAACCTTTGGAGAACCGCAGTTACCCGTTCCGCTGACCGTTGAAAATGTATGCTGGATCACAATATTTTTCTGGATATGTAATACGTCACACTTCATGGCGCTGCCGGTCTTCGCGTTAAACTGTCCGATGGCAAGCCCCTGCTTATCTGTACCGGAATCCAGCTTTGTCACTGTAATATCTGCTGAAATCGTCATATCTTCTGATGTTTCCGGGAACAATAAGTAATCCATTCCTTTATCATCTCTGATATTTCCTTTCACTGTTGCGCTTCTTGTATGATTTACGGATAAAATGTTGCCGTTTGCGGAAGTTTCAAAGGAATTTCCGGCATCATAATTTCCTGAGTAATCTTTACTGCTTGACTGTGAGAAGTTTACTTCTCCTGCCTCTGAATCAAAAATCTGCTTGTTTACCGCAGCACCGTCATCCGTTGTATATGCAGAAGTTACCGTTACATCCGAAAATTCTGCAGTTACTCCTTCTGTTGCAAAGAAACCGATTGTCTTTGCTGATAATCCGGAAATTGTCTGTGTCTTTACCTTTTCATCTGAAAAATCAGCTGTCGAAGCAACGTGATAGGTTGCTTTATTCTCTGAAACTTCTAATTTAATATAAATGTCAGAAGAAGCGGTTGTGACTGCCGTATTGACCTGTGATGCACCGCCGCCTGCTGCTTCTTTATGGTATCCGTAACGGATCTGATTCTTGCTTCCATTTGCAAAATCTGCATACAGTGCTGCACTGGCACTTCCCGCTTCATCTGCGGCATTACGGATTAACAGTCCTGCGTATCCTGCATTGCCGTTATTATTGACGGTCATCTTCGCTGTAATGGTTAAATCTCCTTTACCCTCAAAATAAGCGTAGAATAAATCATCACTTCCTGCTGATTTATCAAATTTTGTACCGGCACCGTTTACCGTCACCGTCTTTGCTGCTGCATCATACGCATAAGTTCCTGTTCCCTCGTGTGTACCGACTTCCTGCGTTTTCCAAAGTGTTGTAAGCGGCTTTGTACTCTGCGCCGTTTCCTCAGCATAAGCTGTTACCCTTCCTGCTGCATTTCCCAAAATAGAATCCACTGTCTGTACCGGTACTGCACTTACAACCAGACATGTTGCCAATGCCATGCTCAGCAGTCCGCTCGTCCTTCTGTTTTTAATCATTGTAAAAAAACCTCCCTTTTTGTTCTTTTCCAAAAGAAAATACATATCTTTTTGCAATTAATTTAATTGTCAAAATATATATTTTCTTTAAGAAAAGAACCCCCTTATTAAGTCACCTCAATAAAGGGGTTCCTTGACTTTTATATTCGTTTATATTCGTCTGAATCCGGCATCATGCTTATGCGTGCTTTCTTTTCTTAGAAGCTGCATATACACCTGCTGCACCAAGCAGTAAGAGGATATAAAGCATCATATTTGCCATATCACCTGTTTCTACAGATTCACTGCCTGTTGTCTTCTGGAATAACAGACCACCTGTCATCTTACCGCTCAAATCAATCTTTGCAGAAGCCTGACCGCCTACAACAGCGCCAGCCTTTGCATTGGCTGTAAGTACCAGTAAGCCGTTCATATTGATTGTATTGTCACTGTTTCTTGTAACCGGAATCGCTGCATATACGTGTGTGTCATAATTCATCTTTGTGTCTGTAGATACAAACCAGTCTGCCGTTACGGCTGTTGTACTATTATTTGTTCCTGCTTCCGTGCAGTTCCAGAAATAGTTGCTTGACTGATATACCTTAGAAGCATCCTGTGTACCCTTGAACTTAAATGTTTCATTCACACTTGTCTTCTGTGTTCTCCATGAAAGAACACCTGTTGCCATAAAATCGGTATTTGCTGCATCATTTGTATACATGGCTACGTTTGAACCGCCATTATTGTATGATGTAGAATTGGTTACCTGAATATCCGGACAGCTGTTAGAATCAATACCCTTTGCCTTGTTATCAAATGCTACGGAATTGATTAACTTGTGGTATCCTGACATGCTTGAACCACCCATCTTAAATCCGTTACCGTTACCGGCATCAGTACCGTCTTCCAGATAACCGTTGCCATAAGCTACACAGTTCTGGATTGTTACAGCACCGATTGAGCCTGTTTCTACCTTTGCAAATAAATCCCATCCGTCATCTGCATTGTTGTATGCGATACATCCGTCAAATACATTGCCTTCACCGATTGTCAGCTTTGCTGCAAATCCGTCTGCATCTTCATAACCCTCATCGGCATTGCCGTATGATGTACAATTTAATACTAAGTTGTTGCTTGGCCATTCTTCTTTAGTATCTGTTGATGTAAAACGGCTGATCTGTAAACCGGTGTTACCGTTGTGATAAGTCCGTACGTTATCTACTGTACAGCTGCTTCCGCAAAGTCTGATACCATCCTTTGCATTTGCTGAATTTGTTACATCAAATCCCTGATAATACCAGTGATCACCAGCTAATACCATACCTTCACAGTTCTTGCCGAAATCAAATACCGGTCTGTCTGTAGAAGACTCTGCTGCCATAATGATTGGCTGGCTTTCCGTACCGTCGATACCCGGCTGTACCGTAACTGTTGATTCTAAGTTGTATGTACCTGAAAGGAGTACAATCTTTTGTCCCGGTGAAACATATTTTACTGCTGTGTAAATGTCAATCGGATTTTCCTTTGTACCGACACCGTCTGATGCCGCATCCGGTCCGACATAAATCACGTCACCATCAAACTTGTTGTATGTTACCTTATAAGTAAATGTTGAAGCTTCATAAGAATCCAATACTTCAAATTCACTTGGTCTGTAACCTTCCACCGGTGTCATCGTTACTGTAAATGTATTCTCACCTAATGTTAATGTCGTTTCCCATACATATTTCTGACCGGCTGTTACATCTTCATCTGCAATGACCGTTCCGTCTGCTGCAGTAACAACAACGTGACCGTCTGCATTGGCTACATAAGATAACTTGTAGCTTTCTGAATTGGATACAGAAGCAGATGTTACTTTATATGAAGGTGCTACAGTTGTAACCGGCTGTTCTTCTTTTGCCACATCATTTTCAGGTGAAATCGTTGTTAAGTTAATGTCTGTTACGGTAATCTTTGCTGTTCTTGAAGCAAAGAAACCAACATATACATTGTCTTCATCTAACTGTTCCAATGCCTTTGTATCATAGTATTTCTTTGTCACAGTTTCGCCTGCTTCGTTGGTATAGCTTACGAAATAACCTGTGTTATTTTTCTGAATAGACATCTTAAAGGTTGCCAGCGGATTCTCAACAGTTCCTGTAACATCCTTTGTTGCATTGCCAATCAGATTTCCCGTTACACCGGAGCTTTCCAGTGTTGTCATCTTTGAACTGAATTCATTGTTTACGGTTGCTGTATCGTTTGCTTCAAGCTTAGAAAGGTTTGCCTTTGTAACACCTGTCTTTTCCTGTGAGCCGATACCTAACTTCATTGTTGCCTTTACAGAACCCTCCGGTGCTGTTGTGCCACCCTGCTTAATCGTGTCTAATGCCATGCTGCCATCTGCGTTTACATAGTATTCAACCTTTGTGACAGATGCCATATAGGAGTTGTTCCAGAATACAGAAGAATCACCGTTCTTACCAACTCTGTCGGCCGCCATTAAACCAAAGCCTTCCTGACCGTTTGTCAATGTCCATTCATCAACTGTTACGGTTGCTGACAATGTAAAGTTCATATTAGAAGGAATGGCTGTATAGTAGAAGGATAAACCGTCTGTAGAAGCCGGTACAATCTTACCCTTGCTGTTTAAATTCCAAAGTGTTACCTTTCCGTCATTCGCACTGCCTTCATAGCCTGCATTCTTTTCATCTGAGCTGACGCCCTGACCGAATGCTGAAAAAGCCCATACCTGCTGTGCTTCTGCAGTTGCTTTTGCTGTAATCGTTGCAGCTTCTGAAACGGCTGCCGGTAATACTCTGACTGCTGTCAGCTTGAAAGTATATTCCTTGCCGACTGTCAGTCCTGAAACGACATATTCTGTTCCTGTTACAGATACAGGCTGTGTAAAGTCTGTTCCGTTTTCGCTGTATGATACTTCATAAGAAGAAGCTTCTGTCACTTCGTCCCATACGAGTGAAACCTTACCACCGCCCTGGCTTGTTGCACTCTGGAAAGACGGCTTAGCAAGAGGAAGTTCAAAGCCCTTAAATTCCTTATCTGTTCCTGTCTTGTCTGCTTCATCTTTTCTTGCTGCTGTAATTGTAAATGTATAATCACCGCTTGCAGCCGGTGTAAATGTAACTACACCTTCTGCTGCATCTTTTGCATAATTTTCTGTGGCTACAACCGTTCCTGCTGCATTCTTCATATCAACGGATACACTGTCTGCACCGTCATAGCCGATTACCATTGTAAACGGAACTGTAATTTTACCGTCTGCTGCCGTAATCTCACCAATTGCCGGTGCTGCTACGTCTTCCCATGCTTTTCTTGCCGGTCTTTCGCCGCTTGCTGTCTGCTCTGCCGTAAAACTTAATACTCTGGCACCTCTGTTACGTTCTGCATCTTCCGGTGATACAATCTGATAAATACCTGCCGGTAAGCTGCTGTATGTAAGCTTTGTTGCGTTTGTTCCCTTAACAATAGTTGTTCCTGCATCTTCTGCAACCGTACTGTTGTCTGCTGTATTTAC
Source organism: Lachnospira pectinoschiza (assembly GCF_020564355.1). Classification (GTDB taxonomy): domain Bacteria; phylum Bacillota; class Clostridia; order Lachnospirales; family Lachnospiraceae; genus Lachnospira; species Lachnospira intestinalis. The sequence continues at coordinate 45,601 of NZ_JAJCRR010000005.1, read as the reverse complement.
AAGTGCAATTGCCGATTCATTCGAACCGCCTGTACTGCTTGCTTCAAAAGATACTGAAGCAGTACCTGTTACAGTAAACTGTAATGCACCGGATGCCTTTGAACCAAGTTCAATTGCCTTTAATGCACTGAAATCGGAAGAACTCTTTGTTCTGAATGTTGCTGTTCCGACAGTCTTTACATAATCAGAAGCAAAGACTGTTCCTTCAGCAATTGCTGTCTTATCGGCTGTTACGCTGTAAGCTGCCGGTGAAAGGTCTGCAACTGCGAATGCATAAGTTGTTGTAACTGCTGCAGCTTCTTCTTCCTCAACAGTAATGTCTAAGAATCTTGCGCCTCTGTTACGTTCTGCATCTTCCGGTGATACAACCTGATAGGTACCTGCCGGTAATGCTGTATACTTTAACTCTGTCTTTTTTGTTCCTGCTACAACAGCTGTTCCTGCATCTTCTGCAACCACACTATTGTCCGCTGTATTAATCAGTGCCACTGCGGATTCATTAGAACCGCCCGTACTGCTTAATCCTACTACTACGGAAGAAGTGCTTTCCGTTGTAAACTGCACGGCACCTGCCGCCTTAGATGCCAGTTCGTAAGCCTTTATGCTTCCGTCACTGTTGGTTCTCTGGGTCACTTTTCCTACGATTTTAAAGTACCCGTCATTAAATGTTGTTCCCTCTGCAATCACGGCTTTGTCATCCCCAACTGAAGCCTGCGCTGTTGCATCAAAAGAGTGGACTGTACTTGCTGCTGCCTTTGTTACAGCCCAGTCCATAGGCATAATACCTACTGTGAGTAAAACCGCCATTACGACCGCCATTACTCTTTTTGACTTTTTAGTCTTCATAATTACTCTCCTCTCGTGAAATTAGCCCTATTGTCAATTTTTAATCAAAAATGTAAAATTCGTGTTACATTTTTGTTAAATCTCTCCAATGACTCTAATCTATCACAAACATCCCACCTTTTCTACAAAAAAATAGTGATTTTTGCTCTTGTTTACTGATTATTTTAGGTGTAAAATATAGTATATGTTAATATTACGCAAATATATTATGATTTTTTGTGCATTTTTACCATTTTATATTCAAAAAACATCCGAACAAAATTTTATAAAATTGTTCAGAAACGAGGATTTCTATGGCTGTAACATCACGATTTGAAATTTCCAAAAAGACCCATCAGGCGTCTTACCATATGCACTCTGCGCATGCACATTCTTATTATGAAATGTTTTACCTGATCAGCGGCGGTTGCGATTTATTTATCAAAAACAATGTCTACCACCTGACGCCCGGCAATATTACATTTATTCCCGCAGATACGCTGCACCGCACTTCTTACTCAGATGCTGCCCTGCATGAATGTGTATCGATTGAATTTACACAGAGTTATTTAAGCGAGCTGGTTGCAGAATTCGGCACAGTATGGCTGCAAAGCCACCTGTTTTCCAAAATCTTTTATCTGCCGGAGGACTGCCGCAGCGATATCAATGCTATGCTGAGTCTGATTCTTGCCGAACACCAGTCGTCTGATATTTTTTCAAACTGCATGTTAAAAATGTATTTTCAGACCTTGGTCGTGCGTATTTTACGATATATTAATGATGCTTCAATTCTGATTGTCAACAACAACACACGTGCCACCGATGAAGCACTCCAGATTGCCGTAGACTACATTAACGAACACTTTAAAAATAATATTACACTGGATGACATGGCAGAACTGCTGCACTTAAATCCTTCGTACTTTTCCAAAAAATTCAAGTCTGCAAACGGTCTGGGGTTTAAAGAATACTTAAATAATGTGCGGATTAATCATTCTGAAAAACTGCTTCTGGAAACCGGCATGAGCATTACGGAAATCGCCTTTGAATGCGGCTATGATAACAGCAACTACTACGGCGACGCCTTTAAGAAAGTAAATGGCGTGTCCCCATCGACATTCCGGAAACTGAAAGGGAATATTGTTGACCGGTGATACAGAATACAAGAAATAAAAACTGCACAGATACAAGCCATAACCTGCAATCCAATGGATATGTCCATTGCCGCATTGCAGACACTACTCTTTCTGTGCAGCCTTTTTATTTTACTTTACAATTTTATTGCCTGTTATTCCTCTGGCGATTCTTCTGCCTTTTCATAGGCTTCCAGAATCACCGCCTGTAACCGTTCTCTTGTCGAGGTGTTGATTGGGTGGGCTACATCCCTGTACTCACCGTCTGACGACCTTCTGCTTGGCATCGCAATAAATAACCCCTTATCGCCTTCGATAACCTTAATATCGTGTACAACAAATTCATCATCTATTGTAACCGATACAACTGCCTTCATCTTTCCTTCTTTGCTGATTTTTCTAACACGTACGTCTGTAATATTCATAAGCGCCCCTTCTGCTGCCCCCTGTTGCAGCCATAATCTTTTTGTGTCGTTGCAGTTTTTTAGTAATAAATCGGACTGTTTTCATCAAGAATCAGCGGTTCACCCTCACCCTTGTAATTGGTATTGGCTTTAATGGTACTTCCGCTTTCCACAATGCAGTTCTCCAGATAAGAGTTATCTCCAATATATGCATTATTTAAAATAATGCAATTCTTTACCACACTGTTATTTCCGATATAAATCTTTTTAAACAAAATCGAATTTTCAATTGTACCGTTGACAATGCAGCCGCTTGATACAAGGCTGTTGCTGACCTGTGCACCACAGTTGTACTTTGCCGGCGGTAAATCTTCTACCTTTGAATAAATATCCGGATACTGCTTAAAGAAATAATCACGGACATCTTTCTTTAAAAAGTCCATATTCGTTTTATAGTAAGACCTTACGGATGAGATATTGCTCCAATAGCTTTCCAGCTTATATCCGTAAATCTTTTTAATATTCTTATAACGTATCAGAATATCCCTTACAAAATCATGACGGTCTTCTGAAGCTGCCTTTTCAATCAGTTCAATCAGCAGTCTTCTGCGGATTACATAGATTCCTGTTGAAACAGTGGAAAGATTGGTTTCCAGCGGTTTCTCATCGATATCGGTAATCCGTCCTTCCTCTGTCATCGTTACCAGTCCGAAACGGTTAATCTCCGAACGGTCTGTCATTTTCTTGACAACCATCGTAATATCCGCTTTCTTTTCGATATGGTACTCCAGCACTTTATTATAATCCATCTTATAAATACCGTCACCGGATGCGATAACAACATACGGCTCATGGCTTGTCTTTAAGTAATTCAGATTCTGATATAAAGAATCTGCCGTGCCGCGGTACCAGTAGCTGCTGTCTGCTGTAATTGTCGGTGTAAATACGAACAGTCCGCCCTGCTTTCTGCCGAAATCCCACCACTTTGATGAACTTAAATGCTCATTTAAAGAACGGGCATTGTACTGTGTAATAACAGCCACTTTATTAATACGGGAATTGGACATATTACTTAATGCAAAATCAATTGCCCTGTAGCTTCCCGCAACCGGCATTGCCGCGATTGCCCTCTTTTTTGATAAATCTTTCATCAGTTTGTTATTGCCACCGGCCAGAATAATTCCTATTGCTTTCATACATTATCACCTGCCTTAATTATGATGCCTCCGCTTGCAAGCTGCCCTTCCTGATAATCATCAATGGTCGTCTCGCCGGAAATAGCTGTATTCTTACCTACTGTTACATTGTCCGGGATAACGGAACATTCACCGACTGTAACAAGGCCTGAATTATAAATTTGGGGTTTAAATACATTCTCTGCTTCTTCGCCTGCCCCAAGTTCAACATGGCTGCCAATCTGAACATCTTCTGCAATAATCGACTTTGTAACAATACTGTCTTTTCCGATAACAGAATTGTTCATAATAATTGAATCACGTACCACCGTGCCTTCTTCTATGACGACGCCGGCACCGATAACGGAATTATAAACCTTTCCGTAAATTTCCGTTCCATCACCGATAATACTCTTTTCTATGTAAGCATTTTCCCCGATATACTGCGGCGGAATCGTATCCGTGCGGGTATAAATCTTCCAAAATTCTTCATACAGGTTAAACACCGGGATAATATCAATCAATTCCATATTTGCTTCCCAATAAGAACTGAGTGTTCCGACATCTTTCCAGTATCCGTTGTACTCATACGCAAAAATGCGTTTATTGTTCTCGAAGCAGTACGGAATAACATGCTTGCCAAAGTCACATTCATTCTGGTCTTTCAGCTTGATTAAAGCTTCCTTTAATACCTTCCAGCTGAATATGTAAATACCCATTGACGCTAGATTGCTCTTTGGCTGCGCCGGTTTTTCCTCAAATTCTGTAATGCGGTTATCTTCATCTGTTACCACGATACCAAAACGGCTCGCTTCTTCCATCGGAACCGGCATTGCGGCAATCGTAATATCCGCATTGTTCGCCTTATGATAATCCAGCATGATTTTGTAGTCCATCTTATAAATATGATCTCCTGACAAAATCAAAACATAATCGGGATTATACTGTTCCATATACTCCAGATTCTGATAAATGGCATTGGCTGTTCCTGTATACCACTCACTGTTTGAACTCTTTTCATACGGCGGAAGTACAGTTACACCACCGACATTTCTGTCCAAATCCCACGGAATACCAATACCGATATGCGAGTTCAGTCTTAACGGCTGATACTGTGTCAGCACACCTACCGTATCAATGCCTGAATTAATGCAGTTACTCAATGGAAAATCGATAATCCTATACTTTCCACCAAAAGATACCGCAGGCTTCGCTACCTTTGCAGTCAGCACTCCCAGTCTGCTGCCTTGTCCCCCTGCCAATAACATGGCAATCATCTCTTTTTTAATCATGCTATCACCTCTGATGTTATAATAATAAACCTGTTTTGATAAAACAATTATATCATATGTGACTCATTAAGTAAAAAGAATTTTGTAAAATTCTAAATATTTTTATCCTTTAATAAAACAATTACACTTGTATATAACACATACGCAATACAATTTACATTTTATGCGGATATTTTCAAATAATACCTATTTTTCCGATATAATTTAAGATGTCAAGGTCATAATCCTTATCACCGCGATGCGCTCGCGCAAGCGCGGCTGTAAGGATTCATGACCCGCCCAGTATTCGCATAAAAGTGAAGCGAATGCTTCACGATATGCGAATACTGGGCAGGATTGTGAGAGTGCGCAGCACGGAGCAATCCATATGACATCTGTACCGTAAATATTATGTCAGCGCCGGTGAAAATAAAGTTTGAATTTTTCCGCAATACGTTTATAATATGATTGTATGATGTTTTTCATCTGCTATATCTAATAAGAAAGGATTCAACCATGTATCATATTAATTTTAATAATCCTATTCATGTACATTTTATCGGTATTGGAGGAATCAGCATGAGCGGTCTTGCACATATACTGCGGGATAAGAATTTTACCGTATCCGGCTCAGATGCTGCTGAATCTGCACTCACGAAAGAACTTACTGCCGCAGGCTGTCATATTGTATACAGCCAGACGGCTGACAATATTACCAGTGACATTGACTTAGTAGTCTACACAGCTGCCATCAGGGACACCAATCCTGAACTTTCGGCAGCAAGAGCTGCGGGTATTCCTACGATTACCCGTGCCGAACTGCTCGGACAGATTATGACCAACTACAAAACTGCTGTCAATATCGCCGGTACACACGGAAAAACAACGACAACTTCCATGCTGACGGAGATTTTAATGGCAGGTAACTGTGACCCGACCATTTCTGTCGGCGGCATTTTAGACAGTATCGGCGGTAATATCCGTGTCGGACAGTCCGGTATTTTTGTAACGGAAGCCTGTGAATATACCAACAGCTTCTTATCCTTCCACCCGACCATGAACATTATTTTAAATGTCAAGGAAGACCACCTCGATTTCTTTAAGGATATTGACGATATCCGTTATTCCTTTAAGCTGTTTACGGAAAAGCTTCCGGCAGACGGTACTTTAATTATCAATACCGATATTGACAATTACGAATACTTCTATCAGGACACTTCCTGTGAAGTCATTACTGTCGGTTCTGACCCGGCTAAGAGCATGTACAGCGCTGCAGATATTGCTTTTGATGAAATGGGCTGCTGCACGTACACTCTTTTAATAGAAGGAACACCTTCCGGCCAGATTCATCTTTCTGTTCCCGGCGTGCATAATGTATACAATTCTCTTGCCGCCATTGCCGCCGCAAAAAAGCTGGGACTTTCACTTGAAGTGATTGCCACCGGTCTTTCAGGTTTTCACGGTACAGAACGCCGCTTTGAAAAGAAAGGCGAATTTAACGGTGTCACAGTCATTGACGACTATGCCCACCACCCGGATGAGATTAAGGCAACGCTTGCTTCGGCTGCCCATTATCCGCACAAAACCGTCTGGTGTGTATTCCAGCCGCATACGTATTCGCGTACCAAAATTCTGCTCACGGAATTTGCAGAAGCGCTTTCCCACGCAGATAAGGTTGTTCTTGCCGATATTTATGCTGCAAGAGAAACGGATACACTGGGCATCAGCTCTCTTGATTTAAAACACGAAATCGAAAAACTGGGCAAAGAGTGTTTTTATTTTGGCTCTTTTGAAGAAATTGAGAAATTTTTATCAAAAAATTGTATCAACGGCGATTTGTTGATAACTATGGGTGCCGGAAATGTCTATCAAATCGGGGAAGCCTTGATTTCTCAATAATTTCAGTAAAATAGTTTGGTTTTCAACATAGTTATCCACATTATCCACATACTTAATCACATTTTTGTTGATTCTGTGTGTGGATTTCCTGTTTATAAGGACTTGTCCACAATTCCGCTTTTTACACGCATTTCATTTTTCTTTTACAAGTTATCCACATTATCCACAATATCCCCAGTGGATAACCCTGTGTTTTCCACCTGTTGATTTTGTTTTGGTGTGTGTTATAATGAAGAAACTGAATTGATAAGGAAGTTTTTTGTATGAATACAATTACATTACATATGGAAAACCGTGCGGATAACACCGCCGTTTCCAATTATTTTATTGACACCTTAATGCCACAGGCAAATGGTGAATTTGTAAAAATATATTTGTATCTTCTGCGTTGTGTGTCTGCCGGTCACATTTCTTTATCTGTGTCTGAAATGGCAGATTTATTCAACCAGACGGAAGCCGACATCCTGCGCGGGCTGCGCTACTGGGATAAAATGAATGCCCTGCGCTTAAATTTCAGCCCGGACGGCATGCTGACAGGCATCTCCTTTACGGATTTATCCGCTTCGTCCGCTTCCAGGGGGGCTGACCCCCGCTATGCAGACAATTCTGTCATGCCAAATGCCATCGTAAACAGTCCGACTGTCAATACTGCCGTGTCAGCTTCTGCACCTCACACTATGACATCCGCTGTGGCTCCTCTGATGGAAACGGCAGCCGCAAAAGAAACCGCCGGTCCGGAATCCTATTCCATGACCCGCATCAGCGAATTTAAACTTGGCGATGAAAATTTTGCCATGCTTTTATTCGCCGTAGAAGAATACATGGGCGAACCTCTTGGTTCTTCTGCACTTCAGCGGATTGCCTATTTTTACGACACCTTAAAACTGCCCGCAGACCTGATTGAATATCTGGTCGGCTACTGTGTACAAAAGGGTCATAAGAGTATGCGCTATATTGAAAAAATTGCTGCCAGCTGGGCAGAAGCCGGAATTACTTCCGTCAAACAGGCAAAGCTTGAAACAGCAAACCACAATATGACCATTTACTCCGTGATGAATGCCTTTGGCATCGGAAGCCGCGACCCCGGACAGCGGGAACGGGAGTTTATCACCAAATGGACGGACACGTACTGCTTTGATGCCGATATGATTATTGAAGCCTGCAACCGCACTTTAAAGGCAACGCATCAGCCGAGTTTTGAATACGCAGACTCTATCCTTACCAAATGGAATAAGGCAAATGTAAAAACACCCGAAGATATCCGCAAATCAGATGCTGAATATGAACTGCTGCGCAATCAGAAAAAAGCATCCAATGCAGCTTCTGCTCCCGGCACGAATAACAACCGTTTTCACAATTTTCACCAGCGTGATACCGACATTGACAGCTTAGAGAGCGCTTTAATCAGCAATAACAGCTAGAAAGGACAAGGTTATGGCACTTACCAATTCCCAACATGATGCAATTATGCGGATTTACGATGCGATCCGCACCGAAAACCGGCATATCCAGAATGAACGGTATGCGCAGGTGACTGCCGCATGTCCTGAAATTGCCCAAATCGAAGACGATATTATCGGGCTTTCCATGCAGGCGGCGGCAGAAATGTTAAAAAATCCGGATTACAAGACCGCCTACCGGAAAAAGCTTTCAGAACTTGCAGACCGTAAAGCCGCCTGTCTTGCTGCTCTTGGCAGACCTGCAGACTATTTAGAGCCTGTCTATACCTGTCCAAAATGCAAGGATACCGGCTATATCGGTCAGCATAAATGTGCCTGCTTCACCAAAAAAGCCATTGAGCTGGTGTATCACGATTCTAATTTAAAAAATATCATCACGACGGAAAATTTTGATACCTTTTCCTATGAATGGTATGATAAAAAAACGCCGATTCCGTCCATTGGACTGACACCCTATAATAATATGCAGAATATTGTGTCCATATGCCACCGCTTTGTGGATGAATTTGACACCACCTATGATAATCTGCTGCTTTTTGGCGATACCGGTGTTGGAAAGACTTTTTTAACCAACTGCATTGCAAAGGAACTGCTTGATTCTTCGCACAGTGTCATTTACCTGACTGCCGTGGAATTGTTCCAATGCTTTGAACAGCAGGATTTTAACAAGCCGGATACATCCGATACGGCAATTGACAGCAGCTACATTTTAGACTGTGATCTGCTCATTATTGATGACCTCGGCACGGAATTTGCCAACAGCTACACCAGTTCCCGCCTGTTTTACTGTATCAATGAACGGATTCTCAGAAGAAAAAGCGTGGTTATCTCAACCAACCTTTCGCTCTCAGATATCCGCAACATGTATTCGGAGCGAATTTTTTCGCGCCTTACCAGTGCTTATAAGCTGTTAAAGCTTGCGGGTGCCGATATCCGTCTTTTGAAAAAAACAGGGCAAAAACCTTAGGAAATCATTGACTTATCGGCAAAGAATGATTATATTTTATATTGTGTTAAATACAAATTTGTATCGTATTATACTAATGGAGGATTTTAATTATGCCACGAGACGAACGTCACACACAAACTATTCCATATGGTACCTTAGGTATCGTTCCTTTAGCCAGCTGCTCAGAATTAGGCAAAAAGGTAAATAATTATCTTGTTGACTGGAGAGAACAGCGCGACCACGAAGATGAATCTACACTCGCTTTCAGCGGATATAAAAGAGATTCTTATATCGTAAGTGCAAGCACCCCTCGTTTTGGTTCCGGTGAAGGAAAGGGTGTTTTAAACGATTCCGTACGTGGATATGATTTATATATCATGGTTGACGTATGTAATTACAGCCTTGAATATTCTTTATGCGGTTATAAGAACCATATGTCACCGGATGACCACTATGCAGATTTAAAGCGTGTTATCGCTGCTGCCGGTGGTAAAGCACGCAGAATTACCGTTATTATGCCATTCCTGTATGAAAGCAGACAGCATAAACGTTCAGGACGTGAATCCTTAGACTGCGCACTTGCATTAAAGGAACTCACAGATATGGGTGTGGATAACATCATTACATTTGATGCACATGACCCGCGTGTACAGAACGCAATTCCGTTAAAGGGATTTGAATCCGTTTCTGCTACGTATCAGTTTATTAAATATCTTTTACTGGGTGTTGACGATTTACACATCGACAGCGACCATATGATGGTTATCAGCCCGGATGAAGGCGGTATGGGACGTGCTGTTTACTTTGCAAACGTCCTCGGTCTGGATATGGGTATGTTCTATAAAAGACGTGACTATACAAAGATTGTCAACGGACGTAACCCAATTGTTGCCCATGAGTTCTTAGGCTCTAACGTAGAAGGAAAAGATGTTGTCATCATCGACGATATGATTTCTTCCGGCGAAAGCATGATTGATGTTGCTGCTGAATTAAAGAGAAGAAAAGCAAAGAGAGTCTTCTGTGCGACAACCTTTGGTCTGTTCACAAATGGATTTAAGAAATTTGATGAAGCTTATGAAAACGGCGTTATCGACCGTGTTCTTACAACGAACCTTGTATACCAGCCGGAAGAACTGCTTTCTAAGCCTTGGTATATCAATGTAGATATGAGCAAATACATTGCTTTATTAATTGATACGTTAAACCACGATTCTTCTATCAGCAACTTATTAAGCCCTGTTGAAAGAATCCAGCAGCGTGTTAAGGAATACAACGAAACACATTACAGCAAGTAATATTAATGTATGCAGGCTTTGGGCGCTGCCCGGCAAAAAGGGATAGGAAAATGTTGATTCACATTTTCCTATCCCTTTAATTTATGGCTTGTTCGATTTCTCATCTACCCGCATCAACGGACGACTTTGTGCCGCTGTCGGCAAAAAGTGTTATGTGAACAAGCTTTGATTTATGGCTTGTTCACATTTACCACTCTCCGCGTGCCGTTGCATCGGGATCGGTTCTTGTCGTGGCGTCAATATCGCCATACTGCATCGGTGCCGTTGTCTTTGGCTGTGCCGGTGCTGTCGTCCATCGCTGATACGGTGTTGTTGTTGGCACCTGTGCTGTCGTGGACGGAACCTGCTGCGGTGTTACCTGTTCAATACCTGTCGTTTCCGGCACAATTGCTGTAGTTTCCTGCGGTAAGGATTCCGTTTCCTCCTGTACTGCCGCTGTCGTCTCCGGTTGTGTTGTCTGCTGTGTAACCGTACTGAAATCTGTTACAGGCAGATTGGTATGCACCGCCGTCATAAAATCTTTAAAGATTGCATTGACACGGCTGTTGACACCGGACATTTCTTTTGGATAATCGTATCCTGCCCATACCGTTGTGGTGTAATACTTGCTGTATCCGCAGAACCATACATCTTTGCTGGCATTTGTCGTTCCCGTTTTTCCGGCAACAACTGCATTTTCCACATTTGCTGATGTTCCCGTACCGCTTAATACAACTTCCCTTAACATCTGTGTCATCATGCGCGATGCACTTTTATCATAAACCTTGCTGTCACGGTTCGTTTCATTGACAACCGTTTTATTGGAAGCATCTACAATAAGACGGATACAGGTTGCTTTTCTGTATACACCGTCATTGGCAAGTGCTGCATATCCGCCTGCCATTTCTTCCGTTGTCACACCATACGTAAAACCGCCTAATGCACCGGCATTGTAATCTTTATCCACCCAGATTTTATGAAATCCCATTTTTATTAAAAAGGAACTTCCCGTCTTTGGCGTAATCTGCTGATAAATGTTCCATGCAACCGTATTTTTAGACCATTTTACGGCATCTGTCAACGTCATCTCTCCGGCATAGCTTGCATCGGCATTGGCAGGACCGCCGTCAATCTGCGAATCGGTAACCTTCGTATCCGGCGTATTGCCAAGCTGCAAATACGGTGTGTAGACATTTAACGGCTTAATACAACTGCCCGGCTGGCGGTAACTCTGATACGCACGATTTAAAACATAGCCCTTGATGTCTTCCTGACTGCGCGAACCGACAATCGCCACCACATTTCCGGTGCTGTTATCCACACACGTTGCCGCTCCCTGCATACTGTATACACCTTCCGAAGACTTTTCCGTATATGCCGCCAGATTGTTATCTACTGCCTGCTGTAACTGATTTTGTATATTCATATCAATGGAGGTGTAAATGCTGTAGCCACCGCTTAAAAGCTTCTGCTGACACATATTGTAAAATGTATCATACGTAGCTTCATATGCATTATAATCGTCTTCCGAACTGAAATTATAACGGAAGGTAAAGCCCGATACACTCATCAGCGATTCGGTTGCACAGTGCCTTGCATACGTTACAACCGAATTGTTAATCTCCTCTGTCTGATGCGGATTTAAGACAACCTCTTCTGTTTCAGCCATATAGCGGTCGAGCGAACCAATATCATCCGCCTCGTAAAGCTGCTGTAAAATGAGGTTTTTACGCTGAACGGTATTGTCATAATTTGTCAGCGGATTATAGCGTGTCGGATTGTTGGGAATCGCCGCGATAAAAGTCTGTTCCGCAAGCGTAAGCTCTGACACGGATTTGTCAAAATATCCTCTTGCCGCAGCTTCCACGCCATAATATCCGTTTCCGAAATAAATATTGTTCAGGTAAAATTCCAGAATCTGATTCTTACTGTACTTCTTTTCCAGACCGACCGCAATAAAAATCTCCTCAACCTTACGCTGCCATGTCACTTCCTGCGACAGGAAAATATTTCTTGCAAGCTGCTGGGTAATGGTACTTGCCCCCTGCGCAATATCATTGCTTTTCTGATTAATCACAATGGCACGCAGAATTGCCTTGATATCATAACCGGAATGTTTATAAAACTGGCGGTCTTCCATGACGACAAAGGAATTGACCAGTGTCACCGGAATCTCCTGATACGACACATAATACATATCCTTTGTATTCTTCATTGTACAGAGTTCCTGGTCATTCGTATCATAGATAATCGTTGTCTTTGAATCTTTAAAGGTACTGACCGAGCTTGCCGCTACATAAGAATCCGCCGCACGTTTTAAACGCACAACCGTAATCACTTTTGGAATCAGATAAATGAGTCCCGCAAGCACCGCAAGCACCAAAACTGCCCGTATGATTTTCTTAAACTTTTTCATGCAAACCTCTCATTAGTGTTTCATTAATAAATCCGATGTTTCATCCTTCTTAAAAATCATCTTATCTGAGTAACGCACCGTGATATTATTCACATTAGAAATCGCTTTTTTTAACACAAGAATCACCTCGGTCTTTCGGTTGGTCGTTGAAATGGTATCAATAACCAGACCGTCACTGGTGCTGTTTTCTTCCCGGTTAATCAGCTGATCCATCGTTGTTTCTGAAAAACTGCCGTCTGCATTTTTCACAACACGGTACAGATTCACACGCAGCTTATCGACAATCGCATTCGACACATAAATGCCCGGCTCATTATATTCTTTCTGCATCGTATAATCCGATGCCATAATATTCACCTGATACATCGGGAAAAAAGTATTGCCGTCGCCTTCGGATACAATGTCCTCTGCATCAGCAATGCCATAAATAAAATCTGAATTAATGTAGCCCAGCACCTTGAGCTTTTCACCCGCATCTGCACGAATGGTATAATCCGTGCCATCCTGCATATTGAAAATGCGGATACTGTCCGTATCATATTGCGAATGATTTTCGCTGTATGCAATCATATTTCTGCCTTTAGAAACGGCATACGTTCCCTGTGCCAGCCCTGAAACTTCTGTCATAACTTCACGGCTGATTAAATTAATGGCATACAATGTATCGTCAATTAAAATATAAAACAAGTTGTTGTCATTCACATAAGCAATGCCGCCAATGCGTTCTTCCATACTCTCATAGGAAACATCTACCGGCAGATACAGTTCTTCCTGCACCACATTTTCCCCATAATTATACGAACACAGCGAAATGCCAATTTCCCCTTCGTGCGCACCACGGCTCATGTAGCCGCAGATCAGAAAATAAAGGCTGCCTTCGTCCGATACGCTCATAATGCGGATTTCATGCTGGCTGCCGCGTTCCCGGATATTGTCCGAATCCTCTGCATCAAATGAAAAGACCTTTGTTAATTCTGAATTGTCCGAATCCAGTTCCCAGAGTGTATTCCGGCTGACAAATGCCGTATACTGCCCATTATCACTTGCCTGCGCCATCACATCCGTATCCGGCTGTATACCCAGATTAATTTTAGAGGATGACAGAAAATCATTCTGACCGTCAAAATACTGCCCTGCCTCACGCTCATAATCGAGCAGATACAATTTACTGCCGGACTGGCGTATTTTATAGTAATCTTTTACACGATATGTATCATAGGAATTATTATCATTTTCTGCACCCACCATATAATCTATTGTAATTTCTGCCGTTTCCTGACCAATCTGTGTAATTGAAGGAATTCTGTCACTTTCAATAAACGGTCCTAATTCACCCCAGCCAACCTGGGACTGCTTACTGTGAATATTGACCTTTCCGAAATTGGAATTATCTCCGGAAGATGTCGTTTCCAGATACTGTGTCAGATTTTTCAACTGTGTCTGGTCATACGCATAGCTGTTGAGTTCCAGCACATAATTCAATTTATCCTGCACCTGAAAATCCGTACCGCTGATAATCCGCGTGTAATAATAAATTTCTTCCTGCTTTTTTGTCGATATCGTAACCTCTAACAGATATTCTTTATTGTTATCAATCAGATTCTTAATATTAAGCACAACATCTGCACGGCTTTCGTCCTGCGTATAATCTTCTACTTTTGTATTTTCAATCAGCGATAAATCGCTTAAATCTCTTACCTTGTACGAAACACCCTCTAATTCCTGTCCATACAAATCCACTACAACGGACAATTTCTTATCTGTCGGCAGCGGTGTCAGTGTTTCTCCCATCATTGAAGCATCGACTTTCTGTGTATAACCGTATAACCGGTTATACAACTGGCCTTCTTCGGTCTGCATCATAACGACCGGAAGCGTTGCCTGTGTCATTGTCATTGTCGATATGGCTGACGTCTCATAATTCATGGATATAAATGTAACCACGACAGTTACCATAAATGCGACTGCCAATATAATATATTTATATGTAGCATTTTCCCTGTTGTCCATAACTTAATCCTTTCCATTATCCATCTGCGGCCTATTCGCCCAGCAGTTTATTTAAGGTCAGATTCAAATGGAGTGCTTCCTCCATATTTTTCAATGCTTCTGCTGCATTTTCACTGTCTTTTCCGGTATAAACCGCACGAATCAGCAGATTTTTCGGTGTATGTTCCATATCAATAAATTCCAGTATCTGTGTGTCATACCCTTTTGCTGTCAGAAGATTTGCCCGTACGGCATCCGTCATAATTGCCGCCATGCGTTCTTTTAAGATACCATACTGCAACACCGGCTGTAACAGTTCATTTTCCATCATTCTGTTGGCTTCATGCTGGCAGCACGGTACGGATAAAATGACTTTTGCGCCCCACTGCACGGCTTTAGCCAGCGCATAGTCCGTTGCCGTATCACACGCATGCAGTGTCACCACCATATCAACCGCATCAACATCGGTATAGGATGCAATATCCCCGACAAGAAATGACAGCTTTCCGTAGCCGTATTTGTCCTTTAACTCATTACAGTGTGCAATGACATCTTCCTTTAAATCCAGCCCGATAATACGGATATCATAGCCTTTCAGTTCCTTTAAATAATAGTACATGGCAAAGGTCAGATAGGACTTTCCACAGCCAAAATCAATAATCGTCTGCTCCCGTTCTTTGCTTAACTGCGGCAGAATGTCTTCGACAAATTCCAGAAAGCGGTTAATCTGACGGTATTTATCATACTTCTGCCGTACAATTTTACCCTCTTTGGTCATAACACCCAGATCAATCAGAAATCCAACCGGCGTTCCTTCCGGCAGAATGTAACGCTTGGTACGGTTGTGCGACAAATCCCTCTGCACCCGGACTTCCTTACATTTTTTGTATTTCACGGTCTGGCTGTGCTTCCCGGACAAAATCTGTGCCGTTGCATCGGTCATGGTAAACTGTGCCTGCTTGTAGTCCTCCTGCATCCAGTCTATAATCTTCTTTTTCAATTCGTCTTTTTTATAATTCTTATGAAATACTTTCCTTCCGATAAACTCTGAAACCTGATATTCTATTTTATCTTTCATGGCAACCGGACGTACCTTTATCTTTACCGGAAGTTCTTCGTTTTTCTTTTTTAATCCGCTGATTGTCAGATCAATCAGATTCTTCTGGATGCACTGTTCAAGTAATTCTTCTATCGTCACTGATTTGTTCCTCTTTTACTTTCAAATATTGATGAATAGTTTTATTTTAATCTGTTTACCAAAAAACTACAAGCCTAAATACAGATTTTCATAGTCTGCCGTTTAGTAATCCTGCATATTCATCGGTGTCGCAAGATACACCGTGGTTTCATTTTTTTCTTCGTCATATCCGATGCAGATATTGACATTCACCTTGTCTTTTCCTATCATAATATAATTTTTAATTCCTTTGTTATATGCGTATACAGTATACACATCTTCCATATGACGGCCGACACTTAGCTTTGCATTCATCATATCAAGCATATCCTGTGCAAACTGCTCTTTCTGCGTATCGGTAAGCGCCCCGTGAATCTGTCCCTTTAAATTGACATTGACTTCCGTATCAATCTGCATTTCTTCCATTATCTGACGAATGAGCTTCTCATATGTAAAAGAAGCATCTACCGTATTTTTTAATGTCACACCGATGTAAAGGTACTGCTCGTACTCCACATTTTCCTGATGAATCGTTATAAATCTGCAAAGAACACTGCCGTTTTCACCGTTTTGGGAAAGCTGCATTGTTTCCACATTGTCCCGGCTTGTCTGTTCTATCGTATACCGGTTAATCCCTATTTTTTCTGCCGCCTTTTCCAGGATAATCTCTTTTGCCGTATCCGTAAGCTCCATACTGCCATATTTGCCATATGCAGAAATATCTGCGCACACTTCCTTGTAGGATGCACTGCCAAACGCACTTAAAACATTTTCCTGCACACCCGTCTGCGGCATATTCCAAAATACTCTCGCCGCCGCTATCAGCCACAAAATTCCCGCAATAACAACCGCGGTCTTTTGCAGCAAAAATCCCGCCTTTCTGTGTGTTGTCCTATTTATATTTTCTTGTTTCTTCCTGTTTTGTTTCTGTCCGTTTTTTAAAATCGTATCCTGTATTTTATAACAGATATAATCCCAACAATCCCTGAACATAAATAAACCTCCCAACTTATGGTATTCTTAAGTATCGCCATAAATTGGAAGGTTTATACATTTATTTAGCGTGCTGCACCCAGTCGTGCAAGAGAACGCTTTAACGCTGCTTCCGCACGTACCACATCAATATGCGGATCGTTACTTGAAAGTCTGCGTTCAGCTCTTGTTTTGGCTTCATTGGCACGATTTACATCAATTTCTTCCGGCCACTCTGCAATTTCTGCAAGCACCGTTACCTTATCCTGTAAAATCTCAACAATTCCGCCGTGTACAGCAGCTTTTTTTACATCTCCATCTACATGAATATTCATAACACACGGTACCAGTACTGATGTAAGAGGAATATGTTCTGCATATACACCAATCTCACCTTCCGTTGTGGAAAGCTCTACCATTGTCACATCATCATTGTAGAATACTCTGTCAGGCGTGTTTACCAACAGCCTGAATGTCTTCATATCTGCCATTGATTCCTCCATTCTTACCCGTGTCGTTTAACCTGTTACAGATTATTTACACTTTGCAAGTACGTCATCAATATTACCGCAGTTTAAGAAGTAACTTTCAGGAATGTCATCATACTTACCTTCGATGATTTCCTTAAAGCCCTGAATTGTTTCACTAATCGGCACATATCTTCCTTCCAGACCTGTAAACTGTCCGGCTACGAAGAATGGCTGTGACAGGAATCTCTGTACTTTTCTTGCTCTTGATACGACCAGCTTATCATCCTCTGAAAGTTCGTCCATACCAAGGATTGCGATGATATCCTGCAATTCTTTGTACTTCTGTAAAATTTCCTGAACTGCTCTGGCTACCTTATAATGTTCTTCACCTACAATACGTGGGTCAAGGATTCTGGAAGTAGACTCAAGCGGGTCTACAGCCGGATAAATACCAAGTTCTACGATTGAACGTGAAAGTACGGTTGTCGCATCCAGATGTGCGAAAGTTGTAGCCGGAGCCGGGTCCGTTAAGTCATCGGCAGGTACGTATACGGCCTGTACAGATGTAATAGAACCGCTCTTTGTAGATGTAATACGTTCCTGTAATGCACCCATTTCCGTCTGAAGTGTCGGCTGATAACCAACGGCTGAAGGCATACGTCCTAAAAGCGCTGAAACTTCGGAACCAGCCTGTGTAAAACGGAAAATATTATCAATGAAAAGAAGTACATCCTTACCGCCCTGATCACGGAAATACTCAGCCATTGTAAGACCTGTTAAACCAACTCTCATTCTGGCTCCAGGTGGTTCGTTCATCTGTCCGAACACCATGGTTGTCTTTTCGATAACGCCGGATTCCTTCATTTCATAGTAAAGGTCGTTACCTTCACGGGTACGTTCGCCTACACCAGTGAATACGGAATATCCGCCGTGCTCTGTTGCAATATTACGAATCAGTTCCTGAATTAATACTGTCTTACCTACACCGGCACCACCGAACAGACCGATTTTACCACCCTTCTGGTAAGGGCACAGTAAGTCAACAACCTTGATACCTGTTTCAAGCATTTCTGTTGTTGTAGACTGTTCTGCAAAAGTAGGTGCCTTTCTGTGAATCGGCATGTACTGTTTCACTTCAGGAGCCGGTTTATTATCTATAGGTTCACCCAGAACATTAAACATTCTACCGAGAGTTTCTTCACCAACCGGTACGGAAATAGCAGAACCTGTAGATTCTGCTTCCATACCTCTGACAAGTCCGTCTGTCGGACCCATGGCAATACATCTTACTGTATCATCACCAAGATGCTGCGCAACCTCAACTACGAGCCTGCCGCCATCTTTTGTCTGAATATCAATTGCTGAATTAATCTCTGGCAGTGTGCCTTCCGGAAACTTAATATCCAGTACGGCACCGATAATCTGAGTAATTTTACCAACATTTCTTTCTGCCATTCTTTACCTCCATGCTGCATCATTGATGCGGTTTCACTTTTTATCCCTCTATGGCGTTTGCACCGGAAATAATCTCTGTCAGTTCCTGTGTAATTGAAGCCTGACGTGCTCTGTTAAACTTCAATGACAGGTCTGAAATCATTTCTTCTGCATTACTTGTAGCACTATCCATCGCCTGCATACGGGCACCGTTCTCACTCGCTACGGATTCAACAAGCGCACCATAGATTAAACTGCAGATGTACTTTGGTATAATCATATTTAGTGCCTCATCTTCATCCGGCTCATAGTTCATCAGTGCCGTGCTTTCTGTACCGCCCTCTTTTTGCTGCTCCGGTTCAACCGGAAGCAGCTTAATGAGTTTTGGTTCGTGGACAACGGTGTTCTTAAAGGATGTATAAGAAAGATAGATTTCGCCAATTTCTCCGTTTGTGAAAAGCTCCAGCACTTCATTGCAGATTTCTTTTGCATCGGTGTACATCGGCTCGTTAATCACATCGGAATAATCCGCCTTGATTTCATATCCTTTTCTTTCAAGAACTTCCCTACCCTTTCGTCCGATTGCATAAATATATGCATCTTCCTTCGGGATATCGCTATTTGTAATGAGCTTGGCTATATTGTTGTTATAGCCGCCTGCAAGTCCTCTGTTTGCAGTAATCACAATCACCGCTTTTTTATTGGAATCTCCTGCTTTTAAAAACTTGTGGTTAATATTTCCTGACTTTGCAAGAATATTGCTCACAGTTTCATACATTAAATCGGAGTACGGTTTTGTGCTCTCTGCTTTTCCCTTCGCTTTCTGAAGTTTTACAGTGGAAACGAGCTTCATGGCTTTGGTAATCTGACCGGTACTTTGAATACTGTCTCTACGCCTTTTTATGTCTCTCATTGAGGCCATAATCAATTACCTCCATTCTAAGCTTCGCTATTATTTGAAAGTTTTCTTAAATTCTTCAATCGCACTGATTAAAGCTTTTTCTGTTTCTTCATCAAGCACTTTTGTTGTACGGATTGTTTCCGGAATCTGCGGATACTTTGTATCAATCAGTTCAAACAATCCTTTCTGGAAATCGAGAATTCTGTCTACTGCAACATCAATGACATACTTCTTCGTAACCGCATAAATAATCATGACCTGATATTCAACAGGCATTGGCTGATACTGCGGCTGTTTTAACATTTCCTTAATTCTTTCACCCTGTGCGAGCTTTTCCTTTGTATCTGCATCCAGTTCTGAACCAAACTGAGCAAAAGATGCCAGTTCCCGGTACTGTGCCAGTTCCACACGGATTGGCGCTGCAATCTTTTTAATCGCCTTAATCTGGGCAGCACCACCAACTCGTGATACAGAAAGACCGGCATTGATAGCAGGTCTGAATCCGGCATTAAACATTTCTGTTTCCAGATAGATCTGACCATCTGTGATAGAAATAACGTTTGTCGGAATATATGCAGAAACATCGCCTGCCTGTGTTTCGATAATCGGAAGCGCAGTCAGGGAACCTCCGCCGTACTCATCTGACATTCTTGCAGCTCTCTCTAAGAGTCTTGAATGTAAGTAGAATACATCACCAGGGTAAGCCTCACGTCCTGGTGGTCTTTTAAGGAGTAAGGAAAGTGTACGGTATGCAGCTGCGTGCTTGCTCAAGTCATCATAGACAACAAGTACATCCTGTCCCTGTTCCATCCATTCTTCACCAATCGCACATCCGGCATATGGTGCAATATACTGTAACGGTGCAAGTTCACTGGCAGTAGATGCAACTACTGTTGTATAGCTCATCGCGCCATATTCTTCTAATGTCTTTACAATCGAAGCTACGGTTGAAGCCTTCTGTCCGATTGCAACGTAAATACACTTTACATTCTGACCTTTCTGATTAATGATTGTATCAATCGCAATGGCAGTCTTACCTGTCTGACGGTCACCGATGATTAATTCTCGCTGTCCACGTCCGATTGGTACCATGGCATCAATCGCTTTGATACCTGTCTGTAACGGTGTATCTACGGATTTTCTTGTAATAACACCTGAGGCAACTCGTTCAATCTGACGGAACTTCTCGGTATTAACCGGTCCCTTGCCGTCGATTGGCTGTCCCAGTGCGTTTACGACACGACCTAACATCGCATCGCCAACAGGAACCTCTACAACTCGGCCTGTTGTCTTTACGGTATCTCCTTCGTTGATGTTTCTTGAATCACCAAGTAAAACCGCACCAACGTTATCTTCTTCCAGGTTTAAAACCATGCCGTATACTTCACCCGGGAATTCCAGAAGTTCACCCTGCATCGCCTTTTCAAGGCCATGAATACGGGCGATACCATCTGCTACCTGAATAACCGTACCGACGTCAGATACTTCGAGTTCCGTAGAATATCTTTTGATCTGCTCTTTAATTACCGAGCTGATTTCTTCCGGTCTTAAATTCATGGAGCCAACGCACCCTCTTTCTATTAATGTACAAGTTATGCCAGCTGGATTTTTTTCAAATCCTTTGCAAACTCGTCTAATTTTGTCTTTATACTGCTGTCTACGACCCTGTCACCGATTCGGATTACCATACCGCCGATGAGGGACTCATCTACGATATAATCAATCTCAAAATCCACATACCCTGTCGTTGCAAGCAGTCTGGAAAGCACTTTTTCTTTTTGTGCGGCTGTCAGCGGCTTTGCTGTAGATACTACCGCGCTGCCGATTTTTTTATATTCTTTGATTTTGCCGATAAAATACCGGAGTGTTTCCATAATTTGTTTCTGCCTGTCTTTTGAAACCATCAGCACAAGCAGACCGGTTATATCCTTTGAAACAAACTGTCCAAAAGCATTTTCAATAACCTTTTCTTTTTCACTCTTATCAATCTTAGGGTGATTCAGTAATCTGCCAAGCTCGCTGTTTTCTTCAAAAACCTTCAAACAGTCTGTTGCTTCCGCATACAATGAATCTACTTTGGATTCCTCCACGGCAAGTTCAAATAACGCATCACCATAAGTTGCTGATACTAACTTAGCCATGTATTCTCACCCATTTCATTTAAAGTTTGCTCAATCAGAGCATCATTTTCCTGATCATCCATTGCTTTTGCAACAAACTTTGACGCCATTACAGCAGCAACTGAAATAATCTGTTGTTTTACTTCGTCTGCAACTCTTTGTTTCTCAAGTTCTGCTTCCGCATTTGCGCGCTCAATGATTCGTGCAGCTTCCTGCTTTGCTTCATCAACAATCTTCTGCTCATTGTGCATGGCAACTTTTCTTGCTTCACTCAGGATACTTTCAGCTTCTTTATCAGCTGCTTTTAACTTCTCTTCATATTCTTTCTTTAATGCGAGAGCCTCTGCCTTGTCGGATTCAGCGGTTTCTCTGTCGCTTGTAATCTTATCCTGTCTTTTCTTAAGCATCGTCCGTACCGGATTATACAAAATATAAGAAAGCAGAATAAAAAGAATAAATACGTTCACCGCAGTGATTGCTGCGTCGAGAAGAAGCTGCAAATCAAGTCCAAATAATCGCCCGCCTTCTGCCAAAGCGACAAATGTACCTAAATTATTCAAGTTTTTAGCCTCCTTCCTGCCAGCTTAAATGTTTCTACACTTATCTGTTGGCATTAACCTTTGAATGGCTGTACAAACATTAAGATAATCGCTACGGCGAAACCATAAAGACCTGTTGTTTCGGCAACGGCCTGTCCAAGTAACATTGTTGATGTGATATCAGACTTTGCACCCGGATTTCTACCTACTGCAGCTGCACCGTGACCTGCTGCGATACCCTGACCAACACCAGGACCTACACCGGCGATCATTGCGATACCGGCACCAATTGCTGACATAGCCTGAATAAATTCCTGTCCACTAATATTCATGTTTCATTTCCTCCATTTAAATAGAATAATATTTTGCCCTTAGTCGGCAATCTTGTCGTTGACATAAACCATCGTCAACATACTGAATACGTATGCCTGAATGCAGCCTGAAAACAAATCAAAATAAGCATGCAGCAGGGCCGGATACGCTACCGTATACGGTCCGAGCAGATCATAAATCAAGCCCATTAAGACGGTTCCTGACATAACATTACCAAACAAACGCAGTGAAAGAGACAGCGGTACAGCAAACTCACCAATTAAATTAATTGGGAATAAAAACCATATTGGCTGAAACAATGCTGTAAAGTGCCCAACGTGATTCTTTTTAATACCGTTAAACTGTACCAGTACAAATGTAATCAGACCCAGTGCTAATGTAACACCGTAGTCTGCCGTTGGTGGTCGAAGACCAAAAAGCCCTGAAATGTTTGAAATTATGATAAAGATAAACAGGGTTGTAATGTAATTTACAAATCTGTTGGCATTCCTACCCATAATTCCATCAACCATGCTGCCAAGCATCTCTATAACCAGCTCAATAATATTCTGGAACATTCCCGGCGTATCCGATGCGTTTGCTTTATTAATCTTGACTCTTGCAATAATCGCAACAATCAGGATAAACAAAGACACTAAAAGCATCGCCACATGGGTGGTATTGATACTGAAGTCATAATCAACCCCGGGTATCCGGAATGAACAGAGCGACTTAATCATAAAACTGCTGTCGCATGCCACCAATGATGTCATCATTGTGCTTCCCACTTTCTCACCTTCCTTTTTTTGATAATATTTTATTAGTAAACGGCTGTAAATAAGCCGATACTTTCATAGAAAACATTCCTATCAGCGCACACAATAAATCGCCGATATGAAACAGATATAATACTGTAAACAGTACAAGCATCACTGCAAGACGGATAAAATATCCGATAAGCAGGGTCTTTGATTCATTCGCGTGACCGTAAACAATCTTACGAATCCGAAAACTCATATGAACAGATGAAAATATGGAATAGACTACACCCATAAAAAATCCCACAGCACACATCTGCTTATTGGGTACCAAAAACCAGATAACCAGCTCTCCTGCCAGCAGATAAAGCAAATCTACCAGAAACACTTCCGGAAGCACTTCATTTAACTCTTTAATCCTGTCGATGATTTTTCTCATCCTTCGCCTTTCGCAGAACTTCTTGAATCTGCTCCTCCTGTTCTTTTTTCCGTCTTTTTTCGTCCATCCTGATAGTATCCATCGCAAGTGCATAAGCATTTCTGGCTCCCGCGGCAATCCCCAATATCAGCAATGGAAGCGTAAACCATGTATGAAATCTGTTATCCAACCATACACCGGCCGCTACACATATAAACACAGGAACAAGCATATTAATACCAATCTGCGAAATCAGGACAATATTCCGATACGGTGAACCCTTTCCACTCATATTTTTTCCTTTCGACCTATATGCTTGTTAATATAATAACATTTCTCGACAAAAAAGTCCATTTATTTTTGTGCATTTATTTTAGAAATATTTTCATTTACATTGAATTTTCCTATAAAAATTGCTATAATTTGCCCATAAACTTTGGTTGTGAAACAATTTTACACAAATTACTTTTACAGGAGGATGGTCTATGCCTGAACTTTACCGAAAACGCCTCATTCCTTCAGAATGTATTCACTTAAAAAATGATACGATTGTGTCCATTTCAGACGGACATATCATTACCCGCTGGAAAACACTGCATCCAAAGGAAGAATTTTCCTATGGAATATCCTACTATGTCGTAAAACACGGCTGGAAAATCAGCAAATTTTATAAGGAGAACGGAACGCTCGCTTATATTTACTGTGATATTATTGACACAAGCTATGATAAAAATACCGACACTTATATTTTTACCGATCTGCTTGCCGATGTTATTATTGAAAATGACGGTTTTGTCCGCGTTGTGGATTTAGATGAACTGGCAGATGCCTGCCGCATGTCCATTATCAGCAATGATATGCTGGTAACTTCCCTGCACCGCCTCAATGCACTGCTTTCTATTATTTATAACGGGGATTTTAAAGATTATTTAGATGAACTGGAACGGTATGAAGTATTAAATCCGGCTTTGAATCATTTATCAAAACTGCAATAACACGTAAGTACATCAATTTCCATGAATTTTTTAAGAACTGTAACTGACAGTACGCTCTGAGCATTTTTCTTCGCGCTTTGTCATTTACAGTCCTTTTTATCTACACTTTTCCTTAAACACACTGTACTGTTTTTGTCCATGCTGTCATGCACAAATGGCATATTTCCACGGAACCCTACAGTTCAATCTGCACGGTTCTTCCGGTCGAATCGTATTTATAATACCGTACGCCTGCGGCATTGAGCATTCTTTTCGATGCAATCACCGATGCCGTATCAGAATACTTGTCGCAGTCATAGACCAGTGTCTTAATGCCCGCCTGAATAATCGCTTTCGCACATTCATTGCACGGAAACAGTGTCACATACATTTTTGCATTCTGCAATGTGCCGCCCTGATAATTTAAAATGGCATTCAGCTCGCTGTGTGCCGTATACAGATATTTATTATCCAGCGGATCGCCTTCCCTTGACCACGGAAATTCATCATCGGAGCAGCCCCTTGGCAGTCCGTTATATCCCATGGAGAGGATTTTATTATCTTCGCTGACAATACACGCACCCACCTGTGTATTCGGATCTTTCGAACGCAGGGCGGAAAGCTTTGCAACGCCCATGAAATACTCGTCCCATGAAATGTAATCTTTTCTCTTATCGCTCATTGCATTCCCTGACCTTTCTTCTAATCCGCCATTTAGTCAAACATGCTGATTCTTCTGATATGACGTTCATCGTTTGAAAACGGAGTATCAATAAAAATGTCTGCGATTTTGCAGGCAAGTCCTTCCCCGATTACTCTTGCACCCATACATAATACATTTGCATTGTTGTGCTGTTTTGTGGCTTCCGCGCTGAAACAGTCATGGCACAATGCCGCACGGATGCCATCCTCTTTATTGGCTGCCATGCTCATGCCGATACCGGTACCACAGATTAAAATACCCAGTTCGCATTTTCCGGATGTCACCAGATCTGTTACCTTCTTTGCATATACCGGATAATCACAGGATTCTGTGCTGTAACAGCCTGTATCTTCACACTCAATGCCGCGTGCCTGTAAATGCTTGATTACCTTTTCCTTTAACTCTACTCCGCCGTGATCACTGCCGATTGCTATCATCTTTTTCTTCCTCCATGTTCTTTCTGATTATTTCTGCTGCTTTTTCAATCAATACATACAACTGTTCAAAACATTGGTTATACTCATCAATGCCCCGTCCATATGGATCTGCAATTTCTGTTTCGCCCGCTCCGGCAAACTCCCCGAGCGTATACACATTAATTGCCCGGTCATAGCTTTCATAAATCTTCTGCTTCATTGACTGATTCATCACAAGTACCAGTGTGTTGTTGTCAAAATCCGTATTCTCAAGCTGTGCTGCACTGTTACTCGGCATAATCATGCCGTGTCCCGCACAGACTGCAACCGCCTTGGGATTATAAGGTTCAGGAAACAAGACAACCATTCCTCTTGAATCTGTAAGGATACCCATATCCTGTACAAACTGCTGCATGATTGTCGCCGCCATGGGACCTCTGCATGTATTTCCTGCACAGACAAACAAAATTCTGCTATACGTATTCATAGAAAGTCCTCGCTTCTGTCACTTTCAGACATTTATTATAGTATGTCCGGCGGCTTTAATCAACCGGTTCATGACTGCCTGCCCTACCTGATTTTCAGAAAAGCCCTCTGAATAAATGTATGCCACCTGCTGTTTGTCAAACTCCCGCAGAGCTGCGTACAGGTTGTGAGCGACAGTCGCCTCATCTTTTCTGCTGCCGACTACTTTTATAACACCGCTTTCATAGCGGTCTTTTGTTTCCTGTGTTGCCATAATACCTACACGGTATCCTAAGGCTTCTTTTTCCTTTGTCAGTGCGTTGATTTTATCTACAACTTTATCGATGTCACCCTCTACAATTGCAAGGTCTGCATCGGGCGCATAGTGCTTATATTTCATGCCCGGCGCTTTCGGTACAACGCCCGGCTTTACACTGCCCATAATCGCCGGATCAATACGTACTTCTCCCAGCACTTCCGAAAGCATTTCTTTTGTAATATAACCCGGTCTTAAAATTGTAGGAACATCTTCACTTAAATCTACAATCGTAGATTCTACACCAATATCAACCGTATCGTCTACAATAATCATATCAATTCTGCCCTTCATATCATGAATGACATGTTCTCCTCTTGTAGGACTTGGTTTCCCTGAAATATTGGCACTCGGTGCTGCAATATACACCCCGGAAGTTCTGATTAACTGTGCTGCAACCGGATGGCTCGGCATACGGATGGCTACCGTACCCAGTCCGCCGGTAATGGATTTTGGCACACAGTCACTTTTCTTTAAAATCATGGTCAGCGGTCCCGGCCAGAACTTCTCCGCCAGAAGCTTTGCCTGTGCGGTAACATCACAGGAAAGCTCCTCCAGTGCCTTTGTATCCGCAATATGCACAATCAGCGGATTATCGGACGGTCTTCCCTTTGCCGCATAAATTTTAGCCGATGCCTCCTCATCAAGCGCATCTGCACCCAGTCCATATACGGTTTCTGTAGGGAAAGCCACCAGACCGCCTCTTTTTAAAATGTCTGATGCCTGCTCATATATTTTTTGATTCTGTTCTTCATTTTCTGTGATTTGTGCAATAATCGTTTCCATGTTCCTTCCATTTCTGCTGCCGTATGCAGCGCTTTCTTCATTTTCCTGTAGATGTAAAATATTCCAATATTCCTTTGCAGAGTGCTTCTGCGACCTTCTGCCGGTATTCGGCAGTATTTAACAGAGCCGCTTCCTGTGGATTGGATAAAAAGCCACACTCTGCAATCACAGTCGGCGCACCGGTATGCAGCAGCATATAGTATGTACTATCTTCTTTTTCCTGCCGCTTATTCTCCGTATCCAGATTTTCCTTCAAAGATTTCTGCAAAATCTGTGCCAGTTTTTTACCTTCTGCCGAATGTTTATAATAAAATACCTGCGCACCTTTTACTTCCGGGCTTTGATAACTGTTCTGATGAATACTGACAACAATATCAGCCTTTGCTGCATCAATAATTGCACACCGCTTTTTCATATCTGCAATCTTTTTATTGGAATCACTCTCTGTATACAGGCCATTATCGTCTGTCCGCGTCATCACGACCCGGATTCCTTCTTTCTCCAGCAGTTCCTTTAACCTCTCTGCAATTGCAAGGTTGATGTGTTTTTCTAATATGCCGTCGCTGCTTTCTTTACCCGGATCAAATCCGCCATGCCCGCTGTCCAGTACAACGGTTCTTTTGGTACTGTCTGCCTGTGCCGTCTGATTTTCTTCCTGCCTGCTCTCTGACGTTTCATTTTTCCCTGCTGTCTGTCTTGCCGCGGGCAGTACAATATACATTCCCGTATACACTGCCAGCAGTAAAATCACCGTCATGCCCGTAATCAGTCTTTTTCGATTCAAACTACCCTGCCACATCTTATTTTTACTGTATTGTATGAACCGTACCGTTCTATTATGATGCGTAGTTTAGTCCATTACTAATAATACTCCATACCGACGAGGTTTCAAGTCCCAATTTCCATTCTGCCACACCGCCCAGCTTGTATTTTGAATACAATTTCATCTTTTCACCGATAGAGCGGTCTTCTTCAAACCATATCTGAACCGTTCCTGCGGATGTTTCATAGGTGCAGTAATACTGTCCTGTTGTTTCGTCCCATTCGGCTGTTGCACCATTTTCCTGCATGGCATCCATCGCCGCCTGCATTCCCACTGCACGGCTCTTGGTTTCCCCGGCATTCTCCGTCCAGATGCGCGTGTAAAACGGAACAGCATTAATCACCTGTTCTGACGGTACCATGCTGACAGCTCTTGAAATACCGTCCTCTACAAATGGCAGGGAAGCCACCGATCCCGCATCTGAACCTGCGTAATGCTCATCATACCCCATAATCACAATGTAGTCCACAAAAACCGCCTGTTCTGCCAGTTCATAATGGGCATTGTGGTTTGCCGGTTTGTAATTATCCACGGATAACACCAGCCCGTTATTCTGGCATGCGATAGACAGTTCCCGCAAGAACTGTAAATAATCGTCCGCGAAATCTTTCTTTACATATTCAAAATCAATATTGTAGCCGTCATAACCATACTGACGTGCTTCTTGCATCAGGTTGTTAATCAGCTTCGTTCTTGCCGTTTTACTGGAATAAAACGCTGCATAATCAACATTATTATTAAAATCATTGACAAGCGGCCACACTTTTAAGCCCCTGGCGTGCATATTGCTTACAAACGTATCCGATGCCAGACTGGTCAGCTCTCCGGTGCCGTCTGCAATCGAATACCATGTCGGTGAAATCGTATTAATACCGGAAACATCCTCTAAATACGTATCAATATAAGCATTGGCGGCACGCTGTGTTACCTGAAACCACGTCATATTCACCTTGTAACCGCACAGATTGGACTGGTATTCTTCCGTATATGTATCTTCCGGTACTGCCGTGTATACATCCGAAGCCGCATTCTTTTTCACATAACCCTGATAACCGGACGGCGTAATCACCTCAATCCAGTCATCATCTACCGCACCCACGTACTGGCACACTGTACCTTTTTTCACCTTTTCAAGTACTTTGCTTTTAATACCTGCACGATACCGCACCACAGTGTTTTTGCGGATTGTCACTTCATTTTGTTCTTCATGGGTTGTATGAAGCACCAGACGCTGTGGTTCTTTTGCATATTCATAGGAAATGTTGCTGACTGCTGCCATGTATTCGAAATCGATATAAATCACACCGTCTGCCGTTTTTATCACTTCATACTCCGTATCATACGTATTACCGTTCTGGTCCCGATACCCCTTGACGTCCGGATAATACGTATAGACTGCGCTCCAGTCCGAATACAAAACCGCATTGCTTTCTTTGTCATAATAAAAACGCATATTGACATTATCCTGTACAAATGACTGCTGTAAATACAGCCTTCCGTCTATATAGCGCCCTTTATCGTAAAGTATTTCATTGTCCAATATCACCAGTGTGCTGTCATTTTCTGCTGCCGAATCTGTCTTAAAATAATCATATCCGCTCATTTTCTGACCTGTCGGCATATATTTTCTTATCAGCAGCACCGCTGCAAGAATTACCAGAATCCCTGCTGATACTGCCGTTGTTATCTTCCATAATTTTCTTTTTCTATCCCGTTCCATGATTTTCTCCTTTAACCCTGCCTTACGGCGCTCCTGTTTTCCTGTACACTAAAACTGTACGACAATTATAAACGAGATTTTGGCTTTTCTCAATACCAAATAGGCAGGGAATGTTCTTTCTTTGTCCATTCCCTGCCTTTTTTCTGCACAAAGGGGGATTCATACAGAAACTTTTGTAATTTTGTGATATATATTCATAGGTTTAAAATCCGGTGTCCGTAAATAAACCGTATGATGTCTGTAGTTTCTTTTTACATCTCTGTTAATTTTACAAGTTCCAAAAATCCGTCCGGTGATAACTCAAACGGATTTCGCTCTGCCGGAATCAGCCCAACCCGGATGCCGTATTCTTTTTCCAGCTTTTTTGCCAGTTTCCTGTCATAACCCAGTGTGACACAGCGCCAGTGCGATGACGGCAGTTTCTCATTTTTTAAAAATGCTTTCAGCCGTCCTGCCTGCCATAAATTCATGCCGGCAACGACAATCTTTAAATCACTGCGCAAAAACTCCGTCATCACCTCTTTGCTGCCATATTTCATATCCAGTATGACTGCCTCATATTTCATTGCTGAAATTTTTATAAGTTCTTCTTCCGAAATACACCGGTAAAAATCAATTCCTGCATATTGAAATGTGTGAATGTCACCCGAAAGACTTTTTGTTTCTTGTGCCAGATGCAGGCAGGCACTGCCCGTATCATGCACGCCGTACTCAACAAATGCGGTCCGCACCTTAAGCCCGTTTGCCATGCTGTTTGCAAGCATCATGCAAAGATGTGTCGTTCCGACACTCCCGCCAATACCCATAACTGCAATAACGCAGGGTGATACTGCTTTTGCACCCCAACGGACTGCCGTGCTTTTTTTACTTATTCTTTGAAATAATGTACTTCCGGCCAGCACCTGCACCACCTTTCACCTGCTTTCGGCACGGTTTAGAAATCACTGCAGACAACGCTTCCAAAAATACCCTGTCTAATAATTTACTGCCATTGTTCCAGTCATAGACACACGGTATCCTGTAAAACTGCCGTTTAATTTCAAGCCTGCCTATTTCTTTATAAAAAACATTCCCGTCTGTATGATTCACAAAAATCAGACTGTCCTTATCTGACTGTAAAAGCCGTTCATACTCCAGCCTTCTGCGGTATCCGAAGTCTGTCACAACAATTTTAATGTCTGCCTGCGCTGACAACCCCGCAATTGTGCCGCAGTCCCTTACGATATAGTCGTACCCATACAGGTCAGCCTGTACCGCACCATGATACTGCGGACATACTGCAATTGTTCCACACCGGAACGTTCCGTCAGTCTGTAAGATGCTTTCACGGATTTCGCAGATAAAATCTTCTTCATCTGCTTCCTGCACATAAACCGCGCGAAAACCGTTCCGGGTAAGATATGCCGTCAGACAAAGTGCTATGTGCGTTGTCCCGACACCGTGTTTTGTGCCATAAAGAGAAATGTTTTGAGCTTTTATGTTCTCTGATAATTCATTTTCTGCCTGTAAACTGTATACCGCCTGCCTTACCTGTTTCACGCTGCGGTAACGCTGCCATATACTGTGATGAATACATTTTTTTACAATGGGATAAAACTTCTTATGATGCAGAGATTCTGCGTGACATTGTACATGTCCGTTGTCCATGTACAAAATTAACATTCCCAGACTATAAATATCTGCCCGGCAGTCCTGATACAGCCTGTGGTACTGCTCCGGCGCCGCAAATCCGATACTGCCGTAATGTGTGGCATGTCTTTCTCCCATCCTGACTGCATTGTCAAAATCGATGAGTTTTACACTGCCTGTATCTGTAATCAGAATATTATCCGGTTTCAAATCCAGATGAACCATTCCTTTGCTGCCCTGACTATGCAAATATTCCAGTATGTCACATATCTGCAGCACAAAGTCTGTTATCTGCGCAGCTGTAAGCATTCTGTGTTCTGCCACGTATTCTGTCAAAGATTTACCAGATATAAATTCTTCAATTATGCAGATACTATCTTTATCTTCAGCAATATCATATATTAAGGGGATTCCGGAATGTCTGAGAATTTTTAGAAAATCAGCTTCCCGCAGGATTCGCATATATCCGCCGGTATCTTTTCTGACGAACTTTGCTGTACGCAGTACATCAAGCTTCTTATGCCTTACAAGATACACCGTTGAATGATGCGTCTGTGCCTGCACACTGATGATATCATACGCTTCTGAGATTAATTTACCATAGGACCACTCCTTTCCATATCGGCATATAAAATTATCATTGACTAGCTCAATAAAGAGTATACTATAAAAATATTGAATTTGCAATATATTTTTTCTTTTTTTGATAAAATTTTTTCAAAATTATCTTTTATTTATTTTTATTTTTTTACAATTTCTTATAATATATTCATCAATATAACCTTTACATATCCACTAAAAATGGGTATTATAAATTTAGGACAATAGTGATAGGAAGTGATAATATGAAAATCGAAAAATTAAGTGAAAACCAAATACGCTGCACCCTGAATAAATCTGACCTGGCAGCCCGGCAGTTAAAAATCAGTGAACTGGCTTACGGCAGTGAAAAGGCAAAGAAGCTTTTTCAGGATATGATGCAGCAGGCTTCCTATGAATTCGGTTTTGAAGCGGAAGATATTCCTCTGATGATTGAAGCAATTCCTGTTTCTGCTGACTGTATCGTTTTAATTGTTACAAAGGTAGACGATCCGGAAGAACTGGATACCCGTTTTTCCAAATTTTCGCCGTCCGACCCGGACGATGATTATGAGGATTATGATTACCCCTATGAGGATTATGATTCCATGGAAACAATTGATGCATCAGCAGCACATGCACTGCCATCTGCTAATGATGAGTTAAATGAATCTGATACAGACGCGGATTCCATTGAAGATGACGTTTTAAATATTTTCAGCAAATTAAATGATTATCTGAATAAAGGCTCGGCATCCGGTTCAAAAGGCACCGGAACTGTCCCCGTACCTGCGGCAAATAAACCGGAATCGTCTGCCGATACACAAAAAGACGCCCCTGTCATCCGCTGCTTTTCTTTTGAAAATCTGGATGCCTTCAGTGAGGCCGCAAAAGCCGTTCTTCCGGTATACAATGACAAGAGTCATTTATTTAAGCATACCAACGGGCGCTACTATGTATTTTTGGAAAAGACCCGCTGTTCTTCTGTGGACTTTAACAAGACCTGCAACATTCTTTCCGAATACGGCAAAAAAGAATATCTTCCGGACAGCAGCCTTTTATTTTTCACGGAACACATGGATTCCATTATAAAAAACCGTGCAATACAGGTTATGGCAAAACTTTAGCTTTTAAATATAATGTATGCCGTCCCCCGGCATATCATCTAAAAAGCGGCGGAATTTACCGATTAAACGTAAATCCCGCCGCTTTTATTTTATTTATGAATTAACCTACTGACTGAAGATAGTCATGAATATCCTGTAATAATTCATCACAGTCTAAACCATGAACCATAGCAGCTTCTTCTAATGTTTCACCTGCTGATGACGGACATCCAACACAGTGCATTCCTGCACCCATAAGAATTGAAACAATCCCTGCATCATACTGAATTGCTTCGCCAATTGTTGTATCCTTGGTTATTCTTGTCATAAATATGTTCCTCCTGTTTATCGTAGTGATTCTACTATAAGCTTGCCCCATTAAAATGTCAAGTATTCATTGAATCTCTGCTTAAAGCCGCCGCACATTATTTCTCTTTTTCCAGTACTGCCTCGACTTCTTCCCTGCTCTTTTCCGTAACGTCGGCTATCTGCTCTATTGTGTAGCCTTTTTCGTTCATATTGATGATAAACTTAATTTTGCTCTATTCCCATGCTTCTTCCCATGCTTCTTCTGCCGCACTTTCCACAAGGCTTTCTCCTAATCCGCTCACTTTCCTCACATCCTTTCGCAATTCATTTTTCGCTTCAATGTTATATTCTGATTCTATGATACTGATTTTCTCATCTGCCGTCAACTCATTTGTAAATAATGCACCCAACAGCCTGTGCAGTTTATTTTCCTCTGTATAGGGTGGTAAGTTTTTTGCAAGTCCCAGTAAAATAATGTGTATCAAATCCCCTGCTTTTTCTATTGCAGTCTTCCCCATAAGCTTCTCATTCGTTAAATGCAGATTTTTGTGCTTTGTATACTCCGTTGCATACATTGCTTCATAATTCTGCCGTAACACTGTCCTGCCGTCACGGCTTTTCATTTACCGCGTTGCGCTTCTTTTCGCGCATTAAAATGCTGACAATCTCACGCTGTGCTTCTTCGGATATACCTTTTTTCCTGTAATATGTCCGAGCACTCTGTTCCGGCTGTTCCTTTTTCTTTCCGGCTGAGCTTCTTGCTATATTGACTTCTTTGGGTGCATCAACCCGCAAATGAATGTTATTTGCCGAACCGCCTGAAAAAATCACACGGATATTCTCACCGATATCAATAAACTCACCCGGTCTTAACGTAAGCTTTAACATACAAACCTCCTTGTTTTTCCGAAGGAAAAATGCCATGTGAGCTTGCTCACATTCTGTCCTAAGCAGGAGCAGAGGTTTTTACCTCCTTGTTTTTATCATTATGTCAATTTGTTTCGTTCAGAAACAAATTGCTTTCCGCAAACACACCATTTTTTATAAAGATGTTGCATTTTTTTATACTCTTAACAAAGAAACTATTATCCGATAGTTGAATTTTAACTGTAAATATCGTATAATGAACTAACAAAATCTAAGGAGGATTGAATCATGGCATATGTAATTAACGATGACTGCATCAATTGTGGTGCTTGTGCAGCTGGATGTCCTGTAGAAGCTATCTCTGAAGGCGCTTCTCATATGGAAATCAATGCTGATGTATGTGTAGACTGCGGCGCTTGTGCCGGTGTCTGTCCTGTAGGCGCTCCAAACCCACAGTAGACTACATACAACTATTCATTAAACGTGTTTCAAGACACAAAAAAAGAACCGGAAATAAAGGATATTCCTTGTTTCCGGTTCTTTTTTGATATTAAAAATATTTCTTTCATCAGTGTGGAATCTGTTCTTTTGTGAGTAAATCCGCAAAACGGGTCTGTTCCGGTATCCACGCCATTTTTACCGTACCAATCGGACCGTTTCTCTGTTTTGCAATAATAATTTCCGCAATGCCTTTAATGTCTGTATCCTTATTGTAATAATCATCACGGTATAAAAACATAACAACGTCGGCATCCTGCTCAATTGCACCCGATTCACGCAGATCCGAAAGCATCGGACGATGGTCGGGTCTTTGTTCTACCGCACGGCTGAGCTGTGAAAGCGTTACCACCGGCACATCGAGTTCTCTTGCAAGTGCCTTTAATGAACGGGAAATATCCGAAATTTCCTGCTGTCTGGAATCCGTCTTTCCGTTTCCGCTCATTAACTGTAAGTAATCGATAATTACCAGTCCGAGATTATTTTCCATTTTGTACTTTCTGCACTTTGAGCGCAGCTCCGCAATCGAAATACCCGGCGTATCGTCAATAATCAGCTGCGATTTTGCAATGCTGTCGGCGCCTTCAATGAGCTTACCCCAGTCATTGGAATCCAGACGGCCTTTACGGATTTTATCCGCATCAACGGTCGATTCCAGACTGAGCATACGGTTAACAAGCTGTACATTGGACATTTCCAGACTGAATACGGCTGTTGTAATGCCCTGCTTAATCGCCACATTTTCCGCCACATTTAAGACAAATGCTGTCTTACCCATAGACGGACGCGCCGCAACCAGTACAAAATCCGACGGCTGTAAGCCTGATAAATACGTGTCCAGATCTTTAAATCCGGTCGGCACACCGGTAACTGCACCTCTGTTTTTGGCAGCTATGGAAATCTTATCCAGTGCTTCCAATACAACTTTATCAATCGGCATATATTCATGTCCGCCTTTATTTTTTACGAGTTCAAAGATACGTTTCTCCGTATCGGCAAGAATATCTTCTGTACTTTCCTTACCCTCGTAACACGCTGTTGCAATACTGTCATTGACCCGGATAATGTTTCTTAAAATCGCCTTATCCTTTACAATCGTCGCATAATGCCGAATATTGGCAGATGTCGGCACGGCTGCCAGCAGTTCCCTGATAAATTCAAGACTGTAAACCTCAGGCGGTACATCCTTTTCCTTGAGTGCTTCCTGCAAGGTAACAATATCCACCGGTTTTGCCGCATTGTTCATATCAACCATGGCCTGAAACATAATTCCATACTGTCTGTGATAAAAGTCGTCTGCTGAAAGAATTTCGCCAGCACTGATAATCGCCTGCTTGTCCATTAACATTGAACCAATCACAGACTGCTCCGCCTCCAGACTGTTTGGCATAATTCTGGTGATTGCAATATCGTCCATTATTTACTTTCCCCTACTGAAACAGTGAGTTTTGCTGTAACATCTTTGTGAAGCTTTACAGTAATAATATGATTACCCAGTGTCTTAATCGGCTCGTCCAGCTTCATTTTCTTCTTATCAATATCAAGACCCAGCTGCTCTTTTGCAGCGGCAGCAACTTCCTTTGTAGAAATTGTACCAAATGTCTTTCCGCCTTCACCGGTCTTCATAGTCAGACGTACAGGCTTTTCTTCTACCTTTACTGCCAGCTCCTTTGCTGCCTGTAATTCTTCTGCTGCTTCTTTGGCTTCTCTTGCTTTCTGCAATCTTAAATCGTTTAAATTCTTTGGTGTTGCCTCTAAACCTAACTTCTTTGGCAGCACAAAATTTCTTGCATAGCCGTCATTAATCTTTACAATCTGACCTTTTTTACCCAATGACTTTACATCTTCTAATAAAATAACTTCCATTTCTATATTTCTCCTTCCGAAAGCATATTATCCAGTGTTTCTTTGATGGTGTCGACCGCCTCTTTAACGGTACAGCCTGTCAGCTGTGCTCCGGCAATGCTCATATGCCCGCCGCCGCCTAATTTTTCCATGACAAGCTGGACATTGACCTCATCAATAGACCTTGCACTGATATAAATTTTTTCATTATATTCTGTAATGACAAATGAGGCTTTAATTCCCGAAATATCCAAAAGCTGGTTTGCCGCTTTTGCACCACCGATTGTCGGGCTTTCCAGTCCTTCGCCATTAAAGATTGCAATTGCAAATGCATCACGGTATACTTCCGCTCTGCTGACCGCATGTGCGACCGCCTTATACTCGTCCATATCATTGCGGAGCATTTTACGCACACGCGTCACATCCGCACCATGCCGTCTTAAAAATGCTGCCGCTTCAAATGTTCTTGGTCCTGACTTGCTATTAAAACCATCCGTATCAATATTGATACCGGCATACAATGCATCAGCTTCAAATGCCTTAATCTTAATGTTATCGTCCACATACTGAATCATTTCCGTAATCATTTCAGAAGCGGAAGAGGCATACGGGTCTACATAAGACAGCACCGCTCCCGTAATCTGGTCACTGGACTGTCTGTGATGGTCAAATACAACGATGGTTTTACATTTATCAAGCAGTTCCGGACATTCCGTAAGCTGCGGCTTATTGACATCGACCACAATTACCACCGTTGCCGCATCCACATACTCCGGTGCTTCCTCTTTTAAAAGGAATAAATCTTCCGGATATTCGTCCTTGCCAATAAAACGTTTCATAAACGGTTTGACACTGCTTGTAACCTCGTTGATGACGATATGCACATTTTTGCCGAGCTTGCGGCAGATGGTATAAATACCGATTGCCGAACCAAAGGAATCAATATCCGCCAGCTTATGTCCCATAACAAGCACATTGTCCGTTGTATCTAAAATCTGTCTTAACGCATGCGCTTTTACACGCACCTTTACACGGGTATTTTTCTCCATCTGCTGGCTCTTACCGCCGTAATATAAAATCTTGTCGCCCTTTTTGACCACTGCCTGATCGCCGCCGCGTCCCAGTGCCAGATCCATTGCGGCTTTTGCCAGATCATAATTTCCCGCATAATTGTCTGCACCCGTTCCAATACCGATACTTAAAGTCAGTGTCATCTCATTGCCGATTTTTACACTTTTAATATCCTCTAAAATGCTGAATTTATCCGCCAGCAGCTTTTCTAAATATTTATACCGGAAAACTGCCAGATACTTATCCTTTTCCAGTTTCCGCACAACTGCCGCTCCGGTTGCAAAATACTTGTTGACACGCTTGTCAATCAGACCGATAAATAACGAACGGCGCACATCATCAATACTCTCTAAGGCTTCTTCATAATTGTCAATATAAATCAGCCCTGCAACAAACTGTTCGTCATTTAACTTTTGAAGATACATATTGACATCGGTTTCATCAAACATATACAGTGCAATAAACGAGTCTTTATCGTCACTTTCCACCAGTCCGACATCCTGTAACAGCATATCGGCGCTAATCCGCTTCATTTCCACACAGTAATCCCGCTCTTCATACGTAATGCGTACTTCCTTCGGCTCTTCTCCTGTCGGGAAAATGTTGGCAGTAATTTCAGGAAAAAGCGTTGATATGTTTTTCTTGAAATCTTTCTTCTTATTAATGCAGGCACACATTGCCTTATTCAGCCACATCACTCTGCCATTGGTATCTAACAGGCAGTATGGCACACTCAGCTCATATAAAAGCTGCCGCTGCACCTGTGAATAATTTGATGAAAAAGCGATAATATCGTGCATAATGCCCGGTTTTAATGCCAGCTGCATATATAAATAAATGGCAATATAAAATACCATAAATACAGACATGACTGTTGCCGCCGGAAAGTCAATAAAATATAAAACTATATTTAACACAATCAGCAGGACAGCAATATAAAACGGCAGCGCAAAAAATACCCGCAGTCTGCCAACCGGTTTAAACGCTTTGGTTCCGTCATTTTTATTAAACATCGCAACTTCTCCAATAACCCTAAAGTGATACTATTATATCATTTCTCGTATTTAAAGTAAACAAAAAAGCCATGATACCTTTCGATATCATGGCTTTTCAATCCACTAATTAATCAATGCTGTATGGCATTAATGCTACGTGTCTTGCTCTCTTAACAGCTACTGTAAGAGCTCTCTGATGCTTTGCACAGTTTCCTGTGATTCTTCTTGGAAGGATTTTTCCTCTTTCAGAAACATACTTCTTTAATAAAGCAACATCTTTATAATCCAGAGCCTTGTTGGCATCTGCACAAAATGCACATACTTTCTTTCTTCTGCGCATTGGTCTTCTTCTCATCTGACCTTCTGGTCTTTCAGACTTCTTTTCTGGCATTTCATTTACCTCCTGTTTTAGTTAAAAGGTAAACCTTCGTCTTCCACTCCATCAGGAATATTCATAAATCCATCTCCGGCTGCCGCACTTGGTTCCGGTCTTGATGGTGTATAGGCAGCACCACTATTTGCTGCTGCTGAAGATTT
The DNA here is from genome assembly GCF_020564355.1 of Lachnospira pectinoschiza. GTDB lineage: Bacteria > Bacillota > Clostridia > Lachnospirales > Lachnospiraceae > Lachnospira > Lachnospira intestinalis. The sequence continues at coordinate 6,066 of NZ_JAJCRR010000005.1, read as the reverse complement.
ACTCTCTGCAAATTCCTGTTCTTCAACAACTACATCAGTCGTGTAAACTCTCTGTCCGTCCTTATTCGTATAGCTTCCTGTCTGGATTCTGCCGGTAATGGCAATCTTGGTTCCCTGATGAAGATACTTTTCAGCAAATTCACCCTGTCTGCCAAATGCAACACAGCTGATAAAATCAGCAGTCTGCTCAGCGCCGTCGCTATTGGTTCTAGCACGTCTTCTGTCTACAGCTAATGTATATCTTGCAACTGCCATAGAGCCGTCAGAGTTCTGTGAATAACGAACATCCGGTTCTCTGGTCAGTCTACCCATTAATATCACTTTGTTCATACTTAATCTCCTCTTCTATTCAAAGAGTTGTAAGCCAAACATCAAAATCAATTATTCTCCGTCTTTTACGATTAAGAATCTGATTACATTTTCCATGATACGAATTCTGCTTTCTACTTCAGCAGGGCAAGCTGCATCTGCATCAAACTTAATGAAGCAGTAGAAGCCTTCGCTCATCTTCTGGATTTCGTATGCAAGCTTCTTCTTTTCGCATGTACCCGGGTCAGTAATTGTACCGCCGAAACGAGTGATTAATTCTTTCACCTGTTCAACTGTGGCATTTCTTACTTCCTCATCGACGTTTGCGCTAACAACTAATGCTAATTCATACTTATTCATTCTACGTCGCACCTCCTTCTGGTCTTGTTGGTCCCTCTATTAGAGAGGAACAAGGAATATATATCACAAGATATGATTTTATCATATATCTAAAATGATTTCAAGCCTTTTTTAAATTTTTTGTATTCTTTTCTACAAGCGAGCGTCTGACCATTATTTCATGACCGCAGCCGCAGCATTTCAGCTTAAAATCTGCCCCTACGCGTAAAATTTCCCATTCACTGCTTCCGCAGGGGTGTTTTTTTTTGAGTTGTACAATATCTCCAACCTGATAATCCATATGCACTCCTGTTTATCCAATTTTTGAAAATACCTCACCTAAGGCATCATGAATCAGCAAGTCTGCCCGGTTATCATACGGTGTTTCGGATTTATTGATAAGTACCAGCTTATGTCCGCGGTAATAATCAATCAACCCGGCTGCCGGATAAACCCCCAGCGAAGTGCCGCCTACAATAAGTATGTCGGCTTCCCGGATTAAACGGACTGCCTCTTCAATGTTTTCTTCATCAAGTCCTTCTTCATATAATACGACATCCGGTTTGATTCTTCCGCCGCAGCTGCACTTCGGAACTCCTTCACTCTGTAAAATGGCATCCAGTCCATAAAACTGATGACATCGCTCACAGTAATTGCGCAATACCGAACCGTGTAGTTCAATGACATGACGGCTGCCCGCTTTCTGGTGCAGACCATCAATATTCTGGGTCACAATGCCTTTTAACTTTCCGTCTGCTTCCAGTTTGGCCAGCTTTTTATGCGTTGTGGAAGGCTCTGCCTTTGGAAAAAGCATCTTGTTTTTATAGAAGCGGAAAAATTCTTCCGGTTTCCTCATATAAAAAGAATGACTTAAAATGGTTTCCGGCGGATAGTCATATTTCTGATGATACAGACCGTCCACACTCCGAAAATCCGGAATTCCGCTTTCTGTGGACACGCCTGCGCCGCCAAAAAATACAATATTATCCGATTCTTCCACCCATTTTACAAACTGCTCCATTTTATCATTCATCAATAATCACACCTAACACTGTACATCCATTTTTGTCAAGTTCTGCTATTCTTGTTTCGGCAGTCAGTTCACTGTACTGTGACTCCTCCAGTATCAGAACGGCTGCATCGCATACACCGGCCGTTCTGCCCTGTTCATCAGACTGCACAACTACAAGATCATACTCCTTTGCGTATTCTTCAAGCACCGTCTTTAAAGCTGTGCCGTCAAAACGCAGGTTTTCAACATTTCCCGTAAACACAACATCCAGTTTTTCACGGTTTGTTACACAGATGATATCTTTGGCAGTACCCTCACCCTGTGTATAATCAAAAATGCCTTTTAAATTTTTGCCAAGCTTATATTTTCCCAAAAAAACTTCCTGACTAAAATCTGCATCGACAAATAATACACGTTTTTCTTTTTCCATAAATGCCGCTGCAAGTTTAAAAGAACTCATGCCGCTGCCGACAACCGCCAGCATATTTCCTTTATCTGCAAGCAGATTTTCCAGTGAATCCGCAGCTTTTGCATAGCTTTCTGCTTCCAGCGGTGTCATTTTTATTAATTTATCAATATTAACACTAAACACTTACAAAACCTGCCTTTACTTTTGAATTCTTGCAATTACCCGGCTGCTGGACTGCTGTCCCACGCGGTATATATCAATTGCGGTTTCTTCCGGTACTTCCGCCACCTTCGCTTTATCCGTTCCGGTTTCTGCTGCAGCAGCTTCGTCTGAAACATCTTCCACGATATCTTCTTCTACAACGTCTTCCTGTATAACATCATCGTCTGAGTCATTATCTTCTACGACATCGCCTTCCAAGATATCACCGTCAAATTCATCATCAGTTTCATCATCATCAGATGTGGCATCTGCAAATACATCTTCCTCTGTATCCGGATGAGTGTCCTCTGACGTTTCTGCCGCTTCCTGTTTTTCTTCCTGCTGTGAAACTTTCATCTGTGAATCCTGTTCCTGTCCGGCTTCTTCCTGCGTAATTGCCGCTTCCTGTAATGCCTTCGCTTCTTCCGTTTCATCTTCGTCTTCTAAAGCGTCATCGGCAAACACATCTTCATCTTCTTCCGCATAATCTTCGTCAAAATCTTCTAAAATGTCTTTCATTTCCTGCGGTTCAGAATGTTTTTTCTGTGGCTGCGGCTCATGGCTTTGTTTTACATTGTCATCTTCCCGCTTTTCTTCCTCATGCTTTTTATCATCAATAAACTGCTGTGGCTGCGGTGCGCGCAAGGCTGCATATTTGCCGTAATATTTTTCATATTCAAATTCATCATCTGAATGGTCTTCCGGCTTTTTAAATGCACACAGTATCAGGACAATAATGATTTCAAGCACTGCACAGACTGCTCCGCACGCGCCTGCAATCATCAGCGTATTACGGTATAAATCCGGCTTCACCGGTGTATTCGTAGAGGTTCCTTCTGATAAAATCTGAATGGACTTTACCGGAATAATGCTGGTTGTCTTTAATGCAGTCTTTGCAACCGCATCCACATACTGTTTTGCCGTATTCTGGTCCGGATTGGTACAGGTAATCTCAACGATATTACTGTTTGCCGGTGAAGACACCGTAAGATATGATGCAATATCTTCTGATGTTCCTGCAATTCTTTGCGCTTCCTGAATAACAACATTGCTCTTAAAGACAATGATAAAATCATCTTTGAGTCCGCCATTTACTGCTCTGACAGTTGCTTCATTTTCCTCTCCCGGTACTACATAAAGCTGTGTTGTTGAGGTATACATCGTTGTCAATGTCTTGTCTTCGTAAAAATAACCGCAGGCACCGCTGACAATGATGACAAATATTAATATGAGAACACATCTTGCAAACTTTTTCATTTGCCCTTACTCCTTATTATTTGTACAGTTTTTCAGGATACTTTCCTTCTGCAATCAGTTTCTTAATAGACTCTACTACAACCGGTTTATCTTCCTTATATGTAACACCAAACCACTTATCTGTTGTTTCAAGAACAGATACATTGGCTCTGCCGGACTTAATTAACTGGTCTACAATCGTAGGAAGCAGATATTCGCTCTTAATATCGCCTTCCTTTTGCTCTGATAAGAATGTGCGGAAACCGCTTTCAAGTTCGTCTAAGAAATCCGGTGTAAAACCCCACATATTCATGGATACATGGCTTGCCGGGTCACATGCTGTCTGGTTGCCGTCCTTGTCATCGCATGCTGCACCTGTTGCAGTCTTTACAATGCCACCTGTTTCATTGACACCGATTAAATGTTCATTTTCATCAACAACGCAGATTCCTCTTGTAACGGCACCATTATCACTTAATGTATTGCCAAGGATAAATCCTGCCATACAGAAGTCATACTGTTTTTCTGCCTTTTCAGCATGGTCTGATACAAGGAAATCATGAATCAGCTTAAATGCTTCTTTTCCGTAATAATCATCTGCATTAATTACAAGGAACGGCTCATTGACAATACCCTTACATGCAAGAACCGCCTGACCTGTTCCCCATGGCTTTGTTCTGCCTTCCGGTACAGAAAATCCTTCCGGTACATCTGAGAGTTCCTGAAATGCATATTCTACAGGAATGACCTTTGCAATTCTGTCACCGATAACTTCCTTAAATGTTGCAAGTAAATCTTTTCTTGTTACAAAAACTACTTTATTAAATCCTGCTTCAATAGCATCATAAATGGAATAGTCCATGATAATTTCGCCGTTTGGACCCATTGCTTCAAGCTGCTTGATTCCGCCCCCGAATCTGCTTCCCATTCCTGCTGCCATGATGACTAATGTTGTTGATTTCATTTTGTTCATACTCCTTTATCGTATATTATTTTCTTCATTTATTTATTAAAAGCGCTGCTTTCTGCCCTTTAATAAGCTTTATTCTGCGGATTCTTCTTCCGGATAATAATACCACCGGATTGCCGTAATGATACCCTTATCATCAATATCAAATGCAATCTGGGCAAAATCATCCGTCACTGCTGCAATACCACTCTGATACGGCGGTTCAAAATACGTAAACTCTACAATATACGTTTCAGCTGTTTCAAGTGATGAAGCCCCATTATAATTAATCACGCCATATTCTACCTTGTCTTTTGTCTTGACATTTTCCAATGCATCCATAGTAAAGCTGCCATAAAGCATCTTGCCCATAACCGCAGTCTTATCGTCAGAATAGTAGGTATGATTCATATAGTCGGCATCCCTGTAATATCCATCATAAATTTTATCTACGGAATCTCCGACTTTAAGACCTCTTGAAAAAGTATCGTTTTCCCCGACCGAAGCTGCCGCCGTCAAAACATATTTCCCCTTAATTTCCGAAAAAATAAGTGTCAGCTCGTTATACGAATAAATTTTTTCTTTGACGACCTCCGTCTGGGCTGCCGTGCTTTTTTCATTCGCATTATACGATGTGACCGGCTCGCCTAAAATCTTTATCACTTCATCTTCTGTCATCAGATACTCGAGTTTTCCTACTGTTAAATCATTATATGAAAACTTTTTGGCACGGCTTTGTGCCACGGTAGGATATTCCTTTTCCGGTTCGGAAAATTCTTCACCATCTGTTGTAATTACTGCTTCCGTCTTTTTTCCGCACGCAGCCATTCCGGCGGCTAGCAGAACCACTGCCCCAATAGAAGCCATCTTTATTATGAATTTTTTTCTCATATCTTTTACCCTGCTTTGCCTGTCTTAATCCGTGCATGAGGGCGTTCGCCCTATCATCCGAAAGTCCAGAAAAGAACTTTGTGCAAGCACAGTTCTTTTCTATCCTTCCGTACGGCACGGCTCATTGTTTATGCATATTATAGCATAAATACATTTTTATGAAAACAGATATTCTCCATAAATGCAAAAAATCTCATAAGCCGAAACTTATGAGATCCTTAGAGAGGCGACAATCAGACTCGAACTGATGATCAGGGAGTTGCAGTCCCACGCCTTACCACTTGGCTATGTCGCCATAGTCTATACTATGCAATTCATTAGTAAAAAATGACTCCAAGGGGATTTGAACCCCTGTTACCGCCGTGAAAGGGCGGTGTCTTAACCGCTTGACCATGGAGCCTTATTTCATAGGGAGAATGGACAAGTAGTCCTACTCATTTATAAAATAAACTCCCCGAGTAGGGCTCGAACCTACAACAACTCGGTTAACAGCCGAGTGCTCTACCATTGAGCTATCGAGGAATATGAAAGAATAAACTGTTCTTTCAAAACTGCACATTAAATATATCATACAGGAACTGCTTTTGCAATACCTTTTTCATCCGATTATCCTCTGGATAACTCTCGTTCTATCCGTTTCTTTTTGCAAACCTAACCTTCTTCGGTTAAGCCCTCGACCTATTAGTATGAATCAGCTCCACATGTCACCACGCTTCCACC
>NZ_JAJCRR010000046.1 GCF_020564355.1 Lachnospira pectinoschiza | reverse complement strand
ACAGCAATCCGAGGCGAAAGCGAAAGAAGAGCAAGCTGCGGCGGCGCAAAATAATGCTGCTACTCAACCCGCCAATCAAACCTCAGGTCAAGCTGCAGGAAACTCAGCTTCTACTGATACACCAAGTGGAACAACGGGAGCAGCATCACAGCAACAAGCAGGTAAAAATACAGCACAAGGTGAAGCTTCGTCTTCAACAGTTGTAGCAGTGGATGGCGCACAAAACCCGACAGGGGCTACGCCGGATAACTCGAATGCGCGTGTTCAACCCCAAGCCAATCTCAATCCTCAAGATCCAGCTTTCACTTGGAATCCAGGAATCAGAGATAAAGTCTTAAATATTGCACGTCAGCGTGGCTATATCTCTGGCAATGACTTCATTCTTTTGCCAGTAGCTAT
>NZ_JAJCRR010000045.1 GCF_020564355.1 Lachnospira pectinoschiza | reverse complement strand
AATACAGGTTTCTTTTTGTTGATTGCGTTCAAACTTTGTTCCATTTGAGAAGCAGGCAAATTACGAGCACCAAGGATGTGTTTTACTCGAAAATCTGCAGCTTCGCGGACATCGATAAGTTGAGAAGTAGCCATCAAGCGTTCAAATTCAGGTGCTTCAACTACTTTGGCGTTACGTTTGAGTGTCCAACGTGGGTAGATGAAGAAGACGATAATGAGGGCTAAAAGTATAAAGTCAATGATCCAGATCATTTAAGTTCTCCTAAGATTATTATTTGAATTTTAAAGCAAGGCTTGCGGCACCGATGATACCAGCATCATTACCGAGCTCAGCAAGTTTGATTTTTGTAGAGTCACGTACTGTTGAGAACGAATATTTTTGGAAATAAGTTTCAACTTTAG
>NZ_JAJCRR010000044.1 GCF_020564355.1 Lachnospira pectinoschiza | reverse complement strand
ATTTTTTTTCACCATTTTCAATCGCCCAATCAATAAGTTGATCACGTGTTAAGCCGTAAATTGTTTGTTTTTCCATTATATCTCCGATAGTTTTCACAAAAAAATTTTTGAGGGAACTTTTTTGCATATTATTCAATAACTTTTTAGACACATTTACAATGTTTGTCTATTTTATTTTTTTGAACGTTCTCGTATTACAAAATTAGATTTAGAGGGTACATCTTTCTCATTTTTCTCATTTTGTTTTATTTTAGCAGGCTTCTTGCCTGATTTATCGCGAATCTCAAAAGTCTTTTTCTCATTTTTCTTTTGCTTTTCTTGAGTACCCCGATTTTTATTGCGATTATTACGACGTCGTGGTTTTTCAAATTTAGGTTGTCGCGGCTTATCTTCAAAAACAC
>NZ_JAJCRR010000043.1 GCF_020564355.1 Lachnospira pectinoschiza | reverse complement strand
CTGATGCAAGGCGTTCGCCGATACATTTTCAAACTCATAGGTTATTAAGTCACAGGCATAAGCGAGCTTAAGAAGCGCATCAACATCATCATATTCCGCAAGGATCAACTCATCCGAACACTTTGCTGCGGAACAGTTCGGATTAGGATCAAGTGTAATCACTTTATGGCCCATATATTGTGCAGAGATAGCCATCATTTGGCCCAACTGCCCACCACCAATAATTCCAATTGTTTTTTTCTTATGTTGCATATTCTTATTATAGGCCATTTTTCTTTATTCTCCCTATTCTTTTCGGATTGTTTAAAAAATAAGTCCGCATATCATCCGGATTTTCGTTTACTAAAATCAAAATATTTTTACAAATATTACGCTCGTTTTTAAATTAAAAGTTTACAACAATTC
>NZ_JAJCRR010000042.1 GCF_020564355.1 Lachnospira pectinoschiza | reverse complement strand
ACCATTAAGAAAGACATGTTTCTTGGTTCGTAAAAGGTGTCTTTGCTTGCGTGGAACGAGCCAAGTGTGCTCCAGTAAATGCGAAACACTTTGCTTTTTAATTTTTTTTGGTAAAATTAAACTAAATTTCATATAGAATATTGTAACACAAAGGCTTTTTTGTTAGAATAGGCAAAATATAGAATACAAAAGGATTTTTAAAAAATCATGTCAGAAAAAGATCAAAATTTTAGTCGACGGGCTAAAAACAAGAAATCATCTCAAAAAATAGAAAATAATAATGCAGAAGAAAAAGAGCTGAAAGAAGCGGAAGTTCCGCTTGAAGACCTTAAAGGTATAAAAAAATATTTAAGAATGATGGCGCCTTATACAGAAAAAATAAGGCAATTTTTAAGTCCAGTAAAAC
>NZ_JAJCRR010000041.1 GCF_020564355.1 Lachnospira pectinoschiza | reverse complement strand
AAGCATATCAAGATATGGCATTTACCCAAGGTTTTATTAATGGCTATCTTACCATGGATACGTTAGGCGCGATGGTCTTTGGTATTGTTATTGTCAATGCGGCCCGCTCAAGAGGGATTGATAATTCGTCTTTATTAACACGTTATACTATGTGGGCGGGAATTATCGCGGGTGTGTTATTAACGGCGATTTATCTTAGTTTATTTAAGCTTGGTTCTGCTAGCGGCAGCATTATTCCAGAAGCAAAAGATGGCGCAGATATTTTACATGCTTATGTGCAACATACTTTCGGTAATTTTGGTAGTTTCTTTTTAGCTCTGCTTATTTTCTTAGCTTGTATGGTGACAGCGGTAGGTTTAACTTGTGCTTGTGCGGAGTTTTTTAGCCGCTATTTGCCTATTTCTTAT
>NZ_JAJCRR010000040.1 GCF_020564355.1 Lachnospira pectinoschiza | reverse complement strand
AGAACGTGCCTTTGCTAACGATAAAATAAAATTTATCTGGGACTCTGTTCTTGAAGAAATCAAAGGTGACGAACGTAAAATTGAATCTGTACGTTATAAAAACGTAAAGACAGGAGAAGTTACAGAAGCCAACTTCGGTGGCCTCTTTATCTATGTAGGTTTGGATGCTGTATCTGAATTTGCTCGTGATTTAGGTATTACAGATGAAGAAGGATGGATTATCACAGATGCTACGATGAAGACAAGTATTCCAGGTATCTTTGCCGTTGGTGATGTTCGTCAAAAAGATTTTCGACAAATTACTACTGCTGTAGGTGATGGAGCCCAAGCCGCTCAGGAAGCTTACAAATATGTAGAAGGTTAAACAAAAAAGAACGTGCATCACTGCCGTTCTTTTTTTGTTTTTATC
>NZ_JAJCRR010000039.1 GCF_020564355.1 Lachnospira pectinoschiza | reverse complement strand
ATTCGGGCTTGCCCGTTTTATTATTGTAAAAAATCTTTATACCTTCGGGAAGTAGCTCAGCTTGGTAGAGCTCAAAGCATTGCTTTGAGGTTGCGGATAGAAATTTGCTTAGCAAATTTACTCTGCAAGTACTCTTGCTAAAAGTCAAGACTAGTTCTCAGTGTTATAAAAATTTTCATACCTCCGGGAAGTAGCTCAGCTTGGTAGAGTACTTGGTTTGGGACCAAGGTGTCGCAGGTTCGAATCCTGTCTTCCCGATTGATAGATTAATCTATCAGAAATTTTTGGCGGTGTAGCTCAGCTGGCTAGAGCGTTCGGTTCATACCCGAGAGGTCGGGGGTTCGATCCCCTTCGCCGGTATTATGATACGGCAGAAATTGAACAGGTAAAGGACCTGCTTGCGATGCTGG
>NZ_JAJCRR010000037.1 GCF_020564355.1 Lachnospira pectinoschiza | reverse complement strand
GCTTAAACGTCAGTTAACAGAACTGGAAATTAAGCGCTGTCGAGCTCTCTTAAGTAAAAAGAGCTGTGCCAAAATCGATCAGAAGATTAATCAAAAAAAGGAACTTTTCAAAAAGATAAAGTAACCTTTTAGGCTTATAACTCATATGCTGTACTTTTAGTGCAGCTTCTTGCTCTAAAAATAGACGAAAGAAAGGGAAATTTGTGCTCCATACTATTTTTTATGTCATCATTTTTCTTCTTGCTCTAGTTATTTCAAATATCATCAATAAAGTTTTCCCAAAGTTGGTTCTTCCGCTGATTCAAGTCGTGATTGGGCTATGTTTGGGCTTTTTAGGTGCATCAAAACTTTTGCAGGTTGACCCAGAATTCTTCTTGGGCTTCATCATTGCTCCTTTGCTTTTCCGTGAGAGTGAAGAGGCAGAT
>NZ_JAJCRR010000004.1 GCF_020564355.1 Lachnospira pectinoschiza | reverse complement strand
TGAAAATTTCAAAGAATTTTCAGGGTTGTTTTACTGTTCAGTTATCAATGTTCGTTTATCAATACCAGCTTAAAAGCCGTTGTTGATTTGTTTTATTTCGTTACCGCTGTGGGCTGTTTTTGTTGCCCTCGCTCGCGGCGACTTGATTATAATATCACCATTGGGTCAGGTTGTCAACAACTTTTTAAAGTTTTTTTTGACTTTTTTCAGCATTTTAGGATTAAATTCCACAAATCCAGTATCTATGCGGCTTTACGTGCTTTCTGTTCATTCTTATATCTGAAGGTTTTATCGTGAGGCACTAAAATTGGCAAAAACATTTCTATATAAATACACTTTATATAAAAAGCACCCGTTGTCGATTCTTTTCATAATGCCTTGAATCGGTAACGGGTGTTTTATTTACTAATCCAATAATTCCTGTATATATAATGAATGCTCTTTTGATAAATCAACAAATGTTGTACCTACCTGTACAAGCGGACGGGATACATTCAATCTGTTAATCATGACAACCTGCCCGGTTCTTCCATCATTTAATAAAACTCTGTGTTGTACCATTGTATGTGCAATATGCGCAATAAATGTCATGTTAAACTGTGTATCAAGAATGTTGTGCAAATGCATTTCTTCCATTTTCTTTATTACAGAAAAAACGGACATCGGCTGAATATCATTTTCTTTCATGGTGTATGTATCAAATATATCTGCAATTGCAAGAATTCGTGCCAGCTTGCCGATACCATGTTCTGAAATACGCAGCGGGAAGCCACTTTTATCTAAACGCTCATGATGTCCAAGGATTGCTTTCTTTATTTCAGTATCGATATTTTGATTTTTAACAATGTTATAACTGTATAATACATGCTTATTGTATACTCCGCCTTCCATTTCTTTGCGGAACGTAAAATCTTTACGCATTTCTTCCGGGAATTTTAAAATACCAACATCGTGCAAAAGACCCGCTATTGCTACATTTTCAATTTCCTTCGGTGTACATCCGGACCATTTTGCCAGAATCTGGCATAATATGGATACATTAATGGAATGTGCATATAATGATTCGGTATCTTTTTTCATCATTAACAGCATATTACATAAATTCGTTTCATTCCGCGACTTTTCAAGAATTTCATTTGTTACATTCATCAATGCCTGAACATCTATATCTTCACTGTTTTCAACGATTTTTTTCAAATTATCAGAAAGCATATTTTCCGCAACACTGAAATGCTCCTGAAATTCCTGATACTGTTTTTCATCTACTAATGGCTGCGCATTTTCTGCCTGCTGTGGTTCATCTGCTGCTGCCTGATATTCAATTGCAACACTATCAATTAAATGACGTGACAACAGGCTGATGACCTCATCTGTTACTATCGAGCCCTGCGCTACTAATACAACACCGGATTTATTATAAACGTCTTCCCCGATAATCATATCATTACACAGATGATTCACTGCTATTCTGATTTTTGCCATATTGGTACCCCCGTATTCTCTTGTATTCTATACTTATTATAATATCTTCTATAAACGTAAATTACAATGGTTCTTTATACTTACAAAATAAGCCGATTGTCTGCTCTATCTGTTCTATATTGGATATATACAGATACTGTTCCTGAATCCCGTCTGCCGCATTTTTATTTCTTTTGTTTTGCAATGACTGTTGTCAGATACCCTTTTGCTTTTTCCAGTTCATCTAATCCATAATATACCTGTTCCTGCGCCATACCGCAATTGGAAACACCCCATACTTCATATATTTTCCCTGTCTTATCCTGCCATGACCGCAGGGCATCTAACAGTTCTGCCAGCCGTTTGCCTGATTTCATATAAACGCACGTTCCGCTATAGGAAAATGTATCTTCCACTTCATACGCCGCCGGAATAATATGAATTTCTTCCTTTTTTTCTCCGAGTGAAATACCTAATTTTGCAGCAACCGCACAAAATGACGGCACCCCGTTTATGATTTCTGCCTGCCAGCCGTTTTCTTTTGCACGCTTGTGCATATACAGGTAGGTTGAATAAATACCGGGGTCACCGATTGTAAGCATTCCAACAATCTGACCGCGCCGCAGATAATCCTCTATCGTTTCATAAATACGTGTATGGGCAAGTTCCAGTTTCTTCTCATCTTTTATCATCGGAAACGGCATACACAACAGCGGCATATCCGAAATTTCCGGGCAGACCTGTCCTACAATACGGTACGCATAACACTCCTCTTTGGACACCGCCGGAAGCACAATCAAATCACAGGAACGGATGATTTCCAATGCCTGTAACGTCATCTGCTTGGGATTACCGCTCCCTACACCGATTCCATAAAGGATTCCCGGACGATTCTGTGCCGTAATATCCGCAAACAGCGTACCTGTAGTTTTTTGTAAATGTGATAAATAAACTTCCCGGATTGCCGGATATTCTGCAATTCCACGTAAAATACATTCCGGCGCATAACCTTCTTCCCTTAACAGGCTTGAAAAAGAATCTTCTTCTCCTGCCATGTCATTATTGGCATGGTCACCCGCTACCAGCATAAACGGTGCCACAATAACTTTAGTATTTACAATCCCCTCGAATTTCATCTGTGCAATGACATCTGCAATTGTCCGCTTTCCTTCAACGGTTGCAATATACACCGGATGTTGTGCATATGCCCGCAATGCCTGCTCCATAACGGCGTAACTGCTGTCTGCCGCGTGTTCCGTGCCATGTCCCATTAAAATCAGTGGCGCATCTCCTGTTTCTTCTTTTAAAGATTCCCACAATGCTTTTGCTACATTTGTATAATCCTCCGGCTCTGTCAAAAGTGCATCTGCCACGGTTATCTGTTCAAATGCCAAACGGTATTCTTCAACTGCCTGCTTCATGCGGTGATTTTCAATTCCGTCAATAACATGGGTCGGGAATACCGCTACATGGGTTGCCCCCTGCTCTTTGAGTTTTATCAGTCCTTCTTCAGGGCTCTTTGCATCCATATGTTCACGCTTTTTCATTACATTTCGTACAATTGTACTGGATACAGCCTCTGCTACCAAAACATCAGGATACAATGCCCGCACCTGTCTGGTAATTGCCGCTATATTTTTCTGACGTGTTTCCGGGTAAGTCGTCCCAAAACTCACAATTAAAATTGCCTTTTTCATACTCTCCTCATTTCTTGAACGATTTTATCGCGAAATGGCGATGAGAAATTCGCGAAGGCGATTTCTCATCTGCCATCAGGGAGATTTGTTTTCGTTCAGAAACAAATCTCCGTATGAAAAATAATCGCATCAGCATTATTTTTCATACTCTCCTCATTTCCGCAGACATTCTAATGCCGGAGAAACCACGAACTGAACCGGTTCAGTTCTGCGATAAACACAATTTTGTGACGCCTGCGGCACAAAATGTTATGCGAAAATCTTTAATTTATGGATTTTCGCATTTCTCTCCATTTTCGCCTGATTTTTTATACCATTATATTATATGTTTTTTTAGCACACCGCAATCTCTTTCTGCTTTGGGTGGGGCATGGCTTTTGATGTGTCACTTTTATATGAAGATTTTAAGCCGCAAAAAAGACTGTTTTAAAGATATTGTATCTTTTATCCTTAAAACAGTCTTTTCGTTTATTTTTTATACTTTTACTTTTCCGTATCAGAAAGTGCTGCCTGTGCCGCCGCAATTCTTGCAATCGGCACGCGGAACGGTGAACAGCTGACGTAATTTAAGCCTGCCTTATGACAGAATGCAATGCTGGATGGGTCGCCGCCATGCTCGCCGCAGATACCGCATTTTAAATCCGGCCGGGTGCTTCTGCCCTTCTGCACTGCCATTGCAACCAGCTGGCCTACACCATTCTGGTCTAAGCGTGCAAACGGGTCTGATTCGTAAATCTTGCTCTTATAATAAGAATCCAAAAACTTGCCCGCATCATCTCTTGAAAAACCAAATGTCATCTGCGTTAGGTCATTTGTGCCAAATGAGAAAAATTCTGCTTCCTGTGCAATCTCATCTGCAAGCAGTGCCGCACGCGGAATTTCAATCATGGTTCCGATTTTATAGTGAATATCGGACTGTTTTTCTGCTTTGACCTGCTCTGCTGTTTCGACAACGACATCTTTTACGAATTTTAATTCTTTTCGTTCTCCGACCAGCGGAATCATAATCTCCGGCACAATGTCGTATCCTTTTTCGACATGCACCTCAATCGCCGCTTCCATAACCGCTCTGGTCTGCATACGTGCAATTTCAGGATATGTTACCGCCAGACGACAGCCTCGGTGTCCCATCATCGGATTAAATTCGTGCAGTGCGGCGCACGTTTCTTTAATCTCCTCAACAGTCATGTGCATATCTTCTGCCAGTGCCTTGATGTCTTCTTCCTCTGTCGGTAAAAATTCATGCAGCGGCGGGTCTAAATAACGCACGGTCATCGGTCTGCCTTCCAGTGCTTCATACATTGCCTTAAAATCCGCTTTCTGGAATACAAGCAGTTCATCCAATGCCGCAACTCTGCCCTCTACGGTCTTTGACAGAATCATTTTACGGATTTTCGGAATTCTGTCCTGCTCAAAAAACATATGCTCTGTCCGGCACAGTCCGATTCCTTCAGCTCCCAGTTCCACAGCTTTTTTCGTATCTGCCGGTGTATCTGCATTGGTTCGTACACCCAGTGTCCTAAACTCATCTGCCCACTCCATAATCCGTCCGAAATTTCCGCTCACGGTTGCTTCTACCGTCTGAATGTCCCCTTTATATATCTTTCCGGTTGTACCGTCCAGTGAAATAAAATCTCCTTCATGGAATGTATATCCACCCAGTGTAAATTCTTTTGCCTCTTCATCAATCGCAATCGCACCACAGCCGGATACACAACACGTTCCCATGCCTCTTGCCACGACTGCCGCATGGGATGTCATGCCGCCGCGCACGGTAAGGATTCCCTGTGCTGCGTGCATTCCTTCAATATCTTCCGGTGATGTTTCCAGACGTACCAGAATGACACGTTCTTTTTTATTCTCTTTCACGAGCCGTTTGGCATCTTCCGCCGTAAATACAATTTTACCTGCCGCCGCACCCGGTGAAGCCGGAAGTGCTTCTCCAATCACTTCCCCTGCCTTTAAAGCTTCCGTATCAAACGTTGGGTGCAGTACCTGGTCGAGTGATTTTGCATCAATTCTAAGCACGGCTTCCTGTGGTGTGATTTTTCCTTCATCTACCAAATCACATGCAATCCGGATTGCAGCCTGTGCCGTCCGCTTGCCGTTGCGGGTCTGTAAGAAATACAGCTTTCCTTCTTCAATGGTAAATTCCATATCCTGCATATCGCGGTAATGGTCTTCTAACTTCATCGCCAGATCAATAAATTCACGGTAGCACTCCGGCATATCCTGTTCAAGCTGCGTAATCGGCTGTGGTGTGCGCACGCCGGCAACCACATCTTCGCCTTGTGCATTAATTAAATACTCCCCATAAATGCCCTTTGCACCGGTTGACGGATTTCTTGTAAATGCAACACCCGTTCCCGAAGTTGCACCTTTATTGCCGAATACCATGGTCTGGACATTGACTGCCGTTCCCCAGTCCCCCGGAATGTCATTCATTCTGCGGTAAGTAATGGCACGCGGCGTATTCCATGAACGAAATACCGCTTTAACGGCTTCCATTAACTGCTCCTGTGGATTCTGTGGAAATTCTTTTCCATCCATTGCTTCACGGTAAACCTGTTTAAACCGCGCAATCAGTTCCTTTAAATCCTCTGCCGTCAGTTCCGTATCATACTTGATTTTTTTGTCTGTCTTGACCTCGTCAATAATCTTTTCAAAGTAAGACTTCGGCACTTCCATGACAACATCGGAAAACATCTGGATAAATCTTCTGTACGAATCATATGCAAAACGCGGATTGCCGGTCTTTTCTGCAAATCCTTCCACTGCTTCATCATTCAGTCCCAGATTTAAAATGGTATCCATCATGCCCGGCATGGATGCCCTTGCGCCGGAACGGACAGATACTAACAACGGATTGACATTGTCCCCGAACTTCTTTCCGTTTACCTGCTCCAGCCAGCCCACCGCTTCAAAAATCTGTGTCTGGATTTCTTCGCGGATTTGCTCCTCATTTGCATAATAATCCGTGCATGCTTCCGTCGTTATGGTAAACCCCTGTGGAATCGGCATACCGAGATTGGTCATCTCTGCAAGATTCGCACCCTTTCCACCGAGAAGCTCCCGCATGTCTGCATTGCCTTCATGAAATTTGTAAACCCATTTCCTCATACCTTTGCCCTCCATACTTTTCTAACAGTTAATCCATATGATGCCGGGGGTTTTACCCCACTACTCTTTTATATGATTATACCAAAAAAAGAAAAATATGCCTAGACTTTTTGTTAATTTTTTGACATTCTTTTGCTAAATTTTTTTCAAAAACATTTCATGAATCCGCGTATCTGATGTCAGTTCCGGGTGGAAGGACATTGCAAGCTGGTTTTTATTTTCCACCATTACAATATTACCGTCCACTTTTGCAAGTACCTTTGTATCGTCCAATACTTTTTCAATATACGGTGCGCGGATAAAGCGCATCGGAAACGTACCGATTCCTTCAATCTGTTCGTCAACGGAAAAACTGCCGAGCTGTCTTCCGTAAGCGTTGCGGCGCACAACCGCCGGAAGCGTGGCAAGATGTGTTGCCGCATCATTGCTTAACTGCTGTGCTAAAAGAATCGCCCCGGCACACGTTGCAAGCACCGGCATACCGTTTTTTATCTGGCTCTGTATGGTATCAAACATATCCAGTTCCCGCATCAGTTTTCCCTGTACGGTACTTTCTCCGCCCGGAAGAATCAGTCCGTCATAAGACTGACGGACGTCCTCACATTTTCTTAATTCTATATATTCTGCACCTAATTGTTCCAGCATCTGCTCATGTTCTGCAAATGCCCCCTGTACTGCAAGAATTCCGATTTTCATACTACTCCTCATTTCTGAGCGACTTTGTCGCGAAGCGGCGATGAGAAATTCGCGCAGGCGATTTCTCATCTGCCATCAATGTTGTTTGCTTTCGCTCAGAAACAAACAACTGTGTGAAAAATGGCGCATCAGCGTTATTTTTCACACTATTTGCCTCTTTCAGCCATTAAAAGTTCAATTTCCTGTTCATTGATACCAACCATTGCTTCGCCTAAGTCTTCAGATAACTCTGCAATCAGCTTTGCATCTGTGAAGTTAGCAACTGCCTTTACGATTGCTGCCGCACGTTTTGCCGGATTTCCTGATTTAAAAATACCGGAACCTACGAATACACCTTCTGCGCCAAGCTGCATCATCAGTGCCGCGTCTGCCGGTGTTGCAACGCCGCCTGCTGCAAAGTTTACAACCGGAAGCTTTCCGTTCTCATGAACATATAATACTAAATCATACGGTACCTGTAATTCCTTTGCCGCCTGAAACAATTCATCTTCACGCATGGAAACAAGTCTTGCCATTTCACTGTTCATTTTTCTCATATGACGGACTGCCTGCACAACGTCACCTGTTCCCGGTTCACCCTTTGTACGAATCATGGAAGCACCTTCGTTAATTCTTCTTAACGCTTCCCCTAAATCCTTTGCGCCGCATACAAACGGTACGGAAAACTTGTGTTTGTCAATGTGGTAAACATCATCTGCCGGAGATAATACTTCACTTTCATCAATATAGTCGATTTCGATTGCTTCCAGAATCTGTGCTTCCGCAAAATGTCCAATTCTGCATTTTGCCATAACAGGAATAGTTACTGCTTCCTGAATTCCTTTAATCATCTTCGGGTCACTCATTCTTGCAACACCGCCTGCCGCACGGATATCCGCCGGGATTCTTTCCAGTGCCATGACCGCACATGCGCCTGCTTCCTGTGCGATTCTTGCCTGTTCCGGTGTGGTAACGTCCATAATAACGCCGCCCTTTAACATCTGTGCCAGTTCTTTATTTAATTCGTATCTGTTTTTTGCATTTTCGTTTGCCATCGTTTTTTTCTCCATTTCCTTTTTATTAATTTTGAATCAACATTTAAATGGAGTATAACAAAAACTGGGCATAATAAAATATTCAAAAATAATATTTTTATAATGTCCAGTTTCAAATCTGTTTATATTCAGTTTTAAATTTATATATGGTCAGTTGTTAAAACTCTTATAGCCAGTTTAGCGGTTGTCTACCTTTTCAGGGTATAAGTCATGACTGCTTAACCGCTCCCATGCAACCTGCTCCCAGCGTGTCCCCGGCTTTCCGTAATTGCAGTACGGGTCAATGGAAATGCCGCCGCGCGGGGTGAATTTTCCCCATACTTCTATGTACTTCGGCTCCATCAGGCGGATTAAATCTTTCATGATGATGTTGACACAGTCTTCATGAAAATCTCCGTGATTGCGGAAGCTGAACAGATACAGCTTTAATGATTTACTCTCTACCATTTTTACATCCGGCACATACGAAATTGTAATTGCTGCAAAGTCCGGCTGACCTGTAATCGGGCAGAGGCTTGTAAATTCCGGGCAGTTAAATTTTACAAAATAGTCGTTATCCGGGTGTTTGTTTACAAATGTTTCCAAAACCTCCGGCGCATAATTGTCGGGATACTTTGTTCCCTGATTGCCAAGCAGTGTTACCCCCTGCGTTTCTTCTTTACTTCTTCCTGCCATTGTTTTTCCTTCCTTATTTATATTTTTAAAATGATAATGCCGGGTCTTTGACACCGTTTGCCGCAAATGCTTTGGCACGGTCAATGCACGTTCCGCAGACTCCACACGGTTTTTCATTTCCCTCATAGCAGCTCCATGTATATTCATACGGCACATGAAGGTCGAGTCCGATTTTTACGACCTCTGCTTTAGTGCGTGCAATAAACGGTGCTTCCACCTTTAACTGCTTTCCGCTTCCTATATAAATAGCGTCATTTATCGCCCGGTTGAACGCATCACTACAGTCCGGGTATGCGCTTCCCGCCGCGTCATCGCTGTGTGCACCATAGTAAATGACTTCACAGCCCTTTGACAGTGCAATGCTTGCCGCACTGGATAAAAACAGTCCATTGCGGAACGGCACGTATGTCGATACCGGTGTACCGTTTGTCTTTTCTATCTGGCTGGCATAGCTTTCCTGCGGAATCTCTTTATCGGAATGTGAAAGCAGGGAACAATCGCTGTACTGGAATATTTTTTCCAAATCCAGTGATAAATGCTCCACTTGATAATGCTGTGTTACTTTTTTCGCACACTCGATTTCTTTGGTGTGCTTCTGTCCATAGTAAATGGACAGTGCAATCACATTTTCCGCACCATACTTATCAACTGCCATTCCTAAACAAGTGGTACTGTCAACGCCACCACTGCATAAAACCATTGCTTTCATTTTGAAATCTCCCTCTTAGTGTCTGTGTATATGTTTTTGTATTCGTCTTTCGGATTCCGCGTGCCGTCATGCAGCTGTGGCAGCCTTCTATATAAACAGCTACGTCTTCCGAGCCGGTCACCTGCGTAATAATATCCGCAATATCCGTGCCGATGCGTTCCTGAAGCTGTAACCGCTTTGCCACCATATCCGCGATTCTTGCAATTTTACTAAGTCCGATGACTTTACCGTTGGGTACATAAGCCACCGTAACTTTCATATCATACATTAATGCCAGATGATGTTCGCAGTAACTAAAAATGTCAATATCTTTGACAACTACCATATCACCGTAACGGTCCGCCCCGCCTTCTTCGTCTTCCGAAAATGTCTTGTCAAACATCTGTGCAATCTCTTCATTGGTATATTTCATGCCCTCAAATACTTCTTCGTACATTCTGGCAACCCGTTGCGGTGTTTCTTTTAGCCCTTCCCTGTCCGGGTCATCTCCGAGTGCTTCTAACAGCCCACGGATATGATAAGCCACCGCTTCTGTATCAATCTCTTTCATTTTTCTCTCCATTCAGTTCTGCGATAAAGTCTATTTGCTTTCATTCCGAAACAAATGCGATGTAAACAAGCTTTCATTTATGGCTTGTTTACATTAATCCCCATTTCTGAGCGACTTGTTGCGAAGAGGCGATGAGAAATTCGCGTAAGCGATTTCTCATCTGCCATCATAGCTATTTATTTTTCACACTAAACGCCTCTTTCATCCGGTGCCCAGATAAATTTGTGCATTTGTAACTGCATACGCACGCCGTTCATCTGATGTGCTTTCATGTATTCCACAATGTCTGCGGGTTCAATCGCACCAAATACCGGGCTGATGTATACATGACATTTCTGTGTCAATCCATATTCCTGTATTATCTGCCGTGTCTTTTCCAAATCTTCAATGCTGCCCGCCACAAATTTAACGGTATCCTGCGGCTGTAATTCGGAAAAATTCTGCAGGCGCATAAATGTTTCCATTCCACTGCCTGCCAGCTTATAATCCATGGTCATTGAAAGCCGCTCCATAGATTGCCGTTCTTGTGTTAAATGTTTTACCTGTGCACGCACATTTTCCAGACTGACACTTCCGTTGGTTTCAATCTCAACAGCTTTTCCCGCAGACAACAGTTCTTTTATCAGACCCGCAAGTTCTGTCTGCAGCAACGGTTCTCCGCCTGTCATTGTCACATTGTCTATTCCTGTGCGGCACACGTCTGCCACCAGTTCTGCCGCCGTCTTTTCGACCGCCGGGGTATCCTGTCTGTTTGCCCATTGTGTATCACAATAACTGCAATTTAAGTTGCACCCCTTAAAACGGATAAAAACTGCCAGTTCCCCGGCTTTTGTTCCTTCTCCGTTGATACTCACAAACTGTTCTACCACCGGGTACTTTATTTGATTATTCATGTTCATACTTTATTCCTCATAGCACGCCGCATTATTCGGTGTTTCATATACGGTTACACGTTTTACACGGTATCCTGCCTGCTGCATTTTTTCATGAAAATATTTTGCCATATTTTCCGCCGTGGGACGGAACGGAAACTGCAAAATCTTAAACTGCTCACTTTCAAGCGCTGCAAGTGTCGCTTCCTTTAAACTGCCGGTTTCAATAATCAGGCAGTGGTCAAGTGCATCCACACATTCCCTTAAATCCCGCTTTAAATCGCCAAAGTCCACATACATGCCGCGGTTTTGTCCGTCTTCCTGTAAATCCTCCGTACAGACTTCCAGCACAACACGCCAGCGGTGTCCATGAATATTGCTGCATTTTCCTTCATATCCGTATAAAAAATGCGCCGCATCAAAGCTGTGTTCCGTCTTTAAAATATACATTTTTCCTCATTTCCGTACGTTTTCCATTCTGTCATGTAACTCTTCCTGCTGACTGCCTGCTGCTGTCCTACAGAAACGTGCGCCGCAATGCGTACAAAAAGAACATGGATTCAACCCAAATCCATGTTCTAAACATACTATGCAAATTTATCCCGTTCTGCCGTTGTGGCAGAATTTTCCTTTAAATATTGTATAGTCCTGGTTTTGTTTAGAGACAGGATGGTACAAACGAACTGTCTATTATTGCTAGGAAATAGGATAACAAATCCTTTTTAAAATGTCAACCGGTTCCCAGATTTTTTGTTTTACTGTTTTTCACTATTGTAATATTTATTTTTTGCAAGCAGCATATTTTTCTGAGCTTCGGTAATTGTATCAGTAATATCCGATATAAACACATAAAAAAGTCCACCGCCCACTTCAATGGTCTGATGCTCTAAATGTCCGCAGTCATCAAGCCAGCGCACCGTGCCGTCCTTTCTTACAATACGGTATTTAATATAATCCATACTGCGGTCGGACTGCTTTATCTGATCGTGAATTTCCCATTCCACGCGTGCCAAATCCTGCGGATGTACCATACCGCGGAATGAATTATGCACATGCTCCCGGAACTCCTCTATCGTTTCACAGCCAAACAGACGGATTGCACCCGGATTGGCATAGAGCAGTTTTTCTTCGCCCACTGCACGATAGATAAAAAAGCCTTCTGACATATTTGCCAGTGTTTCTGACAGATATACCGCACGTTTATCCTTCCTTCCCTGCATCAGCGTATCAATACTGCGGATTACAATGACTGCATCCTTTGGTGTACCATCACTGTCCCGTTCGCACACCGCTACCGTTGTCAGGCACCATTCCTTATTGTTTTTTTCATCTAACCGTTTATAGGACATTTCCAGCGTATCCTGCTTTGCAAGTCCTTTATTGAGATTTGTCAGCGAGAGAAACTTACGGATATTCTTTTCATCGGTTGATACAATCTTCCCCATATAAAAATGACGGTTAATGGATTCCTCGTAATTACCACGCTCCTGTAATGAATTTTCATCCGGGTAAATCATATGATAATAATTGTCCTTTAACTGTACAAAATAAACTTCACGATAGGAAAGCAGCATACTCTTTAGAGCATTCGATGCAATATATGTATTCGTAATATCCTGTATAATCACACCGATGTAACCTTCCCGGTACTGATAATATGTAAACTGCATATACCGGTTGGAAATGTGGCTGTAAAGGTAAAATGTTTTCTTTTCACCTTTATATGCCGCATTATACATATACGTATACGCTTCCTCTACCTTATCACCGAAACTCTGATATGAAAGTGCCTTTAGCTGTTCTAAATCTCCGGTGCAGACCTGCCGCATTGTTTCATTGGCATATAAGATTTCATAATCCACCGGTTTATTATTTTCATCTAAAATCAGGCGGTCAATACAAAATCCTGTCGGCATTTTTCCAAAGTGTGCCTCAAGACTTTCATAATCTTCATTAAATGCCCTATCCGTAATCTGTGTCTGCACTTCTGCCTGCTTTTTATCTGCCTGCACTTCGGTTACATTCATCAGCGAACCGTAATACTGGCGGCAGCCGTCCTTCTCCCGCAGGAAAAAGACTCTCATGTATACAAGAATGACCGTGCCGTCCATCTGCATAAAATGAATATATCCATCTGCTCCGGACATCTGATTCGAAAATGCCTTCTCAAAGATTGTATGCAAAAGGACCCTGTCATCTGCATGCACATGATTCCAAAAACGCTTTCCGTAACTGTTCGCCTGCCCTGATGATGTACCCATCAACTGAAAATACTGTTCATTGACCCTGGTAATTTCAATCTGATGATCCCTCATTTCATAAAATGCAACCGGTCCTAAGACATTATTTAACATACTATCCGTAATGAAATTCGTATCCATAAATTCACGAATATGAAGCGGCTCTACCTGCTTATAAAATAAATCATGAAAATCAAGCTGACGTTCGTCGCTTAGCAGTTCTTCAAACTGCTTGACCGGCAGCGGTTTATAAAAATAAAATCCCTGAATATAACGGCATCCTAGGCTCTGTACAAACTGTTCCTGTTTCTCTGTTTCAACACCTTCCACGATAATAGGCAGCCGAAGCAGTCTTGCCATATTAACAACAGACTCTAAGATGTTCATGCCTTTTTCTTCTTCTGTTTCACTGATATCCAGAAAACGCATATCCAGCTTTAACACATCAACAGGAATATTTTTTAACATGTTCAAAGACGAATAGCCGCATCCAAAGTCATCCATCATAACCTTAAAGCCTTTTCCGCGCAAAATGTTAACCGTACTGGTAATCCGCTCATCACTCTCTGTATATGCACTTTCCGTAATCTCCACTTTTACATAATGCTCGGAGAGCTGATATTTTTCCAATAACGAGAAAATATATGCCGGTACATCCATTGAAAAAATGTCTACCCTTGATACATTAATAGAAATCGGAACCGGCTGGAATCCCCTGTCTATCCAGCTTCTTATCCACGCACATACCTTGTCCCATACATAGCGGTCCAACCGGTCTATCATTCCGTTCTTTTCCAATACCGGAATGAATGCCCCCGGAGATACCATCGTCCCATCCGGTTTCACCCAGCGCACGAGTGCTTCTGCACCCACAATCTGATGTGTTGCAATATTACACTGCGGCTGTGCAAAAAAGGTAAATTCATTATTTTTTAAGGCCTCCTGTATCTCGGATAAAAGTTCCACTTCTTTTTCCAGCCGTGACTCCATCTCCTGTGTATAATGGCAGATATGATCAGGCTGTCCTTCAAAAGCATTAGACAGAGCCAATGTCGCCCGGTCATACATAATCTCCGGCGAATCTGTATCTGTATTAATGGAATATATACCGATAACCGGATAAAAGCCGACCGTATTGTTCCATTTATGAATACCTTTTATAATCTGTTCCTGAATCTGTTTAATAATCTCATGAGAATCCGGTATAAATATTCCAAAATTATCTGCCCCCAGATAACCTTCCACACCGTCATGCTCTCCTGCAATCTCTTTTAAACAGTTCTGAATATAAAGAATAAGTTCGTCTCCGGTTTCTCTGCCATAAAGCTTATTAAAAAGCCTGAAATGCTCAATATCGATTGCGACCATACTATATGCGCCAGAAAGTCCCATCTCCATTTTACTTCTGACATTCGACATAAAGGTACGGTTGTAATAAAAGTCACTTAACTGTGCACCCTCCATAAAAGCTACCCTCCTATCCTCACAACAACTCTAATTTTTATTGTAGTGCAAATAGAATAAAATTTCAATCCTAAAGCACCTTTATTTTATGAAAAACTACCATTCATTTTGTATATTTATAACAAAAGCCACCCCTGCAGACCTGTCTTCCTGCATGGGCGGCTCAATCCGGTTATTCTTTTGTATTTTTTACTTCTTTAAACGTTCTTTTACGCTTACAGGTTCTTTAACCTGATGCATATAAAAGAAAGAAGCTGAATTTACTGAACTTTTTGCAGTCTTTAAACCAACTGCCTTAACAGCTTTTAAAACTTTCTTCATACTTTCTTACCCCCTTTTGAATTAAAATTAATATTGCAGTTTCAAAAAGCGTCATTGCCACGATGTCCCCTACTTCTGCCAAGACACTTTTTGAAACGAATACCCCCAACAGATAGCACATGCTGATAAACCGCGATTTTTTTCGATTCATTACGACCTGTTCCCCGTCTAACGGTTTATTGGCATGCGGCACCGGAGCGAGCCACCAGATGATTCCCGTACCGACAGCCGCCAGCAGAAGCACTGCTGTAAAATGACTGTTCAGTTCCCCCGCTGCTGTCAGATTCAATATGTACAATCCGACCGTAGCACCTGCACATCTTACCTTTGTGGCTGCATGGTATCCTCCTGTGAAACTTCTAAGCACTGTAAATGACACAATAAAACAAATGCTTTGCCAGAATCTGCCCCACAATATGCCTAAAACTACTAAGAGCAGTGTTTCCAGAACACCGTCCATAAAAATTTCCAGCCCATATTGATAAATGTCAGCTTCATCTTTTTCAATCATCTGTTCCCGGGATAAATAGTCCGAAAGAATTCCCGCCAGCCGATGTGTCATTCGCTTTTACTCCTTATCTGTTTCTGCCCGAATCATATCTTTTTTCTGAAAAATTTTCAATAGGTTTGTCCTACTTTGCAGATATATGACGTACTTTGCAGATTTCCCGTGTAATAAAATATATTATACACAAGCAATATGCACCATAAACCGGCTGTTTTCTTCTGATATATCAATCAGTCCTCCATATTGATTCACAACTTTTTTCACGCTTAATATGCCAAGTCCGTGATTTTCAGCATCTTCTTTCGTGGTATGTAACTGCGGATTTCTGTCCAACACGGATTCTTCTATATAATTACTTACAATAAAATGACGGATATTATTGACTTCAAAACAGTCTACGCCAATAAATCTTTTTGTCTCCGGCAGATTTTCCTCCGCCCGGATTGCATTGTCCATTAGGTTTGAAAATACAATCGCCATATCCATTTCACGTTCTTTCGGATAGCTGGTTGTAATCTGCCAGCGCACAAAAATGTCCTTTTTCCGGCACAGCTGCGCTTTTTCATACATCACCGCGTTAAGCATTTCGTTATCCACAATGTAGTAAACATTTACTCCGATACTGCTGACTGCACCCGTAAAACCTGCCATCTGCTTTTTTGCCTGTTCCACATTTCCTTCTTCGAGAAGCTTTGTCCACGCCATTGCATAATGTTTTAAATCATGGCTTAAAATCCTTGTTTCCCTCTGCATCTGATAAGCTTTTTCAATCATTGCTTTCTGTTTGTCCAGCTGGATTGCTACGATTTTGCCCTCGTTCATACGCTGATTCATCTTACTGATATGCAGTGCCAGAAATGTACAGCACCCCAGAATCACCAGCTGTAAGGTGAAAATTCCGAGAATATGTCCCTGCTCTTTTCCGTATATGCCGGTATTTAAGTTTATTTCTAACAGACTAATCAGGATAAATGCCGCCGCAATCAGAATCAGTAAAATTAACAGCCACTCCTGCCATTTTAAATACACTCTGTTTTTTCTCTGTATCATCGCTGCCCATATCAATATCACCAGCAACAGTCTTGCAATTAAGATAGAGCAGATTCTTGTGAAAATATTTCCTGTAATCAGTACCGACATCGGTTCTCCGGTTACCAGTGAAATCACCGGAAAACAGACACTGCTTGACACAATATACAGTATCATAATAATGATGCTCCACAAGCACCATGACCGCCAGCTTTCTTTTAAACATACATAACACATTCCAATATTGACTGCAATTCCCAATATAAACTGCTGTACCGGCAGCTGAATCAGGTATTGCGCACACAAGTACTGTAGCAGCATAAATAACACCAGATATTTGCTTTTCCCTTTACGGACCCCCAGTATGTATGCCAGCGAACCTATCATAAGCACGCCGTCACCCAGGCTTGTAATCTGCTCTACTATTATATTTAACACTTTTTCCCTCTTTTCTATCTGTACATACTGTTTCCCATTTTTCTGATATACCGCAGGTAGCGTGCCTTACACATTTCAAATTTTCCTCTGCTGATTCGGATAACTTCGTTATTACTCATAACAATTTTATCGCGCTGTATCTCGTATATGTATCTCATATTACATAAGTAGGAATAATGTGGACATAAAAAATCTCCGGTTTCAGCCAGATATGCGAAATCCGAAATTTTTCCGCGGACCTTTAATACTTCTTTCTGTGTGTGGACATACAAATGATGGCTTTGTACTTCGATGTAGATGATTTCCTGCTGTGGTAAAATCGTCGTAACCCCTCCGGTTTCATCAAACTCCAGACATTCCGTTTTTGTATTCTGCTGTATCCAGCTTTCTACCGCCTCTGTAAGTTCTTCCTCCAGATGTGATTTTCTGACAAAACGAAACGGTCTGAAATGAATGGATTCAAACACCAGATTTTCCATACTGCTGACAAAAATAATATTTTCCCCTCCTGTTATTTTATATAATTCCTCTGCAAGCATAAAACCTGAAACCTCGCCCATTTGGATATCAAGCAGAACAATATCGTAAGGAACCCGGTGCAGCACGTCTAAAAAATGCTGTCCGGTCTGAAATTCCTCAATCCCGGCTTCCAGTTCTTTTTGGGAAAATATATTTTTGACAATTTGGACTTCCTGCATACGTTCCTGCATATCATCATCGCAGACTGCAATCGTAAACATCACTCTTTCCTCCGTTTTGTGTTTTAAACCATTCCCCCGATTTATATATCTATTATATATGAATTACGGCAGTTGGGCAATACTCATTCCAACACGGGCATGAATCTTCATTTTTGATTAATTTCATCACAAAACGGCACAAAAAGTCTCTCTACTCAAAATAATATAAATATACATCTTCTAAATCAATATTATCTTCTACCGGCACGGCTTCTTTAGGCAGGATGTCCCCGACAAGCCGCAGTGCCAGTCCGTTTTTCCGCTGACGGATATTTCCGACTTTATACTCTGCCTGCAATGCACCGACATCATCCAGCGTGCAGGTAATCTCAGCGACCTTTCCCTGCATTTTCTCAATCAGTTCCACCGGAGTCCCCGTTGCTACAATCTGTCCCTTCTTTATTAAAAGGACGTGGTCTGCAATGCACTCAATATCACTGACTACGTGGGTTGCAAATAAAATGATTTTATCCTTTGACAGTTCGGCAATGTAGTTACGGATTCCGATACGCTCCTTTGGGTCAAGTCCCGCGGTCGGCTCATCCAGAATGAGTATTTTCGGATTGCCGAGCAGTGCCTGTGCCAGCAGCACACGCTGTTTCATGCCGCCGGAAAAACCGCCGATTTTTTTATGGGCAACTCCGGTTAAATTGACAACCTCAAGCAGTTCGTCAATCTGCTGATTGACCGTTTTGCCCTCTGCATTTTTCCCTTTTAAACCTTTGACCTCTGCCATATATTTTAAAAATGCTTTGGGTGAAAAATCCTCATAAAATCCCTGCTGCTGCGGCATATAACCGACAATGGCACGGAACCTTTTCCCCAGCTTTAAAATATCTTCTCCGTCATATAAAATTTTGCCGCCGTCACTGCCGCTGTCCCTGCTGACATTATCTGTTATCAGGTTAATCATCGTACTTTTTCCGGCGCCGTTTGCCCCAAGTATCCCGTAAATGCCGGGCTTAAAAGTGTAAGTTACTTTCCGTAATGCCTGCACCGTACCGTATGTTTTAGATAAGCCCTCTAACTGTAATTCCATATTTTTCACCCTTCCTTTATACAAGCTGTGTCACCTGATGCAGTATCCACACCAGCAAAATAACGCCTGCCAGTACTGCCGGCATCAAGGCTCTGTTTCCCTTTTTTCCAATCGCTCTAGATACCAGCATGGCAGCTGTCATTGTAAACAATGCTACAACCAATCTTACAAGCAGTAATATCATAAGCCACCCTGAAATACTCACATGACCTGCAAGCCCGCCCCACGCATTTTCCAGAAATGTAAGGCTTAACGCCGGTGCTGCCAGATACGGCATACCGTAAATGTGGTGCAAATTCCAGATATCAATGCCGTAAACCGCCGCCGTCAGCCCTATGGTCAATACAACACAGGCGGTAATCTTCCAGCGCATCACCGCCGCTCTGCCGTTTGGCGCACTGTGTACAATCTGATACATGCCGGTTCTGTACTCCATGGCAATACTTTCAGATACAATAATCATAATTGCCGTTACCAGTGCAAGGATTAAAATAAACTCACGCTGTCTGCTGTATTTTCCGAAAATTTCTTCATATCCTCTGTCGGAAATCAGCCATATTTCCTGTCCGGTTGTTTCCCGTATCTGCTCTGCGTAAGAGAGTTTGCTTTGGTACTCCTGAATCGTATTTACAACCTGTCTTTGATACTGCAAGACACTGACTGCCGCCGTATACTCTTTTAATTCAATTTCACCGGCCTCATATGCCGCCGCCGCTTCTTCCAATGCTTCCTGCGCCTGCCGGTATGCTTCGAGCCGTTCCTGCACATAATCTTCAATATAACCGTACTCTTTTCCGCCATGCTCTAAATACATTTTGTCATACTCTTTCTGTGCATCGGTAAATGTTATCTGTCCGGTTGTACTGAAATATGCCGCTATGATTATCAGTGCTGCCACCGCCCACAAGGCTTTTCCTGTTATCACCAGCTTATGCAGTTCTTTTAATACTACCGGATATTTTGCAAATACACGCTGGTACTGTCCGTGAACCGCCGTAAACATGCGGGATAACAATGACACTTTTGTATTCGGCCGCATGGCGGCATAGCGCATTACCGCAAAAATTCCGCAAAACAGACCACACACCGTTAAGAAAAACAATGCCACGGAAAAGACCGAAAATACATAATTTTGAAAACCCCAGTTGATATACGTGCTGTACAAATCACTGATTTTTAAAAAGCTGACAACATTAATATAATGAAAAACGTTATACACACTCTGCACTTCGATTTTCTGATAAACGAGAATCTCTATGCCGACAAATGCCGCTGTGCAAATCAGCGTATGGTTGCGGTTGCGGAATGCCATAAACAGCGCCCATAAAATGATACTGAATGCCGCTAAAATAAACCATGACAGGAAAAACAGCCGTAAAATATATGCGCCTTTACTGAGTGTATATGTAAATTTCCCAAAATCCACAAAGGTCTGTACCGGATTTGCCAAATCCTTTACTCCGCCGTATAACAGCATCGCTGTAAGAAATGTCGTGCCGTACAAAAGAAAGAGAATCGCAAAGGAACCGCCCGCTAACAACAGCAGTCTTTTGAGGGCAAGTACAGTTCTTCCGTTTGGGGTGTTATGTACAATCTGCCACATTCCGTTTTCACGTTCATCAAAAAGGGAATAAATCACCGCCACCATAAGCGCTGCCGCAATGTAATACATCAGGTTGTAGTGAACAAATGCATCTGCGCCTTTATCGTTATCTAACTTCAGTTCGACATTCTGTACTCTTTCAAAGTCCTGTGCCGTCCTTAAAATGTTGCTGTAGGAAAATGTATTCTGCTTGGAGAAAATACGGAATCGTTTCATATTTTCTGCGTTTGCCATGACTGTATCAATGGAAGCCTCATATCCGTTCAGATATTCGAGCTTACTGCGCAGCTGCTTTAACTGTAATTCTAACTGGGTCTGCTGCTGTGCTGTCAGGCTCTGGTGATACGCTATCATTTCACGACTGCCTTCATCGACTTCCGATAAAAGTTCTTCCGATGTCTGCTTCTGTACCGCATTTTCTGCCGTCCGGCTGTTCTGCATTTCATTTTGAGCAGTATTTTTCGTTTCTTCCTGACTGTTCTCCTGCTTTAAAATTTTTGCGTATTTACGGATATTGCCAAATTCCGTTCCCAGCCGCTCCTGCGCCTGTTCCAGACTCATATTTTCATAACGCTCAACCAGCTTCTGATACTGTCCCGCCGCAAAAAACATTTCCGTAAAGCTTCTGCCTGCCAGCTCGCTGTACAAAAACAGACACAAATTGCCTAGCACTGCCACCGCAATCAATATCCACATCTTTTTATGAAAAACCCTTTTTACTTCTCCCATACCATTCTCCTGTATATGACAATTTTTAATTTATCAGAATCCACTCAGATTTATCTGATAAATTTTCTTTTTTCATATATTCCAGATTATCTGCATTTTCTTCAAACAAATAGTCTGTATCGCCAAAATAAACGACACCGTTACAGAGAATTTTGGCAATCTGATTCCCTTTGGTATCCAGCACATAACAATATCTTTGGGTGCGTGCTTTTGTTTCTGTGGCTCTGCCTGCGCCATTGTTAAAAAGATATAAATTTTTTCCGTCATAAGACATTTTGCACTGTATCAGTTCATCTTCCGCCGGATAAATAAGAGTATTACTGCCCTGTGTCATGTCATAGGCATAAAGCCCTGTTCCCTGCACAAAATAAAACAGCATCTGATTTTCTGTATCCGCATGATAGTCACAGACATCGGCATCTATAACCTTTCTGGTATCTCCGGTGGCAAAATCATATTCAAACAAGCCTTTATAATCAGATGACACAGCCTTGGTTTCCTTATTCTTTGTATATTCCCGGATAACAAAATATAGTTTATCGCCAAAGCTTCTGCCGCGGTCAATAGAAGCTCCTGTTCCCGTATAGGAAAAAACGGTCTGTTCCGTTCCGTCTGTCAGCGAAATTTTTTTAATAACTTCTTCTGCTTCTTCCTCCTGACCTGCATGTCCGGTATCATCATATGCGTAGACATCATTTTCATGAAAGACAAGTGATATGCTTGATACGCCTGTATTGGCAAATAAATCGGCAATGGTTTCTCTTGCACTTCCGTCTGTATGGATGCGCACAAGTTTTCCCATTCCGCCTTCACATTGAATCAGATACAGATAACCGTTATAGCAGTATATCGTATCGGTCAGATACAATGCCGAACCGGTCTGCTTCATATCACAAAGATACGCATTGCAGGTATTGTCACTATGCGTACATTCCGGTTTTGCACAGACTGCAACCGCTTCCTGTGTTGTTTCATCAAAAAATGCTATTTTTGAAATGCCATCTGTTGTCTGAATAAAATAATAGCCGCCCATGCCCTTTGCAACTGCATGGTTGTCGGGATTCCAGTAGTTCTGCGATTCATTTTGTGTTGTGCCCCACTGCCCGATGGCCACGTTTACTGTATTCTTATCAGGATTTTCACGTACCTGATTTTTCAGGACAAACCCTAAAATTACCGCCGCAGTAACAAGGACAACTGTACACGTTATCATCATTTTTTTCTTCATTGATAATCACCCGCTTTCACGTTCTAAATTAATTTTAATTAACCGGTATCCATTCTTTTGCTGTCAGGATATCTGCTTTTTCAATATAATATTTTTGTCCGCCGCCCCATGAATCTGCGCCAAAAACATTCTGCTCATCGCCAAAACAGGTAAAATACATACCTTCTGTAGGAATCTTGTTCAATTCATTTCCGTCTGTATCCATAACATATAAATAAGTATTTGTA
Organism: Lachnospira pectinoschiza; assembly: GCF_020564355.1. Taxonomy (GTDB): domain Bacteria; phylum Bacillota; class Clostridia; order Lachnospirales; family Lachnospiraceae; genus Lachnospira; species Lachnospira intestinalis. Next base: position 362,528 of record NZ_JAJCRR010000004.1, on the reverse strand, counting down.
CGCTTGAAAAAGTAAACAGAATATTGTTCATTACTCATATATAAATATTTTCCGTCAAAGGAAAGCTGGCAGATATTTGTTTCATTTTCGACCATTTTGTAGATTCTTTCCGCCTTGCTGTCCGACAATTTACGTTTATATAAACCGTCATTAAATACATAATAATAAAGCGTTTGTGAAACTTCATCTACTGTGTAATCCGTTATGTCCCCGGACGATATATTTTCTGTTTTCTTTGTTGCATAATCATATGCAAAAATGCCTTTACGCGTGTAAGTACGCTCTGCATGCTGTTCTGTACTTTCACGTCCCTCATCTTCCACTAAAAAGAATAATTTTCCCCCATAGCTTTTGGCGGCATGAATCACCGCACCATAACCTGTGTACTCATAGGCATGTTCATCTTCTTTTCCGTCTAATGAACGTCTTCTAAGTACGGCTGTGGATTCCTCATATCCTGAAACACTTCCCTGTCTTTGATAAATGTACACATTTTCATCATGAAAGGTCAAACAATATGCCGGAGAAACAGCTCCGATTTCAAACAGCCTTTTTCTATATGAACCGTCCGGTGCAACCTGCTCAAGATAGGATAAGCCGTCAGTATCATCATTGTAAATTACATAAACCATGCCATTATAATAATAAATTTGCTGTGCATTATATTTTTTGCTTAAATACGCATTGCAATTTTCATCTGTATGACTGCATTCTGCCTTTGAACATAACGGAATTGTGTTTTTAGTTTCATTATCAAGATAGCATATTCTGTTTGTCCCCGCCTCAATTTGTTCTATACAGTAATATCCGTTTTCACATTTTGTAATATACCGCCCAAAGATATTCCAATACGGCTGATCATCTTCAGTTGAAGGATTCAGTGTAACCGAAGTCTGCTTTTGAGTACAGCCGGTGGCAAATATGCTTGTAAATAATAAAATTGTAACTGTGAGTATGATGTATCTTTTTTTCATGGTAGTCCCCCGCTTTCACTATGCCGCTACTCCATTTCTAATAAATATAACTCTAAATATGCCGGTGTATCAGAGGTTTCATATTTTTGACGTATACCAAAATATTGTGTATGCTCTGTTCCGTCAACTTCCGTTATATCTGCCTGAATCACTGCACTTTCCAAATCTTTTTTATAATCGTTATAATATTTTTCTATTTCTCCGTTACTTTGTACGGCTATACAAAAAAATAAATAAACAGTCTGCTCTGATTCTCCTTCAATTTCAACAGACGGTTGATACATCGCTTCTAACTCATCTGTTGAAAATGAAAATTCATTTTTTGATAATCCGCCAGCAAAGTTATACAGTGTATACACAACCTTCTGAGTGGTATTTTTTTCAATAATTTCAGGTATTTGAATATTATTGCCGCAAATTAAATACTCTGTTGTAATTTCATTTTCATCAGTTACTTTTTTGTCATAAGAAGCTTTATAGCCTTTTAACATAAATTCTTTTACTTTTTCTTCGGATATGACTTTTTTATCCATTGCCAGATATTTTATCTGATATTGTAAATATTGTTCCTGTATGTAAGTTATCCCGTCTTTATGTGTTTTTTCTATTCTCAGCGGTTCCTGTCTTTTTGTTTCTGTCGATACTGTACTCTCCTGCTTATCTGCATTTTTCGTTTCCCGTATCCCACACCCTGTTATAGAAAATACCAATGCCAGCACTATTCCAATGATATATATTTTTTTCATAATTCCACCTCCACTATAACGGCACAGTTCTTACTCCATTGCCTTCCATTCCCACTCACCCGGCAATGATTTATTAATATAACTGTATTCTGAATTTCCCCCGCTTATTTTTTGAATGACCGTCTGCGCAAATAAATAATTGCCGTCACCAAAATAAATCCGTTGTGTCTTTTCCCCTGAAATTTGCTGAATCATATTACCGTTTGTATCAATTACAAAACACTGTTTTTCAACTTCTTTTCCCATTCTTTTTGAAATTGATGCCCACGCACTGTTATCCATATAAATGTATTGTCCGTCAAATGAAATTTCCGGCATTTGATTCTTTTCATCTGCCTCTACAAGCAGCTTCTGTTCTTTAGTATTAATATCATAACTATACAATCCCTTCTCTTTTACAAAATAAAAAAGCTTGTTTGTATTTTCATCTATGCAATACCCCGTAACTTCCTGTTCCAGCACTCTGCCCGCTTCCATTGTATCCGTCCGGTATACATACAGTCCCTTATATGCCTGATTTAATACCACCTTATCATTTACGTTTTGTTTCTGTACATCCGATATAATAAAAAACAACTGATTTCCATAGCATTTTGCCTGCATAATGGCACAGCTTGCTCCCGTATACTGTGCAACGACCGCCTGTTCTTTTCCGTCTAAGGAGTATCTGGTAATCGTTTCTGCATATTCTTCTTCCATTCCCAAATGTTGATTCATATTGTATACATAAACATAATCATTATGAAATACAAGATTTGTTCCTGTATCTCCCTGCCCATACTGGTATACTTGTACTATCTTTTCCCGCTGTGCGCCATCGGGTGAAAAACGTACCAAAAATCCTTCACTGTTTAATAAATATAATGAATCTTTATAATAATAAACCGTCTGCATCAAATACCCGGTACCCTTTTGTGTTCCAACATACGCATTGCAGTCTGTCGTATTATGCTGACAATTCGGCAAGGCACATAACGGATAGCTTTCCTGTGTTTCTTCATCAAAAAACATCAAGTAACTGTCACCATTGTCCATATAATAGTAACCGCCTTCGCCTTTTGCAAAATTATGTGCCACCGTTCCCCAATAGCTCTGCGAATCATTTTCTGTTTCCTGCACGGTCTGAATTTCAAGCTGCTTTGCCTGATTTAAATCACTGCTTTGCGGCTGTTCACTTTGATTTTTTGCAGTACACGCACTGCACATAAGACATACTGTGAACACTAGACCTATTAATTTTTTCCTCATATACCCACCCCTCTTTATGGCTGTAAAACTCATATTCCATATTCATTTTACAGCCACAAAAAAACACCTTTGTATTTAAAAGTTCTTTCTATTCATATAACGTAATTGCACTGTGATTACCGTCATCGTCCCATGCATTGCAGTTTGCGTATGCACTGTCAAAACCGAAATCCATTTCTCCCCTTCATTTAACTATACTTAACCATTCCCACCATTTGCAGAATGAACACGCTCATCATCGCCATATTGATACTGTATCTATATGACGGTAATTTCATCCATGCAAAAAGACATGACAGTATCACCCCTATGATACTGTATACGGCGCTTTTGCAACGATATGCCCTTTTTTCATGTTCGTTTAACGGATTATTACCATTCTGCACCGGTGATAACCAAATAATCATGCCACACATGATACATAGATGTACTATACAAAATATACTGTCGTTTCACAAAACATATGCATTCCAAATCCGATTATCAGAAATAATGCAATATGTCCTAATGCTATAACTGTCTGCTTAATTCCGTAAGTTACTATTTCTCTTTCTTCCGGTAAAATAATCTCATATTCAACCAAAATGTCGCTAACTGTTTTTCCCCTAATCACGTTTACTTCCCTGATACTTTTTTAACTGCTTAACCCTTTCTGTTACTTTCCCCTGTTTCTATCCTTACATTAACATGGGATTTTTCAAAATCAAGCAATGTTGGTTTATTCTGCAAAATGTTGGTTTATTCGGTAAAATTTTTACATTAATAAAGAATTAATCTGACAACAAATTCCCCATTTTGCGTATCAAAATCTATTACCCCATGATATTGTTCTACAATTTTTTTAATATGTTCCAATCCGATTCCATGCCGACTTTTATTCTGTTTTGTTGTTTCAAATACATCTTCCCTCCTCTTTAAAACACCGCGATATGGATTCTTCACCTTTATGACCATTTTATTTTCATGCTGGCGCATAACAAATTCAATCGATGCATTTTCAATATCTTTGGCTGCCCGAATGGCATTATCCAGTAAATTTCCGGTAATAGTACACAAATCGACATCATTCCACCGGGTGTTTTTTGCGATTGCAACTTCTGTATTTATACAAATTCCCTGTCTTTTAGCTTCTTCATATTTATAAGAAATCAGCGCATCCAATGATACATTTCCCGTTGAAATCCGATACCCCCCGTTATCGGACATATCTAAAAAACGTTGTACATAGTTTATGACTTCTTTATCCTGATTTTGTTCCGCCAAAAGGTATATAACCCCAAAATGATTTTTCAAATCATGTCTTAATGCCCGTGTATTTTCAAAAAGCTCCTCATAATGGTAAAGCTGCTGTTCGTAATTCCTGTTCTGCTCTTCTATTTTATTTTCCTTTATCTTTTCAGCCATGAACTGCGACAATACATCATATAGATAAAAAACAATAAGATTCATCAACAATAACAATACAAAACTCACACCCGTAATCAGATTATATTTTTCCGGCAGCATACAAAGCACCGCCGCAATATAAATTGAAAATACAGGCAGTAACAGCAGCAATACCCAATACATTCCCGGTATTTCTTCTCCCTGACCGGTCCGTTTTATTTTCTCGGTTCCGAGTACAATCGGAAAACAGGAAATATTTGCAATAAAATACTGAATCATCGTGTAATCTTCCATATTCTGACTGGTAAGCTCCGGCATGACATTTACCGATACAAGCACTGCTATTGCCTCTGTACAGATTGATAAACCCAACTGTACCATGACATAAAACATTCTTTTACGGAATGTTGCCTGATATATGTATGTAACCGCCATTAAACTGACAATATTTACCGCTAATGTAACAACCGGTATACAAATTTGAATATATACGACTGAATTTATTACATAATATATCAGATATATAAAAAATACATATTTCTTATTAATTTTATATTGGGTAAAAAATATATTATAAAACCGATATATTAAATACACTCTGAATATATTGGTAATCAAATATCCTGCTGTTCCCATATCCTATCCCTAATCCATAAATTTTAAATACGTTCTCTGCGCCTCTTTCTGATAACTCCGGCTTGTATAATATATCTTTCCGTTACTCATCTGTATCCTGTCTTTATGAAACTGCCGGATATATTCCATATTGAGGATAACTGCCTGATTTATCTTTAAAAATCCGTGATGTCTGACCTGTTCTTCTATCTGCTCCATTGTTGCCCTGAACCGTTCTTCGCCCTCTGTTGTTGTCATGAGAATATATCTTTTATCAGTTTCAAAGGAAATAATTCTTCCAACGCTGACTGCATATATCTCATAATATTTTCTGTAATAAAATTTATGTTTACGGACAGTCCATTTTCCATATGCCATTGCAATACATTCCCGCACCTTTGCTTCATTTAACGGCTTTGCTAAAAAATTTAGCGGCTGAAAATCAAACAATTCGCGCTCATATCCTTCTTTTCCGGTCATATATACAATCTGCATCGTATCATTATGATCTTCTTTCCGGATTTTCCTGCTGATATCTATTCCTGTCATATCCCCCAGTTCAATATCCAAAAATAGTAAATCCACATTATTTTTTGCCATATATTCCATCAACTGTCCACCGGAATAAAATCCCTTTACTGTCTGTATCTGTTTCATGGACTGCTGTTCCGCAATTTGAACAAGCTGTGCTGTAATTTCTTTCATATCATCGCAAACTGCAATATTAAACACGCTAATCTCCATTCCTGAGCGACTTTTTGCGAAGAAGCGATTTCTCATCTGCTATCATAGGTGTTTGCTTTCGTTCGGAAGCAAACATCTGTGTGAAAAATCAGCACATCAGTGTGATTTTTCGCACTATCCCCTCCGCAAATCACGAACTTTTTCTTTATTTTATTATTTTGTTACCGGATATACAATAGTCATGTCCTACTTTGCAGATATATGACGTACTTTGCAATTTTTAATTCTTTTAATTTTTATATTTAACTTATCATATATATTAAAGATATAAAATCAGACTGCCGCTTTCCGGTTCATTAAAGGCATTGAATGTATCCCTCACGCTCCAGCGGCAGTCTTTTCATATTACGCAATTCTTTATTTTATTCTTTATGGCTTTGCTCTATTGCTTCTATTTCTTCTGATTCCACAAACGTTCTGCTGTCGGCTTCCAGTTTTCCGCATAAGATTCGCATTTATCACACAAATGGTCTACGGATTCCATATCCTGATAATCGGTGTTGACAGCGCCTGTTTCTTTAACCATCTGACGGAGTTTTTCCGGATTTTCAAGCATCGGACATGGACGCAGATGATTGTCATTAAACGGCTGGTTGTCATGATATGCCTGGAAAATCGGACTCTTTAATGCTTCAAGCAGTGTGCAGTCATGAATATTTACATTTGAATAATGAATAAATACACATGGCTCTACATCGCCCTTTGCATTGATATGTAAGTACCGTCTGCCGCCTGCAATACAGCCGCCAACAAACTGACCGTCATTCTGGAAATCCATCCCGAAAATTGCCTTTGTTTCACGGAAATGACGGATTCTCTTATACATTTCCTCACGCTGCTGTGGTGTCGGCAGTAATTCCGGCACTGCGGAATTGCCAACCGGCATATAATGGAAATACCATACAAATAACGCGCCGCTTTCAATCATCATATCATAAAAAGCTTCGCTGCTGATATCTTCAAAATTCCTGCTTGTGTAGCAGGTTGAAATACCAAACGGCAGTTTGTGGGACTTTAACAGTTTCATTGCGTGCTGAACCTTCTGGAATACACCGTCACCACGGCGTCCGTCATTGGCATCTTCAAAGCCTTCCAGACTGATTGCCGGTACAAAATTCTTTACACGAAGCATTTCCTGACAAAATTCTTCATCAATTAATGTACCATTGGTAAATGAAAGGAACTCACAATCCGGGTTCATTTCACAAATCTTGATTAAATCCTGTTTACGAACCAGCGGCTCACCACCGGTGTAAATGTACATATAAGTACCGAGTTTTTTGCCCTGCTTTACAATGGAATCAATCGTTTCAAGGCTTAAATTCAACTGATGTCCGTACTCTGCAGCCCAGCATCCTGTACAATGCAGATTGCAGGCTGATGTCGGATCAAGCAGAATTGCCCACGGAATATTACAGTTATTTTCCTGTGAAAGCTGGTCCTGTAACGCACTTCCGTTTAAACTTGCATTAAATATGAAGTTCTGAAAGAATGCCTTCCTTACACCCGGGTCTAATTCATAAAGTCGTAAAATCAACTCATACCAGTTGCCTTTTTCCTGTATTACCTTACGAATCATATTACGCTGTCCTTCGTACCAGCCCTGCGGTGCGAACCGGTCAACCATTTCCATCAACTTTGGAATATTTTCTTCCGGGTCTTTTTCCAGATATTTTAATGCCTGTTTAATACCAAAATCCTGCATTCCCTTTTGTAATTTGTTCGCCATAGTAATCTCTCCATTTCTTCAGTCTCGATATGCGTTAAATTTTACTGTGAAATGAAACAATTTACATTAGACACAACGACATTTTTGTAACAATTTAGGACAAATTTAAAAATTGTTACATTTTGGGACATTTTTGAAAATGTGTGGCTTTTCTATAAACGTTCCCGGCACAAGTATATTTCAAAATTAAATGGATTGGGTAAAAATGAACTTAAAAAACGGATAACAGCTACCCGTTATCCGTTTCTACATATTTTATTAATGCGCCGATGCTCGACTGCAACATTTTAATAAATAATTCCGGCTCTGTACATTCTTTTTCCGACAGCCAGCGCTCCAGCGCCGCAATAAATGCATCCGAATAAAAATTGATGCAGAATTCTTCATATTGCGGGTCTGCCAGAATATTTTTTACAACCATTTTTAACAATGGCTTTAACGTTTCCCTGAAATGTTCTACAAAAGAATTCTGCCCTTCAATCTGCAGTGCCTTTCTGTAAAATGACTGGTTTTCGTAAAAATACTGACAGCTGTCCTCCAAAAAACGCCACGACCAGTTTGGCAAATTGTAATCCCGGACATGGACAGCCTGAAAAAATTCCACATCAAAAATCCAGTTCACCAAATCATATTTATCTTTAAAATGATAGTAAAAGCTTTTCCGGTTCATGCCGCATTTTTCACAAATGTCGGAAACACTGATTTTAGAAAACGGTATCTGCTCCATTAATTCTTTCATTGCCATTGCAAGCGCTTTCTTGGTAATATTAGAATCTGGCATTTCAGATACAACCCCCTTCCTCTTTTTCGCACTGTATTATATTATATACAATTCAGACACACTTTTCAATTGTGAATTTGGTACGATAAAAGGTTCTATACTGCTAATACTGATATTTACCAAAGTTCTACAATGGCACGCACACCTTTATTGGTATCTGTAAGACCGACAGCGTGTCTGTCTTCATGCTGGATATACACGCCGGTAATTTCTTCTCCGTAAAGAATTTCCTTCTTATATGAAATGCGGATATGATTCTTTTCGCCTTCTTCATAAATCTGCTGCGGTAGAAGCTCTCCGGCGGCATCTAAATAAGCTAAGTTGTGCATATGCATATTGGAATCAATATCCCGGCGCAGTACTGTATAGCGTTGTTTTACTGCATTTTCCGTATCAAAAAAATCTTTTGGATATGACATATTTTCGAGCTCTTCTTCAAACGCCTGACTCTGCGGCTCCCCCTGATATTTTTCAATCAATTCCTGCGTAAGCCGCAAAGGTCTACGCTTTACAATGTCAATCAAAACCCAGCGTGATGTTGCCCGCGCAAGCTTTTCTCCCTGCGCATCAAACAATTCAAAATCCCTGTATGCACAGGCGATATTATGATTTCTTGACCATGTATACGCAGTAATATTGTCCCGGTAATGTGGACGTCTGACAATCTCTATTTTCCAGTCAAGCACTACCCACGCCTGTCCTGTCTGTTCTACCGAATCCAGTCCGTATCCAACCGAATCCGAATGTAACCCGCCAATATCCTCCATCATTGTCATCAATGCCCTGTTCGTTGCATTGCCTTTGATATCAACGTCTTCAAGACCTATCTGGTAGTTGTGTTTATACTTCATGCAAATCCCCACTTCCCAGCCATACCGCAGTCCGGCTGATTATTTTCATGAGGAAAGTATAGCATATATCGGAAAATTTTGCGACTATGATGTTATGCTTTTCTACTATTATTCCCCCTTCCCCGTCCTATGGAATTTCCCCGTAATCGTTACTACTTCCACGCGGATTACCATTGTCTTTTCAATTGCTTTTTCAAGCATTTCAAATGGAATATCTGTGTAATGTCTCATGATTTTTTCCAGATACGCCCGCTTTTGTGTATCATCTGCAATTTCTGCATTTCCCGTACCGCAGACACTTTCATAATCCATGTAACTGTTGCAGGCAACAGGACTGATTCTTGCTTCCTCATGGACGTCCATTTCAAAAGCAACCCTGCCGTCTTTTTCTATGAGTTCTTTTTTCGTTCCCGCATTTGCCCCATGAAAATACAAATAAATTTTTCCGCCTTCTCTTTCATATCCAAAATTCATCGGTACAAGATACGGATATCCGTTGTGATTTATTGCAAGGCGGCAAACCTTACATTTGTCTAATACCGCACAGATTTCTTCGATACTTTTCATTTCATTTTGTGTTCTACGCATCCTTTTTTCTCTCACAAATTCCGATTAAGATTTTTTTCCTTAAGATTTTCCTCACGCTTGTCGTCAAATACAACCGACGCATTGTCAAGAAATTCCTTCTTCCAATTTCGGAGCAGATTTGGCTGAATATTATTTTCAACTGCCAGGGTATTGATATCCTTCTCACCCTTTAACAGTTCGATAACAAGGTCTGATTTGAATTTTGCGCTAAAATTTCTTCTTTTTCTGGACATGATTTTGAATCCTCTCTTTCATACTGATTGTAGTATATCAGATTCATTAAAATCTGTCCGAAAAAGTGTCTTAATTTATGAGACCATTATATGTTACTTTCGACAACTTTTCTTGTACAACTGCACAGATTTTTAATACCGTGCCTTCAGCTTTTCAAATGCCTTAAATGAGCGCTGAATCATTGCTTCATCCACACAATACGAAATTCTTACAAATCCCGGACAACCAAAATCCGTTGCCGATACAAGCAGTAAATCTTCTTCCTTTGCCTTTTCACAAAAAGCATCGGCATCGTCTTCCAGCGCTTTTACAAACATATAAAATGCACCGTCCGGCTTAAAGCACTCATATCCTAATTCCGTCAGTCCCTGATACAATAAATCACGGTTCTTCTTATACAGATTCACATCACCTGTATTGCCGATACACTTCACAAGCATTTTCTGGAACAGACTTGGTGCACACACATAACCTAAAGCCCTGCCCGCTCCGCAGATTGCCGCATACACTTCACGACTTTCGTATGCTTCGTCCGGCACCAGCACAAATCCAATTCGCTCACCCGGAAGTGACAGGGATTTGCTGTAAGAATAGCATACCAGTGTATCATTATAATATTTTGTGACATATGGCACTTCTACACCGTCATATACAATTTCACGATACGGTTCATCCGTAATAATAAAAATGTGTGTTCCGAATTCCTTGGATTTTTTCGTAAGCAGCTCTGCCAGCTTCTGTATGGTCTGCTCAGAATAAACCGCACCGGATGGATTGTTTGGAGAATTAATAATTACACCTTTTGTATGTATATTTAAACGTGCTTCTAACGCATCAAAATCAATCTGGAAATTCTTTGTATCCGGCGGTACAATTGTAAGCTTTGCGCCTGCCGCCTGCACAAATACCTGATATTCAGGGAAGAACGGTGCAATCGTGATAAATTCGTCTTCACTATCCGTTGTAAGTGCCTTAAAACACAGTGAGAGTGATGCAGCCGCTCCCATTGTCATATAAAAATTATCTGCTTTAAATGCTGTCTGATACGTTTTATTCAGATAGTCTGCAATTGCCTGTCTGGTTTCTAAATCGCCCTGTGCAGACGTATAGCCGTGCAGATGTACACTGTCTAATTCTTTTGTCAGCTCCCGGATTGTCTCATTGACACATTCCGGTGCCGGAACAGTCGGATTACCAAGGCTGAAATCATAAACATTTTCCGCGCCGATTTCCGCCGCTCTCTTTTTTCCGTATTCAAATAATTCTCTGATAGCAGAACGCTTACTGCCAAGTTCATACATTTTCTCTGATACTATCATACTAATCCTCATTTCTGCGAACATTTTAATGCCGGAGAAATCGCGAACTGATGCAATTCAGTTCTGCAATAAAAAGATATTTGTGCTGCCGCGGCACAAATATCTGTGTGAACAATCTTTGATTTAAGGATTGTTCACACAAACCTCCCCATACATCTAATAATTATACATGAGATTATAACACTTTCCGGTATGAAATGTATACAACTTTTTCACTAATACAACATCTACTGCGGTTCTGATTTTTTCTGATTTTCTGTATTTTCATTGTGTTCCGCTACTTCATGTCCTGTGATTTTTCCCTCGGCAATATGATAAATCTCATCAGACAGGAGATTCAGCTCCTCTGCATCATGACAGGCAAGAATAATGATTGAACCGTTATCACGCAGCTTCCACAAAATCTCCCGCACCTTTAAAGCCCCGGATTCATCGAGGGCGTTAATCGGCTCATCTAAAATCACAATATCCGGCTTTTCCATAATTGCCGCTGCAATACCAAGCCTTTGCTTCATACCGAGAGAATATTTACGGTATGTACGCTTATCATCCGGGTCGAGTCCGACCTCCGCCAGTGTTTCACGGATTTCATCTTCACCAATCCGTTTTTGAATTGAAGCAAGCATTTCCAGATTCTTATAACCTGTATAATTTCCCAAAAAGGACGGATTTTCAATTAAAATCCCGATACTTCTCGGAAATGAAATATCCTTGCCGAGAATTTCACCATCAATATTAATCGTTCCGCTGTTTGGAATAATCAGCCCCGATATGGCACGCATCAGCATGGTTTTACCGGAACCGTTCTTACCCTTTAATCCGTAAATTTTTCCGCTTTCAAATGTAACCGTAATATCCTGTAAAATCGGCACCTTTTTAATTGTCTTGCATAAATTTTGTATTTCAATTTTCATTCTGCTCCTCCATTTCCGGCATCCCATCTGCCGCATCATCTCTTTTTTAAAATATCCATTCTATCAAAATAAATCTTACCGATAATAATCGAAATAACCGCCACTGCCACAGAAATTCCTATCGAAAGTCCTGTATTGACACCCCCGTCCACACAACAGGCATTTCTTAACATCATAAATGAATTTCCCTGCAAAAACGGTACTGTATAATATGCCGCTGCCGTGAGCAGTGCAACATTTACAATATATGCAATAACCGGACTGATAACCAGCGCCAGCATCATCTGGAATAATGCCATTCCTACAGACGTAACCAGCGGAAGCCAGCAGACGGTATGCCGCAGTACCTGTAAATCTACCGGTACATCATTGACCGCCGCCGGGATTCCACAGACCGTCTGTACAATCTCCGGTGTAAGCGCCGTTGTCAGTGAACCGCCGGTAATCATACAGATAAAAACCGCCGAAAGATAAACTGCTGCATAAAATCCAATAACTGTGATGACACACCACACACATTTACTCAGCCACCAGAATACTCTTTTCTGTGTCCGCACGAGAATATTTTTTCCAACCCCCAGTAAGTCTTTTAAAATGTAATCCCCTATCATATAAGAAAGATAGAGCTGTAACATCATATATTCTGTCGGAATCATAAACTCTGCACCGTTTATCGGATTGTATATTTCTTTTCCCCTGAAAAAATACAACAGCATATCGCCCAGCGTAAAATTCATTGATGATATCTTTCCCCTGTCCAGCGCATGAAAACATGTTGTTACATAAAACATCGCCAGGACGCACCCTAAAAGAATAGCAATGACATATCGCTGATATTTATATAAAATACCCTGTTTGATATCCATTTGTACTTCCTGTATAAACAGCTTCATTCCAATCTCCTTTCCGCAGGCATCACACTAATCTCCATTTCTAATTATAAATATCTTTTTTTAACAAATCCTTTTTGCAGAACAAAATGTAAGTGATCATCAACAGTCCCGCAAGCACCAGTACCGGGTAGATAAAATTTGAAAACACCCGGATATGCTTTTCGCTGATTACAACGGCATTCATGGTAACTCTGCCGTTAAAAACCAAGCCCCGGTACATTTCTTCTGCGGCATACAAAAGCATGACAATATATCCGCCGACCGGTGATTCAAAGACCCACCAGAAAAATAACATCAATACACACACAATCATTAATGCCGTAAACACCGCCGTAAAGCAGCCTGCCGCCACCAGTATCACAGACGGATGATATACCGTATCCACGCCGCCGTAAATATACACATAGCTTGTCTGCGCACTCCAGTTCCATATAACATCCGTAAAACAAAACGGTATCAGACAGATCAGCACTGTTAAATATACGGAAACCGCCAAAATAATCTTTGTAAGCTTTACACACATTTTCAGCCATACCTGCTTTAACTGTGTCTGCCGGATAATAATTCCGTACCGGTAACAGCCCTTAAAAAAATAAACCATTGTAAACGGAATAAATATTACCGCCATTTGATACAGACATGTCTGCATGCCCGCACCGATAATGTCATACACACATTTGACATTTTCCGTTCTGTATTGTATGTGGTAATAAAATATATATTCAAAAAATACCACCACAACCGGACTTATCAGTGCAATCGCAAGAACGCACCCCTTATTTGCTTTTAAAAACTCTTTCATCTACAACCCTTCATCTTTCTTCTGCCTCCAGAAATACACTCCGCCAAAAAGCACTGTCAGACACACACATTCCAATACAACCGGTCCGAATCTTAACGCATTGATTCTTGTCATATCCATAATAATGATTGGACTATACTTCGCCTTTTTAATAAATGAAAGCATCATATATGAAAAATAGTTCAGTAAGAACGGAAACAATGTTATTAAAAAGCGGTTATTGACCCATGTTGACAATAACAATGCCAGTGAAACAAAAATAAACTGATAGAAAAAAATTAATATCAGGTACAATACCATAAATATGTACGGGTGTGTATAAAAAATATCTCCCCACAGCGCAATTCCGTTCACTGCATAACACCCCAGCGCTGCCACCGGTTTTAAAGACGGAAGCACCATCATATTGGCAATCAGATTCACGGCAAGCGGAACTGTCCCCACAAGTCCTCCCGCAGTACAGCTTACAATATACTTTGCGGCATAATAATATTTCTTGTTGGTTCTTGTATACAGATTTTTAACATATCCCGAATTATGGTCTGCGCAAAATGTCGTTGCATAGGCAAATACCGCCAGTATCGGAAGTATCAGATAATAAATCTGGCGGTACACCAGCGGCGGTCCTGCCATTCCGAAATAACTGCTGAATACCCCAGACGGTTCCGATATGCCTTTGGGCGAGTACGCATCTAAAATGTGCATGGACTCCTGCAAACCGACCATTACAAACTGTGTCATCGTCAATATCAATCCGATTCCCAGGCTGATATAAAATGTCACCGAACGGAACAATCTTTGAAATTCTATTTTTAATACTGCCTTCATGTTCCTTCCTCCCCTATCTTAAATTCAATCATTCTCTGAACCGGATAAACCGCCTGCACAATCTGGAATGTATTATTCTTTACAAACCGCGGATATTCACTGTCACTGACCATTCCCAGTCCGATTGTATAGGCCGCCATACATTCACATTCTTCTCCTGCGGCAAGCGTATTCTCCTGCGCATAATGCGTACCTAAACCATTGGTCCACCCGTCCGGATATGAATTAACCGCCAGCTTTAACATATACTGCCAGATATTAATTTCCGAATCCCCTGTATTTTTAATTCTGAACTTAATAACAAGCTGCCGTACACGGCCTTTTTTCTTTTTTACCTGAAAATCCTGTCCGCCGAATTCATCCCGCATACAGGCTTCCAGTTCCTCACCCTCTAAAATTCTTGCCGTATCCGTACAAACCGACACACTGTTATCCAGTGGCATCCATTCACCCGGCGCATACACTTCTTTTGTCCGCTGCGGAAACCTTTTATTGACATTGATTACCGCGGCTATTACCACAAACACCAGCACCAATACTATGCCAATTCCAATCCACTTCTTTTTTTTCATACGCACCTCCTACATTTCTTCCCCTATTTTATTTCAAATTCAATGACTCTTACGATAATGCCTCATCTTTTTTTACCTGCCAGAAATACAGCAGACTGGTAACTGCCACTAATAATACCCCCTCGGCAAATACCTCCCGAAATTCCAATGACCGGATATTCGTCATATCAAATATCACAATCGGACTCAGACGATACTTTCGTATATTGACTACCAGCATGTGAAAAAAATAATTTAATAAAAACGGAAGTATCACAACCAAAAATCTGTTTGTCACCCGTCTTGACAAAATCAATGCTACATTCACAAATATAAACTGATAGAAAAAAATCAGCAGTATGTATAACAAAATAAATAAATACGGATTCGTATACAAAACATCTGACCATAATCCGATTCCATAAGGATAGATTGCCATTGAAGCCATTGGTTCTATCGCCGGGAGCATCATAAGATTCCATAAAAAGTTCGCAGCAATCGGCGCGGTTACGGCAATTCCGCCTGCAATACCGCTTACAATATACTTTGCTGTGTAATAATCCTGTCTTTTACTTCTGATATACAGATTTTTAACATACCCTGAAGCTTTATCCCCACAGAGTGTTACCGCATGTGCCATAACCGCCAGAATCGGGGCAATCGTATAATAAATCTGCCGATAGACCAACGGTGGACCTGCCAGTCCGAAAAAACTTTCAAATGCACTGTACGGCGTACTTACCTCCGAAGGAATATATCCGTCAACAATATTTACCGCCATTGGAAGCCCCACTTCTATCCATTGCAGTGTCGTAATAAGTAATCCAATTCCAAGACTTAAATAAAACATTTTGGAATGAAATACTCTTTTAAATTCCATTTTAATTAGTTTCTTCACGTTTATTCCCCTATCTTAAATTCAATCATTTTGATGACCGGATATGCCGATTTCACAAGACGAATTGTATTGTTTTTTATAAATGTGTCATACTCCTTATCGTCTACATCCCCTCTTGATAACGCTATGGAAATCACACCTTCAGCTTCCTCCTGCGGTTCAATCTGTTCTACCGGAAAATAGTATTCATCTATTCCGTTGGCACAGCCGGCAGGATACGCTTCAAAATGCACTTGATGAACCAGCCTGCTGACCCTTAATGTATCATCTCCTACATTTCTTATTTTAAGCTTCATAAAGATTTCTCTCTCTTTATAACTCATTCCGATTATTTTTTCCCCGCCGAACTCTTCTTCATAATATTTCTCCATTTCCTCCCCTTTTAATATCTTTGCTTCAACAGCACATATTTCCGCTTTCCCTGTCGGCATCCACTCTCCCAGTCCGTATGCCTGGGTTGGTGCTTTGGGAAAACGGGAATTCAAATCGATATATCTGAAAATTCCAAGCAGGAAGACAAATGCCAGACCGATGAAGATGAGGTGTTTTTTCTTGTTTTTGCAAAATTTTTTCATCGCTCCTCATCTCCATATATACCGGAACCATTATCGGGACTCCACCAACATTCAAAATCATCTTGAACAAATCCCTTTGGCGATGCAGCTAAATATGCCGCTGTATATGCGTCATCTCCATATGTTTCATAAACCGTATTCCACATATACCATTCTTTATTTTTTCCAAATACATATGCCCTACGTCCACAATAACTGCCCGATGTGTTGTTATGTTCACTTGTTCCATATACTGTGACATAAAATTCTGATTCGTCACTGCTGGCATTAAAACATTTACACCAAGAGGACGTTGTATCATCTTTTCTTCTAAAATCCGAATGAACAGTATTGTCTCCTGAAAATGAAAAATACTCGTATGTATCTGAATTGTTATTAGCAAATACTTTCGTTCCTGTGCCGGCTACAATAAGCCCTAATAACACTGCTGCAAAACCTGCTGCAATTTGATTTACTTTTCCTACTTTTTTCTTCATGTTAATTCTCCTATCTCTTTTACTGCTCATCTACCACTTTTCCGTTCTTTATATTCAGACAAATCAGTGGTTCTTCCTCTTGAACATTCCCTACTGCATATGTTTTAATATACACATTTTCTAATGTTGGAGTATCTGTAAATAAAACACCTTCACTAGAAGAATATCCTTTTGATTGATACTTTGTCAGTCCCAGATATGCTACTGTTACAATTCTTTCTTCTTCCGGCTGTAACGAGGCAAAATTTCCATGCTTTGTTCCAACATAATCTGCATTGTAAACTTTTGAATATCCCTCTGATACTTTTGTAATTGTTCCATATTCATCATCATCATAAACATTGTACAATTCCAACTGACCCGCGTTAATATCCTGTTCTTCATTTGTTGTATTTTTTAAACGGATTCTGACAAACGGCCATATATACTCCCAGTCTTCGTTTTTCTTTACTGTATCAATATCTTCTCCCCCATTTTGACCTGAAAAATATGCCAGTTCTTCCTCGGTAAGCCCTGCTTCCTCTTTACTGTCGGCTAACAGCACATCTACCACTGATACTTCTATTCCACGGTATGTCGCCGTTTCATTCCTTGACAATAACCGATTTCCCTTTGATAACGGTGCTGCCTGTTCTCTTAACGATAAATGTGTTTTTTCTTCCGGTTCTTTAATTACAACATCTTTTTTTGCATATTCCGTTTCTGTTTCTTCTTCTGCCTGTATAGATTTTTCATTCACATCTGCAATACTCTGGCTGCTGCACCCGCTAATGCAGGTGCAGACTGTCAGACTAAGCAGAAGTATTCCTATACTTCGCTTTTTCATATAATCCGCTCTCCTCTTTTTACTACTCATTTACCACTTTTCCGTCCTTTATATTCAGACAAATCAGCGGTTCTTCCTCCTGAATATTTCCTATTGCATATGTTTTCATGTATACATTTTCCAATGTTGGGATATCTGTAAACAAAACACCTTCACTAGAAGAATATCCTTTTGATTGATACTTTCTCATTCCCAGATATACTACTGTTACGATTCTTTCTTCTCCCGGCTGTAAAGAGGCAAAATTTCCATGATCTGTTCCAACATAATCTGCATTATAAACTTTTGAATACCCACCGGATACTTTTTGCACCGTTTTGTATTCTCCCTCGTCATAGACATTGTACAATTCCAGCTGCCCTGCATTAATATCCTGTTCTTCATTTGTTGTATTTTTTAAGCGGATTCTGACAAACGGCCATGTATATTCCCAATTTTCGTTTTTTTTCGTTGTATCAATATCTTTTCCCCCGTTTTGACCTGAAAAATATGCCAGTTCTTCCTCGGTAAGTCCTGCTTCCTCTTTACTGTCCGCCACTAATACATCTACGACTGAAATTTCTATTCCTCGATATGTCGCCGTTTCATTCCTTGACAATAACCGGTTTCCCTTCGATAACGGCGTTGCCGTTTCTCTAAATAATTTTCTTGTTGAATCCTCTGCTTTTTTTATTACAACATCCTTTTTTTCGTCCTTTGTTTCTGTTTCTTCTTCTGCCTGTATAGATTTTTCATTGACATCTGCAATACTCTGGCTGCTGCACCCGCTAATGCAGGTGCAGACTGTCAGACTAAGCAGAAGTATTCCTATACTTCGCTTTTTCATAAATTTTCCTCTCCTATCGTTCTTCGTCCCATGTAATACCTGACCCATTATCCGGACTCCACCAGCAGTCAAAATCATCATAAATAGAGCCTTGTGGTGATGCAATCAGATATGCCGCCGTATAATCACAATCCCCATACGTTTCATATACTACATTCCACATATACCAGGTAGTGTCTTCTGAAAAATAATATGACTTGTGTCCGCAGTAACTGCCGGAGGTATTATTATATTCCGACGTTCCATACACCTCAATATAAAATCCTGCATCACTGTTACTTGAATTATAGCAGTTACACCAGCATGAACTGATATCGTCCTTATGCCTAAAATCAGAACGTGAAGTATTTTCCCCTGAGAATGAAAAACACTCATAAGTATCACTGTTATTGTTGGCAAACGCTGTTACCCCCGTTCCCCCGATTGTGACTGCCAGCATCGCTGCTGTAATCGCTGCCAATATCTTATTGGACTTTTTAACTTTTGCATTTCTCATGCTTTCCTCCTCCTGCGGGTTTATCCGCTGCTTTATTTTACAGGCAGTCCACATCTGTTTCCCGCCTATAATCCGATAATACCATGCTGTATTTTTTTGTAAATACTTTTTCCCTGCCGATGTAACGGATGACCGTTTTCATGTAACGGATGACAAAAAATGCCGCGCGAACATCATTCGCGTGGCATTCCAATCATAAAAACAACCTCTGTCTTATATTTTGTTTCACTCTTTTTTATACGTAATTCTGCATGATATTTTTGCAAAACCTGTTCTACATTCCGTATTCCCCTTCCGTGATTGATTGAATTTTTAAGCGGCTGATGCGGACTTTTGCTGTTCTCAATTTCAAGATACCATTTCAGGGCATTTTCATATCCTTTAATGTGGATATACGGTTTTTCTGTTTTGACATATTCACAGGCTTCTACGGCATTATCAATGAGATTTCCCAGTAACACCCCCATATCCCCGTAATCAATATTTAATCTTTCAGGATATAACATTCTCACAGATACATCTATCTGATCCGATGCAATATTTTGCAGTTTATAGCTTAAAATCGAATTGATATAATTATTATTACAATACCGCTCCTCTTTTACGCTGCTAATCATGCCCAGTGCGGTCTGGAGTTCTGCTTCAATTTGCTGTCTATTTTCTCCCTCGTTCTGCATTGCCGCCAATATGCCGGACAGGCGGTTTTTCATATCATGCCGGATATTTCGGATTGTATCCTGTCCCTGCTGTATTTTTTCATAAAAATATTCTGTATTTTCCAGTTCCTGCTGTATTTGCTGTTTTTCCGCATATAATTCCTGTAATCTGCTATACTGGCACTGAAATCCAAAGAACAGCAGACTTATGATAATAATTATAATCCAGATAAAACCGGCTGTCACTGCACTCATATCCATTCTGCGCTGTTGCTGCCTGAAAATATATGCTGCACAGTAAACCATCACTTCTGCTCCAAAAATAGTTGTGCTGGCATACTGTATTTTTTTCTTTTTCATCAAAGCGTATACGGCGCAAACTAAAATAATTTCTAAAATACACGTTACAACACAAGTTAATGACAACGTCATGATCTTCATTCTGCTGGGTGTATTCAGCTCGTCATGCAATGAATACTTGACGAATTGATACGAAAATACAGCTGCCACCTGTCTTGCCGCAAATACATAAAAAATATAATTCATTCCCAGACTTAGTCTGCAAAAAGCATTGCTGGTTTGTACATTCATACCCAGCAAAAGTACTGTCTGCAAAATGGTACATGGCAGATAAATATCCATGCAAACCACTGTTTTTTCTTTATCCAGTACTATTGCTGCAAGTCTGACTACCACTGCCAGACTTGCGGCAATATAAAATATTTTGTCCTTTTTTCTTTCGTATCTGTTTAAAGAATGTATAAATGTATAATACAAAAGCACATAGGAAAATGCTTCAATTATACCCAGTCCCACTATTGCTTCCATTTTTACTGCCTGCTCTTACCTGTAAATTCTATTTCTGTACGCCTCATATTTTTCTTCAAAAGAATTCCGATACTTTCTTGTTATATCAACGCTGTTTAATCCAATGCCGTGTACATTTTCATAATACACCGTCACCTTATCAATCGTATGAATATATGCCATATTTATAATAAAATTATTTCTTAATTCTGCAAAGTTCTGCCGGGGCAGTTTGTCCATAATAGCTGAAAATTTTCCGTAATACTCAAATTCACCGTTTTCTGCAATCACAATATTCTTGCGTTTTTCCGATGTAAAGCAGATAATATCCCTGCAATCCAGCGAAATCATTTCTCCATAAGTCTGGAATGAAAATATTTGATTTTGTTCCGAAAAATAGTCTGCCAGCTGATTTAAAACATTTTCTACCGCCTGTGCATTCTTCTTTTCATTCAGGTACTGGTATGCGTGTACCTGAAATGCCTCCGGCATAAATTCTTCATGACTTGTTATAAATACAATCGGTATCTGGGGATTTCTTGTCCGGATTCGCCCCGCCAATTTTAATCCGTTGCCGTCCTGTAATTCAATATCTAAAAAATAGACATCCGGGGAAAATTTCTTTTCATTTAAAAGACTTTGAACACTCTGATAAAAGTTTGCTTCAATCTTTTCTTCATGCTTTTCATTGTATTCCATAAAACACTGTTTGAAAAAGGTAAGCTGTCCCTCATCGTCATCACATACTGAAATCTTAATCATCTTAATTCCCATTTCTGAGCGATTTTATCGCGAAGACGGCGAATAGAAATTCGCGCAGGCGATTTCTATTCTGCCATAAAGGGCTATTTGTTTTCGCTCAGAAACAAATAGCTGTGTGAAAATCTGCTATCAAGCATATTTTCACACTAACCTCATCACATTACATTTTGCTATTATTTTATCATTAAATTCTTCTAAATAAAAGCATTTTCGCCAAAATCCCCCATAATCCCTATTTCTTTCCAACTTGTTGCGAAGATGCGTTCAGAAATTCGCGCTGTGATGAAATACACTTTTTATTTCTTATTCGTTATACCATGTTTTATATAAATCCATACGTCTATTTTCCATCTCTGGATTTTCTTTCCGGCATTTTTGTGTATACTCTTTATCAATTTCTCCGACAAAATATCCCTCTTTATCTGACATTCCTGCAACAATCAGCCCCTTTGCATCTACCATTCTGCTTCTGCCAAACAATGAACGTCCATTGGGCAGTGTTCCGTACTGATTCACCGCTACTACCGGCGTAACATTACAGATTGCGGATGACTTTACAATAATATCCCACTGGTCTGCATTCGGACTGTAAAAAGCTGCCGGAACACACAGAATTTCTGCCCCTTTTGCCCTTAATGTGCGGGCAATTTCGGAAAATCTCGTGTCATAACAAATCCACACACCCACTTTGCCAATATCCAGTTGAAACAGTCCTAATTGGCTGCCGGATAAGAAAGTGTCGGATTCTTTGACCCCAAATGCATCAAAAAGGTGTATTTTATCGTAGAAACCAACCCTTTCTCCATTCCGGTTCATCACTAAACAGCGATTATACACTTTTTCATGGGTATTTTCATTTTCCGCTCCTTTTTTCGCCGGTCTGACTGCATAACTGCCACCAATAATATTTGCATGATACTTTTTCGCACATTGGCTCAGCCATTTTTCAAACATACCATGCTCATATTCCCCATATATTTCGTTTTCATATTCATAGCAATCCATCTGATAAAATTGCTCCGGCAGTACAAATAAATCAATTCCCGGGTAATTTTGAATTGCCTGCTCCATATATTTCTCAGCTTTTTCCAACATTCCCTGTTTAGATGTATTACAAAAAATTTGAATTCCGGCAGCTTTAATAACATTATTCTTCATCTTACTCCTCATTTCTTTTTGCAATCTATATTATTTGTTTTATTATATTTACAATATAAAATGTTTCATGTGAAACATCTGAACACGCGTTCTTTATTTTCCAATCGTTTTAATTTTACTATTAATTCCATTTAGTATTTTAATACTTATATCTATAATTATATAATATATCATTTTTTTCTTATATTTCAATATGAATCTTTAATTATAAGCAGTTTTATCATTATTTATCTTATTAACGTTAAAATACTGTAATAATTTGTTATATATTTCTTTTTTTATTCCATTGTATATATATGAACTGAGTTCAATTTTTTTTTAATATTTTTTCTTTTGAACTGAGTTCCAGATTTTCTTTACTTTGTCCTATTTATATATTAAAACATAGCGTTTCCTGCTATGGTATCTATTTATTATACATCATTATATACTATGCCGCTACACATCATATTTTCACTTCACTTCGTCCCTTGTTAAATAATCTGCCAATACAATCTTCTGTGTAAAGATCAGTACATAGTTGTGATTTTTTACATTAATTTCTAAATATTCTGAACTCAGTTCACTTTTTATTTTATAATTTTATAGATTGAACTGAATTCATTTTGTATTTTATATATTAATACTTAAATGACTGAACTGAGTTCAGTTTGTATTATACATATTTATACTTAAAAGACTGAACTGAGTTCAGTTTGTATTTATCTTATTTACACGTCAAGAGAATTAAACTTGATACGTTTTATATTTCACTGATTTACATTTTAAAATTGAACTGAGTTCATTTTATTCGTATCTTACTCATTTATGCTTTAAGAATTGAACTGAGTTCACTCTACACTACACATTTTTTATAAAAATTTATAAAATATACTTTATTTTATATTACACGCTAATATATTAATATCCTGCATTTTCATGTAAATAAATATCCGTTGATACCCAAATTTTGATTATAGCAATCAAAATATCTCATACTTTTGCCTTAGAGGGCATATAATGATAATAAACAGCATGTTTCTATCTCATTTTTATCTATTTTTAGGTAAATAAACTTGATTTTGTAGGTGAGTCATGTATAATAAGAAAAGTAAAGATAATTTGAACTCAGTTCACTCTTTTACAAGTAACACAATATCCTTTTTGAACTCAGTTCACACAAACAGATATAATAAAAATACAAAAAAAGAAAGGCAAACTATGTCAGAAGTAATCAGTTTTATTAACGAAAAAGGCGGTGTTGGTAAGTCCACATCTGCTATTACAATTGCGCAGATTCTTGCAATTTCAGGATATAATGTTCTGTTAATCGATTTAGACCCGCAGATGAATACAACTAAAATGTTTGGACAAACCGACGAAGTTCTTGATATAAACTACGAACATTTATTCTGTACCAAACAGCTGCGCAAATCATCTGTGCTTGAATTTATCAGTGCGACAGACTATAAAAACATTTCCATATTATCAGCTTCCAGAGAACTGTCAACACTCGTATACACCATTTATGACCGGAGCAAAGAAGCAGGGGGCACCAATATAGAATTGTATTTACGTCATAATCTTAGTCTTATAAAAGATGATTTTGACTATATCATAATTGATAATTCGCCGTTTAAATCTTATCTGACAACCTGTGCTATTTGTGCAAGTGATAAAATCGTTACTCCGATTTGTGTTGATAACTTCTCGTATGACGGTCTGATGTCACTGTTTGATACAATTGAAGATTTGAACAGTAAGTATTCTTTAGCTATTGAATTTGCAGGAATCTTTATGACAAGAGTTGCCGGACGTACAACATTATACAAACAAATGTTTGAAAGTTATGAAAATATGTTTGGTGAAAAATTCCTTCCTGTTTCAATCAGGAACTGCATTGCAGTCAGCGAATCCAATACAACATTTGAACCGCTTTTAACGTACGATAAACGCTGTACAGCCGCGCAGGATTATATTGAACTGGTAAATTACCTCGGTCTGATGGACAATAAGCACTATCGTGAACTCGCAAAATATCTGAAAGGAGAGAGATAAACATGGCTAAAAAATCTTTCAGTGCCGGTGTTACCAAAACCGGTGTTCTTGACAATGCCGGCGGTGCAAAAATTAAAGAAATACAGGCAAAGGCACAATATAATTTCCAATATATTGCAAAGGAAAAAATACAATCCAATCCAAAAAATGAAAAATACACGCAGGATGGAATTGAATCCCTTATGGAAAGCATTCTGGTAAACGGTTTACGCCACAATCTTTCCGTTTTATACGATGCCGATCAGGATAAATACCGGTTAATCTCCGGTGAACGCCGTTACCGCGCAATCTGCATGATGAATGACAAAGACTACAACACCTTATTCCCGATGGGGATTCCATGTAAGATTGAAAAAGCCAACATTGACGATATTGACGAAGAAATTATGCTGATTTCTGCCAACCATGATGTCCGCGAAACTTCCATGGAAGTAAAACGTTGGGAGGTATCACGGTTAAAAGAACTTTATGAAGCCAAAAAACTGACCGGGGAAATCAAAAATATTAATGCAGAAATTGCAAAACAGTTAAACATTTCCGAACGTCAGGCAAGAAAATACACAACTGCTGAAAAGCTGATTCCTGAATTAAGTGATTTATTAAACAAAAATAATATTGACTTAAATCAGGCTGATAAATTCGGACGTCTGGATGAGGATGCACAATATCAGATTCTGGAACTGGTTCAAAAAAATGGCAGCATTGATAATGCGGAATATCAGTCCATCAAAAAGATATCTGAAGAACGTGCCGCAGAAGCCAAAAAATATAAAACAGAACTGGAACAGGCAATGCAGCAGATTCAGGAAAAAGATTCCACATTAAAAGTACTGGAAGAAAAGATTACAAAACTTGAAACAGCACCATCTACGGCAGCCAAATCAAGGGAGGACTTAGAAGAAGAACTCCGATATATTACGGAAGCCAAAAATAAAGCCGAAAAAGAACGGGCAAAATTAGAAACAAACATTGAAAAAATTCGTCAGCAGCAAAAAGAAAAAGAAGAACGCAAGATATCTATTACAGATAACGAACTTAAAAAAATTACTTCACTTGCAAAAGCAGAGCAGGCACTTAATTTATTTGAAAATAATTTTGATACCTTAAAAGCAAATAAAGCGGTTATTAAAGGAGATGCAAATTTAAAAGTCCGTGTAGAAATCTTACGAAACCGTTTTAACGATTTTATTGACAGTCTGGATTAAAATGAATAACTATTAAGCAGGTTATACTTTAAATATTACATGGGTATAATCTGCTTAATCATATATCTATATCTAAATATCCGTATGAAGTTCCCTGTGTTTAAATATATATAATTATATATAATAATATATAACAGATTAAAAAAACAGATATTGATAAATATAAAACAGGAGAGAGCAGTAATAGAGCTGTCTTCACGTATTTTAAACAGTTTATTTTTTTCAAAATCGATGGTGAAATCTGCAAAGATAAGACGAAAAAAGAATAGAAAAAGTCTAATCTTTTCATATAAAAGGTGAATTCTTGTGTATAACAAGAGAAAAATTTCACATAAAAGGTGAAAACTTTCCGAATGTGGATAAACAAAACAATATAAAAAATGTAGAATATGAAGAATACATATAATAAAAGGGATATTTCATTCAGAAAAGAAAAATAGTCAAAGAGAAAAAGTATATTATCAGAAAATTATCGGAAAAATGAGTACAACAAAAAGGCTGTTTATATATTTAAGCAGCCTGATAAGATGTTTTTAATTGAGCCATAATCGCAGTGCGGACAAGACCACCGAGGTTTTTTATTTCATGATCTTTTAAAATATAAGTTTTATAAATAGAGGAAAGAGCATATATTACAGTATCAAAGGAATATTGTAATGACAGCATTGCTAAATCCTCAACTTCATAATCTTTAAAATGAATGAGGCGGTAATAATCAACAGTCTGCCGGTCATTAAAGTATTCTGCGTAACGGGCAGGTATTGAATTATTTACATTAACAGAAGTTACAGTTTTATTAAAATCCATTACAAACTGATGGAGCTGATGAATGTAATATTGATAGCAGCTTTCTTTTTGCTTTTTCGCATTATATTCATCTTTAATTTCAAAACGGATACCGTTCGTATTGAGCGTAATTGTAAAAATATCATTCGAGGTCTGTACAGCCTTACGGATGATATTCGGTTTACAGTACTCCGGCAGAAAGCGTTTCAAATCCTTATACGTATTGGAAATGGCAGTAAAAGGGCCGCCCTTTGCATTCAGATTATCAATGGATATTAACTGGCGCAGATAAATCCGTAATGTAACCAGTGTATCAATCTCAAGAATCTGTGATAATAGTTTTTTAGACAGCACAATAAAGCCACGGCCTCCCTGGCGGGCAGGAAGATAGTAGCTGGTGTAGTCATTTAAACAAAGTGTTATAATATAGGAATCCGTTCTGGCATATGTAACATAGGCATAACGGTTTAAAATTTCCAGATTATTCTTAACCGTTTTGATATCACAATGCAGATGTTCTGCCAATTCCCGGATATCAATATTTTTGATGATGCCAAAACGGTCCGGATGATAAAAATGCAGTAAAAGCAGAAGCTTAATAGCATTGGTTTTTAAGCGCGGTTTATATCCGAAACGGTTGGTTTCATTATGATAAATCTTTTTATACTCGGTCTTCTGGGTGAAAATTTTATGTGGACAATTCCTGCAGGTTTCACAAGCAGATAAATATGCTTCGGAATCCGGCGCAAAAGCCTGAATAAAAGCCTTGTATTTACAATCTGTGCAGGCCGCATTATTATAGTCGATAATAGATGTCTCTGATTCTTTGACTTCAATATAATTTTTTTGCAGACCAATAGACTGAATCAGAACTGCTTTACCGATATTTGCAAAGTTATCCAAAATTTTCACCACCTTTCCACATGATATTTAACAGGAAAACCCAGATAAAATCAAATGAAGTGTTTTACTAGTTTTTTATCCACATTTTACATGAAATCAAATTTTTTTTGATTTTTTTGTCTACATTTTTTGAAAAAGTAAGTTAGATTACTCTAAATTTGTCTACATAATTTCTTAAGATTTTTTTTGTAGAAGAGAAATTTAAAATTTTTGAGATTTTACTCTAAATTTATCTACATTCCCAATTTTGTAATAAATTTTTTATGTGCAAAATGCACAAAAGGCTTGTTTAAGCCAAAAATGTAGACAACCAAAGTAAAAACAGCCCAATAAAAATGTAGAAAAACAATATCAATAAGTTATTTTTTATTGTTTTAATGCTAAAAAAAGGGGATTTTCTGTATGCTTGTATTACGATTTACTCTAAAAATGACTACATTTTTAAATTTTACTCTAAAAATCACTACATTTTGAAAATGCCGGAAAAAGTTCTTTTTGTGTTTTACTCTAAAATTATCTACATTTTTGATGACGATTGAAAAAATAATG
Source organism: Lachnospira pectinoschiza (assembly GCF_020564355.1). Classification (GTDB taxonomy): domain Bacteria; phylum Bacillota; class Clostridia; order Lachnospirales; family Lachnospiraceae; genus Lachnospira; species Lachnospira intestinalis. The sequence continues at coordinate 334,365 of NZ_JAJCRR010000004.1, read as the reverse complement.
GAAATAAGCAAAGTAAAGGAATAGTGAATACTCAGTTTTTGTGAGGGTTTATGCATATTAAAAGGTGTTATTTAATGAAAAAAACGACAAAAATAATAAAAATGCGTAAAACAGCATGAAAAATATAAAAGCATTTCCGGAATATAAAAAGAAGCAGCCTCACGGTAGGAGGCTGCTAAAATAAAAAATGTAGACATTATAATTCACGATTGGATTGAATGAGCTTTGTCCGGTCAAAATTCAAGTCTTCAATTTCGGCATCAGAGAGGGGCAGAAATTGAATAATGAAGATACCGTTTCTTAATTCAAAGTGTTTGATAGCAATCTGATTTTCTACAAATTCCTGAAGACTTTCCTGAATCAGCTGCATATTTTTCTTTTTGTTCTTTAATTTAAAACGGACAATTTTTTGGAAATAAGTATAGCTGTATTCATTCATTTTTGTTTCCTGGTTTGCAATCTGTTCGCGTTTCATGGCATAGCAGATAATCCGGGACAGGTTATTTGTTAAAATATCATAAGAAGCGGAAGTAATGGAAATCAGTTTTTTCTGAATAATGGCATTACTTAAAATTTCACCGAACTGGGCAATTGCATAAGGGCGTTCGGCATCTTCCTTAATTGTAATATTATCAAATAAGTTGAAATACATTTTACTGCCTTCTTCTTCGTAAGAGAAGTTATACTCAACCAGCTTGCGGCAGGAATTGGAAATTTTATTCAGTACATTTTTTCCGACATGGTAATCAACCACTTCCTTGCCGAGAGTATTCAAATCGACAACCACGGATTTCTCTTTTGAAAATTCCTGCATATTAATATTGGAAATAAAGGCATTTACCAGTTTTAAATCGTTACTGTCCATTGATTTTGGCGGAGTGAGTTTTCCGTTATTTACAGTTACTTCAAGTAATTCCTCACCGTTGTCATCCGTGATAATTTCTTTTAAGAGATTATTGGATGCAGTTTCCATCATCAGGGTAAATGAGGAAGGACTAAAAAGCGGTTTTTCCAATAGCTCCTCCGGAAACATTCTGAGGTAAGAATCAATATTTCCGGCTAAATCGGTTTCGATATATTTCCATGCATTAATCATTAAATCATTTTTTAATGAGTTGTAGATAGAATTGTTCGTAAAAGAAGCAATTCCAGGAAACGAAATCAGCAGGCTGTTGGCATCATTTTTCCAGACAGTCGCACGTTCTTTGTATTCTTCAATAATTTCATCCAGTTCTTTGTCCCCGAAAATATTAACATATTGGTCAATTGGGAGAGAGCGTGCCATATTGATGACGGAAGCGACCGGGTGCTTCGGATCGTCAAGTGTCATGGTTTCAATGTCCGTAATATAGGATTTGTACCAGCGGGCTCTTTTTTGCAAACGCGATTTTTTAATTTTGTTGATAACAGGAATTAAATCTTCACGACTGGTTTTACCTTCCAGATAGTTCATTAAGGTTTCATCTATTAATTCCGTCATGCTGTTACATGGAAATTTTAATAAATTTCTTTTCTTTTCAAAAAATTCGATGATAGTAGGATCGATATGTTTTTCCAATTCTTCGATAAAACGTCTTGAGTATTGTTCCATAAAAATAAAATCTCCATTCTGTTGAAGTTCAATATGTGTCCATAATTAATAAACATTATAAATAAAATGAGGAAAAAATGCAAATGGGAGAGTGCCGTTTTGGAAGCCTTTCTTAATTATAGGTATGTGGATTTGTTGATAGGTGGAGAGGGGAGTTGTTTTGTAAACATATAGACATATGTGGTCAATTATAGTAAAATGATTTATGTTGCAAAATAAATAAAGAAAGGACGTTTTGAAAATGGCTGAAACCACCCCTGCAAATATAGCAGATGAATTAAGTGATGAATTCAATAGTTCCATCTGGACTTTTTATCAGACGAATTTATCCGCAAGAACCAGAAAAGAATACCTAAATATCATCAGAAATTTTACAAAGCTTACAAAAACAGATCCGTTAAAGCTTACAAAAGAAGCTGCGGAATGTTATATCAATGAATTAAATGCCCGGTATACACAGAAAAAATTGTCTTACAACACACTGGTCATGCGCATTTCGGTTATGCGCAGTCTATGTGAATATATCCGTTACCGCCGTGAGCAGCAAGGCATTTCCTATTATAATTACTTTAATGACATCATTGTGCCGGATCAGGATAAAACACTTTTGGAAGAAAATCTTCCTACAGACTCTGAAATCAATGCTTTGTTAGAGCTTGCCGCAGATGATGATACGGCATTTTTAGTTTTTTCACTGGCTGTAAAATGCGGATTAACCAGCAGTGAAATCAGTAAATTGGATGTAGAACACATTGTCATTGATGTGCAGGAACGGTTTTGTATCCAGTTTCCGCCTTCCCGCAAAACAAGCCGTATTATCCGTCTTCCAAAAGACATAAATGACCTCTTACAGACATATATTGAAAAATATAACCGTATTGAAGGTGCTGTTTTTTATAACAAACATCAGACACGTTTAAAAGTCCGTGATGCCCAGCGCATTTTAAACCACTATATTGAACTTGGCATGGAGTGTCAAAAGATTCACAAGCATTTTACTTTTCAGGATTTACGCCACAGTGCTTTTAAATATATGCTGGCAGGAGGCGCATCCGAAGATGAAGCAGCCGCATACGGGGGCATCACAACAAAATGGCTGTCCCGTTACCGGCATATTGTCCACGTTACGGATGCATTGGGCAGTGCTGACTATAGCATTATACAAATCCGCGAATCGTAAAATGCTTCTTAGTAATAATGACTTTAATAATGGATTGCAATCTTTACAGGCATTTGCAAATATACTATAATAAATGCAGTTTTTTACAGAGGTGAAATCAAAATGATTCGTAAGGATTTAACCATCCGCTATGCCTGTGGTTCGTACTGGATTATTTCCACAGACGTCCACCTATGTACAGATGCTTCTTATCATGCACCTGTTATGACAAACGAAGCCGGATACCATATTTGGAATTGTTTAAAGAAGCATTTTTCAATAGAAGAAACAGCAGAAACAATTTCCGGACTGTATCATATTTCATATGAAAATGCCTTACAGGATACAAAAGAATTTATTTTACTGTTAAAACAAAACGGCTGTATGGAGGGACTATGAAAGTATTCATCATTGGCGGCTGTAATACCGTAGTCAATGCTTTACTTCAGAAATTCAACAAAGAAGGTCTGAAGTTATACGTATTAACCGGCTCCCATCAATATCACAACAAATATAAACACGTATATGAGCAGTATCATTTTTCTTATGAGAACAACTGTATTAAGGAAGTGTTTGAAAGTGTACGCCCGGATGTAACGATTTTTACCGGTGCTTTTGACAGCAACTATCACTGGGAAAACGGATTTCGTGAAATTACATCTTATTGCAGCGGGCTGTATAACATTTTAACCGCATATTCCCTTTTACAATTCGGACGTTTTATCTATCTGTCTTCTGATGAAATATCTCGGATTACGGAGGATGAATATGCTGCAATTACAAAACAGATGGCAGAACCGGAAAACAGTTTCCATGAAAACTATGCCACAGCCTGCAAGGCAAATGCATTAAAAAACGGAGAGGAAATCTGCTGTAATTATAGGGAAACAACCGGACTGGATATCCTGACACTGCGTATTAATGAACTTTGTTATCTGCCAAAATCCGCAGACGAGGCAGACTTTTGTTTATCAAAGCTTTGTATGGAAGCCCTGACAGAAAAAAAAGTCACTTTATCCAAAGACTTGTATATGCCGTTTTATCTGTCAGATATGACAGAATTTTTATACCGTCTGGTAAAAGCGGACGATTTAAAACACCATTTTTACTATATGGGCGCGGACAACGGCATTTCTGCCAATGAACTCTGTCTGCAGATTGATTCGTGCCTCGCACTTTCGACACACCGTGAGCAGAATACCGGAGATGAAACGCTGTGGATTGACAGCCGTCTGCCATATAACCTCGCAGATGAAGTTTCCTGCACCTGTTTTTACGATGCAAAGGCCTGTATCCAGATGCTTTGCAAACATATTCAGAAACATAAAAAGCAGTTGATAATAAATAAAGAAACGACCGGTACAAAACATAATGTAAAGAAATGGCTGGCTCATATTTTTCAGGCAGCGCTGCCGTTCATTGAAAATATGATCTGCTTTATCCCGTTTTTTATGATAAATAACCGTGTAACGGAAAGTGCCTATTTTGCACGGCTGGACTGTTACTTATTATATGTACTTTTATTTGCGATTGTATATGGCCAGCAACAGGCTTCTTTTTCAGCCATTCTTTCAATTGGAGGATATTTTTTCCGGCAGATGTACCACCGCACCGGTTTTGAAGTCGCATTGGATTACAATACTTATGTATGGATTGCGCAGCTGATGATTCTGGGTTTAAGTGTCGGCTACCTGCGTGACCAGCTTTCTTCCATGAAGGCTGACAAAGCGGATGAGATTACCTATTTAAATAACCGTTTAAAGGATATTGAAGAAATTAATGCAATCAATACCCGCCTAAAAAATGACCTTGAAACACAGGTTGTAAACCAAAGCGACAGTATCGGGAAAATTTTTGAAATTACTTCCTCACTGGACAGTGATGAACCTGAAAGCGTATTCTTCCATGCGGCGGAAGTTGTTTCACAGCTGATGGACTGCCGTGACGTTGCAATTTACAATGTATCCAACAGAAATTATGCGCGGCTGATGTCCTCTACCTCGGAATCTGCCCGCCGACTTGGCAACTCAATTGCCTATACAGAATACACGCAGATGGTTGAAGCGTTTAAAAACCGTACTGTTTTTGTCAACAGACAGTTAACGGAAAATGTTCCGCTTATGGCAGCTGCGATTTTATCCAATGATGAAATCCAATCTATTATTATGTTGTGGGATATTTCATGGGACCGCTTAAATCTCTCCTTTATGAACCGCTTTCAGGTTATCGGGTACCTGATTCAGAATGCCGTACTGCGTGCAAACCGCTATATTGATGTGCTGGAGCATGAACGCTATATCAACGGCACAAAGATTTTAGAACCCGCAGCATTCCGCACTCTGTTAAAAGCATTTCTGCATGCGCAGCAAAAAGGACTCACGGACTGTTCACTGATACAGATTACACCGAAAGCAGAGGGTATTGCACATGCCAGCCGCGCATTGGAACGTCTGTTCCGTAACTCGGATTATCTGGGCAGTATTAACGACGGATTTCTTTATGTCCTGCTTGCAAACACCAGTCCGAAGGATGCAGGCTATGTCACGCAGCGAATCGCTGAAGCGGGCTATAGCTACCGCCTTGTAACCGACATTAAAGATTAGGATTTGCCATCCGGCAGAATGGAGCAACTATGTCTACTACCAATTTATTACTATGTGCGGTGCTGCTTTTTAATACAGCCGCTGCCGCCGCATATCTGATTTGGGGAATGCTGACAGCCCGGCGGACTAAAAAAGGAAAAATGCTTGTTTTTATCCGTTTTTTCCTGATGCTTTTCTGTCCGGTAATTGGTATTTTGTATTTTGTATGCAGCATGCTTTTTCATAAACTGCTGTTTCACAAAAAAGTTGATTTGTCCGATGTTATTTTTAATAAGGAAAAAATCAGGCAGGTTGAACGCAGCGACTTAGAGCGTGAACGTAACATTGCACCGATTGAAGAGACCATTGCGGTCAGCGATTATAAAAACCAGCGCCAGCTCATGATGAACGTTTTGCGAAACGATTACAGGGATTCCCTCGGTTCAATATCACTTGCATTAAACAGTGCAGATTCCGAAGTATCCCATTATGCTGCCAGTGCCCTGCGTGACGAACTGGGTGCTTTCAGAAACAGTGTTTCCCAAAAACACAAAGAAATGCTGGCAGATGAAAAAGATGCTGGAAAAACTGCGGCAGAACTCATTGAGCAGATGGTTCCGATTTTAAAACAGAACGTCTTTCCATTTTCAGAATATGCCACTTATGTTCACATTCTGGAAGATGCCATGCATACACTCTGTCAGAAAGATGGAACCGCAGCCCGTCCCGTCTATTACGAATGGCTTGTCCAGCAGCTGCTTGCCGTAAAAGAGTATGACGCAGCCGCACACTGGTGTGAAACTGCAAGACATGAACTTGCCGGAACTTTAATTCCTTATAAGTGTCTGCTTCAACTTTACTATACCACCAAAGACCGCAAACGGTTCTTTGATGTATTGGAAGCCCTGCGCCAGTCGGATATTCCGATTGATAACGATACTTTGGAACTGTTCCGTATATTTAACCGCATTTAAAACCTTTTGACACTTACATTATTTCATTGGAAACGAGGATAAACATTATGACCGTACATACGATTTTACAGGCAGTATGCCTTTTTATAATTTATACAGTCCTTACGGTTGTACTGCCGGAACTGGTTTTTCATCAAAAATATAAAGGCAGAAGAACCGGTGAACGGCTGATGTTAGATATTACTGTCAGTAATTTTTACATTATGAACCTCGTTTTTATATTGCAGCTTCTGCATATTTCTTCTATATATACACTGCTTATATTTACAGTTATGCCTGTCTTTGCCGTCATTATTATTCAGTACCGGAAAGCATTTAAGGCATGGGGAATCCGGCAGCTTGCACTCCTTGGAAAAATTTCCTCTAAAACGATGGGCATAAAAACTTTCTTTGCCATTGTTTTTACACGGATAAAAGACATTTTGTGCAATGCCTGTAAAAATATTTTTCGTATCATCGGACGGCATAAAACAGAATATGTATTATTTACCCTTTTATCCGTGTGGCTTCTTTATATATATGGAAGCAATGAAATTATCCAGTACGGTTATACGGTTTCCGACCTGCCGGTACACAATTACTGGATAAATGAAATGTCTAAAAACAATATTTTTGCCGCCGGTGTTTACCCGTTTGGATTTCACTGCATCATTTATTATATCCATACGGTTTTTCATATAGATACTTATGTAATTCTGCGGCTGTTTTCCGTGGTGCAGACCTTTTATCTGCATCTGGTTTTGTTTACCTTTATCCGCTGCATATGCCGTTCTTCCTTTGCCGCCTATGGTGGACTGTTTTTATATCTGGTTCCATCATTATACCACGGCAACTGTACGATCCGTTTTATCAGCGCACTGCCGCAGGAATACGGCATGCTGTTTATCCTGCCGTGTATTTACTTTTTATTCGCATTTTTTAAGGATATGAAAGAAAATGCCGGAAAATGGATTATCTGTACCGATTTAGCGGCAGCATGTGCGTGTTTCAGCATGACGATTGCCGTCCATTTTTACGACACAATGATTGCCGGACTGTTCTGTGCCGCCATCGTAATAGGCTTTTGCATGCGTTTTTTCCGGCCGCGCTATTTTCTCCGGCTGATGGGGGCTGTCCTTTTAGCCGTTGTTATCGGGGTTCTTCCGATGTTTACCGCGGCACTCTGCGGAAAACCGATGCAGGGTTCTATCGGCTGGGGCATCAATATTCTGACCGGCAGGTCTTCCTCCGGAACAAACCAGAATCAGGACAGCAACGAAAATAAAGCAAATACATCATCTTCCGGTTCATCACAGATTGCCCTGCCGGACACTACAAAAGAAGAGGTAACACCTGAACCGGAAAATCTGGCACAGGATATTGACACTGAACCGGTGCTGACTCCGTCTGTTTCCACGTTGGAAAAAACGACACATTTTTTGCAGCATTTTTACCAGACCTTATCAAATGATATTCAGGAAGATATTTTTGCACAGGACGGCGCATTATTTGCTGCGGTCATTTTATCCTTATGTGCCCTCATAGTCCTTGCAGGTATCGGTATGTGTATCGCAAAGCAGCCCGATTATGGCTTTATTCAAATCAGCACCGGTATTTTTCTGCTGTTTCTGCTGATTTTGTTTAATGCAAAAAATATCGGTCTACCGCAGCTTATGGATCAGAACCGTTCAAGAATTTACCTCACGTATATGCTTACGGTTTTGTATGCACTTGTTCTTGATTTACCGGCGGGCATTGTGCTTTATAGTTGTAAAAAGCCGCGTGCTGCAAACGGTATTTCCCTGATTCTTTCGGGAATCATCTGTGCCGCGGCATGTATGGTATTTCCAATCCGCAGCCATATCCTCGCACCGCGTGTCAGTGTTCTTGAAACCAACGGCGCCATCACCTGCCTCGGACAGATTTTATCCGAGCGCAGAAATACGACATTTACCGTTGTATCCGCCAATGACGAACTTCAGATGCTTGCAGGACGCGGACAGCATTACGAAACGATTACATTTTTACGTTACTTAAAATATGCCGCGCAGGGACAGCGGATTATTATTCCGACGAAATATGTCTACTTTTATATAGAAAAAATCCCTCTGGATTATACCGTTTCCTATGCGGACAGCGGTCAGTCCATATCCCGCACAGGCGCTGCAAAGACACTTCCTTCCAGTGCCGGTATCAATCCTTATAAAGGGGAAAACCGCTGGATTGTCATGTCCAAAATGTATTACTGGGCAGAGCAGTTTAGAAAGCTGTTCCCACAGGATATGACCATCTATTACGAAGATGACGAGTTTATCTGTTACCGGCTGATTCAGAATGAATCCAGCCCGTTTAGTCTTTCGATTGACTATAACTATAACCAGTAAAAATCACCGCTTCGCAGCAAATTGTTCAGGAATAGGAGTATTATGAATCACCAGATGTTGACAAAGAGAATTTATTTTACCATCAGCTGTATTATGCTGCTCGTACTGTTTCTGTTTCAGGGATCAAGTCTTGTACGACAGAAATATAACCGTTACGATGAAAATATCTACGCAAATGAAACGGCTCCTTTTGATGCCGGTACACAATTTACGGTTCAGACAGATTCTGCCGCCGTACTGTCGGATTCGCATGCTTTTATCGTCTTTATCGGCGATACGGATTCTGCATCCGGTACAACAATCCGTCAATGGTGTACCTATACCAAGCGTAATCTTTTGACGTACCGGCAGATTTCGGATTACCGCACCTACCGCGAAAAGCTGCCCGATGCGGTTTTGCTTGATGCCGCCTTTGTAGACTGTAACAGCGATCTTTCTCTTCTTACAACGCTGACCAGTTACGGCATATCCATTATATGGTGCAGCCTGCCGGATTTTAATACGATTGAAAACAACAGTGTCCTGATGGATTTTTTAGGCATTGCAAATGCAGTGTCCCCATCGCTTACCGTATCCGGTTATAAGCTCTACAGCGGTTTTTTACTGGGCGGTGAATCCTGGTATATTGCAAACAATGAAGACGAAGAAAAATATCAGGACTTTTCTCTGGATATGCCGTGGTATATTCCGGGAAATGCCACCAAGACTTATATGGCGGCAGAACTGGACAGTTCCGTATACGGCACGATTAAAACAGAAGACCGTCCTGCCGTATTCTGGCGGAAAAGTCTTGAAAACGCTTACATTTTCTGTGTCAACGGAGATTACCTGTCGGATACCGGGGGATTTGGCATTTTAAATGCCATTCTTTATGAATTAAAGGACTATGCCGTTACACCGGTTGTCAATGCACAGACCGTTTCCATTATCAATTATCCTGTTCTTGCTTTTGAACAGGAAGATGCCATGGATGCCGGTTACAGCCGCAACACTGCTTCGGTACTTGAAAATGTCATCTGGCCGGATATTTCCACACTGTCAGAGTATTTAAACAGCCGCTTTACCTTTTTGTTTACACCGCAGTTTCATTATCAGGATGAACACGAGCCGGTATCGCAGGAACTGGAGTATTTTTTCCGCCTGTTACATGAAAAACAGTTTGAAGCCGGGCTGTCTTCCACAAGAGATACGGATACCTCCATCCGCGAAAAGCTGCAAAAAGATACTTCTGTTTACCGCACTTTTTTACAGCACTACCGCTTTCTTTCTCTTTATGCAAAGGAAAGTGAGATTTCCGAAGTTTTAAACGGCTCACCGGAACTGACAAATACACTGCAGACTATTGTTACCGAAAAAAGCAGCAATGACGGGAATTGTTTATTTGCGTATGTGGGAAATGATGTTTTACAAATGAAACTCTTGTCAGACGGCACTGCCTACAGTTATAAAAATGATTTTATACAAAAAAGCTTAAATACGGCACTTGCTTATTCAAGTATCGGTGTTGACTGTACGGAAATCTGTAATCCGAAGGAGGATGATGAAAATGTGCTGTGGGATAAATTTTACCAGAAAACGGCGACAGCACTGGCAGCCTATCTACCGCCTAAATCGGTTTATCAAAGCTGTACGGTCACTCAGGCAGCCAGCCGTATCCGCGCCTTTTTAGCCGTGGATTACAGCAGTATGCGCACCGGTAATACCATTACGCTGCAAATCAAAAACCGCAGTGAAGACACTTTCTTTATGTTGCGCCTGCACAATGAAGAAATTAAAGACATAGACGGTGCCGCTGCTGAAAAGATTGAGGATGGTGCTTATCTTATCACTCCGGAGCGTGATACCGTAACCATATCGCTTAAAAAATAAGGAAAGGAGCAGTTTATGAAAATATGTATTATTGCTGAAGGATGTTACCCTTACGTTGTCGGCGGGGTTTCCGGCTGGATTAACAATCTGATCTGCTCTTTTCCCCGCGTCAGTTTTAGTGTCCTTGCAATTATTTCCGACAGAAGCATCAGCAAAAAATTCCAGTATACCCTGCCGGAAAATGTCACCGAAGTACACGAAGTTTACTTAAATGACTGTGAGTGGACCGGTAAGGGAAAGTCACGGAAGCACTGCCATCTGTCTGCAAAAGAAGCTGCCGCCTTAAAAAGCCTGCTGCTTGGCAAAGATACTGACTGGGTAACACTGACAACACTGCTGCAAAGCCGGAAGTTTTCTTTAAATGCCCTGCTGATGGGACCGGATTTTTTAGATGCCGTTATTGAATGTTACGAAGAAAAACACAGTGAAATTGTCTTTTCCGACTTTTTATGGACAATGCGCTCCATGTACCTGCCGCTTTTTCTTGCCATGCAGTCCGATCTGCCAAAAGCAGATTTATACCACTGTGTCGCAACCGGCTATTCCGGCGTGCTTGGCAGTATGGCAAAACTGCTGCACCCGGAAAGTGCCTTGTTAATTTCGGAACACGGCATTTATACCAGAGAACGTGAAGAAGAAATCATCAAAGCTTCGTGGATACGGGGGCTGTATAAAAATCTGTGGATTGAACAGTTTGCCAAAATGTCGCTGTTTGCTTACCAGACTGCGGATAAAGTCACTTCTTTATTTGAACATGCCCGCACCTTACAGATTGAACTGGGCTGTCCCGAAGAAAAAACGATTGTGACACCCAACGGCATACGTCCCGCACTTTACCGGAATATTCCACAAAAAGACCCGGCAGACCCAATGATTCATATTGGAGCAATTTTACGAGTCACACCGATTAAAGATGTCAAAACACTGATTATGGCATTTGCCTATGCAAAACAGAAAAACCCGCGGTTAAAGCTCTGGATTATGGGACCTGCTGATGAAGACGAAACTTATGCTTCAGAGTGTTTCCGTCTTGTCGGGGATATGCAGATTGAAGATATTGTATTTACCGGCAGGGTACAGGTCAAAGACTACATCGGAAAAATGGACTTTACGATTCTTACCAGTGTCAGCGAAGGCCAGCCGCTTACGATTCTTGAAAGCTTTGCGGCTCACCGCCCGGTGATTGCAACCGATGTCGGTAACTGTAAGGGGCTGTTACTCGGCGAATCCGATGACTTCGGTGAAGCAGGCATTTTAACGCATATTATGAATATCGAGGAAATTGCAAATGCGATGCTGACACTCGCCGCCAATGAAAAAATGCGGCACGAATACGGTGAAAACGGCTACCGCCGCCTGATGAATAAATACACCATCAAACAGATGCGCAGCACCTATGCCGACATTTACAGGGAATTAACAAAGAAAAAAACGTCTTAAAGAAAGGAGCCATTTATGGCAGGGGTTGGTTTAAGATTAAATAAATTTTTTAATAAAAAATCTATGAGCAGCCACATTGCGGGTGCCGGATACAGTATTGTCATTACCATTGCGCCGATGCTGCTTGTCATTGTAACACTGATTATCATGCAGCGGCTTTTGGGCTACACGCAAGAATCGTATTATGAAAAACAGCTGTTCCAGAACACCGTGCTTTATATTTTTATTTTTTCACTGCTGGCAAGCGCGCCGTTAAATGCCGTTCTTTCAAGATACATTTCCGATGTTATTTTTGAAGAAACTTATGCAGATATTATGCCATGCTATTACCTCGGACTGCTGATACAGACTCTTTTTTGCTGCCTGATGGGGATTCCGTTCTGTCTGCATGAGTGGCTCTCTGGCGGAGTACGCCCGGCATACGTTTTTATATCCTTTTGCTGTTTTATCGCATTGTCCTTTATTTTTTATACGATGATGTATTTATCAATCTGCAAGGACTATATAAAGATTTCACTTTTTTATGCTGTTGGAAGTATAATCAGCCTTTTCTTATCATTATTTTTGGTATATTATATAGGTATCAGTGTCTGTATGTCCATGCTGCTTGCTCTGACTGCCGGCTTTTTAATTACGGCATCCCTTGGATTAGCACTACTTACGCAGTATTTTACGGAATACAGCCACCAATATAAAAAAATACTGAAACACATTGCAAAATACCGGAAACTGATTCTTGCCAATACTTTTTACACACTCGGACTGTTTGTGCATAATTTTGTATTCTGGACATCTGATTTACAAATCCGGACTGCCGGTTCTTTCGTGTGTGCTGAAACGTATGATTATGCTTCATGCGTGGCGATGTTTACGAACATTTCTGCAAGCATTATTTTTATTGTTTTGGTTGAAATGAAATTCAATGCCAGATACAAACAGTATTCGGAAGCCATTATCGGCGGACGGCTGCTTGACATTCAAAAAACCGGCATGCGTATGTTCCGTCTGCTTGCAGATGAACTGATGTCTTTGGTGCGGATTCAGTTTATTATTTCAACCGTGCTTTTTTTAGTCAGCCTGATTGTGCTTCAGCGCTTCGGCTATACCGGCACGATTATTCAGGTATACCCGTGCCTTGCCGCCGGATATTTTATCCTGTTTTTAATGTATCCGGTCTTTTTGTTTTTATATTATTTTAACGACTTAAACGGTGCTTTGTATACCGGCTGTATTTTCTGTCTGATGACACTGGCTGCAAGTATCTGTCTGTTAAATACCAGTCCCGTCTGGTATGGCGGCGGACTGACAATTGGTGCATTTGCCGGATGGACATTTTCATATTTCAGACTGTGCCGGCTGGAAAAGCATATGAAAAACCATATTTTCTGCAACGGTACGATTATAAAACAGGTTTCCGGCACCCGCCCAAGCGGACAGGTGTACCCGGATACGCAAAAATGAAACCCCGCACTAAGAAAGGAGAAATTATACTATGCCGCCTATAATACTTCGCATAATACTCATTGTATTCGGAATCCTGCTGTTTGTCTGTGCAATGCTGTCTTATGCCGGAAAAAAATTAAAAGAAGGCTTTTTACTGGGGTGGTGTCTGTTTGCACTGTTTTTTATTCTTGCAGGCATTATTCCGGCACTCAGCTTCTGTACCTGGACTTTCGCTGTTTTTTCCGGTCCTGCACAGATGATTTTATCCGCCTTTCTGGTCCTGTTTTTGTTTAAGATTTCCGAATATGTTTCTGTTTTAAGCCGCAAAAATCAGGAACTTGCCATGCAGGTTTCCCTTTTAAACCAGGAAAATGAACGGATTCTTACAGAATTACAGCAGCTGACCGGAAAAAACAAAACAGAACTTTAATATTGGAGTACGTATGAAGAAAAAAATTTTATTTGTAATCAATACACTGGGACGCGCCGGTGCGGAAACCGCGCTGATAACCCTGTTAAAAAAACTGCCTGAAAACGAATATGATATTTCTTTATATGTATTGTGCGGACAGGGAGAACTCGTCCGTGAACTGCCCACCTATGTCCACCTGCTCAACCGTCATTTCTGTTGGGAATCGGTCTTATCTAAAAAAGGAAAATTTCTTCTTTTTAAGACAGTACTCATAAAAAATTTCTGCCATGGTGCATTTTTTCATAACCTGTCCTATCTGTTTTTAAACCGCAAAAACACACCGCTTGAAAAGCTGCTGTGGCGGATTGTATCAGACGGGTCTGAACGATTTGACACGCATTTTGACTTAGCGGTTTCGTATATTGAGGGCGGTTCTGCCTACTATGTACACGATCATGTATCTGCCGCTAAAAAAGCGGCATTTATCCATGTTGACTATGTACAGGCAGGGTATACACGCAGACTGGATAAGGACTGTTATGTGGATTTTGACAGGATTTTTGCAGTTTCCAATGAAACAGCCGGTGTGTTTGCCGGTGTCTATCCAGAATGTCAGCAGAAGCTTTCGGTTTTTCACAACCTGATTGACACCGAAGCAATCCGGCAAAAGGCACTTTCACCCGCCGAAAAGTCCATGCATGAAGGAATCCGTCTGCTGACGGTTGGCAGACTGACACCACAGAAAGGATTTGACTGTGCGGTTTATGCCCTCAAACTGCTGTTAGAAAAGCAGTACCCGGTGTACTGGTATATTATCGGGGAAGGTTCGGAATACGGCAGACTCACACAGCTTGCCCGGTCACTACACGTAGAAGACCATTTTATTTTTTTAGGAATGCAGACCAATCCGTATCCGTATTTTAAAATGGCAGATTTTTATATTCATGCAACCCGTTTTGAAGGCAAGAGCATTGCCATACAGGAAGCACAGGTGCTTGGCTGTGCTATTGCGGCATCCGACTGCAGCGGCAACCGCGAACAGATTGTTTCCGGTGTAGACGGTCTGCTTTGTCCGTTTTCACCGGAAGGCATTGCAAATGCGGTGGAATATCTGATAGAGCATCCGCAGACTGCCGAAAGTTTTGGCAGGGCGGCAGCGAAAAAAACCTGCCATTTTGAAAACGATATTCATATGATTCGTGATTTACTTTACTCACCTTAAGCTATAATGCAAATCTTACAGGGATAATTGCGGAGGACAAATTAATGCAGAAAGAAGTTTTAATTATTATACCTGCTTATAATGAAGAAAAAAATATTTCCAAGGTCTTAGACCGTCTGGAGCAGCCTGAAATTGCTGAATTTGCTGATATTCTGGTTATGAATGATGCTTCTTCGGATAACACCAACTGGATCGTCAAAGCAAGACACCACGCCGTTGTCACGCATGTATTTAACCTCGGCTACGGCAGTGCCTTACAGCTTGGCTATAAGTATGCAATCCGCTGTAATTACCGCTATGTCATTCAGATGGATGCGGACGGACAGCACGATGCCGGTAATTTAATCAATCTGTACCGTGCATTAAAGACCCCTGATGAAAACGGTGTCTATCCCGATATTGTACTGGGGTCACGCTATTTAAACGACAGTCCGTACTTTGAAACCTCGGCTTTAAAACGTTTTGCATTTTTCTTATTCCGCCATATTATCAAGTGGTCAACAGGACGTACCATCATGGACCCGACAACGGGATTACAGGGATTAAGCCGCCGTGCCGCCTTGTGCTATTCAAAATTCGGCAATTTTGATGAAAAGTACCCGGATGCAAATATGATTACCAATATGCTTTTATCAGATTTTAATATTGTGGAAATTCCGGCGGTCATGCATTTAAGAGAACACGGAAAGAGCATGCACTCCGGTTTAAAACCAATCGGCTATATGTTTCATATGTTTTTTAGTATTCTTGCCGTTTTAATCCGGCAAAAAATCTTTAAAAATGTACCGAAAGCGGAGCGTTATAACAATGATATTCAAAAAACACAATAAATTTAAGCCGTATCTATCCA
Source organism: Lachnospira pectinoschiza (assembly GCF_020564355.1). Lineage (GTDB taxonomy): Bacteria > Bacillota > Clostridia > Lachnospirales > Lachnospiraceae > Lachnospira > Lachnospira intestinalis. Next base: position 318,460 of record NZ_JAJCRR010000004.1, on the reverse strand, counting down.
TTGAAAAAGCAGATGACCACACGGTTAATCCCAAAAGAGGGTGGTACAGCATTTATTCGTTTACCCTCCCGGAACGTCCTGATTTTGAGGAATTGCAGTGGTGTTTAAAAAAACAGGAATCCCTGTGCCTGGTACGTGTCTGTATCGGAAATTATGCTGCACGCAGTTTTGATACACCGGCACTTACGGTTTTTGAAGAAATTTTGTCTTTTTTTGCCCGTCATAACAAAGACATGATCTTGCGGATTATCTATGATGATGAAGGAAAAGGCATGGAACACGAACCTGCTGGACTTTCACAAATCCAGTCCCATATGGACCAGCTTGGCAGTATCATTTACAAATATGCTGCACATATCTACACTACACAGGGACTTTTTATCGGAAGCTGGGGAGAAATGCATACTTCCAAATTCTGCGACAGACAAAGCCTCTGTCGTCTGATAGACAGCTTTTATCATGCCACAAAAGGCGCTGTCGCCATGGCAGTGCGCACGCCCGCACAGCTGCGCAGTCTTGAAACGGGACTGTCTGAATATACGGATACCGGCACACGCGGACGGATTCTTTCCCTGACCGGACTGTATAACGATGCCATCACCGGCTCTGAAACCGACTACGGCACTTATGCCGCCGGGGATACCGTCTCCGGTAATATTCCCTCTGATAATGTGTCTTGGGGGAACGTAAACTCCGGTGACGGAAAGTGGAGCAGGAGTGCAGAGCTTTCTTTTCAACAGGAACGGTGTATGCAGGTTTATAACGGTGGGGAGGTTATCATGCCGAATCCATACAATGACGGGGATACCGCAATTGAAACGCTCACCAAAATGCACGTTTCTTACCTGAACAGCCAGTATGACGGCACCGTACTTCAAAAATGGAAAGGACAAAAGACAGACAAAACTGAATCCGTCTTTGAACAAATCGACCGCCGTCTGGGGTATTGTCTGGTTTTATCCGCTGTCAAAGCGGCAGATAAAAACTGTTCCAAATTTATAATTACCATAAAAAATACCGGCTTTGCCGCCCTGTATGAGCCGGTCATTTTAACACTGTCTGCTGTCTGCTGTACGGCTGATAATATAAATAATGCACCCTGTCTGCCGTTAGAAAACACCGTACTTGGCAGGCGTGAGATTGCAAAACTCCCGGCGGGAGAGCAGTGTATCGTATCCGTTGACTGCCCGCTTATAGCGCTTTCTTCCGGTCAGTATAAACTAACTGTTTCCATGGCACTGAAACGCAGTCAAAAAAAAGTCTTTTTTGATAACTGTGATACAGTGGGAATCCTGACGGTCATATAAATTTACGCCTGTATTTTGTTGTCTGTTTGATTCCATATCGGAACTCTATTTACTCAAATATAAAGGTACCACACAGGTATCCGTTTTCCGTCGGTTCTTCTGTGAGTGCAAATCGGATTTTTTCACCGCTCTTTGGACTGCTCATTTTCAGATAAACCTGATAAGTTCCCTTTGCAATGTGCAAAAACACCGGACAGGAGAGTGTAACTAGGCTGTCCGGCTGTAATGCTGTGGTTGAGAACTGTTCACCCAGATTCTGTGTCTGTATGATATTTCCCTCCATGTCACATATCCGCAGTTCTGTCGTAAAATCATAATATGCCGGTGCAAAGCCGGTATTTTTTATTGAAAACGTAAGCTTTGCCGTCTGTCCAAACATTTTATAAGAAAATGCCGTCCCGCTGATTTCATAGCGGTAACCTAAATGCGCGCCGATATAATCATAACCTGTCGTGTCTTCATACGGCTGATTTTTCCATTTTTTTAAAACCTTTTCATCATACATACGGTTTAAATACGATACGTGCATTGTCTGCAATGTATTCATTGCATTTTCAACGTCATTGTAAACGGTATCGGATACGACTTCTCCGCCGTTTGGCACGGTAAGACAAACTTCATCCTGATAAGAAAGTTCACGGCTTCTGTCGGTATACGTTCCCAAATCCGACTCCGATGCCATAATACCGTCATTAAACAGCCCTGTTTTTATAACCGCCGCCTGTCCTTCATCCAGATGATCCGCCGCCAAAACTGCACGAAGCTGAGCCGGTGTACGTACTGCCATATAAATTTCATCATCCAGACTGCCCCGCAAAACCGTAAAAAGCTGTATCTGTTCCTCTTCGGATGAAAAACGGGAGTGGTGCATTTCACCGTAATTTCCTATAAAAATTCCCTGCACCAGATAGATATTGTCTTTATGCTCATTCAGTATTTGTGCGCACTGCCGCATATGTTTTTCAATCTGTGAAATGTCGTTTGGCTCAGTGCTTTGCGCATTGCCGTCCCAGTCATATAAAAAACGCAGAATCAGGCTGCAGGAGCTTTCTTCCCAGCGGGTAAGGATATGTTTCAGCTCTGCCAGCGCATTTTCGGTAAGGTCACGGTCTGCAAACTGTTTTAAATTGATTTGAAGCAGCGCCAGCCGGTCATTGGCACTTTCACTCTGTGCAACAGCCGCAGAAATCTTTGTATCCAAGACACTCCATGCCGGATTCTGTCCGGCTGTCTGACTTTCGTCCGTCAGCGTATAGCCGTAAATCTGATACCAGCCACAGTACGGATTGTGCAGAACTTCCTGTGTCACCGTTAAATCTGCCTGCGTCCACACCGGCTTTTTATTGTATACAAAATACAAACACAGTCCAGCTGTTCCTAAAATCACCACAGTCACACAGACTGCAAGAATACAGACTGCCCGGCGGGTTATCTGCAAATTTCTATTTTCCGGTTTATTTTTCATTGCATTTACCTTTCTAATTCATTGCAACATATGATATAATGAGCACAAACACCATTAACGAACGAACAGCCCTGCAAAACAGGGCGAAAAACGCAATAACGTATGTTTATAAATGTAAGGATAAAGAAGGCGCAGCATACAATATCCTCATATCATAGTTGGAGGCTTTTGACCCTAACATTATAAATATATGATATAAGTTATATCATGGCAACAGAAAGCAGGCAATTTTATGACAAAAAGAAGTATGCAGTCTTCCACTCTAGATTTTGTAATTACATGGGTCGATGGCAGTGACCCTGCATGGCTTGATGAAAAAAGCCATTTTGCATCCGGCAGTGAAGCCGATAACCGGAAAGAACGCTACCGCGACTGGGATCATTTAAAATACTGGTTCCGCGGCATTGAAAAAAATGCACCCTGGGTTCATAATATTTATTTTGTAACATGGGGACATCTTCCTGCGTGGCTTAATACCGCACACCCGAAACTGCATATCATAAAACACACGGATTTTATTCCACCGCAGTATCTGCCGACTTATAATTCGCATACTATTGAATTAAATCTGCACCGGATACCAGGACTTTCAGAAAATTTTGTCTACTTTAATGACGATGTCTTTTTAATCCGCCCGGTAACGCCGCAGCATTTTTTTAAAAGCGGAAAGCCCTGTGATATGCTTGCCTTACAGCCGGTTGTTGCAAATCCCGCCAATCCGGTCATGTCACATATCTTTTTAAATAATACGCTGGTGCTGTCAAAATATTTTAACAAACGTGAAAATATCCGCCATCAGTGGCGTAATTATTTTAAACCCGGATATCCGCCACTTTATTTCTGTTATAACTTTCTGGAACTGGCTTTTCCGCTGTTTTCCGGATTTTATACGGTACACGGCGCTTCACCGCTTTGCAGATCAACCTATGAAACACTCTGGGAAAAGGAGTATTCACTTTTAGATGCAACCTGTTTACACAAGTTCCGTCATGCAGACGATGTCAACCAGTACCTTTTGCGGGAATGGCAGAAACTGACCGGTTATTTTACAGCGGAAAATGTCTGCCGCAGCTTCCGCTATTTTAATGCGTCTTCGGATAATAAAAAGCTTGTGTCTGTCATTAAAAAGCAGAAAGCAGATATCATCTGTATCAATGACGCCAATACAGCCATTGATTTTGAACGTGCCAAAACACAGATTAGTACCGCTTTTTCCGCGCTTTTTCCTGAACCTTCTTCTTTTGAAAAAGGGCAGTAATTTTATGAAACCACAATGATTGGAGGTCTTTTTTTGAACAGCAAATCGCGTACACAGTATTCTGCATACAATACCAGCATTGCCCTGTTTTCCAGAGCCGCCGCAATTCTTATGGGATATGTTGTGCGCGTTGTTTTTACCCATGTGCTGTCGGAAAATTACGTCGGTATCAACGGACTATTTACTGACATTTTAAATGTACTGTCCCTGTCGGAAATGGGCATTGAAACGGCGATTTCCTTTGCCCTGTATAAACCAATTGCAGACGGCAACACGGAAGCGCAGAAATCCATTATGCACCTGTATCAGTGGTTTTACCGCTTTGTGGCTGTGTTTGTTGCCGCCGCCGGAATCTGTGTCATTCCGTTTATGGACATTTTAATTAAAAACAAACCGGATATTCCGCACCTGACTTATATTTATATCCTGTATCTGTTTAACACAGTGCTGTCTTATCTGTTTGTATACAAGCGCACCCTGCTTGATGCCCATCAGCTCATGTACATTGGAACACTGTCCAAAACCGTTTCATGGGTGCTTCAGGATATTGTCCAGATTGCGGTCCTTTTGCTTACGAAAAATTTCATTTTGTACTTATATGTATATATCCTGACGACACTGTTTTCAAACATTTACATTTCAAAAAAAGCTGAGCGGATTTTCCCGTTTCTGCGGGATAAAAATATTGCTCCTGTTGAAAAGCAGGAGCGGAAGCACATTTTAAAAAATATCCGTGCCATGATGATGCACAAAATCGGAGATGTGATTGTCAATAACACTGACAACCTGCTGATTTCAAGCTTTGTCGGCATTGCCAGTGTCGGCTGTTATTCCAATTATTATCTGCTGATTGGCTCTGTCCAGCAGGTCTTAAACGAAACCTTTCAGGGGATTACCGCCAGCGTCGGCAACCTCGGCGCAACAGCTTCCAAAGAACGGGTGCAGACGATTTTTTCTTCCGTCTTTTTACTCAACCACTGGATGTTTTCTTTTGCCGCAATCTGCCTGTTTGAGCTGCTCAATCCCTTTATTGTGCTGAGTTTCGGTGAAAAATATTTGTTTACAACCGATATCGTATGGATTCTGTGCATTAATTTTTATATCCGGGGGCTTACCCGTTCCTGCCTGATTTTTAGAAATTCTTTGGGATTGTTCTGGTATGACCGGTATAAATCCATTGCCGAAGCACTGATTAATCTGATTGTTTCCATTATACTGGCACAACGCTTTGGTACATTCGGCGTTTTTATGGGAACTTTTATCAGCACCGTTACCACAACACTCTGGATTGAACCGTTTGTTTTATATAAGTATCACTTCCAGACACCGGTATTTCCGTATTACCGCAGACTTTTGCTCTACTGTATCGAATGTGGCGCTGTATGGCTGACAGCTCATTTTTTATGCGAAAAATGCACAGCTGCATTTCATATTACCGGCATCATTCCCGATATGACACTGCGTCTGATCTGCTGTACGTTAGTAGTAAATTTTGTCTTTATCATACTTTATAAAAACAATGATGCTATGCAGCTGTTACTTCATAAATGGAGAGGATTACGAAAATGAGAAACGAAGATTTTATATTGCTTCATTTTTTAAAATTTGCGCTTTCAGCCAGCCCGGCTGCGGACTTTGACAAAGAATCCACCGACCGGAAACAGCTCTGTTTCATATCGGATTTCTTTAAAAAATACTCTGATGATATGAACTGGACAGAACTGATTCATACCGCAGACAGACACAGTGTCTTATCCCTGCTGTATGATACGCTTACCGCCGTCAATGTCTGCGCAGCGCAGTGTGAAACGCAAAATTTCACGCCGATACAGAATCAAACCGGCAGTTTTATACCGGCACAGACTTTGCAGATACCGCAAATCCCGCAAGACCTAATGCAACAGGTACAGATAAAAAGCACGCAGATTGTCCTGCAAAATTACCGACTGTTATATTACAGCAGTTTTTTAATTACCCTTTTGGAAGAAGCCGACATTTCTGTCCTGCTTTTAAAAGGCTGGCAGACTGCACAGCTTTATCCTGTCCCGGAAGCGCGCAAGTCGGGAGATATCGATTTGCTGATTCCAGATCCTGCACAGTTTGAACAGGCTGTCTGCGTTTTGGAAAACCACGGATTTCAAAAAGAATCCACACAGCTGACACATCACCATACTGTATTTACGGCTCCGGAACATTTTCATATTGAACTGCATGCCATGCTTTCCGAACCATTTGAACAAAATGAACTAAATACAGACATTGCGGCGCTTTTACCTGAATATAATAGTCACAGGATTCACAAAACCATACTGGGATATCCCATCTGTGCCGCCACTGACCCCTACGATGCGTACTATCTGCTTTTGCATATGTTACAGCACTTTGTGCGTGCGGGTTTTGGTGTAAAGCTGTTATGTGACTGGACAGTCTTTTGGAAACGCGGCCATTCACAGAACACAAAAGAGGTCTTTTTACAGCTTCTAAAAAAAACACGGCTTGAAAATTTTGCGAAAGCGGTTACGGCGCTGTGTGTACTGTATCTGGGACTGCCTTACACGCAGATTTCATTTTTATTTGGAAATGTTTCTGAAAAGGAGGCTCTTTCCCACAACCGCAAGCACTATGCAGCCTTAATGGATGAAATACTGGAAGCGGAAGAATTCGGACATTCCAGCACTAACCGTATGGTATTTTTAAAAAACAGCAGTCTGACAGGGTTTCTTTGTGAATTCCACCATCAGATGAAACTGGGAAACAGCCATTCCGACTGTATCCTTTTATGGCCATATCTGTGGTGCACAACACTTATCCGTTTTTTGAGAAACAACCGCAGAATCCGCAAGACAAGTACCTTGTCCATTTTTAAAAAGGCTTCCCAGCGCAGCCGTCTTTTGCGGGATTTAAAACTTTTTGAAAAATAGGTCAAAAGTATTGACTGACTAAATAAAAAGGATTATTCTAATACAGAAATGTAATGAATTGGAGGTTTATCAGTTATGGCAAACTATGAAAAACCTGTCATTATCGACACAGAGGAGCATTATGAAGGGGTATATGCTGCCAGCGGTGACAATACAGACAGCGGGGTTTCCGCACCGAAATGCGACAGCAAATACATGAATGGTGTATGGCATGCACCGGACTATAATAATACAACTTCTTATATCCAGCGTTTCGGCTGTAACGGATGTCCGGCTTTCCGTTACAACGGCTGCGGACTCCAGCTTGAAAAATACTGGGGAAGCTACGATGTTGATAACGGCAACCGCTATCCGAACTGGGAGCGTATCGGACACCAGCCTTATGATGCGATTGACTGGGGCGATGTCGGTATGTGCTAATACATAAGAATCCGTAACAGGCGGCATACAAAAAATCATCAGGGATTTTTAAAAGTCCCTGATGATTTTTTGTATTTCTTCCGGCAAAAGCTGCCTGCAGCGTGTATCCTGTATGGCATATACATTTTTACATAATTTCAGTGCTGTCGGGCGGTGTGTCGTAACAATGCACGTTCTCGGCAGTGAATCTTCCATAATATTTTTTAAAACCTGTTTTTCCGTTTCAATGTCGAGTGCCGAAGTGGCTTCATCGAGGAGCAGTACCGGTGCATTTTTAAGCAGTGCCCTTGCAATGGAAAGGCGCTGTGCCTGCCCTTCTGAAAAATTATTCCCGCGTTCCCCGATTTTTTCATAAATGGTATCCGGAAGCTGTCCGATAAATTCCCATGCACACGCTTTTTTTAAACAGTCTATGATTTCTTTATCTGTGGCATCCGGTTTGACACTTCGCATATTGTCGGCAATCGTTCCCGAAAACATCGCATTTCCCTGCGGTACATATGCATAAAGCTGTCTGGTGGCAGGAGAGAGCGGCAGTGTCTGTGAATCCTTCTGGAACTGGCTGTTTCCGTCCTGACCGGCATCACCTGCATATAGCTTCATCGTTCCCTGCTGTGGTTCAAGTAAAGACAGTAAAAGACGAAGCATTGTCGTCTTTCCGCCGCCGGAAGCCCCGACCAGTCCCGTAAGCTGTCCCGGCTCTGCCCAAAAATCCACGTCTGTTAATACCTTTTTTCCGGTATGATATGCATACGATACATTTTCCATGCAGACACCGATTCCCGCCCGCTTATTTTTCTTATAAAAGACTTCAGCCTGTTTTCTTTCCGAAAAATCTTCATGCGGCATGTCTAAAATATCCATCAGCCTGCCTGCCGAAGTCGTTATCGAAACGGCTGTCGGAACCATGGCAATCAGCGCATTGAGCGTACTGGTAAGACTGCCGGACAGCGATAGAAACAGCGTCATCGTACCGTACGTAATCGCCCCGGTAAACACCCGGTAAATGCCGAGTGCGTAACAGCTGTACGAAACGACAATGCCGACAAATGACATCATAATTGATGTCATTGCACTGAGCTTCTGAAATTTCTTTTTCATCGAAAAATAGTCTTTTTGCAGTTCCTGTAATCTGCAGACGTAGAGTGGTATTAAATCAAATGCCTTAATTGCCTGAATATTTGAAAAGGTTTCCTGATGAAATCCCGACATTTTTGCATTCATTGCTGCACTCTGTTTATTATTGGCCTGCATTTTAGACAGCAGTGTCTTTGACATCACGATGCTCACCGGAATCCCAATCAGTGCCAGCAGGGCAAATGTGACATCATAGTAAAATACGACCGCAAACGACGTAATAAATTTTGCTGTGTAAATAATCAGATTCGGAATCCAGTTTAACACACCGGATGAAATCACGGATACATCACTGCTCCAGCGTGTCAGCAAATCTCCGGTATGATATGCCATTAACGGTTCTAACCGCGTTGTCAGCATTTTCTGAAAAATATCTGCTTTCATTTCCTGATCTACCTTTAACGAAATCATGTTCGACAGATAATTTAACAACTGTGTCACACAGATATTTCCGGCTGAAAATGCGATATACCACACAAAAGTCATAACAAGCCGCGAAGCCTGATGTCCGGTAATCAAATCAACCAAATCTTTGGAGAGCAGACTGCTTACCAGGCCGATTATCGTACCGAGAAGACCCGTTCCCGTGTAAAACACGATTTCTTTCCAGTACATTCTCACATACGAATAAATCCATACCGTCTGAATCCAAAGCTGCTTAAACCGCCCGCTTTTTAGCCGCTCACAAATCCATTTTATTTTTTTCTTCATTTTTCCTTCCTTAATAATATATGCTAGTCCTTTTTTTCTGCCAACCAACCGCCTTTACGCACCGTCATTATATTGTTAAATATTTATCAATATATTCTTTCATCACAGCCGCCGCAGACGGTTCCTGCGTACAGTAAAGCTGACAGATTGGAATACGGTCCGAAAGTTTTTCTGCAAATAAAAGACTGTCATCAACCTGTTTTTCTGTCCATGCCGGTGAAATCATACGCTGTGCGGTGTAAAGCTGTCTTTCGTCCTGAGGCAGTTTACAGACCCGGTTCTCCGTTCCTCGTTTTAAAAGAATAATGCCGCCAAGCGGGTATTTTTTCGTTGTATAGACACCGGAAGTCCCGCACCATGGAATCCCATAGACAAAGACTTCGTCCTTTTCCATACCGAGCAGATTCAGATCACCATTTAATACCTGTACGGCATAAAGCTTTTCCCACAATTTAACATGGGTCGTTTTTCCCGTACCTGATGATGCCGAATACAGCCACGCCTTTTCTTGATAATAGTTGGAAGCTGAGTGCAGTGCATATTTACCGTGCAGTGCCGCAAAATAAAAAAATGCCGCGCGGAAACCATAAAACAGTTCATCAACTGCTTCCTGCTGCGTCGAGCCGTCATAATAAAATACCGCTTCTTTACCGTCAAAGGAGAGTGTACACAATGCCAGATGATGATTGGACGGAAAACGCAGCATATAATCCCCACTGCACCGGTAAACATCTAACTGACTGCCAAACAACAGCAGTTCACCTGTAATTTCCGGGACTTCTGACAGCACTCTGACACGCCAGCTCTGGGAAATACCGCTTTGCTTAACCGTATGAGCTGACGGATTTTCTTTTCCGTCCTCTAAAAAAGGTTCAAAAAACGCATGAAGCCATTCCTTTCTGCCTTTATAATGCACCTGAATGCCTGCGATATTGTAACGGCAGTAATACGCATTTTCCTTTGCCTGAAACGGAGCAAACGGAAATGCCTGCATTTCCTTAGCGGAAGCCTGTATCATGCCAAACTGAAACAGCGTCAGCACATATGTACTTAAATCACTGCTTATGGAAGCTGCTGTGACTGTGGAAGCTTCTTCGCCTATAGATGCGAGTTTCACGGTTTTGGTGTCCTCTGTCATTTCAATACTTTTCACATATTCCGTATAGGCAGATAACAGTTCTTCCCATGATAAATCCTTTTGTAACAAGTCCCAGATGACACAGCCGGTCTGATTGATTTTTAAACAACGGCGCCTGTCTGCAATCCGCTGTCCTGTCGGTATAATATAAAATGTATCCGCAAGCTGTCTTATCACATAACCCGCCCTTGTTTTCATCTGCACATCCGCCTTTCTTCATTTCTATATTACTTTTTTCATATGCTTTCTTAAACGCTTTTTTATCATATCATTATTGCATTTCCTTGACAATAGCAGGCTTTACGACTTATAATTTAATTAAGTATAAGATTCATTTATGGAGGTAATTTATTATGTCTGCATATGAAAAACCAATGATTCATGTTGTTCCTGAACAGGCAGAAGGTATTTTTATGGCAAGCGGTGATAAAACTGTCTGTCGCTTTGGCAGAACGGAAGCAAATCCCGGCGCTGATACCTGTCAGGCCTGTTCTAAATCCGGCGGTACGGCTTCTAAGCTTGCCGAAAGCACATTCCGTTCTGATTATAACGGATGTCCTGACAATATGCCGGAAAAGCAGTAGGACAAGTGATGCAGACAAATACTTCGGAATCTTTACCTCGTACAATTCCTGAATTGTTGGAAAACCATACCATTCAGGTTCAGCCGCAGGGCTACAGTATGTATCCGCTTTTTGTGCCCGGCAGGGATTCTGCCGTCATTGAAAAAGCGGACTGTGACCGGCTAAAAAAAGGTGATGTCATTTTATACCGCAGGGAAAACGGTATACTGGTTTTACACCGGATCTGCCGTATTACAAAGGACGGCTTTTATACGGTGGGAGATAATCAGACCGCAGTGGAAGGACCTCTGACCGCTTCGCAGATTAGCGGAAAACTGATACATATTATCCGCAACGGACATTCTTTTTCCGTAAATCACCCGGTTTACCGGATTCTTTCCGGATTCTGGCTGTTTCTGCGCCCGGTTCGCCGTCCCATTAGTCTGATGACTGCAAAGTTGAAAAGTATTGTAAATATATTTTTGATAAGGTACTAGAAAAAAGTTAGGCCTTTTCAAGTTTTTTATTTCTGTTATAATACTAAACATAACAAGCACACAGTTATTTATTTAACTAAAAGCTTATTACAATTCCCCCTAAAGAAATCGCTTCGGCGGTTTCTTTTTTTGCATTTTTTAAAATTATTTCTTTTTACAGTCTTTGAAGCTTTTTGTCAGGAACCGGTATAAGATATACGGTTTAGAAACGACTTTTTATCTTTATGAGCTTTCTGGTTTTACTGCCTGATTGCTTTCTGTGACATTGTTGGAGATTTTTTGATTTTGTGCTATACTGTGTATCAGATGATTTTACAAAGCGGCTGTTTTCCGATAACTGCCGGTATTCCTGATGACAGAATATAATTCACGAAAGGAAAATAGTGTAAAAAATCACACTGATGTGCTGATTTTTCACACAGCTATTTGTTTCTGGGCAAAAACAAATAGCCATGATGGCAGATGAGAAATCGCCTACGCGAATTTCTCATCGCCTCTTCGCAACAAGTTGCTCAGAAATGGAGATTAACATGACATTTTTATTTACACTTTTTGTAACATTTTTTGCGGGCATGGGTGCGGGACTTGGCACCGGCTTTGCCGGAATGAGCGCAGCCGCCGTAATCAGCCCGATGCTGATTACATTTTTAGGCATGGACCCTTATATGGCAGTCGGCATTGCATTGTCCTCTGATGTCCTCGCAAGTGCAGTTTCTGCATTTACCTACGGAAAAAATAAAAATCTGGATATCCGCAACGGTCTGATTATGATGGCAAGTGTGCTAACTTTTACAGTTGTCGGCAGTTATATCGCAAGCCTTGTTCCGTCAACAACCATGGGCGGTTTTTCAGTCTTTATGACATTTCTTCTCGGCATTAAATTTATTGTAAAGCCGGTTATGACGACCAAAGAAGCCATGCAGGGCGTTTCCGCCCAAAAAAGAGCCGTTCAGTCTGTTGTCTGTGGTGTCATTATCGGTTTTATCTGCGGATTTATCGGCGCAGGCGGCGGCATGATGATGCTTCTTATTTTAACCAGCGTGCTGGGCTATGAATTAAAAACGGCTGTCGGAACGAGTGTTTTCATTATGACTTTTACCGCGCTGACCGGTGCTTTGTCCCATTTTACAATCGGCGGTGCACCGGACTGGACTGTTTTTGGACTGTGCGTTATATTTACATTAATCTGGGCGCGCATTGCCGCCTTATTTGCCAATAAAGCCGAACCAAAGACGTTAAACCGCGCAACCGGTATTGTACTTGTTGTACTGGGGGTTGTGATTTTTGGATTTTCGATATTAAAATAGATGTGTTTAGCGGAGGTGATTCCATGAAGCTAACAACAGCAATTAATCGTGTCGGATTGTCCGGATCGAATAATTTATAAAAATCTTTCTGATGTTTCATGTTTTTTTACACCTTGTTCAAATGATTCTATAAAATCCACACTCATTTTATATAACTTCGTTAAACCTGACTTTAGCGAAGTTATATATTGAATATAATATACGACCCCTTTTTACTTTCTTTTAATTAAAATATCTGTATATTTCAGCATGGAATTTCACGCTGAAATTTTACCCGCTACGCAAAAAACACCCACAGGCATTTACTTTTAGCTGTGGGTGTTTTACATCATTTATTGAATTTTAAATTTTGAAACATTTTCTATCAGATTCTGAACATGTACATTCAGATTCTGAATTGTTTCTGTTGAACTATGAACCATATCTGCCAGTTCTTCCGCCATCGCAGAAGTTTCTTCTGTAGATGCTGCATTGCCCTGTGCAAATCCATTGAGCTTCGCTAAAGCATCTGTGATATTCTGGCGCTGGATTTCAATGCTGGCAGTCATGTTATCAATTGCGCCGACCGAGCTGACACAGGCTTTCAGGCTGCTGCTTAATGCGTTGAAATCATTCTGTGCCGCATGAATATATTCAAACTGCTGATGAACATCCGTCTGCATGCCTTCCATGACATGAATAAACTGATTGGAGTTCACCAGAAGTTCTTCTACCACGTGGTCAATTTCCACGACATTTTCAGCGGACTGTTTTGCAAGATTGGCAATCTGTTCTGCAACAACCGCAAATCCCTTTCCTGCTTCTCCGGCTCTTGCCGCTTCAATTGAAGCATTTAATGCAAGTAAATCCGTCTGGTCTGCAATATCGTTAATCAGATTTGCAGCATCTTTAATTTTCTGCGCAGATTCATTTGTCTTTGCCGCCTGATCATACATATCCAGAATCTGTGTTCTTGTCACTTCACTGATACCGACAAGTTCATCTAATGTTTTTGTTGAAGTATCATTTAACGTCTGCATGTCCTGTGCATTACTGTCTAAATGCTCTACTTCTTTCTCTGTCTGCACGATACCATTGCCGATGGCTTCAACATCCTCTGTGGCAGCTCTTGTATATTCTGCCTGTGAAGTTACATTCTGTGTAATATCATCTACTGCCGTTGATACGTCACTGATAGATACAGACATCCGTGTAAAGGCTTCCCTGAAGCTGTCAAGTGCCGTACTGATTTCTTCCGATACGCCTGAAATATTGGCAATAAGTTCTTTAATATTGCCCTGTGCCGTATTTAAGGAAACGGCAGTCTGACCAATATCATTCATGGTTTTTACCGAAGCATCCTGCGTAATATCACCATCGGCGATTCTTGCCGCCATCTGTTGAATCTGCTTCAATGGCTTCACAATAATATTTTCACTTTCAATATATGAAATAATAATGGCAACGATTAAAAGAATCACCGCAATAATCAGAATCATCATAACCATTGATGAAAAATTATCACGAATCTGTCCCTTTACTTCTGACATTTCAGCTTCCATATCATCGACATAATTGCCGGTTGTTACAATCCAGCCCCACGGCTCAAATTTCTGTGAATAAGCCACTTTTAAGGCAACTGTCACACCATCTGCTTTTGTAAAATAAAACTGATTATATCCGCCGCCGTTATTGGCTGTCTTCATAATCTCCTGAATAATCATGACACCGTTCTGATCCTGCAAGGTATAACGGTTCTGCCCTTCATTCTGTGGCAGAATCGGGTGCATGACAAGACTGTAATCGCTTGCATCAATCCACATATATCCGCTGTTATCATCTCTGTAACGCATTTTGCGGACCGCTTCCTTTGCTTCTGTCTTTGCCTGTTCTTCTGTGAGTTCTCCAGCTTTAAAACGGTTGTAATAATATTCAATCACTGCGATAGAAGACTGTACCTCAGATTTGATTTCCGTATTGTAGCCTTGATTCATTGCCTCTTCATAATTGCTGTATGCCATATCGGTCGAGGAACGGATGTAATAAATTGCCACACCCGACACAACTGCCGCAACAATCAGCGCAATTAATGCATACGTAATAATCAGCATCTTCTTTAAACTTGTTTTTTTCATAAGCCATACCTCATTTTATCCTTATTCGGCGTTTTCCCATTGAGGCTGTATGCAATAAAAAAGAACCGTAGAAAGTGAAAATTCTACGGTTCATAAAACTGTCTGCTGTGACAATACAATTTTGTTATTGTATATTCCCCAATTCACCCCTATGAGGGGATTATAGCATAATTAGTTTGTTTTTTCAATAAGCAGTTCCAGTTGTTTTGCCGCTTTACCGCTCATAATCAGTTCTCTTGCCTTATCAACTGCCTCCTGCATGGTCATGTCATCGGAAGCAATATAGATTGCCGCACCGGCATTTAAAAGAACGGCATCCATCTTTGCCCCCTGCTTCCCGGCTAAAATATCTCTTGCAATCTGCGCATTTTCCTGTGGTGTTCCACCAACCAGTTCTTCTTTATTACAACGCTTTAAACCGAACTGCTCCGGTGTAATTTCATAGCTTTTAAAGGTGTCACCCTTAAACTCACAGACCTTTGTCGGAGCGCTTAAAGAAATTTCGTCAATGCTGTCGGTTCCGTAAACAACCATGGCACGTTTTACACCGAGGTTATGTAAAACGTGTGCCAGCGGTTCTACCAGCTCAGCGCTGTATACACCCAATAACTGCATGGTTGCACCAGCCGGGTTTGCAAGTGGTCCTAACACATTGAATAAGGTACGGATTCCCATTTCCTTTCTGACACCGCCAACAAAACGCATGGCTGTGTGGTATTTCTGTGCAAATAAGAAACACATATTGATTTCTTTTAAAACCTGCGCACTCTGCGCCGGCGCAATATCAATTTTGACGCCGAGCGCTTCAAGGCAGTCTGCTGTACCACATTTGCTGGAAGCCGCTCTGTTGCCGTGCTTTGCAACCGGGATTCCCGCAGCCGAAGCTACAAATGATGACAATGTGGAAATGTTAAAGGTGTTTGAGCCGTCCCCGCCTGTTCCTACAATTTCAAGTACATCCATATCATTTAAAAAGCGTTCACAATGTGCGCGCATGACCTTTGCTGCCGCCGTGATTTCATCAATTGTTTCTCCCTTCATGGCTAATGCCGTAAGAAAGGATGCTTTCTGGGCATCCGTTGCCTGATTGGTCATGATTTCTTCCATGACTTCACCCATTGTTTCTGCTGTTAAATCGTTTCTTTTTACTAACTGTGCAATCGCTTCTTTAATCATTGTTTTTGCTCCTTTTCTTTTATAAATAAGAATATGCTTTGCACATTCTCGCGCCGAGCGCGGTCGTTTGCGACAAACTACATCTTCGCGCGAGTGTGCATCATCGGCACGTAGTGCCTTTTGTGTAATAGGGAATTCTATCGGAATTTCCTATTACATAAAAAAAGTCCCTGAATGAACAAAAATACTCTGTTCATTCAAGGACGGTTCTTCTTACCGCGGTGCCACCTTGCTTTGTATCCGGCTCTGCCGCCGGTCACACAACTCTATGGAATACTATCATATTCCCGGCATGTAACGTATGCCTTACGTTATGGAATACTAAAGATAAACAAAATCAAGTTATCTCTTTGACCATACCCTCCGTGGTCCATTTAACAGACTGCATACTGCCGGTTCTCAGCACTCCCGGCTCTCTGTAAGCGCATCTTCTGCTGTTATCTCCACTTCAACGGTTTCCCACCTATTCAGTTCTATTAGAATTAATTATACGCTGTCAGCTTCATTTGTCAACCCTTTAATAGCGCACAAAGCTGTTCTTTTTCAAAAATATCGTCAAATAAAAATTCTTCCGCAAGGTCTTCAAGATTTTCCTCTGAATACTCAACTTCTCTTGAGAAAATGTGAATGAGTTCCATACGGTCTTTAAATCCGTATTTTTCACCGTTCTGAATCCAGCGCAGAAAATCCATTTCCTGTAATACTAAGTAATTGGCTGTAATCAGCTGCGCTTTGCCGTATACGTCATGGTCGTATGCGGCTTTCATAAAATAACGGAATACAAAATATGCCGTCAGGTTAATATATTCCCGCTCACGTTCCTGCACTGACCTCTTGAATCGCGCAAAGCTGTCACGATATGCCTGCGCCGAAAAATCTTCTCCGTGCAGAACCGAAAACAGCTCTTCTTTCTGCCGGTTCCAGTCCTCATTTAAAACTTCCAGTGCATCATACGCATACAAAATGCGTTCCAGCCCGTCCTGACGGTCAACATCGACACTATCGCTCTGTGCTGTCTGCGGAACGTTCGCCTGACGGTCTTTTTGCTGCTTTGGTGTATCTGTATCTGTAAATTTTCCCCACTCCGTATAACTGCTTTGCGCAATCCAGGCGCAGGCGGCGGTATCATTGACATTGACCGCTTCCTGCAACTGATGACAGACTTCTAATAAAAGTATCAGCTTATCTTCCAATGACATTTTAGTATCGGTGAGCATTTCAAATATCTGACTGCGCACGGAAAAAAGCTGCTTTGCCAGTGGTGCATCAAATTCCGCATCGGAAACTTCTTCTTCCGAAATCGTTTCCTCATTAAATGTAAATGCTTCCTTATCCTGACAGATAATTCTTGCGGCTTCTTCACAGGCAAGTCCGATGCCGGTTTCTTTTACCGCGCCGTAATATTCCGTATAGCGCGGAAACTGGGTACAGACAACGCCCATTTTATCTTCACCAAGCACCTGATAAATCTCACACAGACCTTTGCTGTCCAGAAAAGGACATTTGCCGTCCTTTAAACGGAAACAGTATTCATCGGTGCGGGTAATGCTATTTCTTAACCGGTCGCCAAATTCACCTTCCATGGAAAGGTAATACTGTGCCGTTTCTTCGTCAATATCAATCTCCCAGCCGCCAACACAGCAGTTGTCCCGACAGTCTGAGGCTATACAGTGAAATGCTTTATAATAATGTGGTACACGCTGAATCAATCGTTCCTCTTTTCCGCAGTGACAAACACTGCTTTATCTTTCTATTTTTTCTAAATGATGTTTCAATTTGCATATCGTAGAATTAACATCATAATTTCTATTATAATAAACGAAAAATAAAAAAACAAGAACTGCCTCTTAATAAAAATCACCCTCCCGTGCCACCAGACGTTTAAAATTTCCGCCTGACAACCCGGAAGGGTACATATTTAATGATATTGATTTTCCTGTAAAACTGTTATAAGTTATAATTGACGGATATATTCCGAAGCCGATACTGCGGCATTGGCGCCGTCTGCAACGGCTGTTATAACCTGACGTAAATGCTTCGTGCGCACATCACCTGCCACAAAAAAGCCGTCCTGTGAGGTCTTTCCGGTTTCATCTGCGACTACATAGCCCTGTGTATCCAGCTCTAGAAAGTCTTTTAAATGCTCCGTGTGCGGAATCATGCCAACTGCCACAAAAACACCATCGGTCTTTAACTTTGTGCCGTTATTTAACGTCACTTCTTCCACTTTCTTCTCTCCGGAAACCGCAGTAATCACTGCATTGGTAATCACCGTGATATTTTCCTTTTCACGGATTTTCTGTAAGGTTCTTGCAGAACCGCGGAATTCGTCCCGTCTGTGAACCAGATAAACCCGTGTACAGATATCGGACAGATACAGTGCATCGTCTAATGCGGTATCGCCGCCGCCGACAACGACTGCCGTTTTGCCCTTATAAAAAGCGCCGTCACAAATTGCACAGTAAGAGATTCCTTTTCCTGCGTAATCTGCTTCTTCCGGCAGACCTAACGGACGGTGTTTTGCACCTGCTCCGTAAATGACTGTTTTAGCTTCAACGACTTCGCCGTTCTCAAATGAAACGCTCCAGCTGTTTTCCTTTTTTTCAAAAGCAACGGCTTCACCTTCGTAAAATTCAGCGCCCAGCTTTTTGGCATCTTCTAAAAAGATTTCGCCCAAGTCATAGCCGCTTTTGCCGACCAGTCCGAGGTAGTTGTCTACCTGACCGCTTTCTGCAATCTGACCGGTTCCCATGTATTCTTTTTCTGCAACCAGTACCGAAAGACCGGCGCGCTTTCCGTAGATTGCCGCGCCAAGTCCTGCCGGTCCGCTGCCGATAATCAGACTATCCCACATAAAATTCCTCTTTTTCCGAAACATCGCCTTCAATATGGAATGAGTTGAGTACCGGATTTTCTCTGTCCATCAGGGATAAAATCAGATAACTTGCACTGCTGTCATATGCCAGACGCTTATCTTCCTCGGACGGTCTGGACGGTGATTCCGGATGAGAGTGCCAGTTGCCAAGCGGTTTCAATCCATTTGCACGCATATCCTTTACGGCTGCTAACTGTTCCTTCGGGTCCAGTGAAAAATGCTCATTGGAATGGTCAATATTGGTCAGCAGATAGACTTTTTCAATAATCTTGTCATCGCCGTCAATTCTTCCTGCAATCAGACCGCAGGCTTCATCTGGCAGTTCTGACTCTGCGTGTGCCACCATTTTTTCATAATCTGTTTGTGAAAGTTTTACCATATCTGTTTTCCTTCCCTGTCTTATATTCGGCTTATTCTACTTGCCGTCACATTCTGCCTGTTCGTAATCGATTAATTCCGTAATAGTCGGATGGTCGCCGCATACTGCACAGCCTGATGTATCTGAAGGCAGCTTAATCTTACGGAATTCCATTTTTAATGCATCATAAGTTAATAAATAACCTGTGAGTAAATCACCGACACCTAAGATGTACTTTACAGCTTCCATTGCCTGAAGACTGCCGATTACACCGCCCATTGCACCGATGACACCGGCCTGCTTACAGGTCGGTACAGCATCCTTTGGTGGTGGATCTTTAAATACACAACGGTAGCACGGTCCCTCTCCCGGTACATAGGTCATTAACTGACCCTTGAAACGGATAATACCTGCATGGGAGAATGGTTTCTTTGCCATTACACAGGCATCGTTAATTAAGAACTTCGCCGGGAAATTGTCTGTACCGTCAATGATAAAGTCATAATCCTTAATTAAGTCCATAACATTTTTAGATGTAACAAATGTACGGTATGTATTGACTGTTACATCCGGGTTGATTGCGTTCATGGTTTCCTTTGCAGACTGTACCTTTGCCTTGCCGATATCTGCTGTTGTATGAATAACCTGACGCTGCAAATTTGATAAATCCACTTCGTCTGCATCTACGATACCGATTGTTCCGACTCCGGCTGCTGCCAGATATAATGCTGCCGGAGCACCGAGTCCGCCTGCACCGATAATTAATACCTTTGCATTTAATAATTTTTTCTGTCCCTTAGCGCCAACTTCCTTTAAAATGATGTGACGGGAGTAGCGCTCTAACTGGTCGTTTGTAAAAGCCACTACTGTCCACCTCCCATGAAATATAAGAATTCTACGTTGTCACCGTCTTTTAACTGCTGTGTTTCAAAATCTGCGCTCTTTGCAAATTCATCATTTACTGAAACGGTTACGTATTCCGGTGTTTCTACATTTTCCTGTGCAATCAGTTCGGAAATCGTGATATTGTCCTTTACTTCCTTTACTACGCCTGCTACTGTAATCTTCATTCTTTAAATCCTCCTTAAACATTTTCTGAAATAAATTTCTCTAAATCTGCTTTTTTCTGTACACCTGTCAGACGCTGTATTTCTTTTCCGTCTTTAAAAAAGACCAATGTCGGTGCCGATGACACTTCGTATTTTTCAACGAGTTCCGGTTCATATGCGATATTGACTTTACCGACATATAACTTACCGGCATAGCTTTCTTCTAACTCTGCCAGCACCGGTGACATTCTTTTACATGGAACACAGCTGTCAGAGTAAAAATCTACAAGTGCAAATGTTGCGTCTGCC
This sequence comes from Lachnospira pectinoschiza, assembly GCF_020564355.1. Lineage (GTDB taxonomy): Bacteria > Bacillota > Clostridia > Lachnospirales > Lachnospiraceae > Lachnospira > Lachnospira intestinalis. The sequence continues at coordinate 297,855 of NZ_JAJCRR010000004.1, read as the reverse complement.
AAAACCTTGCTGTCAAAATTCCCAGCATGAATTCGTTCTGCCATTGCCGTACCTTCCTTTTCGTATTTTTTATTCGTCTTCAACCTTCTTGACAATCAAGTCATAAGTTCCGTCTTCATTGTCAATCAGCTTTAAAATCTGGTGTCCTTCTTCTTTGATGCTGCGTGGCACGTTCTGTACCGGTTCGCCATCATTCATGCGGATGGATAAAATCTGTCCGTCATCTAATTCTTCGAGTGCTACCTTTGCCTTTACAAATGTTACCGGGCAGACAACATCTGTAATATCTACTGTATCATCTATCTGAAAATCAGCCATTTGCATATGCCTCCTTTATTACTTCTTCAAATTTTTCTTTGCCGACACGGTCAATTGTGAACTTAAAACGTTCTCCTGCCTGTGCATTCTGTTCAAAGAATGTAATTGCCGCATCACAGACTTTTAACAGCTTATCATGGTCTTCAATAAACGGAATCACCGTGTTACCCTTGTTGATGTGATTACCGAATAATCCGCCAAAGGATACGATATAACCATGTGTTTCATCGTATGCGTTGGTTGGACAGGCCTTGGTACATCTTCCGCAGTAGTTACATTTGCTCTCATCAATGAAAATCTTTCCATCTGTTAATGTAATTGCACCGCTGCGGCATGCCTTTACACAGACACCGCACTGGATACAGTCGGATTCTTTCCACTGTACCTGAATACCACCTTTAATACCAACATCGTTTTCTTCGGATTTCAGACAGTTGTTCTGACAGCCTGTAATACCGAATTTAAACTTATGCGGCAGTTCCTTTGCAAAGTAACGGTCGTCCAGTTCTTTTGCAAGAGTATATGTATCAATACAGCCGCTTGGACAGATTGCCGCACCCTGACAGGCTGTAATGGTACGGACTCTCGGTCCGCATACGCCCGGTTCAACGTCACCTTCTGCCAATGCTGCTTTTACTTCGTCAATATCGTCTAATTTGATAAACGGAATCTCTACGCTCTGTCTGGATGTCAGATGTACGTATCCGTCACCGAATTTATCCGAAACTTCAGCAATCTTTGCCAGCTGTTTTGCCGTAAGATTTCCTCCGACTACACGAAGTCTTAAAGAGAAGTTGTTTTTTTGTTTCTGACGCATGAATCCGCCCTTTTTTAACACTGCATAATCTGTTGCCATTTGTACTTCCTCCTGATATAAAGCTTTCTTAGTCTAAATCCTTAATTGCCGAAGTGAAATCTTCTATTAAATCGCTGCCGTCTTCAATACCGACACTGACACGGATTGTATCTGCATAGACACCGGCATCCCGCATCTGTTCTTCTGTATTGTGGATATAAATTGTAGAAGCCGGATGAATTACCAGTGTTCGTACATCACCGATATTCGTTGCATTGAGTGCATACTTTAAATGGTTCATCAACTGATACGCTCTTTCTTTTGAGCCGACACGCATAGTTAAGATTCCGCCGCCCATACCGTTTAACTGGCTTTCTACCAGCGGCTTATACGGATTGTTTTCCAATGCCGGATAATTGGCTGTTACGCCGTTTAATCCGTCAACTGCCTTTGCAAGTTCTAAGGCATTAGAACAAATCTTATCCATACGCAGTCCTAAGGTGTCCATTCCGATAAAATTTAAAAATGCGTTCATCGGTGCTAAACAGCCACCCATATTTCTCCAGATTCCGTTACGCAGCTTTGCAACGTAGGCAAATTCACCATACTTCTGATATTCGGCAAATCCCGGATATCTTTTATTGTCCCATGAAAACTTACCACTGTCAACAATAACACCGCTGATTGCATTGCCGCCGCCATTGATATATTTTGATGATGAATGAACCACCACATCTGCGCCGTATGCAATCGGCTGTACCAGATACGGTGTCGCCGTTGTGCTGTCCACAATCAGTGGAATGCCCTTACTATGTACAAACTCGGAAACGGCTTTTAAGTCGATAACATCCAGTCCCGGATTGCCGATGACTTCGCCGAAGACAACCTTTGTCTTATCTGTAATGAGCGGTGCAATCTCCTCAACCGTAATCTGTTTTGCAAAACGGGTTGTAATGCCAAATGCCTTTAAATCACCGAATAAATCAATCGTTCCGCCAAACAGTCCGCTGCCTGCGATAATCTCATCGCCTGCTTCCAGAATGTTTAACAGGGCAAGTGTCACGGCTGACATCCCGGAGGAACAGGCAACCGCTCCTTTTCCGCCTTCCAGTTCACAGACCCTTCTTTCAAAGGAATCGACAACCGGATTACTGATTCTTGTATAAGCATATCCCGGTGCCCTGTTATTAAAAACTTTTTCCAAATCCTGTGCTGTTTCATATGCAAAAGCACTGACCTGACTAATCGGTGGAAGTGTCGCTCCGTCAGGATACCGCTTAATTGCATTTCCATGCAGCAATTGTGTGTTAAATTTCATATCCCTCTTATTCCTATCTGCTTACTATGATTTCAAGTTGAATTTAGTATAATCTATATTCTCCCATGTGTCAACTACTTTTTCATGGAAAAATAACAGCAAGCTCCGGCGGGTGAAAGGCTTTGTTCCCCTGGCAGCATTAGATAAAATCTCCGTGTACGGATACGCCCGCCGCATAGGAAGATACTTTCTTTACAAATTCTGCTGCTTCGGATACGGTAAGCGTACCATCCGGCTGCCAGTTTCTGTAATAAGTCTTGTCATCCTGTGCAAAAGTCTTTCCTGCAAATGCTTCATCTAATACAAGCAGTACAACGACACCGGCTTCTGTCAGGTGGTGCAGTACGGTTTCTACCGGTTCATCGGCTTCCGGCGCATACAGATAAGTATGTCTGCCTTCTGCGCTTAACTGCTTTTCAACCTGTTCTGCCAGTTCAAGTGTAATGCCGTGCTGTCCTACCAGAAATTCCACGGTTACTGCACTCTGACCGTTTAAAGCTGAACGAAGCTTTTTATTGACTTTCTTTTCTTCCAGTCCGTCTTCATCGGCATGCAGTTCAGTAACAACACCGCAGGCAGAAGTCATATTGGTTACACGGTCAATTAAAATCAGTTCACCGAGTGTCTTATGTGCCGCAAATGTATCTGCTACGATTCTGTCTGCAAATGCGATTTCGCAGACTGCGATTTCATTTTTATGTAAGGAAGATACTTCCTTTTTCTCGCCTGTATTGACATCAATTAATGAAACAATCTTTGTTACAAGCCCCGGAATCATCTTTGTGCCAAGCTTGATAAAGAAGTTCTTTCCGTTTTCAAGAGCATCATCATCCATCCACAGAATCGTTGCCGTAACGGCTGCGACTGTCTTGATACCGGAATCTACGGATAATACACAGCCTCTGGATACGTCCACTTCCCTGTCTAACTGAATCGTTACCGGCTGGCCTTCCTGTGCGGCATCTACATTCTTATCACCTACATGGATACTCTTTACATGTGCCTGCTCGTTGCTTGGCAGTGTTGTAATCGCATCGCCCACATGAATGTTTCCGGCTTCAATCTGACCCTGGAAGCCTCTGAATTCATGGTTTGGACGGCATACGCGCTGTACCGGCATATAAAAGCCCTGTTCCTTGGCTGCGGCTGTAATATCAACCTGCTCTAAGTACGAAAGGAGTGCCTGACCGTTGTACCATGGCATATTCGGTGATTTTACGGTAACATTGTCACCTTCTGTTGCGGATACCGGAATAATCGTTACGTTCTGTAAATCCAGTTCCTTTGTCAGTTCTGCAATCTGTTCCTGAATCTTTGCAAATACCTTTTCATCATAGCCTACAAGGTCCATTTTGTTGACTGCAAATACAAAGTAACGGATTCCCATTAATGCACAGATTCTTGCGTGACGTCTTGTCTGAACCAGCACGCCCTGTTTTGCATCGACTAAGATAACGGCTAAGTCTGCAAAGGAAGCACCTACTGCCATGTTTCTTGTATATTCTTCATGTCCCGGTGTATCGGCAACGATAAAGCTTCTGTTGTCTGTTGTAAAATAACGGTATGCAACATCGATTGTAATACCCTGTTCTCTTTCTGCCATCAGACCGTCTAACAGCAGAGAGTAGTCGATTTTACCCTCACGGCTTCCGACCTTGGAATCCAGCTCCAGTGCCTTTTCCTGGTCTGCATAAAGGAGTTTTGAATCATATAAAATGTGTCCGATTAAGGTGGATTTTCCATCATCAACACTGCCACATGTAATAAATTTTAATAATCCCTTCATTTTAGAAATAACCCTCCTTCTTTCTTCTCTCCATGCTGCCTGCTTCCTCGTGGTCAATCACACGGCTGGTACGCTCTGAAGATACTGCACTTAATGTTTCCTCGATAATTTCGTCGAGTGTTTCCGCATCGGATTCCACACCGCCTGTCAGCGGATAGCAGCCGAGTGTACGGAAACGTACTTTCTTATTTTCAATCTTTTCGCCTTCTCTTAACTTTAAGCGGTCATCATCTACCATGATGATGTTTCCGTCACGGTAAATTACCGGACGTTCCTTTGCAAAGTATAACGGCACGATTTCAATGTTTTCACGCTTAATGTACTGCCAGATGTCTTTTTCCGTCCAGTTGGAAATCGGGAAGACACGGATACTTTCGCCCTTGTGGATCTTTGTGTTGTAAAGCTTCCACATTTCCGGACGCTGGTTTTTCGGATCCCATGCCTGTGCCGCATTTCTGAATGAGAAGATACGTTCCTTTGCACGGGACTTTTCTTCATCACGACGTCCGCCGCCGAATGCTGCCGTAAACTGATACTTATTTAATGCCTGCTTTAATGCCTGTGTCTTCATGATATCTGTGTAGGCTGAACCGTGGTCAAACGGATTAATGCCTGCCTTTACACCTTCTTCATTGGTATATACAAGCATTTCAATACCCATTTTTTCTGCGATATGGTCACGGAACTGTATCATTTCCTTAAACTTCCATGTTGTATCAATATGTAAGAACGGAAATGGCGGCTTCTCCGGATAAAATGCCTTCATCGCAAGATGCAGCATAACCGAACTGTCCTTTCCAATCGAATACAGCATTACCGGATTTTCACATTCCGCTGCCACTTCTCTGATAATATAAATTGCTTCCGCTTCCAATTCATCAAGATGTGATAAATTTCCCATACTCTCTCTCCTTAATATTTATTTGCGTCTTTTTTGTTGACTTCTATAACCTGTACACTGCCGTCCGGCGATGTAACGCACCACTCACGAATGTCCCCTTTGGACTTGACAGACAGCGTACTTCCTGCACCGCCCATATCTGCTCCCAGATAAAAGCTGATTGCGCCTGTCTTACATTCTTTTAAGCACGAGGTACAGCCCCAGCAGTCGGAAATGTGCTTAATGACTGCCTTTCCCTGTGCATCTTTTTTTATCAGGTTGCCGGGACAGGCTTCGATACACCTTCCGCAGCCTACGCAGTTATTTTGTGTAATTCGTATGCTCATAGTGTTTTCCTCCCGTCACCAGTTCTCTGAAAATGATTTCTATTTTGCCGTCTTTCATGCGGGAATTGACATATTTTTCCCAATCGGCATTCTTTTCAGGATAATCCGCATTTTCCGCAAAACTGTGCCAGCGTGTTTCTTTTCTGGCAAGCAGATGTGCGATAACGACCTGACAGACAACCAGACGTTCTTTGACTTCGTAAATACGGAGCAGATCGTCCATGTCTTCTGCCGCAAGTCCGTCCACCAGCTTTTGCAGGGATGTGATTTTTTCCTTTGCAAGGGCTAAACGGCTTTCATTATAACGGTAATCCGTTGCAATACCGCCTGCGTACTGGTCCATGATTTTCTGCATGGTTTCCTCAAGCTGTTCGGTCGTAAGCAGTCCCTGCGGATTGTTTAAGAAATGCTCGTATTCTGCCTGCTTTTCATTCTGCTTTGCTTCACTGTCCACATCTTTGGCTGCTGTCTGCTTTTCATCTTTTAGAAATCCAAGCACCGCTTCTGCCGCAATTTCGCCCTCGGCTAATGCGCCTGTTACATATTTCTGCGGACAGCCGCCTGCAACATCGCCTGCGGCAAACAGTCCGTGAATTGTTGTTTCCCTGTTATTGTCTACCCAGTAACCGCTTGCGGTATGTCCGCCCACAATATACGGCTCTGTGCCTTCAATTTCCACATTCTGCTCTGACGGACCCTTGCCGGATTCAAGCCACTTTAAAGTCTGGCTCGGTGCCATATTTAAGTATGCCTTGTATAAATCCTGTTCCTGCTCTTTTGTAATCTCATCGGTCTTTAAATAACATGGTCCGTGTCCGGCTCTGTTTTCCATAACCGTTCCGTATACACGCTGGGAAGTTGTAAGACCGTATTTTGTTTCATAAATTTCGCCGTTGGAATTCATCTGCTTTGCGGATACACCCTGTGCAATCGTTCCTGTCGGTGCAATCGTATCTTTACAGCGCAGTGCGATAAAACGCATTTCAAAGGTTGTCATCTCAGCGCCTGCCGTAATGCCCATCGCGTAGCCCGCACCGGTATTAAACGGCGGGTACCACATTTTATGTCTTGAAAAGCCCGGATTGTTTGGACGGTAAAGTCCTGCCGCACCTCCGGTTGCGCAGATGACCGCTTTGGCATGAATCACATAGAAGATTTCTTCATTAACATCAAAGCCGTAAGCCCCGTAAATGCGGTTATCTTTCACAATGTAATCTGTAATATTGACGTGATTTAAAACCGTTACATTTTCCTGTGCGGATGCCGCTTCTGCAAGAATCGGCTTAATATTTTCCCCGTTAATCTTGATATTTCTGTTTCCTCTTGTAACGTATTTGCCGTTTTCATCTTTTAAAATGACAAGTCCGGCTTTTTCCATAACATCCGTTACATGGTTTAACCGCTCTGACATTGAAAGCAGTAAGTCTTCACGCACAATGCCGTCTGCATCTTTTTTGGCATAGTCTACATAATCCTGAGGCACTCTGCCTTCCGTAATATACGCATTAATTGCATTGACACCTGCCGCCAGACAGCCGCTCCGCCTGATATTGGCTTTTTCAGCAATCAGAACGCTGATATTTTTTTCTTTTCCGAGCGTCATCGCCGCAAAACAGCCCGCTGTCCCGCCGCCGATAATCAACACATCTGTTGAGAGTTCTTTCTTTTTCATGGCACCTTCCATTCCGCCGCACAACACGGCTTTTCTATCTTGATTTTTAGATAAATACTGAATCATCTACCAGTGACTGGTTTTCCAAAAGCATTGCCTTTTCTCCGACCGTTACAAACAGCCGATATATGAATACATCAACCTTTTCTCCCACCGCAATACTTTTTTCTTCCAATCCTCTTTTGGCAATAATCTGATTGTCGTTTACATTGACAAGCAGTTCTAAGCTGTCACCTCTGAAAGACACGCGCTCCACAACGCCTTCGGAAGCCGAAGGACCGAAACGCTGTACTTCATTTTTCTTGGATACTTTGACAAATTCCGGACGGATAATGGCTTTATCAACATTGTCCACTTTCGGAAAGCTGTGAAAGCTCTGATAATTGGTAATCTGTGACGTCTGTCCGAAGAAAGTCGCCGCAAATGCCGTCTGCGGGTTCTGGTAAATTTCAAGCGGTGTTCCCTTCTGCTCAATGTGTCCCTTGTTGGTAATAATAATTTCATCGGCAACTTCAATCGCTTCGTCCTGGTCATGCGTAACGAAAATACTGGTAATGCCGAGTTTTTCAATCATTTCCTTTAACCAGCTTCTGAGTTCCTGACGGACCTTGGCATCAATCGCCGCAAACGGTTCGTCTAACAACAGCAGATGCGGGTTTGGCGCAAGCGCCCTTGCAAATGCCACACGCTGTCTTTGTCCGCCGGATAACTGGCTCGGATACCGCTTTTCCAGTCCGTCTAAGCTGATGAGTTTTAAAAGTTCGTGGACTCTTTCATCTATATATTTTTTATTCTCTTTTTTAACATTTAAACCGAATGCAATATTGTCATATACCGTCATGTAGCGGAACAGCGCGTAGTTCTGAAATACGAAGCCGATACCGCGCTCACTTGCCGGAATATTGTTGACTACCTTGCCGTCAATGACGATTTCGCCGCTGTCCGGTGTTTCCAGCCCCGCAATCATTCTTAAAATGGTCGTCTTACCACTGCCGCTCGGTCCTAACAGCGCAATCAGCCTGCCCTGTTCAATGCCGAAGCTGACATGATTGGAAGCCTGATAGCCGGCATACGTTTTATTAATATCTTTTAATTCAACATACATAATTTCCTGCTTTCTGCCGTGCTATAACGGCTTTTTCGTAGTCTTTCCCTTATGCTCCAGCACACTCCGCATGACCAGCAGAATAATTGCCAGAATCACGAGAATGGATGATACGGCAAATGCTGGTACATACTGGAACTCATTGAATAAAATTTCCACATGAAGCGGCAGGGTGTTGGTCAGTCCCCTTAAATGTCCCGATAAAACGGATACCGCACCGAACTCGCCCATTGCACGCGCCGTACATAAGACAATGCCGTACAGCAGTGCCCAGCGGATATGCGGCAGAGTAATTTTCCTGAAAATCGTAAATGCGCCTGCACCCATCAGCGCTGCGGCTTCTTCCTCGTCTGTCCCCTCCGTTTCAAGCACCGGAATCAGTTCTCTTGAAATAAACGGAAATGTTACAAAGACGGTTGCCAGGATAATACCCGGTACTGCAAATACAACTTTGATGTGGCACGCTTTGAGTATTGGATATAAAAGACTCTGTCTTCCGAACAGCAGAATGAAAATCAGACCCGCGATAACCGGGGATACCGTAACCGGAATATCAATGAGCGTTGTCAGTAATTTCTTGCCTTTAAATTTAAACTTTGTAATCGTCCATGCCGCAAAAAGTCCGAATATGGTATTTACAACCACAGCGGTGAGTGTCGCTTCGAGTGTCAGCAGTAAGGCGCGGACGGTATATTTATCCGTAACTGCTTTTAAGTAAGCGGCTACCCCGCTTTTAAATGCCTGTGTTATCACGACCAACAGCGGAAGCACCAGCATTACAAACAAAAACAAAACACTGATTGTTATCAGCAGCCACTTTACAAAGCCGGACTGTTTATTCTGATTCATTTTTTATCCTCCCTTTCCGCTTCCTAACGGTTGCCGTTTAATATTTTTGTATTTCTTGCCTGTATCAGGTTGTTGATAAATAAAATAAGGAATGCCGCTATCAGCATTACCAGTGCAATCGCCGTTGCACTCGGATAATCGAATTCCTGTAATTCCGACATAATGATTAACGGTGTAATCTCTGTGTAGTACGGCTTGTTACCTGCGATAAACACGATACTTCCGTATTCGCCGAGACATCTGCCGAATGCCAGTCCGAAGCCCGTACATAAGGACGATAAAACTTCCGGGAAAATGACTTTCCAAAAGATTCTTGTGCGGCTTGCACCAAGCACGCTTGCCGCTTCCTCGTAAGACGGGTCTAACTTTTCAAGCACCGGCTGAATAGAACGCACCACAAATGGGATTCCCACGAAAATCAGTGCAAAGGTGATACCCAGTCTGGTATAGGCAATCTGTATGCCAAACTTTGCAAAAAAGCTGCCAATCCAGCCGCTGTCGGTTGTTAAATATGTAAGAGAAATACCCGCAACCGCCGTCGGTAATGCAAAGGGCAGTTCAATCATTCCGTCTAAAATGCGTTTGCCGGGAAATTCATATCTGACAAGCACCCATGCCAGTATCAGTCCCATAACGGCATTGATTGCCGATGCCGCAAATGCGGTAATGAAGCTGACATAAAAGCTTGATAATACCCTGCCCCTTGTTATTGTTGCAATGATTTCCGGGAAACTCATCTGCGCCGTATAGATTACCAGTGTTGCCAATGGAATCAGCACGATAACACTCACCATTGTAAGCGTAACACCCATTGAAATTCCAAAACCCGGAATCACTCTTTTATTTTTCTTTTTCATGACTCCTCCACTCTCAAACACATTTGCTTACTTTTCATAAATCTCATCAAAAATACCGCCGTTGGCAAAATGCTTTGCCGAAACACTGTCCCAGCCGCCAAAATCATGTACCGTCTTTAACTTCATATTCAAATCAAATACATCGCTGTATTCCTGCAAAATTTCTTCATTGACCGGGCGGAAATAATTGTCCGCCGCAATGCGCTGTGCATCATCGGAATACAGATACGATAAATACTCGTCCGCAACGGCTCTTGTCCCTCGCTCATCAACAACCGAATCGACAACCGCAACGGACGGCTGTGCCAGAATACTGATACCCGGTGTAATGATTTCATAATCGTCCGGGCAGTCTAACATGGAAAGATATGCTTCATTTTCCCAAGCAATCAGTACATCGCCCTGATTATTTTCCACAAATGAAGTTGTTGCGCCTCTCGCACCGGAATCCAGCACCAGTACATTCTGATACAGCTTTTTGATAAACTCCTTCATCTGCGCTTCATCGCCGTTGTAACGTTCCTTCGCATAACCCCATGCTGCAAGGTAATTCCACCTTGCACCGCCTGAGGTCTTTGGGTTCGGTGTAATCACACCCACACCGTCTTTTACCAGATCGTCCCAGTCGTGAATGTTTTTCGGATTGCCCTTTCTTACAAGGAAGACAATCGTTGAAGTGTACGGTGCGCTGTCATCATCATATTCATCAACCCAGCCGTCTTCTATCAATCCGGCTTTTTCGATTGCGTCAATGTCATATTCCAATGCCAGTGTCACAACATCAGCTTCCAGACCGTTAGAAACTTCCAGTGCCTGCTTTCCTGAACCGCCGTGGGACTGTATCACCTCAACGTCCTGTCCGGTCTGTTCTTTCCAATGCTGTGCAAATATCTCATTATAACTTTCAAATAATTCTCTTGTAGGGTCATAAGAAACGTTGATCATCCGTACACTGTTTTTATTGCTTCCACAGCCGGTCAGACACCCTGTCAGTAATACGGCAATCAGCCCAAGGCTTAATAATTTCTTTTTCACAAGCTTACCTCCATTTCTCATTTCCTACATTTCATATTAGTCTAGTAGGTTTTATATGATAGTAAAACAGAATGAGGGTTTTGTCAAGAAGTATTTTCATGAAATGGGAGATTTTTCAAGAGCTTTTATAATCAGCGTAAGTTCTTTTCGTTTTCTTTTTCCTAGATGTTGTATTACAATCCCGATAATGTGCGCATTACTAAATCTACATCTTTATTCTCCAGTTCCTGAATAATGTGTAAATAGGTCTTTTGCGTTGTTGTCATACTGGCATGTCCCAGTCTTCTTGCAACACTGGCAATCGACACGCCCGCAAACAACAGCAGTGAAGCATGAGTTTCACGTTCTAAAGGATAATTCTAGGACACACAACAATTTATCAATACAACCAGCTTATCTGTAATAAACTTGAAAGGACGAAACAGCCATGAAATTTATATATGCTACATATAACCAATACTGCAATAGTATTGATATAACCACCTTTGATAATATGATTTTGCGCATTGACTGTAATAAGGCAGAGGATGGTTTAAAGACCACACCAAATTCACAATGTGCATTGAATGCTCTTGCCATTGACAACCCTATGGAGTATTCTCGGTTGGCTTTAGATAATGAGATGCAGGCATGGGTGGATGCGGAAGATAGTTTAGATGTATGGTAAATCAATTGTGAAGATTTTAGATGAATTAAGGATGGATATGTGGTAGAATTACCCATATGGTAGCCTTGTTCAAGAGATTATCAAATCGGAATTTGCAGAACTACAAAGAAAGGATACATATTATGGAAGGAAGATTAATAGCATTTGTTATTTGGGTAATAATCGGCGTATTATTTATTGTAATGGGCATTTATGATTTTAATTCCAAGAAAGCAAAACCTTTCGGTTTTTGGGCAAATGCTGAGGTAGCGCCCATAGAAGATGTGAAAGGCTATAATCGTGCTTTGGGCATATTGTGGTGCGTGTATGGTGTTTTGTTTACGTTAATTGGATTGCCTTTATTAGATGGGCAGAATTCGGGTTTGATTATTATACCTATATTGGGTGCAATGCTTATTAGTATTGCGGCTATGGTAGCGTATGTAGTAGGTATTGAACCCCAATACCGCAAAAAGAAATAAATGGAAACTTCCGGTTTGTAGAATTAAGAAAATCGGTATTTTTGAGGAGATAGATATAAAATGACCTTCCAATTAGTTTGTATAGAACCAAAAGAATTAACGCAATACAAGTCTGATATGCAGGAAGCATTTCAGAAAGGTTTTGAAGATGCTTTCGGGAAAACAGATGCTGTTATTCTGCCTGAAAAGGACATTGACCAGTCGGTGAATGCGGAGGGGTCTGCTGTCTATAAAGCTGTTGTCGATGGAGAAATGGTGGGCGGTGCAGTTGTTATTATCAATGAGAGTACACAGCATAACCATCTTGACCTGCTTTTTGTAAAGAACGGAGTTCAGAGCAAAGGTATCGGTAAGAAGATATGGTTTGAATTGGAACGGATATATCCGAACACGAAAGTATGGGAAACCTGTACGCCGTACTTTGATAAGCGCAACATTCATTTTTATGTGAATGTCTGCGGCTTTCATATTACAGAATTTTTTAATGAAAAACATCCTATGCCGGATACACCGGACAATTTTGTCGGTGATGGCAATGAGGGAATGTTTGCGTTTAAGAAGCAAATGCGTTTATGAAATTCAAGTTGGTAGGAGGTGTTTGATATGAAAGATTCAACAGTAAGCGCCCGTGTTGAAAATATTATAAAAACTGAAGCCGAGGACATTCTTCAGAAACTTGGTGTTCCTGTTTCTGTTGTAATCAACTCCCTTTATCGTCAGATTATTAGTTCCAGATGTAGCACTTAATTACATTCGTACTATTCGCAGTGAAATACAAAAACTGACATATATGGCACCAAGTATCGCTCCAGTAGAATGGGAACCTTGGCATTCCAGAGGTGTACGTAAAATTATTATCCCAAATTTTTATATCTATTATAGATTGGATGATTCATATGCCAAAGTCTATATTCTGAATGTGATTTACGCAAAGCGTAATCAGCTCAGGGCATTGAAAAAAATGAATCTGCATGATTAATCAATAAAGGGCTGCACACTAAGTAATTCGTGTACAGCCCTTTATTGATATCAATTTTATATATTATCCAATATACCCCTTCTCGATATACCCTGCAATTTCCTTCGCAAAATATGTCAGGTAAACACAAGCGCCTGCGCGGTAAACGCCCGTTGCCATTTCACAGACGATTTTTTCTTCGTCCACACAGCCAAGCTTTGCACCTGCCTTTACCATGGCATATTCGCCGCTGACACTGTATGCGGCAACCGGGACATTGACGGTGTCTGCAACCTCACGCACAATATCCAGATAGGTCATCGCCGGTTTTACCATGATAATGTCTGCGCCCTCGGAAACGTCTAACTGAGCTTCCTTTAACGCTTCCTTTCGGTTGTGGAAATCCATCTGGTACGACTTTCTGTCACCAAAGGACGGTGCCGAACCTGCCGCATCGCGGAACGGCGCATAAAATGAAGATGCATATTTTACGGCATACGACATAATCGGCGTATTTTCATAGCCGTGGTCGTCCAGCGCATTACGGATTGCAAGCACTCTGCCGTCCATCATATCGGACGGTGCTACCATATCCGCACCTGCCTGTACATGGGAAACCGCTGTCTTTGCAAGCAGTTCCAGTGTGCTGTCGTTGTCCACGTCATGTCCCTTTAACAGTCCGCAGTGACCGTGCGAGGTATATTCGCACATGCAGACATCTGTAATCAGATACATTTCCGGGAAATGCGCTCTCGCCTCACGCAGTGCACGCTGTACAATGCCATCTTCCGCATAAGCGCCGCTTCCAACTTCATCTTTTACATCGGGAATCCCAAAAAACATAACACTTCTGACACCCGCTTTTTCCAAATCCTCTAACGCATAAAGCATGGTGTCGGTGGTGTAGCGGTACTGTCCTTCCATTGCCGGAATTTCTTCTTTTATTCCGCTTCCCTCGCGTACAAACATCGGATAAATCAGTGATGATGCATCCATTCGTGTTTCACGCACCATTTTTCTTAAAACGGGATTTTGTCTTAATCTTCTTGGTCTTGTAATCATTTTTTCCTTCTTTCCGCCGTATCAGACTTCAACTTCTACTATTTTATTTAAAATTTTTGTAAATTGTACAAATTCGTCGGCATCACAGTTCTTTTTCGCCTGACAGACAAACTTATGTACCAGACTGTAGGCGCTCTCCTGCTCCAGTGCCTCCTGCGCCCTTTCTGACAATGCCGCAATCGCCGGAAGTGCCTCACCGAATGCCATATTTTTAACAAACTGTTCTTCATATTTTGACAGAATCGCTTTTGCCTTAGGCAGTGCCTCTAACTTTGCCGCATTATTCTGTCTTGCAAGCTCCTGCATATCCTCCATGGAATAGCAGACGGTTTCCGGCACCTGTGACATTTCCGGCTCAATGTCCGCCGGCACGGCAAGGTCAAAAAGCACCCTCTTTTTCACCGGTGGATTCTGCGCCAAAAAATGTTCTTTCATCACCGTGTAATGCGGGCTTGCCGTTGCACTGATGACAATGTCCATGTCGGGCATATATTCATACCGCTTCTCATACGGAATGACTGTGTACCGCATATCCTGTCCGTGTAACGGATGCGGCAGTTCGTGTCTTGCCGTGATAAAAATATTTAATCCCTGAAAATCCAGCGCATCTTTTAAAACAATACTGCCGATTTTGCCGGAAGCACCGATAATCATAACATTTTTCACCGGTAAATCCTGCTGACATTCCATAGCTGTTTTCAGTGCCAGCCCCGCGGTCGATATGGAAGACTTTGACAGGATTGTATCGGTCTTCATGCGTTTTGCCGCCGTAATCGCCGACTGGAACAGACAATGGAAAGTCGTTTTTGTATAACCGCTCTCCATTGCAAGAAAATAAGCATTTCTTACCTGTCCTAAAATCTGGTCTTCTCCAAGCACCGCCGAGTCCAGTCCCGCCGCCACGCAGAACAGGTGATGTATGGCATTTTTATCCGAGAATCTGCGAAGTGCGTCCAACGCCGCCATATGCGTTTCGCTGTTTTTTTCAATGCCCGCCGCCGCTAAAAGAACATGCTGCATTCTGATAAAATTCTGATTTTCCGGTGTTCCGCTGCAATAAAGCTCCGTGCGGTTGCAGGTTGAAATCAGCACTGCTTCCTCGATTCCTGTATTCTCCTGCTGTCCGTCAGGCTCTGTCAGCTGTTTTAAAATATCTTTTGTCTGTTCGCTGTCAAATACGAATCTGCCGCGAAGCGATGCACGCGCCGTTTTGTGGCTGATACTCAATAACTGTATACTCATCTTTATGGTCTTTCTGAAATAATCCTGCACGTCTGCTCAATATCTTCCTGCGTATGTGCCGCAGATACAAACATCGCCTCAAACTGTGCCGGTGCCGTGTAAATGCCGTGGTCAAGCATATATCCGAAATACTCCGCATACGCGCTGGTGTCTGATGCCGTTGCCGTATCATAATCCACAACCGGCGTATCGGTATGAAACGCACACAACAGCGAACCAATCTGATTGACCTGCAACGGTCTTTTCTTTTCCCCCGCCCAATTTCTTAATGCCTGTGCAATCTGCTTTGCGCTCTCATCAATCTGTGTGTAATATTCCGGGTGTGCCTTTAAAATGCGCAGCGTTTCAATTCCGGCAGTCGTGGCAATCGGATTGCCCGATAAAGTTCCTGCCTGATAAACCGGTCCCTGCGGTGAAACCTTATCCATAATCTCCGCTTTTCCGCCGTATGCGGCAAGCGGCATGCCGCCGCCGATAATCTTGCCGAGTGTCGTCATATCCGGCTCAATGCCAAACAGCGCCTGCGCGCCGCCGTAGCCTAAACGGAATCCTGTAATAACTTCATCAAAAATCAGGACACTGCCGTATTCTTTGGTGATATCTCTTAAAAACTGTAAAAATCCTTTTTTCGGCGGAACAACACCCATGTTTGCCGCAACCGGCTCTACGATAATTGCCGCAACCTGTCCCTTATATTCTTCCATTAACGCTCTGACGGAATCTTCATCATTGTAGAGCGCAACCAGTGTGTTTTTTGTATACGAAACCGGAACACCACTGCTGTCCGGTACGGAAGTCGTCAGTGCCGCCGAACCGGCTTTTACCAAAAGTCCGTCCGAATGTCCGTGGTAATTGCCTTTAAATTTAATAATATAATCCCTGCCGGTATAGCCCCTTGCCGTGCGGATTGCACTCATTGTTGCTTCCGTGCCGGAATTAACAAGACGCACCTTTTTAATAGAAGGCATTGCCTCACAAATCAGCTCTGCCAGTTCATATTCCTTGCGGGTCGGCGCACCAAATGTCAGACCGTCCGCGCAGGCTTTCTGCACCGCTTCAATCACCTGTGGGTGGGCGTGTCCCAAAATGCCCGGTCCCCATGAACATACATAATCAATATAGGTGTTGCCGTCTTCGTCCGTAATATGGCTTCCCTTTGCATTTTTTATAAACAGCGGTGTCCGTCCGACTGCGCCAAAGGCACGCACGGGGCTGTTGACACCACCGGGAATTTTCTCCTGTGAAGCTTTAAATAACTGTTCTGACTGTTGTGTATTCATCTTTTTTCCTTTCTGAAAATCCGCCTGACTTCTATTCTGCACTATATTTTCACAGATGTGTCCGTTTTCAATTTGATCGGCATTTGCATTTTTACAGCGTTTACAACGGTTTCTCAACCTGTGTGCCGTCATTCATTGCCTGCCTGTATAATATCCTGTAACACCGCCTGCGCAATACCCTCGCTGTCCGCCTTTTTTGCCACTGCCGTCACCGAAAGCCCTGCTTTTTCACACGCTTTTGCCGTCTGCGGTCCGATTGCCACGATTTTCGGCAGCTTTAAACCGTCCGTGACTTCTTTAAAGGCTTCTGCCGCCGTGCCGCTTGCAATGACAACATAATCCATATCCGGGCAAATGCGTCTGCACTCCTCTATTCTGCGCATATCCTGCCGTGTTTCATACAGACAGATACTATCCGTTTCACACTCTTTTTCTTTTAATTGTTCTGAAAGTACAGGACTGCTCTGTCTGCCCTGCACCAGCAGCACCTTATCTTTTCTGTTAAGCGTATCCGCCCAGATACTGCCGAGCGTTTCCGCGTTAGCCCGCTGTGGCACAACATCCGCGATATAACCGTAGTTTTCCAGCACCTCTGCCGTTGCCGCTCCGACTACGGCAAATTTTACGCCGCCAAGCTTTCTTCTGTCAACATGAACTTCCGATAATGCGGCAAAAAACTGATGCACGCCCATGGCACTCGCAAATGCAATCCATGAATAATCCGAAACCGTACTTAATTTTTCCTGTGTCCGTTCCGCTCTGCAAGGATACGTTTCTATCAGGCTGATATCCACCGTTTCCGCACCGAGCTGTTTTAATGTGTCCTCCTGCTTTGCAATCAGACTGCGCGTTCCCGTCAGTAAAATCCTTTTGCCGGAAAGCGGCTTTTGTTTTGCAAATATCAGTTCTTCCGACAATGCCGCCACCTCACCGATAACAATGATTGCCGGTGTCTTTATTTTTTCTTTGCGCACCTTTGCGGCAATATTTTCAAGAGTTCCGGTCACGCTTTGCTGTCTTGCCGAAAGTCCGTTGGAAATGACTGCCGCCGGAGTTTTTACATCTTTTCCGTATTGGATAAGCTTCTGCGTAATTTCATCAATCCGTCCAAGTCCCATTAAAAAGACGAGCGTTCCTTCTTCCTTTGCCAGTACGGCATAATCGATGGCCTGCTTTTTTTCTTTTCCTTCATGTCCCGTGATAATATGCACCGATGCCGCACAGCCCCTGTGCGTTACCGGAATCCCTGCTGCGGCGGGTACACTGTAGGACGAAGAAATACCTGACACGATTTCAAACGGAATTCCTTCCTTTTTTAATGCCAGCGCTTCTTCACCGCCCCTGCCAAAGATAAACGGGTCGCCGCCCTTTAACCGCACAACATAGCCTCCCTTTTTTGCTTCACCCACAATCAGGCGGTTAATCTCCTCCTGCTCCATAAAATGTGCATTTGCACGTTTGCCGACATACAGCAGCTTCGCTTCTGTCTTTGCCTCATTTAATATAGAAGGGGAAATTAAATTATCATAAATAATCACATCGGCTCTGCGCACACACTCCAATGCCCGCAGGCTCATCAAATCCTTTGCACCGGGACCTGCGCCCACTAAAGATACCGTCTGCACCTTTAATGATGCCGCCACATTTTCCGCCAGTGCAACGGCATCGGCTGGCTGTGTGCCGTCTGTCTTTTTATCCACTCTTTGAAGATTTTTTCCGTCCTTTGCATACATGCCCGAAATCCAAAATCCGTCCTCTGACTTTTCACAGCATACGCCGCAGGGTGCATTACAGCTTCCGTCCAGCGCTGTTAAAAAGGCGCGCTCTGCCATAAGGACTGCCCTCGCATTTTCGTCATTTAAACAGTCCATGACTTCTTTTAAGCTGTCCTTGCAGATTTCCACGGCTAAAATGCCCTGTCCTGCTGCCGGTAAAAAGTCTTCCTTTGAAAAATATTCGTAAAACAAGCCGTCTTCCTGCTCTAAATGCAGGCGCTTTAAGCCCGCCGCCGCCAGAATAATGCCGTCATACTGTCCGTCTTTTAACTTTTGCAGTCTGGTCGGCACATTGCCCCTGAGCATGCGGATTTCCACAAATGGATTCATTGCTTTTATCTGTAATTCCCTGCGCAGGCTGCTTGTTCCGATTACACTGCCCGCCGGAAGGTCTTTAGCGGAAATCCCTGTCCGTGTCACCAGTACATCGCGGCAGTCTTCCCGCGCAAGCACCGCCCCGATACACAGACCGTCTGCAAGCTGCATCGGCACATCTTTGGCGCTGTGTACGGCAATATCAATCGTTTTGTCCAAAAGCTGCTGCTCGATTTCCTGTGTAAAAACACCTTTTCCACCAAACGAAGCCAGCGGCTGATGTAAAATAACATCGCCCTTTGTAATAATAGGAACGATTTCTATTTTTTCTTTTGGAAAATGTTCCTGTATTTTTTGTTTTACCAGCTCCGTCTGAATCATTGCGAGCTTACTTGTACGCGTTCCGATTCTAATCATGTTCCCTCCCGCTGTGTCTGTTTATTATCGTATCCAGTTCCTCCGCTGTCAGCGGACGTTCCTTTATACACCCTGCTTCAAAAATTTCAGTAAAACAGCTTTTGCGCTCCGCTTCGGTTTCAAACCGGCGCTGTACGCGCTCCCGCACCGCGCCAAGCTGTGCATTTAACGCACCGTAATACGGCGGTATTTCCTTTTCAACCGTTCTGCGGATTTTCTGTGTCAGAACCGGACTGTTACCACCGCTGCTGATGCCCACGACAACCTCGTCCTGCTTTATCAAGGACGGAAAGTAAAAACTGCACAATTCTTTATCGTCAACCGTATTAATCAGGATATTTTTTTCTTTACACAGTTCTGCGATTTTGCGGTTTAACGCCCTGTCATCGGTTGCGGCAATGACAAACTGACAGCCCTCTAAATCTGCTTCTTCAAACGTACCGTATGCCAGCGTAAGCTTTGTCTGTCCTTTCGTTGTATTTTTAAGCGAAGTCAATTTCTCACAGTATGTCAGTGCTTTTATGTAAATATGTGCGCCAAACGGCAGCAGTGCCGCCGCCTTCCGGTATGCAACCTCACCGCCGCCCATAATGAAACATTTTTTATCCTGCAAATCCACAAAAAAGGGGAAATATGCCATTGTGCCTTTTATCCTTTCCGTTTTTATCCTTTATTAAAAAAAGCTGCCGGACTAAGCCCTTTTACTTAGTGCGGCAACTTTTAAATTTATTCCATGAAAAGTGGTGTTGAATAATATCTGTCACCGCTGTCCGGCAGCAGTGCAACAATCGTCTTACCCTTATTTTCAGGACGCTTTGCAAGCTGAATTGCCGCATATAATGCCGCTCCTGAAGAAATACCGACTAATACGCCTTCTTTTTTGGCAAGAAGCTTTGCCATATCAAATGCAACATCATTGTCAATCGGCATGACTTCGTCATAAATCTCCGTATTTAAAACCTCCGGCACGAAACCTGCACCGATTCCCTGTAATTTGTGTGCCCCTGCGCTTCCGCCTGAAAGCACCGGTGAACCTGCCGGTTCGACTGCAACCACCTGAACTTCCGGTTTTACGGATTTTAAATATTCGCCGACACCTGTTAATGTACCGCCTGTACCGACACCGGCAACAAAGATGTCAACTGCGCCGTCTGTATCTTTGTAAATTTCAGGACCGGTTGTCTTTCTGTGCATTGCCGCATTTGCCGGATTGACGAACTGTCCCGGAATAAAGCTGTCCGGAATTTCTTTTGCCAGCTCATCTGCTTTTTCAATCGCACCCTTCATGCCGCGTGCGCCCTCTGTCAGCACAATTTCTGCACCGTATGCCTTTAAGATGTTGCGGCGCTCAATACTCATTGTTTCCGGCATGGTCAGAATAATGCGATAACCCTTGACTGCCGCAATCGCCGCCAATCCGATTCCGGTATTGCCGGAAGTCGGTTCAATAATTACAGAACCTTTCTTTAAAATGCCTTTTTCCTCAGCATCTTCAATCATTGCCTTTGCAATTCTGTCTTTTACACTGCCTGCCGGGTTTAAATATTCCAGCTTTACAAGCAGGGTGGCAGGAAGATTTAATTCCTTTTCGATATTTTCAACTTCTACCAACGGTGTGTTGCCAATCAGTCCTAAAGTTCCCTTATAAATATTTGCCATAATTACCTCCATTCCGCAGGCATACCAATGCCGGAGGAATCGCGAACTGAATTGATTCAGTTCTGCGATAAGGGCTGATTTATGATGCCTGCCTCATAAATCAGCCGTGTGAAAAATAATTGCATCAGCATTATTTTTCATACTTGTCTCCAATTCCGCAACAACATATCATTCTTAATTCATTTAGCCCTATTATATCGCCTTAATTCCTACTAGTCAACTAGAAATTGAGGGAATTACTGTTTTTTATCTTCCAACGTCTCCTCAAACACCAGCAGATACACCGCCGCCCCGTAGTCTAAGCGGCTTCTTTTTTCATAGTCAAACGCTGTCCATATCCGCCGATTCCGAAAACTATTCTGATTCTGTGTTTCACTTATCTGCACTTTCGGATTGCTCTGTGCCGTCTGTTTTTTCAAATTCCGTTCCAGTATATCAACCGAAATTCCCACTTTTTGAAGCGCTCTCTCCGATAGCAACTCAAAATGTGCGGTCTTTGGCATTGCGTATACCACCGCCATTTCACGGATAACGTTTTTGTACGGCTGTAAATCAGGTGCAAACGGCGGTCTTGTTTTTAAATTTTCGCGTTCATACAAATCAAAAATCAACAGTTCCGTAAAAAGTTCCAGCTGAGCTTCCATCTGCATATCTTTCGTTTTTTCACATCCCGATTCTGCCTGTGTGCCTGAAAAATCCGCACTGTCCGGTGCTTTCTGTACCTGCATAATCCGCAGTTTTGCCGCATCGTAAAAATGCTGATACCTTGTCATGCGCGAATGTTTTACCGCAAACAGCCCGTTCTTTTCATAATAATCCGCAAGATATGCAAACATCGCATACGGTGTATCAAAAAACTCCCGCAGATATGTCAGACTTTGCACATACTGGCGGCTATTATAGTACAACTCCACCATTTCCTCCACCGCTTTTAACGTCAGGACATCGGCATATGAAATCCACTTTGTATACAGCACCTCATACGGCGCCGTATCGGTGTATACAATGCCATATTCTTTGGCGTTTTGATACATTTTCGAGCCTTTTAACACCTTTAAAAAGCCAAGCTGTAACTGGTCCGGCTGCATATTGTATACATCATTAAACGACTGCTCAAACCGCTCCAGATTTTCATACGGCAGTCCCGCAATCAAATCCAGATGCTGATGCACATTTCCCGCGCTGTGTACCGATGCCACAACCTTTTTTAATTTTTCCAGATTCATCGTGCGGTCGATTGCCTCAATCGTCTGCAGATTGGTGGACTGCACACCGATTTCAAGCTGCACCAGTCCTTCCCGCATGGCTGCAATTTCCGCCAGTTCCGCTTCATTGAGCAGATCCGCCGCAACTTCAAAGTGAAAATTTGTCACACCATTGTCATGCGTGCGCAGAAAATGAAGCAGTGCCAGTGTTCTTTCATGATTGCAGTTAAACGTTCTGTCTACGAATTTGACCTGCGGCACTTTGGCATCCAGAAAAATCTGCAATTCCGCAAAAACAAGCGGCAGGCTTCTGAAACGCACCGAGCGCGACACGGATGACAGACAATAACTGCACCCAAACGGACATCCACGGCTGCTCTCATAATAGATAATTTTGTGTTCAAAGACACGCATATCCTGATATACAAAAGGCAGTTCGTCCATATTCATCAGTTCGCGGTACGGCGTTGCCACAATTTCTCCCGTCTGACTGCGAAAACAAATCTGCCGTACTTTTAGCAATTCTTTCTCGCAGTTTTCATCAAAATTTTCATAACAGGCGGCAAGTTCGCAAAATGTCTGCTCTCCCTCACCTATCATCACGCCTTTAATCTGCGGATGATTTTTAAGAACTTCCTTTGCATCGTAGCTCACTTCCGGTCCGCCGAGCCATATGTCCGTATCCGGCAGAATTTTTTTTAATTCGCAAATCATGCGGTGAATCATTTCAATATTCCAGATATAACATGAAAATGCAAGCACATCGGGCTGTTTTTTATAAATGTCTTTTATGATTTCTTCCTGTAGCTGGTTAATGGTATATTCTGCCAGTTCAACCGTGTCCTTCCTGTCGGAATGGGCATCGTGATACGCTTTCAGGCTGTACACGGCAAGATTGGAATGAATGTATTTTGAATTAACCGCCGTTAATAATATTTTCATCTTATAAAATCCTCAGACTTCAAATTCTGTATTTACTGCGCTTCTGTCACAATATCGCCGAGCTGATAGCGGATTACCTTGCTGACCTCTTTTAACGGCAGTTCGACCTGATAGCCGATTTTTCCGGCACTAAACATAATTGTGTCATACTCTGCTGCCTCTTTTTGAAAAGTCGTCTTGAAAAATTTCTTCATGCCGATTGGCGAACAGCCGCCGTGGATGTAGCCTGTCAGCCCCAGCAGTTCTTTGGATTTTACCATGTCAATCGACTTTTCCCCGACTGCCTTTGCCGCCTTTTTCAAATCCAGTTCCTTTTCCACCGGAATAACAAAAACATAGTGATTCCCGGATTTTGCAACTGTAACGAGAGTCTTAAACACTCTTTTCGGGTCTTGTCCAAGCACCGCCGCAACTTCCGTTCCGCTGACTGCATCGGTCGTTACATAGCTGTGCGGCTGATAGGCAATTTTTTTCTGTTCCAGTATCCGCATGACATTCGTTTTTTCTTCCATTTCGATTTTCCTTTCTTATTTATTTCATTTATACAAGTCTTGTCGTCCACTTCGTACAGTCCCAGACCTCGCTTGCAAGTCCTTCATAAAATTCCGGCTCATGGCAGACCATCAGGATACTGCCCTTGTATTCCTTTAATGCGCGCTTTAATTCATCTTTGGCATCGACATCTAAATGATTGGTCGGTTCGTCCAGCACTAAAATGTTGCTTTCACGGTTAATCAGCTTGCACAGGCGCACCTTTGCCTGCTCACCACCACTTAATACACGCACCTTGCTCTCGATATGCTTCGTGGTCAGTCCGCATTTTGCAAGGGCGGAACGCACCTCGTACTGGGTATATGCCGGAAACTCCTGCCAGATTTCTTCCAGACAGGTCGTATCCACACCCGCCATTTCCTGCTCAAAATAGCCGATTTCCAGATAGTCACCCTGTTCCACTTCGCCTGAAATCGGCGGAATCAGTCCTAAAATGCTCTTTAAGAGCGTGGTCTTTCCGATACCGTTTGCACCGGTCAGCACAATTTTACTGCCGCGCTCCATTTCTAAATCCAGTGGCTTTGAAAGCGGTTCATCATAGCCGATAACAAGCTGTTTGGTTGTAAAAATGTACCGCCCCGGTGTTCTTGCTTCTTTAAAATGAAATTCCGGCTTTGGTTTTTCGGAAGCCAGCTCAATCATATCCATTTTATCAAGCTTTTTCTGGCGGGACATCGCCATATTTCTTGTAGCAACACGCGCCTTGTTTCTTGCAACAAAATCCTTTAACTGCGCAATTTCCTTCTGCTGTCTGTTGTAAGCTGCCTCTAACTGGGCTTTTTTCACCTCGTAAACCTCCATAAATTTATCGTAGTCGCCGACATAGCGGTTTAACTGCTGATTATCCATGTGATAAATGAGGTTGACCACGCTGTTTAAAAACGGAATGTCATGCGAAATCAGAATAAACGCATTTTCGTATTCCTGAAGGTAACGCTTGAGCCACGCAATATGCTCTGCATCTAAGTAATTGGTCGGTTCGTCCAACAGTAAAATATCCGGCTTTTCAAGCAGAAGCTTTCCGAGTAAGACTTTTGTACGCTGTCCGCCGCTTAATTCACAGACGTCGCGGTCCAGCCCCAGATCGAGCAGCCCCAACGCTCTTGCAACTTCCTCTACCTTTGCATCAATCATATAAAAATCGTGCATTGTCAGCATATCCTGAATCACACCGAGTTCTTCCATGTACTGTTCCATTTGTGCTTCGTCCGCATCGCCCATTTTGGCACAGATTTCATTCATGCGTTCTTCCTGCTGATATAAAAAGTCAAATGCCGAAGCCAGCACCGAGCCGATTGTCATTCCTTTTTCCAGTACGGCATGCTGGTCTAAATAGCCGACACGCACATTTTTTGCCCACTCTATTTTTCCTTCATCAGGCATCAGCGACCCTGTGATAATATTCATAAATGTTGATTTTCCCTCGCCGTTTGCACCGACAAGTCCGATATGCTCTCCCTTTAACAGGCGGAAAGATACATCTGTAAAAATCGCTCTGTCACCAAATCCGTGTGATAAATGCTCCACATTTAAAATACTCATAAAACCTCCATTGTCTGTTGTTATTGTGTAAATAAAAAGGCCTGCCACAATCTCTGCGGCAAGCCTGTTTTGTTATCCTTTATTACAGTTCTTTATAATCATCTGCCCGAAATCTTTTATAGTATACCACAAGTCTATCTTTTTGCACGCGAATCTTTTTTAACTGGATTCCGCCTGCTAAAAATTCCTGCGGCATATTATTAATGAAATACTTTTGAAGCATTTTTCGCAGCTGTATATTTCTGGAACGCTGTGCTGCCGCCAGAATAAAAATGAAAAAGAACAGCACACCTTTTCCCGCCAGCGGTGTATCAAACCAAAAACGGATAAAAAGCGTATCCGAGATAAAATATATCACACCGCAGAGTACGACAGCATAAATTACTGCCGTAATATACGACCTCATCCATTCCCTAAGGGTCAACGCCTTTAATTTATAAAAAAAACTGTGATAATTCTTTGATTCTTCCGGGGTAATCGGTAACTCATAAACTTCCATAAATATCCCTGCCTTTCCGTTTACCTTCATTATAGTACAGTATACCACAACCGGATTGGTAAATCTATGAATATTATGCTAAATAATTATGAAAAGTGCGTGTACTTCCCACAGATTATTGTACAAAAATGAATCTGCCGATGGATTAGTCATCACTTAAGACTTCTTCTACATGCCGGATTGACACATCTAAAAAATTGGATATTTCATAAACCGGCACCCCATTGTCATATAAAATAAAAATCAATTCTTCTGTCGATGTGCCTTTTTTACGTTCTGCCTCGATAAAATAGCGTACTTTTTCTTCGTCCATACAAAAATCCCCATTTCTAAGTATTTTTTACCTTAAACATTTACAAAGCACTACAAGCCGCCATAAACACAGTCATTATTCTATTCTGTTATTCACGTTTTCATTACTTTTATTATAAAAAATCTTCCATAAACTTTCCATAGGACAAAAGGCTCAAAATATTTCGAATCAATTTATTCTTCGTTTACAAAAATACACGGTTAATTTATAATTTGGACTTTTTTTAGACACATTTGTCCCGTATTATAATAATCGTTGAAAGGCAATAAGCTTTTTTCATACACTTTTTCATATTTTCATACAGATGAAGAAGTCTATCAATATAACAGCTTTCCCGCTATTATATCTTCTTCATTTGTAAAAAACTTTCCCCTATAATAGCGGCGGGCCTCCCAAGCCCGCCGCACTTTTTATTATTTAAAGCTCATTGGCTGCATGATATCCTGTTCTGATCGCTGATGCAATATCAGCCGTTTTTTCACCACTGCAGTCTCCCACATATGTAAACGGTACGGTAAGCTTCGCATCGTCAAATATATTCTTTTTAGACCCCAATGCATTTATAATTGTATCCGCTTTAAGCTCTACCGGTGCTTCATCCGGTGTATGAACGGCTTCAATCACATTATTTTTTATGGATACAACCTTTGTCTGGATATACTGCGCCACTTCATGTTTTTCAAAATCTTTTACTATCAGCGGCATCACGGTTGAGGATTCGCCTGCTGCAATTTTATCCATCATTTCCACAATGCTGACCTTTACTCCCTTCTGTGCCAGATATTCCGCGGTTTCCGTTCCGACCAGTCCGCCACCGAGAACTACACAGCTGCCCTGAACTTCTTTTCCGGCCAATACTTCCCACGCAGAAACGACATTACTGTTTTCAACCGGCATCGGCAATGCCATATTATGTGCGCCGACTGCAAGAATTACGGCATCATATTGATTAAGTTCTTCCGCCTCTGCTTCTGTATTCAGTTTTATATTTACATTCAGCTGTGGCAGAATTTTTTCATAATATGTAACCGCTCTTAAAATTTCACTCTTGCGCGGCGGTACTGCTGCAAGATGAATCTGACCGCCGATTTTATCGGATTTTTCATAAACGGTAACATGATGTCCACGTTTGGCAGCAACTCTGGCTGCTTCCAGTCCTGCAATACCTGCTCCGACGACTGCAATATTTTTTATCTTTTCTGCCGGTTTTATAAATACTGTGCCTTCGTTACCATTTTCGGCATTTAACACACACGAAATATATCTACGTCCCTGAATGGCATCCACACAGCCTTTATTACAATTCAGGCATTCACGGATACATTCTCCTGATGCTGCTTTATTTGCAATATCCGGATCTGCAAGCATGGAGCGTCCATATGCAACAATATCAGCATCCTGATCTTCAAGAATCTTTTCGCCTGCTTCCAGACTGATAACCCGTCCGACTGTTGCAACCGGAACCGATACTGCCTTTTTCACGGCTCTGGCTGCCGGCAGTGTCCAGTTGTAATCAACATCACCCATTGGCGGAATGGTATCCCCCATATTACCGGTATGGTTTGCCTGTGCCACCTGAATCATATCAACACCGGCTTCTTCAAGCAGTTTTGCAAAAGCCACTCCTTCTTCGGCTTCAAGTCCGCCCTTGCCCCGCAGTGAACCGTCTGCATTTTTTGTAATAATCGGCAATTTATATTCAATCATCAAATCCGGAGCAGCCTCTTTAATCGCTTTTACAACTTCCAGTGCATACCGGGTGCGGTTCTCAAAGCTGCCTCCATATTCATCTGTTCTGTGGTTTAAAACTTTTGAACACAGCGAGCCGACCAAACGGTCACCATGGACTTCAATTGCATCAATTCCCGCACTTTCAGCTCTTTTAGCACATGCTGCAATGCCTGTTTTGATTTCCTCTAGCTGTGCAGCCGTTGCTTCACTGACAAAATGCTGCATATCATGATGCAGTTTGGCATATGCATCTTTAGTAATCTGCTCTGCAAGCTGTGTCTGTTTTGCAGCTTCCTGTTCATTGCCCTCTTCCCGGGCTTTTGCCGCAGCCTGTCTTGCCATGCCTGCCTGCATAATCATTTTCCCGACACCCGGCACGTCATATTCCGGGTGGAAAATCTGCAATGCCACTTTACAATCATACTGATGCAGCGTATCTGCCAGTTTTTTGTATACAGGAATCTGGCTGTCATCATAAAGTTTCGGTGTCGGCGATGCCGTTCTGACCGGTGCCACATCACCGATTACTATGTAACCGGTTCCGCCCTTTGCAAGGCGCTCGTAAAAATTCAGGCTTCTTTCTCCGATTGAACCGTCCCTTTCCTCATATCCTGTCGTCAATGGCGGAAACATAATTCTGTTTTTTAATGTAAGACGACCTGCCTTTACAGGTTCTAATAATTTCTTGAGCATAAGCGTGTCCTCCCGTTTTATAATGTCTTTGCAAGCTGATAAGCTGCACCAATGGCATCCTTTAAATTGCCGACTTTATCACAGTCCCCAATATAATTTGCCCGTTCATTTTCCATTTTCAGTGGTATATAACCTACTGCAAATACCAGCGTATCCGCATCATCAATATGATGTTCCACACCCTCTTTGACATAAGTGATTGTATTTTCATCTACTTTTGTAACCTGGCTGTTTAATTCAATCTTTACGCCTTTGCGCATTAAACGCTGTGTAAGCTGGCTCTTTGCCGCACCGCCTTCCCCTGTCATCAGCGACGGTGTCATTTCAAGAATGGTTACATCACGGTTTGCCGGGAATAAATCATTAATCAGCGGTGCCAGATAATCTGCCGTTTCACAGCCGACAGAGCCGCCGCCCAATATAACTATTTTTCTTCCCGGGAACGTTCTTCCGGCTAAAATATCGTCTGCCGTCATTGTCTGCTTAAACTGTTTAAAGCTTTCAATTTCCTTTGGTTTTGCACCGATTGAACAGACAACCTCATAATCCTTGAATTCCGTTTCAAGCATTTCCGGTGTTACTTCACAATTCATCCGTACCTCAATGCCTTCATTCTGCAGCCGCCGTGCCATAAATTTGATAACCTTGCACAATTCCTGTTTACTGATCGGCACTGCAGCAATCCGGAGCAGTCCGCCCAGTTCGTTAGATTTTTCACAAAGTACAACTTCATGTCCGCGTTTCTTTGCCACGTATGCTGCCTCCATGCCTGCCGGACCGCCGCCGATAACCAGCACTTTTTTCTTTTCCGTTGCTTTTTCAATCGCGTTGGTTTCTACAGATGGATTTACCGTACATGAAATCGGTTTACCAAACATAATGCCGTTCAGACATCTTCCGCAGCCGATACACGGACAAATGTCTTCTGCTTTTCCAGCGTAAGCCTTATTGGCAAATTCACTGTCACACAAATTCGGACGTCCGATCATACAGATGTCCGTCTTTCCGTTCGCAATCAGTTCTTCCGCAATCCACGGTTCATTAATCCGCGCAACCGTGGCAACCGGAATATGAACATGCTTTTTGATTTCTTCGCTGGAATGAGCGTGCGGTGCCGGTGCCGTACCCGGTGCCGGCATGGAACTGCCGCGTTTAATGGTATTGCCGCCTGATACATGAATGAAATCAACCCCGGCTTTTTCTAACTGTTTTGACACATAAATCATATCATTTAACGTCAGTCCGCCATCGCTGTACTCATCTCCTGAAATACGTACATCAATAATAAAATCTTCTCCGCACATTTTCCGTACTTCTTCAATAACCTCCAGCGTAAGCCGTAATCTTCCGTTAATATCCCCACCATACTCATCTGTCCGCTTATTGTAAAGAGGTGTCAAAAAGCCGCCCAGTAATCCGTGTGCATGTGCGCACTGTATTTCAACACCGTCACCGCCTGCCTGTTGGAAACGATGCGCCGCTTCACCGAACTGTCTGACGATTACGTGAAGTTCTTCTACCGTTGCGGCTCTTGGTGCCGCTTTTGCATAATACGGTCCGACATTTGACGGTGCAATCAGCTGCGGCGTACCCGGCAGCGGAAATGCCATATATGCCGGATGAAACAGCTGTGACAAAATCTTTGTATCGTATTGATGCACGGCATCCACCAGTTTTTTCCATCCCGGAATATAAGAATCATCATAAATGGACATATCACCCGGCAGATATGTATATGTCGGTTCGACTGTCGTGACCTCTGTTACAATCAGACCGACTCCGCCCTTTGCACGATTCGAGTAATGCTCTATCAAAGCATCCGTAACATATCCTTTATCTGCCAGATTTGTTGAAAGCGGCGGCATAAAAATTCGATTTTTAACTGTCTGCTTTCCGATCCGGATTGGTTCAAATAAATGTGGAAATTGATTCATACTTTTTTCCTCCGTTCCCAATTTGAATAAATTGTTTAATTATATTTTATATTTTAAATCTTTTTTTGCATATTTTCAACAAATTCTGATAATTTTTATAAAGTATTTTTATAAAATAAAATAAAAAAGAACGTCTATACAATATCCTGTTCTTATGCAGACACTGTATAAACGTTCTTTTATTCTTATTACTTTAAATACCGGCTGGAGA
The DNA here is from genome assembly GCF_020564355.1 of Lachnospira pectinoschiza. GTDB lineage: Bacteria > Bacillota > Clostridia > Lachnospirales > Lachnospiraceae > Lachnospira > Lachnospira intestinalis. The sequence goes on along the minus strand of NZ_JAJCRR010000004.1, from coordinate 267,434 downwards.
GCTTCAAACGTGTCATCGCTCTTGCCATTGAAGCCTGGGAATGATAATATTCCTGAATACTCTGCTTCTGGCGCATCTGCTCTTTGGCACGCTCTAACGCTTCCTCTGCCCTGATTTTATCAATATCTTCCGGACGTTCTGCCGAATCGACCAGTACGGTGACACGGTTATTGATGACCTGGGCAAATCCCTTGCCGACAACGGCATGATGTGTTTCACCGTCTTCGGTACGGAACTTTAAATCGCCCATTTCAATTGCAATAACGATGTTTTCATGGTGAGCCAGAAAAACTTTTTCACCGTCTAATGTCGGAATATTGACCATTTCTGCCTTGCCGGAGAAGAAAACCTTATCACTGGCAATGACTTTTAAAAAAAATGTATTCATTCCACGAACCTCCATTTACAAGACATTAAGCCTGTTCAGCCTTCGCCTTTTCAATGACTTCGTCAATGGTTCCTACATTGAAAAATGCATTTTCCGGATATTCATCCATTTCACCGTCAACAATCATCTTAAATCCTCTGATTGTTTCCTTTAACGGTACATATTTACCCTTTACACCGGTAAAGTTTTCGGCTACGAAGAACGGCTGTGAAAGGAACTTCTGAACCTTTCTTGCCCTGTAAACTGTCAGCTTATCTTCATCTGAAAGTTCTTCCATACCGAGGATTGCAATGATATCCTGTAATTCCTTGTACTTCTGTAAGATTTCCTGCACACGTCTTGCAGTCTGATAGTGTTCTTCACCGACTACATCCGCTTCAAGAATTCTTGATGAAGATTCAAGCGGGTCAACTGCCGGGTAGATACCCTGTTCTACAATCTTACGTGAAAGAACGGTTGTAGCATCCAGATGGGCAAACGTTGTTGCCGGGGCCGGGTCGGTTAAGTCATCGGCAGGCACATAGACAGCCTGTACAGATGTAACAGAACCGTTCTTTGTAGAAGCGATACGCTCCTGTAATTCACCGACATCGGTAGCCAGTGTCGGCTGATAACCTACGGCTGAAGGCATACGTCCAAGCAGTGCGGAAACTTCTGAACCTGCCTGTACAAAACGGAAAATATTATCAATAAATAACAATACGTTCTGGTGCTTTTCATCACGGAAATATTCAGCCATGGTAAGACCTGTTTCCGCAACTCTCATTCTTGCTCCAGGCGGCTCATTCATCTGTCCGAACACCAGTGCGGTCTTTTCAAGTACACCCGATTCTTTCATTTCAGACCATAAATCGTTACCTTCTCTTGAACGTTCACCAACACCGGTGAAAATGGAATATCCGCCATGCTCTGTTGCAATATTACGGATTAATTCCTGAATCAGTACGGTTTTACCGACACCGGCACCACCGAACAGACCGATTTTACCACCCTTTGCGTAAGGTGCTAATAAATCAATAACCTTGATACCGGTTTCAAGTACTTCGACAACCGGACTCTGGTCTTCAAATGTAGGCGGGTCTCTGTGAATGACCCAGTGATTTTCATTTTCAAGGCTTTCTCCGCCATCGATGGTTTCACCGACTACGTTGAACAGTCTTCCTAATGTCTTGTCGCCGACAGGCACTTTAATACCGGAGCCTGTAGCCACAACCTCCATATCCCTGCATAAACCTTCACTGGAGGAAAGCATGATACAACGCACGGTATTATTACCGATGTGCTGGGCAACCTCCATAATACACTTTTTACCATTATTATCTACTTCGAGTGCATCTTTGATATACGGGAGGTCGTTATTTTCAAATTCTACGTCCACGACAGGTCCCATGACCTGTACAATTTTACCTTTATTCATTGTATGAACTTCTCCTCTCCTAACGCTTTTTCTTTCTCTTCTGCGCCTTTGCACCGCTGACAACCTCTGTAATTTCCTGCGTAATCGCTGCCTGTCTTACCCGGTTGTACTGGATGGACAGGTCATTTAACATTGCACTGGCACTGTCTGTTGCAGACTGCATCGCAAGCATTCTCAAATTATGCTCACTTGCATAAGACTCAACCAGCGCACCATATACAAAGCCCTGAATATAAATCGGAATAATATTTTCCATCAGTGCTTCTGCTGACGGTACCATTGCGAGCTGTTCCATCTGTACACCAACCGGAACATTCTTGTTGAAATGTTCTTTTTCAAGCGGCAGCAGATGTCTTGTTTCTGTTTCCGTCTGTACACCGTTTAACATTTTAGTGTAAATGATAACAACTTCATCCAGTTCTTTATTCAGATATTCTTCCAGAATCTTTTCTGTAATATTACGCGCTCTGCTGACAGAAGGATTTTGCGCAGTGTAGTGAAACTGATGTGCAATTTCAAGTCCTTTTTTCTCAAAATAATGCCGTCCCATTTCACCGACTACAAACAGCTTGGCATGGCTGTTGTTTTTCAGACATTCTTCCACATCTTTAAAAATATTGTGGTTGTATGAACCTGCAAGACCTTTATCCGCCGTTACAACAATGTAGCCGACTTTCCGGTCTTCCGGCTTAATTTCCGGACGCTGGTTAAAAAACTCGCTTTTCATATCCGGAACATGTCTTAAAATTCGTCCGATTGCCATCTGCATAGAGTAAAAGTACGGCTCTGTTTCATCCAGACTTGCCTTTGCCTTTTTCAGCTTAGAGGAGGATATCATATACATAGCATTGGTAATTTTCATTGTATCCTGGATACTTTTCATCCGATCCAGAATTTCCCTTGCATTCGCCATGTCCTCACCTCTCCTTATGATGCTTTGTAGCTTGCCTTAAATGCATTTGCCGCATCAAGAATCTGCTGTGTCAGTTCATCTGTCAGAACCTTATCGCGTTCAATTGTTTCCATAATTGCGGTCTGTCTGGTATTAAAATGCTCTAACAAATCCATCTGGAACTGCTTAATCTTACTCTTTTCAATATCCATCATGACTTTATGGGTCGCACAGCATAAGGATACAACCTGTTCTGACTGGCTGAGCGGTCTGTATAACGGCTGCTTTAACATTTCCATCAAGGAATTACCATACTGTAACTGCTCCTTTGTTGCCGCATCAAGGTCTGAGCTGAACTGTGTGAACACTTCCATTTCCCTGAACTGCGCCAAGTCAATACGGATACTTCCGGACGCCTTTTTCATTGCCTTTGTCTGTGCCGCACCACCTACACGGGATACGGAAAGACCGACATTGACCGCCGGACGCATACCTGAGAAGAACAAATTACTCTCAAGGAAAATCTGTCCGTCTGTAATTGAAATAACATTCGTCGGAATGTATGCAGATACATCGCCTGCCTGTGTTTCAATAATCGGAAGTGCCGTAATCGAACCACCGCCGAGTGCATCGCTTAAACGGCTGGAACGCTCGAGCAGTCTTGAATGTAAATAGAATACATCACCCGGATAAGCTTCACGTCCCGGAGAACGCTCAAGTAACAAGGATAATGCTCTGTATGCAACCGCATGCTTTGATAAATCATCATAAACAATCAATACATCCTTGCCCTTGTGCATAAAGTATTCTGCAAGCGCCGTACCGGAATACGGTGCAATATACTGTAACGGAGCCGGGTCACTGGCTGTTGCGGAAAGTACAATAGAATAATCCATCGCATCATATTTCTTTAATGTATTTACAATCTTTGCAACGGTAGAAGCCTTCTGACCGATTGCAACATAGATACAGATAACGTCCTTGCCCTTCTGATTTAAAATGGTATCAATGGCAATGGCTGTCTTACCGGTCTGTCTGTCACCGATAATTAACTCTCTTTGTCCGCGTCCGATTGGGAACATAGAGTCAATGGCAAGAATACCGGTTTCCATTGGCTCGCTGACAGACTTTCTGTCTACGATACCCGGGGCATCTTGTTCGATTGGGCGGTACTCTGTGCTTTCAATTTCACCCTGTCCGTCAATCGGTGCACCTAACGCATCAATGATTCTTCCCACAAATGCATCACCTACCGGAATACCGGCTTTCTTTCCGGTTCTTACAACACGTGTGCCTTCACGGATACCGGTGTCTTTACCAAAAAGAATACATCCGATTTCGGTTCTCTTGATATCCTGAACCATACCCTTTACGCCGTTGTCAAATACCACGATTTCACCGTACATAGCATGTTCAATGCCGTAAACGGTTGCGATACCGTCACCGACCCATATTACAGTTCCTGTTTCTTTATCTGTCGCTTCACTATCGAAATTTTCGATTTCACTCTTTAAAATCGAGATAATTTCCTCTGAACTAATGGAACTCAAAATATCACCTCTTTACTAATTTCTGTTTCATTCTTGTTAATTTTCCTGCTACGCTTTCATCAATCCGGATGCCGCCTGCTTCAATCACAAAACCTGCGAGCAGTTCCGGTTCATGGATATATTCAAAAACCACTTTATTTTTATGAAAACGCTTTGACAGATAAGCTGTCAATCCCTCAACCTGCTTTTCCTGTGGTTTTTCCACATAGAACAACTTTGCACGCAGAACATTTTCCTGTTCGTCTGCATAATCGCGGTATGCCTGGAAAATTTCATCAATGAGTGAAACACTCTGATTTCTGCACAGTACCTTGAAAAATGCGCGCATGCTTTCTGGAAAGAGTCTGTCAATTACCACATACTTTTCATGCAGTGTTACAACCGGACTTGCAAGGCTTTCATAAAGCGCATCTGCTGCTTCAAACAATTCCTTACTGTACCGGATATCTTCCTTTGAAACGCCCAATTGATATAAAACAATTGCATAATTAATTGATATCTGTGTCATGGGCATCACCTGCTTTATTTAAAAATTCGTCATACAGTTTCGCATTGTCAAGACTGCCTGCCTGCTCACCAATGACTTTCGCCGCTGTATCAATTGCAAGACCAGCAATCTGTGATTCCAGCCCGCGCAATGTTTTTTCACGCTGCGACACTACCGTCTTCTCTGCATTTTCTATAATCTTACCAGCCTGACTGTTTGCATCGGATACAATCCGGTCATATTCGGTTTTTGCTGTTGTCTTAGCTTCCTGAATAATGTTATCAGCATCGGCATTTGCCGTTTTTAAGGTATCCTCATACTGACTTTTTAATTCATTTGCATTTTTTTCAGCAGCTGCCGCGTTTGCAAACTGTTCTTCTATCATGGCTTTTCTCTTTTCCATAACGGCTACAACCGGACCGAAAAGGAATTTCTTCATTAAAAGATATAAAACCAGCAGATTGATGATTGTAAAAACAAGATTGATATCTACTCTTAACATCTTGTATAACCTCACCTTTCCTTTAGTTTATGTATTACTTTAACAGGATAATGATCAAAAGACCGATTACGAAACCATATACGGCTGTTGCTTCGGCAAGAGCGGCACCAATTAACAAAGTACTTCTGATTTTCTTATCTGCTTCCGGCTGTCTTGCAATCGCATCTACTGCCTTACCTGTTGCATGACCGATACCAAGACCTGCACCGATACCTGTAATAACTGCTACACCTGCTCCAATTGCTAATAATGCTGACATAATTTTAATCTCCTTTTTTCTTCATTCATTTTTAAATTTTTCAATTTTTAAGCTTCTTCCACAGCTTCTTCAATATACATGCCCGTTAAGAAAACAAATACATAGGCCTGTATTAAACCGTCAAAAATATCAAAGTAACAGCTGAATACCACCGGCACAAAAAGCGGCACTACTATTTTTAACAGTTCCATAATAACAAATGCTCCTAGCACATTACCGAAAAGTCGCATACATAAAGACAACGGTTTGATGAATAATTCCATCACATTGATGGGAGCAATAATCGGGGACGGCTCTACAAAGCTCTTTACCCAGCCTTTCACACCCTTTGCATGAATTCCTGAATACTCAACAAGAATAATGCTCATAACTGCCAGTGCTGCAGTAACGTTTAATGCTTTCGTAGGCGGTTTGAAACCAAACAACCCGATTAAATTGGCAATTCCGATATAGATTGCCACTGTGGAAAGATAGGGAATATATCTGCGCCCCTTCTCTCCCACAATCTCTTCAAAGAAATTGTAAAGTCCTGAAACGGCTGTTTCCAACATCAGCTGTTTCTTTCCGGGATTTTCCACTTTTAAGTTTCTGACTAAGCACAGGCATAAAACAACCAGTACCGCCATGATAATCCATGTGACTACCACTGCTTCGGAAACACCAATCCCGCCAAATACCGGAATGGTAAAGACTGTTTCGCAGTTCAATTCCTCTAAAAGACTGTTCACTAAATCGTCCGTAATATCACTTCCTTTCCAGCACCCTTTTATAATAGGTAGGTTTGCTTTATTTTTCTATAAATCATTATATTCCCTATTGTCAATTTTTCAATTTAAAAAGATGTTTTTTTTGTGTTCGGAAAAATAGGATAAAAAATCCATAAAGCATTTGCCGTTTCTTTCCTTTTTTGTATAATTTTTAACATACATTTTATGCATCAAAGTGAAATTTTTGTGTTTTGATTTTGATACATTGCCTTTTTTATGCAAAATGCACAAAAACGTCACATTTTGAAAATTTCACAAAAAGATTGTTTTTGTGCATCCTGTATATTATATGTGTATTGTGCAATACATTTTTTATATGTTATGTTGTTTTACGCTCAGTTTAGATTTTGTTAATAAATTTTATAATTGTAATATTTTTTCCAGCAGATATACTCTGTTAAACGGAAATGAGAAGTAATATCCGTCCACAAAATCCGCAGTCTGTGTCATAACTTCCCTTGCGATTTCAATGCCGACAGCTTCTCCTTCTTCCTTTGTAGCATTTTCCGGATACCGTGCAATAATCTGCTCATCGACTTCAATACCGGTCATTTCATTTTTCATAAAGACGGCATTTCTTCTGCTGACAAACGGCATAACGCCGCATAAAATCCGCGCTCCGGTTTCTTCTTTAATCTGTCTTAAAAGGTTTACGCCTTTTTCGGTAAATACCGGCTGGGTGAAAAAGAAGTCCGCACCCATTTCCATTTTTTTACGGATACGGTCAATTTCAACGTTTAAGTTGCGGCGGTTCTGGTTAATCGCACCACCGAACACCACCGGGGAATCCGCAAACTGTTCGGTATTCATATCATGAATGATATTCATTAATCCAATTGAATTAAAATTAAATACAGCTTTTACGGTTTGTCTGGCTACCGCCGGAACCGGATCTCCTGTTACCACGAGAAAATTATTGATACCATTGATATGTGCGCCTAAAAGCTGGGAGCGCATGGCTATGGCATTTTTATCGCGGCAGCATAAATGCGGCATGACACACATACCCGTTTCTTTAGATACCTTTTCCGCCATCAGAATCGAGTCCACACGCGTTCTTCCAGAAGGCGAATCCGGGAAAGTCAGCACATCAACATCGCTCTTTCTTAACGCGTGTGCGGCTTCCATCAGCTTTTTATCGTCACTGCCAAGCGGCGGTGCAAGCTCGACGGCAATGAGTTTCTTTCCCGTTCTCTCTTTCTTCCTATAAAAAGCGTTGTTCTGTACCGGCTTTTCATTTTCGCAGATTTTCTGTTCTGCCCTGCGTGCCGTTTTCATCATACCGGCTGTTTTGGCACTCAGTCGGCGGATATGCTCCGGTGTCGTACCACAGCAGCCGCCAGCAATATCTGCACGTACCTGCATAATATCGCAGACACGTTCTGCAAAATAACTGCCGTTATCAGCAGAGAATACCATACGGTTGCTGATATTGTGGGGATAACCGGCATTGGGCAGTGCCGTGATATATTTATCTGTCCGGAATTTTATATTCTGGAATAAGGTCGCCATATGCCCCGGTCCGATACCACAGTTTAAGCCATAAGCATCTGCAGGGCTTTTCTGCGCTTCTTCAAACAGGCGGTGCATACTCAGCCCTGCACTGCTGTAGCCATACTGGCTGACTGCAAACTGTACAATCACAAAAAGCGGTGTTTCTTCCTTTATATAACGGATTACCGGAAGAATCGTTTCCAGCTCTGAAAAGGTTTCAAATACAACGGCATCCACTCCACTCTCCACAAATAATTTTGCTAAGAAAAGATAGTGTTTTTCGGCGGCTTCCGTATCAAATGCAGCTTCTGCCGGTACCGGTCCGATGTCACCCGCCACATATGCCTTTCCGTCTGCGGCTTCTTTTGCAAGACGGCATGCACTTTTTACATTTTCTGCAAGAAGTCCCTGCCCACAGTTTAATAAGTCCGGATGTGCCGCAAAGGTATTGGTACGGATCAGCTTTGCTCCGGCAGATACGTATTCCTCATGGATTTCCCGTACCCGTTCCGGCGCAGACAGATTAGCAAGCTCCGGCAGCTCTTTGGTATTATATTTTTCTGCATAGTACGTGCCAAACGCACCATCACAGATTAAATAATTTTCTTTTAAATATTCTGAAATTGGTTTCATTTCTTTCTCCGTTCCTCTGTATTTTACTGCATTTTTATGCACAATTATATTTATCATACCATACCTGCCGGTATTTGTGAACTACACAACTACAGTCCTTGATTCTGTATTTTCTGCCGCTTTTGTGTGCGGCTTGCATATATGTCTGCCGGATGCTATCATAAAGGCATTGCAAATGACAATAAAAATGGAGTGCGAAACGATGAGTATTTATTTAAAACCGATTCTGACAGCCTGCTATGTCTTCCCGGTACTGGCTGCCCTGTTTACCCTGCCTTATATTATCCGGCAGTACCATAAGTACGGTTCAATTCTGGTACTGCGTACCGGGATTGTATACACATTTATTTTTTATATGATGACTTCTTATTTTATGACGATTCTGCCGCTTCCGGCAATTGACTCGGTTACTCCGGAAAGTGCCACGATGCTTCTGACACCGTTTGATGCTGTGCGGCGATGGCTGGACGGGTGTTCTTTTGTCCTTACTGACTTCTCAACCTATAAGGATACATTTACGAACCCCGACTTTTTACAGATTGTCTTTAATATCCTGTTACTGCTGCCGTTTGGCGTATATCTGCGGTATTACTTTAACCGCAGATGGTATCAGGTTTTACTGCTTTCTTTTTTATACAGCCTGTTTTTTGAATGTACACAGTTAAGCGGTCTTTACGGCATTTATCCCTATCCGTACCGCTTCTTTGAAGTAGACGACTTAATCTGCAATACCTTAGGCGGCATGATTGGCTTCTGGATAACACCCGCACTTTTGTTTTTCCTGCCAAGCCGCAAAAGGCTTGACGAAACGGCGTACAGACGCGGCAGTGAGGTTTCGTCCTTCCGCCGCCTGTTTGGTCTGCTTGCCGATTACGCAATCATTTTAGGCGTATATTTTTGTGTATGGAAATTTACTGATGTTTTACAGTCTTTTTCCCATTCCATACAGCTGTTTTTAATTCCGCTTTTTGCGTTCTGCTACTTTACAGTCTGTGCCATTTTATTTCACGGAACAACCTTTGGTAAATTTTTAGTCAGTATCCGTCTTGAACGCACCGGAAAGAAAAACACGAAAAAGCACGCTGCGGCACATGTACCGGTTTTACTGCTGTTACTGCGGGAAGGAATTTTACATCTTCTGCTGATTCCGTCCCCGTACTACATTTTGCTGATGTATTCCGCACTGTCCGCCGGACCTTCCAAAAGAACAGAAATGCTTTTAGTGTGTGGTGCTTCATCTCTGATTGCATTCGTCATCTTTTTTATTTTTAATTTTTGTTACTGCTTTATCGGCAAAAACCGGGATTTATTTTACGACAGACTGTGCCGGATCCACGTTACCAGCTCCACGTCCGGTACAACACAAACGTCCCAAAGCAGCTTATAAAAAACTAACTGCCCCGGGACGAAAAATCATCTGCAATGCAGATATCCTATTGTCCATATCGGATAAAGCAAAAACCGGAAAGGCTTTCTGCCCTCACATTTATATATACGAGGGAAGTGCCTTTCCGGTTTCTATTTTTTAATTTTTATATACGGTTTTTCCTTCTTTTATCGTTTCAAGTACCACAATGTCTTTAATACATTTTTTATCGGCCTTGAGCGGATTGGCATCTAAAATCACCATATCTGCCATTTTTCCTGCTTCTAATGTGCCTTTTTGATCTTCCTCCTTATACGCATAAGCAGCATTGATTGTCACTGCCTGTAAGGCTTCATAGACATTAATGCACTGTTCCTGACCGATTGGCTGACCCTTTCTTGTCACACGGTTGACGGCGCACCATACAGAATGAAGCATATCCGGCTTTGTAACCGGTGTATCCTGATGAAAGTTATAAATCAGACCGCGCTCTAAGGCGGATTTTACCGGACTGATTCTTGCACCGCGCACCGCGCCTAAGTTCTTTAAATGAATATCGCCCCAGTAATACGTATGTCCTATAAATATAGAAGGAATCATTTTTAGCTGCGCCATGCGGTCAAGCTGGTCATCCCTTACGGTCTGGCAGTGTATCATGACCGGACGGTAATCGCCGTCTGCCGTACCCGTTTCTTTTAGTGCCGCCTGATAACTCTGTATAAACTGTTCCGATGCCGCATCGCCGTTACAGTGTGCAAGAATCTGGTACCCACCGCGTACTGCATCCTTTGCCGCTTTTGTAACATAGGCATCGTTATGGGTCGGATAACCACAGTAGTTTTCCTCCCCTTCATACGGTTTACTAAGCCATGCAGATTTGCCCTGTGGCGAACCGTCTAAAATCACTTTAACACCGCCGATTTTAACACGGTTTTTATATTTTCCGTTGTAATCCGCATATTCTTTGACCGTCTTTTCATAATCTTCCTTTAAAATGTATGCCACAACGTCCAGTTCCAAACCGCCCGATGCTGCAAATGCCGTCAACCCCTGCATGGTCTGTGCCATTGCCGCACCTTCCTGAACGGTTGTAATACCATATTTTAAATAAAGCTGCTGGGCTTCTTTCATCTGCTCTGCCATATCCATTTTCATGCGCGGCATGGCTGCGGCAAGCACCTGCATCAGTGCAGGTGTTTCCTCTACATAGCCATCCGGTTCTCCGCTTTTATTCCTGCCGAATCTTCCGCCCTCCGGGTCTTTGGTTTCTGTCGTAATTCCCGCAAGCTTTAGCAGCGCCGAATTGGCAGTTCCCATATGACCGGAGGCGTGGGAAATGTAGATTGGCACGGTTTTGGATACTTTGTCCAAAACCGTCTTATCCGGGTGTTTCTGCTCCGCAAGAAAATTATGGTCGTAACCGGTTGCAAAAATCATACCGTTTTCGTCAATCTGATTTTTTTCCAGATAGTTTTTCAATGCCGTGACAATATCCTCAAAGCTTTCCGTATCCGACAAATCACACATCTTTATGCTCTGTGCCGTCTGTACAAAGTGACTGTGTGCATCAATAAAGGCAGGCATAAGCGTATGACCCTTTAAATCCCGCTCCTGTGCCTCATTTCCGTAAAGCGCCCGCGCCTGTTTTAATGTACCGGTATACAGAATTTTTTTATCTTCCGTGACAAGTGCTTCACAGGAATCCTTTGCCCCCGTCATCGTAATAATATCACCGTCATAATAAATCGTTTTCATGCCTGCCTCCTTTATCAGCACATCAGTGTAATTTTTTACACTAATCGTCTTTACTCTGTGATGAAATCGTATAGGACTCCTCTACCGGCAGGACAAAGATTCGTCCATCGCCGGAGTTGCCGGATTCACCGGTCTGTGCCGTATCCATGATAATATCAATAATTTCATTTTTATCGTCATCATCACATACAATCATCAGCATATTTTTAGACATTTCATCATAAACCAGTTCGCCTACCTGAATTCCATGCTGTTTACCGCGTCCTGCAACACTCCACTTGGTCGATGCGCCGTATCCGGCATCGGCAAGCGCTTTATTAACTTCATAAACCTTTTCTGGTCTTACAATCGCATATATCATCTTCATATCATTTTCCTCCAGTTCCCTGTAAACTTTAATTCCAACTGTTATGAATCATTGATTCAACTGCCGCCGTATCGGTTACATCTACCGTATCATGCAGATACCCGCGTAAGAACGGAATCTCTTCGCCACTTTCCGCGCCATCTGAAATTCTGCCTTTTGCTACGGTAAAGGTCGGCTTTCTTAATACACCAAACACCTTTAACAAAATGATATAAATAAATATTGTCAGGAACATACCGCCGCACGCTATCGGAAGCGAAATCATTTTAAGCCCCGCAAATGTGATAAACAGCATGGTTGGTGTTGAAAAAATCATTGCCATATTCATCATACCCAGTTCCGCACCGGTTGATGTCTGTAACTTCGGGTCAACCATACGGAGCAGTGATACACCGCTTGGTGTTGTACCGGTGCTTGTACCGAATACACCCAGCACCCGCTCGAAATCGTGGTCACTGCCAAGACGTTCTCCAAAGAACAGGCAGATGAAAAACGTAACAATACCGCTTGCAACACTAGCAAGTAAAATCGGAACAATCCAGTTTCCGATGATGCCTACCTGAATTGCCATAAAAGCACATACAACCAAATAATCAGAAAGAAATCCTGTAATTCTGCTCTGGAATGCATTGTTAATCAGATATTCAATGTTTAACTTTCTCATCACAGCTTTTACAATATAGGCTGCAAACATGCCCCACATAAACAGCATGGCACTAAACGTTGAACCAAGCGCCGGAATGAAGTTTACCAGCTTTGCAAGAACGAGTGCAAGCAGGTAGCAGACACCCATAATGGCAAAATGGGCAGCCGCTGTTTCAATATTGGCACTGTGGAAAGTCGATTTACCAAGTGGCTCTCTTTGTTCCTCCGGTACAAAATATCCCCGTTCAACAGCTTCATTAATCTTACTTTTATTTCTTGCAAGCCCTTTCTTTAATCCGTATCTTGCAAACGGTACTCCGATTAAAAATGCAGAGAGGAAACCAAAGATTGCATAAGTTAATGCTACCATTTCTGCCTTGTCAAATCCATAGGTATATTCAAAAAGTCTGCCGTAGGTAGATGCCTGTCCCGGTCCCTGACAGAATGCAAACGGAACTAAAATGCCATACATCGAATCCATATGAAATGCTTTTCCTGTAATGGATACGATTAAAATACCGACAAGCGGCTGGAGTGCATACAAAATACACCAAATGAGTGCCATACCGATTGCACCTCGTACCGGACCGCTGCTTTTCTTCTTTTTGCCGTCTTCTGTTTTTTTATTCTTTTTCTTTTTACTGCCTGTCAGTCCGATAGAAATAAAGGACATCACAAAAAATACATCTACAATATTACTGAAATCCGTTACACTTACACCGCCGACCGGATATTTTGACAGTACCAGATTCATCAGGATAAATCCTAAGATACCGCCGATAACACTGACCGGCATCAGCATATGCTGAAAGAATTTCACTTTTGCGCGGATTGCCATGCCGATACACAGCATCACGCTTGCCAGTCCAAACGCAACAACAACACTATACATAGGTGTCACCTCTTTTCTCTTGCACTGTCCTTATGCCAGTTTATGATACATTTCGCTTAACATTTCATCAGTAATTTCAACCGGATTGTTGTAAAGGTTTGGATGTCTGCTGATTCGTACCAGCTCTGAAATCTGTTCCTCTGTTAAATGCAAATCCTTTAAATCATTGCGCAGTCCCATCTTTGCCTTTAATTCATGGATGGCATCTGCCATTTCCTCTGTATCCTTAAATCCCAATTTTCTTGCAAATTCATCAATTCTTGCACCGTCTGCACCCTTTGCATTGATTCTTGCAAAGTAATCCAGTGTCATGCCGCAGGCTTCTCCGTGCGGAATGTGGTGGATATTAGTCAGCGGAAATGAGCAGGCATGGGAAGAGGTTGTCTTTGGCAGGGTAAATGCAAGTCCTGCAATTAATGAGGCTTCACACATTTTCTCTCTTGCTTCCTCGTCTGCCGGGTCTAAATATGCCTTATACAGATACTGGAATACCAGTTCTGCCGCATGAAGGGCACACGCATCACAGATTGGCTGGTGTCCCTTGCTCCAAAAGCCCTCTAATGCATGGGATAACACATCAATTCCTGTTCCTGCCGTAACCTTCGGCGGCATGGTGTATGTTAATTCCGGGTCGATAATCGCATAGCTTGGGAAAAATCCGTCCGATACAATCGGGGATTTCTTTCCATTTGCGTGATCTGTCAGTACAGATACGCATGTTACTTCACTGCCCGTTCCTGCTGTTGTCGGCACTGCAATTAACGGCAGATGTTCCTGTGGCATGGCAACACCTGTTCCATGGTATTTTCTAATAGAATCGTCCGTTAATGCAATACTTGCTGCTGCCTTTGCACAGTCCATGGAACTGCCGCCGCCAAGTGCTACAACAAAGCCGATTTCCTTTTCACGGATAATTGCCGCACAGGCATCAACCTCTGTAACATCCGGGTTTGGGGATAAATCCCCGAAGGAAGCGATAATCGCTCCTTCGCTTTCCTTTACAATGCGCTCTGCCAGACCGTTTGTAAAGAAGAATGGGTCTGCAACCAGTAAGCCGTTTTTAATTCCCATTTCCTTTGCTAAATCTTTTACTTCGGACACTCTGCCCTTGCCGAACCGGATTTTAACCGGCTGTAAATAATCCCAATTCATATTAACCTCGATTCCGCCGTATAATTTACAGCTTTTTATTAATCACAAAACTTTTCATCTGCCATTGTTAATACTTCATCCAGAATTGGAAGGTATTCTTCTAATTCTTCCTTTGTAATAATCAGCGGCGGGCATACTTCGATGAAATTCTCACGTCCGAAGGTTGCAAATCCTCTTTTCTTTAACTCTGCGAAAATCCAAGGCATTGCTGTTCCCGGAACACCATACTCCTGTAACGGTTCTCTTGTTTCCTTATTCTTAACCATTTCGAGCGCGCCGAATAATCCGATACATCTTGCTTCACCGACACACTTATGCTTTTCTACCATCTTCTGCATAAACGGTGCAACGATTTCATGCATTTCGGCTACATGCTGTTCAATGTTGTGTTCCTTGTAATAAGTCAGTGCTGCAACACCGGCGGCACAGGCAAGTGTATGTCCTGAATAAGTAAGACCACACTGTAATACATTTTCTTCAAAATAATTTGCAACCTTTTTATTTACAATAACGCCGCCGAGCTGTACATAGCCGCAGGTAACACCTTTTGCAAATGTAATCATATCCGGTACGAAATCGAAATTCTGCCATGCAAACCACTTACCGGTTCTAAAGAAGCCTGCCATAACCTCATCGCAAATCATTAAAATGCCATACTTGTCACAAAGCTTTCTGACACCTTCCATATAACCCTTTGGTGGTAAAATTACACCATTTGCACCAACAATGGATTCCATCAGGATTGCAGCTACGTTCTGTGGACCTTCATATCTTAACTGCAAATCCAGATCTGCAAGCGCTTTCTTTGTAACGGCTTCATCATCAACACCGTATGTATAACCGTCTCTGTACATCTGCGGATTCATGAATTTTACAAATCCGTTTGCACCGCCGATTTCTGCGGCAAATCTTCTCCAGTCACCGGAAGCATTGGAAGCACCGAGTGTTGCGCCATGATAGCTTCTATAGCATGAGAATACTTTTGTTCTTCCTGTTACCATACGTGCCATTTTAATTGCATTTTCATTTGATTCGGCACCGCCGTTTGTAAAGAATACTCTCTTAAAATGATCTGCTCCGGCAGCTTCAACTAACATCTTTGCAAGCTTGCTCTTTGGCTCTGAAGCATACGCCGGTGCCATAAAGCACATCTTATCTGCCTGTTCCTTAATTGCTTCAACAATTTCCGGAAGTTCATGTCCAAGATTTGAGCAGACTAAAAGGGAAGCCATATCTGCATATTTCTTTCCATCATAATCCCAGAAATAAATTCCCTTTGCCTTTTCAACCGGTAATGCATCTACACCTGATTTTGACCATGACTGCATTACATAATCCTTGTGCATCTGTGCTACTTCTTTTCCTGTTAAATTTCCCATTTGTTTGTCCTCCTGAAAAAATAATTTCTGTTATGCAGAAAAAAACAACAAGGCGCCAGATTCTCCATTTGGAGTTTCTGACGCCTTTGTCATTTCTGTTATCTAACTGATGATTTTATTTTACATTTTTTACCGCCAAATACAATAGTTTAAAGCCTAAACCTTTTTGTGCTTTAGCACAAAGTCCGGATTTACTTTATTTATTTTGAAAACTTCCTTAATTTAGCGACCAACAGCCCCAGTGCCAGTTCATTGCGGACTGAAAACTTTGTAATATCCACATTTAAAAGGGCTTCAATTTTCTTGATTTTGTAATTGACTGTGTTCCGATGCACAAACAGCTCCTCTGCCGTATCCTGTACACTACCGTTGTGCTTCATATAACAGTCCAGTACTTCCACCAGATTACTGTTATTTAACGCATCATATTCATCCAGCGGCCGGATGGTATCCTGATAATATTCTTCAAAGCAGTCTGTATTTTCTATATTAAACAGCAGGCGGTTCACACCCATGGATGCATACGTTCTTGTCGTATCTTCCTCGTTTTCCATTTTTGACAAATCCACAATTTTTCTTGCAATCTGATAGCTTTTTGACAGACGGCGGAAACCCGCTGCGGTACTTCCAACACCAACAAATATAGATTCCGTGTTTTTCAATAACGGTACAATCTGTTCTTTGACAATCTCTGCAAATTCAGCTGCTTTTTCTTCCTTCATGTCACTATATACCATTAAAATTCTGTCATTTTCCGTAAATACAACAACATCATGTTTTTCCTGCTCCATCACGCGCGCCGCTTTCTGTGCAAAACGCTCCAGACGGTCTTTTAAAATTGGTGCATAAAATATTTCTTCCTTTTCATTTTCAAGCCGGTCGCAGATGTCCATCATCACAACCACGTAATTCCACTCAGCGAAGTAGCCTTTCTGCATGAGTGCCGATACGTATAGTTCTTCCTGCTTCGGCGCAAATATAGCATAACGGAATGCTGCCGACAACTGCATTGCGCGCTGCTGGGACTGCGTAATTGTAAAACAGATCATCCGCATCATATCTGCCATATGCACACTCCACGGCACTTCAAAAACCGGAAAATCGTGTGCATTGCCAAAATCAATAACCTCCTGCGGAATTTCAGCCACATAAGGTCCAATGTTTACTACCATTGCACTGGCATGATTTTTATAGACCCGATCCACCAGCGCAAGCAAAGACATTTTTTCACTGACACCGATTCCTGTTGTAAATGCAATTTCCCCACCGGACAAAAAATCGGCAATTTCTGTTGTATCTACCATATGCACCCATTCGACTGCATTGGTCAGACCGTTTTTTCCGGCGACCAGCTTAATATCTGCACAGCCCGCCTGCCGGATGGCTTCTTTTAAAACTACACTCATATCCTGCCCTCCTTTATTTATACAATCGCCATGACTCCTGACAGCAGTAATAAAATGTATGTCATTTTCATAAAAATTTCCTGTGGCAGCTTCTTTACCAGCTTTGTGCCAATCCATGTACCTGCAAAAACAGGAATAATTCCTGCTATTAACAAAAACCACACATGGCTGTTAAAATGTCCCGCCTGGAACTGGATTCCTGTAATGTAACAGCCAATCGTCAACCAGATTAACGCAATAGTTGCCCTGAATTCCTCCTTATCTTTTAATGCCCCCGCCGCATAAATGACAAGCAATGCCCCGCCGGATACAAACATTCCGTGAATAATACCCGCGGCAAAGATGACAAACAACATAAGTACAGCCGGAAGTCTGAACTGTTTTTTCACAAACAGCTTATCCAGCGCAATCACAATAATCATAATGCCGTAAAATGTCAGAAGCTGCTGCATCGGAAATACTTCAAATATTTTCATTCCCACAACCATACCGGCTGCCATCAGCACAAACATCTTAAAAAATTCCTTCCAGTTAATATGCCGGAATCCGGTAATTACAATCATCAGACTGGAAATCTGTGCAATTGCATTGAGCAGTGCCTTTGCTTCGTCCACACCGATTAATTTCATAGTCGGCGGCATGGAAATCAATGTCCCCGCAAAGCCTGTAATTGCCTGTAAAAGATTGGCACCAAATAAAATCAAAAGCACTAAAATTTCGTTTACGCCCATCGCTTTTCCTCCTTACAATGCAAAAAGGAGACAGCTGCTGCAATCTGCAACACGGCTGCCTCCTTTGGCAATTTTTTTATATTTTTATCATCTTCTGCAGGCTTGTGTTTCTGCCCAGCAGGACGACACATCAATTAATGTGTCATAAAGAACATAATCGCAAATAACGCGCCGACAACCCATGTGAACGGCTTAATTTCCTTTACTCTGCCTGTAAAAATACAGATAAATACATACGTAATCAGACCGAATGCAATACCGTAGCTGATATTATAGGCAAATGGCATCATCGCGATTGTCATAAATGACGGTACGGCTACTTCCGGCTTATGCCATTCAATATCTGCAACGCCACCCATCATCAATACGCCGACATAAATCAGTGCTGCTGATGTCGCACAAGTCGGAATCAGTACTGCAACTGGGCTTAAAAACATTGCAACGAAGAATAACACCCCTGTTGTAAATGCCGCAAGACCTGTTCTTGCACCTTCTGCAACACCGGCAGAGGATTCTACGAAGGTTGTAACCGTAGAAGTACCGCAGATAGCACCTGTTACTGTTGCAATCGCATCGGATAACATCGCCTTTTCAAAGTTCGGTACTTCGCCTTCTTCTGTGAGCATATTTCCTCTTGAACATGCACCGTAGAGTGTACCAAGTGTATCAAACATATCTACCATGCAGAAAGCAAGTGCTGTTGTAATCATCAGAATCACTAAATCTGCTGTAGAATGGGTTGCCAGATAGCCTGAAAAATCGAAGCCGTCTGTAAATACCTTTAAAAATGCCTGTGAACCCCAGTCACCGAATGCAGTAAACGGATTGAAGTTCATATTTGCCGCAAATCCTTTGTAAAATCCCGGAATGGTGCAGCCAAGGATATAATAAAGACCTGTTCCGCCGAGAATTCCCCATAAAACAGAACCCTTTACTTTTTTGTAAGATAATACGGCAATAATAATCAGCGCCGCAATTGTAACAAGCTTTGGCATAATTTCTGCCCAGGTTGCATTCCCGTTAAACAGGTTAAAGCTTGTCAGGTTGACACAGGTAGAGCTTGAAGAAACAATAATTCCCGCATCCTGTAATCCCAAAAATGCAATAAACAGACCGATACCGGCTGAAATTGCCATTCTGACACACTGTGGGATAGCATCAAATAACATCTTACGGACACCGGTCAGTGTCAGGATGATAAATACTACACCATCTAACAATACAAGAATCAGTGCATTTGCATAAGATAATCCGAATGTAAAGCAGACTGTGTACACAAAAAATGCATTCAGTCCCATACCGGATGCCAATCCTAAAGGAAGATTTGCGAGGAATGCAATTAAAAATGTACCGACAACGGCTGAAATTGCTGTTGCGATATAAATGGCATTATATGATACAACGCCAAGTTCTGAAAACATATTTGCATTAACCATGAGAATATACGCCATCGCCATGAAAGTTGTAATTCCGGCAAGCACTTCTGTTTTCACTGTCGAGCCATGCTCTTTGACCTTAAAAAATTTTTCCATGAGTCTTTCTCCTATTTTTTTCATTTATCCAAACACAGTCTGATTCTGTGCTGAATTCTTTGTATTCCCCAACTCCCTCAGACAGGCATTATAACACACTTTTTTCTTTATATCCACCCCATACCGCGCGAAACTGCATAAATCATATACAAAATATACGCACCAATCATGGCAATGCCCTCTTTCCGCTCTATTTTGTCACCTGTTGCGGCAAAAATATAAATAATAATACTCAGGCCGATTAAAATAACCGTGTCATACAACGACTCCGTTATCACCGGAATCGGATGAATAAAAGCTGACACGCCTAAAATCAGCAGAATATTAAAGATATTGGAACCGATAATATTACCTGCCGCCATACCGTTTTGTCCTTTTTTTGCCGCAACCACAGATGTGACCAGTTCAGGAAGTGATGTTCCCATGGCTACAATCGTAAGCCCCACCAGCGTTTCTGTCATATGACAGGCAAGTGCAATGGTTTTTGCACTGTTTACAACAAGCTGTCCGCCGATAATAATCGCAGCTGCACCACCAAGAATGTACACTGCGCACTTCCACGCCGGAAGTTCCGCAATTTCTTCATCCTCCACTTTATTTTTAAGCGCCATCAGAACCGTAAAGGCAAGATACGCAATAAACAGCAGAATCAAAATCACCGCATCCAATCTGCCAATTGTTCCTGAAAGCAGTATACCATCCGCAGTAAAGACCTTCTGCCCTGTAAATACATAATCTGCAATCATGACTGCCAGTATCACGGAAACAATAATTGAAAACGGAAAATCCCGCTTCATAATGCCCCTATCCACTGTCACCGGTGTAATCACGGCGCAGATTGCAAATATCAGCACCAGGTTAAAAATATCTGACCCGATAATGTTACTGATTGCGATTTCATTAGAACCCGCTATTGCCGCAGATACACTGACTGCCAGCTCCGGCGCACTCGTCCCCATTGCTACAATTGTAAGACCGATGACCACACCCGGAATTTTCAACTTCCCCGCAACGGCCGAACTGCCTTCCACAAAAAAGTCTGCCCCTTTTACAAGTGCGGCAAACCCGATTACCAGTAATACCAACTGTATAATAATTGTCATATTTCCCTCTTTTCTTTCAGCCTTTCGTTGACAAATAACCGGAACAGTGCATAACACACCGAACATATCGGAATAAAGGTCAGCATTCCCACGATACCAAACAAACTTCCGCCGACTGTTACTGCCATTAATACCCACATTCCCGGCAGTCCCACTGAGCTGCCGACTACATGCGGATATATGAGATTTCCTTCAATCTGCTGTAAAACGAAAAACATAATCACAAATATCACTGCCTTGACCGGATTTACCAGCCCTATCAGTATAATTCCCACAACACAACCGATAAAAGCACCTACAATCGGTATCAGCGCTGTAATGGCAATAACAATACCGATTAACAGCGCATACGGGAGACGGATAACCAGCATGGTTACACAGAACATCGTTCCAAGAATACACGCTTCCAGACACTGTCCTGACAAAAAGCTTGCAAATGTCGTATTGGCAAGCCGTACCACACGAAGTACTTTTTGGGCTGTTTTTTCTTTTGTAAATGCATACAGAATTTTCTTCGTCTGCCTTGCAAGTGTTTCTTTCTGAAACAAAACATAAATAGAAAAAATAAATCCAATAAAGAAATTCGTCACACCCGATACAATACTTGTCACTGCACCGATTCCGCCGCTGATAATTCCCTTTGTACCGGCAGTTACAAAATCCATTGCTGATTTTAACAGCGATTCCCAGTCAATCTGCACCGAAGCCAGCTGCTGTTCAATCTGCGGATAGGCTTTGGCCTGCTCCATCAAAAACTGCTGCACATTTTGAAACTGTCCCGGAATCAGCTTTACAATATCTGCAATTGTAGATACCAGCTGCGGAATCACAATAACCATAGCTGCTGCCAGAATTACAATAATTGCCAGTAATGTCAGGACATATGCACATGTTCTTCTAAGTGCCGCAAATTTTTCAGTCTGATACTGTTCTTTCTGAAAAAGATGCCGTTCAATCTGCTTCATTGGCACATTCATAATAAATGCAATGACCCCGCCGATTAAAAAAGGCATAAACAGTGTCAGAATCTTTGACATCACTGAAAAAATCAGCTGTAAATTCTGTAATGCCCAATATAGAATAATCAGCACTGCCCCAATTGTAATATACTTTTTAACTTCCTCGTTTTTTAAATTCCGATTCATTCTTTCCTCCTTTTTCTGCCTGCAATAAAGAAAAACGAGACTTTATTGCAACACAATCGTTACAATAAAAGTCTCACTTCCTACAACGTGCTCCGGAGAAATCTATTTTCCCGTACTGACGAAATCACGTTACATATACTGCCCGTATATGCAAGCTACTCCCTTTTATCTGTAAACATCATAACATAAAGAAAATCCGGCAGTCAACCTTAAATTTTTTAAGCCAGTGTGCTATACTGTGTATACATGCATTATTACAGAAGGAGTGATTTTGTGAATCCAACAGCTGAAAACGATTTTTCAACCGGAAGCATTCCCGCACACATGCTGCGTCTTGCGCTTCCTATGACACTGGCACAGTTAATCAATGTCTTATACAATATTATTGACCGTATTTTTATCGGAAGAATCCCCTTTGATTCTACCAATGCGCTCACCGGTCTCGGGGTTGCCTTTCCAATCTGTACGATTACCATTGCTTTTGCCAACCTTGTCGGCATGGGCGGCGCACCGCTTTTTTCCATTGAACGCGGGAAACGAAATGATGCCGAAGCCGAAAAAATCCTCGGTAACAGCTTTGTCCTTTTACTGTTGTTCGGCCTGTTTATTACAATAACGGGGCTGCTTTTGAAACGTCCGCTTTTATATCTGCTCGGCGCAAGCGAAGCCACCTTCCGTTATGCCGATTCATACATTACCATCTACCTGTGCGGTTCTGTTTTTGTAATGTTAAGCCTTGGCTTAAATTCATTTATTAATGCGCAGGGCTTTGCAAAAACCGGCATGCTGACCGTTTCCATTGGTGCGGTCTGCAACCTGCTGTTAGACCCTGTTTTTATCTTTTTACTGGGACTGGGTGTACAGGGTGCGGCTCTTGCAACTGTTATCTCACAGTTTATTGCCGCCTTGTGGACATTCACTTTTCTGACCGGGAAAAAGACGATGATACGGCTCTCTCCAAAACAATTTGCATTGGGCAGAAAACGTGTCTGCAAAATCC
Organism: Lachnospira pectinoschiza; assembly: GCF_020564355.1. Classification (GTDB taxonomy): domain Bacteria; phylum Bacillota; class Clostridia; order Lachnospirales; family Lachnospiraceae; genus Lachnospira; species Lachnospira intestinalis. The sequence continues at coordinate 244,572 of NZ_JAJCRR010000004.1, read as the reverse complement.
TTGCACTGGGGCTTTCCGGTTTTACCATGTCCATAACCAACAGTGCCGTCCAGATGGCGGGCAATGCCAGCCTGTCCATACACGGCGGGGACTTATACATCGCCGCCATGACCGTTATTAACTCCGTGCGCGAAGTGATTCAAATGCCGGTCAGCGGTATTTCCAACAGTGCCCAGCCGATTCTCAGCTTTAACTACGGTGCTGATAAAAACAGCCGGGTAAAGCAGACCATCCGCTATATGTCTGTGGCTTTGCTTATCTATACCGTAGCGGCATGGATTTTAACCATGATTTTTGCCAGACAATTTATCCTGCTTTTTGATTCGACACCGGAACTGCTCTCACTGGGTGCCTCCTGTATGCACATTTACTTTTTCGGATTTTTTATGATGTCCTTTCAATTTGCGGGGCAATCCGTTTTTACGGCACTTGGCAGATCCAAAAATGCCATTTTCTTTTCGCTTTTAAGAAAGGTAATTATTGTGATTCCGTTAATCTATCTGCTTCCGCTCACGCCACTTGGTGTAAAAGGCGTATTCTGGGCAGAACCGGTTTCCAATTTTTTCGGCGGAGCCGCCTGCTTTATCACTATGTATTTTACGGTTTATAAGAAGCTGTAAAATACACAGCTGTTCTTAGTTGTCCGCAACAATCCTGGCATGGCTTCCGCCGTCCGGTGTCTTGGTAACAACAATCTGCCGACCGATACGCTCCTTTAATTCGCCGACGTGGGAGATAATTCCCACAAGGCGGTTGCTCTCCGATAACCGCAGTAAAACATCAATCGCCTGTTCCAGTGAATTTTCATCCAATGAGCCAAACCCTTCATCAATAAACATTGTATCAATCTGGATACCACCCGTCTGCGACTGGATTTCATCGGATAATCCCAGTGCCATTGCAAGAGATGCCTTAAAGGACTCTCCACCCGATAAGGACTTGACACTACGGATACTGCCGTTATAGTGGTCAATCACGTTTAATTCCAGTCCGCTCTGCACTCTTAGATTATCTGCCGTCTTTGCGCGCACCAGTTCAAACTGTCCCGATGTCATCTGCATAAAGCGGGTATTGGCCCGGATAATAATACGGTCAAAAAATGCTGTCTGAACATATGTTTCAAGCATAATTCTGTCCTGACCGCTCAATGCACCGTTTGCCGTATTGCTGAGTGCCCGTACCCACTGATACTGCTTTTCTTTTTCGCTGCTCTTTGCCGCAATCTTTTTTACTGCACCTGCCGCCCGCTCATTGACCGCAATCCGCAAATCCAGTTCCTTCTTTTCGTTCTGATACTGCTTCTGACAGACTTCCTTTTCCTGCCGCAGGGTCAGTAATTCCCCGTACTTTTTCCCACTCTCATTACTTTCATTGTTTTCTTTATCTTCTTCACCGCTTTTTAGCTGTGTGGTTAAATCAAGCACCCTTCTCTGCTCTGCTTCGAGCTTGATTTTACAATCCTGATACTGCTGCCCTGCCTGCTTTGCCCGCTGTTGTATTTCCTCTTTCTGCCGGACTTTCTGCGCAATGCTTTGTCTTGCCGCTTCTGCATTTTCAAACTTTAAAGTCTGTTTTAATTCATCCGCCTGCTTTTTTAAAGCTTCACCTTCTGTCTTTAATACAGAAATACGGCTGGTACACTCTGCCACCTCTTCTTCCAGTTCTTTCTGGCGCTTTTCACACTCCGGTAACTGCCCGGAAATCTTCTGCTCTAATGCGACATCGGCTTCCAGTCTGGCTTTCTGCACCATCAGCTGCTGCTTCTCATCTGCCAGTGCTTCTGCTTCCTGCTGTGTCCGGTAACTCACCTGCTTTATCACGTCAATCATCTGTTCCTGTGATGCTTCTTCCGAATCTGATAAATGCGATAAATCTGATACATTTGACATATCTTGTACCCCGGCAACGATCGTTGGATGTGTATCACTTATCAATGCCGCATACTGCGCAAGCATTTCTTTATATGCGCTCTGTACCCGTCCTTTTGCAAGTCCTGCCTCTGAACTGAGTTCAGAACGTATTTTCGTCTTTTTGTCATAATCGTCTTTTTGACTTTTTAACTGCTGTTGTGTCGGCGCATTTTCATGAAGCACTGCTTTCTTTGGGTGGTGCAGTGAACCGCATACCGGGCAGGCTTCATCTTCACGCAGGTTCTGTGCCAGTATGCCCGCCTGCTCGTCAAAATAACGTTTTTCCATTTCCTCGTAAATGCTTCCCGCCTGTGCCAATTGCTCTGCCGCCATAATATACCGCTTCTGTATGCGGTACATTTCATTGACAAGATTTTTATTCTGTACAACCTTTTCCTGTAAGACTTCTGTTTTCCGACACTGCTGTTCATTTACGGCAATCTGTGCCGCTGTCCGCTCAAATGCCGCACTGCTGTCCTTTAATCCGCCAAGCTGCTGTTGATACTGCTCTCTTTGCAGTTTCATTTTCTGCGCTTCCTGCCTGCTTTTTTCCAGTAAATGTTCTTCCTTTTCAAGCTGCTGTTTTTTCTGTCCGGTTTCATTCAAAATAAATTCCAGCTTTTCATAGCCCGGAAGCGCGAACTGCTCCGCTTCAATTTGTGCAGTCAGGGTGTTGTTGTTTTCCTGCAGTTTTTCTGCCTGTTCGTATTCTATCTTTAACCGGCTTGCAAGCGTACCCAGTTCTGCCTTCTTCTGCTTTGCCTCTGCAAGTGCTTTTTCTACTACCTCCCGCTGCTGCTGTTTTCCAAGTGTTCTGTCAAGCTGTGTCATTTCCGCCGACAGGTCATCTGATTTTTGGACAACGGATTCCTGTATCTTTATATCTTCTGCCATAATATTTGCAATCAGTTCCAGACAGTAATCCGTATCCAGTATAACTTCTTCTTTTTGCAGATTTTCCAAAGAATCGGCATAAGCACTTTCTTTTTTACAGCGCACTTCTGCCAGATACTGCCGGATACTTTTTTCATCGTCTTTAATCGCGTTATAAAGTGTTCCGGCTTCCTTTTTTAACTGTTCCTGCAGCTGCAGATACGGTCTGGTATTAAATATTTCACGGAAAATCGCAGCGCGCTCCTTCGTTCCCGACAATAACAGCTTTAAAAAATCCCCCTGTGGAATCATCGCAATCTGCGTAAACTGCTCTTTGCGGATACCGAGCAGTTCTGTCATTTTCTCATTTACCGCACTGATCCCGCTGATAACACCGCCGTCCGGCATTGTAAGCTCTGCTTTGGCGGTTTCCTTCGTTTCTTTTCCCGCACCGCGTTTTGACGGACGCATATATTCAGGATTTCTGCAAATCACATACGTCTTTCCTTTTAATAAAAATGTCAGTTCGACGAATGTCGGTGTCGCGGCATCGGCATATTTACTGCGAAGCATTTCCGTCGTTCTGCTGCCGCCGCTTGCTTCTCCGTAGAGAGCATACGTAATGGCATCAAACAGTGTCGTCTTTCCTGCGCCGGTATCCCCGGTAATCAGATAAATGCCGCCGGTTCCAAGCTGTGTCATATCCAGTTGTGTTTTTTCGCTGTACGGTCCAAATGCGGACAGAATTAATTTTAACGGTCTCATACTACTCCTTATTCCTAAGCAACTTGTTACGAAGATGCGATGAGAAATTCGCGCAGGCGATCTCTCATCTGCCATTATAGATGTTTGCTTTCGTCCGGAAGCAAACATCCGTGTGAAAAATCAGCACATCCGTGTGATTTTTCACACTGCTCCTTATTCCCAAATAGATTCTATCAGCCCGCCGACAAACTGTTTTTGTTCTTCACTCATCGGTTTGTGGTTCTGCTGTTCATAAAAATCTTCAAACAGTTCCAGCGGTGTGCGTTGCACCACCGCTTCACCGATCTCTAAGCTGCCACTGTTACGTGTTCTTATATTATCATAATCAAGACGCATAATATTCGGATAGATACTGCGCAGTCTGCTGATGGCATCCGGAATATCTTCCTCATCCGTCAGTGTAATATGCAGATAATCATTGACTGCCGTATTCATATAATTTTTTCTAAACGTCAGTTCTTCATAACTTCCCTTAATTTCCCTCATATCATGAAGCGGTGTCACCGGCACGGTGTGAATCTGTGGATTTTTTCCTTTTTCTTTTAATTCAACAACTGTAATGCTCTTAATATGATTCACCTCAGAAAATGAATATTTAAGCAGTGTCCCGCAGTAGCGCACACTTTCCCTGCTACAGTGCTGTGCATTGTGAATATGTCCCAGTGCCACATAATCAAACGGTTCAAACACCGATGCATCCACATTATCCAGCCCTCCGACAGATACTTCTTCCGAATCACATCTGCCAGCCCCTGTTACAAACTGGTGTGCCACCAGTACATTTCTTTTAGACGTATCAACCGGCGTATGCTCAATTACCGTCTGTACAGTCTTTGTATAGTCCGTTAAATCTTCTTCATAAAACCGTCGCACCGTAGACGGCTTGATAAATGGAAGCAGATAGACACACACTTCTCCCGCATCGTCCCAAAGTGATACTTTCTCCATGTTTCCCTCAAATACCGGCGCAATATGAATCCCCTCCGCCGTAAACAGACTGCTTCCAAATGAGAGCCGCTCGGCGCTGTCGTGATTGCCGCTGATGATAAAAACTTCCTTTTTCATCTGCGAAAGACGCGTAAGAAATGTATCAAACAGCACAACTGCTTCTGCGGGCGGCACCGGCTTGTCATAAATATCCCCGGCAATCAGCACCGCATCCGCCGCCTCATTCTGTACGGTGTCCAACACCTGCTGTAAAATATATTTTTGTTCTTCCAGCATTGAAAATTCGTTGACACGCTTTCCCAGATGCAGATCCGAAATATGTATAAACTTCATGTCACTCCCCATTTTTATAAAACTTCATTGCAAATATAAATTTAATTAATTTAGTATCAGTATAACACAAACATATGTTTTGTCAAGTATCTTCATCTCATTCTTACGACGCAGTTTTCTTCTTATGCAAAAAAGAGTGCCCGTTTTCACAGACACCCTTTCCTATTCCTTTACATTGTCAAATCCCAATGTGACAATCTTATTCTTCGTCCTCGTCTTCTTCACCTTCATGAATATCTGCCTTTGGCTTGTCCAGACCTTCAATAACGATGTGGTTCTTTTCGGCATAATCCCAAAGTGCCGCATGAACTGCTTCTTCTGCAAGTAAAGAGCAGTGTACCTTTACCGGCGGCAGTCCGTCTAATGCATCCATAACTGCTTTGTTCGTTACCTGTAAGGCTTCATAAATGGTCTTACCCTTTACCATTTCCGTTGCCATACTGCTGGTTGCGACCGCAGCGCCGCAGCCAAAAGTCTTAAACTTACAGTCCTTGATAATCTTTGTATCTTCGTCAATATCCAGATAAATACGCATGATGTCGCCGCACTTTGCATTACCGACTGTACCGACACCGCTTGCATTTTCGATTTCTCCGACATTTCTTGGGTTATTAAAATGGTCCATTACCTTTTCGCTATACATACTTCACTTCTTTCCTTTCCGTATTTTACTATGCGTTTTTCTTTTCTTCTTTTACAAAATCTTCATATAACGGTGACATGCTTCTTAAACGCTCTACAATCTTTTCAAGCTCGGATACAACAAATTCCGCATCGTCCTTTGTCGTTGCTTCTGAAAGTGTCAGTCTTAATGAACCGTGTGCAATTTCATGCGGCAGACCGATTGCAAGAAGCACATGGGACGGGTCGAGCGAACCGGATGTGCAGGCTGAACCGCTTGAACCGCAGATGCCCTTCTGATCTAATAAAATCAGTAAGGATTCACCTTCGATAAAACGGAAGCAGAAATTAACGTTATTCGGAAGACGGTTTGTTCTGTGTCCGTTTAACTTTGCATATGGTACTCTTTTTTCAATCTGTTCAATAAAATAATCTCTGACAGCAGTTTCTTTTTCAATGCGCTTGTCCATTTCTTCCTGTGCCAGTCTGGCTGCTTCTGCCATACCGACAACGCCCGGTACATTCGTTGTTCCGGCACGTCTTCCACGCTCCTGTGCACCGCCGTGTACAAACGGTCCGATTTTAATGCCGCTTCTGATATAAAGGAAGCCTACACCCTTTGGCCCGTTAAACTTGTGTCCGCTGGCGCTTAATAAATCAATATTCATTTCATCGACATTCATCGGAATATGTGCAAATGCCTGGACGGCATCGGTGTGAAATAAAATACCGTGCTTCTTTGCAACAGCACCGATTTGGGCAATCGGTTCAATTGTTCCAATTTCATTGTTGGCTGTCATAATGCTGATTAAAATGGTATCCGGGCGGATTGCTTTTTCCACTGCTTCCGGTGATACAACACCGTCTGCATCTACGTCTAAGTAAGTCACTTCATAGCCGTGCTTTTCCAGATACTCACAGGTATGCAGCACTGCGTGATGTTCAATCTTCGAAGTGATAATGTGCTTACCCTTTTCCTGTAATGCTTCTGCAATACCTTTAATTGCCCAGTTGTCGGATTCACTTCCGCCTGCTGTAAAGTAAATTTCCTTTGCCTTTGCACCAAGAACGGCAGCAATCTGTTCTCTTGCCTTTTCTACGGCTTCCTTGGTATCTCCCGCAAAACTGTATACTGCGGATGGGTTACTGTAATTCTCTATAAAAAAAGGTTTCATTTTTTCAAAAACCTCAGGTCTTACTGCTGTTGTTGCTGCATTATCAAGATAAATCAACTGACTCATTTTCATTCTCCTTTATATTTCATACGGCAGCAGCCGCTTTGCAGTTTCACCGGAAGTCCGGTACCTGCAGAACCGGGATTTATATTTTATTTCATAGTAATCCCGTATGTTATATGTATTATACAGGATTTCCCTGCAAAGTCAAGCACTAAATAACATAATCATCACTTTTGCTGTGATACCATTCCACCAAATCTTCCAGTGTAATATTGTCAACAACCTCATTAATGGCATCATTAATCTTTTTCCACACGATAAAGGTTACGCATGAAGCTTCACGCTCACATTCCACGGCATCATCCTCTACACAGCTGACCGGTGCAAGTGTTCCTTCCGTCAGTCTTAAAATCATGCCCACCGTGTACTCCTTTGGAGGACGGCGCAGCATATAACCGCCCTGTGCCCCGCGGATACTTCTTACATAACCCGCTTTATTTAGTATGGATATAATCTGTTCCAAATATTTATCTGAAATATCCTGACGTCTGGCAATATCCTTTAAGCTGACTGCCTCACCTGTATTATTCAGTGCCAGATCCAGCATCAGACGCAGGGCATATCTTCCCTTTGTTGAAATTTTCATATTCGTTTTTCCTCCTTTATTCCACCGCTTTTCCGATAATCGTGCCGCCGCCCAGAACATATTCACCGTCATATAAAACGAGAGCCTGTCCCGGTGTCACCGCACGCTGCGGTTCATCAAATACACATTCGAGTGTATCCTCATTTATCATTCTTACCGTACAGTCCGCACCGGCATGGCTGTAGCGGATTTTGGCTTTTGCACGTACATCACCTGTAAATGCTTCTGCCGCCATGAAATTTAACTTATTTGCATACAATTTTGATGCAAATACATCTGCATTTTCACCAATAACAACTTCATTCGTATCCGGCCGGATTTCCGTCACAAATACCGGATGTCCCATTGCCAGTCCAAGTCCTTTACGCTGACCGACCGTATAGTGGATAATGCCCTTGTGCTTTCCGATGACATTGCCATGAATATCAACAAAATTGCCTTCTTTCGGGATATAATCCGTTTCCCGCTGGATAAATCCGGCATAATCGTTATCCGGCACAAAACAGATTTCCATGCTGTCAGGCTTATTGGCAACCTGAATACCGATTTCTGAGGCAATTTTACGAATCTCATCCTTTGTATAATCTCCGACCGGCATAAGTGTCCTTGAGAGCTGTTCCTGTGTCAGGTTGTACAGCGCATATGTCTGGTCTTTTTTTGCCGTTACGGAATTGCGGATTGCATATCTGCCGTTTGCAAGCTGCTCAATCCTCGCATAATGTCCCGTTGCAATATAATCCGCACCGATCTGCAGGCTTCTTTGCAGCAGGGATTCCCATTTTACATAGCGGTTGCAGGCGATACACGGATTCGGTGTCCGTCCGCATAAATATTCATCTACAAAATAATTAATTACATTTTCCTGAAATTCTTTTTTAAAATTCATAACATAATACGGAATACCAAGCCGGGCGGCAACCCTTCTTGCATCTTCAACTGCAGAAAGCCCACAGCAGCCGCCGTTTTCCTCAATGGCGCACTGCGGCTCGTCCTGCCATATCTGCATGGTAACACCGATTACATCATAGCCCTGTTGTTTTAACAGATATGCCGCAACCGAAGAATCCACGCCCCCTGACATTCCCACTACTACTTTTTTGTTCATTTTCCTCTCCATTCCGCAGGCATTTTAATGCCGGAGGAATCGCGGACTGAATGTATTCAGTCCTGCGATAAGTGCAGCTTTGTGGCGCCTGCGGCACAAAGTGCTGTATGAGCATGCTTTCGTTTATGGCCTGCTCATACTTTTCTCCATTCCGCAGGCATTTTAAAAGCAAATTGTTTCATCTGCCTGCTGCTTGATCTTTTCCCATAAATGTGCTGAATCCGCATCATACACCGCTGTCACGCGGCAGCCTGCCTTTTTGGCAGATTCCACGGCATGAAGCACATCTTCATATACTATTGTATCCTCCGGTACAAAATTCATCTGTTCACAGATTTTTAAATAGCTCTCCGGATTTCTTTTATTCACACCAATATCATATACCGTATAAATCTTTTCAAAACAGGATAAAACACCAAGGCGCTCCAGTGCTGCTTTAGCACAGGCTTTTTCAGATGTTGTAAAAATACACATCCTGCTTCCGTTTTGATATTCCCGCTCTATGAGTTCTTTCATGCCCGGCTTCATCCGTATGTCCTTCTTATAATGCTCACGGATCATTTCAAGCACCTCTTTCTGCATATTCTCGCGGTTTCCTGCAATGCCGAGTTCTTTGATAAAATAATCCGAACATTCATTCAAATCCATGGTATAGGTCTTTTCATCAAAATCCGGCGGGAGAACTGCGCCTTTTTTCGTGGCATATTCTCTTGCCAGCCTGCGCCAGTATGGCATGGAATCTAGCAGTGTGCCGTCCATGTCAAAAATAAGGCTGCGTGCCGCACCAAACAGTGTATCCGCCTTTTTGCGCAGTGCCGCAGCCGCCGCACCCTCGTCTTCCTTTGCAAAAATCGCAGATATCACGGACACACCAGCAACACCTGTATCCTTCAGACTATCCATATTATCATATGTAATCCCGCCGATTGCAACAATCGGAATCGACACGCTTTTTGTAATCGCGGCAAGCGTTTCACGGCTCATATCCTTGGCATCCTGTTTGGTGGTCGTATGAAAAACCGCACCGACACCAATATAATCTGCGCCCAGCTTTTCAGCCTGAACCGCCTGCTCTACCGTCTTTGCTGTCATGCCGATAATCTTATCCGGTCCCAATATCTTACGTGCCTGCTCATAATCCATATCACTCTGTCCGATATGCACACCGTCCGCACCGGCTTCCTTTGCCGCCCAGATATCGTCATTGACAACAAACGGCACATGATATTTTGCCGCAATCTGTTTGATTTTTTTTGCTTCCTCTACACGCTGTTCATGGGTTGCATTTTTTTCGCGTAGCTGTAAAAAAGTGGCACCGTTTTTTAAAACCTGTTCCACCACCATATAAAAGTCTTTTCCGCCAAGCCACTGCCTGTCTGTAATGGCATATAATCTTAAATCCGCTTTCGTTACTTTCATCCCTGACCTCACTTTGCATTTCTGTTTTTATTATAACAAGCAATTCATATTATTTCAATATGAATTGGTGAATTTTACACTTTTTTCATAGAAGCAAAAGAACTGCCGCATCAAAACATCACTGTTTCTGACACGCCAGTTTTTTCATTTATTTTTTATTTGCACTGATATCCTGTCTATCTGCATTTGATTTCCTGTATTTCTTATCTATGCTTCTTATCAATAAAGGCAATAATCTGTTCTGCTGTCTGTTCTACACCAAGAACACTGCTGTTTACTGTCAGCTGGTAGTTTCTTGCATCGCCCCATGTTTCATCTGTATATCGCTTGTGGAAAGCTTCGCGCTTGGAATCCACATATTCAATCAGCTCTTTTGCCTTGATTCTGTCCATATTCTGTTTATGCATCGTCCGCTCAATTTTGCTGTCCATGTCAGAATGAATAAACAAGGTTGTCACATCTTCATCATTTTTGTAAATATAGTTTCCACACCGTCCAATCAGAACAAATGAATTTTCTGTAATCAGCTCATGAAACTGCTTTAAAACCGTTGCATTTCTTTTTTCCATATTATTGATGGCGATAGAATACAGCAGACTGTCCATCGGTTTCTCCGAGAAGAAGTTTTCCAGTTCATCATACATGCCTTTGGCTTTTGCCTCTGACACCAAAATATGTCTGTCATAACAACGGATTCCATAATGTGCCGCAAGTGCCTCTCCGATTGCATGTCCGCCGCTTCCACATTCTCTGCCAACTGTAATTATCATTGCACCTTCTCCTTTTCCTGCTTCATTTTTATTTTTCTAATTTTCTTTTTCAAATTTTAAAGTATTTCCGCAAACAGCGGTGCTGCCACAACCGTCATCAATCCTGCAACTGCAATGGACAGACTGCTCATCGCGCCTTCAATATCACCCATTTCCATTGCTTTTGCCGTACCCACCGCATGTGCCGCAGAACCGATTGCGATTCCCTTTGCCACCGGCTCCTGAATACGGAACACCTTACAGACAAATTCTGCCATCATATTGCCAAATACACCGGTAATAATAATGACGGCAACCGTAATCGTTACAATACCGCCGAGTTCTTCCGATACACCCATGCCGATTGCCGTGGTAATAGACTTCGGAAGCAATGTTACATACTGTTCATGGCTCAGACCGAAAATCACACAGCCCGCCAGCACACAAAGAATACTGGTCAACACACCGGATAAAATGCCTGCAAAAATCGCTTTTGCATTTTTCTTTAACAGCTCAACCTGTTCGTAAAGCGGCACCGCCAGACAAACCGTTGCCGGTGTTAAAAGATAGCTGATATATTTCGCACCTGCATTGTAGCTGTCATAGTCAATGTTAAATGCCAGCAGGCAGACAATGACTGCCGCAATTGAAATTAACAGCGGATTAAAGATTGCCAGTTTCAATTTTCTTTTTAAAAACATTCCAAGCTCATAGGTCAGAATACTGACCATCACTCCGAAAAATACTGAATTTGTAAGTAACTCTTTCACTTTTTATCTCCATTTCCATTTATTCAGATTGCTATCTAGATAGAATTTTCACTGATATACTGCCTTTCGCCTTCGGAATCTTTAACATAAATATGGTCTGCACCGTTTTTCTTTTTCGGATGTTTTTTCTCCATACGGATAACACCCTGGGTTACTTTCCCTGATACTGCCATAACAATAATGGTTGATATCAGTACAATGACCATAATCGGAACACAGACCGGCTTTAAAACGCCCCAGCTTGACAACAGTCCGACACCTGCCGGAACAAACATCAGCGGCATAATTTCTATTAAAAAGCGGCTTGTTTCACGAATGGATACCAATTTGATAATGCGCAGCTCCAGTGCGGCAAATAATAATACCAGACCATAGATGCTTGCCGGAATCTTTAACGGGATATAATATCTTAACAATTCACCGATAAATGAAATGACAAGTATGATTAAAAACTGTCTTACGTACTTCATAATTCCTCTTATTCTCCATTTTCTTTCCTTTTTTCGGTACAAGTATATACCAACGTTTTCTAAATAGCAACCCAAAATACATGAGAAATACAATCACAAAAATGCCACACAGAACCAGCTCTCCATAGCTGTTCCCATGTGGCATTTTTTTGATTTTAAAATGTGTCACGCACTAAATACAGGATACTAAATACTCTTTAAAAAGCTGCTCAGTGCGGAATTGCTGTATGTACCGCTGTCCGTATAGTTAGAAACAGTCGCGGCATATTTTCCGGAAATCGCATTCGCCTGTACGCGGATACTCTTCTGGGCAATTTCTTCCAAATCATTGTCCTTGTAAAATGCAGTCTTTAAATCTTGTACGGATGCACCGTCAAGTACCTTTTCATCCAGTGTCAGTGTACCGTCTTCTGCAAATGTAATACCGATTTTTTCATAAGCATCGCTGTCTTTAGACAGCAATTCGTTCATTTGTTCCAAATAGGTGGTATTCTCTGAACCGCCCATTTCCTTGACTGCACTTGCAAATGCATTATAATTTTCCACAAATGACTTCACTTCTGTTACAATCTTTGCCGTACTGCCTGAGCTTTCGGCTGTCGTAAAAAGACTTTCGGCGTCTGAACCGGTAAACGCAATCACACTGTCACGTACACTTTCTGCTGTTTCCTGAACTGTTTCATAAACAGAAGCATCCTTTGTGGTACTGCCGTTTAAGCTGATTCCCTTTTCCCGAAGCGTCTTTTTGGCGCCTTCCGATAATAAAGACTCATCCGCACCCTGTGAAAGTACCTCTTTTAAATTCTTGTCACTGTTGATGTAATCAAACAGGGACGTGCTATAATTCGCTACAACTCTCATTTTTATCTACCTTTCAATAATTATATTGCAGGTGACCTCCATGTACTTTAACTGCTGTTTTATATATCGGACATTTCTTTAAACTCTTTAATTGACATCAGCTTCTTTTCAATGATTGCCCGGTTCGTGCAGAAGCGCTCCTGTTCTGACGGCACAAAACGGTCGGATTCCACCAGTTCAACAAATTCTTTATAAGAAAGCCACCTATAATTCATTGTTTCGCCTTCCTGTAAAGTCACTTTTGTATCCGGCTGTGTAACATACACATAGCTGTGATAAATCGAATGTCTTCTGTAATCTGCATATTCATACAACTGCACCAAATCTGATGTCTGAGCCGTAATTCCGGTTTCCTCTGAAAGTTCACGCACTGCCCCCTCCTGTGGCATTTCTCCCGCAAGAATCGAGCCGCCGGTCACTTCCCATTTTAACGGATTAGTCTTATTCTGGGAACGCTGTGTAACAAGCACCCTGCCGTCTGTTGTCACGGTATAAATCATGACAACCACATGAAATACACCGTCTGCAAGAGATTTTGCCATGCTGCGCGGCACTTTATAGCCTAATTTGTTTTCCCATGCATCGCAGGCGTCCCACATTTCTTCATTGAGCATTTGAACAAAGCTGTCATAATACTGCTCCTGAAAATACACCATTTCCTCAATCTGCTGCTTGGTATACGGCATATTTTCCGGTGCAACCACCCATTTATCCCCAACATCATCTTTTCTGTGTATAATGGCAATTTTTCTGCCTGTAAATTTATCAACAGGTATATCCACACCTATGATATAGGCATCCTGTTCTTCCCCGCCCGGGGTCAGAACACCTTCGATATACCCATAATTTACCGGATAAACCAGCGAGGGATAGTCCGGATGGGAACTTCCTATCGGTCTGTCTACCGTTACCGTTATCAATTCATCGTCCACAGTATTTTTCCTTTCAGTTTAGCTGATTTAAAATATGTCTGGCTACATAAACCCCGCTTGCAGAAGCATGTGAAAGCGAATGGGTTACACCGCTGCAATCCCCGATAATGTAAAGCCCTTTATTTCTTGTTTCCAGATTATTGTCAATCTCAACCTGCATATTGTAGAATTTGACTTCCACACCATAGAGCAGGGTATCATCGTTTGCCGTACCCGGCGCAATCTTATCCAATGCGTAAATCATTTCAATAATGCCGTCTAAGATACGTTTTGGCATAACAAGGCTTAAATCGCCCGGTGTCGCTGACAATGTCGGTGTTACAAAGTTTTCTTCGATTCGTGCTTTATTGCTTCGTCTGCCGCGGATTAAATCCCCGAAACGCTGAACGATAACGCCGCCGCCAAGCATATTTGACAGTCTTGCAATGCTTTCGCCGTATCCGTTGCTGTCTTTAAACGGTTCTGAAAAATGCTTTGCAACCAGCAGGGCAAAATTCGTATTTTCCGTATGCTTATTTTCATCTTCATAGCTGTGTCCGTTGACTGTTACAATGCCGTTGGTGTTTTCATTTACAACCACACCCTTCGGATTCATGCAGAAAGTACGGACTAAATCTTCAAAGCCCTTGGTACGGTATACAATCTTGCTCTCGTAAAGTTCATCTGTCAGATGTGCAAAAACCTCTGCCGGAAGTTCCACGCGCACACCGATGTCCACGCGGTTAGATTTTGTCGGAATTTCAAGCTGTGCACAGACCCCTTCCATCCACTTACTTCCGCTTCGTCCTGCCGAAATGATACATTTGTCGCAGTAAAAGCTTTCATCTTTTACATGGACAATATAGCCGTTATCGCTTTTTTCCACGGTCTGTACCGGTGATTCAAAGTAAAAGTCTACCTTTTCTTTTAATTCCTGATACAGATTTTCCAGTACCACATAATTAATATCTGTTCCCAGATGCCGCACGGAAGCATCCAGCAAATGCAGTCCGTTGGTGAGGCACAGCTTTTTAATCTCGGTATTTGCCGTAGAATACAATGCCGTACCCTCTCCGCCGTGTGAAAGATTGATTTCATCGACATAATGCATTAAATCCAGTGCTTCCTGCTTGCCGATATATTCATACAGATTGCCGCCGAACTGGTTGGTAATATTGTACTTTCCGTCTGAAAATGCGCCTGCACCGCCGAAACCGTTCATAATCGCACACGTTTTACAGCCCACACAGCTTTTTACCTTTTTGCCATCAATCGGACATTTTCTCTTTTCAAGGGACGTTCCCGTTTCAAATACGGCGATTTTTAGGTCACTGTCTTTTTTTGTCAGTTCATATGCGGAAAATATACCGCCCGGTCCCGCACCTACTATAATCACATCATATCTTTTCATAATAATCCTCATTTCCGAGCAACTTGTCGCGAAGCGGCAATGAGAAATTCGCGCAGGCGATTTCTCATCTGCCATCATAGCGATTTGTTTTTGCTCAGAAACAAATCGCTGAGCGAAAAATCAGCACATCAGTGTGATTTTTCACACTACCTGTCCGCTCCTTTTTTCAAATTTCCTGCACTGTGATGCATAGTAACGCACGCCTGCACTTCCAAGCACCGCTTTCATCCTACAGGAATTGTCCTGTATGACTGCATATAATAATACCCGGAACCCTTCATATGTTCCGTCGGGTTTATGCACCTGTTCTGTCGGGCTTACAGTTTCGTCAAACGCATACATATCAAACGCAATCCGCTTGTGATTGACCATCACCTGTACATTTCCGCCACCGCCGTAGGCAATGGCATCTGTCACATAAACGCTGCTCTTTATCCGTAACAGCTCTCTGCGGCTTTGAATCTGGCGCATACATGCAAAAAACAGATACAGCAGTCCCCCTGCAATGACACCGATTGTCATCGGCACCGGATTGTAAGACGGATCATTTTTGCAAAGCCGTTCAAACCCCAGTTCACCGGAAGATATTAAAAATACAAACAGTGCCGCCCAGGCTGCAATCTGCCAGCTGCGTGCGGGTTTCTTTTTTAAGTAAAATCCCAGAAATGCCTCTAAATCCTCACCCTGCGCTTTTCTCCAGCAGTCTTCTTTTAATTCTTTTACAGTATTTAAATCCGTCTTTTGAAACTGAATATCTTCAAAAATTCCTGCCATAGCCTCACTCTCCTGCACTTTAATCTTATATTAGTCCGAAAAAATTTCAGAAAGCACACCAAACAGCCTCTCCGGTTCTACCGGTTTGGCAACGTGGCGGTTCATGCCCGCCCGCCGGCTCTTCTCCATATCCTCTGCAAAAGCATTGGCAGACATCGCAATAATCGGTATGGTCTTAGCATCTGCTTTTGCACCGGCACGGATTGCCGCCGCCGCTTCCAGTCCGTTCATCACCGGCATACGGATATCCATAATCACTGCATCAAACGTATACTCCGGCATTTTTTCAAACAATGCCACAGCTTCTGCACCATTATATGCACATGTTACCTTCATCTGTTTCTTTTCCAGAATCTTCTTTGCAATTTCCATGTTCAGTTTATGATCTTCAACGAGTAAAATTTTCTTTCCCGCAAGGTCTGTCTGCAGCTTTGCCGCTGTATAATGCATATGATAATCTTCCCCGCTCATATACGGTGCTTTTAAATGAATTGTAAATGCCGTACCTTTCCCCGGCTCACTCTCTACTGCAATTGTACCGCCAAAGGCTTCTGTATTCATCTTAACAATGGCAAGACCCAGCCCGACACCTGCAAGACTGTCTGTCACAAGCTGGTTCTCCTGTTCAAACGGCTGATACATTTTTCGCTGGAATTCTTTACTCATGCCGCTTCCGGTATCGGTAATCACTGTATCCCATTCAAGAAAACCGTCTTTACGCACAATATTTTTATGCAGAAACGAAACCTTTCCGCCCGCCGGCGTGAACTTGACCGCATTACCGAGCAGATTGAAAAATATACGGTTTAGCTTTGTCTTA
Organism: Lachnospira pectinoschiza; assembly: GCF_020564355.1. Classification (GTDB taxonomy): domain Bacteria; phylum Bacillota; class Clostridia; order Lachnospirales; family Lachnospiraceae; genus Lachnospira; species Lachnospira intestinalis. The sequence goes on along the minus strand of NZ_JAJCRR010000004.1, from coordinate 228,008 downwards.
TCCGTAAAAATAATATCATTCTGCGGATTTAGATTCGTATAGAAAGTAATATTTTTTTCCCGGCACAGAGGTTCCATCATGGCGCAGACTGCATCGTGCAGTTCAATACACGAATATGGTTCTTTCCTTAATTGCAGTTTTCCGCTTTCCATTTTGGACACATCCAGAATATCACTGATAACCCCCATTAAAAACGTACTCATTGAGCAGATTTTATTCATATAATCTAGTACCTGCGTTTTATTTTCCGGTTCTTCCAGTACCATTTTTGCCATATTGGTAATGACATTCATCGGGGTACGGATATCATGGCTCATATTCGATAAAAATGCTTTTTTGGCATCATTCGCCTTTTTCGCCTGCAATAATGCTGCCTCTAATTCCAGTCTTTTTTCATCTTCAAGGCGGGTTGTATTTGTTACGTCTTTCACAAGCACCAGCAATTTTTCCGTATTCTCGTGAAAATATGAAATATAATACTTATACCAGCACTTCCGTCCCTTTTCATTCCGCAGTTCAAACGTATATTCAAGTTTGTGATCCTTTGTCAATGCGATATTTTTTTTAATCTGTGCAATACTTAATTTCTTTACCGCATCTTCTTTATCACGTACATATCTGCAAAGTTTCTGATTTAAAATTTTATCATATCCCTGTATTTCTTTCATATTCATATATCCGCCCTGTGCCAGCACAAGCCGTATGCTGTCGGTTGGAATATCTACAAGAAAAACATCCAGAAATACTCTTTGAATTGCATAAATACTAACATCACGGAATAATTCAAAATCTTTTAAATACTTCTGTTCTTTTTCTCTTTGCTTAGATACATCTCCACCTACGCCAATTGCACGCACCGGCTCACCCTGTTCATTAAAAAATACACGGTAAGCAATGTCCATCCATCCCCATTCTCCATTCTGATGAATGGCACGAAATGTCAGGCGCTGATTCTTCCCCTGCTGTACATTGTGATAAAATTCCAGATACGCTTCACAGTCATCCGGATGAATCAATCCAAGCTCTACAAATCCTTCCGGTACATTTTCCTCATATTCGCCAAAACCAACCTGCTGTGTTACCGCCCAGGAGCGGTATAAACGATGTGTTTTAATGTCATAGTCCCAAAACCGGAAATCTGACTGCTGCAATGCCAATTCCAACATCTTTTTCTGCATTCTGGCATCTTCTTCTGCTTTTTTTATCTGATCAATATCGGTCATAATCGTATACAGCAGGATCGAATTTTTCTGCTGTACAAAACGGGCGCGTACACTGACCCACTGATACATACCATTTTTATTCTTAATCCGGTACTCATACGACATGACACGAACCTGTTGTCTTCTTGTTTTAAAATAATTCTGCGTTGTTTTAATATCATCGGGATGGCATAATGCCAACGCATTTTCCCCGATAATCTCCATCAATTCCTTTTTCGTATAACCGGCAAGCGCCGCCGTTTCTTCCGTAATATAAACAGTCCGTATTTTGTCTGTAATTTCATAAATGGCGATTCCGCCTGAAATAGTCAGAATCAGATTGTCCCGCTCACGGATAACTTCTGCGTATTCCGCTTCGGACTGTTTTTCTTTTTCTTCATCGGTAAAAGTAACAACGACTTTTTTGTCCGTGCCGTTGTCCGGCATCATAATTTCATACCCGACACGTGTCCAGCGGCAGGATTCATCTGTCATCTTCATCCGTATCGATATTTCTGCCGATACAATTCCCCTCTCCGGCTTTTCTAAAAACTCCATGGCGGCAAAGGTTTCCTGAACGGAAACCACTTCTTTTACACGTTCTTTTCTCAGCCAAACGGTTTCCATGCCCACCCGGCTGATCCAGTACTTTTCATAACCTGCCGTATGAAAAATTTCTTTTCCATTCTGATCAAGTTCTACAACGACCGTTTTATTCAATGATACCTTCCTTTTCTATAGCATTCTATAATTTTGCTATGGCGCAGACTGTAAGCACATTGTTATTTACCGTAAATTTTATATTCATTCCTGCAAAAGACACCCCGAATACCCTGTCCGGCGCATGAAGATATCCCGGACGGATATCCTGCTTTAAAAGACCGATAAGCCCTGCCCACTTTTCCGGCGGCACTTCTGCTTTAAGTTCCTCTGGAATCACAACCTGTAACTCGTGATCCATTACCGTATCCGCAAATCCACACACCGCATCTGCATGGCTGTCCGTATATGCCAGATACGGTTTGATATCATACACAGGAGTATGATCCATCATATCCACACCGGATACCATTAAGTACGGTGCCTCTTTTCCATCCAGACAGACCTGCTCCAGCCGGACACAGGAAAGTCCGATGGGGTTTGGGCGAAACGGCGAGCGTGTTGCAAACACACCCATGCGCCGGTTGCCGCCCAGCCGCGGCGGTTTGACCGTCGGACTCCAGTCATCCCGGATGCTTTCCGAAAACTGCCACAAAATCCAGAGATGGGAATATTCATCCAGCCCGCGGAATGCCTCTTTATTGCGGTATTCCGGTGCAAATTCAATTCTTCCTGTCAATTCACGGACAAGTCCGCTTTGTCTGGGTGCACCAAATTTTTCCGGGAAATCTGTTCGGACCCAGCCTATTATTTTCATCTGTTCCATTACTTCTCCGCACTCATCAGCTTTAACGGTGCCGCAAGCAGCAGCGCACCACCGACAATGTTGCCCAGTGTTACGCAAATCATGCTCTTTGCAAGTAACACCGGGTTGATGCTGCCAAACAACAGATACGCAATTGAAAATGTGCCCATATTGGCAACACAGTGTTCAAAACCGGATACAACAAATGCCATAATCACACAGAACATGACAATGAGCTTGCCGCTTTCCGACTTCATGCGCGTTCCGGTAAGGACTGCAAGACACACGCAGAAATTACACAGGACACCGCGTAAAAACAGCTGCATCGGCGGTGCTGAAAGCTTTGCCGCTAAAAAGCTGTTGTAATAATCTACTAAAATCTGATGGGATGCACCGCTTTTCACAAATAAAAAGCTTAAAAAAAACGCACCCACAAAATTGCCGATGTAGCTGACCAGCCACACCTTTAAAACCTGTTTCCATGTACAGGTTCCGGCATATGCGCCCATTGCCATTGTCATGTTATTGCCGGTAAAAAGTTCACCACCGATAAAAACAATCAGCACAATCGCAATTGAGAACAAAAATGCTCCTAAAAGCTTGCCAAACTGCGGATAGGTTGAATACAGCACCGCAGCGGATACGTTGGATAAAATCGTTGCAACGACAATAAAAAAGCCTGCCATAATTGCACGGATAAAAAACTTTACAGGATAGTGTTCACAGATGTCTGCCTTTCCTTGTGCGGCACCTGCCATTGTTTCCACATCTTTTGTCAACATTTCTTCTTCCTCTTTTTCTATCCGTATTTACGCTAAAACTTTCTGAATTTTATCACGCATCTGTGCTTCGCCCATCACATGAACGATAGACCATAAATCCGGTGTATTGGCTTTTCCGGTTACTGCAATACGGATTACCTCCGCAATATCGGATACATTGCCCTTGAAAGCTTCAGGATTTGCCTTGTATGCCTTCATATCGGAAGCGTAGCCGTGCTTATCCGCAATCGCCTTTAACTTGTTAAACCATTCGGAATTGTCGTCTTCATGGTTATACATGGAAAGATACTCGTTCAGAATCGTCTTGACATCTTCCATATCCATGCGGAATTCATCTTTTTCCTGTGTATCTTCCATATCAAAGAAATAGCCGATCATTTCAAAAATCTGCTTTGCATACATGAAATCTTTTCTTCTGCGTTTCATGCCGATACCCATGTACAGGCGCAGGATTCCAAGCATTTTTTCCTTATCGGCAAACCAGATGTTCTTCTTTTCCGGTTCATTTTCCTCTGCCCAGTCATATAAGAAGTCATAAAGCTCGTCCTCTGAAAGCTTTGATAACTCATTTTTACAGATATTATGTAACTTATCCTTATCAAATAATGCGCCGGATGTACTCATCTTATCCAGTGAGAACGGGAATTCGTTGATATCCTTGTCCGGGAACTTTTCATGCCATTCTTCAAAGTTTGAATTGAGCAGTGTCATCAGATAAACCTTCATCGTATACGGATGATAACCGTCTTTTCTGTAGTAATCAAGTGACAGTTCAGGGTCTTTTCTCTTGGATAACTTTCTCTTTCCGCCTGTTTCTTCATCAAACTTCATTAAATGTGCCGTATGGGCATACTTTGGCATCTTAAAGCCCAATACATGGAACAGTTCATAGTGAATCGGTGCTGATGCAAGCCATTCGCCGCCACGTACAACAACCGTTGTACGCATTAAATGGTCATCAATCGCATGGGCAAAATGATAGGTTGGAATCCCGTCTTTCTTTAATAAGACAATATCGTGAATATTTTCAGGAAGCTTTACTTCGCCCTTAATTTCATCGACAAATACAATTTCCTTATCCGGACTTCCCTGTGAACGAAGTCTTAATACATACGGCTTTCCGGCTTTGATATTGGCTTCGATTTCTTCATCGCTTAAATTGCGGCAGGTTGCATACTTTCCGTAATAACCGGTCAGTTCTTTCGCTTCTTCCTGCTGCTTTCTGACTTCTTCCAGTTCCTCTTCCGTACAGAAGCAAGGATACGCCAGTCCTCGTTCTACAAGGCTTTTTGCATAGACATGATAAATATCTACACGCTGTGTCTGATAATACGGACCGTAGGCATTGCGCTCGTCATCGTCTGGGTAGCCTGCACCCTCATCAAATTCAATATTAAAATAACGCAGTACATTGATAACGGTATCAACCGCACCTTCTACCGTTCTTTTGGCATCTGTATCTTCAATTCTTAAATAAAACTTACCACCGTTTCTATGTGCAAGACGTTCATCCGTCAATGCACTATAGAGATTTCCCAGATGAATAAATCCCGTCGGACTCGGTGCGAGTCTTGTTACCTCCGCTTTATTTGGCAGTTTTCTATAAGGGTACTTCTCCTCATAGTATTCCGGTGTTTTGGTTACATCGGGAAATAATAATTCAGCAAGTTTTTGATTATCCATTTTTTCCTCCATTATGCTAAAATACATCTTTTTTCACACTTATATAGTTTATTGCATTTAATGTAAAAAATCAAGTTTATTCCAGCATACTGTTCATTCTCTCCATCTTTTCTTCTGCTTCGTAAATCAGACGGCTACATTCGGTTAATTCCTCTCTGAATTCCGAATAATCCCCCTGATATTCGCCTTTGCTGTTAATCGCTTTATAGCTGATATCATGTTCTAAGCTTGCCCACAAATCCATAGCCATTGTCCGAATCTGAATCTCAACCGGAACCATCTGCTTTTTATTCATAAAAAAGACCGGCACACGGATAATGAGATGATAACTGCGGTAGCCGTTTTCCTTCGGATGTTCGATATAATCTTTGACTTTCATAACTTCAATGTCGTCCTGCGCCAGAATTCTGTCACGTATAAAATATACATCTTTAATATACGGACAGACAATTCTTACACCCGCGATGTCGTAAATGTTATTGCACGCCGCACCAATCGTCAAATCCAGATTTTTCTTCTGTAATTTTCCCAGAATACTGCCCGCAGATTTCAAACGGGTATCAATATGATGCACCGGACAGCGCACATTTTTATAGCGCGACTCATCTTTGATAATTTCAATCCGCGCCGTTGTCACATTCATTGCCGCATTGTACATTCTTAAAATCGGCTCGATGACTTTCCGGAATTCTTCCGAAATATCTGCCACGCGCACCATACTACCGTTATAGACCAGACCGGTTTCGATTTCTTCTATAGTCAGTGCATCGTTTTGCACCACCTCAAGCTGGGTCGGCTCTATCCGCTGTGTTTCTATATTTTCTATGTTTTTTGTAACATCTGTCTGTACTTCTTTTTCCATATCCTTCACCGCTTTGTATGTAGTTTATATGGTAAGTATAACACCGGGGGGTATAAAATACTATTAAAAGGGGGTTAATATTGATAAAACTTTTAAACAAATAATTGACAAATACACTTTATATACCTGATACATGCTTTACGCAGTTATACCGTCCGGTTAAAAATGTGTCAATACTCATTAAAATATTTTCATGCTAAAAATCATATAACAGGCAATATGTCAGCGAATTCAGCCATGTTTTTTCATTTTTCCGATACACTGATAAAGAATTGACAACACAGGAATTAACAGTCACTTTTTCAAATCCGGTATCCGTCTTTTGATAAAAATGCCCGGTCTGGCTGATAACATAATAATCCTGTCCTGTCTTTCCCAGATAAATCATGACATGTCCAGGAAAGCCCAGTACCGCACCCGGACGCAGACGGGTCAGAATCTGCTCTTTTTCTTCTTTGGAATACGATGTCAAATCCATAAAAATATCCATCCCCGTAAGACTTTGCAGTCCCGTTGTGTCTTTGGGCAGGCAGATACCAAAGCACGCAAAAATATCGTGTACCATCATGGAGCAATCCCTCGAGTCCAGACTGCCGCCCCAGCCATAGACTTCACCCAGCATTGAAAAAGCCAGTTTCAGAATATTTTCTGCCGTGCACGGTAAAAAGCCACAAACCGCTCCCGCCGCCTGTGTCAGCTGTATCGCTCTTTCTTCATACTGACCGTTTTGATTTTTTACCGGAAATAATGCGGCAATATTTCCATTATAGGGAATTCCCGCAAATTCTTTTTCATTACATTTTTTCAATATTGTTCCCATATAAAGCGGTATCTGTGATACACACTTATCTTTTGGATTACACTCTGTCCTCCAGCGGCTTGCCGTAATCACATAAAAATCCGGTTGTCGTCCATTTCTTTGCTGTATGTCACAGTCACTGCCACCGCAATCCGCAATACAGTCTTTGCGTACCCAGCCTGCGGCATTACGTGCATACAAATAGTACCATTCTTTACACAAGCTTTCGCGCACAATCACTACCGGCTCATTGGGCAATAACACCGTAATTTGATTGTCCCCATCTTTTTCTGTCCAATCACACGGACTTTCCTGCCATGCACCCAGCTTCTTTTTTACATCTGCACGGCTGATACAGATTCCCGGCCAAACCGCGGGTGAATATTCTTTTACTATTTCTTTAATATCAAACATATCTCCCGTTTCAAGACACCTGCAATAAATCTGCCGATTTAACCGCTCTATTTCTTCCTTCGTGTAAATCAGCCGGTCTTTTTCCTGCATTTTGTCAAGCCAGTACATCACATCTGTTATTGACATGTTTATTCGTTCATCTGTACCCTGTTTATCTGCAATCTGCACTATACCCATCTGCTCATTTTTACAATCTGCCATAAAAAAATCCTCCCATGCGTCTGACAGCGTTTCATCTGTTTTAACGTATGGGAGGATTTTTATTTTTATGTCTGTTTTACTGTTTTGTTTCCTTCCCAGCCCCATAAGCCACATTCTTTTCACGAATCTGGGATACGAGCTGGCGTCTGTACGCGCGACACCCGAATTCGTTCCAGTATTTTTTCTGTTCCAACTTGATAACTTCAAAGCGCGTTTCCAGAATATCGGATTTGTAGCTGGTCTGCGGTGCTTCGCCCGGATAAAATACCGTAATTGAATCTTCATATCCCGCATGAAGTCCGTATTTATGAGCAAAAGCTTCTGATTCCGCTTTCTCTACAAACATAATGTGCGCATAATAGCCAACCAGATAAGAAAAATAATCCACGTCAAATTTTTCCGTCCATTCCTTGTCTGCTGCCATAAAGACAATCACCGGAAACTTTCTGTCCGGATTGGCAATCAGGCTGTCCATTTCCGCCGCATTTTCCGTATCAACATGATGAACACTCTCGCGGAGCCGTACCACATCACAGATTCCGATATTGTCCGCAATTTCACCATAAAAATTCGGTCTGGAAAATAAAATATTTTCATTATCCCGGTACCGTTCCTTTGGCTCTGCATATTCATTCAGCACCGTAAAAAGCAGTCCTTTTTCGTCTTTTTTGACAACCGCCTCTGAAATCCAGATACGGGAAGATATTCTGGTATCAAAATGCGTGGTATATTCTTTAAAATAGCATTTTTCCTCATCATAGTCAACCAGCACACTGTATCCCGGCGTACTGCCGCTGTAACCGGCAACCTGCTCCGGTATATCAGAAAAGACCTCATTAAAGCGGGACTTTACCCATGAATAAATGTATCCTGCCGCCTTGCGGAACGCGTCTTCTGTCTTTAAATTAGCCGTTTCTATGTATGTCTGTGCCTGAAAAACTTTATATCTTCCCAGTGTCTTAAACGGTTCAAAACGCTTGCGCCTGCCGCTGTTTTCCGTTTCCTGATGAGCTGCCCTGTCGCGCTTTGCAAAAACTTCCTTCAACCGCTCATCATTCGGGCCGATCTGATTGACAATACGGATAATATTATTAACATTTAACTGCACACCCTTATCCGATGTATTATTCCAAAGCTGTGCAATTGTTTTTCCGCGGTCAAAACGGTAAAACTGCTTTGCAAGCTCCGTATCTCTGTTTAAAATTTCTTCAATTTCAGGATACATCGGCGTATTGTCCAGTTTCAGCCTGTAATGGCATCGTATCATGTCGCACCACAGCTTATCCTTATAGTGCTGGTGTCCCAGATCCTCTAGCAGCTGTACAATAGAATCATCGCACAGCTCCAGTGTTGCCAGAATACTGTTCATCTTGCGTGCCAGCGCTTCATTACCGATACCGAATGCCGAACCTTTATAGCGCAGATCATGTTCAATCTCGTGCCACCCTTCAAAGGAGTTGGTTCTGACCTGTACTTCAAAAGTACTGTCAACATAATCTGCCAGTGACGGATTGACAATCGTCTTGCTTAAATATGCCGGCAGCTTAAAAATTCCGTTGACCTTCATTGCCTTAAACTCATATTCATTGTTTTCCGTGGTTTCCCACTTGCCGGGCTCGACAAACAGCGTATCCAGCAGCCTCATACAGATTTCCAGATCATCACTGAAATACAGCATAATCCGGATTCCGATTAAATCCTGCATTTTCTTATCTTCGTTTTCCGTGCCTTTCCGCCGGTAATCCTTAAATATCAGCTTGTTGACCATCGAATCTACCGCTTTAACACGATATGCCACTCTGTAATAAAACCCCGCCTTTTGTAACTTTTCTTCCAGAATACTCAGCAAATCTACTTTCACAATATCAGGTACAACAATTTTTTCAACATTTTCTTTGGTAAACAGCGGGTTTATTTTCTTATTATCCATACTAATCCCCATTCCACAGGCATTTTAATACCGGAGGAGTCGCAAACCGAATTTATTCAGTTCTGCGATAAAAAGCGGCTTTATGGTGCCTGCGACACAAAGCACAACGTCAAGTTACACGCCCCCGTTTATTTATAACGAATATTTTACACCAAAATCGCATCGGTTTCCGGAACAATTGTCAGATCACGATAATTACACGAATCATTTAGGTCTATTTCTTCCCCATCCCACAGCCTGATTAACGGCCGCAGCGGATTCCATTTATTTGCCGCCACAATGCCTTCTCTGCCGTCTGAGAGCATCACTTCCGTCCCGGACGGATAGATTGCCACAGACTGAATAAACGCCTCTACCACATCTCTGTCAAAAAATCTGCCGCATCCGCCCATCAGATACTCAACTGCTTCCGAACGTGCATAAGGTACTTTATACGGTCTTTTGGATGTCAGTGCATCAAACACATCCGCTACGTGAATGATTTTTGCATAAATGTAAATATCATCACCTACGAATCCATTCGGATACCCGCTGCCGTCTTCATTTTCATGATGGGACAGAATCCCAGCACGGATTGTTGAACTAATATCCATGCGCTGCCGCAGAAAATCAAAAGCTATCTGCGGATGCTGCCTGATATGTTCGTACTCACTCTCCGTTAACGGTCCGGGCTTATTTAAAATTTCCGGATTTAACATCAGTTTACCAATATCATGCAGCATGGCGGAAATACTGACCTCTTTTAATTTTTTCTTATTAAACCCTAAATTGAGCGCAATGACTGTACTCATGACCGCCACATTGACAGAATGACGGTACGTATAATCATCAAACATTCTTAAATCAATCATATCCAGACGGATTGGCGGCCGTGACAGAATCTGTTCCACAATCCGTTCCGCAACTTTCATGCAGGCATCCAGATCACCACGCTGCAAGGCTTCTACCCCTTCATTGCGCAGTTCCTGTGTAACGATATCCTGTACTTCAATGTCTTTTGCCAGTTCATCTTCCACATAAAAACCCGGCAGTCCCCGCGCTTTTAATTTTCTGATATAATCCCTGGTCATAATGGTACCTGTTGCCAGCAGTACTCTGTTAATACTGTCATATATGGGCATTGCCAGTACCATGTTATCCTTTGCCTTTTCTATCGCAACATAACGCATAAACTATAAACTTCCCCCTTGTATCTTTTAAAACGTATATGTAATCCGCGCCTTTAGCAGCTGTTTTATATCCTCTGTTGTAAATGATGCTTCTGCCGCATGGTACAGAAATTCTTTTATCTGCGTATCCCCAAATGCAAATGTATCTGCAAGCAGCTGATATTCGTGCTGTATGCAGGTATCCGATACCGTCATATTATCGGTGTTAATTGTCACTGCCACTCCGGCATCCATTAACTGACGGATGGGATACTGTCCAATGGAATCGACAACTTTCGTATTTAAGTTACTGGTCGGACATAATTCCAGTGTAATGTGATGTTCTTTTAACAGTTCCATCGTTTCCGCATCATATGCGGCACGAATTCCGTGTCCGATACGCGCAGCACCCATTGCCACTGCTGCACGGATACTCTCTGTACCTGCTGCCTCACCTGCATGAATCGTAACCGGTATGCGTAACTGCTTTGCATAGGCAAATAAATCCGCATACTGCTCTGTCGGATACAATGCCTCCGCTCCGGCAAGGTCTACTGCACACACACCGCTTCCCAGATGTCTTGCAGCTTCTTCAACCGTAATTTTATTTTGCTGTCCATTGTCACTGCCACGCATACAGCATAAAATAATACCCGCGTGAATACTCTCCGGCTTCACACCTGCCACACTGTAAAGCCCCGCTTTCACTGCTTCAATCACTTCATTCTGACTCATCCCTTTCTGTGTATGAAGCTGTGGTGCGAAACGGACCTCACAATACTGCACACCCTGCCCTTCTAATTCAGTCAGCAGATCGTGCATACATTTTTCAAGTGCCTCCGGTGTCTGCATCAGAGTCAGCGGAAATTCAAACTTTGTCAGATACTCATTCAAATCCCGGCAGCCTGCAGGCACGGAGAGTTTTTTCTTTAATTCCCCGTCTGTCATCTGCAGTGTGATTCCTTGCTGCTCTGCCAGTTCCTTTACCGTATGCAATGGCAGAGAGCCGTCTAAATGCAGATGCAAATCTATTAAACAGTTTAAATTTTGTATATTCATCTTTATAATTTACCATTTTTTTATCATAAAAACAATTCCTTCCGCCCATAAAATTGTAAATATCATTATAAATTTGCCTATTTGTTGTTTTTATGATATACTAATAACATCAAATTAATCGGCTTTTAAATGGAGAAATTATTATGGCAATACATGAATCTGCGGAAAATTATCTTGAAACTATTTTAATGCTCAGCAAGGAACGTCCTGTTGTACGTGCTGTTGATATTGCAAATGAACTGGACTTTAAAAAATCCAGCGTCAGCATTGCAATGAAAAATTTAAGAGAGGCGAATCACATCACGGTCACAAAAGAAGGCTACATTTACCTGACAGAATCCGGTCAGAAAATCGCCGAAACCATTTATGAACGCCATCAGTTATTATCTTCGTGGCTGACAACACTGGGTGTTGACCCAAAGGTTGCGGAAGATGATGCCTGCAGGATTGAACACGTTATCAGTCCGGAAAGCTTTGAAGCGATTAAAAAGCATGTCAACCAGCATTAGACTTTTAATTTTTTATTACAAATAACAAAACAGGCATACATGTCAGAAACCGAAATGCTCTTGACATATATGCCTGTCTTTTTTATGCTTTTTATTCTATCTATTTTTATCCAGCCTGCATTTATCCTGCATTTTATTTTGCGTAATCCTTGTAATCGGCAGTATGCAGGATTTCTTCGGCATGTGCAATCTCCTCTTTTGTCGGCGGCATTACATCGCCAAGTTCGTATGGAATTCCTAAGTTTTCCCACTTAAATACACCCAGTGTATGATATGGCAGGATTTCAAAACGTTCTACCGTCTTTAACGAGCCGACAAAATCTCTTAACTTTTCTAAATCTGCATCATCTGTTGTAATTCCCGGTACTAATACATGACGAATCCACATTGCCTTTCCGTTGTCTGATAAATACTGTGCCAGATCTAAGATATTGCTGTTTGTCCAACCCGTCAGTTTCTTGTGTTTTTCATCATCAATCTGCTTAATATCGAGCATAAAAAGGTCTGTCACCTTCATGAGTTCATTAAATTTGCTAAAGAACGGTTCTTCTCTTGTAAAAGGATTGCCGGACGTATCCAGTGTCGTATGCACGCCCTTTTCCTTTGCCAGCTTAAACAGCGCAATCACAAAATCAATCTGTAACAGTGCTTCTCCGCCACTGACTGTAATACCGCCGTTCTTTTTCCAGTAGTTGCGGTAACGGTATGCTTTGTCAAAAACTTCCTTTGCCGTCAGTTCTTCTCCGCCTTCCATTGCCCATGTTTCCGGGTTGTGGCAGTATTTACAGCGCATGTGGCAACCCTGTAAAAATACAATATAGCGCACACCCGGTCCGTCTACCGAGCCGAAGCTCTCTACAGAATGTATTTTCCCTTTAATTTCCTGTGTATATTCCATTTTTTAATTTCCTTTCTTGTTTTCTATCTCTTATCCATTAGTCTCTCTTATTTTTTCTGTGATATTCTACTTTTGACACTCTTATCATTATATAAAGCTATCCCGCTAAATTCAAGCCGCTTTTTGCACATTTTGCGCAAATGCACGTTTTCTTACAATATAATAAGCGGATGTCATGACAATGCCTGTCACGACCCATGAAATCGGATAAATAATCACCAGTACCCAGAATTCATGCACGGCACGGCAAACCGTTGAAACCCAGATTAACCGCAGGACACAGGAACCTAAAAATGTGATGACTGCCGGTGTCAGTGAATGTCCAAAGCCGCGCATTGCGCCTGCGCTGATTTCATAAACAGACGTCAGAAGTTCAAGTGTCGTCGCTATTAAAATTCGTGTCATGGCATATTCAAGCACCGCCGGATCTGTGGTGTAAAAGCGAAGAAACATGCCGCGCCCAAGAACAAACACCATAGAGAGCAGTCCGCAGGATACCAGTGAAAATACCATGGATATATGAAAAATTTTCTTACAGCGTCCATAGTCGCCCGCACCGTAATTCTGACTGGTAAATGTCACCGTTGCCTGCGCAAAAGCATTGACAAGAAAGTATGTAAAATATTCATAATTCAGTGCTGCCGCAGAACCCGCAATCGCATCCGAGCCGAAGCTGTTAATTGCACTTTGTATACACACATTGGCAATTGAAAACATCATGCCCTGTATTCCTGCCGGAACACCAATGACCAATATCTTTTTTAACTCTGCCGGTGCTACTGCCAGTTTACGAAATTCCAGCCGTATCGGTGCGGATTCATGTGTCAGTATGTATACGATAATGCCTGAACTGACCATATTGGATATAACAGTGGCTATGGCAACCCCTGAAACGCCCATTTTAAATCCGATAACCAGCACAAGATTTAACACCGTATTTATCACACCCGCAACAATCAGGCTGTAGAGCGGACGTCTGCTGTCACCTGTACTTCTAAGGATGGATGAACCGAAATCATACAGCATGATAAACGGCATACCGAGCAGATAAATTCTCAAATAAACTACCGCTAAATCTATAACGTCATCCGGTGTCCCCATAAGGCTTAATACCGGCTTTGCAATAAACTGTCCGAATATCATAACAAAAATGCCGCTCACCAAGGCGACCACAATAGCCGTATGAATTGCCGCCTGAATATTCTTTTCTGAGCGCTGTCCGATATAATGTGCAATAACAACATTTGAACCGAGTGAAATGCCGATAAATAGGTTAATCATCAGTGCAATCAGCGAACTGTTGCTGCCGACTGCCGCCAGTGCCTGACTGCTGGCAAACCGTCCGACAACTGCCGTATCAATGGAATTAAAAAGCTGCTGTAAAATACTGCTTGCCGCAAGTGGCAGTGCAAAAATCAGGATTTTATTCCACAGCGTGCCATGTGTCATATCCATTGTATTTTTATTAGTTTTACTCATTTTTTGAAGCCTCCTTTTTGTCTCGCTTATTTTCATACATATAGTGGTCAGCCTTATCAAACAGCACCCGGAGCGTGCAGTCCGTATAATCCTTTGAAAATGCCCAGCCATATGCATAACTGATTGTCTCGTTTCTGCCGTACCGGTTAAACTGGTCTACTTCCTCCTGTAACTGATTTAAAATATTTTCAACTTCCTCTTTGGATGTATCACAAATAACCACTACAAATTCATCGCCTCCGTACCGTCCGACAAAATTCTTCATTGGAACAACATTTCTTAAAAGGCGTGCAAAATTCATAATCAACTGGTCGCCAACTGAATGCCCCAGCGTATCATTGGTAATTTTTAAATTATTCAAATCAAAAATAATACAAGCAACCTCACCTTTAATTGCTCTCATATCATGAAAAATTTCCTCACAGCGGCTCTTATTAGGCAGTCCCGTATGTAAATCAATATAGGCTTTCTGCTCTAAAATCTTGTTCTTTCTGGTTATCCGGACTGCCGAAACCATCTGCATTATCATTAAGATCACTAAAATCAGCATATCCACCGCAGATGCTGTCTCCAGTGCGCGAATTTTTCCGGCCGTCTGCACGGAATAATTCTCGGTTGCAAAAACCGTTTCATCTGCCATATCAAAATAAGTTTCACTCACTTCTACAATATCGGTATCTTCATATCCAAGCTCACGCACCTTGCGAATCTGTCTTTTTAAATTTCCCCAATACTCTATCTGTGCATCCAGCTTCTTATTATAATCTGTATCATCCAGTGTTATCAGATTGTAATTGCCGTCCCCATACTTTAATCCATTTAAAATATCGTCTAAATACTGAATCAGTTCATCGTTCTGATAACCGGTAATTTCAAGCTTTACCTCCCGCTGTGTCGCACCTCGCACCAGCCCCGCATAATTAATAACCCTTGCTGTTCCCTGTAATCTGCCGATTTCGCTCATAAGCAGAATTACAAGTATCATTAAAATCAGAATCAATACACTCTGTACTACCGTTTCCATTGTCCGTATTTTTTTGTTTTTATTTAATTCTGCACTACTCATGTCGTTTCTCGACTCCCTTCATTTTCTTCTTTATCAAACTCAAAAGCTGATGGCACAAGTAGCATATAAATCAGCTCTGCACCGGAAAGAATCGTATCTGCGCCATATTTATTTGCAATTCCTGTCATCCTATTGTAGTACAAAGTACTTCTGTATTTCAATATAAATTTTTACAGAGTCACCCAAAAGCAACTGTCACTTTTCCATAAAAAATTCTCCCCTATTCTTTTGATAAATCCGGAATAAGGGAGAATTATAAAAATTTGATAAAAATTTAAGCACAAAACAACAAAATTATAACCGCTTTCCTGCTTCGTCCGTGTCAATCATTGCCTGAATGAAGCGTTCTTTTGTCGGTATGCCCGGAACATATGTCCATTCAACCACACTGGCGGCCTTGTCTGCAATTTTCACTAAATCTTCTCGTGAAATTTCAAGTTCGTCTAATGTAACCGGCAGTCCGACAGATTTATTAAACTGCATAATGCGGTCACGCTCTTCTAACTGTCCGTCATAGGTCAGCAGGCAAAGCACACCGAACGATACAATTTCACCATGCAGATGTCTTTCGCACTGCGGCAGTGTCGAAGCCCCGTAGTAAACACAGTGCGCCAGTGAACTGTTGTAATAGTAATTGTCCTTCGGATCCGGCTGGTTTTCGTGTGTTGCAAAATTTGAAACAATCCCCGTTGAAATGATAATATCGAGTGCGACCTGCTCTAACGCAAAATCCGGCTTGTTATTTCTGCACGCTTCCAGTGCCTTTGCACCGTACTCAACAAGCGGTGTTGTACAAACCTTGGAAATGCACTGTCCCATAAGCGGTGTATGGTAAATAAATTTATCCCTGCTGGCAAATAAAACCTCGCACTCTTTGGATAAAGCATCGCCGATTCCCGCCCATAAAAGCTTTTCCGGTGAATCTGCAATAATCTTTGTATTCACAAATGTATGATAAGACGGCGCATGCATATAGTAATATTCCTTAAAAGAACCATCCGGATTGTACATAACGGTAATTGCCGTACATGCCGCACAGTTTGATGCCAGTGTCGGGAAAGTAAAAAACGGTTTGTCTAACATATCGGCAAGTGTCTTTACCGTATCACAGGCACGTCCGCCACCCACGCCAAACAGCATATCAGCCTCCTGCACACGGCTGTCTGCCTTTAACATTTCCACATTTTCATAGTTAGAATCACCGCCGTACCATATGTAATCCAGGATTTGAACGTCCGAACCTTGAACAGCCGCATCTAACTCCTGTCTTGCCTTTTCCATGGCAGTCTTTCCGCCGATAACGACTGCGGTCTTTCCGTATTTTCTTGTAACATACGGTATCTGTTGATAGCAGTCCTCACCTACACTATAGCTTGGTAAAAATACACTGTAACTTAACATTTTTCTTCCTCTTTTCTTCCAGTCGTACATATTTTCACACCACTCCCGTTTCCTAAACGACTTTGCAGTAAAACGGTAATACACCGCTCACAAACCTGATAAATTCGGTTCTGTAACAAGTGGCATGAATATTTATTCATACTATACGACTTTCAATTCGGAAATTCAATGGTCTGTATACAATTCCCTGTATATTTTTACGGACAAAAACTGGACACCCGCCCTAATGCAGATGTCCTGTAACGCTTTTTCTTTATAACTTTTAAAATGCCGCACGGTAGATTTCCAGAATCTGTTCTTCCGTCAGTTCAACATAATTGTTTCTTAACAGTCTTTGCTGTGTCTGAATGACGTCTTTTGCAAACTGCGCAAGGTCACTTTCCCTGACACCGAATTCCTTTAACGGTGCTTTCTTTAAAACCTTATCCATTAAAGCATACAGTGTCTCAAGCGACGTATCCGGTGTAACATGAAGGCTTTCCGCAATCAGTGCTTCCAGTTCGTTGATTCTGCCGTCCGGACATAACTTTTTATACATTTTCATAACGTCCTGAAACATTAACTGATTGGACTGTCCGTGCGGAATGTGATATACCGAACCGAGTGGATAGGCACACGCATGAACGGCGGCACAGCCCGCATAACCAAACCCCAGTCCTGCCCAGTTGGAAGCCTCTAAAAATTCTGCAGCATACCTTTTCCACGCCTCTTCTCCGCCTTCCTTTACCACCTTATCCCAGCAGGTAAGAATTAATTTTAATGCTTCTGACGAGAAAAGTCTTGAAATACTGCAACCGTTCGGGCTTAAAAAGGATTCTGCACTGTGAACCATTGCATCAATCGATGATGTCGCAAATACCTGATACGGCATGGAATCCAAAAGATTTGTAATCAGAACCGCCTTATCTGCGAGCATGGCATCGGATGCCAGTCCCATTTTTACACCCTTGCTGACACGGTTCATGACGGAAATGTTTGTCACTTCACTGCCCGTTCCGCAGGTGGTCGGTACGATAATCAACGGATGTCTTTTTTCAAGTTCACTGACATGGTCGTATAAATCATCGACTTTATCCTCAGGGGCTGCAACGGCAACCGCCTTTGCAATATCAATAACGGTACCGCCGCCGATTGCAACAATCCGGTCAAAGTTCTTATCCCGCAGCGCATCAAGAATTGCATCGACCGCACCGTCTGTCGGTTCGCCTTTTCCGTACTTTTCACGGAAAAGTGTCTGTACACCGAGTGAGAGCGGCTCTACATACTGCTTATAAGTATGCTCACCACAAAGGACTAAATCCTTTTCCCCAAGCTGTGCTTCTTTTGCAAATTGTTCAAATGTATCGTATTCTTCAATTTCTGTTTTTATTGAAAACCCTTTCATGCTTCTTTATGCCCCTTTCTTTGCCTATTGTTCGTCTGCTGTAAATCTTGATTTCTGTTCTATAGTCTGCTTATCTGCTATGCGTTTAACGCTTCTTTTAATGCTTCTTCAAAAATTTCAAGTCCCTTTTCCATCTGTTCATCCGTCATGGTAAGCGGTGCAAGGAAAAAGGAGCAAATACTTCATGCCTTCATATCAAAATTATCTTGCAATATTATGTTTTCACCTACACTACCAGTCTTTTCTTCACTATTTAATGCTTTTCTCGCCTCACTAAATGCCTCATAATATGTCATTTTCAATGCTGAATGAACCTGCGACTCTGCTTTTGTTTCTTTTTCCTGCCAGCCTACTCCCCCTGTATAGGTCAAAACTTCTTCGCCAGCTTCATTGTATACATGAATTGCCGAGCCTGTCCCTGTTCCCTGATATTTTGCCTCATAAGGTATTCCAAACAGCATACAGAGCCATTTTTTGTCTGCTTCCTCAACTTCTTTCATTGCTGACATATTACCTGAATTCATTGATTGACTAAACTTTCCAATTAAAGCAGCTCTATTCGGGGCTACTTTGCTTACTTCCGTCTTTCTCAAATTCATAAATGCATTTCCCATATATACATTGTCCTGTGCATCTTTTTTTGCCAGATCAACAATCTTCTCTTTTAAAGAATCTGTTAATTTCCATTTGTTTTGTTCAGAAGGTTTAGAAACATTTTTATTCGATGTGTTCCACACTTTTGCTGTGCTATAATTATTTGATATTTCCATTTAATTGAATCACCTCTCTGTTCTGTCATTTATGTAATCATACAATTCCTTATATGACAGATATCGCATAAATATTTTTCCCATATCCAGCTACCTGCACTGTAACATACACATATCCATCACTTTTTATTTGCGCTGCAACTACCTTTACGCTTGACACTGCTGGTGCAGGAGCTTGAACTGAAATTCCAGGTGTCACATTTTCATCAACTGTATTTATCATTCCTTCATCCGTAAAAGAATCATACCAAATGCTTTTTCATCAAAATCTGCTTCTGCCATATATGGATTTATATTTTCATTTTCCTGAGTAACACATTCTGTACTAAATTGAGGGATATTATCCTGCTTACGTCTAGTTTCACACGGCACACCATTCATAGAATAATTAGAATTAATCTGCATATTGCAAATCCTCCTTAGTACACATTAAATCTCAAACTCATTGTATTCCACGGAGAATTTGCCGAAGTGGAATTTGCTGTAAATGTTCCAGCTTCATATTCACTTCCTTCATATGTCCAAAGGCAATAGTATCCATATGTCAAATTTTAGTATCTACCGTTGACTGAGCAAGAGATTTCTTAGCTTCTATTGATTCTCTTGTAACATTATCTAATGCTCCCTCTTTGATTGGCTTACCAATTTCCCAGTTAGGATCAGCCGTTTTTGCTGCATCATAAAATGCCTGTCTGTAAATTCTCTCATATTTTTCAAGAGTGTACCCGGCAGCCAGTCTGTCTTTCTTCTGCATTTTACGATACAAATTGTTATATACATCTGAGCGTCTTGTTGTATCACCATTGCATACACCATTTTCACGCAGAAATTCTTTTTTTGTCAGTTCATACATTTCTTCTTTGCTGCTATCCGGAATTGATATAATCTTTTTTCTCGAACTTTCATTTTCATCTGTCACTAAAAGTCCTGACAATCCATTTACAGGATTAATATAATCTCCGTCCTTATCATAATGACTCATCAGATTTTTTATTCCCTGAATATTGCCATACATTGCACCATTTCCAGCAGACATCATTTGTTTTACAGCAGACTTATATTGTTTACTATTCGTGTTAATTCCGGCAGCTTTTAATTGTGCTTGAACAGAACTGCTATTCAACTGGGACAACTGAAAACTACCTATTGAATTCACTCCTGATGTTCCAAATGATTTTTGAAATAAAAAAGCATAATCCGTTATCCTTGACATAAACCAACCTCCTTGTCTGTCTACATTTTATGTATTGTAAATTAACAATGTCTACTCATGTATATGCTGCTCACAGCTTTTCTCAATGAAATTAATATTATCTGAAATATATATTATGTCTTTTAATCTTTACTTAATTTTAACATTAGAAAAAAAGGTTTTCAATACTCATTGCAGAAAATCACGATATAAGCAAAAATCAACAGAACAGAAAGTAAAAAAACTTTGTCTATTCTTATTCCCTCAATTTGAATACCGAAACCATACCGCTATCCCTGCCTTTTATCAACTTTTCCAAACTTCCGTTTTGTAGCTTTCATCTGTTCAAAAGCAGAATCGACCTGACAGTTGATTGCACCTATAAGCCTTCCATCCTGTGTTTTCTCCGGATTCATCACATAATCAAGAGATCTCTTTAGATGTTTTCCGTGAAAATGCCCACCACAATCCTTCATATTAAGGATTTTACTGATTGCCAATCTTTACCACCGCCTCATCTACCTTCTGATTCAGTTTCCGCATATAAGCTATCAGCTGTGTCTTATCTTCCTTGGAATACAGCCCGGCATTATTGTTAAATACTATCTGGTTGATATTTATTCCAATTCTGTTGACTTCATTAATGAGTTCCTTCAGAATCTTCCTTATTTCCGGATAATCATTTGGTTTCTGACTGATAAGAAGACGGATATACTCAGAATCATTTTTAAATCTTCTTCTTTTATCCGTTCTGACGATACCAGTGCCAGCACAGACCCTGTCTGGGAAAGCATTAAAATATCCGATGCCGTATAAAAAGAAAATTCCATACTGATAATATGGCGCAGTTCCCGCCCCAGTGCCAGCGAATCCCCGTTCTGATTCTGTGCTGCCTTTAACGCAAATTCAACCACACAGAACCCGCCTGAAAGGTCCACATTTAAGTATCGTGCCTGTGCTAAAATGCTTTCTCTGTTTAAATGTTCTGAATCCAGAATTGAAATAAAAGCTGTTCCTCCAGATTTTTATTGTTTTCCTCCAGCACAAGTTTGTTGCAGAGTATCTGGAAGAGGTCTATCAGCGGATATTTCTCCGGCAGTTCAAACAGCGGCAGGTCATTTCCATCGGCATACTGTATCAGTTCATCGGAAATCTGCCCTTCATTGATTCCCAGCGCTGAAATGCCATGCGCAAGCATTTTTCCGATAAGTCCTATCAATGTATCCTTGTTATCTGTGACACTGCGGTTTGTCAGAATTACAAATTCCCCGCCGTGAATATAATCTTCCACTTTGTATTCACTCTGCACACACTGTAGGCAGTCTGCAAAATAAATCCACCGGACAATATTTTTCATACCGCCTGCTCCTGCTCTTAAAAGCAGTACATTTTCCAATTCCGGTATCTTTACCATATCTTCACAGTTCATGTTTTATCAATCATTATTATAAAGAATTTTTATTCATTTCCGATATATATTTTTAATTTCTTCTCACTGTCCAGTCTGCATGCCATAATGACCGACATTATCATGTATCTTACAACCTCTTTTGTGATTTCTTCTTCAAAACGCGCTTTCATTTCAGCCGGGTATCCCGACACTAAAAAATGCACCCGGTAGTTGTCGTCTTTTCTTGATAAAAATGCGCTGACATACAATCCGTTTAAAACCGCAGTCACAATCTCGTCATCTGTCACTTCGATATTAATTTTGTATCCTGCGGAAGTAAAGGAAATTTTCCCTTCCCTGTTGTGAAATCTCGCGTCTGCAATTTCCGCAATTGAATAATTGTCCGTCTGCTGCATCATCGCCCCGATAACCGCCGTTTCCAGTTCATTTTTCACAATATAATCATAACATTCCTTCGGTGTTTTAAACATTTTCTTTTTCCATTTCTTCGTTAATGTAGTCTTCCGATGCAGCCATTGCCGCCAATGTCATAGTCAGCAGCTTTTCCAGTTCCCATCCGAGCTGTTCTGCGCCGCGCTCAATGACTTCTCTGGAACAGCCTGCCGCAAATCCTTTGCTTTTATATTTCTTTTTTAAGGACTTTAATTCCATATCCTTTGTGCTTTTAGAAGGGCGCATTAATGCCGCCGCCCAGATCAGTCCTGTCAGTTCATCTGCTGCAAACAGCACCTTTTCCATTTCATGTTCCGGCGCTACGTCCACCGTAATGCCATAGCCGTGTGAAACAACACCGTGAATGATATCTTCCGATACACCGCCTTCCCTTAACAGCTCCGGTGCTTTGATACAGTGCTGTTCCGGGTACAGTTCAAAATCAATATCGTGTAAAAGTCCTACGATTCCCCAGTATTGTGCATCATCGCCGTATCCCAGTTCATTCGCATACCACTTCATCACGGCTTCCACGGTCAGTGCATGCTGAATGTGAAATGGGTCTTTGTTGTATTTTTTGAGTAATTCAAATGCTTCCTTTCTTGAAATGTGTTCCATTGTTGTGATCCTCCTGCAATGTTATTATCTGCATTGTATCACTTTTTACTGTTTTTGTGATATATCTTTTTTATAAAAAAACTATTTCTCCCCCACTCTATACACGACTACTTTCTCCCGTCTGCTTTCACCATCGGATATGTCACTGCAATCAATTTCTTCAACAAAGGTTACATTATATTCCTGTGACAGACACATAAGATACTCATCTGACGGATAATAACACATAACAAGCATTTCTCTTTGATTTTCATAATAACTGTCTATAATATTCGCCAGAACACTCTTAAATATTTCAACTGAAAATGGATTGAAAAAGAAAAATCTGTCCACGTTATCCGGAATTTTAAAGCCTACTGCATCAACACATAAAAACTTCACTTTATTCCCCGAAACTGCGTCAGTTTTATTTGCTAACGCCCGGTTGTAAATCCGTTCATCATATTCTATCCCAATAGAATGACATTTTGTCTGATATGCCATAAAAATGCTTACCCTGCCTTTTCCACAGCCATAATCTAACAGGGTATTATTTTTACCTATTATCCCGGTATTCGCTAGTCTTTCTAACACTTCATAGGATGTCGGCTCATATGGATACCTGAACGTATCCGACCTGGTGTCGTCACGTCCGGTTGTTTTTATTCTTAAAAGTTTTTCCCATTCTTTTTCTTTCATTATTAATATTCTCCAAAAAATCTTTTCCGAGTTGTGTTTAGCCTGCTAACACTAATAGTATATCCATTGATTTCATAACAAAAGTAACTCAAAAGCCGCAACCCCGTCGATAGCGGGAATGCGGCTTTTCTAAAGCTTCTCAGCCTGTATATTTTATTCTTTTCAAAATCCCAGATTACATTCTATCATGGAATGTTCTGCTTTCAACGGCAATCTCAAAATAATATCCATTTTAAGCACATCCAAGCTTCCAAAACATTCGCTGGTTCAGTTTTGGCTCAGTTTACATAGTGTTTCTTTTTGCATAAGTAAAGACAATCTTGCTGATTCCTTTTTATTCTTAGCCATAAGCACAAGCCCTGATACAGGACGGTCAAGTCTGTTTATTATAGCTGCGTAAGCTTCTTCACCCTTGCTTTTTCTATATGTAAGAACTTCACTTACAAGATCCATCTCAAACGACTTTCCGCTCTGCGACAGTTGTCCCGCCGGCTTGTTTAATATAATCTTATCTTTATCCCCGTATACCATATCCATCTTAACTAATAATTCCAATACTCTTAATCCACTTTGTAAAAAGTACTTTCCACTCACCAGTCTGTGCAAAATCATCACCACAGCCATAACCATGGCCACCTGTTCTGAATATATGAAGTTCAGCACTTACTCCGGCTTTTCTTGCTGCCATATAAAAGCCCACACTGTTCTCAGACAATGTTGTTCTGTCATCATCCGTTTCACATATAAATACTGGCGGCATATCCGGTCTTACAAGCTTATCCGGATTATACTTATGCAGTATCTTTGCCTTACTGTCACTGATTCTCTCAAGCACCTGTTCCTCAGACATATATCTTTTGCCTGCTTCAATACAATCGTCAATACTTATAACCGGATATGAACAAACAGCAAAATCTGGTCTTGCTGATAGTTTATCATATTCATCCTTATACTTATAATCCGCATACACATCACTTTCATACGCTGTTGATAATAACGCTGCCATAAAGCCTCCTGCTGAAAAGCCCATAACGCCTATCTTAGCTTCATCTATACCGAATTCCTGCGCCCTTCCTCTTATAACTCTCATTGCGCGCATAGCATCTATAAGTGGGACATCCTCTGCATTATCATGTTCATCTGATGGAAGCCTGCATTCAAGAACAAATGCAGCTATTCCCATACTATTAAGCCACTTTGCAACATCTTCACCTTCAAAGTTGTATACAAGGCGTCTGAACGCACCTCCTGGAATAATCAATACTGCCGGAATCCTTTGTCTGTCTGTACTGTTACCAATACCATCAGGTATATAAGGAACAATATCCGGATCTGTAATGTTCTGCACTATATGCTTTACTCTTCCATCAGGCATATCTTCAGTGTAATATTTTCTTGTAAGCTTAAGGTTCTGCGAACCCGGAGCCCCATGCTCAAACAGCCTTATCTTGTTTACTGGTGTCTTAAACACCTCCTTCTGCGTATCTGTCATATCTACTTCTCCCTTCTCTCAAGAAACAAAAGCTTATTAGCCTGTATGCTCAGCTCATCATAATGCATAAGCATATCACTCTCATCATATTCTTCCGGAATCACTTTATAGCCTTCAAACCTTATAAGATTCTTGAAATATTCTTCCACATCTGCTGTCTGCTTAACAACAACCTCACTGAATGCCACTCCCTCTTCTGACTCCTGAAAATCCGGTCTGTAAAGAAGCTCACCGGTAATTATATTTTCTTTATCGGCTACAAATACAGCTTTGGCATAATATTTGTTACTGTCCGTTGTCGTAAGACGTATTCTTCTTGGTGGTGCCATCGTCTTATCATTCATGGCATTCGCTTTCCTGACTTCTTCTGAATCAAAATATTCCTTTTCAATTATCATATTTAACCTTCTTTCTGTCATATAAATCACTCATAGTTTTACAATATCCAAAACAGGACGATATATTTAAGGTTCTTATGGATATATGTTCTAAACAGGCTTTTGTATCAGGGGGAAACTATTTTTCCATTTTTTAGCCCCAAAAATGGAATTTATTTTTTCACTTTCTTTTCCCCAGTTTTGCATTAAATAAATTCATTTTCTTCTTTTCACCTTGCTTCTTTTTGAAAAATTATATTTCCTTTTTTATGAAGAATTTCGGAAAATTAGATTTGCGTGATACAAAGAAGTAATTGTCTACCACTATGCTAACTCACATAGTGCTAAACGTCAATTATTTCTTACCATTATATTTCATCTGGTCTGACTTCTGTTGAATTAACTTCACGCACCATCTGCATCATATAATTTTTATTCATATCACCATTATCAGGAACTAATATAAGTTCGTGTATGCTGCTTGGTAAAACATATAGCCCTTCTGTTTCATTTGTCCTCCTTTAATTAATACCATGAAATCACCATTTCAAATTAGCCTTCTATATACGGCTTTAAAATGTGTATCTGGCTCAAATTTAACTTTTTATGCTTTATATAATTTTAGGGAACATTCCTGGTTATATTAATCAGAAGTGTTCCCTATTTTTTACGATTTTTGAATATCAAAAAAAGAGAGACATACATTACTGTACATCTCTCTTCTCTGAAATTTATTTTATCTTTGTACTTAAATCCTATTTAGAATTACTACACCATTTAGTACACCATTTACTACACCAATTAATTAAGATTTTACACCAAATTATGATAAGTTACGATAACTTGATATTATCTCAAAGTCGCATAAACACTGTATTTACGGCGTTTTCAGAATTCCAGATTACATTCTGTCATGGAATGTTCTAGAGATTACATCCATCTGCTGTTCCTTTGTAAGGTCGATGAACTTAACAGCGTAACCAGATACACGGATTGTGAAGTTCGCATATTCTGGCTTTTCTGGGTGTTCCATAGCATCCAGTAACTTATCCTTACCGAATACATTTACGTTAAGGTGATGAGCACCCTGATCGAAGTATCCATCCATAACGTTTACAAGGTTAGCAACTCTTTCTTCTTCATTATGACCTAAAGCATCCGGATTCATTGTCTGTGTATTAGAAATACCATCTAATGCCCACTCATATGGAAGCTTTGTAAGTGAGTTAAGTGAAGCTAAAAGACCATTCTGTTCAGCACCATAGCTTGGGTTAGCACCTGGTGATAATGGTGTACCAGCCTTACGTCCGTCAGGCATTGTACCTGTATACTTACCATAAACTACGTTAGAAGTAATTGTAAGGATAGATGTTGTAGGCTCTGAATTTCTGTAAGTATGTCTCTTCTTAATCTTCTCAAGGAATGTTCTAAGAAGCCATACAGCTATATCATCTGCCTTATCATCATCGTTACCATACTTAGGGAAGTCGCCTTCAATCTGGTAATCAACAACAATACCCTTTTCTTCATCACGTACTGTCTTAACCTTAGCATACTTAATAGCTGAAAGTGAATCTACTACATGAGAGAAACCAGCAATACCTGTAGCAAATGTTCTCTTAACATCTGTATCAATAAGAGCCATCTCTGCTGCTTCATAGTAGTACTTATCATGCATATACTGGATAAGGTTAAGTGTATTAACATAAAGGTCTGCTAACCAATCCATCATAACATCGAACTTTTCAATAACTTCATCATAATCAAGATATTCTGATGTAATAGGCTTGAAAGCTGGTCCAACCTGCTTACCATCTTTTTCATCCACACCACCATTGATAGCGTAAAGTAAACACTTAGCAAGGTTAGCTCTAGCTCCGAAGAACTGCATTTCCTTACCTGTCTGTGTAGCAGATACACAGCAGCAGATTGAATAATCATCACCCCATGTAACCTTCATAACATCATCGTTCTCATACTGGATTGAAGATGTATCAACAGAAATCTTAGCAGCATACTTCTTGAAGTTTTCAGGAAGTCTTGATGAGTAAAGTACTGTTAAGTTTGGTTCCGGTGAAGGTCCCATGTTTTCAAGTGTGTGAAGGAATCTGTAGTCGTTCTTTGTAACCATTGAACGTCCGTCAATACCTGTACCACCTACTTCAAGAGTAGCCCATGTAGGGTCACCTGAGAATAATTCGTTGTATGATGTAATTCTTGCGAACTTAACCATTCTACACTTCATAACGAAATGATCGATTAATTCCTGAGCTTCTTTTTCTGTAATCTTTCCAGCTTCAAGATCTCTTTCGATATAAATATCAAGGAATGTAGATACACGACCTACTGACATAGCAGCACCGTTCTGAGTCTTGATAGCAGCAAGGTAACCAAAGTATAACCACTGAACAGCTTCCTTAGCATCCTTAGCTGGCTGTGAAATATCATAACCATAGCTTTCAGCCATCTTCTTCATGCCTGCTAAAGCCTTGTACTGATCAGAGATTTCTTCTCTTAAACGGATAACATCGTCTGTCATTGTTCCGCATCCGCAGTTTGCATGATCCTTCTTCTTTTCTTCCATAAGGTAGTCAATACCGTAAAGAGCAACTCTTCTGTAGTCACCTACGATACGTCCACGGCCATAAGTATCCGGAAGACCTGTGATGATGTGGCTGTGACGAGCCTTTCTCATCTCTGGTGTGTAAGCATCGAAAACACCCTGATTGTGAGTCTTATGATATTCTGTGAAAATCTTGTGTAATTCCGGATTTGGTTCATAACCGTAGTTCTTGCAAGATTCTTCTGCCATCTTGATACCGCCGTAAGGCATGAATGCTCTCTTTAATGGCTTATCTGTCTGAAGACCTACAACTTTTTCAAGGTCTTTCATTGATTCATCTATATATCCAGGGCCATATGCTGTAAGACCGGCAACAACTTCTGTTTCCATGTCAAGTACGCCGCCCTTTGCTCTTTCTTCTTTCTGTAATTCCTGAAGTCTTCCCCAAAGCTTGTTTGTTGCTTCTGTAGGACCTTCAAGGAAACTTTCATCACCATCATATGGCTTGTAGTTGTTCTGAACGAAATCTCTTACATTGATTTCTTCTTTCCAAAGTCTACCTTCGAAACCATTCCACTGTTCCTTCTGTAACATTTTTGAATTCCTCCTTGCATAATCTCTGCACATTGTATACACTGATTGCTAAATAAAAAAATTGCTCATCGCAACTTTGACAATATTGTAACAATCCTTACGTGCATTATAATATCATTCATGTATCATAAAATCAATACTCTTTTGCATAGTTCTTAATTTAGTACAATTTTAAAATACAGGCACTACAAAATATACTTTTGCAATACCTGTATTATTCCCGTTTTTATGTATTTTATGCATTCAGTTCTTTAAATACTTTTAACAATTCATCCTTATCCAGCGGCTTCATGCAGAATTCATATGCCCCCAGCTTTAATGCTTGAATCACTTTCTTCTGCTGTCCGGCTGACGTCACCATAATGACATCTGCTGTATTATCGTATGCTTTAATCTTTTCCAATGCCGTAACACCGTCCATAACCGGCATCGTAATATCCATTGTGACAATATCCGGTTTATACTCTTTATATAACTGAACGGCTTCTTCTCCGTTTACAGCCTCACAGACAATACCATAGCCTGCTTCTTCAAGAATATTTCTTAATGTCTTACGGATAAAAGCAGAATCATCTACAATCATGACCTTTTTAACACCGTCTGCTACCTCACTGTCGGCACATTTTTGAATATCAATAGATGTCGGCTTTACACCGATTTGAACATCACTGTCTACAGCAATAAAAATTTCTGTCTCTTTACCATGGACATAAAGCGGAACAATATATCCGTCCCCGGTCAGTGTCTGGTTTTCATAGACAAACGGCGGTTCGATATCTACAAATAACTCACCCTTGCTGATTGCCGTTACAAACAGACCAAGGCACATATTAACCAGTTCGCTTAATGTATCATATGTATAGCTGTCTGCCTGTATCAGTTCTTCCTTTGAAAAATCGGATGCAAGTGCAAGCAGTCCGTCTTCATTTTCCCCTGCCACAAATGCTGTATAAATAACATGAGAACCGTATGTTTTTTGTCCGATAATACTCTGATACCGGATTTCTGTCACACGTTTAATTGAACCGATATAGTAATCCTGTGTAACAAATCTTGTCAGATTTCTCAAAATCAATGCCACAATATCAGTTACATACGGTTTTGCAGAAAATGCAAACAACGGTACAATCCCGTCAATATCATCTTCCTTTAACGCTTCCATTTCGGACTTTGAAAAGCCCTTGGATGTCTGAAAGCTGTCAAGATATTCATCCAGTTCGCTGGCAGTAATATATTTTTTCTCAAACATAATCTGCAAAAACTTCATAAATGCGCAACCCTGCTGCTCCAGAAGTTCATCCACTTCCCGTTCTGATAAATAGCCTCTTTCTACCGCAATATCACCGAAACGTCTGTCATACTGTGTCTGTAAATGATTGACTTCTTCCGTTTCGTTCTGTGTCATATATCCGTTTGCAATCGCAATCGTTCCCAGCCGGACCTTTGCTGTTGCCTGTTCATCCAATACTTCTCTTAACTGCTCCGGTGTAAGTACTTCTTCACTTACCAGATATTCACCAAATAACTGACTAAACATTTGTCTTCTCCTTCTTCTTATCCTAATTCATAAAAATCCAGATTCTTCTGTAACACTTCAGTAACCTGTCCGCCTCTTTTTAATACGTTGGAATTAAATGTCTTTAACTCACGTACTTTCTTTGTATTTTCTCTGTTAAACCGTGCTGATGCCGCATTAAAGATTGGCTGCGATTCAAGCTTTTTCCGATATTCTGCCGCAAACGGACAGTACATATAAAGAATTCCTCTCACAACCTTATTTAATCGGATAGAGTTCTGGGATTCGTATTTAACCCATACGTCATAATCCTTTGCAAACATTTCACGGTAACTGTTACGACAGCTTTTAAACTGTGCCCTGATTTTTTCTTTGGCTTCTTCCGTCAGATCTTTATTCTTTCGGTAAAACTGTACATAATCGCAGTACTCGGATGTAAGAGAATGTTCCCGGACATCATTCCAGTAATTGCCCTGTACAGTACGGCAGATTTCCCAGCGGTAAACTGCTGCCATGTTAATCAGACTGTTTTCAAGATTGCCGTTGAAAAATGCAGAAAGCACAAATCTTGCCGGTGTATCTCTTTTCTTTTCCGAAATATCCTGCCACATGACACCTCTGCTGCCGACATTCGGCATCAGGATAAAGTCCGGAAGAACCTGTTTCATGACTACAATATTATCGATTTTATTTTCCGGGTCATAATACATCTGCTCTCTGTGGAACAGTGAATAATCCACCTTCATAATCGCACGCATCGCCTCAGAAAGCTTCTTTGCTGACAGAAACGACTTCTGAATGCTCTTACTGAACTTCTTCTGTGTCAGAATCGGGCTGAAAATTGTAATTTCATTCGTTGTCAGACGATTGATAACCTTAAACATATTACGGATTTCAAACTGCACTTTGGCTGTCTGGTCAGACAGCATCTTTGTTTCTTCTGCTGCTGACAGATGGTGCAGTGCCTTTTCTTTTCTTACGTTTTCTTTATAATCCTGGTCAAATTCATCTTTGGACGGTTCTCTTTTTCCCTCGTATATTGCTTTCAGCCAGCCATATACGGTATAAATAGAAAATCCCGTACCCGATAAGTCCGGCTTGAAATAATACAGTTCCGCCAATCCCTTTTTATCAAATTCCTTCTCATCCATAAAGCCAAAATTCAGGAACAATTCGACTGCCCTGCTAAGAGAAGTATCCTTTAATGAATGTAAGAAAACATTTTCATAAATCTGATAGAACTGCTCTGCAATATCTTTTCTTAATTTTCTGACATCGTTGTCCGAAGTATTTCTGTCCGGCAGATTCATATACTGCGAAACCATGAGGGTAAATCTGGAAGCTTCCTTTTCATCTATCTGGGAATAATCCAGAATCTGCTTCATGGAATTTGCCAGTTCACTCTCAACCAGTGCATAGTCATAAGCACTTTCATCCATGCCTTCTTCTGCCGTATCTTCACCATCCAAAAGGTCGTCTGCTGCTTTATTTTGGGCTTCATCGTCCTGAATACCAAGTGCTGCCTTTCCTAAAACATCCACCAGTTTTAACGCGGTACGGTTGATATCCGCTACCAGCTTTGAACCGGTAATCAGATGTTCATATGCTATCATTTCCCCGGCTGTAAAAAGTTCATGAAAAACTTTTTTATCCAATGCGTATATCTGATTCATATAGGTGCAGATTTCCATATCCACCTTTGCAGAATCTTCTTCTTTATCAATGACATTAAAATCATCCATTTCTGATGCATAAGACAAAAAGCTTTTTTCATATAACCGGTACACTTCATGAAACTGCGCAAATAAAGAATTGACAGCAATTTCCTGATAGTTTTTACCCAGTTTTAAAAGCTTCTGAATACCGTCTGCATGTGCAATGTCAAAGCACAATACAATCAAATCCGTAACGGCCTCATAATCAAAAAGATATTCTTCTGAATAAATATCAAGAATTCCTAACAGTGCTCCGTTATCGAGATTCATCTTCATATATTCGCTTTTTGCACGTACCTGTCCATTCACTAACAGATATACATGTTCAACGTTTTCGCCTGTCTTAAAAAATGTTGTCCCCTTTGGGATATTCATTCTTCCACCAAAAACAACCTGTTCCATATTATTTATTCCCCTGTCTTTTACGATATTGTGTCTTCTTATTTTAAATTTAAGGTTTTTTCACACTATTTATATATTACTATGAACACGACAGAATTTCAATATTTTTATCGCTGGGATTGCCGTTCCTATGCAAAAATCTCCCGAATCCTCTCTATATATGATATAGAAAAAATCCGGGAGTTTTTATGTAAAGCTTCTTATTTTATTATACAGCTGCTATACGAATTAAGCTGCCTTTTCTGAGTTTTTCTCACTCTTTGCATAACTCTTAGCTGAATTTACAACAATGATAAGACCAAGTACAATCAGCAGAATTGCAATAATAAGCTGAAGCCCGTTGGCAATAAATACGCTTCCCCATGTAGCAGTACCTGCCGGAATTGTAACAGATGCTGCTGTCTGGATTGCCTTAACCATAGCGATTGTACGCTGTACCAGTGCTGTAAATGTTACACAAAGCATAATGATAAGTGGCGGGAACAGCATCTTGTTGCTGCGTCCTGTTACCTTTAAGAATACACAAAGTGTAAGAATTACAAGTGCACTTAATAACTGGTTTGCTGAACCAAATAACGGCCAGATGTTTGCATAACCAATCTTTGTGAGTACGAAACCACAAAGAAGTGTTATTACTGTTGAGAAATATGTATTGCAGAGTAACTTTCTCCATCCTTCTGCATGTTCCATATCATCTACGCTGAAAAGTTCCTGAAAACTCATACGTCCGATACGTGCAACGGCATCAAGTGATGTAAGAGCAAGTGCAGATACACACATTGTCATAAATACGGTTGCGAAATGTACCGGAACACCAAACATTTCAAAGAAACCTGCAACACCACGACTGAAAATCTGGAACGGTGTACCAGTAGCGGCTGTTCCGTCTGCTGCTGCGGCTGCGCCTGCAACACAAAGAGCGATAACAGCAAGTAAGCTTTCAAGTATCATAGCGCCGTAACCAACTTTAAGCATATCCTTTTCATTTGCTACAGTCTTAGAAGATGTACCGGAAGATACAAGGCTGTGGAAGCCTGAAACAGCACCGCAGGCAACCGTTACGAAAAGGATTGGGAACATTGTTCCAAGTTTTGCATTGTTAAATCCTGTATAAACCGGAAGGTTCATAGACGGATGAGCTACAACCAGACCAAGTGCTGCACCGACAATCATGGCAATGAACATAAATGTTGTCATGTAGTCACGAGGCTGCTTCATCAGCCACATTGGAAGAACTGCTGCAAAAAAGATATATACAAATGTGATATAGCTCCATGCGTTCTTGCCTAATTCAATTGGGAAGTAGTTACCAATTACAAATGAAGCAATGATAAATACGATACCAACAACTGCTTCTTTCCAGCCTGAAAGATTCCATTTCTTCTGAATCAGACCAAATACAACGGCAAATACCATAAACATGATAGATACCATACCGGCAGAACCGTTTGTTGAAGCAGCTGCAGATAACTGTGACTGTCCGTCAACAACTGTATACGCATTGAATGTTCCGGCTACCATATCGGCAAATGCTGCAATAACAATTAATGTAAATAACCAGCAGAACAGTAAGAAAATCTTACGTCCGAATTTACCGATGTACTTTTCAATAATCATACCCATGGACTTTCCTTCGTTCTTAACGGAAGCATATAAGGCACCGAAGTCTGTAACAGCACCGAAGAATACACCACCGATGAGAATCCAGAGGAGTACAGGTAACCAGCCAAATGCCGCTGCCTGAATTGCACCGGTTACAGGACCTGCACCTGCAATAGATGAAAACTGATGACTAAATACTGTCCATCCGTTTGTCGGGACAAAATCTTTACCATCATTGTACTTTACTGCCGGTGTTTCTGCCTTAGGGTCAATTCCCCATTTGTTGGCTAACCAACGGCCATAGACAACATATGCGCCGAATAAAATAACAGCTGCAATTAAAACAATTACTAAAGTGTTCATAGATGTCACTCTCCTATTATGATATATTTCATCAGTCAAACACTCTGTACGCATTGTCCATAGTATCAAAAAAGCCTTCGTCTCCACACAAATCTAAATGATTTGGTGCAAAGACGAAGGCTGATTTAACATTACTTCCGCGTTACCACTTTGCTTGCCGGATATCCCGGCCTCTCTACTGCCACTGCTGTCAGAATCAATAGAATACCGACTCTATGGCATGCCCTGTTAACGATGGGTACCGATTCCAATTACTAGGCTGTATACAATTACACTGCCTTTCACCGGAACTGCTCGCAGGTGAGGGCTTTTTCATTCCTTGCTGCCGCTTCTCATCATCTTACGGCTCTCTGTGAGCGGTGATTTGAAAAAGTCATTTCCTGTTCTCTGCATTTGACTGTTGAATTAAGTAATAAGATAATCTTTCAAACTTCATTTGTCAACAAAAATTTTAATTTTTTTTTAATTTTTTTAATTTTTTGTATTCAGAAGTTCTAAAATCTGTTCCTTCTGTAAAAAGCCTGTGGATTTATTTACAACCGTTCCATTTTCCATGAGTACCAGTGTCGGAATGTACATAATAGAAAATTTTTCTGCCAGTTCCGGTGCTTCTTCGGTACTTACTTTTACAAACTTTACATCCGTCACTTCTTCTGAAACTTCTTCAATGACCGGTCCTAACATCTGGCACGGTCCACACCATGATGCCCAGAAATCAATTAATACCGGCTTATCAGACTGTAATACTTCCTTTTCGTAATTTTCACTTGTTACATGTACAATTGCCATAAGCTTACTCCTTATCAATCCTTATTTTTTAAAATATCAACTCTTGTTACTTTACCTTCTCTGATACTTGCAATGCATAATGCAAAATTATCGTAATCCACGCAGGTTCCGATTTCTTTTGAAAGGCTTTCCTCACAAATCCGCTTCTCAATCACATCACGGAGCAGTTTTCCATCTGTTTCCGGTATTTTGATTTTAGCAACACGGTTTGCCATTGCTACAGTCATACTGCCGCGTACGGTAATCTTTTCTACCTCATCGTGTGGGATAAACAGATATTTTCTTGTAGCAAACAGCACAACAATTGCAAATACCCCGGTCAGTGTCTGTGTCACGGAAGAATGGGATACAACAACCTGTCTTGCAATTGCAAATAAAAGGACTTCAATGACAGTCCCCGGTGAGTGCATGCAAAGCATTTTAATAAGCTCCACACCAATCGCAAGATTCATTGCAGTTTCCAGATAATATGCAAAGACGTCTTCTCCTGCAAAAATATATTGCGGATTAAATACGTCCATCAGCAGTTTCCCTGCAAGAATTACAATAACCAGTCCTAAAATCAGCGAAAGCAGCATTTCCAGATACTGTGAAAGTGCAAAAATCTTAGCACGCAAAAATTCTTTCATTGGTTTCTCCATTCGTTCTTTTTCACTTACTATAGTACTAAATACCGGGGTGTTATGTCAACCTTGTGTCAATTCCCGCATCAGTTCCGGTACGGTTGTCATTTCATGGATTCTGGAAACATTTTCACCGCAGAAAATTAACCCCTGCTCTAATTCGCCTTTCACGGCGTGAATCAGCGCTTGTGTAATGCAGTACGGCACTTCCTTCGGGTTACATTTTTCAAGGCACTGATAACAGCCGGTAATTTCTTGTTTGTGCTGCTCAACCTGTCTGATAAAAGCATTGCGCACGGCGCGTCCCGGCATGCCGACAGGACTTTTTACAATCTGTATATTACCCTTTCCCGCCTCAATATATGCATGTTTGTATGCATCAGATGCATCACATTCTTTAGTGACAACAAAACGGCTTGCAATCTGTACGGCATCTGCACCTAATGAAAGCACATGGTCAATATCCTGTCTGTCAAAAATACCGCCTGCCGCCGCAACCGGAATCTTTTTTGTGTATTTCTCCTCATATGGCTTTTTGCTGTCAATGACCCCGCAAAGAATCGCGTCAAAATCAATATTTTCAATATTTTCCAATACACTTTCCTGAAATCCAAGATGTCCGCCTGCCATCGGTCCTTCCACAATAATACAATCCGGCACCGTATGGTAATGATGGTCCCACATTTTTAAAATAATTCCCGCTGCTCTCGCGGAAGACACAATCGGCATCAGCTTTGGTATCTTTTTCCCATGCTCACGTGCATAGTTTTGGGCAATTCCCGGTAAATCTGCCGGCAGTCCCGCACCACAGATAATGACATCTGCACCCGCTTCTACCGCCGTTTCAATGTGCTGTCTGTAATGCTTTAATGCCACCATGATATTCACACCGACCAGTCCGTTTCCGCCTGCAATCTCTTTTGCCTGCGCAATGTGTTTTATTATTGCCCTGCAGTTACACTCCGCCGGATTTTTTTCAAAATTTTCCTCGTCATAACCGATCTGTGCTGTTGATATCACACCGATACCGCCTTCTTTTGCAACTGCTCCCGCAAGACGGCTTCGACTCACTCCAACACCCATGCCGCCCTGAATCACCGGCACCGGCACAATAACATCTCCTAATATAAGTTGTGGTAACTGATTATTCATATTCTTCTCCATTCCGCAGGTAATTTCTCATCTGCCATAACAGTATTTTGTTTTCGTTCAGAAATACAATATTTTGATTCTCAAACTATTTATGTTATACCGCTTCTTTGTTTTTTTGTCAAGATGATATTACATTTATTTCAATATGATGTAGTTTTAAAAACCGTAATTATCAGAATCCTTTATATCGATATACCAGCTGCATATCAGCCAACATCCTTTAAGCTTTCAGAACTTTATAAAATAAGCTGCACAGCCGTTTTTTGTTCCGGCTGCGCAGCTTTCTTCTTTTAATTCTTTTATTTTTTATGTTTTATGTTTTAACCAAAAAAAATGTTTTATCTATTTTACAGCGTTACGAGTACTTTGATTTTGCTCTTGTTTTTCCAATTTTTCACTGTGGACTTCTTAAATGCCATTTCAACAATATCCTGACCTGTATGGATACGGGATACCGGATGCATGGCAACATTGTCGATACATCCCTTTGCATCGTAAAAAATCACCTTAATCATCGGACAGCGCACCAATACATAGGTTTCTTTGGAATAGCTGACCTCACAGTAAAGAACCGGACAGACGGTGTCACCCTGTTCTTCTGCACGGATTCTCATATTAGAAACGGCAAGGCCGATGGTTTCCGATGATTTTTCATCAAATTCAATCAGACTGTTTAAATAGTCTTCTATGGACTGCTCCTGCTCTTCTTCCTCCGGCTGGGATACCGGCGCCGGCTGACTGATTGTTTCTGCCGGTTCTTCTTCCTGCGCCACATTGACATTTAACTGCTTTAAAACATCTTCTACTGTCTGTGTACCTAATGCAAAACGATTGACAAATTCCTTCATGGACAGCCCTAAGACAGACTCTGCGCCTTCTCTTTCCAGATATTCTTCAAGTGATTCTGCTGCAGCTTTTTCATCCTGTGCTGCCGGGATGTCTTCTGCCGGAGAATCCTGTACTACCACTGCTGCCTGTTCTTCACCGTCTTCTTTCACTGCCGAAGCTCCAGTCTGTGTCTGTGCTTCCGTCTGCGCCTGTACCTGTTTTTCTGCTTTGTCAGTCAGTTCTTCAACCGATTCTAAAGTTCCTTCTGTTTCCACCGGTTCTTCTTCTGCTGCCGGAAGACCTTCATACTCCATAAATTCCACACCGACACAATCCCAGCGGTTTGTTCCTTTTCTCTGGAAACAGAATTTCATCTGCTGTTTATCTTCAATGCAGGCAACCGTTAAGACTGCCATACAGCCGATTCTTGCTTTAAACTGCGAACTGATTTTTACATTAATCTTTTTGGTTTCGGCAAAAAATTTGCTGTGTCCTAAAATCACATCTGTTGTACTGATTTTATCCGCTCCCGCGCTGTACTTGTTTCCGTCAATATCAAATGCGTCAAAATCTATAATTCTGATACGACAATTGTCCTCCGAAGTAAGACGTAATTCAAAAATAAACGCATTGCTGTCTTTCCCTTTTACTTCGCTTAGTAATACTACCTGAAATTTGTCGTAAGTCCTGTTCATAAATTCCTTTGTTCCTTCCACTTTCTAACTATTTTCTTGCATCATGGCATGTCTTTTTATTCTCATACATGCGGTTATCCGCCAGTCTGTAAACCATGTTGACATCGCGTATTTCACCGTCTGACACAATTTCAGAACTGTCTGCATAGCCGTATGCCGTACTGTAAACATACCCACTTTGTGCTTTATTTGCCTCACTCATAATTTTTTGAAAATGTCGGATTTCTTCCTGACAATTAAGTTCTTCGATGTTTTCTACAATTACAATAAATTCATCGCCGCCCATTCTGCCAACGATACCTTTGTCCCCAAACGACTTCGTTAAAATATCAGCAAACCCCTTAATCAGCTTATCCCCACTGCTATGCCCATGGGTATCATTCGTGGCTTTCAGCCCATTCATATCAAAATTAAAAATTGTAAATGGAATGTTATTATAACAATATGATTTTAACCGTTCTTCACAAAAGCGGCGGTTATAAAGTCCCGTCAGATTGTCCGTATATGCCATTTTATAAAGAACTGCCTGTTCTTTTTCGTCGACCATTTTTCCCGCAATATCCCAGCTTAATGAGAGCAGTAAAATACTAATCAGAATCACAGTTCCCAAAGATGAAAATCCTGTTGTCCATGACATTTCATGACCCCAGTATTTTCCTGCCATATAACCTGACCATTCCGCTCCGATACACAGCAAAAACAAAATCACACCGCAGATAACCAGTCTGCTCTGCCGGTTTCCCTTTCTGACACAGGCAATCATTAATATAATCAGATAAACACAGACAATTGCTACAAATGCCTGTTCCAGCCGAAGCATATGCGGAAGATGCCAGACACCTGAAAAATGAAGCACAAATAAAAGTGCCGTCACACCGCTATCTACCCAGAAAATTATGTAATACATCCACGTTATCCATCTGCTGTCTGCTTTTTTCGGATAATCCCTGAAAAAAAGCAGCAGAGACGGCGGACCGATATACATGCTGGCATACTCAATAAAGGTACACAGCCATATCGGTACCCGGTAAATCTGTAGGATATTATATTTTCCCATCGTCCATAAACCTACCATCAGCGAGAAAATTCCCAGTGATATCAAATGTGTAAACCAGGTCCGCGTCAGCATCATAACCATCCCAAGCAAAAGCAGGACAAATCCGATAAACAAAAGGCAGACACTAAGTGCATAAGTAACTCTGTTGGTCACTAAAAAATCAGTGTAAATTGTTGCATAATCAGTAATATAAATATCGTTCATCCGGGTAACATAAGAATCACCGTTTGCCTTAAATTCCAGCATCAGTTCATGCTGTTCTCCATCTTTAGGCATAGCAATGCTGTGCATGCCGCTTCCAACCATTTTCCCGCAGTCATACCGCTCCAGCCCGGAACTGTAAATACATTCTCCGTCCACAAAGACACGTAACGTTGCATTATGCGTCTGAACCACAAGTACCGGTGATTGAAACTGCCCTTTATCCACAAAAGTACGGGATAAATATATTGTCTTTTTGTCTGTTAAAATATTATCAAAGCGGAATGTATTCAAATCCACATCCGTATCCGTCTGATTTTCACTGACAACAGTCCAGTTTAAAAGCAATGGCTCCTTTTTTGTATATTCATTTTTTCTTAAACCTGTAATATGATATAACAGCATGGCACCCAGTAAAACGATTACAATTCCCACAATACTCATACATCTTTTTATATATTTGTTTTGGATAACTTTTACCCACGCAATCTGTTTCATCAAATTCCTCCGGCTCTGCCATGAAAACACCTAACATTTCAAGTATACAGAAATTCTAAAGTTTTGCAAGGACTATCCGTGAAAAAAGGAGAAAAAACCTCTGCCAGGCTGTTTCTCCTTTTTACTCTTTGTTTTGAATTAATATTTTAAATATTCATCTTTAATAACTTCCATTTTTATCAAAATTCCCGTATCTTACGCGCTTTCTGCCTCATCAAACTGTGAATTGTAAAGGTCTGCATAGAAGCCGCCCTTTGCAAGAAGTTCTTCATGATTTCCCTGTTCTACAATATCGCCGTCCTTCATGACAAGAATCACGTCTGCATCTTTAATCGTAGACAGACGGTGGGCAATGACAAAGCTCGTTCTGCCCTTCATCAGGTTATCCATTGCATTCTGAATCTGAATCTCTGTACGGGTATCCACAGAAGAGGTCGCTTCATCCAGAATCAGAATCGGATTGTCTGCAAGAATTGCTCTCGCAATTGTAAGCAGTTGCTTCTGTCCCTGTGAAACGTTGCTTGCATCTTCATTTAATTCCATCTGATAGCCACCCGGCAGGGTTTCAATAAAGTGGTGTGCATGCGCTGCTTTTGCCGCCGCAATAACTTCTTCATCGGTTGCATCCAGTCTTCCGTAACGGATATTTTCCATAATGGTATCCTTATACAGCCATGTATCCTGAAGCACCATGCCAAACGCATCTCTTAATTCCCGTCTGTTAAAGTCCTTGATATTGTGTCCGTCTACTAAAATAGCACCGCTGCCGACATCGTAAAAACGCATGAGCAGCTTCACAATCGTTGTCTTACCGGCACCTGTAGGACCGACAATGGCAACCTTCTGACCCGGTTTTACATGTACAGTAAAATCATTGATAATTGTCTGATCTTCTTTATAACCAAAGTGTACATTTTCAAAATCCACACAGCCTTCGATTTTATCTAAGCGTACCGGATTTTGCACAAACTGATCTTCTTCTTCCTCCTCTAAGAACTCGAATACTCTCTCGGAGGCTGCTGCCATAGACTGTACCTGATTGATAACCTGTGCAATCTGTGTAATCGGCTGTGTGAAATTCTTAACATACTGGATAAATGCCTGAATATCACCAATTGTAATCGCGCCCTGAATTGCAAGAAGACCTCCGCTTAATGCCACACAGGCATAGCCTAAGTTTCCGACAAAATTCATAATCGGCTGCATCATTCCGGATAGGAACTGCGATTTCCATGCGGATTTATACAATACCGTATTGGTTTCGTCAAACTGCTTAACCATAGAAGCCTCTTTGTTAAAAGACTTTACAACGGTATGTCCGCCGTAGGTTTCTTCAATCTGTCCGTTGATATGGCCTAAATATTCCTGTTGTGTCTTAAAATATTTCTGTGATTTCTTTACAACAAATGAAATCAGTCCGGCTGACACCGGCAGAATAATGACTGCAATCAGTGTCATCAGCGGTGAAATGCTTAACATCATCACCAATACACCAAGCATGGTTGCAACAGCGGTAATAATCGTAGTAATGCTCTGGTTTAAACCCATGCCGAGGGTATCTACATCATTGGTAATACGCGATAATACTTCACCGTAAGTTCTGCTTTCAAAATATTTCATCGGCATACGGTTAATTTTTTCGGAAATTTCTTTCCTTAACCGGTAACACAGCTTCTGTGTGATCCCCGTCATAATCCAGCCCTGTATAAAGCTGAAAACGGCGCTGATGCTGTATAATCCCAGCACAAATAAAAGGACTTTTCCGATATAGTTAAAATCCATGCCGCCGGTGCCGTTGATTTTATTCATCAGCCCTTCGGAAAGTGCTGTCGTGGCTTTACCTAAAACCTTTGGACCGACAACGTTAAACACGGTCGCACACGCCGCAAAAATCATCACTACGATAATGCCGATTTTGTAATTTCCAAGATACGCAAGTAATTTGCCGATAGACCATTTAAAGTCTTTGGCTTTTTCTCCTGGCATCATACCTCTGCCTGGTCCTCTCATCGGTCCTCTTGTCTTCGGAGGCATTTTTACATCTTTATTTTCCATAAATTACTGTTCCTCCCTTTCTGTATCACCCGCAAGTCCGAGTTCCTTTTCTGACATCTGCGATTTTGCAATCTGACGGTATACTTCGCAGTTTGCAAGCAGTTCTTCATGTGTTCCCCTGCCGACGATTCTGCCTTCATCCATGACAAGAATCTGCTCTGCATGAAGCACCGTACTGATTCGCTGTGCAACGATAATAACCGTGCTGTCGGATACCTTTTCTGCCAGTGCCTTACGGAGTGCCGCATCGGTCTTTAAATCGAGTGCGGAAAAACTGTCATCAAAAATGAAGACCTTCGGATTCTTTGCAATGGCTCTTGCAATCGACAGACGCTGTTTCTGTCCACCGGATACGTTAGAACCGCCCTGTGCAATCGGACTGTCATATTTTGCACTTTTTTCTTCAATAAAATCCGATGCCTGTGCAATTTCAGCCGCTTCACGGATTTCTTCATCGGTTGCATCTTCTCTGCCATAACGGAGATTGCTTGCAATCGTACCGGAAAACAGCACACCTTTCTGCGGCACAAAGCCGAGTTCATCACGCAGTTCATTCATGGTAATGTTACGGATATCGTGTCCGTCGATTGTCACCGAACCTTCCGTAACATCGTAAAGTCTTGGTATTAAGTTTACAAGCGTTGATTTACCACAGCCCGTACTGCCGATAATCGCCGTTGTCTTACCCGGTTCAGCCACAAAATCAATATCTTCAAGGGCATTGTGTTCTGCACCCGGGTATTTAAAGCTTACATGGTTAAAGCGTACAACACCTTCCTTCTTTTCAAGTGTTTCCGGCTTTTCAGGGTCTACAATTTCAGATTTTACAGTTAATACTTCATCAATTCTGTCTGCCGCAACTGCCGCTCTCGGAAGCATAACAGACATCATCGTCAGCATTAAGAAGGACATAACAATCTGCATTGCATACGTAATAAATGCTGTCATTGCACCCACCTGCATACTGCCGTTATCAATCTTATGTGCCGCAACCCATACAATCAGAACCGTCAGTCCGTACATGATAAAGGTCATGCAAGGCATCATAAATGTCATGACACGGTTGGTAAATAACATCGTCTTTGTCAGCTTTTTATTGGCTTTATCAAAACGTTCTTCTTCCTTCTTTTCCCTTCCGAATGCACGGATAACAGAAAGTCCGGTAAGAATTTCCCTTGAAACTAAGTTGACACCGTCAACCAGCTTCTGCATTAATTTAAACTTCGGCATGGCAACAACCATTAAAAACAGCACGAGTGCCATAATAGCCGCAACAGCAAGACCGATTACCCAGCCCATTCCGGCACCTGTCTGCCATACCTTGATAACACCGCCGATACCAAGCACCGGCGCATATAATACCATACGCAGTAATAATACAATCACCATCTGAATCTGCTGTACATCATTGGTGGTCCGTGTAATCAGGGATGCCGTTGAGAAACGATCCATTTCCGCACTGGAAAAGCCCATGACTTTTTTGTATACACTGCCACGCAGATCACGTCCTGCACCGGCTGCCACACGCGACGCAAGCATACCGACACATACGGTAATCACTGCAACTAACAGTGCCATCAGCACCATTTTAATGCCTGATGCCCACAGATAATCAGTCTGTAACTTATCCATATCTACACCGGCGGCACTGTCCATGTTCTTTGCATAAGAGATACCCATGGAAAGAATCAGGGAACTGCCCATGCTCTCCATTTTTTCCTGCAACGTGTCACGCATGGAAACAATATCATCCGTTGTCATTCTGCCCTGTGCAAGCATCATCTGAAAGACCGGACGCATATCCAAACAGTCTGCAAGTACTACATTGCCGTCAACATCTTCAATCTCTTTTTTAAAGGTTGAAAGTTCAATGCCCATCTGCTGTCCGAGCATTTCCACCGGAACATTTTCAAGCTGTGAAGGGTCCTGACCGGACTGTGCGGCAATCTGCTGTTTAAAAGCAGATTCCTCTACTGCCGATGTCTGATTGTTTAAAATAAATGCTGTCACAAATTCATCATCATATTCATCCAGCTTCTTTTCATCGGTCACATCCAAGCGGTACACATCACCGTCTTCCCGGTAACTGTCTTCCCATATTGCGACCTCATCTTCTGTCATAAAAACCTTTGCCAGTTCAAATTCTTCCTTTGTGACTGCCTGCGGCATACAGTGTGAAACACCACCATTCTGGATACCTGTATCAATAATATCCGATGTATACTGCGGCAGCGATAAATCTGCATATGCCTGTAATACAAGCAGTGCGATAATCAGCAGTACAGATTTCCAATAAGGCTTTAACGTCTTAAAAAATCTACTCATTCTGTCACATCACCTTTCTTTTTTCTTTTCTCTATTTCTGCTTCTGATGCCTCATAAAGCTGGTTCATCAGCGCAGTCAGACGGATTACGTCTTCTTTTTTCAGGCTGCTTAGCACCTTTGCCGTAAATGTATTCATTGTTTCCTCCGCTTCCGCCAGTACCTCTGCCCCCTCCGGGGTCAGTTCCACATATGTAATTCTGCGGTCCTGCGCGCTGACTGTCCGCTGGATGTAATTCTTCTTTTCCAGTACTTTTAATGTCCGGGACACGGCAGTAATATTAATACGCATCCTCTCTGACAGTGTAGAAACCTTGACTTTTTCTTCGTTTAGACACTTATTTGCCCCGCCAATATGCATCAGGGTGGCAAATTCCGAATGGTTCATATTCGGAAATAAATCCGACATATGCAGCTTTCTAAACTGTGTAAATGCGGAAAACAGCTCCGCATACTCTTTTTGCACAAAAATTCCTCCTTTTCGGCTGTG
Organism: Lachnospira pectinoschiza; assembly: GCF_020564355.1. GTDB lineage: Bacteria > Bacillota > Clostridia > Lachnospirales > Lachnospiraceae > Lachnospira > Lachnospira intestinalis. Next base: position 183,350 of record NZ_JAJCRR010000004.1, on the reverse strand, counting down.
ATCTTCACCGTCCTATGCTGTTTCGCGGTGATTTTTTACTGCAAAAAAATAAATAGTTAACAGTGTTATATATTATCGTTGTGAAATAATAACACATGTTAACTATTTTGTAAATAAAAACTCTATAAACTATTTATGAACAGTTTTTTGTTTTATATAAACGCTGTATTTTCCGGACATTGTCTACATATTGGACTTTTTTTTCATCCCTTATGCGCTCAATCCCGCTTGTTTGCGGGCTTTGCGCCAAAAATACATTTTTTTACTCCAAATTTGTCTTCATTTTAAAAGCCACACGGATACAGGTTCCTTTTCCCGGTTCGCTTGTAAGCGACAGGGATGCGTTCTTGTGGGCAGCCACAATATGCTTTACAATAGCAAGCCCCAGTCCTGTTCCTCCCGTTGATTTAGAACGGCTTTTATCCACACGGTAAAAGCGCTCAAATATACGCTCCTGATGTTCTTTTGAAATGCCGATACCGGTATCCTTGACCTCAATAATCGTTGCTCCGGTTTCTGCCGTTTTATCAAATGCAACGGCTGCATCAACCGTAATATCAACCCTGCCGCCCGGATTGTTGTATCGGATGGCATTGTCACACAGGTTATAGACCAGTTCATCCATCATCTGGCGGTTGGCACAGATAATGCGGTGTACACCGTGTAATTCCATGGTAACATCGTGCTTCTTGGCACTCAGGCGAAGCATCTCCACACAATTTTGTGCAATATCATAAATATCCAGTTCTTCAAAGCAGTTCTGTTCCTCTACCTGATCTAATTCCGACAGACGGATAATATCGTTAATCAAAGTCAGCAGACGATTGGAATTTTTATGAATTTCCGCCGCAAAACGCACAATGTCTTCATCTGCTGCCATTCCGCTCTCAATCAGTTCGGAATATCCGGAAATAGACGTCAACGGTGTCTTTAATTCATGGGACACATTTGCCGTAAATTCCTGCCGCATGGTGGCATTGCGCATAATATCCTCATGCTGTTTTTTGATTGTCTGTACAAACGGTACCAGTTCTTTATACACCTTTACGGAATCCGAAGCATCAAGATTATCTGCCAGATTTTCAATCGGCTCAATAATGCTCTCCGTCAGGAAATGTGAAAGGATCATACACAATGCAAACAACAGTACGCATAAAATTACGATTACCGGCAGAATGCTCTCGAAAACACTTGTGATACTGCCTGCTTCCTTTGCCGTGCGCAGGACACTTCCGTTCTCCAGCCGTATGGCATAATAAAACGCATTTTTACCGATTGTGCTGGACTGGCGGATTGCCTGCCCTTCTCCGGTCTGCAGTGCCTGTGAAATCTCCGGTCTTGCACTGTGATTGTCCATACTGCCGACTTCTGCATTGGTATCCAAAATAACTTCTCCGGTACCGTCTACCAGTGTCAGACGGAGCTGCTTCACACCATCGTCTAAAGCCCCGGCATCCTTCTTTTCCACAATCTGCTCCCACGCATCCGTTTCAACCAGAAGCTGTGTGTTCGTTTTTAAGTCTGCCATCACTTCCTGCTTGAATAATTCGTAAAATACAAAGATAGAAAGCGATACCGTTGTCAGTATCGCCAGTAATGTAATAATTAAAAATTGAATGTTGATTTTCTTTTTCATATGCACTCCTGCCCGTAATAATTCCACATATAAGGATTATTACACATCTGTATCCAAATCAAGGAAATAGCCGACATTTCTCACAGTCTTAATATAAGACCCGGCTTTCCCAAGCTTCTGCCGCAGTGTTTTGATATGGACATCCAGCGTTCTTGATTCGCCTTCGTAATCCGAACTCCAGATTTTCTCCATAAGATTGTCGCGGGACAGTACAATTCCCTGATTAATCGTCAGATACTTGAGCAGTTCATATTCCTTATAGGTCAGTTCAATATGTTTATCATCTACATAAGCAACGTGCTTTTCATCATCAATAAACAAAATGCCAACCCGTAAGAATTTTTCATCTTCCATGCCGCCAACCCTGCGCAGCAGCGCCTTTACGCGGGAAATGAGTTCCATGACGCCAAACGGCTTAGTCAGATAATCATCGGCACCCGAATCCAGTCCCTTGACCTTATCAATTTCTGTGGTCTTTGCCGTTACCAGAATTACAGGAATTCTCCTTGTTTCCGGTGTTGCACGCAGTTTTTTCAAAATAGAAAGCCCATCTTCATCCGGCAGCATAATATCAAGCAGCACCATATCCGGTATCCGCTCCTGTACCTGCTTGTGAAACTCCTTTGCACACGCACATTCTACAATCTGATGTCCTGCATTTTTTAATGCAAAGCTTTCGATTTCACTGATATTTTTATCATCTTCCACAACATATATAAGTGCCATCATTTCCTCCATTCCCTGCCTCGTGTCCGGCTTAAACGGCTTTTAACTGCATTGTTGCTTTAAACCGGCACGGAGTATATTTTTTACGGCAGACGGTATTTTTCTTCAAATACTGCATACTGCTTTTTAAATTGTTCGTTATCTTCTCTTTTTATTGTACCAAGATATTCATGGGTGTCAAATCCTTCCTGCTTTACCTGTATCAGACACACCGCAATGTTGGAACAGTGGTCTGCAATACGCTCGTAATTTGTTGTAATATCAGAATGGACAAATCCCAGGTCAATCGTACATTTTCCTTCTCTTAATCTGCGGATATGGCGTGTCTTTAACTCCATATTCAGATCATCAATAACCTCCTCCAGCGGTTCAACCGTTCCCGCAAGTTCTACATCTTCTTTCTTAAATGCCGAAAATGAAGTATTTACAATCTCTTTTACGGCTTCTGTGAAAATGTGCAGCTCCTGTGTGGCTTTTTCTGAAAATGCCATATTTTTTTCTGCCATTTCCTTTGCTGCATCACACAGGTTGCATGCATGGTCTGAAATTCTTTCAAAATTACCAATTGTATGTAACATCAGTGATAAATTTTCCGAATCCTTTGCCGATAAATCTTTTCCACTTAATTTCATTAAATATGTCCCCAGCATATCCTCATACCGGTCTACGCGTTCTTCCATTGTGCTGACGGCCTCTGACTGGGTATCACTATAATCCCTGAAAAGTCCTATTGCCGTAAACAGACATCTTTTAGACAGTTCTGCCATATTATTAGTCACCTGCATACAGTGTTCCATGGCAAGACTCGGTTTATCCAAGAAGCGCTCATCAAGCAGTGAAAATTCATCTGCCGGATTATCCAGTGCATCATTTGGATTATCACGGATTGTCAGACATGCAAGTTTCACAAGGCCATTACCAAACGGCAGTAATAACAGCGTTGCAAAAATATTAAATGTACTATGTACAACCGCAATACCGACCTGCGTTGCAGACTCTTCCATAAATGAGAACGGAAACAATGCATTGATTGAATAAAACAGTATCATAAATACAATTGTTCCAATGATATTAAAATACAGATGTACCAGTGCCGCACGCTTCGCATTTTTATTCGCACCGACTGCTGAAATCAGTGCTGTTACACAGGTACCGATATTCTGTCCCATAATAATCGGAATAACCGTTGCAAATCCAAGTGAACCGGTTGAACACAGCGCCTGTAAAATACCTACCGAAGCCGAAGAACTCTGAATAATCGCTGTCAATACAAGACCGGCAAGCATACCGAGTACCGGATTGGAAAACATTGTCAGAATCTGTGTAAACTGCGGTACATCTGCCAACGGCTCTACTGCACTGCTCATGGCATCCATACCTGTCATTAAAATGGCAAAGCCGACTAAAATTTTACCAATGTCCTGTACCTTCTGCTTTTTGACAAACATAATACAGACAACGCCGATAATCGCTAAGACCGGTGAAAAGGATGACGGTTTTAATAAGTTGACAAATAAATTGTCGCCCTCAATTCCTGTAAGACTTAAAATCCACGAGGTTGCCGTGGTACCGATATTCGCACCCATAATAATGCCGACCGCCTGTGACAGCCGCATAATGCCGGAATTGACAAAGCCGACAACCATAACCGTCGTTGCCGAAGACGACTGGATGACCGCCGTAACACCTGCACCAAGCAGCACTGCCTTCACCGGATTTGATGTTAATTTTTCAAGAATACTTTCCAGTTTACCACCGGATGCTTTGGAAAGACCTTCTCCCATCAGGTGCATACCATAAAGAAAAAGCGCCAGTCCGCCAATCATTGATAATACATTAAAAATACTCATTTTGCACTCCATTCAACTTTGTAATATTTATCGTTTGCAAAATGAAGTATAAAATACATTTATGAAATCTCTGTCAAACCTATGTAAAATCCATGTAAATTTTACATTTCCGGAGATTTTGCAAAAACTATTCTCTGATTATGTGGATTAATTCATGGATTTGTGTTCTCCTGTAATGGAAAAAATAACCCACTCCGAAATATTGGTTGCGTGGTCGCCAATCCGCTCCATATATTTAGCAACCATCAAAAGATCAGCTGCCTGCTCACCCTTATCTGCATTTTCATGAATCATCTGAATTAATTCTTTTTTAACTTTATCAAATAAATCATCGACTACGTCATCCCGCTTAATGACTTCATTCGCCTTTTCCAAATCCTTATCTACAAAGGCCTCAATGCTTCCCACCAGCATAATCATTGTTTCTTTTGCCATCTGCTGGATATGCTCCAGTTTCTTAATATACGGCTGGTCTGCCAGTGCAATTGTGATTTCTGAAATATCCGAAGCGTGGTCGCCGATTCGCTCCATATCCGTAATCATTTTTAATGCGGATGAAATCAGTCTTAAATCTTTTGCAACCGGCTGCTGCTGTAACAGCAGTTTCAGACATAGGTCTTCAATAATACGTTCCTGACGGTCAATCTCCTCATCTGCCTCAATTGCATGTCTTGCTAAATCCACATCCTGATTGACCAGTGCCTTGATTGCCGTTTCAATGGATTTTTCAATCATACTGCCCATTTCAATCAGCTCATCATTTAAAGTACTAAGCTGTCTGTCAAATCGATTTCTCATGTTTTCCTCCATTTCTGCCTTCTTATTTTCTTCTCATTTTCTTTGCTGTTTTTTATCCGGCGTATCGGGATTATCAGCCGAAACGTCCGGTGATATAGTCTTCCGTCTTTTTCTGCTTTGGCATAGAAAACAGCTGCTCGGTATCTCCGTATTCAATGAGTTCTCCCAGCAGGAAGAATGCGGTTTTATCCGAAATACGGGTTGCCTGCTGCATATTGTGCGTTACCATAACAATCGTATACTCTTTCTTTAACTCAATTGCCAGGTCCTCAATTCTTGATGTTGATATCGGGTCAAGTGCCGATGTCGGCTCATCCATTAAAATCACTTCCGGTTCAACAGCCAGCGCACGCGCAATACAAAGTCGCTGCTGCTGTCCGCCTGAAAGTCCCAATGCTGACTTATTTAAACGGTCTTTTACCTCTTCCCAGATTGCCGCCTGCTTTAATGCTTTTTCAACGATTGCATCCAGCTTATGCCGGTTCTTAATGCCATGTGTTCTCGGACCATAAGCAATGTTGTCATAAATACTCATCGGAAACGGATTGGGCTGCTGGAATACCATACCAACGCGTTTTCTTAAATGATTTACATCCATATCTCCGTAAATATCTTCAAATCCGTTTTCTCCTCGAAGCTGCATTTGTCCATCAATTTTACAGCCTTCAACTAAATCATTCATGCGGTTGATTGACTTTAAAAATGTACTTTTTCCGCAGCCTGAAGGTCCAATCATTGCACAAATCTGATTTTCAGGAATATCAATATTAATATTTTTTAACGCGTGAAAATCACCATAATGCAAATTCATATTTGTTACATGAATTTTTGTTGTTTCCATTTTTCCAGCTCCTTTTTATCGCGCATAATTTAATCTGATGCGGCAATTTCATAATTTTTTTCACAATGACATCTTATCAAAGCCGATGTAAAATGCACTATCACATTCCTGTAAATTTCATGTAAAGATATTGTTAATTTTTTTATTCAATGTAAACTGAACTGCACTTATGTAAAATAGGTAAATTCTATGTAAGATGTATGGAACATTTTTACATCTGTTTTTCTTAAATGCGATGTGAGCATAACTTTTTATTATATCGAATCAAAATCCATTTCATCTGTTTTTGCTTTTACTTATGCAAATTTTAAAGTGTTTCCGCCTGTTATTTTCATTTTTTAAAATTTTATACATTACATTACAAATTTCTACAATTAACGACACATTTTTCTTTTTATGATTTTGTGGATATAGAATGAGGACAGAAACAGCGATAAAATTGCTCAGAAACGGGGATTGTATGTGGGAAAAATTAAAAGGACGTTATAATTTAACAGATTATCAGATTGCGCTGCTGCGTTATCTGCTTTTTACATTTCTTTCAGAAAGCAGCAAATTATTTTTCATTTTATTCTTATACCGCAGACATCTGGCACTGTGCATTGCAACACTTTTATTTCTTTGCTGTATCCGGCGCACAGCTGGCGGATTTCACTGCAATACATATGCAGGCTGTCTGTTTGTAAGCACCGGTTATGCTTTTTTGTGTCTGACGCTTCTGCCGCTGATTTCTTTAACGAAAACAGCACGGATTTTATTGTGCATGGTCTGCATTTTAATAAATTATGCGCTTGCACCTGTTTCTTCATCAAAAAGACCAGCGCTTTCTGCTGCGAAAAAGAAACGATTTAAGTGGATTTCCACCGGCATTTTAACCGTGTTCTTTTTTATATTGCTGATTACCCCGGAAAATGAATACATGGTATCCGGATTCTGGGTAATTATACTGCACGCTGTACAGCTATCCTGTGCAGCTGCACAGAAAAAAATATGCACTGTATTTCATCATACCGTGCAGGAAAGGAGTATCTAATGAATACACAGACAGAAACAATTTCCCCTATAAAGGTGCTGTTGGAACAGCTGGCAAGGGTAAGTAAATGGGGTGGAAATTCTGGACCTAGTATCTTTTTCTTTGGTGAATGTGAATTCCCAAAAGAAGATGATTATCACAATTAATTAAAATAAACAGAAGTAGTATACTCCTTTACACGCTATTTTATGGATTATACTACTCCTGTTTTATCATTCTATTTTTCTATAGTTTTACAAATGGATACTTTCCATACTCATCATGCATATTCCATTCATTAATAGAAAGTACATCAACCTTATCTATCAATGAAATCCCCGTATTTATATTTTCCTGCAATGCAAAAGGCAATAGTGTCTTCATTCTCGCCCGCAATCTCTTTCGCATAATTGCATCGCTATTCGGCGCTTCTACTACATATACATATTTTACAGGTTTATTTTTCCCCAATAAATGTATATAATGAAGCGAATCATAAAACTTTCGTACTGTTGAAGTAAATTTTTTATCGTCCATTGGATTGAACGCCGGCGTTTTGTATCTGGCTTCTCTTGCCTTTTTTGTATCTGCATTTTTATATTCCACTATCAGAATATTGTTCGCTTCTTCAAGTAAAAAATCCGCATCAGATAATTGTACTTTTGCACGATGATAATCCTCATGCATCTTGTCAGATGCCCAAACCGCCTGTGTGCAATCCAGACCATATTCTCCATTTTCATCTATTAAAAGTGTTTCCATAGACTAACCTCACATATTATACACTTCGTCCAATAACTGGTTATCCGCCATCATAATATGATTCGGTTCCAAATCTTCCATCTTATATGCTGATACACTCATTATTTCTTTTCCCGAATCATTTCTATACAGATTGTGAATAAATACCTGTTCCCTCTCCGTTCTTCTGATTTCCAGATATTTAGCAAAATTATAACTATGTGTTGCAAGAAAAATCTGCACGCCATTCTTTTGTAATGCAAGCAGTATATTCGCCACCAGCGGGTATAATTCAGGATTTAGATTGGCTTCCGGTTCATCCCACAGTAATACAGAATCCTTTTCTAACAGCCCATTCCGAATCAGCTTCCACAACAATCCCAATTTTCTCATGCCCTCTGCTTCCAAAGAAAAATCAATTTTCCTGCCATCATTTTTCACTATATAAAACGTATCATCTTCCTGTACTACCTTTCCATTAATAACTTCACTAATTTCTTTTAAAATAATTTCACAGGATTGCGACACTTTTCTGGTTTCAGGAAGCGAAGCATTTACAATAATATCTATTTGTGTTTCATCAAACGGCATATTATACTTCTGATTCATTGCTAAAAATCCCTTTGAATGAGAAAGCATTTCTGTGGTTGGAATAAATACGGACTGTATATTTAAGCCTTTCCAGCCTTCAGAAACAATACCATTTTCCTTTGTCAAATAGTCTTTAAAGAAATGTTGACCATCTGATATCTCATAATAACAGGTATCTTTTTCCTTCCCCGGATATTTCATCTGACTGAAATCTCTTAAATTATTTGAAAAAAAATGTATCAATTCTTTACCTGATGTCTGATTTTCAATTGAATACTGTAACGCTGCATATATCATTTTAAGCAGGGTTGTTTTTCCCATACCGTTCTCGCCAATTAAAATATTAATACCATCACCAAATTGCAAATCCAATTCTTTTTGATGAAATGCCATTATATTTAGTACTTTCATTGATTTAATAGCCATTAGACCCCACCCCTTTTCATTAAATTATCAACTTTACTGTCAAGATATGTTTTAGATTATACTACATAAAAAGTATTATATCAATAAGAAAAGGTTTGTTTTTTTATATGTAATTCAATTAAAAACCAGTTTTTATCATCAATTTCAGTATTATCACATACAATATCAACACCATATTTCTCACAAATTTCTTTTACATTATATAGCCCCAGTCCTCGTCCACTGCCTTTACTGCTATATCCCTTCTCAAAAAATCTGCCTATTTCGTCTAATGGAATCTTTTCACTTCTGTTTCGCACTCCTAGACAGAATTCATTCTCATTTTCTGTGCAGGAAAGATGTATCTGTTTTTCAACCTGCTGTGTCTTTACTGCTTCCACTGCATTTTTTAATAAATTTCCAACCAGTTCTACCACCAGATATACAGGAATTTTACTGGTAAATTCTGATATATGGAAAGTATAAGTCACCTCTATTCCCTGTTCCTGAATAGAACTTAATTTTCCATATAAAAATCCAGCAATCACAGGATTACCCGAAACAAGCAGTTTGTGAAAACGATTATTGCTGATAACATCTTTCGCATACTTTGATTGTTCTTGAACCAGTTCATCATAATCTTTACAAATGTAATGCAGGTTGCATAACGCACTGATATGATTGTCAAACTCATGCTGTCTGGCACGAATCTGCGTAATTAAATCTGAAAATGCAGCACTGTACGTCTTATATGCTTCTAATTCTGCTTGTTTTTCACGAAATCTAATTTTATATAACAAAGTATGAACACATAACATCAATATCAAAACAAGTACTCCAGTAATTACAATATATTGTACTGGAACTTCCCCTTGTGCGCTCTTATATTGATAAAGCAAAAATGCTAATAATGTACTCTCAAAAATTAGTATTATTCCTATTATTTTCCCTTTTCTTAGAAAAGACGTGGATATTGTATGTAAATCTATTTTCTTAATTATGATTATTACTATCGCTAATATTACAGCATTAATTATAGCAACAGATAAATCTTCATAACCTTTTATAGTATCTCCCAAAACGTCTAGTATTAATAATGCAGGCAACTGTATTCCCATCATTATAATAGCAAGCAACACCATATTTACAATCATTTCACTAATTTTGGTTTTAAACTCCATAATGCAATATACTAGCAATGCAAAATAAATAATAAAAGAGCTATTTTGATTTAGTCCACAAAAACGAATCAAAGACATCAATACACAGTCACATATAATAAAAAGAACTGAAATCCAATCCAAATGCATTTTCTGTCCATATAATGCATTTAGTAAAATTAAAACAGTCACTGCCTCTAAAAAGACAAATATTATTAACATCATAATCCCAGCACCCCAACAACCTTCTTAATAAATGTTCCGCCCATTTCCACTGCTGTTTTGGTCCCCTCCAGCGTTATAAATCGATTGGTTTTGTCAATATTTTTGATATAATCTATATTAATCACACAATTTCTGCTGCACTGTACAAACTTCTCGTAATTCGCTTCCTCCATGATTTCCCTGAAAGATTTATACGGAATACTCAGCACATCACCGTTTTTCATATGAATACAGATTTTTCTTTTGATTAGTTCCATATAAATCACACGGTTACATTTGACAGGATACAAAATGCCGTCCTTTCTGAAAAACATCATTGCATCTTTTTCCTTTTGTGTCTTAAAATGCAGTGCATCGCGCAGAAGATTTTCAACCTGTGAAGGTGCAAACGGCTTTTCAATATATCCAAAAGCGTGCAAATCCCGCAAAGCATACATTTCCGGGTCTTCTAATGAAGTAATAAAAATAATAGGTGTAAAACGGTAACGCTCCAGCTTCCGCATAGATTGTGCATACTGCATACCTGATGTATCGCCTTTTTTATCACCATATAGAATAATATCCAGCATAAATACATCAATAGAAATTTCCATCGCTATTTTATAGGCTTCCCCGACATTATCCGTAACATAAACTTTTTCATCTTCTGCTACAGACAACACCAGTTTCTCTAAAACCTTTAATATCTGCCTGTTGTCTTCCAATATTAATACACTCATACTTCCGTATCTCCGGTCTGACTGTTCATAAATTGCAGACCATGTTTCATAAATTCATATAGTTCCTTCTGCAATTGCGGCTGCATCTTTCTCCAGACAGCATTGATTTCTCCCAAATCATTCTCCCCATAAACCGTTTCAAACGGCATGCACTCAAAATTGTTGTATAGCAGCATCAACAGCTCCGCATCCGGCTTCTTTTCATTTTTCTCCATTGCCCTGTATTTCTTGATATCTACGTGCAGCATTTTTGCCATCTGCACCTGCGATAATTTATTGACCGTTCTGATGCCGTAAAATGCATTATCTTCGGCTGCGATTCCCGATGTATACATTTTCAGATATTCAAATTTTTCAATATACCGCATCACCTGTTTTACCTGTTTTTCGTAGCTTTTTATTCCCTGCATCACGGTCCATATCATATACTGCAAAAAGTCTGCCCTGCAATCTTCCTTACAACTCTCGTACAAATCATTTAATACGGTGCGGTGGTTCTCCTGTCCCGTAATGATATAGTCAATATCCCAGCCCTGTTGATACAATGCCGTTAAAATATCAAATGAGATTCTTGCCTTTCCCACTTCCATTTTACTGACATAACTTTGTGAAATGCAAAGCATCTGTGCAAGTTCATTCTGTGATATATTACGCTGCTCTCTGTATTTTACAAAACGCTCAAGCACATCCCTATACACTACACTCATAAGTACTAATCTCCGAACTTCATTCATACTGATTCTTATTTTAGTGTATTTATATTTCCCTAATTTATACCTATTATGGAATATTAATAAATGGAACTGCTGTAAAATAACCCTATTCAGAATGTGGACATTAAGGAATCGAAAAAAATAAAGCTGTACTTTAACGATTTTAAATCATTAAAGTACAGCTTTATCCTTACCCATTTTAAACTTTATTTTATTCTGTTTTACCTTTCAATAGAACGTATTAAATTGACCATTTCAATTGCACCTTCTGCACATTCAAAGCCTTTATTGCCTGCCTTTGTACCGGCACGTTCAATTGCCTGTTCAATCGTATCCGTTGTCAGCACGCCGAACATTACCGGTATATCACTGTTTAAGGATACATTTGCAACTCCTTTGGACACCTCACTGCATACATAGTCATAATGGCTTGTTGCCCCGCGGATCACTGCCCCCAGACAGATGACGGCATCATATTTTCCGCTCTTTGCCATTTTAGAAGCAATCAGTGGAATTTCAAATGCGCCAGGCACCCAGGCCACTTCGATGTCTTCCTCCGCTACCTCGTGGCGCTTCAGACCATCTATGGCACCTGCTAACAGCTTTGACGTAATAAATTCGTTAAAACGTGCTACAACAATTCCTACCTTTACACCTTCTGAAACTAACTTTCCTTCATAAATCTTCATTTTTTTCTCCCTTTCTTATATATTAATTTTAATAAAATGTTGTTTTAAATATCTTTTGTCATAGAAGTTCATACTCTGAAAAATCTCCGGTATCAGCCTTCTTATTCCGTGTGCGGTACATTGGATACATTACATTACATCATTACAGCAGATGTCCCATTCTCATTTTCTTTGTCTTTAAATAAAAACTGTCATACTTTGTTGCTTCCATCTGAATCGGCACACGCTCCGTAATTTCCATGCCGTAATCCGAAAGCTGATAAACCTTATCCGGATTATTGGTTAAAAGCCGCAGCGTCTTTGCGCCTAAATCCTTTAAAATCTGCGCACCGATATAATATTCACGCAAATCCCCGGCAAATCCCAGCGCCAGATTGGCTTCCAGTGTATCCATTCCGTTATCCTGCAATTCATAGGCACGCAGCTTATTAATCAATCCGATACCTCTTCCTTCCTGCCGCATATATAGCAGAATTCCCCTGCCTTCTTTTTCAATCTGTGTCATTGCAGCAGCAAATTGCTGTCCGCAGTCACAACGCAGGGAACCGAACGCATCGCCTGTCAGGCACTCCGAATGGACACGGCATAAAAGGTCTTTTCCGTCACCGATTTCACCTTTTACCAGTGCAACATGATGTTCTCCGTTTAAAAGATTGATATAACCGTATGCCTTGAATTCACCGTACTTTGTCGGCATTTTTGTCACTGCTACACGCTCTATGAGCTTATCATGCTTTTTTCTGTAATCCTGCAGCGCGGCAATCGTGATAAATTTTAACTGGTATTTTTGTGCCAGTTCCTTTAATTCATCCATGCGCATCATGGTACCGTCATCCTTCATGATTTCACAGCACAGACCGCACTGCTTTAATCCCGCCAGCTTCATCAAATCCACTGTCGCTTCGGTGTGTCCATTGCGCTCTAACACGCCGTTTTTCTTTGCCATCAGCGGAAACATATGTCCCGGTCTTCTGAAATCCTGCGGTTTTACACCGTCTTCCACACATTTTCGTGCCGTCAGTCCGCGTTCCTTTGCGGAAATGCCTGTCGTTGTTTCCACATAATCGACAGATACGGTAAATGCTGTTTCATGATTGTCCGTATTGTCTGTCACCATCTGCGGAAACTGTAAGCGGCGGCAGATTTCTTCACTCATCGGCATACAGATTAAGCCCTTAGCGTGTGTCGCCATAAAATTAACATTTTCTGTCGTCGCAAATTCTGCCGCACAAATCATATCGCCTTCATTTTCGCGGTCTTCATCATCCGCTACGAGAATAATTTTTCCGTTTTTTAAATCTTCCAGTGCTTCATCCACCGTACTAAACTGAAATTCACTCATTTTTGTTCACCTTTCCTAAATAAATCCGTTCCTTAACAGCACTTCGCGGCTCACACCGCCGCCGTGTTCCGGTATCAGTTTTTCAATATATTTACCGATACAGTCCGTTTCAATATTAATAATATCACCAATTTTTTTATGTGTAAGTGTTGTGTTCGCCCTTGTGTGTGGAATCACCGATACGCTGAAGCTGTCACTTCGCACCTCTGCCACGGTCAGGCTGATACCGTCTAACGCCACCGAACCCTTTTCCACAATATATTTTAGTATTTTATAATCTGCACCAATCCTGTACCACACTGCATTGTCATCTTCACGGATACCAAGAATTTTCCCGGTTGCATCAATATGCCCCGACACAATATGTCCGCCAAATCTTCCGCCTAACTGCATTGCACGTTCCAGATTCACCGGACTGCCTGGGCGGACACTGCCAAGCGAAGACCGCCGCAGGGTTTCATGCATGACGTCTGCCGTAAAACTGCCGGCTTTTAAATCCGTTACTGTGAGGCACACACCGTTGACCGCAATGCTGTCACCGATTTTAGTCTGCTCAAGCACCGTGTCTGCCGCAATCGTAAGAACCGCCGATGCTGGATTTTTCTGAATCTGCTTTATCGTTCCGACTTCTTCGATAATTCCTGTAAACATCTGCTCTACACTCCTTCCTGTATTTTCTTTGGCACACTCCTGATTAAAATGTCTTCACCAATCCGGCGGATTTCTTTGATTTCAAATTCATATGCCTCACATGCCAGCTTGACACCGCTTCCGCCGACCGGTGATTTTGCTTCCTGCCCGCCAAAAATCTTTGATGCAATATAAGTCTGCACGCAGCTTACAATTCCCGCCTGTAAGGCAGACCCGTTTAATGCTGCACCGCCCTCTAAAAGCACGCTGTCGATTTTTTGTTCACCGAACTGTTTGCATAAATCCTGTAAATCCAGCTGCTTTTTGCCGTTTTTGTCATACGTTTCCGATACTTCAAGAATTTTACAGCCTTTATCGGTAAATACTTTTTGTTTTTCTTTATCCGTACAGCACGTTGCAAGTATTGTCGGTATTTCCTTTGCCGTTGTTACAACAAGCGAATCAGCCGGGGTACGCAGTGACGTGTCACAGATAATTCTTACCGGCGAATGTCCCTCCGGCAGACGGCAGTTTAACATCGGATTATCGGCAATCACCGTTCCGACACCTGCCATAATCGCCGCACAGCGGTTCCTGTCTTCATGCACCTGCCTGCGTGCCGCCTCTCCCGTAATCCACTTGGAATCGCCTGTCACCGTTGCAATTTTGCCGTCCATTGTCATTGCGTATTTCATCAGTACAAATGGGCGTTTCGTGCGGATATAATGGAAAAAGATTTCATTGAGTGCATCGCACTCCTGTTTTAAAATACCGGTTTCCACTTCAATTCCATGCGCCCGCAATACCGCAATCCCGCCGCCGTCTACAAGCGGATTCGGGTCATTTGAACCGACATATACCTTTACAATCTTATTTTCAATAATTGCCTCCGTACAGGGCGGTGTTTTTCCGTAGTGACAGCATGGCTCTAACGTCACGTAAAGTTCTGCTCCCGCCGGATTTTCACCGCGTCTGTAACAGTCCGCTATCGCATTGCGTTCTGCGTGCAGCTGTCCGTATTTTTCATGATACCCTTCTCCGATAATCCGGTTGTCCTTTACCAGCACCGCACCAACCAGCGGATTTGGATTAACCGCGCCTGTTCCCTTTTTTGCCAGCTCCAGCGCCCGGTACATATATTGTTTTGTCTGACTGCTGTTCAATTTTACGCACCTTCTTTTTATTATCATTTTTTTGTTTACAACTGTTCTTCCATAAAATGCACAAAACCCCTGAAAAGTCCGTATAACACGGTTCCTTTTCAGGGGTTCTTTTTATTGAAAACATAAGATGCCTTGCGGCACCCCGCATATTGTGTAATACAAAAAATGAAACTCTGAAATGCTTTCACATTCCAGAGTCTTCAATCAGTGTATACATAACTGCTCAATGACCTTTTCTTTCATCCAGACTGTACTGTCGGCTTCGGAGTTACACCGAATCATGCCTTGCGGCTCGTGGGCTATACCACCGGTTAGGAATTTCACCTGACCCTGAAAAGTATTTTGCTGTTGTGTATTATTATATACAGTGTTACCTGCACATGCAAGAATATTTTTACAATTATTTTTATATTTTAAATCCAAAACATGAGTTTTTCAGTTTACAGCTTCCATAAAACAATCTGTATAAATCCCTACTTCCCGCGCTCATGGCTCATGCGTTCCATTGCCATATGCGCAGACAGCCGCCGCACATTCCACGTTCTGTTGGTCGGTGTAAGCACCGCCTTATAGTCAATCGACGACTGCTTATTTCTTAATTCAAACAAAAATTTATCCAGATGCTTTTCCGTCACATCACAAAACAACAGCATACCCGGCTCTGACTTTAATTCTGCCTGTACTGCGCCGACTGCGAAATTTTGCACTTCATTCTGCGTTCCGCCTGTAAAATCCTGTGCTTTACTCTGTGTACCGCCTATAATGCCCGCACCTTTTACGGCTAAAAGCTGCTCTATCGTACAGTCATAGAGCGATACCGGCACTTCCTGTACCGCAATGCGCATATTGTCTGCCAGCTTTTTTACAAGCAGGGTATCTGCCGGTTTCGTCCCGAATAATAAAATTTTTTCCATGTGCCTACTTTTCTCCCTGTCCGTAGCTGACGTTGCAGTCTAAAATGCTTTTTAATACCGCATTGCTCATCTTGGCAAGCGGCATATTAAATTCATCTTCATTACAAAGCAGTGCCACGGCAAACAGATTGGCTTCATATTCCACATTCGTATGGACATTTTTTGTCGTAACATCAAAATGGTTAATCGGTTCTGTATGCAACAGGGCGTGTCCCAGTTCGTGTGCACACAGAACTTTTTGTGACAGCGTGCTGTATAAGCCATTAATAGATATAATCGTCGGATACCCTTCCATTTTCAATGTCTGCGCCTTAAAGTCCCCAATATTCACATTCCGGATTAAAACCTTAATGCCGTACTTTTCCGCAATTTCAAATGGATTGTTTGTCTTCCAGACGGATTTGATATCACAGGCAAGCCTGATAATCTGCTGTGCTCTCATTCTTCTCTCCCCCGTCATCATCTCTTATATTTATAGCTTACCAGCTTGAGCTGCTGCAAAATTTCATTGGCAAATTCTACAATTGTTTCTTCGCTCATCTCATCGGGATTATAACCTCCAAATGCCGCCAGTGTCGGCATCTTGAGCATAAATTCCATTGCATCCTGCGCATTTTCAAATTCTCTTGGCAGTTCACTGTCTGCTGTTTTTTGTACCGTACTGTCATTGCCCATCAGCTCCGAAGCGGATGTTTCAAAAATCTGACACAGCTTATCAAAAACTTTGATGGGTATTTTCTCAATCGTAGAATCTTCATATCTGTATACCGTAGAAACCGAAACACCAAGTGCTTTTGCTACATACTCTACAGAAATATTTTTTTCTTTTCTTTTGGCTTTAATGCGTTCACCAATTGTCATTCTGAAAATCCTCCCATGAATCATCTTTTATAAGCATACAACAGCACTGCCAAAGAATCAAGTTTATTTCTGCTTTGCAGACAGTTTTCGTGCCGCAAAATTAGACAGCATATTGATAAGAATTACTACAATTAACAGTACAACTGCCGTGGCATATGCCTGATTGGTGTTTAAACCTTCTTTAGACAGGTTATACATATGGACAGCAAGTGTTCTTGTGGAATCAAAAACGCTTTCCGGCACTTTGGCAACCGTTCCTGCCGTATAAATCAGCGCCGCCGTTTCACCGACAATTCGTCCCGTTGCCAGAATAATACCGGATAAAATGCCCGGCACGGCAGACGGAAGCACAACTTTAAATACAGTCCGCAGTTTTCCGGCGCCCAGTCCGAAGCTGCCCTCACGATAACTGTTCGGTACGGAAAGCAGGGCTTCTTCTGTCGTTCTCATAACCGTCGGCAACACCATAATCGCAACCGTCAATGCACCGGCAAGCAGGGAATTTCCGAAGTTGCAGACACCTACAAAGAAAATCATGCCAAATAACCCGTATACAATTGAGGGAATACCGGATAAGGTTTCTGCTGTCACGCGGACAATACTGACAATTTTATTCCCTTTTTTTGCGTATTCCACCATATAAATAGCTGAAAATATACCAATCGGTACAACTATCACAAGTGCCAGTGCCGTCAATAACAGCGTGTTAATAATGGACGGAAGCATGGATACATTTTCCGAATTATACTCCCATGCAAACAGGTCCGGTGTCAGATGCGGAACACCTTTTACAAGAATGTATACAATAATAAATCCTAAAACCAGTACCGTAATCAGTGCTGCCAGCGAAGTCAGAATATACACCGCAAAGGAACCCGGATGTTTTAAATAGCTTTGAAATTTCTGCTTCACACTCTGATAATTAATTGCCTCTGCCTTACCGGCGCTGCCGGCATTTTCCATAGCTGCTTTTACATTTTCCATGATTAGTGTACCTCCTTCCGTTTCAGGATAGAAAAGAGCGTGTTAATAATTAAAATAAAGACGAATAATACAACGCCCGTTGCAATTAACGCTTCTCTGTGTAAATCTGTTGCATAACCCATTTCAATAACAATATTGGCCGTTAATGTACGGATACCCTGAAAAATGCCCTTTGGCATTCTTGCCTGATTACCGGCAACCATGATAACCGCCATTGTTTCACCGATTGCACGGCCAATTCCTAAGACAATTCCTGCCATGATACCGGATTTTGCAGCCGGTACAACGGTTAAAAATACGGCTCTTTCATGCGTTGCCCCAAGTGCCAGCGCCCCCTGGTAATACCGTTCTGGCACGGCGCGGATTGCGGATTCTGCAATGCCGATAATCGTCGGTAAAATCATGATGCCAAGTAAGACGGATGCCGTAAAAATGCTCTGACCGTTCCCGCCAAACGTGTCTTTAAACAGCGTTCTGACCGCCGGTACAATCACACATAAACCAAAAAATCCATATACGACCGAAGGGATTCCTGCCAGCAGGTCAATTCCCGGTTTGATAATTTTATAAAGTCCTGCCGGACAGAATTTTGCAAGATAAACTGCTGTTAAAAGTCCAATCGGAACACCGACAATAATCGCTCCGGCTGTTACATAAATACTGCCGAGAATCATCGGAAAGATTCCGTAAATATCATTTCCCGGTTTCCATCGTTTTCCAAGCAGGAAATCAAACACACCGATTTCTTTCATTGCCGGCAGTCCGTTTGCAAACAGGAATATGCAGATCAATGCAACTGCCAGAATCGACACGCATGCACATAGTAAAAATACATATTCCATTACTTTTTCTTTTACTTTCATTTTACAAATGCTCCCTTCTTACGCACAAACACGCCGCCACACTAAGATTTTTTGTCTTTCTCATTTTCTATCTTAGTGCGGCAGCTTTTAAAAAGGATGGGTTATAGAATTACTTTACATTGCTCCAGTCTGTTGTTTCACCTGTAAAGATTGCCTTTACCTGTTCAGATGTGATGTTTGAAGCGCTGTTTTTGTTGTTTACGATAACTGCAATACCATCCAGTGCGATTACCTGATTGGTAAGACCGGCACTCTTTTCGCTGTCCTTTAATTCTCTTGAAGCCATACCAATGTCGCATGTACCGTCAATTGCTGCTGTCATACCGGTTGTTGAATCGCTTTCCTGAAGTTCAATCTTAGCACCTGTGTTAACCTTCTGATATGCTTCTAACAGTTTTTCCATAACTGGTGTTACAGAAGAAGAACCTGCAACAACAATCTTTCCTGATGCGCCGTTGCTTGTAAATGCACCGCTGTTACCCTGTGAAATGTAACCGTTTGATTCTACAATCTTCTGTCCGTCTTCACTTAAAATGTAGTTGATGAAATCCTGTGTTACTTCTGATACTGTTCCCTTTGTTGCGATGTTAAACGGTCTTGAAATCTTGTATGTACCGCTCTTTACATTGGCTGCTGTTGCTTCTGCACCGTCAACCTTTAATGCCTTAATGCTTGAATTTAATGCACCAAGTGATGTATAACCGATTGCTGCTTCATCACCTGCAACAGTTGTCATCATGACTTCTGTACTGTTTGTGATTGTTGCATCATCTGTTGTGTTATCTACTTTCTTACCGCTTGCATCTTTTTCTTCGATACCAAACAGTTCGATAAATGCACCTCTTGTACCGGAACCGTCTTCTCTTGATACAACTGTGATTGTCTGGCTCTTTGATGAAGAACCGGCACTGCCTGTTTTCGAATCATTTGATGCTGAGCCTGAACTTCCGCATGCAACCATTGTACCCATGCACATTACGCTCATTGCTACTGCCGCAAATCTTTTCCAATTTTTCATTCTCATGTTTTTTTCCTCTTTCTTTATTAAAAAAATAATGTTTTGGAAGGATTTCTCTTTCCTTTCGACATTGTTATCATACCTTAACCGATGTAAAATTCACTATCACGTTTTCCTTAAATCTATGTAAAGTCTTCGTAAATTTTAAGCGTATATGTAAAGGAAAAGCACTTTGCGTAAACTATGTAAAATCTACGTAAAGTGCTTTGTTAAATTCCTGTTTTACTGTGTAATTTTTACTTTCCGACGCTCTGCTAAAAGCACGGCTGTCACCAGTGCCACAAACGGAACTGTAAGGATAACACCTAAGCTTCCTGCAATTCCCTGCATAATTTCGATGCCGATATTATAAGAATTTATCAGCTGGATCAGCGGCAGGTTGTAGGCATAATCTATAACCAGTGTGCTTAACGAACCGCCGACAAATGCCAGTATCAACGTATTGGACATTGTTCCCATCATATCACGCCCCACGTGTAGTCCGCTTTTAAACAACTCTGTCCATGTCAGGTTTCCTGTTTTGGCATCAATTTCACAGATTGCCGATGAAACCGACATTGCCACGTCCATAACTGCACCAAGTGAAGCGATTAAAATACCTGCAAATAACAGACCGCCAATCTGGATTTTTGTATTCTGACCGACATAAACAAGCGTTTCAATATTGCTCACATTATAGCCGTCAATATCTGCTGATAATCCAAAAAGGCTTGCTGCAATGCCTGCCGTTACTACGCCTGCCGTTGTACCAATAACCGAAGCTGCACTTTTTACCGATACACCTCCTATCAGATACATTGTTACAATCGTTGTAATCACACACACAAACACCGCTGACCAGAACGGAGAACAGCCACGGTAAATCATCGGCATGAACAGATAGACAATGGATAAAAAAGTAAACACCAGCCCGATAACTGATTTCACACCGTTTTTTCCACCAATCACACAGATGGCAAGTAAAAATATTCCGATAAAAACCGCCGTCTGCAGGATTCTGTCTTTAGAATAAACGGATACGCTTGTTGTATCACCGGACACACTGATATTGACAATCACCTGATCCCCCGCTGCACAGACTGCACCGAAAAGATTGCCCTCAGAACTGGTTGCATCATAGATGTTTCCTTTTTGCTGTCCGGTCAGAAGTTTTACTTTTAAATACTGATACCCTGCACGCTGTCCGTCCTCTGTCAAGTTATCCCTGACAACCTCCGTCACCACTGCTTTCTGATAGGAATACCCTTTCATGGAAACCATTTCTGTCTTTTCCACGCTGTTTAAAACCCTTACCAGCATAATATACCCTGCCAGACACACTACTATGATTACCGCACGCAAGAGAATGCGTTTCTGTTTACTTTGATTCATCTTATTTTCCATCCTGTTCCTTTATAACGTCAGTTTTTCGCACTAATTCTCATTCTTTCTTTTTTTCTCAGTTACGGCAATATAGCCAAGACCTGCCAGTGAAGCCGCACCCAGTGAGAACCACAGCACTGTTGGAAAAGCGTTATCTCCGGTCTGTACATTGGACTTTGCTGTTGTTGCAGTGCCGGTCTGAGTTGTGCTGTTTCCTGAAGTTTGTCCGTTACCGGAAGTTCCGGCATTATCGTCTGCTGTACCGGCATTTCCGGCATTATTACCATCAGATGTACTGTCACCGGAAGATATATTGTTATCAGTATCGTTTCCGTTTTCACCGTTATCCACGGCTTTTAATGCACTTACAGCTTCCTGAAGGGATGTCACCGCACTTGCCACGTCTGTTGTTGTACTTTCTGCATTCTCATAAATTGCCTTTGCTGCATCAATTGTATCAGAAAGCTTCTGTACAGATTCTTCTGTATAAGTGCCTGCTGCCTTTACTTCTCCCAGCTTTACCTCTGCTGATTCAATTTCTTTCTTCAAATCTTCTTTTTCAACTGATTTTACAATTGTATATGATGTCTTTATATTTCCGTCCGCCACTAATTCTGTATTGGTTGCTGCATCATAGGTCTTAACGGTCAGTGTTGTTTCTGTAAAATCAATCACTGAATAGGTTGGGCGCCAGCTCTGGCTTCTTGCAGCAATGTAATTTTGCTGTGTGCCGATTAACTGATAATACTTACTGCCTGTTGCTGAATTAGCTTCAAAATATACCGTTCCTTCCGGATTAACGACATTATTTTTATTTTCAATATTTGTTAAAATGTTGTAGCAGGCATTATCACCTAAATATGCACTGAAATCATCTGTATTCGTCTTAGGAGCAGACTGATAAGAAGAATGTGTCTGTCCGTCTGATGACAACTGATACGTTCTTGAATAAGTATGGTCATGACCCTGTAAAACTGCATCGAAATCGTATTTGTCAATAATCGGTGTCAGCTGTGTACGAAGTACAATGCCGTCAGAATCTGAATGGTCATATCCGGAACCATAAATATCCTGGTGGAACATTAATACTCTCCATGTTGCATCCGGATTGGCTTCTACCGCCTCTTTAATTACATTTTCATGGGTTGCGCAGTTATAGTTGTTTGTATCAATGGAAACAAATAATGTATTACCATAAGTAAAATAATAATCTGTACCGGCATCTGTCTTTCCTTCTGTTGTTGCTACCGATGTTGCCGTATTCGGATTATTAAAATGATTACTGTAATTGACTGATTTTGAGTCGTGGTTTCCGATTGTTGTTGCAACCGGCATACTACGAAGCAGCGGACTTGATAAAAATCCTGCGTATTCAATCTGCTGTTCTAACTTATCTGCATCTTTTGATACCGACGTCTGGTTAATCTGGTCACCGGCTGAAAGAATGAAGCTGACATTACTGTGTGCAGATAATGCACTACTTAATGTATGATTCCAGTTATATGCATCATTCATTGCATGATATTCCTTAGAATTATCATCTTGTCCTACAGAAGCTCCAATCTGCGGATCTCCGACATACATGACTGAGAAATTTTCTGTAGATTTTGTTTCAAATGTATAAGTATCTGACCATGCTCCGTCAAGATAATACTGATACTGATATGATGTGTTTTCTGCAAGTCCGGATACTGTAACTTTATTCGGAATCAATGTAATAACATTATCATTTTCCGTTATGGTTTCCTTATTGGCCAAATTCTGCTGTCCCTGTACTTCCTGAATCACCCTGCCCTGTGAATCCATCAATTTAATCTTTGGTATTTCTTCTGTCACACAATACCATGCAAAATTCATCTTTGTAGCATTTTCACCCGGTGTCAATGCAATCTGCTCATAGTTATTGCGGATTGTTTTCCACTTTTCCTGCCATGCAGCCCATTCGGCGCTATCTGCATAAACATTAGAATAA
The DNA here is from genome assembly GCF_020564355.1 of Lachnospira pectinoschiza. GTDB lineage: Bacteria > Bacillota > Clostridia > Lachnospirales > Lachnospiraceae > Lachnospira > Lachnospira intestinalis. Next base: position 160,135 of record NZ_JAJCRR010000004.1, on the reverse strand, counting down.
GCCGTCTTTTCTGCTGTTTCACTTCCATCTTCTACATAACAGGCATCTTTTACTGCTGTACCTGTCGTCTTACTGCTTGAAGCATCGTTCCATGCGGCTCTCATTGAACTTCTCGCATAGGTTTCTACAGAACCCATTCCAATTCCTGCAACCATTGATGCTGCAAGTACTGCTGATACCAGTTTTCTTGTTTTTCTCATCTTTTCTTTTCCTCCAATTATGCGTTGCTGTAATAATTAATTACATTCTTTACTTTACTATTGGAAAGTAAAAAACAAATAATTGTCCTGTAAATGCCTTGTAAATCTTTCTGAAATGTTGGAAAAATAAAAAGACATAATCTCTATGAAATACAACGATGTATCTATACTTTCAGATACATTTTCATTTCTCACAAAGATTATGTCTTTTAAAATATTTTTAATATAATTGTTTTACAACATCAAACATTTCATTTTCTGATGTTATCTTAAAATCAGAATGACAAGAATACCCAGTATAATGCGGTACCAGCCAAAGATCTTAAAGTCATGCTTTTTAATATAGCCCATCAGGAATTTGATGACAAATACTGATACAATAAACGCTACTACTGTTCCCACAAGAAGAATCAGTGCTTCACCGCCAGTCATTGCAATACCTGCAAGTATATACTTGGCAGCCTTTAAAAGACTCGCACCAAACATAACCGGCACAGCAAGGAAAAATGTAAATTCTGCCGCTGTCGCTCTGGATACGCCAATCATTAACGCACCGACAATCGTTGCACCGGAACGGGATGTACCTGGAAAAACAGCCGCTGCCAGCTGGAATAATCCGATAATAACAGCTTCTTTATATGTAATGGCATCAATACTTGTCGTTGTCGGTCTTTTCTTTCCCCTGACCGTTTCTACAATGATAAAAATAACACCTACTACAATCAGTGCAACTGCAACCGGAATCGGATGATAAAACAGTTCATCAATCAAATCATCAAATAAGATGCCGACAATCGCTGCCGGAATACAGGCTACGATAATTTTAAGCCACATATCCAGTGCGCCACGTTTCCAGCACACTTTTTTCTTTGTCTGGAAACGGGAACCCGTTTCATTCTTACTGCGGTGTACCTTCACCGTTTTTGTAGTAAACGGCCAAAGCTTATTCCAGAACAGCAGCACAACTGCCAGAATCGCACCAAATTGGATTACAACCTCAAACAGTTTCCAAAAATCCTCTGATACATTCAGCTTGACAAACTGATTGAACAAAATCATATGCCCGGTACTGCTGATTGGAAGCCACTCTGTAATACCTTCGACAATACCAAAAAGTACTGCCTTTAATAACTCTAATATTTCCATAAAATTCTCCGTATCTTTACCTTTCTTCTTTATTTTATGCCCGCTTACGCACCTGTAGCACAAACAAACATATTATATAATACTTTACGGCAAAAATACAGCAAAATTTGTCCGCATCTGTTTAAATTAAAACCATTTCTAAACAGTTCTTAAACATTTTTTGATGCTGCTAAGTACGCCTCATTGGAAAAATATGCCTGTGATGAAATCACTTCACTTTCCTCCTGCGGTTTTTCCCTGCGGTAATAATTGCCGTCACGGCAGAGTTCCCTGCCCTTTACCGTATCGTGCAGCATAATGCCGAACATCGTACGTACACGGTCTTTAATTGCCGTATCATAAATTGGTGTGGCAACTTCAACACGCTTTACCATATTTCTCGTCATAAAATCAGCGGAAGAAATAAACATCTTATCCCGCTCCGGCGTACCGAAAATATAGATTCTGGAATGTTCCAGATACCGTCCCACAATACTGATAACCCTGATATTTTCTGTGTATCCTTCAATACCCGGAATCAGACAGCAGATACCTCTTACAACCAGATCAATTTTTACTCCATGCTGAGAGGCTTCAACCATCTTATCAATAATCGTCTTATCCGTAAGCGAATTCATTTTCACACCAATATATGCCGGTTCATTATTATCTGCGTGGCATATTTCTTCCTCGATAAAATCAAGTACCTTATTCTGAAGACACTTCGGCGCAACTAAAAGATGATGGGTTTCTTCCATAACCTGTGCCATACACAGTCTGTTAAATACCTGTGCTGCTTCCTCTGCAATATCCTGATTGGCTGTCATCAGGGATAAATCCGTATACAGCTTGGCAGTCTGTTCATTATAATTGCCCGTTCCAATCTGTGTAATGTGCTTGACTTCTGTTCCGTCACAATACGTAATCAGGCACAGCTTGGAATGAACCTTAATGTGGTCAATACCGTAAATAATCCGACAGCCTGCGTCCTCTAACCGACGCGACCACTCAATGTTATTCTCCTCATCAAACCGCGCTCTTAATTCCACCAGTACAACAACTTCTTTTCCGTTTTCCGCAGCATTAATCAGTGCTTCTACAATCTGTGAGTTTTTCGCAACACGGTAGAGCGTCATCTTAATAGACACGACCTTTTCATTTTCCCCTGCTTCATTTAACAGGCGGATAAACGGCTGCATACTCTCAAACGGATAACTAAGCAGAATATCCCCCGCTTCAATCTGCTCCATCATCGAAAGTGAACTGCGTACATAGCGGGAATTCTGCGGCACTCTGCGCACGTAAAACAAATCCTTTTTGCCATGCAGCTTATCGCGTATCTGTGAAATAAAGGACATGGAAAGCGGTGCTTCCGAATAATAAATCTGGTCTTTATTCAGCTTTAACTCCTTGCAGAGTGTCACGATGACCTTTTCATCCAACAGGCGTGAATACTCCATTTTAACCGGACACAGCTTTCGTCTTTCCCTGATCATTTTTTCCATGGTGTTGCGGTAATCCAAATCTTCATCATAAAACGCATCATCAACATCAATATCTGCATTCCGGATAATACGGATTAAAGATTTACTTTTTATCGTATATTTTGAAAAAATCTGTGGCATAAAATGCAGAATTAATTCTTCTACGAGCATATATTTATTTTTATCTGAAGGTATCGGTATCAAGCGCTTAAAAACCTCGCTGCTGCATGGTACAATTCCGAGTTTTTCATTATTTTTAGACTTTAACAATGCAACCGCGTAGATTTCCTTATTCCGCAGGAATGGAAACGGCTGCTTTTTTCCGACAATCTGCGGAGAAAGTAACGGCATAATCGAATGTTTAAAATAATTTTCAAGATAAACAGCATCTGCAAATTCAATGTCATTAAAACTGATTAACTCTATACCGTATTCACCGATTTCTGACATCAGATTCAGATACGCCCGGTCTTTTTTACGAAGCAGTTCGCCTACCGATGTGAAAATCTCCGACAGCTGTTCCTTTGCTGTCATCTGTGTCTTATTATCTCTTGCATCTGCCGAAAAAATCATCTGGTCAGTCAGTGTTCCCACTCGCACCATGAAGAATTCGTCCAGATTACTCTGAAAAATCGATACAAATGATAACCGCTCACAAAGCGGCACTTCTTTATCAATCGCCTCATCTAACACCCGTTCATTAAATTTCAGCCACGAAAGCTCCCTGTTATAATAATATGGTTTATGGGTATGCAACCCTTTTGCTTTATCCATCATCTTCTTCTCCCATCCGTAATCATATTTACACTTTTAACCCCTTATATACCACACGGTTCATCTCCGAAGCTGAGTCCTGCAAACTTTGCCTGTCTGATAATATCTGAATCCGTGTCAACCAGCTTTGTCTTTCCTGCCACTTCGCTGATCGGGATAATATCTATCTTATTCTCTTTTACACACGTCATATAACCATATTTTTTCTGCAAAATAAGTTCTGCGGTCTTCGCTCCCAGCCTTGTCGCAAGAACCCTGTCATAGGCACACGGCTGTCCACCCCGCTGCACATGACCCGGAACGGTCACACGAACTTCCAAACCTGTCTTTTGAAGAATCTCTGCTCCGATTCGATATGCAGCCGAAGGATAATTCTCCTTCTTTCTTTTTGCTTTTAATTCAGATTTTGAAAGTGCTGCTTCCTCTTTGGAAATCGCACCTTCCGCTGCTGCAATAATCGTAAAATGTTTTCCTGCCTTTGTTCTTTTACGAATAGCCTCTGCAACAACCTCTAAATCATATGGTATTTCCGGAATCAGTAAAATATCGGCTCCTCCTGCCATACCTGCATAAAGGGTCAGCCAGCCTGTTTTATGTCCCATCAGTTCTACAATAAATACTCTGCTGTGGGATGCCGCAGTAGAATGTATGCAGTCGATTGTATTTGCCGCAATATCTACCGCAGACTGAAATCCGAAGCTGACGTCTGTCCCATACAAATCATTATCAATAGTTTTAGGCATTGTCAGTATATTTAATCCCTTTTTTGACAATAAATCTGCTGTCTTATGAGAACCGTTTCCACCCAGCACTACAAGGCAGTCCAGTGAAAGCTTTTTGTAGGTTTCAATCATACATGCTACTTTATCCCTTCCGTCTTCATCCGGCTCATGAATCCGCTTAAACGGCATACGGGACGTTCCAAGAATCGTACCGCCTTTATTTAATATTCCGGAAAACTCTCCCGGCTTCATTACATGATACTGTTCGCGTACCAGTCCTCGGTATCCGTCTTCAAAGCCATAAATTTCGACCTCGCTGCACTGTTCGTAAAGACTTTTTGCCACACCCCGCATTGCTGCATTTAACGCCTGACAATCTCCGCCACTGGTTAACATTCCTACTCTAAGCATATTGAAACCTCCTCTTTTTCTGATTCTGTTCTATGATATAAAATGTATGTAAAATCCACTATCTTATTAGTGTGAAATCTGTGTAAAATATTATTTTTTGCTTTTTGCAATCACACCGCTCTTCCCGTTACTCTTACCATCATTGTGGTAGATTCCATGGAAAATGTCAAGCGGTATGAACACATATTTTTGCAATAATTCCAGTTCTAATCCTGTGTCTGACTGCTGTTTAAATTTGTGAATGTAGTTTTGTGGATATTCATGAAATTCTTTGATACTTGTTTCAAAAAATACTATCGTATAGACGGATTTTATATTCTTGTAACTGAAGGCTTTTTTCTTTTCGCCTTTGACCAGCTTTCTGTATTATCAGGATTATGATGCGTTGGAGGAAGCAGAACGGAATGTATACCGAAAAGGAATATACTTTATCAGTGCAAGTGTATCTTTATCCTTGCCATCCCAGTTAATCATATTTTCAATGCCACCATTAACCTGAGCCACCGAATTGAATTCACCTTTAGACATTCCTTTTTCCTTCATGTCAATGAACTGATACTTAATACCTCGTTCTTTGAAAAATCGTTCCGCTTTTTTGTATCATTACATTTCTTGGTTCCAAATATCTGTATGTTCATTAAAATCACCTTTTACCATAAATTGTAACATAATATTCCTTTGCAATTTTTCCGATTTACAAAGGTAATTCTATATGGCATTCAAGAACATCGCTATCTTTTGAATCCCATTTAACATCTAGTTTTCTAAACAGCCTTATACTTGGCTCATTTTCTGCATCTATTAAAATATCAAGTCTGCTATATCCATACACTTCATGCACCCAACTACACCATTCTTTCAGTAGTTTAAAACCATACCCCTGATTCTGATACTTCTTTACTACTACAATGGCAATCTCCGGATATTTGCATCTTCCATATTGCAAACTGACTCTTCCTAAAAACTCCCCATCTTGAAGGAAAATCGAATAATGAATATCCTCGCCCTCGAATAAAGTCTCCCAGAAGCATTTCATCGCAATCTTTGGCTGATGTTTATATATTCGACCAATAAGATATTCAGCTTCGCACACTTTCCTAAAATTATCATAATCTCTATCGTCGGTTTTCCTTATATAGAAATTTTCAGAACGATACTCTATATTCTTCTCATTCAATCAAAAAACCTCTCTTTCCACAGAGCATTAATGTTTATCTCATGCTGCTTACATAAAACACCGGAATGCCAATTCCATAAACGATATTGAATGGTCCCCATTCATAAACAGCCAAAATATGTCCTGATATGTAATTTTGTTCATAATATATGTCCTTACATTTCGATTATCCTTCCGCAAGTTTCATATAATGTTTGTATAGTACCGAAAAACGATTGGCTTTTTGACTTTCACGGTTTTTGCTTTCCACAAAAATGGAGAAATACAGTATTTTGCATAACCCAGCATTACCTTAAAAGGCTCTATATAGTTTTTATCAAAAGTTACGAGCAAATCTAATTTTTCATTCCTCATAAGTACCTTCTATTATGCAATATGTTTTTTATTATAATGTAGACGCTTTGCTGCATCCTCTTTTACAAGTTCGACGGCAACAGCAGCCAACGGAATGAAGAAAATAATACCAATAATTCCAAATAATTTGCCACCAATCATAGCAGCGATTAACGTATACAATGGTGGTAAACCTACAGAACTTCCTACCACTCTCGGATAAATAAACTGGTTCTCCACAAATTGCGTCATACTATAAACAATAAGGCACCTTATTACTAACGATGGGGTCACCAGCAACGTAAGGAAAATACTTACCGCACTGGAAATAAATGCACCAACATAAGGAATAATGGCACATACTGCTGTCAGCAATCCAACTAAACTTCCATACGGCAATTTAAAAATTGAAAATGTTATACACATAAGGAAACCTAGTATGACTGTCTCTGTGCACTGTCCAGTCAGAAAATTGCCAAAGATTCTGCGAAATGTCCTGCAAACATGTAATATCCATTCAGCCCATGACGGTTTCAAATATGCTGTAATTAACTTCGTTGCATGCCGTCCCACTCTTTTGCCATCCAGTGAAATATAGACAGCTATAATAAATGCAAAACTGGCAGTTATAAGTCCTTTCACAGTAGAGGATAAAACACTCGCAACATTCGTTAACATGGAATCAATCTGTGTTGAAAAGTTTTGTAATGTCTGTTCCATATTGATATCTGCTGTTAATTCCTCCAGCCATGCCGCATTGATATTATGACTATTCATATATGTAATCCACTGCGGAATACTTGCTTCTATCTGATCATACAAGCTCTTAATTTAAGCAGTCTGTTTTCAATTCCTTTCATAGGTACATGAATAAATAGCGCCAAAATCCCGCCTACAATCACAGGCATTACAATACTGACCACTTTACCCATGTAGGACAGCACCGTTCCCAGATTCATCAATGCCACCAGATATGTACAAATAAAGTTACATATATCATACAGGTTGTAAGTTTTCCATGCCAATTCGCACCATGTACCACACCCGTCTTCTTAATAGAATACAATTCCATAATTCCAAGTAAAAATTCCTTAATAAGAAGACCAAACAGCAAAATTGCAAGTCTTGGAAAATCTATCAAAAGACAAATCAAGGTAACCCCCTGTGTCAGCTTATCAATATTTATTACGTTTTTATAAAAAATAGCCGCCAAGAAGAAAATTTCCCCTTAACGACTATATAAACTACGATTCAATCTTGTTCATCGCTTTCCTAAACTGGAAATAAAACAAAATTGCAGTAAAGGTTACTGCTATGAAATCTGCTACCGGCTCTGCAAGGTAAACACCCATGGTTTTGTCTGAAACCATATGTGGCATAATATAAATCAATGGTAACAGCAGAATAAATTTTCTTGTAACTGCCACAATGATAGAACTTGTCGCATTGCCAAGAGCTGTAAAGGTCATCTGGCATGCAATCTGAATACCAAATAAAAACATGACTGCCATATAGATACGCAGAGCTTTTGATGCGAACTCGATCATCGCTGTCTCCGGAGTAAAAATGCTCACAAAGAATTGTGGCATAAGCATTACAGCCAGCCAAAGTGTGACAGAATAAATCAGGCTTACTGTTAATAAAACACGAAAAGTCTTTTTTACACGTTCCGTATTGTTTGCTCCATAATTATAACTTGTAATTGGCTGCGCTCCCTGTGCAATTCCCTGTAAAGGAAGCATTGCAAACTGCATGACACTGGTAAGAATCGTCATTGCACCTACCGCAATATCTCCGCCATATTTCAGCAGGGAAGAATTAAAGCATACGGATATAACGCTTTCACTCGCCTGCATAATAAATGCTGCAGTTCCAAGCGCAATGCACGGGAACACAACTTTGGGCTTTATATTCAAATTCTTACGTTTCAGTCTAAGTATTGATTTCTTACTGCACAAAAATGCCACAACGACGATACATGAAACTGCCTGCGAAATAACAGTTGCCAAAGCAGCACCACGAACACCCATATTTAATCCAAAAATCATAATCGGATCAAGCACAATGTTTAGAATTGCTCCGATAGCAACGGATACCATGGATATCTTTGTAAACCCTTCAGCAGTTACAAATGCATTCATGCCCAAGGTCAACTGCACAAATAACGTTCCAAAAGCATAAATATTCAAATATGAAGCAGCATACGAAATGGTGTTCTCACTGGCTCCAAAAGCTAACAGCAAATTTTCTCCAAACAGTAAAAGTACCACTGTCAGAACGATTGAAACAATTACCTGTAAAAGAAAACATCCACCAAGCGTTTGCTCTGCACTGTCCATATCTCCTTTTCCCATCGAAATAGAAGCACGTGGCGCACCTCCTGAACTTACAAGTCCTGCAAATGCCGACACAATCATAATAATAGGCATGGTCACACCGACACCCGTCAGAGCAAGACTGCCTGCATCCGATATATGCCCGATAAAGATCCTATCAACAATGTTATACAACATATTGATCAACTGTGCTATCACCGTAGGAATTGCCAACTTAAAAAGCAGTTTTCCAACGGGCTGCGTACCTAAAAAATCCTTGTTATTTTCCACGATAAACCTCTCCTAACTGTTCGTATATTCCTTGATATTTCTGTTTACCTGCTCTGTAAACTGTTGCAGCTTTTCCATTTCTTTCTTTGAAAATCCTGCAAATACTATTTCACAAAATTTGTTCTGTGCCGCACGCCCGGCTGCAATAATATCTGTTGCTTTGCCAGCAACACTTAAGTGAATGGTTCTGTGATTCCCTCCCTTATGTTCCCCTAAAATCAATCCTCTTTCCTGTAAAGAGCGAATTGAAACAGATACATGGGATTTAGCAAGATGACGATATCTAACAATTTGAGTAGCTGTATCATACTGGGGATTATTTGCTAAAAACATAAGAACTGTAAACTCCATATAAGTCAATTCGTATTTTTCACAAACAGGAGATACCATATTTTCATACAATTCTTCTACATCAACACAATGTGCAAAATAATTTTTCACAAATGCACCTTCTTTCATTTTGAACTGTTCGTTTTTGAACTTTAATAATATACACCGCTTTTTTTATCCTGTCAAGATGCTATTAATCTTCTAATAAATCTAGCTCAATATAGATATTCTTTTAATCACTTACACATCTATCAAAAAATAATTGCTCCAATACATTAAAATTTTGAGGGTTCTTGTAACTGTAATGAAGCCCAAAAACAAAATCAGCAAAAGAGTAGGGCATAAAATCATATAATAACTTTGAACCCCGTTTGAAATGTTCCATAACAACAACGGGTTAGCGAGGTGCTTTATGAACAAATACGCTCCTAATCCTATTATTAAGAGAAACCCACCATATTGAATGACAAATAATAGAAACTACCTATCATGGAGGTGCATTTGCAAAATAAAACTGCTTGTGAAAGCAGCCTAGTAATGGTATTATTTTCATAGGCAGTGATTCTTTCTTTTGTGTTATGTTTTGTGTGGTAACTTAACAATAACTATTTTTAAGAAAAGAAGCAACTGCCTTTTTTAGAAAAAGTAGAAAAACTGCGCCACAGCCTTGGCAGGCCATCGCGCAGCGATTTTGTTCAACTGGAAGTTTTCTCTTTTTATAATAACATGATTTTTTCTTCAATTTGCTTAATTACTTCTTTAAAGACTTCATCACTCTGTCCTGTTGGATCTGGTAATCCCCAGTTATCATCAAAATATCTGCCAATATACGGACATCCCACATCACATCCCATTGAAATAGCAATATCAGGTGTCGGAATTTTATCATAAGTTTTACTAAACTGTTTTTCTTCCATATCAATCCCGTATAACTTTTTCATCAGTCTGACCGCATCCTGGTTTATCTGTGGTTTAGTCTCTGTTCCACAGGAATAGCATTCAAAATCATTGCCTCTCAAATGATTGCCTAATGCCTCAGCTATCTGGCTTCTACATGAATTATGAACACAAACAAAAGCAATTTTCTTCTTTTCCATTATCCTCTGACCTCTTTGAGAATCTTAATAACCTCTTCTTTCTTTAATACTTTGCCAAAGGAAACAATCTTTCCGTCAATAACCAAAGCTGGTGTTGTCATTACTCCATAAGAGGCAATTTCTCCCCATTCTTTAATATGTTCAATGGTTGTATCCATACCTAATTCAGTTAGCGCTTCTACCGTTGCAGCTTCAAGCTGATTACATTTTGCACAACCACCACCAAGAATCTTTACCCCCATACTGTTTTTCTTTTCTTCTGCCTTTTCCATTGTCTCAGGCGTGCAGGTTCCACCACAGCAGCATGATGATTTTGTTTCGTCTTTCTTCTTACCTAATCCAAATAATGCCATAATCATTCTCCTTTTATATCATAAAATATTGTAATGTGTTAAATACATAACCAACAACTATAATTCCGATTGCACAGATAGCAATAAAAATTCCAAGAAGTTTTGGTTTAACTGCTTTTCTTAGCATAATCAGAGATGGAAGGCTCAATGTGGTTACCGCCATCATAAAAGATAAAATAGTTCCAAGCTGGGCACCTTTTGCAAGCAAAGCCTCTGCAATCGGTATTGTCCCAAAAATGTCAGCATACATGGGAATTCCGATTAAGGTTGCTAATATTACGCCAAAAGGATTATTACTTCCAAGAATACTTTCTACCCAAACTTCCGGAATCCAGTTATGAATCAATGCACCAATACCTACACCTACCACAATATAAGGAAATACTTTTCTGAATGTAGATACTACCTGGTCTTTCGCATATTCCAATCTTTCCTTTTGTGTTAATGTTGGAGAATCAATATCCACTGCACTTGCATTTCTTACAAATGCCTCCACATAATTTTCTAAGTGCATTTTTTCAATAAGGGTACCACCAGCTACTGCAATCACAAGTCCGAATATAACATATACCACTGCAACCTTTGTTCCAAAAATACTCATCAAAAGAATCAAACTGCCAAGATCAACCATAGGAGATGAAATCAAAAAGGAAAAGGTTACTCCTAACGGAAGTCCTGCACTTGTAAATCCTATAAACAAAGGAATAGATGAGCAGGAACAAAACGGTGTGACCGTTCCAAGCAAAGCTGCTATGCAGTGTGCAGAGATACCTTTAAATCTTCCCATGATCTTCTTACTTCTTTCCGGAGGAAAGTAGCTTTGGATATAGGAAATCATGTAGATTAAGAAGCAGAGCAGCACTGTAATTTTCAGAACATCATAAATAAAAAATTGAATGCTGCCACCCACTCTGGTATTTATATCTAATCCCATCATGGTAAGTGCATTTCCTATCAGTTCATTAAGCCACTTCATTCCCAATATCTGATTCTGAATAAACTCCCAAATCATGAATTACAACAGCCCCCTTTACCATCAGTGCAGGATAACCCTTCAATAAACTGTTTATATTCCTTCAATGTTTCACAGTTTAAAGAATAATGACTCCATTTTCCTTCCTTACGTGCATTTACCAAACCACACTCTGTTAATATTCTCATATGATGAGAAAGAGTTGGCTGGGTAATTTTAAAAGCTTCTAAAAGTTTACAGCCGCATTTTTCGCCCTCCGATAACATTTGTACAATTTGAAGTCTATTGCTATCTCCAAGAGCTTTACAAATAAGTGCAACATCCATAGTATTCATTTCAGTCACCTCGCATAGATATTTATCTATATGTCATTATATACAATACATAGATGATTGTCAATGTGATTTGAAAAAGAATATGAATCACCTGACTCATATTCTTTTTCATCTTATTTATATACTCTTATTTATCGTGAAAATTTAAATTTGTTGAATTAAGAAAATCGGAATTGACCGAGTTCTTTGAGCGAGGGATACTTCTTGTCCGAAGGGTAAGAAGGTGGGCGTGAAAAGAATTAGAACCTTTTTTTCTTCTTCTTTTTCATCTTTATTTAATGTTGTGTAACCCATTGTTCTTTCCTCTTGTTTAATCGTATTTTGAATGTATACACAGTATCAGTATGCATTCCAATTTTTACCTTTTTGCCCATTATATATGAAAAAAACAATATCATTCTCTGCTGTCAAAACAGCAAAAAAGAACCGGTACAGGATTTCACTCCCATACCGGTTCTTTCATAAAATATATCATCGTAAATCACTTTTTAAAATCACCTTCCGGCAACGCATTTTCCGATAACTGCCATTACAACAAACACAACAATATCCGCCGCCACAATCGTTGAGCCGACCGGCGTTGAAAACAGTACGGATGCCAGAATACCGAATAACGCACACAGCACCGAAATCACGGCAGAACAGATGACTACACCTTTGAAATTTTTAATCACCTGCATGGCAGACAGCGCCGGGAATATCACCAGTGCCGAAATCAGCAGGGAACCGACAAGGTTCATTGCAAGCACGATAATGACTGCCGTTACCACGGCAATCAGCAGGTTATAGCGGTCTGCCTTCATGCCGGTTGCCGTTGCAAAATTTTCATCAAATGTAACGGCAAATATCTTATTATAGAAGAAAACGTATATAAAAATCACCACGACCGAAGCCGCTACACACAGCCATACCTCGGCTGTCGTCAGTGTCAGAATGGACGTTGAACCAAACAGCGTTCCGCACACATCCCCGTTAATATTCGTCGATGTCGAAAACAGATTCAGCAAAAGGTAGCCGACAGCCAGTGCACCGACGGAAAGCATGGCGATTGCCGCATCTCCGTGGATTTTGGTATTCTGTCCGGTGCGCAGTAACAGAATTGCCGCCACAACCGTCACCGGCATGACAAGCAGGGTGTCATTGGTCAGGTTCAAAACCGCCGCCACCGCCATTGCGCCGAATGCGACATGCGAAAGTCCGTCACCGATATACGAAAATCTTTTTAAAACCAGCGTCACGCCGAGCAGTGAGGAACACAGCGCAATCAGCACACCTACAATCAGCGCATAACGCACAAACGGAAAACGCATATAAAATGCCAGTGTTGTTATCATATCACTCATTGTCTTTCTCCTCCGTTCCTTCCAGTAATTTCCATGCGTCACTTTCCAGATAGTCTTTGCTTGAGCCGAAATAGAGCTGTTTTTTTCCTATCTGTAAAATATGGCTCGCATATTTTAACGCCGCCTGAATATCATGCGATACCATAATAATCGTGACACCGCTCTTGTTAAGCTGTTCAATCAACTGATACATTTCAGCCGTTACTTTCGGGTCCAGCCCTGCCACCGGTTCGTCTAAAAGAAGCAGCTTGGTTGTGGCACACAGCGCCCTTGCTAGCAGGACTCTCTGCTGCTGCCCGCCGGAAAGCTCCCGGTAACAGCGGTTTCTTAAATTCCAGATACCCATTTTTTCCATATTCTGCTGCGCTTCATTTTTCTGCTGTCTGCTGTAAAACGGCTTCCAGCCGCTTTTATTTAACGTTCCCGTCAGCACAATCTCCATAACCGATGCCGGGAAGTCCTTCTGCACTGCCGTCTGCTGTGGCAGATAGCCGACTTCATAGGCTGACAGTCCGTCCCCCGTTTCGATTGTTCCCGAAATGGGCTGTATCAGACGTAACAGGGTCTTCATCAGCGTACTTTTTCCTGCACCGTTTTCACCGATAATGCAAAGGTAGTCCCCTTTGTTTACCGTAAAATGTATATGCTCCGTCACTGCTTTTCCTTCATAGCCCAGTGCCAGATCTTCACATGTTATATAAGCCATAACTGCTCCTTTCCAGTGTGTATCTGCCGTTATAAATTCTCAATACACAGATTTTTTATCATCAATTTAATGCCGCCTTTAAGACCTCAAGATTTTTCTCCATCACTGAAAGATACGTGTACCCGTCCGCTATCTGCTTTTTCGTGACAGACTGCATGGAATCCAGTGTCAGGATTTCGGCATTTTTATTTTTTGTATTTTCAATAACAGTCTTTGCCACCTGTTCTCCCGAATTTTCAATTACCAGCACTTTGGACAATCCCAGTTCGTCGATTTTTCCCGATAAAAAAACGACCGTTTTAAAGCTTGCGGAAGTTTCCGAACTGCACCCCGCAAATGCCGCATAGTAATTGATTCCGTAATCGTCAACCAGATAGCGGAACGGGAAGCGGTCACCAAACAGCACGGTGTCATGCTTTGCGCTCTGTACAGCCTGCGCATACTGTGTATCCAGTTCATTTAACCGGCTCTGATAAGCGCTTGCGTTTTCCCGGATTGCCTGTGCGTGTTTGGTATCTTTCCCGGCAAGAACATTTGTTAATTCTTCCACAATCTTTTCTGCATTTTTTACGGAAAGCCAGATGTGTTCATCATATTCGATTTCATCTTCGTGATGATGTTCTTCACCGTGGTCATGACTGCCGTCATGTGCCTCGTCATGGTCATCGTCTTCCTGTGCATGGCTGTGGGTGTGTCCGTGGCTGTCCCCCTGCATACCCTCTGCCAGTTCTTCCTCTTTTACGGAATCGCCTAAATAGTCCATGAGATTTACAACGGTCATATCGGGATTTACCGCTTCTTTTAATGCCGATGTCACCCAGTTTTCAGATGTTCCTCCAGTGTACACCAGCACGTCACAGGAAGCCACTGCCGCAATATCCGCCGTGGACGGCTGGTAGCTGTGCATATCCACACCGTTGTCCGTCAGCAGTTTAATCTCGAATTCGTCACCGTTCTCTCCTAAAATCTGCCGCACCCAGTCGTACTGCGGAAATGTCGTGCATACCACTTTGATTTTATCCGAAGTCACAAAAGACGAAGGCAGTTTCCCACAGCCCGCCATTGCCGCGATAGACGTTATGCACAGCAGAAACGCACATATAACAGCGCTTTTTTCTTTTATTTTATTCATGATTCTTTTCATGACTGCCGCTCTCCATTTCCTTACATTCCCTGCACATTCCGTACAGCACAGAACTGCTGCACTCCAGGGCAAATCCGTGATGTTCCTCAAGATGTGCCCGGATATCTTTCATAAATCCACATTCCAGATGAATCACCCGTCCACAGCGCACGCACTGTAAATGCAGATGTTCGTGACATTCCGGGTGTCCGTCCGTATACTGGTAAACCGCATGTTCATCTTTTGCGGTCTTATATTTTAACAAAATGCCTTCGTCCGTCATCTTGTCGAGATTCCGGTAAATCGTTGCCAGATTGACCTGCTTGCCGTTCTCCTCTAAATAATGGTGAATATCCGCCGCACTGACAATCTGCTCTTTGTGTGCCGTAAAAAACTCCATAATATAGCTTCTGCTTTTGGTTTTATAACCGTTCTGCATGATTTTTCCTCGATTCTTTTTTGTGCTATCCTCCATTCCACAGGCATTTTAATGCCTGCGGCACAATACTGCCAACAACAAGTGAAGCTTGCTGTTACCAATTTGCAAATCATTTGCATTTTGGAATTGTAGCACATTCATTTCGTACTGTCAACAGATTTGCAAAACATTTGCAAATTCATTTTCCGGCAATAAAATATCCGGGATTTACAAAAACACGGACGCTTTCCTCGTCATTTTTTGTAAATCCCGGATTTTAAATTGTATTTTTACTCTTAACCTTTCACACCGCCAAGTGTAACGCCCCGTACAATAAATTTTGACAGGCACAGATAAACGATGATAACCGGTAAGATGGCACAGCCAAGCATCATATAGACCTTGCCCATATCAAACTTTAAGAAGTCGGCACTTCTTAACTGCGCAATCAAAATCGGAAGTGTCTTTTTACTGTCTTTGTTTAACAGCAGGGATGGAATAAAGTAATTATTCCATGATGACACGAATGTAAATATCGCCTGCACGGCAATTGCCGGTTTCATCAGCGGCAGTACAATCTGGTTAAAGATTCTGAATTCATGCGCTCCGTCAATCCGGGCTGCTTCAACCAGCTCCATCGGAAGCACGCTGTCCATATACTGCTTAATAAAGAAGAATACAACCGGTGATGCAATGGACGGTATAATCAGCGGAATAAATGAATTCATCAACCGCATGTTGCTCATCTGGTTAATAAAACCAAGTGCAGATACCTGTGTCGGCACCATCATGATGACCATAATAAAGGTAAATGCTGCTTTCTTAAACCTGAAATCATATGCGTGGATTGCATATGCCGTCAGTGCCGAAAAATATACGGAAAGCACTGCCGAACCGGAAGCTACCAGAAGGCTGTTGCACATTCCCTTTAAGACCGGAAGCTGTTTATCCTTCAACAGATTCGTCAGATTGACAAAAAATGACTTTCCCGGAATTAAAGAGAATCCTTTTTGTATATCCGGGTGGGACCTTGTCGTATTAATCAGCAGTACGTAAAAAGAAAACAGGCACAGTATAGAAATGATAATTAATACGATATAGCACAAAGTTCTCTGTATATTCAAGATGATTTTATCCTTTTTATCGGATTTCTTTTTGCTGACAGCGCTCATAATCTATACCCCCTTTGCCTTTTTAACTTTCTTTTCCCCTACGTTTACCATATCTTTGGTAACATACTTAAATACCGCAACACTCAGTATCGCCGTAATGATAAACAAAATCACGGATAACGCACCTGCCATGCCATAGTTCTTACTATATAAATGCTTATTCAGATACATAATAACCGTCATGCTCGTTCTGTCCGGATTACCGTTACCGTTTGTTAAAATCTGCGGAACATCAAACATCTGAATACCACCAATCAGCGACGTTACAAGGGTGTATGCCATAATCGGACGGATAATCGGAAGTGTAATGCGTCTGAATATCTGAATAGAATTCGCCCCGTCAATTCTTGCAGCTTCAAGAATACTGGTATCAATTCCCATAATACCTGCCATTAAAACAATGGTCGTATTACCAAACCACATGAGGAAATTCATCAGTGCAATCAGACCTCTTGCGCCTGCAACTTCCGAAAGAAACCGGTATGTAGGAAGTCCCATGGAATTCAGCAGGTTATTAATCGGGCCTACATCTGAAAATATGGTGTAAAACAGCATTGAAAATGCAGATGCCATAATCAGGTTCGGCATATAAATAACGGTCTTAAAGAATCCCGTACATTTCAATCTCAATCGCAAATCCGTAAACCAGGATGCAAGCAGCAGTGAGAAAAACATCTGCGGAATAAAGCCCATCATCCAGATAATAAACGTATTTTTCAAATAAATCGGCAATTCGCTGTTAAATAGTATTTCTTTATAATTCTGTAATCCTACAAACTTTGGTCCTATCTGCATAAGACCCACTCTGTAATTTTCAAAAAAGCTGTTATAGAAAGTGGAAATCAGCGGAAGCAGCTGAAAAATAAAATATACCAGAAAGAACGGTATCAAAAATATATATCCCCACTTTGCATAACTTACACATTTTGATCTTCTTTTTCTTTTCATGCCGCCCTCCATTTCCGGTAAACAAATGCACGCCCTGAAACCCGTTTCTTGAAACCAGCTTTATTCTGATAACAATTCAATGATTTCAAGGCGTGCCTGTCACCTTATACTGTCATGTTATTAATGTGTCAGATTCGGGTATTTCTCTGTTGCGGCCTTGTAGAAATTATCAAGTGCCTTGTCTTTTGTAACATTTCCGTCGAAGTAATCCTTCATTGCCTTCTGGAATTCTTCATTTAATCCCTGGTCATATGCTGAAATATTCTTCATATTAATCTTCGGTGCAGCTTCTGCAAAGAGTTTAATATGGTTCTGTCCGCCAAGGAAGTCTGACTTGAAATTGCTGTTTGCAAGTTCATTCATGCCGGAAATGGTATTGGTGTAATCCTGTGTATCTTTTGTAATCTGGACTTCTGTATCCTTATCGCAGGTCATTGTCTGCATAATTTCTTTAATCAGGTTCGGATTATCGGTTCCGGCTGCTGCACAAATCCATGTACCGCCCCAGTAGTAACTCTGTGGTCCCTGGCATACGGCATAATCCCCGTAAATACCATTGCCGACTTCTTCCTTACCGCCTTCTTTTACAGGTGTTTCCAATGCATTGCCAAGAAGTGTAAAGTTAATACCCCATGTTGAATAAAAGAATCCAAATACATTTCCTTTCGGACCCTGGTCAGCCTGCCATACATTGTCCCAAAGTGAAGACTTGTTGTTGTAGCCTTTTTCTGTAAAGGTCTTTGTCTGGTCAACCCATTTCATAATGTTGTCATCAATGACAATCTTATTATTGGAATCAACCCACGGTGCAGATACGTTGTTTGAGAATACTCTGTAGGCATCGTCATATCCGGAAAGCATCTTATAACCTTTTTCAGATGCCTTTTCAGCTACGGCATTAAACTTATCCCATGAAGAAAGCTGTGCCTGTACTGCATCCGGATCATCCGTGCCGAGAACATCTTTTGCAATGGAACGTCTGTATGCGAACAATCCCGGTGTTGCCTGCCATGTTGTACCTTTCTGTACGCCCTTTGAATCTGTTACGATATCTTTGGTGTACTGATACTGGTCAGCCAGTGCATCCTTTGAAAGTCCGATGTCATTGACAACGTCCAGTGTGTAATCACTGTCAACATATTTCAACGCATAATCGGCTTCAATCAGGAAAATATCAATCTTTTCATCTGCCGGTACGTCATTCTGTTTTAAAAGTGCTGCATCCAGTGCATTCTGGTATGCGTTGTTTTCATTCGGTGTAACCACGAAATTTACTTTTACATCTGACGGAAGCTTTCCGGACTTTTTAAAATATTCAAATCTGTCCTGAAATTCTGTATTCCAGCAGTAGATATTCAATACTTTTCCCTGTGCTGCCTCACTTGTATCAACCTTTGAAGCGGCCTGTTTTCCTCCCGAACCGCATCCTGCAAGTGTTGTCACTGCCATCATTCCCGCAAGCATTAAACTTGTAAATTTACCCTTCTTCATAATAATACCTCCTCAAAAACCCCTTTAGCTGATATCTCTGACAGTTTCACCCTCTATCAGAGTTCCTTCAACTATAACTCTTTTTACCAGTGTCGTCTTCGGACGTTCAATCGCCGCTATCAGTTCTTTGGCTGCCTTCTTTCCAATCTCCATCGTATCCTGCCGCAGCGTGGTAAGTTTCGGACTTAACATCTGCGATAATTTAATACCGTCATATCCTACCGTCGAAATATCCCGCGGCACTTTTAAACCCCTTTTGCGGACTGCATTGAGTCCGCCGGTATTCGACAGGTCATCCGGATAAAATATGCAGGTCGGTGCATCTTTCATATCCAGCAGTTCATCTGTGAACTGTTCTGCTTTGACTGAATTCAGATACTCTGATGATTTCACGTATTCATCCGGTACCTCAATCCCCAATTCCTCAAGTGTCCTGTAAAATGATGTTAATCTCTGCTTTGTTACCTCCGAATCATCCTCTCCATGTATATAAGCAATCCTGCGATGTCCCATCTCATATACATACCGGACTAAATCTCTCATCCCCTTTACATTATCCGAGCTTACCGAAGTGCAGCTGTTAAATACGTAGTCAATCGTTACCGTGGGAATCGTTCCGTTGACAACTTCCTTCACTTCCTCACACTCAAAATCCGTACATGCAATAACAACTCCATCGAGATTACGATATTTACAATGTTCATAATAAGTCATTGTCTTGCTGTGCGTATTAATAAATGTAATATCGTATCCGCAGCTTTCTGCCTCGACTTTGACACCTTGAAGCACCGCTGAAAAATATTCATGCGTCAGACCGCTGTTTGCTTTGTCATTTAAAAGAACACCAATATTATAGGAACGGTGTGTCTTTAATGCCCTCGCCGCCGAGTTCGGATAATATCCCATCTCATCTGCCGCTTTCTGAATCCGCTTTCTGGTTTCCTCGCTGATGTCACTATGATGGTTCAGCGCTTTACTGACCGTTGCAACAGATACTTTACATCTGTCTGCAATATCTCTCATAGATACCATAGTCACTTACCTCGTTTGTCTGAGCCGTTAATAGTTACTTAATCGTTTTCGTAAATTCAATATAGCATGTTATTATTTTAAATGCAACTCTTTTTTGACATTTTATAAAATTAGTGCATTTTGTATATACACTTTTGTGCATTTTGACTATTTTTCTGTTTTTCTCATTTCAACATTGCATTTTTCTTTTTATTAAAATATACTCAGCTTAGAGATAAATATGATTACTTTCTATCTGTTTTTCTGCATATACTAGTGTATAAGCCCGGCAGGCTTTTTATTTCCCGGCATTTCTTAATCGTTTTCGTTAAATGGCACGTATTTTTTCCGCCATAAAGTACCTGTAAACTTAACAAAAGGAGGTTTTCTATGAATTTTGGATATTTTGATGATACAAATAAAGAATATGTGATTACTACACCACAGACGCCGCTGCCATGGATTAATTATCTGGGCTGCGAAAGCTTCTTCCGCCTGATCAGCAACACCGGCGGCGGCTATGCTTTTTATAAAGATGCCAAACTGATGCGTCTTACCCGATACCGCTATAACAATGCACCGTTAGACAGCAACGGCCACTACTACTATATCAAAGACGGCAGCACCGTATGGAATCCTGGCTGGCAGCCGTCACAGACCGCACTGGATGCTTATGAATGCCGCCACGGTCTTGGATATACGATTTACAAAGGTATTAAAAATGAACTGGAAGCCTGTGTAACCGCACTCGTTCCAATCGGTGCCGACTGTGAATTAAACAAAATCAGCCTGAAAAATCTTTCCGACAGCAAAAAAAACATCAGTCTTTATTCTTATGTTGAATTCTGTCTGTGGAATGCCGTTGAAGATATGAATAATTTTCAGAAAAACTACAGCACCGGTGAAGTCGAAGTCGTAAAGGGCGACAGCCGCTCCTGCATTTATCACAAAACCGAATACCGTGAACGCCGCAATCACTATGCCGTCTATGCTGTAAATGCTGCGTGTGACGGATTTGATACCGCACGCGAGAGCTTTCTTGGTACATACGGCTCCCCTGCCGCACCACAGTCCGTTGGAAACGGCACTTCCTGCAATTCTGTTGCCGACGGCTGGCAGCCATGCGGTTCTTTCCGGCTGGATATTACGCTTGAACCGCACGAAAGCCGTGATTTCATCTTTATGCTCGGCTACATTGAAAATCCGGCAGATGATAAATGGGAAGCGCCACAGATTATCAACAAGAAAAAAGCAAATGAATTGATGGAACATTTTCTTTCTATCAAAGATTTTGACAATGCGCTGTTACGTTTAAAAGACTACTGGAGTCATCTGCTCTCCGGCTATACGCTCGAAGCCGACGATAAGAAACTCTGCCGCATGGTCAATATCTGGAACCAGTATCAGTGCATGGTTACTTTTAATATGTCCCGCTCCGCATCTTATTTTGAATCGGGTATCGGCAGAGGCATGGGATTTAGGGATTCCTGCCAGGATCTGCTTGGCTTTGTCCACTTAATCCCGGATAAAGCGCGCCAGCGTATTTTAGATATTGCTTCTACCCAGTTTGAAAACGGAAGTGCCTACCACCAGTACCAGCCGCTGACCAAAAAGGGAAATGCAGACATCGGAAGCGGCTTTAATGACGACCCGTTATGGCTGATTGCCGGAACTGCCGCTTATTTAAAAGAAACCGGCGACTATTCGATTCTGGATGAAATGACACCGTTTGACAGCAATCCGGACAATCAGGCTCCGCTGATGGAACATCTGCGCCGCTCTTTTCATTTTACGTCCACACATCTCGGACCACACAACCTGCCGCTGATTGGCCGTGCCGACTGGAACGACTGCCTGAATCTGAACTGTTTTTCAACCGTTCCCGATGAATCCTTCCAGACTGCCGGCGCTTCCGAAGGTCCTGTTGCCGAATCTGTTTTTATTGCCGGAATGTATGTAAAGTACGGCAGGGACTATGCACAAATCTGCCGCCATGCCGGTCTTACCAAAGAAGCTGATGATGCTGATGCGCAGGTTGAGCAAATGATACAGGCGGTTTTAAAATCCGGCTGGGACGGCGAATGGTTCTTACGTGCCTACGATGCCGCCGGAAAAAAGGTCGGTTCGCATGAATGTGAAGAAGGTCAGATTTTTATTGAGCCGCAGGGCTTCTGTGTCATGGCTGGAATCGGGGTAAAGGAAGGTCTTGCCGAAAAAGCACTGGAGTCCGTAAAAAACAGGTTGGATACAAAATATGGCATTGTTCTTTTACAGCCGGCTTACACATACTATCACCTTGAACTGGGTGAAATTTCATCTTACCCGGAAGGCTACAAAGAAAATGCCGGTATCTTCTGCCACAACAATCCTTGGGTTTCCATTGCTGAAACTGTTTTGGGACACGGCAGCCGCGCCTTTGAAATTTATAAAAAAATCTGTCCGGCATATCTTCAGGATATCAGCGACCTGCACCGGACGGAAGCTTACGTTTATTCGCAGATGATTGCCGGAAAAGATGCATGCCGTTTCGGTGAAGCAAAAAACAGCTGGCTTACGGGAACTGCCGCATGGACATTTACAAATGTTTCACAGTATATTCTCGGTATCCGCCCTGAATTTGACGGACTCTGCATTGATCCGTGTATTCCGGAAACCCTGTCCGGATTTACCGTAACACGGCATTTCCGCGGTGCCGTTTATCATATTCACGTTGATAATTCTGCCAAATCGCAGAAAGGCATCAAAACCCTTCTTGTAAACGGCACTCCGGTTGAAGGAAATATGATTCCTTATCAGAAAGATGTGACGGAATATCATGTCACTGCAATTATGTAATGGAGGAACTTTGTATGAAACATATTCATTTTCCAAAAGATTTTATATGGGGAACAGCTTCCAGCTCCTATCAGACCGAAGGGGCTTATAACCGGGACGGCAAAGGCGCTTCTATCTGGGATACGTTCTGTCAGAAAAGCGGTGTCATTGCTGACAGCTCTGACGGAACGCTTGCCTGCTGTTATTATGATAACTATGAAGAAGATATCCGGTTCATGGCAAATGCCGGTATCCGCGCGTACCGTTTTTCTGTTTCATGGCCGCGGATTTTTCCAAACGGCGATGATCCTGCTGTCAATCCTTTGGGGCTTGCCTTTTATGACCGTGTTGTAGACTGCTGTATCCGGTATGGCATCCAGCCGCACATTACACTTTTTCACTGGGACCTTCCACAGTCCCTTTCGGACCGCGACGGCTGGCTGTCTGCGCATACGATTGAAGCATTTGTGCGTTATGCTGCTGTTATCTGTGAACATTTTTCGGACCGTGTAACTTATTTTTCCACAATCAATGAACCGCAGATTATTTCAAAAATGGGGTATTATGACGGTCTTCACGCGCCCGGATACCGGCTTTCCATGCTGGAAACACTGGATATTCTCCACGCACTTGCCAAAGCTCATGCACTTGCCGTTCCCGCAATGCGCAGGGCTGCAAAGAAACCGGTCAAAATCGGTTTTTCAAGTACCGGAAATCTGTGCTATCCATGCAGTGAAAATGAAGCGGATATCTGTGCCGCAAGAACTATGACATTTGCCAATACCAAAGAAAATATTTTATTCTGTCATCACATTTTCTGCGATGCGGTTATCAACGGACTTGCACCGGATTTTGAAGCACTTGCGCCAGAGATTACTGCTGATTTAAAATCAGATGATACGCTGAATTTTGTAACACAGCACCTTAAAAATGTGTGGAACGACTGCAGCGAATTAAATCCGCCTTTGGATTTTCTGGGGCTGAACATTTATAACGGACACAAAGCCGGTGCAGACGGTTTTACGAAACGATATGCAGGTTTTCCAAAGACAGCACTGAAATGGCCTGTCACTCCCGAAGTTATGAACTGGGGTACACGCTTTCTGTATGAACGCTATCATCTGCCGATTTTTATTACTGAAAACGGGCTTTCCTGCAATGACCACATTTTCCTTGACGGAAAAGTCCATGATGCTGAACGCATTGATTTTCTGACGCGCTATCTGTTACAGCTGAGTGAATCCATAAAAGAGGGTACACCCGTCATGGGGTATTTTCACTGGTCTTTTACGGACAATTTTGAATGGCACAGCGGTTACGATGAACGTTTCGGACTGGTATATATTGATTATCCGACACAAAAACGGATTCCGAAAGATTCCTATTACTGGTACCAGAATCTGATTGCAGACTCTGCAGAATAAGCCGCAGATTTACGGAATTTCATATACCTCTTTTACCGCGGTTAATGCGTCCTTAAAAATCAAATGATTCAGTTCTGATTCATTCTGATAAAATATCTCAAGTGTATCGGAAGCTTTGTCTGTTTTTCCGGCTGTCCGGTACATATGATAATCAACTGCGCTGTTGTAGCAGGCACTGAAAGCATAGTAGTCCCTGTCATCTTCTGTGACTGTTCTTCCAACAGCGCGGTTATATGCCACCTTTTCTGATAATCTGCCATAATCACCATCGCAGAAATCCTCATACAGCTTCTCTGACGTATATCCTTTTCTGGACTGCTTTTCCCGGAAATAATCATACGCATTTTCCGCCGCTGACGGAATAATCATCAAAACCAGTATGGCAACAACCAGATACAACAGCTTTCCTGTTATATTAACACGATTTTTTTTATTCTTCATCAAACATTCTCCTCGTCAGTAATGCAATTACCGATGTTCTGTCACGGTTTTCGAGCGAATCTATATCAGCCTGTGTAAAATTACAGTAATCCTTTAAAAACAGCCCTGCTTTTTCTTTTATATCTTCCATATAAGGAATACTCTCTGCCGCCCGTTCCCTGTAACTTTTCCCCTGCGCGCTTCCGGTTATCATACAGATTGCTTCTGCCGCATTGTTTAATGCCGTTTCTTTGGAATAATGCTCTGACAGTTCCGGATTATAGTAAAACATAATGGCATTGCGCAGACGCAGATACCCTTCTGTCATGTTGTAAAAATCATACCAGCCGCTGTTTCCCATTCCGCTCATCCGCTGGTTCAGACGGGTGTAGAGCTGATACACTTCTTCATACTGCCCGTTATCCAGCAGTGTCTGTAAATGTTCTTTGATTTCCTGCTCATGTGTCTGATTATATTTTTTCTGCTTTTGTTCTGCCAGGTTATATCCCCAGAGGTGATTTGCCTGAATGGTTACTATGACTGCTGCAATTCCCGCAATCACCAGCGATGTAACCGGTGCAATGTATTTTATGAACCATTTACTGTTACGGACAACTTCTTTTTGTGTATCCGAAAATTCATGTTCATAATGCTCCATATCTTTGATGTGCTGCTGACTCTGTTCATTAGGTGTCCCGCAGTTTGGACAGAATTTTTCAAGCATTGTCAGTTCTGCACCGCAATTTTTACATTTCATAAATATTCCCCACTGTCATTTTTCATATTTTTGTGCTTTTTCACGGAACATGTTGTAATTACTGACATCACCGTTCCCGTACAAAGCCTGATAGTCTGCGGCATAGTCGGCTTCCGACTGTCCGATGGTATCTGTAAGAACTGCCTTTACATGCTGTGTCCACGTACTGATAATTTCTTTTTCCTGTGTATCACAGCTTTTATAATACCGGTACATATATCCGTCCGTATCTTCCAGCATATTCATATATTCCATGCAGCTGCGGTACAGATTTTCAAATTCATAGCTTTCAAGCGGCGTTCCCTGTGCGATTTTATCATCATAGCGCAGTGTATCTGAATACGCATATTTATAAATATATAAAATATTATAATGTTTCCACTGCTGTAATATTTTATTTTTATAAGAATCCGCCGTCACTTCACTGATGTCTGCAAAGTTTCCCTGCTCGTAGGCTTCATTTATCTGCGGCACATTTTCATCATACCATGCCATGCCCTCTGCAATCTCTCTGCGTTCCGAAGCCGAATTATAATAAGAACGATATTTTGTATATCCCCACGCAGTCCCGACAAGCAGTGCTGCTGCAACCGCCGCCAGCGTAATGACAGCATGACAAATGATTCTGTTCCGGATATAACGGTTTGCATTTTCATCAAGTCCGTCCATGGTATCATTCATTTTGTACAGGTGATTCATGTACTCTTTTTCCGATGCTTCATACTGCATGGCATGGCAGTATGGGCATTGTGTCTGTGTTTCCTCAATATCCGCTCCGCAGTTATTACACCGTATCATCTGATTTCCCTCTCTTTTTCCCGCACTGTTTTGCCGCACATGTACAGGCTTCTTCTCTCCTGCCTGTAACATGCGCCTTGCGTATGTTGTATTTTAGTATAACATACTTCCGCCGGTTATAAAATCCGCTTTTATTCCTATAGTTTCTGCTCAATCGGAATGATTCTTCCCATTTTTGCGGATACTCTGTGTGAAATGGAGATAACCGTTCTGTTTTCGGATACTCTCTTTAGCGCTTCAAGCACTTCTTTTTCCGTTTCGGCATCGAGATTTGCCGTGATTTCATCCAATAACAAAAGCTTCGGTCTTGCCGCCGCCGCACGCGCTATGGATAAAAGCTGCCACTGTCCCTGTGAAAACAGTTCCGGTGTACAGATGGTGTCATATCCGTCCGGGAGGTGCATAATTGTATCATGCAGTCCCGTCAGTTCTGCCGCTTCTTTTACATTTTCCATGGAAATCTTTTCATCATACAGCGTAATCTGGTCTTTGACCGTTCCCGCTACTCTGTGAAATGACTGCTCTACATAGCCAAACAAAAAACGTCTGTCCTTCCGGTCAATCGCTGCTGCCTCTCTGCCGTCAATCCACACACTGCCCTCACTCGGTTCGTAAAGTCCCAGAAGCAGCTTAAATACCGTACTTTTTCCGGCACCGGTTCTGCCTGAAAGTGTAATCTGCTCGCCTTCCTCTACCTGAAAGCTTAAATGCTTTAACACCGTATGTTCGTCATAACCAAAGGTGACGTCCCGAAATTCCACAAAGGATTTACCGTTATTTTGTACCGGTTTTGAATCTGCTGTATTTTCATGCTGTTTTGGTGCAGGCTCCGGCAGTGCAAAAAATTCATTGATTCTCTGCACACCCGCAATGGCAGACTGAATGGTCTGAATCTCCATGCCAAGACTTTCAAGCGGTGTAAATATCTGCGAAATGTAATTCATAACTGCAACCGCCGTACCGGCTGACATACCAAACAGTGTCAGAACCTTAGGACTGCCGGAAGCAGACAAAAGCATGACTACCGCAACAACAACCGCATTTAAAATTAAAATGACCGGTGAATAGACCGCATCGTAAAAGTTGGTCTTTTCCATGGCATGATAGCTTTGCTGGATATATTCGTCATATCGTTTTTCCATATAATTTTCTTTGGAAAGGTTGTGAATCGTACGGATATTATGCAGGGTTTCCGGCACATGACCGGAAGCACGGCTGACCGCACGGCGGTTTTCAACCTGCGCAGCTAACATATTTTTCTGGACATATCGTGTAAACCAGAACAGAAACGGCAGTAAAATAAACAGTACAAGCGCAAGTCCCTTATTCTGAAACCATATGACTGCCAGAATACTGATGACGCGGCAGGCATCCGCAAACATACTGATAATGCCCGATGTAAACAGATTTTCTACCGTATCCACATCACCGACAAACCGTGATACCAGTGCGCCCGGTTCCTGTTTGTTTAAACTGTCTGCCGTCAGTCTTGTAAACTTTTCCATAAGACTGCTTCTTAATGCATGTGTGATTTTCTGTCCAAATACCGTCAGAAATCCTTCTCTTGACGCTTCCATAACACCTGTCAGCGCCGTCAGCCCGAAATAAAGCGCCACAAAGGTAAAGCCGACATTCTGTTTTTGTGTCATAGCATCAATCATTTTTGCCAGTACAAGCGGCGGAAGCAGGGATATGACAACGGCTCCGCACACTGCGATAACAATTCCCACTGCCAGAAGAACATTTTTCTTTACAGTCTGTCTGATAATGTTTCCACAATCACTGTTCATAAATACTTCCTCCTTCCTGCGCATGGTAAAGCTGTGCGTATTCCGGTATCTCCTGCATCAGTTTTTCATGCGTACCGGTTACTGCCTGTCCATTTTCCAGCCAGATTACCTGATTCATCTGCGGGAACAGATACAGTCTGTGTGATATTATTATCACAATGCCGTCTGCCATATATTTTTTCAGATTTGCAAAAATCTGTTTTTCGGTGTCTTTATCGAGTGCCGAAAACGGGTCGTCTAAAATGAGTACCGGACGTTTATGACAGAGCGTTCTTGCCAGCGCAAGGCGCTGTGCCTGACCGCCGGAGAGCCGCACGCCGCCGTTTCCGACCATTGTATTTTCTTTGTCCGGCATTGCCTGTACTTCTTCATTAAAACAGACCAGTTTCAGGTAATCGGATACATTTTTATTTTCTCCCATTAAAATATTGTTTTCAATAGTATCATTAAATAACTCCGGGGCATGTCCCAGATAACCGATAATGCCCGCGTGCTGTCTTCTGTCCAGACTGCCCAGCTCTTTACCGTCAACCGTGATGCTGCCCTGATACGGATATTCTCCGAGAAATGCCTTGCCGAAAGTAGATTTTCCGCACGCAACCGCTCCGGTCACACCGATAATATCTCCAGGCTTTGCCGCAAGGGAAATGTTTTCAAATATATTTTCACCGTCAGGATACGCAAATGTAAGCTCCTGTACCGATAACTGTGAAACCGTCCGGATTTCAGGCTTTTCATTTTCTATCACCGGATTCATCAGCGGCTTAATACGCTTCCATGAAACCTGTGCCTTATGCACGGCATTGAATAATTTTGCCGCATTGGAGGATTTGACGGACAGCTTTGTAAAGCAGGATAAAAATGTTGTAAAAATTGCAGCCGTCCAGACTTTCCAGCCTGTTCCAAGCACATTTGCCGCACCGAAATATAAAATAAACAGCACACCTGTCATTGAAATGACCTTATAAAGCGGCGGCATCATCGTATTCCAGATATTTGCGCTGACTGCGGCTTTTTCGTATGCCGTTAAATTTTCCTCATAAGCCTGTTTACGCTGCTGTTCACAGCCAAACACCCTGTAAGTAATGGCATTTTCTGCCCTGTCTAAGGTTGCCGAACTTAACGCACCGGACTGTTCCTTGTATACCACACCGGTCCGCTGTACAATGGTCTTCATTTTTTCGGCAAGCAGATAAGATACCGGCGGAAAAAGCATGGAAAGCAGGGCAAGACGCCAGTCGTAATACAACAACATGCCCGCATACGCGGCAAGTGCAATGCCGGTATCAAATATTTCTGTCGTAAATTTCCGCATACCCTCTACACAGTCATCAACGTCCAATATCGCCTTTGTCATAATATCGCCCATTCCCTGCTCCTTTAACTCCGGTCTGCTTTTTTCGACCAGACTGGCGTAAAGAATACCTTTCATGCGGCGGTTGACGTTGTTAGCAAAACGTCTGACATAAAAACGCTTGATATAGCGGGACACCTGCACAACCGCAATGGAAAGCACGTAACATCCCACCAGAATGAGCATATTATAAAATGTCTTTCTTCCATTTAAAATGTCAATCAGACAACCGGTCATACGTCCTTCAAACCACGGTCCCGCAAGCAGACCTAAGTTATAAATCAGCCCGGACACTGTTACAATCAGTAAAACAACCCACTCTGTCTTAAAATAAGAAATAATTTTGTTGGGTGTAAACGTTTGTTTACTCATTTTTTCCGCACTCCTTTTGCTCATTTTTATTCTCTATATGCACTGTCAATTTAATCTATCAAATCATTTTTATGTTTTCCGCCCCACTCACACATGGAAACAAGTATCGGTATCAGGGATTTGCCGCGTTCTGACAGGCTGTACTCTACTTTCGGTGGAATCTGCGGCTATACTTACCTTTAGGTAAGTATATAACTTAAATGTGCATACTTCCTTTTTGCTCCATTGTAGTGTATATTTAAAAAAACGGCAATAATAGATTTGCACAATAAAATAAAGGAGGACAGCCTATTGAATCCGGTATTTACGATTGAAAATATGCGTCCCATACGGGGCGGCATGACCGTTTCAAGAGATTCCAGACTTGGCACGGTCAATAAAATCACCTATTTTTCAATGGGTGCAGGAACCTCTATCAGTCAGGAAAGCTATGACAGAATGACCATGTATATCACAAACGCCGGAAGCGGAACATTTCTTCTGGGTGAAGAACCGAAAAATGTTTTTGCCACCCCCGGCACGGCACTCATTGTCCCTGAAAAGACTTTGTGCGGTATGCAAACAGAAAACGGACTGGTATACACTGAAATTATTTTTGAAAAGGAGAACATTATGAACGCAAATGTAAAAACAAATGAAGTATTCGCACTGAAAGATTTAATTTCTTATGAAGAAGGCAGTATCGCCAACATGGACGTAGCCAGCAACCCATCAATGAAATATGTGTTAATGGCATTTGATGAAGGCACAGGTCTTACACCGCACCGCGCACCGGGCAATGCGATTGTTTTCGCACTGGAAGGCAAAGCGACAATCGGCTATGAAGGAATAGACTATGAAATCAGCGCCGGTGAATGTTTCCGTTTTGAAAAGAACGGTCTTCACAGCGTAACCGCAAACGGCAGATTTAAAATGGCACTTCTGCTTGTGTTGGAATAATCCGTTAAAGATTTGTTGGATAAAAAATCCGGAAACTGCGTGATGAAAAGCAGTTTCCGGATTTTATTTTACGCCAGCCCCATTACACGGTACAGATATTCCATATCCATATTTTCACGAATCACATCGGCTAACTTATCATATTCTCTTTGTTTGTATTCCCAAAAACTCATCTGCCCAGACACAGCCGAATTCCTGCCTTTCTGCCGGCACAGTGTTTCTATGAGCCGCCCGCAAAATCCCACCTCGTCAAAAATCCCATGCAGATATGTCCCTGCTACATTTTCACGGACACAGCCGTCTGCGCGTGTTGATAAATCCGATTGATTGGTAAGCTGTATAAATCCCTGCGCATTTTCTTCGCAAATACGGCTCTCGCCCATATGGATTTCATAACCGGTACATTCACAGCCCGAAACGCTGCCCCAGATGCCGGATTGCGCACAAATCCGACCTTTTACGCGGCTTCTGTGCTTTTCTAATGAAAAAACGGTTTTTACCGGAAGCAATCCAAGCCCCGGAACTACCTCTCCCGTTTCTGCCCCACAGCTGTCGTCAATTTCATTGCCTAACATCTGATAGCCGCCACAAATTCCCAATACCGGAATTCCTTTTCTGGCACAGTTTAAAATCGGGCTTTCCAGTCCGGTGCGGCGAAGCCATTTCAAATCGTCAATCGTATTTTTTGTGCCCGGAAGAATCAGTAAATCCGGTGTCTGAATCTGTTCCGCACGGTCTGCATACCGTACGCGCACACCGTCAAGCCGTGCCAGCGCGTCCAAGTCCGTAAAATTAGAAATGTGCGGCAGACGAATCACCGCAATATCAAGCCGCATATCCGTTTCGTCCGGCAGTGCCGTCTGTAAAAGGCTTTCTGCCAGACTGTCTTCTTCCTCAATATCCAGTCTGGTATACGGAATCACGCCGATTGTCGGCACATGGCAGATATCATAAAGCTGGTCTAATCCCGGTTCCAGTATTTTTTTATCGCCGCGAAACTTATTCATCACCAGTCCCTTTACGTGCCTGCGTTCTTCTTCCTCTAACAGCATCAGTGTTCCTGCCAGCTGTGCAAACACGCCGCCCCTGTCAATATCCCCCACTAAAAGCACTGGTGCATCTACCAGTGCCGCCATGCCCATATTGACGATATCGTCCTGTTTTAAATTAATTTCCGCCGGACTTCCCGCACCTTCCAGTACAATCACATCATACTGCCTGTCTAATGTTTCATAGGCACTTAAAATATCGGGTATCAGCTTTTTTTTATATTTAAAATATTCCTTTGCAGGCATGTTTTTCAGTGGAACACCGTTTACAATAACCTGCGAGCCTACATCACTGGTGGGTTTTAATAAAATGGGATTCATCTGCACACACGGCTCTATTCCTGCCGCCTCTGCCTGCATAACCTGTGCCCTGCCCATTTCCAGTCCGTCCTTTGTGATATAAGAATTTAATGCCATATTCTGCGATTTAAACGGTGCTACACGGTATCCGTCCTGCTTTAACACTCTTAAAATTCCCGCGGTGACAATACTTTTCCCCGCATTGGACATCGTCCCCTGCACCATAAGATTTTTTGCCATTGTTCTTTAAAATCCTTTCCCTGCGCTGTCAGATATTCATTGTATCAGAATCCGCCAAACCTGTCTGACCAGCTCCTCATTATCTGCATGCTGTTTTACCGCAATGCGGTAACAGTCCGGCGGCATATTCCTGTAATTTGCACAAGAGCGAATCAGTATTTTCCCCTCTAACAGCCGCTCCTTTAATAAAAATCCTGTCTTTTCCTGCGGCAGTCGGAATGTAATATAATCCGCTTCGGACGGAAATACGGTACAACCCATTTTTAAAAATTCCTGTATCAGATATCGGCGTTCCTTTTCAATCAACTGCCTTGTCCGCTTTTCATATTCTGTATCCTGTAATGCCGAAATTCCTGCACGCTGTGCGATTGACGACACATTCCACTCAGGAAGCTGCTGTGCCACCGCATGAAGCAATGACAAATCCCCGGTCATCAGATACCCCAGCCGCAGTCCCGCCATTGCATAAAACTTTGTAAATGCGTTGACGATGAGCAGATTCGGGTACTGTTTTAAAAAGCGCTTACAGCTCATTTTTTCATAATGCGGGTGAAACCGCAGAAAACATTCATCTGCGACAACACGGATTTTTTTTGATGCACAAAACTGTAAAATTTCCGTCAAAATCTGCTCCGGGATTGTATTTCCCGTGGGATTATTCGGATTGCACAAAAAAAGCATCTGAACCGTCATTTTTGACAAGCGGTCACAGACTGTTTCATAACCAAAACCCGTGTCATGTAAAAGCTCATAAAATACCGGCTCTGCCCCTGCGGCACGCACCGCACGCTCATATCCTGAAAATGACGGTGCCGCTATGGCACATTTTTCCGGTGCGGCGGCACGCACAACTGCCATCAGCAGTTCCGATGCTCCGTTTCCACAAAGAATCTGCTCCGGCGCAATCCCTTCTTTTTGTGCTATCGCCCTGCGCAAATCCGTACATTCAATATCCGGATACGTTTCGTCCCATGCCGTGTATTCCGTAATTGCCTGCCTTACTCCCTGTGGCATGCCCAGTGGATTGATATTGACGGAAAAATCCAGCCGTACCTCTCTGCCATATACATTTCCGCCGTGTATTTCTCTCTGCATGCCTGCCTCCTGTCTGTATGCTTTGCTTTCTCTCTTACCCCGCCGTGCAGGAACAGGATTGCCTAACTTTCCTGCTCTGTCGAGTGTTCGTCCTATCAGATAAAATCGTCTAAAAGTGCTTTGTGCAAGCACAGTTTTTCCTTAGACTTTCGTCCGGCACGGCTCATTGCTTACGCATATTATACCATGCGAAAGGTGATTTCACAATAAATCTCCTGTAAGGGCTTGACTTAAACTTAACTTTAAGTATTACACTATTTTTATCATAGAAATTCTTATACGATGTAAATTTTAATAGTATAAATATTGTTTAGGAAGGGATTTACAATGTTGAAAAAATATTTTTATAAAACTGCTCTTACCACCGCCGCGCTTTCTACAGCTGTTTCTGTCCTGCTTGCCGGGTGCGGACAGTCCGCAGGTACAGGCACGGCAAAGACTAACACGGTTACTTCTGCCGTTTCGGGGCTGAATATGACCGCATTTTAACCGAAAAGTCTATCGACCACATTTTCTATGAAACAGAGGGCGGTCATGACGGTGATGTATGGCAGAAGGGCATGTATAATTTTATGAAACGGCTGTTTTACGGAAGTGCGTTTCATTAAAAATTCAGTAACCTGATAATCACCCATAAAAAACAGCCTTATCCGAATTGTGCGGATAAGGCTGTTGGTTTATTCAGCTTTATTGTATTCAGCCTTTCTTCCCGCGCTTCTTCCAGTGTCATATCATCAGAAAGAACACCACCCTAAGCCCCAGTACCGCAGCCACCATTAAAAACGCAGAAATATACAGCAGTACGTGGCTTCTTTTAATATCTTCTGCTTCCAGCGGACGGACGGCATCGCCTATCTGCGGCTTTTTTACAAGCTTTCCGAAATAATAATTATCGCCTGATAAAGCGACCATTAATGCACCGGCGCACGCGGCTTCCGTCTGAGCGGAATTCGGACTGCTGTGCTTTTTTCTGTCGCGCAGAAAAATTTTCCACGCATTTTTCATGCTGTAGTGCTTTTCGCCGTTTTTTTCTGCCAGTGAGGCAATTCCCGCCGATAAAACCATTAATACACCGCCGATTCTTGACGGAATAAAATTTAAGACATCATCAAGCTTTGCCGCAAACCGCCCGAAGTACAGATATTTATCATTTTTATAACCAATCATGGAATCCATGGTGTTGACTGCTTTATAGATAAAACCGCCTGCCGCACCGAAAAAAAACATATAAAACAGCGGTGCAATCACACCGTCTGACGTATTTTCCGCAACCGTTTCCACTGCCGCACGCACAATGCCGTGTTCGTCAAGCTGTGCGGTATCCCGTCCGACAATCATGGAAACTGCCGTTCTTGCCGCAGGCAGACCGTCCTGCTTCAATGCCGTATAGACTTTCATGCTTTCTACCCTTAATGATTTGACTGCAAGAATCTGATAACACATGACGGATTCCACGATAAAACCCGCCGTCATGGAAATGCGGTAACAGATAAATAAAATCAATATTGTCATAGCGCCTGTCAATACGGTTACAAGCACCGCAAGCAACGCACCGTTTCTAAACTTCTTTTTATCGGAATCTGTATCCTTTAATAAAACTTTTTCAAGTTTTGAAATAAGACTGCCGATTAGCTGTACCGGGTGGTACAGCCAATGCGGGTCCCCAAAAATTAAATCCAGTAAAAATCCCAGTGCAACCGCACCGGTCTGACACCAAAAATACTGCATCTTATCCTGCCTTAGATTTCATAATCCATGCAGGAGCGGACTGCTGTATACGGTCTTACTTTGTTATCAGCCACTGCTACATGCTTTGGATGGGTGCTGTAATTTTTCAATGCTTCCGCTGTTTCAAATGTCGAATCCAACATTACATCGACTGTAGAACTTGGCAGACCGTCAATATTGACTTTGATTTCTGTCATGCCCGGAATCTGTCCGGCTAAGCCTTCCAGTCCTTCTTTGATTCCGGCTTTAATCTGCTGTTTTTCCTCTGCCGAAAATTCTTCTTTTAATTTCCACAAAATAACATGCTTAACCATTTTGTCCTCCTGATTTGTTATTTCAACTTATTACCGTCTGAAAATACGAAGCCACTCCTGTGGGCGGCTGTATTCCATTGATTTATTAACATTTTTATTCTAGCACTGTACCGTGGATTTCACAACCATTTCGGGCGCTTATTTTTCCTATCACCGACAGCCTTTTATCTTTTGTCAGACTGCACAAATATCCTTCCCCGTTGCCGCAGTGATAATCATAATAGTCCCCGCCGTACAATTCCGACAATACCGCCATGATTGTACCGCCGTGAACGACATATGCCACTGTAGTGTCGTCCTGTTTTCCCGATGTTACCTGTCCTTTTAAAATGCTTTCTGATTTTGAAACCGTTTCCAAAAATGCACGGACACTTCTTTTCTTAAAATCCGTCAAAGTTTCCCCACCCGGAAACGGCAGTGTGCCGTTGCTGTCAATCCACTGCTGATACTGCGGATTTCCTGTCAGTTCTTTATAATTCTTTCCTTCAAAAAGCCCGAAATCACACTCTCTGAAATCCCATACAATCTGCGGTGTCTGTACCGGATAAATACATTCTGCCGTAGACAGACACCGCTTCATCGGACTGGAAAAGACCGCCTGCGCCGGCGGATAAATGCCTGCGCACGTATCTTCTTTCAGTTTCTTTATGCCCTCACCGCACAAATCCTCGTCTGTTCTTCCGATATATCGTTTTTCAAGATTTCCCTTTGTTGCTCCGTGCCGAATCAGCACAATCTTCATATACGACCTCACCTCCCGCAGGCTTTCCCCGCGCTATTTTGTAATTCCTACTGATTCCTGCTTCAGGCACTGTCCGATTCCGCATAAAATCCGCTCCACCCTGTCGGATTTTGCCACTGCCGCACACAGCACACGTCCGACAGATTCCCTGTAAATCCTGTCTTTTCGTTCCAACGGCACAATTCCGCTTCCGACCTCATCACAAATCAGAATCATCTGCGGATTGACGGCATATAGCTCTTCAATAAGCGTATCCGTAGATTCTCCCACCGCTATCCGCCTTTGAATCAATAAATGCAGGTGATTGACAATATCTGCCGACTGTAACTGCTTTTCGTCACAGTCCTTTCCGTCCGCCACCCTTAAATTTCCTTTTTTCTTTAATACATAATCAAGCTTTCCCTGAAAAGCCCCGCCAAAATATACTTCCATATTTCTCCGTTCCTACTACAATCCATTTACGGTTAATCTCATCAGCCCTGTTGCAAAACAGCACTTAAAATTCCGCGCAGTCGATTTCTCATCTGC
The DNA here is from genome assembly GCF_020564355.1 of Lachnospira pectinoschiza. Lineage (GTDB taxonomy): Bacteria > Bacillota > Clostridia > Lachnospirales > Lachnospiraceae > Lachnospira > Lachnospira intestinalis. The sequence continues at coordinate 123,339 of NZ_JAJCRR010000004.1, read as the reverse complement.
CGATATAACTCTATTGCATTTTTACATAAATGCAATTCTACATAAATGCGGTTTTGTGCCGCATGCGATACAAAACTGTTACGCCCGCAATTACAAAATATTCACACACGCCAGTACCACCGTCATGCACAATTCACTCACGCACAAAAAATAGCCCGCTAAGTCGCCCGTTACACCGCCAAATTCTTTATATGCCATATGTCTGTAATAACACAGCACAAGCCCTGCGGCAAGGAATACCGCACCGGTCTTGTAAATATCAACCAGCCCCATTCCAACCAGGCAGATGACAAACTGTATGCCTAACAGCGCATTGACACGGTAACGGTCCGTCACACTGGTAAATGTATACAGCATCCCGTTTTTTCTTGCACCACGGAAATTGACCGCCGCAAATCCGCTGAGTATCCGTGACAAATAAAATATGCCCGCAAAAAGCAGAAATGCCTGTTCTTTTCCCTGCTCTGCCATCCAGAAAAGTGCCGCAAAATAAACCGCACTGTATACCAGCAGGCGGATAACCGCAAATGCCCCGATATGGGAATCCTTTAATATAGAAAGTTTTTTCTCCCTGTCACCGTATGAATGAATCGCATCACTGGTATCCATATAACCGTCCACATGAATCCCGCCTGTAACAATCACCGGCAGTACCAGAAAAATCAATGCCCGGCTGACGTTTGGCATGCCTAAAAATGTTGACAGCTTATACCATATAAACTGACACGCACCAAGCACCAATCCGACCAGCGGAAAAAATCCCATAACATACCGCATATCTTTTTCTTCCAGATTCAGATGCGGCATTGGAATTTTAGAATACATCGAAAATGCGATGATAAGTGATTTTACCCAATTCATTTTTTCTGCCCGTTCCTCCTTCTTTTATACTGTTTACGCTTTTTCTGCCCCTTTAAATATTTTGCCTGACAGCAGTGCTATTTTTACAGCGGCAAATTCTCCTGAATCAGCTCATACGCCCCTTTCCAATATACAGGAATCGAATAGACCACCTCTGCCACACAGTCGGCTTCCTGCGCAAGCTGTGTATTTAACCGTCCCAGCCGTGTGATATAATCCGTTGTCGTATTGTCGTACAGACAGCCGTCTGAAAAAATTTCATTCGTTACAATCACAAGATGACGGCACTGTCTGTAAAGCTGTATACAGTCTGAAAATACAGCATCGGGTGTTCCACCCTCTTCAAAACATTCATTTGCCATAAGATTTGAAAGACATTCTAACAGTACCACCGGCTTCTCATTTTGCGCTGCGTGTGACACAGCTTCTGTCTGCACTTTATCAAATGCCTTGCTGACATTTTGGTACTGCTCTATCGTTTCAAAGCCTTTTCCCTGCCGCAGTGCATGATGACGGCGGATTCTTTGTGCGCCCTCTGCACCGTAGGGCTGCATGGTTGCAATATAATATTTTTTTGCACTGCCCGCAAGTTCACAGCAGATTTTTTCCGCATATTCGGATTTGCCGCTCCCACTGGTACCTGTAATTAAAATTAACATTTTTTATAATCCTCATAAGCTTCAATCTGTATATCTTCAAATGTCGTGTTTTCCCGGTATACGCGCATTGCCATATCTAACAGCGGAAACAGCATGACCGCACCCGTTCCTTCACCCAGTGCAAGCTCCGCAAAGAGAACGGCTTCTTTTTCAAGGGCTTTTAACAATGCTTTCATCGCCGGTTCTTTTCCCTGATGAGATGCAATGATAAAATCCCGTGCCGCCGGAAAAACAGACACGGCAATCAGCGCGGCAACCGCTGATATAACACCGTCAACAATCACAGGTATCCGGTAAACCGCACCGCCCAGAAAGACACCGACAAGACCTGCAATGTCCAGCCCACCGATTTGCTGTAACAGACAGAGTGGATTTTTTTTGTATTTTGTATACAAGTGTTGTGCCTCTGCAATGACTTCTGTCTTTCTTTTCAATCCCGCATTGTCCAGCCCCGCACCGCGTCCCGTGACTTCCTGCGGGTTTAAATCCAGCAGAATACAGGCAAGTGCTGTGCTTGTGGTCGTATTTCCGATACCCATTTCGCCGGTTGCAAGTAATTGGTATCCCTGCTCTTTGCACGATTTTACCACGTTCATTCCTGTGTAAACTGCCTGTGTGAGCTGCTCCTCTGACATCGCAGGCTCTTTTAAGAAATTTTTTGTTCCCGCCATAATCCGGCGGTTTAAAAGTCCCGGATAGGAATTGACATCTGTTCCGTCCGGCAGGCAGTCTGCGGCAATGCCGATATTTACCGGAATCACTTCTGCATAGGCATAATCCGCCATTTTACAGACGCTTGAAATGCCGTCTGCCATGTTACAGCTTACCACTGCCGTCACTTCCTGCCCGGTCTGTGTGACCCCTTCTTCCACAATGCCGTTATCCGCGCACATGACAATCACCGCACGCTTGTCAATCGCTACATTGGGTGTGTTTTGTATCCCTGCAATCTGTGTAATGAGCTGCTCCATTTTTCCAAGTCCGTACAGCGGCTTGGCAATGCTGTTCCAATGCTTCTGCGCCTGTTTGACGGCATTTTTATCCAGTCCGCCTGCCTCTGCCAGTTCCGGGAAAATTCTATAAATATCGTTTTTTTCTTCCATGCCATAAGATATGGCATGAACATCTTTTATGTTATTTTCATGATACATCTCGCAGGCTTTTAAAAAACGCTTTGCCGCCGCTTCATTTCCGTAAAAATAAATGTGCGGGAATCCCGCATAAAGCGTATCCGTTCCATAACCGCCGGATGCCGCAGTGTTATCCGAAGCCTTTGTAATCTCATAATCCGCACCGATATTATCACTGTTCCAGTAGTGAAATTCATGCGCGCGAATCGTTTCGCCCTTTGCCGCAAGCATTGTGTCCTTTTGCGCCGTGAGTGTCATATAGCCAAAGCGGCAGAGCTTTCCTGTCCCAAATCCGTTTCCCGCAATCACGCCGCACATCGGAAAACGTTCTTTTTCCGGTGTTTCCAGTGTTTCATGCAGATATAAAAATCCGCCACATTCCGCAATACACGGCAGTCCACCCAGTATCTGCTCTTTAATTTCACTTTTCAGTGTTTCATTTTCGGACAAAGCTTTTGTATGTAATTCAGGATATCCGCCGTAAAGCAGTAATCCGTCTATTTTCTCCGGTAGTTTTTTATCGGACAGCGGACTAAAAAACACCAATTCACACCCGTTTGCCCGCAGATACTCTAAATTATCTTCATATAAAAAGCAGAAAGCAGCGTCTTTTGCCACAGCTATGCGGAGTTTATTTCCTGCCGTATCCTGTAAACCCGTGCTTTCCGGCTTGTCCAATGCCGTTACCGGCTCTTTTTCCTTTTCCTCTGCTTCTCTGATATCTTCGTTTTCTTTCAGCGGCACTGCGGTTTCTGCCAGCGCAAGGATTCCCTCTAAATCAAGGCTTTTTTTCATCTGCGCGGCTATCGTGTCGATTTTTTCTTTAAAATGCACGACTTCATCTGCTGTAACCAGCCCCAGATGACGGCTTTCCAATGCTCCACCCTTTTTATACGGCAGAAAGCCCAGCGGAATCAGTCCCAGTTCCTGTGCCGCTTTTTTTGCCTGCGGATAGAGTTTTTCCGACATCTGATTAAAGATAACTCCGCGTATCTGCGAATTTTCCTGAAATGTCGTAAATCCCTTTAACACTGCCCCGACAGAATTGCTGATACCACGGCAGTTTACAATTAAAATCACCGGTGTATCCGTTATCTGCGCAATTTCAAAGGAACTCCCCTTTGTACTGAAACCCGCGCCGTCATAATAGCCCATAACACCTTCAATCACTGTGATGTCACTGCTTTTTTCTTTCTTTGCAAGCAGTGTGCGAATCGTTGTTTTATCACAAAACCAGCTGTCTAAATTGCCGGTACGCATTTTTAACACACGCGAATGAAACATCGCATCTATATAATCCGGACCGCATTTTAAGGCAGACGGTGTCCGTCCTATATCTTTTATGCACTGGCATAATCCGCAGACAATCGTTGTCTTTCCGCTCCCGCTTCCGGTTCCCGCAATCATTATCCGGCTCATCTGACACTGCTCCCTTCTATTATAAATACAGGATTATTGGCAGACAGCATATGATACTGTCCCCTTTTTTTAACTTCCGTCACGGCAATCTGTACAATCTGTGGCGTATCAAATCCGTTCTGCTCCAACAGCCGTACCGCTTCCTGTACCGTTTCTAATGTAACTGCCGTTATTACAATGCGTACATGCGGATTCTTCTTTAAAATGATTTTAAAAATGTCTTCCAGTTCTCCGCCGCTTCCGCCGACAAATACCGCGTCCGGCGCAGGCAGTTCTTCCAGTACACCGGCGGCACTGCCATGCACCACCTGTATGTTATCCAGTCCGAATTTATGCGCATTCTGCGCAATCAGACTGCACCCTTCTTCTGTCCTTTCAACTGCATAAACACATCCGTGTAAAGCCTGCATTGCAAGTTCCACGGTGACAGAGCCGGTTCCTGCACCGATATCGTAAATACAGGCATTCTTTGCAGGTGCTATGCGGCTCACCACGCTTGCGCGGATTTCCCGCTTTGTCATCGGCACACCGCCGCGGATAAAGCAGTCGTCCGGCAGTCCGGTTCCTGTAAATGCTCCCGGCTCCGGGTTATGTACTGCCATAACCGACAGCCCTGCCGCCTGATATGCCGTTAATTCTTTTGCACTTCCGTGCATAATTTTTTCATTCTGATAAGAAAGATTTTCACCAATCCAGACATGGACATTTCCCAAGCCTGCCTCTGCAATGCGGGTGCAGATTTCCGCGGTATTTCCCTGTGTCAGAAAAAAAGTGTACTCATTTTGCATAATCACCGGAAGATACGGCTGTTTCTTTCCATGCAGGCTGACAAACTGCGCCTGCTCCCATGCCACACCGATTTTTGCCGCAAAATATATTACAGAGGAAATGCCCGGCAGAATCCGGTACGCATATTTTCCGTTTAACTGCTCAACCAGTTTTTTCGTTCCACTGTAAAATCCGGTATCTCCCGACATCAGCACCGTAAAATGCTCCCCGTCTTCATTTTCAACTACCCGCAGAATCTCTGCCGCCGTCACCGCTTTAACCGTTCTTTGATCTGTATACGGCGCAATCAGGCGTTCTGAACCGATTAAAACGTCTGCCTGTTTTACTGCCCGGCAGACCTCCTGTGTCATGCAGCCTGCACTGCCCGGCCCCATTCCGGCTATTGTTACCTGTTTCATGTTCTTCTCCATTATCACATCTATAAGCGGCAAAATTCATTTACACACTTATGTCATTAATTTTTTTAGTTCCGCTTCTGCCTCGGACAGATTTTTTCCGTCTTCCTGCTTTGGTCTTTTAATCACGATAACATCCGTTCCTGTCTGTTCTGCGGCAGATATTTTTTCTTCAAACCCGCCGCTTTTGCCGGATTGCTTTGTGACAAGTACGCCGATACCTGACTGTTTTATCAATGCAACATTTAATTCCTGTGAAAACGGTCCCTGCATTGCAATTAAATGTGCCGGCAGAAATCCCGTATCAACCGCCTTCTGAAGCATTTCAGGACTGGGAAGCAGTCTTAAATAGGCACGGTTCTGATAATCCTGTATCTTTGTGTAATCCGGTAAATGCTTGCTTCCTGTTGTCAGCAGAATATTCTTTTCAAGATACGGCTTGTCATTTAACAAATCCACCGCTTCCCGCATACTGTCTGCCACGCGGATATGCGCCTTTGCACTGGCGGTTACATTTTCCGTCATATCCGTATTTTCCCGCAGTATCCGCATATAGGGAACTCCTGCTGTCTGACAGGCTTCTTTGATATTTTTTGTCACCTCATCTGCATATGGATGTGTTGCATCAAGCACACACACCGGGCGAATCTGCGTAAGCTGACTGTAAATCTGCTTCACGTCCAGCCGTCCGGCATGAATATGAAGATTCGGTGCCTGCGGAAGAATTTCCCTGCCGTATTCTGTTGCCACAAAAACCTCTGCCTGCCATTTATTCTGCACAAAACATTCACAGAGCCGGTGTCCCTCGGTCGTTCCGGCAAACAGGACAATTTTTTTCATGCTCATCGTACCTGATACCCTCTCGGTGTTACCATTTTCCCGCCAATCACCTTTGTCCGGCTGTTTCCGATATAGACAGTCGTAAACATATCTGCTTCAAATTCTGCCAATTCTTTCAAAGAAAGAACGCCTGTTTCCTGTCCGTCCCGTCCGATATTTTTTACATAACCGCAGACCGTATCCGGTGACTGTGCTTTTTCTACAATTTCACAGGCTTTCTTTAAATAGCCTGCCCTTCGGCGGCTTGACGGATTGTACAGGCAGATAACCAAGTCTGCTTCTGCCGCCGCCAGAAGGCGCTTTTCAATGAGTTCCCACGGTGTCATGCAGTCACTTAAACTAATCACCGCAAAGTCGTGGGATAACGGCGCGCCAAGACATGCCGCACCGCTGTTTGCCGCCGTCACACCGGATATTACCTGAATCTGCACGGATTCTTCTGCCAGTTCATAAACCAGACTCGCCATGCCGTATACACCGCTGTCTCCACTGCACACCAGCACCGTTTCTTTTCCCTCTTTTGCCCTGTCGATGGCATACTGACAGCGTTCCCGCTCCTGCATCATATTGGTTGAATAATACTGTTTATCCGGAAAATACTGTTTTAATAATTCCACATAAGTCCGAAATCCCACCACCAGTTCCGAATCCTGTATTGCCCTGACTGCTTCCAGTGTCATATTTTCCTTTGAACCGCTTCCAAATCCTACTATTTTAAGCATTTTACTCCTCATTTCTTTTTATTTTATAAACCGCGACCGTGATGCCGTCACAGGCGGTTTTTGCCACTATTTTTTCTCCGCCGCCGGAGGCCGCACAGGCGCTCCGCTCGCAGACATTATCCACACCCATCTGCCCCTTTACAAAGGACGATGCCGTAAATGTACCCGCCTGCTGTTCTAATTCCTGTGCCACATACGTCCGGTACGGCACTTTCATCTGTTTTGCAAAATCGATAATTCCTTGTTCCTGCGCCTTTCTGTCGATAGATGCAATCACGCCGATTCGCTCTATCAGCAGGTGATTCTGCGCAAATGTCGTATAAACCGCCTGCGCAATCTCTTTTAAACTTTTTCCTTTTTTACAGCCGATTCCGACTGCCAGATTCATCGGCACCAGTTTTATAGTCCGTAAAAATACTTCTTTTTCATGCACCTCTGTTATAATCTGGATTCCGCTTTCAAATTCTCCGTTTTCATTTTTAGTAACCTGTATCTGCCCCGGATACTGCTTTTCCGCCTGTTCTAACAGGTCTATATATTCATCATTTCCTGTCATTCCAACCGGTTCATGATTTAAAATGCGCCCCGAAATGTCCTGAATCATTACAGGATTTACAATGCGCAGCCTGTGTTTTCCTGCAAATAGATCCACCGCAAACATACCGCGTATATCGGTTGCCGTCGTAATGACCGGTGCCGCGCCAAGCCGTTCTGCCAATGTACTGCACCACTCATTTGCCCCGCCGATATGCCCTGAAAGCAGTGAAATCAGGAATTTTCCGTCCTCATCTGCCACCAGCACCGCCGGGTCTGTCGTCTTGCTTTTCAAATAGGGTGCTATCACACGCACAGCAATCGCCGCCGCCCCGATAAATAAAATCCTGTCACACTGATAAAACTGCTCCTTTATCACTTCGCCGACCGAATAAAAGGAATGAATTGTGCCGTCAGTACATCGCTCATGTCCGTAGATTTCTACCGTTCCTTCTGTATTTTGTGCTGCTTTTTTTGCAAGCTGTAAGCCCGGCTGTGTAAATGCAATGATGATTGTTCTCATTTGCGGTACTCCGTCTGGAATTCCGGGTCATACAGCTTGGAAAAAGCATATTGTTCCCCTAAAAAGTCACCGACCAGCACCAGTGCAGTCTTTGTAATCCCCGCTTCCCGTGCTTTTTGTTCAAGTTCCTTTATCGTTGTTTTTATACATTGCTGTTCTGCCCAGCTTGCCTTGTATACAATCGCACACGGCGTATCCGGTGTATACGCTCCCTCACACAACTGTTCCTGCAATTCTTTTAAATGTCCCGCACTTAAAAAAACAGCCATGGAAGCGCCGTGCTGTGCCAAAAGCGAAAGCTTTTCTTTTTCCGGCACCGGTGTTCTTCCTTCCATTCTCGTAAGAATGACCGTCTGGGATACTTCCGGTACGGTATATTCACAATTTAGCGCCGCCGCCGCCGCTAAAAAGCTGCTGACGCCCGGACAGATTTCACACTGGATTCCGTGTGTGGCAAGCACTTCAATCTGTTCGCGGATTGCACCGTAAATTGACGGATCGCCCGTGTGCAGACGGACAACCTTTTTCCCTGCCTGCTCTGCCTTTACAATCACATCAATGACTTCGTCCAGATTCATATAAGCACTGTTATAAATTTCACATTCTTTTTTTGCATATTCCAATAATTCTTCATTGACCAGTGAGCCTGCATAGATAATGACATCGGCTTCCTGTAATGCACGCATGCCGCGCACCGTAATCAGGTCTTTTGCTCCTGGCCCCGCTCCGATAATTTTAACCATATATTTATTCCTCGTTTCCTATCTGCCATGCAGAATCTTATTTTTCACTGCTTACATCTGCCGTGATTTTTAAAAGCAGTTCGTCTGCCTGTTCTGTTTTTCCAAGCAGTCCGTATTCATTAGAAAAAACAACTGCACCTATCTGCATATTGTCACCGCCTCTTTTTTGCAGGCAGGCATCAATCCGTAACATAAGCTGTTCCATTGTCTTTCCGAGTATCTTTTCATTTTTTAAAAGCTCCAGTGCAGCATCGGTCGTCACACAGTCTAAAATATTGCGCACCGCTTCAATACCCGCGCCTGCCCGCACGGCACACGCTGCCAGTATTTCCATGCGACCGTCCGCCATTTTGGAATGGGTATTCATAATGCCCGCGCCCAGCTTGACCAGTTTTCCGATATGACCGACAAAAAGCATTCCTTTTGCCCCAAGTTCACAGCCCATATCAATCGTATCCCCGATAAAATTACTGCATTTAATACTTCTTTTTAATTCAATTTTTAATGTTTCATGCAAAAAATCCTGTCCATAATTACCCGGTGTTATCAAAAGAGTCTGTTCCCCGTCTGCCAGGTGCATTTTCATCTCTGTACGGATTGTGTCAATCAGCGCCTGCTCACTCATCGGCTCTACAATGCCGCTTGTTCCAAGAATAGATATGCCGCCTGTAATACCAAGCTGCGGGTTAAATGTTTTTTTTGCGATTTCCACCCCCTGCGGCGCAGAAATCACCGTCTGCAATCCGCCCTCATAGCCAAATGCTTCTGCCGTTTCCTTTAATGCCGCCTCAATCATCTTTAGCGGCACCGGATTAATCGCCGCCGCACCGACCGGGCGCGCCAGTCCCTTTTTTGTAATCCGCCCGATACCCACACCGCCGTCAACGATCATCTGCGGTTTTACTGCGGCTGTATCGGACCGCTCTGATTCTGTATCGCATTTTTTTACAGTCATGTCCGTGCTTTTATTCATATTACTATTATTATGAATATAGGAAACCTCGGCAAATATCAGGATTTTGTTGGTAATATCCGGGTCATCGCCGCTGTCTTTCTGCACGGCACAGGATACGGCATGTGCCTTCATCTGAATCTCACAGACCGGCAGTGTCAGCGTAATGTCTGACGGCGTTCTTACAGAAACTTCCGTCACTTTCCTGCCGGATAAAAGCATCTGTGCCGCCGCTTTTGCCGCGGCAGCCGCACATGTGCCTGTTGTATAACCGCACCGCATTTTTTTCTGATTTTTATACACGTACCGTTCTAACATCTGCGCCATTCTTTATCGTCCTCTGCCGCCATGTAAAACAGGGCATTTACAATCGCCGCCGCTACATTACTGCCGCCTTTTCTTCCTTTTGCCACAATATAGGGCAACGTGCTGTCTATGATTTCTTCCTTTGCTTCAACGACATTTACAAAACCCACCGGTACACCGATAACCAGTGACGGTGTAAATATGCCCTTATCTGAAAGTTCCCGTATTTTCATCAGTGCCGTCGGCGCATTGCCGACTACCATAATACAGCCCGGATTCTGCTTTGCTGCTTTTTCCACGCTGACTGCCGCGCGGGTAATTTCACGCGCCGCCGCTTCCTTTGCCACCGCTTCATCTGCCATATAGCAGTGCAGTGAAATGCCAAACCGCTCCGCCATTTTATGGCTGATACCCGCGCCTGCCATATTGGTATCCGTCACAATGTCCGTTCCTTTTTGAATGGCTTCCAGCGCCTTGTCTACAACGCCCTCGGAAAATACCATATTCGTTTCATACGAAAAATCCGCAGTTGTATGAATCACTCTTTTGACAATCGGCTTATACTGCGGCGGTATCTGTGTCGTCAGTTCCTTTTCGATGATTGCAAAGGATTGTTTCTCAATTTCCATTGGTTTCATGCCTGCACCTCTCCTTATCCAGCATTGATTTTACTGCAAAAGACAATTTCTTAACGTTTCACTGTCAGGGCGGAAAAGCACCTGTTTTTTGTGTGCCTTTGCATACTCCGGCAGTTCTTTTACTCTTTCATTCATCTGTCCTGTCGGACACCCTGTATCAATCACAATATCTGCTTCATCAATCGCACGGCACGCCGCCGTAAATGCTTCTTCCCCGACCGGCTCAAACATTTTTTCCGTAATCACCTGTGCCGCCAGTGCCTGTGCGACCGGGTAGTCGCAGTCATTTTCATATAAAATGCCGGCAGTAAACGCCAATCCCATACGCTGTAATTCGCGGTATGTAAAAATGCCTGTTCCCGCGCCGCCCGCAACAAAAATACGCGGTGTGCCTTCGGGCTTTTTTAATTCCGTACTGCCATACAAACAATTATACGTCCCCTGCTGTAATCCGTAAAGAGTGCTGATACGGCTGTCCGTAAAAATCTGCTCCGGTCTTCCGAATTCAATCGTTCCGTTTCCGCCAACACACATCACATAATCTGCGATTTTTGCCGCCAGTTCAATTTCATGCAGTGACACAATTACCGTCACCTTATCCTTGACTGCCATTTCCAGCAAAATGTCGAGCAATTCTATTTTGTGACGGATATCCAGAAATGATGTCGGCTCGTCCAGTACAATAATTTCCGGCTTCTGACAGACCGCCCTCGCAAGCATAATCCGCTGGCGCTGTCCATCACTAATCTGTGAAAAATCTTTTTCCGCAATGTCCATGGCGGACACCTTTTCCAGCGATTCTGTCACGATTTGTTCGTCTTCTTTGGTCAGCTTTCCGAAATAATTCGTATACGGATACCGTCCCATTGCAACGACATCACGGCATGTCATCATTTCCGTCTTGATTTTCTCCGTCAGTACAACAGACATCGTTTTTGCGTATTGTTTGCTTGTGAAATCCTTCACATTCTTTCCTTTAATATAAATACCGCCGGATATCGGCTGCATTTCCCGGATAATATTTTTTAAAATCGTGGACTTTCCCGCACCGTTTGGTCCAATCAGTACAAGAATTTCTCCTTTTTTGACCTTGAGTGCAATGTCTTTTAACAGTGCCTTCCCATGATAGCCCACACTTAAATCCTGTGTTTCTATATATACCTGTTCCATGCTTTTCTCCTTTTACTTCTGCCGCTTCACCATCAGCCAGATAACGACCGGTGCGCCAAACACTGCCGTAACCGTTCCGATTGCCAGTTCTGACGGCGAAAAGATTGTTCTTGCAATCAAATCACAGAACATACAGAATACGGCGCCGCACAAAAAGATTGCAGGAATCGTAACCACCGGCTTTGTCGTTTTTAAAGACAGTCTTGTAATATGCGGAACGGCAATGCCGACAAAGGAAATCGGTCCCGCAAGTGCCGTTACGCAGGCTGACAAAAGACTGGACAGCAAAATGATACAGACCCTGAAAAAACGGATACGAATCCCCATGCTCTGTGCATAGCCCTCTCCCAGCAGATACGCGCTAATCGGCTTTGAAAATAAAAAGGTGACAACTGCCGTCGGAAATACCACTGCCGCCGCAAGCTTTACGGTGCTCCATGAACTGCCCGAAAAACTGCCCATTGCCCAATGTGTCAGATTGGCGATATCCGAATCATTTGCAAATGTAATACACAAATCCGTAATTGCCGAACAAATATAGCTAATCATAATTCCCACGACTAAAAGCATAGACATACTTTTCACGCGGTTTGCAAAAAGCAGGACATAAAGCATGGCAAGAAGCGAACCGACAAATGCGGCCGCAACCTGCGCCCACAACGGCATACCGGACATATATTTCAGCAGAAAAATCATCGTGATTGCAACAAACATCTTTGCACCGGACGAAATACCAAGCACAAACGGTCCTGCAATCGGATTTCTGAAAAATGTCTGCAATAAAAATCCGGACAACGACAATGCCCCGCCTAAAATTGCCGCCATACACAGACGCGGCAGACGGATTTTCCAGATAATATTGTATTCCGGTGTTCCCATATCACCATGCAGAAAAATAATGCAAAAAATTCGTGCCGGAGATATATGAACATTTCCTGTATTGATATTAAAAATCACTGCCAGTACAAATAAAACCACAAGTAAAATGTATACAACCTGACAGCGGATTATTTTTTTTATCTGCATTTTTTCTCCATTCCAGTTGCTCTATCCGCAAAAGTGCCACACCAAATTAAAATGATGTGGCACTTTTTTACAGACAGATTTTCTGTTTTACTGTAACTTCTTTAAATATGTAAGTTCTGTTGTATTCGCATCAGCATTCAGCATTAAGTTGATGTCGTTAATCATGCTTCCGATTGTATCTGCAATCTGGAAGAAATCCGGTGTTGTACACCATACATTTCCGTCCTTAACAGCCTTCATATCTGAAAGCACACTGTTATAACCTGTAAAATCACTGAGTGTAGACGGCTTTCCGCCTAAACTCCAGATATAAATCACATAGTCTGCATCTTTCGCTTTTTCATAAAAGCTTTCGATATTCATTTCCTGTGTACCGGTCTTATCTGTATTTAAGTCAGAGAAAATGTACTCTCCACCTGCCATATTGACCATCTGTGTAAGGTAATCTCCTGCATTTCTGACATAGAGCTTGCCCTTTGAAGTAATATAGAATACCGCAACGGATTTTCCGGTCTTTTCAGCCTTTGAAAGTGTATCTACATAAGCCGCCTGTGTATTATACATGGTTGTGGCAGCATCTTCTTCATTGCAGAGTGCCGCATAGAATTTTGCCCATTCTACACGTCCGAGCGGATTTTCTTCATAGGTAGACTGGTCTAAAATGTAATTAATCCCCAGTTCCTTTAATTTTTCTGCTACATCCGGTTTGCCGGTTAGCATGGTTGAATATATAGCAAGTGTAGGTGCGCCTGCAATAATTGTTTCATAATCCGGTGCTTTGTAGTCGCCTACGTAAGTAAGCTTTCCGTCATCAAATGCTTTCTTTACGCCGTCAATGTACCATGAATCCTTATCATAAGTTACCTGGCTGATATTAGAAAGACAGTTGCTTGCATTCATCAGGGATGTTACCGGTGTTGAAGATACGAGCAGATTTGTAACCGGTGTCTTTAATACCAGTGTATCCGCATCTAATCCTGACGGTGTGGACATTCCTTCCGGAACGAGCAAAATCTTAGACTGCTTTGCCACAATCGCAGTATCTTCATCTCTGTTGGTAATAGTCAGCAGCTTATAACCGCCCTTGTAATACTCTACAGAAAACAGCTTTGCATACTGTAATTCCATTGCATGGTCAAATACAAGCTGTCCGTCATAGCTGCTTTCGCTATTCGTCTGGCTTGTCGTGTTACCGGTTCCGCAGCCGCCCATTGTAAACGTTGCCGCAAGCAGCGTAAACACAAGCATGAGTGCAAGAAATCTTTTTTTCTTCATTTTGTTTTCTCCTTTTCTTTTTCATGAAGTGTTTTGATGATTCCGATATGATCGCAGAAAAGGAGCAGACCTGTCTGTCTGCATAAAAATCAATAGTCTGTTGTTCTCGCAACGACTATTTAAACTCTGCCTGTAAACCGGTCTTCTGACTCACAGATTAACAGCAATACCCGCCTTCCCGGATTTGGTCAGCTAAAAGTAGCCTCCTCCAGTGGCATTATGGATACCGCCTCCCTGTACACAGCAGCGGAACTGTTCAAGAATTTCACTTGATTCCCTGAAATGTAAGCCTGCGCGTTTTCACAAATCTGTTTTCTGCACAGTTTCATTTCGTTTACAGTGATTATTTCGTTATCATCTGGATTTTATCCAACGCTTATTATTCCATAGAATTGATAGAATTGCAAGAAATTTCATTTGTAATTTCATTTGCAATTATTCGTTTTCATTACCCTAAATATTTTGCAATCAAGCTATTCATATCGTCATATGTATTCCAGTCCTCTTTTTTGACACCAATGCCCGCCTGCACAATTAAATACTGGATATTCTGCATAATATCTTTCGGTGTTTTTCCTGTATTTTCTTTAAACCACTGCTCTGTAACCGAAACAATCTGATGTGCAGCCATATTTCTGACTTTTTGTTCCACTTCAATCATTTCAGCAACTTTTTCTTTCAAAACCGCATCATCGCTTTTTTCATCAATAATGTACTTTAGCGCATGTGAATAAACCGGTCCACTTTTAATACCACCGCCCGTTTCGTATGCTTTATCCAATAACTCCAGCAGTTCGTTGGCGGCAAGTTTATCTCTATCCCATTTCTTGACCCCTTTACTGATATTACAGCACTGCTCTATGTCTATGCCCATTTTCAACTTTAAAATCATTTCCAGTAAATCAACAACTATCGGTGTAATTCCTCTGATAAAATCCGCATATTCTTCCTTTAAAACTTTTATACGCAATACGCACGCATATTCAAACAGCCTCATTTTTCCTGCATCTTTAACCGGATAAATATCAAATTTTTCACAATTCATCAAACGGCTGATTTCCTTAAAATTAAGCTTCATACGCAAATCCGCTATCTGTAACAGCATATAAGCTTTGTCACTGATTTCTTCTTTAATTTCCGTGCCTAATTCCAATGCCGCATGATAATCATATGCTGACAAATGTTTCTTTATCATGTCTATTTTCAGCAGCTTGACCAAATTCATGCACCGCACTTCTTCACACCGGTTCTTACTGCCTTCTTCATTATCCTCGTCCAACTGCCAGCTTTCTTCCACATCATAAGCATCTCTGTTCTCATAATCCGAGTTCATTCTTTTCAATGGCGTACTTACCTGAATTGCCTTAAACCGGTACTCTGCCAGTGTTGCCATAATAAGCAGGGCACTTTTCATTGCCGGTGTTCCCGATGCCATATTTACCAGCAGTTCATCTTCTGCCGTCATCTGTTCACTGATTTTTTTTATTTCATCGTGAAATATTTCATAGTAGACATCATATTTCTGTACATCAACAAACTCCGGATTTTCTATTACCCGCACTAAAAAATTATGATGCAGTAATTCCCCTAACAATTCAATACATTTAACATATCTGTTATCTTCACGATGTTTTTCCGTCATTTCTTTTGACAAATATAAAACCACCTCGTCCGGCTGATAATGTCTGCAAATATGCAACATAGAACCATCACTGCAATATTTTATCGGATCTGTACCGCCTACCGGTGAAAATAATATTCTTTTCCCCATAATATATTTCCTTCCTATATTATAATAATATCCTCTATATTATACTGTTGTTCTTTTCCCCACGCAACAACCTGTGTTTTCCCTTTTATCTGGTAAATGCGTATGCTATCCTCCTCTTTATCCACAAACTCCGGAATTTCCTGTTTTAACTTCTCATACTTTGTCTTTGTAAGCACCGCTTCAAATGCTGATTTTTGAATTCTAAACCCATAGCCCAGCAGCAATTTTGCAAATTTGACACGTTTGGAGTTATTAGTAATGTCGTAAATAATTAAAATAAACAACCTGTCATCTGTTATTTCGTCTTCGATTTGAAAGAAATAGTCTTCATCCATAAATATCCCTCATTTCTATCGATATCCTATTTTCATTACAATCATCTGATTTGTATTGGCAAATACTGTGTTGCATCTTCAGACTCTATCGCTTTTACCAACTGATTCATCTGTAACATCATTGCATGTCTGAAACTGACCGGATAATCCACATAATCCAGATATTTTACGTCTGTTTGAAACTTCTTTTCCAGCTTTTTAATCAAAATGCCAACACCGTTTTTATTCAGATAACACCCCGGCTCGTCTAAATTTTTTACAAAATCATCTTTTGAAATTTCGTTTCCGTTAATAATCCCCATTACCGTAGCATCGACTAATACAGCCCGCCATTCTTCCATTAAATCACTTGCAAGCGTCGGGTGTTTTTCTGCATCTCTGTGTATAAATCCAAAATACGGATTTAATCCTTTTTCCTCTATCTTTCCGTAAATTTCATTCATCAGCACCGAATATCCCAATCCTATCATTGAATTAAATTCGTCTAACGGTGGTCTTCTGCTCCTGCCATGAAATACAAACTCCTCATTAATGCATTTTGATAATCCATCAAAATAATATTTTGCGCCCTGTCCTTCATACCCCATAATTTCATAGACGTCTTTGCACTCTGCCACTTTCTTTCTGCAAATATCCAACATATTATCAATTTCGGGTAATGCAATATTTTTACTTCTTTCATATCTTTTTAACACTACACTTTGATTTTTTAATTTTGCCGAAATCATTCTTTTTGCCAGTTCAACTGAAAATTCTGTGTCATACAATGCACACTGCTGGCGCTGTCGTTCTGCCTTGACATGTCCTGTTGACTGTAACCGTCCAAAATATCTTCCACCTTTAGAAAAATAAGAAATGTTGATTCCTCTTTTCAGGCATTCTTCCGTACAGCGTGTTGTTAGCTGTGACTGTCCCATAATCACAATTCCTTCAAGTGATTCTATCGGAACGTATTTCACCATACCGTCCGGGTATTTTGCCACACATCTGTTTGCCTCAACACCAACTGTTACTCCATTGTCATTTACATATAAATAACTCATAGGCACTCTCCTTCCGTCTGCGGATAAAAAGCCTTAAACAATGTTTCGTCCCCTAGAGGGGTAATGACAGCAATTTACGATATTTCATAGTATCTGCCTGTATGACCGTCAAAATATCACACGGATTATGTTGAATCTCTGATTGTAATGTCGGTTGATTTGGTGTAATATTTTCATCTTCTAAAACTGTCAATGCAAGATTTAACGCATCTGTAATCAGCATAATAGCCTCCTGCAAATTATTGGCAGTTGTAATACAGCCTACAATATCAGGAACTTTTGCATAAAAAACGCCCTCTGCTTCTGAAATGACTGCAATGTATCTGTATAGCATATCAAAACCTCCTGTTTCTTATTATTGTTTTTTGTCCCCTATGGAGCTTAAATCTTAATAATGAGCCGTAGCCACTATTCATAGGTGAACAGCGGGTTTTGTCCCCTCATGGGGTTTCCTAACTCCAAATACAGATTCGGTGTATGTTTACACTTATTTAAGAGAGTTTCCGTCCCTTTATGAGGTTTCCTAATTTCAAATAAACAACAGCATTATTAATGTAGTAGTAAACTGTGTTTCCGTCCCCTTATGGGGTTTCTTAATTTCAAATCATTTATTCGATTTTGTATTGACAAGAATATATGTTGTTTCCGTCCCCTTATGGGGTTTCTTAATTTCAAATTCGGGCTTGTAATGGATAGTAACAAGTCAACGATGGTTTCCGTCCCCTTATGGGGTTTCTTAATTTCAAATGAGGTGAGATATGATGTATATCACATACGAAGAACGTTTCCGTCCCCTTATGGGGTTTCTTAATTTCAAATCTTAAAGTGGGCAGCAATAAACCGACACAGCTACAAGTTTCCGTCCCCTTATGGGGTTTCTTAATTTCAAATAAGCAACTGCTGGCATGAATCAGGAACAGAAATCAAGGTTTCCGTCCCCTTATGGGGTTTCTTAATTTCAAATCTTCTAAGGTTGTATCTCAATGAGTTTGACCTTATACAAGTTTCCGTCCCCTTATGGGGTTTCTTAATTTCAAATAAAACAAGTTTGAAGGTTACATTTTAACCGACTTAGTTTCCGTCCCCTTATGGGGTTTCTTAATTTCAAATAAGAAATGAATAACCAGGAAACAATTAAAATTTGTGTTTCCGTCCCCTTATGGGGTTTCTTAATTTCAAATTTACTTATGAGTATGATGTGGCAATGGATTGCTACAAGTTTCCGTCCCCTTATGGGGTTTCTTAATTTCAAATTCCCTAGCAAGATTATTATACAATTCTTTTCAATAGGTTTCCGTCCCCTTATGGGGTTTCTTAATTTCAAATCCCGTCCCTGCCGCATCAGTAACCATGCGCCCTCCCGCAGCGTTTTGCGGGGGAAAAATAAAAATGGCACGTTATACAAGAACATACATTCTAATATCCAGTGCAAACGCCCTATTTTCAAGGTGCGGGGGAAAATCTCCGATAAAACAATCAAGATTTCCTTTATTATACCACAGACCTTCCCCTGACCGCAATTTGTTTTTACTAATTAAAACATATCATAATCATCCGGGTCTAATCCCGCATCTTCAATCGCCTCTCTCCGTTCATCTTCGTCCATAAATTCAAGCTCATGAATGTCTAATCCTGCTATTGTTAAATCATCTTCTAACTCATCATCACTGTCACTTGTTGCAAAATCACCTGCATCACCAAAAAATGCTTCATGCTCCTCTGCACTCGTACACAATATTTCAGCCGCTGCCATTCTTTCATCAGCCTCAAGTTCTCCGCTTCCGTCAAAATCAAAAACGTCCATAAAAAATCCTCCATTCTGTTATGATTCCACCACAAATCTGCACACACCCATTTGCAGTCGTTTTCCGTTGCACTGTGTATACTTTATAATATGCGGTGATACCCCTGCTTCTAAATCCGAAGCATGTTTTGAATTCCTGCCTGCAACTGTTTTAAAGAATATATCCCGTGCTTTTCTCACTCCTTCCTTTTCACCGAACATCAGATAGATAATTGTTTTTGAAACAAATCCGCTTCCGCCTCCCAATACAACACAATCCAAAGGTAACGGGTCTGTTCCCTGAAATTTTTCTACAAAACATTGATTGTAATTCTGTGCGAATCTTTCAACTGCCTGACAAATATCAGAAACTGTCAAATCCGTAACGGTTTCATCTACCGTAATTGTAAATCGGATTTTTGTTCCGGGACGTATACATTCTCTTAATGTATTAATCACATGGTCTTTTCCATCTACATGTCCCTCTACCTTTTTACAAAGCACCAGACTGTCCATTTCCAGTGCCTCACTGTCACTGACAATGATTCCCGACATCATATCATTGACTGCATTTTGTTTGTTCTTTTCATCCCGTTTTAATGTGTGAAATTTTTCACATTCAATAGCTGCCATATCTCTTAGAAGATACTCTTTTCTTGACACTTTATCCCGTGATGAAATGTTGTATCCCATTGTATTTTTTAAACGTGCATACTTTTCACTGTTTACAAGAATGTCATCTGCCAGTAAAATCGTCCGAAGCATTCCTTTAATAGAACTGCCCGGAATATACGGCTTACAATACGGGTCTTTTATCTGTTCACTAATGTGAATATCGGGACTGTTCATCTGTATGGCATCTCCACAATTCATGCGGTACTTTACACACGGGCTGATTTCTTCATATGAAATATTCTGTTTTTCAAGCCATTCTTTTAATTTCATTTGTCCCCGAAGAAGGAATTTTTCATATTCCTGTGCCAGCTTTTTTCCACTCAGATACGCATACAGCTTTTCCAAATCAATGACAGCAATATGTTTTTTATCTGTAAAAATATAGCTTTTTTTATCCAGCTCCCTGCCGTTTCCCACATGAACCGGTCCAAGTACCTCAAGTACCACATGGTATTCTTTACATGGATTTTTCATACCTATACCTCCATAAATATCGGCTTTGCATATCGGTATACCGGATGTGCCTCTCCTGTTCCCACATCATATACATCGCCCTCGTACATCTGTGTAACACAAGCGCCTGCTGCCAATACATACAAATCCCTTTTTCTTTGGTCTTTTGCATACTGTGTCGATGCGGCAAAACCACTCTTTTTAATCACTCTGTATCTGGCATCTTTTAAAACATTTTCCAGTTCTTCATCTCTTGGCAGACTGGACGACAGTGTCATATACCGGTCTGCCGGTTTTCCCAGAAGTCCGAGTAAATCTTCTGTATCTTCTGCCTCTTTAACCGTAAATCTTCCAAGACCACTGCTTCGTTCACCGCCGATACCGCTGTATCCTGCCGATGTCAGCAGGTTTTCAAATTCATGGCATACCGCGTCTTCATCATATCCTAATATAATGTATAACCCGTTTCTTTCGTTAAAATAAAACTGTCCTACACGGTATGGTACGGTTTCATCATTGCCGTTTACAGCCGCCGATACTTTGACATATTTTTTACCCAATGCATGAAATTCTGCCGCTATATCTTCTGCGAATTCACCCTCCACGTAGTCTTCAACACAGTCATACGGTATATACTCTATTTTTTTATACAATTTCTTTTTTGAAGAATCCCCTGTATCTTCCTGTGAATGTGCAATTTCACACATCGGCTTTGGTACATAGTACGTATCTTCTATATAAGGAAGCGCATCTGACAGAAGCATTTTCCCGGCTTTGGCTGTCTGTACCAGCCTTTCTAATCTTTCTGTGCTGTCTTTAACCGCTTCAATACACAATGCCGAAAATAATGTATCCGCACAAAAAGCATATGCCGTATCTTCTAATGTTCCTTTGCCAAAATGAACACCTGTTGAAAATTTTAATTTATATGCCCTATACTTCATCTTACTCTCCATTCCGCAAAAATTAAATCTGTGCCAGCACCTCATTTACTTCTGCTACTACTGAATCGTCCAGCGCACCGATTACAACTTTTGCCGTCATATCAAAAAACTGCACTTTGCCGTATCCTCTGGAACCGCTTCCGCCGAGGTAGTCATACTCCAGCATTTTCATGCCTTCCGCCAAAAGCTTTATATCATCAATGACTTCATCTTCTTTTCCGTTGTCAACTTCATATATCATATCAATGCCAAACTGCAAGCCCTTAATTGCTCTTTCAATCTGCCTTGGATTGGCAACTGCCGTTGCCCTGTTAATGCTGTTTTCAAATTTTACCTCTGTAAAACTCTCTATCCCTCTGTTTCTGATTTCATCTTCATTCATTAGAAACATATCTGAAACAATAATCTTACTCGCATGAACTTTATTGTCCTTATCCTTTTTTGCCGAACCGAATACTCTCCTGATACATTCCGCATCATTATCGGGATTTACAACCGCTTCATTATATTTTTTTGCTAACAGCGTTCTTATCTTACCTTTTAAAGAACTTCCCGGTACCATTGGTTTTCCGTTCCTTACATCTTTAATTACCGGTGAATCAACTGCCCCGATTGCGGAAAAAGCTGACGAACCCCCGATGTGCATACCTGTTTTAGTTTCTAATACCCCTGTTATCCGAATTTTTGAATACATATAATTCCTCCTTTTCTGCACCCACGCCATTAATCATCATTTTTGTTCCAAAATCTTTTAAATGCCACTAAAGCTTCCATATAGTGATAATATAAAATGTAATTTTTCTTACTGCCCTGTATTTCTTTCATAATTTCAAGAAGCTCTCCCTGTATTACAAGGTCTTTCACCCTCGGTTCACGTCCTGCCTCATATATGTAACGCACCCTGAGATACTCAATTCTTCCATTCAGCTCCTGTGGCAGTTTATCGTCTTTACAGTCTAACACCTGATTGTAAATATCCGCTGACATGGATAAAAGATTTCTTATTTTAGAATTTGTTACCATTGCAACTACTTTCCCCTGCTTATTGACCTGTTTACTCAGTTTCAAAATAACACTTTCCGCTTTTGCAACATAATTTTCCTCATTAATCCTCATTTTGTGTTCCCTCCGTTTCCTTTTCGCTTTCGCGCTGTCTTCTAATATATGAATACAACTGCATTGCTGTTTTTAAATGACGGATATCCGGACTTTCTTTTCCGTCCGTATTTACCCACTGGTACAAATTCTTTGAAAATACCTCATACTGTTTTTTTTGCTGTTCGTCTGCATCTGCTGTCGGTTCCAGCCTTGCTAAAACATAAACAATTCTTGCAAAATTAATCTTTTCTTCTGGTCTGCGTATCAGCTCCAGCAGATTATACAAAAATCCCAGACCTCTTTCATCTGACATATCAAAGAAATTCTCAATGCACCGGTACTTTTCCTCCAATACCTTCTCCTGAAATTCCTGCCAGCTATATGTTCCGTCACCGATTTCAATCTGAAATCCTTCCCTATCCAGTTCCGTATGAACTGCCCCGTCATCAAAAATCGTAATAGAATTCTTGTCTGCTCTTGATTTTGACATGCTTTCCATATCTGCCACTTCATTTGCAATAACACTGATTGGATAATCGTGCTTATATACGCCGATTCCCGCAGAAATTGTCAGTGTGTTCTCTGTATAAGCTGCAAATTTTTCCCGGATATCAAGTGCCAGTTCTATCACCTCGTTCCACGCTCCTACAATAAATAAATCATCTCCGCCGGAATAACAGATGACCGCATTCCGCAATGTTTTATCTTTATCGGATTTGCGGATAACATATGCACCATTTCTTAGGATTGTATTTATATATAATTTAAAGAAAAGTGAAAGCTGTCTGGATAATGCCGCTGTTCTGGATAACGTTACATACAGGTCGTGATTCTGTGCATTTTTAAATCCCGACACAAAAGTTGTTCCAAGGTTATCAACATCAGCTCTTAATACACCGATTCTTTCGATTCCTTCTGACTTCTTTGCCATTTCTTCAAACGTATTACAATCGGAATGATAATTTCCAACCCACAGCTTTGTTGCAACATTTTTGCCCGTATACATCTTATTCTTGCCATATGTACGTACATATTTGCTGTCCCCTATAAGCATGCGTTTCTGCAATTCTTTTTCGTCTTCCGCAACTAAATAATACCCCAGCGGTAACTCAAGCGCATTATCTTCTTTTTCCGAAAGGATTGTAAAAAATGCGTATTTTTCATTTAAAATTTTGCCGGAGAGTTCTTTTAACGCTGAGCAATGTGGACACAGACCATTTTCGTCAACGCTTTCAATCCGTCTGCACACCCGGCATTCCCTGCTGTAATCGCTTTCCTTTTTCCGGTTTAATGCTATAAGCTGTCCTGCCGTATACCTTGAAGCCTTCTGTGTTGAAATCATCCGGCTGATATTTTTAAATATCTGTGCATAACTGCCCTCCGGTACATTTTTCAATGAATCACTGCTGCATACACTGTATCCGCCCGCAATATAAAGTGACACCTGAAAATGCTCTAAAAACCATGTATTGATTTCCGTATGATACTGCTGTATTTTATCTTTAACATTTTGTGTATTCGGCAGTAACAGATAACAGTGACCGCCTCCCGAATAAATCAAATTGGCTCTCGATAAATTTAACCGCTCTAACAGGCTGTCAATAATATGCTCCATCATGATTTCAAGATAAAAGGACTTTGAACGCAGCATTTTCATCGCATTTTCCGAATGGATTGTATAAATAAAGTCCTGTATTCCCGATATATCCATTGAATACAATATAAATGCGTCTTTTTGATAAAATGCTTTTCCATTGGTAAACAATGCATTTTTATAATCCGTAATTTTCTGTTCCTCTAAATACTGATAAATACAGGAAGCCATTGCCGCCGTCAGCTTTACATGGTCAAACAGCGATATGTCCGCAATTTCATTTTTTGAGGTTGAAGACGGAACATAAGATAAATTGGCTTCCAGCACTTCAAGCAGTGAATTAATGTAAGCATTATTATACTCAACGCCATTCAGATTTTCAGTCATATGCGTTTTTATCAGATGATACATATGTCTGTCAAACATCTGTTTTTCCTGTCTTGGGAAATTAATTTCTGTATCGGGATTTAAAAAATCCGGCTTATAATACATTTTCTGATGATTACCGTTTAATATATTGAAAATGCTTTCCAACGGCGTTGCAATTTCAAATCCGCTCTCCTGCTCGTCTTTTTCACGCCTGTCCGTTGCTGATGCGATATTATCCGCCATGTAGGTCAGATATGCAATCGAATTTTTCCCGATACCCGCACCTTTCAACTGCTGTGCATGATGATATCTTACGCCGTCTAAAATTTCACTGTCCGTCATTTTCGTTTCTGTTTTTAAATAATCATAACCGCTAAGACTGTGCTTTCTGCTGTCCCCGCCTTCTCTGTAAATGACTTTTCCAATATCATGTAAAAGTCCCGCAATTACGATTTTTACTTCTTTTTCGTTCATTGTTCCTCCATTCCGCTATTCCTGTACAGCATTTATTTTTTCCGGTCAAAACACTTCATTGCCCCCATGCCAATCGCCGACTTAATTCCTACGCCTGAATATTCCCCGAAAGAAAATAGCAGTCTTGCATATCTTGAAATGGTATCGTTTCCCTTCATTTTCACAGTAATATTCCCTTTATAGGCAGGTATTGTAATTCCTTCCATTGGGAATCCGATACTCTGCAATTTGTACCGTGTAATTTCACTGTTTTCCACAAGCTGTTCCAGCGTATCCTCATCATACATATCCAGCTCTTCTGTCGATGCACTGTATTTTTTCATCAGACTTCTGTATATCAGACTTAAATCGGGAAATATCTGATACTGACCGTTTCTTTTAAACGATGTCGGTGTCATAAACTCAATATTGTAATATTTTTTTCCCGGTTCTTCATAAAACTGTTCCATTAAATTGGCTTTCTTTTGTATATTCAGCTTTTTTTCGGTGATTCGGATAGCACTTTTTTTATTCTTTATCTGAAATTCCGAAAAATCCTGACTTATCATTTTTTGAATCATCTGTTCATAGGCTTCTTCATTCAATGTCTGAATACACCATATATACTGATTTTCATTTTTTATCAGATACTGGCTATACGGATTCAGCCGCTGTTCATGCAGTATTTCAGCATATTCCGTATCTATCCGTTCCATTAAAACGCCTTGTAAATTAGAAGAATTCCGATAATCAATCTCCTCACCCTCTAATATCATTTCTAATTTTGCAAGCATTTGTCCCCTCCTTTACCAATCCAGTTCATCCATTGCATCATCTACACCGTCTGCATAATCTTTATCTTTCTTATACCGCTCCCAGTCATAATCATCATCATCGTAAATCGCATTATATCCATCATCATATGAATTATATTTACTTTTCTTTGAACTTGATGATTTAGTGGTTGCCTTTACACTCGACTTTGTTGCGGATTTTGCAGCCGCTTTTGTTGTTGCCTTTGCTGCCGATTGGGTTGCTGCCTTTGTCGTCGCTTTAGTTGATGTCTTTGCCGCAGATTGTGTCGTTGTTGCATAGCTCTGTGTTGACCTTGTCTGCTGTTCATATGTATTGCCACCAGTTGTCGCGCCACATGCTGCCAAATACACTGATACAACTGTTACTGCTGCCAATATAAATGTCACTCTTATACTCTTTTTCATAATATTCACCACTCCAATCCCCATATCGAATCTGTCTGAAATCATTTCTCTAAGTTATGAATTAATCATACAATTTTACAATGCACTTTACAATGTATATCTGAAATTATTTTTTATACAGGTTATCATAAGAAAAATGCCTGTTTTACTGCATTTTTATCAATTTATCTCTATTATTTTGTACAGGTATATGGTATAATTTAGTAAAATAAATCTTGGAGGGGTACAAATGAATAACTGGATTTCAATAGAAGAACGACAACATATCAATATTTCCGAAAAAACGCACGAAATTCTTTTATATGATATTGAAAAATATCACTTAAATTCTTTTTCGGCACTTACAAACCTGATTATCGAAAACGGCTGGTCAACGCTGTCAGCCAATCCCATGAGCTATATAAATCAGCAGACGGACATTTATAACAAAATTCTTAATAAGCACCTTACTTTGACAGAATCCCAAAAAATGCAGCAGAATATTCTTCACGATATTCAGCAGCATACCATTTCCAGTTTTCAAAATAAATATTGTAAACTTCCAAAAGGTATTCAGAAAAACATTCACTACAGTAAACAATCCATACAATTATTACAGCATTGTAATGATATGATTATAAAAATTTATAAACGTCCCGGTAAATTTGTTTCCGCACTTTTTGAATCATATGCGGATTTAAAAGATACCGAGCGTGACTGCATTATTAAAAAAGATTTGTTCAATATATTGAACGACTGCATTAAAAATAATACAATTGCCTGTATTAAAATGCATACAAATCATTCTTATTATATAATGCCCCTTGCTATTGACACTTTCATCGGATACACCTATGTTATCTGTAAAAGCTGTCCTCATGAAGCTGGTTTTAACGGAACATATGTTGATATGAGTCCACGGCTTTCAAATATTTTATCTGTTATGGATACCGGTGAAAAATTTGAAATAACAGAAAACGAAAAGAAATCTTTTCGCAAAAAGATTCAGGCTACGGGTGCCGCTTATTTTGACAGCCCCAGTGAAAATATTCAGGTTTTATTTACAAATAAAGGACTTTCCATGTATCAGACCATTCTGCACCAGCGTCCTTCTTACATTCATAAAGACGGAAATTTATATACATTTAACTGCACCCGGCGGCAGGCAGCTAATTACTTTTTCAAATTTGGAAAAGAAGCACTTGTTCTACAGCCACAGGAACTGCATGAACAAATGCTTCAAAATTTCAAAGATGCGGTAAGCACCTACTCCTGATTTTACTTCATCTTCTCCGACAAAAACCGCACAACCTTTTCATAGTTTTCCGGCTGGTGCGGGAAGGTACAATACGTGCAGTCTTTAATTTTCTTTCCGCTTTCACGTACGATAAAGTGCGGATTGCCCGGACAGTCTTCGTACTGATTTAACGGGCAGTAACAAAAGAGGCAGTTAAAATCTGTCTCTTTTTCCACTTTATGACACGGAAAGTATTTACATTTTTCATTTTTAAAATAACGGTAACTGTTTTGCATTTTTCCTCCTGCTGTTTACAGCTTTCACATTTTATAAAAAAAGCATCTAACAATTGTTAGTTCAAATGGCTTATGTAAAAAATTATTTTATTCTATTGTAAAGAACTTTCTCTATCCCCGTTGATAAATCAATCTTTTCTTCTGGGAAAAATGAACGACAGAAATAATTATCTCCTTCATCATTAGATAAAAACAGAAATAGATTTCTGCTCTCCATATTGTTTTCCATAAGATAATCTGCCTCAATCATTGAATACATATTTGCTTTCTTATTATACTTAAACACAGTATCATTACTGTCAATCATTTGTTCAAGCAATGGCAGAAAATGAACTCTTTGCTCTATCTTATTATAAAAATCTGATGACTCTATTTTTTCAATTGTAATTGTTCCATCTGCTATCTCATCAAATACTCTGCCTCTGTCTCGGCTCAATTCAGGTCTGTCTACGAGATATTGTAGCCCCATAAGATGAAAACAATCTTTTTTATCAAATGAGATTCTTAATGTAACTGAAACACCTTTCCTCCCTAGCACAAGCTCATATTCGGTTGATAATAGCGGAATAAATGCATTTATGCAATCTAAAACATTCCTCACTACAATTCTCCACTACTTGCTTAGATTAAGAAAGGCTCTGCATAAGCAGAGCCTTTCTAACATTTTCTTTCGAGGATTAACCTCTAGCCAGATTGTGGTAAATGTCAAACCCTTATAAAGCTCATAAGGCACTGCTCTCTGGCACAACACCTTACTTTGCCGCTTGGCAGACACTCAAGTTGCCTGTCTTTAATATTATATTAACTGTCATATGAAAATATGTCAATCCAAAATTCATAACTTCATAAAAAAATAGGACTTAAATCATTCAAAACCCTTTATTTATAAGGCTTCTCTTGATTTAATCCTATATTAACGCATTCCTCTTTTATAATCAGCGGCAGGCGATCTTTATTATTCTTCCACTGTATAAGAAAATCATCAATCTTCCTTTATTATATAAAGAACCGCTTTTCATATCCAATAGTTCTGCCTTATATCAATTCATGCCCGTAAAGCATTGAATGAACACGTTATTTCAAATCAGGCCTTTTACCCTGCATACCGCTTCTGATACGCCTCCACGCTCTCCTTCAACCGGCGCAGTCCGTCTTCCACCTGCGTTTTCGGGCAGGCAAGATTCATTCTTAAAAAGCCGTCACCGTTGCGGTATTCACTGCCGTCACACAGATACAAACCGCTGTGGCTGCGGATAAATGCGCACAAATTCTCCTGTTCCTGTGCAATACGTGTGCAGTCTATCCATAACAGATACGTTGCTTCCGCCGCTACAACTGAAATCTGCGGAATTTCTTCCTTTATAAATGCTTCCGCTGTCTTTCTGTTTTCCCATAAATATGCACGCAGTTCGTCCAGCCATGCCCCGCCCTTTGTAAATGCCGCTATCGGTGCGGTCAATGCAAATACATTGGGCTCTGCCACTTCATCGGTATTTAATCCGCGGCTGACACGGTGACGAATCGTTTTATCCGGCACAATCACTGCCGCCGTCTGGATTCCCGCAATATTAAATGCTTTTGTCGCCGCAACACATGTAATACTGTTATTTTTACACGTTTCAGATACCGAAGCAAACGGACTATAGTCCTTGCCCGGCTCTGTAATATCGCAGTGGATTTCGTCAGAAAGCACCTGTACATGATGTTTCCAGCATAATTCCCCGATTCTTTTAAGTTCCTCCCTGTCCCAGATTTTTCCGACAGGATTATGCGGATTACACAGCAGCAACAGGGACGTCTGCGGATTTGCAAGTTTTTCCTCTAAATCATCAAAGTCAATCTGATATGCGCCGTTTTCATATTTTAAACGGCTTTCCAGCACATTTCTGCCGTTATTTAATATGGAATTAAAGAAAATGTTGTAAACCGGTGTCATAACCACCACATTTTCCGCAACCGTTGTCATTTTTCTTACAATACTTGAAATTGCCGGAACGACACCCGTTGTAAAAATGAGCCACTCCTTTTCCATTTCAAATCCGTGACGGTCTTTCCACCAGCTCTGATAGGCACTATACCACTCCGGTGTAATGTCCGTGTAGCCAAACACGCCGTGCTCCGCCCGCTTTAAAATAGCTTCTTTTACCGGCGGTGCTGTTTCAAAATCCATGTCGGCAACCCACATCGGCAGTTCATTTTCGGCAACGTCCCACTTTAAACTGCCCGTTCCTCTGCGTTTTACCGGTTTATCAAATAAATTTTCCATTTAAAATTTTTCCCGCCTTTCCATTACATTTTCACAAATAATCTGCGTATCATCCGGCTTTATCTTATCCGGCTCTAAAATCAGTGTTCCGATTGCATCTGCGCGGATTGTACCGCCCTTCGGATTTAAAATGCTGTCCGCTTTTCCCGTAATCTCTGCGTTTACCGTGGAATATTCAAATGCAAGCGTTGTGTGTAACAGTCTGCAATTTTTCAGCACCAGATTTTCAACGTAGCACATTCCCTGAAGGCTCTCAATCGTACAGTTGACAAGTGTCAGATTCTTTGAATTCCAGCCCAGATATTCCCCGGAAATGTAAGAGTCGTACACCGTCACATTTTCACTGTTCCAGAAAGCGTCCTTAGACAGCATTTTGGCATGGTGGATTTCCACATTTTTTGCACCGTCAAAGCAGTAATTTCCCGCCAGTTCAAAATTGTCAATCTGCATATCGGTGCAGTTCATTGCAAAATAATCGCCCTTTGCGCACACCTGATTTAATGTCACGTTACTACAATTCCAAAGCGTTTCCGCGGCATTCGGTAAAAATACGTTGTCTAACTTCAGTTGGCTACACCTGCGGAAATTCTTCGGTGCTTCAATCAGCGCATTTTCGATATGAATGTTGTTGGTATACCACACGCCCGCGCGCGCCATTTCCGCCCATGTACTGTCTTTGACTTCAATATCACTGCTGTACCATAAAGGATATTTCCACTGAAACATACTGTTTTCCATTTCAATCTGATGACATTCCTTTAACGGAGATTCGCCTTCCCCAAATAGAGTATGGTTAATTTGAAGCCCCGATTCCCCAAATAAAGGGCGTTCCCCTGTTAAATATTCCTGATTTATCTGTCTTTGCGGTTTCATACGTTTATCACCTATCCTTTTATTGCATTTTATCCTGTAATATTTCTATGATACCAATGTCCGCCGTAAATATCAAATACCTATTCGCTATATCATGCAATACAACGGCAAATCCGCAAGACCGGATACCCAGCCTTGCGGATTGCATCATTTATATTAGGAAAAGATAGGATTTTACTTATCGTATTCCAGATAAGCCCCTTTCATCGGACTGGCTGCCAGTTCACTAAACAGCCTCAGTACACCTTTCTTGTACTTGCGTTCTTTCGGTTTCCATGCAAGGCGGCGCTGTTTTAATACTTCCTGCACTTCTTCTTCGGTCATTTTCACGCCGTGGATACCGATAATATTTAACTTTCTTGCTTCTACGTCAATTTCAATCAAATCGCCTTCTTCAACGAGGGCAATCGGACCACCGTCTACGGCTTCCGGACTGCAGTGTCCGATAACAGGACCGGTTGAGGCGCCTGAGAAACGTCCGTCTGTAATCAGCGCAATACTCTTTCCAAGTTCTTTATCACTGCTGATTGCCTCGGAGGTATAAAACATTTCCGGCATACCGCTTCCCTTCGGGCCTTCGTAACGGATAAAGACTGCATCACCTTTCTGTACCTTATGATGAAGCACTGCGTCCAGACATTCTTCTTCGCTGTCAAATGGTCTGGCTCTTAAAACTGCCTTAAACATTTCCTTCGGACACGCTGTATGCTTAATGACTGCGCCCTCTGGTGCAAGATTTCCTTTTAAGACTGCAATACTGCCCTCCGTGCCGATTGCTTCATCGTACGGACGTATGATATCTTTGCGGGTGATGTTGGTGTTGTACCGTTCGTTAAACTGTGCAAGCCACTTTTCACAACGCTCATAAAATCCATTTTTCTTTAAATCTTCCAGATTGTCGCCAAGTGTCTTTCCTGTTACTGTCATAACATCCAAATGCAGATGTTCCTTGATTTCTTCCATAATCGCCGGAACGCCGCCTGCATAGTAAAATGTTTCAGCAGGCCATCTTCCTGCCGGACGGACATCAAGCAGGTAATGCGCGCCGCGGTGCAGTCTGTCAAATGTATCGCCTGTAATTTCTATTCCAAATTCATGTGCCAGTGCCGGAATATGAAGCAGACAGTTTGTACTGCCTGAAATTGCAGCATGCACAAGGATTGCATTTTCAAAGCTTTCCATCGTTACAATATCGGACGGTTTCATATTTTCCATGTAAGCGAGTTTGACTGCCTGTTTTCCGGCTTCTCTTGCATATGCCAGTAAATCCGGACTTGTAGCAGGCATGAGTGCGCTTCCCGGAAGGGCAAGCCCAAGTGCTTCTGCCATAATCTGCATTGTAGAAGCCGTTCCGATAAAGGAACATGCACCGCAGCTTGGACAAGCATTGCATTTTGCCCAGTCTAATTTTTCTTCGTCAATCTCACCGCGCTGATATTTTGCGCTGTACATACCGAGCTGCTCTAAAGTCAGCATTTCCGGTCCTGCATTCATCGTACCGCCCGGAACAACTACGGATGGAATGTTGACACGCGCAAGTCCCATAAGGTTGCCCGGCATACCCTTGTCACAGCTTGCCAGATAAACACCGGCATCGGATACGGTTGCGTTGCCCTGAATTTCAATCATATTGGCAATCATTTCACGGCTTGCAAGACTGAAATTAATGCCGTCCGTACCCTGGCTTTCGCCGTCACAGATATCTGTTACATAATATCTTGCACCGAATCCGCCGGCTTGTGCAACACCTTTTCGTACTTCTTCTACTAAAATGTTTAAATGACCGCTTCCCGGATGACTATCACCGTATGTACTTTCTATAAATATCTGTGGTTTTGATAAATCTTCACGCTTCCAGCCCGTTCCGATTCTTAACGGATCCAGCTCCGGTGCAAGTTTTCTCATTTCCTGACTTTTTAATTCCATAATAATCCTCTTTTCTGAGCAACTTGTTGTAAAGATGCGATGAGAAATTCGCGCAGGCGATTTCTCATCTGCAATCAGGGATATTTGTTTTTGCTCAGAAACAAATATCCCTGTGAAAAATCAGCACCTCAGTGTGATTTTTCACACTAATCCTCTTTTCTGCAGGCATTTTAATGTCAAAGTAATCGCAAACTGAATTTATTCAATTCTGCGATACAAACAGATTTGTAATGCCTGCGGCACAAATCTGTCGTGCATGGCGTTTTTCCGCTTAAAGCCAAACCGCCATCGCTAGTTTTTACACATTATACAAAGAATGAAATCAACAGTGCTACTAAAAATCCTGTTCCGCCAACGAGTGTTTCCATAATGGTCCATGTCTTTAATGTCGTTTTTTCATCAAGTCCGACTAATGAACGTACCAGCCAGAAACCGGAATCGTTAAAGTGGGAGCAGACCGTTGCGCCACCGGCTACTGCTGCGGTAATGCAGGCAAGATAAAGCGGTGAAAGTGTCGCAATTTCCGGCATTGCAGCAATAATGCCTGCTGCCATAGTCATAGCTACGGTAGAAGAACCTACGCAGATTCTTACGAGTGCGGCAACAATAAATGCTACCACAACTAACGGAAGTGCGGCTGATGAAACGGCATTTCCGATAACATCGCCCAGTCCTGAATACTGAAGCATATATCTTAATACACCGCCGCAGGCTGTTACTAAAAGAATCAGACC
This sequence comes from Lachnospira pectinoschiza, assembly GCF_020564355.1. GTDB lineage: Bacteria > Bacillota > Clostridia > Lachnospirales > Lachnospiraceae > Lachnospira > Lachnospira intestinalis. The sequence continues at coordinate 90,308 of NZ_JAJCRR010000004.1, read as the reverse complement.
TGTCGGCTCTAAAGATTTTGTGAGTATCTTTTCAAGTTCTGCCAGTGTGTAACCGTGTCTTGTTCCAAGGAAATACATCGCAACCAGTGTTGCAATCAGCAGTGCCACAAACGGCTCGCCTAAAAATCCCAGAATGCCTGCCACGGGTGTCAAAAATCCCACTACACCTGCAAGAGAATCTAAAATAATCAGTACCAGCGGAATCAGAATAATGGTTACAACCAGTCCAAAGCTCGGAAGCTTTGATTCATCAATATCTTCCTGCTGCTGAATGTGCTCCGGTACTTCAACCATGTATTTCTTTCCACAGATAGACCCCCATACCGGTCCGGCTACAATCATTGCTACCGTACCACAGGCAATACCGATAAGGATAACCCAGCCAAGGTCAACGCCCAACATCGTTGCAACCAGTACAGGTCCCGGTGTCGGTGGAATAAATGCATGTCCTACGGCAAGTCCTGCCAATAACGGAATAACATAATAAAGTGTGGAACGTTTTGTTCTTTTTGCCAGCGAAAATGCCAGTGGAATCAGAATAATCAGTCCTGCATCAAAGAATACCGGCATTGCAATAACCAGTCCTGTAATACCCAGCGCCCATGCCGCTTTTTTATCGCCAAACCTGTTGACCATTGTAACGGCAAGTGTCTGTGCGCCGCCCGATGTTTCAAGAATTGCACCGAACATGCTTCCTAAACCTACTAACAGGGCTATCCCCTTTAACGTGTTACCGATACCGTCATTGACTGCCGTAACAATCTGTGAAAACGGCATTCCTGCAATCAGGCCGATTGTAATTGCGCCAATCAGAATTGACAGCATTGCATGAATCTTAAATTTGATAATGAGAACGAGCAATAAAATCATTCCCACTACCGCCGCGAGAATCAATCTTGTTGTTTGGTCCATAATACCCTCCATTTCCGCGGAAGCCGTATTCCGTAAAACATCATACCTTTTCCGCCTGTTTGAAACTTTCATTTTAATTAGTAATGCATTGCGTTGTGTAAAACAACGAATAACATTCATAAGACGTCTGATGTATTTGTTGATTTTATTCTATATTTTGTTTGTACAAATGTCAATACATCCGATGTATTTATTTTATTTTCGTTTTTTGTACTAAAAAAAGACGGATTAACCGTTGTAATCCGTCTTTTTTTTGTGATTTTTGCACAACTATTCATTTTATAATTCCATATTTTAACATTGCCTGCATAAATTGTCTGATGTTTTTTACAAATTTTTCCTCTCGTTTTCCCTGCTGTTTACCAACCGATTTATTGTTTTTATTATTCTTTATTATCGTCTGTTTTATTGCCTGCTTTGCGCTCCTGCATCATTTTCACCAACATCTGCCGGTTATAGGTCAGGTGCATAATCATGGCACATTTTGCGCCGACTGAATCGCCCTGCACAATTGCTTCCGTAACCGCCCTGTGTGTCTGGATTGTCTCTTCCATCAGCTTGTGATAGGTCAGATTGACGAATGTAATAATCGCCGTGTGAATTGTCGGCATCAGTGACTCTACCACACTGTTACCACTTGCTTTTGCAATCGCCGCATGAAATGCCTGATCTTTTTTTGTATGATTTTTTCCGGCACGATAGAAATTCTCCACCTCATCACACAGCCGCACAATTTCTTCTTTATCCTGCTCTGTCGCTTTCTGGGCGGCGAGCGCAGCAATCTCCGGTTCCAGCATTAAGCGGACTTCAAACAGCTCCAGTGCCAGCTTATACTTATCTTCATATTTAGAAAAACCCAGTGGATCATTTTCCAATGTATCTGTTCCGATAACATACGTTCCCGAACCCTGCCGCACCTCTAAAATGCCCTTGGATACCAGACTTTTTACTGTTTCACGGATTGTGCTTCTCCCTACACCGTACATTTCTGCCAGTTCATATTCATTCGGGATTTTTTCCCCAATCGGAACCGGCTTATTTAAAATATCGTCCATTAATGCATCTTCTACCTGTGAAGCCAGCAGTTTTTTATTCATTTTATCAAATCCGTTCATCGTATAACCTGTCCTTTTATTTCTGTTTGCAAATATCTATGTCTGTTTTCTGATATTTATAAGCATACAACCGGCTGCCAATCCATGTCAATATTAGAACTCCAAAAAAGCAGTACAGTTATTATCCGTGGGTGAATCCATCAGATTGCCCCCACTACCTGCCCAATCCGTTCTCTCATATCCAGAAATACTTCCGCAATGTCAGGGTCAAAATCCTGTCCGCTGCCCTTTTCAATAATCTCAAAGCACTGTTCTAACGGCATCGCATCCCTGTAACATCTTTTGGCGGAAACCGCATCAAATACATCTGCTACCGACATAATCCTTGCACATAATGGAATATCCTCTCCGGCCAGCCCCTGCGGATACCCTTTTCCATTCCATTTTTCATGATGATACCTTGCAACCTCATATGCCATTTTTTCATATTCACCGTCACCGATATGTCCAAACGTTTCTTTTATGATTTCTCCGCCTTTTTCCGCATGCGTTCTCATAATGGCAAATTCTTCATCTGTGAGCCTGCCCGGTTTTTGTAAAATAGCATCCGGTATGGCAATCTTTCCAACATCGTGCATTGGCGCGGCTATGGTAAGATTTTCTATGTAATCCTGTGTCAGCTGTCCTTTATACATTCCCCTTTTCTGCAGTTCTTCTGCCAGAAGCTTTACATATGTCGTTGTTCTGCGGATATGCCCTCCTGTACTGCCATCCCTGTTTTCCACCAATGTTGCAAAGCCCATGACCATTTCACGGTTGTGCGCCTGCAGCTTTGTAAACAGCGGATTTTCAACATTCAGATAAGAACCGATAATGACAAATGTCGGCACCAGACAGGATATGAGCGATTCAGGATAAATCATCTGATAAATCGTCACCACATTTGCCGCCGCAATACAGGTCGTCAGCGTAATCAGCTTATGATGTCCCATATTTCTCCAGCCTTTTACCAGAAGAATGACCGTTCCCAGCATATAAACAGCGACCATAATAAAACAGGTATACGCAGAAATTCCCATGGAATAATTGGTAATTCTGCCGGAACGGTACTCCAGCTGTGGCATAAACAGAATCACTACTGCAATGCATATTGCCAGCGGCAGTATGATTAATGTCTTTATTTTTCTGCTTTTTGGCACTCCTCTTGTTATATCGTACATATATAAAAATATTACAAATGACAGTGTATCCAGTCCGCACAAAAAGCAGGCATGAAGCACAGCATTGACAAGCCCAGGCACTTTATCAAGATAATTTACGGTATATGCCGTTGCCCCGTCAAATACAATGCTTAGGATTCCCGTAATCAAAAGCAGTTCAAATACCGGCTCTTTCTGCTTTACTTTATATTCATACTTCTCACGGATATAAATAAATGCCACGTAAAGCACGATCAGCATACATCCGATTTGTAACTTAAAATACTGCATCTGTTCTACCTCCTTATTATGGAATCTGCATTCTGTTCCATTACATTTTCCCCAAAATAATCCTCTGCGATTTTTTCAAGCTGTCCCGCAATCTGTGTAAACGGCTGATTCAAATCCAGTGTCCGCACCCAGATAATATTACCGCCCATTACGTACCGATTCCCCGATATTCGAGGTCAATAAATTTGCCGTTTTTTTCAGTGATTTTGCAAGCATTGCCGCAAAATCCACTACATGAATATCCCAGTTATCCTGAAAGCATTTTACTGCCTGCCACTTATATTTTTCGTCCTCCCACTCACTATCAAAATCTTTTTTATATTCCTCAAGCGCCGCGGACAGCTTTTGTCTGTTTATCATATGAACCCCCAATTCTAAGCCGTCTTATTGCCAAATTACAATATTTTCTGTTTTTACAAATTCACTTGTTTGCCACCGATAATCTATACCATTTTTTAATATATGCATCCTTTAATAATGCTTCATCAGACCGCACCAGCTTTATAAAAATTTCTGTCAATCCGTCATATTCATTATAATTTCCAGCATCATGCAATTTCCAATTTAATTGTGCTAATGTCCAGTTACTTTTAATTGAATTATGAAGCATTGAAGTCGTTGCCCAGTTTTCTGACGAATCAGTTCCGCCTAGTGCCACTGGATAAATATGGTCAACTGTCGGCACAAATTCCCAGTATGCGTTGTGACAAGATTCCATTTTCCAATGTGCATGATATGGAACAGTTTCCGGCATATAATGTGATAAAACCTTTAATAATCCTGGATTCACTAACTTCTGCCCACTATACCTGTCAATAAAACCATCACGTACAAACTGCTCCATTTTTTCTTTGTCTGTGTATTTTCTGCCCTGTGCCGTTTTTTTTTGAAATGGATATTCTGTATCCATAACTGTTTGGGCTTCGGTAATATTCCCCTGTAAAATTTTTTCTGCCGATAACTCTATCGCCTGTATCTTTGTCATCATAATTACTCTGAACTCCCTATTCTGAATGTGTTTTACTTGCTGATTTAAATTCTTAACTTGATAACCTTAAATTTCTGCCAAATCCTGATCAAGCCTCACTTGTTGCCCACGAATTATATACACCTTATTACGAATATAATCTGTTGTAATCAACTCTTTTGTTTTTTCCATCCTTCCTCCCAATAAATCGGTTACAAATTATGATTGACTATTTTTCCACTATACTCTCCATTTGTTCTAACTTCTTCAAAGCCTTCATATATGCCATCAGTCTTTTATACTGCGTATCATCCAGACTGTGTATCTGTTTTAAAATCTTAATATCCGACCTGGTAACTTGATAATCCATATCTGCATCTTTACATTCCGGATCAATTCCTTTTCCCGTTAAAAGTTGATCAGCGGTGATTTCTAATGCATCACATATTGAAATCAAACAATCCGCCTTAGGATTTGTTTTTTTCTTTTTCCAATCACTAATGTTGCTCGTTGCAATTCCAGTTCTTCTCGAGAGTTCCAACTGTGTTATGTTCTTCTGCTCCATTACATAAAAAATTCTTTCACTGATAATCACAATTTTTCCTCCATCAATATTTCTCATGCATCCGTATTTATAAATACCTTATCCGTTTATACGGTTATAGTATCATACAACAACTTTTCTTTCAATAAAGATTTTTATATTTCTATATTTCATAATATTCTTCGCTTTACTCTTAATCATAATATATGTACAAAAACATCCCCATTCACAGATTATATAAACTCTGTGAATGGGGATATTTTACATAAGCACTACTTTACATAACCCAATAATCCCGGAAGCCATAATGAAATAGCCGGTATATAAGTTACAAGTAAAAGGACAATAAATATTGCCGCGAAATAATAAAGCAAAGGCTTTATAACATCTTCTATCTTTGTCTTTCCGACCTTAACACCTACGAAAAGCGTTGTTCCAACCGGAGGTGTGATTGTTCCGATACATAAGTTGAATATCATCATAATACCGAAATGAATGGTATTCATACCGACTGCCTGACATATCGGAAGGAAGATCGGGGTGAATATAAGGCAGGCAGGTGTCATATCCATAAATGTTCCGACAATAAGAAGAATAACATTTATTATGAGCAGAATAACATACTTGTTACTGCTGATACCAAGCATTACTCCCGATATCGCTGCCGGTATGCCTGTAAATGCCATAACCCATGACATTATGCTTGATACACCGATAAGGAATATGATGATTCCTGTCATTTCTGCGCTGTCCATAAGAAGCTTAGGAAGTTCACTTACTTTAATAGACTTATAAAATACAAGTGAAAGTATAAGACTATATACAACTGCAACGACTGCACCCTCGGTTGCCGTGAAAATACCACCAATAATACCGCCGATAACGATAATAATCATAAGAAGACACGGCAATGCTTCAAGTATTATTTTAGTTTTTTCCTTGAGTGCATATCGTTTACTGCTTGTATATCCTCTTTTCTTTGCATATATATAGATTACTACCATACATGCAAGTCCCCAGAGAATCCCCGGAATATAACCTGCCATAAAAAGTGCGGCTATTGAAGTTCCACCGCTGACCATCGCAAATGTAATCATTACATTGCTAGGTGGTATCAGCAAGCCTGTCGGTGCTGTGGCGATATTTACGGCTGCTGAAAAATTCTTATCATACCCTTCTTCTTCTTCAACCGGTCCTATAATAGCACCCATTGCCGAAGCTGCTGCCGTACCCGAACCTGATATCGCACCAAAAAGCATATTTGCCACAACATTTGTATGTGCAAGCGAACCCGGTATTCTTCCTGTAAATATCTTTGCAAAGTTAATAAGTTTTATGGCAATTCCACCTTTATTCATGATGTTACCGGCAAGAATAAAAAATGGAATCGCTATCAGATTAAATACTGATATTCCCGAAAATATTCTCTGCGCACCGGTTACAAGTGCCGGTTCGGTTGACAATACCGGAAGGATTGCACATATTGATGAAACTGCAAGTGATATTGCAATCGGCGCTCCTGCTATAAGCATTATAACAAGAATCACTAATATAATAAGACCTGATAACCATGCTATATTCATACATTTTCTCCTTTCCTGATAAGATCTGTCACATTTAATATGCCATACACTGCAATAACAATTCCTGTTATGGGAATAACAATATATATATATCCCATTGGAATACCAAGAGATGCTGTCTTCTGAGTCATCGACAGACTTGTAATGGATATACCTCCATAGACCATTACTATCAATGCAAATGCAATTGTTATAATTTCAATTACAACATTAAGTATTGTTAAATTCTTTTCACTTAACTTATCTGCAAGAAACCCCATTCTCATATGTTCTCTTTTTCCAGACACATAGGCGGCTGCAAATAAAGACATCCACGTAAATGAATACGTCAGAAGTTCTTCCGATACAGTACTTGGACTATTGAAAATGTATCTTACAAGTATCTGGTACGTTCCAATAATAACCATAAATGCAAAAAGTACTATACATATAATTCTGATTACTTTATTCATGACATTTCTTATATTATCTAATATAGCCATTACTTTTCCTCCCCTATGCGTTTATTTACTTCCTGAATATGATTGTATATATCAACAATCGAAGGATTTTTCTGAATCATATCCTGCTGCATATTTTTAACTTTATCTTTAAAAAGTGTAATGTCCGGATATATAAATTCCACACCCATCTCGTTATGGGCTGTATTTTTAGCTTCCTCAACGCACTTGTCCCACTCTGTAAGTTCAACCTCTGTAGACTTTAAGGCTGCTTCCTTAAACACCTTTAATTCATCCTCATCAAGTCCCTGAATAAATTTCAGATTTCCAACAAGCATATCCGGTATAATCTGGTGCATATTATACGTGTAATACTTGGCAACCTCACCGTGTTTATTATTCGTTAATGCAAGCTCATTATTTTCAGCCCCATCTATTACGCCCTGCTGGATTGCTGTATATACTTCACCGAAACTCATCGGAGAAGCCGCCGCTCCAAATGCCTGCATCATGGCTACACTAGCGGGACTTTGCTGTACTCTGATCTTCATTCCCGAAAGGTCTGCCGGTGTATTTATCGCTTTTTTACCATAAAAATTTCTTGTTCCGGCATTGTACCATGTAAGGACTCTGAAACCGGAAGAATCTGTTGATTCATATACATTTTCCATATAATCCGTATCCTGCATTACTGCCTTATAGCTTTCAACTGAATCGAAAAGATATGGCATACTAAACACTTCATATACATCTGCAAATGTTTCAAGATTCGCTGTACCCGCAACTGCGAAATCAATCGCTCCTGTCTGTGTAAGCTCTATTGTTTTCTGTATCGAACCCAATAATTCGTTTGGAAAAATCTGGACTTCATATTTGTCCCCCAGTCTTTCCTCAACGTATTCTTTAAATGCAACAAGTCCCAGGTATTCCGGATGTGTTTCCGACTGTGCTATCGCTATTCTTACGATACGTTTTCCATTATTTACTGACAGATTACAGCCAAATAATCCAACGGTCATAACCATACATAACATCAGTACAGCACATCGTTTCATTATTGTTTTAATCATCTGTTTCCTCCTTTTGTTTTTGACACCTATTAAAGCCAAATTACTGAATAACCTCTGCTTTATAACCGGTTTTATTCTATATTTATATAATAAAAGCATCGTTTTGGTTTTAATACCGTAAATGTTTGTCATTGGAGGAGATTTTTTTGTCATAACATGATATATTTCACAGTTTATACGCAATTATATTGTGCAGTTTTACTATATACAAAATAAAAACAGCCCCCACCGGAAGTCCTATTTATCTAATGACATCCGGAAAGAGCTGTGCTTTTCATTCATTTTCTGTTAAATTTTCACGATACTTTGAAGGAATTTCGCCGACTAACCGTTTAAATATTTTGGCAAAATAATTGGAATCCGTGTATCCTACCATTCTGCTTATGTCTTTAATGCTATGATTGGTATTGCTAAGCAGTTCCTTTGCTTTTTTTATTCTATACTCTGTAAGATATGCCGTAAAATTCTGATTAAAATATTGTTTAAACAATTTGCTGAAATATGCATCTGAATATCCCATTTCTTCTGCGGCTTCCTGCATGGATATATCATATATATAATTATTTTCCACATACTCTTTTAAGTATTTTATTGTTGTCTGCTCATCAGAATTCCTTACATTATCTGTTCTTTTGGGTCTGTTTTCTCTGACATTATTAGCGTTGCTTCCGCATATTTCTGTTTCTTTATTCTGTTCTTTCCCAGAGATACTATTTCCATTAAAAACATTTTCTTTATCAAGCTTTTGTAATGCCGTATCCATCACTGCCAGCAAATCATTCATATCGCAGGGTTTTAACAGATAATCCAAAGCCCTGACTTTAATTGCATTTCTTGCATATTCAAAGTCATCATACGCACTCAGGAATATGATTGAACACTCATCATCCATTTTTCTTATATATTTCGCCGCCATTACACCATTCATTTCAGGCATGGATATATCCATAATAACAATATCATTTTTTTGTTCGCCGCACATGGCAACCGCTTCTCTTCCATTTACAGCGTGGTATATCTCCACTTTATCTCCATAATATCTGTCTATTTTTTTAGCCAGCGCCATACGTTCAATCTGTTCATCATCAACTAATAATACCCTATACATCCGTCTTCCCCCACCGAATATCATTTACTATAGTTATCAAAAAATATCTGTATCACTGTTCCGCGGTCTTTTACACTATAAATTTTGATACCGCTGTTATTGTACATGCCTTTTATTCTGTACGCAATATTTCCTATGCCGACTCCTACGGTTTTTCTCTTTATTCCGTTATCCGCATCACTTTTATTGTCATTTTCAGCAGTTGCAGCCGGTTTGGTATCCGGTGATAAAAATATATTATCAATATATCTTCTGATATTTTTCAATTTATCTCTTTCAATTCCAATCCCCGTATCTGCAACGGACAGCCACATTTTATCCTCTTTCTTAAAACATCTTACATAGATAAGACCACCTTTAGATGAGGAGGACAAGCCGTGTATGATTGCATTTTCAATAAGCGGCTGTAAGACAAATGCCGGTACAAGCTCATCCATACATTCTTTATCAACATCACACATATATTTTATTCTTTGCCCGAATCTCATCTGCTGTAAATACATATAATCATCCATTATTTTTACTTCCTGCTCCAACGGCATAATGGAAGTCTGCGTTTTAAGATTATATCTGAAAAGACGGCTCAACGTATTTATCATCTTTTCCGTTGTTACGGCATCTTCAATTTCTGCCGTTCCTGCAATCAGATTTAATGTATTAAAAAGAAAATGTGGATTAATCTGGTTTTTGAGCATTTCAAAACGCATATGCTCAAGCTGCTGTTCAACTTTATGTTTTTCTTTAAGCGTAACGATATAATTCTTTGTTGAATGTTTCATCTCTGTGAATTCCTTAATCAGAAGTGATATTTCATCATCACCTTTTATTATGATATCATCACCGGAATAATCATTCATGCTTATTCTTCTTGCTTCATCCGACAGCATTAAAATTGGTTTTACGATGCTCCGGCTCATAAAAAGCCTTATCCATATAAACAATACAATTACTACAAATGCAATAATAATACAGATCACCGGTATTATATAGAATAGCTTTTTCTGTCCGTTATACTGCTCATTTCCTAACGATACGGTTATGCTTTCATATTTTTTCACATAATCTTCCAAGTAATTCTGTGCTTTATAACAGTTATCTATCGCATTTCTATACTCTTTTTCACTAAGATTCGACTCTGTAATACTGCGGTATATCGTATCATAGCTGTCATATGTATTATGTATAGACTGGATAACAATATACTGCTCCTCATTCATACCATTATAATCTGCCGGGATTTTTTTCAGAATCCTTTTTGTATCATTCCTGACTTCATCAATCTGTTCAGGCAATATTGTCTGTGCATCCTCGAAATATAATTTTAATGTATTATGTTCCTTCGTTACAGCTCTATACAGTTCTATTGCTTTTTCATTATTATCCAGGGTATTGGTCAGCATGTCCATTCCTTTTACAGAAAGCAATATTCCCAGTACAAGTGCTGCTGCAATCACCGCACTGCTTATTGTATATACATATTGGAATTTTCTTTTTAAAGACATAGTCACTCCTGATTTTTTTCAATTTCTTTAATTATATCAATATAGTTTGAACAATATTTATCATATATAGGCTGCAGCTTTTCTCTTAGATTCTGCTTTTCTTCATCACTCACTTTCGTTACCGTTATATCTTTATCTTCAATCATCTTTACCGCAGCTTCCTCTGTATTCTTCCAGATATCTCTTTCATAAACAGCCGATTCTTTTGCACATTCTGATATAATTGCCTTGTCTTCATCTGATAATTTATCCCATGTATACCGAGATATTAGCTGCACTTCCGGAATTCTTGTATGCTCATCAATCAGACAGTACTTAGCCTGTTCATAATGTTTAGAATAGGTATATGTCACAAGACTGTTTTCTGCCCCATCTATTTTTCCGGTCTGAAGCCCCTTATAAACTTCTGAATAGGTCATTTTTACCGGATTCGCGCCAAGCATTTCTATCGTTTCTGACATAAGCTCTGATTCCTGTACTCTTATATTTAAACCCTGCAAATCCTGTATTGCCGTAACCGGCTTTACAGAATAAAAACTTCGTGCGCCTGCATCATACCATGATAATGCTCTTACACCAAGATTACTTTCCCGGACTGCATCTACGAACTGCATTCCCTCTTTTCCATTCAATACATCCAGCATTTCCTGTGCATCTGAATATAAAAACGGCATCTGGATTACTTTTAATGCCGGAATATCATCGGATATAGATGATATGGATACTCTCGAAAAATCAATTCCTCCAAACTTTAGCTGTTCAATAACTGACTTTTCGTCCCCCAGTTCTCCATTGCATTTTACAACAATCTTAATTCTTCCGTTCGTTCTTTCATTAACAAGGCGTGCAAATTCGTAAGCACCCTTTGTCGTCGGATAATCCTCAACCTGATTTTCCGCATAAACAAGCGTAATCTCAGGTGCTGCGATCGAATTGTGTCCTTTATAATGATTTATTAGTAATAATATAATTGATAAGATTAAAATTATTACAGCCGATGTAATTACCTTTTTTCTCATTATGACTCCATAAAGTTAATATTCTTTAAATTCAGGTATTTCGATTTACTGATTTTCAATAATCATTTTTCTACTGTCTTACGGCAGTTTTTATGATGAATGTGTTTATTTTAGTTTCTTGTTATATAGTTTGCATAGTATTCTCCTAAAAATGATATACATAGTATATACAAAAGTCAATACATATATATAATATTTCTAGTATGAATTTTTATAATTTAAGATGTATCTTATATAAACAATAAATTTAAAGATTATTGTTATCGGTTTTAATTCATCTATTCCTTTATTATCTTTACTGGATTCGCAATTGCAAATCCTATCACAATTAACACAATTGTATTTATTGACAAAATTATAATATTCTCCAAATTACAATGTGTACCATTTAAAATTTTAAAAAGTACACCACTATACAAATATTTTCCGAGGAATTCATATTTCTCATTAAACATTCCCACAATAGGCATAAAAAATATAATTAAAGTTACCGGTAAACTCACCGCTCCTACACTTACCTGATTGTCTGATATAACTCCAATAATAAAACCAATCATCATAGACAATATAAAAGCAATCATATTGACTATAACAGCTTCAAAAGTATCACTGTTTTTTGTTGCTCCGGTCTGATCAAATATAACCATTCCAAATACCAGAAACATCATTACAATAACCATTATGCCTATAATATATTCAAATGCTCTGACGCCTGACATCATCAACATCTTAAAAGTTCCTTTTTCCTTTTCCTCTGCCACGATTGATGCTATTATCTGTATTGGAACCATGATAGAATGCATTAATACAAAAGCCGAACCGTCTCCCTTAAATTCTTGTATGCCTGCAAAAGTAATGAATAAATAAATTACAGGAAAAATAAACATAATAATAAGCATTTTTTTATTTCTTAAAATATCCGTCTTTTCCTTATTAATCATTGCTCTTATGACTCTTAAACTATTTATCATTTATCTTTTCCCCCGTCAAATTAATAAATATATCCTCTAAACACGGTTCCTGCGAATGAATCGTTTCGATATCTCCGCTATGAATAAGATTTATTAACTCTGATTTTTGTTTTTCTAAATCCAGATAAATATCTTTTTCATTTTTTGTATGAATACACACGCTTCCACTTTTAAAGTACTTTCTTTTTATTGCTTCAGGTTCATTGCACTCTATAATCCCGCCTTTATTTAACAACGCAATTCTATTACACAGCTTATCCGCCTCATTCATATTATGTGTTGTGAGCAATACCGTTGTTCCCATGTGTCTTATTTCTTTTATTATCTTGTGAATCTCATCAGCAGTTACCGGATCAAGTCCACTTGTAGGTTCATCTAATACTAAAATAGCTGGCGAATGTATAATTGCCCTGGCAAGCAAAACTCTCTGCTTCATACCTGTAGAAAGCTTATTAACCGTCTTGTTAAGATGTTCCCCAAGTCCAACCTGTTTCAACACATCAACAACATATGAATCGATAACATTATATATTCTGGCAAAAAGCAAAACATTTTCATAACACGTCAACCGTTCATATAATCCCAGACCATCCATCATAATTCCAAACTTCCGGTTAAATTCCCTGTTATGAACATCCGGCTTACACCCATCAACTAATATTTCTCCATTTTGAGAATCCAGTTGTCCCGTTATCAGCTTTATTAATGTTGTCTTTCCTGCCCCAGACGGTCCTAATATGCCAAATATTTCTTTGTCTTTAATTTCCAGATTAATATTATTAAGAATACTTTTACTATTCTTTCTATAATTAAATGTCACCCTATTAATACTTATCATTTTCCCTCACTATACATGACTTATTATCCCAAAATCCAATTCCAAATGTTAATTAGCTTTTTTCCCTTTTCGTAATGTGTTTAAATACTATCATATTTTTTCACCGTCCTGCCGGATTCAACAAAAACACAGCATTCAACAATCTGGTTAAAATTACAATTAAAAAAGTTGTATTTATAGCTTATTTCCTTAAATACAACCAAACTGCAACAGTATTCATATTAGACTTCAAATCTTGTATCCTTATATTTTTACAAATTTATTTCTAATAATATTTTATCATAAAACAAATTATAACACAAATATTTTCGATTACGACCGCTTATATTTTTATGCCAATATTCCTATATTTTTTTATTTCCAACTGTTTTTCTTTAATACAGAATACTGCCCTCAGCAGACTTCTAATCCAATCTGCTGAGTGCCTCTGTTGCAAGTGCACTACGAACATATTCTTTCTCTGTAAATGTTATCTGTGCACATTTAGTACTTCCCTTCATATTATGCGCAAGATATGTAAGTCCTGAATTTGTTTTATCCAGAAACGGAACATCAATCTGATTCGTATCACCAAGAACTACTAATTTTGAACCTTGACCACACCGTGTAACAATATCCCTTATAAGGGACCTGCCTATATTCTGTGCTTCATCACATATTATAAAACTGTTTTTTATGCTCATTCCACTTATATAAGCTAATGGGAATCCCCTCAATAATCCCGTTTCCATCATATCATCTATCTGCATCTGTATCTGTGCATCCTCTTCATGATTTCCCTTCCTAAGTAAATCCTCAAGATTTGAATAAAAACAGCCCAGCAATGGTCTTGTCTTATCTTCAAGTTCTCCAGGAAGAAAGCCAAATGCTTCATCACTTGATACATTTGCACGTCCTATATATATTTTGTCATATGATGTACTACCAAATAATTATTACAACACCTTTGAACCATTTGCCATAAGCTTAAACGTTGCCCCAAGCATATCCGCTGCACCTCTGCACATCATCATTCTTCCAAGAAATATTTCAAAATACTCATACATTGAACATATCTTTGTATCAATCTGCAGATTAAGTGAAATTGTTTTCTTATCTACATTAACTTTCAATTTATGCTGAGTGACCGCATAATTAACCCTGTCATGTATATCAAATGCAGCCTTTCCCTTTTCGCTCCTTACCCTGTCACGCCTAACATCTGTCTTATCAGCAATAATAAGTGCCGCTGAAACTAAATCAACCGCACCTCCTGTCGATTCATCATGATTAGAAATTGCTGAAACAATCGTTATTCTGTCCTTAATGTTCATGTCCGTTTTTTTCAATATTCCATCAGCAAGTAACCCTCCATATTCTGCATGATGTGTCCTGTTAATTGCATTTCCGATATCATGCATATACCCTGCAATCTTTGCCAGTTCTATGTCATGCTCAGAATATCCAAATTTTTTTAGAATCATCGCCGCTGTATCAGCTACAATGGAACAGTGAATCTGTGAATGGTCAGTATATCCCAAAAGTCCCAGATTATAATTTCCCTTATTTATAAATTCATTGATTTCTTCATTATTTTTTATTTCTTCAAATGTCAAAAAACCGCCTCCCTTTACATTCATTGTAAATGGGAAACGGTCTGACCCGCTATCCTTTTTGTATGAAAAGTATGTAAAATCAACATAAAATTTTTTATGTTCCTTCTTGACGTTATCTTTTCTGCACGATATACTGTCTTTAAAGTTAAAGTAATCTTTAAGTTATTTAGACAACATTAAAATGCCTGCGGAATGGAGGTTAGTGTGAAAAATGTGCTTGATAGCATATTTTTCACACGGTGATTTGTTTCTGAGCGAAAACAAATCTCCCTGATTGCAGATGAGAAATCGCCTGCGCGAATTTCTCATCGCAACTTCACGACAAAGTCGCTCAGAAATGAGGATTATTATGATTTATACTGTTGGTGAAATGGCAAAAATGCTTGATGTTCCGGCTTCAACACTGCGCTACTACGATAAAGAGGGGCTGCTTCCCTTTGTCGAGCGCTCTCCGGGCGGAATCCGTATGTTTCAGGAATCCGACTACGGCTGGTTAAAAATCATCAGCTGTTTAAAAAAAGCCGGTATGCCTTTAAAAGATATCCGCGAGTACATCAATCTTGCCCTACAGGGCGATGAAACGATTGAACAGCGCCTTGAATTATTTTATAAGCAGCGTGAAATCCTGCGTGCGCAGATGGCAGAGCTTCAGGAAACTCTTGATACACTTGATTACAAGTGCTGGTATTATGAAACCGCCAAAGAAGCAGGTTCAACCCATGCACCCGAAACCATACCGCTTAAAAAGATTCCTGCCAAATACCGCAAAACTCGCAGACGACTTCACAATGAGGACTGAATATATTCTATAAACTTTTGAACTTAATTTTATCTGTTTGGACTTACCACGGGGATTTTGATGTCTTTACATAAAATGTATGCCTTCTTTCTCCGTGTTTTTGTATATATCCTTCTTCTGTTAATTTCTTTAGCGCATTAAATACAGAAGTTCTTCCTACTGTCGGACAGTTTGCAAGCACATCGGCTGACGTGAATTTTCCCAGTTTATTGTCTGCATATGCCTTTACAATATCATATGCAGAACTCTTTAATCCCGAATTATCCATTACACCGACTCTTTCTTCAAATTCAATATACGAAGCAAGAATCATTTTCAGATTATACTTGATAAACGGTGTTACATCATTTTCTTCTTCATGCCAACCGTAATCTATTTTCTGAAGCACATCATAATACACATCTTTTGTCTTCTCAATCTGCTTTTCAATACTAATATACTTTCCCACTTCATACCCGCATTTGTATAAAAGAAGGAGTGTCAACAGACGGCTCATTCTGCCGTTTCCGTCATTAAATGGATGAATGCACAAAAAATCACAAATAAACGCCGGAATTAAGATAAGCGGGTCGACAATTTCAAGTGCCGCTGTTTCTACAAAACTCCTGCAAATTGCCTCAACCGCACCCGGTGTTTCATAGGGTGCAAGCGGCATAAATCTTACAATCTCCGTTCCGTCCGGTCTTGTTTCCTTAATGTAATTCTGTACATTTTTAAAAGAACCTCCGTATGAAAAGCCTGCATGTTTAAGCAAATCCCTATGGAGCTGTAATATGTTATTCGGTGTAATATCAATATACTCATGACTTTCATGAATGGTATTTAAAACATCTCTGTATCCAAGAATTTCTTTCTCATCTCTGTTTTTGGGGGCAGTCTTTTCTGCCACAAGCTGTTTTATGCGCGTGCTTGTCGTTACAATGCCCTCAATTCTGTTTGATGCCTCTGTACTCTGAATTCTGGCAATCTCAATCAGTCTGCCTAACTGGGCAGGTTTTTGTCTTATAAAAAGCTCCTGTCTGCCTTTATATTCATGAATTTTAGAACAAAGAAGCAATATTTCATTATCCCAGTTTTTTTCAGCCAGTTTTTTATAATCAAAATTTCTCATTTTACCACCCATCAAGTTCAGCCTTTACTATTTAAGTTCAATTTTATCTGTTTTTGAACTTAATTTCAACATTAAAATTACCATTTATAATATTTTTTCACTGATTCATCCTGAATTATTCCAAACTTTTTCTATTTGTCCACTGATTTTTTTGTAAAATAATTGTGTTACTTCGCAATCCGAAAAAATGCCATTGTAGTAACACCTCTCGGATAACCATTTTTCAGCGGATTATCTACCTGCTTCCAGACTTTATCTGTCTTATAATTATATACTACTCCATTATCATGTCTTTCGTATACATAGTATTGGTTTGCATCTATCTTTTCATTGATTGCTTTTAACCATTTAAGGTCCTGACAGTTCTGTCCTGCCGCATCACCGGCATTAAAAACCGGTGTTTCCTGCTTTGCATACTGTGCAAGTGCGTTCAAAGGCTGAAGCTCATATGTATTATAAGCAGTCTGCACATAATCAATGCTGTGACACCAGTCACGATGATAAATATTATACACACTTAATTCATAGCGGTACCATGCCGATGTACACGTTCTTGCCACACAATATCTTCTGTGCGTCCGTGACAGAGAACACACATCATGACCGCCGACATAAACCGTCGGATACTGATTCGACTCCCTCCAGTACTGATCTCCAAGAATATGTGACTGACCGACGCTATATTCATGCCACTGATTATAATATGTATCCATCTTCCATGCAAGTTGAGCAAAACACCCGTGCTTATCAGCTTCTGGATGTGACACTTCCAATCATAAAACGCCGCCGCTTTGACAGACTGGCTGCAGATGAAGGTGAACAAATGTATCTGCTTCTTCGCAGTTACCGGAAAACACACGGACTTGAGGATGCCTATCTTGATCGGATTATTACGTTATCGAAGGAAATGGGGCTTCTTTATCCGGATTATCTGCGCAGACGCTGTGAAAAATTCACGCCGCTTACTCAGACAGAACTTCATGTTCTGACACTGATTGCAGACGGGCGAAGTAATGTCCAGATTGCTGACTATCTGGACATCTCTGTCAATACCGTAAAGTTTCACTGCAAAAATATTTTTCAGAAATTAGATACAACGAACCGGCAACAGGCAATAAAAACTGCGCAGGAGTTAAAACTCCTGCGCAAATAATCAAATAATCTAATCCTCTGCCAGATACCGTTCTCTGCAGCCTTCATATAACTCCCGGTAATCCTTTGCAGGAAACCAGTATTCATGTCCGTGGATTTTCAGTGCCTCATTGCCCTCCTGCATCAGATACCCTGCAATCCGCTGACAGCGCACGGCAATTCTTTCGTAATAGTTGATAAGGTCTGTCAGTACCAGCCCGCTCTCCACCATACACCGGCTGCTTTTCAGCCGTTCAATGTGTTTTTCACGAAGCCGGTCTAACAGCTCACTGACGACCTGATGATACGCATAGACTTCCTGCATCTGCCCGGTATCGTCAAACATCGCACGGGTCTTTTCAAGCATTTCCCGTACTGCCTGCTGTGCCAGTTCAAGCTGCTGCGCGGCTTCCTGCGAAAATCCCGCATTTTTCTCATACATATTCCGGTACGCCAGACCGATACTGCAGGTACAGTCACTGATTGTTTCAAGGTCATTTACCGTATGTAACAGAACCGATACACGCTGGCTCTCAGCGGTCGTCAGTTTCCTTTTTGAAATCTCAAGCAGATAATTACAAATCTGGTCTTCATACAAATCTACTTTTTCTTCACTTTTTTTAATCTGCATATAGGCATTTTCTTCATAGTCCTTTAGCAGCCCTGCCGCCAGTATCGAAGCATCTTTCGTTTCGTCAAACATCAGCTTTGCCGCCAGTCTTGCCTGTGCAATGGCACTTTCCGGTTTTTCCAGCAGACTTGCCTTTAAAATGTTCATTTCCCCGGTGTCAGTATCCTGCTCTGCCAATGCCTTTCGTCCGTTAAACAGGTTTGATAAATGAAATTTCATTATATACACTCCTATGTCTGTATTTTATAATACGATTTTGTAATTCTTACATAGAAGCGTTTTTCTTTTTCCCATCCGTCTTATGAATATAGCAGATAATCTCCCGGCTGTCCCCGGTATGTATCTGCCGCAGTTCCGGAAAATACCGGGCTGACTGCCGGCCTGCCGCCAAAATCACTGCCACGGCCGCTAAAAATATCCGCAGTGCAACATTTATCCTTATCTGTAATGCCGTCTGCTCTAAACTCACGGTCTGCACTGCCAGTTGTGGTGCGGCGGTCATTGTGTCCGCCTGTACGCTCTCCCCGTACCAAAACGGTTCTGCCGCCACGGATACAAAGAAGCCGCATAAAATTACAAGCAGAAAAACTGCCCATATCTTTTTTCGTTTTACTTTCATTATACAACCATAATAATGCCGCCGTCATTGGCATACAGACTGCTGATACCACGGGTATCCACAATAAAACAATCCTTAAATGTGCCTTTGGAAAGTGCCAGTTCTTTCACCCATTCTGCCCGCTCCGGACAGTTGCAGTGTGAAATTGCAAGTACCTTTTCTTCCGTATTGCCGGCATTCTTAAACATCTGTGTTACCATTTTATCGAGTGCCTTTTTCATGCCTCTTGCCTTATCCAGCTGGACAATATTGCCGTCCGGGTCAGACCCCATGACCGGCTTAATATTAAGTACATCTGCCGCCAGTGCCTTTAAATTGCTTAATCTGCCGTTCTTACGCAGTGTTTCAAGTGATTCCAGTACAAAATAGGTGTGTTCTTCTTCACGGAACTGCTCTGCCTTTGCAATAACTTCTTCAAAGGAC
Source organism: Lachnospira pectinoschiza (assembly GCF_020564355.1). Lineage (GTDB taxonomy): Bacteria > Bacillota > Clostridia > Lachnospirales > Lachnospiraceae > Lachnospira > Lachnospira intestinalis. Next base: position 70,500 of record NZ_JAJCRR010000004.1, on the reverse strand, counting down.
AGTCCGGCCTCCTCTGCTTCCACAATCTTCATGGCAATCAGGGTCTGACCGACTGATGCCGATTTAGAATCAAGTACAACAATCTGTTTGTCGCTGTATTCTTCTTCATAGAGATTTTTGCCAAGCACTGCGCTGTTGTAAGAACCACTTAATTTTGATGAAAGCGTAACAACATAGATTCTGTCCGCTTCACACTCAAATGCCTTCATATAGCCTTCCGGTGACGGACATGCCGACTTCGGGCAGTTTTTGCTCTTTGCTACCTTTTCCAGAAAACTTTTCTGATCAAATGTTTCATCATCTATAATTGTTTCATCTTCCACCATAATACTCAGCGGAATATTTTCAACAACTCCTGTGCTCATCAGTGACTGCGGAATCTCTCCACAGCTGTCAATTAAAATCTTATAACCCATTACTGTCCTCCTGCATGTGTGAACCAACTCATCTAGTTTTAAATACTATATCACACATTCACCATGATGACAATACGTTTAATTAAATATCACTACATTTTCACAAGCCACTGCTCCAGCTTTTCATATAAAACGTCCATATCCAGCGGCTTCGCAATATATCCGCTCATTCCCGACTGTTCTGCCCGCTTCAAGTCTTCCGGAAATGTGTATGCCGTCATGGCAAGAATCGGTACAGCACTGGTATCGCACCTTCCAAGACCTCTTATCTGCTCTGCTGCCTGATAGCCGTTTAACCCCGGCATCTGGACATCCATTAAAATCAAATCAAAATAATGCTCCGGTGCTTCCCTGACCTTTTTTACCGCTTCCAGACCGTCGATGGCACATTCCGTTAAAATGCCCTCATCTTCAATCACCTGTGCGGCAATTTTCCGGTTCAGTTCATTATCCTCTACAACCAGGACGCGTTTCTGACATTTTTCTGTCCCCATAATTCCCCCCTCTTATTCTTTTACAATCACACGACTGTCATGCGGTGCAAGTTCAACCGCATATTTTTCACCCTGCCATTCAAAATCCAGTGACACCGCTGTATCCGCAATATTAAATGCCGCAATTACCGCTTCCTTATTATACTGTCTGACAAACACAAGCTGTTCATTGCGAACCAGAATATCGGCATATTCACCGTAAACCAGTGCATTGGTCGTCTGTCTGAGTCTGGCAAGTGCCGCAATATGCTTTTCCAGCTTCGTATACCGCTTGGCCGCTTCCGCTTCTTCAACCGGCGGACGAACCGGCAGGTCTGCTTCTTTTCCGCTTGTTTTCACTCCGGCAATGCCCCATTCACTGCCGTAATATACGGATGGGATGCCCGGCATACAAAACAGCATGGTATACGCATTTTCCAAATCCGCCGGATTTTTAAGCAGACTTGCAATGCGGTTGACATCGTGGTTATCTAAAAAATTGTACAGGCGCAGATTTTCGTAAATACCGCCCTTTGCAAACTGCCGTCTTAAGGAATGGGCGATTTCAAAATAATTTTTATCATTGTGACTTGAATAAATGCCCTTCCAGCACTCATAATTCGTCACGGAATGCATCATATCGGGATTCGCCCACATCTTATAATCACCATGGATAATCTCGCCCATCAGCCAGAAATCTTTCTTTAATCCCTGTGTATACACCTTTAACTGCTTGAAAAATTCTTTATCAATGCAGTCTGCCGCATCAAGACGCAGTCCGTCGATATCAAAGGTTTCCACCCACATTTTTACTGCACCGAGCAGGTGGTCTACTACTGCCTTATTTTTCAGGTTCAGCTTGACTAACTCCCAGTTGCCCTGCCATGTATCATAGGAAAATGCATCACCCAGCGGTGTACTGCTGCCAAAATGCACATTGCAGAACCAGTCTTTATATATGGAAGCTTCTCCTTTTTCCTGCAAGTCCCGAAACGGTTCAAAACCTCTGCCGACATGGTTAAACACACCGTCCAGCACGATTTTAAAGCCATTTTCCTTTAATGCCCTGAAAACTTTTTGAAAATCTTTCATACCGCCTAGCCGCGAATCGGTTCTGTAATAATCCGAGGTATCATACCCGTGCCACAGTGATTCAAATACCGGTCCGAAATAAATCGTATTGACCCCCAGTGCCTTTAAATGCCCAATTCTATCCAGAACCTTTAAAATGCGGCTTCCCTGTGTCTTTTCACCCTCGTTATACTGCGGTGCACCGCAATATCCCAGCGGATAAATGTGATACACCACCGCACGGTCAAACCATGCACCGTCTACAAGTTTTACGGATGAATTTTCCGACAATTTTTCTATTGGTTCTGCGGTTATCGGCTCACCGGCTTCTGTAGTGTCTGCTCCCATGTTATCTGTTTCTTCCTCGTCACGCTTCCCAACCACAAAAAACTTTGCCGAAAATGCCGCCATTTTCGTTACCGCTCTGCCGTTTTGAGCCGTCAGAACCTCATCCTGCTTTGGTGTTGCCCCACCAAATTCCATCCAGTCCGTATCGAATACCAGTTCCGGTTTTTCATCTTCTGCCAACGGCAGTGTCACGCTGTCTGCGCGGTCTGCAAACTGGAATACACACAACAGCTGTCTGCCGTTTTCTGCCTTGCGCTTCCATGCAAACACACAGGAATGTTCCGTATCCGGGTAGTTTTGGGATACCGCATGGACCCATTCAAAGCCGTCACCGCCGTAATCGTTCCACAGCGCTTCCTCTGAAAGGTACAGGTGATTCAATGCCTGCATATACGCTGCAAATTCGCGGTGCTTCGGAAAATCCAAAAGATTCCAGTCCTGCTCCCGTTTTTCGTCCCATTCCCTGAAATGTGCAATCTCATTGCCCATAAAATTGAGTTTCTTGCCCGGATGAGCCGCCATATACGCATACAGCGCACGCGCCTGCGGAAACTTTCTGTCATAATCGCCGTTCATTTTCTGAATAATTGTCGCCTTGCCATGCACGACCTCATCATGCGAAAATGCCAGCAGATACCGCTCATCTTTAAAATAATGCATGGAAAATGTCAGCTTATTACGGTTGTTTAAACGTTCTCCCGTATTTTTCTGGAAATATTCAAGCGTATCGTGCATAAAACCCATATCCCACTTGTAAGTAAATCCAAGCCCGCCTTCCGCCACGCGCTTTGTCACACCCGGATACACCGTGGAATCCTCCGCCGCCAGCAAAATGCCACTGTGTCTGTTTACCAGTCCTTCATTCATGTTCTGTAAAAATGCAACGGCATCCTTATTCACACCGCGCGCCGGATTGCCCTGCCAGTAAATCATATTGCTGATGGCATCCATGCGCAGACCATCTACATGGTATTCCTTCAGCCAGTAATTCGCACAGGACTGTAAAAAGGAGCGCACCTCGCCGCGGGAGTGCATAAAATTACAGCTTCCCCACTCACTGTTTCCAACGTCCTTATGCGGATACTCATACAGCGCCGTTCCGTCAAACTTTGCCAGTGCATACGCATCCAGCGCAAAATGTACCGGCACAAAATCCATGATCACACCGATGTCATTGTGGTGCAGGATATCAATCATTTTTTTATAATCGTCCAGCGTGCCATACCGTGAAGTCGGACTGTAAAAGCCACTGCACTGGTATCCCCACGACTCGTCACACGGATGCTCTCCAATCGGAAGCAGCTCGATATAATTGTATCCGTACTCCTTTAAATAAGGAACTAACTGCGTGGCAAGCTCATCATACCGGTACCACCCATTCTGCGGTTTTTTCCACGAACCCGCATGGATTTCATAAATATTTAATGCCGAAGCCACCCCGTTACTGCGCTTTTTCATCCATGCATCGTCCTGAAATTCATAGCCGTACAGATTTCTTACAATCGAAGCCGAAGCAGGGCGCAGCTCCATACCATATCCGTATGGGTCACAGTGGTCCATACAGCTGCCGTCCGGCTTATAAATTTTATATTTGTACATCTGCCCCGGCTTGACCCCTTCAATATAGACCGCCCAGAAATTGCCGTCACCGATTTTATTCATCGGTGTATCCTGCCAGCCGTTAAACTCCCCGATAACACTAATCCGGACTGCCGCCGGTGCAAACACCCTGAACACCGCACCATTTTCATCTGTATGACACCCGAAAAACTCATATACATCAAAGCTTTTTCCTGTGTAAAAACCATAATTATCCATCATAAAAACCCCCTTATTGTCTTATATATAAATATTATCACAGCAATTTTTTTCTTTCAATATTGTTAAATTGTTGACAAAGTTCATAAAGTACGGTATACTATCATTGTTAATAAATTATCAATCTTAATCTACACAAAATTGGAGGTCATCAAATGTCAGAAAAGAATATTATGATTGTTGATACTGTTGAAGCACTGGAAAAGCGCATTGAAGAAGTCCGTGAAGCACAGCGGATTTTTTCAACCTATTCACAGGAGCAGGTCGATAAAATCTTTGCAGCTGCGGCACTCGCTGCCAACAAAGCAAGAATCCCTCTTGCAAAACAGGCAGTTGCCGAAACCGGCATGGGCATTGTGGAAGATAAAGTCATCAAGAACCACTATGCTTCCGAATACATTTACAATGCATACAAAGATACAAAGACCTGCGGCGTTATTGAGGAGGACAGTGCTTACGGAATCAAGCGCATTGCTGAACCGATCGGTGTCGTTGCCGCTGTTATTCCAACAACAAATCCTACCTCAACAGCGATCTTTAAGACTTTGATTTGTTTAAAAACACGTAACGGAATTATTATCAGCCCACACCCTCGTGCAAAGGAAAGCACCATTGCTGCCGCTAAGGTTGTACTGGAAGCTGCTGTTGCCGCAGGCGCACCAAAGGGCATTATCAGCTGGGTGGATGTTCCTTCTCTGGAGCTTACCAATACCCTGATGAAGGAAGCCGACATTATCCTTGCAACCGGCGGTCCGGGCATGGTAAAAGCCGCTTATTCTTCCGGCAAACCGGCTCTCGGTGTTGGCGCAGGCAATACCCCGGCAATCATTGATGCTTCGGCTGATATTATTCTTGCGGTCAACTCCATTATTCATTCAAAAACTTTTGATAACGGCATGATTTGTGCTTCCGAGCAGTCTGTCATTGTCGATACCGCCGTTTACAAACCGGTCAAAGAGGAATTTACAAAGCGTGGCTGTCATTTCCTTGCAAAAGATGAAATCGACAAAGTCCGTAAGACCATTATCATCAACGGCTCATTGAATGCCAAGATTGTCGGTCAGAGTGCTTATACGATTGCCAAACTCGCCGGTGTCACCGTTCCTGAAGACACAAAGATTTTAATCGGCGAAGTCACTTCTGTGGATATTTCAGAAGAATTTGCCCATGAAAAGCTCTCTCCTGTACTGGCTATGTACAAGGCAAAGGATTTTAACGATGCAATTGATAAGGCAAGCCACTTAATCGCAGACGGCGGCTATGGTCATACTTCTTCTCTTTATATTAATACCGCAACGGAAAGCGAAAAGGTTGCTGTATTCTCAGAAGCGATGAAGACCTGCCGTGTATTAATCAACACCCCTTCTTCCCACGGCGGAATCGGTGATCTTTACAACTTTAAAATGACACCTTCCCTCACACTGGGCTGCGGATCATGGGGCGGCAACTCTGTTTCTGAAAATGTCGGTGTAAAGCATCTGATTAACGTAAAAACCGTTGCTGAAAGGAGAGAAAATATGCTTTGGTTCCGTGCCCCTGAAAAGGTGTATTTTAAGAAGGGCTGTCTGCCTGTTGCTTTAAATGAATTAAAAACGGTTATGGGAAAGAAACGCGTCTTTATCGTAACCGACCAGTTCTTATATAAAAACGGCTATACAAAATGTGTCACAGATAAACTCGATGAAATGGGTATTGTGCATACCACATTTTACGATGTAGCCCCGGATCCGACACTTGCCTGCGCACAAGAGGGTGCAAAAGCCATGCGTCTGTTTGAGCCGGACTGCATTATCGCTATCGGCGGCGGTTCCGCTATGGATGCCGGTAAGATTATGTGGGTAATGTATGAACATCCGGAAGCTGATTTCATGGATATGGCAATGCGCTTTATGGATATCCGCAAACGTATTTACACCTTCCCGAAAATGGGCGAAAAAGCTTATTTTATCGCTGTTCCGACTTCTTCCGGTACAGGTTCCGAGGTAACACCGTTTGCCGTTATTACAGACCAGGATTCCGGTATCAAATATCCGCTTGCAGACTACGAGCTGCTTCCTAAAATGGCAATTATTGATGCCGACATGATGATGAATCAGCCGAAGGGCTTAACTGCCGCTTCCGGTATTGATGCCTTAACACATGCGCTGGAGGCTTACGCTTCTATTATGGCAACCGACTACACAGACGGTCTTGCTTTAAAGGCAATGAAAAATATTTTCACTTATCTGCCTGCGGCTTATGAAAACGGTCCACATGATGCCAAAGCCCGTGAACAGATGGCAACCGCATCTACGATGGCTGGTATGGCATTTGCCAATGCATTTTTAGGGGTATGCCACTCTATGGCACATAAACTGGGTGCTTTCCACCACCTGCCGCACGGTATTGCCAATGCCATTTTAATTACCGATATCATGCGTTTTAATGCCGCAGAAGTACCGGCAAAAATGGGTACATTTTCACAGTATGCATATCCGCACTGCAAGGAGCGTTACTTAGAATGTGCAAACTTCCTTGGTATTCAGGGCAAGAATGACGATGAAAAATTTGAAAACTTCCTTACCGCTATCGAAGAATTAAAAGCAAAGGTCGGTATTAAAAAGACAATTAAAGATTACGGCGTAGATGAAAAATATTTCTTAGATACATTAGATGACATGGTAGAACAGGCCTTTGATGACCAGTGCACCGGTGCAAATCCTCGTTATCCGCTCATGCGTGAAATCAAGGAAATGTATTTAAAAGCTTACTACGGTAAATAAATCTGCTGCTGATTTGTGATTTGTGACATTATGATATTTGCCGGTATGGCAGAAAGGATATGAATATGAACAACTGCATTTCTAAAAAAGATACCAAAGCCGTTTACAAAGACGGCAATACAGTCCGCAAGGTTTTTGCCCCGGACTACAGCAAAACCGATGTTTTGTATGAAGCGTTAAATACAGCCCGTGTTGAAGACACTGGGCTGGATATTCCAAAGATTTTAAGCGTTTCCGTAGAAGACGGTCAGTGGGTTATCACCAGTGAATATGCAAAAGGGGTAACGCTGACACAATTAATCAAGGAACACCCTGAAAATATTGACAGCTACGTGCATGCCATGGTAGATTATCAGATTGCTTTTAATAAGCGCTCCAACCCACTGCTGTTAAAGTTAAAGGATAAGCTGGTGCGCCAGATTAATGAACTGGAACTGGATTCCAACATTAAATATGAGCTGTCTACCCGGCTGGAATCGCTGCCAAAGCACAATAAGCTCTGCCACGGCGACTACTGCCCGGACAATATCCTTGTTGAAACGGACGATACCGGAAAGATTACCGCTATCACTGCCGTTGACTGGGTTCATGCCACACAGGGCAATGCCAGTGCCGATGTTGCCAACACATATTTAATGTTAAAGCTGGTAGATGAAAGCTTTGCGGAAAAATATCTTGTTGATTTCTGCAAAAAGACCCATACCGACCGCCGCTACGTCCATTCATGGCTTCCAATCGTAGCTGCCGCCCGTATGACAAAACATATTCCTGAAGAAAAAGAACTGTTAGAATCGATGATTGATGTGTGTGATTATCAATAATAACGTGCAGCTACCATAAATGGTGCGCCAGACAGGCGCACCGCAAAAAAAGCGGTATTCCAAATGCTGGTGGAATACCGCTTTTTTCTTATGAAAGCACATTTTCCATGCTCTTTAAGCTGATTAAAAGCGTTGATGTATTATGTAACATTGCTGATGTTGTCGGCGCAAGCACACCTGCAACACCCAGCACTATCAGACCCGAATTAAAGCCTACTATCGTTCTGTAGTTCTTATGAATCCGTTTCATCAGTCCGTTACTGATTGCCTTTAATGTCACGATTTCATACAGATTATCCGCACCTACCGTTACATCGGCAATCTCCCTTGCAAGCTCTGCACCGTCGCTGATTGCAATCCCTACATCTGCTGCTGACAATGCCGGTGAATCGTTGATACCGTCACCAATCATGACAACCTTCCGTCCTGCCTTCTTTTCCTTTTCAATAAAGGAAGCCTTATCCTCCGGCAGAACTTCTGAATAATATTCATCCACACCGACACGCTTTGCAATCGCACTTGCGGTACGCTCGCTGTCACCGGTCATCATAACAACCTTTGAAATGCCTGCACATTTCAAAGAATTAACAACGGCTGCAGCTTCTTCGCGCAGCGGATCTTCAATGCAGATTACAGCCTCTAAGACACCTTCAATCGCCAGATAGAGGTGTGAATATTCTGACGGCAGTTCTTCAAAGCGCTGTTCCATTCCTGCCGGAACAATGCACTTTTCATCTTCAAAGACAAAGTGATAACTGCCGATAATGACCTTTTTATCATTAATGGTTGTAGAAATGCCGTGTGCGACAATATACTGCACCTTAGAGTGCATTTCTTCATGTACCAGATTCTTTTTACGTGCCGCATCAACCACTGCTTTTGCCATAGAATGCGGAAAATGTTCCTCAAGGCATGCCGCAATCCTAAGCAGCTCGTCCGGTGTTTTTCCATTAAAAGAAACTACATCCACAACGGTCGGCTGTGCTTTTGTGAGCGTACCGGTCTTATCAAAGACAATCGTATCCGCTTCTGCCATTGCTTCCAGATATTTTCCGCCTTTAACAGTAATATCGTGGACACTTGCCTCACGGATTGCAGACAATACGGATATCGGCATAGCAAGCTTTAACGCACATGAAAAGTCTACCATTAAGACAGACAACGCCTTTGTCACATTTCTTGTAAACAGATAAGTGAGTACTGTTCCGCCGAGTGTATATGGCACAAGCCTGTCGGCAAGGTGTTCTGCCTTGCTTTCGAGTGAAGATTTTAACTTCTCGGATTCTTCAATCATCGTTACAATCTTTTCAAACTTGCTTGAACCGTTGACCTGTTTTACCTGAATCGTCAGCCCGCCTTCCTCAACAACCGTTCCCGCATAAACAGATGCCTGTTCTGCCTTGCGTACCGGCAGGGATTCCCCTGTAAGAGATGCCTGATTGACCATAGCTTCACCACTGCTTACAACACCGTCAAACGGAATGACATTGCCCATATGGACAACGACTTGATCTCCCGCCTGAATATTTTCAGCCGGTACTAAAACTTCCTGTCCGTCACTGACAAGCCATACTTTGCCGATATTTAAAGACATACTTCTTGCAAGGTCGCCCACTGACTTTTTATGTGTCCATTCTTCCAGAATCTCACCGATTCCAAGCAGGAACATCACAGAACCCGCTGTGTCGAAATCGCCGCGGAATATAGACACGCCGATTGCCGTTCCGTCCAGTACCGGCACTTCGATTTTACCGTGTGCCAGACACTTGATGCCTTCCCATATATAACGGACAGACTTTATCGTGGCAGCCACTGCACGCACCGGATACGGTAAAAACAGCTTGCTTCCGCAGCGGAGTACCACTTTGTTGACAAGCTTGTCCCAGTATTCCTGATTGAGTTCCCTGCCGGAATTCTGTATAAAAACGTCCGGCACATCGACTTTACTGTACGCAAACCGCTGGAATGCCTTAATAATTTCCGCGCGGTCGCCTACATATGTTACCGCAACATCACACGTCCGCTGATATACTTTTACAGATGTAATATACTTGTTCGTACTCAGATAGTATTGCAGCGTATCTGCTTCCTCAAACGTCATGCGTTTTTGTATCAGATGAACATGCAGTCTGCCGCGGATTTCATGTTTGATGACAAACTTCATACTTTTCTCCATTCCGCAGGCATTTTTATTGCCTTCTAAAAATTATTCTGCATCCTCGGCTTCTGCTGCTTCTTCTGTGTCCTCTACGAAATCTGATTCGTCATCAATAACAGCTTCCTTTGCGGCTCTGTCTTCGTTAATCTGCTGTGCTTCTGCATAGATGTCCTCTGCGTGTTCCTGAATGTTTGTAGCAGTCTTCATGACACATTCCTTGGCACGAAGTACGGCTGCTGTGCAGTTTGCATACAGTTTTCTTGCATCTTCACTTGCTAAAATCTTAATTCCCGCAGTACCGAATAATACGCCTGCTGCAAATAATCCTGTGTGCTTTGTGTCAATTTTCTTGAAGTTCTTTAACATAATAAAATCCTCCTGTTTTTGCCGTTTTTTGTTTATCAGCTATTTTAATGCCGTTAAGATAAAATTTCCACTACTTTTTGCCTTATTGAGAAATCTTATCATTATCTCATTCATCAAGCCTCCATCTGCTCAATGCCGGCAACTGTAAATCCGGCTCTTGCTACGGCAGTTCTTAAATCTGTATCCTCAACCGGTCTGTCCAACTGCACAACCGCAATATTCTTTTTCAAATTCACCTGTGCCGATGCACCATCAATCTGATTGATATACTTTTCTACGGTATTTTTACAGTTTTCACAGTGCATGCCTTCAATACTGATAATCTTGGTAGCAATGACTTCACCAGCCAGCTTTTTCTTTTTTTGCTTTGGCTCATTGTCGCCACCGCCACAGCAGCCGCCTTCGCCCTTAAAGTGTGCAAAGCTTCCGCGAAATGCAAATAAAACAAGTACCACCAGTACTGCAATAATTATAATTGTTCCCATCTTTTTTCTTCCTCTCTGTCATCCGGCTGACCCGCTACTACACATTTTACCTTCTGCCCCTGTGTATAGCCGCATGCTTCCAGCCCGCACTGGACAATCTGATTCCACGTTGCCATCGACACGGTAATAGTGCTGTTATCTTCTAATTCCACCAGACATACCCCGTCCTGCGCCGGAAGTCCCGACACCTTGTACGTTCCGCGCCGACTGACAGCACCGATTTCCTCAAGCATATTCATCATACGGTAAACGGTTGCCATTCCGATTTTACTGTCGCGCCGGGCTGCTTTGTAATAAATCTCCTTACAACAGGAACATTCCTCTTTTAAAATAACATCCAGCAGAATCTGCCGCTGCTTTGTAATCCGGCAGCCGCGCTCCCGCAGCTTTTCAATAATATTTTCTTTCCTCATCTGTGTCCGCTGATAGCGTTCCAGACTGTTCTGATTACTCTCCATAAATACCAGCCCTCTTATTGATAATTTTTTTCAATCCTCTATGGGTTAGTATACTCTTATTTGCGTTAGTTGTTAATAACTTTTATTGATTTTTTTTATCAATAATGTTCTTTATTTCGTGCAGTACCGCCTCTGCAAGCCGCTGATGTCCTTCCTCGTCCAGATGCTCTCTGTCGGCAGCTCCCGGCTGTGCGTAATCCGCGGCATTTAAAAATGCCAGCCCGTATTTTTCACTGACTTTACGATACTCCTCTGCCAGTCCCTTTGAGACGGCAACAGAATTTTCATTAAACTCCGTATCAAAGCCTTTTTCCCAGACACCCTCTCCCAGATGAATCGGTGAAATCAGTAAAATGGGCGTATCTTTTGCAAACCGCTGTGCCTGCTCTATCAGTTTTTCAACACCTTTTGCTATCACACCGGCAGATGCGCCGTAAACTGTCTTGCAGTCATTTGTGCCGAGCATAATCACAATGCAGTCCAGCAGACGATGGGTTTCAAGCAGTGTTGGAAACAACTGTGTTCCCCGTCTGCCTTCGCGGAACGGGTCGTCAAATACCGTTGTCCTGCCGCAAAGTCCTTCCTCTATCACACGGTATTCCTGCAATCCCAGTTTTTCATTTATAATGCTTGTCCAGCGCACACCCCAGCCGTAGCGGTCTGTTGTCGCCGGAACCAGTCCATACGTATTTGAATCTCCAAAACATAAAATCTGCTTCATCGTGCCACCTCTCTTTCCTGCATTTCTCCTGCACTTTTTTTGCCGCATGTCTTATGTAAAACCGGTTCGTTCCCATTTTCCGGAAAATGTTGTCCTGTCACTGCCTGCACACAGGTCTTTGACAACTTCGCCTGCAATAATCAGTCCCGCAACGGACGGAACAAATGCTACACTTCCCGGAATGTCCCTGCGCTCTGTACATTTATGTTTTGCCCCCGGCGGGCAGATACAGTTTGTACGGCAGCTAATGGACATATCTTCAATCGGCCTTGTCGGTTTTTCTTCTGAATAGACAACTTTAAGCTTTTTTACACCACGCTTTTTTAACTCGCGGCGCATGACTTTTGCCAGCGGACAGACCTTTGTCTTATAAATATCTGCCACTTTAAACTGGCTGCCGTCTAACTTGTTGCCCGCACCCATGCTGCTGATAATCGGAATTTGCATTTCCTGTGCCTTCATTACAAGCGCGATTTTTGCCGTCACCGTATCCACGGCATCGACAATGTAATCATATTCATCAAACGGAAATTCCTCTGCATTTTCAGGCAGGAAAAAACACTTGTGAATTCTTACGTCCGCCTGCGGATTAATCTCTGCGATTCTTTCTGTCATCACTTCTGCCTTATATTTTCCGACTGTTTTTCTGGTTGCTATAATCTGTCTGTTTAAATTCGTCAGGCATACTTTATCATCATCAATCAGATCAAATGCACCGACACCACTTCGTACAAGTGCTTCGACCACATAACCGCCTACGCCTCCGACACCAAACACAGCAACCCGTGACTGTGCCAGCCGCTCCATTGCTTCTTTTCCAAGCAAAAGCTCTGTTCTTGAAAATTGCGTGAGCATCTGTTCATTCTCCTTTATCCTAGTAATCCGATAGGATAAATTCTATAACAGTTTTCCGCTTTTGTCAATTCATTTCGATAACCGTATCGGCAATCGCCATGGTTGACTTTCTGTGGGACACCAAAAGAATCTGCTTTCCCTGCTTTTCCGTGTGCAGACTCTTTAAAATAATGCTTTCGTTCAGACTGTCAATATTGCTGGTTGGCTCGTCTAAGAAGATGACCGGACAGTCATGTAAAAACGCACGCGCAATGCCGATTCGCTGGCGTTCCCCACCGGATAGTGAATCGCCAAGTTCTGAAAGCTTTGTATCATATCCGTTTGGCAGGGATTCGATAAATTCGTGAATTGCCGCCTTTTTCGCCGCCGCACACACTTCCTCTCTTGTCGCATCTGCCTTTGCCACTTTGATATTATTTTCAATCGTATCCTGAAATAAAAACGTTTCCTGTGTGACATAGGAAATGTGTCTGCGCAGTGCTTCCGTATTGATTTCATTGACATTTTTACCGCCGTACGTAATTGCACCGCCGTCCGTTTCGTAAAAACGCATCATCAGCTTTAACAGGGTGGACTTTCCGCAACCGCTCTTTCCTAAAATTCCGTAAATGCGGTCCGGCTTAAATTCCGCTGAAAAATCCGAAAAGACATGGCGTGTACTGCCGTCCGTTTCGCTGTAAGTAAAGTCGAGATGCTCTGCCGCAATCACACCGTCTGCCGCAGCCGCACCGTCGGTCACATCTTCCACGACCGGTTCTTCCTCTAAAAGATTTAATACACGGTTTCCGCTTGCAAGTGTCTGTGTCAGATTGTTTGAAAGTGCGGATAATGCCGATACCGGTCCGAATGAACCAAGCATTGCAACCGTACAAATCAGTACCGCGTTAAAGGACACTGTTCCGTCCCAGTAAAGGTTCATACTGACTGCAAGCATAGACGCTCCCGCAAGTAAAATCACGGCATCGGTTACAATCCGCTGTACCGCTTCGTTGCTCTTTAAACGACTGTTGACCTTTTCAAGAGAATCGGTATAGCCCTCAATATTTTTCAGACGTTTTTCCTTTGCCTGATACTGGATAATTTCTTCCATGCCGTAGAGATTGTCAAGCACCGCCGTATTTAATCCGCCATACTGCTTCCGGTACTGTCCGCCCAGCGCACTGCCGAGTTTTCCGTTTACCAGTGGGATACCCGCACCCACGATAACATAAAATACAAAAGCAAGAAGTCCGAGCCGCACATCAAACCGTCCGATAAAAATGCTCATAAACAGCGATGTAATAATTGCTATCGCAATAGGAGAAACTGTATGCGCATAAAATACTTCAAGTAACTCGATATCAGTTGTGATAATGGAAATCAGATTTCCCTTGTCACTGCCGTCTAACTTTGCCGGTGCGAGCTTTCGCAGTGCCGCAAATACCTGATGACGGATTTCTGCAAGCAGTTTAAATGCAATGTAGTGGTTGCTTGCCTGCTCCGCATACCGCAGGATACCGCGCAGTACCGAAAATACCGCAAGGAGTGTAAATATCACCGAAAGCTTTAATCCGCCGGTTAGTCCAAGCAGTGTTGTCAGTCCGTATGCACCCAAGACGGTAATAAATGTTGCCATCAGATTACCCACACAGCCCATTAATACTGCGAGGCACATTTTAGAAAGCAGGGGACGGATCATGCCAATCAGTCCTGCCATTACCTGTATACCGCTTCTTGATTTCATTTATACCGCCTCCTCTCTGAAATGCTCTAATTCCTGCTGTTTGTTAAACAGCGCCGCATAGGCTTTATTCTGTTCCATAAGCTGTTCGTGGGTTCCGCTTTCTGCGATTTTTCCCTGTTCCATATATAAAATTTTATCTGCTGCAGTCACATTTGCCAGTCTGTGTGAAATCAGAATAACAGACTTTTCACGTGCCAGATCCTGTACAATTTCCATGATTTTATTTTCGCTTTCCACATCGACGTTGGAAGTGGCTTCATCAAAAATGTAAACCGGACTGTCATGCAGTAAGGCGCGGGCCAGTGCCAGACGCTGTTTCTGTCCGCCGGAAAGATTCGCACCCTTTTCCAGAATTTCCATATCCAGTCCGCCGTTTTCTTCAACAAAGCCAAGCAGGTCGACCTGTCCGAGCGCTTCCCGCATTTCCGGTTCGGAAGCAGTTTCACAGCCCATTGCCAGATTTTCGCGCACCGTGCCTTTAAAAATATAGCTGTCATGCGTGATTCTTGTAATCTTTTTCATCAGCCCTTCTGTCGTAAAATCAGACAGCACTTCGCCGCCTAAGGTAATCATGCCGGACTGCGGCTTGTTTTCCTTCATTAACAGGGATGTAATTGTACTTTTTCCACAGCCGGAAGTACCGACCAATGCCGTTATCCCCCGTTCTTTGGTTGAAAAGCTGACTTCTTTTAATACCTGTTTCTCCGGTGTATACGAAAAACTGATATTTTCAAAACAAATGGTCTGTCCTTCTGTTTCTTTAATACTGCCTTCTTCCGGTTCTTTGGTATCGAGTAGTTTAAAAATCTTGTCCGCCGCCGCATTGCCATTCATCGCAATATGGAAAAATGAACCGAGCATACGAAGCGGCAGGAAAAATTCTGCCGAAATCATAATGATAAAGAAACACTCCGTCAGTGTAACTGCACCGTTTTTTAATTTCAAAAGGCTGAGTGCAATACCGAGTGCCGCACCGCCGTATGCCACCAAATCCATGATACTGATGGAATTCAACTGCATAATCAGCACACGCATTGTCACTTTTCTGAACTTTTCGGCTTCCTCATCCATTTTTTTCGCATAGCGTTCATCGGCACTGTATATTTTTAAGGTTGTCAGTCCCTGAAGGCTTTCCAAAAAGGAGTCACCAAGCTCTGTGTATGTTCCCCAGTATTTTGCCAGCATTTTCTTTGCAAATTTCTGCACGGCAATAATGGATACCGGTATCAGCGGTACACAGATTAATAAAACCACCGCAACCGTCCAGTTCATCATGCCAACAATGACAAAAAGTGTCAGCGGCGCTAACATACTGTAGAAAAACTGCGGCACATATTTCCCGAAATAAATCTCTAACTGTTCTACGCCCTCCGTACTAATCTGTACCGCTTCCGCACTGGAGAGATGTTCTCTGTATGAACCCGAAAAACGCATGAGTTTTTCATAGACCATTTTACGGATTCTGGATTTTACATTGCAGGAAGCCGCAAATGAAAGTCTGCTATTGACATAGGTGCTTACCGCACGCACTGCGATAACACATGCCAGCACAATAAAAATCTTCTGCAAATCAGCTGTCTTTGCCGTGCCGTCTGCCGCACTGCTGATGAATCCGGCAAGCGTATACATAAAAAATACATTTGCAATCAGCATGAGCCACTGTGTTGCAACCATGCCCGCAACGTATTTCATGTTATCACGAAATTCCTGCATGAGCCGTTTATGAAACATTTTTCTTTTTCCTCTTTTCTTTTATGGTCGTCCGTATGTGCTTTAATGCAAGTACCGGGTGAGAAAATATCATCCGCGGTCCTGCATAACGCATGACTGCACGAATCTGTTCCCGCTGTTCTTTTGCATAACAGTGAACCTTACAGGCACTGCAAAAAGTCTTTGTTTCCATAAATGGGCATTTTTCTGTCCTGAAAAGCGCATATTCCTCCAGTTTTTTGCAGGAATCGCACAATTCTTTTTTATTCCCATCATTGCCGCCGTGATTACCACGGCAGTATATTCCTATCATAACGGACAAAAGCTTTTTTTCTTCTGCCCGTTTCTTTTCCACATCTATTTTATTCGCACTCATTTTCAAGCTCCATGCTATCCTGTTCGTCTACTGTTTTAATCCGGAACAGGAAGTAGTAAAAGTGTCCCGCCGCTACAATCAAAATAATTATTTTTGCAAACAGCGGCGAAAAGTATAAACCAATGGCAAAAATAATCCCCAGTGTTACCAGCAGATTCCGCTTTGCTTTTTTTGTCATCTGCTTTTTATGTACCGCATCCCCGATATACCGCTGATACAGCTTTGTGGACAGCAGCCATGTGTGAAAGCGTTCCGAGCTTTTTGCAAACAGCGCTGCCGAAAGAATTAAAAACGGCGTTGTGGGCAGTACCGGAAGGACTGCACCAACAATGCCGAGTGCAAGGGATAAAAATCCCAGACAAATACAGATTCCATTTACTATTTTTTTCATCTAAGCCTCTTTTCTTTTTAGTTTTCGTTTAATGACAGTGTCCGCCACAACGGCTGCAATCCCCACCGCACTGCGATTTTCCGTTTTTCTTGTCACGGTGCAGGCTGTATGCTGCACCGCCTGCGATTGCAAGTACAATGATTCCAACAATAACTGTTCCCATAATACACCAATCCTTTCTAATACAAATATAAATTTTTCCATTTGACAAAAAGGGTCTGCATCAGCAAATTGTTGATACAGACCCTTTTCCCTATTCATACATTATTTTGCAAATGCTTTCTTTTTCATATCGACTTTTAATGTATCGCTTTCCTTGTAAGGTCTTACTAACAGATAAATAAAACCGGCTACAAAAAGAAGTGCGATAATCAATCCAACTACGTGGATATTTCCCGTAAATACAGAACCAATCTGATAGATACAGAATGCTACAATATATGCAAGAACTGTCTGATATCCGATTGCAAACCAGAACCACTTTGTGTTGTTCATTTCTCTCTTAATCGCACCCATCGCTGCGAAGCAAGGAGCACAAAGAAGATTGAATACTAAGAAACCGTAAGCGGCAATCGGTACGATACTTGCACCGAGCTGTCCCCAGATTTCTGCACCGTCTTCTGCAACTTCTGCAAAACCAAAGAGGATACCAAATGTTGCTACTACATTTTCCTTTGCAATCAGACCTGTAATGGCTGCTACTGCCATCTTCCAGTTGCCCCATCCAAGTGGTGCAAAGATTGGTGCAATAACACTACCGATTGCTGCAAGGATACTGCTGTCAAGCTGTTCAGCTTCAAGCATACCGAATGAGCCGTCTGCCCATCCAAAGTTCATTAAGAACCATAACACGATTGTTGAAAGAAGAATAATTGTACCTGCCTTCTTGATGAATGACCATCCTCTTTCCCACATGCTGCGCAGTACATTTTCAACAGTCGGCATATGATATGCCGGTAATTCCATAACGAATGGTGCCGGTTCTCCTGCAAACATCTTTGTCTTCTTTAAGATGATACCTGAGCAGATGATTGCGGCAATACCTACAAAGTATGCGCTCCATGCTACCCAGCCTGCATTGTCAAAGAACGCACCTGCAATTAAAGCAATGATTGGAAGCTTTGCACCGCAAGGAATAAATGTTGTTGTCATAATGGTCATCTTACGGTCTCTGTCGTTTTCAATAGTTCTTGAAGCCATGACACCCGGAACACCGCAGCCGCTGCCGATTAACATTGGAATGAAGGACTTTCCTGAAAGACCAAACTTACGGAAAATTCTATCCATGATAAAGGCAACACGTGCCATATAGCCGCATGATTCCAGAAATGCAAGGAAAATAAATAATACAAGCATCTGTGGTACGAAACCTAATACCGCACCGACACCGGCTACAATACCGTCAAGGATTAATCCTGAAAGCCAGTCAGCACAGCCGATTGCATCCAGTCCGTTACCGATTAATACCGGAATACCAGGTACCCATACACCATAGTCAGCCGGGTCCGGTTCTTCCTGCTCCAAAGCTGTTTCAAATGTTGCTACATTCACATTTACGAGTTCTTCGTCCTCGTCTTCTCCTGCAATGTTAACCTCTGTTGTAAGAGATTTGATTGCACTGTTTGATGTAAATGCCTTGATTGCTGCATCGACATCTGCTTCCTGCGCATCTTCGTCATCATAAACTTCTGTAAATTCTTTTGTGACATCCGGTGCTTTTTCTTCTGCTGCTTCTAAGAAGCCCTTGATTTCAGCATCGTATGGAGCATATTCATCAGCTGCATCGTTGTAAGCAGATGTACCGATTCCGAATAAATGCCAGCCATCGCCGAACACACCGTCATTTGCCCAGTCTGTAGCCCATGAACCGACTGTTGTTACAGAAATATAGTAAACAAGGAACATTACCGCTGCAAAGATTGGAAGGGCTGCCCATCTGTTTGTTACAACCTTATCAATCTTATCGGATACAGAGCCGCCTTCTGATTTCTTGCTCTTTGTACAGCAGTCATGAATGATGGATGAAATGTACTGGTATCTTTCATTGGTAATGATACTTTCCGTATCATCATCAAATTCATCCTCTAACTTCTGTACCTCTGCGGATACATCCGGTACGGACTTCATCATATCTTTAATCTTATCATCTTTTTCGATTAACTTAATGGCAAAGAAACGCTTCTGTTCGTCTGCCACATCGCTTCCGATTTTTGCTTCCACTGCTGAAATCACTGCTTCTACGCTGTCTGCAAATGAATGTGCAATTGTTACAGTTGCTGCTTTCTTTGCTAAATCAACAGCTTTGTCTGCTGCTTCCTTAATGCCTGTTCCCTTTAACGCTGAAATTGCTACAACCGGACAGCCAAGCTTTTCTGAAAGCTTATCTAAATGAATCTTATCCCCGTTCTTTTCAAGAATATCCATCATGTTGACAGCCATGATGACCGGGATTCCCAGTTCCATTAACTGTGTGGAAAGATACAGGTTTCTTTCAATATTCGTACCATCTACGATATTTAAGATGGCATCCGGTCTTTCCCCAACCAGATAATTTCTTGCCACAACTTCTTCCAGTGTGTATGGAGATAATGAGTAAATACCCGGTAAATCCATGATGGTTACATCGCTGTGTCCCTTTAGTTTTCCTTCTTTTTTCTCTACTGTAACACCAGGCCAGTTACCTACAAACTGATTCGAACCGGTCAGTGCATTAAACAGTGTCGTCTTACCGCAGTTTGGGTTACCTGCAAGTGCAATTTTAATCGACATTTCAATGCTTCCTTTCATATAACTTATTTTTGTTAGCGTTTTCTAACCCCTATGTAAAAAAAATTTCTGTCTATCACCCCGCAAGAAAATTATGCTTCCACTTCAATCATTTCCGCATCGGCTTTTCTTAACGATAGCTCATATCCTCTTACTGTTACTTCTACAGGATCTCCTAAAGGTGCAACCTTGCGTACATACACATCGACACCTTTTGTAATGCCCATATCCATAATCCGTCTTTTTACAGGGCCTTCACCGTGAAGTCTTTTTACCTTCACCGTCTGACCGCAAGCTGTTTCCTTCAGCGTTTTCATAACTCTGTTCCTTCTTTCCTCATGAAATGTTTTCTATATAAGCATGACTAAACCATAATTTTGTTCGCCATGTCCTTACCGATTGCAACTCTGGAATCTTTTACATTGACTATCATATTGCCATTTATCTCAGATACTACAGTAACTTCCCCACCGGTCACAAATCCAAGATTTTCCAAAAACTTGCGGACTTCTTCCTTTCCGCCAATCTTTCTGATAATATTTGTTTCCCCCGCTTTAACCATTGATAACGGCATCATTACAGCTCCTTTCTTGTGTATCATAAATAACTTTTGATAGTTCTTTCCTACTTTCGTTAGTATATGCTAACGTTCATTAGAAGTCAAGAACTTTTTGAGAAATTTTCTTAATTACTTGTCCATCGTTTTTATGATTCCGGGATATCTTCCAGCCGCACAGCACTGTATAAGACGACGGCATCGGTAAATTTACGCGGATTGTAGCCGGTCAGTCATACGATGCCGCTCCTGCCATGACCGTGCTGACACTGCCGACACCGATACACAATACCTTTTCATATGTATCTGCCAGTCTTTTTAAAATATGCCTGTTTTTCTCCAGCCGTTCCTTTTCAATAATTAAAATATACTCATTGGGATAATTGTATCTGTAAAAGCTGCAGTTCATCTGTGCAAATGCCTGTGTAATCGCCGACTGTATCATAAACAGATTATTCGGATTATAGCGCACATTCAGGCGTACAATTACCACCCGGCACAGCGTATCCTCTGATAAGCCGTTTTCTTTAAGCGTATCCGACAAATAGGCTGTATTCATATTTTCCCGTTATATGTAATCGGGATATTGATGTCCCTTTTTGTGCCGAAAAAGCTGTCATCATCTGTTACTTCGATGGTTTCTCCGGCTTTTATATAACCGGTATTGGTCCGTGTGATTTTTCTAATTTTTTACAAATGCAGTGATTCCTAGTCACATTTTAAATGCAGAATTTTTTTATATTCTCTTTAATATTGTTTAACATAACATAAATTTATATTATTTTATACTTCTTTTTGTTCTGTATAACATATCATTTTAAAAAATGCCCTGTTATAATAACATCATCAAAAACACGCATGATACAAAACACTATGAACAGATGATTCCAAACCTAATGATAAATAAGTTGAAAGATTGTGAGGTTGATTTTATGAAAGCAGTAATTGCAATTGATTCTTTTAAAGGAAGCTTATCTTCCTTTGAAGCGGGAAACAGCGCTGCAGAAGGTATCCGGCGCGTCTATCCCGATGCGCAGATTGAAGTCCGTCCGCTCGCAGACGGCGGCGAGGGAACGGTTGAAGCACTGACACTCGGCTGTGCCGGACAGCTTACAACCGTTACCGTCACCGGACCGCTCGGCAAGCCGGTATCCTGCCAGTACGGCATTGTTGACAGCACTAGGACTGCCATTATTGAAATGTCCGGTGCTGCCGGTATTACACTTGTTCCCGACACGGAGCGCAACCCGCTCTATACAACGACCTACGGTGTCGGCGAAGTCATCCGCGATGCGATTACAAAAGGCTGCCGCCACTTTATTGTGGGTATCGGCGGCAGTGCCACCAATGACGGCGGTGCCGGTATGTTACAGGCCCTCGGTTTCGGACTGCTTGACAAAAACGGCAATCCGGTTCCTTTCGGCGCTATGGGTCTTGAAGTCCTTGATAAAATTACCACCGACAATGTCCTGCCGGAATTAAAAGACTGTACGTTCCGTATTGCCTGTGATGTAACCAATACTCTGTGCGGTGAGCAGGGATGCAGTGCTATTTTCGGTCCGCAGAAAGGCGCTACGCCGGCCATGATTCTGCAAATGGATAAATGGCTGGCTTACTATGCCACACTGGCACGGGAAATTTTCCCGCACGCCAATCCGAAAGCGGCAGGAAGCGGTGCCGCAGGCGGTCTCGGTTTTGCGTTTATGACCTTTTTAAACGGCACGCTTGAATCCGGGATTAAGATTGTTCTTGAAGAAACCCGGTTAAGTGATTATATCAAAGATGCAGATATTGTCGTAACCGGAGAAGGCCGGTTAGACGGTCAGACGGTTATGGGAAAAGCCCCGATTGGTGTCGCAAAGATTGCCAAGCAGTTTGACAAACCGGTACTTGCGTTCTCAGGCTGTGTCACAAAAGATGCCACTGCCTGCAACCGCGAGGGCATTGATGCCTTTTTCCCGGTTTTAAGAAATGTTGTTTCTTTAGAAGATGCCATGAATCCTGCCAACGCCCGTCAGAATATGGCGGACACCGCAGAGCAGGTATTCCGCACAATACGGACATTTTCATCATTATAGAGAAAAATTGGAGCTTTGATTGGGCTCGTGATTGCAATTATTTTAATTATTAAGAAAGTCCACCCTGCATATAGTCTTATTCTCGGTGCGTTAATCGGCGGATTCATCGGCGGTGGCGGACTGACCGGCACTGTTAATACGATGATTAGCGACGCACAGGGTATGATGTCTTCCGTTTTACGGATTCTGACATCGGGTATTCTTGCCGGTGCGATGATTCACAGCGGTGCAACCGTCATCGACTCCCTGCCGCACGGCTCATTCTTCCACGCAACCGGCGGTTCTGTCAACATGGCGATTAAAGACCGCATGAAGATAGCTGAAATACCAAAAGCCGCAGAAGCATATGCCCCTGCGGCTTTCATCTATACAGAACTGTTTATTCTGTCTATACTTTTGCGCCAGATAATTTACTAAATCTGTATTTTTATTCATTAAAATGTTCTTCCAGCTTCTTAGAAGACTCCTTTAAACTGTCAATTGAACCGGAAAGCTTCATGACATAATCCGTCTGATTGACAATATTATTGCCGATTTCCGCAACCATTGAGGCATTTTCTTCTGAAGTTGCAGCTACGGTATCCAGTTCTTCCTGAATATCGTCAAACTGTCTTTTGACCTCACCGATAACATCGTATTCTTCTTTGACAACTACTGTTGCGGATTCTGCGGAGTTGTTAACCGTATCGAGCTTACCGATTAAATCTTCAATCTGTACGGAACTGTTCTTTGCCGCATCAGCACCTGCTGAAATCTTGTCTACCACACCATTGACGGTTTCTGTCAGTGTCAGAATAATTTCTTTGATACTGTCTGCCGATTTTCTACTGTCTTCTGAAAGAACACGGATCTGGTCTGCAACCACCGCAAATCCTTTTCCATGTTCACCGGCTCTGGCGGCTTCGATTGAAGCATTTAAGGACAGGAGATTTGTCTGTCCGGCAATTGCATTAATATCATTTAAAATGCCTGTAATCGTATTCATCTGTTCTAACAACCCTGCCGTGGCATCACTTGCCTGACCGACCGTTTCAGACATTTCAAGCATCGATTTCTGAACTGTCTTTGCTTCTTTATTACCGTCATTGACTGCCTGTGTCACTTCTGCAAAGCTCTGCTCCAGCTGCTGTGCATAGTCATAATTTTTATCAATCTGTTCTTTGGCTGTATTGAGTTTCTCACTAACTGTCTGAATCGCACGGCTGGATTCATCCACAACCTGCTCCATCTGTTCTGCGGATGTCTTAACAGACTGTGCATGGGAAGTCACTTCTTCTACCTGTGTGCCACATTCAACAATTTCCCTGTTCAGATTAAAAGCAATCCGGTTGGCAACTGCTGTATTTTCCTGCACCTGGCAGAGTGCCGCTTCTGCCTGCCTTGTCTTTTTCTCCCCAAATTTTGTCCCAAGATATAAAAGCACTGCACTTGCTGCAAATAAACAAATTTTTGAAATTGCACCAACAAATGCCTCATCAATAATCTTAACATTAATAAACAGACAGGCAACACTTGTCGCCGTAAACGAAATCGCATAATACTTGATAATTTTCTTATCAAAATACCGCGCTGCCATACTTAATGTGATAAAATTTGCCAGAAATGCAATTCTATTACCATTCACCAAGCCTGAATAAATTAATACTGCATAAGACGGGCATAAAACAATGACCAATGCTTTGGCAAAATCGCTGATTTTCAAAAAATTCGCAACAGCTACAATGACCAGCGTTGCTACCAACACACCACAGCCCTTAATAGACTTTGCCGACATTCCATAAGACATAATCGTTGTTACTGACAATGCTAAAACACATGCCAGAATCACCAGCAGATTTGCCTTGTGTACTCTTTCCATAACCTTCTCCTACCTTTCGTATTTTAATTTTCAATTTTAATCCGGTCACACTATTTAAGTAATTCTGATTGTACCACATTACCGTGTAAAAGTAAATAATATCAGCAATTGTTCCTGTTTTTATACCAAAACAACGGACTGCCAGTCCCTTACATTCCGCTTCTGTCTCTTCGTTCTTTTAAAATTCGTGCATTCTCTTCCACCTTAGTCTTTCCAAGCGGATATAAAAACCATAAGGACAGTGCAAGTAAAACAAATCCTGCTGCCGGTACAATACACGTAATCGTATAAATGCCGTTTACAACCTTTTCGTCATATGCCGTTGCCGTATTATAGCCAATCACTGACAGCAAAACACCGACAAGCCCTGATGATGCCGCCTGTCCCAACTTTCTTGCAAAGGAGTACACCGCATAAATTGTTCCGTCCGGGCGCTGTCCGGTACGCACCTGTGTATCGTCAATGACATCTGTAATCATCGCCCAGCACACCAGATTAAACATTGCCAGTCCGATATAGGAAATGCCGTAAAAAATAAGCCACACATACACATTTTTTGTATGCACAAAATATACCGCTATCAATGCCGCCGCACCGATAAGCGATCCGGCCGCCGACATTTCCCTTTTCCCGACCCGCTCTGCCAGCCGCACCGTAAAGGCAGACAGCACCAGCGTGACCGCTGTTCCAATCAGTGAAGCCAGCGAAAGTCCTTTGACATCACCGAAATAATTCGGATAAATGTATGCACCCATATTGGATAACGACAACTGGGAAAGCAGTAACAGCAATGCACTTACCACAATTCCGATGAGCGCACGATTCTGAATCAGACTGCCAATCAGTCCCATAAATGAGAATTTCTGCTTTGTTGTTTCTGCTTTTACGCGCTCCGTTACCATAAAATAACACAACAGATAACAGATAACTGAACCTACAGAACACCAGAATGCTGCAATGCTCATACGCGTACCGGAAAGCACGGCATTCCCGTTTTCATCGGTGTAATAAACCACTAACGGCAGTACAACACCAATAACCGTTGCCGCAAGCGTAGCGCCGATTGTCCTCCAGTTCGATAGCGCCGTTCTGTCTTTTGGCTCTGCCGAAATCGCCGATGCCATCGAACCATATGGAATATTAATTGCCGTATAAAACACACTGCCCCAGAGCAGATACGTAAAAAACATCCAGATAATCTTAAATGTCATCGGCATTTCTGCAAACCACGAAGCATACATTAAAAATGAAGATACTGCCACCGGTCCGCACATTCTTAATAGCCACGGTGCAAATTTGCCTTTTTTATTTCCGCGGCTTCTATCCGCAATCTGCCCCATCGTCACATCCGTGAACGCATCAAGCAGCCGCGCTGCCATCATCATCGTACCAACGACTGCCGCCGATACGCCCATCACATCCGTATAAAATTTTAACAAAAACATAGACGATAATATAAATGCAAAGTCATTGCCAAAATCGCCAAACATATACCCAAGCTTATCCGCTATACCAAATTTTCTTTTCATAAAGCTCCTCCATTTTAACATCACAATTTCAGTATGGCGGATTCTTAAAAAAATATACAAAAAAGCTGTCAGAGAAAATGTTTTACATTTCTGTATCTGACAGCTTTCTATTCTATATTTTTGTATTCCTAAATTGTGCGTGTTAAAGCGCCGTTTTTGCCCCATTTGCAGCCTTCCGTACAGGTAAAGTCCGCAAATCCACAGCGGGCGCATGGTTTCCCGCTTTCTGTGATGTCTTTTAAACGTTTCTTATTGGCAGTGGACAGATTATCTGCATTCTCAACAAATTTCTGTGTGAGCTGTTCTGTAATGCGCATAATTTCAAGCTGCGCCCTGCCGCACATTCTCTCTTTGCTTTTTAATACAAAATCTTCAAACAAGCCCTGTTCCGTAACGGATACAAGTGTTCCCTGCGGATATATTTCCTTAATGCTTCGCATATCCGAAAGCCACTGTTCCTCTAACGGTGTTCCCCGAAGAATTTCCGGTACGTAAAAACCATATTCTTCTGCATCGTCCCCGCTGAAATGAATTTTTACGCGCAGAGTTCTGTGGCGCTGTTCCTGTGCTACCTGTGCAAAGGAAGCAAGGAATTTTGCCGTATAGACATCACCAAAATATTCACGGTTGTCGTTATCGTCCTCCCCGTAAGCCTGTACCGGCATAAAGCGGAAGGCTTCATTTTTATTGTCATGGAAATTCTGTTTTCCGCCGACAACTAAAAGTAACTGCTCCTCTAAGGATTCCAGTTCGTCATGCAGTCTTTTATTAAAGCCGCCGGATAATTTCTCCAGATTTTTCTTCATCTGCTCTGTCCAGTCCAGCACATAGAAAATGTTACGGAACGGCAGGGAATAGACCATTGCAGTCGGACAAAAAACAGAAATCATATATCTTGCATTTTCATAGGCAAGCTTGTCCACTTCCTTTTCATCAAATTTTCCCGGATACACCTCACAAATCCGTTCTAATACCAGTGTATGCCACTTTTCATAGAACTCCCGTTCTTTTTCGGTCTGCGGCTGCATTTTGGTGTATCTTGCACTTTTTTCTGATGTATTGGATACACCGATAGAATTTAACAACATGGCAATGATTTTCGGACATTGGATTTCCATTGTCACCATGCAGTGCTGGAATACCGAATGATGTCCGCGTTCCGCCGTGCCTTCTGCTCTCTTTACCGCACGTTCCACCGGCTGGGTACGAATCGTCTGGTACCCTTCCTTTGCATAGCACGTACCGGCAAACTTGCCGCTTAAAATTGTCAGTTCTGTATTCATCTGCTCAGGAATTACATCATTACATTCCGTCGTTGCAGCAATCGTCTGAATTGTTGTCATATTTTTCTCCTTTTCTTGCGCCCTTTTATCGCAATCCAGCGATGAGCAATTCGCACGGGCGATTTCTCATCTGAATTCATTCAGTTCTGCGATAAAAGCATTTTGTGATGCCCGCAGCACAAAATGCCATGTGAAGCGCCTTAAATTTAAGGGTGCTTCACATTGCTCCATTCTTGAAATTTAAAAAATCTTTCTCTATAATAATACTGAAATCATTCTCATCTGTCATGTATTTTTTATAAATACATACTTATTTTAAAATATTTGGAGGCAGTTATCTATGGAAAATTTTACTTATTATACACCGACAAAGGTTGTTTTCGGCAAAGGCACTGAAAATCAGACCGGTGCGCTGGTTAAAGAACAGCACTGCAAAAAGGTTTTAATTCACTACGGAAGCGGCAGTGTTGTCCGCTCCGGTCTGCTCGACCGCATTAAGACATCCCTTGACGAAGCAGCGGTTTCTTACGTAGAACTGGGCGGCGTTGTTCCAAATCCGCGCCTTTCCCTTGTTTATGAAGGTATTGAACTCTGTAAAAAAGAAAATGTAGATTTTATTCTTGCTGTCGGCGGCGGCAGTGTCATTGACTCTGCGAAAGCCATCGGTTACGGTGTCTACAACGGCGGCGATGTCTGGGATTTTTATGATTTTAAACGTCAGGCAGAAGGCTGTCTTCCAATCGGCGCAGTGCTTACCATTGCTGCTGCCGGAAGTGAAATGAGCGGTTCTTCTGTTATCACCAAAGAAGACGGTCAGATTAAACGCGGCTACAGCAGTAATTTCAGCCGTGCCCGCTTTGCCGTTATGAATCCGGAGCTGACCATGACACTCCCGCCATATCAGACGGCAAGTGGCTGTGTTGACATTTTAATGCACACCATGGAACGCTATTTTAACCAGTGTGACAATATGGAACTGACAGACGGTATCAGTGAATCTTTAATGCGCACCGTTATGAAAAATGCAAAGATTTTAAAAGACGAACCTGCTAATTATCATGCGCGTGCAGAAGTCATGTGGGCCGGCAGTCTTTCCCACAACGGACTGACCGGCTGCGGCACGGACGGCGGTGACTGGGCAACCCATAAAATGGAGCATGAAATCGGCGGTCTGTTTGACGTGGCACACGGTGCCGGACTCGCCGCTTTGTGGGGCAGCTGGGCAAGATTTGTACTGGATGCCCGTCCTGCCCGCTTTGCGCAGTTTGCCACACATGTCTTAGGCGTAACCGCCGGTGCAGATGATACAGAAACCGCTTTGAAGGGCATAGAAGCCATGGAAGACTTTTATCACTCCATCAATATGCCGGTTTCTTTATCCGAACTCGGCGTTACCCCGACACCGGAGCAGATTCGCACTATGGCTGAAAAATGTGACATTTCCACCCACCACAATGCCGGAAAAGTAAAACACCTGTCTGTTGAAGACATGGTTGCTATTTATACAACCGCTTTATAATGCTGTCGGGGCAAAGCCCACAGCTATAAGTTTTAACATCATACAGCAAAAGGCAGGAACACAAGCTATGCGGTGTCCCTGCCTTTTAATTATACAATTTTCTGCTCTTTATTTTTCAAGTTTCTTTTTCTTCATAACAAGGCATCCTGCAAAACCTGCTGCAGCTGCCATCAGAATTACATAGAACCACATTGCAAAAGAATCTCCTGTCTTTACGCCTGTATCTGTATTATCTGATACTGCTCCGCCATTCTGACTGTTATTCTGATTATTGCTGTTCTGGTCTGCGTTATTCTGTCCACCATTATTCTGGTTATCACCGCTCTGGTTTCCGTTATTCTGTCCACCGTTGTTCTGATTGCCACCATTCTGGTTTCCGTTATTCTGTCCACCGTTGTTCTGATTGCCACCGTTCTGGTTTCCGTTATTCTGTCCACCATTATTCTGGTTGTCATCACCAGTGTTTGAATTGTCATTATCCTTGACTACTGTTTCATCCACAATTACATAATTGCTAAAATGAGCCACTGTAAATGTCATTTTACCATCTGCATAAACTGCATTTACATCTTCCATGCTTCCATCCTCTGCAACATAGAATACTTTTGTTTTTGCAGAGTCATAACCATTTGGAACTGAAATCGTAACTGTAACTGTTCCATCCGGCTGAATGACATTTCCTTCTGTATCCAGCAGTCTGATATCCAGCAGTGAGAACTTCTTATTGTCAAAAGATTTCTTTACTGCATCATATGCATTTCCTTCTCCCAATGCTGTTACTTTCAGCTGGCTTCCTGATGGAATTACACCTGCATCTGCCTTTACTGCAACCGCTATATTTGCACCGGAAGCATCTGTTACAGCAGAATCCGACTCATATCTGGCACTCAGTGTTGTGCTGATGCCCTCTACGGTCCAGTTAAAGCCTGCCATCTTATCATATGTCCCCATAGTCTGTGCGGCTTTCCACCATGTATCGCCTGCCTGAATTGTAAATGTATGGTCTTTTGTTAAATCAAGGCCTGTTACTGTATAAGTTGTTTCAGCCGTTGTATAATCGCCGTTTACCGGATTGAAGTCCTTACCTTCCGGTACAACCGGTGTTCCGTCAACATATACACGGTATCCGCCGACTGCGGTGTCATCTGTTGCTGCTGTCCATGTAAGAACAACATCGTTATCCTTTACTTCTGCCGTTACTTTTGCATTTTCTGCAAATACCGGTGCTTTGTAATCATAGCTGCCAAGTGTTGTAATCTGTGCCTGTGGGTACTTGTATTCAACCCCTGCATCTGTAAATGCAACGATTTCAACTGTATTTTCTGTACCCGGTGTCAGTCTGCCAATCTGCTTTGATACGGTTTCTGCCGTTGCAAATTTCGGAATCTGATAGTTATAAACTGTATTGACAAGCTTTCCGTTTGCGTAAATCTTATAACCTCTGATTCTTGCATCACTTGAACTGATTGCTGTCCATGTTCCCTGTGCATGTGTATAAACTGCACTTGCAAGTTCTGATGTCACATTTTCCGGTGCTTCAATATCTGCTGTATCTTTTTCACCGTCTACAGTAACAGTTACTTCGCCGAGTAATGTTTTATTCTGTCCTGTAACACTCATGCTGTTTGCATTGTCACCTTTTTCACTTACATATACTTTAAATGTATAAGTTACACCGGATGATAATCTGTCCATAATGGTTTCTGTTCCTGTAATACCATCTGTAATATCAACCTTTTCACCATTTACATAAGTATCTACACCGTAGAATACTTCTTCTGCTCCATTCTCAACCGCATTCCATGAAAGCTTTACCTGACGTCCGTCAGAAGCCTTGGCGGTCTGTGCCTGTACTGCTGTCTGCGCTGCTGTACCGGCTGTCTTTGTAGCAAATGTAATCTTTAAAATATTTGCTGTTGCGCCGTTTGCATAAATGTAATAGGTCTTTCCAGCCTGTACCTGTGCAGTTAATGTTTCATATTTTGCTGCTGTATCCTTTGCATTGGTATTCTGATAGTCTACAACAACTTTACCATCTGAATCCACTACATAAAATCTCTTGGTTGCAAGCGTCTTCTGGTCAATGCTTAATACGCCGTCTTCTGCAGCTTCATATGTAAGGAAGCATCCTGATACAGGAATTGTTCCCTTAGACTGTGTTTTACCGTCTGAATCCATTGCCTTCGTCTTACCGGCTGCAACATATTCTGTTCCGACCGGCCATACAGCACCTTCACCTGTTGTATCGGCTTCTGCTACTGTTGCAGTCTTCCAGCCGCCGTTTGCATCATTGGCATCTGCATGTGCTGTCAGTCCGTTGGCAGTTGTTGTAGCTGCTGCAATTGCCGCTGCATCCCATGCTGCCTTTACCGTTGTTTCTTCACCTGTAGAACCTGAATCCGGTTCTGTAACAGCCGGAACAACTTCTGCCTTTACGGTTGAATCCTTTACAGTAATACCTGACATCATGTTCTGCATCTTATCGGTGCAGTTGTTGACTGAATCCCATGTTGTACCCTGGAATACAATGTCTTTGCAGTACTGCATATTATTCCATGTCTTATCCGTCTTTTTATCTACTGCCTTCTTTGCATAAGATACGGTCTTAAAGTTATAGAATACTGAATTTTCACAGCCGATTAATGATTCCCAGCCGTTCTTATTCTTAAAGCCGCCGTTTGTTCCGACATTACCAAAGGTAATATCCTGGAAGTATAAGTGGCTGTGTGTATGCCATGGTTTCTGTGGATTGCTGACCGGATCAACATCTGCAAGTACCTGTACGGTATTATACTGTACGCCGTATACGGACACATTGTACGATGCAAAGTTGTAGAATTTTCCGATTTCTGCAAATTCTGTTGTAGATGCACTGTTTGGGTCACTGTAGCTTGTTGTGAGTACCCATGCCTGCTGTGTATCTGCAACTGCGCAGTCACGCATTGTAATGTTGGCAATAAAACCACCGTTCGTCGGTGCAGATTTGAAACGGAATGCCATATCAATGTGGTTCATGACGGTATCTTCAAATAATACGTCCTGAATACCGTTTCCTGTGTGTGAACCTGCTGCCAGACCGCCGTGACCTTCACGAAGGAAGTTATTAAACATCCAGATTTCTGAATTGGTCTGAATATCGCTGTCTCTTGCGCCTTCACCAACAGATGCACCGAAACCTAAGTTATCATCACCTGTATCTGTGAAGTTGTTCCAGCAGATTACATTCTGTGAACAGCCAAATCCAAGTCCGTCACCGTTGTTGCCGTCATAAGAGAATACCTTGACATTTTCTGTTGAAATATTTCTGGAATCCAGAATATTAACAGAGTGGTTTGCCGGATTTTCAACGGTAATGTCACCTACATAAACGTTGCTGACATTTCTCATAATTAACAGGCTGGAACGTGTCGCATAAGCATTGGTAATATCTGCCTTTTCAATACCTGCATTATTTCCCGTTTCTACGTCGATAAATTTATCCTTTCCGTTTTTATCAACCTTACCGTTATCTGCCAGATCTTTTTCAATATAGCCTGACAGCGAATTAATCAGTTCATCGGAATACTTTCTTGAACCGTCTTCGTTTGTGAGGTTGGCAAGATATTTCTTTGCAGAATCGGCAGCCTGGATACCATAGTAATAAACCTTTGTATTACTGCCGCCCATGTATCTTGGCAGACCATAGTTTTCTGTATCTGACGGATCACCTGCCTGCGTATTTACACCGGTATTGGAGGTGTAACCGTCTTCATACATTTTATCGCCTGCACCATACTTCCAGCCGTTGCCGTAAAGTGTACCGTTACCGGTAATACGGATATTCTCAAGCGGAGCATTTTCATCGGCACTTGTGGCATTCAGTAAGCCCCAGCCTCTTGTATCGGTGTAGAACGGATACATTAAGAAACCGATTTCAAAATGGTCACTGTTTGGTGATGCCCAGAGTGTACCGTCTAATTCTACTGTAATGTCACTCTTTAACCAAAGTGCACCGGATACGAAGACCTTTCCGTCCTCAGCCTGCGGAATCACAACCTTTCCGCCCGGTGTACAGGCATCAATTGCTGCCTGGATTGCTTTTGTATTCTTTTCTACGAGTGCATTGACTTCATCATTATAAGAAGTGTAACCTTCTGTTGCCACTGCACCATAATCTAAAATGTTAAACTCCTCCGGCTTAACTGTCGTTTTCTGACTGATTTCCTTTGCCGTTCCGAGTTCTTTTCCGTCCTTATCAACTGCAACAACCTTAAAGGTATACTCTGTGTCAGGTGTAAGACCTGTTGCACGATAAGAATGAATATCCACATTTACCATATCTACGTCACTATTGGTTTCATAGTATTCATAGAAGGATTTCATATATGTATCTGCCCATTTGGCATTTTCTTCATAATTCTTTCTTGCTGTTCCATCAAGTGTGCCGTTGACGTAAACGTTATAATCTGCTACATTATCATATTTTTCCGGCTTATCCCATACAAGTGCGATGCTTGTATCGTCATATGCCAGTGTTGGAACCTGTAAATTACTGATGTCACTGCTTCCCGTTGTCTTGTCAAATAAAGGGTTCTCCAATTCCTTTGTACCAAAACTATCATCAGAAATCACATTAAAGACTTCACTGTTGACATATTTGTTATGTCCGTCGGTTGTCGGCAGTCCCGCTGCATTTACTGACAGCCCCTGAAAACTGATAGAACCGACTGTCATCGCAGCCGTAAGTCCGACAGCCATCATTTTCTTCAAGCTTCTTCTCATAGCACTCCTTTCTTATCTGCGCCCAGCCACAGATAATCCCAATACATTCTATATTCCACTTAAAAAAATGCTTATGCAAAATCTACATTACAATATTTTCAGGAGTTTTTTGAAATACTTTTGCATAAACATTTTATCTAAGTTCTTTATTAAAGTAACACTTTATTGGCATTTAGTCAATGATACTTTGGTGTTGTCTTTCATTTTTGTGTATTTTCAATATGTTTATGTTTATTTTGTCAATTTTTTGACATTTTTTTGTGCATTTCGTATGCCAAAAACGGACAAACAAAAAAAGGCAGACAGATTCTTTTCAAATCTGCCTGCGGGCTTTTGGTTCTAAATTCCTATTTTTGTGCCAGCAATATAAGAAGCTGCGTGATTTTTTCCATAGATTCTACACAACAGTATTCATACCGTCCGTGAAAATTGTGACCGCCTGCGCACAGATTCGGACACGGAATGCCCATAAAGGAAAGTCTTGCGCCGTCTGTTCCGCCCCGTATCGGCTGGATATGCGGTTCAATGTCCAGCTTTTTCATACATGTCTTTACATTTTCTATTAAAAACAGATACGGTTCAATTTTTTCTTTCATATTGTAATACTGGTCCGTGATTTCTGCCGCAAAAAACGCTCCACCATGTCTTTCATTCAGTTTACTGCAAATGCTTTCCACCAGCTGCTTTTTCTTTTCAAACTTTTCACGGTCATGGTCACGGATAATATACGATAACTGTGCCGCTTCCACACTGCCGTGCATGTCGGTCAGATGGAAAAAGCCCTCATAGCCGCTTGTACGTTCAGGACATGCCTGCTTTGGC
Source organism: Lachnospira pectinoschiza (assembly GCF_020564355.1). GTDB lineage: Bacteria > Bacillota > Clostridia > Lachnospirales > Lachnospiraceae > Lachnospira > Lachnospira intestinalis. The sequence goes on along the minus strand of NZ_JAJCRR010000004.1, from coordinate 36,376 downwards.
AGTTCACTGTGAAATTCCATTGCCATAACTGCGGCATTTTTCATCTTATCCTTGGCATCTCCCGGATGAACGCTTCTTCCGGTTACATGAATCACTGCCTTCGCCGCATTGAAGTTCTCATATTCCAGCTCGCCGAGTGCCCCGCCGTCAACAGTATAGGCATAGTCTGCACCGAACCGCCCCACATCAAAATGGTCCATGCCGCCGCCCACTTCTTCATCGGGGGTAAATGCAATGGCAATATCCCCGTGTACGATCTCCGGATGGCTGCACAGCTGTTCTGCCATCGTCATAATCTCTGCCACACCGGCTTTATCGTCTGCGCCAAGCAGTGTTGTACCGTCTGTCGTAATCAGCGTTTGTCCGGTATACTGCACAAGCTCCGGAAATTCTTCCACCGATAAGACAATATTTTTGTCTTTATTTAACACGATGTCTTTGCCGTCATACTGACGGATAATCTGCGGTTTTACATCCGCTCCCGATACTTCGGGAGAAGTATCCATATGTGCAATAAATCCAAGCACCGGCACTTTTTCTCCATCTGGCCTGTTGGATAAAATCTTTGCATAGACATAACCGTACTGTTCGTCAATTTCTACCTGCGGCACGCCCATCCGGCGTAATTCCTCCACTAGCATTTTTGCAAGTACCTTCTGCTTTTCTGTACTCGGAAACGTGTCTGAAGCCTCATCGGACTGCGTATCTACTGCCACATATTTTAAAAAACGCTGCGTAACCCGCTCTTTCATTGCTGTATCTGCCCCTTTCTGTCTTTTATATTATTCGTTATACTGCACCTCTCCTGTTTCGGGATTGACTGAAATCCCATTGACTTCCAGATGCTCGTCAATCTGAATGACCAGGTACTGCTTTCCTTCGATTTCCATGGTTTCAACCAGGTCGGTTCTTTCAGGATTGACCTTTACCACAACATCGGGTGTCTTTACCTCAAACTTGCGTGTTTCCGCAATGTTTGCTGCCATCAGCCGTGTATTTTCTCCTATCGCCTGCTCAAAATGTTCCTCAAAATCCTGTAAACGTTCTTCTTTTACACCGCTTTTTTCCAGCAAATCCCGCATCTCGGTCTTATCAATTGTCACCGGTTCAGGATTTCCTTTCTGTTCCTGAATCATCTCATTAAGATTCTCATGAATATTTTTAATTGTTTCATAATTACATTCTTCGCCCAGTGTTTCTTCTACCAGCACCTGAAAATTCTCCTTCTGGCTGCCTGCAGAAAGCGGCACTTCACAGTTTAAAACCTGTGCCAGAAACAGCTGTTCAAACGCATTGGCATCCTTTGAATAATATAACACGCCTTCCCCGTCTTCACTCCTGTTATTAAATGCCGGAAATAAAAATCCGATATCCGGCAAATCCACCATGTGATTTTGCTGCTGGTCATGAAAGGCATGGTCTTCTTCAAAATATCCCAGTCCCGGTTTTGAAAGCGATACATGACAGATACTGCACAGCAGATAACTGTACACCTCATCTGATGCATCTTCCATGTCAATGCCGTCACTGGTCCGTCCCGGCACGTCATACACCTGATTAATCAGCAGAATCAGATAATTTCCCGGATGACTGTATGATTCAATGACTTTATCATAAAATTTTTCAAGCAGGGCATCATCTTTTAATTCGCTGTCGCGCAGCTGATATAAAAAGGTTCTCGCGCCGCCGTCTGCATAGGAATCCATGGTAAAACGCATATCCAAAAGATTCTTGCCCGGTGTTCCCGACAATGTCTTTCTAAAAATATCGAAGTATTTATGTTTTTCTTCCTCCGGCAGATTTAAAAACGTCTGGTTAAACCGTGCCACTTTTTCCTTGTCACCGTTGACATAACAGCCACACAGTCTTAAAATACCACACTCTTCCAATGTATATTGTGATTTAATTTCATTAATCTCTTTTTTAATCATTTTGTACTCCATTCCGATGTATTCTTTTTTACATTTTTTTTAATAATCTCCATTCCACAGGCATTTTAATGCCTGCGGAATCGCGAGCCAAATCTTATTTGGCTCTGCGATAAAAAGCAACTTTGTGATGCTTGCGGCACAAAGTGCTGTGTGAAAAATAAGCGCATCAGCGTTATTTTTCACACTAGCCTGATTTTTAAAAATCTGCAATGTACTTTTTTTAATACTTTGTAGATTTTATTTGACATTTGGGCATGATAAGTATATAAATAAAAAGTTCTGTTACTTAGAACTTTACGAAATCAGTTCGCTTCTCAACATTGAAGGAGGTAAGGAAATGAACTCAGACAAGAACACTTTAACGTACCATATTCTTTTAAAAACAACAGACAATGCGGTAAAATTCGTAAACACAATTAACACGCTTGACGGTTATTTTGACATTTGTATGGGAAGTTATTTTTTCGATGCAAAATCAATGCTTGGCATTTTAAGTATGGATCCGCGTCGTGTCATGACACTTCGCGTCGTAAGAAATGACCACAGCACCGATGAGCTTGAAACATTACTGAGACCATTTTGCGCATAAATATACGTCTGTAAAAATTTCAGGGGAATCTCTTAAAGTTCCCCTGATTTTTATTTTTAAAACAGTTTATTAAATGTTTCTTCCAGTTTTTCTCCTACGCTGATTACACCGTTTTCCAGCGTTTTTCCGGCATTGATAACCTTTTTATCAATTTCATTTTCCCTGATAAAATTCCCTGTTTTGTGAACCGCTTCTTCCGCTTTTTTATCCAGTTCTTTTTCCTTTGCATAATCATGCACTTTATCTGCTGCATTATTGGCTGCATCTACGGCTTTTCCCACACCGCGCAGTACTTTTTCTTTATTAATCAGTCCCATAACTGCCTCACTTTCTGCCTGCAATCTGCATAAAACTTCATATTCAAATTCTAAAAATAGTATACGCAGCTTTGTCCTGCTCATGCAATGATTATACCACTTTCCTTGATTTTCCGATACATTTTTTTCTACTTATAAAAAAACTCATTTTTCACACACTATCCTTGTAACATTATTATAGAAGGAATGGTGATTGAAATGAATGTAAATAAAGAAGATATTGCTCATGTTCTGCCAATGATGGCGATGGATTCTGTTTCCGATGCCGGAAGTGATGCTTTAAGAATTACCGGTCTTGTCAAATCGGGCGGTTCTGTAACCGGATACCAGCTCTCTGACGGACGGATTGTGTCCAGGGAATCCGGCGTTGAACTTGCAAAAGAAAACCAAATTCAGGGTGTCGGCGTTGCCCACAACAAAGATACGGAATATTTAAAATCTATCCCTGACGGCACACAAGACAACAATTTAAGCCACCTTCCAACCGTACACGGATAACAAAAAATGCCTTGCGGCTTAGCCACGGGCTAATAAGGCAGTCTTTAAGGAATTATGGTGTAATTCCGATAAAGGGGGTTACACCTTTTTCTTTATTATTTAAGCGAATTTTTTCGCATTTTTCTGTTTTACTCTTGCCATTGTATCAATAAGCTGTTGCTCTGTCGGAATGTCAAATAATCCGACTGCCGTAAAGTAAATATCCACTTTAACATTGTTGTGAGAACGCTTTTTCTCATTGTTGTGAATTTCTATACGCTCAATAAGTTTGTTTACAACAGTTGGAGTAAGATGTTTCATCTCTGTAAATTCCATAAGTCCCTGATAGAGCACGGGTATGCTTGTTATCCCCAATTCCTTGCACGCTTCAACTCGTCTGTGTCCGCTGATAATTTCATATTTACCCGCCTGAAAAGAACGAACGATTATCGGTTCAAGCAATCCGTTTTCTTTTATGCTTTCTGTTAATTCTTGCTGTTCGATTCCGCTCCTTTTCTTAAACGGATGATTTTCGAAAGGAACAAGCAAATCTATACTTATGTTTTTTATCATTTTAACCTCCATATATATTCTTTTCTCGGCTGGTAACAGTCTTAATCTTCTAAGTCTTATTACCTTCCGTTATTCGGAAATCAAGAAAACCGAAAATCAGAATTGTTTCAGATAGATAATGCTCGGTTTTCCTTGACCTTGCTTTTTGCGAAGTATTAAGTCCGAAGTTTCAAGTTCCAAGAACAACTTACATATTTTTTCGTGACCGAAATGCAATTTTTCTTGGGCTGATTTAATCGTAAAATACTGATATACTCTGCCTTGATTATCTATCCAACCGTTTTTGACGGACAAATACATTCGGTCAAGCAAAAGTCCGTACAGCATTTTCGCATCGGTTAAAACAGATTTGTACTTTCCTTCAAATAACGCTTTCGGTACTTTGTAGAAAGCAAAGTTTTTAGCATCCGATATTTTGAAATATTTGTTCACTGTATCACCTCTGTTTCTGTATTGATTTGGTGTCGAAATCGGTAATTTTTTCTTTTGTATCGGCTTTTTATTGAAAGCAAGTATCGCTATATTAAATTAACCGCTGTCGTCATATTTACGTCGATTTTTAACGCTTTTTGCACCTCTTTTGGATTTGTACTTCGGGCAGAAAACAACGATTGCCTTGTAGCTCTGTTTGCATTTGTTTTTGCATTTAAGGCAAAGGCTGTTGGATGTTCTTCTGCCTGTTTCGGTATTTATGAAAAAATCCCATTCTTGTTTTGCTTTCTTTGATAATTTCGGCATTGTAAAAACTCCCTTCACTTGTTTGAAACGGAAACGCTTTTTTGGGGGGTGTTTTTGAAAAATTTATAATTTTTGCAATTTTTTATTAAATCCGGCAACAAGGTTTTTCATTAAAACTTGTTTATTAAGTCGTGATGACAAACCTTAGCGAGCAGACCGTTTATACTCCCAAAGTCGTAAAACGGTAAAACATCTCGTCAGGGACACCCTGAAACCCCGATTGAAATTTATCCCTTCACTCATTTGGACAAGCGGTATCAAAATGCACACCCGTTTTTCTCGATTTGCAAAACATTTTTTATTTAACCCCCTCACTTGTTTGAACTGAGAAAGGCGTTTTGTACCCCCTCCGGAGAGAAAAAGTTATAAAAACAAAATAACCGCCTGTGTGTTCAAACGGCTGTTCATTAGACAATTTGATTTTTTGTGAGTTTTAAAGTATAATTAAGAAAAAGATTTATCATTTTGATATACAACGGATTGTGATTTAATTTTGTTATGTAGGTGGTGGGATGGTGTATAATCCACAGATAGAAACATTTATAAAGGTTGCGGACGCAGGCAGTTTTAACAAAGCGGCGGAGGAATTGTATATCACGCCGACTGCCGTTATTAAACAAATCAATTTGCTTGAAAGTTCTCTTAACTTGGTTTTGTTTGAGCGTACACACCGTGGGTTGATACTGACTAACGCAGGCAAGTCACTTTATCAGGATGCAAAGTACGTTATCAGCTATTGCAAGGACAGCGTTGTCAGGGCGAAAAACGCAATGAGCGAAGGCGAAAATATTATTCGTATCGGCTCGTCACCTACAACTCCTGCCCAATTACTTATGCAAATGTGGCCGAAAATTCAAGAACAGTGCCCGGATATAAAATTTGAGATTGTTCCTTTTGAGAATACACCCGAAAACGCAAAGGAGATACTTGCGAATTTGGGAAAGAACATTGATATTATCGGCGGAATATTTGACGATACAATGCTTAAACTCAGAAAATGCGAGGGCTTGCAATTATCCCGTGAGCCGTTTTGCTGTGCCATGTCCATTCACCACAGGCTTGCACAAAAGGATAAGCTTCAAATCAGCGATTTATACGGCGAAAACTTACTGCTTATGCGCCGTGGCTGGAGCAATTATGTTGACCGTTTGCGTAACGATATTTGGCAAAATCATACGCAGATACATATTGTTGACTTTGATTTTTACAGTATGAGCATATTCAACAGATGTGAAAATACAAACGATGTTTTGCTTGCAATACCAGGGTGGGCAAATGTTCATCCACTGATGAAAGTTATTCCCGTTGAGTGGGAATACAGTATTCCGTACGGTCTTTTGCATTCACCGACTCCGAGCGAAAATGTCAGACGAGTTTTAGATGCAGCTAAGAATATAGTTAAAATCTAATAAGCGGTTATAACCTAAAGGTATATACTGAATAACAAAACGAGACTTCATATGAGGTCTCGTTTTTCTTATAATATAGTTGAAAAGAAAAATAACTAAGGAGTGGCAGATATGAAAAAGTTAAAAGCACTAATTGTAAACGGCAGTCCGAGAGCAAAGGGCTGTACTATTTATATTCTAGCACCATCATTAAGCACGAGAAAAACAAAAACAAGCGATACAGAAATGAAAATGTATCACTCGATGAAATAATAAAATCAAATTTTCAGGATAGGAGAAAAAGCTATGAACAATTTTGTTTTTGAAAATTCGTCAAAGGTATATTTTGGCGAAGGCTGTGTAAAGGAATATCTTTCAAATATTCTTTCAGCTTACGGCGACACGGTTATGCTCTGCTACGGTGGTGGCTCGATTAAGAAAAACGGCATTTATGACGAGATTATAACCATACTCAAAAAAGAAAACAAGGCAGTTGTTGAGTTTAGTGGTATTCCGTCGAACCCGACCTGCAACAAGGTCCTTGAGGGGGTTAAGCTTGCTAAAGAAAGCAACGCCGATTTGATTCTTGCAGTAGGCGGCGGAAGCGTTATGGATTGCTGTAAGGCAATTTCACTCGGTGCAAAATATGACGGCGACATTTGGGCAGACTTTTGGGCAAGACCGGGTGTAATTGACTTTGAGCCGTTGCCGCTCGGCATTATCGTCACCGTTTCAGGCACAGGCAGTGAATGTAACGGCGGTGCAGTAATCACAAACGAAGAACTTAAAATCAAAACGGGCAGAGATTATCCTCAGCTTAACGCAAAATTTGTTATGCTTGACCCGACATATACTTACAGCGTTCCTAAATTCCAAATAGTATCAGGTGCTTTTGATACCATTTCACACATTATGGAAATTTATTTCAGCGAGCCGAATGAAAGCAATGTGTCGGATGATATATCCGAGGCTCTTATGAAAAATGTTATTACAAATTTGCGTGCCGCTATCAAAAATCCCGAGGACTACACAGCAAGAAGTAACTTGATGTGGGACGCTACAATGGCAGAAAACCGTATCATTAAGTTGGGCAAAAAGACAGATTTTGAGTGTCACCAAATGGAGCACCAGCTCGGTGCATACACTAACTGTAACCACGGTGCAGGTCTTGCCGTTCTTCACCCTGTTTATTACAGGCATATTTGCAAAGCAGGCGAAAAGAAATTTGTTCAGTTTGCAGTTAATGTTTGGGGTATCTCAAAAGACGGTAAAACAGATAAAGAGCTTGCAAAGGCAGGCGTTGAGGCTCTTGCTGATTTCATTAAGGAAATCGGTATGCCGACAACCTTTAAGGAGCTTGGTATTGATGAAAATATCAACCTTAAAGAAATTGCAGACTCCTGCGGTATTGTACCCGGTGCTTACAAAAAGATGACTCACGAGGAAATATTAAAAATTTTTGAAGAATGTAAGTAAATCCTTGGCCTAAAGTAAACTTTAGATATTAAAATTTAATTATCAAGCAGAAAAGGAGCAACTATTATGGAATTTACAAAATTAAATAACGGTGTTCAAATGCCTATGCATGGTATCGGAACATTTTTACTTTCACCCGACGAGGCAGAGGCATCTGCAACCTATGCACTCAAAAACGGTTGTCAGCTTATAGATACGGCAAACGCTTATTGCAACGAAAAAGCAGTAGGCAGAGCAATGAAAAACGCAGGCATTGACCGTAAAAATATTTTTCTTGAAACAAAGCTTTGGCCGTCATTTTATGAGCAGGACGACGCAGTAGATAAAACTCTTGATAGACTTCAAACAGATTATATTGATTTGCTTTTAATTCATCAGCCTGCAGGTAACTACATTGCAGGATATAAGCAAATGGAAAAAGCATATAAAGACGGAAAGGTTCGTGCAATCGGTCTATCAAATTTTAAAGAAGAGCAGATTTGCGAAATTTTGAATATCTGCGAAGTTAAACCATCCGTTCTTCAAACCGAGGTGCACCCGTATTATCAGGAAAAGGAACTTAAAAAATTCCTTTTTCACGAGGATATTAAAATTCAGGCTTGGTATCCGCTGGGTCACGGTGATAATGCACTCTTGAATGAACCGCTCTTTAAGAGCCTTGCTGAAAAATACGGCAAGTCAACAGCTCAAATCATTCTTCGTTGGCATATTCAAGACGGAAATATTGTTATTCCGGGTTCAAAGAACAGCGACCATATCAAGGCTAATTTTGATATTTTTGATTTTTCGCTTACAGATGAAGAAATGGCAGAAATATCATCACTTGATAAGGGTGTCAGATATTACACATCAACACCCGAAATGCTTAAAAAGTATGCCGAGATGATACCGCCGGTTGACGAACAAAAATAATTTAATTAAAGGAGATAAAATCATGAAAAAAATAACCTCAATTCTTTTAGCACTCGTGCTTGTATTTTCTTTTGCAGCTTGCTCTAATAATTCCGATAACAGTGCAAGCACTGCAAATTCTACTACTTCTACTCCGGCGGGCAAACAATCTACCGATGAGTCCTCCGATAATAATACAGACAGTTCTTCAAACAGTAAAATACTTGTTGTTTACTATTCCGCAACAGGTAGCACAAAAGCCGTTGCCGACACTATCGCCGACACTACCAGAGCAGATTTGTTTGAGATTACTCCCGTCGTCCCTTACACAAGTGATGACCTTAATTGGACTAATGACAACAGCCGTGTAAGCGTTGAGCACAACGACGAAAGCAAGCGTGATGTACCGCTTACAAAGACTACACCCGATAATTGGGCAGATTATGATACCGTATTTATCGGCTATCCGATTTGGTGGGGCATTGCTGCATGGCCTGTAAACAATTTTGTTGAGGGCAATGACTTCACCGGCAAAACCGTTATTCCGTTTTGCACCTCATCTTCTTCGGGTTTAGGTCAAAGCGGTGACCTTTTAGCCGATATGGCAGGCACAGGCAATTGGCAGGACGGCGAAAGATTTTCTTCAGGTGCCTCATCAAGCAAGGTTGAATCTTGGGTAAACGGTCTTGACCTTAAATAAGTTTATCAAATCTATAGCTGTGCTTTTGACGGTTGCTGCTATGGTGATTACGCTTTCGGCTTGTTCAATAAATGGCAATTCTCCAAGCAGTTATACAACAAATACAACAGCCGAAAGTTCATCAAAAGCACAAACTACTCAGCCTGCCAAACAAAATTATTCCGTCACAAACGGTACTGACACTTACCTTGGCTTTAGTGTTGATAATGTTTTGCACAGCGAAAATAACGGCGATATTCATTTTAATCTTTATATCCCCAAAAGCTATAACGGCAGTAAGGCTTATGCTCTTTTCATTACCTTGCCGGGTTATGAGGGTTTGTATTTTCAAGGCGTCGGCGTAAATATCCGTCAGGAAAATTTTGGCTTTGAGGCTCAAAAATATAATGCTAATATGATTATCGCCGCACCTCAGCTAAACGGTTGGGACGAAGACTCGGCAGATGAAACTATCGTCCTTGTTGAATATCTTTTGTCTGCCTACAATATAGATAAATCAAAGGTTTATATAGAGGGCTACTCGGGTGGCGGCGAAACTGCATCGCAAGCAGTCGGCAAGAGATCCGATTTATTTACGGCATATTTGCAGGTCAGCTCTCAATGGGACGGAGAATACGAAAGCGTTGCAAAAGCAAAACTACCCGTTTACATTGCAATCGGAAGAGATGACGAATACTACGGCTCGAAAAAATCTCAAAATGCCTACGATACACTTTATAATCTCTACAAAAAGCAAGGCTTGACCGATGACGAAATCGACAAAATTCTTGTACTTGATATTAAAGAAAGAGATTATTTTACAAGCCGAAACGCTCCAAATGAACACGGCGGAGGCGGACTTTTTGCAGAAGATGACGCCATTATGTCTTGGCTTTTCGGCGAACATTAAATTATTAAGAGAGGTAACATTATGAAAATTCTTTTTATTAACGGCAGTCCGAACGAAAACGGAAATACTGCTCGTCTTGCTTCAATTCTTTTGAACGGCAAGGAATACGAAACACTTAATTTAACCAACTTCACAATCGGCTCATACGGTCAAACTTTACCTTATGACGGACTTGACAGAGTGATTGAAGAAATGAAAGAGGCTGACACAATCGTTATCGGCTCTCCTCTTTATTGGCACAATATTTGCGGTTCTGTTCGCAATGTTTTAGACCGATTTTACGGCAAGCTTGACGAAAGCGAACTCTCAGGCAGAAAGTTATATTTTGTATTTCAAGGTGCAGCACCTGAAAAGTGGATGCTTGATGCAGGCGAATACACAATGAAACGCTTTGCCGGACTTTACGGTATGGAATATATGGGAATGGCAACGAATAGCAAAGAGGCTGAAGATTTAAACAAAACCGTATGAACTCAAAAACAAAATTAAAGCTAAAGCCGATGGTTGATATTTTGATGACATTTGCTCTGCTCCTTTTGATGTCCTACGAGCTTTTAGGCTCAACTGCACACGAAGTTGTAGGCGTTGTTATGTTTGTACTTTTTGTCGTTCATCACGTACTCAATATAAATTGGGCAATGCATCTAGCAAAAGGCAGGCAAACACCTATAAGAATTTTTCAAAACATTCTTGTCCTGCTTGTGCTTATATCATTTGTCGGCTCAATCGTCAGCGGTGTAGTCGTTTCAAGGCATTTATTCACTTTTTTGAATATAAAATCAACTTATATGGCTAACAGAATTCATATGCTTTCTGCATATTGGGGATTTGTGTTTATGTCACTCCACCTCGGACTTCATTTCAATATGATTTACCTAATGATAAAAAAGAAAAAGCAACTCTCACCAAAAGTGAAAATTGCTTTCAAAATAATATTAACACTCATTTTTGCATACGGAATTTACGCATTTTTCAAACGGGATATAGCATCTTACCTGTTTCTGAAAAATCAGTTTTTTCTCCTTGGCGATAACGAACACCTACCGCTTTATCTATTTGATTATATGTCAATAATGTTTTCCTTTGCAACATTGAGCCACTTTGTTTTTTCAATAATAAAGTCGAATACAAAAAGCGGGTCTTAGGGTGTCCCTAACGAGAAAATTACCGTTTGGATAACCAACCGGTCTGCTCGCTAAGATTATGCATTCGAATCTCACAAATAAAACGAAGGCACAGCCTACGGAATTATTCATTCTCCGTAAGTTGTGCCTTTTTCTCATCTATAAATCACTTGTTCATTAACAATTTCTGTTGCCCGGTTGCGAATATTATTCATCTTTCGCACCCACAACATCATATCAGTTGCTTTAAGTTTTTCTGTAACTTGCTCCTGCTCGGCAAATGATTTTACTGTCTGTTCAAATAAATTCTCTGCCTGACGCTCAACATCGGCAAGATAATTGTAAAGCTTACCCGACGTAAGAAGATTGTAATAAAGCACTCGATGATTTGATTTCAAGTATCGTTTGTGTCTCATTCCCCAAACACCGCTTTGCCTTTCGTTTTCATCAGGTAGTGTAAGATTTGGCAAAAGGTAATCACCTTATTGTATATAACTACCGCTAATATTTTCAAAAATTGTTTTCATATTGAAACCTCCTTGTATTTGGTAATTTAATTATACCGAATACAAAAAGAAAAGACGAATGTGCAGATTTCAAATATAGAAAAAGGCTCTGACCTTTTACAGTCAAAGCCTCATTCTGCCATTGCAACGCCTTAGTTTTATTAAGCTTTATCATACTGCCTTATAAAACCTCAGCATTGTGGCAAGGCATTTTTTACATATTGTTTGTTCTGACGCGTTCTAAAAATGCGGCATCAAATTTTGAATTCAGCTCTTTATTAAAGGAAAGATATTCTTCCTTAATGGCGCTGTCCGCTATTTCATCATTGCTGCTGTATTCCAGACCATCTATAAACAGTGCTGCAATACAGGCGATATCCCGGTACTGCGCATTCTCCAGATACACCGTATAGGTATCCAAGTGGCTTTTTACTTCTGTCGGTTTATGCACAATCGCCGCCGTCTGTCCGTCCTGATATAAACAAAGATAATGCCGGTCCGTTCCCAGTCCGATTTCATACAGCTGATACTCTCTATCGTAAAACTGTATTTTATAATAGTCATATCCCACGGATACAAATAATATCTTTTTCTGACAGACCTCTGCCGTATAAAGACCTCCCACCGGCCGGTTATGCTCTGAAATACCGTACATCAGTTCATTCTTTTCGCCTTCCTTTTCCTGTAAGACCGGCTCAAAGGACAGCGTATACGCATTTTGTCCCGCAAATACGATTTCCGTGGAAATGTGATTCAGCGATGTGCATTTTGCCAGCGTTTCCCCTGTGGCAGTATCTTCGATTTCAAATTCCGGCTCGGCACCAAACTGTGTCTGCTTAATATTTAGAATCATAATCCTCCAAAAATGAATGTTTCTGACCGTTTTGTTTATAGGCAACAATTGTGTTCAGATTGACATTTTCCACGCTCCGGAAAATGTTCTTTTCAATGTACGGGCTTTTCGCACTTAATTCTTTAATCAGTGCCTTAATTTCCGCACGCTTTGAACCTTTCTCCGTTCCGCCGCAGGAAGCACAGCTTTCCGTAAAACGGCACGCACACTGGATAAACTGTAAATGATTGTAATCTCTCCAGCGGATAATATCTTCTTCGCGCACCAGATATAACGGACGGATTAACTCCATGCCTTCAAAATTCGTACTGTGCAGCTTTGGCATCATGGTCTGAATCTGTGCCCCGTAGAGCATACCCATTAAAATGGTTTCGATAACATCATCAAAGTGGTGTCCCAGCGCAATCTTGTTACAGCCAAGCTCTTTTGCCTTGCTGTACAGGTAGCCGCGGCGCATACGCGCACACAGATAGCACGGTGATTGTTCCTCTGATGCAACAATATCAAAGATTTCCGATTCAAATACCGTAATCGGCACATTTAAAAACTGTGCATTGTCTAAAATAACCTGATAATTAAACGGATTGTAGCCCGGATTCATTACCAGATATACAACTTCAAAATTCTGCTGTCCGTGGCGCTTTAATTCCTGAAAAAGCTTTGCCATCAGCATAGAATCTTTTCCGCCGGAAATGCAGACTGCAATCTTGTCGCCGTCTTTAATCAGTTCATACTCATTAATCGCCTTTGTAAACGGCCGCCAGATTTCCTTTCGGAACTTCTTTACAATACTGCGTTCCACATCGGCACAGCACTGTTCCTTTAAATCCTCCTGACGCATAACTGTGCGAAGCTTTAACCGCAGATATGCACGGAATCCGTCCTGTATACTGTATACTTCATAGCCTTCTTTTTCAAAATCCTCTGCCAGTGCATCACTTTGCTGTCCTGTATGGCACAGCAGGTAAACAGGTGTCTGATCCTTTGTGAGTTCTTTTATCTGCTGTTTGAGCGTTTCACTGTCCATATGAAGGGCTCCGGGCATCGTTTCCTTGTCAAACGCTTCTTTTTCCCGGATATCTATTACCAGTTTTTTTCTGGTATCCGCTTCGTATTCTTCCATTGTTTTCCGAAACATACTTACTCCTTACATTTGCAATTATCCACTTATCATACCACTGTGCCGGAAATAATTCAATATTACTGTACGGAAATCACCTTGTAATCCTGTGCTTCCACAGCTTCTTTTAATGCTTCATCCGAAACGGCACTTTCTAAGGTAACAACAGCTGTTCCCGCTTCATGGCTGACAACTGCTTCTTTGACTTCCGGAAGGGCTTCGAGTGCCTTCTTTACTCTTGCCTCACAGTGTCCGCACATCATTCCTTCGATTGTTAATGTTTTTTCCATTTTCTTGTCCTCTACTTTCTTTTTTGATTTTATTTTTTTATCTTTTTCTGCATTGTGTACAGAGAAAAGATTTAAGCGTAACGCATTGGTTACTACGCAGAAGCTTGATAAGCTCATTGCCGCAGCACCAAACATCGGATTTAACTTCCAGCCAAAGAACGGAATCCATACGCCCGCCGCCAGCGGAATTCCGATGATATTATAAAAGAATGCCCAAAACAGGTTTTCATGAATGTTTCTAAGCGTTGCACGGCTTAAACGGATTGCCGCCGGAACATCGCTTAAACGGCTTTTCATCAGTACAACATCTGCCGCATCAATTGCAATATCCGTTCCCGCACCGATTGCAATACCGATATCGGCTCTCGTAAGCGCCGGTGCATCGTTAATGCCGTCACCGACCATTGCAACCCTGCCGTCACGCTTTAAGCGGCTGATAACGCTGTCTTTTCCGTCCGGCAGGACATCTGCGATAACCTCATCTACGCCTGCCTGTGCGCCGATTGCCTTCGCCGTCCGTTCATTGTCGCCTGTCAGCATGACAACACGGATTCCCATGTTCTGTAACTGTCTGACGGCTTCCGGGCTGTCTTCCTTGATAACGTCCGCAACCGCAATGATTCCAAGCAGTTTGTCGTCCTTTGTAAAAAACAGTGGTGTCTTTCCCGCATTTGCAAGCTTTTGTGACTGCTCCTGCATTTCCTGTGAAACCGCGGTGCGGGTACTGATAAATTTGTAATTTCCGCCTGACAATACCGCATTTTCATATTCTGCCGTCAGTCCGTTTCCCGGAAGTGCCGTAAAGTTATTCACTTCAAAAATATCTGTCTGCGCTGCTTCGGCATATGCCAGTACTGCCTTTGCCAGCGGATGTTCGCTCTTTTTTTCCAGTGCATACGCAAATGAAATCAGTTCTTTTTCCGTGACACCTTTATTGCAGATAACGTCTGTGACCTTTGGTTCACCGGTTGTAATGGTTCCGGTCTTATCCAGTGCCACAATCTCAATCTTTCCCGCTTCTTCCAAGGATACCGCCGTCTTAAATAAGATACCGTTTTTTGCGCCCATGCCGTTGCCTACCATAATCGCAACCGGCGTTGCCAGTCCTAATGCACACGGACAACTGATAACCAGCACGGAAATTCCTCTTGCCAATGCAAATCCGACACTCTGTCCCGCAAGCAGCCACACAATGATGGTTACTGCCGCAATCGTAATAACTGCCGGTACAAAGATACCGGATACTTTATCGGCGACCTTTGCAATCGGGGCTTTTGTTGCCGCCGCATCGCTGACCATCTGGATAATCTGTGACAGTGCCGTATCTTCCCCGACTCTTGTCGCTTCACATTTTAAATAACCGGACTGGTTGATTGTTGCCGCGGATACCAGATTGCCTGCCGCTTTATCCACAGGAATACTCTCTCCTGTCAGTGCCGATTCATTGACTGCACTGCTGCCTTCCAATACTTTTCCGTCTACCGGAATATTTTCTCCCGGACGTACAATAAAGATATCGCCTTTCTGTACCTGCTCAATGGAAACTTCCGTTTCCACACCGTCTTTTAACAGCACTGCCGTTTTCGGCGCTAACTTCATCAAACCCTTTAAAGCATCGGTTGTTTTCCCTTTAGAATGGGCTTCAAGCATTTTACCGACCGTAATCAGTGTCAGAATCATTGCCGCCGATTCAAAATAAAATTCGTGCATGTAGTGCATAACACCGTCCATATTGCCATGCACCTGTGCATCGGTCATGGCAAACAGCGCATATGTGCTGTATACAAATGCCGCAGCCGAGCCTAATGCCACAAGCGTATCCATATTCGGTGCTTTGTGAAACAGACTCTTGAAGCCGCTGATGAAAAACTTCTGGTTAATCACCATCACCGCAATCGTTAAAAGCATCTGAATCAGTCCCATGGCGATATGGTTATCAACAAGCACCGCCGGAAGCGGCCAGCCCCACATCATATGCCCCATGGAAAAGTACATCAGAACGATTAAAAATATCAGCGATGACAGCAATCTTTTCTTTAAAACGGGTGTTTCCCTGTCTTTTAACAGCTCCTCATCACCAATCGGACCGCCGCCTGCTGCCGTACTGCCATTCCGTGTGTTTCCTGCCGCTTTGCTTCCCTTTTTGGAAGCGCCGTATCCGGCATCTGTGACGGCTTTTACAATATCCTGTTCCGATGCCGTGCCTTCTACACCCATTGAATTGGTCAGAAGGCTTACGGAACACGATGTCACGCCCGGCACTTTGGATACGGCTTTTTCCACACGCATACTGCATGCCGCACAACTCATGCCTGTTACTGTATACTGTTCCATTTTATGATTCCCTCCAGTCTTTATGATATCCGGTGGGTAGAAGTAAAAACCTTGCGCCCCGGCACCATTTTATTCGCTTTATTCATGTTATTTATATCTTTTGTTACTTCATTAATTTCTGCAAAACTTTTACAAGCTCGTCTACCGTTTCTTCTTTTCCTGCACGGATATCATCTGTGACACAAGTCTTGATGTGATTGGCAAGCAGCACTTTATTAAAGCTGTTCAGCGCCGCATTGACCGCCGCCACCTGAATCAGAATATCCGGACAATACGCATCCTTTTCAACCATGCCTTTAATTCCACGAATCTGACCCTCTATTCTGTTTAAACGATTAATTAAATCCCGGTACTCTTTTTCAGAGCGTTCCTTATGCTTATGACAACAGCACATTTCTTCTTCCTGCATATTTTCTCCATTTCTACTACAATATATTTGAACTTTATTTTTAATCACATATTATACCCCTGTAGGGTATATGTCAAGTTCATTTTAAAAAAACGCAGAAGTGACAGTTTTCTTGCGTACTATCACTTCTGCGGCTTCTATGTTTTTTATTTTTACAAACTTTTTATTTAGTTGGTGTTCCATTCTTCAATCACGCAGGTGTAATGCTTCTTTTCCTTTCTTTCAGCATCGTAATTAATACCGACCAGTAAAATTTTATCACTATACCCTGTCAATGCCCCGTGATATCTGTTTTCTTTAATCTGCGCAATTGCAGAATCGGCAGATTTGTTGTGCTTTAACTCCACGACCATTGCCAGTCTGTGTCCGGCATTGGCTCTCGGAATAAACACAAAATCCGCAAAGCCTTTCCCTGCCGGCATTTCCCGCACAATGTTGTAATACGCCGGTGCCGTAAAATATGCCATGGTAAGCACACAGCTTAATGAATTTTCATCGTTATATTTAAGGACTGACGTGTAAGTGTCGTGGGCAAGTTCTACGAGTTCTGCCACCTTCTCACTGTCCCCTTTTATCGTTGCCAGCAGTAACCGGTCACACTTTGCAATGGATTCTGCCACCTCTTTCCAGCTTCCGGTACTCAATGCCGCCTGATAAGCTTTCTTTACTTCATAATTCGGTATATAAGCACTTTCTTCTTCCCCGTCATAGCCCAGATATCCTAAATGAATCAATGCCGTCAGTGCTTCGTCCTTTGATGAAACCGTAAAAAGGTCATTTTGGAAGGTTTCGGTATTGACATAAACCTTTCCCCCGGAAAGCATCGTCATCACATCGTCTTTTAAGCCTGCGTAATTCATTGTAATAAATGTATTAATAGAGGCAAATGAAGACGTGTTTTTCCAGTATGAATCAAAGTCCTGCTGTGCCAGTGCCATGGACACCGAATTCGGATTGTACATATGCATTCCGTCAATCAGATAGCCGTTATACCATGCCTTCATGCTTTCAAAATCCATGTCAAACCTTTCACAAAGCACTTTCACTTCATCTTCTGTAAATCCGTAATACTGCGTAATCGGCTTTGATTTTAACATCGTATATTCGCTGAAATTATTCAGCGCCGATTCGTCTTTAATTTTCTTAATCGGAAGGATTCCCGTAATGTATGCTAGTGCTAAAAATGCTTTGGATTCTTCCGACTTAAACAAGGAATGAAGAAACTGTAAATATTGGTGAACCAGTTCTTTATTCTCGCTGTTACGGATAACGCAGTCCCACTCGTCAATGATAATGACAAACGGGGTCTTGGTCTTTTGATATATCATCATTAAGTTGTAGCTTAAACTGTCTTCGTAATTTAACTCATCTCCAAAGACTTGCTTAAAATCCTTATAAATGTATTCCACGATTTTTTCAGTAATATTTCCCTTGTAAGAATCCCAAAAAGTTGAAATATCCAGATGTATCACATTGTACCGGTTCATATATTTCTTATAATCCGGATTCTGAGCGATCTTGGTATCTTCAAAAAGCTTTTCCGAATCGCTTCCAAGGCTGTAATACGCATCGATCATACCCGCCGCGTGGGATTTGCCGAACCGTCTGGCATGGCTGACGGCAAGACAGTTCCTTGGCGTTCCAATCAGCTCATTCAGATCATTTAACAGCCCGGTTTTATCCACGTATATTTTATAATTTTTATCTTTCGCAAAACTTTCATTCCCCGGATTAAAATATACGCCCATTTACAATGTCACCCCTTTCCATTATATTTTACTTTATTACCGTTTTTCTATTTGTTAATTAATATTTTAACATATTTTCATTTGCAGGTCTATGAACATTCCCGAAACCTATTAAAAATTTCCCAAAAAAAATTGACAAATTCATTTTTTATGCTATGATAACAGACAGAGTGTTCGTCAGTAAGACCGCACGAAGGGGTACACCACCGCGGGTGTAGCTTTCCTTTCGTGCGGTCTTTTTTTATTTTATAACAAGACTTTTACCCGGATATGCCGGACACATCAGCGGGTTATCAAATCTACAGACAGGAGGGTTTTCCATGATTCAGATTAACGGAAACGAAGCCATGCAGGCGGACGGCATGAGCATTGCAGATTATCTGCTGTCCGAAGGATATGTGCTGTCCCACATTGCCGTTGAACGCAATGAAGTGATTGTCAGCAAAAAAGATTATGCCGATACACGGATTCAGGACGGCGATGTTATCGAAATCGTGCAGTTTATGGGCGGCGGCTGATAAACATTTTCACAACACGGCTAAATTCTAAATTAAAACAGAGCAGTCAGACTGCTCGGAAACGGAGAAAAATTATGATTGAAAATGATACATTTACATTGGGAGGACATACCTTTTCTTCCCGCTTTATCTTAGGTTCCGGTAAATACAATCTGGATTTAATCCGCGCAGCCGTATCCGATGCCGGTGCGCAGATTATCACGCTGGCTGTCAGACGTGCCAATACCAAAGACAGCGAAAATATTCTGGACTATATCCCGGAGGGTGTCACACTGCTTCCGAATACGTCCGGTGCCAGAAATGCCGACGAGGCTGTCCGCATTGCGCGCCTTGCACGGGAAATGGGCTGCGGTGATTTTGTCAAAATCGAAATTATGCACGACTCTAAATACCTGCTTCCTGACAACTACGAAACGATTAAGGCAACTGAAATTCTTGCAAAGGAAGGCTTTATCGTTATGCCGTATATGTACCCTGACTTAAATGCCGCCAGAGATTTAGTCAATGCAGGCGCCGCTTCCATCATGCCGCTTGCCTCTCCGATTGGCTCTAATAAGGGACTTGCAACCAAAGAATTTATTCAGATTTTAATTGATGAAATTGACCTCCCGGTTATCGTGGATGCCGGTATCGGAAAGCCTTCACAGGCATGTGAAGCTATGGAAATGGGTGCCGCCGCTATCATGGCAAATACCGCGATTGCAACTGCCGGAAATATTCCTGAAATGGCAAAAGCTTTCGGTCTTGCAATTGAAGCCGGACGGCGTGCCTACCTTTCCGGTCTTGGACGTGTATTAAATAAAGGCGGCGAAGCTTCCGACCCGCTGACCGGATTTTTACATAACTAATTTTTAGAAAAGAGGTCTTATTTTATGGACACCAATCAAAAGGAAAATGATTTTATTATTCAGAACGGCAAATTAAGTCCTGCCGCTTTAAAACGAAAAACAGAACTGGAAAATAATCCGGCTTCCCGTACAGACCACATGGCATATCTGCCGGACATGGAGCAGATTTCCTCCGATATCCGTGATAAGGTGCTTGCTGCCATGAACGCTTATGAGCCGGACAAATACACGGCGCGCGATGTCTTAGCTGCACTTTCCCACGACCGCTGCAGCATTGAGGACTTTAAGGCACTGCTCTCCCCTGCCGCAGAACCGTTTCTGGAAAAAATGGCACAGCGCGCCGAGCGTGAAACGCGTAACCACTTCGGTAATTCTACCTACATTTTCACACCGCTGTATATTGCAAATTACTGTGAAAATTACTGTGTTTACTGCGGTTTTAACTGCTATAACGATATTCACAGAAAACAGCTTTCCATGGAAGAAATTGAGCATGAAATGAAGGTTATTGCCGATTCCGGCATTGAAGAAATTCTGATGCTGACGGGCGAGAGCAAATCAAAGAGCAGCATTACCTATATCGGCGATGCCTGCCGTCTTGCCAAAAAATATTTCAGAAATGTGGGACTTGAAATTTATCCGTGCAATACAAAGGATTACGCTTATCTGCATGAATGTGGCGCAGACTATGTGACTGTTTTTCAGGAAACTTATAATGCCGACAAATATGAAACGCTTCATCTCATGGGACACAAACGTGTCTTCCCATACCGCTTTGAAGCACAGGAGCGCGCTTTAATGGGCGGTATGCGCGGTGTCGGATTTTCCGCTCTGTTAGGTCTGTCTGACTTCCGTAAGGATGCGCTTGCCACGGCACTGCACGTATATTATCTCCAGCGCAAATATCCGCATGCGGAAATGTCTTTGTCGTGTCCGCGGTTACGACCGATTATTAATAATGAAAAAATTAATCCGCTGGATGTACATGAAAAACAGCTCTGTCAGGTTTTATGTGCATACCGCATTTTTCTGCCATATGCCGGAATTACCGTATCATCAAGGGAATCAGCTTCTTTCAGAAACGGTATTATTAAGATTGCCTGCACCAAGGTATCTGCCGGTGTCAGCACCGGTATCGGCGACCATGAAGCCAAATATGAAGGCAGTGAAGAAAAAGACTGCGGTGACGAGCAATTTGAAATTGCCGACACCCGCAGCTTAAAACAAATGTATGACGATATTAAACAGCAGGGTTTGTGGCCGGTCTTAAATGATTATCTGTATGTGTAGTAC
This sequence comes from Lachnospira pectinoschiza, assembly GCF_020564355.1. Taxonomy (GTDB): domain Bacteria; phylum Bacillota; class Clostridia; order Lachnospirales; family Lachnospiraceae; genus Lachnospira; species Lachnospira intestinalis. Next base: position 15,364 of record NZ_JAJCRR010000004.1, on the reverse strand, counting down.
CTACGGATACACCGGTACTTTCCGACAGGAAAGCATTTTTCCAATCTTCCTGTATATCATCTGTTTCGTCTGCCGGTTCGGCAGACGAAACTTTTTTAGTCTGTTTTTTCTTTTCGGCATCTTCCTTTGTTTCGGGAAGTTCCTGATAATCCGATGTTTTCTTAAACTCCTTTAAAACATCATCATATGCGGCATACAGCATCTGCTTTGCCGGGTCATCATCACTGATATGAAACATCGCTTCACTGTAAACGTCCTGCACTTCCTCTTTTGAATGACAGTGCTTGATTCGCTCCTCCAGTGCCTGCCGCTGAATCTGCACCCGCTCCACATACGGATACAATGCCGGATAATGAATTTTGATATAACGCATTTCCTCAGCCGACAGCTTCTTGCCGGAATACACTTTATTCATTACTTTTCTGTCATAAGAGCTTTTTTGTGCATCTGTCATGCCCGAAGTCGGATCTAGCATATCCTTAATTTTTTCTGTTATCGCACTGACCTGTTCATAAGCACATTTTTTTAACTGCAAACCGGCAACCCACTTGGCACTTTCCGCATCCGTAACTCCGGTCTGTCCTGTGGAAACGGTCGTCTTTTTCTTTGTTCCTGCGCTTTCTCCGGTACTTTCTACACCTGACACCTCTGTATTCTGTGTATTTTGTGCCTTATTTTCTGTCTGCATCTGCACGTTGGTTTCCTGTGTATCGGTGTTTAAAACTTTAAACTGTACTGTCTGCATGGCTTTCTCCTCTTTTTTGTAAACTGCTGTTTCTGATTCTCACTTTTATATAAAAAGTATCGGCGGAAATGACGATTTTCTTGAGTTTTTACGGCAAAAGCCTTATACTTTGAAAAAACAGCTTACACAGCAGAATGGAGTTTTTTATGGATACTCAGATTCAACAAACCTTTGAACAGTTAAAACAGACCATTTCCTTTTCCACTTCCCCGTTCCATACCGCAAAAGAAGCCATGCGCAGGCTTAATGAAGCTGGCTTTGTAACACTGGACTGGGACAGCACATGGGAACTGGTTCCGGGTGGAAAATATGCCGTCTGCCCGTTTGGCACAACGGTTTTCGGCTTTCAAATCGGCACAGACCTTTCCGATACCCCGGTATGGAAGCTTTCCTCTTCACATATTGACAATCCGGGATTTCGTATCAAATACAATCCGGTCGTTTCCTCTAAAAACGGCTGCCGCTTAAATACAGAAGTTTACGGCGGTGCAATTTACAGTACATGGCTTGACCGTCCACTCTCAATTGCCGGACGGATTGCGTTAAAAAATCCACAATCTGCACACCCGCGTCTGAAACTAGTGGATTTTAAACGTCCTGTGGCAGTTTTGCCAAATCTTGCCATTCATTTAAACCGTGCCATGAATGACGGTGTCGCCCTCAATGCACAGACCGATTTGCTTCCAATATGCGGCATGGACGAACACATGGACACCGATACATTTCTTCAGATTCTTGCCAATGAAACCGGCGAAAAACCGGAAGATATTTTATGCTTTGATTTGTCTGTGTACCACTATGCGGAACCGGTGCGTACCGGATTTTCCGGCGATATGTTTATGGCACCGCGCATTGACAACATTTCTTCGGTGCAGGCATGCCTGACCGGACTGATTGAAGCTAATCCGTCAGACGGCATTTCCGTGGCGGTTCTGTTTGACCATGAAGAAATCGGAAGCCGCAGTAAAAACGGTGCCAACGGCAATCTCCTTTCCTATACTTTGGAGCGTATCTGCAATGCCATTAATATTTCAAGAGAAAACTTTTTGCAAAGCCTTGTACACAGTTATTATCTTTCTTTGGACGTTGCGCACGCAATACACCCGGCGCACCCTGAAAAATCGGATATTACATCTGCCATGCCGTTAAACCGCGGCTTTGCCATTAAGGCTTCCGCAAAACACGCATATTGCAGTGATGACGATATGACCGGCGTGATTTTACAGCTTGCCGCCCGTCATCATATTGCCTGCCAGCAAAATCATATGCGCAATGACTATCCGGGCGGCAGTACCGTCGGCCCAATGGTCGCCGCAAATCTTCCGATGTGCAGTGCCGATATCGGTATTCCAATTTATGCAATGCACTCTGCCATGGAAACTGCGGGAATGAAAGACCAGTATGACTTAGAAGCTTTTATGAAAGCATTTTATAAGGAATTGTAATAATTATAATTTACTTTTTGATATGTTTTGGGACTTTCTACATGATAATAAAACACTGTTATCGCAAAAGCCATTACAAAATGTCTTTGCGGTAACAGTCTTTATCTTATTATTTATCATATCATTTATAATATTATTCACGATGACAGACTGTCATCGTAGATAAAAGATTTAAAATATAAAATTTACACAGGAAGAATAAACCTTTTTCCGTCTATATCCGATACTTTTAACGTGACGTCATACACTTTTTGTATGAGTTCGCCCGTAAGTATCTGCTGGGGACTTCCCTGCGCAATACATTTTCCGGCTTTTAACGCAACAATTTCATCGCTGTAATACAACGACTGATTGACATCATGGAGTACCATAATAATCGTAAACCCATATTCTTCATTTAACCTGCGAATCAGCCGCAGAATCTGAAGCTGATAGCGGATATCCAGATACGTTGTCGGCTCGTCCAACAGCAGAACCTTTGCATCCTGCGCCAGTGCCATTGCAATCCACACACGCTGTTTCTGTCCGCCGGAAAGCTGACTGACCGTCTTATCCTTGTGCTTTGTGGTATTGGTAATTTCAAGCGCCCATTCAATCCGCTCCATATCCTTTGCTTTGTCAAACGGAACGCCCATTTTGTGATACGGAATCCGTCCGTAAGATACCAGCTTTTCCACAGTTAAATCCGGCGGCGCCGTATTATACTGATGTACCACGGCAACCGACTGTGCAAACTGCTTCTGCCGGATTTGTGCAATATCCTCACCCTGTAATAAAATCTTTCCACCTGCCGGCTTTAAATTTTTCGTCATCAACTGGAGCAGCGTAGATTTTCCACAGCCGTTTGGTCCAATCATCGTTGTGACAATGCCTTCATGAAATGACAGATTCAGGTTGTTAAGCACCTCATGCTTATCATAGGCAAATGACAGATTTTCTATTTCAAATACGTTCTTTTTCTCTTTATTATTTTGCATATCCCTGCTTTGACCTCCTAAGCAACAAGATAAAAAACGGTCCGCCCACAACAGACATAATCACGGAAGCACTGATTTCATACGGTGCGGTAATCGTTCTTCCGACTGTATCCGCAAGAAGCAGTACGACCGCACCAAGCAGGGCTGAATACGGCACGAGCGTTTTGTGGCTGCTGCCCACCAGCAGTCTTGCAATATGCGGAACAATTAACCCCAAAAAGCTGATTGCCCCGATAAAGGCTGTTGAAATCGCGGCAAGCAGTACCGCAATCACGGAAATCACCATACGGCTTTTTGCCACGGATACGCCGATAGAACGCGCCGTCTTATCCTCTAATGCCAGCAAATCGCACTGTCCCGAAACAACCACTGCGGCAATCAGTCCAACCACCACATAGCCGATTAACGTTTTAAAATCTGTCCACGTTTTCATCGTGATATTGGCATTGACAATGCTTGCCGCTCCGGAATAACTGCTGCCCGTGCCTGAATTAAATGCACTCATCAGTCCCGTAAACATTGCATTGACCGCCACACCGACTAAGATAATGCGAAGCGGCGATAATCCGTCCTTCCACGACAGGACATATACCAGAAAAAATGCGGCAAGACCGCCTAAAAATGCCGCCGCCGGTGTGAAAAAGTACAATGACGGACAAAATGCCGTAAGCAGTACTGCCGTAAGGCTCGCACCCGAACTGACACCGATAATGCCGGGGTCTGCCAGCGGATTTTTCATGACTGCCTGCAAAAGCACACCGGATACTGCTGTTGCCGCGCCGCCCGCCATTGCAATAAAGATTCTCGGAAAACGCAAATCATAAATCGTTGCGACATTTTCATCATACGCGACAAACAGCCCGCTAAATAACTGTTTTGCCGACACCTTCAGACTTCCCGTATTTGCCGCCCACAAAAACAAAAGCAAGAGTGCTCCTGCCGTCAAAATATAAGACAACACTATTTTTTTCTTTTCCATTTTTTTCTCTACTTTCCGCTGTATTTCCAGCATTTTAAAATAACAGTGTAAATATTGCTGTACTCTCCGGCATGTGCATAATCCCCACGGAGCAGGTCATTTTCAGACACACACTTCCGTGAAAAATCCTGCCGGAATCGCTTCCGATATTGACAAATTCAAGCACGCTTGCCGGAAATGAAATCAAATCGCCGTTTCGCTGTGCTTCACAAAATTTTGACCCGTCAAAATATTTCAGACATTTAATCTTTCCGCTCATTTTTCTTCCCGTCATCGCGGAATATTTCTCGACCCGCTGTGCCTTTAACAAAATCATGCCCCTGCCGTCCGTGACCGACAGCGTACAGGGATGTATAAAGCCTTCGTTGGACATGGAAATGTTGCTGCCGTTTTTCACGGTTTCCCTGTATATAATAAACGGAAGCAGATATTGACCGTCCCGCAGTCCGTTGCACAAAATCGTGCCGTCAAACCGTTCATATGTACGAAGCAGATGCTTCATGCGGTACTGTTCTTCCATACTGCGAATCACTTCAAAAGTTTCATCCGAACAGTACATAGATAAATACAGTGCGTCATTACATGCCTGCGCCTCTGTCACGCCTTCGTAAATCAGATGATTTGTTGCAATGTCCATCCGCTCCGCGTATTTACGCGCCGTCTGTTCACCCAGCTTTTCAAGCCGCGGATGTCTTGAATCCGTGCGATTCAAATAACCGTCCTTCTCCAGCGCCGTAAATACCCGGCTCACCGTATATTTTTCTACACCGAGTGTCTTAGACAGATTGGTTACATTGCAGTTTTCCGGTGACATTTTTAATAAACTGACTAAGATTCGTATTTTTAAAAATTCTATCGAATCCAGCTTTCCCACTTCCCCTCTGATTGATTATTTGCGAATTTACTTATTGGCTAATTTGTTAATTTGCTGATTTGTTGATTCATTCATTTGTTCATTGGTTGATTCACTTACTTGCTGTTTAGTGTTTGTTGTTGTTTTCTACTTTCTGCTTGTGTATATTTTGTTTGTCACTGCTACTCTATGTTAGCTACCGCTAATCTATGAACAAAAAATAAAATTCCCGATTTGGGAATTTCTGTCTTTAAAATAAATGTTAGTTTTAGCTAACTTCTATAGTATAAATGTCTGAATTTCAACTGTCAATGCGGCTTTTGAGAACTTTTCTCATTTTCTATTCTACATAACAAAAACTGCCGCATAAACGCTTGTTTTTGTCCTTGATGACATTTACAACGCTTTATACGGCAGTTTGTTTTTATCTCTGATTGTTTTTACTCTGCAATTTTCTTATCTGTTTCCAGAATGTGATGTACCAGCCAGTCTGTTAAGAATGTAAGCACTTCCTGAATGACTTCTTCAGAATTTTCATCTAAATGCTCTAAATCCAGTTCATCTAACTTCTGGCAGAACTGGTCGTGCTGTACCTTCTGCATGAACATTCCCTTGTAATTAATGCTTTTCATATATTCTTCTTCATGCTGGAAATGTATCTTGGTATAATCTCTCAGTTCATTTAAAATCTTAGCGATATGGTCATATTTGTCCGGTATAAATTCATTTTTATATAACTCATACGCTTCATCTGCGATTTCAAAAAGCTTCTTATGCTCCTCGTCAATCTGGGCAATTCCTGTATAATATTCCGGTTTCATCTCGTACATTATCTTTTCCTCCAATTCCGGCGGCTGTCAGGCTATTGATGTATTTTTACATTTATACAGCCCATCTTTACCTGCCTCTTAATGTTTTTATTACAATAACATAAATAGCCGGTGATGTCGAATGGTTTTTGTAAAAATAGAGGGTATGTTGTTTTTTATTGTTACATTTCATCAAATAGTGTTTTATTCCTTATGTTTTGGACGTTCGTGGCTTTTAATACATCTCATGTTAAAGTTAATCTAACTAACAACATCATAAAACAACATAACCCCGTAAGTTTCAATACATACCATGTTAAAGTTAATCAGACGGAAAGCATAAAAGCGCAGATTAATGCGTAGTTTCAATACATCCCATGTTAAAGTTAATCTTTAAAGCATCCGGGGGAATTTTCAGTATTAGAAAGTTTCAATACATCCCATGTTAAAGTTAATCTTTAATGCTATTGTTGAGGCAAGTGCTGTATCAGAGTTTCAATACATCCCATGTTAAAGTTAATCCGATTTGAGTTTGCAGAGAGCAAAAGTTCAAGTGGTTTCAATACATCCCATGTTAAAGTTAATCCAACGTATTTCCTGCATTCCATACAATACACTATACCAGATTCCCCAGTATTTATCAACGTTTTTAAAATTTTTACCAGCCACCGCGCCATTTGCCAAAAAAATTTACAAAATCACCGCAATGCCACTGTTTTTGCGGATTCACGCAATTTTGCACTGATAGGCGGCTGGTAAATTTTCATTGTATTACAAAATCAACTGCTCACCATTTTCCCTATCCTTCTTTCCAAGCACCTCCTCGCCAAACACATTTTCATTAAACAGCTTAATAATACAGATAAAATCCTCGTCTTCCTGTATCACCTTCTTTAAATCCGTCTTCAACCCGATAAGCTTTGAAGGTGTAATCTCTCCACGGAAAACAGAATTTTGATAATGCGATAAATATTTTTTGCAAATTTTAAAGACCTTCTGCACCCGCTTTTCATTGACATCGTAAAATACAAATGCATAATTATAGTTCAATTTCTTTGCCATATACCCTCACTTCCTACCGATTATCCTTCAGCGAAAACGGAATAAATTCCTGCCCTTCTAATATATACTTAATCAATTTGTAGCAGTCCAGCTTTAATGCCGTCCGGTAAGTTACCTTTCGTTTCAGCCGGTCATGCACAAATACCGATTCCATGCGCGCTTGAAATGCTTCAATAAATATTTTTCGTCCTTCTTCATTCAACAAGCAATAATTGACTTTTTTGTCAAAATGCTTTTCAACCTGCAATTTCCGGTTATTTACTAAATCAAATATCGTCCGGTACACAATGACCGGCTTAAAAACCTCACTCATATCAAGGCTCAATGAAAAACGCCCCTCTGACGGCTCGTGCAAAAAACTGATGCGCTGGTCTAAATGTGTCTGGTAAATTGCAGAAATCGTCTTTGTATACAACAGCGTATTTCCATAAGAAACCAATGCGTTGATTGGATTATCCGGCGGTCTTTTCACCCGTTTATTCATCACAAAATCCTCCGGCAGAAAATACTGGAATGTCCCATAAAAACGCATCCACACTTCGCCCTCTGCCGCCATAATTTCTTTCACATTCTGTGCATTTTCAACTTTCACATAAAATTCCCTACGAATCCAGTCTAAAACTTCCTTGACTTCCTTTTTATCATGCTTATAATAATGATACAGCACCTCGTAAATGTTCCTGCCAATTCCGCATACAATCGCTTTGGCAATTACTTCTCTGGAATTGTCATATGCCTGTACCTGTTTCACTATCAGTCTTCCGCTGTTATACTGATTTTTCGGATAAAATGTACCACTGTACCCTTCATAATAATTGAAAAAATGTACGATAACGTGATTCTGTGACAAAAAATCCAACAGCTTTGTATTTACCGTGACTTCGTTCATACAGTAAATTTCTTTCGTATTCTCGATTGGAATGTAAACATTTTTTCCGTCTTTCCGGAAACACAATGAATTGTCTTTCCTCGTCAGTTCTCCCATGGACATAATATATCTTGTACTTCCCATAATCCACCCGCTTTCCGTACTATTCCTTTTGTCTTTAAAACGTACAAATAATAGTAAAGCTGCCACTTGGCGGCTTCTTCGTCTGCATCCGGTTTCCATGCAGATAACACTGCCGCTTACAGTGAAAATAGTAATTCATCAGCGTTCCATTTACCTTCATATGAACCCCCATTCTTACAAAACTTTATCTGTAAAATGATACGGACTACACAAATAAATTTCCCTGCGAATAAAATTTATCGGTATTTAATCTGCCATTTTCAAAATACTGCTCTGCATCTTCAATCAGATACAACTCACCGATTCTGTCATTATAATCCAGGCTATTGTCAATTTTTATCTGATAAATAAAATAACTCATCTTACTTTTCACCTCTGATAACAATATCTGTTTTTTCGCATAATTCATTGTCATATCGCTTAACATTTCCCTGTACCGCTCCCACACCTGCTTTCCGTCAATGATTTCTCCGGTATCTGTCGTAATTTCCCGTGCAAAATAGACTGACATCTTCCAGTCATCATTCTTATCAATTAATTTCATCTTTTGAGAAATCCATACAAAATCCAGCTTTTTGACATTATCCACAAAAGCTTCTATTCCATTTTCATTCTTTCTGTCATTGCGGTATTTTCTTATTCCTTTTAAAATATAATCATAATATTTGCCAAAATTCTTATCTGCGAGCAGTTGTTTCATCTCATCTTTTCTTAATGTATACACTGTATCAACACGATAATCCTCCTTATAAATACCACTTTCATTATCCATATCGAAAAAATAGACAACACCTTTTCTTTTAAAATTCCGGTTAATTCGCCCGATGAACTGCTCCTCGCTGTCCAATTTGCTGATATCCTTATAGCCAATGTCCATATCAATATCTATGCCGGCTTCAACAACCTGCGTTGCCACCAGTATTACCGCCTTATCTTCATCTACCGTATCCATTTCCCTTAAAATGCGTTTTCTGTCAATCTGATTGTCGTCCCCCGTCATGCAGAATATCTGTAAATCCTCCCGTCCAGACTCCGTCAGCATATGGTAAAACTTCTCCGCACTTGTTTTCGTGATAAATTCCATAAGAATCTTTTTCCCTTTTTGCGCCTGTCCCAGAACATGCGCATATAGTTCTTCTATTTCAGTCTTTTTATCCGGATAAAGCAATTCATACGACAATGCCACTCTTTTCTTAAAACGTGCGTCCTGAAAATATTTTTCAGGATTTTCAATCAAATTTACAACCTTTTCATGATTTCCGGTAAGCATATCCAGCTTTGGCAGTGTCGCCGACATAATAATGATTTTCATATTCAACAGTCTGCTATAACACTGCAAAAACATCATAATCTCTGTCCAAAGCACATTTTTATAACTCTGAATCTCATCCAGTACCACAACACTGCCCGCCAGTTGATAAAAACTGATTGCCGCTTCTCTTTCACACCCAAACATAATTTGAAACAAATTGACGTGCGTTGTTAAAATAAACGGATAATTCAAAAACTGCCTGTCCAGCAGCGCTTTTTGATAAAATTTCTCATTTTCTTCTTTATCAAGATTTTCCCAGAATTTTCTTGTTCCGTTTAGCGGAATCGGCGTAATGGAATTAATGACCGCAATACTTTTAAAAATGTCTGTCTGCCCGTATATTTTTTCAAGCGTATCGTAATTCTGCTCGACCAGCGTATTAAACGGATACACATAAAAAATCTTATTGATATTTTTGTCCAATAATTTCAGACTGCAATTCATTGCCAGATTCGACTTCCCTGCCCCGGTCGGCGCTTCGGCGAAAGCGACATTTGCATCTTTATTTTCAAGCAATGTCTGCTCTGCCTCATAAAACATGCGATTCCGCAAAATATTAATATCCTTTTTATCATCAACACAGCTCTCCGGATTAAATCTGCGAATCTGTTTTACCCGCTCCGACTGTTCATACTGTGTGGCAAACTCCGTATTTTCAATCGTTCCGAACGCACTCATTTCTATCCCGTTGTCATATTCCGATGTCGCATAATAATCACAGGATACCAACACTGAAAATAAAAATCTTATATACGTATACAATCCTGCGTGCGAAGACTGCTTCTCTAAAAAGCTGTGATATATCCTTGTGTTCTGCCTCGGCATATTCATCATATGCCAGTCTCGTTTACAAAACGGTCCATGATATACTTCCGTAAAATTACCTTGATTCATACACGAAAAAATATCTGCTAATTGCCGGTTTGGCTGAAATTCTTCCAGAAACTCTTCAAACCTCGACAGATTTCCATGGTGTCTTGATATTACATAAGCATTTACCAGCATGAATACATGAATCATATTCTTTTCATCTTTTGATAACAGACTTTCCTGTATCTTCTCATAAAAATAGTCAAAATAAATTGCCGCAGACAGTATAGAATGTTTTGTTCCGTCCAGACAATCTATTGCTGTCCATTTTTTTAATGTATTTTTCATTTTTATACTTTGAAATCGTGGGTTAATTTTCCCGCAATCATGAAAAATAATGACGTTTACTATCAGGCTGTAAAACAATTTTATCCCCTCATCGGAAAGCTCCGGTGCCAGTTCTTTTTGAAAATTTTCAAATACTGCCTTAAAATTTTTATGTTCCCACAGCTCTTCAAAATAATGATAACATCTGCCCACATGTTCTTTTAAAATCTCCGGATTTTTCCCATTGCCCCGGTCACAATGTGCATAAAATAACTCCGGTTTTACAATGATATCCTCAATAGGTATAATATATTCCTTCATCTTTTTCTCCTCAATTCCATAAAACATTTCATAAAAATGCATAAAACCATAGCCGGAGTCCAATATCTAATGTCTTTCCAGCTATGGTTTCACTTTAATAAAATGCTATATGATATGTCCTGCCGTCAATATCATCAACCGCATAAATTTTTTTCTGTATTTCTGAAACGGCAAGATTTGTGAGTACAAACCGTTCGTATTCATACATATTAAATGCTAAATCCAGTCGTACCGGCAGTGCTTCCTCATACTTATATGGATTGTCCTGTTCAAAATCGTCTAAATCAACCACGGCATCTCCCCGTACAAAAAAGCTGTCGATTTTTTTCGGCGTTTCCACCTCTGTTGCATCAATCATACTTGCTTCGGTAATGTCTGCCGGGTGGTCATTGCTTCCAAGATACGGCATATAGACACACTTTCTGCCAATAATACTATCCGCAACAACCTCTGCGACTTCACTGTCCAGCATAATATATACATACCATTTGGGATTTTCAAGCCACTGCTGTCGGACTATCAGATTTCCGCCTTTTTCCATAGACGCATATCCCACCGAATTATTAAACGCTATCATCTTTTGCGGAAAACTTCCCTTTTCACAGCAAGGAATGACCGCTGTTTTTAAATCCTTTAACTGCTGATAAAATTCAGGATACTCCGGTACGTCTGTCTGCTTCTTCTGTCCAATCTGAGCATATCCCGAATATCCCATAACCGCTCCCAAAAGTCCCAGTAATGCAACACGGTGGATATGTCCATACGTGAAATAGTAATACTTATTCACTTCCGGCTTTTTAAAAAAAGCCTGCTTTCCGCTGAGCGTAAATCTTAAAACCTTCATCTGCCCCACACCTTTCAGCCTACTGCTTTGCAATCTCTTTTCCGGTGAAAATATCAAAATACTTCACGCCCTCAATATCACTGACAATTTCCGTTGTATGTGAATTATAATAAATCTCGACAGATAATACTCTGTCTTTTACATCATGAAGCAGTTCTTTTGCCTTTACCTGAATAGTATTCTTTTCCACACCTTTTGTGAATGCCACATACTTATCCATATTCGGCAGGTATAATGTCGGTTCTGTTTCGATAAACAGTCCAAATTCATTTTCACAGCCGACTTTGGAATTTGTTGCAAAGCTGGTTGTTCCCTTTAATGCCGCTTCTTTAAACTTCTGATAATCTTCCTCTGTGTAACCTTCGGTTACTCCAAGCTGCTCAAAATTGTCATATACTTTCGGATTAATCACAAACGGATAGAAATAGTGTGCTTCATCACTGACAATCTTTGTTCCCAATGTGGAATTTTTGGCATCTTTTCCCTCTTTATTCTTTTCTGCCGCTTTTGGGTCTTTAAACGGCGATAAAATATTCTGTTCCTGTGTTTCAGAGCCGTTATACAGATTAAATCCCTGACCAATCTGAACAGCACCTGTAATAGAAATATTAGCATCTGCTTCTGCAAAGGTTGAACCAAAATTTTTCACATCAATCGCCGAAAATAAATTTTTTAATATTACTTTAATATCCTTGTCTTTTTTCATATCTTCTACACCAAAAATATACTCATAACGTTCTTTCAATGTACGCGGCACAAGAAAAACCGCTCCGTTTTTATCTGGTTTTGAAACTGTAAATGACTTTATATTTAAAACCTTTTCTCCCGCTTCTTCCCACATCTTTTTCATCGGAAATTTTAATGCCTTATCACTGCCGAAAAACTGTCCCTTAGTTGTTGTCTTTGGAAAACCTGAAAAATCTGCATTCCAGTTTGCCATTACTGATGAAATTCCTAATACCCCATAAACTCTTTTATTCATTTTACTCATTATCCATACCCCTTTTCCTGCTTACTGTTCTTCTTTTTCTCTTTTGGTATACACTAAATTACCGTCTACAAATCCCGCTGACAAAAAATAATGATTTACTTCTTTTCCTGTCATATCATACTGTATAACATGACCATACAGATTTTTTATTCTATAATCGGTATCTGTAATTGCATAACTGTATTTTTTAAACATCTGCAATACAGTTCTTTTAATCATTTCATTGCTTGTTGTCTGCAACAGCGGATTAATAAAAGATAGGTTTTTATTCGCTGATTTACTTAAACTTAAATAAGTATTCATTAACTGTCCCACTGCATAGCAGTATTCGTCTGCGCTTTCAAAATCCCATTCTTCTTTTTCATCAATATGTGCCTTTAACAAATCTCTTACCTTTGACATGTTTTCTTCATACCTCCCGTCATTATTAAAATAATCCATCATAGATATCCACAAATTCAACTGATGTGTCGCTTTTGTTCTGTTTCCCTGTATTATTGAATGAACAATTAACCGCCATGACATATTATCAATTGTCTGCGCTATTCCCCATGCCTTGCCCTGTCCGAACCAGCTAAAAAACTGTTCCCTGTACTTCACCAATTCCTGTTTTAAAACATTATCATGAAACGATAAATCTTCTGGATTAGTAAAGTAATTGTACTTTAACCGCTTTGAAAAAAGAACATCATCAACAAGTACTTCTACCTGCCACAGCTTATTTTTCCGTCCATAACCCTGTTCAAAGTTCTCCATGGCTTTATCCTGTATTTTCAGGACTTCTTTCATCGTAAACGGTCTGTCCAAATCCGGCTTGTAACCAGTTATCCTGCCCATATAGTGAATTTCAAGTTCCTTGCCTGTCTGTATCCTTAGATAAATACCGGTTTCAATCATTGGTGCCTGTTCACTGTCACCGCAGGCAGTTATCTTATTTTCATCTAAATCAATATAAATGTTGGTTTTGCCCTTTGCCGCCTGCCCTGACAAATAATCAAAAAAATACATCTGCATCATTGCATCATCTAATTCAAGCAGATATGGTACAGTTGTTTTTCTGGTCTTATTTTCAAGAAACGGCTTCTTGGCATTCAAACTCATATTATTACTTGGTAGTCCCTTGATACTATTTTCCGCCTGCTGATTATAATCATTTTTATTGAAAATATTCGGCTCGATATACCGCAATCCTTCTCTTTTTATATTCTCTTTGGACTGTTCTACATCATTTCCAATAAAAAATATTTTAAAGTAATCCTTCTTTGACGTATCAATATGCAAGGTCTCAATACAATTTTTCAGTTCTGCCTTTACCCAGTTTTCGATTCTTTCTGCCTGTTTTACATCAACTTTACCGAGTTTCTCCTCCACCAGTTCATACAATGAACTGTCTTTTGGTTTACTGTATTTCTTTTCCGGATTTTTCAAAACCTCATAATAACCGCTAATGCTTTCTGCTGTCAGTTTCTTTTCCAGACTTTCTTTTTTGACAAAAAACGCATAGAAATTATTGGAATGAATCTGCTTTGTAGAATCAACCGGTTTATTCATCTCTATCAATTTACTGTAATAATCTAAAAATGAAATCAACTGATATTCCGAGGTTTCCTGTCCCTGTACTTTCCCTGTTTTTCTATCGGTTTTAATTTCAATAGGGTTTCCCACAGAAAAATTGTCATCAATATTAATAAAAAGATAGGTACCGTCTTTTGGAACATAATTATCCAGAACCCACTGTTCCGAGTATTGCTTAAAATTCTCCCGGAACACTTCCATACATTCCTGTAACATCAAATCCCCCCCTTTACAAATATCTGTAATTTGCAAAACCGCAGCCACGCGCATTCATTTCTCCCAGACCAGTTCCCAGTGCCATATAAAGCAATGCCTGCGCCTGTTCATTTTCCGCCGCCTGCAAACAAATTTTATCCCCCAGCAGTTTTCTGCCTTTATACGGAACGGCTATCGGTTTATGGTTTTTCAACTCAATCTGCCGGTATAAATCAAAATCTTCGTTCATTTTTTCACCGGTCAGCCGGTTATACTTCTTTATCAGATTACTTTTCAGCCGTTCCTCATACTGCTCAAATGAAATACACTTCTTCCAGTAACCTTTTGCCTGTCTGTCCGATCCGGTACCGTCACACTTTATAACAACCGGTGTAATTGAAAATATCTGTGAAATAAATTTTTGAGGGATAATCGTGATTTTTACTGTAAGACCTTTTATCTGATGATTGTAATGATTTGCCAGATAATCTGCAAAATACTGTGCCAGTTTATCACTGACAGTTCTGACTCTTACGGTATATACCTTCCCCTCTTTATAAATACCGTCTTTTTCCAGCGGATACGGCTGGTCGAAGCAATACTGCTTATAACAGTTTGTTTCATGCAATTCCAACAGTGATTCATTTTTTGCCAGACAGCTGTCAATATAATTGGCAAAAACCGCATACGTCTGCTCCTGTGAAATGTCCTGCAAAAGATAAATCTTGAGCCGCATTTCATATACTTTTAACTGATTCATATACTCGCCTTTCTTTTTGCAAACACCATGTGTTATTATTTATATATTATTTGTGTTGTTATAATAACAATTACCACACTTTCTGACATTTGTCAACAAAATGCCTAAATTTACTATACATTTTTACACAAATTATTTATGATGACATTTTTATATAAATTTTAACTATATAAGATAAAGTTTTACAACAAACTTATACAACAAAAAAGCTGTTATGTACCGAAACACAACAGCCTGTATATTTTAAATATTTATATTCCTGTTCCTTCAAAACTGCACATTAAAATTCTTTTTCATCCGATTATCCTCTGGATAACTCTCGTTCTATCCGTTTCTTTTTGCAAACC
>NZ_JAJCRR010000036.1 GCF_020564355.1 Lachnospira pectinoschiza | reverse complement strand
CTTACATTATGAAGAGCAGCATATTACAGCCGTATGGGTCTACTTGACAGTAAAATTTGAAGAGCATTGGAAGCCTGTTGATGTAGAGGTCGAGTTTAGATGCAAGTTCAAGGAGCGAAAGGTGGATGGGTAGGTTATATAGGGATATAGCACAGAGATATATAGCAAAGAGATACTTTTGAGCAATGTTTCAGGGCACAGTATTCGCGGTGTAGTAGTTACGGTGCGGTGCGTTTTTGGATTTTTCAAAGTGCGTCTTCAAAGCGCTTTTGGTTTTCAAAGCGCTCTGAAGTTCCTATACTTTCTAGAGAATAGGAACTTCGGAATAGGAACTTCAAAGCGTTTCCGAAAACGAGCGCTTCCGAAAATGCAACGCGAGCTGCGCACATACAGCTCACTGTTCACGTCGCACCTATATCTGCGTGTTGCC
>NZ_JAJCRR010000035.1 GCF_020564355.1 Lachnospira pectinoschiza | reverse complement strand
ATAACCACGTACTCATTACCAAGAGGGCAACTATTCCAATATATGTTTTTCCTTTGTTTTTAGCGACTTCAATACATCCAATTTTTTAAACGAAAAATAATACAATATCTAAAATTGCAATGAATAAACTCAGAAAAATAAACGGTAGGATACTAAAGAACCAAGTTATTTTACCTTTTGTATTATTAGGATTAATTGATTTATTATTTTTTTTGAAATGGTCGAGGAACAGTAAAGTCTATAGTATTGTTTTTATATACTCTGCGTAAAACAACATACTCTACAATTCTACTTTAAGAAAATGTTCCAAACATTAGGGATATTAAAGCGAGGAGTGGGTACATCATCCACTGAAACATGAGTAGATAAATTATGACAGAGAAAGCAAGTAGCAAAGATAAAGCCCAGAGCGTCCAATATAATTTTTTTAGCC
>NZ_JAJCRR010000034.1 GCF_020564355.1 Lachnospira pectinoschiza | reverse complement strand
CAAGAGGAAAGTCCATCTTTTTCTTTTAAATGTTGACAAAATTCTTCACGCAGGTTCGCATCAGGAACCAATAAGTAGGAAAAAATCAATCCTGGGAAATTAAAGGTTTTACTGGCTGATGTTAAAAGCGCAATATTTTCTGTACCATATTTCAAAATCGGATGATGCTGTTTCCCATTGCGTAAAATATCCATGTGAATTTCATCTGAAACTAAGAAAACATCGTACTTTTGGCAAAGCAAGACCACTTGTTGCAGTTCTTCACTTGTCCACACACGTCCTGTAGGGTTATGAGGCGAACAAAAGAGAAGGATTTTGTTGTTCGGATGTGCAAGTTTTTCTTCTAAATCTATAAAATCAATCGTATACTTTCCGTTATGAAAAATTAATGGATTTTCCACGTACATACGTTCATTTGCCGTAATTGTTTTAAAGA
>NZ_JAJCRR010000033.1 GCF_020564355.1 Lachnospira pectinoschiza | reverse complement strand
ATTTTACAGATACACACTTTAATTGGCACACACATCCCCGCCGCTTTTTAAAATTTGCAAAACACATAAAAAAAACACGACCTGATTTGATCTTGTTCACAGGCGACTTATTTGATAAAGTCAATTGGGCGCAAGCGCATGATGTGAATAAAGTAAAAGAAATTTTAGCAGAACTTGAAGCACCTTTAGAAAAATTTGCGATTTTGGGTAATCATGATTTTTCGCATGAAGGGCACGCGCACTATATAAGAACTTTTTTAGAGGAAGCAGGTTTTACTGTACTTACCAATCAATCGCTTATGTCAGGAACAGTATCATTAACGGGGCTTGACGATTTACGTGAAGGGCAACCAAATTTTAGTATAGTTCCTGAGCAAGGAAAGTTTTCGATTTTAATGATTCATGAGCCAGATACCATTTTGCAAGTAGAATTTCC
>NZ_JAJCRR010000032.1 GCF_020564355.1 Lachnospira pectinoschiza | reverse complement strand
AAGCACGTGATTTAGTGCATGATTTGACTCTGCAAGGTGAGGAGCTAATCAAGATATTAGTTATTTTGACAAATTCCTTCCGGCTTTATTATCAGGTAAAACTGATGCAAAATAAAGGATGGAATGAACAGAAACAAACGTCTTATCTTAAAATTCATCCCTACCGTGTGAAGCTCGCAAACCAGCAAGTACGCAATATGCAGGAAAGCTTTCTGGCGCAAGCTCTATTGTCCCTCATTGAGCTTGATTATAAAATAAAAAGTTCAGGAGTAGATGCAAATTATTTGTTTGATTTAGCCTTGATTAAGTTAGCTTTGAAAGACTTATAATAAGCCGTTTCTCCGGAGAATTTACCGTGGAGAATTGACTTGAAAAATAAAAAAAATTCTGCTATGATTAAAGATGATAAAACTTTGATATGAAATGATAAAAGAGGA
>NZ_JAJCRR010000031.1 GCF_020564355.1 Lachnospira pectinoschiza | reverse complement strand
ATACAGCTGATGGCATGTTTTATCTCTATAATAACGACGGTGTCCAATTTGGTAACAGTTATTGGCCAACGGTTGATCCTTATCGTTTACCTGGGACAACCGTAGATACTGTAGCGCTTCAAGATGAAAACTCATCCTTTACTACCGTAACTTCTCCCGAAACATGGGTCGGTGGAGCAGCTGCAGAAAATCAAGCCGTTATGGGTATGGCGCTTAATAAGCAAGGCACTAAAAACAACGGCACTGTCCTTCCGATGAATCTTCGTGCTAAAAAATCCTGGTTTGTTCTCGAAGATCAGACGATTGCCTTAGGGGCTGAAATTAGTGGTGACACCACCGCATCAATCGAAACGGTGGTTGACAACCGCTTGCTTAATACGTCTTACCAATATCAAATCATTTCAAATAAGGGGAATATCACTGATGCCTCAGAAGAAAG
>NZ_JAJCRR010000030.1 GCF_020564355.1 Lachnospira pectinoschiza | reverse complement strand
AAATGCTCCGAATTTTTCGATTCTTACTACCTTTGCTTCATAGACATCGCCGACCTTGGCTTCGCGGACTAATTCTGTAATGATTTCTTTCGCGCGGTTAATCGCTGCCTGGTCAGGCGAAAAGATAGAACAAAGTCCATCTTCATCAATGTCAATTTTGACACCTGTCTCTTCGATAATTTTGTCTATCGTTTCGCCGCCCTTACCAATAACAACCTTAATTTTATCCGTATCAATTTTAATCGTATCAATTTTAGGCGCTGATGGTGCAAGTTCTGAACGGGGTTCCGAAATCGTCGCTTCAATCACATCTAATATTTCAAAGCGGGCACGTTTTGCTTGTGCGAGTGCTTCTGCCAAAATTTCGGCAGTGATACCTGAAATTTTGATGTCCATTTGTAAAGCAGTAATCCCCTCACGTGTACCTGCAACTTTGAAAT
>NZ_JAJCRR010000029.1 GCF_020564355.1 Lachnospira pectinoschiza | reverse complement strand
AAAGGGATGGGATTAATATTTGAGGCAGGAAATTTTAACTCTGAAAATATTCCCAAACGTCTCGTTCCACTAATTATTTTCTCAACTTGGATGTCACATCTTTTTGGTGCAAGTGTTGGTCGAGAGGGAGTTGCTGTACAAATTGGAGCAACTATCGGACATTACGTTGGTAAATTACTTTCTATAAAGGAAGCAAAAAAAGTTCTTTTAATCACAGGTATGGCTGCAGGATTTTCTGGTTTATTCCAAACACCTATCGCGGCAACATTCTTTGCAATAGAAATACTGACGGTAGGAAAGATAGAATATATAGCTTTATTCCCTGCACTTGTTGCTTCATATGTTGCAAGTTTTACCTCGCATTATTTAGGACTTGAAAAATTTTCATATTCTATTAACACAAATATTCACTTAGATATTTTTATAATCTTGAAACTCATATTCATAGC
>NZ_JAJCRR010000028.1 GCF_020564355.1 Lachnospira pectinoschiza | reverse complement strand
CGCCTGTTAACAAAAGCTGAGTATGAGCAACCAACGCCTTTTTATATCGGTGCGGGCCATGAATATTTGCCAAATGAAATCAATTATCAGGAATTATTGAAACAGAAAAAACGACCACTTGATTATTCAGCAGAACAAGTAACCATTACAAATGTTAGAATGCCTTATGGGAAAATTTCATTTGACTACCAAGTGGTGAAGCAATCAGCGAAGGTGACCGTTCCTTTTATTTATTACTTAGGCTATCAAGCCACGATTCAAATGAAAAACCAAACGGGCGCTAAAAAAATGAGCCTAACCAATCAAGGAGGCTTAGCCGCTCTTTCTTTATCTGGTACAGGACATGTCGACATCCGTTACCAAAGAACAAAAGTGCAAAAAATAGGGACAATGATTACCTTGCTTTCTGTTGGTGGTTTTGGATTTAGCCGATTTTTACAACAAAAAAAG
>NZ_JAJCRR010000003.1 GCF_020564355.1 Lachnospira pectinoschiza | reverse complement strand
CGATTACAAGCAGGCATACCGTTTGATTTTCGAATATCTGGAAGCTTTCTACAATACGAAACGAATTCATAGCCATTGTAACTATATGTCACCAAATGAATTCGAACGAGTATATGAAAGAACACACACTGAGGCTGAGCTTCTGGCGGGTTAAAATGGGGAAAAATTTCTCATTTTAACTTGTACTAAATCTTGACATAGAACCATATCGTCCCCGCCCATGCTGACTGCCATCACATCGATTTAGTCCCACACAATATCCTTTTTCTTTCCGTTTTTCTTTCTCGGATACTGTCGGATACGGGTGACAAAGTCGAGATTGACGATTTCCCGTCCGCCGTAACTTCTCTCAATGACCATGCCTCCATCATCAATTTCCTTAATGACGCCCTGTATGCTGCCGTCATTTGAAGCAATTGTATAAATGATGCATTCTTCCCCAATAAATTGTTTTGCAAGTTCTTTCATAACAACATTCTCCTTGTTTTGTTTTCTTTGATTTAGTATCTGCCACGCAACCGCTGCTGTTCGTCTTCTTCTCCTGATGCAGAAAAAGATAATCAGCACAGCTATAATCACCAAATAACTTCCCATTGCCTGTCCTCCTGCGTTTCCATCATGAAATCTTATTTCCTGCCTTTGAATACTTTAACGCTTCCTTGCAATATACAGACTGATTTACAATCCAAATCAGGCACACTACAAGAGATGGTAAGAATCCTATGCCAAAAACAAGCGCACAGATGGCAAGCACAATGGACAGAATCGAACAAACTGTGTTTGTGGCGGCGTAAGCTTTAAACGCACACTTGCCAATCATAATTTTTTCGGCTTCATCGCAGCTCTCCATCCATTTCTTTTGAAACTTCGTATCATAGACGGAAGCCGTTTTTTCGGGATTCATCTTTTTGGTGGTATCAACGCATTTCTGCTGGAATATAACCGCTTCGATCATAATGGTCAAGAAACCGATAATGCCCGCAAGAAACAGAGCGCCACTGGTTTCAGTTTTAAAAGTTTCAAATCCGTTGGCATAAGATGCCGCAATAAGGAAGTAAGAGAGGATAAAGGCTGCGCTTGTTACCCAAAGCACGATGGATAGTTTTTCGTCAATCGTATCGGACATTTCCTCATTTTCGCCGTCCCAAGATGCAAGTAGTTTTGTTGCGCTTTGATAAATAGGAACGCAGACCACCGGCACAATTACCGCTGCCGCTAACATCAGCCACGGAGCGATATATGTCCCAAAAAACATTCCTGCGGTTTTCATTCCGCCCGCCAGCGTGTTCAGCCCGTATTTTGCCGAGCAAAAGCCTATTGTTCCGCCGATAATGAAGCAGATTACCATAATAAGCATAAATTGGGGCAGGGCTTTCCGATTTGCCCTCTTAATTTCATTTTTATCCATTATCTTCTTCCTCCTGTAAATAAAAAACTTCTTCCACCGCGACGCCGCACACTTTTGCAATCGTTAAGGCAAGGGTAACGGACGGCGAATAATCGCCACGTTCAATCAAACTGATCGTCTGCCTTGATACACCGCATAAGCGTCCCATTTCCTGCTGATTAACATTCAGTGCAGCCCTGCGTTCCTTTAAACGATTTCGCAGTATCATATAGCACCTCCGTCTGACAATTTTGCTTGTCTATTTGACAACTTTCATTGTCAAAATGTATTATACTCTTGTCATTCTGATCCGTCAAGGGTAAATTATTGCATATGGTCAAAACAATCAAAACAGTTTCACCCAAAAAAACAAAACACTCAGCTTCTCACCCACTGGAATCCATAAACATCCGATGCCCTGTAATAGTTGTGTGAATCCATTGTTCCAAATAATTTCAAAATCAAAGAAATATACAAGCTTTTGCGTTCCGTACTTATATCATATGCTACGAGTGCTTCAATAATCTCCGGCATGGTAATACTGTGGGTTTCATCCGTCCGTTCCATGTACCACTTTTATCTTTAATCCTACATAATCTGCTATCATCCTCGCAGTCGTTCCGGTTCCGGACAGATTATGTTGCTGTAAAATTTCTTTATTTTCCATACACCATTTTAACATATCCTGTTTTTTTCCGTCATGGGCAATTAATGCTATATTTTTTTGTTTTCCAATCGTCATTGTAAGATATTTAATCATCTGCGTACCTCCATCTGCCATTTCTATATATATTCTGTAAAAAAATGATATATCGTTCTGGACTTAAATACTTTATATGCTGGCAATATACAACTTGGAAATTCCGAAGTATTACATGAATTAGGATAGAATTGAGTTTCAAAACATACACCGCTTCGTTTCTTATAAACTGCACCGTCTTTTCCTATCTGACCATTTAAAAAATTTCCTGTATAAAACTGCAATCCACATAAATCAGAATAAACATCCATTCCAATTCCACTATCTGCCCCGTACAATTTTGCAACTTTCCTCAACTTTCTGTCATTTTGAAATATATAATTATGATCATAACCTCCAGCAATTTTCATCTGTGGATTGTCTGCATCTATATCTTTTCCTATCTGCTTTCTTTTACGGAAATCAAATGGTGTATCAGAAATATCAATAATCCTGCCTGTCGGAATCATATCGTTACCTATCTCAAGTATCTGTCCCGAATATATTTCCATATAATGTTTAAGAATTGTACCTGAATTGTGCCCATCCAAATTAAAATAACTATGGTTTGTAGGGTTAACAACAGTAGTCATATCACTAAGCATTTCATAATCAATTATAAATTCATTTTTATCTGTGAGGCTATATCTGATTGTCTGTTTTAAATTCCCCGGAAATCCCTGCTCCATATGGGGACTGTATCGTTCCATTTGCACAAACTCACAGACATCATCCTTTCCATTTTTTACGCTGTAAAGTTTATGGTGCGATCTGTTAAAACCACTGTGAAGGTTATTTTGATTATCATTTTTATCTAACAGGTATTTTGTACCTTCTATTGTTACTTCTGCTCCTGCAATACGATTAGCATTTCTGCCGATATATGCACCAAATCCTGTATCCTGTTCATAATAATCCGTCAAATTATCATAACCAAGTACCACATCGCGATTTCTTCCATGCCTGTCAAGTACATAAACTGATAATACCAATGCCCCAAAATCGGATAATTCTACACACATTCCTCTGTTATTCGTCAATAGAAATCTATGTGCTTTTTCTCCCTCTTTTGTTATTCCAAAATCTGTCTGCCACATTGCACTCACCTATTCATCCATTATATCATCCACTACTACGCTTTTATTATTGTGTTCCATTCTTTTTCTGTACTCTCTTGGTGTAATCTTGTATCTATCCTTAAAAACACGGTTAAAAGTTCTTTGACTTTCAAACCCACAATCAAGACATATATTTGTAATGGAATCCATTGTATTTTCTAGTGCCGCAACTGCATAATTTAATCGGACTCCATTCACATATTTACTAAAATTACAGTGAAATGTTTTTGCAAACATTCTTGATAACACATATTTACTTACACACAAATCGTATGCCATTTTTTCAAGACTGATTTTCTCTCTAAAATTTTTGGCTACATATTCTACCGCATTATAAATCAAGTCATCACTCCCTACTGTGCTTTTATCAATCATTTGCATTTCTGTGAAAACATGGGCAAGAATTATCTGCACATATGCCAGTATCAGCATGGAATTTTCCTCTGTTATTTCTGCCAGATATTTTATGGCATTTACTACATCAGGATGCACTCGCTCTTTTTTTACAACTGGGTTCTTCGGACTGTATATCTGCAACGCTTTATAATAGGAAGGAAACAAAGTTGGATCAAGATACAGGTATATTACCTTATTTTCTTTTTCCCCAAACACCTGATAATGATGTATTACATTTGGGAACACGATTGCAAAATCACCCTCGTCCATGTGATACAATTCTTGTCCAACTCCAAGCTCAATATTCCCATCAGTTACATACACTACCTCTATTGCTTCGTGTAAATGTGGTGGAAAATGTACTGTTTTCTTCCACTCTACCGCTATTCCATCAGTTTTGTTCTCATATACCAATAACACTCGCAAGCAACTCCTTTTAATTTATAATGTCAGTTGTCTAATCCGGCATTAACTTTTTACATTTCCAGTTTTTATAATACTGACAATTTATTTCCTCTATATCATGAATATTTTTCTCTTCAATAATAGCTTTTGCAAGTCTTCCAATGCTGCTTCCCTGCAATCTTATTACAATCACTTCATATCCTGCATCAATCAGCTCATATACTGTATGTGAACCAATATAGCCAGCCCCGCCTAAAACCAAAATCCTAATAATAAAACCTTCTTTCTATTTCATAACACTTTTATGCCGCCATATTTTCTTATTCTCAAATCTTTACAGGAACCGTTACCAAATACATTATCCATTCCGGATTTATAAGACTCTACATATTCATTCTTCACAAATGCCTGTATTGTTCCAGCAAAACCACCGCCATGCACCCTGCATACACCGTTTTCTCCTAAAAGCATTTCACTTACAATCAGTGCAACGGAAACATTCTGATTTTTTATATCCTGATTTGAATAAACATTCTGCAAATATTTAAAAGAAGAATTACCAGAAGCTTTCACATTCTCCAAAAATGCTCCTATATTTCCTGACTTCAATGCTCTTACTTCTTTCTGTACTCTTTCATTCTCACAAATAAAGTGTAGCGCACGAAGGACACACCTATCCCCAAGTTTTTCTCTTAAATTATGAATGTTTTCCAGTACATCATTTGCAGATACATCACGCAGCACTTTTTTCCCAAAATATTTTGCAACAAGTTTCATTTCCTTCGGAACTGCCGCATATTCATCTGTCAAATCAGCATGAGAGCCTTTTGTATCCGTAATACATAGTCTATAACCATACTTTTCCATATCAAAATCAATTTTTTCAACCTGTGGATTTTCCGGGTTAGCAAAATCAATATGAACAAGATTTCCCGTAGAACTTGCCATCTGATCCATCAGACCACAAGGCTTTCCGAAATAAACATTTTCAGCATACTGTCCAATAATGGCTATCTCTGTCGCTGAAACTTTTCCACAATTATAAAGTCCAGACAAAATCGTTCCTATCAGTGTTTCAAATGCTGCCGAAGATGAAAGTCCCGCACCAATCAGCACATCACTTGTTATATATGCCTGAAAACCTCCAACTGCATATTTTCTCTCAAGGAATCCAGAAACCACACCTTTTATCAAAGCCTTTGTTGTTTCCTTTTCTTTTTCCTTTACAGATACATCATCAAGCCGGATAATGATTTCATCGTAGTTATCAGAAACTAATCTGATTACATTATCATCCGTCTTTTTTACGATCCCAATAGTATCAAGATTAACTGAGGCTGCCAAAACCTCTCCGTTCTGATGATCCGTATGGTTGCCGCCAATCTCACTTCTTCCCGGAGCACTGAACAATTCCACATCTCCCGGCTTATAGCACTGCTCAAATTTCTTTATTGCATTGATATAGCGTTCCCTCTGGTAAGAAATCTTTGCCTCATCAGCATAAATGTCTACGAGTCTTTCATCATATGCACCATCCAGAAAACTACGAATCAATATCTCTATCTGCATCTCAAACACCTCACTTCAAACAAAACTTAGCGGATAATGAAAGAATAGTGAATGTCTTTTTCTGCATTAATCCGATAATCATCTTCCACATCACTTCCCCAGCTATCAATTCCACCAACTCCTCTTACTGCACCATAGACACAAAGGACTGTTCTTCTTGCTGGTGGCAGTTCCTCATGGTGTGTTGCGTTTTCAATCTCTGATGCTGTATAAGGTAGGCATGAAAAAGCAAATGCCTTGTCGTTTTTCTCTATTCTTAATGTCTGTGCTGAACTATCCGTTCTGCTATTATCAAGACTTGTATGTCTTGTAATCTCCAGCCACTCTGTATCCATTCTCATACCACATTCCTGTGGAACCAGATATGGTGTCAGTCTCAAATCTGATACCTCATAAACTCCTTTTTCTGCCCCTGCCTTTCTGTCCGGATAGGTTTCCCCCGATAATCCCTTGTACATATATTTATCTGCAAGTGTCGGCATAATAAACCTCATTCCGAATACCGGAAGTTCTGGCAGTCCCTTTACTCCTGTGTAATCCACATCCACCTTGATATTTCCAATTACATCAATTGTATAAGATACAATGACTGTTGTTACTGGATTGCTGACAGTCTCATAGGTATATTTCACAATTATTTCCCCGGCAGCCACATCACCGCCATAGCTATTATTGTCCGGAGCATACTGCTTTTGCCGTTCACCGTCCATAATAACTTCCGTTTTTTTACAGTCAATGAACATATCCGATGCGAGCCAGCTTCCACTTTTAATATGAAACCTGCTGCCTCTGTCATTATCTGTTAATGCTCTCCAAAAAGTAGGCTTTGGACAACGATACAGCCATTCATAACCTTTTTTTACTATAGACTCTATACCGCCCTGTGAATAAGAGAATATATAGTCAAACCCTTCTCCATGTACGCCAAGTGTATAATCTCCATATACAACTCTCAATTTATTCTTATCTGTATAAGCCATAGTAATACCTCACTTCCTGCATAGCTGGTTTTTCCTTACGGTCTGCAAATACGATTCCATTTCCTGAAAACTCATAATCAGAAGGCTTATCATCAAAGTCTCCGCCATAACGCAAAACTTCTTTTCCTGTCACTTCATCTTTCACGAGAAGTGCCTGATCAATGAAATCCCAGATAAATCCACCGTGGTACATCTCATACTTATCTATTAACTTCATATAAGTACCAAGTCCTCCCATCGAATTACCCATATCATGCATATACTCACACAAAAGATAAGGTTTCTTTGGATTATTATTTAAATATTCCTCCACTTCATAAGGCTTTGCATACATTCTGCTCTCTACATCTGATATGGTTTCCTCATAATTACGGTCATAGAAAGAGCTTTCATAATGAACAAATCTGCCATCCTGCTTTTCCTTGAAGTAAGTATTCATTGCTTCTATGTCATCACCCGCATAAGATTCATTTCCTAAAGACCAGAAAAGAATTGCTGTATGGTTTTTAAAAGTTTCAAAATTACTCCTAGCCCTGTCAACAACAGCCTCCCGCCATTGCGGAATAGAACAAGGTACGCTGCACGATGGTTCAATCGCACCAAGTTTTTGGAATGTTCCATGACTTTCCATATTCGTTTCTGCCATTACATAGATACCAGCTTTATCACACAGATAATACCACGGTATCTGATCCGGATAATGGCAGGTGCGTACCGCATTGATATTATTTCTAATCATACAATCAATGTCTGCTGTCATTTCATCCATACCGATGCTTCTTCCTGTCTTTGCACTCCACTCATGACGGTTTACGCCGGTAATGACAAGACGTTTACCATTTAAATAGATTACCTTGTCAATCATTTCAAGTCTTCTGAAACCTATGTCATATGGAATTATCTCTAATATTTCTTCATCTTCACCTCTAAGCTCTACATATGCGTGATACAGATATGGGCAGTGATTATCCCATGCCTTAACACTTCCAACCTCAGTATCAATCACTCCTACACGACTTCCAGCTTTTTCCTCTAAGGTGATATTGTCCTCTGCCACCTGATTATTTTCTCGGTCTTTTAAAACAAAATGGGCAGCTACTTTCTTTCCTTCTGGAGCAGTTACTTTCATCTTTACCGATACCCTGCCGCTTACATTATCTTTGTTTAGTGTCGGCTGAAACCATACATCTTCCAAATGCACCTCTGGCACTGCTTTTAAAGTTACATTTCTGAAAATTCCAAAAAAGCGGAAAAAATCCTGATCCTCCAAAAATGCTGCTGTACTCATTTTGTGGACCTGAACTGCCAGCACATTTCCTTTTTCTCTGATAAATGGTGTCAGATCAAATTCTGACGGTGTAAAACTATCCTCCGCATATCCTACAAATTGACCATTCAGCCACAGATACATTGCTTCTTCCACACCTTCAAAACAGATACAGATTTTCTTTTCACGCATTTGCCCGCTCAAATCAAATCGTTTGATATAAGATCCGACAGGATTATACTCTGCCTCAGAAAACATTCCTGCCTCGTCCCCGGTACTCTCCATACTATACGCACCCCTGTGATATTCTTTTCCCTCCCACGGATACATTGTATTGATATAGCGTATTTTGTCATAGCCTGCCAGTTCGATATGCCCCGGAACCATAATCTTAGCAAATGAAGATGCATCAAAATTTTCCTCATAAAAATTTTTCGGTCTATCCATTACATTTTTGCTAAAAGCAAACTCCCATTGTCCATTTAATGACTGCATCAATGGATTCTCCGATTTCTCCATATCTGCATAATCTATATAGTAGCAATGGTCGCTGTGTGCGTCCAGCTGGTTTACACGGAACACTTCCGGATCGTCTAACCATTTCATATCAGCATTCATAATAATTCTCCTTTTTTCTTATTTTCTATATAACCCCTAAAGACAAACTTCAGGGGCTATTTTCATTACTGATTCTGCATATTTTCTTTTAATTTCATATTTGCACTCTCTACATTAAGGAATGAAAGAATGACTGTAATAATTATGTCAAATATGAACGGAAGCCACAAATACATAAAATACATCATATTAATACAGCTATCTGGCTGAACTGCGTTGTCAAGGTTAATATATCCACTTATATCCAGCATCCAGCCTGAAAGTGCAATACCAATACCTCCACCGAGTTTTACGCCTAATGAAGTACAAGAGAACATGGAACCGTCAATTCGCTTTCCACTCTTTAAATAAGTATGTTCTGAACATTGTGCAATTACTGCGCTCATGTCTCCCTGCCAAGGTCCTTCTCCAAGGGATGTAAGAACTGTAAATAAGAGCATCAACGGAACACTTCCCAGATAACCTGCCACTGCAACCATCAGACGACATACTGTAGCAAGCATATAACTATACTTGTTTAACTTATACATTCCTTTCATTTTTGAAACAAGTGCAGGTGTAATGGCAAGTGCAATGATCAATGGAATATTATTCGCCCATGAAAATACACCGAACAAATTCTCATTCAGTAATACATATGTCATAAAAAAGATTCCTACATTCACCATAGAAGCACGAAGCTGCTGAAGAATGTAAATCACGCAAATCATTGAAAAATATTTATTACTAAAGAGAAGTTTTATTATCTGCTTAAAAGAAAGTTTGTCATCTTTCTCTCCTGTCACACTATTATCTTTTAATTCTTCATCTGACAGCTCTTTTACTGAAAATACAGCAAGTGTATTGGTAATAATACCTATAATACAGTAAATAAATGCGATAGTTCTCCATGCAGCTGCACCGCCACCAAACATTTCTACTGCACCAACAGTAACAGACTGTATGACTAGATTTGTACCAAATGAGAACATGAAACGGAAAGAACCCATCTGAACACGCTCTTTACTGTTTTTTGTTACCAGTGATGTCAACGCTGCATACGCAATATTATTAGCAGTATAAAATACAGCATTAAGCAATGTATATGCTATAAAAAACCATGCATACTGAGCTGTTTTTCCAAGACTTGTCGGAATTGCAAATACACCAAACAACGTGACGGCACAACCAAAGAATCCATAGAACATCCACGGTCTTGCCTTCCCCATCTTACTCTTTGTATGGTCTATCATTGTACCGAAAAATATATCCGTAACTCCATCAAATAATTTTGATACTGCTATCAATGTACCTACTATGCCTGAATTTAACCCAACTGTATTTGTCAGGTAAATCATGACAAATGATGATAGAAAAGCATATACTACATTTCCTGCAATATCTCCCGTTCCGTAACCTACTTTGTTATACCATTTCAGGTATGTTTTTTCTTCCATGAGAATTTCTCCTTTCACAAATACCTATTCTTTTGCCTCGTTTTGTTCCACAACTTTATTATGATTAGTATATAAAAAATAAGCCAAAAATGATATATCATAAATTGGACAAAATATGCACAAAATGATAAAATTAATGAACATAAGTATTATATTGGATAGATTTTTAGTCATTTTTAACATATGTTTTTTTATATTTCAATACAAGGAGGCACACATGTACACAAATAATGCATATCTCAATCACTCAACGATTGATAAAAAAGATAAATCCAAGCCGCTTGTTGTAACTATGTGTGGAACATATAAGCTCTACACACGCCCTAAACTACCTACCTGGAGACCTCGAGGCAGACTTGATTTCCAGTTGATTTATATTGCTGCCGGAAAAGCCCATTTTCATTTTGGTCGTAATAGTGAAGAAGAAACTATTGTTCATGCCGGACATATGGTTTTATATCGTCCAAAGGAGGCTCAAAAATATGAATATTATGCCAAAGATCAGACAGAAGTCTACTGGGTTCATTTTACAGGTAGAGATGTAACAAATATATTACGCTCTTATGGATTGACCGATAGCAAAAAGGTATTTTACTGTGGTTCTGGTCCCTCCTATCAGAATCTTTTTCGTGCAATGATAAATGAATTACAGATGTGTAATGATAGTTATCAGGAAATGCTTGAAATGTATTTAAGACAAATTTTTATAAAACTGCAGCGATACTTTAATAACAGCATAAGGATAGATAATTCCCGTGCTACAGAAGCTATTGACATGGCTATTGCCTATTTCAATGAACATTACAGTGAATCAATCAGCATTGAAGAATACGCTAAAAAAACACATGTAAGTACAAGCTGGTTTATACGCAATTTCAAACTTTATGTTGGTTCTACACCAATGCAATTCATTTTACAAAAACGCATTTGCAATGCTGAAGCCCTGCTCTTGAATACGGAATATAACATAAACGAAATTGCACAAATTGTTGGCTATGATAATTCTTTATATTTCAGCCGCATGTTCAAAAAAATAAAAGGCATATCTCCCTCAGAATACCGCAAAAATATATAATAAACTGCAACGGACAGAGAATATTTACATACTCTCTGCCCGTTGCAATTTTTGTCTATTTATTTTTTTATTTTGGCAAGTAATATCCCCCTTTGTGTTTTATAATGACAGCGTAAACAGAAAGGAGATGAACTTCCATGAGAAATAAACTTCACAACTTTATCGAAAATATACTTAGCTTTTATGCAACTTTCTTCACAAGAGGATTTTATCGTTTTTAAATACCATTCAATACTTTCCTCGATTCGCCCATCCTGTTTGTTGTAAAATAAAAATGTAGGTGATTGCAAAGCTGATTAATCTATGGAACGGAATATAAAAAAGCAACAGAAAATATGCAGCGTAGTTACTCAAAGAAAGCGTTTCCGTGGGATAATGCATGCATTGAATCCTTCCATTCAATTATCAAACGTGAATGGCTCAACCGCTTTAAAATTCGCGATTACAAGCAGGCATACCGTTTGATTTTCGAATATCTGGAAGCTTTCTACAATACGAAACGAATTCATAGCCATTGTAACTATATGTCACCAAATGAATTCGAACGAGTATATGAAAGAACACACACTGAGGCTGAGCTTCTGGCGGGTTAAAATGGGGAAAAATTTCTCATTTTAACTTGTACTAAATCTTGACATAGAACCACTTTTATGAACATTTCTTGGAACAATAATCTCATCGCCTGCCTTACAGACTGAAAGTACCATATTCTGTACTGCCTGCGTTGTTCCACCAACCATGAAAAAAGCATGCTCTGCACCAAACGCATCTGCCGTCAGCTCTTCTGCCACGTTTATGTCCCGGAACATCAAACGGCACTATTCTTTTTTCCTGAATCTTTCGATAGCCTCATACAATGGAGCTGATGCCTGTCTTTTTAAA
Source organism: Lachnospira pectinoschiza (assembly GCF_020564355.1). Lineage (GTDB taxonomy): Bacteria > Bacillota > Clostridia > Lachnospirales > Lachnospiraceae > Lachnospira > Lachnospira intestinalis. Next base: position 533,537 of record NZ_JAJCRR010000003.1, on the reverse strand, counting down.
TCCATTTCCTCTCTCCCTGCCATTATATTATCGCAACGGTTGCCAGATTTCCGTATAATACAAATTCTAAATTTTCGTAAAATACGGACTTTGGCTTGCTGCCAACGTAAAATGTGTGCTGTAAGGCACAAAAAGGCGTGATTAATTTTAAATTAATCACGCCTGTGGTATATTCAATCATTCTTTTATTAATCCCTGTACATGTACGTATACATATTACTTCATATATACAAAGCACTGAGATTCTGACCTTTCAGAGTTTATCCAAGTAAGTCACTGTTACCGCTCTTATTGACCGTTTCACAAGATGATATGCACCTTCGCATGATAATTTTAAAAATCAACTTATAAAACTTGGGCTTCTAACCCAATCAATAATGTGTGCCCTTGTCACACTCGGCAACCGACCCGCCCGTCCGCAAGGCTTAACATGTAATATAACCATGTGGTCTGCATGTTGGATAACTCTTATCCAAATCTTTTTTTACTATAATATATCATTTTTTAATGTCAACAGAAAAATAAAATTTTACTCAGATTTTACTTTATTTTTGCATTATTATACATTATCTCAAAAGATATTCTATAATTGCAGCTGTAACTTTATCATTAAGTTTCATAGACATAATGTTTGATATAATAACATTTTTGTTCTCACCGGATGTAAATAATCTGTAAATACTTCTCTTGTCATTATTATCCATCTGTGCCTGCAGAAGAAAATCATATATTTTATCATTAACATTTTCACCGTTGTATACAAGATTGTTTTCTTCATTATCAGCAAATATTTCAAGCTCTGACGCACCATCACAGTTACATGTAACTGTCCATGTATTTGTTTTTATATCGTATTTGGCATTATCTGCATTTTCAAATCTTATACCACGTGCAAATCCTCTTAATATAAAACGGTACTTTCTGTTTCGTGGAATTACCGATAAGTCACCGCTTACATCTATGCTTATTTTTGCCTTATCTTCATTCCAGTCGAGCACAAACTCTGTCAAAGCATATTCGCCTTTTTCGTAGTCAAATCCATCTCCAGAATCTTCGTACATAACAAATGTATTTGATGCACCTGGACATATAACCACATCAACTTTTTTCGGATTAATAATATCATTACTGCCACATTCCGAAGCAAGCGGTATTATTGCACCTGCACGTCCAAGCACAGGAATACTTTGAAGATTTCTACATAAAATCTGACTTTTTCCATTTTTACCGCCATTGTATACATCACCGGTAAATATATCTGTCCATATTCCGGCTGGTATAAAACATTCCTCACCGCTTTTTTGTGAATCTTCATCAATCTTTGTTGTAACAGGACACACAAGCATTTCACTACCAAGAAAATATTGATTTTTATAACTATATGCTTTCTCCTCAAATGGATAATAATAATACATTGGTATTATTACAGGAATATGCTCGCAATGACATCTGTAATTAAGTGTGTACATATATGGAATAAGTGCATGCCTGAATCTTAAAATCTTTTCCATATCACTGCAGTATGGCTCAGGATAATTCCATGGTTCTTTTCCACAGAACGGATTAGAGCTGCTGTGAAGCCTGTTTATCGGTGAAAACACACCAAACTGATACCATCTTAATGCAAGCTCGTTGTCTTTATATCCGTTCATATGACCGCCTATATCATGACTCCACCACGTATATCCCACATTTGATGCCGTTGCTGTAAAATAAGGCTGAAATTCAAGCGATTTCCATGTAACTATCGTATCTCCAGAAAATCCTATCGGATACCTATGGCTTCCAAGTCCGCCATACCTCGAAAGAATAAGTCCTCTTCTGCCTCTTTTTTCCATATCTTTAAAATGAAAATAATTAAGCATCCATAATGGGTCAATTCCGCTTGCTCCTCCGTTGTTGCCCTGTTGCCAGTCTATCCACCAGAAATCAACTCCAGCATTTTCATGTGGATGATGTACAAACTTAAAATACGCCTCAACAAACTCTTTGTTAGTCATATCAAACTCTATAGTTTTTTTACTGTCAGGATTAATTCCTAGATACTCTGCCATATCTTTATACATTTTTTCAAAATTCCGGATACCTGATGCCGGATGGACATTAAGTGTTACATGATAATTATGTTCATGCAACCATGACAAAAATCTTTCCGGATTCGGAAATAAATCATTATTCCATGTATATCCTGTCCATCCGCCGCCAGATTCCATCGGCACATCGACTATATGCCAGTCCATATCCATAACAGCAACGGAAAATGGTATATTTCTTTTTTCAAATTCCGTCAGCAGCTCAATGTAACTTTCTTCACTGTATTTCCAATACCTGCTCCACCAGTTTCCAAGAGCGTATCTTGGAAGAAGCGGAACAGCCCCCGATAATTTATAAAAATCACGCAGACACGCAAAATAATCACGCCCATATGCAAGATAATAAACATCAATCTCTTCATGTTTCCTTTTTGATGGCATATTTTCTTCATCAAACACAAACGATTTGCTGTCATCAAAAAACGTCCTTCCACTCTTATCCATAAGCCCGTATTCAAGTTCAACTTCCCCGTCAGCCCTGTCAAGAGTTCTCATTGTGCCTTTGAGATTATGCTCCCGAGGCGGAAAACTATACGTCTTTGCACCAAAATACCACCTTCCACCGTAATTGGTAAAATCATATTTTACATCTATAAAAAGTCCTTCTTCACTAAATTTCTTTTTATCGTATATCATATGAAATGCTTCTGTCTCTATCTCAAGGCGGTCGTCACTTTGTGTCACTGAATATTCCGGTACCGGAAATTCCCTGTTAAGCACAGTCTGCGTCTGTAAATCTTCAAACACACCAGTCTCTGAATATTCCATTCTCATCATAAACGGCGTAAACACCGAAAAACGATATTTTTCCCCCTGAACAATACATGCTTTGTTACAACAACTTTTAGCCATTTTTTTCCTCCGTTATTAAAATAATCTTTACTTGAAGATTAACACAGTCAGTTATCTTCGTCTACGTAAATAAAAATCAAAAATGCAAATAATACAGAAAAAAAGCTCCAAAACCCTATCAATTTTAAAATCATTTCAGGGTTCTGGAACTCTCTTCTATAAATTATTTGTATTCTACATAGTCAACAGTAACATATCCTGCTTCTGTTTTTATGCTGTTATCATGGCATGCAAACATACCGCTCTTTACACCAACCCAGCGTCCTGCTTTTGCTTATTTTATGGCCGACTGCGGCGATTCCCCCTGCATACTTTGCTCCTTTTACATAACCTTCAAAAGAACAGTTTTTCAAGGAATTTTTCCGCCAAGGGGCAACTGCGCCCATTCGGTGACAGGTGCCACCTGTCACGGTGGAAGGAGAAAGTGAACTACCCAACTGAAAAGATATATCAGCAGAAAAGAAAAACAGTAATGTTCCATTAAGCCGCAGCAAACAGCTTGTTATCAAAAGGCAACGGCGAAATCACATTCACCGCCGCTGCCTTTTTTCTTTCTGCTGTGAAAGAGTTAAATCAAATTATTTTTTTACCGCTTGTGCTGTTTTTTTGACTGTTTGTTCCGTTTGAAGGCTCCTTTGGTTATTTGCTCATTTACTCTTTGTTAAGTTTGTAGCTACCGCCATCGGTTCCTGTACCGCCGATAAGTGTTAAGGCGGTTCCGTTTACCGAAAAGGTATAATCGCAATCGCGGACAATATCCTCTGTAAAATCGAGGATGAGCTTTTTACCCTTGACGGTGTAGGCATAAGAATATGTCACATCATCGGCAAGTAATTTGCCTGTACCGTCCTTTTCAAAAACATATTGCGTATGCTCATCATATCTCCAGGTGCCGACCAATTCATTTGATTTTTTACCGAATTGGGCAATAATTAAAATTACAGCTGCCGCAACAGTGATTATTATCGCCGCCGAAAACATTGCTTTCTTCATGGTATTACGCTTTTTTTTACGCCGCTTATTCAGCGCAGCAAGCTTGCTGCCGTAGGCTTTATATAAATATTCTTTTGCCATAAAAACCCTCTCCATATAAAATTGCAGCGGCAGCGTATAGTTACGTTGCCGCCGCAATTCTTTTTATTTTGCTCGCTTTTTCTTTGATACTACGGTAGTGAAACCGAGAACAGCAAGTGAGAGCACCGCCGCAAAGCTCCAGACGGCAACCATGTTGTCATCTCCTGTTTTGGGAGATTCGTTCGGAATCTCGGACGCTTTCACCGTGAACTTTGCAGTTGCCGTTCCGCTTTCCGAAACGATTCCGAGCGTATGCTCACCGACGGAAAGTGTAGAAACAAAATTGTTATTCAAGGTAACTATAATGCTGCCTTCTGCCTTTGTATAATCCTTTTCATCAAGAGTTTTGCCGTCAAGCTCTACACGAATGAAATCGGCAAATGCCGCATTGGAACGGAATGTCAAGGATTTCTTCTCTCCGTTGTTTACGGTAGCATTATTGCCTTCTATAATCTCAGGAGGAAGCTTTTTAATAACGGTTTCGCTGAGAGAAATCTCTTTTGTGCCGGCTACATCCGCAAAATATTTACCGCAGTTTTCGCAATAATAATACTTTATATTGCCTTGCTCCGTTACGGTAGCATCCTTTGCCTCTACTAACGTAAGTTTATGCTCAAGCATGGCAATTTCCGAACCGGTTGCAATTTTCTTATTACAATCGATGCACCATGTGTCACCGGTGTAGCCCTTTTCCTGCTCGGTAGCGGGCTTTGCATCCCGAATTTCGGTGTGCTTGTGGTTGGTTGCGTCTACATCACCGTACTGCGCCTTGCAAACCTCACAAACTGCCTTACTTACACAAGTAGCCTCACCACCGCTGTGTGCCGCTTTGTCTATAACATTTCCGCAGCCGACAGTCTGACACTCCTTCCAATGATCGTGTTCATTGGTAGTCCAGACAGATGCGGGATTATGAGCATTCTTCGCAATGGACTGTCCGTCTGCGATTTTCTCATTACAATCGCTGCAATAAGTATCGCCGGTATAGCCCTCCTCAAAGCAGGTGGCTTCCTTTTGGTTCTTTAGATATGTTGTGCCCTTATGATTGTTTGCGTCAAGCGGTCCGTAAGAATGTCCGCATTCAGAGCATTCGGCCGGGGATTTGCAGGTTGCCTCACCGCCGTTGTGTGCCGTAATATCAAACTTTGTGCCGAAATAACAGGTATGCCAATGATTTGTGCCGTCGGATTCCCACTTGCCGTCAACATCGGTATGATTGCCGGTTGAGGAAATTTCACTGCCTGATTCGATTTTAGTGTTACAGTCGGTGCACCATTTGTCGCCGGTATAGCCGGCTTCACAGCAGGTGGGATCGGTTGCGCCGCGAATTTCGGTGTTCTTGTGGTTGGTTGCGTCTACATCACCGTACTCAATCTTGCATACCTCGCAGATAGCCTTGTTCACACAGGTGGCCTCTCCACCGGAATGATGTGCTTTATCAATGATATTGCCGCAGCCGACAGTCTGACACTCTTTCCAGTGATCGGTTTCATCCGTTGTCCAAACCGACGCAGGGTTATGAGCGTTTTTCGCAATAGATGTTCCTCTTTCTATCTCATGATTGCAGGTAGAGCAATAAGTATCGCCGGTATAGCCTTCTGCGTAGCAGGTGGCTTCCTTTTGTCCCACTAAATATGTATTGCCGATATGATTTGAAAAATCCTTCTCACCGTATTCAAATGTCTCGGAGGATTTTTCATCACAAACAAGGCAGCTTTTGTAATATACTGCGGGGCTTTGGCAGGTCGCAGCCGATTTAAGATACATTTTGCTAACCGTTTCGGTAAACTTATGGTTGCCAAGCTCACCGTATTCCTGCCCGCATCCATCACAAACCGCTTTTTTCTGGCAAGTCGCATTGCCGCCGGAATGTGTGTGCGCCTTGACTGTCAGCGCGGCAGAAACGGCGCTTGCTAAGTAGTTGTCGGTTTCCTTGTAGCGCACATAGTAGGTACCGGGGGCGACCCTGGTGCTACCATTGTCGCAAGTGATCCAGCCGGTGGTGGCATTGGCAGAAATGTTATACTCCATGTCCTCGGCGGTGTTCTTAATCTCGCCGGTGCCGCTGTTCTTAATATCCCCTTTGGTTGTCAGACCGGTAGGAGCCGTCTGCGTAGCCTTATCAATGATATAGGTCACACTGACAGTGACATTGCCAAGGGTAATGCCGGCCGTGTATGTGCCCGCATTCACAGGGGCAGCCGACAGTGCATTGCCGTCCTTGACCGCATACGCGACGGATGGGGCTTTGCCGAACCAGCCTACACTTTCTACTTTCGCATTTTCATCTTTTCCATCGTTAAATTTTGTTTTTTCGGGTTTCTGAATGGTCACGCTGCCGCCGCTGAAATCGTTACCGTTATTATTCGAACAATTTTTGCAGGTTGCGGTAATGGTATCACCGCTTGCGGTGTAAGTCCAGTTATGCACATGGGTAACCATTTTCAGTTCACTGCCGTTCAACTTGGCCACATATCCGTCGGTATCGGAGATGAAGTAGTCGGATGGGGTTTTGTCACTCATATTGGCATTCCAGCCGGAGGTGAACGGGTAATCGCCATAGTCTCCGCTCACAGTCACGCCGAGCTGCGCACCCTCGGACAATTTGTCGGTGCCAATGGTGATGGTCTTGCCGGTGGGAAGATAGACATTGTTCTTCGTGTCGCCGGTGAACTTGCCGTCTGCGCCCTTTGTGCCGCCCTTGGTATTGTCGGTGACGGTCACCTCGCCGCTGACGGTGAAGATACCGCTGCCCACACACACGCCGCCGCCGAAGGTTGATATGTAATCAGATTTGTATGCATTGTTGCCGGTGATGCTGCCGCCGGTCATCTCGAAGTTGGCCTTCGCATATACGCCGCCGCCGCCATAGGTGGCCGTGTTGGTCTCACCCGTTTTCGTGCCGCCGATGGTGCCGCCGGACATGGTGAATCCGCCGCCGTCCACATACACGCCGCCGCCATAGCTGTTGGCGGTGTTGCCGGTAATGCTGCCGCCGTACATATTGAATGATGAATTGCTGCCGCTCTTATACACGCCGCCGCCATCGCCGGTGGCACGGTTGCCGGTGATGCTGCCGCCGGACATATTGAAGGTGCCGCTGCCGCTGTACACATACACGCCGCCGCCTCTGCCTTGGGCGTCTTGGGCTTTGTTGCCAGTAATAGAGCCGCCGTACATATTGAAGGTGCCGGAACTCACATACACGCCTCTGCCGGTCTTGCTGCTTGCATGGGTGATCGTGCCGACGCCCTTGCAGTCGGTGAGGGTGAAGCTGCCGCCGGTCATATAGATGGCATCCATTCCGTCTGCGGCCGTGATTTTGTGCCCGTTGAGACAGAGGGTGACATTGTTCTCAATCTTAATGGTATACTCCGGGCTAATGTCACTGCCGAGGTAGTAAGTGCCAGTAGGAAGTATGTAGAATGTATCGTTACTGCCTTTTGTCGGTGCCCAGGATTCACCGCCTATTTTCAGCGTGTTGCCCTCCTGCTTAATCTCCTTTTCAAATGTGGTCTTGTAGGTTTCGTTTTCGTGACCGCTGCCGTTACAGGTGCTGCCCCCGCAAAGGTAGTGGGTGTGCCCGTTTGTTGTTTCCGCCCACACCGTGGCCGGAACTAAACTAAACACCATGCACAAGCATAGAAATACACTTAATAATCTTTTCTTCATAGCGGTATTCTCCTTTTTGCATTGAACTTGCATTATTCTTTCTTTTACGATATATTATATTGTAAATCGTACCTTAGGGGACGAGTCAATAACTTTTACAGAAATTTGGTGAAATAATGATGAAAAAACACGATAACAGCCTATTTCAAATCGGAGAAGTTACAAAAATACTCGGAGTCACCCGCAAGGCACTGCTTGTATACGAAAATATGGGACTTCTGACACCGGCAGTAAAGGACGAAACCAACGGCTTTCGCTATTATTCGGCAGACAACATGACGCAGATCCGCTCTATCCGTTCGCTACAGGCGCTCGGTCTTTCCTTAAAGGAGGTAGCGGAATATTACTACGACACCGAAAATATGGATAAGCTTTTAGATAAGCTTTATGAGCTGCGGAAAATGCTGGACAGAAATATTCAGATGCTTCAGGTGCGTTCGGCAAAGCAAGGCGATTTCACAGTGCATAAAACCGTTCTGCCGCGTCAGGTGTGCTTTTGTCGGGAATATCGGTGTAAAGATGTTGCCGAGGCAGCTATTAAACTGCGGGACACCTACATTGCCGCCGCCAGAACCGGAAAAATGTCCATGGCGGACCGTATGAAGGAACTGCCGAAGCCATGCGGGTGCTGATGGAACATGTGAGCAAAAACGGCATTAAACCCGCAGGACGGTTGCGCTCCGTTTATTTAGAGGGACCACCCAACCGAGGCGATAACAGTGCCGATTATATTACTCAAATCGCTGTGCCGATTAAGAAATTCGAGAAGGTGTAATTGCCGGCTGACAATGCCGTAATAACAGTCAAATATGAAATCACAACAAGCAATCCCGATAAGGAGAAGCCTTGTCATCTAAACAAGGTTCTCGGCAGAAATAAACTATCCTTTTTAAGCACAGCGGATATTCATTCGCTGTGCTTTTTTGGTCTAATCCCGCCATGTGTAAGCATTCGGCGCCTGAAACAGACAAAATTTGCTCCATTCTACCTAACCCGACAAATTTTTTACCGAATGCAATGTATACTGTGTATATCAAACTTATGCGCTCTTCACAGTTGCTCTTGCATCGGATAGAATAAAATCAAAGAATCCCCCATACAGCGAGGTAGTTATGAAAACAAGGAGATGTCCCTAACAACCGTGTACACTTTCAAAACATAAGGCACACAGCCGTCATAACAAGACAGTTTTTCTGTCTGCATCCGCAAGCGGTCGTACTATGCCACAAAGCATAGTGCGGCCGTTTTTTGTTTCTCGCGAACAAATAAATCCATACAGGAGGTGACCCCGATGTATCTTCCGGAAAAAGAATTCGAAGAAATGCAAAATAACGCTCTGCCATAGGTACGGCGCCCTGCCGTTCCTTAACGACAAGGTGAAACGATGGGAAAATACATAGGAAAGACACAGGTGTTGAAATAGCAAAGGCTGTTTGCAAAAAGCACCTTGCTGCGCAACAAAAACACCTCTCTTTTTTTGACCCTCGCGGTCGACAAAATTCCAAAACAAACCGTAAAAACGCCAACAAACACTCCTTATAGTCAGCCGGTCCAATAGGAAAACCTGCAACAATGCCTCCTGCGTTGCCATCCGTTGATATGAATACCGAATTCTTAATCTGCAGATTCTTTATCATTCCATAATTATATAACGCAAAACCCTGCGGTCCGCTTCCGTTCGCATACAGTCCGCTGATAGAATGATTGTTACCATCAAATACAAGCTTTTGGTTATTGTATGGATATCCAGATGTTCTGAACACCTCGTCCCACATCCTAATGTCATCCGTCTTCGCAACAGGAGTACCATCCTCCTGAATCAATGTTCCTTCATTTACTACGATATCTGCTGTAAGCCTTGCACCCTTTGTATAAACTGTCTGTGCATTATCTGCGTAGGCATATAGTTGTCCGGCATTACTGATCTCGTAGACTCCATCTGTTTCATTGTAATGTGGTTTTTCATAATAATCACATCCGGCATTGGTACAGAAGCCATTCTTGATATTGTGATGTGCCTCGCTTGCATCATTGGTATATCCGGTACACCCCTTATAAACCTTATACTTGTCAGATGCACAGGGATTTGGGAGCGAATTTTCCGAAGATAAATTCTGTCCCCATGTAGCAGATGACTGATTTAACAAATACGCAGCCTCACCATTATAAAAGGATTCCTTGGGTAAAAAGGTTTCTCCATCAAATGAGTGATTCCCAAAAAAATGTTGTACTAGTATCAGAGCACCCATAGCAAGAACTCCAAGACATCGTATCATTCGAATAGTTTCAAAAGGTAGAAGAATTTGCATACGTTGATTATAATCATGTTCGTCCACACAGTTATAATGGTTATCGAACCCCATATGAAGCAAGGACGGCAGCATAAATTGATAAGCGCTATTTTTTAGTCACAAGTGTTACAAAAAAGCTTGACCACAACATAATATGCCAGTGGTTTTTTCGGTGTTTTAACTTCTTTCATGGTCTTTCCTCCTGTTGTTCTGCGTTATGCTTTCTCCGTGCATTTTCGTATTATTTATTCTGCCATCTGACTTCGCCCTTGGACAGAAGCGGATAACAGATCAGCTGATCTGAATCCAGATTTTCCGCATGCATGTCAACCGCTGTGATCTGACGATTATCATAAGTCGTATAATAATAAATACCTTTTGCTGTATTACAACAGGACGTGTATATCGTGATCTCATATTTGCCTTCTGTCACCTCACAGCATCCACGCTGCTGATCTACGGATCCTAAGATATGGAAGAACTGGCTTACACTCTCATCCTCTTCTTCACCGGAGATCGAATTTAATTTTGTAAAGGCAACTTTCACAAATCTTGACTGGCTGGAAAGATCTCCAGGTATTCCCATTCCACCCATTCCTCTGCTATATGCATCAAGCTGTAATACTCCTGCAAAAGTACTCTCCGGCTGTTTTCTGGATACTCCGGCATAATTATTCAGTGCAAACATCTGACTCGGGAATGGTGGATTATTGGTAAGCACTCCTACCGGATTATCATATACATGCAGCCCATCTTTCATAGACTCAACAACGATACAGGAGTCTTTGTCTGCAATGATCCAGTGAAGCTGTGCTGTCGGCAGCTGTTCACTGAATGCTGTACCTGTCAGTCTCATTGCTGCCAGCTTCTCTCTCGCCTCTGCTACAGTAGCACACTGTGTAAGGATCCATGGGATGAACTCGAACTGTGCCACCTGGCTGACTTCTGTTTCATCTTCCGGCAAAGCCTCTTCATATGCCGCATTGCCGACAAAATTAAGACCTGCCATTCCAAGGCCTTTTTCATTAACAGCATCATAATAAAGCGGATAACCTTCTGCAACAAATGCCATTCCGATCAAAGCATAATGGCTTTTTATCTTCCCGGCAAACCGGAAATCAAATTCGTAATTTCTTGGTGTTATCGTGATCTGTTCCCCATAGGAAAATTCATAATCAAGCGTTCTGCCCATATAAAAATCTTTTGTTTTGTAAGTTGCTGCTGTACACATATCGAACACCTCTTCTTTCTGCTATAATAGTCCTGCAAACAATCTCATAAACAACTGTCCGAGCCGTAAATATGCACTCCGTCCTGTGCGGTACTTTTCGGTCACTTCCCTGCATTCATTCATGGTTGTTCCCAGATCATCTCTTATATCCAAAACTGTCTGACTATCCGCCATAAAACAACCATTTTCAAAGTGGTGATAAAGCAATGCCATTCAGTTAAGCATCATTTTAGTGGTTTTCTGTCATAGAAAGCCACTGTTTTTATGCCTAAAAACTTTAAAAATATTACAAAAAACAGTTGACAAGTAAGCCAATATATGTTGCGCAAGCCTTGATTATAAACATATTTCAAGGAGACTCATTATGGCTGATTTTTTCTTATCTAATTTAAAATCCACACTCGACAACTGCATCACAGAACTCGATGAAATTCACTCCATGTTCTGCCGTAATCCGGAAAGTGATTTTACCAGGAACCGCAAACTTTCTTTCCGCGAGTATATTCAGTTTATGCTCCAGATGCAGAGTAAATCCGTTTCAAATGCAGTAAACATATGCAGAGCATATCTCAAACACGATGGTAACGAAACAGAGTCCATGCTTCTCATACAAAAGTATCTGACACCTGTCAAGTACAATCGAAAATATCCTATCCACCTCCGTCCAAAGAGAAATAGGGATTTCATGTATCAGGTTGCATAAATCTCGTTACCATTATACTGCATTATAAGGCAGATAAGCAATCTGTCTTTTTGTCATAAAAAACCTTATCTAAATGACATTGAATGATTTATTTTCTATCTAAAATTTTATTAAACCGAATAAAGACTCCATAGTTTGTGTGTTTGACTTACTGTTTATATCTATCTTCTCCTAAATATTTTTCTAGTCATTGCAATATAAAATTGCTTATACAGTCTCTCCCTTAAGAGTCCTGGTATTCTGGATAATATACAGAGCGACCGATATGACCATCATTATAGCGCACAAACCAATCAACAGATCTGATACCATCGGTGTAATTTGGAACCATATAATATGCACCGCTGCAGTTCCATATAATAAAAAGGTTACTATCTTTCCATGCCAGTCTGCACCATGTACTTTTCCTGTCTTTCGTATCACAAGACATCCACTGACTACCATATACAGCTCCTTACCTGCCATTATTACGATTAAAACAAGCATATGCGGAAAACGAGTAAACAGACAGATTAACATCGCTGCCTGTGTCAACTTATCAGCCACCGGATCAAGTATTTTTCCTAAATTACTAATCCTATGGAATCTTCTTGCGATATATCCATCAGCAAGATCCGTAAGACCAGACAGCAATAAGATTTCACCAGCTAACAGAGGATTTTTCTTTACACAATAACTCCATATAATTACCGGAATCAGACAAAGCCGAAAAAAAGAAAGAAGATTAGGAACCGTAATAATTCTATTCAAATTTTCTTCCTGATTCACTTCACTCTGCATGTACGGTCACTTCACTTTCCTTTTTTTTAGACATAAACCAATAAAATATAACACAAAATGCTAAAGCAAACACAACACCAAAAACATTTTGAATCACTCTAAGACTAACCGCTCCTTGTAGTCCATAAGTCTCTGCAGCAATGGCTAAAGCACCAAATGTGTTAAATACTGCCTGCCAGCCATATTGTGCTGAAAATCCTACACCGATTCCACCAAGAATTCCTATATATGCATAGATTGACGAAGGAAGCAGAAAATATAATACTGTAAAACATATAACACCTGCAATATTTCCGACAATCCTTTTACGGACTCTGTAGTGCATATCTTCCATAAACGGCAAAATCGCGGACATGGCCGCAATACCAGCCCACATTGCACGTGGCATATTACAAAGTTCTGCAATGCAAAGGACAATCGGTACGCATAAAATCTGACATATCTGCCATTTTGTTCTGGAAGAAGTGATATCAAATTCTTGTATCAGATCTTTCAGATTTCTTTTATAAGTTCTGTTTTTATGATTTCGATAAAATACGAAGCAGGTAAGTGCTGCACCTAAAGCCATTCCGACTAATCGCATCTGATAGCTTTTTCCCGTAACATCATAACCATATAGCAGTAGATACCCAAGAACCAATGTAGATTGATTAAACATGAATGGATTATGGCATCCGAACAGAATCAACACAGCCAGTGCCGCAATATTTAACAGCATTCCCAATACCGGTGAAAACTGATTTGCTAAATGCGGACATACAGTCATAATTACAAAGAACAAAGCCAAAAGCATTGTAGATTGTCCGGTGTGGATCCCCAGATCCGCATTCCGAAATACCATAAGGCATAATAAAACTACTACACCCACAATACTATTCTCATTTCCAAATAAGATACTGAAAATAGTAACAAATAAAAAACAAAATGCCATTGTAACAGCTATCTTTACCAAATATACCAGTATATGATATGATTTTTCTTTCACTGTTTCACTCTTTTTCAACAGATTTTTAGAACCTGCCTGATTTAACTGCAATTCCTGATAAAATGTCATGTAATTCCTCCTCTATCTGTTTTTCTTAAACTTATATGGCCTCATCTTTCTGTATTGGAAGCTCTACAACAAATCTGCATCCACCATATTCACGGTTTTCTGCTTTGATTGTTCCTCCGGCACTATCTACAATCCGTTTTACAAGTGCAAGACCTAGCCCATTTCCTTCCGCTTTATGAGATCCATCTACCTGATAGAACTTGTCAAATATTCTGGATTTTACATCATCCTCTATTCCTGGTCCTTCATCTTCCAGAATGAACTTAACAGAATCCTGTTCTTGTTTCAGAAACATCGTAATTGTCCCCTTTGAAGGGCTGAACTTAATCGCATTATCCAAAAGATTTATCCAGATATGCATAAAAAGTCCTTCATTCCCAGTATATTTAACTTCCTCCAATTCTACCTGAAAACCAATTTCTTTTTCTGTCCATTTTGTCTCCAGGGAAAGAAATGCCTGACGGATCTGTTCATCCAAACGATATTCTGTTTTTTTCATTGGTATGTTCTGATTCTCTAACTTGGATAACAGCAAAATATTTCCAACCAATCCGGAAAGCCTTTGGGTATTAAACAGGATTTTTTCTACATATTCCTCTTGCTCCTGAGACAGTTCTTCTCCCTGAAGAAGCATTGTATACCCTTCAATGGCATTAATCGGGGTCTTAAACTCATGAGAAACATTAGATACAAAATCCATCTGCAGCACCTCTGTTGCACGAAGCTCTTTTGTCATAACGTTAAAACTTTGATAAGATTCTCCAACTTCTGCTATACGGCTGTTCGTTTCCAAATGCTGTTCAAAATCTCCCCGAGAAACTTCCTTCATTGCTTTACTAAGTCTGGTAATTGGTTCTAGTAACTTTGCATTAATAAAGGAAGTGATCAGCCCTGCAATCAATGTATTGAAAATCAAAAGCCAGCCAAGCACAGGTATGCTGCCCGGCAGATTAAAAAAATGATTCATAAAAGCAAATAATAAAGCAGATATGACTGTTGAAAATACAAGTGCCAGCCAGATTGCACCAGTCAGACAGGATCGGATCCGCAATCCTTTTTCTTTCTTTTGTTCCATTATTTTTTCACCACCTTGTATCCAATTCCACGCATTGTTACGATTTCAAAATCAGGGTTATCTTTAAAACGCTCTCTGATTCTTCCTATATGTACCTCTATCGTATGTGGGTCTGCCTCCGTCTCGTATCCCCATACTTCATCCATCAACTGTTGTTTTGTAAATGTTCTGCCTGGCGAAGCTGCAAGCTTATATAAAAGCAGGAATTCTTTTTTAGGCAAAACAAGACTTTCCTTATCAGTTGTAACCGTCATTGCATCATAATCAAACTCTGTTGAACCGATCACAATTTTGTGTTCATTCAGTATCTGTGCACGGCGAAGCAGTGCTCCGACTCTTAAAACCATTTCATTCACATTTACCGGTTTTACCATATAATCGTCACTTCCTGAAAGAAATCCCTGGCGCATATCATCAAAGGAACCTTTCGCAGTGATCATAAGCACTGGTATCTGATATCCTGCTGAACGAAGTTCTGACACCAGTTCATAGCCATCCATAACCGGCATCATAATATCAGAAATGATCAGATCAATATATTCCTTATCCAATACTTCTAATGCCTGTGCTCCATCCGATGCACTTTTGACTTGATATCCATTCTTCTCAAGCACTTTTTGGAATAGCTGGCTTAATTCTTTATCATCTTCTACAATTAATATTTGAAACACGATCTTCTTCCTCCTTTATCAGAACAGATATCTTGCCCATCCAAGCAGATGCTGTACCAAAAGTATGTTTCTCTGACGCTTCTTTGTCAATTCAATTGGCTCTACATGATACGGATCACGATAGGTTCCATCTTCCAATACCTGTCGGGACACTCTTTCATATTCCATCATGCCCTCTTCCAACTGTTTATTAATATCTTTACTGCGAATTACAAGCATCAGTTCCGTATCCAGATATGCACTTCTCATGTCCATATTAAAGGAACCGATTACAGACAGATCATCGTCAATCAGAATACTTTTTCCGTGGTATGAATAACCGCCTTCATATTCCCAGATATTAATTCCTGTACTTAAGATTCTATTTCTGTTTTTCGCATAATCGGCAGCCCCAAATGGATTCCCATTATTCGCAACTGAATTTGTCATGATAGAAAAATCTGAAACGTTCTCTGCAATCTCCTCCCATGTATTATACATCATATCATTACAGATAATATATGGTGTATGAATTTTCACACGATTTTTTGCATTTTTCATCAATTCTCCCAACTGATACCACACTACTGGTTCTTTGGAACCTGTGTGAATAGGATTTGACACTAATGCAATCTTTTCTGTCTCAAAAGTTTCGTCCGTGTAATCGGTATCGCAGATTCTTTCCTTATTCTCTTCAAAATATTTCTGATAGCCGTTCTGCAACTCTAAAACTGCGTTCTTTACAGATTTTCTATTTGCCAGTTTTTTATTGTCATGAAAATAACCACTGTCTTCTTGTTCCCATATCGTTTCAAAATACTCTGACAACTGGTTAACTGAATTTTCTTTCTCAGGTTCATCGCAAACCACTAACACGTCTCTGTCATAGTTCTTATGTCCCGGAAAATCACCCAGGAAATAATTGTATGTATTTCTTCCCCCAAGAATATATCTCTTTCCATCTGCAATCAAATATTTATCATGCATTCTACCCATCATCTTCCATGGTTTCAACGGATTGGCCTTATTATATAGTTTAATTTCAACATTCTCATGAGAAGATAATCCATAGAAATACGGATTTCCTTCCATATCAATCCAGCTCTCCATTCCATCTACTAACAGACGAATATGTACACCTCTGTCTGCCGCATCATGCAGTGCTCCTAAAATCAATTTTCCACTTTCATCGGATTGAAATGCAAAAGTAGAAAGAATAATTTCCTTTTTTGCATTCTTGATCAAACGCACTCTTTGTAAAAGCGCTTCTGGATTCTTTTCTATGATTACTGCCCGTTCTGTATTTTCACTGCATTCGTTCCATGACCCATTTTTTGTTTCTTTTTTGGTTGTATTGGACACTTCCGGCTGCTTTTTATATGCAACGCAGATTCCGAGCAATTCATAAAAAGCCACACATAAAAAAATTGCCAGTATAACAAGAAGGATTTTACATATTTTATGCTTTTTCATTGTACATCACCTGATTCCTTTTTATTTCATACTGATACAATACAAAGTCAATCTCAATTTAACCTCAACAAAATTTATTTTTCATAAAAAATATGACAGGCTTCTTTTTAAAGAAACAGTCATATTTTTATTCTAATATATGAAGGAGCTTTTCTTACTCCGTTGTATTAATCACTATTTTATTTCTTCCATAAGCTGTCGGATTTTTCTCAATGTACACCGTGTAACTGCCAGGTCATCTTCTTGTATATTCGATATGATTTTTTCATAAGCTTCTATCATTTTTTCTTTCTGACAATTACTTAATTCAATTGCCTTGTTCGTCAAAACAAGGTACGTTCTTTCTTTTTTTTCATCTAATTTCCAGATAATATATCCTTTATTTTCAAGACTTTTTACCATCTTAGATGTTTCTGGAATCGATAATTTCATGTATTCTGCCACTTCTGAAAGATATACTCCTTCATGACAGTCTGATTTTTCAACACATTCCTTTATACTATAAAGAAACAAATAATCTGTTCTTTCAACAAATTCAAATATACTTTCAACATTGATGCTCTTTAAAAAAAACTCCTCTGCACTGGTTCCTGCTCCCATATTATCGTTCCTCTCTTTCTATATATTCTTTTTTGCTGACTAGACTCTTATATGCCGGGCGAATGATCTTATCTGTAGTTATCAATTCTTCCAGGCGATGTGCACTCCAACCTGCAATTCTTGCTATCGCAAATAATGGCGTGTACAATTCTCTTGGAATATTCAACATGTCATACACAAAACCACTATAGAAATCTATATTAGGACTTACTCCTTTGAATATCTGACGCTGCTTTGCAATCAACTTAGGTGCAATCTTCTCAATATTGTTATAAAGGGTCATATCTTTCTCACGTCCTTTATCCCTTGCGAGTTGTTCTACAAAGCCTTTGAACACCCTTTCTCTCGGATCTGAAATAGAATATACAGCATGTCCCATTCCATAAATAAGTCCTTTCTGATCAAACGCCTCTTTCTTCAAAATCTTACTCAGATATGATGCAATTTCCTCTTCGTCTTCATAATCTTTCACATGACTTTTAATATCATCCATCATATTCATTACCATCAGATTTGCACCGCCATGTTTTTTTCCTTTTAAGGATGACATTGCTGCTGAAATAACAGAATAAGTATCTGAACCTGAAGATGTTACTACCCGTGTAGTGAATGTAGAATTGTTACCACCACCATGTTCCATATGTAACAATAATGCTATATCCAGTACTCTTGCTTCCAGTTCTGTGAATTTTGTATCTGGTCTTAATAGGCGCAGGAAATTTTCAGCAATAGATAAATCTTTTTCAGGTCTATGAATATACATACTTTCGTTTTTTTCATAATGACAATAAGCATGGTATGCATATACTGCTAACATAGGAAATGCTGCGATCAACTGCATACTCTGCCTTAGCACATTCGGAATTTCAAGACTTTCTTTCTCCTTATCGTAAGAGCCCAATGTAAGAATACTTCGAGTCATAGAACCCATAATATCTGATGTAGGTGCTTTCATAATGACATCTCTGGTAAAGTTAGTCGGTAGTTCCATACAATCAGATAGTCTTCCCTGAAATTCCATTAACTGTGTATCAGTTGGCAATTCTCCGAATAAAAGAAGATATGCTCCTTCTTCAAAGACAAACCTTTTTCCTTTACTTCCTGTTACTAAATCTTTTATATTATAACCACGATAAGATAACTCGCCATCACATGGACTCTTTACTCCATCACGATATTCAAAAGCTTTTATATCAGAAATATTTGTAAGCCCCGTCAACACACCTTGGCCTTTTTCATCTCGTAAGCCTCTTTTTACACCATACTCTGAATACAGATTCTTACTAATGCTATCATTTTGTTCACAAAAAATTGCTTGCTGTTTCATATAATTTTCCAAATTGCTCATTTGAATCGCTCCTTTCATTCTGTTACGAACTTACATACTATACTCAGATATTCTTGTTTCCAGAGCATTCAGCATTGTCTGTTCTTTTTCTTATTCTTATTCATTAGCAATACAATACAATGGAAAACTCAATTTAACCTCAACTAGGTTTGTTTTTTCATCCATGCAAAATCTTCTTTGTACAACAGACTGTTAGATATAGCAAAAACGGCCTTTCAAAAACAGTCAACTTCTAAATCAACTGTTTTTTGAAAGGTCGTTTCATCAGATTCTTATAGCAATCCAGCAAATAATCTCATAAATAATTGTCCCAGTCGCAAATATGCACTTCGTCCGGTTTGATATTGGTCTGTCACATCACGACATTCTCCCATCGTTCTTATCAGATCATTTTTTATTTCCACAACTGCCTGACAATCTGCCATAAAACAGCCGTTTTCAAAATGGTGATATAAACTTCTATAATCCAGATTAATTGTTCCACAAGTTGCCATACAGTCATCTGCCACACTCATTTTTGCATGACAGAAACCAGGAGTCCACTCATAAACACGAACACCATGTTTAACTAATCCATGATAAAAAGAACGAGTTATATTATAAATGAATTTTTTATCAGGGATACCAGGTGTGATAATTCTTACGTCTACCCCTCGCTTAGCAGCCAGACATAACGCATGCGTCATTTCATCTGTTATGATTAGATATGGAGTCATAAACCAACAATATTTTTCAGCTTTATTTATCATACTGATATAAACTTCTTCTCCTACTTGCTCATTATCCATAGGACTGTCTGCATAAGGTTGAACAAACCCAGTTTGCTGTGCCGCATAATCATAGTGGAAAAGGTATTTACTAAAATCAGAATCATTAGCATCCTTATCACTTACTGCATTCCACATTTCCAAAAATGTCACCGTAAGCGACTGAACAGCATCTCCTTCTAAACGAATACCTGTATCTTTCCACTGTCCATACGGGTGTGTGTAATTAAAATATTCGTTTGCTAGATTATATCCACCTGTAAATCCGACTTTTCCATCAATAACTGTTATTTTTCTATGATCACGATTGTTCAAAAACAGATTTAAACCTGGCATAAACGGATTGAATACACGGCAATGAATTCCTATTGCCTCCATCTTTTTCACAAAATCTGTGTTAATAAAGCCTATAGAACCCATATCATCGTAGAATACTCTAACTTCCACACCTGCTTTTACACGCTCTTCCAGAACATCTTGAATCTTATGCCATGCTTCAGCGTCTTCTATCGCATGATATTCCATAAAGATAAACTTCTGTGCTTTCTCCAAATCCTTAAGCTGTGCCTCTAATCCTTTCACTGCTTCATCAAAATACACAATATCCGTATTCTGATAGATTGGATACTGCGAATTTCTTTGTATGTAACTTGCTATATTTCCTGCTTTCGGAATTGTTTCTTTTATTCTGCTCAAACACTCCTGACTGTCCGGAAGCATTGGTAACAATTTGCTATCAATTTCTGCATATCGCTCACGCATTTTATGTGTGCCACCATTCAAACCAATCAACAAATACAGGCCTACACCCATAATTGGGAAAATTAGAATTAAGATGACCCAAGGCATTTTCATAGAGGATGTCTTATTTGATGCGTACAATCCCAAAACCAAGATTCCACTCAAAATCCTTGTAAATAAATTTATGATTTCTGCATATTCATTCAAGCGTGTTACGATAGTAATAATAAAAATCACTTCCAGAAGAATGCAGATTATGGAAAAACACAGCCGTTTTACCCCATTTTTTGTTTTTGCTTTGCCCTCTAAAGTATCTTGTTTCATATATATTCCACCTTCCTAATAAAATACTAATAATTTATTCTACTCAATCATTCTTTCATTAATATCTGCAACCTCATTTGTATGTAACATAACCAGTGATATATGCTACTTTATCATCAAAGTCACATAATAACCTTATATGTTTTACCTCTCTCCGTAGTTCCTCCTGCTTTTCACATTCTTATCAACAACAACGATAAAATGCCACACAGTTATTAACAACCATGTGACATTTATACTCTTAATACAATTTTGCACCTGCTGGAATTGCATCATCTAACATTACCAGATTCAGTTTTTCTTCTCCATTTACATTGTGAATTGCAGAAAGAAGCATACCACATGAATCTATTCCCATCATAGAACGTGGTGGAAGATTTACGATTGCCAATAATGTCTTTCCAACAAGTTCCTCTGGCTCATAAAAAGCATGTACTCCTGAAAGAATCGTTCTCTCATTCTCAGTTCCATCATCAAGTGTAAATCTAAGAAGCTTCTTGCTCTTTGGAACTGCTTCACAATTCTTCACCTTTACAACACGAAAATCTGACTTTGAAAATGTATCAAAATCAACCTGCTCTTCAAATAAAGGCTCAATTTCAATACCTGTATTATTTTCAGCAACTGCTGCCACTTCTTCTGCTACTACTACTTCATTGTTATCCATTTGGTTAATCTCCTTTTCTTCATTTCTCACAATATATTATATCGACAAAAACAAAATCATTAACAGATATACTAGACATTTCGTTTCTATTATTCATATATCTTATCCACCTCAGATTCATACACCGATTCAGTATGAGTATCAAATAGCACCCACTCCACCAGATCAAACCAATCCGGTTTATCCTGCAAAAACCTATTTACTGTATGTACTGCAATCTTTGCCGCTAACTCTACCGGAAAACTATATACTCCCGTTGATATGGAAGGAAATGCAATAGACCTGATTCCATTATCCATTGCCAGCTTCATAGAATTCAAATAGCAGTTAGCAAGAAGCTCCTCTTCTCTATCCCTGCCACCATTCCATATCGGTCCTACAGTATGTATCACATAATCACATGGCAGATTATAGGCTTTTGTTATCTTTGCTTCTCCAGTCTCACATCCGTGAAGTGTCCTGCACTCTACCAAAAGCTCCGGTCCTGCTGCTCTATGAATCGCACCATCTACACCACCTCCGCCAAGAAGAGAGTTGTTTGCTGCATTTACGATTGCCTGCACATCTGTTACTTTTGTTATGTCACCTTTTATCGTTTTAATCAAATACATTTTTCCTACCTGCCTATTAATTATATTACCTCTGCCCCAAATGGCATCAGAGACAATTTTGCAATTTTGAAAAACTGCTTTCCAAAAGGAATTCCGATAATTGTTATACAACATATCAGACCTGCCACAGCATTTCCAACTGCCATAGGGATTCCTGATACAATCAGCCAGATAATATTTGCAATTAAACTAACTGCACCGCCACCATATACCACTTCTTTTCCAAACGGAAAAAATGCCAAACCTGCAAACTTAAAGCACTGTATGCCTATCGGTATTCCTATTATTGAAATGCACCACAGGCAACCTGCCAAAACCCACGACATTCCACTTAACAATCCACCACATATAAACCAAAGTATATTTCCTAATATGCTCATATCAATATTCCTTCTCTATCTCATCATCTATTCCATACATTTTCTTGAATGCATCAAGGTCTGCCTGATTCTTAATCAGCATAATCTCTTCTATCTTACCAGTATGAATGTCCTTAAAGCCCACAACCTGCTCGCCATTACATATGCTCGCCTTGATTACCGGTTTCTTATTTTCTTTATCATAAGTCTTTGTAACTGTCTTTTTCTTAAATAGTCCCACTCTGAGCACCTTCTTTTGACTTTGCCATCAGTATTAGTTTTTCAAAGGAGTTTGCAAAGCGTACATCATCTTCTTCTGTACGCTTTCCCTGGTCTCCGTTGCCACTCCGGTCCGTGCAGAACCGATGTCCACTGGACATCGTGCACCCTTTCATATGATTCTTATGAGAGCTGCGTCTTGCCTTTTTGTTAAGATGCCGCTCCATAAGCATCTGATCTATGTTCTCATTCGTGTACCACTTACCGGATTGGTGAATAGCATATGTCTACGCTCCGCTTCGGTCGGCTCAAAGCCAAGGTCCACCGGACCTTGTGAGCCCTTTTCCAAGAGCCATCGCAGCAACACCATAATCCTGCGATACTACTACATCCCCTTTATGACATATGCTGATTAGTTTATAATCTACTGCATCTGCTCCTGCACCTACTACAATCACTTCGCTGTAATCAGAATACAAAATATGATTCGTATCACACAACAAGGTGGTAGAAATATTGTATTTCTCTGCTATTGTCTCGACAATGCCCACTACCGGACACGCATCTGCATCTACAAATATCTGCATTTTCTCCCTAAATCCATTTCATATCAGTTATAGTTAATTGGTGTTCGTACTTCTATAAGATTTCCTGATGGATCATAAAATCTTACAAGCTTCTGTCCACCTTCAAGTTCCATTAATTCCGTAACATAACTTACAACATACTTGCCAGACTCCAGTTTTTCAATAATACCTTCTATATCATTATCTTCAAAATAAAGTTCCGTCATATTGTTATGTGGAGTTGTAGGTATTTTTGTACTATCATACCATACATCTACATCCTGTAATACAAGCCCCTCAGACATTATTACATTACCTTCCTGCCTTGTAATCACACGCAGTCCAAACAGTTCTTCATAAAAATCAATTGATTCGTCAATGTTATCAACAATAATCAATACATTTTTCAAACTCATATTTTATGTTCCTGCCTTTCGATTTCTTTTTGAATCCATGTCATAATTACATCTACAAGATAATCCTGCTGCACCTGACTTAGTTCCTTGCCAGGCTGCATTTTATGCCACTTTCGGATGCACTCCCTGCAGCATGTTGCTGTTGCGTGCTGGGCAATAAATACTGGATGTCCACACATTGGTGTCTGTTTACCATCATTTGCTATATATGCCGGAGCTTCTCTCTTTGCAATAAAATCCTTTGCATGTTGTCTTATTGTATCCAGGTCTCATCTCCCGACTCGGTCGTTGCTCCTGCTACGCAGGGTCGTCCACTGGACGACCGCAACCTTTTTCATTTATGTAATCAATATCTTTCTGCTTCAGATGGAAACTGCTACGAAACTTGGAATTAGCCAGTCGTTCAAACAACTGCCTATACCATTCATCCTTCGTCATTAAAACTTCACTACTTCCGGCTCATGTGTAAATGATGAAAATGTAGCTGTCGCATTTTTAAAATAGAACACCTCTGTATTTCCATCATCTGCTGAGTACATATTCTGTAAAGATGGATAAGCATCGAGCATAGACTGTCTTGCTTCTCTTCTGTCATCTTCTACAAGTTCTCCGGCTACACGAAGCCACTCGCCATTTTTAAATGCACAGATTTCTACCTTCGGGTTTGCGTGAATCTGCTTTGAAACATCCTTTACCTTTCCAGTCTGAATATACAGCTTCCCTTCAAAAATGTGTGCTGTTCCAAAAGGTCTAACTCTTGGCTGGTCGCCTTCCACTGTTGCCAGATAATATGTCTCTGCTTCTTTTAAAAATTGTACTACTCGTTCCATGATGTAATCCTCCTGTCGTCTCTTGTAATTATTTATTTCGAAAAGCATTCATCTATTTTCTTCGCTTATATTCATTGAATAGCTTAACTTATACCCATAATGATCCCAATTAATTACAATTTTATTATTTCTATTTTTGATTTTTATATATCCGATATCCAAATCTGGAAGTGAATAATATATGTTATTTCTCACTTCTATTTTAACATTATAAAACTCATTTTCAGGACTGCTCATTGTATAAAAATAATAGAACGTATCATCGTGATTTTCGTTTTGACAGACATAAGACTCTTCAATACATTTATGCACCATTCTGCTATTACTGACAAAAAATTTTTGTGCATTTATGTTACAGCATTTCAATGCTGTATAACATATGAGAATGATCATGATGGAGTACTACTTCATTGTTATCCATTTGATTATAACTCCTTTGCATTAATTTCTCATAATAATATATAATGTCGGTTGAAACCGCATTACTATTAGCTAGTATACCATAAACATACTGTTTTTAGGAAGAAATGTCCTATTTCATCTATGTATGCATATTGTCAAGTGTATGTGTCATATTTTATATTCAAAATAAAAAAGGCTGCTACTCTCTAAAAATAACAGCCTTTCTTACTATATCAGCCTTTTGGAATTTGACCATCGACATACAGAATGTGATTAACTAACCACTCTGTGAGATATTTTAAAATTCCCATAATCTGTTCATCTTGATCTTCTACCTCATCATTGTGATGTTCCATAAATTCATCAAGTTTATGTATAAATTCCTGATGTTGAACTTTCTGTGTAAATATCTTCTTATAATTAATAGATTCCATATACTGCTCTTCATCACTAAAGTGTTTTACTGTATAATTTCGAAGATTTTCTAATATTATATCAATCCTATCATATTTATCCGGTGTAAACTCATCATGAAGCAATTCATATGCCTCATCTGCATATTTAAATAACTGCTTGTGTTCTTCGTCTATCATATCTATACCGATATAATATTCTGGTTTCATTTCATACATAAATTAATCCTACTTTCATTTTATTTGTTTTATGAACCTGTTCAATACTATTCATAATAGGCAAATGCATTTCTCATGAATTTCCTATATTTTCTCGTTTTAATGTTAGATTCCACCAAAACATTCCCTAATTTTCTTGGAAATATCAGAATCAACAAAACCTTTCTGCGCCATGTCATCGAGCATCTCACACGTTTTTTCGTGCGATAAACCTTTCTTATATGGTCTGTCCTCGGTTAATGCCTGATAAATATCAATACATGCCATAATACGTTCCGGCTCATTTAATTCAGCTGCGGTTTTTCCAAAAGGATACCCTTTTCCATTTAATTTTTCATGATGGAAAGCTGCCCAGTCTCGTATTTCTTCAAAATCATTAACCTCTGATAATATAAGGTATGTATAGCCAGCATGATTCTTCATTTTTGAAAATTCATCATCCGTAAGCTTATCCGGTTTTTCCAAAATTTCATTGCCTACTGCCATCTTCCCAATATCATGCAGTGCACCAGCCAGATAAATTTTTTGCACATTAATAGAATCATATCCGATATATTGAGCAAAAAAAGCTGCTTTTTCAGCCACTCCTATAGAATGTCTGCTTGTAAAAGAAGATTTATAATCTACAATCTTTGCAAAAAAATCTGCGACATTTTTACACGTTTTCCAATCAAAAACCTGTTTTTGTCTTGGGATAATCTCCCATAGCTTCATTTCAAAAGAATTATCACTTAAACATATAAAAGATTCAGAATGTGTGAATGCATGAAAAAAGGCATTCACACATTCTGAATCGAATAATCCATCCCTATTTTTTAAAAGGTACTGACATATAAAATTCCAACTGTTATTTCCAGATCCCGGGTTATTTCCTATAATATCAATGGTATCTGCAAGATGAATAATCCTTGCAAACAATGGAATTTCATTCCACTTTTTTTGAAAAGGACCAGTTCCATCGGCATGTTCATGATGATATAAAATCACATTTGACACATCTGTTTTAAATGGAATTTTAGTAATATTTTTTTCACCATAAATACAATGAAGATTTGTTTTTTTCTCGGATAAATCTTTTTTACAATTAATGACGGAATCCTTTTTCAGTTCTTCCGAAATATATTGTGTCAAAGCATTATCATGCAGTAAAGCACACATGGCTAAATCTTGTAATTCATCACCTTCAATTTTCCAATATTCAGCCATGCATATACTTATATAAGCCACTCTTTTTCCATGTTTGTTTTTGATATTTACCAACTCTGCTTCTATACAGTCCAAAGCATAAGAACAGGCTCCTGCAAGTCCGATGATATCTATACTTAGTTCTTCTTTCATTGGTATAATCCTATCATAATACATTTATTCTTCTGAGAACTGGTCTTTTCCTACAAAGCATAACGGACATTCAAAATCTTCTGGAATATCCTCCCACTTTGTACCAGGTGCAATACCACCTTCTGGATAGCCCTTCTCCTCATCGTATTCCCATCCGCAAACATCACATACGTATTTCATTCGTTGTTCCTCCTTGTAAATATATTAATACACAGCCTATATTACTGTTATATTTGTGTTGTTCTGTAACCTTAATATGTATAAATGCTTTTAGCATTTCCATAATCCATGCAGATTACAATATGCATATACTTCTTCTACCTGTTCACCATCGCAAAGACAAAAATCTGCTACCGGCTCCTGCCCTGGATTTAACTGTTTTCTGTATATTCCCTGGTTTGTATTTAATGTAATCCACTCAATGAAATGCTCTTCAAGCATTGGATGTTTTGTCTCTCCGACCACGACATGAACATGACTGCCTTCTATCGTATATACAGGTACATGCTTCTCGACAGCAGCATCTGTCACTCCGGCTTTTAATTCCTGCATAGGTTCTCCGCAACAAATTACAGGTACACCCTTATCCTTTACCTTTTCAACAATGTTTCCACAATGCTTACAAACATAATATCTTACTTCCATGCCTTTTTCTCCTTCCATGTGTAAAATTTATAATTCAATTGTCTCCATAATCTTTTTCAATGAATCTGCAGATTCCTTAAGCTTTAACGCTTCCTCGCCACTTAAATTAATAGGTATATCAGACTCAATACCATCTGCACCTACAATAGCTGGCATACTTAACGATACTCCGTCAATATCATATACTCCATGAATCATGTGTGATACAGGAAGTATTGATTTTTCATCTCTCATAATCACTTCGCAGATTCTTTTTACAGACATTGCAATTCCATAATATGTAGCGTGCTTTTTGTTTATAATCTCATAAGCACTGTTCTTGACTGCTGCAGCTATTTCTGCCGTGTTTTCCTTGTGCTTGTAATGTCCACGCATTTCACATATTTCACTTAATGGAACACCAGATACATTGGCTGATGACCATGCCACAACTTCGCTGTCTCCATGCTCACCTACTATAAATGCATGAACACTCCTGCTGTCCACAGATAAATGCTCACCAAGCTTATATCTTAATCTGGCACTATCTAACACAGTACCCGATCCAATAACCCTGTTTTCTGGAAGTCCTGATAACTTTATGGCTACCTGAGTCAGGATATCTACCGGATTCGCAACTACAAGCATGATACCTGCAAAATTTCTCTTTGCTATTTCAGGAATGATTGACTTAAATATTGCTACATTTTTATTTACGAGATCAAGCCTTGTCTCTCCCGGTTTCTGTCCCGCTCCGGCAGATATGACAACAATTGCAGCATCAGCCACATCATCATAATCTCCGGCATATATTTTCATCGGACTCGCAAACGGAATACCATGACTGATATCCATCGCTTCTCCTTCTGCCTTGTTCTTATCTGCATCGATAAGGACAATCTCTGTAAACAAGCCACCCTGCATCAGAGCAAATACCGATGCAGAACCAACAAAGCCACAGCCTATCATTACTGCTTTTTTTGAATTAATAACTTTCTTCTTCGTAATAATCTCATCTCCTTAATAATTCTCTTCATGTACTTCAAAATAGCTCTGTGGATGATTACATACCGGACATACTTCAGGTGCCTTAGTTCCTACCACAATATGTCCGCAGTTACGGCATTCCCATACCTTAACTTCGCTCTTTTCAAATACCTGTGCAGTTTCAATATTCTTAAGAAGTGCACGATATCTTTCCTCATGGTGCTTCTCAATCTCACCTACTGCCCTGAATTTTGCTGCAAGCTCAGGGAATCCTTCTTCCTCAGCTGTTTTAGCAAAGCCATCATACATATCTGTCCACTCATAATTTTCGCCTTCTGCCGCTGCCGCCAGGTTTTCCTTTGTATCACCAATTCCTGCTAATTCCTTGAACCACATCTTTGCATGTTCTTTCTCATTATCTGCAGTCTTTAAAAACAATGCTGACATCTGCTCGTAACCTTCCTTTTTCGCTACAGAAGCAAAATAGGTATACTTATTTCTTGCCTGTGATTCCCCTGCAAATGCCTCCTGTAAATTCTTCTCTGTCTGTGTTCCTGCATATTTGTTTTCTGCCATCTCTTTTACCTCCGTTTTCTTTACTACTTTTTCAAAATCTGATGCCGGGTGCTTACACAAAGGACATATAAAGTCATCCGGTAATTCCTCGCCTACATATTCATATCCGCAAATTCTGCAACGCCATATTGTCTGACCATCCTCTGTTTTTCCAACCTCCTGTGGCTTAGGCTTAATATTATTCTGATAATAATCATATGTTACTGAAGGAACATTGCTTAAAACTTCCATATCGGTTATCTCACCGATAAACATCGTATGTGAACC
This sequence comes from Lachnospira pectinoschiza, assembly GCF_020564355.1. GTDB lineage: Bacteria > Bacillota > Clostridia > Lachnospirales > Lachnospiraceae > Lachnospira > Lachnospira intestinalis. Next base: position 504,315 of record NZ_JAJCRR010000003.1, on the reverse strand, counting down.
CAAGTCCTCTGTTTTAGTAACTGTCACAGAAATGTATGCATTTGTACCTTCTGTAATATAATAAATACCATTCGTGCCCCTGGCACACTGCTCAAATGCTTCAAACTTATTGGTATCTCTTCCTGATTGGAAGCCAAAATGTTTGAACAATTCAAATTGTGCCTTCTGACTTAAGACTGATACAGTAAATTTTCCGGTTCTTTGAATCATATCATGCGTATAATTTGCCTTATTTACACAGATACTTAACTGGTTTGGTTCCGAAGCTGCCTGAATGGCTGTATTAATGATGCATCCGTTATCTTTTTCTGCTTCTTTAGCGGTCAATATAAACAGTCCATAACTAAACTTATACATTGCTTTCCTATTCATGCTGTTCCTCCTTTACCTTCTCCCTGCATTTCGGGCAAATGCCTTTAAATGAAATATCGTAATCCACAAATTCAATTCCATGAGTGTTATGAATTCTTTCCAGCAAATCCGGTATTTGATCCATATCCACATCAAAAATTTCACCGCACTTTATACATCTTACATGGTAATGATTTTTCAATGTAAAATCAAATCGGTTTGGTCCATTCGGAACTTCAACCTTTCTTAATGCACCTTCCTCTACCAATATATCAAGATTTCTATATACAGTTCCTTTTCCAATTGATGGATATGCTTCTTTTATAAATTCATACACTTCATTTGCCGTAACGTGTCTTCTCATTTCGTATACGGTATTTCTTACGAGATCTTTTTGAATGGTATTTCTCCTACTTGTCATTCATCCTCCTTATTAGGATTAGTTCTTAATAAGGATTATATACCACTATCATCCTATTGTCAATAAAAATAGTAATAATTCTCATTATTATAAAAGCTGCCAAACTGAGCATATTTTACCTGAATAACTATTTTATTTTGCGTTCAAATACATATTCTGAATCTGAAGATAAATCAGACCTAAACGAATATCCGAGTCTGTCAAATTTCTGAATCTCCACCGGATTTTCAATATTATTTTCCGCTATGAATCTGACCATTTCACCACGAGCCATCTTGGCATAGGTACCTTTTGTTACCAATTTATCTCCGGATAACTCACAAAATACAATCGTAATATATCTGTCCTGTGGTGTCAGATACTTTTCTATACATTTTGAGTATTCTTTTGATGCAAGATTAATGATAATCCTACTGTCATCGATTACTGAGCGGTATAACAATTCTCCCCAGTACTCATACAGATTTTTTGCATCTCCAATTCCAACCTTTGCCTGCATTTCAAGACGATAAGGAGTCACACCATCCATTGGTTTTAAAATGCCATAAAACGCAGACAAGATTCTTAAATGATTTTGCAAATACTCAAACTGCTGGATTTCAAACACAGATGGTGCCATATATTGAAATGCAATCCCATCATATGCTAAAACAGCCGGAGTAAGCCTGTTATAAAGATCCATATTTTCCAATCTGTTAAAGTTCTGCTCTGCAATCTTGTCATTACATTTCCAGATAGCTTTCAGTTCTTCTTTTGATTTGCTTTTCATCCAGTTTAATACTTCTGCTGTCTTATCAATATAGACAGGCAGTTCAACCGGTGCTAAGTTATCGGTATCTACAATCATCTTTTTTGCAGGTGATAAAATAATCTTCATTATGCCAATTCCTTAAGCATATTTTCAGGATCATCTGCCGCCTTGACTTTATCATTTGCCTTTATAATGATTCCCTGCTCATCAATAAGATATGTAGTTCTTACTACACCCATAGATACTTTTCCATAATTTTTCTTTTCTTTCCAGACATCATATGCTTCAATAACTTTACGCTCCGGATCTGCTAATAGCGTAAATGCCAGTCCGTATTTTTCTTCAAATCTCTTGTGAGACGCTACAGAGTCCTTGCTTACTCCGAGAATAACAGCTCCCTTCTCAGTAAACTGTGGATAACGCTCAGAAAAGCCACATGCCTGCTTCGTACATCCTGGTGTATTATCCTTTGGATAAAAATATAAGATTACTTTTTTTCCTGCATAATCGCTTAATTTATGCATTTCTCCATTCTGATCCGGCAATTCAAAGTCCGGTGCTTTTATTCCTAACTCTAACATTTACTATTCCTCCGCTTTTGTATTTTCCACCTGTTTTCTTGTTCTTTTATTACCTGAAATCATTTTATGACCAGAATAGACTGCCATAATCATGCATATCAGAGAGCCAAATGCAAAGTATTTGTGTGCTGCTTTTAACCCTTTATATCCTGTATAAAAAGTTCCAACCATTGTAACTATTGCTCCGATTGACCAATATTTATGTGCTTTCATTTTATACCTCCAAATTGATTAAGCTGTTTCCAAAATAAATATCTCTGGATCATTAACAATATTATACATTCCATCCATTATTTTCGACAAGTAGGGAAAGAAAAATAATCATTCCAAATACAAAAGGATGTATCACGATAATTCTGGCATTACCTTGACACATCCTTTCGTGTTGTATTTTTTTATTCTTCTTAATGACAGCTAAGCAAAAGGTAAATTATTTTCTGTGATATCATCACAAAATAATTGATTCATTCACTGCAAAATATAAGAACCACCTTTCTGCCTTGATCTTGGTGGTTCTTTGTGTCATATATGAAATTTCTGAGAGTCTTAATAAAGAGAAACACAAGATTAGTAGCGACGATCTACTTGCTTTCTGCGATTATCTTCTCTAAACCTGCTACTTCTTCTATCGAAGCAATATGAAGTCAAAAATCATCTATGCTGCATTTTGTTATTGTGGATAATATCGAGTAAATATCTTTACCGCTAAAATGATATAAAAATAGGAACTAAATATGATTTGATCAGCACTCTTTGGTCATGACTTTCCTGCATCAATTCTATCGCTATTCTTGCCTCTGCAACATTATGTTGCAGAAGCCTATTTGCAGCTCGCTCAATAACATCTAGTTTCCCCATAGCAATTCCTCAACTACTACACTTTATTTTTCCGTCAAATATGTATCTTCCACATAAGTCTCTGGTGTCGCCTCTTCAATTACGCCAGACTTTGGATCAAAGATATATTTCTTCTTCAATCTCTCATACAGTACAGAACCTACCGTTTCCATTACCTGTTTCATCATATCCGGATCATCAAATAGTTTTCTGAAAAACTGGGCATTCTGCTCATATCTGTCTGCTGCCATATTCGGAAAATCCTTTTCAAACAACAACATAAAGGTTGCCCTGTCATTATTCTCTGCGTAGCTCTGCCACTTCTCCTGATTGGCATAATCATTTTCCATCTGAACAAGTACTTTATCCATTTCTGTAAAATGTGTTCCATTGTTTACTGTTGCCCTTGCAGCACTGTATTCCTCATCAGATAAAAGTTCTTTCAGTTCTGCATATTCTTTGCTCCAGCCTGCGTTTTCCTCGTCAAATGCCTGTGACAGTCCGCCCCACCCGACAAACTTCGACAGAATTTTCTGTTCCTCCGGTGTGGCAAGCCTGTTTTCTGATTCAATCTGCTTTAGAGTGCGGATTGCATCCATATTCCACTGGTATCTGGTCTTAGCTCCACCTTTTTCCATTTCCCAGAGGTTGTAATGGAAGTTGTGTTTTTTCTGTACTGTATCATCTGAAACCACATGTCCATTCTCATCAATCTTGGTATTCCAGCCATTCGCTATTGCTCTTTCCCTGGTTTCAAGACGATTGGCTTTTACACTATCCTCGATATCAAAGAATCTCTTATGGACCGGATTCATCTTATCCCTGTCAGCCTTCTGCTTTGTCTCCTGATAATACTTCTTCTGGTCTTCTCCGCAGTAAAATGGCTGTTTTACCATATAAGATAAGATTTCATATAACTCACGCCAATCGAGTGCACCTTCCTTACGCACACCATTCCTGTTCTTATAGCTGATCTTCACATATCCGCTTCTGATTGAGTACTCCACAAGACCATACTTATTGTTGGAATATGCCTTTCTTTCTGCATTATCTGTCCCTAATGCAATATCTCTGATAAGGTCAAGTTTATTTGGCATAAATGCAAAATCAGCTATCATAATTCTGTATGCCTCCTTCTTCCATGAGATTACAGCAAACGTAGTAGTAATGTATATCAAAAGGCTTTTACATATTAGATAAATGCATGTAAAATTTCTTTTACATAGCTTAATTGCGGTCTATTTAGCTTGTTTCTTGACTACTCAGGAAAAATATTTCTACCCTCGCCCCACCTGTATTTTCAGAACTTGAAAGTTTAATCCCTCCGCCATATTTTTCAGCCACAGTTTTTGCAAAAAATAGTCCCATCCCATAATGGGCTTCGCCATTTCTACTTGTGTCATCCATAAAAAACTGCTCTGTGCCATGCAATAATGCTTCTTTTGTAAATCCTGATCCGCTATCCTCCACAATGAATGTCAGCCGGCCATCCTGCTCCTTTGCGTCAATATAAATGATTCCATTTTCTTTTGTATGCTCCACTGCATTCTGAATTACATTCATTACGGCTCGGAACATTGGATCATAAGCAATCGTTACCTTTTTATCACTTTGTTCCGCCTTCCAATCTATCTTCTGGTGATAGATTTCTGCCAGTCCGAGCGCCTGTTCCTTTATATCTGCGAAAAAATCTTCTAACCTCACCGTTGTATAGGTAACATCACTGCAATTCCATGATTTTGTGACATCTATCAACTGTTTTACATAACTTTGTATCTGTGTTGTGCCGTTCAAAACATAAGTGATATTATTCTTCTGTTCTGTGGTCAGTTCAGTCTCTGAAAGTAGTTCTGCATTTCCCCGTACAATCGTAAGAGGTGTTTTAATATCATGCGCCAAAGCAGACATCTGTTGTTTCTTTTCCTGCTCTGTTTTCCACTGCTTTTCTAAAGATTCTCGCAATGCATCTCGCATATCATCGATTGCCGATAAACAGTCATCAAACTCTTTGATACCGGAACAGGATGTCTCATATTCCAGATTTTGATCCTTTATTTGTCTGATTGCGTCTAATACAGGCTGCATCTGCTTTTTGATTCTTTTTCCAAAACGTATGGACGGAATGATGATAATCGCTACTGCTCCAATCACAGACATAATACTCATCACATTCTGAGGTCCTATAAAATGCTCCCTCAAAAAAGCTGAATGATATTGAGGTGTCAGGCAATATTGCAATACAACATATTCATTTTCCCTTACAATTACTTTATAAAAATATTTCCCGGATGCGTTTCCGTACTTTGCAGCATTCCATGCTATCTGTTCGTATTGTTCTGACAGATCTCCACCTATTTTCTCTCCATTCTCTGAAAAGATTACATAATCACAAAGTGCGGGAATCATCTCAGCAGTCACTTTATCTGCACGTAGAATCGTATCATATGCTTCATTAATCTTTTGCTCTGCATAATTCGCCGGATAGATGCAGCCCACACTAATCAAAAGGCAAAGCAGCAGCCAAGCAACAATCACCAAACCAACTAATGATCCAAGCATGACCAGTACATATCTCATAAAAATCCTGCTGAGTGTATTGCTTCTCTTTACTCTTCCCATTTATATCCAATCCCCCAGACTGTTTTTATCGGCATATAATCATAATCCGCAAATTTTGCTCTTATATTTTTGATATGCGTGATTATAGTACTGTCATTACTCTCATTGTCAAAGCCAAAGACCGCTTCCAATATCTGTTCCTTCGAGAAAACCTGTCCTCTGTTTTTAGCCAGAAATTCACAGATTTCGTACTCTGCTTTCGTAAACGGAAGTTCTTTATCATCCATCAACAGTTTCTTTTGAGACATCTGAATGCAGACTCTCCCTAAAACCATCCGGACAGAATGTTCCCTGTGCTCTCTCCGTAGATGTGCATTGATCCTTGCCCGAAGTTCCATCACTCCAAATGGCTTTGAAATATAATCATCTGCTCCTAAAGAAAGTCCGTTTACCAGACTGTTTTCCTCCGTTTTTGCCGTAAGAAACAAAATCGGACAATCCACAAGTGCCCTGATTCTTTTGCATAATTCGAAGCCATCCATTCCAGGCATCATAATGTCCAGTAAAATCAGGTCATAACGATGTAATTCTTCCATATTAATTTTTAGTGGATTACTTACTTTGGTAACCAGATGTCCATCCTTATTCAAAATGCTTTCTATCATTTCCAAAATTGCCGGTTCATCATCAACTGCCAGTATTTTTGCCATAGTTTCCCTCGATTCTATTCCGATATTCTGTTTCCTTCCCAGTGGTTTACCCACCAAAAATAGTATACCATACTAATCCCTGTAAATATTAAGAAACCTGGTATGAATGACAACCATTCACCTACACTAGTTTCTCCCAATACAGATTGCAGATAAGTATATGGTACTCTACCCGTCCAGCAGACAAATACATATTTCCACACATAATCTCCAAGTCCGGTAAGCATCAGTGCACTAATTAGTCCTGATATAATCCCTGCTCCAATGGATACCCCTTTTCCAAACTGAAAAGCCAGAATCAGCTGCCACAGATAAAGTGGAACACTGCTTCCCCACAGCAGCACTGCTGCAAATATACATCCTTTCATGATTCCGATGTCGCTTGATGCGATTCTTCCAAATCCAATTCCGAATATGATTGCTGTCAATAGGATAGAGCACAGACACAAAACCAGTAGCATCAACAGTTTCGATAAAAATGCTGCAGGTTTATCCGGTAAAGACAACAGATTTTGAAAATCACCTGCATTTTGTTCCTGTTCCATCACACTTGCTGTAAAAATTCCAATAAGTACCGGAAGTCCTGCTCCTATTGCCTGATAAAATGCAATCACTTTCATATTTTCATTCCATGGTGAAAAAAAGTAATATATTAAAAATATAACGCTGGTTATAATCGGAATCAGTAAGTGTGCCAGAATCACAGATGTTCCTTTCATCTTTCGCAAGTCTGCATTAAGAGATCTTCCAATCATCTTATTTCACCTCTCTTCTCTCAAACCATTTCAAAAACAGAACCGTTACTAAAACAAACCAGATGATTGAGAGACACATTCCCGGAACAATGACTCCCGTATCCAAAAGAGGATTCCCTGCTTCTGCGGCAAGTCCATTTGGTAAAACATGAAGCAACGGGCACATCATTCGCATAGGGATTGCAGAAACAAGTACATACCAGATTCTGGTTTGTGATATTACCACACCGCTGACGGTAATAAATAGGCAGACGAACAGGTTTACAATCATTCCAAATCGTTCACTTAAAAATAAAGCTACCGGAATCTCCCATAACTCAGAAACCGTCAGAAACAATACTGCAATCAACGCTCCTCCAACTGGAACATGTGTCGTTAGAAGAAAGCCTCCAAGCGTTGCTCCTGCAAACACAATCACATTAGAAAACAAAATCATGTACCCAATATAAATAATTTTCCCCAGCAACAATTTTCTTCTGTCTGTGGGAATAGTCATTAAATGATAGTATTTTATCTTTTTCTCCTGCGCCACAGAAAGATAACAAAATAGAGCAATCATCCCCGGCAGCAAAAGTGTATACCACCAGTTCCAAACACTTTCTGCATAAGCATTTGTCATCCCAAGAGTAAATATAAATGCCATGACAAATGTAAGAAGAGGAAATCCCCAGATAAACTTCTTTCGCATGGTTCTTTTGGCTTTTTGATGTTCTGCTTTTATAATATTAACCATGGATTTCACCTGCTTTCTGGTTTTTTCTTACCACATTCATAAACAAATCTTCAAGATTATCTCCCTGCTTTAATTCTCCTTCGTATCCTAAGATTCCACCTGAAATAATCCCGACTTTATCTGCAAGTAACTGTACCTCCGAGAGAATATGACTGGAGAGAATTACCGTGATTCCATGTTCCGGAAAAGACCGGATCAGCTCTCGTAATTCCTCGATGCCTATTGGATCTAATCCATTCGTAGGTTCATCCAATATCAAAAGTTCCGGTTCTCCAAGCAATGCCATTGCAATGCCTAGTCTTTGCTTCATTCCCAAAGAAAACTGCCCTGCTTTCTTCTTTCCGGTGTTTGTAAGTGATACGATCTGCAAGACCTCATCAATTCTGTTTTCATCTGTACCAAGCAATAATTGTCTTACCTTCAAATTTTCTCTGGCGGAAAGATTTTCATAAATAGGTGGATTTTCAATTAACGCTCCTATTTTTGATAAATCTTTCCTATCCAAAAGTTTTCCATCAAAGTAAATCTTGCCTGCAGTTGGTTTCATCATACCGGTCAGCATTTTCAATGTGGTAGATTTACCTGCGCCATTCGGTCCAAGCAGTCCATAAATCTGTCCCTTTTCGATATTAAGTGAAACATTATTTACCGCTTTCTGTTTTCTAAAATATTTACATAGATTTTGTGTCTGCAACATCATTTCCATCTTTACTATCCTTCCTTCTATATTTCATTTCTTACTGAAATATAACCTAACAGAAAAAAATAAAGATTTGATGAAGATTGCTAAATAATTCGTCTACTCTATTTTTATTCTCGTATGGAATAAACCATCAATTGAATATCATTATCAGAACTCGGCTTTCCACTGAAATCAGCAAAGCTGTTACAAATACGAAGTCCTAATTTACCGAATATCTCCGTGATTTCATCCAAACTATATAACCTTATAGGATTTCCTTCTGCTATTTGTGTATTTATTATAGATTATATGACCTTAAAAAATCTGTCCAGTTAATTGTAGCCTATCCAATTTCAAAACCAGCCATACCGTAATGTGGTGGTAAGTGATTTAACTTATGTAAGGGTAGGAAACCACTGGAATTATATCTGTATACTGATAGACCTTTTTAACAGGGAAATCGTTGGATACAGTGCAGGAGAACATAAAACAGCAGAGCTTGTAAAACAGGCATTTAGGAAAGTAGAAGGCAATCTGTCGGAAATCCATATCTTCCACACAGACCGGGGAAATGAATTTAAAAATGAGACGATTGAGGAACTGTTAGAAACGTTTCATATAGAACGTTCCCTAAGCCATAAGGGATGTCCTTATGATAATGCAGTGGCAGAAGCTACGTTCAAGGTCATTAAAACAGAATTTGTGTGGAATGAAACATTCCATACACTAGAAGAACTGAAGATAAAACTATGGGATTATGTAAACTGGTATAATCATCACCGTATACATTCCTCCCTAGGGTATCAAACGCCTGTACAATATCGGGAAAATAACCTAAAAAAATTTGTCTGAAAAAGTGTTGACAATCCATAGCTGTAATTCCGCTATGGTGGAACATACAGCCTGTGCAGTAAATACTTCATAAGCTCTCCTTTCCACTTCTGGACATTTTGTCCAAAAGTTCCGTAAACGCAAAAAGGGCAGCTACAAACCTTTACGGTCTATAACTGCCCTTACGCTGTTGTATTTATGTTCTTTTGTTTCAAATCTGCAAACTGAAATTTTCAAGCGAATAGTGTTTCACACTCTTCTACTTCGAGAATTAATTGCTTTTTCATATCCTGTCATAAAACTCGCTATATTAAACAATTCCACCGTGCTTATATTGCTGTTCCCGAAGCTTATCCAACGATTTTGCTCCATCCGGGCTATACAAATCCAATAATTCCAAAAAATTACCAGACTCCTTACACCCATGCAATATCATACGCATACTATCCGCATCTTTACCGAATAACATACCCAACAGACTCATATCATACTGATTTTGACTATCACTTAATACTCCCTGCTGATGTAAATCCTCCATAAAACCATAAGAACGAACCTCGGTACCTATTCGCATCGCCACATTATATAAATCCGGATCAACAGTATGAAGATAATTTAGGTAGCGTGTCTCAATATTTCTATTGGGCGTGCCGCTCATCATCCAATTTGCTATATCTTCCAAAGATGCACCTATGGCAGCATCATCAATCAAATGCATCTGCCATCTTCCGCTTTCAGTCTTTGTAAAGGTATATTTTCCATCTTCCGAATACAATGTATTTGACCATGAGTTTTTTGGAGCCGCCTGGTCTCTGACAAGCACTTCAAATGCATCCATTGCAACTCTGTCTGGGATACACTTTTTCTCATCTGTTGGTAATTCCATTTTCCCCAATGCTACTGCAGTTTGCACTAGTTCATAATCCGATATGTTTTCTCCATGATAAAAATAAGAATTTTGTTCTTTCAATTTATCAAATGATGCCGGTAGTTTTACTTCTGCCAACTGTTCTTTGGAAACCTCAGTCCAATCTTCTTTTTTCTTACTACCTGCGGTCTGCATCTGCACTCTCAGACCGTTTGTAATCTTTGTACCATATTTTGCGTTTACCATATGTTCTGTTATTGTCACATGTGCAAACTGAAATAAACTCCTTTGGTTTCTTGTATTTCCGTAACCTTCAACTTTTACAGCATATGGAAATGATGACTTCGTATTCAAAACAGAGTAAGTACCTGTATAAAATGTATTTGCCGCTTGTATTCTCATAATATAACCTCCAATCCAAACAGACGCCATCCTTAGCTCATAATATTTATCGACATTTATTCATTTTTCTTTACAGAATGGAACGAAACCTGAAATTTGCAAGTGCTTATAACTTACAAATCATAATATATTCTTCGTCATTTTCATCAACAATTTCAAATCCTACCTTCCTATACATTCGGGCAGCATAATTCATCTTTTTTTATTTTCCACTAAATGTACATATTTATTTTATCATTTACAATAATCTCCTTACACTTTTAAGCCCCCTCGTGGCAAGCTACTCATATCCTATTCATTTTCCTTTTTGTCAGATGCAGGAATTTCATCCGACCTGCCATAAAATTTCTTTCTGTCTATTGCTTTTTAGTGTACTGTTGTTTAATATATTCCATGTGAGGATTCTGTTTTCATTTTTATCTTAACGAATGGGTCTTTACGCTATATGACTTTAGTCTCTGTAGAATGAATATTCAAGTTAAAGGTGAATTTTTATAAAGGAAACAGGCCAATTGCGATAATATAGGAGAAGAAAATGTATGCACGGATATTACCAAAACCTAAAAAAAATAGGTATGGAAACCAAAACAAAGAAATGCGTTAGGTCTTGAAATTGACGGTATGCCCCATGTACTCCACGCGGGCAAGAATATAGCTCACCGTCGTACCCCACCAGCGGTAGGGGTCTTCAAACTTGCTGTTTCTACGGTTACCCACGCCTTTTGCAGCAAGGTAGGCAGACGGACAAAGCACCTTTTCCTCGGACAGAATATCCGCGATCTGATACACGCCCTTGCCGTCATTGACCATGCGGAAGATGCGGCGCACAACGGCGGTAGCTTCCTCGTCGATAATCCAGCGCTGCTTGTTCTCCGGTCTTTCAGATACCCGTAGATGGGATGATTCCCGTGTGTATTCTCTGTGCCAGAGCATACTATGTGCTTTTTGAGTGGGAGCAGTACAAGGATAACCTTCTCTCCGTTTTTCAAATCAATAAGGGCGGGCTTGCCATTTATGGAGGCATCCTCGGCGGTGTTGCTGTTGTACTGATTTACTGCAAGGTCAAAGAACTTTCCTTCTGTTCGCTTGCAGATACGCTGATTCCCAGCCTTGTTCTTGGACAAGCCATCGGACGTTGGGGGAATTTTGTGAATCAGGAGACTTACGGAAATCTGATCACAAATCTAGATCTCCAATTCTTTCCGTATGATGTTTACATAGAGGAACTCGGGCAGTGGCATCAGGCGACGTTCTTCTACGAATCTGCACTGAATACACTGCTGCTGATTGTCATGCTGATCTCCTATCCGCATTTCAGAAAAAAGGATATCTGCTTCCGTTTTACATGATTGGCTATGGCGTGATACGCTGCTTTGTAGAGGGACTTCGTACTGACAGTCTATATCTGATGCCAAGAGTCCGCGTGTCGCAGGTGTTATCTGGCTGCCTGATTCTATTGGGTGTTTTTCTTGTAGGTATTATTCGCAGAAGGAGGGATATACAGGCATGAAACTAATTTGCTCTTTATTTATCACATTCTTAAAAATCGGTGCGTTCACCTTTGGCGGCGGATACGCTATGATTGCGCTGCTTGAAAATGAGTTCGTTGAAAAGAAAAAATGGCTTGAAAAAAGCGAGTTTCTGGACATGGTTGCGGTAGCCGAATCCACGCCAGGACCAGTCGCCATCAACAGTGCGACTTACATTGGTTACAAAATTGCAGGATTTGCGGGTGCAACCATGTCCACACTTGCTGTCTGCATTCCATCTTTCTTTGTAATTTATGGTATCTCGCTGTTCTTTGATCAGTTTCTCAGTTTGCGCTGGGTTTCCTGCGCATTCCGCGGGATTCAGGTATGTGTGATCTATCTGATCCTTACCGCAGGACTGAAAATGCTTAAAAGTATTGACAAAAACACACTAAACTTGACGCTTCTCACGTTGGTCATGGCTTCCATGCTCTGTTGCTCGATCACGGCAGTTTCGTTTTCCTCTGTGTTTTACATCCTGATCTGCGGCGCGGTCGGGCTTGTTGTTTTCTTTCTGCGAAAAATCCGGAAAGGAGATGGGAAAACGTCATGATATATCTGCGTCTCTTTCTGAACTTTTTGATGATCGGTGCCTTGTCTTTCGGCGGCGGCTATGGAATGGTTTCGCTGGTACGCGAAAGGGTGCTTTCCAACGGCTGGTTGACAGAGAACGAGTTTCTGAATTTTATTGCCGTATCTGAATCCACACCGGGATCCCTTGCCGTGAATATGGCAACCTTTATCGGCTCAACACAGGGCGGAATCCTCGGTTCATTTGTTGCAACGCTGGGCGTGGTGTTGCCGTCATTTTTGATTATTCTCTTAATTGCATCCGCACTAAAGAATCTGATGAAATATGCACCCGTCAACGCCTTTTTATCGGGAGTTCGTCCGTGCGTTGTAGCGATGATCCTTGCGACCGCGCTCAGCATGGCGCTGTCTACGCTGTTTGGCCTCACAGATTTACAGGCCGGATTTGCGCCCGATTTGCGCTCTATCGCAGTATTTGCCATGCTCGGAGCAACACATCTGATTTGTAAAATAATCAGAAAAACAGCTCCATCGCCAATTCTGATGATCCTGTTTTCAGCAGGCCTCGGAATCTTGTTTTGGTGCATATTCTAGCATGGCGATTGAATTTATTTCCAACTTCAATAGCAATTCCTGCTGAACCGCGCTTATTTCATTGCGTATAATTTCGAGCGACATCACCCTTCATTCATGATGCCGCTCCGCGCTTCAACCATACCATTCTGCCACAAATGAGCTGCCCCATCGTTGTAATAGTGGATGTGAAAAAACTCGATTGAGTTTTTTCGCATCTCCATTTTTGTACCTGTTGTGTATAAATGACTGAAATCATGCGCAAAGAAAGCGCTCTTCCCCTACCCCATAGAAATTCTTTTTTGAATCTATGCGGCAGAGAACCAATAGAAACCTCTGTCGGTTTTATCTTATTCTTTTTCGACCACTGCTTTACCAGTAATGGTTCTAATGTCGCCAAATCGTTAATACCTGCAATCACTCTCGCACCGGAACATATCGGGCATTTTTCTCCATTAGAACGAGCCTTAACGCTTGCCTGCCATTCGTGACCGCAAGTACCTTTCCACCATACTTTTTTATTTGAACCGAAAGTAATGCCATCAGGTGTAAGCAGTAAATTCTTCTCTGACCACTCCGAAACAAGCTCCGGGTGTACTTCTGCTAAATTGTTGTTCATAGCCAAACCTCAACCTCCTTGTGCTTAGAGTATATGAAGTTTTGGCTTTATCTTGTAGTTTGCGAATATCCGTATAAATAGAAAAAGCCCTTTGAGAAAAGGATTTTTCCTCTCCCAAAGGGTAGTTTAACTTTTACTTAGAATTATCTTCTTTAATAACTAAGTTATAATTGCTATCATAATACAGTCCAAGTTCTCTACACATTCTATCGTTCACATTATCTAACGCTTTCTTATATTCTGCATACGTTGGAGACAGAACCATTAAATTAGGAATGAATATATCGTTATATCCTTTATTTTGTAACTCTTTCTGCATTTTTCTCTGTGCAATAAATGCTGGATGGTATTTCATTATACCATTTTTTATTTTAGCACCTTTCCATACTTTTTCTTTTAGTCTTTCATATTCACTTTCACTCATATCACGATAATAGGCTATCATCTCATCTGCGGTTCTGGTTTCTTGTGCAATCCCACCTATCATCTTCGCACCTATTCCCATAATAAAAGGAACTTTCAATGTCGTTTCATCGCAATATTCTAATATATTCTGTAGTGCCTGCTTCTGTTCCAGAGTCTTCAACCTTACATTAAGAAATGGTTTGAAATGACTTTTAAAATAATCTCCCCATTCTTTTCCCGGTAGCAAAGACTCAATTGCATTTTCAACGGTTTGATAATCAAGTGCCTCATTTGCTTTGTCTGCGTCACCATCATCTATAAATTGCTTCAAAGCTTCAAGTTCTGAGTCTTTTAAAACTTTTTCCTGCACTTTTTCTTGATAAATACGAAGAAGAATACTTTTGTCGCCAGTTTCCAAAAGACTCTGTATGTCTTTAATACTAATACCGAGTTTTCTATATACTGAAATCTTTTTTAAAGTTTCAACATCTTGTGCAGTATAGTTACGATAACCATTGTTATCTTTATCCACTGACAGCAATCCTTTTTCTTCATAATACTTAACTGCACGCTTTGTCATTCCAACCTCATTTATAATTTCATTTAATAACATCAAATGCACCTCCTTATGATTTATGTTGATAGTATAAGCGTATACGCTGCGTGCAGGTCAAGAGTTTTTCGTCTTTCTTCTAAAAATGGGCAATCCCGATTTCAGGACTGCCCATTCATTCTGCTAATTATGCGATTTTTTCTTGCTTGCACCGATTTCTGCATCAATTGATGTAAGTTTGATGTAAATCGCTGTTTTTTTAGTTTTTTATCAAATGAAGTACGTCCCGTCTATTTTGTAAAACGGTACATCTTTACATCATCTTAATAGAGCTTTGCACCAGCAGGAATATGGTTATCAACCATAAGAAGATGAAGCTCTTCATCCTCTGAATCCTTAAGATTGTTTACTGCTGAAAGTAACATACCACAAGACTCAATTCCCATCATCTTTCTTGGTGGAAGATTGGTAATAGCGATAAGTGTCTTTCCAACAAGCTCTTCTGGCTCATAGTAAGCGTGGATTCCGCTTAAAATAGTACGGTCTGTGCCTGTACCATCATCAAGTGTAAACTGAAGCAACTTCTTTGACTTAGGAACTGCTACACATTCCTTAACTTTAACGGCTCTGAAATCTGACTTACTGAATGTATCAAAGTCTACCTCTTCTTCAAATAGAGGCTCAACCTTTACATTAGAAAAATCAATTTTTTCATTAGCTGTAAAGAAGCCATTATTATTTCCACAAGCTGCGCCATTATCAGATGAGTTATCCACCAAACTATCTGAGTTATTAGCAGGTGTCTTTCCGCCGAGTGTCTTCATTGTCGGGAATATCGTCCGATATTGCGAATATGTCTTTATATCTTATTATAACTGTGTTTCCGTTACCTGTGTTTTATGCTCTGATTTCATAAATCTACACAAATCTTCATAATTGGTCGCAAATCAGTCGCATATTGGTCGCAATGTCGCAACCGTGATAACATCACAGATTATTTTTGGTGCTGACTATGTGATACTTTTCACCATGCTACCATTACACCATATTCCCGCAGCAACATAGCCAGCTAGTAATAATTTGTGTCATTTTCTTCATAGTGTGTCCCCCTTTTGTATTATCAAAGATATCTTTAATTGCATCATAGCAGATGCCTGCGGAGACAATGGAAACCAATGTCATAATTATGTAGGGAATATTTGGAATCGAACCAAAACCTGTTGCCAACAAATTAGCAAAAATATAATATCATTTTTTCAATAATATCGCAACCTGCTAATTACCAGACTGAGCCTTTTTCTGTTTAGCGAAATACTCGTCAAAATTGATAAGCTCCGATTTCTTCAAATCCTTATTAGCTTCTGCATAAATCTGCATCGTTGTTTCTGCATCCGCATGTCCCAGAATATCCTGCATAGCTTTAATGTTTACACCTGCTTCACACATTCTGGTTGTAAAAGTATGTCTCAAAGAATGGTTGCTAAATTTGGGAAGAATAACTGCATTATCTCGGTGATCTTTATCAAGTACCTCGAAATTGCAGTCTCTAATAATTCTTCTAAGAGCTTTATTAAGTGTGCCTTGATGCTGAACATTACCAAAACGATTTACAAATATAAAATCTCGATAACCATCAACAACAGCTTCACTCTTAATTCCACATTCTTCTTGATATTCCTTTTCCATGAGGAAAGCTTCTTTTACGATTGGAAGCATGGGAATTGTTCTCTCACCTGCTTTTGTCTTAGTGGTATTGATTGCGAAAATCTGTCCTGCCTCTGTTCTGGTGCAGTAATATACCAATGTATGATTCACATTGATTAATTCTTCCTCTAAATCAATATCACACCATCTAAGCCCTGTGATTTCTCCAACACGCATCCCAGTCCATAACATGATAGTAAAAATAGGATACCATCTGTGATACTGCCCATGCTTGCTGAGAAACTTCTCGAATAACTCCTGCTCTGGAACTGTTAATGCTCGTCTTTTTTCGACTTCAAAATTCCGAGCTTTCTTCAGTTCTTTTAAAGCGTTGTCAGAAGGATTATATCTAAGATAATCATCCTCAACTCCAAGCTCTAATACTTGATGCAGTACAGTGTGGATACTGTCGATTGTATTAACCTGTATATTTCTTTCATCCGCCAGATAATTATAAAATCCCCTAACATCTGAACGCTTCAAATCAACGAGCCTGCTCTTGCCAAAATCTGGTTCAACAAACATGGTATACATGTATTTGTAATTAGAGAAGGTATTATCTTTAAGACCTCTCTTAAGCTGTACCCAACTATTATACAAATCATTGATGGTAAGATTATTCTTATCCGATCTAACACCATCTAAAACATCTCGAAGCACATCCAATTCTTTTTCTCTTAATTCCTCAAGAGTAACTGCACTAATAGAGTGCCGACCGCCTCGCTTGTCTCTCCATTTGAATTCATAAGTTCCGCTACTTCTCTGGTATTCGCCTTCTTTCAAAACTCTGTTTTTATTATCTTTGCGTCTCTCTACTGCCATGTAAAATCTCCTTTCATAACAACAAAGAGAACACGCTCAAGCACATTATAGCTTCAACATGTTCTCATTGTCTATTAAAAGTTACATCTCTATCAAATTATATTGAGTACATCTTTTCTAAGTATTCTGAAAATAATTTACGCTTAATCAATCTCTTATTCCCACACCAGATAACATAAGGGCAACTATCACTATTAGTTAATTCCCTAAGCTTATTCTGACCGATTCCAAAATACATGGAAGCTTCCTCAAGTGTCAAATTTGCTTTTTCCCATAAGGGAATATATTTCTTATCTATAACAATCACTCCCTTCAATCAAAAGGTAAATCTACATCATCGTCTATCTCAACGAATTCATCTCTTTCCAGATATGCTTTTACTGAATCATATTCCTTAATACTTCCATCCTTTGAATAGATTACAACCTTGTGAATTCTTCTAAGAAAAGCTTCCCAAGATTCTTTATCATCCTTCTGGACTTCATAATACTGTTTTTCCAGAGACCAATTAGAGATTATATACACCTTGTTGTAACAAGCGTATTTATTGGTATATCTGCTCGGAAGCTCGATAGGATATATATCACAAAATAAAAGCATTTCTTTAATTCTAAGAGAAGAACGGAATTCATCAAATGCGATTACTGGCTGTCCATTGTATGAATCAAAAGGATGCAGATAATCCGTTACACGATATACATTTGAATATCCATTCTTTTCAAGAACACCTCTGGTTTTTCCTGTTCCAGTAGCTCCGCTAATGTAAACCACTTTCAAATCCAGTCTGACTGTTTCTTTGTATTTCTCTGTTAATATTGTCGTTCTAACTTTATCAATCTTATCAATTTGAAGAATATAATCTTGATTTTGAGCCAGTATTTCTGCATTAGTCATATTATCCAATACCATCTGGTAAAGTTCAGACATATCACTTCTTTTTCCTTTACTGTCTGGCGGTTGTGTTCCATACTCTTCAAAAGTTCCTTCTATTTTCTTTTCCTGCTTCGACTCGTCTGTTTCCCATTTACCAGTCTTTTTAACATAATTTACATTATCAGATACTGAACCTTTGCATTTTTCAATATGCGCTTCCTCGAAATAACGCTTAACCATACTGAATCTCACTCTGGATGCAAATACCACAAAGATGTGCGTGTGATAACAGCTTCCCTGCTCGTCCGCCATGCAGATATATACAAGCGTTTTGAAGTTTCCACGCATCACCTCTAATATGTGTTCATGCGTCCATCCTTTTTCCTCTGGAGCGTTAATCGTAAGCTGATACATAAAGCTCTGAGTATCTTTTATTTTTATCGCCTCCTGTTCATTATGTGCAGCCTTGCGAACAGGCTACAAAGCCTGTAAATACAAGGAGTGCACATGTTTGTGCAGGTTTGGGTAATACTAAACCAAACCTGTTGCGGATGGCTTGTGGCTTCGCCACCGCCACCGCCTCTGGTTATCTTGTCAATGCCTCAACACAAATTGCCTTCATTTTCTCTTCATCCCTTATTACAGGTACTTTTATAAACTTAAGTTCTGAACCCTGCCACAGCATAACGCCTTCGCCAGTATGAAATTCTCGATTGCCTACCTTATCTATCAACTCCTTCGGCATGAGCATTGAGTATATGCTCTCTAAGGTCGCACCTACTATGATGATCACGCCAAAATTGAGTCTTGAACCAGTTGGAAAAGCTGAGGCATCTGGGCGCTGGCAGGCAATCACTAATCTTACCGCTAACGAGCGTCCGAGCATAAGGATTTCTGAAACCTTATGCATAACTACTTCCGCTTTCTTTTTTTCTGTTCCAAGAAGTGCCAAAATGTTAGCCATATATTCATCCCATACAAGCGTTACATAATGCCTTGATGCATCTTCTCCACATTGACGCTTATGCATAATTTCATATACCTTTTCAAGAGCTTCAATGGTTTTGTTATATGGATAATATCGAGGACAATTCCTCAAATGAGAAAAAGAATCATCCTGCTTAAAATCCGCAAAATAGACAACTGAATCTTTGCCACCATGCATGCAAATTCGAGCAAAATACTGATTTGTCAAATAGCTTTTACCAGAACCACTCATGCCACATATAAGCGTCTGGGAGTTATTCTTAGTGGATGCATCCACAGTTACAGGTACTCTATTACCAAATCCATACCATGCATCATAATCATAGCCTATAAGCACTTCCTTAGAAGGTATCATCATACAACACACCTCGTTCCTTTGGATTCCTGCCCTTAGCCGATTCAAAATAGATATGGTTACCTTTATCCTTTTTCCTACCACCATAAGTAATATCACCTATAAGATGCACATCCAGTCTGTCACAGATAGCTTCCTTCTTTTCCTGCCATCGTTCCATCGGAATAGTAGTATAGAATTCTCTTTTAATAACTCCCGATTTTCTATCTTTTTTCTTAGATATTAATATTGGCGGTTGATTTTTCACATCTCGTTTATCACCAAATACAAGCTCCATATCGGCTTCATCTTTGATAGCAAAACAGAAACCTATAAACTGTACTATTCCGATTGCGCATATAATTGGAAATATAATCATTATTGCTGTCATGCATGCTGAGAATATAGATTCAAACACAGGAACTACTTCCACATTGGCAATATACTCTTTCTCAGCTATTACCAAAAACACAACTCCAATTCCAAACAGCAACCATATAAGATTCAATATTGGATAATTCCATAACTGCTGAATTCCCAATAAAAGTCTATACTTCTGTTTTTTCCTGTTATGCCTCTGTTCATTAAACTGCTTATTATCCATATATCTCCTTTCTTAACAAGCAAGGGAATAGAATATCCACTCCCCCAAGAAAATATACTTAGCAACCATAATCCAAATGAAATTCTTTCGACATAAATGCATTTAACTTCTCATGTAAACCGCATATATTGTGATATTTCCTAAATATGATGCATTCAAGCGAGCGGTCGCTATCAACAACAAAATGATTATCTTCATTGTACGAACCATACTGCTCATCCTTTTCTATAAATGACCAATAGTCTGAGTCATATACCATAGGGCGAATTGTATTATTTGCATATTCAGTAATCTTTTTATTCATTTCATCTGGGAGCTGATTGCTATACTGTCTTAATTCAAACAGCTTGTTACTCTGATAAGCTCTATCTTCATATCCTTTCAGAGCTTCAACCATGAGGATATGACATTCAATAAGCTTTGTTTCAATTTCTTTATTCATTATTGTGTTCTCCTTAATAGACAAGCATCGGGAGGAATATTTCCTCCCTTTGCGTCATCTGTTTACATAATGTCAGTAGAGTTTCTTTATAAATTATGCCAAACTAATTTTTACAAGTTTTCCTTTATGATTAAACTCAACATCTACCTTTTTATTTAATTCCATGCCCTTAGGTAAAGCAATACTTCTAGGAACAAATAATTTGAGTGCCTCTAAACCTTCAACATTAGGATTCTGTGTGAGTAAGTATAAGTTTGTACCTTCTATGTGATTACCTTCTTTGGTATCAAATGACATTTCTGATATTCCAACGAACTGCATTAACATAGTTGTGCGCCTCCTTTCTTTTATCAGCTTATCCATGGTTGCTGACCTATTGTCTTGCGCTCTTGACAATATTTATTTTACGCTATAATATGTCACATATAAATACCAAGCATACACCATATCGTATTTTATATAAGGAGGGATATGTCACTTATGTATGACAAAAATGTATTTTCAACCCAATTAAAAAATTTGCGAAAATCTCGTTGGAAACAATATAAGAATAATCAGGACAAACGGAACAATCCTTATGAAAAATATGCTTACTGCAAATCACAAGATACTCTATCAGAAAAACTGAATGTTGAGCGCAGAACTTATGGAAAATGGGAAAACGGAACAACAATTCCTACAATTGACAAGGTGGCAGATATTTGTAATGTCTTAGATTGTAATATTGATTACTTATTAGGGGCAGAAGAACTCATTGGATTCACACCTTCCGCAATTGCTTCTCACTACTCCACAATCAACATTGATATTATAAATAAAGCCATGAGTGATGATAATTATAGAGATTTTCTCAATTATTTTATGCATCCAGATAATTGTTATGCGCTTGTCAATTCGACCACTCTTAATGCATGGAAAGATTTTCTTGCGAATAGTGAAGTTGACAACCTAAATGACCCTCTGAAAGCCTTGCTGTCAGATATATTTCAAGGTTATCAAGCATTCACACCATTAAGCCAATATGACAAAACATCCCTAAAAGAATATCTTATCTCTGCATTACCTCACGATAAGTTTTCTTTTGCAATCAAAAAAATGGATGAATGCATCAATATAAACACCTGCTTATCTGCAAATATATTAAATAAACTCGGTATAGTTACTGATAATCCTCAGAACTATCAAATTCTAATTGATTATCTTGTTAATTACTGTTTTAATGTTCTTCTTACGAAAGAAAAAATAGATATTCAAAAAGAGAAAATCGGACAACTTTTTGTTCATATGCTAGAGAAATATCTTGAAAAATAAGAATAAAAAAGAAATGGAACTGATTTATTTCAGATCCATTTCCGCTTTTTATTCTTATCTTATAATATCTTCAATAGGTTTCCAAATATCATTATTCATGACATTTTCATCCCATTCAGTATTTGATATATATATTTGAGAACCAACAGCTCTTACAAATCCCCATTTAACTTCTGCAACTCTCTCTGCATAATGCTTCAACGCTTCAAATTTCTTACTTGCATATCCATCAATATTGTTGGAACTACCATCCGAAGTTATTCCACCCTTCGCCTCAATAATCCAAACATCACCATTTTCAGTTTGAACGATATAATCTGGATAGAAATGATTTCTTCTAAATGCTTTTCTATAAACGATTCCAAAATATTCATCACCCTTATCACCATTCTTATAAACATGTTTTACAGGATGCTTATCATCTTCACACCATTGCTCAAATGCAATTTCAGTGCAAGTTCTATTTGGAGCAATTAGAATATTATTTCCGTATCCCTCAAAAACATTTGTGTTCATATTTTGGGTTGAAGCAATTTTCTTATGCTGTTTATAGTATTGGTATGGAGGTATACTCCATTCTTTTTCAAGAACTTCTGTCTCTTTAACATCAGCAATTTTATTTTCATCAATCTTACTAAACAATTCAACTAATCTATCTCTATTATTTACAAGAAATGCATTATATTCTCTTAAAGTCATCCCTTCTAATAATTTATTCTCAGCTTCAAAATCTTTTTCTTCCTGCGAGAACAATGACATCTGCATATCCTGTGGACCAAAAAGAACCCTTAACGCATTATTGGAAATATTTTCATCAATACCAATAGCTCTTGCAATCCTTCTCTTAGCATCTCTGATAATGAAACCATCATCATGATTGTTAATCTGGTGTTCACCACCAAAGATGGAATTAAGTTTCGTCATATCGTGAGTGGTTCTTGCTACACCTTCTATAGCCGAAGTTTTAAGCTTAGTACCAAACATATATCCCTTACTTACTTCCATTTCTCTTTTATCAAGCTTACCATCATGATTCAAATCACATTCTGAGAGCATCTGTTCTCTAACAACCTTTACAACAGCTTCTGGATTAACCGATATTCTATCGTTACCATCAAGCATTTCCCTTGTTAGCGTCACATTAAATACATCAGATTTTTTCTTGTACTGATATGTATAGAAGCTATCGCTAATACTACTTGTTAAACCTTCCGAGAACTGGCTATCAAGTGTATATAAATAACAGCAATCCAATAAATCACTATCGTAATGCTCTCGCTCTGGCATTCTTCTAATTCTTCCAACGGTTTGAATATTAAACCTTTCAGTTCCACCCTCACGAAGTTTTACAAGAATCTTTGCTCTAGGACAATCCCATCCTGTTGCAATCGCTTGTTTGAACAATAAGAATCTGTATTCTCCATTAAGTTTTGTAATTTCTTCTGGTTTATCTGGATGATCTCCGCTAAACCAAGAAGCAACAAAACCGGATGATTCTGGATACCCCATATCATCAAGTGCCTGTTTTACTTTATCAATCCATTCCTGATTTCCATTAGGGAACTGAATAACAACAAGCGGATTAATGTCTAAACCACGCTTTTCATACTCTGCCTTAACCTGTTTTCTTTTCTTATCTGCCAACTCAAGAAGCATTAAATCATCATCAAGATTATTATTCTCCTGTATTGCCTGTGTAACGCCCTCATTAACTGATATTCCCATAGCAATAAGACCAGCTTTAATAACTTCATCATCTGAAATAATTTCCACATGGTCTGCTATGGTTACAGGTGTTGCTGATATTCTAAGAACATGCGCAGGATGAATATTAGCTACATATTGATTTGCTGTATTCCGATATTTATGTTCCTCATCAATAATCATAAATATGTCAATATTAGAATTATGACATGCATAAATCTTTGACATAAAATCTTTATGTTCACCCTCTTTCAGAACAACATTTGACTTACTATTGATTTTATCCCAATTAATAAAAAACACTTGCCCACTAGGGTTTTGCTCATTTATAAAAGAATACACATCACCAAACTGAATACCAGATGTGAGTTCTTCGAAACTATCTTGTGATTGTTTCTGTAATCCTCCTGCACCAGGACACAACCAAAGAAACACTGTATTGGGGTTTTCATCAAGATAATCGTCTATAAATTTACATGCTATTACTGTTTTACCCGAACCTGTTGGAGCATACAAGACCATTTCTTCGTGGTCAGCACATTTATTCAACAAATTCTCTTCATGTTTCGTTTGAAAATCGAAAAGTCTTCCAATAAACACTATTCCGCTGCCTCCCTTAATTCTTGTCCAAAAAATTCTCTTGGAATATATTTAAATCCTTTATTTCTTAGCAACTCTAATTCTTCTGCATTTAAGATTATATTCTGATTTAACCATATTCTGCGAATTGATGAATATTTTGAATCGTCCATAATATATTTATTTATGTCATCCTTATTCAAAATCAAAACATTTTCTTTTCCGTCTATTTCTAATGCATTTTGCAGCTCAATCATTTCTTTTATATGTAAACATAATGCGTTACTTAATAAATAGTCCTTAGGTTTTCGAGGCGTCCAGTCACACTTAAGATACTTAATATTGCAATCAAATCCTTCTGACATTTTTATTGGTTTGCCATCTATTCCATTTACTAAATATTCCCCTTTTAACTTTTTCCCTTGAAAATCAATACCTTCAATACTTCCTCTCGTTCTTGGCCAAGTAACCATATGAGCAATACCATAAGCTTCCCATTCAGCATCCCCTTTTTTATATCCAGCCTTAACTAATTGCTTTTCTTCCTTTGCAGAACATTCATTATTTGTCACCATAATGCATTTACGATTTCCGCCATCAGTTTTATTCAATAAATTAACAGCATGCTGCGTTGTTCCTGACCCTGCAAAAAAATCTAACACTATTGCTTCTGGTTTGTCTTTTACAAAAAATGAAATAGCATCAAAAACGGAATATAAAGACTTGGGATAAGAAAAAGACCGTGCATCTAAAATTTGATTCAATAAATTAATTCCATAATCTGTTGCATTATGCCGCTTTAAATTCCAAACCGTTTTTGGATTAACAACCTTCGGAACAGAATCTATTCGTTTCAAATCAAGAACTCCATCTTCTGTTTTTCCACCAACAACTATTTCCCCTTCTTCAATCCTCTTTTGTAAGCCTGAAGGTATATAATTTAATAACCATCTACCACTTTTCTCCTGACCCACTACTCTAACATATCCTTTTTCTATCCATTCTCTAGTAGTTTTAGGTACAGCCCTCCATGATGATTCTTCACCATTTTTACGAACTGGGAATACAGCTGTCAAACCTTCGTATTTCGGGAATTCATCCTGTCCACAATTAACATCAAGTGGTTCTCCTACTTTAATAATCTGCTTTTTTTCCTCATCAATATATATAGGATAAAACTGATTATTATGATTATATCTAAGATTATTTGTACGATTATATGAATCCCACACTCTTCCTTTTCTCGACTCATCAGTATTTCCTAACATATTATCTTCTGTTTTAACTACCGATGCTTTACCTATTCTACAAATATAAACATATTCGTCCACTCTTGAAAATTCATTTGCTCGATTTGTTCCTCTTGGATTTATCACATCTGTAATCATTTGAATTTTTGCTTCTGGGAATAATTCTTCTAGAAGACATCCCAAGTGTAAATATTCCTTCTCATCTATTGTACAAATCAAAACAGAATCATTCGGGTTCAGCAATTTTTTTGCCATCAACAGTCTTACCTTCATCATTGACAGCCATTTACTATGTCTATAAACATCTTCTTTTACAACATAATTGTTATTATACTTCCAATCCTTAGCACCTGTATTATAAGGTGGGTCTATATATATACACGAAATCTTACCTCTATGTGTTTTCTCAAGAAGATAAAGGGCTTGCAAATTATCACCTTCTATCAAAAAGTTCCATGGATTTTCTATTTTTTTACAAATTCTTCTTTGTCTATCCTCACACAAAACAGGAATATTTTCTTTCAGTAATTCATCAACTTCCTCAGTATGTTCTTCAAATACTAATCCGAATTTTTTGTCTTTAATGTGATTCTCAATTTCATTAAATGCTCTCACGGATGCATCATCCGAATGTTCCTTCTTTAATTTCTCAAGGAAAGCTATCATCTGGTCTCTTTTTTGTTTTGTAATATTTGCCATTAGACCTTCTCCTTCTAAAATATATGCAATTAGGAGGATAGAAGTTTCCTTCCATCCTCCCATTATCATACTATTGAGCATGTTCTCTTTTTAATATAATTTTGCTCCTGCTGGAATATGGTTATCTACCATAATCAGATGCAGTTCTTCATCCTCTGAATCTTTAAGATTATTTACTGCTGAAAGTAACATACCACAGGATTCAATTCCCATCATTGCTCTAGGTGGAAGGTTTGTAATAGCAATCAATGTTTTTCCAACTAATTCTTCTGGTTCATAATATGCATGAATACCAGAAAGGATTGTTCTATCTACACCTGTACCATCATCAAGAGTAAACTGTAAAAGTTTCTTGCTCTTAGGTACTGCTACACATTCCTTAACCTTAACTGCTCTAAAATCTGATTTTGAAAATGTATCAAAGTCAACTGTTTCCTCAAACAATGGCTCAATCTTTACATTTGAGAAATCAATCTTCTCTTCAACAGTCGCAATCTGGTCGCAATTCTCTGTTGAATTACTCTTAGACACCTTATTTTCCTGCTTATCCGAGCCTAAACTCTTCATCGTCGGGAACAATAAAACATCTCTGATTGCTGCGGAATCTGTGAGCAGCATAACCATTCTATCGATACCGAATCCGATACCACCCGTTGGCGGCATACCGTATGCCAGCGCATTTAAGAAGTCTTCATCTGTGTGGTTGGCTTCGTCATCACCGGCTGCTGCCAGCGCATCCTGTGCCGCAAAACGTTCTCTCTGGTCAATCGGGTCATTTAATTCAGAGTACGCATTTGCCATTTCCCAGCCGTTCATAAACAGCTCGAAACGTTCTGTATATTCCGGTGCATCCGGCTTTTTCTTTGTCAGCGGAGAAATATCTACCGGGTGATCCATAACAAATGTCGGCTGAATCAGATGTTCTTCTACATATTCTTCAAAGAATAAATTTAAGATGTCACCCTTCTTATGTCTTTCCTCAAATTCAATATTGTGTTCCTTTGCAACAGCTCTTGCTTCTTCAAGTGTTTCAATCTTTGAGAAATCCACATTTGCATATTTCTTAACAGCATCAACCATTGTAATCTTCTCAAACGGCTTTGAAAAATCGATTTCGATATCACCGTATTTTACAACCGGTGAACCGTTTACCTTTTCACATACTGTACGGTACATGGTTTCTGCAAGTTCCATCATGCCGTTGTAATCGGTATATGCCTGATACAGTTCCATTAATGTAAATTCAGGATTGTGTCTGGTGTCCACACCTTCATTACGGAATACTCTGCCGATTTCGTAAACACGTTCCATGCCGCCGACAATCAGTCGCTTTAAGTATAATTCCAGTGAAATACGAAGCTTTACATCTTCGTCCAGTGCATTGTAATGTGTTTCAAATGGTCTGGCAGCCGCGCCGCCTGCATTGGAAACGAGCATTGGTGTTTCTACTTCCATGAAGTTTCTGCCATCAAGGAAGTTACGGATTTCCTTGATAATCTGTGAACGCTTCATAAATGTTGTTCTGACTTCCGGATTTACAATTAAATCCACGTATCTTTGTCTGTAACGCACTTCTGTATCTGTTAAGCCATGGAACTTTTCCGGAAGCACCTGTAAGCTCTTTGTTAAAAGTGTGATTTCAGATACATGAACAGACATTTCACCCTTCTGTGTTCTGAAAACTTCACCCTTTACGCCGACAATATCGCCGATGTCAAATTTCTTAAAACGTGCATACGGTTCTTCTCCGACAGAATCTCTTGCTACATATAACTGAATGTTGCCCTTTAAATCTGCCACATTGCAGAAAGAGGCTTTACCCATGACACGCTTTGCCATTAATCGTCCTGCAATGGATACTTCCTTGCCTTCAAAATCTTCAAAATGTTCTTTAATATCCTGTGTATGGTTTGTCACATCGTACTTTGTAATCTCAAATGGGTCTCTGCCTTCTTCCTGCAAAGTCTTTAACTTATCCATACGGTTCTTAATCTGTTCATTGACATCAGGCATCTGTGTATTATTCTTCTCCGCCACTGTTCTTTCTCCTTATCGACTATTCATTTATAATTTCTACAATCTTATACTCGATTTCGCCTGCCGGTGCTTCTACCTTTACGATTTCTCCAACCTTCTTGCCGATGAGAGCGGCACCGAGCGGTGATTCGTTGGAAATCTTATTGTTTAAGCTGTCTGCTTCGGAAGAACCGACGATAACATACTCAATATCTTCATCATATTCGATGTCATGCAGCTTTACAACACTTTCCATTTTAACACGGTCTGTACTCTTATCATTGTCCTGAATGATTTCTGCATTGCTTAAAATTGCTTCAAGCTCTGTAATCTGTGTTTCAATATCTCTCTGTTCGTCCTTGGCTGCATCGTATTCTGCATTTTCAGATAAATCGCCCTGCTCTCTTGCTTCCTTTAACTTCTGGGCAACTTCCTTTCTTCTGACAACCTTTAAATTCTCCAGTAATGCAACACGTTCTTCGTAACCTTTCTTTGTAAGAAACTGTTTCTCTGCCATTTTCATCTATCCCTTTCTACATTTATAACATTTTAAAACTAGTCATAATATTATAGCCTAATCATATTCATCTGTCAATCAGCTGTATCAAACTTCACTTTGTTTCATCAGCCCCGTGTACCATATCCACCAGTTGTTCCAGTTCTTCAAAATGCTCCACCTGATTGACCCTGCCGCGCAGTGCCGCAGAATGTTTCATGCCTGCCGTGTACCATGCAAAATGCTTGCGCATTTCACGGATTCCGGTGTATTCGCCTTTTGCTTCAATGAGCATTTTGGCATGGCGCAGTATCATATCACAGATTTCTTTTGTTGCCGGCGGTGCAAGCACCGTCTTATCTTTTAAATAGCGGCTCACCTGTGAAAATATCCATGGGTTGCCTCTCGCACCGCGTCCAATCATCACGGCATCACAGCCGGTTTCTTCAAACATCCGGATAGCGTCCTGTCCCGTTAAAATGTCACCGTTTCCGATCACCGGAATTTTAACCGTTTCTTTAACCCTGCGGATAACGTCCCAGTCTGCCTTTCCCGAATAATACTGTTCTCTTGTACGCCCGTGTACGGCAACTGCCGCCCCGCCGGACTCCTCAATCACATGGGCAATTTCCGGCGCATTAATGCTTTCATCGTTAAAACCCGCACGAATTTTAACCGTTACCGGCTTTTGAACGGCTTTTGCCATGGCTTCTACGATTTTTCCGACCAGCACCGGATTTTTCATCAGTGCCGAGCCTTCACCGTTATTGACAACCTTTGGAACCGGGCATCCCATATTTACATCAATAATGTCAAACGGCCGTTCCTCTACACGCTTTGCAATCTCACCCATCACCTCCGGATCTGAGCCAAACAGCTGCAATGCAATCGGGTGTTCGTTCGGTGTTACCTGCATTAATGCTTCTGTATTTTTATTGCCGTATAAAATTGCCTTTGCGCTGACCATTTCCGTATACAAAAGACCGCAGTCCATTTCTTTGCATAACAGACGAAATGGCAGGTCTGTAACGCCTGCCATCGGTGCCAGTACAACAGGATTTTGTATTTCTACATTTCCTATAAACATTCACACTCTCCTATTCGTTATTCTCCAAGGAAAAACACCCGGTAAAACATTTCCATCGACTCTAACAAATCCCGCTTTTCATACTGTAATTTCTTAATCAGCATACCGCAGGCAATGTCATCATAGAGCAGGTCATTTTCATCGGCTTCAGTTTTAAATAACAGCGTGCCGTTTTCGTCAAATTCAAGTGTTAAAATGCCGCCGACTTCCTCGGTAAACAGCACACACATAATTTTTAATTCATTTTTAATATCCTCCGGAAGCTTGTCAAAGGCTTCGTTCAGATAAAACTTTTTCTCATACGCACTGGATGCGCAAAGCACTACATTTTCATTAAACATATCCATATAATCCTCTCACTGATACTTCTCCTGCCGATATGACCGCCTGTGTGCCGTCCTCTTTGGTCACAAGCAGTTTCCCATGGCTGTCAATCCCCGCCGCAACACCGTTAAATTCTTCTTTTGCGTCACAAATCCGCACCTGCCTGCCCGCATTGATTAACATTTCATTATAATCCTGCACCAAACCGCTTAAATCGCCTGTATTTAAAAACTTCTGATAGTATTTTGTAAATTCTTCGGCAAACAGTGCTACAATGCGGCTTCGTTTGATATTCTTTCCTGTTTCGACAAAAAGAGACGATGCAGTTTCTTTGATTTCGTCTGCGAATTCCGTTGTGTTGACATTGATTCCAATACCAATCACTACATAGTGGATACAGTCAAGCTCTGCACTCATCTCTGTTAAAATGCCGCAGACTTTCTTTTTATTGATAACGACGTCATTGGGCCACTTAATATGACATTCCACGTCTGCGCCTGTTTCTGCAACTGCACGGCGGATTGCCATAGTCACTGCCATCGCTGCAACGATTGTAAGCATGGAGGCATTGGCAGGATTAATCTGCGGACGTAACAGCAATGTCATCCAGATTCCGCTTCCTGACGGAGATACCCATTGTCTGCCCCGCCTGCCCCTGCCGCCGGTCTGGCTTTCCGTAATATAAAGTGTGCCGTCTTTTGCTCCGTTTTCTGCATTTCTTTTAGCTTCATTGTTGGTGGAATCAATTTCCGGCGCATAGACCACTTTTTTTACCGTATCGCCGGGATTTAACTGGCTCTCAATTTCCTCTGCCGTTAAAATGTCCGGATATCCCGTAATCTTATAGCCCTTATTCTGCACCGCCTCAATCGTATAACCTTCTTCTTTTAACTGGTTGATTGCTTTCCATACGGCAGTTCTTGACACCCCCAGCTCATCACATAACATCTGACCGGAAACATATTCATTTGTTGTTCTTAACTGTCTTAATATCTTTGTTTTCATGAATCCCTGCTCCATTAAAATCTTTCATATAGCAGGGCTGCCGCACTAAGAATCTGTCTTTTCTCTCTTAGTACGGCAGCCCATTTTTACGGCTGATGCTTCTGCCGGTTCTTACATCTTACAATACCGCCAGTCCGACTGCTGCACTTACAATCAGCAGAATCACTGCGGCAATTATCAGAAATACTCCCGACAGCCTTTTTTTATTCATAAATGCTTTTATCCCGGATAAGCCGTTGATAAGCGCTCCTGCCAGGAAAACGATTGGAAATAAGATTCCGCTGTTACTGCGCAGAAACAGGATTAAGATAAATAAAATCATAATCACTGCCGTCAGCGCAATCGTTGCATAGTCAATCAGCATTTTAGATTTCCGGTATGCTCCACTCGTGGTATAATACATCTTCTGCTCCGTTTCTTTTTGGAATTAATAAGCACCCAGTGTTGCTGCCATTACCGCTTTAATGGTGTGCATTCTGTTTTCTGCTTCATCAAATACAACGGACTGTTCAGACTCAAATACTTCGTCCGTTACTTCCATTTCATCTAAGCCGAACTTATCATGAATCTGCTTGCCAATCTTAGTCTTTAAATCATGGAAAGACGGCAGGCAGTGCATAAAGATTGCATCCGGTGCTGCATTTTCCATAACTTTCTTATTAATCTGGTACGGTAACAGTGCCTTGATTCGCTCTGCCCATACTTCGTCCGGTTCACCCATGGATACCCATACGTCGGTATATAAAACTTCAGCGCCCTTTGTGCCTTCTTCTACGTCTTCTGTCAATGTAATTGAACCGCCGCTTCTCTTTGCCCATGCTTCACACTGTGCTACCAGCTCTTTATCCGGGAAATATTCTTTTGCCGTGCAGGCTGTGAAATGCAGTCCGAGTTTTGCACAGACAATCATCAGGGAATTACCCATGTTGTATCTTGCATCGCCCATATAAACGAACTTCACGCCCTTTAATCTGCCGAGCTTTTCACGGATTGTCAGCATATCCGCAAGCATCTGTGTCGGGTGGTATTCGTTGGTTAAACCGTTCCATACCGGTACAGATGAATACTTTGCCAGTTCCTCCACAATCGTCTGCTCAAATCCTCTGTACTCAATGCCTTCAAACATTGTACAAAGCACTCTTGCCGTATCTGCAATACTTTCTTTCTTGCCAATCTGGGAACCCTGCGGGTCAAGGTAGGTCACGCCCATGCCTAAATCATGTGCTGCCACTTCAAAGGAACAGCGTGTTCTTGTACTTGTCTTTTCAAAAATGAGTGCTACATTTTTACCGCGCAGCGGCTGTTCTACAATGCCTTTCTTTTTCATATCCTTTAACTTTGCGGATAAGTCAATCAAGTACAGAATTTCTTCCGGTGTAAAATCCTTTAATGTTAAAAAATCGCGTCCTGTTAAGTTCATGTGTCCTCCTATCCCCTGCCTGACGACCGGGTTCTCATTTTCTTATTCATTCATTTTACGAACAACGGTATCAATTTCTCCGACAAGCTTATTGATATCTTTGTTAATATCATTGATAAAATCGGATAACTTTCCGACTTCTCCGGCAACCACCGCAAAGCCTCTGCCGTTCTCCCCGGCTCTTGCCGCTTCAATACTCGCATTTAACGCAAGAATCTTCTGCTTTCCGTGAACGGTATTTAGCTGTACCGTCTTTTCCTTAATCCTGTTGACCAGCTCTTCGGCATCCTTTGCGCCTGTACCCAGCTTTCCAATAATCTGTTTATTGTGCTTTTCCATATATTGGGCATTAATATAGTTGTTTAAAACCTGCCCCAGCAGTTCTGCACTGGCACGAATTGCTTCTTCACTGCGTATTGTGACCTTATGTAATGCTGCAATATACCGGTCTTCATTGACACCAATTTCCCTTGCGACCGCACGGAACTTTTCATCGTCCGGTGTTTCGGACAATACCTGTCCACCAATCACAGAGCCAACCACTTCGTCCCCGATTTTTAACTCGATACCGAAATCAATCAGTCCTGCATGACAGAAATATACGCCCTTGCCTTCCCTGTCGCACTTTTCGCATCGTCTGCACCCTTCCGGACTTTTTCTTGTCAAATCAATACAAAATTCCGTAAAATTATAACACTCGGAAATGTATCTGCCATCAGCACCTACAGCGACTGTTGCAAGTCCCGTAGCTTTCGCCCAGTTGGACATAATCTGTTCAAACTGCTCCATATCACAAAAATCTTTAATATTTATCATATGAATCACCTCATGTACACATTATATTTATTCATATTATATCAAAAAGCTGTAAATATTCAAGCACTGTTTCCCATGAAAATACATGGATTTGTATCTGAAAATTCCAATAATATAAAGAAAACGGTACTTCTGTAGAACTGTATTCATTATTTCTGAATACAGTATACAAAAATACCGTTCCATAAAAACTACTATTATTTAAATGATTAATAGAAGCAATGGCTTCCGATAATCATATAACTGTCATAAGATGAATAATTTGCAATGGAAAGCGAACGGAAAAATGTATAATTTCCTACATTGTTCACACCGGATAAAGCTTCCTTTGCTGCCTGGATACATGCCTGGTTCGGACCGCTTGACAATCTGGCTGCAAATTTTGCGGATGGATTGCCGTTGCCGTCTGATACACCTGAAAACTGCTTTGGTGCATAAATTACTGATGTAATGGAGCTGCCCCACTTGCCGCTCTTTACACGATTTAAAACAACATTTGCAACTGCAAGCTTTCCTTCATAGCTTTCGCTTCCTGCTTCCCAGTCTATGATGCATGCCAGAAGCCACACTTCCTCGTCGGATGCATCCACAGAAGAACCGTATGTCGTGCCGACACTTGAAAGCGCCTGCTTTTTCTTGGCTGCTTCCTCCTCTGCTTTTCTTGCAGCTTCTTCTGCTGCAATCCGTTCTGCTTCTTCTCTCGCCTCTTTTTCTTCTGCTTCTTCGAGCGTATAACCGGCAACAAGCTCCTTGTCCTGTTCTTCACTCTCCTGCATTACTGCCTGGGCTTCCTGTCCGAAACATAACTGCGCATTTTTTACATAGCCTGTAACATTTCCGGAAGTAATCTTTGTCCATTCTGTACCTGTTTCATCCACATATACTAAAGAATAGTCATATAATCTTCCGACTGTTTCGGCATCTTCGTCAGCACCTGCTTTGACTTCAATATAAGAATCGGTTAAAGCAACGGCTTCTGCTGCGTAATCTTGCGCGCCTGCAAAATTGGTTTCATATACTGTTTCGTAACCTGCTGCAACAATATCGGATACCTTTTCTACGTAAGATACCTGAATATTTGATGTATTATTCTGTTCTGTACTTTGCTGCTGCTCATAGGTAGTTTGTGCGTCGGCTACTACTGGCACTACTGGCATAAGACACATCACCATTGCTACTCCAGCGTACTTCGCCGCTATGCTACTTCTAAGTTTCATAAAGTTTTTCCTTTCCGGTGTCCTTTCCGACACCTGACAAAATGTTACAGAATTGTTACATTTTGTTACGAAAGTATAATACCAAAGTTACACTTATTTGTCAAATTCGTTACAAAGCCGCATAGATTCTAGGGTTTCCGTTTATTCCCCGACAGTTTCATTGATTTTTTTATAAAAAATTTAATTTTACAAACCGCCTTTTTAGAAATCCGCCTGTCTTTTATCAAGATTTTGGCGCTGTCCATGAGGTCGTTTTAACCGCATAAGCGGTATACACCGCAAGTGCACACTAAAAAAGGGACACAGATAACTATATCCATATCCCTT
The DNA here is from genome assembly GCF_020564355.1 of Lachnospira pectinoschiza. Classification (GTDB taxonomy): domain Bacteria; phylum Bacillota; class Clostridia; order Lachnospirales; family Lachnospiraceae; genus Lachnospira; species Lachnospira intestinalis. Next base: position 469,607 of record NZ_JAJCRR010000003.1, on the reverse strand, counting down.
CAAAATTATTACAAATTTGTTAAAAAAGTTACAATTCTTAATTACAACACGTTATAAATCCATTTTCTACCTGACCCCTGTCCGGCGCTGGCGGACTGCTTCAAATGTAAGAATCGTACAGGCTACTGCTGCATTAAAAGACTCGACCTGCCCCTGCATCGGAATCCTTACAAGTACATCTGCCGCATCAGACGAAGCTTTTGTCAATCCGTTGGCTTCGTTTCCTATCAGAAATGCACTGGAGCCGGTATAATCCGGATGTGTGTATTCACAGTTTCCATCCAGATGCGCCGCATAGAGCCGCACACCTGCCTGCTTTAAATCCGCAAGCTGCTGTGTAAAATCTTTTGCATAAAAGAACGGAACCCTATAGACAGAACCCATTGTGGAGCGGATAGTCTTTGGATTGTAAATATCCACGGTGTTCGGACTTAAAATCACGCCGGTCACGCCCGCACCCTCTGCCATTCGCACAATCGTTCCCAGATTTCCAGGGTCCTGTAAATTTTCAACAAGCAGAAGCAGCGGTTTATCTTTCATCATATCCTGCACCGTATATTGTGCCATTTTTACAATGGCAAGCGCCCCCTGCGGTGTCTTGGTATCTGACATTTGCGCGAAAACGATGTCGCTGACAAGTTCTGTCTGTTCTTTTGCAAATTTGTTTAAAAACGATACATTTGCCGCTGCAAAGCTTTCCGAAAAATAGACTTTCACCAGTCTGTCCTGTGGTACTTCCGACACCATTTTCATGCCTTCGACCACAAACTGCTTCGTTTCTTTTCTGGTTTTCGCCTTTTTTTGCAGGGAAACGACTGTTTTTACCTGACTGCTGCTTGTACTTGTAATCATAGTTTTTTGTATCCTTATCTGTTATTTTGAAAGCAATGCGCTGATATTAAACTCGTATTCGTCAATATCCTTTGTCATTGCCAGTGCTTCATCGATGTCAAAATCGACAAATTTACCGTCTTTATACGCTACCAGACGGTTACTCTTGCCTTCGCAGAGCAGATCCACCGCATATGCCCCCATTACAGAAGCATAGACTCTGTCCTTGCAGGTCGGTGAACCGCCTCGCTGCATGTAGCCTAAAATGGTTGCTCTTGTTTCAATGCCTGTGGCTGCCTCGATTCTTCTTGCCATGCCGGTAGAATGTCCGATACCTTCTGCATTAATAATCAGATGATGCTTCTTTCCGCGCTTTCTTGCTTCTATAATATGGTTAATTAATGCCTGTTCGTCATTGTCATAACGCTCCGGCAGTAAAATGTCTTCCGCACCATTTGCAATGCCACACCACAACGCGATATAACCTGCATTTCTGCCCATAACCTCGATAATACTGCAACGCTCATGGGAAGTCGATGTATCACGGATTTTGTCGATGGCTTCCATTGCCGTATTGATTGCCGTATCAAAACCAATTGTATAATCGGTACAGGCAATATCTAAATCAATTGTTCCCGGAAGTCCGATGGTGTTGACTCCGGCTTCCGCAAGCTTTTGTGCACCTCGGAATGAACCATCGCCGCCGATAACGACAATACCGTCAATCCCGTGCTTTTTGCAGACTTCTGCGCCTTTTTTCTGACCTTCCGGTGTCATAAATTCCATACATCTTGCCGTGTAAAGAATTGTACCGCCACGCTGGATGATATCGGCAACACTGCGCTTATCCATATCAATAATTTCTTCATTAATTAATCCATTGTATCCCTTCTGGATTCCTTTTACCTTCAGCCCCTTGTTAATTGCCGTTCTTACAACTGCTCTGATTGCCGCATTCATTCCCGGTGCATCACCGCCACTTGTCAAAATACCAATTGTTTTTATCTGTTTTGCCATAAGAACTTCCCCTTCCTTTCTCAATCATCTGTTATATTCCTGCTGTTTTCTATTGTATCTCATAAAAATGTGCATTTCAATATGAATATTCTATGATTTCTGTCAATTTTCCATATAATTTCTAGGTTGTTTCGACATTTTTTGTACCGAACACTTCCCGGAGCTGTGCAACCAGCCCGGCTTCTACTTTGACATTCATGGACGGCGGGAGCTGTTTTTTTAGCTTTTCCTCGGCACAGTAAATGATGACACTATCGTGTCCGTCTGACGGTGCGAGTATCTTTGTCAGTTCCTCCTGCTTTTCCTGATATTCTGCCATATTGGCAAAACGAATCCAGAGCTTCTGCGGCACACTGTCAAAGCTGACAATTTTTTCACAAATAAGTTTTCCATTCTCATCGGCATTGGCACTGACACGTCCAGTTACAAATACTTTATCGCTTGTATCAATGACACTGCGGTAGGTGTTAAAGCTCTGTGGAAAAACAAGTACTTCCACCGTACCTACAAGGTCTTCAATCGTAAGAAATGCCATGAGCTGTCCGTTTTTGGTCGTTTTTACGGTTTTATCCATAATCATGCCGCCGATTGTAACCCGCGTATTGTCTTTTGCCTTTAATTCGCCGGTTTCCTCGTCCAGTTCAAAATCGGTCGTCATCGCAGAAATGTGCCGTTTCCACATCGCCGCGTATTCATCCAGCGGGTGTCCGCTGACGTAAACGCCTAAAATCTCCTTTTCAAATGCGAGCAGTTCTTCTTTATAATATTCCGCTACGTCCGGCATCTGCACTTCATAAGCCGTCTTTTCTTCCTCAGATACAAAATCAAACAGTGACATCTGACCGGATATGGCATCTTTACTCTGTTTTACGGCATTATCCAGTAATTGTGCATAAACAAACATCATTTGACGCCGGTTATTGCCAAAGGTGTCAAATGCCCCCGATTTTATGAGATTTTCAATGGTACGCTTATTTAATTCAGAAAACATCCGCGTGATAAAGTCCTGCATGGTCGTAAACGGTGCGTTTTTCCGTTCTTTAATAATGGCTGCAATTGTCGGTCTGCCAAGACTTTTGATCGCAGACAGACCAAAGCGGATTGCACCGTTTTCAACGGAAAATCCACGCTCGGACTCATTCACATCGGGCGGTAACAGCTGGATATTCATCTGACGACAGGCATAAATGTAGCCTGCCACTTTTGCCGTATTATCGACCACGGAAGTCATGAGCGCCGCCATAAATTCTACCGGATAATGGGTTTTTAAATATGCTGTCTGAAAGGATACCACCGCATAACATGCCGCATGGGATTTGTTAAAGGCGTATTTTGCAAAATCAATCATTTCATCGTAAATTTTGCCGGCGATCTTTTCATCAATGCCGTTGTTGACACAGCCCGGCACATTTTCATCCGGATTGCCGTAAATAAAATTTTTCCGCTCTTTTTCCATAACGGAAGCTTTCTTTTTTGACATGGCACGGCGCACTAAATCGCTTCGTCCCCAGGAGTAGCCTGCAAGGTCACGTACAATCTGCATAACCTGTTCCTGATACACGATACAACCGTAAGTCGGCTTTAATATTGCCTCTAACTGCGGACAGTCATATGTAACCGCATCCGGGCTGTTCTTTCCTTTTATATACTGCGGAATAAAGTCCATCGGACCCGGCCGGTACAGTGAAATTCCGGCAATTAAATCTTCGATATTCTGCGGTTTTAATTCCTTCATGAACGACTTCATCCCCGCACTTTCAAGCTGGAAAATGCCGTCACATTTTCCCGTACCGATTAAATCGTAAACTGCCTTATCGCTGTAATCAATCGCTTCAATCGAAAATTCCGGTGTGTGCTTGCGAATCAGCTCCTCCGCATCATGGATTACCGTAAGGGTACGCAGTCCCAGAAAATCCATCTTGAGCAGTCCCAGTTCTTCCAGTGTTGTCATAACAAACTGGGCAACCACCGAACCATCCGAGCCGACTGACAGCGGTACATATTCATCAACTGCTTTCTGGCTGATTAAAACACCCGCCGCGTGCATGGAGGCATGGCGTGGCAGTCCTTCCAGACGTTTACTCTTATCAATTAAATCGCGCACCTGTTCATCGGACTCATAAGCCGCCCTCAAATCCGGATTCATTTTTAATGCTTTATCAATCGTAATCCCAATTTCGCGTGGCACCATTTTAGCAATGGAATCTACCATGGCATACGGCAGGTCCAGTACACGGCCTACATCCTTGATAACGGCACGCGCTGCCATCGTACCGAATGTAACAATCTGCACCACACGGTCTTTTCCGTATTTATCCACAACATAATCAATGACCTCCTGCCGTCTTTCATAACAGAAATCAACATCAATATCGGGCATGGACACACGTTCCGGATTTAAAAAACGTTCAAAAATCAGACTATATTTTATCGGGTCAATATCGGTAATGCCAAGGCAGTATGAAACGACACTGCCCGCCGCCGAACCTCGTCCCGGACCTACCGGGATTCCGTTGACACGCGAATAATTGATGTAATCCCATACAATCAGGAAATAATCGACATATCCCATGGTCTGAATAACCGAAAGTTCATATTCCAGACGTTCTTTGATGTTGTAAATCCCCTGTGTGCTGTCAATCTCCCCGTCTGCGTTCATATCCGGGTAACGCTTTGCCAGTCCTTCATAGCATAAATGATTCAGATATGACCATGAATCATATCCTTCCGGCACTTCGTACTTTGGCACTTTTGTCACGCCAAACTCAATTTCCACATTACAGCGCTGTGCAATCTTGTACGTATTTTCAATTGCCTGCGGTGCATACGAAAACAGCTCTGCCATTTCTTCCGGCGACTTGCAGTAATACTGCCCGCCCTCGTATCTCATTCTGTTCTCGTCCGTTACCATCTTGCCGGTCTGGATACAGAGTAAAATGTCGTGTGCATCCGCATCTTCTGCATACGTATAGTGGATATCGTTTGTCGCAACCAGTTCAATATTTAATTCTTCCGACATACGGACTAACTGCTGATTGACATACTGCTGTGTGGAAATGCCGTGATCCTGCAATTCAAGAAAGAAATTGCCTTTTCCGAAAATGTTCTCATAGCGTTTTGCCGCTTCCATTCCCATCTCATACATACCACGCGCAAGATAGCGCTGCACTTCACCTGCAAGGCACGCACTTAATGCAATAATGCCCTCGTGATACTCGGTCAGCACTTCATAGTCTACACGCGGCTTATAATAAAATCCTTCTGTAAAACCCCTTGAAACAATTTTCATCAGATTCTGATAACCGGTATTATTTTCCGCAAGCAGTACCAGATGATAATAGCGGTCTTCAGATTCGCCCGGTGTCTTTTCAAATCTCGAACCTGGCGCTACGTAAACTTCACAACCAAGAATCGGCTTAATACCGGCTTCCTTCGCCGCCTTATAAAAATCAATGACACCATACATGACACCGTGGTCCGTAATCGCAAGGCTGTCCATTCCCAGCTCTTTTGCTCTCTTTGTAATCTCTCCGATTTTACTCGAACCATCCAGCAGTGAATATTCCGTATGGACATGTAAATGTGTAAAATTCATACTAATCCCCATTCCGCAGGCGATTTCTCTTCTGCCATCAAGGCAGCCTGCTCCAGCTTTTGTAATTTATTGTAGCATAAATCAAATAAAATGAGAACTTAAAAAACTATAACACAGACTGACAATCTGCCATAAAGCACTGCCGCCTGTATTTATTTTCTATAAATACAGGCGGCAGTGGAACCTTCCGGCTTATTCAACGCAGCTGTTAAATCCAGCTGTTAAAAATATACAATAGAAAAACCACAATCGGATTGCTGTTATATATGGCAAGCGTGACAGGATTCACTTCTATTTGACCATAGAGCCAGCTTCCTAATCCGGTTGTGCTGATTAAGGATACAAAATATAAAATAATACAGACAGCCATAACACCCTGCACCAGACCGAGTAAAAGTCCCAGAATTCTATTGACACCACCCAGTATCGGAATATGGTTGGCAACAATAAACATACGTTTTACAATTCCCAACAGAATGCTTAATACCAGCACCGTCAAAAAGTATGAAATACCTGTCAATATAAACTGCGTAATATATTCTGCAGCATACTGCGCAATGCCGCTCTCCTGCACAATTTTATTACCTGCCTGTGCCATGTTGTTCTCCAACTGCTCAACCATCTGCTTTGGCAGATAAATCCCCTGATTCTGCAGTACTCCTGCCGTATCTTCTCCAGTATGATCCAGCTGCTCATCTACAGACTGGCTCAAACGGTCATTGATAGTTTTTTCACAGGATTGTTCAATCGAATGATAAATTCCTGTGTGATTTACCATAAAATCTTTGACTCTGGGTGCAAGACCATTCGCCGCAATCAAAATGACAACCCATGCTGCAATGGAATAAAGCACCATAAGAACACCTCTTTGATATCCACGTACCATATTAAAAAGTACAATTCCAAAAAGTACAAGCACTACTAATGACATTCTTTTCTTTCCTTCCCTAAATATAAATTGATATTATCCCATTTCTTTTACCCTGTCAATCTTTATTTCAAAACGTGCGCTGTCAAGCGTACTGTTAAAAAATCCCCATCAGCAGCTTATTTACTGCTAATGGGGATTTCATATCTGAAACTTTTATGATTTATTGCTCTGTGTTCCGGTCTTCCTCTTTTTCTGTATTCTGTGCCGGAACATCTTTATCCGTCTGCTCTGGTGATGGCTGTTGTGCTTCTGTCTGCTGCGGGTGTTCCCACGGTGCAGGCGGTGCCTGATTGACCGTTGAGGAATAGCTTCCGTCTTCATTAAAGGATACGCTTTCTGCAACCTTTTCTGAAATCGTCATATGGCTTGTATCTACCGGTTCAGGAATTCCTTTGACCTTACGGTAAATTTCCATAAACTGCTTTCCGGTAATTGTTTCTTTCTCATACAGATATTTTGCAATCTCGTCTAATACATCGCGGTTTTCGGATAAAAGCTTCTTCGCTTCCGCAAAGCACTCTTTTAACAGTTCTTTAACTTCATCATCAATCATTGCCGCTGTCTCATCGGAACAGTTCAGTCTTGCACTACCGTCCAAATATTTGCTTTCAACGGTTTCCAGACTCATCAGCCCGAATTTTTCCGACATACCGTACTGGGTAATCATGGCTCTGGCAATCTGTGTTGCCTTTTCGATATCGTTTGACGCACCGGTTGTTACCGTATCAAAAACGACTTCTTCTGCGGCACGTCCGCCAAGCAGTGTTACCAGTCTTGTCATCAGTTCGTCCTTTGTCATCAGGTACTTTTCTTCTTCAGGCACCTGCATAACGTAGCCGAGAGAACCCATTGTACGCGGTACAATTGTAATCTTCTGCACCGGCTCGGCATTTTTCTTTAATGCCGTAATCAGCGCATGACCGACTTCATGATATGCAACCGTGCGTTTTTCTTCCTTGCTTAAAATGCGGTCTTTCTTTTCCTTACCGGCAATAACCACTTCCACGGCTTCAAATAAATCCTTCTGGGATACCACTTTTCTGCCGTCCTTGACTGCCGCAATCGCCGCTTCGTTAATCATATTGGCAAGATCCGAACCAACCGCACCGCTCGTTGCAAGTCCGATTGCTTCTAAATCAACGGTATCATCCATTAATACATCTTTGGAGTGAACCTTTAAGGTATCAATTCTGCCCTTTAAATCCGGCTTATCGACAATAATTCTTCTGTCAAAACGTCCCGGTCTTAACAGCGCTTTATCAAGCACTTCCGGTCTGTTCGTTGCGGCAAGGATAAATAAGCCCTTAGAAGAATCAAAACCGTCCATTTCTGCAAGCAGCTGGTTTAATGTCTGCTCACGCTCATCATTGCCGCCGCCATAGCGGGAATCTCTGCTTTTACCGATGGCATCAATTTCATCGATGAAAATGATACACGGTGCCTGCTTCTGTGCTTCCTTAAATAAGTCACGCACACGTGATGCACCGACGCCGACAAACATTTCTACAAAATCAGAACCTGCCAGCGAGAAAAACGGTACATTGGCTTCACCGGCTACCGCCTTTGCAAGCAGGGTTTTACCGGTTCCCGGAGGTCCTACAAGCAGTGCGCCCTTCGGCAGTTTTGCACCGATACTTGCGTATTTATCCGGATTGTGCAGGAAATCGACGATTTCTGTCAGAGACTCCTTGGCTTCATCCTGTCCCGCTACATCTTTAAATGTCACGCCGGTCTGCTTCTGTACATAGACCTTGGCTGTATTCTTGCCGACACCCATGCCGCCCATCATACCGCCGCCTTTAGACAGTCTTCTGTATACAAATGTAAACATCAGATAGATAAACAGAATCGGCAGTACATAAACCAGCAGAAAATCAATAATAGACGAACTCTGATCCGGAATATATCCTGAATACGTCACACCTTTATCGTCTAATTTATCTGTAATATCCTTATCTTTAATATAACCGGTATAATACGTATAGGAAAATCCGTTACTGTCTTTTTGTGAATCCGATGGCTGGATTAAGATTCTGTCCGAGTCAAACTTGACCTCTGAAACCTTATCCTCATCTATCATCTGCAAAAATTCAGAATACGTAATTTCTTTATACGTTGCATCTTTTATCATACTGTTTAACATCGTAATCGCAATAAATGTAATTACGCCTGCAATCAGTATAATAATGATAGTATTCATATTTTTCGGCTTTTTGTCATTTTTGTTGCCGTTATTGGGGTTATTTCTGTTGTTATTATCCATAAATTCCTCCGCCGGACCGTCATTATTTTATAAAGGGCAGTACACTGTACCCATTTATTTCTTATTATAAATACAATATCACGATAAATCAATAAAAAATCAGTAAAATTCCTTACTATTATTGTTAGCATTTGTATGAAGTATTCATAATCTTTTTAGATTCTTGTTGGCGTTTTTGCTGTGGTCTGCTATGATTAAACCAGTAACAAGATGTCTGTATTGCATAAGTGTACCGCATAAAATAATCCGCAGGCATCATAACCGCAGGCTTTGATTGAGAAATGGGAACAGATAAAATGACACAATTTTTAATTTCAATTATGGATATAACACCGCTGTCGGACAGCCTTTCAGGCGACAAGGCACTGTATGACAAGGCTTTTAAACTTGTACCCGGATACCGGCAGCAAAAAATCTGTAATTTAAAAAACGATGCTGCAAAATGCCGCTCTCTTGCCGCCGGACTTCTGCTCAATTACACAACACGCGCATTTATATCCGGCTCTGTTACAGGCTCTTTGGCAGACAATACACCGCTTGCCAAAAAACTTCCATTTCCGGTCACTGTTTCAGATGCTGCCAGCACCTATATGCAGGAATACGACTATGAAACCGCCTGCGGCACAAACGGAAAACCTTACTTTAAAGGCCATGCAAATCTGTATTTTAACCTTTCCCACTCCGGGAATTTCGCAGTGTGTATTGTTGCCGGTATGCCCTGCGGTATCGACGTTGAGGGAAACCGCCCGTTTAAACCGTCTGTTGCAAAAAGATTTTTTTCAGAAACAGAATATCACTGGATTTATGATACAGAAAATGTATCTGTACAGGCGGAACGTTTTTTCCGCCTCTGGACTTTAAAAGAAGCCTATGCCAAAGCCACCGGAAACGGGATTGCAGCAGAAATTTACGCAGCGTCCTATGTCCCGGATACGGACAGCGACGGTCTGTGCTTTGCAGATTCTGAAACTGCCGCGCATTTTCAAATAAAAGAAGCCGAATACAACGGACTGCGGATTGCCGCGGTACTGTCGGATTCTGCTTTCTGATATATTCCTTAATTTTATTCTGTTTGTAATGCGCTTGTGCAATTCCTATAATTGTAGTATGATTTACGTGAATACAAATATGGAGGATATGTATGTATTTTGACAGACTTGAAAAAAATCTGATTGATATTATTAAAGAAGAACAGGCAAAACTGGGTTTTCGCAAAGAAGCCATCCGCCTGTACTATCCACTCAGTTCCCTGAATCATTTTTTTGAAGCAGAGGATTCTGAAGCCGAAATGCTTGCAAGGCTTTCTGGATTTCCGGCTTCTCTTACGAAAAAGCTGGGAAATGTCACGGTTACGGCTAAAAAAGACCGCTTCTGCTTTCATATTCCGGAAGACGGCAGCGTCTATGTGCATGAGCATACCGATGCCAACGAATTTATCCGCAGTCTGGTAGAACTTTTACAGCACCACGGCTGTACCATGGACGATATTTTTTCCTTATTTAAGGATACTTCTGAAAATGTTATTTTTGAAGAAATGAATCACGGCGAATTTGACTGGCTGGTGCGTTTTACCGGAAACGCAGACGACCCGTATTACTACTGCTTTAAAGATGAAGGCTGTCATATCATCTATCACCGGTTTCTGCCGGAAGACTATGCAGATTTTGAGTTTTAAATGGGGAGCGTGTGAAAGAACATCCCTCAACGTTGTCACTTGACTTCGGTCTGTCCTTTCACACGCTCCTGCAGGGTCATGGTGTCCCCGGAACAGACGCGACAACGGCAGGTCAAATGCCGCCACTGAAGACATAACCTCTGTCCCACCTTTCCGTAAATTCACATTCACTGCAAATAAACCAACACCAATAAAGTCCCGACTGCCACCCACCCCATAAATGATAAATGCTCCCGCCGAAGTTAAGTGCTAACGTTGAGGCAGGAGCATTTATCATTTACCTAGTTGTGTTTTTCCTGATATTCCAGTGCCGCGCCGATGAATCCTCTAAAGAGCGGATGTGGTCTGTTTGGTCTGGACTTTAATTCCGGATGAGCCTGTGTTGCTAAGAACCATGGGTGGTCTTCTACTTCTACCATTTCCACAATTCTTCCGTCCGGTGAAATACCGGAAAGCTTCATACCGTTTTCTACTAATACATTTCTGTAATCGTTATTGACTTCATAACGATGACGATGTCTTTCATGAATCGTTTCTTCACCGTATACTTCATACGCCTTGCTTGTCTTATCGAGTACACATGGATAAGAACCCAGTCTTAATGTACCGCCGATGTCGTCTACCCCTTCCTGATCCGGCATTAAGTGGATAACCGGGTGTGTTGTATCCGGCTTTAACTCAACGCTGTGTGCATCGGAATAGCCAATAACATCTCTTGCAAATTCCACGATGGATAACTGCATACCAAGGCAGAGTCCTAAGAACGGCACCTTATTTTCTCTTGCATAGCGGATTGCCTGAATCTTTCCTTCGATACCACGGTCACCGAATCCACCCGGAACAAGGATACCGGATACATCTGAAAGCAGTTCGGCTGCATTTTCTTCCGTAACCAGTTCTGAATCCACCCACTTGATTGTTACATCGGCTGAGTTGTATACACCGCCATGCTTTAATGCTTCAACAACACTGATGTAGGCATCATGAAGCTGGATATATTTACCGACAAGCGCAACCGTAACTTTCTTCTGTGGGTTCTTCCAAGCCTTGCACATTGCTCTCCACTCGTCTAAATCCGGTTCAGGGCATTCAAGCTGTAAACATTCGCAGGCTACCTGTGCTAAATGTTCTTCTTCCATTGCAAGCGGCGCATCGTATAAGATTTCCACATCGAGGTTCTGTAATACATGTGACTTCGGTACATTACAAAACAGCGCAATCTTATCTTTGATACCCGGCTCTAACGGATGTTCGGTACGGCATACTAAAATATCCGGCTGGATACCCATTCCCTGTAATTCTTTAACACTCGCCTGTGTCGGCTTTGTCTTCATTTCTCCGGAAGCCTTCAGATACGGAATCAGGGTAACATGGATTAAAATCGCATTCTCCCTGCCGACTTCGTGCTGGAACTGACGGATTGCTTCTAAAAACGGCTGGCTTTCGATATCACCGACTGTACCGCCGACTTCGATAATGGCAATCTTTGTATCCTTTGTTGAGAAATCCCTGAAAAAGCGGCTCTTGATTTCATTCGTAATGTGCGGAATAACCTGTACGGTTCCTCCGCCGAAATCACCGCGGCGCTCCTTCTGTAAAACAGACCAGTAAACCTTACCGGTTGTTACATTGGAATTTTTATTTAAGCTTTCATCAATAAATCTTTCATAATGTCCAAGGTCCAAATCCGTTTCCGCACCGTCATCGGTTACAAAAACTTCTCCATGCTGAATCGGGTTCATTGTTCCCGGATCAATGTTGATATATGGGTCAAATTTCTGCATTGTTACAGAAAAGCCGCGTGCTTTCAGCAGGCGTCCGAGTGATGCTGCTGTAATTCCCTTTCCAAGTCCTGAAACGACTCCACCTGTTACAAAAACGTATTTTACGGGCATTAGTTCCTCCATTCTGCCGTATCCGGCAATTCCAAAATTTACAGTAAAAAGAAATATCCGGCAGCATAAAACGGCTACCGGTATGATTTCTTTACATTATTATTCGTATTATACAACGGAAATAAATATATTTCTACTGTTTTTTTATAATTTTTTACTTTGCGAACTGACTCTGATACAGATTTGCATAAAATCCCTGCTTTGCAAGCAGTTCTTCATGATTGCCCTGCTCAATAATTTTGCCATCCTTCATGACTAAAATGACATCGGCATTTTGTATCGTAGACAGGCGGTGCGCAACGATAAAGCTCGTCCTGCCTTCCATCAGCTTTGCAAATGCGTTCTGGATCTTAATTTCTGTTCTTGTATCTATGGACGAAGTCGCTTCATCTAAAATGAGCATCGGCGGGTGGCACAGCATCACTCTTGTAATACAAAGAAGCTGTTTTTGTCCCTGTGATAATCCACCGCCATCTTCTGTGATAAAGGTATCATATCCCTTTGGCAGTCGCTTGATAAAGCTGTGTGCGTGAACCGCCTTGGCTGCCGCAATCACCTCTTCATCGGTCGCATCCGGTTTGCCCATGACAATATTTTCACGGATGGTTCCGGTCTTTAACCATGTATCCTGCAATACCATGCCATATCCCGCACGCAGGCTGTGTCGGGTCATTTCACGGATATCAATGCCCGATACGGAAATTTTACCGTCATTCACATCGTAAAAACGCATGAGCAGGTTAATCAGTGTCGTCTTTCCGCAGCCGGTCGGACCGACAATTGCAATACGCTGTCCTTGCTTTACATGCAGGTTAAAATCTTCAATGAGCTTCTTATCCGGCACATAAGAAAATGCTACGTGTTCTAAATCAACCGTTCCATCTACATTTTCAAGCACTGCGGCATCTTTGCTGTCCGGGATTTCCGGCTCTTCTTCGATTAATTCAAAGATACGTGCCGCACACGCAATCGCATTCTGTAATTCTGTCACAACTCCGGAAATTTCATTAAACGGCTTCGTGTATTGGTTTGCATAACTTAAAAAGCAGGATAACTGTCCGACCGTCAATCTGCCGTAAATGGCTGAAATTGCGCCGCTTACCGCAACCCCCGCATATACAAGGCTGTTGATAAAACGGGTAGACGGATTGGTAATCGATGAATAAAAAATGGCTTTGAGTGAACATTTCTGCAGACGGTCATTAATTTCATCAAATCTTTCAAGCGCCTCATCTTCATAGCAGTATGCCTGTACAACCTTCTGTCCGCCAATCATTTCATCAATCAACGCCGTCTGCTCGCCACGCGTTTCAGACTGTAATTTAAACATCTGATACGTATGCTTTGCAATAAAGCTTGCCACAAACAGGGACAGCGGAGTAATTACAATAACTACAAGTGTAATTTTCACATTAATAGATAACATAAATCCGAGTGTTCCAAGAATCGTCAGCACCCCGGAAAAAAACTGGGTAAAGCCCATGAGCAGGCCGTCCGCAAACTGGTCTACATCGGCGATAACACGGCTGACGACTTCACCGTAGGAGTGTCCGTCAATATATTTTAACGGCAGCACTTCAATCTTTTCAATCGCTTCGTCACGGATATCCCTTGTCACATGATACGTAATTTTGTTGTTGCAGATATTCATAATCCACTGGGACAGTGCCGTAATTGCAATAACGATTCCGACTTCGGAAAGTATCGCCGTAATTGCCTTAAATTCTACATTCTGCGGTCCGATAATGTAATCAATCGCATTTCCGATTAAAATCGGCACATATAAAGATGATGCCACGGTCACTGCTGCCATTAAAATTGACAGAATCAAAAAGAACCAGTAGCGTTTAATGCGCAGCAGCACTTTTTTTACGGTTGTACCTGTATTTGCCTTTGCCATAACTTACGCCTCCTTTTCTTTCCGGAACTGTGAATAATAAATTTCCTGATATACTTCGCAGTTTTCAAGCAGTTCTTCATGTGTTCCGATACCTGCCACATTTCCGTCATCCAGTACGATAATCCGGTCAGCGTGCATAAGCGATGCCGCACGCTGGGATACGATAAACAGTGTCGGTGCATCTTTCATTTCACGGATTGATTTGCGCAGTGCCGCATCGGTTGCATAATCGAGTGCCGATGCACTGTCGTCTAAAATCAAAATATCCGGTTTTCTTACGACTGCACGGGCAATCGTTAAACGCTGGCGCTGTCCGCCTGATAAATTTTTACCGCCCTGGTCGACAAAGGAATCAAGTTTACCGTCTTTTTTCTCGACAAATTCCCGTGCCTGTGCAATGTCTAATGCTTCCATAATTTCCGTATCGGTCGCATCCTTTTTCCCCCAGCGGATATTGTCACGGATTGTTCCTTTAAAAAGCTGTGCTTTCTGCAAAACAATGCCGACTTTCTCTCGTAAGACTTCAATCCGGTAGTCTTTGACGTTGACACCGTCAATATAAATCTCACCCTTTGTCACGTCATAAAAACGCGGAATCAGATTGACAAGGGACGATTTTCCGGAGCCCGTACCGCCGATGACACCGATGGTCTGTCCTTTCTTTACCGTAAAGCTGATGTCTGTGAGCGATTCATCGCCCGCACCGCTGTAGCGTAAGGATACATTTTTAAATTCCACTGCCGCAGCCTGTGTATCTGTGCTTTCCGTGGTACTGCCGTTTTGCATACTGGACTTAATACTAAATACATTTTCAATTCTGCCCGCACAGGCGAGTGCCTTGGTAATGTTGATAATCAGGTTTGCCAGCTTGATTAATTCAACGAGAATCTGTGACATATAGTTGTAGAGTGCCACAACCTGTCCCTGTGTCAGTGTTCCCGCATTGACACGCACCGCACCAATCCAGATCAGTGCGATAATGGAAATGTTGACAACCACATAGGTCAGCGGATTCATCAGTCCGGAAATCTTACCGACAAATTTCTGTAAATGATTAAGCTGTTCATTGGCCTGTTTAAATTCTCTGATTTCATTTTCCTGCTTGTTAAATGCACGTACAACACGCACACCGGTCAGGTTTTCCCTTGTAATGCCAAGAATCTTATCCAGTCCCGCCTGTACTTTTTTGTAAAGCGGTCTTGTGGAGAGCATAATGCCAAAAACGATGACTGCCAGTACCGGAATCGCTACCACAAAAACAAGCGCCGCTTTGACGTCAATCGTAAATGCCATAATCATTGCACCGAATACAATAAACGGTGAACGCAAAAACAGGCGCAGTACCAGATTGACACCGTTTTGCACCTGGTTAATGTCACTTGTCATACGTGTAATCAGTGTTGACGTACCGATGGTGTCCATTTCCGTAAAGGAAAGGCTCTGGATATGCTTAAATAAATGATGGCGCATACCGGTCGCACAGCCGACTGCCGCTTTCGCCGCAAAATACTGTGCTGTAATGGCACAGGTCAGCCCGATAACTGCCAGTGTCACTAAAAGCAGGCTCATTTTTACAATGTAACCTTTATCCGCATTGCCGATACCCGTATCAATGATTGCCGATACGACAAGCGGTACAAACAATTCAAACAGTGCTTCGAGCATTTTAAACAACGGCGCGAAGACACATTCTTTTTTGTATGCACTCAGATACATCCAAATTCGCTTCATATTTTACCCCTTTTCTATCCGCACCAGACCGCCTGTATTATCATAGGACCAGTTCTGATTTAGGACTTGATTTCATACGTTTGTTATTTTATCATAAATACAGCAATACAGAAAATATTTATAATGTATATGTGATATACGTTTTTTATATAGGAAGGATTTTTGATATGGATTTGAAGCAGCTTTCTTATTTTGTGAAGATTGTGGAGGAAGGGAGTATTTCGGGGGCGGCAAAGAAACTGTTTATGTCACAGCCGCCGTTAAGCAGTCAGATGAAGCTTCTAGAAGCTGAATTGGACTGCACGCTGTTTGAGCGGGGTTCGCGTACCATCCGTCTGACGGAAGCCGGAGAAACCCTTTATAATTACAGCCGTTCACTGTTGCAGTTAAGCAATGTTGCAAAGCAGGAAACCATGAATGCGGCACGACATTTTAACGGTGTACTGCGTATCGGTATTGTTTCTTCCTTAATCGGTTCGGACGCGCTTGGCTGGCTGTGCGGCTTTTCCAAGCAGTATCCCGGTATTCATTATGAAATTAATGAAGCAGACACCTACCACCTGCTTTCCCAGTTTGAAACCAATGCCATCCACCTTGCACTCCTGCGCACGCCGTTTCACACGGACTCGCTGACCTGCAAGAAGCTGTTTACGGATTCACTGGTTGCAGTGGGGCAGGAATCATTTTTTGCCGACGACCGTTCTTCTTCCATTACGCTTGATGATCTTACGAAGCTCCCGCTTATCGTATACCGCCGCTGGGAACACCTTTTGCGGAAAGAATTTGAGGACAAGAACCTGAGTGCGAACTGGTTCTGTATCAATGACGATGCCCGTACGACCCTTTATTTTGTGGAAATGGGCATGGGGGTCGGTATTATCCCGCAGTCTGCCGCCACGCTGGTTCAAAAAAAAGGAATTGTATGCAGACCGGTTAAAAACTGCGATATCGCAACCGATGTTGTCCTTGCATACAATTCCACTTATCTGCCGGAATGCTCCCGCGCATTTATTGAGTATCTGGACACCCTGTACCCAGATATTCCATAAGCCTGCTCCACGCATATCTGCGTTTCGTCTTAAAATATCCGTTATACACTTCAAAATTTGTATAAGAATGTTCAAACTGGCGCGAATACAAATGCGCCAGGTCGACCTGCTGTGTAAAGGTCAACGTCTTCCCGTTTTCAAGCCAGCACTGCATATCCAGATGTTTTAAAATGAGATATCCAATGACACCGATTTTCGCCTTTAAAAGAATTTCGCTGTCATTGACCGCATTCAAAAAATATCTGTATACATAATACATCATCAGCTGCTCGTATTCGTATTCCTTCTCCTTATAATATGCCGCAAATTCAGACAGCTCCCGTTCATAGTCCTCCGCACCGCAACAGTTTTTAAAATATCTGCTGTTTCTTTCAAGACAGACGTACCAGTCCGGGTTGATAACTTCCATGCCGGCAAAGCAGTCAAAAAAATGCGGGATATTTTCATATGCCGTATGATTTTTTCCGCCGTATTTCTTTTTCAAATCCTTTAAACGGTCTTGCAGATAATCCGCCTGTGCGTATGCCTGTATTTCATAATCCATTAAATCCACTCTGTCGGTATCCAGCTTCTTTTGCAGTTTTTTTGCAAAATCCAGATACAGCATACAGCGCTCCTCTATTAAAAATGCCCTGTTGCGGATGATATTATACACCGTTACCCTTGCCTGGCGCAGCTTAAAATATAACTGCGGGTCGATATTATTATAGGAAGAAACGGTTTCATCTGTTTCTTCTACCGTAAATGTCAGCGGCTTTTGATAGCTAAACATCAGCTCGCCGGCTGTTTTACAGGACGGCGCCAGTCCGATTTCCCGCTCACTGCCGTATTCGTTGATAAACCGCGGAAATTCGGCGCACGTATCACACAGCTTATCTTCGCCCAGTGCAATAAATAAATCACACAGGTTCTTGTCATTTAAAAACGGGCATCTGCCGTTTTGCAGCGTAAAGGTACAGCCGCCGCCCTCCTCCGGCACCATAACCGACTGTAAGCGCTGTCCGAAACTTCCTGCAACCGTTTTGTAATAGTCATACGACTTTTCATCTACATCCACGTCCCAGCCCGCACAGCACGTATCCGTACATGCCCCTGCAATACATTTAAAATCTTTATAATATTCGGGTGTTCTAATTTTCATCATTTCCTGCTTCTTTCTAAATTTCTTTGATACCAGGGTCAAAAGGTCTAAACCCACATGAGCTTGCTCATAAGTGGGTGAATGACCTTGTGACCCGCCCTAATATGAGCATAAAAGCAGGACGATAGTTCTGCGATATGCGAATATTGGGCAGGATTGTGGGAGTGCGCAGCACGGAACAATCCGCAGGTATCATTATTGGAGGCTTTTGCCCCCAACAGCATTTTTAGTATAGCATATCTTATTTTTTTTACAAATACAGATTGTAGCATTTTCAATTACAGTGTATAATATGATACAATGTCAAAAAATAAATCGACAAAGAAAGGATAAAAGTATGCAACGTACAAAACAAAATCATGCTTGGCGCGTATTTCGCCTGCTGTTGATTTTTTTCTGTATCGGTCTGTCTTTACAGTTTACTTCCTGCGGCAAAAAGCAGGCTGAAAACACTGTTTTTTCAGTAGACGACCTTTCCGGCAAAAAAATCGGTGTCCAGCTTGGTACAACCGGCGATACGCTCGTATCAGATTATGAAACGGACGGTTCAAATACAACCGTTGAACGTTTCAACAAAGGAAACGATGCCATTCAGGCATTAAAACAGGGAAAGATTGATGCAGTTGTCATTGATGCACAACCGGCACAGTCTTTTGTTGCCGCAAACAGCGACTTAATGATTCTCCCTGAAGAATTTGCTAACGAAGACTACGCTATTGCAATTGCAAAAGGCAATTCTTCCCTGACAAGTTCTATCAACGACGCTTTAAACACATTAAAAGCCAACGGCACGCTTGATGCCATTTTAAACAATTACATCGGGGAAAATATCGGACAAACTCCGTATACCTCTCCTGAAAATGTAAACCGTTCCAACGGCACACTGGTTATGGCTACCAATGCTTATTTCCAGCCGTATGAATACTATGAAAACGGCACGATTGTCGGTATTGATGTCGATGTCGCCACGGCAATCTGCGATACTTTAGGAATGACCTTAAAAGTAGAGGATATGGAATTTGATTCCATCATCACTGCCGTATCTTCCGGTAAAGCCGATGTCGGTATTGCAGGTATGACCGTTACACCGGAACGTCAGAAAAATATTGACTTTTCAGATTCTTACACCACTTCACAGCAGGTTATTGTTGTGCGCAATAACGATGCCGTATCCGGCGGTACAAGTCTTTCTGAAAAATTTAAAACAGACTTCTTAACCGATAACCGTTATCAGTTCATCCTGACCGGTCTGAAAAATACACTGATTATCGCAGCCTGTGCCGCATTAATCGGTATTGTCATCGGTTTTTTAGTTGCCGTTGTCCGTTCAAGCCATGATAAGACCGGCAATTTAAAGATTTTAAATGCAATCTGCACCGTTTACCTGACCATTATCCGTGGTACACCAAGTATGGTACAGCTGCTGATTATTTACTATATTATTTTCGGCTCTATGAATATCAGCAAGCTGCTGGTGGCAATTCTGGCATTCGGCATTAACTCCGGTGCTTACGTTGCCGAAATTTTCCGTTCCGGTATTATGTCTATCGACAACGGACAGTTTGAAGCTGCAAGAAGCTTAGGCCTTACCTACCGTCAGACCATGCTTAGCGTTATTCTGCCACAGGCATTTAAAAATGTACTGCCTGCCCTTGCAAATGAATTTATCGTGTTACTGAAAGAGACCTCTATCAGTGGTTATATCGGACTGACCGATTTAACCCGCGGCGGTGATATTATCCGAAGCATTACATATGATGCTTTCCTGCCATTACTCGGTGTTGCATTTATTTACCTTGTACTGGTTGTTATTCTTTCGGCACTTGTAAAGAAACTGGAAAGGAGATTAAGAAGCAATGAGCGAAACTAAATCAGATGTTCTCCTCGAAGTCAAAAACCTGCACAAGGCATTTGACAAACATGTTGTTTTAAATGATGTCAATACGACCGTCCGCAAAGGCGATGTCATTGCCATCATCGGACCTTCCGGCTGCGGTAAATCCACATTTTTACGTTCGTTAAATATGCTGGAAATGCCGACCGGCGGACACGTTTTATTCCACGGCACGGATTTGACCGATAAGTCGGTCAACATCAACCAGATCCGCGAAAAGATTGGTATGGTATTCCAGCACTTTAATCTGTTCCCGAACATGACCATCCGTGAAAATATCTGTCTTGCACCGGTCAAATTAAAGCTGATGACAAAGGAAGAAGCTTCTAAAAAAGCTGATGAACTCTTAGAGCGTGTCGGCTTAAAAGATAAAGCGGATACCTATCCTGCCATGCTTTCCGGCGGACAGAAACAGCGTGTTGCAATTGCCCGTGCGCTGGCAATGAATCCGGAAGTCATGCTGTTTGACGAACCGACTTCTGCGCTTGACCCGGAAATGGTCGGCGAAGTTTTAACAATTATCAAAGAACTTGCCCAGTCCGGCATGACAATGTTAATTGTTACGCATGAAATGGGATTTGCAAAGGAAGTTTCCAACCGCTGTATGTTCTTTTCTGACGGCAATATCACCGAAGAAAATGCACCAAAGGAATTTTTTGAAAACCCACAGAGTCCGAGATTGAAAGAATTTTTATCGAAAGTTTTATAAGATACTATTTCCTATAACGAAAAAACAGCCCTGCCGCTGCTGTGCAGTTTCGGTCAGGGCTGCTTTTGATTTTATTGCAGCTTTTCTTTTAAAGCAAGGATATTCTTTCTGATTTCTTCAATAACTCTTCTGAATTCCTCATCACTTTTTCCGGTAGGGTCGTCCAGTCCCCAGTTATCATCGAATGGTCTGCCAATAAACGGACAGCTTACATTACAGCCCATTGAAATGGCAGTATCCGGAGCCGGAATCTCATCAATCAGCTTACTATACTGTCCCTCCGCTTCCATGTCTATTCCATATAATTCTTTCATAATGCGGACCGCATCCTGATTAATCTGCGGCTTAGTTTCCGTTCCTGCTGAATAACTTTCAAATACATCAGCCGCCAGATGTCTTCCAAACGCTTCTGCAATCTGGCTTCTGCACGAATTATGAACACAAATAAATGCTGCTTTACGTTTTTTCATAATTTGAATTTTCCTCTCGTTTTAAACACCCGTCAGCCAATCTTTTTCCCTAAATCTTCTAATTCTTCAATTGCCGCTGTATTTTTAGCCAGTTCATCTCTATCCGTAGCATAATATGATTTTTGAAACAGCATATCCCACGACAAATAACCTGCCATACATTCAAACTGTTTCCTGATTAACTCATACTGTATATTATCTACTGGTGAACCACCCGTTACAATAACACCTGCCTTTTTCCCTTTCAACTGCATTCCACGACAGTAGCATTTGTCAATAACCTGTTTTAACTGTGCGGACATCCCCCACCAATATACTGGTGTTGCAAATAAAATCATATCTGCCGCAGCAATCTTATCTATTGTAGGATTTGTATCATCGTTATCTACACAGCCTTTATGACATTGACAGACACCACAGCCTTTACATGGACTGATATGCAATTTGTCTGGCTGAATTACTTCTATCGCATTTCTATCGGCAGCACCTTTCATAAATGCATTGATTGCTGTTAAAATATTGCCTTTTCTGGCACTTCCATTTATAATTACTATTTTCATTTACATTAATCCTCATTGTCAAATTAAAGGCTAAAATCAATATCCACAGTGCCATTAGCATATTTCATATAGTCAAACAGCTTCGGTGCCGCAAGAAGTTCCAGCGGGTCTCTTTCATGTTCATCGTCTTCAAATATTTCTGCCACTTCTTTAATTTCCGGGTTTGATAAAGAATTCACATATTCTTTTAATTCCAGTACAGTCATATTAAAAAGTTCTTCTTTACTTTTCATGCGTTCATTACTCCTTTTCTTTTTCAAATTTAATCGCCAAAGCCATTGAAAATAACCTTGCCGGCATTCCACAGTTCAGCTGTTCTTTTTGCCGCCTCAAGTCTTCCGGCATCGTCTTTAAAGCCAAATGTTGCCGACTGGCAGCCGCAGTCCATGCACATGACATAATAACCGCTGTTTTCTTCTTCTAAAATAGAAGGTCCTAAACATCTCGGACAGTCTTCTAATTCAATCATTTCATAAATTTCCATGTTAATCTCCATTCCTCAGGCATTTCACTGCCGTGATTTCAACGCTGTGGGAAAACACTTGCCGGATTTCCCCCACTTTCATGCAGTTCTATTATACATGAAATTTGTCTGTATGTGAACCCAAAAATCCGGAGCAGTTCAAACTTCCCCTGATATACTCCTGTGATAACCCCGACTGTCCGGCAATCTGACCGATAATATCTTTGTCATAATAGTCTATGCCGGTTTTTTAGCTGTTTCTTCACCGATAAAACGTCCGCCGCTTCCAAACTCTCTGCTGATTGTAATAATTCTTTTTGCCATTGCTGCTTCCTCCTCAACTTAATTTTTCCACTCTATTCTTACTGATTTTCTTTAAAAATGCATATCCTGCTGCACAGGCAACAAGTTCTGTTATCGGAAATGCCCACCAAATCAGGGAAATGCCTGCTGTTCCGTTTTTTACAAAAATTGAAAAAATTCCTGCTAGCGGTAATATAATGACAAGCTGTCTAAGCAGTGAAATCACAAGCGATTCAAGACCGCCGTCCAACGCCTGATAAATGCCCTGATAGGCGACATTGATTCCCGCAAAAATAAAACTGATTGAAATAATCCGCATTGCACTGATAAAATACGTTCTTGACTGTCCCGCATTAAACAGCGTGGCAAATGCGGCCGGAAAAATTTCTGTAATAAAAATCCCTAAAATCATCAGTGCCGTCGTGTATATCAGACCATATTTGATTCCGTCCCGGATTCGTTTTTTACTTCCCATTCCATATGCATACGCTATGATTGGCGTAATGGCATCTCTTAAACCAAATGCTAAGAACAATACAAACTGCTGGACTTTATAAAACAATCCGTATGCAGTCTGTGCAGAAGGACTGAACTTCAAAATCAGATTCATGACATACACCATGACAGACATCAGCGCCTGTGCAATGATTGCAGGCAGACCTATTGAATAGATTCCTGCAATCGTTCTGCCATCCGGTTTCATGAATTTTATTCCATGTTCAAATTCCCTATTTAATTTCATATGAAAAATAAATAACAACCCTGCTGATACAATCTGACCGATTACCGTAGCATACGCAGCGCCCTCTACGCCCATTTCAGGAACGGGTCCGATACCATAAATCATTACCGGATCCAGAATAATATTGACCACAGCACCCACAACCTGTCCGATTGTGGAATAAAGGGAACGCCCTGTTGCCTGTAACAGCTTTTCAAATAATGAAAAGAAAATAATTCCAAAAGAAAGCACACAGCATATTCTTAAATAACTTGTTCCCATTGCAATCACTTCCGTGTCAGCCGTCTGTGATGAAATATATGCCTTCACTCCAAAAATGCCAAACAACAGACATACCGCACAAATTATCACACCTAAAAACAGACTGTTTCCGGCGACTTTCGCGGCTTTTTGTTTTTTTCCCTCTCCAAGAGTTCTTGCAAGAAGCGCATTCGTTCCCACACCGGTTCCGATTCCAACTGCCACCATAAGCATCTGTACCGGAAATACCAGTGTCAGCGCATTCAAAGCCGCTTCACTCCCCACTTTCATATTGCCGACAAAAGCACTGTCCACAATATTGTAGACTGCCTGCAGTGCCATGGATAAAATCATCGGTATTCCCATCTGCACCATAAGCTTATTTACCGGAATTTCTTTCATTTTGTTACTTTCTGCCATTTTAATCCTCCTTGTTTGCGAAGCAAATGCGACTGCTCTTTGCAGGAGCAGAGGATTTGTCCTCCTTGTTTGCGAAGCAAATGTCTGCTATGTATGCTATGCCCAATAGCTTGCATAGCATGCGCCCTTTGCAGGAGCAGAGGATTTGCCTCTTTGTTTTTTTGCACAAAAAAAGTGTGTAGTTACCGCATAAGCTGGACTTACGCTGATAAGCTACACACTTTTTAATGGCGTTATAGATTTAAAATAAAAAAACGAGCAACAAAACTGGATTTACGCTCGTCTGCTACTCGTTCAAGGACTATTATATTTCTGATTTTTAAAAAAGTCAAACAAAAAAGTTTTTATAAAAGAGCTTATTTTTTGAAAAAATGAAAATCACAGCAGTCACCGCCGTAACCTAAGGTTTTTGTCCGCGTAAAACCTATTTTTTTCAAGCCGCCGTATGTCACATCATCGACATCACAGAACAGGCGGCACAGATTTTCACAGCCGTTTTCCACGCAGGCGGTGTGCCACAGGCATTTTTTAATCGTAACATCATAATAATCATTTCCATATGCCTGCGTACTTTCTTGCAAATCGGTTGTACGCATAATTTTAAGAAAGATATTGCTGTAAATGGCATAAAATCCCGGTACTAATTCCATTTTAGCCGTTGAAGCGTGTTTTTTTGCTGCTACTTTATCAAGCATATATTTTCTCATATACTTATATACATCTTCTTCTGAAAAGCCTTCCTCAGACAAGCACTTATGCAACGCTATGCGTGGAAGTATCGTCTGGGCAAGGGTTTTCATCTGATTTTCGGATTTATTTTTTGTATTCTGAATCAATGTATCCAGCATTTTTTCCTGCCTGTCAGATACTGCACATCCCTTTTTATTTCCGAATTCTTCAATTAAAAATGCTTTTATCTGCTTTTGCTGTTTTATTTTCATCGTTATCACACCCCTCTTTTTGTAACTTCTAAAAAAATTCTGTACCATACCTGTATTGTATCATAAAAATAACGGCACGGTATATTCATTTTAAAAATATACCGTACCGCTATTTTACTCTATTCTACCGGACCGCTCCATGAAGAAAACAGTTTTGCATGGCTGTCTAAATCCGCCGTATTTACGGTTATCTTCCCGTCTGCAACCGTATATTGAATATTCATCGGATTACAACCGCCCGCAGTGCCGCCTACACTGTCCATTTTAAATACATTTCCGCAGTTCTGACATACTAATTTGCCGCTTCTCTTCTTGAAATACGCTTTTGGAGAAGGATTGCAGGTCTGACAGGTGTTCAGTGATAATCGTGCTGAGCCGTCAGACGCATTTACGGCAATCATCTGTATATTGGTTCCGTTTGAATCATAATTTACATATAACGGATGTTCTGTCAGTGTACCGATATCTATTGCTAACTGTCCGTTTTCTACGGCAGGCGTTATGTATGACGCAGCTGCGGCGTTTTCTGTCGAAGCTGTACTTTGAGCCGCCGTATTTTTAGAACCTGCACTTTTATCTTCTGTACCCGCATTTCCACAGGCGGTCAGCGCTGTTACTGCAAGCACCAGCGGTATCAGTTTTATCAGTTTTTTCTTTCTCATGTCCTTATTCTCCTTGTTTATCAACAACATTTATTTCTCCGTAAATCATTCCCATCCAGCAGGTATACTGCACCGTGCCGGGTTCGCCGGGTGTAAACTCAATCACATTTTTACCCGGTGTAAATTCATGGGTGATTCCGTAGGTCTTTACTATCATTTTGTAATTACAGCCATTGATAACTTCTTCCGGCACATTTATCGTCCATTTTACCGGAATACCCGTATAAACGGTAATCTCAGGATACGTCCCGAAATCCAGATTGCTTTCCACATACTGAATGTTCCCCGACTGCGCAATCACAGCCGTATCCAATTCCTTTGCACCGTCAGATACCTGAGAAATCCTATCCAGCCTGATACCCGCCAGCCCCGCTCCCTGTGAAAGCATTGCAAGTCCGAGCACCACAACCAGTATCGCACCTGTCTGCATGACAAGCTTCGTGTATTTTTTCCCAAGCGCCGATACAAGGCTTCCAAGCCCCAGCATCAGCGGAACCGTGCCTAAGCTGAACATCAGCATTGCCAGTGCTCCCGATATGGGATTGCCCGAACCGAGTGCAATAATCTGCATGGACTGCATCGGGCCGCATGGCATGAGACCGTTTAACAGTCCGACAACAAACGGTCTTTTTTCCGTTCTTTTTTTCTGATTGATTTTTATGACGGACTTTCGCGGGAATCTGATTTGAAGCTTTCTCAATGCCGGAAAAATCCCCAGCATATTGATTCCCATTATCATCATAAATAATCCGGCTGTTATTTTTAATATGCCCTGTAACAGCAGCGGCATTCCACTGCCCGAACCGCCTGTCAGAATCATTCCTGCTCCGCCAAGCACAAATCCGACTGCCGTATACGAAACTACACGTCCTGCGTTGTACAGTACCGAAGGCATGATGACATTTATTCTGGATGAACTTGTATTCTCAGCGTTCCTCGAAGGAATACACTGTGAAAGATGAATCCCGCCGCACATCGCTATACAGTGAACGGATGTTAAAAGCCCTACAATAAAGAGCATGCCATAGCTCATTTGGGAATCGGCAAGCATTGACGGAACAAGTAAATTTAAAATACCAAAATGCTGTAACAGATAATACAGTAAAATAATAACCGCCAGTATTCCAATCCTTCTAACCCATTTTAAAGAATCTGCCTGCTTTTTATCGATAACTGTATAATCCAGCTTCTCAATAATCGCAGCAATACGGTTTAATGTCACTATTTCCGGATTAAATTCTATTTCAGCCTGTCCTTTGCTATAAGAAACCTGCACTTTAGAAATTCCTGCTGTATTCTTTAATTCCTGCTCTATTTTATTCTGACAGTTAATACAGGTCATGCCATCGATAATAAGAACTTTTCTTTCCATTCCCATGTTTCATTTTCCTTTAATATTACCGGTTAAAATATACCCCTGTGGGGTATTAATATCGCAGATAATTATATACACCAATGGGGTATTTGTCAACAAAATTTTAATTGCACACTGTTTTGTCCTCTGTAAATACCGGTAAAAAATCAAAAACCGCCATAAGAAACAGACAGCTTAAGGTGACTATTTCTTTGGCGGTATTTTTTATAAATAAAGGATTACTCCCGTACCTTTAAAGCTTGATTTGTGCCATACGTTCAGCATGTGTCGATAGGGTAATTGAGATGCAATCTGCTCTACAGTAAAACCATTTATGTTTAGTTTTTCATCTATTGTAAGTTCCTTGGATAACAGTGCTCCCAGCAGACGGTGCAGTTCATACGTGTCATCATGTTTCGGCAGATTTTACATCTGGAAAATGGACAAAACCTCCAAATTTTCCGTATGCTTTGAGCTTTAATCGCATATCTAAGCGATTTTTCGTCCATAAATACATATATTTTTGATTTTATACTAGCGGTTCAATTCAATATAATCTATTGCCTGTTTCCACCCATGACCAGGCGCATCATCGCCCCAATACCTGCTGGTTATCTCATCCAATTCGTCTACACACTTTTGCAGCTTTTTTATATTGGCTTTGCGCTCCTCCCGCGTTATAGTTTTCAAGCTTTCATTCTTTACTTTATATGCCATGCTTTGTAAAAAATTAACAATATCAAAATATTCCTCTGAATCTTCAAATCTCGTGTCTCCGGGAAAGCAGTCAATTACCTTTTCAAAAGCTGTTTTCATATCTTCTGCCCCTGCCTGGCTTAATGTCTCAGCAATATAAGGTACAAATTGCACCATTTCGCACATTATAAACCACCAGCCTTCGTATCTCCAATTTCCAATCAGATTAACAAGAATATGTAAATGAACTAACTGTGGCGTAACCAGATTCTTTATATCCAATAGTGAACCTTTCTCCCATAAACAATCTGATTTCACTGCAAGAACACTCTCATCTATATCTTTAACATCACCATAGAACTCTTTTATCGTAATCATATAATTTTACCTTTCGTACAGAAATTTTAATAATTAACATTATATATGCCTAATCTATCTCCCTCTCAACAACCACCTCACAATAGACGGTTTTATTTCAAAGGTTTCACAAAGGTCTGCCAGTACATGCGGATAGCAGTTTGCCATGCCAATTCTTATTATCTTAACCAGTTTATTATTTCTTTTTCAGACTGTTCAAACGCCGCCATACATTCCTTTTTGTGTTTCCCAAAGCTTTTATACATCATGCCGACAAGCGGAATCATGCGGTATAATCTCCGGCCACGCTTCGTCTGCACCTCCCGCAATCATCAATATTCTTGCATTTGTCTTTTTGATCTCTAAATGTGCTTTTTCTTCCGCCGCCTTATCCTGATAAGCTTCATAATACGCAAGCCACATGCCCATAACTTTGTGCGAAACGCTTTCTGTTTTGTAGTATTTTGAAGCCTTTCATTTCCAGCGGACATCTGTCGGGCGTGTCCGGAAGCCCCTCTGCGCCAAACAATGATACGGCTAAGCCGGTGAATCCATAATCCGCAAACCGCTCTGCTATTTTAATCCCCGGAAGAAAGCTCTGCTCTCCGCCCATAATCACAATGACTGCTTTGCCGTTGGTCTGCTCCGGCTCTGCAAGGTGTCCCACAAAACCGTGTTCTTTCATATTAAAATCTGTATGTTTTAATTTTACTGCTGTCTTCTTCATATTTTTTCCCCCTATCTCATATCATGTGTTGGCTGTCCCGCCCCTTTAAATGTCCATTCCAATAATCTTTCCGACACCAACCTTGTGTCCGCCCTCCATAATCGAAAACGTTGCTCCGACACTGACCTCACTATAATGATACTCCTCAAATGTAAATTTTATAATCGCCGGAATCGGAACATCAAATCGGTCAGCCTGCAATTCAACAAATGTAATTCCCCAGTAATTTCCCGCGTTATCAAAAACGGCATCGGGTCGGTATCCCACTTGCGGCAGACTACTTCGCTGTCCGGCATAAAAAAAGACTTCTGCTAATAAGTACATGGTGTGTTTCTCCGTTTACTTTTTCTGTTATATAAAATAAATAGTGTTTGTAAATTAAGTAATTATTCATTTACTTATTCTATATCTGAAATCGTGCCGATAAAAAAATAAACTTTCCTTATACAATTTCCAATAATTCGCTTATGTCATCAATTACCCAATCTGCTCCCGCCTCTAACAAACTATTTTTGCCTGAAACCCCATAGGTTACTCCACATGTATACACACCTGCATTTTTGCCCATAAGTATATCAAATGGCATATCCCCAACGACTAAAGTGTCCTGTGCATTATATGACAACTCATTTAATGTCTTTTTTACCGGTTCTGCATTAGGCTTATGCAAAGTAGTATCTTCTGCTGCTAACAAATACGAAAAATATTTTGCAATGTTCATGCTTTCAAGAAAACCAAGTAATGAATCTCGTCCTCTTGAAGTAGCAATTGTGCAAACAATACCTTTTTCATTTAATCTGTTTAATGTTTCAATCATATTAGGAAATAATAACGGCGGGATTGTTTTCTTGGTTTCATCAAAAATTTCACGATATTTTTTCATACATAAATCAATCATATCATCTGACAATTCCGGACATAACTTCTGAAATCCTATTTTTGCTGACATACCAATTGTATCGGCACAAGCCTGTTCTTCTGCCACATCTAATCCCATCTGACGTAATGTTTCCTGTTTTGAAACTACAATCGTCTTTTTGGTATCCATTATCGTTCCATCAAAATCAAATATTATAAGTTTTATATTCATAATTTGTATACCTGTTTTCCCTCTAATCCCCTAGTTTTTTCACGACTTCCTCAAACTCATAAAACAAATCAATATACTTTTCAACAATTGTATTGCAGTGCTTTTTTACAATTTCACAATCATAATCATGCGCAAGTTCATTTCTCACTTTTAACATATCCATCCATGCATCATCAGAAATTAAATTTGCCTTAAAAGCTTCCCGCAGGACTTCCCTTGGCGAGCCTGCCACAAAACCTGTTATCGCGTAATACTGCACCAGTATATCTTTCATAACCTTCCATGACAAATCAAATGTTATACTAAATTTAGCACTTGTCCCACTTAATACAAAAGAATCTGATAAATCTCTTTCCCTTGCCTCCGACAACGCCTCCAGTGAATTACAAAAAGATTTAAAACGTCTGCTAAATTTTTCGTCCATATTGCTTAATATCCTCCAATAACAATTCATTCCTGCAAGTATCCATATTTAATAAATCCACGCTGTAAAGTGTCGGCAGTTCTTCTATTTTTTCAACAAGTTCGTCAAAACATTCCACTCCTGACACCGCTATATCAATATCACTGCGTTCTCTGGCTGTCCCCTTTGCCCTTGAACCATATAAAATCACTTCATCTGCCTGAAAATCCCTGCACAGCTTTGAAACCTCACATATCACTTCATCTGCTTTCATCAAAATCACCTACCCGACATTCTTATATCCTAAAACATGTACTGTATCTTTAATATATATTATCAAAAAAAAGCAATTCCGTATAGCAGAAATAATAACAAGCGGTCAGTCAAGTCAAGTGACAACGGTGAACTGACCGCTTGTTATTATTTACCATTATTTACATATTCCGCAGTTCCTCCCGGCTCCCTATCTCCAGTTTTTCAAAAATATGCTGCATATGTTTTTTGACTGTCGTTTCGGAAATGACCAGTTCTTCTGCAATTTCCTTATTAGAGCGCCCGGAACATGCCAGTCTTGCGACCTCTGCCTCCCTCTGGGTCAGTCCTTTGTTACGGAACGCATAATAAATCTGTTCTGCCGTTTTATCCCGCTTATCCGTATTTTGTCCGATACCGCTTTCATATCTACCGGCTGTCGATTCCTTTACCTCTATGGCACTTTCTTTTAAGACCTCCTTTTGTGCATATTCTTTTTGTATATTTTTCATATTCTTTTCTTGTAGGACACTGCCCTCTGGTTCACAATCCTCCCGTATACTTTCACTTTCCTCCGTCATATCTCCCGCCGGTTCATCTTCCTCCGCCGGCTTTTCGGGCTTTAAAAGGATATATAATATCAGGCTGTACAGCAGCGGACGGCAGTTCAGTGCAATATCCGCGAGCAGATTTTCATAGCCTTTCGGCTGGTTTAAGCGGGCAAATAAAAACAAAAACGTTGCAATATATCCCGCTGTAATAATATTTTTACAGACCATATCCCGCCACGAGCTGCGGCTTTCCGCGTTGAATACTGCCGGTACTGAAAACAGCAGACTGCCGGAAAACACTGCTGCCAGCGCTTTCCAGTCCAGCAGCAGTCCGATTTTGAATCCTGACAGATATGCCACCATCAATACATACAGTATCACTGTTGCAAATTTCACAATAAATTTTTTCATACGAATCCTCATTTCGCAGGCATTTTTGCTACTTCTGTATGTATTCAATCTTTTTACGCTGTAATACTGCTGATACCGGCAGTAACAGCAGGCTGAATACCAATGCATACATCAATGGAAGAATTGCAACTGCAAAATTATTGCCAAAAACCTGCATATATTCCTGCGCACTGTACTGCACGGCATCCGGCATAACCTGTACAACAACCACAAATGAAAACAGACTGATAAATACACCTGCATAAATCAGCAGCTTTTGAACCAGCTTTACTGCTTCAATACTTTTATTCAGCTGTAATAATGTAACTTCCGAATTCTTGTGCATAGAGATTGCAAGCCCTTTGCCAAAATCTTTTGCAAATCCCGAAATGCATACAGCCGGAATTACAAGCAGTGCCAAAAAAATGAGTCCCGGCAGGTCTATAAAATATCCAATCATGCTAAAAGACCCCTGACTTAAAAATACCATACAAAAAATTGCTGCAACAACTGAAAGAACAGATACAACTGTAACCATAACTTTCTCCTTTCTGCCGCTTCCTGCGGCGGTTGATTTATTTTGTTTACACCTTTTATTTATCAAATCCGGCTGAAAATGAAAATACTACCATAGACGAATCCTGGTAGTATTTTTAGTAGTATCTTTATTTTTTGCCTATTTTAAGCCTTTTTTCATGCGTTCAATCTCCGCATCCAGTGAATCCTGTGTTGAATCTTCACCGGCTGCATCTTTCTTTTTCCCCTTATGCTTTTCTTCCTTATATGCATCGGAGAATAAGACCTTTGCAACAAATCCTGCTCCGCCAAAAATCAGCACGAGCATAATAACCCATTCATACATTGATATTGAAACCATGTAAATATTTGTATTTAAAATAATGGATGCTACAATCAAAATGACACTCAATGCCGTAAACAACTTCGATGCAAAAGAGGCTCCGCTTGCGAACATCCATATAATACCGATAATAAACGGAATCATAATCATCCCCGAATTCAGACGGACACCACCAAGCATAATTGTTCCGCCGTAACCGAACCAGCCGGACGATACAACCACTTTCTGGGATAAAATAAACAACCCCACAATCAACATAACAACTCCGGCTACAAACTGTTTTAATTCATTTTTTGCACTTTTCATACACTACCCCTTTTCTCCTTTGAAATTTTACTCCGTATCCTGTTCTTTTACTTTACCGGATTCTTTTTTCTATGGTAAACCATCAGCGTTACCCCAAGCGCCACGATAAAAACGGAAATAAACTGGGAGGTGGACAAAAATCCGACCGTCCCGCGGTAATCATTTCTTAAAAACTCAATCAGAAATCTTCCGATACCGTACAGCAGTAAATAAATACTGCCGATATCGCCTGTTATCAGCTTTTTCTGCTGATATAAAAAACGGTGTGCAATCCATATCAGGATTGCGGCAATCAAAAAATCCCCTGCTGCTGAAAGAAGCTGTGTCGGAATAAGCTTTATGCCTGTCGGCGCCATGCTGTCTGCGGGAAATGTAATACCCCATGCGGCGGTTGTTTCCCGTCCGTAACAGCAGCCTGCCAAAAAGCAGCCGATTCTGCCAAAGCCCTGTGCAAGTGCCACTTCCGGCATGATTAAATCAAAATACTCCAAAAATACGAGTTTTTTTACTTTGCAGTAAATCCACGCCGCAAGCACCCCCGCAATAATGCCACCGTAAACAACAAAGCCCTCAGACCCCAAAACCGCAAGCGGATCTTTTAAAAAATCCTTAAAGCTTACAATCACATACAAAATCTTTGCGCCTAAGAAGCCGCCGATGATCGCAAGAATTGCGATATCAATCACGGATTCGTCTTTCAACTCCAGCTTTTTTGCCCGCTTACAGCCAAGCACCAGCGCCAGAAGAAATCCCAGTCCAATCATAAAGCCATATCCGCGTACATGAAAATTTCCGATTTGAAACAAGTCGATTTTCATTGATGTTTCCTCTCTTTCCGGCTAGTCCATTGCCAAATCCTGTCTTGCTTTTTTCATGCGTTCTTCAAACTGCACATAAAAATCGCGTCCGTCATACGGCAGTGCAAAGAAGCTTTTTAAAATATACATTGTTAAAATTCTGTTCTGCCCTTCATCCAGTCCCTGCTGTGCCGCCTGAATTTCCTTTAAAAAAGCATGCCATGTCACAAGAAATGCGTTATACGCTTCTAAATCCGGCGTATCCAGCCACTTTTTCACCTTGATTTTCGTGAGATTGTGCTTGTGGCACTCGTCCTTTTGCAGGATATACTGAAAATGTGTGTCGTCCTGCCAGTACCTTCCCAGCGGAAACAACCGGCAGATACCCGGTCTTGCACCGTGAATCCGGCAGCGCTGCTGTTCATTTAAAAATGTACAGGTTTCGTTTTCCCCTGCCATTTTCAGATTCGGTAGAATCACGCCGTCTACGACATTTAACGCCAGATGTTTCTCCACCAGACTTTCAAACGGCATCTGAAGCTGTCTTGTCAGACGGCAGATATCATACGGGTCTAACACAATCGAATCTCCCATGCCGTGACAGCATACGGAATTGCAGCCCTGACACTGATTCGTATCTGTCTTTACCATATCATTTTCACTATATAACTTTCCATCGGAAATTTCTTCCAGACTGCAGTTTCTAATCATTCTATTTTAACCTATCCAAACAGATTCTTTCTCAAATCGCTGATCTTTGTATGATATGTGGAAATGCTTTCTGAATCCGGTATGTAATTGTTTGGACCTTTCTTAAATACTATTTTTAACAAAATCGGTGTGATAATCGTTGTAATAACAACCACGATAACAACCGGTCCCATAAAGGCACTGCCCATCATGCCGAGTGCCGCACCTTTGCTGGCTACAATTAAGGCGACCTCGCCTCGTGAAATCATGCCGACACCGATGCGCTTACACTGATACGGCTTGTATCCGCATATCTTTGCACCGAGTCCGCAGCCAATAACTTTGGTCAACACCGCTACAATAACTAATACAACGGTAAATGCAATAATCGTTCCTGTCATATTCGGCAGTTCTACCTTCAGTCCGATACTTGCAAAAAATACCGGTGAGAGCAGTAAAAATGAAAGGGTGTCAAAACGGGACTGGATAAATTCAGAACGCTCTGTATTGGAAATAATCAGACCTGCAATATATGCACCTGTAATATCCGCAACACCAAACCACGCTTCTGCCACGTAAGACATTAAAAGGCAGAATACAAAAGCTATGATGGCATGTCTGTGACGTCCGCGGTCAGCGCTTTCAATCCATTTTTTATAAAACTTGTAAAATACAAAACCCACAACACCTGCAAATACAAAGAATAATACAACCTTTAACAGTACAACCGCTACATTCACCGATTCATCTGCAAGACTTGTAATAATTGTCAGAGCCACAATACCTAAAATATCATCAATAATGGCAGCCCCTAAAATCGCGTTGCCGGAATGAGTTTTTAATTTGCCCATTTCCTTTAAGGTTTCAACCGTAATGCTGACAGAAGTTGCCGTCAGTATAACGCCGATAAATGCATTCTGAAGCACAACGCTGCATGAGGCATCCGAATCAATAACACCCGGCTTGTTAAAGAAATATGCAACGGCAAATCCACCGATAATCGGCATGATAACGCCACAGAGTGCAATAACAAATGCAGCTTTTCCGCTCTTTTTCAGCTCTTTAATATCTGTTTCCAGTCCGGCGCAGAACATCAGTACGATAACGCCAAGCTCCGCTACATTACTTAAAAACTCCGTTTCCGTAAGCAGCCCCAGCATAGACGGTCCTAACAAAAGACCGGCAAGCAATGAGCCGACAACCTGCGGCATCTGTACACGCTTCGTCGCCAGCCCCAATACCTTTGTACAAAGCAGTATCACTGCCAAATCCAGTAAAAACTTGTAACTTTCCATCGTTACATCCTCCAAAAAATTTTCTTCCTATTATAAATGTATGTTAATAGCGATATAAACTTTATACTCCACTTACCGCCCAATGTCAACAAATTTCTCACAATGGCCGGTTTTGTGTATACACTTTTTTGAAGGCTGTCGGCAGTGCATATTCCTTTTCCAAAGCCTGCTCTGTTATCCACGTAAAATCCGAATCCGGGGCTGCTTTTCCACATTCGATAAGATAACTGTCCATATGCCACTCGATATGTGTGAAAATGTGGCACACCGGACTGCCTTTTTGTATCCGACAGTCCGTGATTCCACACTTTTCAAGCCACTTTTGAATTTGCGCTGTATCTGCTTTTCCCGAAAGATTCGGTAGTTCCCACATGCCACCAAGCAATCCGCTCTTGGCTCTTTTTTGCAGTGCCAGCCTGCCCGCATGTATCATTAAAAGCACGGTCTTTTCTTCGATTCTGCGCTGTGCTTTCTTTTTCTTTACGGGATACGCTGGCTGTGTGCCCGCTGCACAGGCACTGCATAAGCTTTGTAGCGGACATTCCGTGCATCGCGGTGTACCATTTGGCATGCAGACAACTGCGCCCAGTTCCATCAGGCTCTGGGTAAAGATACCACACTTGTCCACAGGATAAATTTCCTGCAATGCCGCTGTGATTTCATTTTTAAATTTTGTATCGGAAATTTCTCTGGAATCTGCCGTCAGACGTGTCACCACGCGAAGCACGTTTCCGTCCACGGCAGCGTAAGGCTTATTCCATGCAATTGAAGCGACCGCTCCCGCCGTATACGCACCGATACCCGGCAGGGACAAAAGCTGTTCATATTCGTTTGGGAAAATGCCGTTATATTTTTCACAAATCTGCTGTGCGGCTTTCTGCATATTTCGCACCCTCGAATAATATCCAAGCCCCTCCCACATTTTTAAAAGCTCCTGCTCCGGTGCCGCGGCAAGTGCCGCCACATCCGGAAAACGCCGTAAAAAGCGCTCGTAATACGGAATCACCGTATCCACTCTTGTCTGCTGCAGCATAATTTCCGATACCCACACGCGGTAAGCATCGGTATTTTCACGCCACGGCAATACACGGGCATTTTTTTCATACCACGCAAGAAGCGGTTCTGTAATTTGTGACAGTTGTGTTAAATCAAGAGGCATAGTTACTGTTCTCCGTCCATTTTTTCGCGTACCTTCTGCGCCGAAGGAGTTGTTGCAAGCCCACCTTCGCTCGTTTCCTTTAAACATGCCGGAAGCGCATTGCCGATACGGCGCATCGTATCAATGACTTCATCGGGTGCAATCGCACTGCAGACGCCCGCGAGTGCCATCTGCGCACTGGTGACAGCATTGACCGCACCGGCTGAATTTCTTTTAATACACGGCACTTCTACCAGTCCGCAGACCGGATCGCAGGTCAGCCCCAGCATATTTTTTAAGGCAAATGCCATGGCATTGACAATCTGTTCATCGTCGCCGCCCTGCAAATAAGCAAGCCCTGCCGCCGCCATGGCGCTTGCCGAACCGATTTCTGCCTGACAGCCGCCGGACGCGCCCGCAATGCTTGCATTTTCCGCAATCACCGCGCCGATTCCCGCCGTCAGATACATCGCTTCCACCATTTTTTGTTCCTCTGCCCGGAAATATTCCTGATATGCCAGAAAAACTGCCGGAATCACGCCGCATGCACCGGCCGTCGGTGCAGCAACAATCCGCTTCATGCAGGCGTTGGACTCGCCCATTTTGACTGCCTTTTCCATGACAAGCCCAATGTATTCTCCCGCAATATTTTTTCCTGCCGCATTATAGCAATGCAGTTTTTCGCCGTCGCCACCCGCCAGTCCACTTGCCGATTTTAAATTTTTATCATACGCGCTGTCTGCCTGCTTCATCGCTTCATACATCCGGTGCATCGTTTCAAAGGACTGCTCTTTTGTAACCTGCCGTTCTTCCATATCCGCCCGGCATACAACCTCCCACAAAGGTATCTGATATTCCTTTGCCAGATTTAATAAATCCTGAATTGAATGATAAATCATATACTCTCCATTCCGCATTGTTTTTTGTATACAGCTTTTATACAAGGCTCAGATACGTTACTTTTTTAATACCCGAAAGCTGTTCTAACCGGTGGACAATCTGCTCCGGCACTTCCTGGTCGCACTCCAGCACCATAACTGCATCGCCGCCGCGCGCCGAGCGGTACAGCTGCATGGTTGCGATATTAATGCGAGCTTTTGCAAGCATGGCAGTAACTTCCGTCACGTGTCCCGGCTGGTCGAGGTTATGCACGACTAACGTCGGATATTCGCCTGTAAAATTGGTCTGGATTCCGTCAATCTGTGCAATGTTGATTCTGCCGCCGCCAATCGACTCTCCGATGACCTCTAACGTCCTTCCCGTTTCCCCGGTAAGATAAATCTGTGCGGAGTTCGGGTGGGCTTCCCGCAGCTGTGCCGTGCCGAAAGTAATTTCAATTCCTTTTTGCGCTGCAATTTTTAAGCTGTCCGGAATCCGTATATCGTCCGGTACCATGCCAAGAAGTCCTGCCACTAAGGCTTTCTGTGTGCCGTGTCCCTTTCCTGTTGCAAGAAATGAACCGTATAATAAAATCGCTGCTTTTTTCACCGGCTCTCCGAGCAATTTTCCCGAAATGTAACCGATTCTTACCGCTCCCGCCGTGTGGGAGCTGGACGGTCCGACCATGACCGGTCCGATGATGTCAAAAATGTTCATAAGATACTCCGTTTTTTATTCCATTTTTTTCTCAATTGCCTCAATAACGGTCTTTAATGCTTTGATTCTCGCATATTTTTTGTCATTGGACTCTAAAATGTGCCACGGCGCATAGGCTGTATTGGTCTTTTGCAGCATTTCATTGACTGCTTCCTCATACAAATCCCATTTTTCACGGTTGCGCCAGTCCTCGTCTGTAATCTTCCAACGTTTTTCCGGTGTATTTTCACGTTCCTTAAAACGTGCAAGCTGTGTATCCTTATCAATCTGCACCCAGAATTTTACAATAACTGCATTCCAGTCTGCCAGCTCTTTTTCAAATTCATTAATTTCCACATAGGCTCTCCGCCAGTCATTTTCACTGCAAAAGCCCTCCAGCCGTTCAACCATGACACGGCCGTACCACGTTCTGTCAAATATCGCAATATGTCCGGTCTTTGGCAGTCTGTTCCAAAAACGCCACAGATAATGTCTTGCCTTTTCATGCGGTTCTGGACTTGCAATCGGGTGTACTTCATACCCCCTTGGGTCTAACGCTTCGGTAATACGCTTGATATTTCCACCCTTTCCTGCGGCATCCCAGCCTTCATAGGCAATGATAACCGGTATTTTTTTACGGTATAATTCATTGTGCAGTTCGCGCAGACGCTTTTGATACTGATTTAACAAAGTATCATATTCTTCCTCTGTCAAAGTCTTATCCAACGCCACGTCTGCCAGCTTTTCAATCGGTTTTAACGGAAATGCATTCTGTAACAGCGGCACTGCCAGCGTACTGTTTTGAAGTGCCGTGTCAATTCCCTGCACCAGCGTTTCCAAAATCTGTAACTGCGCCCACTTTTTATCTTTGGCATCTACCAGATACCACGGCGCGCTCGACTGGTTCGTATCGCACAGATACTGCTCATAAACATCCATGCATTTATCATAATGCTTATTCTGCCATACATCATGTTCACTGACTCTCCAGCTCGTATTTTTGTCATCCGCCAGCTTATCCAGCCGCTTTTTCTGCTCCTTTTCATCAATCTGGAAGAAAAACTTCATCAGCAGATAACCGTTGTCTGTAAGCTGTCTTTCAAAACGCTTGATGCTCTCAATCTTCTTTTTATACTCCTGCTCGGATAATTCCCCGCGCAGCTTTTCCCTTGTCACTTCGCTCATCCATCCGCTGTCCATAAAGACGAATTTGCCCGCTTCCGGTATCTTTACAAAATGACGGTATAAGAACGGCTTGCGTGCTTCTTCTTCTGTCGGCTCATCCATAACTGCCACTTTAAAAAAGCGCGGGTCAATATTTTTAATAATCTTTCCAAGCACACTGCCCTTGCCTGCCGCACCCCAGCCTTCTAACAGCACCAGCACCGGCAGTTTCTTTTCCTTCATCAGAATCTGCTGCTGTTCTAAGCGCGCACGCGCCTTCTTTAAACGCTGTTCCATTTCCTCTTTTGACGGTTGTTCCAATCTGTTCCAGTCCTTTAACATAAAATACCCCCGTTTCCGCCGCTTTGCGGCTTATCCTTTTATTTTACTTTTCATTATACTGTATCCTGCGATTTTTTCAATGTCCGGCTTTACCTAAGATATCTTCTGACATTGTAACACAAATACTCCGGAACTAATATAGGTTATTTTCTCCCAATTTCAACTTTTATATTGCTACATCCATGCCATTTTGATAGACTATAATTTATCTAAAATCCTATAAATGATGTGCCTGACCGAATGTGATTCGGGTCTGCCCGTCATTTTAACAACCACATTTTATTAGGAGGAATTATGAATTTCTTAGAAGAACGCATTACAAAAGACGGTATTGTAAAAGAAGGAAATGTCTTAAAAGTAGACAGCTTCTTAAATCATCAGATGGACATTCAGCTGTTTGATGAAATCGGTGAAGAATTTAAGCGCCGTTTTGCAAACGAACATATTAACAAGATTCTGACGATTGAAGCTTCCGGTATCGGTATTGCCTGCATGGTAGCGCGCCATTTTGATGTTCCGGTCGTTTTCGCAAAGAAGTCAAAAAGCATTAACATTGAAGGTGAAATGTACGTTGCGGAAGTGGAATCCTTCACCCACAAATGCAAGAATCAGGTGATTGTTTCCAAGAAATTTTTAAGCCCGGACGACCACGTACTGATTATTGATGATTTTCTTGCAAACGGCTGTGCGTTACAGGGGCTTATTTCTATCGTAAATGAAGCAGGCGCAACGGTCGAGGGTATCGGCATTGTCATTGAAAAAGGCTTCCAGTCCGGCGGACGCATTATCCGCAACCTCGGTTATCATCTGGAATCCCTTGCAATTGTAGACAGCATGGATGCCGCAACTGGTACAATTACTTTCCGCCAGGAATAAAACAGAAATAAAATACAAAACAACTTAATGTAAAAAGGCAGCGGCGGTAAAACGCACTGCCTGCAAATGGAGAATATCATGAACAAAAATACAACGACCTCAACGGAAAATCTGTATCATCTGAATGGTAAGATTTCCGTAAAACAAGCCATTCCTTTTGGCTTACAACACATACTGGCAATGTTTGTTGCCAATATCGCACCTATTTTTATCGTTGCCGCAGCCAGCGGGCTGTCCACAGCTGACAGCGCCTCTTTAATCCAGAGTGCCATGCTGATTGCCGGTATCGGTACTTTAATACAGCTTTTCCCGATTTTTAAAATCGGTTCGGGACTCCCGATTGTTATGGGTATCAGTTTTACGTTTGTATCCGTATTCTGCTACCTCGGACCAACCTACGGCTATAATGCAATTGTCGGCGCGGTATTGGTCGGCGGTATTATTGAAGGTATCTTAGGACTTCTTGCAAAATACTGGATCCGCCTGATTACACCGATTGTTGCCGCAACCGTTGTAACCGCTATCGGATTTTCTTTATTATCCGTCGGTGCGGCTTCCTTTGGCGGCGGCAGCGGCAGTGAAACCTTCGGTTCTGCCACGAACTGGATTCTCGGTACATTTACACTGCTTTGCTGTATCCTTTTTAATATTTTTGCAAAATCATATTTCAAGCAGTTGTCCGTTTTATTCGGACTGATTATGGGCTATATTGCGGCTGTGATTCTGGGTGCGGTGGATTTTTCTTCTCTGGAAGGCACTTCTATCATTGCATTTCCACAGCTACTGCCGTTTAAACCGGAATTTAACATAAACGCTATTATTTCTGTTACTTTAATTTTCCTTGTATCAGCAACAGAAACAATTGGTGATACCTCCGCCCTTGCCGCCGCCGGTTTAAACCGCGAAGCGACTTTAAAGGAAACCTCCGGTTCTATTGCCTGTGACGGTTTTATCAGTGCATTGTCTTCTGTTTTTGGCTGTCTGCCGATTACGTCATTCAGCCAGAATGTCGGACTGGTTGCCATGACAAAGGTTGTCAACCGCTATGCGATTGGCGCCGGTGCCGTGATTATGATTTTAGCCGGAATTTTCCCGTTTTTCGGTTCACTACTTGCGACACTGCCGGATGCGGTTCTTGGAGGCTGTACACTGATGATGTTTGGTAACATCGTTATCAGCGGACTTCAGATGATTGGAAAATGTGGTTTCTCCCAGAGAAATATCACCATTGCCGCACTTTCTTTAAGTATCGGCATCGGTTTTACACAGGTTCCTGAAATTTTTGATATTTTTCCACAGATTGTAAAGACGGTCTTCGCCGAAAACTGCGTTGCTGTTGTTTTCCTCGTTGCCATTCTTTTAAATCTGGTTTTACCGAAAAACATGGAAGCCGCACCTGCCGCTTCTGATGACTCTGCTGACGCATAAGCAGACTGATGTACTTATTAAAATAAGCCGCAAAGCGCTTTATACCCACCCATAAAATCAGACATTCAGACCTGAATCTGACGATTTATAGGCGGTATATACATACTTTGCGGCTTATTTTTGCTTTACCGATTTCATTATTCTTTCGATATTTTTCTGCTATATCCTGTTTTTTTGTGCCGTCCGGTATGCCACCGGCGGCTGCTGGCTCTGATGCTCTCCAATCATCTTTTCCATCCAGATCATGTCGTACCAACGGTTAAATTTATATCCGCACCGGTGAAATGTGCCGACTGTCTGAAATCCCAGATGTGCATGAAACTGCTCGCTGTTCTTATCCAAATATTCGTCTTCCGTCTGCGGATATCCGATACACGCATACAGGTTGGTGATTCCCATTTGCTTTAAACACTCTGTTAAAGCGGCGTATAGCTGTTTTCCCAGTCCACATTTCTTCGCAACATGGTCTACATAAATAGACAATTCACACGCCCAGTCATATGCCGCGCGCTCCTTAAATGGTCCTGCATAGGCATATCCGTATACCCTTCCCTCTTTTTCAATGACAAGATACGGATACTTCTGCATAGTCTTCCTCATGCGCTGTTTGAATTCTTCCTTGGACGGCACATCATATTCAAATGTAATCGCCGTATTTTCCACATAATACGCGTAGATTTCAAGTATCCGCTGTGCATCCTCTATTTTTGCATCTCTTACTGTATATGCTGTCATGTTTATTTCTCCCTGTGTTGTGTTATTGCTGTTAAAAATTCCATGAGCTGTCACAACTCTGCTCTCACACGTTGTCACAAACTCACTCTTCTTTCTGTCACTGCTTCCGGGGCTCTCGCCCCGGATTTCTTACTCTATTCCTCCAACCATTTCATGGTCAGCTACAAATCGCACCATATGCTCATCTATCAGCCGTTTCTGCTGTTGATATGCGTACATCAGTGTTTTCTCGCAGATTCTGTTGATCATCCGTGGTATGCCTGCGGATACCTTGAAGATTTCATCTTCTGCTCCACTGGTGAACAGATCCTGTTTCACTCCTGCATACGCCATATGTGCCGCGATATATTTGCCAGTTTCTGCCCTGTCCAGGCGGTTCAATACGATATTCATATCGATTCTCTGTCGGATAGCTGCGTAGCTCTGCAGCCTTAGCTTCTGATCCCACAACTCTGTCTGTCCTACCAGTATCAGACTCATGGGGCTGGCTGAATCAAACCTGTAATTCAAGAGGAAACGAAATTCTTCCAAAGTTTCCTTCTGCAGCTGCCTCTTTGAATCTCCCCGGTAGAACCTTGCCTCCAGTCCCATCTAGTCAAAAAGTCCTGCATACAGCCACCTCGGTGTCAGCTTCGAATCAGACAGATACAGCAGCATATATTTATCCTTTGGGAGTCTGCTTTCAAACATCCGGATAAGCGTTGATTTTCCACATCCCGGATCCGCAATAACTACCGCAAACAACTGCCTGTCTGCCACGTATGTCAGTCTCCCCAGGGCATCTTCTATCTGCCTCGAACCATACAGCCTGTCTGCCGGAATATCTCTTGTAAACGGCGTATGCATCAGCTCAAAGAATTCCTCATACATGGCTGCCACCTGCCTTTCCATAATCACCAAAAGAAAGGGCATTTGCTATCAGCCTGTGATCCTCTTTGTATTTCTTTTCCAGAGCATCCAGAAATCTGGATGTTTCCGGTATCTTGTCCGTCATTCCAACCGGTACATCCACCGTTTTATCACAGAAAGCTCCGATACTTACCCGGTGTGCCATGATTGGTTTCATGTCCTGATACACAACCTTTATAGTCTCTGTATTCATGGGGTCATAGGCGATTTCCACCTCTGCATTGGTTCTATGTCAAGATTTAGTACAAGTTAAAATGAGAAATTTTTCCCCA
Source organism: Lachnospira pectinoschiza (assembly GCF_020564355.1). Taxonomy (GTDB): domain Bacteria; phylum Bacillota; class Clostridia; order Lachnospirales; family Lachnospiraceae; genus Lachnospira; species Lachnospira intestinalis. The sequence continues at coordinate 425,969 of NZ_JAJCRR010000003.1, read as the reverse complement.
TTTTAACCCGCCAGAAGCTCAGCCTCAGTGTGTTCTTTCATATACTCGTTCGAATTCATTTGGTGACATATAGTTACAATGGCTATGAATTCGTTTCGTATTGTAGAAAGCTTCCAGATATTCGAAAATCAAACGGTATGCCTGCTTGTAATCGCGAATTTTAAAGCGGTTGAGCCATTCACGTTTGATAATTGAATGGAAGGATTCAATGCATGCATTATCCCACGGAAACGCTTTCTTTGAGTAACTACGCTGCATATTTTCTGTTGCTTTTTTATATTCCGTTCCAACATACTGACTGCCATGATCTGAGTGAATGATTAATGGCTGGTCGATATTTCGGCGAGCTTTGGCTTTGTTTATTGTATCAATCACGCAGGATACTTCCAATGTTTCTGAAAGTGTCCAGGCTATGATTTTTCTGGAAAATAAATCCATAATACTGGTCAGATAGACAAATCCGTCTATTGTCCAGATGTAAGTGATATCCGAACACCAGACGGTGTTCGGGCGGTCAGGATTAAACTGCTCATCAAGGATATTTTGTAATTCAGTGCTGAAATCAGAATCTTTAGTGGTGATTGTCCATGACTTGCTCCACTGGGCACGGATTCCCATTTGGCGCATATATGTACCAACGGTTCTTTCCGAAATGACTTCACCTGTTTTACGCAATTCTACAGTGATTTTTGGAGCACCGTAGTTCTGCTTGGAATCATCATAAATATCCTGTATTTTTTCTTTTACAGATTCACGGCGTTTTTCTGTATCAGAAGGCACGCGGTGGAGCCATGCATGATATCTTGAACGTGAGACACCTAAAAATTTCAACATTCCGGAGACGGAAACCCGGCGTCCAGCCTTTTGGGCAGCTTCCGTCTTTTCAGATACTTTGAGATAAATGACTTCCGTCATTTTCCCAGAATGTTGATTGCTTTTTTAATACATCAAGAGCATCTTGGGCATCACGTAATTCACGTCTGAGACGAGCGATTTCCTTCTGCTCATCGGATGCGTAATTACCAGAACCCCGAGCAAGAATATCACCTGATTCCCGGAAGTCTTTCAGCCACTTTGTTAGTGTGCTGTATCTGATGCCAAGATTTTCAGCACATCCACGTACACCGAGATCTTTATGATCTTGATAATACTGGATTGCATCAAGTTTAAATTGTTTGTCATGTTGCGTTGCCATATGAGATCCTCCTTCAGCATATCTCTATTGTACCATGCTTATGTGTATTTGGAATTTCTCATTTTGGCTTGTACTATTTATATTCTAGCACCATGATACCTGTTTCCCGCAATCAACCAGTTCTTTCTTGATCTTTCGTGTACCATAATGGTTCCGGCTTTTTCTAAAAATTTCCTGAATGTCTGCAGTAAGTTCTGATTCATCTTTTTTTGTTGCTGCTTCATAATAATAAGTGCTTCTATTTACCTGTAGGACGCGGCACATTGCTGATACAGAGTATTTGTGATCATTTGCTTTGATCACATTTACTTTCGTCCTAAGATCAGCGCCGCTTGTTTTAAAATATCATTTTCCATTCTTAACTGCTGGTTTTCTTTCCGAAGCCAGATCAGTTCTTCCTGCTCTGGAGTCCGGTTATTTTTTTCATGGAAAGAGCCGGAATTGGATGCCTGCTTTACCCATTTGTCAAACAGGGAAGTAGCAATGTCATATTCACGGCAGATATCGCATCTGCGTTTGCCGGAACGATATAGTTCCACCAGTTGCTGTTTGAATTCATCGGTATATTTACGAGGTTTTCTTCGTTGTTTTGGTTCGGTCATAATGAGTGCTCCTTTGTGTATTTATTATAGATTATATGGCCTTAAAAAATCTGTCCAGTTAATTGTAGCCTATCCAAATAAAAATAATTGATTATCTGTTGTTATTTCAACCCTGCCGCCTTAAACTTTTCCAATCTGTAATGGTGTTCATCATCCAATTCCTTAACACCATTTTTGTAATCATATCCAAATTTTCTATAAAATTCCGTTGCTGTAATAGATGCTGGTATCTCAATTCTGCTTGCTCTTACATAAAATTCATCCGTTTCTAATGTATTTATGATTTTTCTTCCAACACCCTTTCCATGAAATTCCGGGAGGACAAAAATGGACAAAAGTATACTTTCTGTTTCACTTCCCCAAAAACTTGAGATAGAACCTGTTCCAACTATTTTTCCATCAAATTCAAAGACGTACATATGCGCATAACTTGCCACATTCAAAACCTTTTCCACATTGTAAACCTTTGCAAGTTTTTCCATTGCTGATATGCCATAATCTTTACTATTAACCTCTAAGAAATTCCTGACAATAAGATTTCTGACCTCTTTTGCATCCTCTTCCTTAAATCTCCTTACCTCAATATAACTCTTTACATAAAAAACTAATGTCATATTTTCGTTTACAACTATTTCATCTCCAGTTCGAACAAATCCACATTTTTCATACAAATGGCAATTTTTCTCTTCCTGCTTAATAGTAGATAACCACCATTCTATTGTATTCGGATAAATATCAAATAATTGTTTGATTACGTTACTGGCAATTCCTTTATTTTGAAACTTTGGAATAACAAAAATAGGAGATATCCAATTTACATTCTTGTGTACTTTTTGCCCTTTATGCCATTTAACTCTTACAGCTCCTGCTTTCTCACCATTAAACAAAATAAAATAGAAATCCGAATTATCATCAACTATCTTCTTTGTTATTGTTTCAAGGCTTTCTTTCGCCGGACTTGTAGCATCATCCTGATATTTTTCATATAATGGCATAAACGCTTCTATCTGCAGTTTATGCAGACATTCAGCATCTTTTCTTGTTATCAGTTTAAGTTCAATTAAATCATTCATTTTCTGCACCTCTTTCTTGTAAACATAAAAAATCGCACCAAACATTCAATGTCCAGTGCGATAACTCCAATTTAATAAGATGCAATGTATGTAAAATCTTCTCTTATATTCTGGTTTTATGCACTAGACTAAAAGACCTACACGCTATAACCTAATGCACTAACCTTGCATGTTTATAGCCGTGTACGTCCGTAATACATGTACATATAATGTCTTGAATATAAGTTCTGATTCATGTGTATGTTCTCCTTGTTTTTGTTGAATAATATACCAGTCTTGGCAATTGATGTCAACAATCTATTTGCCATTCAGAATAATATCTATCATTTCTTGCTTTCCATTAGTGTATGCTACTCTATCATCTGCATACTTACCTTCCAGTTCTTCCTTTACCTTCTGATACTGCAAAGCCATATTCTCATTATCATTTAGATAATCTCTGAAATGAATATAATTTTTCCACTCAGTTCCGTTCCATTTCACAATATGAATATGGTGCGTTCTTGTATCATTTTCCATATCGCCCATTACATAAAGAAGCTGACGTTCCACATCTGAACCTCGATAAAATATTCCCACTTGTCGTAATTGCTCATTATGTAACATTACTTTATCAAAATCAGTTACCCCAACGACAATATCAATAATCGGTTTTGCTTTAATTGCCGGTATTGCTGTACTTCCAATATGCTGTATATCAATAGCATCATCTCCTAATATAGAATTAAGTATTTTGATTGTTTGAATGGCAGCCTCATCCCACTGTTTATCATGTGGTTCAAGCTGCACTATTCCTCTTTTTAATCCTAATGACATAGCAATCTCCTTAATATTACATCACAATTTCACTGTCGAAATATTGTTCCTGAAAATGAATCTGTCTCCTGATTTCTTCCTTTGAAAAAGTTACCCCGTCTGGCACAACTACCCACTTTTCTTCTATATCATCTTTTCTCCGAACAATGGCAATAATTTTACCTGTAAACTTCTTTAGTGGTTCATTTACACCTAATATATAAGCGTCCTGCTCTTCTCCATCTGGTGCCATAACTCCTTCAATGTAACCATAATTTATTGGATAATACATATCCTTATATTCAGGATGATAACTTCCTAATGGTCTATCGACTGTGACAGTTACTGTTGCTCCAATTATAGAATTATCTTTACCTGTAAATACTTTTCTATCAATTTCGGCTGTATCAACGGATATGTCAAGTTCTCAGGCAACTCATCCATAAGCACAACTTTCTCCATCTCGCTATGTAATTCTTTCGCAAACTCTGTTATCTCTGCAAAACAAAGCAGTCCAAATGTTTCTTCACCAGTATCATTTACTCTAGTCTTACCTGTCACCGAATATACGCATATTGGTTTTATCTCAAATTTGATAGCCCCAGTCTCTTCCTGCAACTCCCTTTTAGCTGTTTCAAAAATATTCTCCCCAGCTTCTCTATGCCCTCCCGGCACTTCATATGTATCTCTTTCTTTATGTTTGCAAAATACCCACTTTCCGTTACTCTGTGAGATAATTACTGCAAATTTCAATAGTTCATCATTAACTGTATCATAAAATTTTACTTCCATCACATTTTCCCTTCCCATTCCAGCATAAACTCATTCAGAAATTCCTGCATTACAACCTGTCTATGTTCTGCCAGTTTCTTTCCCTCAGTCGTATTCATCATGTCTTTCAACAAAAGCAACTTTTCATAGAAATGATTAATGCTTGTAGAATCTTGATTATTCCGATACTCTTCTTTATTCATTCCCATTTTAGATTTTATTTCCGGATCATAAATCTTTCTTCCCCTACTACCACCATATGCGAATGTTCTGGCAATTCCAATAGCTCCTATAGCATCAAGTCGGTCTGCATCCTGCACACATTTTCCTTCTATGGTATCAGGTACGACCGAATCAGTTCCTGCGAATGAAACTTCATCTATAATTTTGCGTACCGCCTCTATCCTTTTACCATCTATTTTATTAATTGTCATAAAATCAACTGCATTTTTCTTGGTAGCATAATTGTCGTGAAAAAGCTTAATATCGTCCACATCATGTAGCAGAGCTGCCAACTGCACTGTTTTAACATCTGCATTTTCCTGTTTTGCGATTTTAGTAGCCAGTTTATATACTCGTATTGTATGATAATAGTCATGACCACTACTGTCTCCCGAAAATATACTTTTTATAAATCTCTTTTCATTATCTGTCATCTTTTCTCCTAATCAACCTAGCAAAGCAATATATTGATTTACGAAAGTCATTACTCCACCCACAAATAGAGCCAAACTAGAGTCATTTGATAAAACAAATGCCGGAAACCCGCATAAATACAGGCTTTCGGCATTTTAGTCCGTTATTCAAACTCATTATGTCCCAGGTTGCACTTAACTTATTTTAGTTAAGTTTTGATTGAGTATGGGGCATATTAATATATCAATTACACTATTTATTTTGACCTACTGAATGGTTGTTGCCAAACTGTTGCCACAAGGATATTATAATATTAAACTTGCGTATATGCAATATTCAATTATTCCTTGATATGGAAATGATATTTTTTTGCTCTCATTTCAAATGCATCTTTTGTACCTTCCATAACATCACAAATCTCTTGTCTTATACTTTCATCATCCATTGTTCCTGTTTGATTAACTTGAATAATATCTGTTTCAGAGTCCATCGAAATAATATATTCAGAGTCTCCATTCACTGGTATATTAGCATTATGTGTAACAACAATAATTTGTCTCTTCGATTTTGCAACCTTAAGTCTAGCAACTATTAAGTCATATACTAATCTATTATCCAAATCATCCTCTGGCTGATCCAACAATAACGGTTGATTTCCATAAGCAAGCAAAAATGTCAAAATCGTAGTTGTTTTTTGTCCCGCTGATGCATTTGATAAAGGAATAAATTTTTTTGCCTTTTCTGGTCTATAAGATACAATCAAATCGTCATCTGGTATAAACGCAATCATTCTTGCAAACGAGTCTTCTGCTATACTTGTTATAATATCTCTTGTCTTTTTACTTAATGATTTCTGATCTTCTTTATTTCTAATAGATATGAGCATTTTTTTATACTTTTCAATTCCATCTTCTTTTTTTAAATATAAATCCGCTAGTTCATTAATATCATCATCTACAGATGTGATTTCCTTTTGCATAATAGCTTTCAAAGTGTTAATAAATGAATTTCTGTTCCTATTCTTAGCTAACTGGAACTTAACATTCTTATCATTACCAATAACTTCTTGAATAAAATCATTTCTTAGTTTATATATTATATCAACTTTATTTCTATACACACTTTCTAATGATTCATATTCCGCTTCTAGTTTACATAATTCCTTTTCCTTGATTAGAATCCTATCAATTTCTTCTTTCTTATTATTTCTCTGCTCCATAAGAGTATCGAGCTTAACAGTATCCAATCCATTATCTTGTAGATTTTGCATAACAGATACATACTTATTTTGAATTGCTATTCTTTTCTTTTTCCATTCAGTATTATCAACTTTTTCAAATAACTTGTCATTTTTCGATAACATTTCATTGCAAAATTGATTCAAACGATTAATATCTAACTTAAACTCGTTCAAATCTTCTTCCAATAGCAACTTTATTTCAGAATCTGTCACATCATCATATGCTATAACTACTTCATCCAAATATTTCTTTATTTCATCTATTTTATTCTTTTTTCTGTCAATATAAGATAAAAGAGCTTTTTCCTGATCATCAAATAATTGTTTTTCCTTAAGTGTGTCAGAAATACCACTTTTTTCATATTTAGAAATTTGGCTCTCAATATCTAATAATTCTGTTTCCAATCTTGGCTTATCAAGAATTATTCGTTTACTATTGCTAATCTCCAATGCCTTTGATACTAAATTATTTAATGCAGCATCCTTCTCAGATAAACATTGTGGTAATTCTTTTATATCTGCATCAATAATTGCCATTAAAGAATTTGAATCCATTGCAAGTTCATAAATCTGCTTTTGCGTAAATATTTGTGCTTTAAATAAATCCAGAAAATGCTCATCCTCTATGACATTCCACTCTCCATCAATATACTTAAATAATTTTCTAGTCTGATTCTCCATTCCCTTAATATCGGTGACTTCTATTTTATATAAATCACTCAAGCGTTCAATAAATACTGAAACTTGAGATGTTCTTTTGAATATTCCCTTTCTTGTTCCACTACTCTTTGACTTACCATTTTCTTTATAAAAATTTTTCTGTTCTTCTGATATAACGTTTAAATTTTCGCCAGAGAATGAATTCATCGCTCCAGCAATAGTTCTAATTATTGAAGATTTTCCACTTCCTCTACCTCCAATAATTGTATTCATTTGCGGATTAAAGGAAATTTTTATATCTTCTTTTTCATTCAAAATACAATCAGAAATTTGTATTTTTCTTATAATCATATCTGGCTGCTTATCCGGTATATTAGAACACTCTACATCTTTCCTAACTCTCATATCATATGAAATTAAGGCTTGTCTTACACTTTCCAAGTTAGGAGTTTGGGACATTTTTAACCATGTATACGATTTTCCTATTCCCCACAATCCATGTTTTGACGATTTATCCGAAAATGGATTATCTGAAAATCTTAACATAGGGACATCTATATTTTTTGCCATTTCATATACTTTACGCCATTTCTTTGCTTGTTCCTCTGATATTGGTTTTCCATACTTTTCCGTTAATTTTTTTGAAATCATAGCAATTCCTTCATTAGCGTAATTATCCCAAATATCATTATTGACCACTTGAACAGCATTAATATATTTTCTATCTAAAAGCTTACATATATTATCATGACTCATATCTGAGAGTCCACTAAATTCATCTATATGTGCAGGAATTACTAATGCACCCATTGATTGAGCAGTTTCACATGCATGAAAAATATCTCCGTCTGCTGTATGTCCACTGTCCCCAAGATTTGATTTAAAGATCTTTAACTGATTTAAAAATTCTTGTACAGTATTACCATCACAGTCTATATCAAATAATACCAAAATGTGAATTTTACTTGTGTCACAAGATAATTCAACACCAGGAAATACAACTATATTATTTTCCTCTCCAAGCTTTTTTATTTCATCAATTTCTCTATAATCATTATGGTCTGTAACTGCAATGCAATTTAATCCTTTATTTTTTACTTCCGTAATCCAATCATTAACTGTGTCATTATCTTTATTCTGATAGCAACTGCTAGTCATTGTATGTAAATGAAAATCGCATTTATACCATCTTAACCCTACATTTTCCATAATGCCTCCTCCTTTTCACTTTTATAATACCTAATTTACTACTTGCAGTACCTTTCTGACTGTTTCCGACTGCATCAACATCCGCATCTTCTCACTTCCACCTTCAACTTCTGGCTTTCCACACCTAAGACTATCCGGATGTTCAGATACGCAGCAATCTTTATACCAACATTCACCCATAAGTGGACCTTTAACAGACCACTTCTCGTTTTGTGTAAATTCGCCTACCAGTGATTTCATCACTCGCTCTGTAGAATATCTCTTAAAACTAGCCAAATACTGTAAAGTCTTCTCGTCATCAATCTTTGACAAATTTATTCTATGATCCTCAATTGCCGACAAAACATCTTCACGAATCTTGATTTTATCTACCTTACCGGTGCCCGTCCAAGTAACCAGCTTGTCAAATGCAAGAATTAAGTGTTCGAAACAAATCATATCTAGAAGTATAATCTTTCCTTTTGACTTTTCTGCTATTGATTTCAACAAGCGATACTTATTACGAATATCCTGATTGTCAACTACATAATCAAATGCAATATAATACTCGTCATCATTTTCTAGTTTCAAAACTGTAAGGGCATCCAAGATTCCCTGATTGCTTTCTTTACTTTCAACTACAAATGCATTTTCAAAGAAAAGTTGATTAAGCAGTTTCCAGAAGTGAAGTCCTGCACCTGTATCTTCTGTCCATAAATATTTCATATCACAACTCCTCTTCTAGTGTTATCCTGTTATCTTCAAGTTTCAACACTTTAAAGCTCTTATCCGATACATTGAGCCCATCACAATTTCTCAAAAAAAGCATATATTGATTGGAAAATTCAAAATTAATGAATCTTCTGATTTCATCATTAATCAAAATATCCGCATTATCAATCACGATAAAATTGTCCTTACACTGTTTAACTGCCTCTAAAAGATTATCTGATTTGTAATTGAACAGTTTAATTGCTTTATATTGGTCGGTAAGTCTTAAATCTTCTAACATTTCATACAGAACAGTTTTACCTGTGCCACTATCTCCACCAACGAGAGTTATTCTGTCATCAAACATCAAATCGTATGAAAACGGATCCGCTTTAAATGTAATATTCTTATAGATCATCCGCTTCTCTCCTTTCATACTCTTTACTCCACCAAGCATTGTATCCTGAATTACCGGTTACTATATCTTTATCATTAAACCTGATTTCTACATTATCCGGAATCTCTGCAAGTGTGGGGCGTGACATATATATCTTTATATCATCCATCGCAAATATAAATTTTAATACATTTGGACCACATTCCTCTACGCACACCACCTTATCAGGATGCTTTACTATATTGAGTAATGTCTTACATCCAGATGACAAATTACGTATTGTGCCCAATCCATATTTTGTTTCAATGTGCTTATCTGGTGTCAGTTTTGCCTCATCCACTTGCCGAATGAGGTTTATTTCATTTTCAGACATTTCTTCATTACATGTATTCAAATTGAAATACAAGTCATTTTGAAGAATCCAATCTTTTGACTCTTTTTTTTCTGTATATATATTAATCATTCGATGCCACTCCTTTAAACAGATTTCATTCTTGATTATTGATAATCCTTACATAAAATATCTAAAATTATACGGTCTATCATAGACCACTAAGTCTTGCTTAGCAACACGGGACAATGCCTTAGCAAAATCCAGCGTTACAGGCAATATTTTATATAATCCGTCCCCACTATTCCAATTCATTTTAGTAAGCATTAGAATTTCATTGACCAATTCCAGAGCCGATGATTTTCCCATAAATCTTTTTACCAATAATGGTGCAGGTATTCCTCTACCATTTTTGTAATAATTCAAATTTTTTCCAGCCAATTCATCATGCTGAACACTTCCATGTGTCCAGATTAAAAATGTATCTTTATCAAGTGGAATAACCGTTCCTCTTTGAATCGGAAATAGTGTTGCAACATCATTCTGAAATCTTATAGCCCGCCACGCAGAAAATTCTTGAATTTGCAGTAGCTCAATATTATCCACACCTGCAAGTCCTTTTGTTATTCCTTCCATTTCTTCCTTTGTGAAATGTGTTGTCTTATGTATTACAATTCGATTTAGTTTATGCAAAGGAACCGACTCGTCATAAATTCTTTTCAAATTGTTCATAAGGCGGCAAGCATCTCCACTTCTCATATACGGATTTTTCTGTATAATCTGTGGATCTTTTAACGGACGCAAGTACAATTCCATCCCATTTCCTTCTGAGTCAAACAACTGACTACAACCAATTGATATTTTTTCATTATTCTTTATTGATTGTACATAACTTAATCCAATATACGCCGTGTCATATCTTGTCATCTTTGGTTTCCACAATTTTCCAACAGCCTTTGTATATATAGCCGTGGAAAGCCCCCACATAATCTTTGCCATATCACTATTAGTATGGACTGATCTTTCTTCTATTATCTGTGTAACAATACCTTTTCCTGCACAATATATTTTTAGTGAGTCATGCAAATCAAAATAAACATTTTCATTTTTCAGTTCTCGCATTTTACTTAACCGATTTGGAATATAGATTACCAAAACATCAAATTCATGCTTTTCTCTTTCCATCACATCAATATATCGACAAATTCCATTAAAAAACTCTTCAGCAGATGCCTTTAAAGCATCGCTTAAAGAATAACCCTTAAATCTTTTGGTATCATTTCCATTTGGAATATTCAATCCACATCTAAAAACATCTTGAAATCCTATATATTCTGGTAAAAATGCCTTATCCTGCTTTAAAGTTGTTGCATGGTGCTTATTTAGTTCATTTAAGTGCCTCCATATATCTGCTGCGCATTCTCTAGGCGACAGCACTGCTAATCGTACACTTCGATTAGCATATGATTCTAATGGTCCATAATTAATTAAACCTTTTAATTGATTGACTGCAATGCAACTGTCATTTTCATAGTCAAAAGCAAGTTCAGTTTCCTTTGCTTGATAACATTTATCAATGCTGCCTGTTCCTGCAAATCGAATTCGTTGTGTACTAAACTCCAATATAGCATTTCCTAATTCAAAGATTAATTTCCTGTTCGTTGATAATTTCTGTACCCATATTTCTACCTTTTCATTCATCTGCTTATTATATAGTGTTGACATTTCATTGTTTACAATATTCTGATACGCAAATCTATCTAATTGAGATCCGTCACTTTTTAATACATATACTGTAGGCAATAAATTCATAACTACATTATCTTTAACAAATGTCATCGCTATTTTAATTGCATCATAAACAAAATAACCGTTTCTTAATCGCCTGCTATTTCTATCAAAGTACTTATTTTTTCCAAATGAAGACAAGCCTTTGCTTAACAAATTATTTTCTATAATCTCATAAAACATACCAATAACATCCGAATGTTCCAATTTCATCATATATATTGGAATATCCACTTCCTCAATATCACTAATGTTTTTATCTGCAAAAGCCTCTAAAATTCCGTTTTTGCTACCTAATGCCCATACTTTTCCTTTATGTAAAATAGCAACACAAGAATTATTTGTTATTGCCCGTAATTCTTTCCAAGTGGTAATGTTTGAACTAAATACATAACATTTTCTTGGAAACTGTATTGCTGGTAATGCATTAGTAATTGCTGATGCTGTATGCCTTCCTATCGCATCATATAAAATCTCTTGTTTTTTATCATGCCCCTTCCATAATTCATCAATATTGGTATTTTCCAAATTCATAGCCAAATATAGACTATACATGAGATCATCAAAACCATCAATTTCAACCACAGCTGACTGTTCATTAACATTACATGCGTTCTCCATAAATTTGCATGCTCTTATACTAAGTTTACTGCCTCTTGGTTTACACCAATATACCCCTTTCTTTATACCGCCTTCATTGATTAATTCTTCCAATACAGACATAACAGAATTATCATTGCCAGCATATCCTATAACTATTAATCCATTTTGTTTTATAGAGGTCTTCCAAATATCTGCAATTTTATCCTCTAGCTTTTGCAATTCTGACTCTGTGTTTTTTAGTTTATCAAATAGATAATCTCCATGTAACTTTATTATATTAGGGAATCCCTCATTCAACGCAAATCCGACACTATTGCTAACCGCAGATGATATTGTTTTAATTGAAAACCCTGGATTAATTGAATGAACACCAGCTTGTACTAAATCATCAAAATTAGTCGTTGAAACTAAATCTATTTTTCCATTGACTATCAATTCCCCCATACATAAATATCCCAATGACGGTTTTATATCTCGTACTTTATTTCGAATATAATACTCTCGATCACTTCTTGACGGATAACACTTTTCAAAATAAAATGAATATTCTTCTGGCGACCATAATTCCGGGTATCCCCCTCGCCCGTCAAAGTATGATTGTATCTCCTTCTGTACATTCTCCTTAGACAAATCACTATACAAACTTGTCCGAATGTTATTGTCTGTACAATACAACGTTCTTTTAAAATCCCATACCATTTGCCCACCTGATGGAATATTAGATGATACAGATGCTCCCGCTCCCAGGAGGAAAGACATACTTTTATCCGGCTTAATTTTAAAACTATTTACAAATGTGTTAGCGTCTATTACTTTCATGCTTTCCTCCTATCCTTACTTCACATAGTGAACACTCTTTTATACAGATATGTACCCTAACTTATTACCATGCTTTCTCTCAATCATAATCAGGAACAAATGTTGCCATTTCTTCATAATATCCAGCAATACAATTTAAGTTATCACCTATCTTTTTGAATATCTCCACAAACATCTCTAAATCAACAACTTCATTTCCATAATTTTCGATATAAAAATGATATTCGTCATCGGCATTAAACGGGTAACGTGAAAAATCCATATTTTTCATCTTTGCATTAGCATTATGATCTTTATCGATTTTATCATATAATTCTGAAATATAATCGTCCAGCTCTTTGGTCATTTCCTTAAATTGTTTTCGTTGTTCTTTATCGGTTTCAAAACCTATCATACGTTTCTTTACTGTATTCCATATCTGCCTGATATCGTGCCCTCCACAAAAGGACTCTTTCGCATTAAGCAACATATTCAAAGACCAGTTTATAGATTTTAGATACAACTCTATTGCATGGTTTGCCGAAAACAACATTGGGAAAACCACACTATCAGCCTTCTTATCCATATTGTCCTGCAAACAGTCCTGTGCGAGCATTATCGCTGCCTTCATGTATCCATCAGCAATAATCATCATATCATGAATGGGTTGATGCTGTCTGGTTCTCCAATTCATATATGCTGTTTTGTCTATATCTACATTATACGAAAAAATCTTTTCCATCATTCACCTACTTTTCAAAACTATATATTTAAATTTCTAAAATGCCTAAAATCTATAAAATATCAACCAAATACCTTCCACCAATTAATGAAAATAACACTTTTGATGGAAATAATCTTTCACCCATACTGGAAACCCCAGCAACAGTCATAGTCCAATCACTGTACTCATTTGGCAACCTATAACATATAGGCTTATCATTTTCAGAGATTGTTACTAATGGAGTTCCATTCTGTGAAAATCCAACAGAAAGAACATAAAACTCATTTTGTCCACTATGTAATGGCAACATGGGTTGCTTGTTAATATCCTTATAAACCTTTGCACCTCTTTGATTATAAAAATAATCTTTGCCATCTTCTACTATAGGATCAATCGGTAATTTGTTTCTCATTATTTTATAACGTTCGTTCAAGTTCTCGCAGACAAAAGCATTGTAATATTCTGGTTGCATTTCTATCTTACTATTACGAATCTCATCTGCATCTGAAAAATGATTCATAAATTGAAGAAGTGCTACAAAAGCCACTAAATCATCCGAATAAATTCCAGAAAAAGATTTGTACCAATAGTCATTAATCTCACAAATTACCCGATATAATTTTTTATACAACTCAAGCTGTCTTTGATTCAATGCAAACCAGCCCGAATCTAAAAGTGTCTTCTTCATTTTCCCATCTTTATAATCTCCAGTTAACGATATCTTCAATGATTGCATCAATCGAGATATCAATCCAGCAAGCATATCAGCCATTCTGATTCCAATATAATCCTTAGAATCTTCTTCGATGACATTTTTAAGTCCTACATTCTTTGCAGAATTCAATGTATGCGATTCTTTTCCTTCTCGGTCAATCATCAACTGATATTCATTAACATTCATCTCTGTCAACAATTTCTTAAATCCTTCAAAAGGTGCAAAATAGGACCAATCTAATGTTTCGGGTACCTCTGTGTCCTCAAGCAGTAAAAGTATTTCCTGAAATGCTTGATTCTCATGCTCTTTCAAAGCAGTATTCGCTTGATTTTTAATAATCCTATCTTCTAAAAAAGACCGTAGTTCTTTAACAAATATTTGTGGCTCTTTATAAATTGCTTCTATCACATTTTGTGGTCGATATACATTGATAGCCTTAATTATTGAGTATTTCATGTAATCAACATCAACAAACATAGAATTATGATAATTTACAAACAGCTGGCTAATAACATACTCTATTTTGCTAAACACAGAGAAATAAATAATTATTTTCTCGTCAAATAGTGATACAAGGTCTTCATATAACTCAATCGTATGATTATTAAGAGAAGCAAACCCAAGCCTAAAATCTTTTACTTTCATAGTCTGACTCTTTAATTCTCCGTCTTTTTTTCTATAATCATACTTCGATTCAAAAGCAAGGTATCTGTCAGAAATACATTCATCATCTTCTGCTTTCCACCCTACAATTCCTGTTATGAAATTATCATAGTAATTATTCGCGGTAACAGTTTCATAATTAATCTTTCTACTATGCTCTGTTTCATCATAGAAAAAAATGTACTTCATCTTCAACGCCTCCCTACTGATTATTTTTTGAATCACCATAATGTATCGAATCTTCCGCAACCTTCATCACCTTATACTCTGGCTCATATTGATAAATCTTTGCAGAATTATCTACTTCATTTCCTATATCTTCTGTTATGGAATACTCCTCAAAATTCTCCACCTGTTCCATAACTTTATTGAATACTTCCGGACTATACTGTGGTGGATAACCATTCTTCACCAAGCAGATTTTTATATCAAGTTTTAATTGGTTACGAACATTCTGATTATTGAGCCAATCAGCAAATGAGGATTTTGTATCAATAATATCCTTTATCTTCTTAGCTAATGCTTTACATTTATCATTGACTGCAACACCATCTACCTCTTTATCTGTTCCGTACTCAAAGTTATATTGGTCACGCAGAGAAATCAAAATATCATAGAATGCTTTTTCCTCAAATGTTAAGCCAATTTTTCGAAAACTCTCTCTATTTTCGTTCATCTGACGAAGAATAGCTAAAGCCTGTTCCGTTGCAATCTTAATGATATCCTCTGATGCCTTTTCCTGTGTCTCACCGGCTTCTTCAGCAGTAAGATGTTTACGTCTTTCATGATATTCTGCAATCGTCTTTTCCAACATTTCCTGAAATGATTTTGCAGCTAACTGATTAACTTTTCCATATTCCTTAATTTGTTTACGGAGCATTTTCACAAGAAGTTCCAATTTAGTTGCCGGCATTTTGACATCAGATAATTTTTCAAAATATTCCGGAGAAAAAATATCTTCTTCCTCTCCGCTTTCAAGAACACTTTCCACCTGATTATATTTTAATGCTTCTTCAACCATCTTTGAAACTGCACGATTCATCGTATCAGTGTCTACTTCACTTGTTCCGCTCATCTTACGAACAAAACCTGCTATAGCCATAAAGCATTGTGCAAGTGCAGATTCTTCTTCTCCAAGATATCCGGAAGGCTGACAAATATCAAAAGCTGCCCTCATTCGTTTTACTGTCTTTAAAAAGTAGGTTTTGAAGGAAACTTTCTGAACACCATTATTTCCTTCCGACTGTAATTCTTCTGTTGATACAAATACATATTCTGCTACTTTTGCAAGAAGTCTATATCGTTCTATCGGATCACATTCCGGATTTAAAAATGGTGATAAATCATAACCTGTGAACATGTTTTTCAATACTTCAAGTTCTTCTCTAAAGACTGATGTAGCCTGCTCTACATCATCGGCTGTCGGTGCAACAGATGTATCGCCTCCATATACCTTCATGGCTTCACGCATATTGTCGCGAATACCAATATAGTCGATAACCATACCATATTCTTTCCCCGGATATTTTCTGTTTACACGGCTTATTGTCTGTATCAGCAAATGCTTTTTGAGAGGTTTATCATTATATAAATATGTAAGGCAAGGAACATCAAAGCCCGTAATCCACATATCTACAACAATGACAATACTGAAATTTGATTTTTCCTGTTTAAAAGCAGCATCCAATTCTTCTGAACGCTTATCATTTTTAACTCCGCCAAGATAATCATACATATCTTTTTCATCGTTACTGCCAACACTGGATACCATTGCCATAAATGGCATTGGTTTCAATTCTTTCAGTTCCTCTTCCGTTACAGAAACCCCATCTGGTGATTTCTTTTCCTCAAACCATTCTGGGTATTTATCCTTAAACTTCTGTAATAATGCATAAGCAATCTTTCTATTAGAACATACAACCATTGCTTTTTGTATTCTATCCGGATCACCTGCGCAAGACGCAACATAATGGTCGTGGATATCTGTAGCAAGACGCTCAAGTCTGGAAGGCTCACCAAGAATTATTTCCATGGAGCTCATTGCCTTCTTACTTGCTTCGATATCCTCATATGTTGCACCATCATCCGCACATTTTTTATAATAATTCTCAATTTCTTTTACTTTTTTATTATCAAGCAATACCTTTGCAATACGCGGATGATACTTAATGGAAACAGTAAGTCCATCTGCAACTGCCTGATCCATTGTATATCGGTCAATTTCATCACCAAAGGTCTGATATGTTTCCGCAATAGGTGTTCCGGTAAAACCGACGAAAGTAGCATGTGGAAATGCTTCCTTCAATACTTTTGCATATGGTTTTGAAACCATAGCTTTCATATTTTCATCGGCATCCTTACTAAACTGAATTTTCTTAGAGTGCTCCAGCTGAGTTCTGTGAGCCTCATCTGAAAAACATATAATATTCTGCCTATCATTGATAAGTCCGATTTTGTCATCTTCTCTGTCGCAGAATTTCTGAATGGTGCAAATATAAAAACCACCACTTTGTCTTGCACCAAGTTCCTGCCTTAACTGTGTTCTGTTTTTTACAACAGATACTTCACCAAGATTAAGAAACTCTTTACTCTTTGTAAAAAGCTTTGAACCTTGTTTTTGCAGTTCATCTCTGTCAACAATTAATATAATTGTTGGTGAACCGATTTCCGGAATATCAATACAACGAAGCGCAAGCTGACGTGCAAGGAAAGCC
The DNA here is from genome assembly GCF_020564355.1 of Lachnospira pectinoschiza. Taxonomy (GTDB): domain Bacteria; phylum Bacillota; class Clostridia; order Lachnospirales; family Lachnospiraceae; genus Lachnospira; species Lachnospira intestinalis. Next base: position 408,365 of record NZ_JAJCRR010000003.1, on the reverse strand, counting down.
ATCGTATATGTTTTACCGCATCCGGTTGCACCGAAGTATGTTCCACCTTTACCACTTTTTTCAACTACTGATTTAATAATACTTTGTTTGAGTAATCTTGCAGCAAAAAACTGAGGATATCGGCATACGATTTCTACCTCATCACTATCGTAAATACTATCCTGAAAATAAATATAATCTCTGAAAATCTCCAAGAACCGCTCTGGTGCATAAACACCCTTTATCATAGTTTCTGTTTCTGCAAAAGGAAGCGTGGATACAGCATCTCTTTCAGTTACTCTGCGCCAAGCATAAAAATGCTCGTAAGGTGTACGCACTGTACCTAATCTTGTTTTCACACCATCTGAAATGCAAGCCAAAGGACAATAGTGTAAAAGATGCGGAATATCCCTCCAATAACGAATATTAATTTGCTCCCAAGCATCATAAATAGTCGCATTTGCATCAGCGGGATTTTTAAGTTCAACGACACACAAGGGCATACCATTTACAAACAGAAGCACATCCGGTCTGCGATTTTCTTTTTGACCATTATTTGTATATTCTACTGTAAACTGATTCACTACACGGAAGATATTCTTATCCCAATTATCAAAATCAATAAGTGGTATCATTCTTGGCAGCCCATCCTGCTGTGTAAACTGAACACCATTTACCATCCAACCATACACTTTGTGCAAAGTGGCAAAATCACTTTCCGCACCTACAAGACGAACATTATCATATATCTGTGTCACCTCGTCTTCTGTCAAATCCGGGTTGGTGTCTGCTATAAACTTCTTGAAATCATCAGCAATCAGTACATCTCTTTTTGTGACACGACGGATATTATTACCAGAAGAATACTTCCAACCTTCTGCTTCTAAAAAGCCAATAAAGGCATATTCATATTCTGATTCACAATAATGACCATTGTATTCTTTTAATCTTGCCATAGACTATGCCTCCTTTGCTTTTGTCACCTCTTCTATAGAACCTTTGATAAGAATAGGACAGACATCTTTTATCTGTGCTTTGAGTTGTTCATTGATGTCACACCTAGCTTGATAACATGAAAATATGTCTACTATGCATTGTTGAATCTTAATTTCTGGTATAGGAATAGATATTTCTTTCATATCTTTAAAGGTAAAAATATCTCTCGTCGTTCCGAATGAAATAAATCCAGCATATCTTTGAGTTTCATCACGATTAAGCCATAACAAAAGATATTTTGACAATAACTTGCTAGTATTAGTAACTTCAAACACCTGATAAGAATTAGAAACAACACAATCTGGTCCTTCACGTAGTGCAATTGGTAATTTTGTATTATGTGCCTTCATTACTTTATTAAAAGCAAATTGTCCTGTTCTTACAACACTGCCATTTTCAGAATCTTCAGCAACACGTTTAGGCTCTGTAAACACATGATCAACATTTACACCTTGAAATAAATCAATAGCATTATCAATGTTCTTTTCATTTCTTTCTTCAACATATGGACCAATAGCCTCACAAGGCATTTGTCTCCTTAAATCCTCAATATACGCATCACAAACAAGTTTTAAATCATCCAGTCCTCGTTCATAGCTTTTTTGATTTTCGAGCATAGCATTATAAACATCTACATATTTTTTCTGTATTTCAATATCCGGTAGTGGAATAACTATGTCACTCATATCATTAAAATTGAATTCTGGTCTTTGACTTCCAAAATTTCTAAAAGTCACTTCTCTGCAAAATTCTGAACGCCTAAAATAAATATATAACCACATTGGATCAATGATTTTCTTTCCCTCATCCGTCAGATAAAAAACCATATATAAATGAGATACTATACATAATCCCTCAGTACGGTAGGCAATTGAACCTAATTCAAGTCGAGTTGGGTTGTACACAAAAGCTCCATTTTCGACAATTTTATAAGGTTTTAAATCTACTCCATCTGTATTCCCTTTAGGAGTTGCAAAAACACCTTGACTATTTACACCAACTATCAAATCAACCCCATACTTTAAGTCTTTGTTGTTTATCGTGGAGCGTTCAATGTAATCTCCCAATCTAATATTAATCAATCCCATAACCAATCCCCCTAAATGCCGCTTCCAGCATCTGCTGGGATTTCTTTTCCTGCTTTAATATATCTTTCATTTCAGATTGAATACGAACCATTTCCTTTTCATAATCAATATCTAAATCATGGTCAATAAACTCAATATATTTGCTTGGTGTGAGAGCCCAGCCTTTATTTTCTATTTCATTAATGCACACACTACGGTAAAGTTCTGGCATCTCATAGTCTGCTCCATCAGTTCCCTCACATTGCCATGTGTGATAAATATCTGCTGCCTTCTCAATTTGTTCTGTATCCAACCGAACTTTCTTTTTGCTCTCACCCTTAACAGCATTTTCTGTCCATTGGCGTAAATCCATAAAGAGCATCTCATGCTCGCGGTTTCGGAGATTTCTTCCATGATATTTTCCGCCTTTTTTATTCTGATTCAGAATCCACAGAGTAACACTGATATCTGTAGTAATAAACAATTCTCTTGGCAGAACAACGATAGCCTCAATTTTATCATTCTGAATCAGTTCCTTACGTATTTCCAATGTATCGCTATCATTCAATGCACCATTCGCAAGAAGGAATCCTGCTACTCCATCAGTTTTCTTCAAATGTGAAAGTATATGCAAAATCCATGCATAATTTGCGTTGCTTTCAGGTGGCGTTTGATAGTCAGACCATCGACCGTCATTTTTCAAATTGTCATTATACCAGCCCTTCAGATTAAAAGGGGGATTTGCCATAATATAGTTAAAGTGCAACCCCTTGTGTAAATCATGTGTAAATGATGAATCTGCTTCTTCTCCTAGATTATGTCTAATTCCACGCAAAGCCAAATTCATTTTTGCAAGGCGATATGTAGCCGGTTCTTTTTCCTGACCATATACATTGATACCATTTAAGTTTCCCTGCTTTGACTTTACAAGTTCAGCACTCTGAATAAACATTCCTCCCGAACCACAGCAAGGATCATATAAGGTGCCATCATAAGGCTCAATCATCGTTGCAATAAGTTGAACTACGTCATGAGGTGTATAAAATTCTCCTTCCTCCTTTGTAGCATTTACTGCGAACTCCTTAAGAAAGTATTCGTATACACGACCAATAAGGTCTTTTTCCTCTCCAAATGTCTTATGACTGATTTTGTTCACTTCATCAACAATTTTCTTTATATCATTAGCTGCTAAATTGCGTGCTGTAAATGTTCCTTTAACAAAACAGCCTTTCAACTGTGGATCTTCTTCCTCAAGCCTTTGCAAAGCTGTATCTAGTGCAACATTAAGCTGTGGTGCCGGTGTACTGATAATAGTCGACCATCTTGCTTCTGGTGGTAAATTATATGTACCATCTGCAAAAGTAGCATCATCAAAGAATGCTGCTCTAATGTTCTCATCTTCCGGATCTAATCCCTGCTCTTTAAGTGTTTGTTTTAGATTTTCAATTCCATCCTCATACTTTTCGCCGATAAACCTCAAAAACACTAGCGTAAGCATCATATCTCTTTTTTCAAAGAATGAGCCGGAATTACGTGCCGCACGTAAATAATCTCTACAATTAAATAAAATGTTATCTATGTTCAATGCCTTTTCAGTTGTTTTCTTCTTAGCCATATTACTGTTCTTCCCTTTCCTCGTCTGGAACAAATTCCATAATATCCTGTATATTGCAATGCAATACATTACATATTTTTTCCAGAACCTGTGTATTTACATGCTCATTCTTTCCTAATTTAGCCAAAGCATTTGTGGTAATTCCAGCCTTTTCTCTAAGGTCTATCTTCATCATATTTTCATCTATTAATTTTTTCCATAATCTGTTGTATCTGATTGCCATTATTATCCCTTTCGTATCATTACAACTATTTATCATTTCTTTTTCATTATATCATCGAATCCAATTTATTACAATTTGAAATTGATTTTTTCAATCTGTTATACATCTGTCTATATCTAACCCATATTTATAGAATAAACAGAGGAATCATCTTCCTCTGCCCCTATTCCACATCTTGTCTTCTACTTTTTCATTATTAGTATCTCTACCAACACTCTCATCTTAAATCCTCTGAAACTCCTCATAAAGCCCATCTCCATCCAGTTTTATCCCCAGCCTTTTCATCACATCCGAGAACAACCTTATGCTTCCACTTACATCAGCAATATCAAATCCGAATATATCAGCCTTAACAGAATCACTGACATTCTCATAACCACCAAACTCTGATATTCTCCTGACAATCCAGTCTGTTTTATCCACAGATTCAGTTTCTCTAGTTCCAACAAATTCACTTTTATCTGTTACATCAGTTATACTTTCGTCCATTCTTGTCACATTCACATCAGACGAATTATGAATCTCTGGTTTTCCTATGCCATCTAAATCAGTCTGTTGTTTTCTCGCACTATCAGCTTGCTCTCTCAGTCTGCCTATTTCATTCTGCTTATTGTTAGGATTCATCACATCAACATTTGCATCATGCTCAACAACTACTGCCGTTGCTTTCTCAACCTCAGTCTCTTCATCCATCCCCGGTATCTCAACATCCCTGTCAACAACAATCTCCTCATTCCCCGACACCGCATAATAAGCCGTATACAAATCTTCTTTTATAATGTCATCAGCAAGCTGTATCTGCCTCTTAACATTTCTCTTCTCCTGCTTCAGCTCATCCAGTTCTTCCTGCACTTCCATGTGCCATATCTGATATTCCCGGTACTGCTCTTCATTCTTTATAATGCGTTTCCGACTAGAACTTTCTCTGTATATCTCCTTCTGCCTGTCCTCAATCTGCTGAATCCTATCTTCTTTCTCACTTATGAAATCCATAAGCTCCACAATACTTTTGATGTCATTATTCACAAGCAGCAGATATTCATCCTGTAACTGATGAAACCGCTTCAAATCCTCTGCATACTTTGCTCCACAAACTACAAAACGCTTCTGTTCTACAACCCTTAATCTGTATAGCTTTGCATAAAACTTCTTCTGGAATGGTGACAGCTTCGCCCTGTGTAGTCTCCTGATATCCGACGAATAAAAGTAAGGCTTTGCCATCCAAGGCATATCCACATAATGCCGTAACATATCTTCTGAAAACATCTCGTCCAGCTTTGCCAGTTTATGATAATACCGAAATCCCGGTGCCTGCACCTCCATCCATGCGTCTTTCTTAAATACATATCCAAGTCTTTTCATCATATATTTAAAATGCTCCACATTCCCGGCTGCATATGCACACATCTTGGCATCCCTTAGAATTATCTCTTTCATTGACATTTCCTTTTCCCACTTATCCCTGCTGATATTTTTTGGATTCCTGCTGTACTCTGCCGGCATAATGGAAAGTCCAAGTTCATCACAATATTTATTTGTAATCGGCTGCAGATGATTCTTCCAGTTGCCTTTAGGTGAATTATACTTCTTGCCGGTTGTCATACTCACACTATTCCAGATCAGATGCCCATGCATATGTTCCCTGTCAGTATGAACTGCATACACCGCCTCATAATCATTACCAAGCACATCCTTTGCAAAGTGCTCCAGCACATACATTGCCTGTTCTGCCGTCACTTTTTCTTCCGGTGAAAATGATATGATCACATGATAGCCCTGCCTTTTACCTGTCTTATGAAATATATTCTTCGTTTCCTCCATCTGCTCAAATGCCGTATCCGGCAGGCAGTTAATACTGCCCACCAGTACACATTCTTCTGTCTTATCCGGATTCTGTATATATTCCAAAGCATTCTTCAGGTGTGATGCCGGATTTCTGCCATCTGACTCCTGTATATTTAAGATCTTTGTAATCGCCATACTTCCAGCACCTCCCCGAATGTTTTCTTTACATCATCCAGACTGTTCTGCAATTTATCAATATCGCTGTAATACAATCTCCCCTGTGAATTGCCAAGCTTTACCGTCTGATTAATATTATTTGCAATACCTGCTATGATACGGATTGCTTTTGCCCTGTCCTCAGGATAACTTGTATCTATGTTGCCGCCCGTCCGGATCAATTCTCTTATATAGGCACTTGCTGTCATTCCCGTCCGGTTAAGTGCCGCTTTTAGAATATCCATATCTTTCTCCGACAGCTTCACAGATACCTTATGATCTTTCCTGTCAGACTTGTATCTTCGCTTTCCATCTGCCATACGTTTCTCCCCTTTCGTAGTTTTCTAATGCTGTATCAAACCAATCTCTTTTTATCTGTACCATTGCTTTTTTCATCCTTTCTAAAAGTAGTGTTCACTGGTTTTGCAAGATGCGGAAAAGGTCGGACCTTTTCCCGAAAAAATATAAACGCCATCAGCGTTTACATAATTTTTCGTCTTGGCAGGAGCACCTGCACCCTGTATATGATATGTGGTGGTTAATATTCCACCACAATTACTGATATGGTGGCGCTTTTTGCCCCCATTTTCATGTTTTGGCGGCACTTTTTGCCCCCACACTAATGAAACTGCATCACCACATCCATAATAACGATTTCCTCTGCCATCATCCTGGTCTGTGTTCTTAGCTGTAACTGTTCCGTAAAGGAATTTGGATTCTTTGGCTTATGCTTTTTTAGCCACTTAGCTTCAATATCATCGAGCAGCTCATATGCTGTATCATTGACTTCATTCGCTCTCTCTTCAAGCTCGCCGAACCGCACCAGACTCTTATATCTCATTGGATATTCTTCCTTGATATATTTAATCCACATACGCCCATACTTTCCTACATCTATATCTGCCTTCTCTGTTCCTGCGACAAGAACCGGATAGAAGATTCCATCTCTTTCTTCATATGGGATGCCAAGCTTTTCAAATGTTGTCTTACTCATAACGATTACCGCCTTTCTCATCACTCTGCAGGATATCAAGCACATGCTTTAATGAAACCAGCAGTTCTTCAACATCTATACCTCTGTCTGCTTCATCTAACGTCTGTAATTCTTCCAGTATCGTATCAAGATGAACCCGTACTTTCTTTGCCACCTTCATTCCACCAACAACCCTGATTTCATGCTTCAGCAGACATTGGATGATATAATCCTGTTTTGAAAGTCCGCTGAGTTAAACTTTCACATTCAGCTCTTGTGCTTCCTCCGGTGACATCCGAAATGCTACCACGACATTTCTCCATCTGTTCTTGGCATCCAGCCTTTTCTCGCTCATAATAATCTGCTCCTTCCGATATAAAATCTATTCTTTTAATTCCTGATCCATATATCCTGCAAAACTTGTACCAGCATGATTCATAATGTTTTGCATAGGCATTATCAGACTGCCTTGTACTTATCAATGCTTATAATCTTTTCCGCAGCCGCATCCATATCAATCATAGGTTCTGTTTCCTCTGCCTCCATAATATCTACATCTTCATCCTGCTCTTCACAATCCTCAAAGCTTGCATTGACAGCATCAAGTCTGTCTGCCATTGCCACCTGCTTTGACGGAAACAGATGTGAATAACGATATGTGATATCAATACTCTCATGACCAACCCTGTCAGCTATTGCAACTGCGGAAAACCCGAGGTCAATCAGATGTGAAATGTGCGAATGCCTTAGATCATGGATTCTGATTTTCTTCACACCGGATAATTTGCAACCACGCTCCATCTCATGAGGAAGAAAGCTCTTTGTTACCAGAAAAATCCTGTCTGTTGGTGTCTGGTCATATAACATTGCAAAATATTCCTGCATTTCTTCGGCAAGGAACTTCGGCAGCTTAATTGCCCTGTTGCTCTTAGGTGTTTTCGGTGTTGTAATAACATCCTGCCCCTGCAGCCGCTGATACGATTTATTTATTCTGACTGGGTTCTTTTCAAAATCAAAATCTTCCATTGTAAGAGCAAGCAGTTCACCTAATCTCATTCCCGTCCAGTACAGCATTTCAAATGCATAAAATGAAACCGGCTTGTCAATCACCGCTTCTGAAAACTTCTTATATTCCTCAGTTGTCCAGAAAAGCATTTCCTTCTTTTCTTCCCTGCCCATATTTCCGGCCTGTCTTGCCGGATTTGATTTCAGATTATAAAACCTGCACGCATGATTGAATATCGTACTTAAAATGTTGTGCATTGTCTTCTTGTAAGTCTGGGAATAACTCTTCCCATTCTCATTACGGAATGCAACTATCTCATTCTGCCACTTGCGTACATCTCCCGGTGTAATCTCATTCATCTTAAGATTCTTAAAATATGGAAGTATCTTTGTATCCACAATGTGTTCTTTGGTAAGCCATGTGTTGAGTTTGACATAATTTTTCACATCCTCTGTATACAGCTTCCAGAACTCTCCAAATGTCATATCCAGATTATTCTCCTGCCGTATTTTGTAATTACGCTCATAATCAAGTGCTTCCCTCTTTGTTGCAAATCCTCTCTTCTTTATCTGTTTATTTTCCCCAGTCCAGTCCTTACAATAGAATTTGACAAACCAGGTGCCTGTCTTACTGTCTTTATAAGCTGGCATATTCATCATCTGCTTCTTTCCATATGAAAGAAGCAGATGCCTAAGCCGTATCGCTTCTGCACCTGCCCCTGTCACAATCTTCTTACCTGTTGCTTATCCTGCATCACTCATACCATAAATGCGTTCTTCAAAATACTTTCTGCTTACTTTTCCACGAATCACAATGTAACCCTTCTTTTCAAGTTCACTGTTAATTTGTCTCATAAGCTTGTATGCTGCTGATCTTGAAATTCCAAGAATCTGCATCACATCTCCTACTTCTAAAAACTTTTCGTTCATGCCTTTCACCACCTTTCCTTTAAATATTTGTTTTGGCGTTTCTCCATACCAGTTCTGCTGATGTCACTACCAGCCTCCTTACCTGAGATAATCTCCTGTAATACCGCCCGCTCCTGCTCGAGGTACTCGGTCCGCTTGGGGGAGTGTCTGCATTCGCTCGATTCCTATGAATGTCTTGGCAAATGCCTGTTAGATTTCTGGTACCGCTCATTTAGTAATTTTTCAATACCATATCGTATAGATAATTAAATTGATATTATTCTATACCGTGTTGTATTGAATTGTCAAGAGGTTTTTCTAATGTTCTCGTATAGAAAAAATTCCATTTTCATTTTTTTCGTGTTATACTGTCTTTAACAGTCCATCAGGGACAGATAAACGGAGGTGACTACACTATGACAATTGGTGAACGAATAAAGAAAATACGGGTATTCCGTAAAATGACAATGGATGAGCTGGGCGGTGCACTTGGCTTTGAAGGCAAAAATATGTCTGTCCGCATATCCCAGTATGAAACCGGTGCCCGCATTCCCGGTGAAGATATGATTCTAAAACTTGCTGATGCTTTGCACTGCAATTACAAGGCAATCTCTGATTACAGCCTTGGTGCTGCTGAAGATATTATCGAAACACTTTTCTGGCTTGAAGAAAGTGCCACATCACTTCCTGCACGTGGAAAAGGTACAAGATTCCCAGAGTACACAGCTCCCGGCAACCTGATTCATCTGACTGCAATGACTCCGGCAAAACCTTCCGAGGCTGCCAGACCAACTTACAATGAAGATGATTATGAAAGTGCAGGCTCACCTGTCGCATTAACTTTTGAATATGGATTGGTAAATGATTTCCTTACGGAATGGTGTGAAATGAAAACGAAATTAAATAATGGAGAGATTTCTCCTAACGAATATTTTGAGTGGAAAATAACATGGCCTCAAGCGTAAATGAAACTATTCACGCACAGCTCACTTTAGTACCATTTTAGTACCACAAGACAAAAAACAAGCCCGCAAATGCCCATTTTACTAGGCTTTGCGAGCTTTTGAAAATTATTCAAACTCGGCAAGTTGTTGTTTTGTATTAAACTATTTTGTTTGATTTTCATTAAAAATCTGCCGATATTTTTCTTCATTTACACATTTTATTTTGGCTTACTGATTTTCTGTTGCCAAAGTGTTGCCATGAGCATTATTACAATTCATCTAACATGGATTCAAATTTTCTCTTTTTTCCAAAAGTATTAATATCTATTTTATCTAATTCACCAAAAACATAATTCATTCTTTGTGTTACCCACTTTATTGCTCTCTTTACCTTATCATATAATGCGTCCTCCCTAAGTTGTTCAAACGTTATTCCTATTTGCACAACTTTTTTCCCATATTTCTCTTTTAATTCACTAATAGTTTCTCCATACTCCTCATCACATTCCATATCTACATACTCATAATGCAAATAATGCAACATACATACAAATATCGTGTGGTAGTATGCTTGATTAATCTGGACGTATATTCTTTCCCCTCGATTTTCAGAAAAATGAACTGATATTCCTGAATACATATATTCTATAAACCAATCCTCGGAACATCCATTTGCCTCATATAAATCGTATAACTCACAAAGTGGATTGTACAAAATATTCTTCATAAATCTATCTGGCTGGAGTTCACATAATATGTCAAGAAAATCTGTAGTCATTCTCCCAGACATTGCTCTCAACCAAGATAAAATAAACTGACGTTGTTCTTCATCACTCAACTGTGTTGTATAAACAGCTGCAAAGTACTCTTGGAACGATCTATGTGAAAAGCGATAATTTAATCCTTCATGTACCAACATACACACTGCTTTTGTCATATCCTCCAAGTAGTCACTTTCTCTAAAAGTACCATAAGAATACACTTTCTCTTTAGCTTTTTGTATATTCTCTAAAGCACTTTTTTCTGTAAATTCATATTGATTTTTAAAGAAAGATCTAAAGCAAAAATACGAGAATACTTTTTTAAAATCTTCATACCCCAGCCCAGATAGTTTCTCCCTTTTGTATTTACCCTTTTTCATAGCATCATGTTTGTGAAATAGAGCTGAAAAGGCCTGCTCATAAAAATCCGTCTTGCTATCCGGTATCGAAACTCGTTCTTCAAAAGTCATCAACATTATCGTTAATAGTAAGGGATTAGAGGCGAAGGATTCATACTTTTCAAATAATTCTTCATCCAATTGCTTATAGAATTTATTTTTTATTTCTATATCATAATCTAATTTAGAAATTAAAGATAACGCTTGTTCTTTGTTTAAAGCAATTGCTGAATATTCTTTGAAGTCTGACCAGCCTACAAATTCATCTAACGGTCTAGAAGACAAAATAATATGATTCTCAGAATATTTGTTGCTGAAATCAATTATTTCTTGCGTTACCTTTTGTGCATTTGCATTCTTCACTTCATCATAACCATCAAATAAAATTACATAACACCCCGTTTCTAAACTATATCTAAAATATTCTTCCTCAAGCTTAAATCCAAAAATTCCAAGTGTGTTATATATATACTTTTCAATAGATATATTTTCTGGTATATACTCATTCAATCCCCTTAATTCTACCAATATAGGTATATATGATGTTGCATGTATAGTATTTAAAAAAAAGTGTTTCATCAACATGCTTTTTCCTATTCCACCAGTACCTGTGATAATTATTTTATTCCCTATATCCAATATATTATTCACATTGGACGTATCAATAATATGTTGCCGATTACTTATTCCCATACACTCAAAAAAAGAATACAGATAATGTGGAGTTTGTCCATATAAAATAGTTTTAGCCATGCCTATATGCTGTTCCGCTTCTAGTAAATATTTCTCAAACGCAGTACCATAGTCGATATCTTCCTTGTTTACAATATCTTTATATACTTTACCTAATTTTTTAACAACAAAACACGCTGTATTTTTTGCCAACTCACTAATCACTTCTGCACTTATCTTATTTACATTAATTTCTTCAGCCATAATTTCCTCCTATGTTCCTTTATAATTATACTAAAAGGCACTTAACCTTTTATATTAATCTTTTGACAATTATCAACTCCAATGGCAACAAAAACGATCTTACATTTGCAACAATAAGAATACAGCAGGCAATCCTATAGACTACCTGCCATATAAAATAATCAGAGTCAAATTGAAATTATTCAAACTCTACAAAGACTAACGCTTTTTGTTTAGGAATTATTCTCTGTAATGTTTCTCGTTCTTTTGATTATTTGATATATCCATATTATCCTGCCTATACGAGCTAATGTTATCATTTTGTTATCGGCATTGATAACACCTACTCGATAACTGTGGATAATAACTATATGTAGCATGTCAAATTATAAGCTATTTTGCTTAGAGATTCAACACAAAACTGAAATTTTACTTTTCCTTATATTCATCTGGTATTGCTATTTGAAATGTTTCACACAACAGCATCACATCATGCACATCATTTTTATCGTGTTCATATCCCAAATGAAGCATTACCTGACTCAATGGTTCAATACAAGAAACAGTTATATCTCCAACTTTTCCAATACCGGAAAAAGTTTTTGATGGAAATATATCTCCCTCATAAACAATTCCGTCATCTGTAAATTCAAAACAATGTAAATCAATGATTCTTTGTTTATCATCTTTCCAGACAGTATGACCATCCGTTGTATAATCAGTATTTACTTCCTCAAATCCATGCTGCTTAATCACATAAATATAATCATGATAATGTTTCAGTTCAACAAACAAATCAATATCATTGTGTATTCTTGATTCTCTTTTAAGAAGTGCATCAACACCCCATCCGCCATCTAAATATACTTTAATTTCGTTTTGCAAAGCATATTTTATAATTTCACATGCATCTTCTGTACGTACCATAATCTATCCTCCAAATTCAAATCTTTGTATGCTTTCCAACTCACTAAAAGCCTGAAATTTGTCAGTCTTTCATCCTTTTTGTTATCAATCACCAATTAGCTGTAATCCATTAGGATTTAGCTGATATATTTTATCGCACACCTCTTCAATATACTTTCTATCGTGAGAAATGCTAATGACAGCCCCCGGAAATTCTCGGAGCATTTTTCTTATTACCGGACCGGACAATGGTGAAAAATTTCTTGTCGGTTCATCCAGAATAAGAACATTTGCACCACTTAAGCTCATCCTCAAGAGAAGCACTTTCGCCTTTTGTCCGCCTGATAACTCCCGAATCGGATGCTCCATTTCATCTGGTGTGTATTTAAGTGAACCAAGGTATGTTCTAATTCTTGTACGCTCTTCTTTATCTCCTGTTTTATCAAGGTAATCAACCGGTGTAACATCCAAATCCAGCAGGTCTTCATAAGTTTGAGGCATATATTCTGCTTTAATGTCATTCCGATTTAGGAGTTCTTCCGCTATCTTTTTTAGAAGAGTCGTTTTTCCTGCCCCGTTGGCTCCTATCATACAGATTTTTTCTGAACCTTTTATTTTTAAATGAATTCCTTCTGCTAAAATTCTTTTGCCATCCGGAGTCACAAGCTTTGAAAGTTCATATTCTATGACCGTTTTTCCTGCGGGAATGTGTGAGTTTTCATCCCCTAATTTGACAAAGATTGCTTCTTCCTGTTCCGGCATCTGAGTCATATTTTCATCTTCTTTTTCAAATCTTCGTTCCATTGCCTTAACCGTATGCATTTTGTCCTTTAAGTTTTTGGCAACAGACGGTGCTTGTCTGGTACAACTTCTTAATGCACCTTGTACACTCTGCATAACTCTTTGATATTTTTCATCGCGAATCTTTTTCTCCCTACGGTCACTCAGTGCCCGCTGTTTTTGGATTTCAAATTTATGAAGCCGTTCTTCCACATAGCGTCTATAGGGAAGCTTTGCCACGGTATATCTCGCCTTTGTTTTTCGTATAATCTGCTCGATATGTATCACCATGTTGGCAGTACGCTCTATCAGCGTTTCATCGTGTGAAATAAAAAGCACAATGTGCTTCCAGTCATTTATGATTTTTTCCAGTAATGTAAGCGTCGCAATGTCGATGTCATTGGAAGGTTCGTCCAACAACAGCACAGAAACATCGCGAATGAAAAGCCTCATAAGTTGTGTCTTGACTTTTTCGCCTCCTGAAAGACTACCCATTGTCTGGTTACTGTAGAAAAAATCATTTTTCATTCCAAATTTTCCCGCAATAACAGACAATTCTTTAGGCGTTTTCTCCCAGAATATTTCCTCTTCAGAAAAATATTCGTATATTGTTTTTTCCTTATCTTCATCGAGCATCTCCTGCGGAAGATAACCAAGACGTTCGTGTCCCATTATCCTTTCCCCATCTGCTTCTATATAGTTTTCTACAAGCGACGGATTGTATATCCACTTCATTAATGTCGATTTCCCATTTCCCTCTTCTCCAATAATAACTGCCTTATCTCCATCATTTAGCACAAGGTTGAAATCATTAAGAATTATTCTCAGGTCTTTTTTATGTGTTAAATTTAATTTTTTTATCTGCAACATTAAAGTTTCTCCTTTTCGAAGTCTGAGCCAATTATTATTTTGAACACACAAAAACGAGTCTTTTTTGCATACGCAAAAATAGACTCGCTAAATAGACCCTTATTTCTTTTCCAAAAGGAAAACAAAGGAAATGCCTCTTGCGATAATCCAACTTAAGCGTACACAAAACAAACCTATTCTCTACAGGCTCAATAACTATATGTGTCTTACTTAAATCAAATTATCTATTAATCATTTCCTCACCTTACACAAAATGTGCCTTTCTTTCTTCTAATGGCAATACTATCATACTGTATTTTTTGTGTCAATACATTTCACCTTATGGAAGTGCAAATTAAAATTTTCACTTCCTAATTATACATCCAACCATTACGAAATTCAATCTTTCACAACCTCTTTACAACCACAACCACAGCACTCCAGCAAACGCAGGAGCACCATACCGTAAAACGCTTATGTGTAAATCAACTCCGTTCCTACAACTTCCCTCACACAAGCCTGAATATTATTCATTCTTCCAATCCATTCGTAGGGATTATCTTTCTTTAATTGTTCCGTCACATCTTGTCTGTCGGCATATTCCTTTACCAGTCGAAGAAACATATCCTCTGCTTGCTTATCGACTTCTGCAAGATAACTATGCAGCTTTCCGCTTGTCAGCAGGTTCATATATAACACTTTATAGTGTTCCTTTAAATGCCTTGCATGTCGTTTCCCCCATAAACCAATCGGCTCTATTTCTTCTTCGGCTGGTACTGTGATGTTCGGCAATAAATAATCACCCACCTGTCTATAAGTTCCGCCCATTTCTTCAAAAATTGTCTTTGTCATTTTCCTTTTCCTCCTGTGATTTTTGTCTATCGTGATCGTGTATTATCACGCTTGCGACCTTTAACTGTTCTTGCCTGCTCCAACAAATCATCTATCTGTTTGCGACCAAAAACCTTACGGAGCAGGCTGTAATCTTTATTTTCTGCTTTTAGGATTTTGTTTTCTTCGGTCAATCTTTCATTGACTTTCTCCAAACGCTGATTGGTGCGGTATAACTGTGCATTCGCTGTATTCAGCCTATGATAGTTGTCCCACCCCTCAAAGCAGCGGGCAAGCACCGTTTTGACAAGTTGCTTCAATTTCCTTACAACCGGCTCTGCCATTTTGGTTTTATATGCCTTTGCAGTCATAAATTTCTCTGGTTCTGGCAACTGATATTTCGGTGCAGTATCAAGCTCTATTTCAAGATTTGACAGCTCGTCTTTTGCCTTATCATAGTTCAATACTCGTTCCGACAACACATCAAATTCAATCTGTTTCTGCTCGATTTTCGCACCTAATGCCGCCACTTCTTTTTCTCTTTCCTGCTTTTTATAATCCAAAACAGAAAGATGTTTTTCGTGTGTGCCTAAATGTTCCCACTCAATCCCATAACGTTCCATCACCGCCGCAAGCTGTTCTTTTTCGGACTGTATCCATTGCGACCACTCCGTATCGCCACGACTGCCGCCCTTAAAACCTTGCGTTGCAAGAGCCTGCTTTAGTGACACTCTTGTATCAAGTCCACGCTTGCTGCCTGTGGTAAAAGGTACAAAATCTATGTGCAGATGTGGTGTAGCTTCATCCATATGCAGATGAGCCGAGAACACCCGAAGCTGTGGATTTCGCTCCTGAAAACCCTGATAGTATTCATCTAAAATCTGCTTTGCCAGTTCTCCGTTTTCCGTATCGGCGTTCATATTTCCCTTACCGCCCACCTGTAAAATGATTTCGTGGAACGGTTTTTCCTGCTTGGAACTTCGGATTTTTTCATAATAATCTTTTATCTTTCGGTCTGACCTTATCTGCTTGGCATTGTATCTTTCCAATGCTTCATCAAACAATTCGTGATAAACTGTCTTTATATTTTCATTGCAGTAGTCGATATTGAGATGAGTACGAGTTCCGTCTACATTTTCTGCTCGGAACTTTCGGCTATTGTGATTGACCGAGCCTTTACCGACCATTGCACTTATCGTTCTCTGCATTTTTTCATCTCCCATCTGTAAATTTCAACATTCTCAGGTTTTGTTACTTTTGTCAAAAGTAACGCAAAAGCACTTTTGACGGGTACACCCATCAAAAATGCGACCTGTAAACAGGTTTTGCGTTCTCCGAAGGCTCTCCGAGGGGTGAGCGTGTGCCGGTGGCACACACGCCTGCGAACCGACCGAGCCAGCAGGCGAGACCAAAGAGCCGCCTTTGAAAAGGCACTCTCTGCACACTCCCCTAAACTTTATCCGGTGTCAAAGTGTGACGATGGTGACAATGTTTTTCACAGCGTGCTGCTCTCAAAAACATTGACACCTTTGACACCGTTTGTCACGCCGTCTGCTCGGTTTCTTTCCAAAGTGAAACCTTTCTTCCGTCGTGTGTGCGGCTGTTCTGATAACGGATACCGTAATCACGAAACAGCCTGCTTGCGTTGATACTGAGCCTTAAAGAAAGTACATTCGGCTTTATATCCACCGCAAGCCTTTCGCAAAGTTCCGAAGCAGTTCCTTCCCATCTGTCACTTTCCGAAAAGAGCGTATCCGCTATCTTCTCAAGCAGAGGTTCGGGCGGTTCTTTCCACATCTCCGTTTCCGATTTTGCAAAGTTCCACACCAATCGCTCGCTGTCCCTTACAAGATGGATTTTCATATCCTGCTGGTCTCTGCCAGCAACATCAAGTGTGGCATTGTTGGAAGTACGCTTGTCCTTACTGAGAACAAATGCACCGTCTGCCGCACCCATCAGACCATTCGTGCCTGAAATCATATCGAATATATCTTCCGATTTTTGTTTGCGTGTATGATGAACAATAAGCATTGAAACCTTGTAACTGTCTGCCAACGCTTTCAGCCTTGCCACAACATCATAATCACTTGCGTAGCTGTAATCTGCTCCGCCTGCTTCACGCACACGCTTTAAGGTGTCTATGATAATCAAGCCTGTGTCTGGGTGTTCCCTCATAAACCCTCTTATCTGTTCTTCCAGTCCGCCATTGACCGTTTTACATTCCGTTGCGAAATACAGATTGCCTGTCTCCTTTGCACCGAACATCTGAAACAATCGCTTCTGCAAACGTGGGTAATCATCTTCAAGGGCAAAATAAAGCACCGTTGCCTTACGCACCTTATACTCCCAAAGCGGTGTGCCTGTGCTGATATGATAGGCAAGCTGTGCCATCATAAAGCTCTTTCCCACTTTCGGGGAACCTACGAAAAGGTAAGTTCCCCTTTGGAGCAGACCGTCGATAAGTGGTGTCTGAACCTCAAACACCGTATCATACAGCGTTGTCATTGATACTGTTTTCAGATAGGAAGGGTCTAACTGTCTGAGTATTTCCCTTTGCATTTCTTCAAAAGATTGCTCGTACCCCTTGAAATCCGTATCCTGATTGACTATACTATTGTCAGTACATTTGGAAAGTGACTGTTCCGCATCTGTTGCCGCAGATACATTTGGAATAGTCATTTCTTTTTTATTCTCCATTCGCATCCTCTCCTTTCAAACCGCCGAGAATAATGGAAATCAGTTCTATTACACTCAGCAGTTCATCATCCACACCTTTTCCTGCTTCAATCCTTTTCAGTTCCGCAAGGACTGTGGCAAATTCCGTTTTCAACGCCTTATACACTCTCGGATTGCCCTGTACCACCACATCCTGATTTAAGCAACGGCGGTAACAATACTCCTGTTTTGGCAATCCTGATAGAGCTACAGCTCTGTTAATGAGTTCGTTTTCTTCGGGCGATACTCGAAACCCTACTGTGATATTCCTCCAACGATTTTTGTTATCTCTGTTCTTAGCTGACATTTTCAAAATCTCCTTTCCCTAAATCATCTAATTTTTCTGCCATCTCAATCTGCTTTGACGGAAAGAGGTGTGCGTACTGATAAGTAATATCAATACTTTCGTGACCAACTCGGTCAGCAATCGCCACCGCAGAAAAGCCCATATCAATCAAGAGTGAAATGTGGCTGTGACGGAGATCGTGAATGCGGATACGCTTCACGCCTGCCGCCTTTGCCCCTCTGTCCATCTCGTGATGAAGATAGCTTTTCGTCACCGTAAAGATACGGTCTTTCTTCTTCAATCCGTAAAGCATACCGAGATATTCTTTCATTTCCTCACACAGAAACTTCGGCATTTTAATCGTGCGGTTGCTCTTTTTCGTTTTCGGAGAAGTAATCACATCCTGCCCTTTCAAACGCTGATAGGATTTATTGATTGTGACTGTTTCCTTATCAAAGTTGAAATCTGCCGGAGTCAAAGCTAACAGCTCGCCCTCTCGGATACCGCACCAGTAAAGCATTTCAAACGCATAAAAGGAAACAGGCTTGTCCATCATCTCAAAAGAGAATTTCTTGTATTCTTCCTTTGTCCAGAACAGCATTTCCTTGTGTTCCTCACGTCCCATATTTCCCACCTTTGCCGCAGGATTGGAACGCAGTTCATAGTAGCGGACAGCGTGATTGAAAATGGCGGACAACTGATTGTGCAGCGTTTTCAGATACGTCTGTGAATAAGGCTTTTTCTTCTCATCACGATAGGCAAGCATTTCATTCTGCCAAGTAATAATCTCCTTTGTGGAAATCTCGCTGATTTTCAGTTTCCCGAAATACGGAAGTATCTTTGTGCGTATGATATGCTCTTTGGTAAGCCACGTGTTTTCCTTCAAACGGTTCTTCACATCATTGATATAAAGCTCCGTAAAGGCTTCAAAACTCATATCAAGGTCTGAAGAAGTCTGCAATTTGAACATTCTTTCCCATTCCTGTGCTTCTCGTTTGGTAGCAAAGCCACGCTTGCATTTCTGCTTGCGTTCCCCTTTCCAGTTCACATACCTTGCCATCACATACCAAGTACCGTTATCTTCATTCTTAAATACCGGCATTTACATTTCCCCCTTTCCTGCTCCGTAGAGCCTTTCGTAAAAATACTGGCGATTTACACGCCCTGCAATCGTAATAAAGCCCTTTGCTTTCAATTCCTCATTTAATTGTCTGATGAGTTTATATGCATAAGGTTTTGATACGTTTAGTTCCTGAGCCACATCTTCGGCTCGGATAAATCTGTTTTCCATATCCTTTTTCTTCCTTTCTTAAAATAATTTTTTGCTTGCCGCTTTCTCCGTGTTAAAGTTCCAACAGGCACTCCTGCTTGTCGGCAGGCGCTGTGCTGTCCCAATGCACCGCAGTACATCAGGCGCTCGCTCGTATAGGGGTTCCCAAAAAGTCGGAGACTTTTGGGGAAGAGGAGGAGCAGTGCAGCGAATGAGCTTTTGTGCTTGCACACAAGCGAACGATACGGAACTTGCTCCGACGAGGTCTTGGCGGTTTGGCTTTTCGGACGGTCATTCAGTTGTCGCATTAAGCATATTTGTTTAATTCGTAATTTATTTTACTAAACATATTTGCTATTGTCAAGTGGTTGCAAAGAAAATATTAAACATTTTTGTTTCGGTTTTTCTTGACTTCCACTAAACATTTCTGCTATACTTATTTCACTAAATATAAAAGGAGCGTATCATTATGGCTATCAGCGAAAGAATACATTTTTTCAGACTAATGCGTGGTATGACACAAAAGTATCTCGGTACAGCAATCGGTTTTCCAGAAAAGAGTGCTGATGTGCGTTTGGCACAGTACGAAACTGGTACACGCAAACCGAAAGCAGACCTTACAAATGCATTGGCACAGGTGCTTGATGTTTCTCCACAGGCTCTTGATGTTCCTGACATAGACAGCTATATCGGTCTTATGCACACTCTGTTTACCCTTGAAGATATTTACGGTCTTACTGTCAGTGAAGCAGACGGAGAGGTATGCTTAAAGGTCAACAAGGACAAAGGCAGAGAAGCATATGAACTCCTCAAAATGCTGTATGCTTGGAAAGAACAGGCAGACAAGCTATCTTCCGAAGAAATCAACAGAGAAGAATACGATAACTGGCGTTACCATTATCCAGAGTTCGACACCACACAGCGTTGGGCAAAAGTTCCATCACAGGAATTAAGTGACGCTCTCGTGGAAGCATTCAAAGACCACTTGAAAGATAAATAAGCACCTACAGGACCTGCCACTGGCAGCTCCCTACAGATGCTTTGGCAACGACAAAAAAGCCCTTAACTATGGTTATTAACCACAGCTAAGGGCTTAGTTTATAATATGGAATTTGTTCAGAGCCAAGCTCCGAACTTTAGTCTGCAAGCCACCTGTTAATTGTTCCGTTACCCATAAACCACTGGATAACAAGAATAATGGCACTTGCTATGACTGTTATCAATTTGTTATCAAAAGACTAATCGAAATCGCTGAAACCCGCATAAACACTGGCTTTTTTAAGCAACTCGATTTATTCAAACTCAATCGTAGCCGGCGGTTTGCTCGTGCAGTCGTACAGCACTCTGTTTACCCCTTTGACTTCGTTGACAATTCTGTTTGCAACTGTGCTTAAAACGTCCCATGGAATCTGGGCGCAGTCGGCAGTCATGAAATCAGCTGTGCATACGGCACGGAGTGCAACGGCATAATCATAAGTACGCTCATCGCCCATAACACCGACACTGCGCATATTCGTCAGGGCGGCGAAATACTGTCCAAGACCTTCTACTCCTGCCTTAGCGATTTCTTCACGGTAAATGTAATCCGCATCCTGAACGATACGAACCTTATCTGCCGTTACTTCTCCGATAATACGGATACCAAGTCCCGGTCCCGGAAACGGCTGGCGGTAAACCAGATATTCTGGGATTCCTAACTCCAGTCCGGCTTTTCTTACTTCGTCCTTAAACAGCATACGAAGCGGTTCAATGATTTCCTTGAAATCTACATAATCAGGAAGTCCGCCTACATTATGGTGGGACTTAATCGTTGCAGATTTTCCAAGACCGGATTCAATGACATCCGGATAAATCGTTCCCTGTACAAGATAATCGACAGCACCGATTTTCTTTGCTTCTTCTTCAAATACACGGATAAATTCTTCTCCGATAATCTTTCTTTTTGCTTCCGGTTCTGTAACTCCTGCAAGTTTGCTGTAGAAACGTTCCTGTGCATTGACTCTGATAAAATTCAGGTCATATGGACCATCCGGTCCGAATACAGCTTCTACTTCATCACCTTCATTTTTACGTAACAGACCGTGGTCTACGAATACGCAGGTCAGCTGCTTGCCGACTGCTTTTGCAAGCATAACGGCCGCAACAGATGAATCCACACCGCCTGATAACGCACAAAGTACTTTACCGTCACCGACTTTTTCACGAATCTGTGCAATCGTTGTTTCCACGAAAGAATCCATTTTCCAGTCACCGGTACATTTACATACATTAAATAAGAAATTGTGCAACATCTTCTGACCTTCTACGGAATGCATTACTTCCGGATGGAACTGTACCGCATATAACTTCTTTTCTGCATTTTCCATAGCCGCAACAGGACAGTTGCCTGTGTGGCCTGTAATCTTAAAACCCTGCGGTGCTTTTGCGATATAATCCGTATGGCTCATCCATGTTGTTGTCGTTGCAGACACTCCTTCAAAAAGCAGGGAAGACGTATCTACTTCAACATCTGTCTTTCCGTACTCGCTGACCGGTGCTGTCGCAACTTCTCCACCCAGCTTATATGCCATAAGCTGTGAACCGTAACAGATTCCGAGAATCGGCACACCAATTTCAAAAATTGATTTATCATAAGACGGTGAATCCTCCTTATAAACACTGTTTGGACCACCGGTAAAAATAATACCCTTTGGATTTTTAGCTTTAATGTCTTCCAGACTTGTTGTGTATGGAATCACTTCTGCATATACATTACATTCTCTGACACGTCTTGCAATCAACTGATTGTACTGACCGCCAAAATCAAGAACCAACACTAATTCGCTGTTCACTGTTTTCCTCCTTCTTATTGCGCAATCATTTCCTAATTAACAGAAACTTTTACTTTTGCTGCTCATTGTATTATTTCATTATACAAAACAAATCCATACTTGGCAACCGCCAATTCTGCCTTATTCTGCCTGTTTTACTTCACTTTTAAAATCTGATTTTTAAAAAGTCATTTTGTAATCCTCTTTGTCAACTCCCGGCAAATCTACACCTGCGCATTTAATTTTTCAATCACGTCCGGCACCTCGCCTAAATGCTCACACACGCAGTAAGTCAGCGCACGAATTGTATCATCAATCTGAATCGTATCCGGCACATGCACGACTTTCATGCCTGCGGCATGTCCCGCCTTAATGCCGTTAATGCTGTCTTCAATGACAATACACTCCTGTGGCGGCACACCAATTCTATCTGCCGCCGCCAGAAAAATATCCGGTTCGGGTTTGCCGTGTTCCACGCTGTCCCCATAAACCACATTGTCCAGATATTCCCATGCACCAATCGTATGCAGGGTCTTTTCAGCACTTTCCCTGCGGGTAGACGTTGCAACTGCACACTTTATTCCGTTTTCACGGATATAATCCAACAATTCAAACAGTCCCTTTTTTATCGGCAAACCTTCTTTTTCCCGAATTTTATAAATATGCTCCGTTCTGAGTTTTCGTGCTTCCCAATAGTCAATTTTGCCATGGTAATAATTGTCAAAAAACTGACAGCTCAATGTGTTGGGTGCGCCCTTAAAGCTGTCAATCAGCCACATCGGCATTTCAACGCCAAGCTGTTCTGCCGCCCAAAGCCACCCTTCGTTAGACTGGCGCTCCGAATCAATCATCACACCGTCCATATCAAATATTACTCCGCGAATCATCTGTCTTTCCACTCTTTCTCAATCGGCTGTATCGCCACACTACTTTTCATTCCCGAACTACTCCGTCTCCAGATACTTCTTCACATACTGCCCGGTATAGGACTTCTTGACCTTTGCAACTTCCTCCGGTGTACCCTTGGCAATCACTGTGCCGCCGCGGTCGCCGCCTTCCGGTCCCATATCAATGATATAATCAGCCGTCTTAATCACATCAAGATTATGCTCGATTACCACCACTGTATTGCCGCCTTCCGTCAGCTTATGCAAAATGTCAACCAGCTTATGCACATCGGCAAAATGCAGTCCCGTTGTCGGCTCGTCCAAAATATAAATCGTCTTTCCCGTGCTTCGCTTTGAAAGCTCCGTTGCCAGCTTGATACGCTGTGCTTCACCGCCGGAAAGCTCTGTAGACGGCTGTCCCAGTTTGACATAAGACAGTCCGACATCATTGAGTGTTTCGATTTTACGGCGGATACTCGGCACATTGTCAAAGAAGGTAACGGCTTCTTCCACCGTCATATCCAGTACATCGTAAATGTTCTTGCCCTTGTACTTAACCTCCAGCGTTTCCCTGTTGTAACGCTTGCCGTCGCAGACTTCGCAAGGCACATAAACGTCCGGCAGGAAGTGCATTTCAATTTTAATAATACCGTCACCGGAGCAGGCTTCGCAGCGTCCGCCCTTAACATTAAAGCTGAAACGTCCTTTTTTGTATCCGCGTTCCTTAGCATCGGTTGTTGCCGCAAACAAATCACGAATCATATCGAATACCCCGGTATATGTTGCCGGATTAGAACGCGGTGTCCGTCCGATTGGTGACTGGTCAATATCAATGACCTTGTCCAACTGCTCAATTCCGACAATGTCGTCATGCTTTCCTGCAATACATCTTGCACGGTTTAAAGACTTTGCGAGGTGCTTATACAATATCTCGTTGACCAGTGAACTCTTTCCCGAACCGGAAACACCGGTTACGCAGGTCAGCACACCCAACGGAATATCCACGTCTACATTTTTGAGATTGTTTTCTCTTGCGCCCTTGACCGTAATCCAGCCTGTCGGCTTTTTGCGCTCCTTCGGTACAGGAATCTTAATTCTACCGCTTAAATACGCACCTGTCACCGATTCCTTACAGCGCATAATATCCTCAGCCGTTCCGACTGCCACGACATTTCCACCATTCTTACCGGCACCCGGACCGATATCCACAATATAATCGGCGGCACGCATCGTATCTTCATCATGTTCCACCACCAGCACGGAATTTCCCAGATCACGCAAATGCAGGAGTGTCTTTAACAGCTTGTCATTGTCACGCTGGTGCAGTCCGATACTCGGCTCGTCTAAAATATACGCAACACCTACCAGCCCCGAACCAATCTGTGTTGCCAGACGGATTCTCTGCGCTTCTCCACCCGACAGGGTCGCTGTTGCACGGGACAGTGCCAGATAATCCAGTCCGACATCCATTAAGAACTGGATTCGTGCTTTAATTTCCTTTAAAATCTGACTGCCGATTGCAAGCTGTCTTTCCGAAAGCTGCATATTCTGTAAAAACTCCTGCAATTTAACAATCGAAAGATTGGTAATCTCATAAATATTTTTATCCGCAACAGTCACGGCAAGGGAAGACGGCTTTAAACGCTGACCCTTACATGCCTTACACGGTGTAATCTGCATAAATTCTTCATACTGCTGTTTCATTGTATCCGAACCGGTTTCACGGTAACGCTTCTGCATATTGCGGATTAAGCCCTCAAACGCTATATCGTACACACCTTCGCCGCGCTGTCCGCGGTAATGCACCTTTACGGAATGTCCGTTTGTTCCGTGAATAATAATATCGCGGATTTCCTGCGGATAATCCTGAAACGGTGTAGAAAGGCTGAAATGATATTCTTCCGCAAGTGCTTTCATAATCGCTCTTGTAAAACTGCCCTCGTCCGTCACCGACTGCCAGCCCATTGCCACAATCGCACCTTCATCAATGCTTAACCGCTCATCCGGTATCATCAGTCCGACATCAAATTCCATTTTATAGCCCAGTCCGAAACACTCCGGACACGCACCGAACGGATTGTTAAACGAGAAGCTTCTCGGTTCGATTTCTTCAATACTGATTTCACAATCCGGGCAGGCAAAGCTCTGGCTGAAATGCATCGGCTCACCGTCAATGACATCCACTGTCATCAGGCCATCTGCCAGTTTCAGTGTAGTTTCAATCGAATCGGTCAGACGCTTCTGGATTCCTTCCCGCACGGATAAGCGGTCCACTACAATTTCAATATTGTGCTTTTTATTCTTTTCCAGCTTAATCTCATCGGTCAGTTCATACATATTGCCGTCTGCAATTACACGGACATAACCGCTCTTTTTAGCCTGTTCAAACAACTTGACATGTTCACCTTTTCGTCCGCGGACAACCGGCGCCAGAAGCTGGATTTTCGTCCGCTCCGGCAGCTGCATAATCACATCTACCATCTGGTCAACCGTCTGTTTCTTAATCTCCCTGCCACACTTCGGACAATGCGGAATGCCGACTCTTGCATACAGCAGTCGGAAATAATCGTAAATTTCCGTCACCGTACCGACCGTTGAACGCGGATTGCGGTTCGTAGATTTCTGGTCAATGGAAATCGCCGGAGATAAGCCTTCAATACTCTCTACATTTGGTTTTTCCATCTGTCCGAGGAACTGTCTTGCATAAGAAGACAGGGATTCCATATATCTTCGCTGACCTTCCGCATAAATGGTATCGAATGCCAATGAAGACTTTCCCGAACCGGACAGCCCTGTAAGCACAACCAGCTCGTTTCTTGGAATATCGACCGAAATATTATTCAGATTATGTTCATTTGCTCCGCGTATTTTAATAAACTGCCTGAATTTTCCCTTTTCCATTGTTTCCTCCATTTTCTGACAATGTTTTTCCTTTATTTACTATCATCTACTTATTTTCATAAAGATACTGGTTAATCTCTATCATCTTATCACGCAGGGCCGCAGCTTCCTCAAAGTTTAATTCTGCCGCCGCCTTATGCATATTCTTTTCAATTTCTTTCTTTACCTTTTCCAGTTCCTTGACACTCATGGATTCATAATCCTTCTTTAACGTGTCGGACGGTCTGTCATCTGCCTCTGCCGCTCTTGAAATACTGATTAAATCACGCACTGCTTTGCGGATTGTCTGCGGCGTAATCCCGTGTTCTTCATTATATGCCTGCTGAATCTTTCTGCGGCGCTCTGTTTCCCCGATTGCCTTTTCCATAGACTCCGTAATCTTATCCGCATACATGATAACGTGTCCTTCGCTGTTTCGTGCGGCTCGTCCAATCGTCTGTACCAGTGAGGTTTCCGTTCTTAAAAAGCCTTCCTTATCCGCATCAAGAATGGCAACCAGCGAAATTTCCGGAATATCCAGACCTTCTCTTAAAAGGTTAATGCCGACCAGCACATCAAACGCATCCAGGCGCATATCGCGGATAATGCGCTGTCGCTCCAGTGTATCAATATCCGCATGCAGATATTTTACACGGATTCCCAGTTCTTTCAGATAATCCGTTAAATCCTCTGCCATGCGCTTTGTCAGTGTTGTCACAAGAATCTTGTTATGTTTTTCAGTTTCTTTGTGAATCTCCGATACCAGATCGTCAATCTGTCCGTCAATCGGACGCACGCTGATTTCCGGGTCTAACAGACCTGTCGGGCGGATAATCTGCTCGGCAGACAGCAGTTCGTGGTCCCGCTCGTATGCTGCCGGTGTTGCCGATACAAACAGCATCTGCGAAATCTTATTTTCAAATTCTGTAAAATTCAGCGGTCTGTTATCCTTCGCAGACGGTAGACGGAAGCCGTAATCCACCAGTGTCGACTTTCTGGACTGGTCGCCTGCATACATGCCGCGTATCTGTGGAATCGTGATATGCGACTCATCGACAATAATTAAAAAATCATCCGGAAAGTAGTCCATCAGTGTATACGGCGGCACCCCTGCCGGAAGTCCCGCAAGATGTCTGGAATAATTCTCAATACCCGAACAAAATCCCGTTTCCTGCATCATCTCAATATCAAAATTCGTCCGTTCCGCAATCCGCTGTGCCTCAATCAGCTTATCTTCACTTTTAAAGAACTTTACACGCTCCTCTAACTCCGCTTTGATATTCACAATCGCCTGTTCCATTTTTTCTTTCTCAACAACATAATGGGAGTTTGGGAAAATGGCAATATGGTCTAATTCCAGCTTGACCTCACCTGTCAGTGAATCAATCTGTGCAATCCGGTCTACTTCATCCCCGAAAAACTCCACACGGACCGCGTCGCCGCTGGATGCTGACGGATACACCTCCAAAACGTCCCCGCGCACACGGAATGTACCACGCTTAAAATCCGTATCGCTTCTGACATACTGAATGTCAATCAGCTTGCGGATTACGTCGTCCCTATCCTTTTCCATGCCCGGTCTTAACGAAATCACCATGTTCTGATAATCCACCGGCGCACCTAAACCGTAAATGCACGAAACCGAAGCTACAATAATCACATCCCGCCGCTCTGACAGTGCGGCAGTTGCCGAATGGCGCAGTTTATCAATCTCATCATTAATTGCCGAATCCTTTGCAATATACGTATCACTGGACGGCACATAAGCTTCCGGCTGATAGTAGTCATAATAGGAAACAAAGTACTCTACTGCATTTTCCGGGAAAAACTCCTTCATCTCCCCGTACAGCTGTGCCGCCAGTGTCTTATTATGCGAAATAATCAGTGTCGGCTTCTGCACCCGCTCAATAATATTTGCCATTGTAAATGTCTTGCCCGAACCGGTAACGCCCACCAGCGTTTCAAACTGGTTTCCCTCCTCAAAACCCTTCGCCAGCTTCTCGATTGCCTGCGGCTGGTCGCCGGTCGGCTGATATTCTGATACTAATTTAAAACGCTCCATAACCTCTATCCTCTACTTTCAACACTGCGGCTTCTTTTCTAACTGGATTATACCACACCCATTTTTTAATGTACAGCATTTTCAAACATTTGTTCTATTTTTATTTTCTTTCTATTATAAATGTACTTCATTTAATTATTTCAACATAGGCCACACTTTATACGAATCCGTTTCATCTTCATTTTATCCCGGTTTCTTTCGGCACACATTTCATCTCCACCCGCATATCATAATAAAAACAAGCTCAAGGATTTTCCTATGTACATTTTCTTCGGCATTTTCATCCTGATATGTATTTTTTTTGCGGTCTTTTTTCACCGGCGCAGAAAACGGATTATCCAAAAAATCCGCAATATGAGCCCCTGTGCACAGAAAAAGCTGCTTGACGAACTGATGCAGCCGTTTGGATTTCTCTCCTGCCCACAGCAGAATATTATCACATCCGATATTGATTCGTGGCAGCGCACCTTTGGCTATACACGCCTTTTTGACTACTCAGCACCACATTTTAAAATGGTATTTGACTGCGAACCGGTTTATTTTGACTATGATAACAGAACATGGCTGATTGAATTCTGGAAAGGTCAGTACGGTATCAGCTGCGGTGCCGAAATCGGCATCTACCGTGCCGATACAATTTTGTCACCGGACCGGCTTACCAATGCCCGCTTTGAAAGCATTTCCAATTCCCTCATGCTGCCGCTGTCCATGCAGCTTTTTTATCAAGGCAGACCACTGTTTTGCATCGGACAGACCCACTGGTGGCTGACGGGCTTCCGTCCGGGATTTTTTGCCTATCCGCAGGATTTGTCACTGCGCATTTCCATCACCTTTTTAGACCGTGAAATGGCGGACAGCTTCGCCGATGCACTGATTGCCAAAGGGTACTGCCCTTACGATATTGAACTGTGCAGTGCTTCCGTTGCCTTTACCTTCGGCATACCGCACAGCTTCCAGCCGCGCTGTAAACGTCCGTTTGTTACGCACATGGCACAGCGCGTAAACCGCATTTATTGTCGTATTTTTAATAAAATCACACGACCTTTTGCCGACTGTTATGAACAGATTCTATATCTGTACTTTTATCTGCCGTTTGCCTTCCGCCGCCTGCTGCGGATGAAACGCCACAAAACGCAGAAATTCCACCGATGCCGGAGGTGACCTGTCTATGAGTGCCAATTCACGTATTACAAATGCCTATGAAAACGCTTTCTGCCTGCCCTTAAATCCTTCGTCAAAATATGTACTGTTTAGTGACTGCCACCGCGGAACAGGCAGAAGCAATGATAATTTCCTGAAAAATGAATATCTCTATCTTGCTGCCTTAAAATACTACTTTTCCCACGGCTTTACTTATATTGAACTGGGTGACGGCGATGAACTTTGGGAAAACCGCTCCATGTGCCCGATTCGCGAAATGCATGCCCAAAGTTTTGAACTGCTCTCCCGCTTTTATGCGAAACACCGGTTTTACGCCGTCTACGGTAACCACGATATTACCAAACGCAGTGCCCACTTTAGCGGACGTTGTTTTTCTTCGTGCTTCTGCTGGCAGGAGCAGTGTGAAATCCCGCTGTTTCCCGAAATTACATTTTATCCCGGAATTATTTTAAAAGACTGCGCCAAAAGAAAAGACCTCTTTTTACTGCACGGACATCAAAGTGATTTGTTAAACAGCACCTTCTGGCGGCTTTCACGGTTTCTTGTCCGCTATGTATGGCGTCCTTTGGAATCCCTTGGAATCCCTGATCCAACCAGTGCCGCCAAAAACCACACAAAGAAAAATACTACGGAAAAGAAGCTGTCCGCATGGGCAAAACAGCACGAACTGATTCTGATTGCCGGTCACACCCACCGCCCCGTTATCGGAAACCGTACCTCTCCGTACTGCAACACCGGAAGCTGTGTATCCCCCGCCGGCATTACTGCGATTGAAATCGAAAACCGTTGTATGACACTTATCAAATGGTCACAGGGCACACGCAGCGATATGTGTCTTCAGGTCTTACGTGAACCGCTCGGCAGCCCGCTGTGCATTGACGATTTTTTGTAATAATTAAAGCCCCTGCAGCAGTCCGGGTTCTTTGTACCGCTCTCCAAAAGATTAGATTTTTACGTCTAACCTTTGGAACCGGTACAATTTACCATGTCTGCCAAAGGGGCTTATTCTTTATCTACTATATATTCATTTTATTTATTTTGTACAGGTTGAAAATTCATATCTATTTCTGCATTTCCTCCATCAGATATTCAACCGCTGTATTCCACTGAGCGTCCTCATTTTCATCTGTTCCCTGTTCTACCGTAATATCCGGTGTCACACCCTGTCCATGGATATTCTGACCGTTTGGTGTGTAATATTTTGCCGTTGTCAGTTTTATGGCACTTCCGTCCGTCAACGGCTTAATCGTCTGAACGATTCCTTTTCCAAAGGTCTGTGTTCCGATAATTTCACCCTTGTCGTAATCCTGCATGGCACCTGCAAAAATTTCCGAAGCACTGGCACTGTTGCCGTTGACTAAAACTGCTATCGGTATATCCAGTTCATGACCGTCTGTCCCCTTATACTCTGTCCTTTTGCCGCTTTTGTTTTCTGTATACACAATCAGCCCATCCGGAAGTGTATAATCCAGCATTTTGACAACCGTATCCAGCACACCACCCGGATTATCCCGCAAATCAATCACAAGTCCCTGCATGCCTGCATCTTCCAACGCCTGCAACGCATCCTTGTACTGCTGCGTCGTAACATCGTCAAATTCCGAAATTGACAAATATCCAATCTGATTTTCCCGCATTTCATATTTTACGGTCTGGGTATGAATTTCATCCCGCACCACATCAACGGAAAAAGCTGTTTCATCACGGATTGCATCCAAATGGACACTGGTTCCCTTGTCACCTTTTATCAACGCCACCGCACTGCTTAAATCCATGTCCGTAATATCAGTTCCGTCCACCGTTGTAATTTTATCGCCATTGCGAAGTCCCGCCGCATAAGCCGGTGCGTCTTCATACGCGTCAATCACCAGCACTGCACCGTCATCACTTTTCTGGCAGACCGCGCCGATACCATAAAACTTTCCGGTTGTGGATTCCACCAGACTCTGATATTCATCCGGTGTATAATAAACCGTATATTTATCACCGTAAGATGCCAGATACGCCTTGTAAATCATCTCTTTTGCCGTGTCCGTATCCACATCTTCCATGTAGAACAAATCCATTAAAGAATCCATTGCATTCAGCTTTGCTTCTACCTCGCTGCCAATGCCTTCATCTTCTGTCGTTGCTGTATCCTGCACATAAATTTCACCATTTACGCCTATATGGACAAATCCTTTGTGATAAAAAACGTTTAAAAGAACAACACCTGCCAGTATGGCAATTGACAAACCGGCTATCACACCGAATATCAGACCTCTGCCAAATCCGCTCTTTTTCACCGTCTGCTGATTTTCTTCTAACTCATTCATGCGCTGTCTAAATCCTTCCTGCTGTTTTTACGGCTTCCTTCCTTATAAATATGCTGTTCTGCAGCTATATATCTTCACCTATGCCGTTCTTTATAAGTAATTTTCTTTACAAATACGACTGTGGATTCACATACGTTCCATTCTTAATCATTGCAAAATGCAGATGGACACCATTTGAATTTCCTGTTGTTCCCATCAATCCAATGGTCTGTCCCTGCGTTACGGTATCACCGACCGAAACCTTCAAAGCCGAACAATGCATATAAACCGTACTGAATCCGTTTCCATGGTCAATCGTAATATAATTGCCCGCAGTTGCACTATATTTTGCAATAATAACAGTTCCTGATGCTGAAGCATAAATCGGATCACCGGCAACACCAACACTGACTGCACCGATATCCAGTCCCTTATGCGGCGAACTTCGATCCTCCGTATCACCAAACGGCGATGTAATACGCTTTGAAACCGTTGGCCAGATAAATCCACTGCTTGACGGTGTTGAACTGTTTCCGCTGTTACTGCTGCTATTACTGTTACTATTGCTATTCTGTCCCGAGCTGCTGTTTTGATTCTTCTTTTCTTTCTCGGCTTTTTTTGCTGCCGCATCTTCCTGCTGCTTCTTCGCTACAAGATTTAAGATTTCATTCTCCTGCTCCTGCATCTCTTTTTCAAGCTGCGCCTTTGTCGATGCTGTCTGTGTCGTCTGTGTTGACAGCGCCGCAAGTTCCTGTTCCTTTGCCTGCTGTACCAGAGCCAGCGCTGACTTCTGATCTTCAAGTGAAATCTTCATCATATCCAGTTCCGCATAATCGCTTTCCAAATTCTGTTTTGTCTGCTCAATATACTGAATCGTTTCTTCATACTCCTGAAGCTTCTGTCTGTCATACTCTGAAATTTTTGTAATATAATCCGCTTTATTTAACAAATCCGCAAGACTCGATGAAGACAGTAAAATGTCCAGATATGTATCTTCATTTCTCTCATACATAAACTGGATTCTTAATTTCATCGAATCATACTGCACATCTGCATCAATTTCAGCCTGTTCCAGATTGACCCTGGCTTCTTCTATCTGATTCTGCATATCCTCAATCTGCGTATTCAGTGACTGCAGACTGCTATCCAGCGTTGACATTTTTCCGTCCAGCTGTTCGATATAACTTTTCGTATCCGCAGATTCCTGTTGGAGCTGTTCCAGCTGTTTTTTCGTATCTTCATACTGACTGCTTAACTGGTCCTGCTTATCTTTTGCCTGATTCAAATCTGTTACTGTATCCCCAAATGCGCGGATTCCGTTTCCAAACGGCGCATTGACATAAATGACCAGCATAAACAGAATAAGAACTACGGAAATCCCTCTTTTTATTCGCCTATGTGCCATACTTTCCTCCATTCTTAAGCGACTATGCCCATCAGGGTATATGTTTCGCCCCAAAAACGAAAGGTGCCACGCAAGAGTCATCTCGTGGCTTTCCTGCGACAGCACCTTGTTGTTCATTAAACGTTTGCGTGCTTCCGTACAGCAAAGAAACTGCCCAGTGCACCAATTCCAATACCCAGCGCGATTGCAACCGGTGTAAGAATCCGGAATACTTCTGATACCGGGAGAAATGCCAGAATGTTATTCAAAATTGAGAATTTATTCAAAACATATGCAATAACATTCTGATACATATAACGGAAAATCACAATCGGAATAATCGCACCGATGATACCAATTGCAATACCCTCTACGAAGAACGGTGCATTAACAAACGCATCCGTTGCTCCGATAAATTTCATAATCGAAATTTCCTCTTTACGGACTGTAATACCAATGACAATCGTATTGGTAATCAGGAAGATGGAAACTGCGAGCAGAATTATAATCACTGCAATTGCCACATATCCAACCAGCTTTGCCGCACTTGACAGACCGCTCGCTGTTGCTTCGGAACGGTTGACCTGACGCACGCCGTCCAGATTTTCAAGATATGTAACCAGCGTTCCCTGCATTCCCGCATCACTTAAATAAACTTCATAGGATGCCGAATTAATCAGCGGATTATCCTTAAAGCCTTCCGCAAGATCCGGATATGCTGCAAAATATTCTGACTTAAAGTTATTCCATGCTTCTTCAGCCGATGTATAATGAACGCTTGAAACCTCTACACGGTTGCTGATTGTATCACCCAGCTTCTTAATCTCTGTATCCGAAAGTCCTTCATCAAAGAACACCGTAACACAGACTTCATTTTCAGCTTTCTTTACCATATACTCAAAATTCATCATAATAGAATAAAAAACGCCAAACAAAAATACACACGCTGTAATGGTGGCAATTGAAGCCAGGGAAAACAGCCTGTTTCTATAAATATTTTTGAAACCCTGTTTCAAATGATAAAATATTGACCTAATCTTCATAGAAATATCCACCTTTTTCCAAATCGCTGATTATTTTACCTTCACTCATGGTAATTGTTCTCTTTTTCATCTGCTGTACAATTTCCATATTGTGTGTTACCACAAGCACCGTTGTTCCCTGCTTATTTGCCTGATTTAAAATCTTCATGATTTCGGCCGAATTAGCAGGATCCAGATTACCGGTCGGTTCATCGCACAGTAAAATCGCCGGACGATTCACTAACGCTCTGGCAATCGCAACTCTCTGCTGTTCACCACCGGATAATTCATTCGGATATGCCTTATACTTGTCCAGCAGACCAACCATGGAAAGCATGGACAATACACGGCTTTTAACCTGTCTTGTCGGTGCTTCAATGACCTGCTGTGCAAATGCAATATTTTCAAATACATTTCTGTCCGGTAACAGACGGAAATCCTGAAAAACAACACCGATATCCCTTCTTAAATAAGGCAGCTTCTTTCTTGTAATTTTATTCAGATATTTTTTATTAACATAAATCTTTCCTGTTGTCGGGTCTAATTCCTTTAACAACAGCTTAATGAGTGTAGACTTACCAGAACCACTCTTACCTACTATAAATACAAACTCACCCTTCTGGACATGCAGATTAATCCCGTTCAACGCCGGGACACCAGAAGAATACGTCTTTGTAACATCCTCTAAGATTATCATCCGTAATCTCCTCCATTAAAATGTATCAATACTTTCCATATACTTCATATATTTTACAACCATCAGCGCAATTTTAAATGTAATCGCATCATCAAATATACGCAGATCCAGTCCTGTACTCTTTTGCAGCTTATCCAGACGATACACCAGTGTATTCCGGTGGATATAAAGCTGTCTGGACGTTTCTGAAACATTCAGGCTGTTTTCAAAAAACTTATTGATGGTTGACAGTGTTTCTTCGTCAAATTCATCCGGCGATTTGCCATCAAAAATTTCCTTAATAAACATCTGGCACAGCGGCATCGGCAGCTGATAAATCAGGCGTCCGATTCCAAGGCGGTTGTATGCCACCACATTCTTGTCGCTGTAGAAAATCTTTCCGACATCCAGTGCCATCTTCGCTTCCTTATAAGAACGCGAAACTTCACGGATATCATTGACTATCGTACCGTATGCAATATGTGCAGCACTCATCGCTTCCGTATTAAGCATATCAATAATAACCTCTGCGGTCTTATCCAGCTCATCGTAAGTTTCCGTACCTTTGACTTCCTTTACGAGAATGATATTTTTCTCATCGACCGCCGTGATAAAGTCACGCACTTTTCCCGCAAACAATGTACGCACTGTTTCCAGCGCACTCGTATCCTTTTCATGTTTTGTTTCAATAATATATACGACACGTTTCACATCTGTTTCAATATGAAGCTTTTCAGCTCTTGTATACATATCTACCCTCAGCAGGTTATCCAGCAATAAATTCTTAATGAAATTATCTTTGTCAAACCGCTCCTTATATGCCACAAACAGATTCTGAATCTGAAATGCTGCAAGCTTTCCGAGCATATACACATCGTCGCTTGTTCCTTTTGCTAAAAGAATATATTCTAAATTCTGGTCATCTAATACCTTGAAAAACTGATATCCATTCACTACCTGGCTTTCTGCCGGAGAGTCCATAAATGCAATCGCATCTGCAATGCAGTTTTGCGCATCCTCAAATGTTTTCGCTGCCACTTTACCATCAGCATCTATTACACAGAAATCAACTCTTGATATAGCCTTCAATCCATCAACTGTCGTTTGTAAAATCTGATTCGATATCATCCCAAACTTCCTTTCCTTTGATTTTAGCTAGTTCTTTTACTATTGTAATGCAATTTGCCAAAAAAAAAAAGAGGAAATGCACAATTTCTATACATTTCCTCAAAAATTTCATGAATTTTAGATTTACATTACGATTCTTGGAACCATTTCTACAGATTTCATATTACGTAACTTATTCAAATTAGTGAGTAATAACCTGTTCTGTTTCCTTATCGAATACGTGAAGTCTTGCAATATCCATCGCAAACTTAACTGTATCACCAGGACGAGCTGTTGTACGAGGATTAACCTTTGCTGTACATGTTGTCTGTGCAATATCATAGTGAAGGTTAACTTCTGCACCGAGAAGTTCATATACCTTAACCTGAGCTTCAAATGTATGATCAGCATGAGCTGCAACAAACTCTTCATCATCCTTGATATCTTCTGGACGGATACCAACTACTACAGTCTTACCAACATAGCTCTTAAGCTTTTCGCTCTTTTCAGCCGGAAGTGTAATAGATACTGTATCGCTCATCTTTAATGTTACCTGTGAACCGCTCTGAACAACTTCAGCATCAATTAAGTTCATCTGAGGTGATCCGATGAAACCAGCAACGAAAAGGTTGTTTGGTGTGTTGTAAAGGTTGCTTGGTGTATCTACCTGCTGGATGATACCATCCTTTAATACAACGATTCTTGTACCAAGTGTCATAGCTTCTGTCTGGTCATGTGTTACATAGATGATTGTTGTTTCAAGTCTCTGATGAAGCTTAGAGATTTCGACACGCATCTGAACTCTTAACTTTGCATCAAGGTTTGAAAGAGGTTCATCCATAAGGAATACCTTAGGGCTACGAACGATTGCACGACCCATGGCAACACGCTGTCTCTGACCACCTGAAAGAGCCTTTGGCTTACGATCAAGTAAATGTTCAATATCAAGAATCTTAGCAGCTTCATGAACAGCCTTATCGATATCAGCCTTTGGTACTTTTCTTAACTTCAGACCGAATGCCATGTTATCATATACTGTCATATGTGGATAAAGAGCATAGTTCTGGAATACCATCGCGATATCTCTATCCTTAGGTTCTACATCATTTACTAACTTATCACCAATCCATAATTCACCTGAACTGATTTCTTCAAGACCAGCGATCATACGAAGAGTTGTAGACTTACCACAACCTGAAGGTCCTACGAAGATGATGAATTCCTTATCAGCGATTTCAAGATTAAAATCCTTTACGGCAACAAAACCGTTCGGATATACTTTACAAACATTTTTAAGTGATAAACTTGCCATTTTAAAATATCCTCCTAAATAAATGACGCCTTTCGCTTTCGCATCTTGCCCGCGTCTGTTGTTGTTATAAATAATACAATAATCAGCCGATAATTACCATATTGTATTTCAACAAATATCTGCGGATATTTTCGTCAAATTTACTATAGACACTGATTTACTGTAACTTTTGTACAAAACCATTCCCCATTACTTCACGAACATCACCAACGATTAAAAAGCTGTTTTCGTCTATTTCCATTACGATTTCTTTCAGATACGGTATCTGTTTGATTGAAACCACGCACAGCAGCACACTTTTTTCCTGCTGCGTATAGACCCCGCTTGCAGGAAACCGTGTAATGCCACGGTGCATTTTTTCCATAACCACCGGTGCAATCTGCTCATTTTTATCGGAAATAATCCACACTGCCCTTGCCTGCTTCGTGCCTTCCAGCACCGTATCTGTCACCAGCGCCGTGACATAAACGGCAATAATGGCATACAGACTGACACTCATTCCGAATACCAGCACACCTGCAATAATAACCGCCATGTCCAGCACCTGAATAATACTTGCCAGTGCATACTGGCGGAAAAACCGGTGCAGCAATACCCCCAGCATATCCGTTCCGCCGGTTGTAAATCCGGATTTTAACACCAGTCCGATACCGGCTCCGCAGGCTGCCCCGCCATACACTGCCGCCAGCAGATAATCCGCTGCATCTACGGGAACTGCCGGAAGCACCGCCAGGTACAGTGTAAGCAGTACCGCCCCGGTAACAGTGTTTTTTATAAATTCTTTTCCTTCTATATAAAATGCAGCAATAAACAATGGCACATTTAATGTAACATTGGTAATCCACAGTGGCACGCCGCCCGCCCATACGCCACCTGTTACACGGTTTACAATGACTCCAATTCCCGAAAATCCGCCGGTCACCATACCCACCGACTGATAAATGCTCTTATATGCTGCCGCCATCAAAAATGTCCCTGCCGCCAAATACAAATACCGCTTCATCCCACACTCCGCTTTCCTTACTTTTCCCACAGTATGCCCGGAAAATGTGCGGACTATACTAACCAGTGAAAATAGTTCGTTCGGCGAAGTTTTCCTCCACCATCCAACAAAGGTGCTGGACCAAAGTCAAGTAACACTATGATAAAATCCCTCCGGGCTGCCACCCTACTCCAGCGAAAATAGTTCGTTCGGCATCGCCACAGTCCAGCAAATGTGCTGGACCGAAGTTAAGTAACACGTTGAGGGACAGCACATTTGCTGGACCATATTTGTATAAAATGTGACATTTTTTCTCTTTTTTCTTCATTTTTTTGTAAAAAAGTGTTGCATTTTCCAAATCCTTGTATTATAATACATACATAAGATACAAACAGTTGATAAGATATTTGAAAGAGGTGCAATATGGATATAGCTTCTTTATCAACAGCAATGAGCACACAGAACATTTTGAACGATGTCAGTGTTGCGATGCTTAGTAAATCGTTAGATACCGTCGAAGATATGGGCGATGGAATGGTAAAGATTATGGAATCTTCCGTTACTCCTTATCTTGGACAGAATATAGATTACTACGTTTAGTTTTTCTTATTATTTTTTCCTTTCTCATTTTCTTATAAAAAGGGAGTTGTTATGAAGTAATTCATATACAACTCCTTTTTTATTTAGTTTCTAAACCTTACTTTGATATAAGGTTCAGAAACTTTTATATTCTTTTTAACTTATGCATTTCCTCTATGTATCCCCCACTCTCGCTCTGTCCCGGCATTCCTGCTTTTCCTGCGGATTCCGGTTTGTGTTTTTCGCTTCCAATTTTCGTTTTTTCTCTTTAATAAAATACAGCCGCCACAATCCACAAAATCACAAGAAATACAACATTCCAGCCGGTAAATACCAACATATACTTTCCTTTTTCACTTTGTGGCGTAAGCGCATACTGCTTATAAGAAATCAGACTTGCCATTGATGCAATCAGTGTTCCCAGTCCGCCGATATTCGTGCCGAGAATCAGCGCATTGATATTTTCCGTAAAGCCCGACAGCAGCACCGCCGCCGGTACATTACTGATTATCTGGCTTGCAAAAATTGATGCTGCCAGTTCGTGTCCGCCCACATGTGTCCTTAAAAAAGCACTGAAGCCGTCCATATTTTTAATGTTACCCACAAGAATAAAAAATGCCACAAATGTTATCAACAGCATATAATCCGGCTTTGTGAACAACTGTCTGTCCAATACAAAAAGGACACCGATAACAATAGCCAGTAACATTCTGTAATCCAGTACATGAAGCACTGTCAGAATACACAGGAAAAACAGTGTCAAATATCCACACAGCCGTACTTTCTCATCTTTTGCATTTTCCCGGACCATTTCCTCTTTATCCGATACTTCCGCCCCTGACATCTTTCTGTCTGACAACCCTCTGTCTGCTGCCTTTCTGTCTGATATAGCCCTGCCTGCCGCTTTTCTGTCTGCCGCTCCCTGTTCCAAAATAGCTCTCTCCGCCTGCACCTTAATTTCCCTTTTAGGAATACAAAGCGACGTCACCAGCAGTAATCCAAGTGACACCGCCGTCACCGGAAACATCAGCTTTAAAAACGCTGTAACCGGACTGCACGACAGCGAATACAAATAGAGATTCTGTGGATTCCCGATTGGCGTACACATACTGCCGAGATTCGCCGCAATCGTCTGCATAACAATGACAAAAATCAGATTTTCTGTCAGACCTGCCGCCTGTAATACCGCCACCGCAAACGGTACAAAAGTCAGCAGGGCGACATCATTTGTAATCCACATACTGGCAAAAAAGCAGCCAAGTACCAGTACAAGCTCCAGTTGTCTTGCATTTTTTACATAGCACAGCATTTTTTTAATAAGCCATTCAAACAGTCCCACACTGCGAAAGCCCGCAACTACTGCCATAAAACAAAACAACAGTGTAAGCACGCAGTAATCGATATAACGAAAATAGTCTGCTGACGGGTGAATTATAAACATGCTCACCACAGCCAGCAGACCCGCAATGCACAAAACCGTTTCTTTTTTAACAAATGTTACAAGTTTTTTTGCTGCATTCATTTTTCATATCCTCATTTCAAAAACATTTTAATGTGCCAAATCCGAAAAGTTCATTCACCCCATCCACTTCATCTTTTCACAGAAAAGGACAATATCGTGACATTTCTATCACAATACTGTCCCCAAAATATTTTTATCCAAAGCATTTTCATCCGGAAACTTTATATAAATTCTATATAAAGCATATATGCAAGTGCCGCCGCAACTGTTGCAATCAGCGGAGGTGTTATAAAACGCTCGCCGTTTTGCGGTTTAAAGCCCTTATGCAGCTGTTCTTTCAGATACTCCCATCGTCCGTTTCTGACTGCAATCTTTTTAAACAGCAGATAGGCAATTCCTAAAAACCCTGCCGCCACAAGTCCAAGCATCACAAGCTGTGCAATAATCACCGGCACACTGTTCATTGAACTTTCCGCTGCTCGCGCACTCTGTTCAAGCAGTTCACTGCCGCCTGATGTCATTGACACCAGCTGCATCAGAATCACCGAATAGGAATTCGCTGCAAAATGTGCC
Source organism: Lachnospira pectinoschiza (assembly GCF_020564355.1). Lineage (GTDB taxonomy): Bacteria > Bacillota > Clostridia > Lachnospirales > Lachnospiraceae > Lachnospira > Lachnospira intestinalis. The sequence goes on along the minus strand of NZ_JAJCRR010000003.1, from coordinate 367,751 downwards.
AGCATTGAAGAATACATAGAGCCTGTAGCCTCTACAAGCAGTGCAAATATAATTCCCATTACCGCCGCATAACTTAACTGATTGATATTCAAATGCATCAGCCCAAAGACCAATCCGCTAAGCACCGCTGCCCCTAAAATTCCATTTTTTCTGTAAGAATGATAAATCAATCCACGGAAAACGAATTCTTCCACACACGCAGGCAGTACTGCAATAATCAGAAGCTGCAGCCAAAATGGATATGCAACCAGTTCCTGCACAGATCCCTGCACATAATTTGTTGAAAACAGTCCTGATACACTGTTGATAAATAACATCAGCGGAATCAGCGTATAACCAATCAGCAGGCTTAACAGTCCGTCCGATATCCGCAGTTTCCGGTACGGCATACACGCAATAATATTAATCTTATGGACTGCTACGTAAACCAGTGCCGGAAGCAGTACAATTGCCTGACTGATAAGATAACTGCCCCAAAGCGGTATATTCACACCCGTTACCGCAATAACAGCTCCTGCAAGAATCGTCAGCACAATACTGCTTACAAAAAGTACCGGAATAAATCTGTTAATTCGTTTACACATAGATTACTTCCATGCAATCGCTTCAACTTCAAGTAAAACGTCCTTTGGCAGTCTTGCAACTTCTACACAGGAACGTGCCGGGAACGGTTCTTTGAAATATTTCTTATAAATTTCGTTGATTTTGCCAAAATCGTTCATTTCCTTGATAAATACGGTTGTCTTTACAATATTTTCTACCTTAGAGCCTGAATCTTCTACCAGATGGCAAAGATTTTCAAATGCCTGCTCTGCCTGTGCTTCCACACCCTCTGCAATTTCACCGGTTGCAGGATTTACAGGAATGACACCTGATGTAAATACCATATTATTAATTTCAATTGCCTGTGAGTAAGGTCCAATTGCCCCCGGTGCTCTCTTTGTACTGATAACTTTCTGCATAATACTTTCTCTCCTTTTTACTTTTTCAGCTTGATACAGCTTTCTGCAATCTCAATTTTTCCTTCTTTTAACAGACGCCCGACCGCACGTTTAAACGCATTCTTACTCATATCAAATTCGGCTTTGATAATCTCAGGCGCTGCTTTATCTGTAAAAGGAAGACTTCCGCCTCTTTTTTCAATTGCATGATATATTATACTGGAATCTTCATCCATTTGTATATAGGCTTTTTGTTTCAGACTGATTGACAGTTTATGGTCATCGCGCACTTTCGATACTCTGCCGTGAATTGTATCGCCTATCTGAATCTTTCCGAATACTTCATTTTTCGGAATCATGCCAAAATAACGGTCATCTACCGCTACGTACACACCGTAATCCGGGTTAATTTCAATGACTGTTCCCTGTACGGCGCTGTCTTTTACATATGGACTGTCACAGCTTAAATAATCATATACGCGCATGGTTGCTGCCAGACGGTTACTCTTATCAACATAAAGTGCCGTCAGACAGATATCACCTTTTTCCACATGCGTTGTCTGCTCTTTAAATGGAAGGAACAAATCCTTTTCCAGTCCCCAGTCTAAAAATGCACCGATTTTACCGACTTCCGAAACCTTTAACTTTGCAATCTGTCCCAGTTCCAGCTTCGGTGTCTTCGTCGTCGCAATCAGACGGTCACTGGAATCACGGTAAACAAAAACCGTCAGTGCATCGCCCACTTCAATGTCCTGCGGAACCTGCTTCTTTGGCAGTAAAACTTTATCTTCTTCTGTACCAAGGTAAATACCAAAATCTACGATTTTTACAACATTCAAACATTGTGTTTTTCCTAATTCAATCATACCAATCTCCATTCCGCAGGCATTTTAATGCCGGAGGAATCGCGAACTGAATCTATTCAGTTCTGCGATAAGGACAGTTTTGTGACGCCTGCGGCACAAAACTGTTGTGTGAAAATCTTAGATTTAAGGATTTTCACACCAATCTCCATTCTGAGCAACTTGTTGCGAAGCGGCGATGAGAAATTCGCGAAGGCGATTTCTCATCTGCCATCATAGCTATTTGTTTTGCTCCGAAACAAATAGTTCTATAATGCAAAAAATCCCTCGCAATCATGCGAGGGATAAAGGACTGGGCTTGAGGGACTCGAACCCCCACAATGCTGGAATCAGAATCCAGTGCCTTACCATTTGGCGAAAGCCCAATGTCGTTTGCCGTATGTCGTAACGACAAGATGTATTATATAATAACAAAAAATAAAATGCAAGCACTTTTTTCATTTTTTTTGAAATTTTTTGTTATTTTTTTGCAATTTCAGTATTCATGCGGCTTCCCGGCATTTATTTCTTTGTTATTTTTTTAAATGTCATCAAAACCGGAAACCCTTCCCGGTATTCCTTTACAATGTACGGATGCTCCTTCGCATATTCATAAATGGTTTTTCCAAGTCCGTCTTCAACCAACGCCTTCATCTGTTCCAGCGGCACCTGATTGATTGCCGGACAGGTCGGTGTCAGTGCAATGACATACTTTTCATTTTCCTTCATAATCCGGAGCGGCCATATTTTACAGTCAAACGGCTTTTCTTCATTATTTAACGTACAGCCCTTGTGCGCATCCAGAAATTCACAGGCGGCTTCCTCCTCGGAATCCTGCGTACGATATTTCCCTGTTAAATCCATCTGACCGTATTCTTTTCCCGAAACCGTCTGCTTTTTAAACACAACCGGACTGCCCTTCTTTTCCAGTGAATCCATAACCTCTTTCGGAAACAGTGGTGTTTCCCAAAGACTGCATCTTCTGAACGAACAGCAGAAACGGCACTCGGCACACGTTTCTTTTTTCAAAACTTTTGAAAGCATTTTCTCTCCTTCTTTCCAATCAGACCCGCAGATTTATTCTGTAGTGTCCTGTCATTTTAAATGTGCATTATATTTCTTAACCAGCATTTTAGGATGGTAGGACATTTTTGCCTTACGAAGCCCCTCAATTCCGATATCTTCTTCGCGATTCAGCCATGTGCAGTTTAACGTCTGTGCAAACAGCCTGTTAATCGCCGCATATGCACCATTTGTCACACATTCACCGACCGCCTTTTCAAAATGAATATCACACGTATCTTCATTAATATAAGAAGCAACCGTCATCGCCGCCGGTGTATCATTGACGTATAAAAGCCCGCCTGAAAGCTCTAACTGTTCAAAATGCTCCAGCGCTTCTTTGACCGCCGCATATTCTTTTTTCTGCGACTCGTCTTCTTCCTGCAAATGTTCATAATACCACATATCTTCCACAAGCACCGCATCCTGCCAGTTTGCCGCGCCTATCTGCTCAAAGCGGTATTCCGGATACGTCCTTACAAACTTTGAAAAATGATTTTTCTTCTTATGAAATGCCTTTCCTGCCAGATTTGCCAGTTCTTCCTGCGAATAAATGTAGTCGCTGTCCCCCGGATTGCTCTCAAATACAAATGTATCCGGGAAAAACTCCTCTAACATCTGCTTTTGTTCTTCCGTGAGCAGACAGAAGCACAGCGGCTCCCTGCGTTTTTCTGCATCCTCTTTTAATGCTTGCAGTGCTTTTTCCTGGCTGCCTGTGCCTATCGGAAAGGTATATCCCTTTCTTCCGTAATAGCCGTTGTAGTGCCGCAGTAAAAAGCCTCTGTAACTGCAAATCTGTATGTCATATTTTTCACGAAGCAGATACATATTGGCAAATGAAACATCACTGCCCATATTTCCTGATTCCGCAATTATTTTCCGAATCCAGTCACCATCGGAAATGGAAGGTGTTGACCATTCAAGCATAACCTTAAAGCTTCTCCGTTCTATCATTATTAAGCGCCTTACGCATTTAATATCCATATTTTGCCCTATTTTAGCATATCGACCGGTACTTCACAACCAACGCGCCATAAAATTTCTCTAAAATCCGTCAAATACATTGACCCTGCATTTTGTTTCCAGTAAAATAGATTATTAGCATATTGAAAGGAGCTCTTAAAAAACGTATGAATAAAAAAAATATTTCACTGATTTTAATTGGCATTTTACTGCTTGTGTTACAGTTCTATGTCCGGGTCGGCAATGCCACAATTGATGTCTTTTCTGACGTCATCGGCTTTATCCTGATTGTCATTGGTATTTTACCGCTTGCCCCACGTAATGTGTTATTTAAAAAAGCAAGACTTGCCGCTATTTTAGGAACGGCTGCCGCCGTTATCGGTCAGGCACTGCTTTTTAAGGACTGGGGTGACAGCGCTTCTCAGATGCGCACAATGGCTGCCGGTCTTTCTACTATTTTTACAATTTACTTTACTTATTATTTTACGGAAGCCATCATATTAGAAGCAAAATTTCAGGAAAAATCTGCCACAACACGTTCTTTCAGAATCGTATGGCTGTTGCTGGGTGCATTGGTATTTATTCATTATATCGCATTTATGTCCAATATTTCCCTTGCCTCGATTCTTGTCGGTGCAGGTTCCGGCATTTGTGCCATTTACTACTGTTCAACCATGCTGACTGCCTGTAAGCAGCTTTATATGGAAGGTCTTCCTACAAAGCATATGGACATTTCCGCAGAAAAAGCTTCAAAAAAATAAGTGCAGGCAATTGCTGTATTTACATTCTTCGTTTCTGTCTGTACCACATTGACAGATACAGCTGTTGTAGATAAAATAAGCACATAGAGATGGAGATTAGAAATGAAAAAGCTTGAAATTATTATAAGACCTGAGCGTCTTGACGATTTAAAGACAATTTTAAACAGCTGTAATGCACACGGTCTGATGATTACCAATATCATGGGATACGGAAGCCAGAAAGGGCATAAACAGGCTTACAACGGTGTTGATTTTGGCGGTAACCTGCTTCCGAAGGTTAAGGTTGAAACGATTGTCGATGATGATACCGCAGAAAAGATTATTGATTTAGTTATTGAAGAAATTAATACCGGTCTTTACGGCGATGGTAAAATCTTTGTCTACGATGTCTGCGATGCGGTTCGTATCCGTACCGGCGAGCGCGGTGTTGATGCATTATAGTACATTTTTTTTACAGAATATATTTTACGATTATCAACGGGGATAATTACAGACTGTTTCGACAGAGTAATTATCCCCTTTTTGTATATTATTTTCGTTATCTGTATCCCATAACCGTACAGATATAGACGGAATATTTTATTCCAAAAAAAGTCCCGCAGGATACTACCCAATCCTGCGGGACTTTTTATTTTGGTCTTTTACTGCTTTCATTTTCACTGCATTTTATATTTACAGCTCATCTGTATCCGCTTCATCTTTTTTCACATACTGCTGCAAAATTCTTGAAAAAATAAATGAATCAATATAAAAAATCAACGGAATCGATATAAACATAATACCGACATACTGCGTTGTAAAATAAATCAGCCCATATGTAGCAATCATCATGCTGATGGTCTGTGGCAGATGGTGCATGCAAAGCACCAGTGCATTCTTTATCGTTGCAAATACGGTATTGTCAAACTTTGCAAGCACCGGAAATACATACAGCACAACCGCTGCCAGCACAATTAAAATACCGATTGCCGCAAACATCAGCAGCTGTACCAGCGTACCGCCGCCGTCTGCTGCCCATTTTGCACAGACATTAATGTCTACCAGAAGGATTGCCGCAAACGCTGCTAAAATCAGTTCAATCAAAATACTCTGCTTTAAATTCTGCTTAAAGGATTTAAAAAATTCCTTCCAGACATAGCCTTCTTCATCCCTTGCCATTTTCAATGCCGCATAAAACACCGCCGTCAGCGATGCACCGATTGTAATAACCGGAATACTGCACACCATCGCCAGCAGGGTCAGAATAATAAAATCACCGGCTTTGGTGAGTGTCTTAAAAAATTTACCGTTTATGTCAAATACGCCCATTCTTCTACCTTTCACTCTCTGTATTGATAACATGTATGATTATATATGGATACTGTCGAAAAAGCAAAGCATTTTTCTTACTTTTTCATTAAATATTTCTAAAAGCAAGTGCCTTTTATACAAATTTATGTTACACTGACTAATGTCTTTCAAAATGGAACTGTAAACATTTGCAGAAAGGAGTACTATGAAGCCATTTTTTAAAAAGAAACCTGTAAAGGAACAGATGACTCCGTTTAAAGATTTGACTTTCTCCGAAAAAGTTCACTATATCTGGGAATATTACAAATATTTTATGCTTGCGGCAGTACTTGTAATCATTGCTGTTGTAAGCTTTGTCATCTCTTTTCAGCGTAACAATTATACAACCGCTTTCAGTATGGTTATTATTGACGGTAAAATGACCGGCTACGATACCGGAACCGATGCCATTACGACCGGTTTTACCGGATATCTTGGCATTGACGGCAAAAAGGAACGTGTGGAATGTGATTACAACTATTCCCTGATTCCAAAACTTTTAGACCAGGATGTCAGCGCCAGCCAGCAGAAAATCTACACACTGGCATCCACCGGCTCGATTGACGGTTATATCGCAAGTCCTGATTATATCGATTACTTCTCTACGGATAAAGAGCCGTTTTTAACGGATTTAAGAGAAGTTTTAACCGATAAGGAACTGGAAACCTTAGCCGGTAAAATCATTTACTATACCAAAGAAGACGGTACAAAAATTCCGATTGCACTGGATTTAACCGATACCAAGATCAAGACCGAAACGGACTTTACCATGGATAATCCGTGCTACGGCATCGTTGTAACCGCGCCGAACTTAGAAAATGCTGTCGCCTTTATCCGCTACGCATTCGACTTATAAGTTGATACTGCAGCAGTACCGATTCATTCCGTTAATTGATACTGCAAACATACAGATTTATTCCGTCAATATCCTCCGCATAAACTGTAAATCCCAGTTTTTGTGCGAGGCTGATTGACGGAATATTTTTTTGATGACAGCATAAAAATAAATGACTGCAAAGCTCTCGCTCCTTTACATAATCAAGAATTGCAAGGCACGCTTCCGCGGCATACCCCATGCCCTGCCACGGCTTTCCGATAAGATAGCCCAGTTCTTTTTGTAATTCTCCGTCAATTTCGCGGTTTTCAATCCCCGCCCGTCCGATGACTTTATTATCTTCCTTACGGATCACCAGCCACAAACCATGCTCGAAAAAGCCGTACATATTTTTGATGTACTGTCTTGTAAATTCTTCTTCCTCAGCCCTTTCATACAGCGGTTCAATATACGGACAGTCCCGCAGTGTATCATAGACCTCGTACAGACTGTCTAAATCCGCAAGCTGCATTTCCCGTAAAATCAGCCTGTCGGTTTCTGCAATCTCAAGGGGAAATCTGTAATATCTGCAATAAACGGTTTCCAAGTACATTTTGTCGATTGAATCGGTATTTTCCACGACATATTTTGCACTACCCCTGTAATCAAAGCCGTAACCGATTGACGGAATATTTTTTACAACTTCGGGCAGTTCCGTATCCTGTAAGTCTGTTAAAAGCACCCGCCCCGCCAACGGTTGTAACCGTTTCAACCGCTTATTAAATGTTTCAGACGGTCCTAAGGACTGCAGCTGCTCCCGGCAGAGAATTTTTAAGTCCCTTAGTTCCGGCTGTCTGCGCAGTTTTTCACATATCTTATATTCTTTTTCTTTATCCTGCATGATGACTGCGATTTCCCGCACATTTTTCTGCATATTTTTTATCCACTTTCTTATTTTCTCAATCTTTTTTATTTTTTGCCGATACACATAATATATATATATGATATCAGGGTCAAAGGGTTATTCACCCACATGAGCTTGCTCATAGGTGGGTGAATAACCAACACAAACTTATACCGTTATAATATCAAAGATAAGGAGGACCTGCAAATGTCATCTGCTTTTATAAATTCACTGGGCAGCAGCTTTGGCAGCCTTACAACAACACAAACGAAATCACAGTCAAGAACGAAAAAGAAAACTACGCAGTCCGGTAAAATTGTCGTTAAAAAGAACATGACCGCACAGGGGTATCTGATCCGCATGGCAAATGCCAAATCCCCGGCACAGGTTGCCGGCATTATCCGTGCCGCACGCGCCGATGCCAACGCCATGAAAAATTCAGATGCAGGAAAAACAGCCATTGCCGAAGCCCAAAAAATTGCCGATGCGATTGAAAATAAAGGGACTTTAAAAATCAGCCGTTTAAAAAAGGAACAGCTGCTCCGTCAGAAAAAACAGATTGAAGAATCCTGCGGTGCAAAGAAAAAAGCCGCTTTGACGTCCAAACAGCTTAAAAAGAAAAAACGCGCCCGCAAAGCCGAGGAACGCGCCGATGCCGCAAATGCCATAACACCGTATAAAAAACAAACAGAGGAAGACAACGAATCCAATCCCTCATCTTCCTCTGATATGACTACGCCCGGCAGTGTCATTGACGTTGCGGTTACGGCTGATACCGGCTGCGCACCCGCTGACGCTTCAAGCGTTGATGTCAGTTTATAAAATTTTTTTATCTCTGTACTTCATTTCCGCTTTCAGAAAATGCGAGCTGGCTGACTTCATCTGCCGTAACAAGGTTGAAATCACCGCTTACGGTATGCTTTAAGCAGCTGGCTGCATTTGCAAATTCAACCATTTTCTGAGCATCGTACTTCTGTAAGCAGGCATAAATCAGACCTGCACAGAACGCATCGCCCGCACCGATATAATCTAAAATGTGCATGAAATATTCTTTGCTGTAATAAGCCTTTCCGTCTGTATAAATCATAGACTGTAACTTAAAGGTTGTGATAGAAGTTTCTGTACGCCAAACTGCTGCCACCATTTTAAACGGAAAACGCTTCATGAGTTCTTTTGCAATATACTCGTTCTTTTCTGTGCCTTCTCCGACCGGCTCAAGCTGGAAAATACCAATCGCATCGTCTTCATTGGCAATACAGATATCTACATACTGGCAGATTTCCGTCATAACCTTGTTTGCCTTTTCACCGCTCCAGAGCTTGCTTCTGTAATTTAAGTCACAGCTGACGGTCATTCCCTTTTCCTTTGCTTTTTTGCAGGCTGTTAAGCAGACCTTAGCCAGTGTATCGCTGATTGCCGGTGTGATTCCTGAAAAATGGAACCATGTTGCATCTGCAAAAATGGCATCCCAGTCAAAATCACTTTCTTCTGCCAGTGCAATCGCTGAACCGCTTCTATTATAAATAACGTTTGATGGTCGCTGGCTGGTCTTCTTTTCCAGAAAATAAATACCAATCTGGTCGCCGCCGCGTACAATCTTACTGATGTCCACACCGTACTGGCGCAATGCATTGACTGCACTCTGACCGATTGCATGTTTTGGAAGCTTGGTTACATAAGCCGCATCCACACCGAAGTTGGATAAAGAAACGGCTGTGTTGGCTTCTCCGCCGCCGTATACGGCTTCAAACGAATGACACTGTGTAAAACGCTCACTGTTTTCCGGTGAAAGACGCAGCATAATTTCACCAAATGTAATAATTTTTTCCTTCATTTTATTCTTTCTCCATTTTCTATATATTGATATGAGTGTCAAAATACCTTTTTCCACTTATTTCATTTTGTGTCGTATTATAGCACATTTTTTGATACATTGTATAGTACATTTGCAAAAAATTTACGTTGACTTTTATGCAATGACTGGATACAATAACGAATATACTTGATATTCAGAAAGGAATTATTATTATGGCAAATCAAAATCCAGTTGTTACATTTACAATGGAAAATGGCGATATTATGAAAGCCGAGCTTTATCCGGAAGTTGCACCAAACACTGTCAACAACTTCATCAGCCTTGTAAAGAAGGGCTTTTATGACGGATTAATTTTCCACAGAATTATTGCAGGTTTCATGATTCAGGGCGGCGACCCGGAAGGTTCCGGCATGGGCGGTCCGGGATATTCTATCAAGGGTGAATTTAACATCAACGGTTTCCAGAATGACTTAAAGCATACAAAGGGTGTTCTTTCCATGGCGCGTGCACAGCACCCTGATTCTGCCGGTTCACAGTTTTTCATTATGCATGAAAACGCACCGCACTTAGACGGACAGTATGCGGCATTCGGCATGCTCACAGAAGGCGTTGACGTCTTAAATAAGATTGCCGAAACCGATACGGACTGGAGCGACAGACCACGCAATCCTCAGGTTATGAAGACGGTTACGGTTGAAACTTTCGGTGTCGATTATCCGGAACCGGAAACACTCTAATCGTTATTGCACATTTTAAAAATTGATAAATTAATAAATTGAACCCGGCAGAATTTCAAATGTATCCGATACATTAAAACTCTGCCGGTTTTTTATTCTGTTTGGCAGGATTTGATAGTCTTAATAGCTTTACTGTAGTTCATGGTCTTCGCCTGCACCGAACCGCACAATCTGAATCTTATCGCCGTTGCTTATAACAACATTAAACAGGGCTTCCGATGCCGTATCCTTTACACGTCCGCTGACCGCCGAATATCCTTTATCCTGCATCCATGTCTGGCTTTTTTCCGAATACATGGATATCTGTGTATTTAAAATCGGCAGTCCTCCTGTTTCTTCGTCCCGGATAGCACGTTCCATATGAAGATGTCCGCAATTATACAGCACAACATTTCCGTTCCAGTGCGAAAAATCTTTTTCAAACGCACCTGATTCAAAGGGTGTATGCGTATATGCCGCCGTTAAAATTTCACGCAGTACATCCCTGTTATCGCCTGCCACATACCCCTGCGGATAATCAAACGCATCATGGCACATAAACAGATAGTTACAGTCCTGTCTTGCCATTGCCGTATTCAGCAGCCAGTCAATCTGTTCATCCGAATAACCGTAAAAATACATTCCCATCTGCGCCTGCTTTCCGTCGGTTACGGTATCATCGCTGTCACTCATATTCAGGCAGACAACACGCGTATTCTTTCCCGGCAGGTCATAATAATAATACCCATTCTGATATTTTGCAGCATATTGAGGAAAATGTTCCATCGTAACCGAATACCATTCCTCACGGTTGATGATATAATCGGCATCAAACAGCAGATTACCGTCTTCCTGCGCCGAAAAACTGTTGTCATCGTGGTTGCCCTTTAAGATAAATACCGGCTTTTCACATGCCTCTAACACTTCGGAAATGGATTCAATCTTGTTCATTGCTATCTGCTTTCCGTTTTCTTCTGCATCTCTGCCGTTGTATAAATCCCCGCCGACACAGACAAAATCCACATCGGTATTGTTGGCAATATCCACAATCGCATGGAGCTGGCGGAATGCCGCCGTTTCCGTATCTTCTGACGTGTCAAAATGCAAATCGGTAATGAAAATGTATGAAACACTTTCGCCCGTAATATCGTCCTGCACGGTCTGAATCGTCTTTAACACTTCCTCTTTGTAGGATTCCGGGTAAGAATTATCCTGTGTTAAATTCACAGTCCTGTCTTTTTGTACATCAATTTGTGCCTGTGTCGTCTGCACATTTTTATCTTCCGTTGCCGTCTGTGTACACGCAGCCAGCGCAAACATAGAAACCGCCGCCGCTGTGATAATCAGTGTTTTTGTTTTTTTCATAGCATACTCCTTCGCTGAACAATTTTGTCTGGTGAATTGCTTTCGTCCGGAAGCAATTCGCCGTGTGAATAATCTATAATATAAGGATTATTCACACTCCTCCTATTCCGCAGGCATTTTTAATGCCTTTTTAGTGTAATAGTTAAAGTTCACTTTAAGTCAAGCTTTTTACTTAAATTTCACACTTTTATTATAATGATCTTTCTTTTGGAATGTCCAATATCTATTGTGCATATAGTTGTATGTTTTTTATGTATAGCAAAAGCGGTGCCGCATAGACATTTTATCTATACGGTACCGCCCTTTTTTCTTTTATTACATTTACAATACCCGTGCGCCGTTTATTCCATAGACACACACCAGAATGTACAGCACGTATCCGGGAATACACACTGCCTTAAAAATCCCCCTGATTCAGAAAGACTGCTCACTTAATATCCTTTACAAACTGCTCCAGCTTTTCCTTATTATCCTTTGCCTTATCACTGTGACGGTCTGCGAGGGCGACTTCACTTTTTAAATTTTTAAGTTTCTTTGACAACTGTGCAATACATCTGTCATTGTCCCCGCCGCCGCTGAATGTAAAGACAGCATTTATTCTATCAGCCACTCCGTACTTTTTAATAAAGGTGTTTACCGGAGATGCCGGTAAGCCCGCCCATATGGGTGTTCCCAATATAATTTCATCGTAATAATCTATATTATCGGGAACGCCTTTTATTTTCGGTGTTCTTCCAAATGTGGACTGCATTCCGCCGACAAGCATTTTCGCCGCCGGTTTTCGCGGAAGCGGCTTTGCCAAATCGATCTCAAATAATTTTGCGCCCAGTTTTCTTGCAATCTCTTTGGCGGCTTCTTTTGTATTTCCTGTTAATGAATAGTAAATAACTGCTTTGCTCATTGTGTTGTTCTCCATTTGTTCTTTATTTTATATGATTTGATAAACTTGAAGTTTTGCATACGTTATTCTTCTAATATTTTTGTAGGGTTCGCATCCGTTACAAATATCATACTATCATAAAGCACCGCAGGAGGTTGAAACATTCGATAACTTGGAGGAAGAAGTCGCATAATGATTGAGTAGCTTTCTCCAAGTGTTCCCATATAGGTGTATTCAGAAGCCTGCCTACCCAGTTCAGAATTTTCCGGGACTTTAGTAAAATCCAACCAACAAATATCAAATCCCGCCAGTTTTGCCGCCTTTGCTAAAGGGTCATGGGAATAAAACACCTGAATTGTACGCTTTTCAGGCGAACGGGTCGGCATATTGCAATGGGTTTTATAAAAATCGGTACCAATGACATAGTAACCGTTTGCTGCGTCCTTGGAAAGAAGTTTACCCATCGAGTCAGAACTGCCCCATTTTGCGACATGGCTGTTGTGACCTGTCACAAAGATTTTTTCATGCCCATTTCGCTGCTCCTGCTGTAAAATCCACTGTACATTTTCTGCCATAAATTGATCTCTTAATGTAGCACCATCAGCATTTGTCAGAGTTTGAAGCTCGGAATGCTGCATTAAAATATCTACAAAGTGAATTGCATTTTCCGAACCGTTCTTGCTTTCCAATTCTTTCTTCACTTGTGTAAGGGTTTCAATTCGAGTAGATAAATCGCATTCACTGCTCCAGTTTTCACCTTCCACAAGTTTCTGCAAGTTTGTTGTGTCCACTTCCAGTTCTTTGCAGGATTCTTTCAAAAACCTCATGCTGTAAGAAAGCCTCTGCATATCAAAACCGTAAAAGCGAAGGTCTTCGCCTTCCAATGCACTTTCATTGTACTGGCGCATATAGGAGATAAGTTCTGCCATCTCTTCCGTTCTATAAATGGAAAATCCAATCGCTGCGGCTGCTTCCTGTGCTGTCCCCTCACCGCCGTGTATATATCGGTTTACCTGCTCGCAACCGCCGTAGTCACCTTCAAGGGCAAACGCCCTAACACCATTCTTTTTTACCAGCTGCTTGAACACTTCCAGCTTCAACTGCTGAAATTCTGCATTTCCATGAGTAGCTTCTCCCAATGCAATTATTTTTGCACTTTCAGGCACGGTTATATTTTCCACGGGTTCAGCATAAGCTAAAAACTCTTTTGGATTCACATTTTCTCCTGTGCCAAAACCTCCAAAACGCATAAATACAAGTGCCGCTAAAGCCATAACACCTAATAATCCAAAAACGATATATCTTATCTTAAATCTTCTTGTCTTTTTATTCTTCATATCTAATAGACCTTTCCTTTATAATGAATCAGTTGTCTTACATCCGTTTTACACGCTTATTGTACTTCACGTAATAGTTCTTCTGCCGTAGTGTTGAACAATTTTGCAAGTGTAAGCAGATTGGAAGTGCTTGGGTCAGATGCTCCGGTCTCCCATTTAGAGACAGCCTGCCTGCTTACGCCGATAGATTCTGCAACAAACTCCTGCGTCATCTTACACTCTTCACGATGCTGCTTCAAAACCTCACCGAGAGATTTCTTGATGCTGGACTTTTCTTTTCTGACATTGCCTGATTTGACATATCTACTCAATGCTCTTATGAGGAAAATTCCCACAGTGATAAATGCCGCTATCACCGCCACCCCAATTAGCAGTACAATACCAAAAACAATAACTCCTAAAAAATCATATTTCACTTAATTACCTCCTTTCGTGACTTCATGATAGCGAAATTTCATGGTTGCTACCACCAACTATCACGATATTTCTTTGGTTGCGAACGGTTGCGGAACTAAAATAACACTTTTTTATGTAAAAGGCATATATGTAAATTAATAAAACGACAAATCCCGATTTCTCAGTTTCAAAAATTGGAAGTTATCGCTTTACTTTTGTTGTATCTTAGCCAAAATACTTTCTATTACAAGTGTTACTGTTATAAAGGCTCCTACAAGGGTATAGTAGTTTAAGCCATACATCAATGGCAAAAGAGAAATAACTACTGTAATAATGGAAAGGACAAACAATGCTTTGAGAACACCTTTCTTCTTCAATGAAAACAATGAAAGTAAGAAGATGGCAACAGTAAGTGTGGCTGTAATAAGTGGAGCAAAATTTGCATAGCCAAACGGTGTAAGGCTAAAGTATGAGAATGTTTCTTTTACTCTTTCTGTTGGAGATGTTGCAAAAATACAAACTGCTCCCAAGGGTAATAATTCTAACACTATTGTTAAAGCTGGCAAAACCGCTAAGCAGACTTTCTTCATGTTGTATATCTCCTTTACAAATTCCGATTGAGATTTCACCTGTTTTAAGAGATTTGATAACTGTTATATCTTGTTATTAAATTCTCTGCCAACCCTTGAAAACACTGGATTTATCGCAGATGAGCTTTCCCTTATTCTTTCCCTTGTGTTATATCGTCCCATCAGTGTTTACGAATTCTGATAAGGGCAAATACAAGGGCAAGAAAATCATATAAAACAGTATAACACAAAATAAAAGTGACATGGTGAACTGATTGAAATGCTTCTGATTTTTGTATCTGATGATTGATTGAATGATAAGGAGATAGGATACGATGAGAACGATATTTTCAGAATACAATCCACACAGAAACAGTATTGATGTTTATACCAGTGCTGGCTATATGCTTCGCATTGATTGTTGGGAAGCAGAAAAGAATTTAAAAACCACTCCCGGATCAGACTGTGCATTAACTTCACTTGCAGTTGATGAACCACTTGAATATGCAAGATTATATCTTGATGGAAATTTGCAGATGTGGGTGAACGCGGAAGATTCATTAGAGATATAGAAATACCTTTTAGAACAAAGTAGTCTTTCGCCTCTACGAATATAATTGTGAATTAGACGCTTATATCCGAAATAAACAATTGGAACATACCCGACAGGAGAACTTTCTTTGATAAGTCACGAAAAGAAACAGTCTATCAGAAAATGCAATCTGACACATAGACGGGCTCGACACATAGAATAAACAAGAGGACTTTCATTCACCCTGTTACATTTTACAGTTCACCTTTCTTTTTGGATATGTCCACACAATTCATATCATTAGGTTAAATACTTCCTGTTGTGTATTGACAGTAGACTGATTTTCTGATAAAATAAAATTTATGTAAAAGGAGGCGGCGTTTATGTTGCATAGCATGCGTATTAGATAAGCATTGAAAAAAAGGATTTTCCCATTTTCAACATGGGCTTTTTTGTCATGCTTATTTTGCGGATGCTATACAAAAAACTAACGACGTATAGATATAGTATAGACATAGTGCAAGCTATGCCTTAGTTTTGTTGTACTGCTCTGTGCATTATAAATGCAGGTCAATGCTCATGTTGAGGATTGACCTGCATTTTTTTGTGTAAAAAGGACGAGTGAAATATAATGCTTAAAAAATATTGGATAAAATGTCCGATTTGTAACGGAAAGACGAGAGTTCAAGTATTTCATAATACTGTATTAAAAGATTTTCCTCTTTTCTGCCCTAAATGCAAATTGACGCATATCATTGATGTAGAAAAATTAGAGATTGTAATCAAAAATACAGAAAAACAAACTTTTATTATTTAGAAGAAAGGATATAAAAATGAAACGTTTACCTAAATATACGCCTGCGGAAGTACGGAATGATCCATACGGATTTACTTACAAAGAAATGTCGGAAGTTATTGGCGAGAATGAAGCAAAAGCCTTATATGAAGAATTATATAAGCAATTACCACGCAAAAAAAATCTATCAATGTTGGTAAAAAATATTTGCAAAAGCAGTGATACTGAAAAGTATGTTTACGAACTGAAAGACAACAAATACATTGAAACGGTTTTTATCAAGCGGCGAGATGGTGGAACTGTTTGCGTGAGCACACAAGTCGGTTGTCCTGTTGGTTGTATTTTTTGTGAGTCCGGGCGAAATGGCTTTGTTCGTAATCTAACATCGTCAGAAATCGTACAACAGATTATATTGTTGCGTCGAAAAGTAAACCGTATCGTTTTTATGGGTATGGGAGAGCCTTTATTCAATTATGACAACTTGATAAAAGCAATCCATATTCTCCGAGATAGATATGGGCTCAACTTTCCAACCGACGGCATTACCATATCAACAGTTGGTCCGGTCGATCAATTAAAAAAATTGCGCGAGGAACATCTTAAAATTCAGTTGACAATATCTTTACACGCAGCAACACAATCTGCAAGAAATCGTATTATTCCTCACATGCGCATATATGCTATTGAAGATGTTGTTAAGCAAGCCTTATCCTATTCTGAAAGGCATAATCGCAAAATTGTCTTTGCGTATTTGCTTTTACCGGGTATAAATGACCGGCCCTCAGATGTAAGACAACTTGCAAAATGGTTTCGGGGCAAAAAAGTTATGATTAACGTGTTACAATACAACCCAACAAGCAATTCAAGAATTAAAGCACCACAGAAACGGGAAATAGTTGCATTCAAACATCAATTAGAGCAAGCAGGACTTGAAGTTACTATGAGAGTTTCTCATGGCAGAGAGATTAACGCGGCTTGTGGACAGTTAGCTAACACATATAATAAATTCAAAAAAAAATGATTAAAAGTGCCAGACGCATAGACGCAGAGCCGATAACGCATTAGGTCAAAAAACCTATGTGTTATCGGCTTTTTTATTTAATATTGCGCAAAAGCCGCTGTTCCCTATTATAGAATGGATTGCGGGTAGTGTATTAAAGTCGCCCTTTTTTAAGGATACGGCGGTATCGGGGAGGTATCGCCGTGTCCATTTTTATTTACTGTAACCCGCCTAATGCTTTGCGGTCAAAAAAAGCTATGCTCCGCAAGCGGGATATTCCGGCTATGAGTATGAACTGTCAATACATCTAAATACTTCTTACATTTCCTTTGCGCTCGTCCGCGTCTTGCGGACGGGCGCATTTTGCTTTTTTCAACTTTTTTCTGAAAAACGCACTCAAGAGCCATCTCCCGAACGGGTACGGAGCGAAAGGGGCAGAGAGGACAAGCCCTTAACTCCCGTCCTCTACTCCACGCGGGAAGGAGGTGAACTCTATGGAGCTATCTTCTTCCGACAAGGAAAGAATACAACATCAGTACGACGCATTAGCAAAGAAAACTTTGGTTGGCGAAGCGAAAAGCCACCGCCGCACTCTTGCGAAACGCGCAGCACGCGAAGTACCTTTTTCGGATTTGAGCGAAAGCGAACTCGCGCAGCTTTTCACAACGGACGAATACAAAAGCGATTATTTCCGTTTTCAAGTGTCCGGCTTTGATGTACTCGTCAAAAATGAACTGCTTGCCGAAGCCCTTAACGCTTTGCCCGAAAGGAAACGCGACATTATCCTTTTGTCCTACTTCTTGGACATGAGCGACGCGGAAATTGCTGAACTGCTGAATGTTGTACGCACGACGGTTTTCCGGCACAGGAAATCCGCGCTTGCGAAAATCAAACAGTATTTGGAGGGAAAAGCAGATGATGAATACCGTTAGGAAATCTGAAAATCTGTTGCCGTTCCCTGTCATTTCCGCAGCGGCAAACGGCGACACAACCGCCATGTGCGCGATCTTGAAGCATTACGAGGGTTACATAGCGAAACTTTGTACCCGCACGCTGAAAGACGACGCGGGCAATACCTATTCCTATGTGGACGAGGAAATGCGTAACAGGCTGCAAGTGCGCCTTATTACCCGCACCCTTGCTTTTCATGTAGGATAATCTTTTAGCCCATGCGGGGAGCGTGTCCCCTTTCCACGCTTCCCGTTATGGGCTATTTGTCGTTCCGTAACAGCACATCGGAAACGGTGTACTGTTACAGGCCGACAAAGCCTATTGTTCCTTGACAAAGAAAGCGGCCTTTGGTGCGCAGCATAACAGGCAACGGGTACATTCCGTCTGTACCGAGCCGGGCGGCGGGTACGCCATGACCGCTTTTCCCCGTTGGGGAAAAGTCGAGCGAGAACTACCGCGCCGTAAAACAAGTTTAGCAGCTTGTGGGCGACGACATACAAGGCGGCACAATGATACTCCCGCGTTGAACACCCTCAAAGTATTGCGCGGCGCACCCATAAGCATGGGCCGGGGTGAAACTCCCGTGAGGTTGCAGCTAACAACCGCCCGTTTTGCCTTTTGACGAATATAGTTTATCCATACAGGAAAAGGAGGTTTTTCTAATGGATAAAAAACAGACAATTACAACCGAACGCAAAATAGGGAAAATCACCTATCTTGTTCAAGCGTTGCCGAGTGAAAAGGCAACCGATACAATCCATAAAAAGATTGAAAAACTCATTGTAAAGGATTTGCAGAAAAAGCCCGGAAATCCGGGCTTTTTAGCGTCCGAGTAGTGCATTAGGCGGCGGGATATGGTATAATGATAGCAACACATTATACCTGTTTATTCGGCTGTCGGAAAGGAGGACTAATGTTACAGTCGAATAAAATCACCGCCCTTTACTGCCGTTTAAGTCAAGAGGATATGCAGGCCGGAGAAAGCGGAAGCATACAGCACCAAAAAATGATACTTCAACGCTATGCGGACGAACACCATTTTTTGAACACAAAGTTTTTTGTGGACGACGGATTTTCCGGCGTGAGTTTTGAGCGCGAGGGGCTGCAAGCGATGTTGCAGGAAGTGGAAGCCGGACGAGTGGCGACGGTTATTACCAAAGACCTCTCCCGTCTTGGCAGAAACTATCTGAAAACGGGCGAACTCATAGAGATTGTATTTCCCGAAAACGGAGTGCGCTATATCGCGATTAACGACGGAGTTGACACAGCGCGGGAGGATAACGAGTTTACCCCCTTGCGGAACTGGTTTAACGAGTTTTACGCCCGCGATACAAGCAAGAAAATCCGTGCAGTTAAACAGGCACAGGCGCAAAAAGGCGAGCGTGTCAACGGGGAATATCCATACGGCTATATCCCAGACCCGAACAACCGCCACCACCTTATACCCGACCCGGAAACCGCGCCGATTGTCAAACAGGTTTTCGCTATGTTTGTTAGCGGCGTGCGTATGTGCGAAATCCAAAAATGGCTTGCGGAAAACAAAGTCTTGACGATTGGAGCGTTGCGCTATCAGCGCACAGGACAGGCGCGGTATCAGCGGGCAATGATCGCCCCCTATACTTGGCCGGACAAAACGCTCTATGACATATTAGCAAGGCAGGAATATTTAGGGCATACCATAACCGCGAAAACTCACAAGGTATCCTACAAGTCGAAAAAGACCCGGAAGAACGAAGAAGAACAACGCTATTTCTTCCCAAACACCCATGAGCCGCTTGTTGACGAGGAAACCTTTGAACTTGCGCAAAAGCGGATTGCTACCCGCCACCGCCCGACAAAAGCAGCGGAGATTGATATTTTTTCCGGCTTGCTGTTTTGCGCTGGTTGCGGACATAAGATGTATTACCAACAGGGCGTAAATATCGAGCCGCGCAGGTTTTCCTATTCTTGCGGCGCATGGCGCAACAGGGCAAGGACAGGCAGCGAGTGTACCTCTCATTATATCCGCAAAAACGTACTTCTTGATTTAGTGCTGGAAGATATGCGGCGGGTTTTGCAGTATGTTAAGGAACACGAACAGGACTTTATCTGTAAAGCTACCGAGTACGGCGACATGGAAGCGAGAAAGGCATTAGCGCAGCAGCAAAAGGAACTTTCCAAAGCACAGGCGCGTATGACCGAACTTGACACGCTTTTCCGCAAGCTGTACGAGGACAACGCATTAGGCAGACTGACAGATGAACGGTTTGTGTTTCTAACTTCCGGCTACGAGGACGAAAAGAAATCCCTTGCCGCAAGGATAGACGAGTTACAACAGCAGATCGCAACCGTTACCGAGCGAAAAAGGGATATATCAAGGTTTATTCAGATTGTCGGGAAATACAGCGACATACAGGAATTGACCTATGAAAACGTCCATGAGTTTATCGACCGTATTTTGATACATGAATTAGACCGGGAAACCAACACCCGGAAAATCGAAATCCATTACAGCTTTGTCGGACAGGTTGATACCGAGCAGGAGCCGACGCAAGTTGTCAACCATGACCGCCGTAACATGGTAGATGTAAAAAGTATCGCTATCTAACCCCAGCAAAATTCGTACCCGTATAGCCATCGTCCACATAGTAGGTGGGATTTGGAAACCCGTGTTCCTTAGCGTACTTGAATAGATATTCTTTTTGATTTACGATACTGTTGCTCTCGCCTTCACGTCCATCGTCCTGACTCAGACGACAGTACAAGGCGGTGATTTCTTCCTGCTGTCTTTGCAATGCTTTCTCCTTTCCGACAGCAGACACGATAGTATGAAGTGTAGATACAGTATACCACGCCTGCGGTCAAACTTCAACGCTTTAAAGCGATAATCTTTCCGATATTTCTTAATCCTCATCATAACCCTCGGAATCAAAACTGTAATCTGCTGTGTCCCGCATGAATATCCTGCTGAGAAGCCCAAGCAAGTCCCTCCCGTCCTCTCGGAAATGTGCGGTCACTGTATATTCCGTGCCGCCGATTTTCTCGCAGAGCGTTGCCTGTTCAGGGATACGCATAAGGGGCATAATGTTTTCAGCAGGCGGCAGGGGCGGGTACACCCTATTCGGGTTTACCATTGAGATACCCTTATTTTCGTCTAAAATTTCCGTAAGTTCCTGTTCTGTCAGTCTGCTCATCGCAATGCGTCCTCCCTCTTGCGGTCTGTCCTGCCATTCTGGTTTGACCTTTGATTTTCAACCGTATCGTGGATTTGGTTCAAGCAGTCATCAATGTGGGCAGAGCGTTTTTCAATCCCGTCCGCATATTTCAGCCGCTTTCGCAGCTCCGTTATCCGTTCCGTCACCCCGTTTTTTTCTTCTCGGAGCGTTTCTTTCTCGGCGGGTGAAGCACGCCGTATCTTATTCTGCAAATGCCGCCGATAGTTGGTAAGCCTGTCCATTTCCGTCTGGTTCTTCTCCCTGTCGGCGTGCAAATCGGAGAGGGTGGAGATGTTATGCTCCGACATATAGCGTACCTGTGTGGTAATCTCATCCAGTTTCCGAAGCTCCTCTTTCATAAGCGGGCTTGTCGGCTTGTAGTCCGTGCCTTTGGGAAATATCCCCAACTGATAGCACCAATAGTAATACAACGCTAAGATTCCCCTTGTTTTCTGGTGCGGTTTCCAAGCCTTTTTATATTCTTCGGGCATATGGGGAGAGTAGGAAATCTTTGCTTTGTAGTTCCCATATCTTGCCCTTGTGCCTAAATGTGAACGGATAAAATCGGGCGTTAAGCGTTCATCAAGCGTATCTAATCTTGTGAAATGCTTATACTGCGGCAGCTTCATTTTCCAATGCCCGCCCGAAAAATCAACCTCGTAGCCTTTGTCGATTAGATACTTCATCATGTGCGGAATATCCCGACTGCCGCTGATTGCCTCCGCTAAATCTTCCAGATAGACGTTGTAGCGTGTCGGCTTGCCGCTCTTTTCATCCAGATACAGCGGTCTTGACGGTGCTTTCTTCGGGTTCTCAATCACCGATAATCCGTACTCTCTGCACAAGCGGTCTGACGTTTCCCTTAGCCGTTTCTGCTCCGATTTTGAGTAATTATATTTGCTCCCATCCAGATAGGAAACAGAGTTGAAGCAGAAGTGATTGTGGAGATGCCCCCTGTCAAGGTGGGTGACAACGATTATCTGGTACTTGTCGCCCCACATTTCCCTCGCAAGTTTTAAGCCGATTTCGTGGCATTGTTCGGGCGTTACTTCGTCTGGCTTGAAGCTCTGGTAGCCGTGCCAAGCGATATACCCGCCTGTCTTCTGGTACTGCTTTTTCGTTAGAATCATCTGCTGTAACGCTGTTTCTTTTAAACAGTTGATGGCGGAAACAAACTCTCCATTGTCCGTTTTCTGTGGATTCTTCACATAGGAGAACACGTCAAAGAAGTCCTGCATCTCCTTATTCGGCACGGTCTTTTCTGGGTTTTCCACATAAGAAATTAAGTCTTTCAACCGTCCTTCGATGTGCCAGAGGCTCGTTGCCGCCATATCAGACTGCCCCCTGTTCCGTCAATTTTTCCATGTCAAACTGCTGTGGGAGGGTATAATTCCGTTGCAGTTCCAAGATAAAATCCTCAATCTCCCTGCATATTTCATCAGCGGAAGGGGCGTAGGGGATACACTTTTTAAAGGCTACGTGTACTTCGTAAAGCGTGCCTAATAGTTCCCAAAATTCTTTCTCTGGCTGTGGCTGCGGTGCGTTTCCCCTGCATAACTGACGCATAAATTCTGCGGTGGACAGACCGCAGGCGGATGAATACTGCTTTAATTTTTCATGTTCTTCTTCGCTCAATCTAAAAGTAATGCATACTTTTTCTGATTTTTCTCTACTCATTTTTCTTAATCCTCCAGTTTTATTTTTCCTTTTATCGGGGTAGCTAGGGGTTGTCCCCTAAGTTAGTCCACACGCCTTTAGGGTGTGGATTGGATTGTGGCTGACACAATCCGATGCTCGCTATCTCTGTGGACAACTCCGCAGAGCATTTTTCTGTGTAACGGCTTTCTTAATGCCTGCCTTTACCCTCCGAAAAGGAAATCCTATGTCCTTTCCACCTCCGTTCTGGATTTTATTGCCTTTGACTTTTGGATAAATGAAAAAGCCGCCACACTGCATCACGAACGACAAGAGGATTCCCTCCCGCTCTGATTCGCAATGCTATGTAGCGGCTTTGAAATTCAAAACCCATGTCAGCCTTGCCGATTGGCTGACATTTCAATCTTATATCTATGTGCTTATTTAATTTTCAATCTTCCAATTTCCCCATTGGTATTTCAGAATACCATAGCGGCAATATGGCTGTCAAGATTTTGCACAAACTTTTTAGTATTCTCTATGGACAGGGATTTTATTCACTTATTCTAAAATTGGGTGGGAGAATTTTATCCCCCACCCAATAGCCCATAAGAAAGCATGCTGTATTAGATGACTATAAAATCTTCCGCAACTTTTTTCTAAGATGGTCTAACCGTGCATAGATAGCACCCGTCGTTAAATGCACAAGCGGGGCAATCTCTTTTGTGGAATACCCTTTCATTTTCAGCAGAACGATTTGCAGTGTACGCCTGTCCACCGTAAGTAATGCCTGATACAGATTTTCATCTTCGATTTCATCCAGTAAATCTTCAACGGTCTTTACTTCGGCTGACTGTTCCCTGTCTGCCATTCCCTCAAGGTATTCCCCGAAATCGCTTGTCCAATGGTAAAACCGCCTGTTGGAATTAAAGTCTGCCCTGTCGTCAATACGGATTTGTTCGATGGTAGCTTCATCAACTCCATGTTCCCGCAACACTTTTTCCTCGGCTTCTTTCCAGATACGCCACTTCCTGTCCTCACGTCCGTTGTTATATGCCATTCTTTTTTCCTCCAATCAATCTGAATCTTTGAAAACATAAAAATCCAGATTGAAAGGCGGCGAACGACACTTAACACCAATAATAGTCCTGCGGCACTTTCCAACCAAAAACGACAAAAGAAAAACCGCAAAGGCTTTGTGACCTTTACGGTTATGGGAAATACTAATTCTGTTGTATGGAGATTGTACTTCTACCTTCATGGTGGGAAGTACCGTTGCACTGGCAGGGATTTTTTTAACTGGCTTCCCGCCATTCCCTGATGTGCTATGTATAAATAAACTTTGCTTTATATAAGCAGATGGGCAACCGCCCGAAAAAAGGAACATAAAAACCCTCCAAATTTAAAAACAAATTCAGAGGGTAATTTAGGGTATAACAAAATAACCCACCCGAATATCGTTTTTTTTATTTGGTGAGTTTGTTCTTTCAAATACGAAACAAAAAGAGCCGATGATTCGTGAATTGTTCCACAATTTCATCGGCTCTGCGTCTTAAGCGTCTGGCTCTTTGATGACAGTTATCTTCAAGTTGTCAACTTTAATCAATCTTTCTTGTCTGCATTTTGGACAATAAAGGGGATAATTCTTCAAAACAGTGTCCTTCCTAATTTTATTACGGGTTTTGCTCCCACAAACAGGACATAATATCCATTCGCATTTCATCATAATTAGCTTCTAATCCTTTCAAATCTCATTTTATACGACTTATGCAAGCTGTTAGGCTAACTTGTGGAACATATGCCGAACCTTATCTATACGGCTATTCGGGCGGCGGGGTTGGCAAATAAGTTTACCAGTAGCTGGCTGGTATCCTTTTAACTCTGTCAAGCAGACTCCCTGCCCATTTGTGAAATAAGTTAAATCGTTCCTGTATTCTTGAATACATCTGGCAGGGATTTCTCCTTTCAGAATGACCTCGTCATTCTTTATCTGGGTACTTACAATATCTGCACAATACCTTGGGGCATCATGATACGCCCGTGAGAGATATTCCTGCGGTGCATAAGTTTCAAAGTGGAGATATGGCTCTAATAGTTCTGTCCCTGCTTTTTTTAAAGCCTGCTCCAATACGATAGGGGAAAGCAGCCGAAAGTCTGCGGGGGTACTTACAGGACTATAATACAATCCATATTCAAAACAGATTTTACAGTCTGTCACTTTCCATCCATACAGCCCCTGCCCGCAGCCATAGAGAACCCCCTCCATAACCGCATTTTGGAACGATTGGTTTAAATATCCAAGTGAAACTCTGCTTTCATACTGCACTCCGCTTCCAATAGGGAGCGGCTCTATAGACAACCCGACAGAAGCCCAGAAAGGGTTTGGCGGGACTTCTATGTGGATGGTATATTCTGCTTTTCTAAGCGGTCTTTCCATATATATAACAGTAGGCTCTTTTATTTCTGCCTCCACATGATATTTTTCCTCAAGGATGGCACAAATGACTTCCATCTGCACTTTCCCCAAAAAAGAAAGTATAATCTCATGCGTTGTAGTATCCACATAATATTTTAAAAGAGGGTCGCCATCTGAAATTTCTGTAAGTGCCCCAAGCAATATTTCCCGCTGTTCAGATTTCTTTGCTGCAATCGTTGTTTGGAGCATAGGGAGAGGATTTTCAATAAATGTTCTCTGCGGCAACAGCATTTCGTTCCCCAAAATACTGTTTAGCTGCAAAACATCATTTGGTAAAATTACAATATCACCAGAGCAGGCTGTATCGGATGAACATAATTCACCGTTTGTCGGAACACACATCTCTGTGATTTTTATTTTCTCTTTTTCAGATATTCTAATAACATCCCTCAAATGCAATGTTCCGCTATATATACGCACGTAAACAAAACGCCGCCGTTTCTCCGAATATTCAATCTTAAAAACCTGCCCGCATAGTTCAGATTGACCTTCAGGCGTTGATGAATAAAACTTACTGGCAATCACTTCTATAAGCTGCCGAATCCCAAGATTGTTTTTAGCGCTTCCGTGATAAACGGGAAATAACGTTCCGTTTTGGAATCTCCTGTTTTCTTCCTGTTCCAGTTCTGACATTTTAAACGGTTTCCCTGACATATATTTCTCTAATAGTTCATCGTTTCCCATAATTACTGCATCCCACTGTTCCATATCGTCATTGTCCGTTACATTTATATGGGGATGCTGCCCAACCTTTTGCTTCACTATAATTTCCGAAGAAAGCTTTGCTTTCATTTCCCGATATACCATTGGCAAATCAATCCCTTCTTGGTCAATTTTATTGATGAAAAAAATTGTCGGAATCTTCATTGTCTGTAGTGCATGAAACAGTATGCGGGTCTGTGCCTGTATGCCATCCTTTGCAGAAACTAATAATACTGCTCCGTCTAATACGGATAAAGAACGGTATACTTCCGCCAAAAAATCCATATGGCCTGGCGTATCTATAATGTTGACTTTTACATCCTCCCACTGAAAAGATGCCACTGCTGTCTGGATAGTGATTCCCCTTTGACGCTCCAAATTCATTGTATCTGTCCTTGTTGTGCCTTTATCTACGCTCCCTAGTTCTGCAATTGCACCACTGGTATACAATAAACTCTCCGTTAAGGTTGTCTTTCCTGCGTCAACGTGAGCCAGAATGCCTAAGTTAATTATTTTCATGTGATTTTCCTCCTATTAACACCCAAAAAAGGGCATAAAAATACCCAGTGATAAATACTCCTATCACTGGGTAAATAACTCCAATAGCCCCAAAACACTTATATGTTTTCGGGCATATAAAATTACATGATAAAAGTATTCTTAAACTGGGTACAAAAAACTAAGCCCCATATTAAAAGTGAAACGAGACTGCTACTTTTGTTCCCACTATCAAATTGACAGTTTATTTAAGAATACCTTGCCGCATATTTATTAACTCCTTGTATAAAACTGAATTTAATTATATTCCTTAACCCTTTATTTGTCAAGCTGACAAACTAAAGCAGAAAAAGCGGCAGGATTTCACCCTGCCACTAATCATCTGTTTATGCAAAAATAATTTCTTTCCCCACAATCTCCCTCGCACAAGCCCTTATGTTATTCGTTCTTCCAGTCCATTCTAAGGCGTTTTCTTCCTTTAGGCATTCCGTTATGCCCTGTGCTTGCTTCATGCCCTCTATGAGCCGTTCAAAGTGTTCCTGTGCCTGTCTGTCAATGTCGGCAAGGTAAGCATTGAGCCTGCCGCTTGTGAGAAGATTGGTGTATGTAATTTTGCGGTACTCCCGCAGATAGTCCAAGTGCCGCCGTCCGAATAAGTCTATCGACTGTTCCTTTTCGGGTGGTATGGTAAGGCAGGGTAAAATGTATTCGCCTTGCCGTTCGTATCTGCCGCCCATTTCCTCAAAGATTGATTGTACCATTTGTTTTTCCTCCAAATAAGATATTCACTCCATACTCATGTCTGCTATCATTAACACAATTTACGTTTTCTCCTTATCTGGTTTCATACATGTATTGTAATCCTACAATATCACTCTTTAAAAAATAAAAGACTTGTTTTGAATTATTTTTTATAGTATCCTATAATAGTGGTGATTTATATAATTTTAATGTTTATTTTTAAGATTCTCT
Source organism: Lachnospira pectinoschiza (assembly GCF_020564355.1). GTDB lineage: Bacteria > Bacillota > Clostridia > Lachnospirales > Lachnospiraceae > Lachnospira > Lachnospira intestinalis. The sequence continues at coordinate 340,300 of NZ_JAJCRR010000003.1, read as the reverse complement.
AACAAACTTTTATACTATCCTATAAAACGGTCAATTTTAAAAATCACGAAATTGCAGGCTTTACAACACTTTGTAACACGATATAGGTCTGTCCGATAATCCCTCTCATATAAAAATAATCAATGCTTCATTTTTAACACAGGAAGATAAAGACATCTCCCTGTGTTTTTCTTAATAATATCCCCGCTCTTCTCGCCAGTCTTTTACATAACATCGAATTCCAATATAGACCACATATACAAGTAGTAACAGTACAATGAGGTTTATCGGAATGACAGATTTTATCCATTCGCCAAAGTAGATTACGATAGCTGTACTCATTATTGCCACCATAATGCTGATGATATCCCAACAATATTTCCGGTAGATTTTTCCCACCTGATAGCCAATCCCAATTATCAGGAATCCCGTTATAATGAATAAAATTCCCATAACAATAGCCGCGATCAGCCAGTACACAATCCCGGAAACGATACTGTTTGAGATTCCATTGCTTAACTGTCCGAAAGAATCTGCTCCTGTAACAAATTCTCGAAACAGGTTTATGATTCCTTTACCAATCGTACCGAAAAAGGTGATACAGTCGTTAAGAAAAACCGGAGAAAGGATAGCTGTGAACAGTGTAGTTGCTATGCTGTACCATGCCAACAGGAACATAAGGCTTTCATAACCTGTTGTCATTTGTTTATATTTTTTCTCCAACTGAATTTTTCGATTATCGCATTTTTCTTTTGCTTTCTGATAAGCAGTACGGTCACAGTTATCGCATTTCTCATAAGGCACTTTTTTCTCGACAGGCACCTCTACCGTCTTTTGGTGTGTCTGTGCATAGCGTTTTGCCTGCTCCGCTTTTTCGTACTTAAATTTCCATGCCACGACTTCTGCGTCGGCTCTTTTCCTGCTGTCTGTCTCGCTGGTTAATTGTTCCTCTGTTTGCTTTAATTTTGTCCGCAATGCTTCGATATTCTCGGCTCTGTTTTCGCTGTTCAATTTCTCGTTCAAGGTCAGCGATCTGTTTAGCTGCCTGTTCAGTTCCAGAATTGTCTGGTCTTTCTGATCCAGTTCGTCCTGCATCTGTTCCGTCATTGCCAGGAGTTCTTCCACCCGCCCGACGTTCTCTAAGTTTACGCATTCGTTCATCAATATCCCTCGCTTTCTCTATCTGCTGTTTAATGTCAGTAATAAGCTGTTCTCGTTGTTCAGCTTCTGCGTTAATTCCTGCCATTGCTGATTCTCGTTTTCCAACTGTTCGATTCTGACTTTTTGCTGTTCGATCTGGGAGAGCAGTTCTTCTGTATCTGGCAAAAGATTCAGAAGCCCGGATAACTCGCTGTTTAAGATCTGCAAACTCTGGTTCTGCTCCTGAAAGGACAGAAGCTGTCTGTCCCGTTCCTGTAATTCCTGTACCATCTCTGCCATAAGGTTCTGCTGTTCCTCGATCTGGTTTATCATTGACTCCATCATGGGAATGACTTCCCGGCTTTCTTCTAAGGTCATTTAACCACTCCTTCCACTGTGATAATGCACCAGATACTTTTCCGAAACTGGTCTGTATCTTTTTCAGCAGTGCATTTTGTCTTTTTATGATCTGGTTTTCCTCTACTTTCCATGAAGCTGTCTGCACCTGTCCACTCTGGAATTTCTCATCAATCTTTCTTGCATCAGCACCCTCATGGATTGTAGGGATTTCTAATTTTCCCTGTCTTGCATAGGAACGGTGGTCAATCTGTTGTTCTACTGATAAATGGTCATTACAGACTTTCGCCCATTCGCTCCGCCATAATTCACAATTCTTTGGATTGTTCCATCCGGTAGCATCGGTCAGCACCCGTTTCCATTGTTTACGGTTCCTTGCACCAACTTTCTGATTACCGTTTTCGTCCAATACCGGAATTCGGATTCCATGACGGTCAGGATTCTTTTTATCCTGCCACCAGTCCGGGTGGGATTCATCAACCACAATATTTCCGTCAGTATCTCTGACAAACTCCCAGTCTTTGACTTCTTTGTTTCCCCATGAGTGGTCGGGATTAAAGGGACGCATGGTTACAAGTAAATGCACATGCGGGTTTCCGTCGCCCTTATCGTGAATGCTCCAATCTGCACACATGCCTTTGTCCACAAAGTTTTTCTGAATATAATCTGTTGTATATTCAATTTGTTCCTGTCGATTCCATTCTTTTGGAAGTGAGAACTCAAACGATCTGCCAAGCTGTGCGTCTGAACTTTTCTCAATCTTCAAAACTTCATTCCATAAGCACTGTTTCTGAAAAGTAAGTTTGAATTTCTCCAGTACAACTTCTTTGTTGTCTGCCCTTTTATACCGGACAGATTTCTGAAACCGTTTGATATTTTCGGCAGGTACATTCTGCCATTCCTGCGGTGCATTTTCACACATCATCAAACTGGTATAAACAACTTCTCTTTTGGAAGTGTAGTAACTGATCCTGCCTGTTTCTTCATTTTTCATTACATCACCATTGAGATAGGCAGACGCTGATATGATGGATTTCCCTTTGCTGCGTCCGACAATCTTTACCGTATAATGAAAGATCGCCATGATCCGTTTCCCCCCTTTCTGCCGTACCCGGCATTGATTTCCGGCAGTTAACATTTCCTGTAAAAGAGAATGGTATCTGCCGGAACGCCCTCTGCGTAAGAGTGCTCTGTGCATAACAGCCTGCATGGAATGCGCCCCTCTGGCGAAGAGTGCCTCCTGCGACATGAGCAGGTCTGCATGAAATGCCCGCCGACGGAACGAGCCCGGCAAGCGTTAGCGCAGACCGGTTGCCACCTGTGGCAAACTTATACGGACGACCTCTGGTTGTCCATAAGTGCGCCCTTCATAAAAAAGCAATGAAGGGAATGGAAACTCCACTCCCTCCGGCATTACACTTCCTCCGTATTCGCAACTGGCTCTTTTTGCATTGCCTTTGAGAAGAATTTCCCATTTGCTTCCTGCCTTTTTAAGAAGCCGACCAGCTTCGGAATATCTTCTTCCTCAATCGCAGAACCAATCACTGATTCCACCGCACCGCCAATCTGACAGAGCCTGTGGGTTCGTTTTTTTGTTTCCACATCTTTCTGACGTTTCTTCAGTTCCCGTTTCTGTGCTGCGTACTGTTTCGCTTTTTCAAGGCTTTCCTGTTCTCTTTTTTCCAACTGGAGCAGACGCTCCTCATAACTCTTTGTTGATCTTGCCATAAATATCATCGTCCTTTCTTTTTTCTACCAAACATAAGTTTCCTGTTGTCTGTCAGACGAAGTACATGGTATAATCTGCTTGCGTGTAGGTATATCATGGCTTCGGTCTGATAAAACCTTTGGCGGTTTCTTCGGGAACCGCCTTTTTAAGTGGAACCGTTTCTTGTGACGGCTTTCACATTTCCTTTATCCCTTAAGTCCCTGCCCTCATTGGCTTCCATGAAAAGTTCCAGCATATCCGTTTTAATCAGGACTTTCCTCCCGACCTTTAATACCGGAAGTTTCTTCCACTCCACCAGTTTTCTCAGGGTGTTCCTGCCGATTCCCGTATAATCCGCAGCTTCCTCAATAGATAAGGCAATCTTTCTTTGCGTCATGTGACCACCTCCTTATAAATTGCATTATGCAATTTCTTTTGTGCTGTCAGTATAGCGTGTTTATATCATCTTGTCAAGCATTACGAAATTATATTATTTATTGTTTAATTGCATATTGCAATATTGTTTGTTATGTGGTATAGTAATGACATACCGAAAAAGGAGGCTCATCAGCATGAAAGATAAAGAATTACGCAAGCTGATCGGTAGCAGGGCAAAACAGCGCCGTACAGAATTGAATCTGACACAGCCTTATATCGCTGAAAAGATGGGTGTGACTGCATCTACGATTCAGAGATATGAAGCCGGAACGATTGACAATACAAAGAAAATGGTGCTGGAAGGTCTTTCAGAAGCTCTCCATGTATCTGTGGAATGGCTCAGAGGGGAAACGGACGAATATGAAACCGACATTACGGATAAAAGAGAATTACAGATTCGTGATGCCATGACGGATATTCTCAAACAGTTACCTCTTGACCTTACGAAAACAGAAGATGCTTTTTCCAAAGACCTACTGCTGTTAATGTTGAAACAATATGAACTGTTTTTGGATTCGTTCCAGTTCGCCTGCAAGAATTACAAAGGCAATACCAAAGAAGCGGACATTGCAAAAGTAATGGGGTTTGAATCGAATGATGAATATAACGAGATCATGTTTCTCAGGGAGATCACCCATACTGTCAACGCATTGAATGACATGGCAGATATTGTAAGGCTCTATTCCAAGAAACCGGAAACAGCAGAACAACGGCTTGCAAATCTTTTATCCGAAGTTATGTACGAGGATTCTGAATCGGTATAGTAAGATAATCGGAGTTATGATATACTTACACGCAAGAAGCATTTCAGCAGTTCCGATTGTCTGATATCGAAAGGAGACATACGATTATGGCAAAAGGATCTGTTAGAAAGAAAGGAAAGAAATGGTACTACCGCTTCTATGTAGAGGACGCAAGCGGCAAAATGGTTCAGAAAGAATATGCCGGAACCGAAAGCAAAAGTGAGACAGAAAAACTTCTCCGCAAGGCACTGGAAGATTACGAAGATAAGAAATTTGTTGCAAAAGCAGATAACCTTACCGTAGGTGAACTTCTGGACATGTGGGCAGAAGAAGAACTGAAAACCGGAACACTCAGTAATGGCACAGTGGAAAATTATCTCAGTGCAATCCGTTGCACTAAGAAACACCCGATTGCAGACCGTAAACTGAAAACAGTTACTGCCGAACATTTACAGGCATTTCTTGATCTGCTTACATTCGGTGGCGAATTTCCAGACGGAAAAGTGAGAAAAGGATACAGTAAAGATTATATCCATTCTTTTTCCGCAGTGTTGCAGCAGTCATTCCGTTTTGCAGTATTTCCAAAACAGTTAATCAGTTTCAATCCGATGCAGTATATTAAGCTGAAAAAACAGGCAGAGGAAGTTGACCTCTTTTCCGATGATGAAGTCGAAGATGGCACACAGCCGATTTCACATGAGGATTATGAGCGACTTATCAAGTATCTGGAAAAGAAAAATCCACCTGCGATCCTGCCGATTCAGATTGCATATTATGCAGGACTTCGCATCGGTGAAACCTGTGGTCTTACATGGCAGGACATCAACCTTGAAGATCAATGCCTGACCATTAAAAGAAGTATCCGTTACGACGGTGCAAAGCATAAAAATGTGATTGGAACGACCAAGCGAAAGAAAGTAAGGATTGTTGATTTTGGAGATACGCTGACTGAAATATTGAAAGCAGCAAGACGGGAACAACTGAAAAGCCGGATGCAGTACGGGGAACTTTACCACCGCAACTACTACAAAGAGGTGCATGTGAAAAACAGGGTGTATTATGAATACTATCACCTTGACGGAACACAGGAAGTCCCGGCAGATTATAAAGAAATATCCTTTGTCTGCCTCAGACCGGATGGCAGTCTGGAACTGCCGAGTACACTCGGCATTGCTTGCAGGTCAGTATCAAAAAAGCTGGAAGGATTTGAAGATTTTCACTTTCACCAGTTACGACATACCTACACCAGCAACCTGCTCTCGAATGGAGCTGCTCCGAAAGATGTACAGGAACTGTTAGGACATTCCGATGTCAGTACCACAATGAACATTTACGCTCACTCAACAAGAAAAGCAAAGCGGGATTCCGCAAGACTTCTTGATAAAGTAGCGAGCAACGCTTAAATAAAAATTTCCCTTATTTCCCTTGCGGATTCCTCACAAGGGTAAAAATAAGGGAAAATACATATCATTTCACTATCTAAGGGGCTAAAAAGCCTGTAAAATAAGGAAAACTCAGGAAATCTCTCCACAAATTCCGATTTAATTAACTTCATTATATATTTTCCGGCTAGAGTTGTCTATACATTATCCCCCCCCCGGCAAAGTATTCAAAAAAGCGGAAACCATACTCCTTTCCGTGACCCTGTCACGAAATCGCAATATGATTTCCGCTTCTGCTATTCTTTTAATATTTCACAAAATACCTGTTCAAATTAAAAATGTCCGCCTGAGCTGCCGGAGTTTCCTCCGCCGCCACCGCCGCCGGAACTTCCCGAACTGCTGCTGGATTCAATATGACGTGTAACAACCGTTGTATTGATAAAACGGTCTTCACGTCTTCTGACGTTGAAGTTATGATTCCTGGTATACGTTCTGCTGTCCACTGTCATCTTAGACTTTGCCTGAAACATCATGGCAATGACCGCAGCCGCAGCAACTCCCAGTGAAATTAAAAGCTTCTGTGGCAGATACAGTGACAGTCTGTAAGAAAGGCTGGTATCGAGCTGTTTGCGTACACCTGCAATATATTTTTTACAGCCTGCATAATAATTGCCATCTGAAAGCTTATCTTCCGCTTTTTCACGGATAGCATCTAATTTACTCTGCGTAAAGCTTTTCGTCGTTCTTGCAATACCTGATGTAACCAGCATATCCGCCCGTGACTTCATATCAATGACATAGACAATTGCATCCGGCTCCGAACTGCTTTCATCATAGCCGTAGCTTTCATTAATAATGCCGCGTACATCATTTTCCAGTTCTTTATCGTCCAGTCCTTTACTCTGTGTCAGAATCACGACATCCGTCTTGCAGGCATCAGATGCTTTCCGGCACATTTTAGTAAGCTGTTCTTTTTCCTTATCGGTAAATAAACCCGCATCATCGACCACATACTCTTTGGACTGCGTATCTGCCCATGCATCCTGCGGCATACCGCCTAAAACTGCTGCCGCTAAAAGGAGCAGGCTCACGAGTAAAATCATTTTCTTTTTCATCTTCATAGCGCAAGCCCTCCTAATGTCAGCACAATCATCATGATTACAAAAATTCCTACAAAGTAAGCAGCTGCTTTTCCTTTGCTGATTGGACGGTCTGCTACGATTTTACCCGTCTGTCCGTTTAAAACGAAGTTAAAATCGTTTCCGTGATAACGGCAGTTTAACATCCATACCGGAAGCAGTGCGTATTCGTTGTGCTTATTATTCATGGAAATGTGATTATCCAGCACGCTGACAGTCGAATATCCAAGCATTGTACTTCTTGCAATTTCCGTAATATAACGGTCTACCCTTTTTCTGACACGGCTCTGCATCTGCTCATCGGTGAAATTATACCGTTCTGAAAGATATCCTGACAGATACGGCATTGCAAACGGTTTTAACGCCGTATAGTCAAACGGCTCTAACTTATCCATCGTGTCATCGTCCATTTTTTCCGAAGCATCTGCCGGCACTTTTTCAAACTGTGCCTCTACATCACGGTATACGTGAAAATGGTCGGTATATGTATACTCTGTATCGCCGTGGCGCTCGGTTCTGATTTTTTCGGCTTTTGCCGTCATCTCGGTTTCGGCATCGAAATCATATAGCCAGAACGGCACATAAACACCGGAAATTTTTTCAATGGTGCTTTCTGTTGACAGTGTCTTTGGCGTAAGCAGCCCTTTTTTTACCCAGCTTTTATACATTTTCTTTGCTGCTTCCCGGTCAATCTGAAACGGAATGACCGATGACGGTGAAAATTCTCCGCTTAACCGGTCTTCCACCAGTGATGGATTGCCGCAGAATGAACAGATTGTTGCAGATGTATACTCATCTGCCAACAGTTCTGCACCGCAGCTCTGGCAGTGATACACTTTCATATTCATGCTGCCTTTACCCTTTTGTCCCTCTGACTGTGCAGACTGTGCGTTTTCCCCGGCTTCTGCATCGCTGTAGAGATGTCCGTACTGCTTTTCGTAGTCCTGTACATCCATTTCCATCTGGCAGGATGGGCACTTAAGTTTTTGTGCCGTGCTGTCAAATTCCATTGCCGCCCCGCAATTCGGGCATTTGTACGTTATTGGCATATTCCCTCCATTCCCCTTGATACTTCATCAGGTACACTTTAGTATATTATGATACTTATTATATGATACGCTATCCGTGTAAGCAAGAATCCGCATCATTATATCATCTTTTCTTTAATGCCTTTCGCTGCTTCGCCATGCACGTTATCGTTCTCAAGCCTGATGCAGAACTTTTTGCAAGCACAGTTCTGCTTCGAGCTTTCGTCCGGCACGGCTCATAGCTTTCGGGCATTCATATTTTGTTCATATTTCTTTTAATATCTCTTAACAATATGCACACGTTTTCTTCACTTTTCCTGCATATAATACATTTGTATTAAGAAATTAGCCAATATTTTTTTAATAAAGATTTTTTTCATAATCCCAGTTGTTTAAGTGAATAAACAACTCCTCCCTCTTTTCATCGCCCCTAGCCAGGGCGATGTTTTTTTATCGGATCAAGAAGGAAACAATCATCATCACAATTCCCACAACCAGCATGATAATTCCGGTTTTGCGGTCTTTGTTGACTGCCGGTGACTTTAAATCTTTGCGGTCTCTTTCATCATAGAAAATATTCCACTGGTGTCTGGAATTGGATATTTTTACAATTCCGATAAATGCAATCATCATGCCTGCAAAAAACACCATAAACCCCAAAAACGGCAGATATGAAGTTCCACGATAACTCTCACTGTCATTAAAATCAATATCACATAATACACTCTGTAATAATCCCATTGCCTGCACTCCCTTCTGCCTCACCGGCGGATTTTGTATTTATTATACAACATTTTTCACAATACTAACAGTCTGTTATTTTGAAAACATCATAAAACCTTTATAAATTGCAACCGTTCAGAGCCAGGCAACTTTTCAGACATAATTGTGAGTCATGCTTGCATGAACGAACAATTTGGGCTGAAAAGTTATCTGGCGGATACGCTTCACCGACAAAATGCCTGCATTTTGGAGGCTGGCTCTGAACGGTTACGATTATTTTCTGCCAGGCAGATTTCCAGACATAAATGTGAGCCATGCTTGCATGAGTGAACAGTTATGTCTGGAAATCTATCTGGCGGATACGCCTCACCGACAAAATGCCTGCATTTTGGAGGCTGGCTCTGAACGGTTATTATAATTTAAGATTGCCGCTTTTATTTTCAGTCAATTTGCGGTATAATCAACCTATATTAAATTAAAAAATATCAGGAGGTACGATTTATGTTGGTTTCTGCAAAAGAAATGTTAACAAAAGCCCGTGAGGGTAAGTATGCTGTAGGTCAGTTTAATATTAATAACCTGGAATGGACAAAGACCATTCTTCTTACAGCGCAGGAATTAAATTCCCCTGTTATCCTCGGCGTATCAGAGGGTGCAGGTAAATACATGGGTGGTTTTAAAACTGTTTCCGGTATGGTAAACGGACTGCTTGAAGGATTAAATATTACCGTTCCTGTGGCTCTGCACTTAGACCACGGTACATATGAAGGCTGCTACAAGTGTATTGAAGCCGGTTTTTCTTCTATTATGTTTGACGGTTCCCACTACCCAATCGCAGAAAATGTTGAAAAAACAACAGAGCTTGTAAAAATCTGTAATGAAAAGGGGCTTTCCCTTGAAGCGGAAGTCGGTGCAATCGGCGGTGAAGAAGACGGTGTTATCGGCATGGGTGAGTGTGCTGACCCGAATGAATGCAAGTCAATTGCAGACCTTGGTGTTACAATGCTTGCTGCCGGAATCGGTAACATCCACGGCAAATATCCTGCCAACTGGCCGGGTCTTAGCTTTGAAACACTGGCTGCCGTAAAGGAAAAGGTCGGTGATATGCCGCTCGTTCTCCACGGTGGTACAGGAATTCCTGAAGATATGATTAAGAAAGCCATTTCTTTAGGCGTTGCAAAGATTAATGTCAATACAGAATGCCAGCTTGCTTTCGCTGCTGCCGTAAGAAAGTACATCGAAGCAGGAAAAGACCTTGAAGGCAAGGGATTTGACCCGAGAAAGCTTCTTGCACCTGGCTGTGATGCAATCAAAGAAACTGTCCGTGAAAAAATCGAATTATTCGGTTCTGCAAATAAGGCCTGATTCCGGTAATACAGCATGAACAACGATAAAGAACAGATAACTTCCAATGAAAAATCCGAAGACGTTTTAGCAGATTTATCAAAAGATGAGCATTCCGGAGAGGAGACATCTTCTCCGGAATCTTCCGGTAAAAAGACATTTACGGACACTGACGGTTCAGATTCCGTAAATACGGACGTTGCCGCAAAGCCGTCTATTTTACGGCGCATTGTTTTGATTGCGGCAATATGTGTCTTTTGCTATTCTGCTTTTATGCTGTTTCAGATTTTCTGGGAATACAAAAAAGGCAATGATATTTATGATACCATTCAAAATCAGGTATTAGATACAGACACACCAACTTCTGTCACGCTTGACGATGAAGAAGTCGAAATTCCGTTTGTATATGACCATAAGCAGCTGCTCTCCATCAATCCCGAAGGACTTGGCTATCTTTACATTCCTTCAATTGATGTACGGCTTCCGATGGTCCAGTCTACAGATAATGATTTTTATTTAACCCACACCTTTAATAAGACCGCTAATAAAAACGGCTGCCTTTTTGAGGATTACCGGATTACCGGCGGACTTTCCGCTACCAACGTCATTATTTACGGACACAATATGCACAACGGCAGTATGTTTGGAAAGCTTTCCCGCTATGATGATGAAAGCTTCTATTATACGGAAGGCCACGACATGTTTTATATTTACACTGAAAATAAAATCATGCAGTACCGCATTTTCAGTGCATATATCAGTGAACCTGTCAGTGATACGTACACCTTTAATTTTTCAACGCTTTCCGGATTACAGGATTATGCCAGATCCATGAAAGCACTTTCAATTTATAATACCGGTGTTTCTGTTGATGATGTTTCGCAGGTTGTAACACTTTCTACCTGTACCTCTGACGGTTCGAAGCGTTTTATCGTTCAGGGTGCTTATGTGGGAGAAGCCTTATTAACCTACTGATTTTTGACATTCTTTGTGCTTTTAATTTAATTTTTAAATAAAATACAAAAAAGAACTTGCATTCTTAGACATTTTGCGTTATTTTATTTAAAGACAGAGAGCAAACAAACAAAGTGCTGTCGATAATTAAATAGTAGAACAAAGGTGTTCCATATTTATCTGCATATAAATTGGAATGCCTTTTTTGATTTTACTATTAATATATTAACATAATAAAAGGAAGGAAGACAAAGTTATGAGTGAAAAATTTAACGTAGCTGACATCTTTGGTGAAAATGTATTTAACGATACTGTCATGAAGGAGCGTTTACCAAAGAATGTCTACAAAAACCTCAAATTAGCTATGACAGGCGTTCAGGAATTATCTTTAACAGATGCCGATGTGATTGCAAATGCAATGAAGGACTGGGCAATTGAAAAGGGTGCTACACATTATACACACTGGTTCCAGCCATTGACAGGAACAACTGCTGAAAAGCACGACTCTTTCATTTCAGCACCAAAGGAAAACGGAAAAGTTCTGATGGAATTTTCCGGCAAAGAATTAATCAAAGGTGAACCGGATGCCTCTTCATTCCCTTCAGGCGGACTTCGTGCAACATTTGAAGCAAGAGGCTATACAGCATGGGACTGCACTTCACCGGCTTTTGTCCGTGAAGATGCTACAGGTGCTACACTTTGTATTCCTACCGCTTTTTGTTCTTATACAGGCGAGGCACTTGACCAGAAGACTCCGCTTCTTCGTTCAATGGATGCTATTAATGAACAGTCATTACGTATTTTAAAATTATTCGGCAACACACATTCTAAGAAGGTTACACCTTCTGTCGGTGCTGAACAGGAATACTTCATCGTAGATAGAGAAAAGTATTTACAGAGAAAAGATTTAATCTTCGCAGGCCGTACATTATTCGGTGCCATGCCTCCTAAGGGTCAGGAACTTGATGACCATTACTTCGGTGCTATCCGTGAAAGAATCGGTGCATTCATGAAGGATGTCAACAAGGAACTCTGGAAGCTTGGTGTTTCCGCAAAGACACAGCACAACGAAGTTGCTCCTGCACAGCACGAACTTGCTCCGATTTATGCACAGTGCAACACAGCTACAGATAACAACCAGCTGACAATGGAAGTTTTAAAGAAGGTTGCTTACAGACACGGTCTTGTATGTCTGCTTCATGAAAAGCCATTTGCAGGTGTAAACGGTTCCGGTAAGCACAATAACTGGTCTATCACAACAGATGACGGTATCAATTTATTAGAGCCTGGTAAGACACCTCATGAAAATATCCAGTTCTTACTGGTACTTGGTGCTGTCATGAAGGCTGTTGATACCCATGCTGATTTACTTCGTGAATCTGCTTCTGATGTCGGCAACGACCACAGACTCGGTGCGAACGAAGCACCTCCTGCTATCATCTCTATGTTCCTTGGAGAACAGCTTGAAGATGTTGTTATGCAGTTAATCGACAAGGGTGATGCTACAAGCTCAATCCAGAAGGGTAAGTTAAAGACCGGTGCTTCTACACTTCCTGACTTAAATAAGGATGCTACCGACAGAAACAGAACATCACCGTTTGCTTTCACAGGTAATAAATTTGAATTCCGTATGGTTGGTTCTGCCGACTCTATCGCTCCTGCAAATGTTGTATTAAATACTATCGTTGCAGAAAGCTTTAAAGAAATCGCTGATGAACTGGAAAAGGCTGATAACTTCGACATGGCATGCCATGATATGATTAAAAAGCTTTTCACAGACCATCACAAGATTGTATTCAACGGAAACGGCTATACAGATGAATGGATTGCAGAAGCTGAAAGACGCGGTCTTCCAAACATTCCTTCTATGGTTGATGCAATTCCTGCTCTTACAACACCAAAGGCTGTTAAGCTGTTTGAAAGCTTTGGCGTATTTACAGAAGCAGAATTAAAGTCAAGAGCTGAAATCAAGTACGAAGCTTATGCGAAGGCTATCAATATCGAGGCAAAGGCTATGCTTGATATTACAGGCAAGCAGTTAATCCCTGCTGTAATCGCTTACTCAACAGAACTTGCAAACTCTGTTCTTGCAGTAAAGGAAGCCGGTGCCGATGCTTCTACACAGGCCGATTTATTAACTACCGTAACCGGTTACTTAAAGGAAATGAAGACACAGCTTGCTGCACTGGAAAAGGCTGTTGCTGACGGTGCTGAAATCAGCAATGTAGAAGAACAGGCGAAGTTCTTCAGAGATACCGTAAAAACTACAATGGATGCTTTAAGAGCACCTGCCGACAAGCTTGAAATGATTGTTGACAAAGACTTCTGGCCATTCCCTTCTTACGGTGACTTATTATTCGAGGTTTAATTTATAAAGAATTTTACTTAAAAATCGTATGATAACTATATAAAATAAGGGTTGTTCCGATATTTCATTGTCGGAACAACCCTTATTTTGGTCTTTATTGCTTTATTACTTTATCCGCAGCTCTTTAAGCGCAAGGCTAAAACAGCGCTTAATCACTCCGTATCAGATACCCGTTCTGTCTTGTGCTGTTGTCTACTGCGGATACACAAGACGCTCCGGCGCCGGATTATCTAAGACTTCCTGCTTGAACTTTCTCATATAAATCTTGGCAAGATTTAAGTTGTTGTCCAGATAATTTCCGCAGTCCCTCGGAGAATATCCCGGAATTTCGCCCTCATAAGACAGTACGAAATCTGCGGCCTCACGCAGTACCGGCAAAATATCTTCTGATTTTAAATCTCCTGCAAAAATCACATAAAACCCGGTGCGGCAGCCCATTGGTCCGAAATAAACCGTCTTATCAGCCCATTCCCTGTGGTTTCTTAAAAATGTCGCAACTAAATGTTCAATAGAATGAATCCCCGGATTATCCATCGGCGGTTCTTCGTTTGGTCTTGTAAAACGCAGATCAAAGGTTGTCAGCACCTGATCTCCTAAATAATCTTTTCTTGAAACATAAACACCAGTGAGTAAATCAAGATGATTTACCGTAAAACTTGCAATTTTATTCATTTTTTCTGTCCTTTCCTTCTATTCCTGCAATTCAACCGGAATTGCTGTACATCATCCGCGGATTGCTTTTTCCAACATCTTAAATTCACTTTCAAATATACAGTTGCGGATTTCACCTGTCCACAGCTTGTTCTTACATTCGTCAAAATCAATCCAGCGTACAGACTCCACTTCTTCTTCCTGAAGCTTAAAGTCCGAATCCTTCACCGGTTCATCATAAATGTAAACGGCGCTTAATTCATGGTTTTTAAACGGCTTTCCGTCAAAAACCGCTTCCATTGTCCCGTCATGCATTCCGATAAATTTAAGCTTCTCCGGGTCTGCCTTAATTCCCAGTTCTTCTTCCAGCTCCCGCACCGCCGATTCCAGATAATCCTGTCCTGCGGGAATATGCCCTGCCGAGGATATATCATAACAGCCGGCATACGCATCTTTTGTTGCGGCTCTTTTTTGCAGTAAAATATCAAATTTCTTTTTATTTTTGTCTGTATAACGCACAAGCCATACGTGCGATGTTCCGTGAATATCCCCGTCCGTATGCACCTGTGTACGCTCTTTGATTTCGCCTGTCAGCTCACCATTTTCTGTACGAATATCTAAATACTCCATGCGCTCACCTTTCGTTTCCTTTTATATATACCATTTTGCGGTTTTCATGAACGGATTCAATCTTTAACACCTTAATGGAACTGATAAACTTCGACAATGTGGAATAACCGTATTCCTTAGCTTTAAATCCCGGATACTTTACATGGATTTTCTGTCCCAGTGCGGCAAGTTCAACTCCTCTGCTGCCGGCTTCCCGCACGCAGGCGATTGCAAAGTCCGTTACCTGCTTTTTATTGCCGTTGTCTTCTTTTAAACGGACAATCACGGTATTGTTGACTTTCTGTAAGTCGAAATTATCAATTTCCTCGATAAATGTAGACAACGAACTGTATCCGTAGTTTCTGACATCAAAATCCGAATATTTCTTCTGCAAACGACTGCCAATCTCGCCCAGTCCTGTCGGTCTGCCCTTGTCGTCATTTTCAATGACAATTTCAATGATGGCATTTTCAATGACCGCCTGACTGATGATATTTTCAGGAATCCTTTTCTGCTTCCTGACCGGTGTTTCTTCTTCTTCCTCCGCCGCCTCTAACAGCAGTTCCAGATCCGTAAAAACGGAACAGGCTGCCCTGAATGACCGCGGGGTTTTATTTTCTCCCATGCCGATAACGTCCATGCCGGATTCTTTTAAGCGGCTCGCCAGCCTTGTAAAATCACCGTCACTCGATACAATGCAGAACCCGTCCACATTCCCCGTATACAAAATATCCATGGCATCTATAATCAATGTGGAATCGGTTGCATTTTTCCCGACCGTATTGCGGAACTGCTGAATCGGCACAATTGAATTTTCCATAAGTGCATCCTTCCATCTGCCTGCCTGCGGACTCGTCCAGTCCCCGTAAATTCTTTTATATGTAATCACACCGTACTTTGTCATTTCGTCCAAAATATACGCAATATATTTTGAGGAAATGTTATCGGCGTCAATTAACACTGCATAGTGCTTATCTTCCATTCCCTTCTGCCTTCCCTGTCCTACATCTGATGTCTTACAATCTTATATTCATCGTTGCTCTGATAGTATGGACAATTCTTATATTCCGATGCACAAAAACGTGCATAATCATCTTCATCCATATTCACATCACATACGTATTCTTCCATTTCTTCATCGTAAACTAAATTGTTGCAGTAATCGCAGCTAATCTGTCCCGCCATGTTATACCTCATTTCCGGACGATTCAATCGCAAAGGTATTTCCCCTGCCATAATGACTATCTGTTTTCGCCCGGAAACAATATAGCCCGCGGCTGGCTTTTACCTGCCGCATAAAAAACCTGTTAATATTATAACAGACGATTCTTCAAATGTATATTCAATTTCCTATAAAAAAAGAGTGCATTATCCATAAAAATTTTATATAATAGAGATAACAAAACAACGTGAACAACTAAATAACAACGCAAGGAGGGGTACTTATGAAATATAAGGTCTTACTAACCGGAAAGAACAATGCTGCAATTGATGAATTTTTCACAAAAATGTATAACAGCTTTGAGTGTCAGACAACGTCCAAGCGCTATGAAGATATGATAAGCCATATGCACGCTTTCAATCCAGATGCTTTTGTCTACTGCTTACAGGACGAACCGGTCGATGACATTACAAAGATTATATCTATGAAAAGCAGGGATGCCGTACAGCTTCCGCTGATTATCATCGGAGATGCTGCCGACTGTGACAAATTTACAAAAGCCGCTGTTAAGGTTGCGGATTTGATACTGCAGCGCCCTTTAACCGCCGCAGTGATTGAACAGCGCATAAATGTCTTTTTAAAACAGAAAAAGCGAATGCACGAACCGATTGCTGAAGAATTAAAAAAAGCAGACCTTGCCTTTAACGAAACATTTCCGCCAAAAACAGATGTGCCGGACGTGACGGATATGCCGGATATACGTGATATTGCAAATATACCAGGAATGACTTCCGGCAAGAAGCATATTCTGGTCATTGACGATGATGCCCGTATGTTAAAAGTCATTAAGCTTCATCTGCATGAAAAATACGATGTAGCAACTGCCATCAGCGGAAAAATTGCTTTAAAATTCTTAGAAACCAAGCACACCGATTTAATTTTACTCGACTACGCCATGCCGGATGAAAACGGTCTTGTCGTACTTGAAAAGCTGCGTGCCAATCCGTCGACCAAAAATATTCCTGTCATCTTTTTAACCGGCATTACCGACCGCAAAAAGATACAGGAGGCACTGGTGATGAAACCGCAGGGTTACCTTTTAAAACCAATTAACAGAAAACGCCTGCTTGCTGCCATCCAGAATACACTTGAAGCGTAGTCGCAGCTATAAGAATAAAACTACCTGCGGAAGGAAGATGCCTATGGAAAACGAATTACATTTAACGGATTTAATCGATGTGGAAATGCTGCAAAGAATTCAGGATGCTTTTTCTGACATGACCGGCATTGCTTCCGTCACAACCGATGCTGACGGAGTTGCCGTAACAAAAGGCTCTCATTTTTCAGACTTCTGCATGAAATATACACGTTCTTCACCACTGGGCTGCCAGCGGTGTGAATTATGCGATAAAAACGGGGCGGAGCTGGCACTTAAAAAAGGGGCTTCTTCAACCTATTTCTGTCACGCAGGACTCGTGGATTTTGCCGCGCCGATTATTGCGGACGGCAGAATGGTGGGCTGTTTTATCGGCGGTCAGGTGCTGACCGAGCCGCCGGATATTTCAAAAATCATGCAGGTCGCCGATGAACTGGGGGTTGACCCTGCCAGCTACATTCAGGCGGTTATGAAAGTCAATATCGTGGAAAAAAGCCAGATTGACAAAGCAGCAAGCTTTTTATATACCATTGCAAACGGTCTTTCCAATATTGCCTACCACAAATACCAGCTGTTTCAGGCAAATATTGAGATTGAAAAGGCAAACCGCATGAAATCGGATTTTCTTGCCAATATGAGCCATGAAATCCGTACCCCGATGAATGCTGTAATCGGCATGGCAGAAATGGCGCTGCGTGAAGACCTGCCGCCTGCCGCAAGGGATTATATTACTCAGATTAAAGCCTCCGGAAAGACACTTTTAACCATCATCAATGATATACTGGATTTCTCAAAAATTGAATCCGGCAAGATGAATATTATTCCGGTGGAATATGAACCGATGTCTACAATCCACGATGTTGCAAATATTATTACCACGCGGATTGGCAGCAAAAATGTTGAACTGATTTTAGATATTGCACCGGATATCCCTTACAAACTGTTTGGTGACAGTATCCGTTTTAAACAGATTTTGTTAAATCTTGCCAATAATGCCGTAAAATTCACCAAACACGGACGCGTGCTTTTAAAAATTTATGCGGGCCCTGTAGAAAACGGTGAAACTGTTTTGCACGCTTCTATTGAAGATACCGGCATCGGCATTAAAAAAGAACAGATTGGAAGACTTTTCCGCTCCTTTGAACAGTTAGACAGCAAACGTAACCGCAATATCGAAGGCACGGGACTGGGGCTTGCTATTTCCAAGCTGCTGCTGACGTTAATGCACGGCACTATTTCCGTTGAAAGCGAATACGGTATTGGCAGTACCTTTTCTTTTACACTGCCGCAAAAGGTTCTGGATGACCGTCCAAGCGGTGTATTTAACAATGATCCGCCGGTTCATGCTGCACTTTTTATTAAAAACAGCCTTGTACAGGAACAGTTGCAAAAGGATCTGGACCGTCTGCATATTGCTTATGACAATTGTACCGTGACCGGGACTGAGCCGGACAATACACCTGATTATCTTTTTATCGATTATGCGGTATTTTCCTCTGCCATGCAGGATTATATTCAGGCACACCCTGAACTGACCGCTGTATTGATTACAGACTTTTATACTTCGGTCAGCTGCAATTTAAAGAATCTGCACATTGTAAAAAAGCCGCTGTACTCTTTAAATCTGATTTCGATTTTAAAAAATGAAGATCTGCATTTTGATGAAGAAGATGATGCCGACCACTTTGAATTTACGGCACCGGATGCACAGATTTTAATTGTCGATGACAATGCTATTAACCTGACCGTTACGGAAGGACTTTTGAAGCCGCTTGGTATGCAGATTGACACGTGTCTTAGCGGAAAAGAAGCCATTGAAAAAATTTCGTCACAGATGTATGACATTATTTTTATGGATCATATGATGCCGGAACTGGACGGTGTGGAAACAACGCACATTATCCGGCGTTTTCATCCTGAATATGACGATGTTCCGATTATCGCCCTGACTGCTAATGCCATTGACGGTACAAAAGAAATGTTTTTAAAAGAAGGCATGAACGATTTTGTACCAAAGCCGATTGAACTGCAGTTTTTAACTGCAAAAATCAAGCACTGGCTTCCTGCGGAAAAGATTGACCGACAGCACGGTATGTCTGCAAGCAGAAATACCACAGGCACTGACAACACTGTAACTGCCACGAATGCCGCTGCGGACAATACGCAAGCATTTCCGGCAATTGAGGGACTTGATACAAAAGCTGCCATACAGCTTCTTGGCAGCCCGCAGTTATATATGACCGTTCTAAAAGATTACTACCGTGTCATTAAACAGAAGGCAGAACTGATTAAGAAATATGAGCAGCAGGAAGACTGGCACGCCTATACCATTGAAACCCACGCATTAAAAAGCGCTTCCAGACAGATTGGTGCGACTGACCTTGCTGAATCCGCTGCCCGTCTGGAACTTGCCGGTTCCAGACAAGATGCGGCACTCATTCATGAACGGACTGCTTCCCTCCTTCATGATTATTTACAATACCAGTCTATTTTGCAGCCATATTTTCAAAAGGAAGAAAAAATCTCCGCACAGGAAACGATTACTGCACCGGTTCTGGAGAAGCTTTTTTATGCCATGTATGATGCAATTGATAATCTGAACAGCGATACCATGGAATCTACGCTGGAGGAAATGACACACTTTATCTATCCTGACAACCAGCAGGAATTTTTAAATCAGCTAAAGACGGCTGTTTCCGATATTGACGTGGAACAATGCACGAAAATCCTTGATGCATGGAAATCTGTTGTTTAATATCGTATTTTATCAACTACAATACCCCGCAGCGTATTACATTTCTGTTTATACCCTGCGGGGTATTTCTTAAAACGTGTAGCCTTTTTTGTCCATGCTGATGATAAACCTGATTTCACGCTGCTTTACAATCTTATTTTTCTTCTTTTGATATACTTTGCGCCAGTTTTTCTACAGTTTTCTGTGGCAATTCAGCTAATTCTGCGACAGATTTTATGTCATTCCCCATATTAAGAAGTTTTGTGGCAATCTGAATTTTAGTATATTCTTCGCCTTCGCGGCGTCCGCGGTTTAAGATATCTTTTGCTTCATAGTTTAATACTTTTCCACCCATTGTCCGGCTCACCCCTTTCGCAACATTTTTATATTTAACAGCAATATGCTCTATGACTTTACGTGACATATCAAGAATAGCAGCTTTGGCATATCTGTTCAAGTCACCCATCTGGCAGGCGATTTCAAGCCGTTCCCTGATTGAAGCATATTCTGCTTCCAGCTGCTTTAACTTTTTCTTGTTTTCTTCCAGTTCTTTAAAATCCTTCTCATATGCAAAAATATGAAACGGTATCAGAAAAAACAGTTTCCTTTCAAACAATTCATGAATCGTATAACGTTTTACCTTTAATACCGGCACGGTATAGGATACCCTTCCGCCCGGAGTTAAGACTTTAACTGTCATTTCTTCGGGCGTATTTTTAGTATGTCTAAGCGACACAATCGCTGAATCAGGGAATTGTACTGTCAAAATATTTGATGTAAATTCTCTGTTTTCTAATGCAAGCTGTGTATCATACTCAAACATTCGTACAATCATACTGCCGTCTTCCGTACTTTGACATTCAATGTGATATCGTTTTTTCTGTCCCTGTGCTATCGGTGCTGTTTCTTCGCTGATAATTTCAAAGCTGGAATCTGTAATCCGTTCCTGCTCACTGCCGTCCGGCATTTTAATAAAATGCTCATTTTGCAGCAGGCAGATGGTTTCTTTTCCGGTGTAGTGCGTATGAAAAATTTCATTGACAACCGGAATCATTAACTCCGTACAATCGGTTAAAAGTGTACGGAATACATCATCGTAAGGTGTATTATCCATGCATTGGTTCCTTTCTTTTATTATACTGGACTTGTGGGATTGTCGACAAGCGTTTTGACAAATTTTCTAAAATTTTCAAATCTTTTGGAATGAAAACGGATGATAAAAGGGTCTAAATAAATCCATAAAGACCTTTCAGAATCCGCAGTAAATTCCAAAAAACGTGATAGAAAATACAGACGAAATCTAAATATTTAGATTTCAAATATAAATCAGACTTTAAACACATAATCTTTATAAAAAACCGTGCTTAAATTCGTTCTTAGAATATATTCTATTGAAATAATAACATAATATCATTTATATTGCAATAGTAAATTGCATCAATAATATACTTTTTATTATATATTTTTATAATTACTGTTCATAACAGCAAAAAAGACCTTTTAGCAGGCTTTAACCGCCTGCCAAAAGGTCTAAAATCACTTAAATTACTAAAATAATTTAAATCATTAAGATAACTTAAATTACTGAAGAAGTGAAAGAACACCCTGATTCTGCTGATTAGCCTGTGCAAGCATAGACTGACCTGCCTGCATAAGAATGTTGTTCTTTGAGTAGCTAACCATTTCTTCAGCCATATCTGTATCACGGATACGTGATTCAGCGGATGTTGTATTTTCAACAACGTTGTCAAGGTTGGCAACTGTATGCTCCAGACGATTCTGAACAGCACCTAACTTAGAACGCTGATCTGAAACCTTCTGGATAGCTGCTTCAATTGTATTAATCGCATTTGTTGCACCATCTTCTGTATCTACCTTTAATCCATCTACATCTAAAGACTTTGAACTCATAGATTCAATTTCAAGCTTAATCTTATTATTATCTGTAGAATCTGCACCTACATGAAGATTTAAACTTAATGCACTTGTTGTTGTTGTCTTTTCTGTAACAGTAACATCGACAAATTTATTAATCTGTTCGGCACCAATCTGTGTTATAGTGCCTTTTGTTCCATTAGCACCATCTGCATTATCTGCGGTAAGTCTTGAATATAAACCACCCTTATATACACCTGTTTTAGCATCAAAATAGTTTGCTAAATTCTCTGCTGTTGTAGTATCTGTTAAATCAGTTACAGTTCCCTGTGCATTGGTAGAAGCCTGTGAAAGACCACGGATCTGCTTTCTCATCTTTTCAGAAATTGAAAGACCTGCGGCATCATCTGCAGCACGGTTGATTCTGTAACCACTTGATAACTTCTCTGTTGACTTAGACTGACCTGTTGTTGTAACGCCTAACATTCTGTTTGCGTTCATCGCTGTAATATTGTGCTGTACTACCATATTTGTTTACCTCCATGTGTGTAAAAATGTTTTTTTGCGGGAAATCCGTTCCCTTTGATTTATATAATAAGCAGACGCTGATTTTGCTGGGACTTTATACTGCACTTAGAATTGGCGATATTTTACAGCTGAAATGGCGCATGGTTTATGATTTTAACAAACATCATTTTTTTGACCATATTTATGTCAATGAACAAAAAACACAGAAGTTGAATGTCATTGCACTAAACCAACACGTCAAAGCTTCTCTTATCGTATATTTTGAAATACGCAATCCTGAGCCGGAGGATTATATTTTTACCAAACGGACTACAGTATTTTTTCTTCTTTCCGATTTAATATATATGAATGCAACATTATCTTATAAAATGTTGCATTTTTATTATTCTTTATTTATATTTTATTCATTTTATCAGATTTTATTCACTCCCCATGCTGATTCATATTCTTATATTTTACATAAATTTCCTTGTTAGGAATGTCTAACTGTGTTATGATTAAGTTAGATATGTCGTGATAAATATCCTTATTCATTTAAAACATGAAACGATTTGTGTATATTTATGCGATTATCTAAAAATATTATATGAGGAGATTTAGGTTATGGGATTTTTAACAGGAAAAACCGCCATTATTACCGGTGCAGGCCGCGCCGTATTAAGTGACGGAAGATGTGGTTCTATCGGCTACGGTATTGCTACCGCTTACGCAAAAGAAGGTGCAAACCTTGTGATTACCGGACGTAATGAAGCAAAGCTTGCCGCTGCAAAGGAAGAACTTGAAAGACTTTACAATATCAAGGTTCTTACAATCCAGGCTGATGTCAACGCTTCTGCAGACAACGAAGCAGTTGTTGCAAATGTTGTAAAGCAGACGATTGATACTTTCGGTCAGATTGACGTTTTAATCAATAATGCACAGGCTTCTGCTTCCGGTGTTTCTTTAGCAGACCACACAACAGAGCAGTTTAACCTTGCACTGTATTCAGGACTTTATGCAGCATTCTATTATATGAAGGCCTGCTATCCATATCTTGCAAAGACAAAGGGTTCTGTCATCAACTTCGCATCCGGTGCCGGTTTATTCGGTAACTACGGACAGTGCGCTTATGCTGCTGCAAAGGAAGGTATCCGTGGACTGACACGTGTTGCCGCTACAGAATGGGCAAAAGACGGAATCAACGTCAACATTATCTGCCCATTAGCATGGACTTCACAGTTAGAGCAGTTCCAGAACGCTTATCCGGAAGCTTTTGAAAAGAATGTACATACACCACCGGCAGGACATTTCGGTGATGCTGAACTTGAAATCGGACGCGTATGCGTACAGCTTGCTTCTCCGGACTTCAAGTACATGACAGGCGAAACCCTGACATTAGAAGGCGGACTCGGACAGCGTCCATAATAAAAAAGGACAGGCACTGTATATTTACAGCCGCCTGTCCTTTCTTTAATCATTTTTCCGCTACTTTTTCGCTCTTAAAAAAATTTTCCATTTTAAATAAAAATTTTTGGCTTTTATCATATGTCCAAAGCTGATAAAGAAGTCTGCCACCATCACAATCCAAAGTACGGCGCAGATGATTTTTGCCCACTGCGTATTGATACGGCATATCCAGTCCATCAGAACCGGAAAAACATTTCCCATCAGAATTGTAATCATTGCCGCAAATGCTGTACTGGTCGGTATGGACGTATATTTTGTAATGTGCATCGGAATATTGGAATAATTCCAGTATTCAATATGACAAAGTGCCTCCACCACAATGCCCAGCACAATTTCACCTACACAGACAACGGCAAATGAACATAAAAAGTAAACCAGATACCGTTTCCAACGCACCTTTTCCTTTGCAAACATTCTAAGTGCTGCCGGTGTTCCAAACACCGCGTACATAAACAAAATCAGCAGCCCATAGCCCAGTAAAAAAGGCGCATTCATATTCCTGTTATTGATATACCCTTTTGTCATGGCAAGCCAGATATTTTCAACGACGAATCCAAGAAACGATACAACTGCCGCCATAATACCCAGTTGATAATATGTATATTTCATTTTTTCACCCTTTTTCATTTATTGAATGATTCAGCATATCCGGAACCTGTGCCAGAATCACCGCTGCAAACACAAGCATACAGCCGGTCAGTTCTCTCGGACTTAACACCTCATGTAATACAAGCCAGCCCGCAAGTACCGAAAAGACGGATTCAAGGCTCATTACAATCGAAGCTACCGAAGCCTGTGCGTACTTCTGTCCGATAATCTGTAAGGTATAGGCGATTCCGCTCGATAATACACCCGTATACAAAATCGGAAGTCCTGCCGCACATATTCCGGCAAAATCGACATTTTCGGTAAAAAGCATCATCACACCTGACAGTATAGCACATACCGCAAACTGAATACAGGATAATTTTATGCCGTCTTCCTTTGCAAAATGTTCAACTGTAAGAATATGACACATAAAACCGACTGCACACAAAAACTCGCACACATCGCCCATATAAATCCCTGCAAATCCGCCGGACATACACAAAAGATACATTCCGGCAATACAGCCGACAATGGATACCGCAATCAGCGGATGCAGCTTTTTGCCCATCCATACGGAACAGATGGCAACCAGCACCACATACGTTGCCGTAAGAAATCCTGCTCTTCCGGATGCCGCCACACCTGCCGGATAAATACCGATTCCATACTGCTGTAAGGACATTGCCACAAATAAAATTATGCCGCAGAGTACGCCACCCTTTACCGGCCACTTTGTCCGTGAATACGGCTCCTGTAGTGTGTCTTTTCCCCCGCCTGAGGTACGTTTTCCGTAACTGTCCAAAAGCACTATCACCAGCAGTAAAAAAAGCGCTCCAACCACTGAGCGGCAGGTATTAAATGTAAACGTCCCTACCGAATCCGCACCGCTTGTCTGGGCAACAAAGGCCGTTCCCCAGATAAACGCTGCCAGCAGAAGAATCAGGCTTCCTTTAATGTTTTTGATTTTATCCGCCATTACTGTACCTTATCCTTCTTATCGCGCACACCGATATTTTTCATCAGATACTTTATGCCGAAAAGCGTGCCAACCATCAATACAATTCCGATTACAAGCGGCAGAACAGGACTCTGTACAAATCCTGCAATAATGTATGTAATACATGAAACAGCTGCTACAACCAACACATACGGCAGCTGTGTCGATACATGGTTGATATGGCTGCACTGTGCACCCGCCGATGCCATAATCGTTGTATCCGAAATCGGTGAACAGTGGTCGCCGCATACCGCACCCGCCATGCAGGCAGAAATGGAAATAATCATCATTGTATGATTCGTTCCCGAAAATGTACTAACTACAATTGGAATTAAAATACCAAAAGTTCCCCATGACGTACCTGTTGCAAACGCAAGGAACGCACCGACAACAAATACAACTGCCGGGAATAATGCCAGCCATGGTCCTGAAATACCGCCTACCAGTCCGGCAACATATTCTTTTGCACCAAGACTATCTGTCATACCCTTTAATGTCCATGCAAAGGTAAGAATCAAAATTGCAGGAACCATTGCTTTAAAACCTTCCGGCAGACAGCCGCAGCTTTCTGTAAAGGTAAGTACCTTACGCAGTGCATAAAATACAATCGTAATTACCAGTGCAAAAAAGCTTCCAAGCATCAGTCCGACAGAAGCATCACTTCCCGAAAATGCCTCTACAAAACCTGTTCCGCTAAAGAAACCGCCGGTGTAAATCATGCCGATAATACAGCAGATAATTAACGTAATAATTGGGAACAGCAGGTCTACTACCGTACCTCTGCCCTTTACCGTATCCGGTGCGGAATTGGCATACGGACGCTCCGGCGTTGTATATAAATCTCCCTTTGCCGCATTGGCTTCATGTACTGCCATTGCACCAAAATCAATTTTAAATAAAACCATTGTCAGCATTGCAATAATTGTAAGCAATGCATAATAGTTATATGGAATCGCATTCATAAAGACCGCAAATCCGTCCTCGCCTTCTACAAAGCCCGTAACTGCCGCCGCCCATGAAGAAATCGGCGCAATAATACAAATCGGTGCTGCCGTTGCATCAATAATATAAGCAAGCTTTGCTCTGGATACCTGATGCTTATCCGTGACCGGCCGCATAACACTTCCGACCGTCAGACAGTTAAAGTAATCATCAATAAAAATAAGCATCCCCAGCAGAACCGCTGAAAGCTGTGCACCGATTCTGGTCTTGATATGACGTCCCGCCCACTGTCCGAAGGCTGCCGAACCGCCTGCCTTGTTCATCATGCTGACCATAATGCCAAGCACTACAAGAAAGATTAAAATGCCGACGTTATACGGGTCTGATAAAACGCCGACCAGTCCGTCTTCAAAAATGTGCAGTACCGATTTTTCAAAACTGAATCCCTGCTGAAAAATGTTGCCGTAAAATAATCCGCCGATTACAATTCCGATAAAAAGGGAACTGTAAACTTCCTTTGTCACCAGTGCCAGAATAATTGCCACCAGCGGCGGTACCAATGCCCAAAATGTTGCATACATATTTGGGACATACTCCATCATCTGTTCCATAAAACTCCTCATTCCTTAGCGGTTTTGCCGCTATTTTTGTATTTCTGTATTATAATGATATCATATTTGTTTTTTCCCACGCATCACCGGCATGGTATAAATTCTTACAACCAGCGGTATGACCATAATAAACCACACCAGCGGCTCTGCAACGATAACGCCGTTGTAACCGATTCTCGGCACAAGTGCCGCTGCAATAACGATTTTTCCTATCATTTCAAGCGAACTCGACACCAGCGGGGTGATCCGCTCGCCAAGCCCCTGCATTGCATTTCTTAAAATGCAGATGACCGCCGTTACACAGTAAAATACGGTATTGAATTTCAGATACACCGTTGCCGTGTGTATCACGACTTCATTTTTACTTCCCGTAACCAGTCCAACCAGCCCTGCACCGATGGTATAACTTGCCACAACGGTCAGCATACACCAGATACAGGTATATAAAAGTGCCAGCCATATACCTTTTTTGACGCGGTCTATACGCCCGGCGCCCATATTTTGTCCGCAGTATGTCGCCATGGTTTGTCCGAATACCGAAAACATAATCATAAACATTTCAGATATTTTCCGCGCCGCCGTATGAGCCACGATAATGTCCTGTCCAAGCCTGTTAATCGCCGTCTGAAGGGTCAGCGACCCGATATTAACCAGTGAACTCATAAAGCCCATGGACAGACCGGAAGCCGCCATATTGCCAAGCATTTCTTTTTCCGGCTGCGTAAAATCCGTCTTTTTTAACTGTAAAATTTCATAGCGGCGGATCATGTAAATCCAGCAGATGACAAATGCCAGTACCTGTGACAGTACCGTTGCCACCGCCGCACCGTACACACCTGCATGTAGTACTAATATAAAAAATAAATCTCCCGCAATGTTTAATCCGACCGATACCGCCAGTATGATAAGCGGTGTGACCGTATCACCCAGCGCCCGCAGCGCCGCTGCACATGCATCATAAAGAAACGTTGCAAGCATGCCCGCCACAATTACTACGATATAAGAGCGCGCCGTCCCAAACAACGCCTCCGGTACATTTAAAAACTGTAATATCTGTTTTAAGAAAATCAGTCCTGCCGCCGTTAAAAGCACTGAAATTCCCGTTCCCATCATCAGAGAGGCGGCAAAGGATTTTTTCACACCGGCAATATCTTTTGCACCGTAACGCTGTGCCGTAATAATCGCAAAACCGTTGGCAAGTCCCAGCAGAAATCCGATAATCAGGTTACTAAGTGTACTGGTCGCCCCAACTGCCGCCAGTGCGTCTTCTCCCAGAAACGACCCGACAATCCGCGTATCCACAAGGCTGTACGTCAGCTGTAACAGATTGGCGAAAAATATCGGTATCGCAAATGACAAAATCAGCCGCGACGGACTGCCTTTCGTTAAATCTTTCATGTATTATTTATCCCGCTGCTTTCTTTTAATATGAATTTCCGGAATTGCTACATTTTCATAGGTAATTTCTTCTTCCGCTTCCGGTTTTTTTGTATCATGTGCCGCCGTATCATCCTCCCTGATATGCACCTCCGGCACCGCCAGGTTTTCACTTTCTACCTCATACACAGCCTTATGGGTCTTTTTCCATCTATCAAACATATTCCTCTCCGTTCCGCAGGCATTTTATAAGAAATTAATAAAAAATGTTATCACCAGACTGTTTAAAAAATCCGCAAATAAACTTCCGATTAACGGTACAAGCAGATACGCTTTGACCGAAGGTTCGTACTTTTCACAGACTGCCTGCATATTTGCCATGGCATTCGGGGTTGCACCCATACCGAAACCACAGACACCGGATGAAAGTACTGCCGCATCATAATCCCTGCCCATGACATTAAATACCACAAAATACGTGTATAAAAAGATGAGCAGGCTCTGTCCTGCAAGCAGTACGATAAGCGGCAGTGCCAGATCTGCAAGCTGCCAGAGCTTTAATGTAATCATCGCTATTCCCAAAAACAGCGACAGGCTGATACCACCGATATCATTAATTTCACCCATATAAATAGTAAATTTTCCCGAATATTCCCCGATATTTCTGATACATGCGGCAACAATCATCGCACCGATGTATATCGGAAACGTCATGCCGGTCAGCGATAACAGGTGGGATACGATTGTACCGAGTCCCATTGCAATAATTAACTGGAATACCGCTGACGGATACATGCTGGTATGACGTTCATGCTTCTTTTCATCTTCTACCAGAAGGCTGTCATCTTCCGGCACAACCGTATCTAACAGATTTTTCTTCTCAATCAGACGCTTGCCGACCGGTCCGCCCATGATACTGCCCATAATCAGACCAAATGTTGCACCTGCCGTACAAAGTGTTGTTGCACCCATAATACCAAAATCCTCCAGCACCGGGCCAAATGCACCTGCCGTACCGTGACCGCCAACCATCGGAATTGAACCGGTACATAGTCCGACCAGCGGACTAATGTGTAAAAGCTTTGCCAGTCCGACCGCTAAAAAGTTCTGTGAAAGAATCAGGCCGATGACCAGTCCCAGAAAAATAATCAGTGCCTTTCCACCACTTTTTAACACTTTTAAATTCGCCTGAAAGCCTACAGAAGTAAAGAAAAATACCATGCATACTTCCTTTAAAATATCATCAAACGAAAATTCCGCAATACCCGTCACATAACAAATACAGGTAAAAACGGCAAACACCACGCCGCCGATAACCGGTGCCGGAATACAGAACCGCTCTAAAATTCCGAATTTTTTCTTTAAAACTTTACCTAACATTAAGACAAGTACTGCTACAGTAATTGTCTGGTACATATCCAAATATATTTCCACTAATGTCCACCTGCTGCCTATCTGCTTCCTTTCCCTGTCACTACATCAATTCCACATTCCTTGTAATATGCCGCAGCACCCTTGTGAAACGGAATTGTAATTCCTTCTGTCGCCGTCTGCTCATTCATCACAATATTGACAGGCAGTGCATACTGTAACTCCTGCTTGTTTTCAAACAGTGTTTTTGTAAGCGCTTTCACCGTCTTTTCAGGCAACTTATCACTCACAAGCAGCACCGCTTTGACACCGACAGTATGTATATCCTCTGTCTGATTGTTGTACGTTCCCTTTGGAATCACGGATTCCGTATAAAAAGTGTAGGAATTTAAAAGTTTGTCTCTTGTACTTTCATCAAGCTCCAGCAGGCGGATTTCACACTGCTTAGACAGCTCTGAAATCACTGTTGTTTCTGCACCCGCCGTACAAAAAAAAGCATCGATCTTTCCGTCTGCAAGCCGCTCTGCCGCTTCTGTGTAATCCAGATGTACTTTATCAATCAGCTTATCTGTCAGTCCGCTGACAGCTAAAATCTGCTCAGCATTTAATTCCGTACCGGATTCGTTCTCACCGACACTGACTGTTTTCCCTTGCAAATCGTCCATGCTTTCAATGCCGGAATCCGCACGTACCACAATCTGGCAGCTTTCCGTGTAAAGTGCCGCAACCGCGCTGTATCCACGGTACTTTCTGCTGTTTTCAAATGTCCCGGCCGCATAGTATGCATCATTGGTTAAATCATTCTGCGCAACCGCCATCTGAATATATCCGTCTGATAAAAGCCGCAGATTCGCCGCCGACCCGGCAGTGGTCTTTACCTCGACCGTGCATTTTTCTTTCTCGGCTGTGATAAGCCCTGCAAATGTATCTGCAAAAGCGTGATACGTTCCGCCAAGTCCTGCCGCACCGAACCGGATTCTCGTTCCGGTCAGTCCGCAGCCTGCAAAAAACGCCGCCGACAGAATCAGTACCGTCGCTCCTATTCCCAATATTTTCTTTTTCAATAAATCACCTCGCTGTTATTCTTCCGCTTTTATGGCAAAAGCTATCATACCATATCTTTTGCCCGCTGGCTATATTACATTCCAATCTCTTTTATGACATGTTTTGCAAATTCCGCATCGTCAATCATGACACCGCCTTCAAACCGGAAATGATATCCCTGAAACATCTCTTTTTCACCGCCGTCATACGACAGTAAATTATAACTTCCAACCAGCGTATACCGTTCATCAATACACAGCACCTTCTCATGTGTGCCGATGTATGTCATGGAGAAATTTTCATATCGTGCAAAACGTTTTTTGAGTTTTTCCGCCATTAATTCGGTCTGCCAGTCTTTGTCCCTTCTCATCGCTGTATCATCATGATTTCTGCTGTACCGGCTTAACCCCGTCCTCATATTCGTGACAGATCTGTTCCAGCTTTTCCAGAAAAATGTCGTTGCAGATAGTTTCCGTAAGCGTTTTTACATATTCTTCAAATTCATTTTTGATATCACTGCTCATCTTTTATTCTCCTGTATCCATATTATGAAGTTTCTTCTCCAATGATTTTTCCGTTAATTTCTTTGACATTTCAGCATCACTTTTCCAGAAAAAATTTGTTTGATCATTTGTTACAACAAAATTTTATCATCATTCCAGCTGCTGTTCAACCAAAACTCTTCCCATTTATACAGTGTAAAAAAAGAAACTGGCCCGACATGATATTCTTACCGACAGCGGTCATATCAGCCATAAGCAGGTCATTGAAACTGTTTGTTGATGAAACAAGAGTTATTTTTTCACAGGAGGCAAATAACTAAAGAGATTAAAACATTCATATATGGCAGCATTGGTGCGGGATTCTTCGTACAAAATGCGATGAGGTCAACTACATCAGGTGTCAAACGATATCTTGTCACCTGTCTTTCATTATAAGGATTGCGAACAAGTACATACCCCTCTTTTATTCGATTCATAAACCATTGGGAATAAAATGCCGGAATATCTGTCCTCATTCCTGTCTGTATAATCATTTCCCCTCACTCCGTTAGAATAATGTTTAAATAAGCCGTAAGCGCTAAATAAGATAGTATTATTAAAAAACTCCCTTTTCGGAAAAGTGTTCCTATATGTATTTAGCTTAAACTAACCTGTATATTTATTCATTTCATCACTTTTTATTCATTTTTCACTAAAGCTAGATGAATTTTTTATCATGGGAACACTAAGTGTTTGAGATGGGAATTTGAGAAAAGCCACACCAGATATGACTGATGTGGCTTTGGTTTTTATTTCTTATTTACCAAAAGTACTAGATGCAATCTCTATGTGACCTATTGATGTTCCGTTTGATAACTCCTTTGTAGGACAATATGTACAAGTTATAGAGCTATTTGTCTCATATCCTTCAATCATGTAATCTCCATCATTATTAGTGGTAAAATCAGCAATGGTCTTTTCTATTTCCTCATCAGTAGCACCTAATGTTTTTAAGCAATCAGTAAATACAGAATAGATTTCTTCCTCTGATAAACTGCCAAATGAATATGAAATGCAGAATGCTTCTGCACCAGCGTCTGTTGCATTTATCATTTCAAGATAACAATTATTTGCATATGCAAAGTACTTTGTGCGAATGTTTCCTTTGCTAATGTCCGTCATTTTGTACCCTGCGATTTCTTGGAACTCTGAAATGAATTTATTTACTATTTCATCGTCAGCATAATTTGTTTCTGTCTGCTCAACAACCTCACTATCTGTTTGACTTTCTACAATATTTGTTGTCACATCATCATTTATAGTTTCGTTTTCAGATACTATTGTTTCTGTATTATTTCCCGTTGTAGCTGTATTATCATTTGAATTACCAGATAAACCAATTATAAGATATACTATCCATGCAGCCGCAATAATACCATACTTTAATGCTGGTTTCATATCTTTCTTACGAAGCATTAAAATAGTTAATGGAACTGGAAATACAAATATCCAACCTAGTACCCACAGCCATGTCTTATTCTTTTTCTGTGGCTGTGTAGTGTTAGTGGTACTCCATGTATATCCACAATCTTTACATAAGCCTATTGTAGACCTTACAACAACAGTACCATTTTTCCCTTTAAGTTCTCCCTGCTTTTCTCGGTTAAATGTAACATTGGTGCTACCGCATTTAGGACAGCCAGATTTATTTAGCTGTTCACGTTCTTTTTGCATTTCTACTGTAATTTGTGAACCGCAAAATGTGCAAAATTTTGCATTATTTTCTATTTCTCCACCACAATTGGGACACTTCATTAGTGTAAACCTCCTCATACGTTGACACTACCATTGTACCACGCATGTAGATATTTTTGAACTGCTTATTTTAAAAATATCCTTTTGTATCAATTGGAAGTTTTCTAGTAACTGTCCTTGACATTGGGTACACATTATCGGCAGACACTAATTACGCTCCAAATTTAAGATTTTTCATTTTCTGTTAGCAGGAGTTTTCAATGTGATGGCATATACTGTACCTACCTTTAAAGGGTCTGTTTCCATAACATTCCCATCGTAATATACAACAATTTCGTCACCAACAACAGGGTCTGCATAACTATCTTTGCTCTCCACAGTCAATGAAATTGACCACCTTGAACCGTTAGGATAACCCTCTGCCGTTTCTGAATACATAATTACATAATCATCATGCACTTCTTCTACAACACCTACTACGCTTGGCTCATTTTCAATAATGTAGTTCATACTTCTGTTATTGCACCCAGCCAATACCAACACGAATGTTAGCGATAAAATCAATGATATAAACCTTTTCATACCATCACGCTCCTTATCAAACTGCTTTTGCCTTATTTTTTGTCTTGGTTATCCAACACATAGATAATGCAGGCGATACCAGAAATCAAAACACCAAGGATACATCCACCAATAGCATTGTTAATGCGTGGCTCCAAGGAACAATCCTGCAACTCCGCACAAAATCATTATAATTACAGCCACAACCGTTCTAAACTCGCTCATATTCGCCCCTCCATTAAATGTCTTGTTTCTTCTGTTTGTTACGCTTCTTGTTAAACAACGAACCTATCAGCATACCTATTGCAGAAATTATTGCACCAACTACAATCATTCCCCAATCCGGTGCATTCAGTTTGTCAAAAGCAATGTTGTTTGCCATTTTGAATGTTCCGTATTCAGCAAGCATATACATTACTCCGAAGAAAAGGGTAAATGCCCATTTTCCTTTTTCCCAAAAGTCATTTTTGCCGATAACAATGGACACAACGAATGTAGTTACAGGAAGAATAATCCAAAGGAACATCAAACTATAACCCATAGCATCACTTCCGCTTGTAAAGAACCAGAACACAATCATGGCAACCGCCCAGATCAGCAGATAGGACAGTATTGTAATGATTTTATTTCTGTTAGTGTTGCTTTTCACAACATTTGTACTTTCTTCAAGATAATCATAATAGGTCTTCATTTTTTGTTCTCCCTTCAATAAATAGTCAAGAGAGACTTCGTAGCAATCGCTCATTTTAATGACACTGATGATATCTGGGTATGATTTTTCATTTTCCCAATTTGAGATGGTCTGACGACTTACTCCCAATATTTCGGCAACCTGTTCCTGTGTCAGTTTCTTCTCAAGTCTGGCTGCCTTGATTTTACTTCCAATATCATGCTCCATGCCATTGCACCTCCCTTGCACTTTTATTATAGGAAAACCACCACTTGTAGTCTACCAAACGGCTTTGACATCGCAGAAAATACGTGTCAAAATGCTTTTACATTTGCTTTTTTATTACTTCTTCGCCTTTTCCTCTAATTCAAGCAGATACCTGTCATAGTCCGACATGAACAATCTGTCTTGAATGATACGATATTTTTCAAACTCAGTTTCAGCGTGGAGTTTGGCTATTTCAGCAGAAACCTTTCCGGCATCCTGCAAAATGCATT
This sequence comes from Lachnospira pectinoschiza, assembly GCF_020564355.1. Classification (GTDB taxonomy): domain Bacteria; phylum Bacillota; class Clostridia; order Lachnospirales; family Lachnospiraceae; genus Lachnospira; species Lachnospira intestinalis. The sequence continues at coordinate 305,941 of NZ_JAJCRR010000003.1, read as the reverse complement.
TTGTTTTGAACGGTTGCATAGAACCTTTTCGTTGTTGCCGATGTTTTGTCATAATCTATCGCAGTAGCATACATATCTGTGATTTTCTGATAGAACTTTCTTTCGCTTGCACGAATTTCCCGGATGCGTTCTAACTGCTCATCGAAATACTTGTCCGTAAGATAAGTACCTCGTTTCAGACGCTCATCATCCATAACCCAGCCCTTGATGGTGTAGTCCTTTACGATACCGTTTGCCCACTTACGGAACTGCGCGGCACGTTCATTGTTTACCTTGAAGCCGACAGCAATAATCATCTGCAGGTTATAATGGTTCACTTCTCTCTGAACCTGGCGAGGGCCCTCGGTTTGAACTATCCGAAATTTTCGGATAGTTGCCGTTTCTTCCAACTCGCTATCTGAATACACCTTTTTGATATGGTCACTAATTGTACGCACATCAACATCATAAAGCGTAGCCATCATCTTCTGTGTCAGCCATATATTTTCATCTTCGTAGCGCATTTCAATGCTATCTTCCTGCTCTCCGACAGAAGCAATGTAGGTAAGATATTCTGCTGCACTTGAACGAATGCTTATTTCATTTTTCTTTTTTGCCAACGCAACCAACTCCGATTATTTAGATTGTATCACCAGTGGTGACACTTTTTCGATATGATAACATAGGTACAAACAGGAAGTTATCATACCGCCTTTATTATTTTCTCTACATCTTTTTTTCTTGATAGCCATATAACTTTATCATCATATCTATCTAAAATACTTCTTATTTCTTTCAGATTTTTATCCTGAAAAGTTTCAGTCCATTTCAAAAGGTTATAGACCGATTTCAAAGTTTCTCTTTTTCCTTTTTGTATTCCCAATTTTCTTTTTATAGAGCGCATAATAATTCTACTTTTATATAAATAACCAGGCATATCTAAAACATATATTTTATCAGCTTCATCAAAACTTTGCCGTACCCAGGCATAATATACCCCCTCAACTATCCACTCATCATTATTATATAATATTTCTTGTAATAACGCTTTTCGTTCATCAAGCGTTCTCTTTTTGCCATATTCTTTGGCGTTATTATCCCATTGAATATCATCTAAGTCGAAATGGGAAATATTATACTTTTTTGAAAGTGCATTTGCTAAATAGGTTTTTCCAGAACCACTGCAACCAATAATATGTATTTTCATAAGTCAGTATTCTCCACAATTCAAATTTATTTTACATCTCCAACTTTCAATTCTACAAGCTGGAATTTACTTTAACAAATATTTTTCAAACGCTTTATGATTATCAAAGTGGACTTCCCTAAAAAACAAAACTAACCAAATAATATAGATTGGTATAGCCATATATGGGGTTAAAAAGCAGGATAATAATGCGCCTGCCAACATTATAACAGCCCATATAAAGCACTGATTTCTTATATCACGAGAGATCTGAGCTTTATCATACAATGCCTGTTCTTCTTTAGAAAACGAATTAAATCCTGAAACAAATTTTGCTGCTTTTTCCTTAAAAATCGCAAACAACACACCTATAATTACAAATAGTATAGCCAAAATTATACATGACCAAAATCCTATATTCATAATAATCTCCATTCCGCCGCCTTCGGCTGGCGGCACAAATAGTAATGAAAGTGTTCCAACTCTCTACACTGTGCTGTAAAATAGTTTGCAAGAAGCTACACTACAAAGCACGGGAGGAGGAGTTGTAATAACTTTCTTCGTTTTAGACAGCATAATAATCAGTGTAAGTTCTGCCTTTTCAAGCACAAATAAGTGGCATCATGAATCCGTACACTAAGAATTGTTTAAGCACCTTAGTTTAATTGTGTGGCAGTTCAGTCAATGGCTTCTTGACAATGATTGCCATGATGTCTGTATGGAATCCACAGATAAATACTGGGTTCCTGTCTTTAATCTTCTGGAAGATGAAATCAATGTTGTGCTTGTTCCTACTATATAATGCAGGTGCACAGATTTTCCAATCGCCTCAAGACTTCGCTCTGAGGGAATAAGTCAAAATACCCGCGATTCCCCATCCACTCAACTCTATTGCTGCCGAATACGATTTCTTTTCCTAAAGCCTCTTGTAATTTGCGAACATGCGAAGCGGTCTTTGCTGTAAAATCCTCTTCAATGTTCACTTTTTTATTTTCAATGTTCACTTTTTCCAGAGTCAATGTTCACTTTTTCCGGTTCTTTAAAAGTGCCGCTGATGTGCAATATCCGGTTATGAAGAGGATGATTCTCGTTCAACAGGAGATTGCGAAGGAATACCGCTGTCGTTCCGGTGTTGCCCTCACCGAAAACATGGATCTGCCACAATCTTGAAATAAAAAACGCAAGATGGTGGATGATTTCATCCATCGAAAGGTTCTTATAAGAGAACTTCTTCTCCTCCGAAAAATCATAGTCCAATGTCGCCCGCAGCTCCGTGGCGCTGCCGTAGAGTACAGTCGCGCCATTTAAGACCCATTCCTTCTTCGTGATGTTGTAATCCCTGATACGTCCGGCGTGGGAATAGATACCGGTAAACAGCTTTCTGTGAATAGCAAGGGATTTTTCCCTTGAACCCTTTGTTTATTATATGTGGTGGCGCTTTCCGCCCCCAAATAATGAAAGTGGGGGCACTTTCTACCCCCACTAAGGAAATATTGCTAAAATACAGTTTAGATTTACCATACACACAAATCGTAAGTTGTACTTATGCACAGGCAATCAAGCATCCCGTTTAATCAAAGCGGCATCGGAGTCCGGGCAATCACAATGACTGCCAAAACAGCTCCCGCAAACGCTGCTGCGCCGATAACTGCCGCCGTTTTTTTGCTGAGGTTCTTCTTTACTGCCTTACAGATTAGCATGGCACAAACCACGCAAACAGCCGCAGCCGCAAGCGCAATGACCAGAGTCTCCCATAACCATGAAAGTTCGTATAATATTCTCATTCGCTCACCATACCTTTCTCTGGCAAACTGGGATTTGGAACGTGCTTTATAAATTTTTTCCGATCCCCTCAAGTTCGTTCATGGAATCCTTGTTTTTTTCAAGTTCATCTCTGGCTGTTGCGTAATATGATTTTTTGAAAAGCATATCCCATGAAAGATATTTTGCCATACAGTCAAACTGCTTATCAATCAGCTCATACTGGATACTGTCTACGGGAGAACCGCCTACAACAATCGTGCCAACTTTTTTATTTTTTAACTGCAATCCACGGCAGTAGCACTTATCAATGATAAGTTTCAATTGTGCTGACATTCCCCACCAATAAACTGGTGTAGCAAAAAGAATCATATCTGCGGCAGCAATTTTATCAATTGTAGGATTTGTATCATCCTTATCGACGCATCCCTTAGAGCATTGACAGACACCACATCCCTTGCATGGTGCAATGTTGAGTTTGTCAGGTTCAATGATTTCAATTTCATTCTTTTCTGATGCTCCTTTTATAAATGCATTGATTGCTGTCAGCGTGTTTCCTTTTCTGGCACTTCCATTAATGATTACAATTTTCATGCGTGTATCCTCCAACTTCCAATTTATCAAACTCCTTTTATTTCTGCTGAATCATCTTAAAATGCTTCAATGCCTCCACAATTGCACTTTCTTTATCTTCTGGGCACTGTGGCTGCCTGCTATCTTCTTTATCTCATCATATGTTGCCTTAGTCTCTGCTGATGTTATATCCATATCATCAAGTTCAATCGTAACATTAATGTAATCATCTGGCTTTTGTTTTAGTTGGGACAAAAGAACAACCGTCTCCACATGCACACTATGTCCAAACTGGTCTACCGGCTGGACTTTCTTTACGGCGTAGCCGTTGGCGCTTAAAAACTTCAGGTCACGTGCCAGTGTTGCCGAATCACAGCTTACGTAGACAATCCGCTGTGGCTGCATTTTCACAATCGTTTCAAGCAGCACTTCTTCACAGCCCTTTCTCGGCGGATCCACAACGACCACGTCCGGGCGGATACTTTTACCGGCTTCCGAATCCTGCGCCTGCTTTAGGGCTTTTTCATAAAATGCCGGTACGACTTCTTCCGCCTTGCCCACGAAAAACTCTGCGTTGTCGATACCGTTGCGCTTTGCATTATTGCGGGCATCTTCAATTGCCTGCGGCACAATTTCCACGCCGTATACCTTGCGCGCATTTTTTGCAAGGAATAACGAAATCGTTCCGATACCGCAGTACAAATCCCACACCGTTTCATTTCCGGTCAGTCCCGCATATTCAAGTGCCTTTGCATACAGCTTTTCCGTCTGCATCGGATTTACCTGAAAGAAAGACTGCGGTGAAATCTGATATTTTACATCGCCGATAAAATCTTCAATATACGGCTGCCCCCACAGCACCTCGCTTTTTTTGCCGAGAATCACATTCGTCTTTTCCGTGTTGAAATTCACCATCACCGAAGTCATGCCTTCCATTTCACGCAGCGATTCTGTGAGCTGTTCTGCATTTTTTAAGCAGGAAGCCTTGGCCGCATTGACAATCAGACAGACCATAATCTCTTTAGTATGATAGCCGGTGCGGATTAAAATGTGGCGCACAATCCCGCTGTGGTGTTCCTCATTGTACGGGCGAATCTGATTTTTCTGCATATATGCCTTGACTTTGCGAAGCACTTCGCCGTTTTCCGGCGCACCAATACAGCAGTCTGTCTGCTCCACAATATGATGTGTTCTTCCGGCATAAAATCCGATGACAATATTGCCATCCTTATCTTCCCCGACCGGAAACTGTGCCTTATTACGGTATGCATACGGTGTTTCCATGCCGATTACAGGGTACATTTCAAAGTCCGAAAGTCCGCCGATACGCTCTAAATTGTTCTGTACCATTTTCTGCTTAAAAGCAAGCTGGGCTTCATAACGCATTTCCTGTATCTGACAGCCGCCGCACTGCCTTGCGACCGGACATTTCGGCTCTACACGGTCTTTAGATGGTGTAAGCACTTTCATCAGTCTTGCATAGCCATAATTTTTCTTTAATTTCATAATTTTGGCTTCGATAACATCGCCGACAATGGCATCTTTTACAAAAAATGTAAATCCGTCCGCTTTTCCGATGCCTTCGCCACCCGTTCCGATATCCTCAATGTGCAGTGTCACACAATCGTCTTTTTTAAATTCGCTTTTCACATTTACCTCTACAGTGTCTTTTTGATATTTGCATCCAGCCACCGGTTAAAACCAAGCCATTCGTTGGTGTCTTTGGCTTCCAGTGCCTCTTTAAACGTTTCCATTTTGGCATCCATATTATCTGCCATGGACAGTGCTACCGCTTCCATAATACAAGGTTTTTTCGGAGAACCGTATTCAAGCTCGCCGTGATGGGATAAAATACAGTGTCCGACTTCGGAAGCCAGCACCGGCGGAAAACCTTCAATGCCTGCAATCTTTTGCTGAATCATTTCATAACCCATTACAATATGTCCGAGGAAATTACCCTCGTCCGTATAATCGTTCTTTGGGAACGGTGCGAGTTCCTTTACTTTTCCGGCATCGTGAAGCGCCGCACATGTAATCAGTAAATCGCGGTTTAAAAACGGATAATTTTCCGCAATCTTTACACACAGTCTGGTTACACTTAAACTATGCTCTAATAATCCGCCCAAAAAGCCGTGGTGTACCGTCTTTCCTGCCGCAATGCTCTTAAACTTTGCAATAAAATCGGCATCGTCTGTAAAAAAGCTCTTTAACAGTGCCGAAAGATACTCATTCTTCACACTGCCTATATACTGCATGAGTTCTGTATACATTTCTTCGATATCATACTTAGAACATGGAATATAATCAGACGGAACATATTCTCCTTCGTCTGCCTTGCGGATTCTTTCAATCTTTAACTGTAATGCGCCGTTAAAGCTGATAACCTGTCCCGTTACTGCAACATAATCCATGGCATCAAAGTCACAGATACCGCCGGAAGACGGGTCCCATATTTTGGAATCCATTTGTCCGGTCTTATCCTGAAGCATCACATTTTCATATTCTTTTCCTGACTTTGTGAGTGCTGTTGATTTGGACTTACAAAGGTAAACATCGGAGATTCTGTCTCCGTCCTTAAATTTTTCAATAAAATGCATAATCTGCCCTTTCCTTTTCTCATTTCTCCTGCCGTCAGCCAGATTATATGCTTTATTTCACCGCAATTACGGCGTTAAATGTCATATCCTTATATTCATCCCCGCCAAACCGTTTGGCTGTAATAGAAATCTGCTGACCGCTTTCACACTGATATAGTTTCTCACTAAATGCCTGAATTGTCAAAACCATATTTCCGTCAATCTCGGTAATAATATCCCCCGGCTGGATTCCCGCCGCATATGCCGGAGAGTCCAGTTCAATATCCGTTACGTAAATTCCCACCGGCAGTCCATAGCGCGTTGCCATTGTACCGGTTACATTCTGCCCTTTAATGCCGAAATATACCGGGCTGTTTCCGTTAGATAATTCCTGTATCATTGATTTTAAATCCGAAATGCCAAGCACTGAAAATGTCGTCTTTGTATTCTTCATGGAAATGCCGACAACATTTCCCTTCATATTAAAAAGATAACCGTAATCGCCTTCTATGCCCGCAAGTCCCGTGCTGATAATCTCATAGCTGTTATCGACACCGCTTTTTGTTGAAATGCCTGAAACCATGCCGTAATCAATCGTCTTATTCTGTCCGTAAAGCCTGCCTGCCGCAACGACAATATCCCCCTGCTGTATGCTGTAAGAGTTATCTAACTGCGCTGTTACAATCGAACTTCTTTCTTTGGACGGAATCTGCGATTCCTTGACACTGACAATCGCAATGCCGGTATCCGTATCGCTTCCAACCAGCTCGGCATCGACTTCTGTCGCTTTTGAAACCTTTACGACCAGTGACGACGAATCACGCACAACCGCCGCATTGGTCAAAATAATATATTCTGAATTGACTTGTCCGATTACAAGTCCGACCGTTTCTGTCGCACTCTGTGTTTCCGTCAGGATATTTCCCATATCGGTCTTATAGACGTCAATTAATACCAGTGATTTAATCGCCGCCGTAGCAACATTTTTTAAAGCTGCCGCATCGGTTGTCTGTAACACTGCCTCATAATTGTCATCGGCTATCGTTTCTTTTGTTTCCGTATTATCCTGTTCTTCACTCGGATATTCATCCTTTTCAATGGTCAGAATTTCTTTGTCCGTATTCCTCTGAACCATTCTTTTTTCCAATGCCGGATATACAAGAAGCATCACACCGCTTGCAATCAGACCAAACAGCACTGCCGCCGCAAAAAACTTTGCCGCGCGGATTAGTCTGCGGTACTTCACGGACGGCTTGGGTACGATTTTTTCCGTATATAAAGCAAAGGAGTCTTCTTCCTTGTGTTCTGTGTTTCCCATTTTTTCTGTCACCATAACCTAACTTTTATTGAACTGCAAAATTAATTTTATTATAACGGACAGTTATGAACAATTTATGACCTACTTGTAAATTCTTATATCCATAGTAGAATTTTTGTTTCAAATGCGGTACAATAAAATGGAATCTGTGCCGGAAATGCCACAGATTCCGTGTCTGCAAGACCCTGCATTTCCGGATTGGAGAAATGAATGAATTACAAGTCTTTAACGACTCTTGAATATGATAAAATTATTGACCGCTTAGTATCTTTTGCGGCTTCCGATAAAGCAAAGGAACGCTTAAAAAAGCTGGTGCCGATGACGGACATCCACGATATTAACGCTGCTCTTTCAGAAACCAGTGATGCCCTTTCCCGTGTCTATGCAAAGGGGGCTGTTTCTTTTGGCGGCGTGCACGACATCGGTGCTTCCGTAAAACGTCTTGAAATCGGCAGCTCCTTAAATACGGTAGAGTTACTGCATATCAGTTCCCTGCTGACCGCGGCTGCAAGGGTAAAAAATTATTACGAAGATACCACCGATTCCTTAACGGGATATTTTCATGCACTTGAACCGCTGACACCGTTAAATACAGAAATTAAGCGCTGTATTGTCTCAGAAGATGAAATCAGCGATGATGCCAGTGCAAATCTGCGCAGTATCCGCCGTCAGAAGGTGCTTGCCGCTGAACGGATTCACACCGAATTAAATAAGATGTTAAATTCATCTTCCGTGCGTAACTGCTTACAGGATTTTGTCATCACCTCACGCTCCGGCAGATACTGTCTTCCGGTCAAAGCCGAATACAAATCGCAGGTACCCGGCATGGTGCATGACCAGTCTGCAACCGGTTCAACTCTTTTTATCGAACCGGCGGCGGTTGTCAAATTAAACAATGATATCCGCGAGCTTGAATTAAAGGAACAGGCTGAAATTGAAGCCATTCTTGCAGAATTAAGCGCAAAGGCATCTGAATTTACCGATGAACTATTAACGGATTTCCAGGTACTGACTACGCTGGATTTCATTTTTGCAAAGGCACAGATGTCCAAGCAATATAAATGCAGCTGCCCGGTTATGAATACCAACAATTATATCAATATTAAAAAGGGACGTCACCCGCTGATTGACCCGCATAAGGTTGTGCCAATCGACATTTATTTAGGAAAGAATTTTAATCTGCTTATTATCACCGGTCCGAATACCGGCGGTAAAACGGTTTCTTTAAAGACCGTGGGACTGCTGACCTTAATGGCGCAGTCTGGTCTGCACATTCCGGCTCTCGACCACTCCGAGCTTGCCGTATTTGACAATGTATTTGCCGATATCGGTGATGAACAGAGCATTGAGCAGAGTTTAAGTACATTTTCTTCCCATATGACCAACACGGTCAGCATTTTAAAGGAAGCCGATGCACACAGCCTGATTTTATTTGATGAAATCGGTGCGGGAACAGACCCGACAGAAGGTGCGGCACTTGCCATTTCCATTTTAAATGATTTGCACAAACGCGGCATTACAACCATGGCGACCACACATTACAGCGAGATTAAGGTGTATGCACTCACCACGGACGGCGTGGAAAATGCCTGCTGTGAATTTGACGTGGAATCCCTGCGTCCAACCTACCGCTTATTAATCGGTATTCCGGGAAAAAGTAACGCTTTTGCGATTTCCAAAAAGCTCGGTCTGCCCGATTATATTATTAAAGATGCTTCTGCCCGCATGGATGCCGATGACGTACAGTTTGAAGACCTGCTCTCCGATTTGGAGCATAGCCGCATTACGATTGAAAAAGAACGTGCCGAAATCAATGCCTATAAGCAGGAAATCCAGCAGTTAAAGGACGAATTAAAGACAAAATCCGACCGGTTAGATGAACGCCGCGACAAAATTTTGCGCAAAGCCAACGAAGAAGCGGCGGCGATTTTAAAAGATGCCAAAGAATATGCCGACCAGACGATTAAGACGATGAACAAGCACGGCATGACCGTAAAAGAACTGGAAAAACAGCGCAGTGCCATCCGTGACAAGATGAATAAACGTCAGGAAAAACTTTCCGTCCAGGCAGCAAAGCCGAAAGCACATAAGGCACACGACATTTCCGAATTTAAAGTCGGCACACATGTGCGCGTTCTAAGCATGAACTTAATCGGCACCGTGACCGCACCGCCAAGTCCGAAGGGCGAAATCACCGTACAGATGGGCAGTTTAAGCACCAAGACAAAAATCAATAACTTAGAGATTCTTGTCGGCTACAAAGACCCGGAAGAAGCTAAAAAAGCACCGAAGGGGGCTGGCGGCTCCGGCAAAATCAAGATGTCCAAGGCGGCTTCGATTTCCCATGAAATCAATCTTTTGGGACTGACCGTTGACGAAGCGGTTGCCAAACTGGACAAATATTTAGACGATGCGTACATTTCAAGAATTCCGCAGGTACGCATTGTACACGGAAAAGGCACCGGTGCGCTGCGAAACGGCGTTACCGCCTACCTGCGCGGTGTTCCTTATATCAAGTCGTTCCGTCTCGGCGAAATCGGCGAGGGCGACACCGGTGTAACCATTGTAGATTTTAAATAAAAGGGGGATTTTTACATGGCGACAAAACAAAAAATACTGATTGTTGACGATGACGAAAATATTGCAGAACTCATTTCTCTTTATCTGACAAAAGAATGTTTTGAAACAAAGATTGTTTATGACGGCGAAAGTGCCCTGCTCCAGCTTGACACTTTCCGCCCGAACCTCATTTTACTGGACTTAATGCTTCCGGGTATTGACGGCTATCAAGTCTGCCGTGAAATCCGCAAGTCCAACAATGTACCGATTATCATGCTATCCGCCAAGGGCGAAACCTTTGATAAGGTACTCGGACTGGAACTGGGGGCTGATGATTATATTATCAAACCGTTTGAAACAAAGGAGCTGGTTGCCCGCGTCAAGGCAGTTTTACGCCGCTACCAGATGCCGGCGGAATCTGCGCCGGTCGGTGCAACTGTGCAGTGCGTGGAATACCCGGATCTGATTATCAATCTCAGCAATTATTCCGTACAATACTGCGGAAAGACGGTGGAAATGCCGCCGAAGGAACTGGAACTGCTCTACTTTTTGGCTTCTTCGCCGAATCAGGTCTTTACAAGGGAACAGCTTTTAGACCACATCTGGGGTTATGAATATATCGGAGATACCCGGACGGTCGATGTCCATATTAAGCGAATCCGTGAAAAAATCAAAGACCACGCAAACTGGTCGATTGAAACGGTATGGGGCATCGGTTACAAGTTCGTAACACGCCGGTAATCCACAAAGATGAAATAAAACCGTCATAACACCGGAAAGGATTGTTTTCAATTATGAAATTTAATCTTTTAACCAAATACCTTTTTGTCTATGCGGCAGTTGCCCTGCTCGGCTTTTTAGGCGTGACTTTTATCAGCTACCGCATCGACTATGCAAAGGTTTACAACTACTATACAGATGCCCTGTACAAGCAGGCACTGTCGATTTCAAGTGAATACGCCGATGACTATTTCAGTGAGGAGCACCTGCGTATCGTTGAAACCGAATTACGGACCGTTGCCCTGCTCAACGATACACGCATTATGTTTATCGACACCGCAGGCAATATCATTCTGGATACAGCTTATACACAGGAGCATAACACAAAAGATATTTTATACACCATTGATGGCTTTGATTATACCAGTCTGGGGACAAAACACACGCAGACCGGCGATTTTTACGGTATGCTTGACTGTACCTGTTTAAGTGTCTTCGCACCGATAACCAGCTCCTTTACGATGAAAGGCTATGTGGTTGTGCATTTAGATGAAAATGTGATTACCGGTAATGTATACACAACCTTTAATACCAACTACATCACACTGGTTATGGTAATGCTTTTAAGCCTCAGCTTTATCGCACTGTACTTTGTCCAGATTCACAAACCGCTCAACGGCATTATCAAAGCGACAAAGGAATACGGAAAAGGAAATCTCGCCTATAAAATTGATGTCAAAAATGATATTGATGAAATCGGACGGCTGTCCGCTTCCTTAAATTATATGGCATCAAAGCTGGACGAATCCGACCAGTTCCAGCAGAAGTTCCTATCCAACATTTCCCACGATTTCCGCTCACCGCTGACATCGATTAAAGGATATCTGGAAGCCATTGCAGACGGTACGATTCCGCCGGAAATGACAAAAAAATATATTGATATTGTACTGTTTGAAACGGACCGGCTGACGAAGCTGACAAGCAACATTTTAACGCTGAATGAATTAGACCCGAAAACCGTGCGGCTTGAATTGTCCGTATTTGATGTCAATTCGATTATCAAGCACACGATTGAAACCTTTGAGGGAACGTGTAAAAAGAAGCGGATTCAGTTCCAGCTGACCTTTTCCGCGGAAACCTGTTCCGTCAAAGCCGATAAAAGCAAAATCGGACAGGTTATTTACAACCTTGTCGACAACGCAATTAAATTCAGCCACGAAAATTCCGTGATTTACATTTCCGTGCGGGAAAAAGGTGAGAAAGCCTATATTTCCGTCAAGGACAACGGCTCCGGTATTTCAAAGGAAAGTCTTGATAAAATCTGGGACCGCTTTTACAAATCCGATGCATCCCGCGGCCGCGACAAAAAAGGCTCCGGCCTTGGACTTTCTATCACTAAGGAAATTTTACAGGCACACAATGAAACGATTGATGTCGTCAGCACCGTCGGCGTCGGCACAGAGTTTATTTTTACACTGGCTTTAAGTAAGTAATAGGTAAAAAAATCATCCGCGTTCCTCACCGTTGGCACTTGACTTCGGACCGCGGATGATTTTTTTACCGGGGCGTGGCGAACGGGACGGCAATGGCTTTTGCCTGTGGCACTTGGCTTTAGAAAGCGGATGATTTTTTTACTGGAACGGCGGCGGGCGGGATGGGGTTGGCTTTAGAAAATATTACACTGTAAAAAGCCGACGTATAAAGTTTTGCTTTTCTGCTTACTTTATACGCCGGCTTTTATTTTCAGTCTTTTACAACTTTATATTTACTTTTGCTTCTAATTCTATTTTGTAAATAATTCTTTACGTTTTCCGATGACCAGAACGCCTGCACCGATAAACATGACTGCCATCAGCATTACATATAATCCTGCATTGGCAGTATCGCCTGTTTTTACGGTTTCATTCTTTGTATTTTCTGCTTTTGCAGCTTTGGTCTGTGCGGTTGAAACATTTTCATTCACAACCTTCGGTGCTTCCTCTGCCGTCTTTGCCTGTTCTGCAATAACATAGGTACTGAAATGGTTGGTTACAAAGACTGCTTTGCCGTCCTTGCAGACTGCCTGCATATCTGTTGCCGTTCCGTCTGCTTCCATACGGAATACCTTTGTATTGGCTTCCTCATAGCCTGCCGGAATGTCTAATGTTACTTCAACGCCGCCAGGGAACTGATGAACAAATTCCGTACCTCTTAAAATAGAGATGTCTACGACTACCATTTTTTCATGCTATTCTTATATTCATTCACTTTTCCAGTGCAATCTGTGCAGATGTCCTTCCAGATTCATTGTTTCAAAATTGTGCTGGCGCAAAGCCTCATACAGTACAATTGCAACGGAATTGGACAGATTCAGGGAACGGATATCGCCAATCATCGGGATACGGATACATGTTTCCTCATTATCGACCAGAATTTCTTCCGGAATTCCGGCACTTTCCTTGCCAAACATAATATAACAGTCATCCTCATAAGACACATCACAGTAAGTCTTCTGCGCCTTTGTCGTTGCCATGTAAATCTTTGCGCCGGGATTCTTTTCCAGAAAATCCGCATAATCATCATAGACCGTTACATCCAGCTTGTCCCAGTAATCCAGTCCGGCACGCTTTAACATCTTTTCATTTAACTTAAAGCCGAGCGGTTCAATCAAATGCAGTCTTGCGCCCGCCGCCACACACGTTCTTCCGATATTTCCGGTATTCGCCGGCATCTCCGGTTCATGTAATACAATATTTAACATCTTTTCCCCTTTCTGATCCTGCAATCAACCAGTTACACAACTGCACCGTCCTATCCGTCAATGCCTCCGCCGTGTATTATAATTAATTCACATTAATTGCAATATCCAGTTCCATATGAATCTCATCACTTGTCAGCGGAACACAGATATTCTGACTGTAAGACTGCTTTAAATAAACATTTCCGCGGCATAAAGTCGGCGGTGTGATATCCATGGCAATGCCTTTTGTCGAAAGAATCGTTGCCGCGTTTCCCATCATCATATTGCCCAGCTCATTAATCGCACTGGCAGACATATCGTCGAGTGCCGTAACCGGCATCCCCATCATCATCTTGGAGGCTACATGGAGCGCATGTGCTTCCGGAAATGACATTAAAACCTGTCCGCGCACTTCTCCTGTCACACCAATCATAATAATCACGGAATCACTTGCAAACTCCGTTGTCTTTACATACGGTCTGCCAATTTTCATATCGACCTGGCAAATATCTTTAATCACGCTGGTTGCCGCCATTAAAAAAGGATTGATATATTCTACGCTAAATTCTGCCATCATTTCCTCCCAAGGACTCTATAAACTTCTGTATTCTTTCTAATCCCACCTTTAAATTTTCGATGGAGTACGCATAAGAAATGCGCACAAAGCCTTCACCTGATGCTCCAAAAGCTGTTCCCGGTACTACTGCCAGCTTCTGTTCACTCAGTAACCTTGTTGCAAATTCCTCTGATGTCATTCCAAATTTCTTAATTGACGGAAATACATAAAATGCGCCATACGGCTCAAAACATTCCAGTCCCATCTCTTTAAAGGCATTGAGCAGAAAACGTCTTCTCTGATCATATGCCTCTACCATCATTTCAACCTCCATGTCACAATTTTTCAACGCTTCCACTGCCGCAAACTGACTGTTCGTCGGCGCACACATAATCGCAAACTGGTGGAGTTTTACCATCTGCTCAATAACCGGTGCCGGTCCGCAGGCATAGCCTAAGCGCCATCCGGTCATTGCAAATGCTTTTGAAAAGCCGTTAATCACAATGGTCCGCTCCTTCATGCCAGGCAGTGAACCAATCGAACAGTGGCGCTTCCCTCCATATGTCAGTTCCGCATAAATTTCATCGGAAATCACATATAAATCCTTTTCAATAATCACCGGAACAAGTTCTTCCAGTTCTTCCTTCGTCATAATTGCACCGGTCGGATTGTTCGGATATGGCAGTACCAGTATCTTGGTCTTATTCGTAATGCTGTTTAAAAGCTGTTCTTTTGTCAGCTTAAAATCATTTTCCGCCTTTAGTTCAATCGGCACCGGCACGGCATCCGCCATGACTGCACACGGCAGATACGACACATAACTCGGCTGCGGAATCAGCACCTCATCGCCAGGGTCTGTCATACAGCGCAGTGCCACATCAATCGCTTCACTACCGCCGACCGTGACAAAAATTTCATGCACCGGGTCATAGTGCAGATCATATTTGCGGTTTACATACCGGCTGATTTCTTCACGCAGTTCTTTTAAACCTGCATTGGATGTATAAAATGTTCTTCCCTTTTCCAGCGTATAAATGCCTTCTTCGCGGACATTCCACGGTGTATCAAAATCCGGTTCTCCGACACCTAAAGAAATCGCATCCGGCATTTCACTGACAATATCAAAAAATTTACGGATTCCTGACGGTTCAATACCGATTATTTTCTTTGACAATGGATTTCTCATGGTGTCACCAGCATCCTTTCATCTTTTTCTTCTGCATCCAATACCCTGCCGTAATCCTTATATTTTTTCAGTACAAAATGTGTGGATGTGCTGAGTACCGAATCCAGCGGTGAAAGCTTATTGGCTACAAACTGTGCCACTGATTTCATCGTCTTGCCTTCAATAATGACCGTAAAGTCAAATCCACCGGACATTAAATAAACCGATGTAATCTCATCATATTTATAAATGCGCTCTGCAATGCTGTCAAATCCCAATCCGCGCTGCGGTGTGACTTTCACTTCAATCAGGGCTGTTACTTTTTCTTCACTTGTCTTGTCCCAGTTAATCAGGGTATTATAACCGCAGATGACATGCTCTTTTTCCATATCCGCGATTTCATTGGCGACTTCCACCTCTGTCATGCCAAGCATAACCGCCATGTCTTTTAAATCGATTCTGCTGTTTTTTTCCAGCATATTTAATATCTTTTCTCTCATACATTCATCCGCCTTTCGCTGTAATCCAAGACTTATATAAAACGATATACCTCGTCCCGGTTCGGTGTGTCCAAATACCGTACCTCATCGTCATTGCGCAAAATTTTATTGTGATCTGCCGTTGTCCTTCCAATGACAGATGCCTTAATTCCTGCATCAGACAATATTTTTATTATATCATGTCCGTTATCCGCTGTCATTAACAAAGCACCACAAGATTCCAATTCATATGGATTTACGTCAAAAATTTCACAAATTTCAATAATCTCCTGTCTGACCGGAATCTTTTTAAAATCAATATCCAGTCCGACTTTTCCGGCTTCTGCCATATCCCACAGTGCTGCAAAAATGCCACCCTCAGAAACATCGTGCATACCGGTCACGCCTGCCTGTGCAGCAAGAAACGCTTCTTCCCCAACGGACATATCCTGTGCATTTCCCTGTGCCTTTTCAATCACGTCTTCTCTGTAAAACCGTAAAATTTCCGGGCGGTTCTTTGCAATAATCTGCCGGATGCCGCTGATACCAATCCACTTTGTCAGAATCACGTCCTGTCCCGGATGAATATTTTTCGCCGATAAATTTTTCCCGTCACACAGCCCGATTACCGTCACCGTTACAACCGGTTCTAAAACCGCTGCACTGCCCTGCGTATGTCCGCCGGAAATCTGGATACCCAGCGGTTCGCACTGCTTTTGGAGCGTTTCCATGATTTCCCGCAGCTTCGCCTCCTCTGCGGACAGCGGTAAAAGCACCGTGCACTCCGCCGCCACGGGAATTCCGCCGCCTGCATAAATATTATTGGCGGCTCGCTGTACCGGATTTTTCGCTGCAATGTCCCCCGTTGCAGCCGCTGCCGCACTCACCACCGCAGGCTTGTCTTTCTTTTGCAGGCTGATATACGCACAGTCTACACCAATCGCCGGTTTCGCCGCATATTCTTCACGTTTTTTTATCTGCTTTAAAACAGAACGCTTCAAAATCGAATTTGATACTTTTCCCGGATTCATATACTCTCCATTCCGGCAGGTCTTTAAGTAAAACTTGCCACTTTGCCTTATTTAGGTTATGATTAGTAAAGCAGGGCTGATGCCACCATCGGCACAACCATTGCCAATACTAAAATAATAATGATAATTGCAGAAAAAATTTGCTTGTTTTTTTTATTGTTAAAATTAATCATTTTCTTCTCCATTCCGCAGGCATTTTAATGCCGGAGGAATCGCGGACTGAATTTATTCAGTTCTGCGATAAGCGCAGCTTTGTGACGCCTGCGGCACAAAACTGCCGTGTGAAAAATCTTGAATTTAAGGATTTTTCACACTTGCTCCATTTCTGTGATTATCCCAATGTAAAGGATAAATTATGAAACTGATACTGCCTTATTTTATACTAATATTATTTCTGCTTCAACATAATATGAAAAAAAATTCAAAAAAAGAGAAAATTAACAATGAAACCTTCTGGAAACGGGAGTCGGAAGCCAATTCTGTGCGGAAAAAAGATATTTCCGGACTGGATTACATCCGGATTCCGGATACACTGACCTGTCCGGATACGCAGGATGAACATATCTTAAAGGAGTGGCATACAATTGAAGCTTTAAAAGAAAAAAAGATTTTAAATCTGTCAGGTTTTACCAACACCGATTTAAAATTGGAATACGGTGTCGGCAACTTAACCGAGCTGACCGATTATGACAACAACTATGTCACACTGAGCCGCTCCCTTGCAAGAATTGCTGAACTACTGACAGAACAGGGGTTGAAAAAAGAGGCTGCCGCATTTTTGGAATTCGGCATCGCAACCCATACCGACATCGGTAAAAACTATACCCTGCTTGCCGGATATTACATGGAATATGGAAAGCCTGAAAAAATCGACTTTTTAATCGCACAGGCAGAACAGCTTTCCTCGCTTTCCAAAGACCCGATTATTGCCCGGTTAAAAGCCATCCAGCGCGGAGAGGCTTCACCTGCCTAACTTTTTACTGCGCTTACGATTAAACAGACTTTTTATTTTTTATACGGCAGTTTCCCATGTTCCGAAATAATGCCATCAATGATTTTAGAAGCCCGGCTTTTTGTCAGGCTGTCAATGTCCTGCTCCAGTGTCAGTCCGTGATAGGAAACCAATGCTGCCAGATACCGTTTCTGTGCCGCCGTAACCGGTGTATCTTTCTTGACCGTGTAATTAAGCGGCAGGGTTTCTCTAAACCCTTCATCGTCCGGCTTTACCGCATACAGCTTATAATAAAGCTGATGGGCGCTGACCGCATCGTCTAAGGCGCGATGCGAATTACCCGGATTAATCTGAAAATATGCGCAAAGCACATCCAGATTTTTATGTTCCACCTCAGGAAGCAGTCTTCTTGCAAGCTTTAAGGTATCAATTCCGTTCTTTTCAAAAGGAATCCCATGATTCACACACGCTTTTTTCAAAAATGAATAGTCAAATATAATATTATGTCCCAGAAGCGGCATATCCCCGATAAAACTTACAATTTCATCAATTACTTCCGAAACATGCGGCTGCCCTGCCACCATTTCATCGGTAATTCCGGTCAGTTCCACAATCCGCTGCGACAGCTTCTCCTTCGGATTTAACAGACGGCTGTAGGTTTCTGTAATCTCGCCGTCACAGACCTTTGCCATGCCGATTTCAATAATCTGATTTTCTGACGGATTCAGCCCCGAAGTTTCCAAATCCAGTGCCACATAGTCCCTTATCATAACCAATCCTCGTTTCCCGTTTACTTTCTATCTCTTATCCTTTGATTTACAGATATCCTGCAAAAAACACTCACTGCACTTTGGCGCACGCGCCGTACAGATTTCCCGTCCAAATGTAATAATCTGTATATTGTATACAATCCAGTGATCTTTCGGCAGGACCTTCATTAAATCATATTCAATCTTTTCCGGTTCAGTTTCCTTTGTAAAACCCAGTCTTTGGGAAATACGCTTGACATGGGTATCCACTACGATACTCGGTTCATGAAAAATATTGCCGCGGATGACATTCGCCGTCTTTCTGCCGACCCCCGGAAGACTTGTAAGCTCCTCTAATGAAGACGGCACTTCTCCGCCAAAATCCACACAGATTCTTCTTGCCGTTTCAATCAGGTTCTTTGCCTTGCTGTGGTAAAATCCAATCGAGCGGATATCCTGCTCCATTTCCTTTACATCTGCATGTGCAACTGCCGATACGTCCGGGTACTTTACGAATAAATCCTTTGTCACAATATTGACCCGCTCGTCGGTACACTGCGCCGACAGCATCGTTGCCGCAAGCAGCTCCCACGGTGTCGTGTAATTTAAACTACATCGGAATTCTGTCGTATACCGCTCATCTAACCGCTCTAAAATGCTTTTCGTTCTTTTTGTCATAATCTCACTAATCTCCATTCCGCAGGCATTTTAATACCAAAGGAATCGCGAGCCAAATATCAGATTTGGCTCTGCGATAAAAGCTATTTGTTTTTGGGTACACAAAAAGCGGGTGATGGGAATCGAACCCACGTATCTAGCTTGGAAGGCTAGTGTTCTACCATTGAACTACACCCGCAAAAGTGCCTAGAACCGGAATCGAACCAGTGACACGAGGATTTTCAGTCCTCTGCTCTACCGACTGAGCTATCTAGGCAGAAATCTAAGATTTCTTATCTTTTATTATCACTGTGCCGCCTTTACACGACAAGCACAGTGATAATTATACAATAATATTTTTTTTCAGTCAATCCCCAAAATTTATTTTTTATGCTTCTTTTTATCCTGCAGGGATTCCTGTTCCTTTACATAAGCTTCATACAAATCGGGTCGGTACTTCTTTGTCCGCTCAACAGACTTTTCAAGACGCCATGCGTCTACATTGCCGTGGTGTCCCGATAAAAGAATGTCGGGTACTCGCATGCCTTCAAATTCCACCGGACGGGTATACTGCGGATATTCAAGCAGTCCGTTTTCAAAGCTTTCGGTTTCTGCCGATTCTTTGTTATTTAAAACACCCGGCACCAGTCTGGACACCGCATCAATCACAACCATTGCCGGCAGTTCTCCGCCGGTCAGCACATAATCTCCAATGGACACATAATCGGTCACGATCTTTTCCAGAGCACGCTCGTCAATGCCCTCATAATGCCCGCACAGAATACACAAATCTTCTTCCTGTGCAAATTCCTGTGCCATCTGCTGTGTAAACGGATACCCCTGCGGTGTCATATACACCACTCTCGGCTTCTTTCCAATCCGCTCTGTCACGCTTTTATACGCGGAGCAGACAGGTCCCGGCTGCATGACCAGTCCGGCACCGCCGCCATACGGATAATCGTCCACCTTCATATATTTATTTTCCGCAAAATCACGGATATTTACCGCATCTACCGATAAGATTCCGTTCTGGATTGCGCGTCCTGTAATACTTGTATTCAAGCCATCCAGAATCATCTGCGGAAACAGGGTCAGTACGTGAAATCTCATTATTTTGCTACCTCTGCGATTGAATTTAACAGGAATGCATAGTAATCATGATGCAGGTTCATACCGTTGGTGCTGTAATCCGGATTTAAGTATCCGGCACCGTTTTTATATGCAGAAGCCACATCAATATAGGTGTATCCGGCAGAAGCTGCAAGAACACTTACCGTATCATTTACATCATCAATCGCAGACTGTGTGATTTTATTCGTATCACGCGCTTCAAATCCACTTGTTACAGGAAGCAGGGATAAAATGTATACCTTTGCGGACGGACAGCTATCCTTTACGGCTCCTGCCAGTGTAATTAAATCTTCTGCTATCGCTTCAGCGCTCTTGCTTCCGAAATTGACATCATTTAAGCCGACCATGATAAATACCTTGGACGGATTTAACTGTTCCACGCTGTCTACTTCTGCAACTGCCTTTGTCGTTGTCAGGTTATTTCCGGCAACCACATGTGCGCTGTTTAAGAAACCGTATTCCTGAATACCGCCGATAATAGAATCCCCGAACAATACAGCATCACTGTAATAATCCTGTGTTGTAAAATCTGCTTCTCCGGCAGGTCCGTCAATCGCAAGGATACCGCTGTTTGACGGTGCTGCCGTTGTAGCTTCTGTTGCAGGCTGTGTTGTCGGTGCTTCTGTTGCTGCCACTGTCGGTGCCTGTGTTACCGGCTGTGTTTCATTCTGTGTTATCTGCTGCGCCGTTGTCGGCGGTACTGCCGCCTGCTGTTTATTGTCGGAAGATGATCTTCCCATAAACCGGATAACTGCCACGCAGATAACCAGTGCCACAAGCACACCTGCCGCTCCGAAGCAGTAATTCCTGTATTTATGCCACATTCTCATTTTCCGGTTCAGTTTCACTGAACTTTTTGTATCTTTTCCATTGTTATCCATTTCCTGTTACCAGCCTTTCTAACTATTGTTTTTCTACCATTTTACACGTTTTAACACGACTGCCGAAGTCTTTCTAAGACCGATGTCTAACCAGCCGCCGTTTACTGTATACCAAAGCTGTTCCTCACCGAAACCGCCGTCAAATGTCACAAATATCTGTTCCATCTCATCTTTATCCGTAATGCCAAGTTCCCAGACCGGAACCCTGACCCTTCTTTCATCTTCAGAATTATTGACAATGACTACAACTGCATCCTTCTGATTAAATCTGCCATAAGCAATCAGATTATACTCTCCGACAAGCGGTTTATAAGAACCGGTCTTTAAAACTTCCTGTGACTTATGCATGGCAATTGCCGCCTTGTGAAATGCAATCAGTTCCTGATCTTCACTGCCCCACGGATACGTTCTTCTGTTATCCGGGTCTGTCCAGCCGCACACGCCTGCTTCATCACCATAATAAATAGTCGGCGCTCCGGGCCATGTCATCTGAATGATGACAGCTTCCATAAAGACGGCTTTATTTACGCCTTCGTTCGCAGCTTCTGCTCCGACGGATGCCGTTCTGCCGACACGGTGGTTCGTTCTGGTCAGAAAACGCGAGTGGTCGTGATTTGAAAGTTCATTCATGGAAATCGCAACTGCCTGTCCACCCATACGGGACATATTGTGATGCATCGCCCCGAAAAAATTGCCCGCATTGCCAAGCATATCCTGACGGAACTCATCACTGTGCTTCTGCATACCGGTTAAAAACCACGTCACCGGTTCCATAAACGCATCATAGTTCATAATGGTATCCCATTCATCCCCCTGAAGCCAGTCATAGGAATCGCCGTAATTTTCTGCAAGAATGACAGCTTCCGGATTGGCTTCCTTGACTGCCTTTCTGAACTTTTTCCAGAACTGGTGGTTGTATTCCCGGCTGTTGCCCAGATCTGCCGCAACATCCAGCCGCCAGCCGTCTACGCAGTACGGCTCGGATACCCATTTTTTACCAATACCTAAAATATACTGCTCCAGTGTATCCGCTTCCTCGTAGTTAAGCTTCGGCAGGGTGTCATTGCCCCACCAGCCGTCATACGAGTTGTTATCCGGCCACTGGTTACTGTAGAATTTAAAAAAGGTATGATACGGACTGTTAAAGCTCTCATACGCACCGGATGCATACTGTTCCGGGCTTGTACTGTAAATATGCTCCCTGTCAAGCCATTTATTAAACGAACCGCAGTGGTTAAATACGCCGTCAATAATGACCTTCATGCCTCTTTTGTGAATTTCTTCCACCAGCTTTGCAAAAAATTCATTACTGGCTTCCAGATTCTTTTTATTCGTTACCCTGTCCATATACCGGGATGCATGTGTATTACACTGATCTCCCTCACTGAGCAGTTTTCCCTCATCCGATACAATCACACCGAAATGCGGGTCTATATAATCGTAGTCCTGTATATCATATTTATGATTGGACGGCGATACAAACAGCGGGTTAAAGTAAATAACCTCTACCCCTAAGTCCTGTAAATAATCCAGCTTGTCCCATACGCCTTTTAAGTCGCCGCCGTAGAAATTACGCACATCCATCTGCGCCGGATACCGGTTCCAGTCGTCCACCTGACAGACATGCTCTCCGATATAGCTGTATTCATCATTTAATACATCATTGCTTTTATCCCCATTGCAGAAGCGGTCTGTAAAAATCTGATACATCACCGCACCCTTTGCCCACTCCGGGGTCTGAAAGCCCGGCATAATCTGAAAATTATAAAAAGGATTTAATTCTTTTGCCGCGCCAATCTGATTATAAAAACAGACATTTTTGCCGGAAACGACTTTAAAATAGTAATAAAGCTTTTCTTCCGCCACTTCCACCGATGCCTCGTAGTAATCAAACAGTGTATTATTGGCAACACGGTACATCTCATACTCCTGATTGTTTACATACAGGTATGCCGTATCCACATTATACCTTCCTGTTCTTAAGCGAAGCTTTACCGTATCCCCCGGCTGCGGTTCTGCCGGTATTCTATATTCTTCTGTAACGTCACTGAATAACGCCCCTGTCTTTAATACCGGACGTGTATTACACATATACATCAGCTTCTGATTGCTGGCTGTCATATTTTCAATGGCTTTTACAATTCTCATGGACAGACTCCTCTTTTTAATTTCACATTCTTTATTATATAACGAAATTCAATAGATTTCAACAACATCATCATTTTGTCCCTGAATCTCCCTATAAGCAGTAAAAAGGACAGCCGGGGAAGGCTGTCCTTTTTGGAGAAGGTATTTCACTTATTATGGGGTGTAGCAAAAAATATATAATGTATTGGGGGGTTTTTACGTTAATTATAGTATCATGAACGCAAAGTGAAGTGTTCACAATCTTGACGAATTTTGTCGATTTTTTTTGTGCATATTTCACAACCGTTTCCCCACCCTTTGAATACAATCTAATTTTCAAACAACGCCTCAAACTCCTCACGGGTTACTTTTTCTTTTTCCAGAAGCAGCTGTGCGCTCTTTTCAAGCACGTCCATATGCTCCTCAATCATCTTTTTGGCTTTGCCATAGCACTCGTCAATGATGTTCTTTACTTCCGTATCAATCTGGGAAGCCACTTCTTCACCATACGGTCTGGTATGTGCCAGATCCCTGCCGATAAAGACTTCATCACTGTCGTTATCATAATTAATCAATCCCAGCTTTGATGAAAAGCCGTATTTTGTAACCATTGACCGGGCAGTTTCCGTGGCCTGTTTAATATCCTGTGATGCTCCGGTGGTAATATCATCAAATACCAGTTCTTCCGCAATACGTCCGCCTAAGCTGACGATAATATTCTGAAGCATTTTTCCGCGTGTGTTAAACATTTCATCTCGTTCCGGCAACGGCATAGTATAACCTGCTGCCCCCATTCCCGTCGGAATAATGGAAATCGTATGCACCGGACCGACATCCGGAAGCAGATGAAATAAAATTGCATGTCCGGATTCGTGGTATGCCGTAATCTTCTTTTCTTTTTCAGAAATAATCTTACTGCGTTTTTCCACACCGATGCCAACCTTTACAAATGCGTAATTCACATCTGCATTGGTAATATATTTTTCTTTTCGCTTGGCTGCGTTAATTGCCGCCTCATTTAACAGATTTTCCAAATCCGCACCGGTAAATCCGGCTGTGGTTCTTGCAAGACTTTCTAAATCCACATCATCACCGAGCGGTTTCTTTGCCGCATGGACATTTAAAATTTCAAGACGTCCCTGTACATCCGGCCGTCCGACAACAACTTTTCTATCAAAACGTCCCGGTCTTAAAATCGCCGGGTCTAAAATATCAATACGGTTTGTTGCCGCCATCACGATAATACCTTCGTTGATACCAAAACCGTCCATCTCAACAAGCATCTGGTTTAACGTCTGCTCGCGCTCGTCATGTCCGCCGCCCATACCGGTACCACGGCGTCTTGCCACGGCATCGATTTCATCGATAAATACGATACACGGTGCGTTTTTCTTGGCTTCTTCAAATAAGTCACGCACACGGGAAGCACCGACACCGACAAACATTTCCACGAAATCCGAACCGGAAATATTAAAGAAAGGCACACCCGCTTCTCCTGCTACTGCCTTTGCAAGCAGTGTCTTACCGGTTCCCGGAGGACCTGTTAAAATCACGCCTTTCGGGATTCTTGCGCCCAGTTCTGTATATTTCACCGGATTTTTTAAGAAATCCACAATTTCTTCAAGTTCTTCTTTTTCTTCCTGAAGACCGGCAACGTCTTTAAATGTAACAGAGTTTTGTGTACCGTTCATCAGCTTGGCACGGCTTTTTCCGAAGTTCATCATCTTCGCGCCGCCACCGCCGCCTGCCTGTCTGTTGGTCATCATCATAATTACAATAATAATCACCAGACAGATACCAAACGGAAGAATCGTTGTAATCCATACGCTGTCTCTTGTCACATCTTTTAACGTGTACCGGATATTGTTATCCAGCAGTAACTGTTCAATTTCATGCACATCGGAAACATTTAACAGTTCCTCGCCGTTGTCCGTCTTGGTAATAGAGAGTACACCGGTCGGCACTTCTGAATTCTGCTTGATTAACACGCTGGATACATATCCGTTCTGGACATCCCACAGGAAATTGCTGTAGCTGTATGATGATGACGATGGTGAAAGTCTTGCCAGTGCAAAATAAAGCACGGCAATCACCGCTATAACCACCAGATAGATGCCAACTCCTCCCATTTTATTTCTGTTTGTATTCATCTTTTCCTCCTCTTTCTTCTTTATTCACTTTCGATTACACCGACATATGGCAGATTTCTGTAATGCTGGTCATAATCGAGTCCATATCCGACTACAAATTTATCCGGAATTTCAAATCCGTTATAAGCAACATCTATTTCTACTTCGCGGCGCTCCGGCTTGCTAAGCAGTGTACAGATCCGTAAATCTTTCGGTCCGCGTTCCTGTAACATCGGAACAAGTCTTGACAATGTATTTCCGGAATCAATGATGTCTTCAACAATGATAACATTTTCATCTTTTAACGGCTCGTCCAGGTCTTTTTTAATCTGAACTGTTCCGCTTGATACCGTGCCGCTTCCATAGCTGGATACCTGCATAAAATCAATCATTACCGGCACGGTAATTCTTTTTGCGAGTTCACACGCAAAAAAAGCACTGCCCTTTAAAATGCAGATCAGTTTTACGGTTTCCCCTGCAAAATCACTGCTGATCTGGGCTGCCAGTTCACACACTCTCTTTTCAATTTCTTCCTCTGATATCATCACACTGATATGGTGCTGTTCCATTTCATTTATCCTCCTGCATTACTACGCTTATTTTTAATATCCTTTGAGTCGAATCCGTAACCAGCCCGGCACTGCTTCGTCTGACACCTGCCGCCCACAATATCTCATTGGATACGGCAAGCAGAAGAACCGCATCTCTTACCTGCCTTGGCACTTTCTTATCAATCAGTTCTTTTTTTAAGGTCTTTTTCGTGCCATTCCTGTCAATCCTTATAAAATCTGCCGTTTTCCGGAAACGAAAAGAAAAATTATCCTTTATTTTATCATAATCAAAGAGTTTCGTATAGTCGTTATTTCCATAAATTTCTGATAAGCTGCCCTGTTCTAAAATGACCACTGCCTTACGGCATTCGTTTACCCGTGTAAAATACACCGGCTCATTGACAGGAATAGTTATTCTCTTCCCACGCCATATTTTTTCAAATTCCCGTAAATCCGGCATCTGCACCGCACTGTCAGCCGGATTTTGCGGCATACTTCCGCATTGCTCTGTACCGCCGTGTATACCGCCACACTGCTTTCTGCTGTCGAGGTGTGCCGTTTTGTTCCGCGCAATCGTAATTTCATCATATCCCCTTACCGCCACCAGCCCATACGGCAGGCTCACACATTTTCCGACAGAATGTTCAAGAAGCTCCTGCACTGCCCCGACATGTACCCTGTAAATATCTTTTGCACCATTGGCTGCCGCTTCTATTGCCCGCCGGATAGCATACTGCTGTAAAACCGGCGGTGCAGAAACCAGCGCCTTTACAGACAACTTTACGGACGGTTTTGACGGATTTTCCTGCGGCTGTAAAATAACCGCCTTTTCATACAGCCCTGCCGCCTGCTGTTCAATATATTCTTCCGCCTGCAAAACGCTATCTGCCAGTTCCGTCAGTTTCTGTACGGCATTGGGATTCAGATTCTTCTCAAGATACGGAATCAGTTCCCGGCGTATTTTATTTCTTGTATACACCAGTTCCTCATTGGTGCTGTCCGTCACATAAGAAAGTCCTTGCAATGTCAGATATTCCTCAATCTGTGCACGGCTCACACATAAGAGCGGACGGATAATATTGTCCCGCACCGGACGGATTCCACAAATTCCGCGCAGGCTGCTGCCCCGTACCAGATTCATCAGTACGGTTTCAGCCTGGTCATTCTGATGGTGTGCCACGGCGATTTTTACTTTTCTGCCTGTATGCTTTTCCTGCTGCGTGGCAATTTCCTTAAAAATGCGGTAGCGCAGGATTCTTCCCGCCTCTTCCTCTGACAGCTTCTCCTGGTGTGCCACAGACGGCACATCCACCCTGCGGCTTATATATTCCACCGATAACTGTCTGCAAAGCTGCTTCGCAAACTGCTCATCCCGTTCTGCCTCTGTTCCGCGGATTCCGTGATTGACATGCACCGCCAGAAGACGGATATCCAGTTGTTCTTTTTCTATAATTTCTTTTAAAACAGCCACCAGACATACCGAATCCGCACCGCCGGACAAGCCGGCAACAAGGATGCCTGTATTTTCTAACATCCGGTGTTCCTGTATATATTTGTATATTTTCTTTACCATAAAACAATTATATTCTCATTTTTCATAGGTGTCAAACAGGCCCAGTACCAAAACCGTACAGTCATCCGATGCTTTCATATCATTATAGGCAAGCGACTGTTCCAGAAGTTTCTCTGCCATTGCGGACGGTTCCCGTATCGTCAGGGCATGAATCATCTGTGCCATGCGTTCCTCTTTATTCACACACGGAATATTATCCAGTACTCCGTCACTGACCATAACAATATAATCGCCGTCATAGAGTTTCTTTGTCGTGCAGTCATAATCGACCTGTTCTAACACCCCCATCGGCAGTGTCGTTGACTGGATAATCTCCACCCACTTGTCCCGCCTGATAAAGGTGGATACCGCACCCAGCTTCATACAGTGCATATACCCCGACTGGCAGTCTATCACACTCATGTCCATTGTTACCGGATTTCCCGTTCCGCCGCCTGCAATATACGCAGAATTAATCAGATCAATGGATGCTTTTTCATCAAACCCGGCATCAATACAGTTTTCCATCAGTTCAATGACCATACGGCTTTCAATGTAAGCACGTTTTCCGCTGCCCATGCCGTCTGCAATCGCAGCGATGGCTTTTCCACATTCTAACCGCGAAATCAGAAAGTTATCCCCATTAAAATGACTTTTTCCCTTATTCATTCTTGCCACACCACTGAGCAGTTTAAACCGGTCTTCCTGAATAAAAATGTACTGATGATATTCTTCATTGATAATCCGGCGGTTGGAATCATCCGGATAATATCCGCTCCGCAGCACTTCTGTAAGCACCGGAACAACTTTTTTTGCTGCCACACAGCTTCTGCCCACAGTCCTTGCCTGAAACACAATGGCATTTCTGCCATTTTTTTTTGACAAATGCTGTACGTTTTTTATGCGTATCCCGTTCACGAAACATTTGCGTGTCAGTTCCCTGACAAAATCTTTTTTTCCGTCTTCCGTATGCACATACATAGTCATACATTCTTCCAGTACATCCGCAACTAAAAAAAGCTGTTTGGAAATTCCGGTACCGCTTTTTTGCGGTTCCGAAGCGTTTTCATACGCTTCGCCAAGACGTCTGAATGTCCTGGCGGTTTCCTCCAGCTTTGTTACGGAATAGTCCACTACATAATCCTGCACCCTTTCACTCATACAGCCCCTCCTGCTTCTGGCATTTTTCTGCCTATTATAGACGCTGTTTTGTGCAGTTTTTGTCAGGTAGTGTAACCTGTCACAATATTTTATTAGTTTTCCGGTTTAAATACCAGTTCATCCGGATAAATCATGCCGAATTTGTCCTTTGCAACTTCTTCTGCAAATTTTTTGGTCTGGATATACTTTTTATATTCATCAATCTCATCAGACCGGTTCTGCTGTTCTTCCACCTGCTCCTGCAGCTGTGCCACGCGTGCCTGATATTCTTTATTCTGCTTTTCCAGTGTCCGCTTGCCGCTCCAGATCACAGCGCCCATAATCATGACAAGGGCAAATGCAAGCACCATGCCTAAAATTGCTGACTGTTTCTGCCGCTTTCTTCTTGTTTCTCTTTCCCTGCGTGTTTCAAACTTCATTGCCCTGCCCCCTTTTCCTTACAGCCGCCGCTTTGATGCAGCCTGTTATTTTATGTACTCCTATTTTAATCAAACAGAGTGCTTTTTTCAATGGCTTTAAACATAAATTTATGAATTTTGTAGTGTATTTTACAAAAAATGTGCCAAATGCATACCGGTATAAAACCGCCCCTGCCAAAAAACCTGTCACCAGAAAACCTCTTAAAATACCGTCATTTACTTCATAGGTCATGCAGAATACGGTAACTGCCGCATATATCCAGTACAAAATATCTTCTGCCGACATCACCCATATATTTTTATGACGGATTACGCGTCTGAAGATACGGATACAGTCATATTCTAATGCCAGCACCATTCCTAAAAAGAGTGCCGACAATAATGTCCTGCCCTCCCACCAGATTAATTTTGCAATCATCGAAACAGCCTTCCAAGCATGGATTCTCCCTTTTTGGCATAGGAATTTACCTCGGAATAGGCATAGCTTTCAATCGTACCGTCAATATCCAGTTCTCCTTTTTCCACGGACAGCCGGCTGACATGCAGATTTGCACCTTTAATCGTAATCATGCCGCAGTCGGATTCCAGAATAACTTTATTTAAATCAAAAGAAATGACATCGACGATACCCGTCATTTCCAGCTTATTGCGGTTTTCCATGTGCATTTTATGCAGACGCTTCTGTTTTACTTTTTCTTCCATAACGGCCTCCATCCTGATACTTGATTGTATCAGTATATGTCTGCCCGCATGATTTCAGAACCGCCTACAGATATTCAAACATATCTGCTGCTTCTTCTTTTTTGACAGTATCCTTTACATCGGTTACACGGACTTTCACAGACTTATTGCCAAATGCGATTTCAATCACGTCACCGGCTTTTACATCTGCCGATGCCTTTGCCACTTTTCCGTTAATCACAACCCTGCCCGCATCACACGCCTCATTTGCCACGGTACGGCGCTTAATCAGTCTGGATACCTTTAAATATTTATCTAATCTCATCGCTGCTCCTTTTTGCTGTATCCCGGCGGCAGCCCCGCCAGGCGCACATATGAAAAAACTGCCGCACCCGCGATTATACAATCGGCGGCACGGCAGCCTTAGATTCTCTTTTGCCTTAAGTTAAGCGTTTACAGCATCCTTTAAAGCCTTACCAGCCTTAAACTTAGGTGCCTTGCAGGCTGCAATCTTAATTTCCTTGCCTGTCTGTGGGTTCTTACCTGTTCTTGCTGCTCTTTCAGTTACTTCAAAAGTACCGAAACCAACTAACTGGATTTTTTCGCCCTTCTTTAATTCTTCGCCTACAACATCGATAAATGCCTTTAATGCCTTTTCGCTGTCTTTTTTAGATAATTCAGTCTTGTCAGCAATTGCTGCAACTAACTCAGTCTTATTCATGTGAATTTCTCTCCTCAATCAGTATATTTCTATTGGATTTCCCCAACAAAATCATTTATAAACTTTTTTACAGCTTTTGTCAATACAAACCGCCTATTTTAGGCATTTTCACGGCATTTCAAGGGTTTTGTAATGAAATCCCGTCAAAAATTTAGTAAAAATGCCAACGCACGCCTACTCTGCGCCTTCCTGTGCCTCTAAAATGCGGCATTTCTCCCGCTGTTTTTCAAGTGCCTTCAAAGGGATTTTCCCCTGTTCATACATCTTTTCGTACTCTTTTAACCGTCCCAGCTTTTCTTCTTTTTTAACGCGTTTCCACACGCTTAATCCTTCACCGGGTGTCCTTGACATTTCTTCATCGCCAAATACATTCGGATGTCTTCTGACCAGTTTCTTTGCCAGCTCGTCAATAACATCATCCAATGTAAATTCCTGCCGTTCCTGCGCAATTTCCGCATACATCAGCACCTGAAGCATTAAATCGCCGAGTTCTTCCCTCAGATTGATAAAATCCTCGTTGTCTACGGCTTCCACAACCTCTGCGGCTTCATCGGCCACACATTTTTTCATGCTCTCATAGGTCTGCGTGCTGTCCCACGGACAGCCGTCCGGCTGGCGCAGCTTATGCACAATTGCCAGCAGGTCCTTCCATTCATACGTTTCTTTTAAATACTCTTGATTTTTCATCTGTTTTTTATACTCCCTTAAATTCCACAATCAAGATTCCATCTGTCTTCCTAAAAAATCAGCTGCTGCTGCAGCCAGTGCTTTTTCAGTATCCGTAAAATGTATTTTACCGTCTTTTGTCGTAATAATCACTGCTCCGAGTACATCCCCGGCACAGATAATCGGACTTAATGCCTGTTCCTTATATTCTTCTTCCAGATTCTCCGCAACCGGCACAAACTCCCTGTCCCCGCTTGCCGCAACAAGTGTGCTTCTGTTATCTAAAAGCTGCTCCATTTTTTTCGTGATATTCTTTTTTATCATGTCCTTTTTATCCGGACCTGCTGCCGCAATAATCTGGTCGCGGTCCGAAACGCAGACGGTATGCCCTGTTGTCTGCGCAAGCGACTCCGCATACTCTTTGGCAAAAGCCCCCAGCTCTCCGATGGGTGAATATTTTTTTAAGATTATCTCACCCTCTTTATCGGTAAATATTTCAAGCGGGTCTGTCTCCCGGATGCGAAGCGTTCTTCTGATTTCTTTGGGAATGACAATTCTCCCCAAATCATCGATTCTTCTTACAATGCCTGTCGCTTTCATAATCTGCTTTCCTCCAATGCTATATTTGGGCCGGCAGCTTTATTAATCTATGTCTGTTCAAATCAATAAAGCCGCTCTTTTTGCTATATATTAGCTTTGGAGTTAGTATGTGGAAAATGTGAATATTTATACAAACCTAAGCCATCTGTTCACACTAGTTTTTTATAAACCAATATCTGTAAACAGAGGGTTATCCTGCTTGTACTGCATCTTATTCGCAGTAATTCTTACTTACATAATCCTTAATTGCTTCGCTGTCTTCCGGCATTCTGCAGCCGATAATATATTCTCCATCATTATTAGAACAGCGGATAACACAGCCTTCCAGCGGTTTATCGCCTAACACATCAAAGCCCTGAACGTCCAGTGTAACATTTTTGCCCTTCGCACGCTCAAATACAGAATCGTTTACTGAAAATGCGAAACCATTGGCACTGATATTGACCATCTTGCCGTCATAAGCTGTATCCTGTCCGCTGATACGGATTGTACATCTGTTATCCAGCGGCATACGCGGATATTTTCTTCTGTTAAATACCTGTGGATTGGTTTCAATGCTCAGCTTAAACTGACCCTTTTCGCCATGTCTGCTGTATTGTACTGCTACGTGCTCCCAGCAGTACAATACATTATCCACAACAATATTTAACCGACAGAACGCATTTCTGTCACGCTTATCAACTGCCTGTCCGCTCTTACTATCCAGTGTTACAAAAATATCTTTATCAATACAGTCTACGACTTCACCCAGATATTCATCTTTCTTACCGCCGGCATCCCCAAAAGCTATAGAAATCTTCATGCCCTGTTTAATATCCTGAACACCCATAAATCCGCCAACACCCAGTTCACGCATCAGCTTACCAACTACACCTTCAATATCCATGGCACTCTTTGCACTGGCTTCATATTTACTTAACATCGTCTTTGTCGTCAGTTCTGCACCACTGATGCTCTGTGTCATGATTTCCATGACTTCACCGACCTGATTCATGTTTTCCGTCAGCGTGCGGTTTGAACTTTCAACCTCTTTAACAGCACTGTCTACAACCTTGATATTTTCTCCAAGGCTTGTCGCATCCTGTGTAATATTGGTTACACTTACATTGACATTCGATACCTTTTCAATATTAACCTGTATCAGTTCAATGGTTTCTGCAATGGATTCAAGCATCTTCTGGGATGTTTCTTCCAGATGGGAAAGCGCTTCCATGATACTGTTAGAAGATGCCTGTGTGCCGCTGCTCAAATTACGGATTTCATTGGCTACAACCGCAAAGCC
Source organism: Lachnospira pectinoschiza (assembly GCF_020564355.1). GTDB lineage: Bacteria > Bacillota > Clostridia > Lachnospirales > Lachnospiraceae > Lachnospira > Lachnospira intestinalis. The sequence continues at coordinate 273,060 of NZ_JAJCRR010000003.1, read as the reverse complement.
CTTTCCGGCTTCTCCGGCTCTTGCCGCTTCGATAGAAGCATTTAACGCCAGTAAATTGGTCTTTGAGGTAATGCCCTCAATTGTACTGGTTTCTTCTTTTACATTTTCAAATTCTTTCTTGAAATCTTCCAGAATCTGTTCAACCTGTTTTGAAAGGTCTGCCATCTTATTGGTTGTTTCCACAACCTCTACCAGTTCACCCGCACTCACATTGGCATGTTCAACCGATGCCCCGATCAGGTCTACTACCTGTTCCATCAGGTCAGCCACACCTTTGACCTGTGTATCAATGACCTTTGTCATCTCCATGGAAGAAAGGGTCTTTTCATTTAAGACACCGTTGTTGGCATCGAGATTCTGCATATCCTTCATAACATCATTGGCACCCGTTCTGTTCTCGTCTGCCAGTTCACGGACAACCGTTACACCGTCTACAACGGCATTACTTGCATCCTTAACCTGTTCTACGGTACGGACAACGCGCTCTAAGTTGCTTTTAATAGACTGCGTAAGCGCCCCATCGGATTCTACCAGATGTTTGATTGCCATATTGGTACAAACATAACAACCAATTACAATGACCAGCTGTAATGCACATTCAGGACTTGCCATATAATCCATCATGCCCTTTGCCAGCCCCTTATAAGCATTACTTGAAATCAGTACAAAAAGTGTAATCCACATCATCGTGCGGATAAACTTCGGGTCTTTGTATAAAATCAGAATTGAAATTAACGGCAGGATAAACACATATGAAATCTGGTCGAGTGCCGTCCATGCAATGACCGAATAAAATGCAAGATATCCCAGTCCCACAATCCATTTATACGGTTTAAAATCCATTCCTTTAATAAACAACAGTGCCTGTCCGACAATATAGACTGCCCAGCCCACAATCGCAAATGCTGCGTAATAGCCCGGTGTCAGTGTTCCGGTGCCGACTTTGATGCCATAATAAATGCACGCAACGATCAGCAGAAGCACCCATGTTATGCTTGCTCTTTTGTTCGTCTTCGCCCTGAAAAAGGCTTCATTATAATTTTCCATAAACATTTCTCCTTTTAGTAAGTCAGCCATAGTTCTTTATTAAGAAGTATACCATAATTTATCAAAAAAGACTACTAATTCCCGCAGACACCATCAAAAGATATCATTTTCATTATTTTGTTGAAAAGCCCTCAAAAATATCTTAAAATAATGATATGATGCCATGGTAAAACCCCCTGGCCATGATAGGAGACTGCTATGAGTGACTTTATGATAAGAAATTTTTATAAACAGCGAAAAGACTTTGAGAAATCGTCTGCCGAACGGAATTTAACACTTACTTTCCCGGATACTGTCACAGAGATAAAAAACATTCCTTATATGACAGACGGCTCTGCCGCAAAAGACAACACTTCTTTGGACACGGACTTCCCACTGCAAAGCAGTAAATCACACATCTGCGATTCACACCGTCTGGACTGTTACCGCCCGAAAAAACAGGACGGCGAACTTCTCCCGGTAATTGTAAATGTGCATGGCGGCGGACTTTTACTTGGCAGCAAAGAATTTAACCGGTTATTTTGCATGCGGTTAAGCGAACTTGGTTTTTTAGTCTACAGCGTGGAATACCGTCTGATACCGGACTGTTCATTTTTCGACCAGTGTCAGGATTTAGCCTGTGCCATGGACTTTTTAAAAACGCGGATTTCTTCCGATAACGGTGATCTGTCCCATGTATATGCAGTCGGAGACAGTGGCGGTGCGTGTCTTTTAACCTACACTGCTGCCCTGCAGCATGCCCCTGCCGCAGCAAAAGCTGCCAAAGTCACTCCGTCTTCTTTACATATCAATGCGCTGGGACTCATCAGTGGCATGTTTTATACAACAAAAAAGGATAAAATCGGGTTGTTTCTTCCAAAGTATCTTTACGGAAAGAATTACAAAAAGAGTGCCTTTGCGCCGTTTGTAAATCCCGAACACCCTGATATTATAAAGGCACTTCCGCCGTGTTTTCTGGTAACCAGCCACAACGATTACTTAAAACGCTACACGTTACAATTTGAAAAAGCACTGGCACGTTACCAGGTGCCGCATGATTTACTGAATTTTCCGAAAAATCCGAAGCTTACACACGCTTTCAGCGTATTTGAACCGGAACTTGACGAAAGTTTACAGACAATGAAATCCATGATTGATTTCCTTCAAAAATACTAGAACAGGAGATGACACTTATGAACTATGATGAAAATGTTTTCAAAGAAAAAGCCAACATCAAAGCCCGCAGAATCTGGCTGGTCTTTGCACTTTTACTCACAGCCAACTATGGCTCCGATGCCGCAAACGGCCTGTATCCGTTTTCTAATTACATTATTTTTGTAGTATTATGCTGGGTTCCTTTCTTTATCGGCGATATTCTGCTGCGGCTAAAAGGAAAATCAACTGATTTGTACAAATATGATCTTGTTATCGGATACGGTATCTTTTATACCTTTGTATCCTGCACAACAGCTTCACCGATTGCATTTACCTATGTGCTTCCTGTCACAAGCCTTCTGGTTCTTTACAAGAACCGCAGCTTTATGATTCGTTGCGGCATCGCCAATACGCTTGTCATCATCGGCAGCGCCTTATACCGCGGTGTCGTACTTGGCTGCAACTCTGCGGCTGATATAAAAAATTACCAGTTACAGGTATCCTGCATTGTTTTATGTTATATCTGCTACGTGCTGTCTATCCGCCATTTAAACGAATCTGATGGGGCTTTAACCGACAGTATCAAGGCTGACTTACAGCGTGTCATCTCAACCGTTGAAAAGGTAAAAACTGCCAGCAATACCATTATGAACGGTATTACCGTTGTCCGTGAACTGGCTTCTGAAAACAAACACGGCTCTGACGTTGTTTTACTTGGCATGAATGAATTAACTGACAACAACGGAAAATTACAGCAGCATACCACCTCCTCCACCGATATGACCGGTGATATTAATGCACAGGTGGAACACGTTGTTGCATTAATCAACGAAATGGTTTCCTTAACAGCTGAATCCGTTACACATGCACAGACCAGTTCCGCAGACCTTGACGAACTGGTAAAAACTGCCGGAACGATGTCTGAACTGTCTGGCGAAGTTGAAAATGTTTTACAGGAATTCAAATCAGAATTTGAAAAAGTAAAAGAAGAAACCGGTACGATTGACAGCATTTCAAGCCAGACCAATCTGCTTGCCTTAAATGCTTCGATTGAAGCCGCACGCGCCGGCGAAGCCGGAAAAGGCTTTGCGGTCGTTGCCGAACAGATTCGCACATTAAGTACCGAAACCAAATCTTCATCCGGTCAGATTCAGGATGCCTTAACCCGTCTGGATGAGATTTCAGAAAAAATGACATCTTCTATCGAACAGACCTTGAAACTGATTCAGCTGACCCTTGAAAAAGTAACCTTAACCGGCGAAAATGTCGGTAAAATTACTGCGGATTCTTCACAGCTGGGTGAACATATCCAGGTTATTGACACCGCTATTAAAGAAGTGGAAAATTCCAACCGCCAGCTGGTTTCCAACATGGAAAACGTTACTGATATTGTAAATGTCATGACCAACTGCATTTCCGACTCTGACGAAACGACCAAACGCATGAGCAGTAAATATGAGGAAACGGCTCTGAATATCAACAACATTGAAGATGTTATCCAGGATTTAATGTGCGAACTGGGTATCGGCGGTTTCATGGGCATTGATGATGTAAAACGCGGCATGAAGATGACCGTAACCGTTCATGATGATGCTTCTTCTAAAGACATTGAATACCACGGTGAATTACTGGAACAGGTTGAAAATACGCTTTTTGCCTCTCTTGAAAAGAAGCTCAGCCTGCCAAAACCGGCAGCATGTACCGTACAGGTTACTGTCGGTAATGTTCTTTACTGCTGGAGCCATGCCAAGATTCAGTCTGACAGCGGTAAAACAGCTGCGGAAGGAACTTACCGTATTCAGATTACCAGCCGTCCGCAGATTATAAACCGCCGGAAATATCCACGCATGGATATTTCCAACACCTGTACGATTACCGTGAAAAATTCCGGTGAAACCTTTAAGGGTCAGTTAGACAATATCAGTGCAAACGGTTTTGCCCTTCTGGTAAAAGACCCGTTCTTTGCCTCTGCCAAGGGCCGTGACATTTCCATTGCCATTGATAACTTTGCACTGACCGCCCATTCCGTACTGGAAGGCCGAATTATCCGTTCTTCTGAAAATGAAGGCACGTATATTGTCGGCTGTCAGATGCCGGAGGACAACTACTACATTATGGAATATGTAGAAAGTGCCCTGCGCGAAAATCAGAAACATGTGTAAAATATAAGATAACTACGATAAAACAGCTTGAACCAAACGCCACCGTAACCGAAGGCTTATCCGTTATGCAGAATGAAGTGACCGGTTCCGCTTCTGACATCGCCGCTATTTCAGCCGGTCCGCCATGGTATAGAACTGGTAGTAAATGCCTTTCTTTTCCATAAGTGCTTCGTGGTTTCCTTCTTCGGCAATGCCTTCCTGCGTAAGCACTAAGATTCTGTCCGAATTGCGGATACTGGATAAGCGGTGTGCAATGGTAATCGTTGTTCTGCCCTTTGACAGCTTCTCTAACGACTTAGCAACCTCATACTCGCTTTCATTGTCCAGCGCCGAGGTCGCTTCATCCAGAATCAGTATCGCCGGGTTCTTTAAAAATACCCTTGCGATGCTGATTCTTTGTTTTTGTCCGCCGGAAAGCTTCACACCTCGTTCTCCGATATAGGTCTGATAGCCGTCTTTTAGTTCCCTGATAAATCCATCTGCCCCGGCAAGCTTTGCGGCTTCAATAACCTGTTCCTTTGTCGCATTTAAGCTGCCGTATACAATATTGTCATACACCGTGCCCGAAAACAGATAGACGTCCTGCTGTACAATGCCAATCTGCTGGCGCAGGCTCTTTAACGTAAATGATTTAATATTTTTACCGTCAATGCTGATTTCGCCGGAATCAATATCATAAAAACGCGGAATCAGGTTACAAAGTGTCGTCTTTCCACCGCCTGACGGTCCGACAATGGCAACCTTTTCGCCCGGACGAATCGTCAGATTCAGATTTTCAAAGACCTGATTGTGGTCATCCGGATACTCAAAGCTTACATCTTTAAATGTAATATCTCCTGTTACATCTTTTAATTCGACTGCACCCGGCTCGTCAAAAATGTCGATTTTGGCGTCCATAATCTGTAAAAAGCGTTCAATTCCCGTCATGCCGCGCTGGAACTGCTCGGCAAATTCAATGATTCTGCGGATTGTTGCAATAAATGTCGTTACATACAGCATATACGCAACCAGATCGCCCGGCAGAATCATGCCTCTAACCATAAAAATACCGCCGGCAACCACAACTGCCAGATACATCACACCGTCAAACATTCTGGTTGTGGTCTGGAATGCGCCCATATATTTATACGTTTCTTTTTTAATCCCAAAGAAGCTGTGGTTATCCGCATCAAACTTCTGATTTTCCATATCTTCATTTGTGAAAGCCTTCACAACCTTCTGACCCAGCAAGGTATCTTCAATACGCGCATTTAATTCACCAATCTGATACCGCTGTGCCGCAAATGCCTTTTTCATTTTGCGGTTCAGCTTCATACAGGATAGAACCATAACCGGCACAATCACAAAAATAATCAGTGTCAGCCACAGATTAATCATTGCAAGAATTGCAAAGCCTGCAATGCCTTTAATCGCCGCAATAAAGAATTCCTCCGGACAGTGATGCGCAAATTCGGTAACATCAAATAAATCGTTGGTAATCCGCCCCATAATCTGACCGACTTTCGTATTGTTATAATACGTATCAGACAGCTTCTGCAAATGCGCATACGCATCTTTACGCATACCGGTTTCAATCTTTGCACCCATAACATGCCCCGTATATGCCATATAATAATTCGCAATACCATCAATAATACGCAGTACCAGATACAATGCACCCAACATCAGAATTGTCTTTACGGACAACGCCGCAAGATCCCGGATTCCTTCGTTGGTAATATAACGCATAATCAGCGGAAGCACCAGCTCGCAGATTGTTGTCAGCGCCGCACAGAATAAATCCATGCAGAGCGTCCCCATATGCGGCTTATAATACGGTGCAAACCGTGAAAGCAGCTCCTTTGTTTCATACTCTTTCGTATTCACGTTTTGTTTCCTCCCATTTTTCTTCATCTTACTCTCTTTCTTTGTCTGTACACGCATAAATCTATATCTTTACACGCTTCACCCGGCTTCGCCAAACATTTTTCCTAAAGTTTTGTCAAACAATACATTTATTATGTGTCATGTTGCTGCGCCAGCCAGTTCTGTCAACGGTTTTATAGTATATCCCATTTCTTCCCACTTGGTCAACAATTCGTCTAAAATCTGCGCATTTGTCGAAGACGTGGAATGTAACAGCACGATTGCGCCGGGGTGTATTCTTTTAAGCAGCTTGCCAAACGCTTCGTCTTTTGTCGGCTGTTTATCCTGATACCAGTCCACATAAGCAAGACTCCAGAAAAACGTGTGGTAGCCAAGCTCCTGCGCCATTTTTAAGTTTTCAATATTGTATTTGCCCTGCGGCGGACGGTAAAATTTTGTTATCGGTGTCCCTGTAATCTGCTCAAACAGATTTTCAACGTCCTGCGTTTCCTTTTTAAAGGCATCCATGCTTGAAATGGATGACATATCCAGATGATGATAGGTATGATTGCCGACCGTATGCCCCTCCGCAATCATCCGTTTGACTATCTCCGGGCTGGTTTCCAGAAAATTTCCGACCACAAAAAAGGTCGCCTTTACATCATGTTTTTTCAACGCATCTAAAATCGGCTCTGTATTGCCGTTTTCATAGCCGCAGTCAAATGTCAGATAAATCGTATTCTGTGTTGTATCCCCGATAAAATACGCATTGTATTTTTTTAATTCCTCTGCACTCGCATTTCCTGTCGGCGGCTTTCCTTCCGTGCCAAAACCCAGTCCCCAGTTTTCACTTTTTTCATGCAGTAATGCCGACACACCGACACTCTCCGCCTTTTTTGCTGTCAGCGCTCCCAGCGCATACATTACTAAAAACAGCACTGCCACGATACTTACTTTCTGTGCCGTTATCCCCGACCACTGTTTCCTGCTTTCCCTAATGTCTTTTTCCTTTTCTTTGCCATCAGCTTTACCGCGCCTGCGTCCCGACCTCCACAGCAGTTTCATACACCTCTCCAATCCACAAATACTAGATTTTTACCGCGCAGATTTGTTTCATAAGAACCAAATTCCAATGCAAAAAATAATTACACCGGCATTTTTTCACGCTATATACTATATTCCCGCCGTTTTGGCACTATTCCTTTTTCATGCTTTTTAATGCAAAATGAGCAAAATGAACGACCGTCATACCAACTACGAATGTTTGATACAACGGCCGTTCTAAGACTCTGCGTTATCCAATTTTAAACTCCTTTTTCTTCGATTCTTCATTGATTTTATGAATTTTACTTCATTTTTCAATTTCTTCGATGAAATCTGTTCTGATTGTACAAAGGCAACATCACCTTTTTATTCCCTGCTCGTAAGTTTTCTTTTTGGAATCTTTTCTTTAAAAAATCTTCCTTTTTGTTTTCTTACTTAGAACATTGATACATTTTTTTGAATGATACCTGATTCCTTGAAATTGCTTTCATTGAATCTGTTTCATTCGGATAATATGAAGCTTCTTTCTGTCATCTTTCACGGGTTCTGACAGTTTCAAGATATCTGAAATATAGTTTCCTTTTACTTCTGCATCTTCATTGACTTTGATTTCGTTGATAACCAAAATCTTTTACTGGTATCAGAAGTGTTCCGGTCGTATATTTTTGATACCTTTTCAGTATTTGTTTCTTTACACAAATCTGAAATCTTTCATATTATTGTTGTGGTAAATCTTCAATATGAGTGCCAGCCTGTATTACCTTTTCCTTCTTTTCCTATCTCTTTATAGGAATCTTCCATTTGTTATATCGGTAAAGGTATTCTTGCGAGGGAACTGCTATGCCTTACCACTCTCATATTGTAGGTGTATTCCTTCGTTCTGCATTGGAATCAACCTCCTTTTAAGAACTCTTATGTTTGAAGTTCTTGTTTGTTTGTGATTGTATATTAACACGCAGGTTATTATTTGTCAATACTTTTTTCAAATAAATTTTAATTATTTTCATTCTTTTCTATAAATTGTATATTTTATTATGAATATTCTGACATTTTATACTGGCAGCTGTTCTATCGTTTCATATGCCTGCATCAGCATTTCCTTTGTCACTACATACGGATAATGGCGGATATCGGACATCTGCGGAATCCTGTCCATGGTTTCAAAGAACTGCTCCTCGGTAATGCCGATATCGGCAATGCGCACCGGAAGTCCCAGCTCTTTATTTAACGCATAGATTTTTTCAAATTCCTCCTGTTGTCCGTCTACAAGCAGGGCATACAGTACACCGAATCCGACAACCTCGCCGTGCAGATGTTCTTTTTCAATGACCGGATACGCCGTCAGCGCATAAAAGCAGGCATGTGCCAGACCACTGTTGTAATCCGGTGTAAAGTCCCTTGTAAGGAAAATGGATACAATCGCTGTCGTAACCACAATCGCTAAAGCTACCTGCTCCAGTGCTTCGGTTGCAACACCCTTTTTATTATCCTCCAATGCCTGTCTGCCGTATTCAAGCATCGGTGTCAGGCACATTTTGGAAAATCCGACCCCGACCTCCGTATAATGCGGCAGTTTTTCACCGCGTGAAGAAATCTCAGCTTCGTAATTTTTCGCATACGTGTCGCCGATACCCGCCCACAGATAACGGTACGGTGCTGCGGCAATAATCTGTGTATCGATAAATGCGTGAGCTGCCGGATGTGTAAAGAAATGTGGTTTGAAAAATGTGCCGTCTTCATGATACATAATTGAAACAGAAGTACATGCCGCACAGTTGGAAGCGATTGTCGGGAATGTAAACACCGGCTTTTCACACTCGATACACAGACATTTGCAGGTATCAATTGCCTTTCCACCGCCCACGGCAAACACCATATCGGCTTCTTTGAATGCCGGCAGTGCGGCAAGGCGTTCTACTGCCTCATACGTGCAGTCTGTTCCGTAAATTTCTTTTCCGATAATATCCAGCCCGCCGTCCGCCGCATTTTTACTGATTTTGTCAAATGCCGCAGAAAGCGCCTTTTTACCGCCGATTACAAGCACCTTTGTGCCGTATGGTTTACAGATTTTTCCAATCTGGTTATAGACCTCTTTTCCTACAGAATAACTCGGTAAATGTAATTCATAATTTTCTAATTTCATGATTCTATCCTTTCCGCAGACATTTTCATGCCCGCAAAACACGTATCAGTTTTTTAATTTTCAGCTGCTTCGCTGCCCATGACCGGCTGTTTTTTCACGCAGCCTACAATCATATGGACAATAAACGGTATCACAATCACAATCAGCGTTGCATAACCGATATAAGAATAACCCGTCTTAACCAGCGGAATTAAGCCAAACTGTGTTGTGAATCCGACAAATGCAACACCCATTGCAAGGGATGCGCCTCTGCCTGCGTTTTGTGTCTTTTCCTTCATGGTCTTTCCTCTTTTCTTTTTGTTACAAACCGAAATAAAAAAAAGATTTCCGTTCCCTAAAGGAACAGAAATCTTTTCTGCACGCCACCTGTATGGAAATCTCACATACGGTCTTTCTATAGTCCGTCAAAACGGCGATTACTACAGTCAGACGATATGCTCTCATCATAACGGTTAGAGTTTCCGTCAGCTCCTACTATCATTTCAGGCTGCCCTCATAAGTCCATTCACATGAACCGGAAATACTGCTTTCTCACCACATGCAGTTCTCTGTAATCTCTTACGCTCATGCTACTACTCTTATTCAACGGTTTGTCTTTTTTATTTATTGCTGAGTTTAGCACATTACTGTGTGAAATTCAACCTCTTTTTTACATTTTGAAATAATCAATGCTCTGTACAAGCTGTTCGGCAATCTGACGGAGCTGTTCGGCACTTTCATAGACCTGTTTAAATGTTCCTGCAACCGCTTCTGTTTCATTATATGTCTTTTTCGTGCCTTCCATGTTGTTTCCGGCAATTTCAGAGAGCGCCGACACGGCTTCCACGACTTCACTGCGGGAGCTGTCAAGCCGCTGTGTACTGCTTTTAATCTGTCCGATACTCTGCATGGATTCCCCAATACCCGAAAGCACCTCTTCCACAATATTTTGGGTTGCCTGCATGCTTTCACTCTGATTCTGTAGAATCTGCTGCATCTGCTGCATATTTTCCACGGCTTTTGCGGAATCCTCCATAAGTACCTGCGTAGTTTCACCGATTTCACGGCTCGATTCGTTGGACTGGTCTGCCAGCTTTTTAATCTGATCGGCAACCACGGCAAAGCCCCTGCCGCTTTCTCCTGCCCTTGCCGCCTCAATCGAAGCATTCAGGCTTAACAGATTGGTTTCTTCCGCAATCGACGTAATCAGTGCCGTTGCCTCGTAAATTTTATTGACGGAGTCATTCGTTCTGTTCGTCTGCTCCTGTACTTCTTTTATTGTATGCTCCACTTCGTCATTGATTTTCATGAGATTTAACAGCGTTTCTGCCGCCCTGCGGCCGGACTGCTGCATTGCCTGTGCATTTTCGTCTAACACGCCGACTTCCTGTGTCGTCTGCGTGATATTTTCACCCATAATCTGCATCTGTGCCGAAGTATTCTTGGAATTTTCTGCCTGCTGTGCCGAATTATCCACAATCATTGCCACAGTATCTTTTACCTGTGTCATCGTGCCGTTGGTGGTGTCTGCTGCCATCCCCAGCACATCCGATGCCTCTGACAAATGCTTGGCATTTTCCGAAATTTCACGGATAACGGACTGCATGGCATCACGGAGTGTAATCGTTACTTTCGAGAGTGCACCAATTTCATCTTTTCTTGCAAGCAGTTTTTCATCGACCCATACTTTTAAGTTGCCCTGTGCCAGCTCCTCAACAACCAGGATGCTGCTTTGGATATTACTGCTCATAGACAATGCCATTTTCATGGCAAATGCAATACACACAAGCATAATCACAATCACCGCCATAACAATACTGCCAAGAATCCTGTTGATGACCGCATCTTTTTGCGCCTTATCCGTACCGACGAAGACCATGCCGATAATCTCACTGTCCGAACCATTCTGATAAACCGGCATGTAATAGCCATAATTTATATTTCCTTCTAATGATACGTTTTCGCTGAAATATTCTTCGCCGTTTTGCAGAACCTTTGTAATAATCACATCGCCCGCCGGTGAACCTAAAATGCGGTTTCCATCCGAGTCCGCAGCCGAAGTCATAATCCGTTCGTTTCCATAGAAAAATGTGACATCCATATCCGTGTTCTTTTTGATACGGTCTACCAGACTTTCCGACTTGGAAATGTTATAGCTGCCCTTCCAGATATCGCCATTGCTGGTCTGTATGTAATCGCCCGTATTCTGGTCATATGCTGCCAGTGTCGCCGCCGCAGTGCCTTTTAGCGCTTCCTCAATCTGATTGATTAATGCACCTTTTACCGTGGTAAAGGTTAAAAAAATGGATACAATGCCTAAAAGCAGCACCGGTATAATGGTAATGGATAAAATTTTCTTTTTAATACTCATCTGTAATTCCCCCTATTCGACAACGTGAACGGTTTTAAAGTACCAATTGATTTTGCCGGTAATCGTTGCGGCATCAAGTGTTTTACCCTGTTCGCCTACGGTTTCTCCCGTATTGGTTTCAATGACACCGTCAAACACACCGTTTTTCCCGGATAAAATCTGCTGTTTGGCTTCGTCCACCTTCTGTTTTGTCCCTGTCGCACAAAAATCTGCCAGTTCCGTAATGCTGACTAGATTTTCATTCATGCCGCCGTAATAATTACTGCCGTCCCACGTTCCGTCCAGAACACTCTGTACCGCAGAGGTGTAATAAGCACTCCAGTTCCAGATGACACTACATAAACAGGCATCTGGCGCATTTTTACTCATATCCGAATTATAACCGATACTGTAAACGCCCCGTTCCTGTGCCAGTGTCTGGGGATAAAGCGTGTCACAGTGCTGTGTAATCACGTCACAGTTCATATCAAGCAATGTCGCTGCGGCGGCTTTTTCCGCTTCAGGACTGTACCAGCTGTTTGTTACCTTAACGTAAATCTGTGCATCCGGATTGACAGAATATACACCCAGTGCGAAAGCATCAATACCGCCCGTAACTTCTGAATTGGAAGAATCCATTGCGGCAACGTAGCCGATTTTATTGGTTTTGGTGTTCACGCCTGCCACAATTCCGCTTAAATACCGCGGCTGATAGATTTTTCCGAAATAGTTGTTAAAATTTTTACCGTTGCTTAAATAGCCCGTGCCGTGTGAAAAATACACAGACGGATACTGTTCCGCCATTTCTGCGGTGGTCTGCATATAGCCCCAGCTTGTGGAAAATATGATATTACAGCCCGCATCAATACACTCCTGAATCGCAGTGCGTGTCTTTTGTGCATCACTGTCATCGACATTGATTTTGCGTATAATCTGGTCATCTGAAAGTCCGAGGTTTTGCTGCATCCCCTGAATCCCTAAATCATGTGTATAGGTATAGCCGCTTCCCTCTGCCGGATCAGACAAATGAATGACCCCGACTTTGATATTTTCTTTGGTAATGCCTGTGGTATTTTGTACCGATACGGTACTGTTATCAGAATAACCCTGATTGGTTGCATAATCGTCCGGCTTCTGTGCCTGACACCCTACCAGCAGCAGACTGCACGCTGCTGCCGCAAAGATTCTGTAAAACGCTTTTGTACGCTTACAATACACTTTCTTATTCATATGAATCTCCCCTTTGTCACTACAATACACCTGTGGTTGCATATATATACTATAATTTATCATAAAAATAAGAATTTGTAACGCTTTATTTTGGATTTTTTTAGACTTTTTATATTTTTTTAATACGCACAAATAAGCGGACAAAAATAATTTTCTGCCCGCTTTGCTTTGTGTTTTAAATGGCATCTGCCGTCAATGCCGCATTCTGCGTATTAATAATGCTTAATATTTCCTCACGGATATGCATATATTCCTGTGTATATTTTGCACTTTCCTGATTTGTACCTACAATGTCGTAGGTAAAATCCGTATGAAATTCTTTGACAATCCGTCCCGGTCTTGAAGACATGACGATTACTCTTGTTGCCAGTGCCAGCGCTTCATCAACATCGTGTGTAATCAGGAAAATCGTATTGCCGGTCTTATTCCAGATTTCACGGATTAACGTCTGCATGTTCTGTCTGGTTAAGGCATCGAGCGCGCCAAACGGCTCATCCATGAGAATCATTTTCGGCTGGTTGACAAGCACCCTTGCAAGAGAGGCTCTCTGCTTCATGCCGCCGGATAATTCATACGGCTTCTGCTTTGCAAAATCCTTTAAGCCGACCAGCTCCAGATACTTTTTAACACCAGCTTCGCGCTCATCTTTTGGAACTTTACGCATTTTCGGTCCGTATTCCACATTTTGATAAATATTTAACCATGGATACAATGTCGGTGTCTGGAAAACAACCCCGCGGTCTGCAGACGGTCCTGTAATCGGCGTATCACCCATCATTGCCGTTCCTTCTGTCGGCTGATGAAATCCTGCTATGATTTTAAGCAGTGTACTCTTGCCACAGCCGGACGGGCCTAATACACAGATAAACTCACCCTTTTCAATTTCCAGATTGACATTTTCAAGTGCTGTCACACTTCCCTTTTCACTGGCGTATCTTAAATACGCATCTTTTATGGAAACGACCGTTTCCCTTTTGATTTCACTTGCCATAACCTTCACCTCTCTCTGTCTGTCTGACATTACTTACCCAATGCGGTTTCAATGTACTTCGGATTCACTGCCTTTTCAAATACGGACTTGTCCGGTACTTTTGTAATACTGCCCTGTGTCTTTAAAAATTCTGCCGTGTCGTAAAGGTTCTGTCCCACAGCACCCTTTGCACTGCTTGTTCCAAGATACGTTGAGGAAATCTGTTCACTGCCTGTCAGCCATGTCGAACCGCTCATCTGGAATTTTGCATTGTCTTCTGTCAGTTCCATTGCTTCTGCAATCGTCTTGATTGCGGTGCTTTCATCGTTCTTATACATGGATACGGATTTATCAAGTGCCTTTACATAAGCGGCTACAATATCCGGGTGTGCTTCTGCAAACTTTGTACGGACCACTTCAACATTGGAGGTCATATATCCGGCTTTTGCAAGTTCGCCGCTCGTTATTACAGTTTTCTTATTGGATAACTGGGATAATGTCGGCTCCCAGATATAAGCCGCGTCAATATCGCCACTGTTCCATGAAGCGTAGATTTTATCCGGCTGCATATCCAGTACCGTTACATCCGATGCACTTAGTCCGGCATTTTCCATTGCCTTTAAGAGTGAAAAATGGGCTGTGGATGCAAACGGAACCGCCACCTTTTTACCCTTTAAATCCGCTACGATATTAATCCCTGATGTGCCTGTTGCAACAAGGGATTCCACATCACCCAAAACTTCATGAATCCAGATTAATTCCACGCCTAAATCCTGTGCGATTGCAAGCGAAGCCGGACAAGAACCCTCCAGTCCAAAGTCAATGCTTCCTGCCGCCAGGGCGGTGTTTACGTCTTTGCCGGAACTAAATTCCACGATTTCCACGCTGACGCTGTCACCCATTTCCTCCTGGAAATAATTCATTGCCTTTGCAATGCCTTCATCGTTTGGCATCTGCTGTGTACCGATTTTTACAATGGTTTTACCATCCGATGTCGTTGCTTCCTTTTTACTGCCGCAGCCCGTTAATGCAACAGACGCCGCAAGCATACCTGCCAGTGCCAGACTTACCAATCTCTTTACTCTCATAATGTTTTCTCCCTTCTTTAATCCCTGTTTTTTGCTTCTGTCATCTATTTTTATCAATCCTTGCCGCTCCACGGAACCAGCTTCTTTTCAAGGAATTTTAAAAGCCAGTCAATGAAAAGGCCCGTAAAGCCCATAACGAAAATACCGACAAAGATAATGTCATTTCTAAACCAGTTGCCCGCATCAACAACCATCCAGCCGATACCGGAAGATGCGGCTACCATTTCGGCGGCTACCAGTGTGGAATATGCTACACCGATAGCAGTTCTTAATCCAACAAAGATTTCGGCTGCACAGGAAGGTAAAATCACACTCCAGAACACCTGCATCCGGGTTGCGCCGACCGTATAGGCGGCATTGATATAATCTTCCTTAATTCTTGCGACTGCCGATACACAGGCTACATAAATCGGTGCAAAGCAGGCTAAGAATAACAGTGCAATCTTTGAACTGTTACCGATACCGAGTGCCAGTGTCAGCAGCGTGTAGTACGCCAGCGGCGGCAGTGGTCTGTAAAATTCGATAAACGGTTCGACAAATGCCTTGATTTTGGAACTAAAACCACTTAAAAGTCCAAGCGGTACAGCCGTTACTACGGAAAGCAGGAAGGCTTTTAAAAGTCGTTCCATACTGGTTCCCAAATGCTGTAATAAGGTGTGTCCCTTATATCCTTGTGTTAAAACTTCTACAAATGAATCCCATGTTGCCTTCGGTGTCGGAATCAGCTTCGGGTCAACCAGTTCCAGTGCCGTTACCAGATACCATGCGGCAAAAAATAAAATGACTGCACAGACGGAAATAATCCGTTCTGTTGAAATTTTTTTCTTTTTCTTCATACCTAATCCTCATTTCCGAGCAAATTTTTTCATCATAGCTATTTGTTTTTGCTCACAAAGAAATAGCCGGACAAAAAGGAGCCTGACGGATTTATTCCTGTCAAGCCCCTTTGCTTCCTTGTTTTATATATTAAATTGTCATGACCTTTCCCTCTCTTACGCTGTAAGAGCTTTGCAAATCCACTGTAAAGATTCTGCCGTCACCGTGTTCTCCGGTGCAGTTGACTGCCATTAATTTATCAACGATAAGCTGTTCATCATCATTTTCTGCTTCTATAATAAACATCCGCTTATTGTTTAATCCTGTTGTAATGACCGAACCGTCCATAAAGGTCCGTACCACTGCCTGTTTTCCTCTGCCGCTGACTCTCACGCATGTGAATCCCGGCTTTCCGATGTCAAGCAGTGCCTGTTTGGTTTCTGCCGTTTTGTTCGGTCGCACAATTGCGATAATTTCTACCATAACATTCCCTGCCTTTCTACAGTCCTTCTGTCTTTGAACTGATTGTATAGGCTTTCTTAATCGGTGTTACAAAAATTCGTCCGTCACCGAAATTGCCTTCACCGGTTCTTGCCGTTCCGATAATCAAAGAACAAACCTTTTCTTCTACTTCATCGTCTACAACAATCATCAGCATTTCCTTCGGAAGTTCATCATAGAACACGGAACCGACCTGTAAGCCCTTTTGCTTGCCTCGTCCATATACCTCAATTTTAGTTACCGCCGGATATCCTGCATCTGCCAGTGTCTTTAAGGTTTCATCTACTTTCTCCGGTCTGATAATCGCCCGAATCATTACCATAATGCCCCTCCTTTTCTACCGCTTCCTGCGGTGTTGTGCTTTTGTTTGTTTGAATCTGATTGAAAGTTTAGCACCTCCTGTATCCATTCACAATGTCTTGAAAAACAAAGTTTTTTGTGCTGACGCACAGGTCTTTGCTTTTTTTATAAAAATGTGATAGTGTCTAGGAAAAAGTGTATGCATTAAAATACCTGTGGAAAGGAGTATCAATTATGAAGCTTCCAGGTTATTATACGTCCGGTCAGTTTGCACATATGGCAGAGGTATCGGTACGGACAATCCGCTATTACGACCAACAGAATATTTTAAAACCTTCTTATATTAATGAAAGCGGTGCGCGTTTTTATACCGATGAGGACTTTGTACGGCTCCAGCAGATTTTATTATTGAAATATCTCGGTTTTTCACTGGAAGATATCCGTGAAATGACGATTAATGATACCGACTATCACCTGATGCAGAATGCCTTAAATCTCCAGTTAAAGCTGATTGATGATAAAATCGAACAGATGCAGCTGGTGAAACAGGCAATTCAGGATACTTCCCGTGAAATTTCCAAAAATCACACCGTAAACTGGAGCCAGATGCTGCATCTGATTCACCTGACTGGTATGGAAAAGAGTTTAAAGACACAGTATCAGAATGCCAGCAATATTTCTGCCCGTATCCGTCTGCATGAAATGTATTCCCAAAATCAGACGGGATGGTTTCCATGGATTTACCACAACTGTAAAATCACAGACGGTATGCGCATTCTGGAAATCGGCTGTGGGGACGGTACACTCTGGAATGAAAATATGGCAAAACTTCCTCAAAATATTTCCGCAGTCTTATCCGATATTTCAGAAGGCATGCTGCGTGATGTCAGAAGGCGTATCGGCAGTGATTCCCGCTTTTCTTTTCAGGCATTTGACTGCCACCGGATTCCATTTGCCTCAGACAGCTTTGACCTTGTGATTGCCAATCATGTACTGTTTTACTGTGATGATATTGCAAAAGTCTGCTGTGAAGTATCCCGCATATTAGTTCCCGGAGGAAGGTTTCTATGCAGTACCTACGGTGCTTCCCATATGCAGGAAATCACGGCACTCGTCCAGGAGTTTGACAGCCGTATCCAATTATCCGGTGATGCCCTGTATGCAAGGTTTGGGCTTGAAAACGGCGCAGAACTCCTTGCACCGTATTTTTCAGAAATTTCAACACAGCTCTATGACGATGCCTTATATGTCACAGATGCGGCACCGCTGATTGAATATATTCTTTCCTGCCACGGCAACCAGAACCAGTATCTGTTAGAACGTTATCAGGATTTCCGCCGCTTTGTGGAAAAAAAGACGCTCAAAGGATTTCATATTACAAAATCGGCAGGGCTTTTTATCTGCCGGAATAAAATATAGAAATTCTTTCATAAAATTTTCCGGAAAAGGCTTGAAGGTGACGTAACGTCATCTTTTATACTGGGTATATTGACAAAATTTATTTGCCTGATTTTAGAACAAAGCATTTACTGTTTCTACAAAAGACTGGAGGTTTTATGAAAGGAATTATTTTAGCAGGCGGTTCAGGCACACGTCTTTATCCGCTGACAATGGTCACTTCAAAACAACTGCTGCCGGTTTACGATAAGCCGATGATTTACTATCCGCTGTCCGTACTCATGAATGCCGGCATCCGCGACATTTTAATTATTTCAACACCACAGGATTTACCGCGTTTTCAGGAACTGCTGCGCGACGGCAGCCAGTTTGGTGTCCGCTTATCTTACAAAGAACAGCCAAGCCCGGACGGACTGGCACAGGCATTTATTATCGGTGAAGAATTTATCGGTGATGACAGTGTTGCCATGGTACTCGGCGATAACATTTTTGCCGGACACGGTTTAAAGAAACGTTTAAAAGCCGCGATTGAAAATGCCGAAAGCGGCAGAGGTGCCACCGTTTTTGGCTACTACGTAGACGACCCGGAGCGGTTCGGTATTGTAGAATTTGACAAAAATGGCAAAGCCGTATCCATTGAAGAAAAACCGGCAAAGCCAAAGAGCAATTACTGTGTTACCGGCCTGTATTTTTATGACAACCGCGTTGTTAAATACGCTAAAAATTTAAAGCCAAGTGCGCGCGGCGAACTTGAAATTACTGATTTAAACCGCATTTATCTGGAAGAAAACCAGTTAAATGTCGAGCTTTTAGGACAGGGTTTTACATGGCTGGATACCGGAACGCACGAAAGCCTTGTCGAAGCTACCAATTTTGTAAAAACAATTGAACAGCACCAGCACAGAAAGATTGCCTGCCTTGAAGAAATCGCTTATTTAAACGGCTGGATTTCAAAGGAAGATGTATTAAAGGTTTATGAACTGTTAAAGAAAAACCAGTACGGACAGTATTTAAAAGATGTCTTAGACGGCAAATATATGGATGTACTGCACTAAAGGAGGATTTATGACTATTATTGTAACCGGCGGTGCCGGATTTATCGGAAGCAACTTTATTTTTCATATGTTAAACAAATACCCGGATTACAGGATTGTCTGCTTAGACTGCCTAACCTATGCCGGAAATTTATCAACGTTAGAGCCTGTTATGGACAACCCGAATTTCCGTTTTGTAAAGGAAAGCATTACGGACCGTGAGGCCGTTTACCGTCTTTTTGAAGAAGAAAAGCCGGATATCGTTGTCAACTTCGCCGCTGAAAGCCATGTTGACCGCTCTATTGAAAACCCGGAAATCTTTCTGGATACGAACATCAAAGGTACTGCCGTTTTAATGGACGCCTGCCGCAAATACGGCATTACACGTTATCATCAGGTTTCTACCGATGAAGTATACGGCGACCTGCCGCTTGACAGACCGGATTTATTCTTCACGGAAGAAACGCCGATTCACACCAGCAGTCCTTACAGTTCCTCAAAGGCCGGTGCGGATTTACTGGTGCTTGCCTACCACAGAACCTACGGCCTGCCGGTAACAATCAGCCGCTGTTCCAACAACTACGGTCCATATCATTTTCCGGAAAAGCTGATTCCGTTAATGATTGCAAATGCCTTAAATGACAAGCCGCTTCCGGTTTACGGAAAAGGTGAAAATGTGCGTGACTGGCTCTATGTAGAGGACCACTGCAAGGCGATTGATTTAATTATTCACAAGGGACGTGTCGGTGAGGTTTATAATATCGGCGGTCATAACGAAATGAAAAATATAGATATCGTAAAGATTATCTGCAAGGAGCTTGGCAAACCGGAAAGCCTGATTACTTATGTAACCGACCGCAAGGGACACGATATGCGTTATGCCATTGACCCGACAAAGATTCACAATGAACTGGGCTGGCTTCCTGAAACAAAGTTCGCAGACGGCATTAAGAAAACCATCCGGTGGTATCTGGACAATCAGGACTGGTGGAAAACCATTATTTCCGGCGAATATCAGGATTACTATGAAAAAATGTATAAAAACCGCTAATAGAAAGGACATAAATTTATGAAAGTGCTTGTTACCGGTGTCAAAGGACAGCTCGGACATGACGTTGTAAATGAACTTGAAAAACGCGGACACACTGCTGTCGGCGTTGATATTGAAGAAATGGACATTACGGACTTTGCCAGTGTTGAAAAGACACTGACAGCGGTTTCTCCGGAAGCGGTCATTCACTGTGCCGCATGGACGGCTGTCGATGCCGCAGAAGATGCCGAAAATCAGGAAAAAGTCCATCTTGTCAACGCTGTCGGTACGGAAAATATCGCTAAAATGTGTAAACATCTGGATATTGCCTGCATGTATATTTCAACCGACTATGTATTTAACGGTCAGGGAACTGACAGCTGGAAACCGGACTGTAAGGACTATGCACCGTTAAATGTGTACGGACAGAGCAAATTAGACGGGGAACTCGCCGTTTCCGGTCTGCTTTCCAAGTATTTTATCGTCCGTATTGCATGGGTATTCGGTCTAAACGGCAATAACTTTATCAAAACGATGTTAAAGGTCGGCGCAAACCACGATAAACTGACGGTTGTCAATGACCAGATTGGCACACCGACTTATACGTTTGATTTGGCACGCCTGCTTGTCGATATGATCGAAACCGACAAATACGGTTACTACCACGCAACCAACGAAGGCGGCTTTATCAGCTGGTATGACTTCGCGACGGCTATTTTTGCCGAAGCTGTGGCTTTAGGACACAGTGAATATGACAGCGGACATTTAACGGTTGCTCCTGTTACCACGGCGGAATACGGCATTTCCAAAGCCGCAAGACCGTTTAACAGCCGTCTGGATAAGCACAAGCTTGTTGAAAACGGATTTACTCCGCTTCCGACATGGCAGGATGCACTAAAACGATATTTGAAAGAAATTTTGTAATAACAAGGGCATGAAAATGCCCGTGGAATGGAGAAGTGTGAACAAAAACAAATCGTTATGATAGCAGATGAGAAATCGCCTGCGCGAATTTCTCATCGCATCTACGCAACAAGTTGCTCAGAAAAGGAGATAATATGGGACAGATTCAGGTTGAAAAAAATGCAGGCGGAATTGAAGGCCTGTGCGTGATTACACCAACCGTTCACGGCGATTCACGCGGATATTTTATGGAAACTTACAATCAAAAGGATATGGAGGAAGCCGGACTTACAATGCAGTTCGTACAGGACAACCAGTCTGCTTCTTCAAAGGGTGTTCTACGCGGTTTACATTTTCAGAAGCAGTACCCACAGGGCAAACTGGTACGTGTCATCAAAGGCTGCGTTTTTGATGTTGCCGTGGATTTACGTGAAAACAGCCAGACATACGGCAAGTGGTTCGGTGTAGAGCTTTCTGAAGAAAATAAAAAGCAGTTTTATATCCCGGAAGGCTTTGCACACGGATTTTTAGTATTAAGCGATACCGCAGAATTCTGCTATAAATGTACGGACTTCTACCACCCGAATGACGAGGGCGGTCTCGCATGGAATGACCCGGAAATCGGAATTGTATGGCCCAAGCTTACCGGCTCCTATAACGGCACCCCGTCCGGAGACGGCTACAGCCTTGATGACGGCACGAAGCTGTTACTCAGCGATAAGGATCAGCTGTGGAAGGGATTGAAGGATACGTTTCATTTCGCGTAAAGATTCCGCGTAAAGTGTAGAATGGAAAAGCAGTGCAGTACCAAAAACGCCTCAACGTGTTACTTGACTTCGGCTTATTTTGGTACTGCACTGCTTTTATTTACGCTTTGGCTCCATGAGGGGAGAGCGTGGCAGTCGGAACATTATAGGCAAAAATTTACCGTGTTACTTGACTTCGGCTTATTTGGGTTCTTCCCTGCTTTTATTTACGCCTTGGCTCCATCATTTACAGTTAAGCGAATTTTCTGCCTGTTAATAATTCAAATGCTTCTTTATATTTTGCAATTGTCTTATCGATTACATCGTCCGGGAGGAGGTAGTCGCTGTCCGGATTTGCTTTTAACCAGTCTCTTACGAACTGCTTGTCATATGACGGCTGTGACTTTCCTGCTTCGTATCCTTCTAACGGCCAGAATCTTGAGCTGTCCGGTGTGAGCATTTCATCACCGATAACAACGTTGCCGTTCTCATCCAGACCAAATTCAAACTTTGTATCTGCAATGATAATTCCCTTGCTTAATGCGTATTCTGCGCACTTCTTGTAAAGCTTGATTGTACAGTCCTTAATCTGTGTTGCATAATCTCTGCCCTTGCCCGAATAAAGCTTTTCTAACACTTCTACGCTCTGCTCGAAAGAAATATTTTCATCATGGTCGCCTAATTCAGCCTTTGTACTTGGAGTATAAATCGGTTCAGGCAGTTTTTCTGATTCCTTTAAACCTTCCGGAAGGCTGATGCCACAAACAGTACCGTTCTTCTTGTAGCTTTCCCAGCCACTGCCTGTAATGTATCCACGCACGATACATTCAATCGGGAGCATTTCCAGCTTCTTGCACAGCATGCTGTTTCCGTCGTATTTTTCTGACTGGAAAAATTCCGGCATATCTTTTACATCTACAGAAACCATATGATTCTTTACAATATCCTTTGTGTAATCAAACCAGAACTTTGACATCTGTGTTAAGATTGCACCCTTATCTGTAATCTTATTCTTTAAAATGTGGTCGAATGCTGATATTCTGTCTGTTGCCACAAGAATAAGATTCTCTCCGATATCGTAAACTTCTCTTACTTTTCCTTCTTTGAATGGTTTAAATTCCTGCATTTTCTTTATATCCTCCATTTTTTACAATTTACTTTAGTATACAATATTCGACACCGGTACTCAAGCCGTATTTTATGAAAATATGCCAAGCGCAGGCAATTTCTCATCTGCCATCACCTGACTTCAAAACTGCTGTGTTCCCCGCTGATAAATTTCATTGCTCCGATAATCGAATTTTCTGCCATATTGGATACGGCTTCATCCGTGTAAAATGCGGTATGCGGTGTTACAACGACATTGGAATAGGAACGCAGGATTGCTAGCTTTGGATTGCCAAGCGGTTCACCCATACGGTTAAAATAATACAGTCCGCTCTCATGTTCCACAACATCTAACCCCGCAAAACCAACTTTTCCATTTTCAATGCCTTCAATTAAAGCATCCGTGTCAATCAGCGCACCTCTCGCACAATTGATTATAATGACACCGTCCTTCATTTTCTGAATTGCCTGCGTATCAATCATGTGATAATTATCATCTGTTGCCGGTGCGTGCAGTGTAATAATATCACTTTCCCGAATCAGTCTGTCAAGGCTTACGTATTCTGCCTTTTCCCTTACTGCTTCCTGCTCGTAAATATCATAAGCAAGCATTTTACAGCCAAAACCGCCAAGATGGTCAATCACCGTTTTTCCGATGCGTCCCGTACCAATTACACCAACCGTACAGTCGCTGAACTCCCTGCCGATTTTTCCTTTGAGCGTATAATCCTGAATCGCGGCACGTTCCATAATGTGCTTTGCCTTACGGCACCCCATCAGCATTAACATAATGGTATAATCCGCCACACTCGCCGGATTGTAAGTTACATGAGTCACACCCATGCCAAGCGTATGGGCATATTCCGTATCTATATGGTCATACCCAATCGTTCTTGATGAAATACAGCGGATTCCCGCCGCATGAAACGCATCAATCATCGGCTTATCCATAATTGTCGTGATAATATCCACAACATCATAGCCCTTTGCAAGCTCTACATTTTCAAGGCACGGTGTCTGTGTCGTATACCCGAATTCCACACCGTATTCCCCACAGAACTTCTCAAAAAAGGCCAGTTCATCATATTCTCTCATACTGTATACAAAAAGCTTCATTATACTACTCCTATTCTGAGCGATTTCTCATCTGCCATTAGGCAATTTGTTTTCACTCGGAAACAAATTGCTGTGTGAAAAATCTTTCATTTATGGATTTTTCACACTAGTCGGCATACTCTGACGTAATTCCTAAATATTCTTCCAGTGAAAGTCCACTGTTATACACCTTTGTTGCCATGTCAATGCCTAAGTAACGCAGGTGCCACGGCTCATACTGATAGCCGGTCTGTGCATCTTTTCCCTTTGGAAAACGGATAATAAATCCGTACTCCTGTGCATGCTGTTCCAGCCATGCACTTTCCTTCGTATTACCAAAGGAATCATCAATCGTATTTAAATCAAAGCAGAGTCCCGTCTGGTGTTCCGAATATCCCGGTCTTGACGAATACGTATCTGCCAGTGCCTTTCCATCACTCTTTACATAATTGTTATACAGTGTCTGCTGACGGCTGTATGAGCGGTAACCTGAAGAAATGTAAATATTTAAGCCCTGTGCGGCAGCGGCTTTCTGCATGACTGCAAAGGCTTCTTTGACTTCCGGCAGCAAATCACCCGGTGCATAGCTTTCCGGCAGGGAATAAGACTTATTGGCAATCATCACGCCGCCGATATACGTCACACCGTCTACCACCTGAATGGCATAGCCCTTTGCCGTCACACTCTGTACCTGTGTGCCTGCAAGTGTTTCTCCGGCTGCTTCTGTCTGAGATGTCTGCTGGCCCTGCACAGTATCTGTACCGTTTTCTGTCTGTGATACCGTCTGTGCAGAAGTATCATTCTGCACCGTCTGTGTCTTTTTATGATGTCTTATAATGCCAGCCACTACAAGCACTGCCACAAGCACAAGCGCTGCTGCAAGCACTGCCGCCCGCGCCGCGGCAGTCTGTCTGCGCCTGCGTGCCTTTTCACGTTTTCTGTTATCTATTCTTACCGGTTTTGTACCCATAATTCCTCCGATTCATATTAGGATAGCTTCTGTAAAAATGCTTTTGTTCTTTCATTATCCGGATTATCAATGACATCTTCCGGCTTTCCCTGCTCGACAATCACACCGCTGTCCATAAAAATAACACGGTCTGCCACTTTCCTTGCAAATGCGATTTCATGCGTTACAATCACCATCGTCATTTTTTCCTGTGCCAGCTCACGCAGTACCTTTAAGATACCGGCTGTAATTTCCGGATCCAGTGCCGAAGTCGGCTCATCAAAAAAGAGCATTTTCGGATTCATGGCAAGCGCTCTGGCAATCGCCACACGCTGCTGCT
Organism: Lachnospira pectinoschiza; assembly: GCF_020564355.1. GTDB lineage: Bacteria > Bacillota > Clostridia > Lachnospirales > Lachnospiraceae > Lachnospira > Lachnospira intestinalis. The sequence continues at coordinate 247,849 of NZ_JAJCRR010000003.1, read as the reverse complement.
GTCCACCGGATAACTGTCCCGGATAGCTGTTTTCTTTTTCTGCAAGTCCTACTTTTCTAAGCAGCTCCCTTGCCTCTTTATAGACTTCATCCCTGTCACGCTTCTGCACATGTATCGGCGCATCCGTCACATTTTTTAAAACCGAATAATGCGGGAACAGATTAAAATTCTGGAAAACCAGTCCAAAATTATTCTTTAACTGTGCCAGCTGTTGTCTGGATACGTAATGGGTGGCTTCTCTCTCCGCATTATCCGTTGCCGCTTCCCCACAGTATTTCAAAACACCCTTATCCATTGTTTCAAGCAGGGTTGCACAGCGAAGCAGAGTTGATTTTCCGGAGCCGGATGGTCCGATAATTGCTACAACCTCGCCTTCTTCCACTTCCATTGATATATCTTTTAATACTTCAAGCTCGCCAAAACTTTTGCCGACATGCTTCATCTCTAATAATTTCATCTTAATTCCTCATTTCCGCAGACGCTTCCTGCCGCCTGCCTTTTTGGCAATCCGCAGATACGTTATCTATAATTTATCTGTAATACTGCATGCTCTTTTCAATCTGTTCCATAATCCATGCAACTAAGAAGTTGAAAATGTAGTAAAATACACCGGCTACAAACAGCGGCATAATGCTTGCATTCGTTGCCGCAACCTGTTTTGCGAGCGTAAACATTTCTGTGTATGCCAGTGCAAAGGCAAGCGATGTATCCTTTACCAGGGTAATCACTTCATTGGTTACAGGCGGCATCACCCGCTTTACCATCTGCGGGAATATAATACGTACAAAGGTCTGTGTCTTTGAATATCCCAGCACCTCGGCGGCTTCATACTGTCCTGCCGGAACAGCTTCGATACCGGCGCGGTAAATTTCTGCAAAATATGCCGCATAATTTAATGCAAAACCAATAATAACTGCATAGAAACGATACGAGTATGACAGTGAAATGCCAAACAGGTAATATGGTCCGAAAAATACAACCAGAAGCTGCAGCATCAACGGCGTACCACGCATAATTGAAATATAAATCTTCGCAATCCACTGTAAAAGCTTTACTTTACTCATACGGATAAATGTAATCACAAGTCCGAGCGGCAGTGAGAACACCAGTGTGAGAATAAAAATACCAAGTGTGGCAAACATGCCGTTTTTTAACTGCACAATGATTTCTCCCAGCTGTGCAACAGAATTTTTCTTCTGTGTCTGTCCGTTTTCGGCAAGCAGCACTTCATCTGCACCGCTCTGTCCCAGACATACGCTTTCTTCCAGCTTCCACTTCTGTGCGATTTCGTTAAATGTACCATCTGCCAGCATTTCATTTAACGCTTCCTGTACCTGATTTCTTAATTCGGTATTGCCCTTTTTAAAACCGATGCCATACTGCTCGGAAGATACGTGTTCATTTAACATCACATATTTGCTGCCTCGGGCTTCCAGTTCGTACTTTGCAACACCGATATCCATGCAGACCGCATCGACTGAACCGGATTCCAGATTCATAAACGCACTGTTATAATCAGACACCTGCTGTAAGGACTGAAAGCTTGCCGCAAGCGCACGGTTTGCTTCTTCTGCATCTTCTCCCGTAAATGCTGCCAATGCAGAGGAATCCGCCTGTACAACAACAACTTTTCCCGCAAGGTCGGAAAGCTTTGTAATGCCGGAGTCGGCTCTTACAACAACCACCTGTGAATTATCCACATAGGCAGAAGACCATGTATATTCATCTTCCCTGCCGTCCATCGTAAATCCGTTCCAGATACAGCTGATGGTTCCCGAATTTAATTCCATGTCCTTTGAATCCCAGTCAATCGGCTGCTTTACAAGTGTCCAGCCATTGCGATTACAGACTTCCTGTGCAAGGTCCAAGTCAAAACCGACATATTCGCCGCTTTCATCTTTGTAACCATACGGCGGAAATTCCGCATCAAAGCCAACCGTAAAGGTTCCGTCTGACATCTGCGCTTTTTCCTTTTTGCCACAGGCTGCCATGCCGCCTGTCAATGCCGATATTATCAGCAATACTGTAAGTGCTTTTAAAATCTGCCTTTTCATTTTGTTTCTCCAATCCCTTTTTGTCTTTATCTTCACAGCAGGCATGCCCGGCTGCTAAATCGGCTCTTGTACCGCATTTTACCTTACGGAATTCTTTTCCAATAATCAAAATGCGGCAGTTTTTAAAAGGTTATCCTCTTTCAAAACTGCCGCACATCATTGTACTACAAACTACTTTGTTGTCTGGATTCCCAGTGCCTGCTTTGCCCTTTCGATGGAATCTGAATGAATGTATATATCACACTTGGAATTTTTACGGCTGCTGATTACATGAAACAGCCCTGTGTGAAATTTCCACTTTTCAAAATAAGAAATATTATTCTTGCGCAACACTTTTTCTATTTTTTTGCATTCTTCCAACGTCACATCTGAACGAAGCAGACGTTCATTGGTATGAATCTCAGCGGTACTAAACTCACTCATGCCCTATCACCATTCCTTCCATTTCTTTGGCTATCATAGCACACTCTTCACAAAAAATCCAACATTTTCTAATCGTCATTTCCTCACGGTATTATAAAACATCAGCTAACCTTTGATGATGCTTGCGACATGGAATTTATGTACGTTTTCTTCCATGCTGTCTGCAATGTCAACCAGCTGCTTGGTCTTTGTGTTACAGTCGTTGACAATTTCACCGAGTTCCACCATAGATGCAGATGTTTCTTCGGTGCTTGCCGCATTTTCCTGGGCAATCGCTGCCAGACTTTCTGCACTGCCGAGTACCTCTCCCTTTAATCTATCTAAGGATTCCACTTCCGTAGAAATACTTTCAATGGCTGTTACTACATTGTTTACCTCTTCATTCAAATGCTCAAATATGTCTTTTGTAGTATTTAACTTTTCATACTGTCCGGTCATTTCCTGTCGGACAACCCCCATGGTTTCCACACTGGTATTGGAATTTTCAATCAATTCTGCAACAATCTCACCGATTTCTTTTGCAGTATTGGCAGACTGGTCTGCTAACTGTCTGATCTGGTCTGCAACAACGGCAAAGCCTTTTCCGTATTCACCTGCTCTTGCGGCTTCAATGCTCGCATTTAATGAAAGCAGATTAGTCTGACCTGCAATATCCGTAATCATATCTACGGCATTACCAATATGCATAACAGACTGATTGGTTTCATTGGTCTGGTTATAAACTGCATCTAAAGATTCTTTATTTCTGTCACTGATTGCCATCAGTTCCTGAATGGTTGTATCCAGCTGTTCATTATGTTCCTTCATCTGTTCAGTACTCTGTGTCAGTGAATCGACATTCTGGGAGGTCTTTGTAATGGCATCACCCATATCATTAATCTGGCTGCTTACTTTCTGCGTTTCATCCGCCTGGCTTGTCGCTCCATTTGCAATTTCATCCACAGCCACATTTACATTTGAAATAGAATTATTAATCGTTTCAAATTTTTTCTGAAAATCATCTTTAAATTCAGCCAGTTCTCCTGTTGAGTGATGGATATTTACAACAATAGAAGCCAGCCCTCCTATCAGGGTATGGACTGAACGCGCAATATTACCAATTTCATCACTTCTTTGTAAAAGCTTTTCACTGATTTTAAAATCCATTTCCCCATCTGCCACTTCATCCAGATGTCCGATTACCTTTGTAATTACTTTCACGATAAATGTTATAACCACAGCAAGCAGTGCACAGGCCATCAGCGTAATTATAATCATAAATACCGTTGTGTTAACCAGACGTTTTTTATAAATTGCTTTTACATCACTTGAAGGCATTCCTGTAAAAATAATTGCCTGACTGCTGCCATCTGCATTTTTTAAAGCCTCATAATAACCGTAATACTCTGTACCTTCAATATCCACATTATCGGAGAAATACTTTCCATCCTGCATTACTTTATCATAAACACTGTCCGGAATGGCAGTCCCTGTAACACGCTTCCCATCTTTGTCAATAGTGCTTGTTACCATACGTGTCTTCTTCCAAAATACGGTTACATCCACATTGGTCTTCTTTTTAAAATCGTCAATTGTCTGATTATTTGAGTTCAGATTATAGTTCCCCTTATAAAGATTTGTACCATCACTGTGGTAATCACCACTGCCTAAGCTGTCGAATGTCATCTCCAATGCATAGGATGCTGTCTGCATTTCATGCATGACCAGTTTTTTTGCAACCACTGAACCGACCGAATGAATTGACACACCTGCAAGCACTACAATCAAAATCAGCGGTATTAATGCCGTAATAAGAATCTTTGTCATCAGATTCAGTCCCTTTTTCTTCTCCAATACCTTGTCGTCCATCTCAAAGTCCTCCTTCGTTTATCCTGACTATTAATATTTATATTTTATTACAATCTGGATTAAAAAACAAGTAACAGAAGCTTTTTTTCGGACTATTTTCCTATGCCAATGCTTTCCTCTGAAGCCATTTTCCGCTTAAAAACCGCCAGCCAAACAGTGCTGATCTTGCACCCCAGTCTACAAACATGCCAATCCATATACCAAGTACACCCATCTGCAGCACGATGCCAAAGAAATACGAACTGCCGACACGGAATATCCACATTGAAGCGATGCTTACAATCATGGTAAAGGTTGCATCTCCCGCTGCTCTCAGCGCATTTGACAGGGTAAAGGACAGCGGCCAGATAAACAGGGATGTAACGGCAAAGCAGTGTAATATCTGCTCAGCAATCCGCACGGCTTCCGGTGATAAGTGAAAACACTTTGCAATCGTTCCCGCCAGTAAAAACAACGCAATATTGCATATCCAGTCACCCAGATATGCCAGTCCGACGAGCTTTTTCGTATACTGCTTTGCCTGCTTTTTTTCACCGGCACCAATACACTGTCCGACAACCGTAATCAGTGCCAGTCCCATTGCATTTCCCGGAATATTGGCAAAATCAATCACCGTATAGCCTACGGAATTGGCGGCAATTGATGCCGTGCCAAACGTTGCAACCATACTGGTTACAGCAAGCTTTCCAATCTGGAACATTCCGTTTTCGACGCCGCTTGGAATACCGATTGCAAGAATTTTCTTAATAATACTGCCGTCCGGCTTTAATTCCGACCATTTGTCAATGCGGATTGGATTGGTCTTTCCGCAGACAAGCAGAGTAATCACTATGCCTGCCACGATCCGGCTAAGCAGCGTTGCCAGTGCCACACCAAATACCGCCCAGTGGAAACCAAATACAAATATGGCATTTCCCACAATATTAATCACATTCATCAGCAGACTGATCTGCATGCTGATTTTACTGTTGCCGATGCTTCTAAATATCGCAGCCCCCGCATTGTAAATGCCTAAAAACGGGAACGACAGCGATGTTACCGTAAAATAAAGCACTGCACTGTCCATAACATCTTCTGACACATTTCCGAATACCGCATGCAGCAGCCCTCTCGTTCCGATTAAAGAAAGCAGTGTCATACAGACAGAAAAAACGAGCAGCACAGTTTCTAACTGTGCGCCCGATTTCTTCGCGCCTTCTTCTTTTCCTTTTCCGACAAACTGACTGCATACAACAGCACCACCTGTTGCCAGTGCTGCCATGACCTGAATAATCAGTCTGTTAATATTATCCACCAGTGCCACGCCTGAAATCGCAGCTTCTCCTGCCTGGCTGACCATTAATGTATCCACCATGCCGACACTGACTGCAAGCAGCTGTTCAAACATCAGTGGAATGATGAGCTTTTGTAAATCTTTTTTACTGAATAACATTTGTAACTCCTCCCGCAAAACGCTATGAAAGCAGCGAAAATTTTCCTTTGGAACTGATTTCAATATCTACCTTACAGTCTGATACCTGTTCGTAATTTAACTCCAGCGCATAATCAATACTGATTGTCAGCTTATCCTCTGTGCGCTGCATATCAACGCTTCTCGAAAAAATGCCAAGGTAGATATTACCATACGGTGTTTCGTAAAAGGTCATCGTTTTTTCGCCCGGCACAAAAGACAGGTGTGCGGTTACAGGACCTTTTTTTGTAACCTCAACCGAATTTCCCGCAATTTTAATGGTACTTGTACATTTTTTTGTCGTTCCTTCTAAGACCTCGTCGTATTTTATGTATTCTTTGCCATTGATAATCCGGTAACGACCGACATTAATCACTTCAACCGGGTCATCCTCATCCTCTTCATAATCGCGCGGTACATTCTGCGCAGCAAGCTGCAGTCCCTTGATATTGATATATACTTTTTCTTTCATGGTTTCTCCTAATACTGTTCGATGTTAATCTGCTGTGTCATGGTAATGTCAAACGGCAGAATTGCATTGGCAAATGCCTTAAACTTGTCTGCTGCATCACTGACATAAAAACGATACATTGAAGACGGACTGTCTACCTCACAAATATTGGCAAGGCTTTCCCGTTCTAACACATTTTTTAATTCAATCGCCGTTTCATATGCCGGATTAACCAGATTGACATGCTCACCCATCGTCTTCTGAATCGTGGAACGTAACAACGGATAATGGGTGCAGCCCATAATCAGCGTGTCAATATCCTGCTGTTTTAAGCCTTCCAGGTACCGCTGTGCCATCTGATCCGTAATTGTATCATGCCACATGCCTTCCTCAACCAGCGGTACAAACAGCGGACATGCTTTTCCGATAACTTCTACATCCGGTTTAAAGGATTTGATAAATTCCGCATAAACGCCGCTGCGGATTGTGCCTTCCGTCCCAATCAGACCGACTTTACCGTTTTTTGTGGTCTGTGCCGCCATTTTTGCCCCCGGCTTTACCACCCCGATAATCGGTAGGTCAAACTCCTTCTGCATGGTATCCAGCGCAAATGCACTGGCTGTATTACACGCAATGACAATTGCTTTTACATTTTCTGTCTGCAAAAACCGTATAATCTGTCTGGAATACTTTGTCACGGTTTCTTTTGATTTACTGCCGTAAGGAACTCTTGCCGTATCGCCGAAATATACAATCCGTTCATTCGGAATCTGACGCATGATTTCCCGCGCCACGGTAAGTCCGCCTACTCCTGAGTCAAATACGCCGATTGGCTCCTGTCTTCCCATAGGATTTCTTCTCCATTCTGCCGCACAGAGCGGCTTTTCTCTATCTTTATTATACTTTTCATTCATCATTTCAAATAATCCGCCTCACAGCCGTAAAACCATATGCACGCTTTCACTTTTTCTCCGCAAACAGGCGGTTTAAAAAGGTTAAATACTTACACCGGTACTCAACCCGGGTATTAGTTATAGCATTATATTCATCTTCTGTCAAAATATTCTTTAAAGTATCTTTTGAGGTATCCGGAAGCACGCCGTAAGACGTATCCACAAAGCAGAGCGGCGGGTATAACACGCACCACCAGTTTTTTCCGTCGTGAGCTCCAATGTCAATACGGAATGCCTCGTATTCTCCGGGCGGAAATGTCACATCGCCGTATGACTTCATCGGAAAATAACTATTTTCAAAATAAACTGCCACATCATAATCACTACCCGCTTCCCGCAGGGTATCTAACGCAAGGGTACGGATATTTTCCGTCTGTTCCTCTAAAATCTGTCTGGACTGTTCAATATCCTGTGATTCCCTTAACAACGGCTCCATATATGTAACGACACGGTCTTTCACCTGAAGCTTTAACTGCTGGTCTGCTTCCGAATCACTGTTTGCCCGCACATGAAACCTGATAATCTCTGTAGCAATCCCCTGTGCAATGCCCGCACTGTCCTGCTGCCATGCCGCATATCCTTCTGCCGTGCGTATTCCTGCCATTCCAACCGTTAAAATTAAAATCACCATTATAAATACAGATAGTCTGCGTTTTTTCTTTCTCATAATACTCCCCCATTCCACAAGCACTTTAATGCCGAAGAAACCGCGAACTGAATTTATTTAAGTTCTGCGATAAGCGCAGCTTTGTGGCGCCTGCGGCACAAAGCTGCCAACGTCAGGTTACATTTGACGTGTGAAAATCTTTTATTCCGGCGTTTTCGTTCTAAATGGAGTATTACCGTAAAAACACAGACTATACATTTATTTTTAATTTTTAATGATTCAGCAGCCTGCTGATTCCCTTTTCCTGATTGCTGATATGCTGATGAATCACGGTCTTTGCAACCGGTACATTCTTATCACGGATCTGCTTGATAATATCATTATGTTCACTGATAATAATAGAATGTGTTCTCGCATCTTTTACATATTCCAGACGGTAACGGTACATCTGTTCCCGCAGATTGTTGATAATCTGTATGAGGCGTGCATTGTTTGTCATGGAATACAAAATATCATGGAACTTCACATCCGCTTCTACAATATTCACGGCATCCTTTGATACGATTGCAGATTCAAAAACCTTATTGGCACACTTTAATTCTTCAATCTTTTCATCGGTTACATTTTTAATGGCAAGCTCTACAACCAGTTCCTCTAATGTAGAGCGCACTTCCAGTACATCCTTCATATCCTTTTCCGTGATGTGGGCAACCTCGGCACCCTTTCGCGGAATCATGATAACCAGTCCTTCCAGTTCAAGCTTACGGATGGCTTCACGGATCGGTGTTCTGCTGACCCCCAGCTTTTGTGCCAGCTGAATTTCCATAAGACGTTCTCCCGGCTCCATTTCACCTCGTAAAATTGCCTGTCTTAATGTATTAAAGACAACATCTCTTAAAGGAAGATAATCGTTGACATCCATCTTTAATTCGCCTTTCATCTGTCTGATCCTCCGTTCTTTATATAATCATTAATTAAAATTCTCTGTAATATATACCTGTCTGGCATCGCCTTTTTTCTTTAAAAATGCCTGGCACGCAAGCGTGGTCTGCTCATCCGGGAAAATACCAAATACAGTCGGTCCGCTTCCGCTCATCATTGCGTTAATTGCCCCGTGGGAGAGCATATCCTGCTTAATTGTTTCAATCACCGGATATAACGGCACAGTTACATTTTCAAGGACATTGCCCATAGACTGCGCAATCCGCACAACGTCCTGTGCTTCAATTGCCCGGATAATTCCGTCAATATCAGGGTGCTTTTGTATGCCGCCCATATCAAGCTGTTCATAAACCAGCCTGGTGGATACATTAATCTGCGGTTTTGCAATTAAAATCCACATATGCGGTACAGGTGTGATTCGTGTAAGCTTTTCTCCGATGCCTTCTGCCAGTGCCGTTCCCCTCATGACACAATACGGAACATCTGCACCCAGGCGCACCCCCAGTTCCATCATCTTTCCCATAGAAAGATTCAGTCCAAACAGCCTGTTCACACCAAACATCGTCGATGCCGCATCCGTACTGCCGCCCGCCATGCCTGCCGCAACCGGAATAAACTTATTCAAATCCACGGAAACGCCACCCGGAAAGTGGTATTCATCTTTTAATAATTTGATTGCTTTATAAATCAAGTTATTTTCGTTGACCGGCAAAAATGCAAGATTGGACGTGATACGGATTTCCTCTTCGGGAATCTTTGTCAGAATCAGCCTGTCGTAAATGCCAATCGTCTGCATGACCATGCGCACTTCATGATAACCGTCTTCGCGTTTTCCCAAAACATCCAGCCCTAAGTTAATCTTTGCTCTTGCCTTCAATCTAATACTATCCATGATTTTCTCCAAATTGTTTCTTGTATGTTGTATACACAGTTTTATTATATAAAATCAACTTTTTAAATGCAAGTAATATTTATCAGATTGCTTCTTTGTTTCTGCGGTATTTATTAGGTGCTATGCCCTTAATTCTACGGAACGCATCCCCAAAATAATTGCTGTCGTTAAAACCGCACTCAAATGCAATATCCGTAATAGAATGATTCGTTTCAAGTAACAGACGGCACGCATTTTTAATACGGACATTCACAAGGTATTCTTTAAACCCAAAGCCGGTTGCCTGCTTAAATTTCTTTGACAGATAGGAACGGCTGATATGAAACCGCTCTGCCATATCATCAAGCGTTATTTTCTTATCGTAATGCTCATAAATATAGGTGGCAATCTCCTGCATCAGCTGATTATCCACATCAATTTCCTTATAGACATTATTCTCGTACTGCTGACAACGTATCATAAACAGCAGAAGTTCAAGCAGTCCCGCCTGGATAAATGCAGGCGATAAAATATCCTGTCCTTCACTTTCAAAAAGCAGCTTATTTAAAAGGGCTTCAATGTAATCACGCCGCTTGCTTGGAATTGAAATCACACCGGTTTTTAAACTCTTTGATACAATCTCATCGCCAATAAGACTTCTTATCCAGTTTAATTCCTCCTCGCGGAAGCTTAACACATACCGCTCCACCGGTATCTTTCCGTGAAAGGTACTTCTGTGAATGTCCCCCGGCGGAATAATAATCAAATCGCCCTTTGAAAGCTTATAAATACTGTGATTTACAAAACAGGTACACTCCCCGTTGATCAGATAGGTAATATCATAAAACGGATGTACATGCGAGGTTTTCATCTGAAATCCTGCTTCTCTTGTAATTCTGTCAATTTTAAAATCAGTCGGCATGTCATTTAAAATACTAAAATCCACCGGAATGTTCTCTGATTTGTTTTTTTTCATACAATCCGCTCCTTTAAAACAATTTTTCTGTATTTATTGCATTTTTAAACGATATTTTCGTAGAAATTACTGTTTTTTATGTTACTATTTATATAGTCACAAATTATCTTTGCGTTGTCAAGATGATTTTTATGTTTTTAGGACAAAGGAGGGGCTTATGTCAAAACCTTTAAGCGCGGACAGACGCAATATGATTCTGAGCGGAAATCTGATACAGGCAATTTTAATGCTTGCCATTCCGGTCATGATAAACAGCTTTATCCAGTCAATGTATAACTTAACGGATACGTTCTGGCTTGGAAGAATCGGAACAGAATCACAGGCAGCAATCACGCTTGTCTCCCCGATTCAGAATATTTTAATAAATTTTGGTACCGGGCTTACAACCGCCGGTGCAATTTTAATTTCGCAGTATCTCGGTGCAAAGGAAGACCGTCAGGCAAACAGCATGGCAAACCACGTATGCTTGTGTTCCCTGCTGTTTTCACTGGTCTGCGCCGCCGTCTGCTGGTGTATTACACCGGGCATTGTCGGCTGGTTAGGTGCCGAAGGAGATATTTTTTTGTACGGAATTTCATATTTACGCATTGTAGTACTTGACTTACCATTCCTTTTTATGATAAATATATATACAGCGGTTAAACAATCGCAGGGTGACACGGTTCGTCCAATGCTTTTAAATGTACTGGGTGTATCCGTAAATTTGATACTGGATCCGTTATTTCTGATGAAATTCGGTTGGGGAATCAGTGGTGCAGCACTGGCTACACTGCTTGCAAAGATTCCGAGTGCTGTTCTGGCACTATATGTATTAACCCGCAAGGGACAGCTGATTCAGATTAATTTTAAAGGATTCCGTTTTGAAAAGACAAAAATGCTTTCGATTCTGAAAATCGGTCTTCCAACGGCAATCGGTGGAAGTACAATGCAGTTTGGTTTTCTGCTGATGACAAAAAATGTCAATGCATACGGAACAACCGCTACAACTGCTTACGGAATCGGCAATAAAATAAACAGCATTATTACCATGCCTGCCAACGGTATTGGCTCAGCCATATCCACAATTGTCGGGCAGAATTTCGGAGCCGGTAATATTAAACGTACCGATAAATCTTATCACATCGCATTACGGATTGGAGCTGTTTTCTTATTTGTATGCGGCATGATTTTATCAAGACGTTTCATTGCCGAGCCAATCGTCCGCTTCTTTACTTCGGACGATGCAGTTGTCCCGCTTGCCACGGATTTCTTATCCATCATGGCACTCTGCTGCTGGACAAACGCATTTTATAACGTAACCCAGGGATTATTTCAGGGTTGCGGGCATACGATGATAACAATGATGGTTGATGCGTCCCGTATCTGGGTATTTCGTTTTCTTACCCTGTGGGTGTGTGCAACACTCCTGCATATGGGCGTTGAAAGTATCTGGTATGCCGTAGTAGTAAGTAATGCGACTTCCGCATTGATACTCTACATTTTATATTGGACAGGTATTTGGAAACACCGCACTGTAAAGATTGAAAAAAGTGCAGAGCCAGACCCGTCTACAACTTAATTAGCCAGTTTCCCCTATTTCGATATATCCCCGTCAGCGCATCCCCCCTCAGCGCCGGCGGGGATTCTTTTTGTACTTATATATCCCAAAATAGACCTGTACCACAAATACAAAACGCAGGAGGCAGCCCCATAGGGGCGTACCTCCTGCTCCAATTTTCATATACGATACTATATATCCTTATTTTTAATCAGTATCATTTTCACCAAACATTTTAACTTCAACCATTATCTTAATATCACACCATTGTTCTAAGGCTTTTATGCTGGATACATATTCTTTCCCTGCTGTACTTGCATATAATTTCTCATCTACTTCTACATGTAAAAAATTATTAAATGCATTGTACTCTATTGATATTAATTTTAGAACATCTTTGTTGCTGTATTCAATAAACTTCTTGCTTGGCTCTATCGTATCTGCCACGCAAAGAATAAACAATAAAGGGTTCTCTTTATAGGATATAGGCTGAAACATTTCCGGCAATAAACTATTTAAAGAATACTCAACATATGTTGCTCTACACCGCTCATTATCATCAGCCTTATACATATTATGTGATGCAATACAATCTGCTATATATGCAAATATCTTTATTTGTTCACTGCAAAAATAAAGTTCTTCCTGATTATAAAACGAACAAATATTGCCTTCAGCAAAATACCTTGAGTCCATTCTTCTATATTCTTTTAAATAGTTGCCAACTAATCTAGAATAAAAATCATCTGCCCCCACAATTCCATGGTCTAACGTATTCATTTCATATAAACGATAATAAAAGTAGTTATTTATAGTTCCTAAAGAATATCTTGGTCTTTTTATTAGTATACCATTATTATATTCTATATCTTTACTCAACCTATATATTTGATTTCTGTACATGTAATGCGAAATAATTCTTCTCCCCCATAACGATGAATTTAAATATCCAATATCAATTCCATGATCCTCATACCATTTTCTTCTTGTATAAAATTTAGAACTATATATTTTGAGCCTATTACATTGGTTATAATTGTGATGAGCATAGTATAATTTCAATGGTCGTTTTATATATGTAGTTGAATACTTTTCATATGTATATCCTAAATCATGGGCTAAGCAAAGAAGATACCAAAGATATGAAAATGGATAATCTGAAGATACTTCTGATTTAATTGAAATATTTTCATCTATTCTTCTTTGTAAAAAAATCCCTATAAAAAAAACATTAACCGTATGTACGTTTCTCATTTCAATATACTGATCTATAGACTTTGTCCAAATATCTAAGGAATGCAACTTGGAACCGCCTGCAAAATATTTATAAATAAAATCTCTCGCAGCCGTTTGATTTTGAAAAGCATCACCAAAGTTCACATTATAATAATTCCAAAATTCCTTATGATTTTCCATTTCATTTCGTAATTCTTTATACAAAGTCATTTACTATTTTCCTCTTTATTATACTCATAGAATTTTCTATTATCTTGTAATCCATTTAACATAATCTTCACTACAGAAAAAGGCAGCCCCATAGGGGCGTACCACCTGCTCCCCTACCGGGCTACCACACCCTCACAGATATTTTTGTATCCGTGGACCGAAGTCAAGTAGCACGTTGAGGGACACGGATACAAAAATATCCCTTACCGTATATAATTCGTCTTCACCTTCGCCTCTGCCTCTGGCACTGCCACACCATTGTTCTTTCCGGCTTCGATACATTTTAACATCCATGCCATATTCCGACCTAAAATACGCATCGTCTGTAAACCTTCTTTATCCTGACAGACTTCTTCCGGTGTATTGCCATGCACCATATTCCAGTAATTTGATGAAACAACCGGCATCTGCGCAATCGTAAAATACTTGTTTAACTGGTCAAGTGCCGCAGTTGCGCCGCCGCGTCTGCAGCTGACTACTGCCGCACCCGGCTTGTGTGCCATTGGATAACCTGCATAAAACAGTCTGTCAAGGAATGACGTAATCGCCCCTGAAGCCGCCGCATAGTGTACCGGTGAACCGAATACAAAACCGTCTGCATCCTTTGCCTTTAAAATTGCTTCATTTAAAGTATCGTCATTGTATACACACTGATGATTTCCTGTCTTTGCACAGTAACCACAGCCCATACAGCCCTTTACCGGCGCTGTTCCGATATGAAAAATTTCTGTTTCCACACCGTTTCTTTCAAGTTCATCTGCCACCTCTTTTAAAGCCGTATATGTACATCCTTCTTTCTTCGGACTTCCGTTGATTAATAAAACCTTCATAATTCCTCCATTTCTGCCGTTCTGACATCTTTGATTTTGTAAATTTGTAAACAACTGTATTTTACCAATACTATGCGGGAAAGTAAACGGATTATGACAAAATGCTTTTTATATCAATCATACCTATGCTATAATACGAATGTTGTCACACCCATTCTGGCAACAGAAAGGGGGTGTACCGGTTGGATATTATTATTTCGTTTTTTGTTTCTATTATGGCAGGTGTAGGTTGCCACTGCATTTGCAAATGGCTGGATAGAAACAACCGTGACAACTAGCCTAAAGAAATCCCCGGAGTTGCCGCTCCGGGGATTTCACTTGTCCGATTGGACTATTATTTCGTTTGCCTGCTGGCATTATAACATATGTCCACAGGCATTTCAAGTATTCCCTTGATTTCATTTTTTAATTCATTTTGAATCAGAATACGCAAGCTTTAATAAATTATTACATATTCCCTCTGCCCGCTTGATTTTTTTCCTGTCCTGTCCGATATATTAAATAGAAGCAAAAATACTGCAAATGCGTCGCCACGGAGGGCAGTAAAATTTATACCACGCACACCCGGTATGAATTTGAGCAGCGAAAAGGTGTGCAGAAATGAGGTTTATAATGAGTTTAAATGGAATTAATGCAGGTTATGCAGCTACTGCTGCAACAGCGATTGAAAAGGTTCAGAAAGCAGATAAGGCAACAGCTTCTTCTAAAGAATCCGCTTACAAATCCGAAGCCGGTGCTACCTACGAAACAACCGTCAGTGCTTCTTCTAAACAGACAAAAAATGCCGCACTGGTTGCCCAGTTAAAAGCTGATTCAGAAAAACGTTCTGCACAGATGCAGTCCCTTGTTACACAGATGTTCCAAAAACAGGGTATTGCTATCGGTACAGCCGATGATATGTGGAAGGTTCTTGCAAGCGGTAATTTTACTGCGGATGCCGATACGATTGCCCAGGCAAAGGAAGACATTTCCGAAGACGGCTACTGGGGTGTTAATCAGACTTCAGACCGTATTTTTTCATTTGCACTTGCTCTTTCAAACGGTGATGAAAAGCAAATGGAAAAAATGGTAAAGGCTGTGGAAAAAGGATTCTCCCTTGCTACCAAATCATGGGGTCAAGAGCTGCCTTCTATTTCAAGCGATACGCACAGCGCTATTATGGATAAATTTGACAATTGGTTTAAGGAAAACGGCTCTACTGCCACAACTGCCGATTTGCTCAAATAAATCACACATTCAGGCTATGTTTTACGGCAATGCCGCTTCTTATTAAAAATTATAATTTTTAAAATTTAAAACTCCGGCAGCACTTTTAAGACTGTATATTTCCAATATTTTGGGAATACAGTCGTTCTGCTGCCGGAGGTTTTTACTTCTATTACTGTCTTCTCTATTCTGTCAGATTTTCCTTAAATTTTCCTAAAACCATCAGAACCGCTATGATAATTAATATAATTTTAATGTACAGGCAGACCTCATAAAAAACACCCGTAATATCTGCCGCAAGAACTACCATAATAAATGCCGAATAAATTACAATGCTTTTCCATTTGTACTTTTTTACTTCTTCATCATCTAATGGTTTATTCTTATTTTCAACCGGTGCAAGCACCGCCATTATTATATATGCACCCAGCAGAATAAACCAGACTGCCACTTTTAAATCATGCACTCTGCAAAATATCCATATGCCGACAGTCAACAGATAGGTCAGTACAAATGCAGCGTTGCAACGCACATAAGTATCTGCATGGTATCCACCTGTATACTGGCGTACCAGTATAAATACCGAAAGAAACACTACTCCACTCCATATTTTTCCTATCCCTATGCTTATCCCCAGAATCAGCACCGCACCTATCAGGCTTGAAACCAAAAGTTCTATGCCATAAATATAGATTTCTTTCTTTTCTTCATCTGCCACATTTTGTCTGCAAAAAATATCTGCTGTTTTCTGCGCAATTGTGTGTATCATGCTCCCTCTTCCTTTCAATTCCGGTTACATTATTTTCATTTTTTATAATTCCACATTTTCCTTTATCAGCACGGTTTTACAGACAAACAGAAAATCCCCTTCACTCCGGTATTCTATTGTACCATGATATTTTTCGACAATTTCCCGCACATTTTCGATACCGTATCCATGCACTGCCTTTTCTGTTTTGGTCGTCTTTAACTGCGGATTGATCTGCATGACATTTTCTTTGGTGGAATTGTAAAATTCAAAATACAGACAGGTATCGTTTCCGCAGATTGTAATGCTGATATACGGATTTTCCGCCTGACATGCCGCTTCCACCGCATTTTCAAATAAATTACCTGCCAGGATATAAACGTCCCTGTCCGGTATGCCGTCAATACTGCCTGTAACCATACATTTGACATCAATTCCTTTTTCTTTACACCTGCTGATATTCCGGTTTAACATATAATTTAATACCGAATTTTTTGTATACAGTATCTGTTCTGACATGATATGCTCCTCTACATTTAGTTCCGATAAATAGGAAAGCGCCTTTTCCTGCTCACCGTTTTGCAAATAGTCCTGTATCAGATTGAGTACCCTTTTCATTTCATGACGGTTTTTCTGTGTCATCCGGTAACGCTGATTAATTTCTTCAATATCTGCCTTCTGCTGTTCATAACTTCTTATCAGCAATTCACTTTTGAGCTTTTCGCGATACTGTCTGTTTTCATATTTCATCATGATAAACACAATCAGATTCACGGCAATCATTCCCCCGGTGATAAGTCCCGCCTGTAAAATGCCGCGCCTCCCCGCAACCGGCTGGCTGAGTATTGCCGTAACAACCACAATGGAAATTAACGGGATACTTAATACGCCCAGTGTAAATTTTAAATCGTAAGTATCTGTCAAAATGTCCTGAAACCGGATAAATATCCCTGTAAAAATGCCTAATAGCAGCTGGGTTAAAAGCATTGCCGCCATTTTCTGTGCCGAAGCACCCTCTACGAGTTCTACATATCCCACATTCCATATCAGTCCTGCGATGCTTCCGCTGATAATCGCCGCAGCCACTGAAAACATCAGAATAACCACATTGCAGATACACTTTTCAATCCAACCTTTTTCACAAAATACGAAGCTGAGTACCCCTGTTACCAGCAGCGTTAATAACACTCCGTAATTTTCAAACGGTGTGAAAAATGTCTGTATTTCAAGATATACGAAAAATACCGTCACAAAAACTAGAATTGCTGCTTTTTTCTGGAATTTTCTCTTAATTCCGAGGCAGTGTATCAGAAATGCCGTTATCATTCCACTTTGCAGTAAATTAATAAATGAATCAAAGACTGTCATAATTTTCCCTTCTAATGCAGCATTTTGTATGCAAGCCACCGGCTTTTGAGCATACTGATTTTGTCTGCACTTACTGCAAATTCGTAGTTCTCATGCAATCGTACCGTTTTCCCCTCAATCGCTGTGACATATTTTAAATGCACCATTCTTCCTCGGCTTATTTTTACAAAATCATGTGCTTCCAGCTCATCTTCAACCCGCATTAGCTTATCCCGCACGCGGATATTTTCGTCCGCCAGCAGTATCACCATATCATGTCCGTAAATTTCCACCGCATAGACTTTATACAACGGAACTTCCACGACTGCCGTCCCGCCGCCAAACACAAACCGGCTGTATTTCTGCCCGATGAAGCGCCGGATTTCCTGCCCTGCAATTTGCAAATCGTCCTCTGCATGGCTTTTTCTGATAAACCCCAGCGGTCTGCATACAAAGGCTTCTGTGATATAATGCTCATAATTGGTCATGTATACAACCGCCAGTTGTGAATCCTGCATACTTAACCGTCGTGCCACCTGAAATCCTATGACATCGCCAAACTCGATATCCATAAAAATAATATCAATTTTATCTTCATGATAATATTTTAGAATCTGTTCCTGATTCAGATAAATCACACACTCAACCGGCTGCGGCAGTTGAAAGGTCTGTAATATCAACGCTTTCATTTTTTCCGCATACACTTTATCATCATCACATATTGCAAATCTTACCGCTGTTTCCTGCATTTTTAATTTCCCCGTTTATTATTTTTTTGATATCTATAACCACTATCGTAATTTTGTATTTATGCTCCATTTTTTTATAATACCATAAGCTGCAAATCCTCCGATAAAAAATGCCCACAAATATACCGCATAAATTATTTTCTTTGGGTAAATTCTCCACATTTGCCACGTATTCATTGGTATGATTACAGAAAAATATTGAAAAAATTTAAAATTCAACAGGTAAAGCACATGCGGTACTAAAATAAGCAGCGATACCAGTAATGCCGCCTGCTCCCGTAAAACCAGCGATATAAATGTAATCACCATTGTTCCTGTCCACATAAACAAAATCTTCCATAATACACCCCAAATTAAATACTGCCTTATTGTAATATCAATGGGAAAATCTTTCATCATTTCCAGACACAAAATACTGTTGTCAATGCCAGTCAGATGATACACACATAATACTTTATAATAAAAATATCCATATACGCCAGCTCCTATTAATATCGTAAGCACACTTTCAATCAACAGTTTTCTTACAGCGAAAAAAGTCCGTCCCTTTGCACCGCTTCGTATGACCATTGTCATATTATCCTTTTTTTCATAAGCAAATGCTCCGTTCATAAGCAGAATTAATGTCACAAAAACATACAGACTCACTATATTCATACTGTAATCCAAACGTCCTCCAAGCATATTTTCATAAATGTAAGGTGCTATAATAACCGGATTTACTCTCCGTGTTTCTTTCATATTTTCAAGATATTCCGTCTGATGCTCCATATACTCCACTGCTGTTGACAATACGGTTATATCCTTTATCAGCTCATCCAGCACCGCTCCGTCTGCTTCTTTTTCTTCTTTAGCCGCCAACTTTAATTCTGCATACTGCTCCTGCATCCTTTCAAGCCTGTCACGATAGCTGCTAATTTCCACATTTACCGCTGCCCCAGTCGTCATTCCCTGTGTCTTTTCATAATATTCCCGCAAAATGATTCTTTCTTCGTCATATGAAACTCCTCCATAAATTTTTACATTTGACATCAAAACGATAAGTATTAATAAAATAATAAATCCTTTTTGTATCACAAGCAGTTTATAGACTTCCAGACCAGACGGTGTCAGCTTTGCTATTAAGCTGTGATATTTTTCACTAATTATGTCCGCTGTCTTTTTCATTTTAGAGAAATGATGTATCGGATAATTTGTCTGTGCTGCCCGGATTGATAAAAATGCCCCCGCTAAAAACAATGCCAATACCAGACCTGCAATAAGCTCTATTCTGCCAAATAGCAGTGTTCCGATTTCACAGTTTGCATATTCAACCACGCTGTTCATTGGTACAAATAATTGAAAGATGTTAAAGTATTTCAATACTGCGAGCGCATTTCTTTGGGAAATTACTGTATAAAAAATGTATTCCGGTACAAACACACACAACAGCACAGCCATATACCCCGTCTGGCTTTTACATACGGAAATAATTCCCCACACAATAACTGCGACAGTCATTGCGGCACATGCACACAATAGAATATTTAATCCTATATACTGAATTTTATTTATATGCAGTAATACATCCGAAAAAATACAACTGCTTTGAACCGGCACGGTTAAGCTCTGACCTCCATGGTATAAAAATAAGCTTTCCCCCCAGATTGTTCCATATAATACTACTGCAGATATAACCGCAGATACAGCAATTATCATGAGCCTTTTTGCCGCCAGTTTCCACCTGCCGCCCGTTGATAAAAATATAATGCTCCACAAGCCTTTTTTTCTTTCAGATAAAAAACTAAAAACAATTATCATCATAAAAGCAATATGAAAATAACCGATGATTTTATACTGGTAAACACTTTCCCACGCACGCATTCCACTCAGTTCTGTTTTTATTTGTGCATTCTGGGATAAATCATAACTTGTCTTTAATATATTTTTGTATGAAAAAGAATTTTTATCAGAAAATGCCCCGATACGTACCATTGCTTTCGCATTTTCATACATTCCGGCAATTCTTTGAGCATACCCTTCAACATAAACTGCTTTATTATAAAATAGTTCTTTTGTTACCATAAAGACATCTCTTTTAGGAGAATTTTTTCCGATATATGTAACATAATACCAATTTATAAATGCTTTGATATCATCTGTCTGTCCATCCTGTGTTTCTTTCCACTTCCCGGTATTGTATTGATTTATCATATCCAGTTCCATTTGATTTACATCAAAAATACTATACCTGTTCTGATTATAGCTTTCATCATACCGTATAATTTCATTTGTTCCATTTTGAATCTGCTCATTATAAAACAAAATCACACTTACCGCTGCCAGACAAAGTAAAGTAATGATTACTTTGATATTCCAGACTCTTTTAAATTCCATCATATCCTTTTTCCCCCTTTGTCCGGCAGTACATTTGCTATCTTATGCTGTCCCCTCAAGTATCACTTTGCTTTCCCCTGTTGTCATATCATAGAGCAGATACTCAACCATGATATTCTTTCCTTCACTGTTGACCCTTTGCTCTGAGCTGACTCTTTTCTTCATAAAGATATCATTTTTTCCGCTTGGATAACTATTCGCCGCCGTCTGACAGTCTATTTGTTTTATATAATTTCCGGATAAATCTATCACCGTAATTTTATACTGTTTATCAAATGACCCGGTATCTTTCTGATTCAGATATAGACAGTCTCCGGCACATTCTATAATCCCATATCCGTCATCCTGATAAATCTGCACATTTTCTCCCGTATCTATATTACATTTCAAAACTTTCCCAGTAATGGACTGATAGACATACATATTTCCGTCATCATCGAATGCAATATTTCTTAAATCCACTGCCCCATATCCTTCACCGGTTACACCTATAATATGCTCTCCGCTTTCATCATATTGATAGGCATAGTCTAACTCCGCCTGTTCTGTCATTTTCCGGGAAAATTCTCCATTTTCAAGTCTGTACTCATATAATTCCATATAATGCTGCGCAGTATCTTTAACAGAATAATCTACTGTAATATAAACACGATTCTGATTATTCCGCACCGCTATGGTTTGATTCTTCACTTCAATCTCCGGCTTTTCTACTATTCCAATCTGTTCTTTTTCTCCTGAACCGTCAATTTTCAATCTATATACGGTCGTTTCCTCCTGCATATCAGTTTCATAGCAATAATAAATATATCCTTTGTGAAGTATCATATTTTTCTCATAATCGGATACTTTGTTCATTACAACATTTTCACCATTCCACAATACTCCGGCACTCTTTTCATTGCTTCCGTCCTTATCAAAATATATCAGCTTCATATCCCCTGTCTTTGTATCATATTCAAGCCGGAATAAATGACCGTTCTGATACCAGATATACCCGTTATAGCACTGGTCTGCTGTATAATAAGCATTACAATCTTCCCCTTTATGACTGCAATTCACCTTACTGCATAAAGGCACTGCCTGCTCACAGCCAGCATCATAATAGTAAATTCTGTAATATTTCCCCTTCGTTCCGTCTGTAAAATAATATCCATATCCATCATCTGCCACCTTATTATTGACGTAACATGACTGTGCATCTGTAATATTTTGTACCGTTCCCTGCTCCCAGTCCGTATCATCTGCTTCCTGCATATATTTCTTTCCACAGCCTGCACTGACTATCACTATCACCAGACAAATGAGTATTCCAACATATACTTTTTTCATAATAGCCCCCATTTCTGAACAATTTAATCACGAAGCAGCGATGAGAAATCCCTCCCTGGTGATTTCTCATCCGCCATTCCGGCTGACTGTTTTCGCTCAAAAACAATTCGTCCGGTATTATACTTCGTCTGCTGTCTTTGAATAATGATTAGTAGATATAATCACTAATATTTCCATATTCGTCTAATGATGTAATTACAGAAATACTTTCATCAAAGCGTCCGTCTTGATAAATGTCGTACTCTGCATGTCCGCTTGCGTTAGAATGCCATTCATTCGTCTTATTTTCTTCATAACCGTCTGCTATAAATGCAACCGAAACTGAATAGAAATAAATATCGCACCACGAACCATCTGAATAATCATAATTCATTCGTGTTTTGAATGATATGATATCCCCATGACTCAAATAGCCATAATGCCATTCACTTGCAAACGTTGGTATACTTGTCCCCATTACCGTAGCTATCATTAAACCGGCAGCTATTGCCTTTTTAATCAAACTATTTTTTATCCTTAGCATACGCTTCCCTCCTATAAAATTCCTTCAAATTTAGTTTACTTGCTCTTTTTCAGTGTCTTCGGCTCTTTCGGCTGATACATTCCATAGATAGAAGCTGAATTGCCTGCCTTTTTTGCAGTTGCATATGCTGCCTTTGCTGCTAATTTTAAAACTGTCGTTTTCATAACATTCTCCTTTCTGCCCCCTCTTTGCCTGCTGTCATTCTTCCCCCGCTTTATCTGAACATCAAGACGGCTGTTTATTCTATATAAAGGCTGTTTGTTTACAGCCTGTTATATCTTTGCTTTATATACACCTTTGTGTATTTCTTGATTTCAGTATAACTGCATTTTTTACCAATTAGAACCCCTTTGGCATGAAACGCCGTTTTTTGACGTGAACGGCTGGTAATCTTCCAATGCCTGCTTTAACGCTGCTTTTCTATCTTTAAATATAACCATTCCCTTTGAATTAACCTCAATATCATATGCCTCGCCCTTACTTCGCCAGCGGTCAGTCAGTTCCTGATTACTACACTCTCCAACAACACTGTCATACAATACTTTTCGCCTTACCTGAACCGCACAGACTGTCATTATAACTACCAGAATCACTGAAAACAGGGCTAAAATAATTCTCTTTTTAGCTGTTTTATTATTGCTCATTACTTTTCTCTCTTTTTATCAATTAAAATCCTCTTGGTATAAGCCGTATTATTTAAGCTGTACCCATTCCGCATTTAAAATATCTTCTTTCTTTATATAACAGATTGTATCCAGTTGTTTTATAAAAAGATACTTTTCATCTCCAAAATAAACTCCTGTACAGTCTTTTCCGCAGTCTATTTCCCTGATTAAATTAAAACTCCTGTCATACACATAGATTACTCTTTCTATACGGCTCGCTGCGTCTGTCATACTTCCCATTCCGGCATTATCCAAATAAAAATACTGACCGTCATAAGAAATACCGGCAACAAGTATATTTTTATCTGCCTGTACTTCTAAAGTTTCTTTTTGTGTTTTAAAATCATAAACATACAATCCCGTACCACTTTCAAAATAAACCAATGTATCTCCCAACACAAAATAATCCGATACCTGCTTGTCAATTACTTTTTCCGCTATGCCATTTCCGTAATCATATCTGTATAACCGTTCATCGGCATAATGCGTTTTACTATCCATATCCAGCCGATATTCCATTACAATAAAATACAGATAACCGTCAAAATCTCTTGCTCCTGTAATCGCCGCACCAACTCCACTGTATTCATAGACTGTTGACACTGCATAATCCCCTATTGATATTTTCTTTATTTCCTGAACATGATTTTCACTTCCTCCGGCATTTCCCACGCTGTCATACGCATAAATATCATTTTCATGAAAAACCAATGAAACAGACGAAAATTTGTCCATTGCAAATAAAGCGCATACATCTTCCCTTCCGCTTCCGTCTGAATCTATTTTACACAAATAGCCCATCCCCTCTTTCTTATGGATTACATATAAAAAATCTTTATAGTAATATACCGTTCCAAATTGATATGCCTCTCCTGAAAGTACCGCTCTGCACGCATCCGTTTTATGGGTACATTCCGGCAATGCGCATAACACAACTCCATTTTCATTTTCTACCTGTGTATAATACAATCTTATCTTTCCGTCTGCATCATATTGTGTATAATAATATCCTCCATTTCCAGCCGCAATGTGATGTGTGTCTGTATTCCAGCTACTTTGCGTGTCCGTTACACCGTCTTTAATTTCCGGTGCTGAATGATTGTTTTTAAATACATATACATATGTGGCAATTCCCCCTAAAATTACTACCGCCACCACAATGGCTGCTATAACCGCTATTTTTTTCTTTTTCATACTTTTTATTCCAGCTCTTTCCACTCCTATGCCGTCAAAATATCAGCTTTAACATCAATCCGTCACCCGCAAAATCTCCCCGCCGTCAATTTCATACACAATTTTACAGCACGCTTCCACCTGCTGTTCTATATGGCTGGTCATCAGCAGTGTTCCGCCGTTTTCAACAAATGCTTTTAAAATGTCTTCGACCTTTTTTACCGACTTTTTATCCAGTCCGTTCATCGGCTCGTCTAAAATCAACACCTGTGGCTTTTCCATCACTGCCTGCGCAAGTCTTAACTTCTGCTTCATTCCGACAGAATATTTTCCAACCTTTTTATTTCTGTCTTCATATAAATCAAATTGTTTTAAAACCTCTATAATTTCCGCTTCTGAAATTTTCTTTTGAATTTCTGCAAGAATTTTTAAATTTTCAAGACCGGACAGGCTGTTTATAAACTCCGGTTCTTCGATGACAATTCCTGCATCATCAATAAAATCCTGCTCTTTTCCGATAATTTTTCCCCGGTAAATGACCTGTCCTTCTGTCAAAAGGGAGTATCCGCATAAAGTCTTAAAAAAGACACTTTTTCCACAGCCGTTTGGTCCTACAAATCCATAACTATTGCCCTTTTCAAACTCCATGCTTACATTTTGAAATATCAGCTCATTTTTAAATTTCTTTGTTCCATTTTCTATCTTTAAAATCACTTCGCCCATATATACCCTCATTTCTGTCTTAGCACAAATCCATTGTTTTTATCTTTTTTCTCACAACAAGTTCTGTTACCGTATTCAACACAATTAATATTAAAATACCGCACAGGCTTTCCACCGCACCTGTATACGTTAAGAAATGTATTTTTTGTGTATACACCTCTGCCGCCAGATGTACAAATAAAACCACAAGCATAAAAAATGCCGCAAAATCGCTGTTTTTCCTTAATATTTGATATACCGTAATTTTTCCGTATAAAACCATGCACAAAAATATCTTTACAAGCAGCAGCACTGCTGCTGCCATGTCTGCATTGCCTGTCCGAATAACCGCGCCTGTAATGCGTCCGAACAAAGCAATCCCTGCCAGCCCTGTGGCAACAAGCAGTACCGCATACAGACTGCCATGCAGGACTTTGCTTTCGCAGTGGTTCAGATACCCCTTTTTCCCATACCGATGCAGTTTCATTGAACGGTATTTTCCGGATTCATGCTGTAGAAATAAAAATATGACCAAATAAACTGCCATATAAAATACAAACACACTGATGAACCAGAACTGCCGCGTAAAAAAGTCGTGTGCGTAATTTTCACTGCCCAAAATACATTGTAATAATGTACTGTCTGCTGCCGGACCGGAGTTTTCCAGTGACACTCCAAGCAGAAATACATTCCAAAGCGCCGCCCACACCGCACACAGGCTTCCTATGTATTTAATATATTTTTTTGATAAATATTTTTTCATTACCGGATCTTCCTATCCTGTCTATACGGCAGATATGCCAGTCCTATGACAATAAGAACGCACAATCCATAATTTATCACGGTTCTTGGCGCTGCAATCCATTTCCACCTATAGTATGCCGTATCCAGTATAAATGGCTGGATAAACGGTCTGCCTGCCATAAATTTTAATACACAGATAAACAAATACAGCACTAATGCCCCTGCTGCGCCTTTTTTCCCCAGCAAAATTCTTAAAACCAGCTGCAAAAATCCGATGATAAGCAGATTCACATAACTGATAATCAGAAATTTTATCATTGCACCGCATGATACAAAAAATCCACGGTCAAATACCGCTGAGGCAGCACCTGTAATCATCCCCGCCGCAAAAAATACTGCCAGATAGACACATGCTGCCATCATCTAATTTTTCATATATTGAATATATAAATTCTTAACAGAATGATACCTGTAAATCGACATTGCCGTTAATTCATTCATTTTATCTGCCATTAAAAATATATAGCACCCATACAGAACCAGCGGAGAATACAGTCCATCTGTAAATGCCATTCCGCCAAAGTCATAAACGGCATATGCTATAAAAATAAACAGTACAATGAAATATTTTTTGTTACGCATTTATTTTTTCCTCTTTCCTAAAGAAAATAATCAGCAGACCGCAGGATAACAAAACCGGTAAAATAAGTGAATCCATTGTCTGTAATGCTGTTCTTATCGTTGGATTATGATATACATAGCCGTAAAATCCGTACAGAAATGTCGGTTCAAATTTTCCGATAAGCCATGCAAGTCCTGCCTGCTGTTTTAAAAATGTGCACCGGAAAAATTCCAATAGAATCTGCGTACCCCAAAAATATCCCAGCATCCAAAGCAGTGCCTGATAGCTTTTCTTACAATACAGTGCGATCACACAGCCAAACAATGTATAAACAAAAGTTCCTATTAATATAGAAGGAATTCCCTGAACCATATAATACAAATACGGACTTGCCGCACTAAAACCCTCACCAAAAATGCCGTCAAATGTATTTCTCGGTATATATTCCATGCGGTTTCCCATAATGCAGTACCCGATACTCAGATAGATGATATAAATAATGTAATACCACAACGCATTTATCCACGAATACTGAAAAATCGTTGAAAGAATTACCTTCTTCTGGCTTTCTCCCCTGACATATCGAAACGTAAATAATCCGTTCTTTTCCTGATAAAACAAAATCAGCACAGCAAGCATCAGAATGAACATAATCGTTGTTGTGTATCCCTGTATATTCATATATTCACTCAGATACATACTACTCTCCAACATATCGTGACGTACCTGTTCTGCCTTTTGAGCATTATAATCAATGGAACTTTCATTATAATTAAACAAAATTTCAAATATTCCTGATGAAAATCCCCAATATATGAGCATACTCAATAACGAAACCGCCATTTGTATGAACCGAGATTTTCCAAATGCCCTGTATTTTGTCAGCTGCACTGCTTCCCCCTCCTCTTATGTATTTCCTGATTTTCACCTTAATTTAAATACATCAATTTACAATAACATAGCCTGCGATAACAATTACCTGATTATTTTTGATGATATATGCTATATTTCTATTACAAATCAACAAGTCTTGAACTGCACCTTTTTTATATTCATCTAATATTGAATCATTAGGTATTCCTATATATACTACAATATCAGTATCTGGAACTTTGTACATATCTTGCTTTTGGTCTAATGCCTGTAGCAATATTTTTTCTATGTATTCAAGATTCATTTGTTTGCTTGATATATAACCAAAAATATCAGTTATCTTATTCATTTATATACCACCTTTGTGTGTTTTTTTTATTCTAGTTCTTTCCACTCCTGCACCGTCAGAATGTCAGCTTTGGAAATATAAAACACCTTGTCGCCGCTTTCTGCAAAAAGATAATCCGCATCACCGTAGTACAGCTTCATATTGCTCTGCATATTGATTTTGTTGCATACATTTCCGTCGGTATCCAATACATAAACCACTCTGTCTATTGCACTTTTGGCATCTGTGGCACTGCCGATGCCGCCATTTCCCATATACAGATACCTGCCGTCAAATGACAATGAAGCAACGGCAATCATGGCATCTGCCTTATATATCAGTTTCTGTTCTGATGAATCCAGCCTGCACTGATACAGCCCCTCTCCGATAACATAGTAATATAAAATGTTATTCTGCAAATCTACATAGTAATCCGATATGTTTTTGCCCTCTGCTACTGTCTGTACCGTTCCTGTGTCATAATCATACGCATACAGTTGATACTGAAACGACTGCTTCAACGTATCTTTGTTAATTTCATATGTTCTGACTTTAAAAAATAATTTATTGCCAAAGCTTCTTGCCCCGGAAATTGCACTTCCCGTACCGCGGTAAGTGTATATATCTTCACTTTTCTTTGTGTCCAGTTCAACTTTTTTAATCGTTTCATCCTGTTCCTGCTCACTGCCTGCATGTCCCGTATGGTCATACACATATGCCGCATTATCATGAAAAACCATACTGACAGATGTCACATTTGCATTTGGAAACAATTCACAGATTTCCTCTCTTTCATTGCCGTCCGGCTGGATTTTTGTCAGCACACCCATTCCGTTTTTTACTTTTATCATATAAATGTTTCCTTGATAATAATGAACCGGCGATGACAGATATTCTGATGTCAGAAAAAAGGCATTACACTGCACATCGCCATGATTACATTCTGCCTTACTGCACACCGCAATAGACCTTTGCACGCTCTCATCATAAAAATATAGGCACATTCCCTTTGATTTCATCTGCAAATAATAATATCCGCCCTCCGCTTTGGCAATACCGTGTACATCTGTATTCCAACTGCTCTCCTCATTTTCACCGGCTGACACCGTATCTGTCCGGATATCCACCGTTACCGCATCATCTTTGACTTTGTTGCGGTTCAGAAACCATATTCCTGCCATCGCAACGCAGACTGCTATGCAAATACCTCCGATGATATAGCTTATTTTTCTTTTTGACATAAAATCAGCCCCTTTACATTTAACAGTAAAATTTTTGCACCTAACCACTATATGTATACTTGTCTTCTGCCGGGATTCAATCCGGTTATACCGGCTGTATTTCATAAAAGATAAGATACCCCACACTGTATGCACTTGACGACTTTATCTTTGCATACTTTGTAACCGTTGTACCGTCTTCATATGTAATATCCGCACGTAAAATCACCTTTTCCAAGTCTTCTATCAACGACTGCTGTTCTTCCGATGCACTCTGATTTTTTGCTTCTGAGTATAAACGTAAATATAAAGTTTCCGTACTTTCCGGCAGAAGCTTTACCGCAGTATTTTCATCATAAATAATTTCACGATATGACGTCGGCAGTTTTTCGTCCTCACCTTTTGCATACAAAGCCCCCGGTATATTTTCAACCGTATATGAAATCTCTTTTACATTTTCGTCTTCCATAAAAAGCTTCTGAATATCCAGATATGTCACCTGATATTTCTTCTCACCAAATGAATTTGCAATGGAATACACAGTTGTCTGCATACTTTTTCCGTCATAAAGCGCCTTTTCGTCTTGAAACTGTCTGTCATTACAGATTTCTTTCACCTCATATCCTTCGGTTTTAATATAATGATACTGATTTCCGTTTTCATCATATAAATATTCCTGTGACTGTTCTGTACTATTTTCTGCCGCCGTTTCAGTTATATTTACATAGGACTGTTCTTTTGTTTTCTGCGTACAGCCTCCTGCCAGCCCCGCTGTTACCCCTAAAATCAGCATTAATTCAACAATTTTTTTATTTTTCATACACCTCTCCGTTTCGCAGGCATTTTTACTCTAGTACCTGCCACTGTCCCTGCGCAAATTCTGTTTTCTTCATATATGTCAGCTTCATTGCCTGCTGTTGTTCATCTGCTACAATCTGTTCGGCAAAAATATAATCCCCATTTCCAAACAGCATATATCCCGCTTTGTTAATCGGAAGTTCATATAATACATTTCCGTCTGTTGCAAGAACAATACATTTACGCGTAATTTCTGTTTTTTCATTCGATTTTGCATAGGATACCCATTCGCCATTATACAGATACAAATATTTTCCGTCATAAGACATTTCTGCAATACCCATTTCTTTTCCTGCATCATAGAGTTTCCGGGTCTGCTCTGTTTTTATATCATACACATACAAGCCGTCTGCATATGCGAAATAATAAATTTGCTCCTGTTCTTCATCGACCGAATATGACGTAATCTCTGCATCTATTATTTTTCCGGATTGTCCGGTCTGATGATTGTACGCATACAGTCCCTGATAGGTATAGGTCCATTCCTGCCCCGACTCATTTTTATTAATTGTCAGACCAGATAATAAAAAGAATATTGTATTTCCGTAATTTTTCACACTGTGAATCGCCCCGCTTACGGCATTCCACTCTACAACACGCTCCTGTGATTTACCGTCTAATGTGTATCTTGTAATTGTTTCGGTATGTTCTTCACTGCTTCCCTGATTTCCCGCACTGTTATACACATAAACGGCATTTTCATAAAATACCAGCTTTGTATTGGACGTTCCGTCATAGTCATAGACTTTGGTAATTCTTTTTCGTTCACTTCCGTCCGGGCTGACCTGAATCAGATTTCCTTCTGTGCCCAGCAGATAAAGGAAGCCATTATAATAATAAATCTGAAATCCTGAAGCGTATTCTGCCGCCTGCGCCGTCCTGTCATAATAACGCACATCTCCGAAATACGCATTACACGCCGCATTATCATGATTGCAGTCTGCTTTTGCACACAGTTTTATGCTCTCCTGCGTGTCATCGTCCCAATACATCAAATACAACGGTTCTTCCGGTGTCAGATAATAATATCCGTGTTCTCCTCTTGTAATACACTGTATCTTTGTTCCCCAATATGCCTGATAATCCGTTCCGTCATCTTTTAATGTCTCCAGCCGCATCGGCTGTTCTAATGCCGTATTCCCCACCGTAGTAATATTGGTTGTTACATTTTGCTGGTTCTTTGTTCCACAGCCTGTTAATACCATACCGCATAAAAGAATTGCCGTGCCTGTTTTAAATATTGTCTGAAAATGCTGCTTTTCCATCACATTCTCCTTTCTGCCCCTATTTGTACAAATTCAATGTCCTCGATAAAACTATCACAGCCGGAATCATCATTGTCATAAAATCTTTCATCCCACTACACATGATTAATACAAAAATACTGTATACTGCAATCATACCTACCATAAATTTTGCTAAATTTTTATCCTTATCAGGAATTCTTGCCTTTTCTTTCCTTATTTTTATAATCTGTACAGTGATTAAAATACACGATATGCCCCAAAAAATCAGCAGTACAATGTCCCAGACTGACATTATTCATTTCCCCCTGTTTTGTCATCTTCTACAACTTTTCCGTCTTCAATCCTTAATATTCTTGCCGTCTGCGGCAAAATGCCGTAATCGTGCGTTGCACAGACAACAGTTGTATTTTCCTGTAATTCCGAAAATATTGTCATAATTTCCTGCGCCGTATGGTGATCCAGTGATGCTGTCGGTTCATCTGCGAATAAAATCCGAGGCTTTTTTACAACTGCCCTTGCGATTGCAACTCGCTGACGCTCCCCGCCGGATAATCTATACGGCTTCTGATTTATCAAATCTTTTAATCCCAGCCGCTCCAATAAATCTTTTGCCTGCTTTTCAACATTTTTCTCATAGCTTGCCGTACAGACATTTTCAAGCACCGTAAGATGCGGAATCAGAAAATGATGCTGAAAAACAAATCCAAAATTTTCATACCGGATTTCATTTTTATTTTTTGCCCCGGAAATCATTACATCATCTAAATATATTTCTCCCGCTGTCGGTGTCTTTAATAATGAAACGATATATAATAATGAACTTTTCCCCGACCCTGAAGGTCCCAATAAAGATACAAACTCCCCACTATGTATGTCAAAGGACACATTTGAAAAAATAGTTCTTTTGGTTCTCCCGTCAATATATTCTAAATCAATATTCTTTACGCCCAGCATTCCCCTACCTCATTTCTATAATGGCTATCAAATCTTTTTTTGCAAATTTTAATATTGTTACCAAAATGGTTACAACTACAAATACTGCCATAACAATGATTGTATAAAGCAGTGATTGAATCGAAAAAATGGACAGCATCTGTCCCATTGGTTCAAAGACTGATTTTGCAACCAGTGTTAAAAATCCATACGAAATCACAAGCCCCAGTATCCATGAAATAAAGACCAGCGCTATAATTTCCGTGATAATATTTCTAAATAACCAGCTCTTTTTATACCCAATGGCATATAAAATTCCAAATTCCTCCATTCTGTCATTATAGATGGTTTCAAGAACAATGCAGACCGCAGCAGAAATGCTCACAGCGATTACAATGACGATGACAAACATTAAAAATTTGATACTGCTTATATTCTCTTGAAGCGTTTCTTTTGCATACGACAATGTCATCGCCGCTGTTTCATCGTGACTCATCGCATCCAGCATGGTATTCATTGTATCTAAATCTGTTTTCGGTGTAACAAGTAGTCCAAATGTGGTATTTTGAAAATCCAGTCCCAGTTCTTCCAATTCTTTCTGTCTATAGCTTTTTGTCCCGAAAGCCATATAGCTGTCCCCTGAAAATGCCCCTGTAATCGTATATTTTCCGTCAATCTGTTCTCCTTCATCGACTGCACTGCCAAATGTATCCCCAACGGATAAACCTTTATTTTTCAACATGTCTTCGTGCATAATCAGTTCGTAACTGTTTTCCTCCGGCAGTCTGCCCTCTGTTACCGTCAGCGAAAAATCATCAAATATTTCCCCTATATCTGCTTCGTCCATAAATGCGACATAACCGCTCGTTGTCCCGAAAATATTATTAATAACCGTATACTCCAGTAATATAGGATATGCCTTTTTTACACTGTCATCTTTTTGGATTTTCTCTACAGTTTCATCTGAAAGAAATGATGAGCCGCCTACCGGATATACAAATGAAAAGTCATTCAGACATGCAATATTGGAATATTCGACTGTTGAAAAGATAGACTGCACCAGCGATGTCACAAAATAGATTGAAAACACCGTAAGTGCCATAACAAAGATTAAAGAAATCCCCCGCCGTTTATTGGATAAGTAGTATTTAAACATATTTTTCATTTGCATTTTCCCCCTCATAACTTTTTTACTATTTTCGTCTTCTCATCAATTTTAGCCTTCAAACAGATAAAATCCTGTGCCACCATACGATCATAGCCAATAACTTTTTCGTCTTTCATCAATTTACATACGACAACAAGTGCTTTTGAAGTATATACTTCATCTTCAACTTCAATATGATTTATTTCAGAATAACAAATCTTAAATCCACCGGAATAGTAATAATCTTCATCAAACATAAATAGCATTATAAAATATGACACATGACCAACAGTTAATGCGCTCCATATGAGCAATGCAACATTATAGTCAAGCTCATAAAACAAACTGAATATGATAAAAAATGCGGAAACCAGAAGGGCTGCTAAAGACAGATATCTATGATAAAAAATACATTTTTGACCATATTCATTTGCTATTGCGTTGTCTTGAAGCCGAATAATATCAATAACCTCAAAAATATAATACCACGAACCTATGAATTCCATGAGTGATGCATAAAACCCCCTATTCTCATGTATCGCAATAATAAAATGCATCTTATATACAATAACAAGTGTCAGCAAAGCCAATATTCCACATATAAGCAGATCCCGTTTATTTTTCTTATAATATCCATAATACTTTTTATAATGATTCTTTTTCATGATTTATACCCATTTATCTGCTGCTGCAACATTACCTTAAATAACACTCCATATATCAAAAATTTTCAAATCAACAATTATCCGCTTTCAAAATACCACTGTACCCCAATATTAAAGCAATTATCATAATAACCAAATTGATAATCAATGCACCATTTTGAATGTCCTCTTTCAATACAAATTTTAAAATAATCAGCACAATATTGGCAGCCACGCTTAAATTTCCCCTGCTTCTTTCATTTTATTTCATCAAGTATCCACATAAGCTTTATTTTTTCTGTAAAAGATACATATTTCTCACATTCACTATTGCCAATACAATTATCAGTCCCGTCACGATTCTTCCCCAGCTTCCGCCAGCATTATTCATTACCATGTAAATTCCTGCTATTCCTGTAATAATTAAAAGTATTCCAACTGTTATCACAAATTTTTTATTCATCCCATCTACAATCCCCTCCAAAGAATGACTTTTCCTCAAGTGCTATTGAATCTGTACTTTTAGAATTTTAACAATAAATATACTCATAAAATTAATCCCATTACAACAATATGTATCATAGAAACCGCCTATTTTCAAGACACATGACGTACTTTGTCGATATTCCGACGTACTTTGCATATTTTCACATATTTTACGACTTGTAGCTTTTCAATTTTATATATGAAGATATACCTATTAATATAAAGGTCAGTAATATAATTGCTATTTTAATTCTGATAAAAACTGTATTATAACTTTTTATCTCAATTAAGATTGATGAAATAATTATCATTAACGTAGTCCCTGCATATATCCTTTTATTCATCTTATTCACACTTTCTATCTTCTCTCATGCCTAACAATAAAAATCCTACTGCCGTATCTACATATAAATCTTTTAAATCATGACAGAATAATTGATAGAAATTCAAATAATCTACCGTAAATCCCCACAAAGCAGAATCTATCACTGATGCTGTCATTGCTGTTAAAAACATTATATACGCATAGGCATAGTATTGATTTTTTTGTTTCCATTTTATATAAACAACGGTGACAGCACCAAATATCAATATTTTCTGTATAATTATCACAGCCGTCTGCATATGGATATTAAAAAAACTATATAACGCCGACTGCTCCCGATTTAATACCATTTGTATACGCAGTGCTTTTCCGATAAGATTTATGTCCGGCTGATACTGGTATATTATTACCTTTATAAGCTGGTCTGCCAATACCGCAAACACTACATATGCAATTAATTTTTTCTTCTTTTTCAGCAGATTCTGCTTCATCATCGTTTTAAATATCCCAATACTAATGCCTCCGCTGACCGCAATATATGCCAGACTGCTGATAATCTGCCACACCCCGCCAAACCGGTATGCCCGCCATAGTACAAATATCACGGGAAATATTAAAAAGTACCACATCACTATCTTCCTCACATTATTTTTTCTTTCTATCCTCTTTTATTATCCAAATTGTTGCCAATATATCTATCACATAAATAAAAGTGTCCTTAAATATCGATTCTCCCTTGTAACCATTTATTATCAAAACAGAAATATTTATTATAACTAAAATTCCTATAATTACAATCAGCTGTGTTTTACTGTTTTTGTTCATTGATGCTTCACCTTATTTTTAATAAAACATGAAAACAGTATGTGATATAACACACCAAATCCTATTGCACCATAAGCAACCCATAACAATCCCGATAAATTCCATAAGCCATTATTATATACTTCATTTCCAAATACAATCATTCCAAAAAGAACACTTCCAACAATAAGTCTTTTATAATATTTTGTTCCCCGCATTTTATAACCCTTTCTACTTATAAAATTTTATTCATTATTATAATGCGATTTCCCCGATAATTAACTTATTCAAATAAATTTCATCATCATAATAGTTGTTTATATTTGATAATAAAGAATCCAAAGAAGATATCTTAATATTTTCTTTTTCCTTTAATTCTTCAATATTTTTTCCACAAAGGAATAACTCAACTTGTTTACTGTTATATTTTCCAACATTTGTACTTGGCATTTTATCTTTATACTTCTCCCATAACTCAAGTGCTTCTTCTGATTTTCCGTTGTAATGCATACAAATGACAGCATGGGAGAACGTTTGAAAATATGCTTCAAATTGTAGTCTGTTTAAAATATTATGTATATTCCTTTTCCATAAGTCTGTGTCGAAATTTATTATTTCTGTATTATCTCTATTTCTTCGCATAAGACTTTCATACAATACCGCATTTATTAGCAAAACATTGATTGAATTATCCTCTTTATCCAAAGATAAATTATTTCCTGCTTCATATAGCTTTTCGATAAAATATCTTTGGTTCTCTCTCATTTCAAATTTCTTTTCATTTTCCTGAAGAAGAAAATAGTTATAAATCTGTAATAATGCGTAGCCGTTATTGTCTTTTATTTTTTTAACGGCGGAATAATCCCCTACGATACTGCCTAAATCAAGCATAGAGGTCAAATTAATATATACAGACCATAAAAATACCGCTGAAAAAAACAAAAAATAATACGAGCAAAAATCGTTGCCTATATACTTTGTCGTACACAACACTAATATCAATGAAATCAATCCAATAAATGCCGAACATAGCGGTGCAGACACTAAAGACACCCTCATTTTATCCTGAAATGATTCATATTCTGTTTGGTTGCTAATTGTTGGTATCTCCGGTATGACAATTCCTCCCAATCCAATCTCCATACTTACAGCCATATGAAACTTTAAACCTTCTTTTTCTCTTATTAAACATATTGGAAATATGGCAATCATACGAATATCTATTTTCTGTAATTTAAAAGCAATCGCATGCGCCAGCTCATGGAAGCATACTGTAACCAGCAATGCCATAAAAAATATAATTATTCCTTTAAATATTCCTGCCGAAAGATACTCCGGATGCTTCTGTTCAATAGTAACTAGAACCATACCCAGTAATATTCCTATCACTGAAAGAAAAACTACTATCAAACTGAATACAAAATAAAATTTAACCTTCTTCATACCAAACCTTTTTGCCTCTTAACATGCCTTATTTCCTAATCAATCAAATCAATCTTATCCAGCACATATCTTAATACACTCTGCTCATCTGTAATAATTTTGGCCTGATTAGAACCAAAAAAACTTAAAATTCTCTTTTCTTTACGCTGCAAATCAATGATATAATCTGTATCAGAATTCCAAATGCTATTATTATACGAAATGCTGTTACAGATAACACTTCAAATGAATTACCTACTAAAGCGATACACAATATTAATGTGCCTATTATACTAATCGTCCGTGCTAAACTAATTTTATTTTCCATAACAATCCTTTCTAAACAATCCATCACAAACGGCAACGAGAAAACTGCATATACAGCTTCCCCCTCTACCTATCTTATGTCTATACTATACCCATTTCCTCTTTCTGTTTCCATTTGTTTTCGTTGGTGATTTTTCGTTGGTTTTTGTTGCTTTTCGTTGGTTTATATACTATAATTATATTAAATATTGAGTTATAAACGAGGGGGACAATTACAGATGACAGAGCATACACTTCGTGTTCTTTTAGTGGAAGATGATGCCACTTCATGCATGGAAATAAACGATTATATCAGCCGGTTAGACGATGTTACACTGGTTGCATCTACTAATAATGCTTCAACTGCTATTGAGTATATGAAGGAATTTCTTCCCGATGCCGTTATATTAGACCTTGAACTGCATCAAGGCGGCGGTGACGGACTTTTTTTCTTAGCACAGCTTCAGCAGCTTGAACTTTCCAAACACCCATATATCCTTGTAACCACCAATAATTCAAGCAATATTACCTATGAATCTGCAAGACAGTTAGGTGCTGATTTTATTCTTGCAAAGTATCAGGAAAATTATTCTGCACAGTATGTTGTGGAATTTCTGCGCATTATGAAAAAAGTGATTTTTTCTGAGAAAGGCAAAACAGCTTCTAAAATAACAGCCACTGAACCGTCTGAATCAAAAGACAAAAGGCTGATTCAAAAAATCCAGCATGAGTTGAATTTAATTGGTATCAGCCCGAAAGTTGTTGGTTACCGCTATCTTACCGATGCAATCCTTGCCACCATTAACGAACCGAAAACCCGCATTTTTAGAGTGCTGGGTGAAAAATATAAAAAAACAGATTCCAGTATCGAACGTGCCATGCAGAATGCTATCAACCGTGCATGGCGGACTTCCGATATTGATGATTTGCTGACTTACTACACCGCGAGAATTCATTCACAAAAAGGTGTTCCGACTATTATGGAATTCATATTTTATTATGCGAATAAGATACAGAGCCAATTATAAATTTAAGTATCAACTTATTAATAATTTTTAAAAATAAGTTCCCATATTTTCCAATAAAGACTGCTCATTTTTACCTCCTGGTTTTAATGTTCAAGCTAAGCTTATAGCATCTGCCGGAAATAAAAAATTAGTTTTTATTGTTGTTTTTTCGTTGCTTTTTGTTGTTTTATGGAACTATAGGTGATTTTATGTACGCTGCTATTATTATTTCACACTTTTTTATATTAATTTGCTGCTTTTACTGTTATTGTAAAATTTTAAATCTGAATGATTTATTTTTGCGCTCCCGGATTTTATTTACTCTTTCCGCACTAATTATCGCTTGCGGTCTGTGTTTTATACATTCAATGATATATCCTGTTGCTATGTTTTTAGTATTATTCGTTTTTTATATTTTTATTACACTATTTACAAAAACCGACTGGTCCACATCTTTGAATGCCACAATCATTTCTATTGCAATGAGCCTGGTTTCTTTTACAATTTCCAGTTTTGTTTTCTCTACGCTTGTTTTTTTCATGTATTCATATATTAATATCAATAACCTTGTAGTGATTAAATTATTGAACGGATTTTTACAGTATTTTATAATACATATTCCATTTCAATTTAAACGTCTGAAAAAGGGCATGCCATTTTTATATGAACTTCAATTAAACAATATCGGTACTTGCATCAGCCTGCTCATATTAATATGTTATATTACTGCAAGCATTTCTAATACAACTGAAAATAATTACCTGCCGTTTATCATTCCTCTTTTCCTCATCTTCCCCTGCGCCCTCCTCCTGATTTCATGGTGGCGCGCTATTATAACGAAGAATTACCGCAGAAAGCTCCAGCAATTTGAAATGCAGAAACTAAAAAATGAACTTGTCCAAAAAGAGCAGGAAATTTCCCGACTTTTAGAAAATAATAAAGCGCTGGCACAGATCATCCACCGGGATAACAAACTCATTCCTGCCATGGAACTTGCCGTAAATACATTTCTGCAAAACCAGAATACATTATCCCCTCAGCAGCTTAAAGAACAGGGACTTGCCCTTGCCGCTCATTTACAGACAATGTCACAGGAACGTAAATTCAACTTGACCGAATACCAGACAAACGGACAGCCGCTTGCCTCTACCGGTATCTGTGCTGTTGATGCCGTTCTTCAATTAATGTATCAGCGCGCCTTACAGGAACAGATTGATTATAACCTCCGCATTACCGAAAACATCAAAACGACTGCCCTGCAGTCCCTTTCGGAAGAAGATTTTTCCCATTTGCTGGCAGATTTGATTGAAAATGCATTTATTGCAATGTCCGATGTAGCGGATAAAAAAATTCTTATCAACCTTGGGCGAATGGGAAATCACCTGTCTGTTGAAATTTCCGACAACGGACAGCCGTTTTCACCTGAAATTTTTCAGGACTTCGGATTGAAAGCCCACACAACACACGCCGGAAACGGTGGAAGCGGCATCGGGCTTATGGATATCTGGAAACTCAAGAAAAAATACCGCGCCTCACTGGTTATTACGGAATATGCGCCCGGTACGTATTCCTATACAAAGCAGATTTCACTGATATTTGACGCCAAAAAGCATTATATTATCCAGACTTACCGCAGGCGGGAGCTTGGACAAATCCGCTTCCGTGACGACTTATACATATTTCCGTGCTAATCATCATTTCTGATGTTGCGTTTTCACACTAACACCTTTTATCCGGGCAGTTTTCTTACTCTAAAACGTTCTGCCCGGATTTATGCCCTGTCCTTTATTTTGCTTATTACCCTGCTTATTATCTCACTTATGACCTTGCTTTATTCCCCTGCTGTTACCTTGCCGCCTTTACTAACAGCAGCTTATCCCCGCGTTTGACACGCTCGCTGGCACGGTCTGCAAGAACGTGGTTGCCGTT
Organism: Lachnospira pectinoschiza; assembly: GCF_020564355.1. Classification (GTDB taxonomy): domain Bacteria; phylum Bacillota; class Clostridia; order Lachnospirales; family Lachnospiraceae; genus Lachnospira; species Lachnospira intestinalis. The sequence continues at coordinate 207,748 of NZ_JAJCRR010000003.1, read as the reverse complement.
TTTAATCGAATCAACCGTAGTGTGATATTTCTTTGCAATATCCCAGAGCGTTTCCTCACCAGTTGCGATATACCCGATGATACTTGGGAATTTTAAGAACTCATTTTCCTCATACTCCTCTACTTCACACTCCATGACCGACTCGGTTTCACACGGCGCAAAACAGATTGCATCAAGTCCCACGCTTCCCTTAATCTCCATTTCATTACTGCCCGTCATGGCAGCGCTTAACTGCTCTACTCCTGCATTTACGACATACTCCATATTAGTAATCTCCTCGTCAGACTTTACCTGTATTTTATTGGAAAACGGAACGGCGGCACGGATACTGCCCATTGGTGCCGCATCATTGGCAGTTACATAAAACACATTTGCAATAATCGCACCGTCAACCAGCAGACCGTCTTCTTCAACGGTAATGTCGTCAATCTGCGCCACCCCGGTACAGTTGCAAATCTGCAAAATGTTCGTGTACTCCCCGGTATTCATGCGGTCCGAAGCACGGCAGCGCGAATTGTTACGCACCAACAGCTTATGAAAGACTGATGTCTGCGTGGTGTTGATGACATTTTTAACCGGCGAATAGACATCTGTAAGAATGGTCTTTTCCTTTTCTTCATATACCTTGACGTCCAGCGCCAGCACAAGTTCTACCTGCACCTCTTTATTTTCGCCGTCATAATCCGGCTTTACTTCAACATTGGAATTGACCGGATAGTATTTGACGTAGCTGATCATATCCGGCGTACAGCCTGCGACATCTAATTTCCCGCTGAAATTCTGTGTCGTTTCATACCACTGTGCCATGCTATTTTCTTCTGTGGACGAATACATTACAAATACATTCATTTCCCCCGCAATTTCCATGCCGTCATCGGTCAGCCTTGTCGTGAAGCTGCGTACATCGACATCTTCCCACAGCAGTTCCGCTACCTCCGGCTTTCCCGCAGGAATCAGAAAGCTTTCACGGATACGCAGGTTATCCCGCATTGTCACGGCAAGCTGCGAATACTCCACATCGGTCGTTTTAAGCTGTAATTTGTCCTCGTCCTGCATTTCCAAAAGTCCGCAGCCAATCGGCGTATCGTGAATTTCTTCACATACAACGGTCAGTGAAATGATTGCCTTTACGCTTAATTTTCTGGAGTGAATCATTTTCACCGTAATATCTTCTAATTTTGCCTGACAGGAAACATATGTATTCTCGCAGTCCCCTGATAAGTTCACAACTTCCCCGATATTCATTGTCCCCGTCATTTTAACCGGAAGCACGGATTTTTCACCGCTTTCACTGCCCGCATACAGCACCGCAAAATCCATTCCGCCTGTGACTTCTGCCCGGTCGCCCACCGCTTTGACCGTATCAATATGGACACTGCCACGTTCTTTTACAATGGTTTCAATGTCTGCCTTGCTGTCCGGGACGTTAAAATCATCATCCAGTGTAATCTGCATGGTGTTACTGCATACAATTTTATTTTCATGAATTTCTTCTCTGTCGATTCTCAAATCAAATCTCCCTTCCCAACTATTTTCTATATTTTTATTTTATGTATGCCCGTTCCCTTTTATGCACTTTTTAATTACCGTTAAACAGCTTTTATACAATCCTGCTGCCGCATCAGGCTGATGGCTGTTTTTTCATTACATACAAAACACCACCGACTCCTCCCGCTTTTCAATTTTTAACACAATATACGGCGTGGTTGGCAGTTCCGTTATATCCTCTCCTGCCTCCGGCCCTAATAAATCGACATCTGCATAAACCGCATTTGTTCCCAGATACAGATCATTGACACGGATACTGTAGCCGCTGGTCGGCTGTGTGCCGTAGCCTGCCACGATATACGTTGCATCCTTTGTGGCATAGGTCATGCGCAATGTGTTCGCTTTTTTGGCTTCTATCAGTTTTTTTAATTCCACAGGGATTTCCTCCTCTTTCACTACGGTATATTCCAGCCCCATGACCTTACTGCTGTCCTTTTTTATCATACTGCACCCGCTAAGTGACACCGCCCCAAACACGCCTGTCACAATCAGCACCGATACAAGCAGACACAACCCGCAAGCATAAAACGCATGCCATCTTGCCGGAACATTCCCGGATATTTTACTTTTCTGCTTCATACAATTCCCCATTTCTGAGCGACTTTGTCGCGAAGCAGCGATGAGAAATTCGCGCAGGCGATTTCTCATCTGCTATCAAGGTTGTTTGTTTCCGCTCAGAAACAAACAACCGTATGAAAAATCAGCACATCAGTGTGATTTTTCATACAAAAACTCCGCAATAAGACTTGTTACATCTTATTGCGGAGTTTCCTGCTTTATTCTTTTTATCTGTTAATGTCTATTCAATCACATACCCTTTGCTGCGGATAACGTCAATTACTGCATCAACGTATTTTTCACAGGTTTCGACATTACCTGCTTCTACCATGACACGCACCAGCGGCTCTGTTCCGCTTTCACGGACTAAGATTCTGCCGTCTGTGCCCAGTTCCTTGGCTGCGCGCTCTACCATTGCGCGTACATCGGCATCATTTTGTGCCTGTGTCTTATCGGTTACACGCACATTTTTTAATACCTGCGGATAAATTGCAAGCGGCTCGGCAAGCTGGCTTAACGGCTTTTTCTTTGCCAGCATGACTTCCATCATCTTCAATGCCGTGATAATACCGTCACCGGTTGTCGCATATTTGCTGAAAATGATATGACCGGACTGCTCACCACCCAGACGATAGCCGTTCTTTGACATACATTCATATACATACTTATCACCGACCTTGGTCTTTTCATAGTCGATGCCGACTGCATCAAAAGCCTTGTACAGCCCGAAATTGGACATGACCGTTGTAACGACTTTATTATCGACAAGCTTTCCTCTTTCTTTCATATAACAGCCATAGATATATAAAATATGGTCGCCTGTAATCACATTTCCCTTTTCATCCACACACAGACAACGGTCTGCATCTCCATCAAATGCAAATCCGGCATCTAAGTGTTCCCTAAGTACCAGCTCCTGCAGGCTTTCAATATGCGTAGAACCGCAGTTGTTATTGATATTGGTTCCGTCCGGTTCTGCATGAATCACGTATGTCTTTGCGCCCAGCGCATCAAAAATGCCCTTGGCAAGTGTCCATGCACTTCCGTTTGCGGCATCCAGACCGATACGCGTTCCCTTAAAGGAGTAAATTGCAAGGCTCATCAGATACCCCATGTAGCGGTTTCTGCCTGCCGTATAATCCACGGTACAGCCGATTTTTTCCTTTGTCGCAAAAGGAAGCTCCACCATATCGCCATCTAAATACTTTTCAATCTCATCAATGACATCTTCGCGCATTTTTTCGCCCTTGTCATTAATCAGCTTAATGCCGTTGTCGTAAAATGGGTTGTGGCTTGCGGAAATCATAATACCGCAGTCAAAATCTTCTGTCCGCACCACATATGATACGCTCGGTGTCGTTGTTACATGTAAAAGATAAGCATCTGCACCGGATGCCGTAAGTCCCGCAACCAGTGAATATTCAAACATATAGCTGCTTCTTCTGGTATCTTTTCCGATAACAACCTTTGCTTTTCCATCCTCGTGGTTCTTTCCATAATACCAGCCTAAAAATCTGCCGACTTTATAGGCATGTTCTACTGTAAGATTGACATTGGCTTCCCCGCGGAAACCGTCTGTGCCAAAATATTTACCCATTTTAACTGCACTCCATTCTTTATTTTTAAGGATTTTTTAACTATGCCTGGTATCCGTTTGGATTGTTTTTCTGCCAGTTCCATGAATCGGCACACATCTTCTTTAAATCACGCTCTGCCTTCCAGCCCATTTCCTTATATGCCTTGCTTGCATCGCAGTAGCAGGTTGCAATATCACCTGCACGGCGCGGCTTGATTTCGTAAGGAATATGCACGCCGGAAGCGGCTTCAAAGTTCTTGACAATATCCAGTACGGAATAACCGTGTCCCGTACCGAGGTTGTAAATCTTTAAGCCCGGATTTTCCTGTAATTTTTCAATTGCTTTAACATGTCCGAGGGCAAGGTCTACAACGTGGATATAATCTCTTACGCCTGTTCCGTCCGGTGTATCGTAATCGTTGCCAAAAACACCGAGGCACTTTAACTTGCCGACAGCAACCTGTGTAATATACGGCATCAGATTGTTTGGAATACCGTTCGGATTTTCACCGATTGTTCCGCTCTCATGCGCACCAATCGGGTTGAAATAACGCAGTAAAATGACATTCCATTCCGGGTCTGCCTTCTGGATATCCGTTAAAATCTGCTCTAACATGCCCTTTGTCTGACCGTATGGATTGGTAATCTGTCCCTTCGGGCATTCTTCTGTAATCGGTACAAATGCCGGATCGCCGTATACAGTTGCTGAAGATGAGAAAATGATATTTTTTACGCCGTGATTTCTCATGACATCAAACAACACCAGTGAACCTGAAATGTTATTCATATAATATTCAAGAGGCTTGGCTACTGACTCACCAACTGCCTTTAAACCGGCAAAATGAATGCAGGATTCAATTTTTTCCTGTGCAAAAATCTTTTCCAGTGCTTCTTTATCATTAATGTCTGCTTCGTAAAATGTTACCGGCTTTCCCGTAATCTTTTCTACTCTCTTTAACGCTTCCCTGCTGGAATTGACAAGGTTATCCACAACAACAACCTCATATCCTGCGTTCTGTAATTCTACAACTGTATGGCTTCCGATGTAACCTGCTCCACCTGTTACTAAAATTGACATAAATCCTCCATTCTGCCCATTTCGGCATTCTGATGTAAATTTTTCACCTTCCGGTTTTATTCATAAGGCACTACGTCCTTGTAAATCTCTTTTAAGTCTTCTCCAAAGTAATCTGACTTTTTAAGACTTCCGGACAAAGCTTTTTTAAGAACTTCGGCGTAAACTTTCGTAAAACGTTTCGCCGTATCTCCGTACATATGTCCCTCTCTGTCCCAGAAATCTCCTTCTTCCCTGTCAAAAGCCTCAAAAGTAAGGTAATTAAAATTATAATACTCCACATTTAATTTCTGTGCAAGGTTTCTGATATAAGAATCCGCCTGTGCAAATTTTTCTGCATACTGCGCAACGGTTCTGGGGTCCTGCGTGACCGTCGTAAAAACAATCTGAATATCATTTTTTCTGCACAGCTCTACCATTTTTTCAATATACTGACATTCGCTCTGTGCAACAAGGCTTTCGTCCCAGCCAAGTACCGTTGTCTTTGCTTTAGACGCATTTTTTGACTTATTAATAAAGCCCTTTCCTTCATAGACATCATTTTTATCCATGCTGACAACATCGGACGAATATTCCTTATAGTCATCAGACAGCTTCTTTGCCACCGTCTTATCAATCATGTAATAACACTGCCAGTAATTCGTCCATTTTAAAAATGCCCCGCGGTATTCCTCTTTTGCGATTCTGCTAAAGAAATAGGAAACCTTTAACAGACTGTCGGGATAGCCGTTATACACCTGATGAAACAAAATACTCTCATCGTGGCGGTTAATCAGATACTGGTAATCAATATCCAGCACGACGACCTTAGGACTGCTTATTTTTATGGCATACTGTAACGTGTAATAGGCATCAATCATATACTCACCGCCGATGCACATATTCATGGCACCGGCATCAAGCCCGCTCTCCAGTTCATCGGTTGCAATCCCATAACTGCCGTGCGATGTTCCTAACACCAGACAGTCCGGATTCGTCGTTTCAAGTTCATGAAACATAACCCGTGTCAGTCCCGGCTGTACGAGCATAAAATTCAGCAGATTATTTAAAACCACTACCAAAGCCACAAAGACTGCCGTCAACGTAAAACTTTTCTTTTTTTTCATGATTTTTCCGTTCCTTTTAAATCATTTCTAAAACTGTGCATACATAAATTCCGTTGAACTGCTTACATAGCCAAACGGTGCTGTTGCAAATATCAATATCAGATAAACTGCCCAGCGCACAACAAGCGGACGTTCCGCCACGAAATCGCGCAGCGACATCCCTTTTTCCTTCATCACACTGCTTATAAACAAAATGATTGTCGCCACAATCAGAATCGTCCAGTCTCTTTTTACCAGTCCCAGCTTATAAAGACTTCCGTCTGTTAAAATGCTGATTTTAAAATTGATAAATACGGCGCGCATTGCATAAAAGGCAGTTGTCGCCGTTGCACACGCATCAAAGAGCCAACCGATATTGACTAAAATAAACGTTCTGAATATCTGAAATGTCTTCCAGCCCCGGCTTTCCGTATTCACATGACAGACTGCTGCCCATTTTGCGTAATATGGCTTTAACAGGTTACTTGCCGCAATAATCAGTCCGTTGTACAATCCGTAAATAATATACTTCCATGCCGCACCGTGCCATACGCCGACTACAAAGAAAATCAGCAGATTGGCGGCACAAATCGGCAGAATCTTACCGGTCTTTTTACCAAAAATTTTCTTAGCTTTCTTACCGAATGCCAGCATTTTTTTAGAAATGGAAAATGGATAAAAAATGTAATCCTTCATCCACGTTCCCAGTGTAATATGCCATCTGCGCCAGAATTCCCCGATTGATTTTGAAAAATACGGCTGGCGGAAGTTCTCGTCCAGACGGATTCCAAACAGTTCGGAAACACCAATAACCACATCAATACCGCCGGAAAAATCGCAGTATTCATAAATGGAGAATGTGAGCAGTGCCACAATCACATACATGCCCGAATATGTATTCAAGTCGGCAAATACGGCTTTTGAAAAGACGTATGCGCGGTCTGCTAAAATCAGCTTTTTTGCCAGTCCCCATGCAATCCGCTGTGCGCCGTACTCAATATTTTTCAGATTAAAATCGTGCGGCTCAAACAGCTGCGGTGCAAGGCGGTCATAACGTCCAATCGGTCCCTGTAAAAGCTGCGGCAGATATGCCGTAAACAGCGCCAGCCGGAAAATATTGGTTTCCGGTTCATATTTTTTCTGATAAACATCTATCACGTAACTCATTGTCTGGAATGTATAAAAAGAAATTCCAAGCGGCATCACAATTGAAAGCTTTCCAAGCGGAAATGCCTGATGAAATACCGAAAACAATGAAGTCAGATTCAGTATTGTAAAATTGACATACTTTAAAAAGACAAGAATTCCGAAATTGGAAACCAGCCCGAATATCAGCCATCTGCGCCGCATAAGCTTTTCTTTCTGTGCAGCCATCAGCCTTGTAATACAGTAGCTTGTAATAATCGTAAACAAAATATAGCCCATATAGCGGATTCCGTAAGTGGCATAAAAGCCGAAGCTGACAAAAAGCAGCAGCTCCCACTGGTATTTTTTCGGAATCAGATAATACAGGCACGCCGTCAGCGCCATCGCCATAAAAAATCCTGCTGAAATAAACGACATTTTTTCTTCTCCGTTTTTATTAAATTCCTTTTGCTAAAAAACATTCCCCGCTTTGCTGATTTTAGCACATTTACAGACATTGTACAACGGATTAATGGGAAAAAGCCGCTTGACTATTTAAATTTTCACGTTTAATATGGTAGAGTATCACATACAGCAAAAATGCGGCATAAAATGCCTGCGGAATGGAGATTATATGAAAAAATTATTCGAGCAGATTGTAAAGTTCGGAATTGTCGGTGCAATCGCTTTTGTCATTGACTATGCCGTGCTTTTTGTGCTGGTTCAGTTCTTACATATGGATTCAATCATTGCGGCAACGATTTCCTTTACGGTATCCGTTATTTTTAACTATCTTGCCAGCATGAAATATGTATTTGTAGGCAGAGCCGACCAGTCCAAACAGACCCAGTTTATTATTTTTATCGTATTAAGCGTTATCGGTCTTGGTATCAACGATGGTATCATGTGGATTTTAAACGGTATCTTATCTCCGTTTATCCCGACCTACTATTACCTGGTTTCAAAAATCGTGGCAACGGCGATTGTTATGGTATGGAACTTTGTTTCAAGAAAGATTTTCCTTGAAGAAAAGAATCAGGGAAATGAAAATGCGGCATAAAGGCGCAAAAGCAAATCCGGGACGGGATAAAATTCTCTGTCTTTGTATTGCCGCCCGCATGGATATTAACGAAATCCGCCGCGCATTGGAAATTTCCAATTGTGCAATCCTTTACGCCAGAAACACGCCCCAATATCCGCTCACCCACACTCTCACAGCCATGAACATGACACCACCGAAGTTAAGTAACACGTTGAGGTGGGGTCATGTTCATGGCTACTGTCAAGTAACACGTTGAGGTAGGGGCATGTTCAAGGCTGCCGTTAAGTAACACGGTGAAATGGTGTTATATCCAAGGAAGCTTTTATTCTGCCATCATCTTCTCTGTAGACCATATCTCTACTTCATAATGATTTGCCTTATTGTAACGCTTTCTTAAATTCTTTAACTGCTTTAAGTATTCCATCGTTACTTTACCTGATAACTTGGATTCACCTTCGGTTCTCTGCTGGAACTTGTACGGAATCTCTACAACCTTCTTGTATGTACCCATTGCAAGAACTTCCACCATAATCTTCCATCCAATCGGCTGTAAGTCGGCATTTTCAATAACCTCGCGGCGGAACATGAACAGACCGCTTGTCGGGTCTGAAATCTTTCGCAGGCACGGTAACATAAACTGACCGATTTTACGGGCTGTACCGGATACAAACTTTCTGTACCAGTTGAGTCCGCCGTCATCGCCGCCCGGAATCAGACGGCTCGGAATACAGAAGTCTGCACCGCTTTCCATTGCCTTATACATATATTTTAAAACGATTGGCGGATGCTGTAAATCCGCATCCATGCATGCCATATATTCGCCCTTTGCAAGGGAAAATCCTTTTAATACGGCAGTTGCCAGTCCTGTTTCACCGGTTCTGTGTTCCATGCGTACAGCCGGAAAATCCTTTGCAACTTCCATAATAACCTGTGGTGTATCATCTTTACTGTCGTCTACAAAAACGATTTCATAAGGAATTCCTTTTAATGCATCATCAATCTGTGTTACAAGATTTCTGATATTCTTTCCTTCATTAAATGTTGGTACCACTACTGATAACATAATTTTCTCCTTCAAATCTATCCTGATGTGTTTTTATTTTTCGATGTTTCGACTTGTGTATTATAATACCTTTATTACAATCTGACAAGTTTTTCACATAAATTTCTTATTTTATTGTCCGCCCCAGTATCCGAGTTCGACACCTTTTTCATAAATTCCCTTTGCTTTGGCATAGTAGCCATACGCATTAAAATGTGTCCAGTCTGCCCTGAGCTGTTGTGAAATCTCACCTCTTGTAAAGCCGTCAAGGTCTTCATCGGTTGCTTCCAGTCCGCAGTCACTTAATCCATTCTGAATCATATAGAGCCGCATGTTGATAAAATGATCCCCGTATGCCTTGGATAATGCCTGCTCCCACGGTGTTTCGCCCATGCCGATATAAATTTTATTCATATCCGCGGACAGTTCCGGGTCATCGGTATCACCGACAATAATATAATATTTACAGCCTGTACCTTCCAAAATGGAATCATACTGCGCAATTAATTCATCATAGTCATTATACCAGCCTGCGTTACTGCCGATTTCCAGCACAAGAATGTCATCTTTACGCTCCACCGCCGCCAGTGTATAAACCGGTGTGCCTTCTTTAATATTCACATCTGTGCCGTATAAAATCTGGCTTTCACCGTCATAAGAATTGGTTACATAATATTTTTCGCCGTTAATCACACAGATATTGGTCTGGTCTGACTGAAAATTATAACCGCTGTAATCTTCCATATAAACATTATCCCCGTCATATAAAGACTGCAGCTTAAATTCAGCAATGCCTGTCCCGTCAATGACAATATCACGGTCAACCACCATGGTAAGACCGCCTGCACGGGTCGCAATTTCTTTTGACGTTTCTCCGTTGACACCAAGGTTGTATGTTTTCAGCCCCGTAAACTGCGAAAGCATATCCGGTGCCGTGGCATAGCTGATATTTGTTGTAATACCGTCCAGCGTAATAAACCCCGGTGTAGTCGCGCAGCCGTACATCATACTGTCACCCCAGCAGGAAATACTTCTCTTTACACCATCATACGGTACAGTTTCCGCTGTGATGGTTCTTTTTCTGGTTTCATGTGGTTTCTGATTTTCCGTCTGCATTGACGAACCGCCTGCAATTTCATTATCACTTTCCACAATGTCCCATATATTTTTGGATATCTTTTGTAATCGTGCCGGTGTTGTCTGTACTGTACCGCCATGTACCAGAACCTCTGAAGCAATCAGCAGTACCACAAAAACCGTTACGGAAAAACAGACAACAATTTTCTTTCTTACTTTCACAAATATCCCTCTTTTCTATTTACATTAACCAACAGTCTGAATTATACCACATAAACAGCAGCCATATCTGTGCAAATGCAAAAAATATCAGAATTGCCGTGCGTATTTTCGGACGTACGCCCTTTAAAATCTCATAAACGCCCATATATACGACAAAGCTGCCCACTGTAAAGCGGCAGGTGCTCATTACGTGCGATGTCAGCGGCACTAACAGCGAAATGATTCCAAAGACCGCCATGGAATAGTATCTGCGATAAAGCATATATCCATACACAATAAAAATACCGATGCAGAACCAGCCCATATAGGTATATCGCGGTTCAATCTGTCCGGTGCACGCTTTCCATAAAACGCCCACAACCGGAAAATACGTATCTTCACGCCATGCAATCTGCACGTTTTTATAAGCCCACACATCGCCACAGAAAAAGCGCAGGAAGGTCATATAGCAGAATGCACCGAACGGACACAGCATAACCGCAAAAATGTGTTCCGGCAGTTTTAACATCTGCACGATGAAGCTTTTGATTTTTGCCCATGTGATAAGTTTTCCACCGTCTTGTGTCAAATCCAGATACATTTCCACAATCAGCGCAAATACAAGCAGGCAGCCTACAATTCTTGTCGCACTGGCAAATGCTGCCGCAAGTCCCGCCCACAAGTACTTCTTTTTAGCCGCTGCATAGAAAAACAGCGCAATAAACAGCACAAACATCGCTTCCGTATACACCGAACCAAAGTAAAAGGAATACGGTCCTGCAAACATCAGAAGCGGAATCAAAAGATAGTCTTCACTCCTGCCGCCACGCACCAGACTCATATATTTAACTGCTGTAAATGCAGCGATAAAAATACATACCGTTGATACCGTCATACCGACCCAGTACGTGTCCATTACACCGAAGGTCAGCATTTTCACAAACCGGCAGACCATCACATACATCGGGAAAAATGCCCAGTTTGCCTGTGGGTCCGTATCCAGCGGAAATGTATATCCGTTATCAATCATAAACTGGTACCGCTTGGCATCCCACTGGTTCATTAAAAATGCAATGGAACGGTCCGTTCCCATATACACGTTATAAATCACCATCAGCACCAGCATAAACAGGCGGGACATCAGCAGTATAAAAAACAGTTTTAAAATCAGCCGGAAATTTTCGTTTTCTCTATATATTTTAGCCAGTCTTTCCATATTTACCTCATTTCTAAGCGGTTTTGCCGCAAAGCTGTGATAAGAATTTCGCGCAGGCGGTTTCCCATCTGCCATCAGGGATATTTGTTCTTGCCCAAAATCAAAAATGGGACGCCTATCACGATTGGATGCCGCCCCATTTTATTATAAAATCTGCATAATTTTTAATATAATCTGGTACAGAAACGCCGGAACTGCAGCAATCACCGGTATTAAAAACATTGCAACGACTACTGCATTGAGCAGCTGAAGCCATACAAATACCGCACAATACTGAATCCATGCCGGAACATTGATTTTCTTAAAGTGGTCAATGACAAGGCATACAACCAGTATTAAAAGTGTAGCAAGCGTAATCAGCAGTCCTTCTTTTCTGCCCTGTGGTTCAAATTCCATGGTAATTGTATTTTCACCGGAGTGAATCTTTACCCCTGTAAAAAGTCCTGCGATTTCTTTTGCCTGCACCTGCTGCCCGTTGACGCTGACTTTCCAGTTTTTGCTGTAAACCACCGGTATCAACGCATAATTTTTCGTTGCCGAACCGTCAAGCTTAACAGTCAGTGAATCATTGGTATAAGATACATCGCATTTTGTATTTTCATACGCTCTGCACAACTTCTCCATCTTATCCATATCCAGCTGTGCAAAGCTGACTTCGCTGACTTTTAAATACCAAGGGTCATCGTATTCAATACGGATATCGATACTCTCATTGTCAAAACAGCCCAGATACAGCAGATTGTTGTTATAATCCGTAAAGTACGCTGTATTTTCCACATCACCCAGTGTCGGCACCGGCACTTCTTTGTCATTGACATAGACATGCATGGAGCTGATCAGCCATGATGCATTGGCATCACTGTTGCGGTTATTGATATCCACAATCTTTAAATACACTGCCGCATTGCCGCTTATCTGTGTATTATATTCCAGTACTGTATCACTCTTTTTTACAGAATACGACATACCCTTTACCAGCGGTTCCTTATCTCCCGAAAGTGCCGTATAGAACTTATTATGTAAGTCAACCCAGTCCACGCCCAAGTCTTCTGATGCAAAAGATGACGCTACGGTCATTGCAAACGGAAGCCGGTAATTGGCAGAATATAATTTATATCCTTCCTGCGGTGCTTCTTTACTGTCTATGTCGTAATCTGCATAACTTTTTTCCAGTGTATACAGCGCCGGGTCCAAGTCATTCTGATTGACGGCCTCCGTTACATGAAACAGTGCATTCGTAAAGACGGTTCCGCCGGAATCTAACAGCCACAGAAAATATTTTGAATATCCCCAGTTTTTTGCAAAAGTCTGTGTGTCACTCTCTAATGCCGCCGTAAAGCTTGACAGTGCGCCACGGCGCAGTATCAGCGGATAATTGGCATTCAGGCTGATGTCCGGATTGACAATACGGTCTGTTGCCGATTCTTCAATATCAAGTGCTTCATAGGCTTCATTGGCATACTGCACATAATCACCGACCTGGTACGCTTCATAGGTATAAAACTTCGGCGGACCAATCAGTGCAAATGCCCCTAAGAAAACTTCCACCGCAATCACGGCAAGCACGGATTTGACGTTAAATTCGTCCTTTTCTTCTTTGAGCTTTCTTAAATAAACGATAAACATCGTGATAAAGACTGCCACAAAAAAGATTGTCGCAAGAATCTCGTTATTCTGCGGAATCAGCAGATAACCGGCTGCATATACCAGGCACATTACCGCCGCAATCACAATCTGACGTTTGATATACTTCTTTTCAAGCGGCATATCCGCAAACATTTTCTGTGCATAATACGCGCCCATGCAAAGCAGTGTAAATGCAATCAGGAAACCGTTTCTTAATGTATAGCCGTTGTAAGAGCCGAAGTGCCACATTAAATTGATGCCTTCCACAAACATCGGAAGCAGGGCAATTCCAAGCAGGCACGCCATGACACGGCACATTTTTTTATCTTCTTTATATTTCTTTAACCCGATAAGAATCACGGCAAGCACAAAGCTTAATCCGTACAGCATCATATAACGCTGGAATGCCGCCATAGAGCCGTCTGTGACAATCGCACCCTTAATCCAGCCAAGGTACTGCGATACAATACTGCCGCCCGCATTTCCTCTCTGTGAGCCGGATAACTGCATAAATACCGGAATTAATACAAAGCAGGACAGTCCCATGCCTGCCGCCGTACCAATGCCTAAATTCCATGCGTGCTTTTTCCATGCTTTGCGCTCACACAGCAGTAAAATATAGACACCGCTGACTAAAAATACGTAAATGAGCGCCATTGCGCTTAAATAGTAATTAATGATAAAGCTTAATGCCACCATAAAGATGTAAAACAGCTTCTTTCCCGTTGTCAGCAGTCTGTCCAGCGCCAGCATCAGCAGCGGGAACAGTGCAACAATGTCCATCCACGGTGTAAAGCAGGAGCCGTATAAAATGACGTATCCACACAGCGAATACATCACGGCAAACGCTGTCTTTACCGGATAGAGCAGCTTCGGGAATTTGTGATTGAGCAATGCATACATTGCAACGGACATAAATACCATTTTTACTGCCGTCAGTATGGAAATGCTCTCTAAAATGAGATTTCTCGGGACTAAATATAACAGCAGATTAAAAGGACTTAACATTGAAAAGGCTGAAATACTCATGGACACATTCGTTCCAAGTCCCGTATACCAGTCAAACCACAGCGATGCCTTTCCGTGCATGAAATCCCACAGATGTGCATACAGCGGCGCGACCTGCTGCATATTGTCAAAATAATCAATCCGGTTTCCGCCAAACGGCCAGATTCCTTTTAAAATCAGCGTAATTAATACAACTGCCAGGGTAATCGCCCCCGGGATACTGTATGGCTTTAATTTCTTTGCCAAAACGTTCACTTTCTCTTTCATATAACTCCTTTATTTTAAAGAATGGCACTGCTCCACAGACAGAATGTCACATTATCTGCCACAAAATGAATCGTGTCACATTCCTTTTCCTCAAGTTTTCCGATTTCAAATGTAAATGTTCCTGTACCCTGTATTTCTCCAATTTTTCTGTCGTTGCAGTAAACTTCGACCCTGCCGTTTCCCGCAAACTCCGTGACTTCACACTGATAGGAGGCATTCTCTGCCGTGCGGTTTAACACGTAGTAAAGATATGCGTCCTTTCCGCTGTTTGTACTGCCCTCGTACTGGTCTTCCTTCCAGCCTTTTCCCTTGCGGCGGCATACATTGATACTGCGCTCATTTCCGTCTTTATCTTTGAGTGTCGTACAATATTCTGTCGTTCCCGGTTCATAGGACAGTTTTCCGTAGCCCGGCCAGTCAGAAAGCTCATGGGTCAGATAATACATTCTGTATTCCAGTCCTACGTCCGGATTTTTACCCCACCACAATACCAGCAGGTAAAAACAGGCAAGTATTACTGCCCCTGCATAAAATGCTGCTTTTACGCTCTTTTTTTTCATCATTTTTAACACCTGTGTGCTTTTGCTTTTATAGTTTTCATTTTAAACATGCGTAACGATACAGGTTCCTGTTCCCTTTATTACAACCGAACGCTTGCCAGCGCTGATAAAGAAGCTTTCGCCTGCCTTGTACGGCATCGTCTTATTGCCGTCATCCGTTTCAATGGTTCCCTCACCGGAAATAAATAAAACAGACAGGAAAGATGTTTCATCCATGCCGATTTTGACTTCTGAATAAATGTCATATTTCAGGCATTCAAAATACTTGCACTGTACCAGACGTTCCAGTGTATAGGCATCGTTTTTCTCCAGAATCACTTCGCAGTTTTCATCCTTGACATATGCCTTGGTATCGACAACGTCCAGTGCCTTTGCAACGTGCAGTTCACGCGGATTGCCGAACTTATCCCTTCTGTCGTAATCGTACATGCGGTATGTACTGTTGGAATTCTGCTGGATTTCACAGATTAAAATGCCCGCACCAATCGCATGGATTGTTCCTGCTTTTACCATAACGACATCGCCCGGCTTTACATCTATGCGGTTTAACACCTCTGTAATCGTATTGTTCGCAATACGTTCTTCAATCTCCTCTTTGGATACGTCCTTTGAAAGTCCGCAGTAAAGGTATGCACCCGGCTCACAGTCAATGACATACCACATCTCGTTCTTTCCGTATTCGCCTTCATTTTCCAGTGCATATTCATCATCAGGATGAATCTGGATTGATAATGCCTGCTTTGCATCAATAAATTTAATCAGTACCGGAAAACGATCCTGTGCCTGACACTTCCAGCCAAGCGCCTCTTTTCCGATAATGGACAGATAGTCATTAAAGAGCATGCCCTTATATCTGCCGTCTGCAATCCGGCTCTGTCCGTCCGGGTGTGCGGAAAGCTCCCAGCTTTCGCCGATAACGTCATAATCACACTTTTTACCGAATACCGTGCGAAGCTTTGTGCCGCCCCACAGATTATCCTTAAACGCCGGATCTAACTTGACAACCGGCTCGTTAGCAGCTTTGACATAATTGTCCTCTGCCGTTCCGTCACTTTCCTGACTGTATATCTTTACCATATCGCTTTCGGATAAGATTTCACCGATACCGACTTCGATAATGACTACATTTTTATCGGTTTTATTGGCAACCTTATGCTTCATGCCAATCGGGACAAAAACGCTTTCATACTTATGGTAATCTTTTGTTTCCGTTCCTAATGTAATCGTTGCCGTTCCTTCTACAACAGACCAATGCTCACTGCGCATTTCATGCTGATGCAGATTCATGCTCATGCCCGGAAATACCGTTACCTTTTTGACCTTGTAACCGTCTGAGGCATTAAGCAGTTCATGGATTCCCCATTCTCTGTAAGAAATCCGGTTATAATCAAAGTAATTTTCATACTTTTCTTTATTCTCGGAAATGATATTTTTAATGTCATCAACGCGTTCCTTGGAAGATACGTAAACGGCATCTTCGGTATTTACAACAACAACATCCTGAATATCATTTGTCACCACAAGCTGTCTGTCTGCACTGTTAATAACCATTACATCTTCACAGTGGTTTTTTAAGACATTTTCGCTGTGGGATACACTTGAATTTTCATCTAAGTCGCAGACATTCCCGACATCTTTCCAGCGGAATGCCGTTTCCACGACCTTCATATCCTTTAACTTTTCAAAAATCAGGCGCTCAATACTGCCTTGTGGAATGTCTTTCATGACCTTCTGCGAAAAACGCACGGTACGGCGGATTGCTGCAACCTTCCGCTTTGCCATCCGGCAGGTATCATAGAGTTCCGGACAAATTGCCCTCGCCGCATTGATTAAATCCCCTGCACGGTATAAAAACATACCGCTGTTCCATAAAAATCCATCGTCATAGCCAAAGCTCTCATCATCGTCCAGACGGATTTTTTCAATAAATTTAAGGACATTTTCCTCATCTCTTAACAGATATCCGAAATTGGAATTTTTCTTTGCCGGCTTTACACCAAGTGCAACAATACTGCCCTGTTTTGCAAGCTCCTTTGCCCGAATAATTGCATCCTTATATTCCTGCCCCTCAATCAGGTTGTCAGCCGTCACAACAAACACCAGTTCGGACTGGTTGCAGAACTGGCTGCCAAGCATAATTGCCGCAGCGGTTCCCTTTGGACTGCCTTCAAGTACAACACGATACTTGAGGCTCTGGAATGCTTTCATCTGACCGTTTACAATATTGCGGTAGCTTTCCTTTGTCACAATAATAAATTCATCGCAAAACGGCATATTTCTGACAACCGTTTCCTGCAATAAAGATCGTCCCTCTTTAATATTCATAAACTGCTTCGGATAATTTTTTCTTGAGAGCGGCCAAAGGCTGTCACCACTGCCTCCGGCAAGTATTACACACTTCATACAATCTCCAATCTGCTCAAAGCGTTATTCCTGTTCCGGCTCCTCCGGTTTGAAATTGAGTCGTTCTTCTTCCACTACCAGCGGTCTGTTCATCAGACGCTTGTTCATGCTTAAAATATATTCCCCAAGCAGTCCGATAAAGAACAGCTGGAGTGAACTGGTCAGGCTGACTAAAATAATCAGTGGAACCATACCTGCCTGGAATCTGTTCCAGTATATTAATTTCAGAATAAAATAAATAATTGCCACAATGACACTGAGTCCTGCGCAGGCAGCGCCTAAAAAGGTTGCAATACGCAGCCCGATTTTCGTATAAGACGTAAAGCTTAGCATTGCCGCATCATACAACGTATAAAAATTGTTATGGGTCTTGCCGGCACGTCTTTGTGCCTGTGTATATTCAATCTCCGTGCGCTTAAAGCCCAGCTCGCCGACAATGCCACGGATAAACGGAATCGGGTCCTTTAAATCGCGCAGAACCTGTACAAAGCTTTTATCATACAGTCCAAAGCCCGTAAAATGCTCAATCTGGTCTACAGAAGACATTTTCTTAATCATCTTGTAGTAGCAGGAACGCAGGAAATACATCACCGGATTTTCCTTACTGCTGGTCTTTACTGCACAGACAATTTTATATCCTTTTTCCCACTCTGCAACAAGCCGCGGAATAACATCAATCGGGTCCTGGAAATCCGCACAGACCGGAATCGTACAGTCACCCTCGGTCTGTAAAATGCCGTAATACGGTGAATTAAACTGACCGAAATTCTTTGCATTAAAAATCGCTTTGATTTTTTTGTTATTCTCACAGAGTGCTCTTAACTTCACCCTTGTTGTATCTCTTGAATCGTTATCAATAAACAAAATTTCATAATCATACTGCGGGAGGTCTTTTTCAAACATCGCAATCAATGCCTCGCTTAACGGAACCACATTTTCTTCCTCGTTATAGCATGGCACCATAATACTAATCTTTTTCATCGCTTCTATTCCTTTATACGTAATTCTTCCTGCACCAGTCTACGGTTTTTTCAATTCCCTCCGCAAACGTTACACGCGGCGCAAAGCCTGTGTCTTTTTCCAGATCGGAAATATCTGCGCACAGATACATCACCTGCTTTTCCTGATAAGGAATTTCTCCAAATCCAATCTCTGCCCCCGGTGCTGCCGCATCACGGATTGCTTCGATGTATTCCCGAAGCGGTCTTGCCGTTCCACCGCCGATACAGTAAGTCTTACCGGACACGCCTTTTTCTCCGAGAAGATACATGGCATATCCTGCATCCGCGCTGTAAAGGTAATCCCACATCTGTTCTCCTGCGGTACACTGCGGCCGCCCGCCTTTCAGGAGACTGACAATCGTACTCATAACCATTGTCTTTGCTCCATCAAACGGTCCGTAAATGCTGAGGATCCTTGTCCAGATATGGCGGATTCCCTTCTGTTCACAAAGGATTTTTGTCATCTGACCTGTACAGAGCTTTGCAATCCCGTAGCCGTTTTCGGGAAATGCCGGTGTAGACGCATTTAAGCTGCCTTCCACCCGTCCGTATTCTGCCTGTGAGCCGGCGCCGACAAATGTCGTACAGCCCAGTGCAGCGGCAGCTTCTACGGCATCTAACGCATAACGGACATTTTCAAGCTGTCCGTAAGCGTTGTTACGGCTGTTGCCAAACGTCCCGTCCCAGCCAAAGTGGTAAAATACGTCTGCGTGTTCTATCTTTTCATGCAATGTTTTTAACTCTTTTAAATCACACGGCACAATGTGTACCAGCGGTGACTTTGGAATATTGTCTGTTCTTCTGGAATCCGGTCTTACAACTGCTTCCACTTCAATTCCGTGGCTTATCAGTTCTGCAATCAGTGCTGTTCCGATTGCACCGGTCGGTCCCGTAATAACTGCTCGTTTCAATTTCTTCTCCCCTATGAAATCGGCTTTATAATCATATTACTGTAAAATTCATCCCTGTCAAGGAACGGTGCTAAGTCTTCCAGCGGCGGCGATACGAGTGTACCGTCTTCTAACCGCTTTGTCGCTGACTTCGGTTCAAATTTCTGTTCGGTAGACACCATAATCTCACAGATTGCCGGTCCTTTAACTGCCAGCACCTTTGAAATGGTTTCATCAAGCTGTGCATTGGTTTCACATCTAAAGAACGGATAACCGTAAGCCGGCGCTAATTTGCCCATATCCGGGAAGCTTAAATCGCCGCTTTCCGGTCCGATACCGACAAAATGCTTCTCAAACAGATTCGTCTGTGTCTGACGGATTGAATGATACCCCTGATTATTGATTACAAATATCTTTATCGGCATCTGATGATGGATAATCGTCTGTAATTCCTGAATATTCATCTGGATGCTGCCGTCCCCTGTGACTAAAATCACATCTTTAATGTCGTCATGCTTTAACGCTTCTCTGTTTAATGCAAGATTGCCGTGTTCTGCGACTACCGCACCGATTGCTGCCGGAAGGTCATATCCCATGGAAGCAATCGCAGAGTTGATAATAAAGCGCTGTCCTTTTTTAATGACATAAGCGTGGCTTCCGACTACACATGCTGAGCCGTTGCCGACAACCGTCACCTGTCCTTCTGACAGACGGCTGCTTAATTCTTTAATAAACGCATACACATTGGTATGCTTCGTGTCTTCATAATGTTTTTTCTGTACAACCGGATACTTTGCCTTCCATTCCTGACATCTTTCTACCCAGCTGCTCTCTTTAAATAACGGTGTATTTCCGGCTGCCTGTTCTGCCTCAAGGCGTGAAACCATTTTTGCAAGCAGTTCCTTTGCATCGCCCCATACCGGTAAATCCACATGCAGGGTCGGCTTCTTTAACTCAGCTTCATCCACATCATTGACAATGACATAGGCTTCTCTTGCCCATGTCTTCCAGTTATAGCCCACCTGACGGATACTTAAACGGTTGCCGCACGCAAAGACTAAGTCCGCGTTCTGTACGGCAAAGTTACCGGCGCGGTCGCCCATAATGCCGCCGCGTCCCACATACAGCGGGTGTTCGTCTTCAATGGCATCAATGCTGTCCCAGCCCGTCGCTACCGGAATGCCAAGCAGTTCCACAACTTTGCGGAAATCTTCATATCCACCGGAAATGCGGATACCGTTTCCCGCATAAAATACCGGACGCTTTGCACTGCGGATTTTATCGAGAATAAGGTCAACCGTTTCATCGGGAATTGCCGGTGCCTGCTCCGCTTCATATTCTGCCGGGTCAAACCCTTCCAGTTCTTCCGTTTCGATATAGCTTCCCTGAAAATTCACCGGAATATCAATCCAGCACGGACCCGGTCTGCCAGTCGTTGCAATATAATATGCCTTTTCAAGACAGTAACGGATACGCTTCGGATCTGTCACCATTTCGGCATATTTTGTCATCGCTGCCGCTGACTTTGTAATATCAAATTCCTGGTCGCCCATGGCGCGGAGCGCAAGTCCCGTACTTCTGGCTGTCGTATCAAAACGCACCTGACCGGAAATAACAAGCATCGGAATCGAATCCAGAAAGCCTCCGACAACACCGGTCATTGCATTTGTACCGCCCGGTCCCGTTGTAACACAAAGTGCTGCAATCTTATTATGAATTCTTGCATAGCTTTCTGCCGCAATTGCACATGCCTGTTCATGATGATTGTATACACAGGTCAGTCCTTCCTGATGTCCCAGACTGTCATTTAAGTGCATTGCACCACCGCCTGTAACGGTAAAGGCATGGGTAATGCCGTGATCTACAAGAAACTGTGAAACATATGACGATAATTTTACTTTCATACTTACTCCTTTTGGCGGTATGCCCAGAATTTATTCATTACAAAATTCACCGGTATCGTGACAAACATATTCAGCACCGGTCCCAGATATCCTGAAAGCTCCCTGTCCGTCAGCACAATGCCGATTTCCGTAAGCCCATTGGCAATTCCTGTACAGAATCTTGAAATGTCAATGACGTCCACCCACAGCCACAGCAAAAGGTTGTTGAGCAGCAGCCCGGTAAATGCGTATGCTGCATACGTCTTTAAAAGAACCTTCCACCAGACTCTCTTTTGTGCATTTTTATCTTCTTTAAATACAAATACATTCTGCCAGATGTAAGCGTGCAGAACGCTTAACAGCCAGCTTAACACATTTGCAAGAAAATAATTATCTGTCAGTGCAAACGCTACGGCGTAAATAACATAGGATACAATCGTATTGGATATGCCGACCAGCCCAAAACGGATGATCTGGTTTATCAGTGCCTTGTTTTTTTCACTCATTGTTTACTGGTTTACAGCCTCCGTAATGGTCTTTGCCATATAGTCAATCATTTCGTCTGTCATGCCCGGATATACACCTACCCAGAACGTATCGTTCATAATACGGTCTGTGTTGTCTAATCCGCCGACTACACGGAAACCTTCTCCTGTTGCACGCATTTCGTCAAAGCATGGGTGCTTGATTAAGTTGCCCGCAAACAGATTTCTTGTCTGTACACCGTGGTTTTCAATGTATTCAACAACTTTCTTTCTGTCAATGCCTTCTTTTACCGTAATTAAGAAACCAAACCAGCTTGGACGTGAACCTTCACACGGTACCGGTAAAATTACCTTATCCTGAATACCTTCGAGTGCCGCTCTTAAACGGTCAAAGTTATGTCTTCTTCTTTCTACGAAAGAAGGGAATTTTTCAAGCTGTGCACAGCCGACTGCTGCCTGCATATCGGTTGCCTTTAAGTTATATCCGAAATGAGAATATACATACTTGTGGTCATATCCTAACGGAAGTTCACCGTACTGCTTGTCAAAACGGTGTCCGCACAGGTTGTCCCTGCCGGACGGGCAGACACAGTCACGTCCCCAGTCACGGAAAGAACGGATACACTTATTTAACAGTGGGTTGTTTGTATAAACAGCACCGCCTTCGCCCATTGTCATGTGGTGTGGCGGATAAAAGCTGGATGTTCCGATGTCACCGACTGTACCTGTGAACTTTTCTTCACCCTTATAGTTATACTTAGAACCGAGTGCATCACAGTTATCTTCAACAAGCCATAAGTTGTGCTTATCGCAGAAATCCTTTACGGCAGTTAAATCAAACGGATTACCGAGTGTATGTGCAATCATGACAGCCTTTGTCTTTTCGCTGTATGCTTCTTCTAACTTTGTAACATCAATATTGTACTGAGGAATCGTTACATCCACAAATACCGGTACTGCACCGTACTGGATTGCCGGTGTTACGGTTGTCGGGAAACCTGCTGCAACCGTGATAACCTCGTCCCCTCTTTTAATTCTTCTGTCACCTAACAGCGGAGAAGTCAGTGCCATAAATGCGTTTAAGTTGGCAGATGAACCGGAGTTTACAACCGATACATACTTTACATTTAAGTATTCACCGAATTTCTTTTCAAATTCATCTGTGTAGTGACCTGCTGTCAGCCAGAATTCCAGTGCGGAATTCACAAGATTCTTCATTTCTGCACTGTCATAAACACGGCTTGCGTAGGAAATTCTGTCACCTTCGTGATATTCTTTTTTGGCATGATATTTTTTACAGTATTCATCTACAAAGGATAAAATCTCTTCTCTTGCTTCTAATTCATTCTTATTTTCAAACATTCTATAATTCCTTTCTGTTGTTCATCGGATTTGTCTTTATTTATCAAAAAATTCCGCAATCTGTGCGTCCATACATGCAGGAATATCTCCGCCTGCCGCATAGACCTTAGACCACGCCACGCTCTTTTCAATTGCTGTATCAAAATTCCATACCGGCTTCCAGCCAAAGGTTGTCTTTAACTTTGAGCAGTCCAGCTTTAAGAAGTTCGCCTCATGAGGACCGCCGTCATACTTGTTGACCCACTTTAAACCTTCGCCCCATTTTGCACAGAATGTATCCACAAGATTGCCTGTAGTAATGCAGTCACTCTCATCCGGTCCTACATTATAAAATCCCGCATAAGACTTGTCTTCGTACTGCTTCATCGCAATTAAAAGATATGCTGCCAGTGGTTCTAAGACATGCTGGTACGGTCTTGTGGAATGTGGATTTCTTACAATAATATCTTCTTTCTTTAATGCCGCACGGACACAATCCGGTACGATTCTGTCATTGGCAAAATCGCCGCCACCGATAACATTTCCGGCTCTTGCGGTCGATACGGCTACCGGCATATCATTAAAGAAGGAGTTGATATAGCTGTGTGTAACCAGCTCTGAGCAGGACTTACTGTTAGAATACGGGTCATATCCGTCCAGCGGTTCATTTTCACGATAACCCCATGCCCATTCCTTATTTTCGTAAACCTTGTCCGTTGTGACATTTAAAAAAGACTTTACACACGGATTGATACGTACACATTCACAGATATTGACCGTTCCCATAACATTGGTTTCATAGGTATATACCGGGTCTTTATAGGAATCGCGCACAATCGGCTGTGCCGCAAGGTGCAGTACGATTTCCGGCTGGGTCTTTTCAAAGACTTCTTTTAAATGTGCTAAATCACGGATATCTCCAATGACAGATTCCATTTTATCTTCGACATCTGCCATTGAAAAAAGATTCGGCTCGGTCGGCGGTGTCAGGGAATAGCCTGTCACCTGTGCGCCTGCGCCTACAAGGATTCTGCAAAGCCAGCTTCCTTTAAATCCTGTGTGTCCTGTAATCAGGACTTTTTTGCCTTTATAAAAACTCAAATCCATTGTCGTTCTCCTTATTCCCATGACTTCCAAGGTGCTTTGCCGGACTGCCAGAGTTCTTCTAATTTTTCCATTTCTCTCTTGGTATCCATGCACTGCCAGAAACCATTGTAGTTGTATGCCTTTAATTCTCCGAGTTCGGCACATTTTTCAAGCGGTGCCTTTTCAAATACTGTGGAATCGCCTTCAATAAAATCAAAAATCTTCGGTTCTAATACCATATATCCCGCATTAATACGGCTTCCGTCAGAATCCTGCTTTTCGCGGAATGCACGGATGGTATTGTTCTCATCAATATCAAGTACGCCGAAACGCTGTCCGACACTGACAGATGTCATCGTTGCAATCTTGCCGTGGGACTGATGGAACTTCACCAGTTCATTGATATTCACATCACAGACACCGTCGCCGTAAGTGAGCATAAAGGTTTCATCTCCGACATACGGCTGGATTCTCTTTACACGTCCGCCTGTCATGGTATTTAAACCGGTATCAACGAGTGTAACCTTCCATGGTTCTGAAAAGTTATTGTGAACTGTCATCTTACCGCCCTGTGTAAAGTCAAATGTCACATCCGAATTGTGAAGCGCATAATCTGCAAACCACTCCTTAATCACATACTGCTTATAACCACAGCAGATGATAAAGTCATTATACCCATAATGGGAATATTCTTTCATAATGTGCCATAAAATCGGCTTTCCTCCGATTTCAATCATCGGCTTTGGTTTCAGATGGCTCTCCTCACTAATTCTTGTTCCAAATCCACCTGCAAGTAATACTACTTTCATCACAACCTCCGTATATTTTAAAAAATTTAACTGATTTTACTGTATCGATGTCCACATATTTCCCCACGTTAAAATCATATATTGGTAAATATAGCACAGTTTTGCCATTTATGCAATAATGAACAAAAATGGGAAGCTCCTGACTGCGGCTTCCCATTTTTATATTCCATTTACTGGATTTTTTTAATTGTTGCTTTTGTATTATTCTGTGTTGTGCCCTCCGTTGCTTCCGGTGTTGTTTTTTCTTCTGCCGGACGCTGTGTTTCCGGTTCTTTTGTCTTTTCCTCTGTGGCTGGTTCTGTATCTTCCTGTGTATTGTTATCTCCGGAATCACCCGTTTTTTCCGGACTTTCAGTGCTGTCCTGTTTTTGTGTCCGCTGTGTTGTCGTGCTGCTCTTTGTTGATGACTGTGTCTTTTTTGTCGTCTGTTCTTCCGTTTGATGTGCTGTCGTCCGTTCCGTCTGTTCCTGTGTTTCTGACCGGACTGTCTGTGTCTGTGAAGACGACTGTGTCTGTGTGCTTACAGTTGTTGTTTCTGTCTGTTTTGCCGTGGTTGACATACTGTGATTCACCGATACCGGCTGTTTCTTTTTTCCGCCTGCTAACAGTACCACAACAACGATAACTGCTATTACACACGGAATGGCAGCAATGAGTATTTTTTTTACATTGCTGCGGTCGTTCCAGAAACTGCTGACATCTGACGGTTCTTCCTCAAATTCATCTCCGTCATCTTCGTCCCCGTCACTTTCCAGCGAAAATCCTTCAATGTCTTCCGTTTCATCATCTTCCATCGGAAGTTCTTCTGATTCCTGTGCTGTCTGTCCTGCCGGGTTTTCATCGGATTTCTGCGCTGCCGGTCCTGTCTGGCTGATATCTGCTGTTTCCTGCTGCCGGCCGGCCGGCTGTGTTATTTCTATCTGTAATTCCTGCGTGTCCTGCAAATCCTGTTCTTTAGGCTGTTCCGGTTCAAAAAAAGACTGCACTTCTTCCGGCAGTTCCACCTGTTCCTCCGGCTGGTCATCCTGCAATTTTGCAAAGGCCGCCATCGCCGCCGCAATCAGTTCATCCTGTTCCTGTTCTTCTGTCCGGGCGCTTTTTTGTAAACTTTCTTCATTCTTTACCGGTTCCTGCTCCTGCCGTGTTTCTCTTTTTTTTGCCGCTGCCGTTTCTCTTGGATAATTCTTTTCCAGAACATCCAGCGCAAACCGCTCCATCCATTCCCGGATCTGGTTCATATCCGCCATTTCAATCTTCTGATACATCCGCACCAGAATCTGCTTCACTGCCTTTTTATACAATGTTTCATTTTTCGGAAACACTTTTTTTACAACCGGCTGTACCACTTCAGATGCCAGTGTACAAAACTCCTCAAATCCTCCGCCTTTTCCCTCTATTTCATTATTTATCAGCTGAATCAGCTGTTCGTCCAGTTTCCCCATATCTAATCTCCATTTTTTCTATTTTATGATGCCGGGACATCCCCTGCTATGATACCTGCGGATTGTTACGTGCTGCGCACACACCCCTGATATCATATTAATTTTAAAAATTGTGCATAACGTGCCGCTATCTGCCTGTAATCATACTGCTGAGCCGACTTTTTTGCCTCTGTCTGCATTTTATTATAGATTTCCTCATCTTTCAAGAGCCTGTCTATCTGTTCTGCCATGCCACCGGCATCCTTTTCTTTAACAAGGAAGCCGTTGACACCGTCTTTTACAATATCCGTAATCCCCCCGGAGCGGCTTGCCACAATCGGAAGCCCAGAAGCAAATGCCTCCAGTATCACCAGCCCGAAGCCTTCTTTGTCTCCGTCTTTTGCCGTAATGCTGGGCATTACAAATAAATCTGCCGAAGCATAAATTTTTTTTAATTCCTCATGTGTTTTTGCCCCCAGAAAAACAATTTTTTTTCCGGTTTCCCGCATGACTTTGTCAGCCTGTCTTTGCAGTTCTTCCCTTAACGGTCCGTCACCGGCAATCACAAGCATTGCATCCTCTACATTTCTCAATGCTTCAATGGCATAGCACACTCCCTTTTTTTCTGCCAGTCGTCCGACAAATAAAAGTACCTTTTGATTTCCCTGTCCAAAATAATTTTCTTCACGATACTGCCGTCCGAAAAGTGAAGTATCGCACCCCATGGAAATTACCGCCTGATTTCCATTCTTATAAATGCCGTCCAATACGTCCATCAAAGGCCGGGATACCGCAGTGACACCCCATGCATTTTTTAAGCACCTTTTTTTTAATTTTTTTAACAATCCACGATTCAGTGAAGTCACATCTGCACCATGTCCAGTCACAATATACGGTTTTTTTAAGAACGACTGGACAATTCCCTGTGGAATCAGCCAGTTTGCCTGAACAATGTCATAGGACTTTCTCATTTTAAAAAGATGCACCCATAATGACACAAAAAGCCAGGGAACCAGAAGGCCCCTGACTTTCTTTTCTCTGATTCTGGGTACGATTGCTCCTGGATAACATAATGTTTCTAATGAATGAACCGGAAAATAGTGGTACCGTATCACGGACACACCCTCCAGCACCTCTGTATCTGCTGCTTTAGGCGCTGCCGGTACCAATACCGTCACCTCTGCGTATTCTTTCATATATTTTGCCAAATCCAGTATAAACCTCGGTTCGGTGTCATTTTCATAGCGTGGAAAGGTCGAACCTGTTATAAGCAGTCTTTTTTTCATTCTGATAACCCTGACTCATTTTTTACTAAATCGGAAGATTTTTCATCTTCACATTCCTGTCTGCTGTAATCCATTTTCCTTACATGATACTGTACATCCTGTAAAATCTTACGGTTTGCGGAAATCACATCGCCGAGCAGCCCGACCACAATTGTCTGAAAACCAACAATCAGAAGGGTACTGGCTAAAATCAGTGACTGCAGATGTCCACCGCCTTCACCGGAACAAAAAAATACAAAATACCGTACAAAAAAGCCAACGCCTACCAGCGCAAGAATACTTCCCAGCATAAAAAAGAAGTATAGCGGGCGGTACATCAGATAGGTTCTCACAATTGTCAGCATGGATTTTTTAATATATCCCCACATGCTGTGAAACAGCCGGGATTCACGCAATTCGGGGTTGGTCCGGATTGGCACTGACATCACCGCCATTTTTTCACGGCCTGACTGTACAATTGTTTCCAGTGTATAGGTATAATCGTTAATTACATTAATTCTCATCGCAGCTTCTCTGGAATACGCACGGAATCCGCTTGGTGCATCCGGAATTGTCGTCTTACTTGCCTTGCGCACAACCCAGCTGCCAAAATGCTGAAGCTTTTTCTTTAGCGGTGTAAAATGCTCCGTATCATCAATCGGACGCTCTCCGATTACAATATGCGCTTTTTTGTCAAGAATCGGTCTGACCAGTGTTTCAATATCCGCACCGCAGTACTGGTTGTCCGCATCGGTATTGACAATAATATCTGCCCCGTTCTTTAAGCAGGCATCCAGCCCCGCCATAAATCCTTTGGCAAGACCTTTGTTCCTTCGAAAGCGTACAACATAGTGCACCCCCCATTTCTTTGCAACTTCCGCTGTATTGTCATGGCTTCCGTCATCAATAATCAAATACTCTATTTCATCAATTCCATCGATGTGTTTCGGCAAATCATTTAATGTAACCTCTAAGGTTTCTGCCTCATTAAAACAAGGTATCTGTATAATCAGTTTCATAATCTATCCTCAATTCAATATATAGCACCCTGTATCAGATGCAATCAATTAATGATACACTAATTCTTGTGTTGTTTCAATACATTTAATGAAAAATGACAAAATAGGCAGCTATAACAACAACCGAAGCTGCTATATCAATTGCTGTTCTTGCTCCTTTTCCCAGATTCGGCAAAAGGTAGTCGACCAGTCCTTTTTCGTCCTGTTCATCACCCGGATGCGTTTTCTCATGCTTTTTACGCATCTGCAC
This sequence comes from Lachnospira pectinoschiza, assembly GCF_020564355.1. Lineage (GTDB taxonomy): Bacteria > Bacillota > Clostridia > Lachnospirales > Lachnospiraceae > Lachnospira > Lachnospira intestinalis. The sequence continues at coordinate 178,889 of NZ_JAJCRR010000003.1, read as the reverse complement.
ATTTTCCTGTGACCGTTTTTCTTTGACTGTCGTGCTCTTTCCTATTTTAAGCATACATTCCTTTAACTGTGCAATTTGATTTTTCACAATGCTTTCATCAATTTTTAAGGTTCTGCTGATTTCATTGACAGTACATTTTTCATACATATATAAAGCAGCCATTATCATCTTTTCTGCCTTTAAATTCTGAAATGCTTCCGGTTTGCCTTTATAGGCATGTACGCTCTCGAACGCATCTGCGTAAGTATCTGCAATTTTTTCAAATTCTGAATCATCTGCAATAACGGTGTATTCATATTCTTTCATATTTTCAGCTGCTGTATATAATGTCCCGTTCTTTTTACCCAGCGCCTGATAAATCCGCACAATTGCATAGACCTGAACATTTTTATGTACATCCAGAATTTTTCTGTCCGAAAGATTTGCAACATACTTTTCCAAAATGGTCCGCACTACTTTCTGTGTCTTTTCTTTATCCTTGTAAATCGTATAAACTAACGTATAGACCTCATCAAAAAGCAGTTCCTCAATCTCTTTTTCTTCTCCCTGCATTCCCATCTGCGCCCGCTCAATCATATGCTGCAAATGCAGTTCCGTCTGTTCACTATGCATATTTCTCTACCTCTGTTTCTCTTTTAAAAATTTCTTTCCATCACGGATTCCCCGCTTATAGATGGATACTTCTTCTTTCCAATCCTCATGATGCAGATGAACCAGTGCAAATATTCTGTTACGCATACCGCTGCCCATCCACAAAAGCAGCCGCAAAACCACATAGTCCCACAAATTTCCATGGGTACGCACCATGTGCATGCGGTTTCTGATTCCATAGTAATCTTTCCATGTATAATGCCTTGGCCAGTCCATCGGTTTAAACACCGTTTTGTGATTTAATACTGCTGCCGGAATCACCATAATCTGGGAGATTTCACGGATTCTTACACAGTATTCTGTATCATCATACCATATAAAATACTCTTTTTGCGGATATCCGATCCGCTCAATCACCTCATCACGGATCATCAAGCCACAAAAGGAGGCCGTATCGCAGTAAAAAGACTCCTTTTGATATTCCTCCAGTGGGATTTTTTCCATTCTGAATCCCGGTCTTTTCATCCGCTGACGGTGATCCCGGACAATACAGCCATCCGTCTTTACAACCCCTGCAAATGCAAGTATCTCTGGATTTTTCCGTGCTTTGTCCAGCAGCTGTTCTGCAAAATCTTTAGAAAGCATTGCATCATCATCTATTATAATGTGTGCTTCATCTCCCAGTTCATGCGCCTTTTTGAGTCCTTCATAAAAGCCGCCGGCCCCGCCTGCATTATGATCCAGCCGGTAATGTACAAGCTGCGGTATTGAAAGGCTGTTTAAATACCTGTCGGTATCATCTGTGCATGCATTGTCAATTACGACAATATGCGTTGCAGCAATTGTCTGCTGCAACGCACATGTAATACACTCTTTTAATAAATCGCAACGATTATATGTAACGATTACAATTGAATACTTCATAGCATCTCCACGCCTGCTATGCAAGCTTTTTTCTTAATTTCTGAATCTGAAGTTCTTCCTCTTCTATCTTATTCTTTTCATACTGCACACGTTCTTCGTTTCCGGCCTGTTGTGCCTCTTCGAGCTTACATCTGTGATGATACTGACGCATCAGTAAATCATCAATCTCATCCCCAATCTGCTCTCTTTTCTTCCGTGTCATAAACAACGCCATGTTATTCCTCCTGAATATTTTCTATCTTTTCAACGTCCATGTAAATGTTGCGATATGCCCTGACCACTGAACTGAAAGACTCAGTTCACGATATGAAATCTCCAGTCTGCCTGAATCTGTAAATGTACCCAGCCATTCACTGTCAATTTCCTGATCCGTACTTTCTACCATTGCCGTAATTGTAACATTCCCTGATGTTTCTGATGCCTTTTCACTGATATAAGCATAATAATCATCTATCTCTGCATCTGTAAAATAATTTTCCTGCATTCCAAGATAATAATACTTTGTTCCATCTGCCGTAATATCACTTGTATAGGTATGATCCTGCTTCATTTTTTCATCTGTAATGTTAAAATACCCATACAGCACCTGTCCCGGCGTATCCGGTACCGGATCATCCCATGTTACATCTACCATATACCACTCATCATCAAGCATTACCGCATTCCATGCATGTCCAATACCACCTGCTGTTCCGGTAATCGTTTCACATGGAATTCCTAAAATATCCATGCACAGCTTAAACGCACTGGCATATCCGTCACATACCGCTGTCTTATAGACAAATATGCCTTCTGCCGTATGTGATACCTCCGGTACGGTTCCGTTCTGATAACTTTCATAATCATATGCTGAATTTAACACCATGTAATCGTGTACTGCTTTTTCCTGTTCAAACAGGGTATTATACTCAAATGCAGCATCCAGACAAGCGGACAAGCCTTCAAAAAACGCTTCCTGTTCATCTGTTTTAATAACGGATGTATCGCCTGTTCTGTACGCGTATTCATAATTGTAATACGGATCATTCGGATCAAGGTTACAACGTACCTTTGAAATCTCTGTAACATAGCCCTTCTGAATGATGTAAATCTGTGAACCGTCCGTGATGCTTCCCGTATAATTAAAATTAATCCGTCCGTCTTCATACAGCCATAAACCGTACTCATTTTCACCTAAACCGTAATACTCTAAATCCAGTAATCCATCTGTAAAATACCACCAGCCGTATTTATTGCATGCCATGCCTGTATACGTCAAATCAAGCATCCCATTGTCAAAATACCACCAGCCGTATTCATTGCGTGCCATTCCCGTATATGACAAATCAAGATGACCCTTATTAAAATACCACCAGCCGTAATCGTTTAACGCCATTCCGGTATATGATAAATCCAGTACCCCATTGTTAAAGTACCACCAGCCATATTCGTTTAATGCCATTCCGGTGTAGTTAAAATCCACTGTACCATTAGATACATACCACCAGCCGTAGTCATTTAACGCCATCCCGGCATAATCCCAGTCAATTGTACCGTCCGATACGTACCACCAGCCATATTCGTTTAACGCAAGTCCCTGATACGCTGTATCGACTTCGTCATCCTGATAATAGTACCACTGGTTATCCTCTGCCAGACGCAGTGCATAATCATCTGCTGCCTGCACCGGCTGGGTCTGTCCGATAAAACATGCACCAATCAGAACTGCCGCACCGGCAATGATGCTTTTCAGCATTTTAGTCATAAAAAATATGCCCCCTTTTGTAATCTGTCCTCTGTTTCTCTTTTAACATAACACAGATATACAAATTGGTCAAAGTTTTTTTAACGCTTCTTCCAGCGTATGCCAGCCAAGAACGGCACATTTTACACGCGCAGGCATATGGGCAATATCTTTTAACGCCGAAGCTTCTTCAAGCTGTTCGATTTCTTCGTCATCTGCTTCGCCCTGAATCATGCGTAAAAACAGCTTTCCGAGGCGCAGTGCCTCTTCTTTAGACTTTCCGATAATCATGCCGAGCATAATGTCTGCCGATGCCTGTGAAATGGCACAGCCGTCCCCGACAAATGCGCCGTCTTTAATGATACCGTTTTCTACTTTTAATTTCAGCCAGATATCATCGCCGCAGTTCGGATTGACCCCTTCCAGTACGATATTGGCATCCGGCAGGTCGTGTTTAAATTCCGGGCGCATATTGTGTTCCGTCAGAATTTCATTATAAAAGCTTCTATTCTCCATATCCCATTCTCCTTCTGATTTGCGCCGTGCTTTCTACAAATGCATCCACTTCCTCCGGCGTATTATAAAACATAAAGCTTGCGCGCGTTGCGTTGTGTACCCCCAGATACTCTAAAAGCGGCTGTGCGCAGTGATGTCCCGCACGCACATCAATTCCGTCTGATGAAAGGATTTCGCTGACATCATGCGGGTGTACGCCTTCTATTGTAAATGCAACTATTCCCGTATGATTTTCAGGAGCTTCATCGCCTAAAATATGCAGATGCGGCACTTTCTTTAAACCCTCCATGGCGCGTTTTGTAAGTGCTTCTTCCTTTGCCATAATCGTATCAAAGCCGATTTTTTCAACATAGCGGATTGCCGCCGCAAGTCCGGCAGCCCCTGCCGCATTGACCGTACCCGCTTCAAATTTGTGCGGCAGTTTAGCATACGTTGCGCCTTCTCTTGTCACGGTGGAAATCATTTCTCCGCCCGTTAAAAATGGCGGCATTTTCTCTAACAGTTCTTCTTTTCCGTATAATACACCGATTCCCATCGGTCCCATGAGTTTGTGACCCGAAAATGCGAGAAAATCGACATCGAGTGCCGTTACGTCCACCGGCATATGCGGTGCGCTCTGTGCGGCATCGACAACCACAACCGCGCCTTTTTCATGCGCCAGTTTTACGATTTTTTCAACCGGATTGACACAGCCTAAGACATTGGATACCTGTGCAACTGCCACAAGCTTTGTCTTTTCCGTAATCGCAGCTTCAAGCACCTCGTCAGGAAGCGTTCCTTCCTGTGTACATTCCAGAAATTTTAATACTGCGCCGGTCTGTCTTGCCACCATCTGCCACGGAAGCAGGTTGCTGTGGTGTTCCATAATACTAACCACAATTTCATCACCCTCACGCAGGTTTGAAAGGCCGTAGCTGTATGCCACCAGATTTAAGCTTTCTGTCGTATTTCTTGTAAAAATAATCTCTTTGGAAGATTTCGCATGAATAAATTTCTGCACGGTCTTTCTTGCTTCTTCGTACTGCTCGGTCGCCGCAAGGCTCAACGGATAAAATCCGCGCAGGGGATTGGCATTTGCCTTTTCGTAAAACCGCTTTTCTGCTTCCAGTACGCAGTCCGGCCGCTGTGCCGTTGCCGCATTATCAATATAAACCGTTTTATTTTCCCGTAACAGGGGAAAATCCTGTCTGTAATCATAAGCTGTCATCTGTCAATACCTCACTTAACTGCTCTTCCGCAAATTCCTTTGTTTCTTCATCGTCAATCTTATGGGTTAAAAGTTCAAGCTTTGCCCGTGTCATAATATCTTCGGCATGTTTTTTATCAATGCCCCTTGCCGCAAAATATAACAGTGTTTCTTCATCAAGTTCGCCGATTGCCGCACCGTGATTGCCTTCTACATCTTCTTCCGCACAAAGAATCAGCGGAATGGTCTGATTGATGACATCATCGCCCAGAAGCAGTACCTGTTCGCTTTCCGTTCCCTTTGCACCCGAAGCGCCGCGTTTAAAATCAATCGAACCGCGGAATACTTTGTGTGCGGCATCTTTTAACGTGCCGTCTGCCGTCACATTGCTGGTTGTCTTCTTGCCGATGTGATTTACAATATAATTTATATCCAAAAGCTGGGTATTCTGCACAAGATAGCCTGTCTGCACCTGAAAATCCGCACGCTCGCCCTTTAAATCTGTACGCACGCCGTTGTATACATGACCCTTGCCGATAAATAACTGCAACAGCTCGACCTGCGCATTTTCATCACAGACACAGCCTGTATCGGATAAAAGGGGCTGCTCCTCGCCGAGGGCTATGACCTGCACCAGACGGATTTTGCTGTTTTTTGCCGCAATCATGCGTGTACGGAATGCCAGATTAGTATCTTCCGGGGTCTTTTTCGTAAAGCGCTCCACAACCGTAATCCGGCTGTTTTCCTCTGCATAAATGTCTAACATACCGGCAGATGCCGTATCTGTGCCGCTGATTTCATATACCACAGGATTTTCCGGTTCTCTGCCTGCTGCCGCCGTTATTCTTTCCGGCGCCACTGCCTTAAACACGCAGTCTGCCTGACGTCCCGCTCCGGTTTCCACAGCTTCGAAAGCTTTAATGTCCGCCAATGCTTCTGCTGTTTCTTTACCGCCCGATAATGCTTCGTTTTCTGTGCTTTCTTTTTTTACAATTGTACAGCCCTGTGCTTCATCGGTCCATGCAAAATTCGTTTCATTTAATTTCAGCCAGTGCCATGTCTTAGACGGTAACTGATTTATTTTTATATTCACTGTTTCTTTCATATTAATCTCCATTCCGCATTTCTAGCCAATACTGCCCTTCATCTCCAACCGAATCAGATTGTTCATTTCAACCGCATATTCCAGTGGCAGCTCCTTTGATACATTGTCTGCAAATCCACTGACAATGCAGGCTCTCGCATCTTCCTCGCTCATGCCGCGGGACATCAGATAAAATACGGCTTCATCACTAATACTGCCAATCTGCGCTTCATGTCCGACATTGGCATCCTTTGTGCGGATATCCATCGCCGGAATCGTATCCGAGCGGGATATGGCATCTAACATCAGGGACTGGCAGGATACGGAAGACTTTGCGTTCTTCGCATTCTTTGCCACTACAACGCAAGATCGGAATGTCGAAATACCGCCGTCCTTTGAAATCGACTTTGTATTAATATAAGAGCTGGTATCCGGCGCACTGTGTACAACCTTGGCTCCGGTATCCAGATTTTGTCCTTTTCCTGCAAATGTAATGCCTGTAAACTCCATTTTTGCGCCCTTGCCCTTTAAAATGCTCATCGGATACAGGTAAGAAACGTGCGAACCAAATGAACCTGAAACCCATTCAATCGTGCCGCCTTCTTCAACGAGTGCGCGCTTTGTATTTAAGTTGTACATATTCTTTGACCAGTTTTCAATCGTAGAATACCGCAGTCTTGCATTTTTGCCGACAAACAGTTCCACACAGCCTGCATGTAGATTTGCCACGTTATATTTCGGTGCGGAACAGCCCTCGATAAAATGCAGGTCTGCGCCCTCATCCACAATAATCAGCGTATGCTCAAACTGTCCTGCTCCCGGCGCATTTAACCGGAAATACGACTGTAACGGAATTTCTACCGATACCCCCTTTGGCACATACACAAATGAACCGCCGGACCATACTGCACCGTGCAGTGCCGCAAATTTGTGGTCGTTCGGCTTTACCAGCTTCATAAAATGCTTCTGTACCATGTCGGCATATTCGCCTTTTAAGGCACTCTCCATATCCGTGTATACAACTCCCTGTGCCGCAACCTCCTCGCGCACATTGTGGTATACCAGTTCAGAGTCGTACTGCGCGCCGACACCGGCAAGGGATTTCCGCTCTGCCTGCGGGATACCGAGCCGCTCAAATGTATTTTTAATGTCTTCCGGTACGTCTGACCATTTTGCTTTCATATTCGTATTCGGACGGACATAGGTCACGATATTTGCCATATCCAGTCCTTCAATCGACGGTCCCCAGTCCGGTACGGGCATTTCATTGTAAATCTGTAATGCCTGTAAACGGAAGTTCTGCATCCATACCGGGTCATTTTTTTCTTTTGATAATTTTTCTACAATCTCCGGCGTCAGACCCGCCTGCAATTTATACGCATCTTTTTCATCATCTTTGAAATCATAAACGCTTCTGTCGATGTCTTCCACATAGCTTTTTTCTTTCATCGCCTGTTACTCCCTTTCCGCTGTTTGCTGTATGCTTGATTCTCTGCTTTCCTACCTGTGTTCCTCTGCCTCGTAGCCTGCAAAACCGCTTTCATTAATCTCATCAACAAGCTCTGCGCCGCCTGTCTTAATGATTTTTCCTTCCACCATAACATGTGTATAATCTACCGGAAGGGATTCCAGAATTTTTGTGCTGTGTGTGATAACCAGCAGACTGCCTTCGCTGTTTTTCTGATATTCACGGATACCGGCTGATACAGTGCGCACGGCATCAACATCCAGGCCGGAGTCGGTTTCATCAAGAATTGCCAGCTTTGGCTTTAACATTAAGAGCTGTAAAATCTCAGCTTTCTTTTTTTCACCGCCGGAAAATCCGACATTCAAATCACGCTCTGCATACGACTTATCCATATCAAGCAGTTCCATTGCCGCTTCCAGCTGCTTTTTAAACTCCCACAGACGGATTCTTTTGCCGGTCTTTTGCTCTACCGCATTTCTGATAAAGGAGCTTAGTGTCACACCCGGCACTTCCAGCGGATTCTGGAAAGATAAAAAGATGCCTGCCTTTGCACGCTCATTGACCGGTTCTGCGGTGATATTTTTTCCGTCAAACCGGATTTCCCCCTGCTTTACCGTGTAGCGTGGATTGCCAAGCAATGTATAGCCCAGTGTAGATTTACCGGTTCCGTTCGGTCCCATAAGTACGTGGGTTTCTCCCGGACGAATCGTAAGGTTGACCCCGTGTAAAATTTCCTTTTCCTCTACATCTACAACTAAATCTTTTACATTCAGTAATTCTTTTTCTGACATGATTGTTCCTCCTGATTTTTATATCACCCTAATTGCAAGCTGTTTTATGTGTATTTTTGTTGTGACACAAACCTGCCTGTTTGTATCCGGCAGGGTAATATTGTATCAACTTTTTTCATTTGATCTCTGATTTTGTATCATCTGCTGTCTGGCATTCTCTGCGACTTCTTTCAGTGTCATGCTGTCAAAATATTTATCCACAAGCTCCGCCAGCCCTTTCCAGATTGGCAGTGTACAGCAGTCACCTGCCCTGTCGCAGGGCACTGCATCGTCCTTTAAGCAGGATACCGGTGCAAGTGTTCCTTCCGTCAGTCTCAATATTTCACTAATCCGGTAATCTTCCGGTTTTCTTGCCAGCCGGTAACCTCCGCCGTGTCCGCTGATGCCTTCTATTAAATGTTCTTTGGACAACATTCTTGCAATGCTCTCCAGATACTTCTGTGAAATCTGCTCTTTTTCCGATATTTCTTTTAGCGGTACATATTCATCTGAGTTATGCTCCGCAAGAAATACCATAACCCGCAGGGCATACCTGCCCTTTGAAGAAATCATCATACGCCTGTTCTCCAATCCTTTGTTTTATCAAGATAATATTCCTATCTACCTACTATGTCAATAGGTGAATGTATTAAAAAAATATAACGCAGGAAAAGAGGACACGTGCTGTGGCTCTTTTGCTGCGTTATATGAATTATTCTAAACTAAACTTCACAAAAATCATTCAGCTTATTTATAAAATAATTAAAACTTGGTGATTTATTTTCATGAATATTTAAATACATTCCAATATTTCCGGCGCATTCACATTTAAACAACCCTATCTCATAATAAGACTCCGCTTTCTTTTTTAAGGCATTCACACCGCCGCTATAAACTACATCCGCCAAATACTCCCATGTTCCTACAATACTATCCTGAACGTATTTTCTTAACAACGGCATTTTGGCCTGTGGATATGCTTCTTCTATTGCTTTCTCATCCCCTAGAAGCCACGCTTCCATTTCTTCTATTGCAATACAAAAATACACATCAACGGTTACTCCTGATTTTACATACATCTCAACCAAATCTTTTTTTAATTCGGCACAATCCGTATCATCACTATCAAGAATAACAAAAATAGCTTTTTTACCCGGCATACTCTCCAGCGTGCGTCCAATTCCTTTTAAATACATCGGTAAATCATTTAATAATTTTTGTGTCTTAACCTGTGATAATTTATTCACTTTTTTCGGTATTTTACCAATTCCCTTAAAACTATGAATTTTGTACGTGATACCCGGAACTTCAGTTATATACTTATCCATTATATTTTTTACAAGAATTTCTCCCGACTGATCCTCTATCAAAATTTCAATGTATGCATATTCTTCCATATCCACCTCATATTATCCAAAATAATTGCTGTACCATAAATCTCCCAATTCAACCTCTGACTCACATAACTGTTTCACATACTCAAAATCAGAAGCCCGTGTAATTGTCGAGAAGCCGTCTTCCTGTTTCTGTAAAACCCATACTTCTTCCGGTGACAGTGCATTTACAAAAAATGGACTGTGTGTAGTAATAAATAACTGCTTGGAATATGTATTTTTAATACTATTCTTCATCTGAGCTGCCAAATCAGAAAGATACTTATGATACAATCCATTCTCCGGTTCTTCAATAAATACCAATGGTCTTGCATCTTTTTCATACAATAACAGGTAATATGCAAATAATTTCAACGTACCGTCTGACATCTTCTGCGAATAAAAAGGCCTGTTAAATCCTTTTTCTAAAAATTCCAGCACTAACTGGCCATTTTGTAATTTAACCGGTGTTATCTGCTGGATTCCCGGCAGCTTGGTCTGTATACTCTTTAATACCTTCATAAAATCTTTCGGGTCCTCTCTATACAGATATTGTGCAACATTATTTACATTATTTCCCAGACGGTTTAAATACTTTTGTGGTCCCGCATTTGGAATTTCCCTCGCTGCCGTCGGACTAAAATAACATAAATACCAATTTTTCAAAAAGTTTTTAAATCGTACAATTCTTGGATGTTCTCTTAACTCTCCTAATGTTACAATTCCCAGCTGCCTTGGATCTGCTAACTCAACATCCACTTTTTCCCCAATTTCCTTATTTTCTTCTTCTACAAATCCACTATTATCGCCTTTAAACGCATAACCTTTTCCATATTCCAGATACAAAAAAGACATTGGACGTCCATAACGTTCATTTGCACGTCTTTGACGAAGTCTTTCTTTTTCTACGATGGGTCTTTCATATTTATCCAGCCCAATGCACAGTTCATATGTAATAGGTGGTTCATTACTTGTTTCACGATAATAAATTTCAAATTCTATTGAGCCATTAACCCCCTGTGATATAATACTTTCATATCCGCCGCGATTATTCAAATCGCATGCAGTCTCAACACCTTTTTCCATACAGTCTGCTAAAAAGCCAAACGCATCGGCAAGCGTACTCTTACCCGTTCCGCTCTGCCCTATAATGGCATTCATGTTGGTTAATTCCCTGCCGCTATTATCGCCTAATAATTTCCCCAGTTTTATATTCTTTAACGAACCGTAATTCTTAATCTGTATTCCTGCTATTCGACCCATATACCAACCTCTCCGTTTGAAATTTTATGATAGTATACACAATACGCTTTTATGTATACTATCATAAAAAAATACATTGTGCAAGAAAAACTAATCTATAAATCTTCTAATCGTTATAATCGACATCATATGCATATTGGAAATTTTAACCACTTCGCCCTCCTGTGGTGAATGAATAACCTGTCCATTTCCTACATAAATTGCAACATGTCCACTATAGCACACCAGATCGCCCAGCATAATATCATCTTCATCTACAGCTTCTCCCTGTCTTCTCTGTGCTGATGATGTCCTGTCTAAATCTATTCCAAAATTACTGTATACGTACTGTGTAAATCCCGAACAGTCAAATCCGGTATCCGGTGATGTACCTCCCCACGTATAAGGTGTACCTAAAAATTTTTCTGCATATTTTACAATCTGCTCACCAAGTCCCAGCATTGCTCCGGTTTCATCATCATAATAGTAGTACCTTCCATCACGTTCAACTTCTCCGGTAACCATTGCTCCGGTTTCTGTATCAAAATAATATTCGTCCCCATCAATTGTCTGTTCTCCGTACTGCATAATTCCGGTTACTGTGTCGTAATAGTAATATGCACCGTCACGGTAATATTTTCCATGCGCCATCTTTCCGGTAGCTGTATCAAAATAATACCGGTTACCGTCAATATACTGCTCCCCATACTGCATTCTTCCGGTGGTAGAATCATAATATACCCATTTGCCGCCGGCATCATCATTATCCGGAATATTAGTAATTCCATGCGCCATCTTTCCGGTAGCTGTATCAAAATAATACCAGTATCCATCAATATACTGCTCTCCATACTGCATTCTTCCTGTGATCGGATCATAGTATACCCACTTGCCATTCGGATCATCTGACTGTGGAAGATTAACAAAACCCTTTGCCATAGCACCTGTCGTTAAATCAAAATAATACCATGCACCGTTTTTGTAGCTTTCTCCTTTTACCATTCTGCCGTCGCTGTCGTAACGTGTCCACTTTCCTGTTCCGTCTGCATTTAATACAATAAAGACATCCTTATCCCTTGCCATTGTTCCATCTGCTTCAAACCAATACCATGCATCTGTCTGTGGATCATAAACTTCTTTTGACCGTGCCAGTACACCGTTATCATACCAATATGCCTGTCCGTTTTCATAATACCAGCCATTATAATTATCCTTCTGAAGTTCGGCGGCATAGGTCTGCTGATTTGGCCACAGCAATATGCAGCCTGCCAGTGCAAGCATACAAGCTGCCAGTTTAAATACACTGAATTTTGTGTTTTTCATCTTTATTTCCTTCCTAATTGTGATTTTATTTATTGCATATGCGATAATTTATTGCAATCATAGGTCTGTTTTTCCTAAATTTCAAGACAACTTTCCCCAATGACAATTTTTTATACCTCAATGCCCTGTTTCTTTTTGACATCTTTATAATAAGACCTTAAAATACTTATATATTAAGTTATTCAGAAACGGGGATTCGTATGAATATATTACTTTTAGAAGACAATTGTACAGAATTACAAATTTTATATAATATTCTTAAAAAACACTGGCCGCAATTTCATTATACCTGTTGTCAAAATTATAATGATGCTCAAAAATCCATTTTATCAGTTCAGTATGATATTTTTATTCTTGACATACAGCTCTCATCCGCTTCCGATGCCTTTAACGGCATCACTTTTGCCCGGTATATCCGAAGTCTCCCTGCTTATCGGACAACCCCTGTGCTTTTTAGCACCGGCACCTCTGATACTATCCAAAAATGTGTTAATGAAGTCCACTGCTACCATTACCTTGAAAAGCCCTATAATGAAGCTGTACTGGTTCATGCCATGAAAGAGCTGCTCGCCACATTATCCAATACGACTGATAACAACTATCTGACCATTAAATTATTAAATGATGTTACGACTCACGTGTGTTTATCAAATATTTTACTCATAAAAGCAAACGGGCATTATCTGACTTTCACTTGTCCCAACGGCGGCTTTACAAGTAATACCTATTCTTTATCTTCCATTGCTAAAATACTTCCATCGTATTTCACCCGCTGCCACAGAAAATATATTATTAATACAAATTTTATTACATCCTATGACAAGACCAACCTTTATCTGCATATTCATAATCATATTATTCCTGTTGGGAGAACGTTTAAAAAGGAGTTAGAAAATCATCTGCTTTATTAGCAGGTGATTTCCCAACTCCTTTGATTTCCATTATTCTACACCGTCCGCTTCCCAAACATTAACAAATATTCCTGCGCCTTCTGCAATGAAATACTCAGCTTCTTCTGTAACCGCTCCAGTATATCCTGTTCTGACAGTCCGAATTCGTAACCTGTTTCAATGATTTCCTCGGCTCGTCCTTCATTTCGCCCTTCTGCGATTCCCGCTTCCTTTATTCCCTGACTCAGATTGCACATCACATCCACCTCCTGCTCTATAGACATATTACTTCACAGCATCAACCCTGTTTTTTACTTCCCACAATAGATTTTATATCTTCCAGCATCGGTTTAAAATTACTAAAATCTATGCTGTCATACTGCCGTTCAACATATTGTGAAAAAATTGCTTTACCATAATATTTTTCATTGTCTGTTTCTTTTCTTGAAAATATTTTTCCATCAATCGTATGCGAAAGCACCACATCATCAAATAAATCTTCAATTTCACATTCTTTTTTTCCGTTCACTAAAGGATTGGTTAAAATATAAAGATTATCCTGTATATGATTATAATTGCTACTTTCTAACAAACCTTTATTGTTTAAATGATTTAAAAACTTTTTCAGCGGACGGTCAGACACCTGTTCATTATCAAAAATAAAAATAACAGGATTTTGGGATTTCTTGCAACTATTCTGTGCAAACCATGAATACAGTTTGGGTGCATTATTTTTGCCTGAATAAAAATTATAAATATTCTTCATGGTATCCGCCCCATCTTTTTGAATTCCTAAAAAATATTTTAAGCGGGAACTTCTTCTCAGAAATGTCACTTGAAATTCAAAATTATCATCCTGTTTCTTTATAAGTTCAGGATACTCCTTATAATATTTTTTTAATGCCGCCCGCAAATATACGATGTCTGTTTTTCCCTCAGTGACAATAAGCGGCTTTGTATTTGCATAAAAATATTTAAAAAATAAAAATTTCTGATACTGGCGCTCTCTCGCATTTAACGTCCAAAATGTATGTTTTTGTTCCCGATCATTTTTGTTGTTGTAACAATCAATCTGATTGATAAAAGAAATTCTTCCCTCAAGCTGATTTACCGAACCTTCTTCACCACATATCTCAAATATTCCCCGTCTATAAAAAGCATCCGCCATTGCTCTTGTTCTTTTACAATACTCACGATTCACACTGATTTTTTTATTCACAACCAGACCTGTTACTTCCTGCCTTGAATCGCAAAATAACAATCTCGTTTTCTTATCATTTATTTCAAAGCCAAAACTTTCAATTTCTTTTTTTATACTTTTCATGAAATTCTCTTGATTTTCCAAAAATTTTTTGTCGTTTGTAGAAAAGGTCATATCATCTGCATACCGAGTATAAACTACCCGATACTTCTTTGCTATTTTTAGTAGACGCATATCTAAAATATTACAAACTAAATTCGTTATAATAGGGGATGTCGGCGCTCCTTGCGGCAATTTACCCTCATAACAGGTCAACTGTGCTATCATTGTCGCAATCTCAACAGGTAATTCAAAATTTTTATTTTTCATAAAAAAACCTCTTACACGCCCAAAATGAAAATGGTCAAAAAAATCTTTTAAATCTAAATTTAGTACATACCGTTTATTTCTATGAATGTTCGCATTGGTAATAATACTTTTTCCTTTTTGAAATGCATGTGATATGTTATCCTGAATTTCATTTTCTTCTATAAATTCTCTATAAACATCCCAAAGCCGTTGTGCCAATTTTCTCTGAAGTTGTTTTAAATCCCCCGAAGGTGCATGAATCTGCCTTGATTCACCATTTTTCTTTGGAATCTCAAATGTATCATAATAACTATCCGGTTTGCTTTTATACAATATATACGTTAATTTTTGCAATGGAATTGCCAAATATAACGCTAGATCTTCTCTCGTCTGTAGTTCTTTTAATTTTTTCATGCTCTGTATACCCAAAAAGCGTGTGGCTACTCATTATGCATTTTTCCCTTTATACACAGGACGGAAGGGCGTATATTTCTGCAAATCCTCCTACCATTTCCATCAAAGCTTGCGAAACACAAGCCAAAAATCTAGCCACACGCATATTCAATTATATATTATTTTAAAAATTACTGCAATTTGTTTTCTATCCATATAGGTGCAATGTACAAAATCTATATAACATTTACACCGTCCGCTTCCCAAACATTAACAGATACTCCTGTGCCTTCTGCAATGAAATACTCAGCTTCTTCTGTAACCGTTCCAGTATATCCTGCTCTGAAAGTCCGAACTCGTAACCTGTTTCAATGATTTCTTCAGCTCGTCCCTCGGCAATTCCAGTTTCCTTTATTCCCTGACTCAGATTGCACATCACATCCACCTCCTGCTCTATTGTCTGTTCTATCGGTATATCATATTCTTCTTTTATGATATTCAGTCTTTCCCCGGCTGTCAATCCCTCAGCAAACAGTGCTCCCAGCAGGCGGTGCAGTTCATACTGCTCTCCCTGCTTTGGCAGTTTTTTTGCCAGTCCTATCATGACAATGTTAAATAAATCCAGTTTCCCTCTCCAGTCATGATATCCAACCAGATCATCTTTTACCAGATGGATATGGCTCAGGCTGTTCTCCTCCATGTTCATACACACCCAGATAGAGTATACTCTCTTGATATCATCATACTCCGTGTTTTCAAAATCCCGTTCCTTCTGTGACGAAATCAGGCGGCTTACGTAAAATACCGCCCTATTTAAAATTCCATACCTCTGCGGCTCATCTTTCTGTGCTTCAACATTAATAATAATCTGGGAAAGTCCGTCTTTCATCCGCACATAAAATACAATGTCAAACCGCACCAACCCCTCTGCATGCTCCTGATTCTCTGTATTTAATCCCGTGATTCGCTGACCGGATTTTGCCCTCATCGCTTCTGGATTCGTCAGCCCCGGCTCTAACGGTATCCTGCTGATATACGGTTCTCCTTCAATTAAGGTTTCCACATATCTTGGATTCATTCCCTTAAATTCATCTACCGTTCTCACCAGTATCTGTGCCAGTATGCTTTTCTGCCCGAGCAGTCTTTTAGCACTTTCATCATACTGCGTTCCCTGATCTGCCGCCGTTACGGCATTATGTACCTCCGTATGCATTGCCCCCTCCTTTGCAAATCCATTCACAAAAACATTGCTTTCTACACCGTCTGCTTCCCGAACATCAACAGATACTCCTGTGCCTTCTGCAATGAAATACTCAGCTTCTTCTGTAACCGTTCCAGTATATCCTGCTCTGAAAGTCCGAATTCGTAACCTGTTTCAATGATTTCCTCGGCTCGTCCTTCACTTCGTCCTTCAACACGTCCTTCTTCACGTCCTTCAACACGCCCTTCTTCACGCCCTTCTGCGATTCCCGCTTCCTTTATTCCCTGACTCAGATTGCACATCACATCCACCTCCTGCTCTATTGTCTGTTCTATCGGTATATCATATTCTTCTTTTATGATATTCAGTCTTTCTCCGGCTGTCAACCCCTCGGCAAACAGTGCTCCCAGCAGGCGGTGCAGTTCATACTGTTCTCCCTGCCCCGGCAGTTCCTTTGCCAGTCCTATCATAACAATGTTAAATAAATCCAGCTTTCCACGCCAGTCATGGTATCCAACCAGATCATCTTTTATCAGATGAATGTGGCTTAAGCTGTTTTCTTCCATGTTCATACACACCCAGATAGAATACACTCTTTTGATATCATCATACTCCGTGTTTTCAAAATCCCGTTCCTTCTGTGACGAAATCAAGCGGCTTACGTAAAATACTGCCCTGTTTAATATTCCATATCTCTGCGGTTCATCTTTCTGTGCTTCCACATTAATAATAATCTGCGAAAGTCCGTCTTTCATCCGCACATAAAATACAATGTCAAACCGCACCAACCCCTCAGCATGTTCCTGATTCTCTGTATTTAATCCCGTGATTCGCTGACCGGATTTTACCCGCATCACTTCCTGATTCGTCAGCCCCGGCTCTAACGGTATCCTGCTGATATACGGTTCTCCCTCGATTAAAGTTTCCACATATCTTGGATTCATTCCCTTAAATTCATCTACCGTTCTTACCAGTATCTGTGCCAGTATGCTTTTCTGTCCCAGCAGTCTTTTAGCACTTTCATCATACTGCGTTCCCTGATCTGCCGCCGTTACGGCATTATGTACCTCCGTATGCATTGCCCCCCCTCCTTTGCAAATGTATTAAGTTTTATATGTCAGTATATATTCACCATATCATAGTTTATATATTTGTGCAATAATAATTCTATTGTTTTTATGATTTTTATCATAAAAAAATAACGCAGTAAATATCTTTTTGATATCTCCTGCGTTATCTAAATTTCACTTTATTTCTACTGACCTAAAAAGAATGCAAAATTTCCGGATGTTTCGTCATACGTTTTTACATAAAGTCTATATGCTGAAAAATCTGATGAATATTCATAACAAAGTGTATTGCCAGTTGCCACATTTGTAAATAAATAATTTTGTGTCGTACCGATTCTTGAAATATACCACTTATTATATTCATTTTCCGCATCATAATCCTGCATAACAACCGTTTCTTTATCTGATGCAACTGCAATACAGTATCCCTGATCTCCATATTCAATCATATATTGATCTTCTCCGGTATAATGAATCGCAAAAATCTGACTTGCTCCATCAACATCGCGAACAAGATTCACCCATGTTCCTACAATCCCGGAATTCCCATACACATCCATTCTGTAGGTCTTCATATCATTTGGACGAATCACATAACAGCCATCCCGTACAAGAATGCCATCTGTATGCAAATCCACCATGCCTAATATAACCAAAAAAATCACAACCGCCGTTGCCGCGCAGCCTGCAAGCTTTATCCAATACTTTTTCATCAGTTCCGCCCCCTTCCGGTTCTTCTTTCCGTCTTCATGCTGCTAAAAAGCATAAACCAAAGCGGACAAAATGCGATATCTATCAGATGATGCTCTGAAATACCAAACAACAGCATAATAAGCAATGCCACAATCATTACATCTTTCCTACAATCAACCGCTTTATTAAAGCACAGATAAAAAATATAAGTAATCACGGATAAAAATACCCATCCGTACTTAATCGCAATACGAATAAATGAATTATCCAAAAAGAAATTATACCCCAGCACTGCCTGGTTTTCCTCAACAACAGCGCCAAAAGCCGTAATACCATATTGAGCTAATCCCTGATAACTTAAAGATATCCGGTTAGAAAAAACCGCATCCAGCTTCTGATATACCGCATTAGCAGGATCATAAAATGTAACTGCCATCACACAGCCCACAACAGCTACCAGCATTAAAATACTGCCTGCCTTTAAAGCTTTGTACTTTGATAACTGAATATTACACAGCCCCAGTACTTTTACAACAAGTAACAGCAGACACATTACCATGGCACAGATAAAGTCATTCCGCGCCAGTGTCTTTCCATATACCCAGTAACTTACAACACCCATCATTGTAATCTCTACAAATGTCAGCTTCTTTTCCCGCAGAGCAGCATACACCAGCATGATAAAAAGGACATGCGCTGCCATATCTGTCGGATAGATAATCCCCAGTGAATGTCTGACTCCTCTGTCAGCCTGCATAGTAATATCTGCTATAATTCCTGTCGTTGATGCATAGTAGGCAACTCCCTGAATAACTACTGCTATGCACAGATAGACATAGGCTATTCTTTTCCACGGTACATTTTTAGCTCCGACTAAAAGCAGTGCAAAATCAAACACTGCATTATCTTTCACAACATACGTTACAACACCGGCGCTTACAAGTATCAGCACCATAAAAACAGGTTCTAATACGGTACTATACTGCTTCTGCCATACCACAAGCGCAATACTTACCAGTACATATGCCATCAATGCATATCTTAATCCTAAATACAACGCATAGGGATACTTATACTCCAATACCGTTGAATACAGATAATACCACATTGTTATTCCAGCAAATAAAATTAAGTAAATATAATTCATATATTTACGAATTTCATCAGCCACAGATTGATTACTTTTCATCTCATGTTCTCCAAGTTTCATTTTAAGTTTCCTATTCTACCGTTACACTTTTTGCCAGGTTTCGCGGTTTATCCACATCAAGCCCCTTTGCCACAGACACATAATATCCGAGCATCTGCAATGGGACAACTGCCAGACTTGCCATAAAATGTGCATCTGTCTTTGGCACATATACTGTAAACTCCGCCGTGTCTTCAACTGTATAATTGCCATATGTGGTAAGTCCCATAAGATATGCCCCACGGCTCTTACATTCAACCATATTACTGATAGTCTTTTCATACAATTCATCCTGCGTAAGTACACCAATCACTAATGTACCATCCTCAATCAGACTAATTGTACCATGCTTTAATTCCCCGGCGGCATATGCCTCTGAATGAATATAGCTGATTTCCTTTAATTTCAGACTTCCTTCAAGGCTTACAGCATAATCAATACCACGTCCGATAAAAAATACATCTTTTGCCGCGGCCTGTTTGGCTGCAAATTTCTGTATTTCCTCCTGGTTATCAATCACTTCCTGAATTTTATCCGGTAATGTATCCAACTCTTTTATTAATTTTTCATATTCCGGCATTTCAATTTCATTGCGTTCCTTTGCAAACTGCAATGCCAGCGTATATGCCGCAATCAACTGGGCACTGTATGCCTTTGTTGTTGCCACTGATATTTCCGGTCCTGCCAATGTATAAAATACATTGTCCGCTTCCCTTGCAATAGAAGAACCTACTACATTTACTATTGCAAGTGTCTTTACCTGTCTGTTTTTTGCCTCTCTTAAAGCTGCCAGCGTATCTGCGGTTTCTCCGGACTGACTGATTAAAATAACCAGTCCATTCTTGTCTAATAATGGTTTTCTGTAGCGGAATTCGGATGCCAGTTCTACTCTCACCGGAATCTTTGCCAAATCTTCAATGACATACTGCGCAACCATTCCAACATGCCATGCCGAACCACATGCTACAATATAAATCTGACTAATTGACTGAATATCCTCTTTTGTCAAACCAACTGCTGACAAATCAATACTGCCATCTTTAACAACTGAATGTAATGTATCCGCCACTGCCTTTGGCTGCTCATGGATTTCTTTCATCATAAAATGTTCAAATCCGCCTTTTTCTGCGGCTTTTGCATCCCATTTTATCTCCACCAGTTCCTTTTCAATTTCTTCACCGTCAAGATTATAAAATGTCACTTTACCCTTTTCAAGTTTGCCGATCTCCATATTACCAATATAATAAACATGACGTGTATATTTTAAAATTGCAGGCACATCGGATGCAAGATATGCTGCATGATCCTGCACCCCGATAATCATCGGACTGTCTTTTCTTGCCACATAAATTTCTTCCGGATAATCTTTAAACATTACTGCCAGTGCATATGATCCCCTGATACGCACCATTGCATGATTAATAGCATCTACCGGTGTTCCAAGATACTTTTTATAATAATAATCAATTAGTTTTACGGCTACTTCTGTATCTGTGGAAGAATAAAAGGTATATCCTTTTTTTAACAGTTTTTCTTTCAGTTCCTGATAATTCTCAATAATACCATTATGTACTGCCACCACATTCATATCGTCCGTACAATGCGGGTGAGCATTTGTTTCTGACGGTTCTCCATGTGTTGCCCAACGGGTATGTCCGATTCCACAGTCACCTTTTAAGGCATGTCCGTTATCCGTTTTTTCTTCCAGATTTTTCAATCTGCCTTTTGCTTTTACAATCTCGGTTATATTTTCACCATTACGAATTGCCAATCCTGCGGAATCGTATCCTCTGTATTCCAGTTTAGATAATCCATCCAACAAAATTGGAGCTGCCTGTTCATTACCTATGTATCCTACTATTCCACACATAACCACACCTCACAATTAATTTTACTGGGCAATAAATTCTTGATTCAAATACTGCGCCCGAATAATATTATGCTCTGTCGACCAGTCACATATCTTTAATGTACAATTATATTCTTCATCAATCTCAGCTCTTATGCCGTAAGATTTTGCTGTCATTGATTTTATTTTTCTTTCAGTTGCATCATTAATATTACTATACAATAGTGGTAAATACTTTTTCAAATATTCATATTGGCTTTCACTGCTACCTATATAAAAATTTTTAACTTTGGAATTTACCATAAAACCGTCCAATTCTTTTTTTACATCATCCTCTTGCAACGCATTGTTCACTGCTTTCTGCATATATTCCAATGTTTGCACATCTTGAATTTCATAATTTTTCTCTTTATTCCGTATTATATTATTAGAAATATAGCCGCATCCAAATACTACAATCATAAAAATAATACAGCTAATGTATATCATAGTATTGGATTTATCACTTATTTTTTTTTGCATTTTATCTACTCCTCTGACCATGTATTTTTTATTATATACCATCTATGCATAATTGCAAATTTTATTTTTTACTATTTAAGATAACACTTCTATATATTTTGTTTATTTCTTCCTTATTGACATAAATTGCACTACAAACCACAAATATAAATTCAACGATATGTATTATTAAGGAAGCTTTATAAAAAAGAATAAGCAATATTATAAATGTCACCAGAATTTTCCAATCCCGATTATCTTTCACGTCCAAATAATGTGACATTTTTCTTTTCCTATAATAATACAAATAAAATGCCGACACTACTGTCGAAATTGCCGCTGCATATATTCCAACAAATTTAATTAACACTATATCTATAAGTACATTAACTATAGCCGCAACAAACGAAGTTGTCCCCAATATAGTAGTTTTTTTATATGCTGTATAAATGCCACCATAAAAAGCTGATAAAGATAAATAATATACACTAATTGTCAAAATAGGAACATATGCTACACTTGATTGATAATTTTTATTTATAAAAAAAGGATAAACAAATTGTATCCCTGAAATTAACATTATTGTAACTAAAAACAACTCTTTCTTTATAAATCCATATATTTTTTTAAATTCCCCAACATCATTGCTCTTTAATATTCTTGCTGAAGACTCTCTCCATGCAATATTAAAGAAATTATAAAATGTATTAATTATATTCGGAAATTTATTCGCTACCGAATATAAACCATTTGCAGATGCACCCAACACAGAGACAATTACAAGACGATCCGACACATTAATAATAGACCAGCTTATAGTATTCGGCACTAATGGTAAAGAATACTTCAACATATATTTCATCATATTTAGATCAAAATATCTAACATTAATATAGCTCCACACTTTTAATATTGTAAATACTAATAATGACACTATAATATTTGATAATACATTTGCAATTATCATTCCCCAAAAACCCATATCCAATATAAGTATTAATATAATATTTAATGAAATTATACTTACGCTACATATAAAATTAGAAAAAGCATATAAAGAAATCCTACCTACCCCCCTTGATAATGCATTTGCCAACGCAATAAAAACACAAGAAATCGTATACAATAATATTGGATATCCTAATTCATATCCAGATTTTAAAAGTAATGGAATAGCAACAACCATCCCTACGAACAAATTTAAAAAACTAAATATAAATGCTTGACTAATAATCTTCTTTTTTTCTATTTCCGTCTCTGCATCAATTAAAAACCTAAACATTGATTCTTCCATTAACATTGTAATAACAGGAACAATAAATGATGCAAGTGTTGTTACAAAATCAACATTTCCATATTCACTCGTTGCCAATTTTGCAGTATACAATGGAAGCAAAAAAAAACTAACAAGTTGTGTTCCAACTCTTCCAATCGATATAATTGCAGTATTTTTTGCCAATTCCTTCGTTCTACTCATTCTACCTCTCCAGAATAATTTTTTTTATTTTATTTAAATAGCACCATATTTTATATGTACTTTTTATATAAAATTGTTTAATATTAATTTTACATTTGTTAATAATTGAATATGGTCCATTTGTTTCAGAAAGTTTCCTTGATAATGCATATTTTACTGTTTCATTAAACCAACCCGCTTCCGGTCTATCTCTTAACCCACAATATGTCCTACAATCCCCATTGTCTATAACACCTAAAGACATAAAATGACTAGAATTAAAACAAAATGAACTCCTGCAATATTTACCAATTGCTTCAAACTTAATTGGTTCTGTGGGGTTTTCAAAAATCATCTGTGGTTTAGTATCTCCATAACATTTACGCAATGCTCCTGTATCTAAATCTAATGTTCCTGACCGCTCTCCTGCATAACAAAATTCCTTACGTTTAACATTAAAATTTTGCATGGTATATTCAAATAATTCTGATTCAAATTCTCTGCCTTTTGAAACATACTCTTCCTCTGACATATCCGTATACAGCTGGACTTTTTTTAATCCATAACTCTCTTTTCTTGTTGCTGCAATCTGCGGGTATGCACCAATATTTTCTTTACATATTTTTTTTATTTCATCTAAGTATGGCAAATAATCATCACACAGATTTAATTGGACGAGCATTGATGATCCAATTTTTTTTATAAATTTTACATTTTCAAAAAATGTTTCTATCAAATTTAAACGTTTTAATTCCAAATAATGAAAAGAAAAACTAAAATGCAATCTTTCTAACTCTTCCGGCAAAAAATTTTCAAATTCTTTAAACCTATTTGTTAACGTACCATTTGTTGTTATATTAACAATATGACCATTTTTCAATAATTCATGAGCTATATCTACCACCTCTGGTTGTGCCAACGTTTCTCCTGCACCACAGATTGAAAAAAAACAAGGTCCTCCAAGTCTTTTCTGTGTTAAACATTTTCCAATATATTCCGGTGAATATTTTAGTTCACACAATTTCATATTTCTATAATCCCGTTGAATGACATAACAATAACTACACTTTAAATTGCAAACTGTTACTGGAATTAAGCACTCAAAAAATCTTTTGATACAAATTTTTTGCATTATTTTAGACTCTCCTTTAAACTACTAAATTGCTTAGTTAAATCTTGTTCTTGAACAGGTGTAATATTATCTAAACAATTTATAATACTTTTTAATTCTTCCATACCAGAATTAACATCATACATTTTAATATAATTTTGATGCAACATCCATGTTTCAAATGTCGATTTTATCTTATCATTATTATTATTAATCACGATACATGGCAATTTTAATAGATAACACAATATCATACCATGCAATCTATCTGTTACTGCTAATTTTGATGTTTTCAACTTATCTACATAATCAAAAATCAATCTATATATATCGTTTTCATATTTTATACTACATGTATCTAAAAATTGTTGTTTTTTTATTTTTTTGTTTATACAATCTATAACTTGTAATTGACCATTTAAATCCAAGGCTTTCTCTTTATCATCTCTTAATATATAGGTTACTTTATTCTCTTTATCGCTTTGACCAAATAACTCAAATTCAGTTTGTAAAGAAAAAACAATGTCTGGTACAAGCAAGCAATTATTTTGATAACAATTTTTTTTGTAAAAATTATATGAATTCATCTCTCTTGCTACTAATGCTAAATTCTCACACTTTTTACATAACTTTAAAAATGCTTTTTTATACGGTTTATATTTATATTCTTCTTCAAAAAAAACCGATTGTGGAAAAGACACTATTTTATATTTTCTTAAAAATTTCAGTATAAATCGTCTTGGTTCCTCTAAGAATTCATATAATGAACCATTATTTCCTCCTCCAATAAGCGTAATAATTACATCATCTACCTGTAATTTCCGAATAGCTTTTACCCACTGATATGTTTCGGATTCCACTATTTTTATAATTTTATACTCTTTACTTAAATTTTCTTTTATAAATTTTTCCTGCGCATATGTAATCGCAATATCTCCTAAATTATTATAATCCGCAGCAAAAAAAATAAAAACATATTTTTGTCCCTGCTTTAAATCTATATCAATACTTTTATCATACATTTTTATCACATCTATAAAATACTTTATTCTTATTTTTATCCACTGTTTTATATAATCTATCATGAGTTATTAATTTTCCCTTTATTAAATATTTTTAAAAACATTTTCTTACTAATTTGAAAAATTAGTATTTTTATCTTCCTTTTTTCATTAAAACTTGATCTGCAATATTTCCATATATAATCCATTTCCTCCGTAACTATTTTATCTAATTTTTCATCACCGTAAATATATTGATAACTTTCAAATATTGTATTCACTACATATTCTGTATTTTCTATAAAATCTCCATACTTTTTTCGTAAATACTTTGAGCGTTGTATTGTCAATAATGTTTTATCAATATAAAAACTTTTATTTAAATTATGTAAAATACTGTTCTCTCGCTGATAATAATAATACAATCTTTTTGAATTATATGATATATTCTTGCTCAAATCAAATAAACGATATGTCGTACCTAAATCCTCCATTTTTCGTCCCAATGGATACCTAATTGATTCAAACAATTCTTTCTTATACATTTTGTTCCATGCAAAGTTACATATTTTTTCATTAGAATATAAACATTTAATTGCAGACAATGTGTCTAAAACTATCGTTTTGCTTTCCTGATTCTGTATTACTTGATTTACATTACTATCATCAAATTCCATGTAATTAACACAAGCTACATCAACACCATAGTTTTGTATATCCCCTACCATCGTATCAATCATATCTTCTGCAATATAATCATCACTATCTACAAACGCCAAATATTTTCCCTTTGCAATTTCTATTCCAGCATTTCTAGCTGATGATAAACCGCCATTTGCTTTATGAATCACTATAATCCTACTATCTTTTTCTTTCCACTGTTCGCATAATTGTCCACTTAAATCTGTAGAGCCATCATCTACTAAAATAATCTCTAATTCTTTATACGTTTGTTTAATAATGCTTTGGATACATCTAGATAAATACAGTTCTACATTATATACTGGAACAATTACACTAATTAACAATGAATTTCACCTTTTTCCTTATTTTAAAGCCTTTCCTTTTATTTTCTTCATTTATATTTTGTAATGTTTTATTACATGCAAATATAACTGCAACTCCCATAATAAATAGTTTTGAAAGATTAATTTCTACTGCTGAACCTATAAGCATTGCATATATATACATATACATACCATACATTGAATGATT
Organism: Lachnospira pectinoschiza; assembly: GCF_020564355.1. GTDB lineage: Bacteria > Bacillota > Clostridia > Lachnospirales > Lachnospiraceae > Lachnospira > Lachnospira intestinalis. Next base: position 152,571 of record NZ_JAJCRR010000003.1, on the reverse strand, counting down.
TTTATCGGCCTTTGCTAATGCAAAAACAATCCCCAAAAAATATATAACTGCGCCTATTATACCCGCTTGAGTAATTATGTGAAATAAACCATTTTGTGCATTGCCATATCCAAACATTATTCTATAAATATCTGTGTTATAGCCATACCCCCATAACGGTTTCTCTTGTACTAAATTCAAGGTAGCCCTATATAACCGCTCCCTTCCTGTCATATCCGGAGATTTATGGAATACATTTACAATAATATTTTGAACATATGGTTGTTTAAATAATTGTGTCGTTCCCCAAATTAATATGTTCTCACCACCTAATGCAAGAATAAATGTATATGGCTTTTCAAGTACTGCTTTCAGCCAATTAGGACTCCATAACATAATAACTAATACACTTAATATTACAATACCCGTTGTGCAATTAACAATCATTGAAATGATAATACTATACACTAGGAAAGCTAATGTTTCCACTTTGCTTATTATACTTTTACCTCTTACATATATTAAACATGCCAAAAGAGCATGACAAAATGCCACTTCAAATTTATTACCTATGATATAGGTTTCATCGGCATTTGCAAAATTATATGAAGCTATTAAAAAGAAAAAATCATTAATTATAATTAAACAGCCTAAAATCCTTATAAGTAGTATAATTAACTCATCATTTGTCCTATCCTTGCAAAACTTCGAAAATACCACAAATATAACGATATAATTTAACCCCAATGCTGCAGCAGATATTGTCCATGTTACACTAGATGTATTTATCCATGATGAATAACTTAAAATTATAGTATATGCGAAAAACAACCCTAATACTAATTTACTATCAAAAAAGTTTTTAAAATATCTAACAATAAAATATATAATTGTCAAATATCTAATAATCATAAAGATATCATTAGGTATAAATGATATCTTTATTACTGTTAAAACAAGTAAAATTATTTCTATTGTTGATAGTTTTATTTTATAACCCACTTATCTATACTCCATTTCATCTAAAACACTTTGTATAATATCAAATAACTACTCTTTAATTTCATTCTAACGCATCTTTCGTTTCACCTCAACAAAAATAGGATACAAATGAAAATATGTAAGTATAAACTTAATTTTCTGTTTCCAGTTCAAACTCTTTGCAAATAAACTACTCATAAACGTTTTATTATAATATTTTAACAACATTTGATAATCCTGTTTATACTTTTTAATTGCTGTTCTATCTTCGTACATATTTTGTAATAATGCCCCGCTTGTACAACATGTATATATTTTCCATTCTCTTATGAGATTCGGATATTTATCTTCTAAAAACGCCTTCATATTAATACAATTATATAAAGCATCTAATTTTCCATGATGATATTTTGCCTTACTGATGCTTTCTTGCCTATATATATAATGATAATAAGGTTTACCAACATGATATACGCCATTTGATGCATCAATAAGTTGTAAAACAATTGCTGCGTCCTCACTTATTTTTCCAACCGGGAAAAGTATTGTACCAAATAATTTTCTTCTAAAAATTTTATCACATGCTGACACATCCAATTCATCTTCTAATAACACTTGACGAATTGCCTCCATCTTTTTATATTCTTTTCTGTTTGTTATATGTATATTTTTGCTACTCTGATCAAACAATTCTATTGTTTGTCCACAGGCTATAATATCTTTTTGAGAATTTATTACTGCATCAACCATATCTTCATACATATCTGCATCTATATAATCATCACTATCTACAAATCCAACATATTCTCCTTTTGCCACTTCTATACCTGCATTTCTTGCTGATGATAGCCCACCATTAGTCTTATGTATAACCACAATCCTATCATCCTTTTCCCCCCATATATCACATATATTTCCACTATTATCTGTCGAGCCATCATCGACCAGTATAATTTCAATATCTTTATAACTTTGATTAATAATACTTTCTACACATTTATCTATAAATTTCTCCACATTATACACTGGAACAATTACACTTAATAGCATAAAATTTACTCCTTATCCATTTTACAATATCTTAAAAAATCTTCATAATTTTTAAATTTTTTTTGATTTTCACCAAATTGTCTACGTGATTTTTCAACACTTCCATCCACTAACTGCATTACATTTTTAAACTCTGGATTAAGCTCATCATAATTATCCTCAAATAGCCAAAAATATTCTCTCATAATTGTTTTATCTGGTACTTTATTGTATCTATCATAATACATTTTCACCATCTGTACCGCCTCTTCGATTTGAACATTTTTCCGTTTTTGATAATATTCATCTAATGTCCGTACAATTCTAGCTGGATTCCCTACAACTACTACATTATCAGGAATATCTTTCGTAACAACTGTATTGGCACCAATAACAACATTAGAGCCTATCGTTACCCCCGGTAATATTGTTGAATTCATTCCTATGTAGACATTATCTCCTATAACAACCTTTTGTGCACTTCCCAATACTTCACCATAAACTCTTTTTATCACTGCCCAACCATAATCATGTGTCAAAATGACTACACCTGGAGTGATCTGGCAATCTTCCCCTATAGTTACCAACCAGGGTCGAGTAACATCAACCAATGTCTCTTTCGGACCGATAAATACAGTACCCTTACCTATTCTAACTCCTTTGTTTTTTAGCCATTTAACATACGATTTCGATGATGCACGCTCTCTATATATGATTGCTTTTATAATCCTTTTTATCATACCTTCCCCCTTTAAATACAATAATATAAATATAACAGTGTAACAAAGCTATTCTTAACCAACCATAAAAAAAACCTTTGTTTTACCCCCAATCCTTTTACTGGATAATCACAAATAATTTCTTTTACCTCTTTATCTTTACATATATGCCTTATTTCATCTTTTATTTTCTTTTTAGTTTTTCCACTTGTTCGCCTATTTAACTGCGCAAAACACATTGTCAAATAAATCATAAATTGTCTTTTTAATCTATATCGACATATTTCATAAATCCCAATTTCATTTAATACTTTACATTCCTTATAATATATCTGCTTGCATTTGGTCAATCTGCCTGGCAGATACTTGGTCGTTAACGAACCTGGATTTATGCGATAATTATATCCTATATAATCTGATAATACTACAAAATTTGCCTTTGCATAATAATCAATATTAAATATTATGTCTTCCGATATCCATTCACGTTCTGAAACAAATCTAAGGTTATTGTTATTTATAATATCCATAGAATAAATCGTGCAGCATGATGACATTGGAATCGAATCTTTTTCTTTAATATCACTTCCTATAAACCTTGGCAATAACTTTGTTTTAATATCACTATTTTTATATATGTCATATGATACTGCCTGCTCAAATATAATATTCTCCTGTAAATCTACTCGTCTGAAACTCGTTTTACAAGTATCACACCCCGTTTCTTTTATCTGTGCCATTATACTCTCAACATAATCAATATCCCAATAATCATCTGAATCTACAAATGTAACAAAATCTCCAGTAACCTTTTCCAATCCTGTATTTCTAGCCATTCCAAGTCCGGCATTTTTCTTATGAATAACTTTAATATAATCATACTTTTCAGCATAACTATCACATATAGTTCCACTTGTATCCGTTGACCCATCATCTACTAAAATAACTTCATATACCTTTGTCGATTGATTAATAATGCTATCAATACAGATAGATAAATACTTTTCAACATTATATACTGGAACCACAACACTTAACTTCATTTTATTTTCCTTTACTTATAATTTAATGTAATATAGGTGCACCTTTAACATTATAGGCAATCTTATCATTTCTTTTTCTTATAAATTTAGCTGGCACCCCTCCCCACACTTCAAATGGTGGTACATCTTTTGTAACAACCGCGCCCGCTGCTACTACTGCTCCATCTCCAATCGTCACTCCCTGCAATACTGTAGCTCCCGTTCCTATCCAACAATGATGCCCTATTGTAATTGGTTTAAAAGAGGCCTCAAACTTTGGATTGTCAATATCATGACTTCCTGTAATAAAAGTTGTGTGACTGGATATATTCGTATCATGATCCACACTGATTCCACCTCGCGCGTCTAAATCGACAAACCAGCCAATGGCTATATTTTCTTTTAATTCTAAGCCTTTCGGAAACAAAATCTCTGTTCTTCTACATATCACTGTGTTTTTTCCTATCTTTGCTCCTAACAACTGATAAAACCACTTTCTAATATGTCTGCTTGGTATTTTATTAATAACTACATTACCAAACAAAACCACCGCATAATATATACATTTAACTGGCTTACTCATTTTTCTATTCTCAGATTTTTCCATTTTTACCTCTTTTATTAAACAATTTTCCCCATTATCTTTTGGGGTAAAATACTACATACTACCATCAATAAAATTCTATTATGCCTTAACAGAACAATAGGAATACTTTTAATCCCCTTTACTGGTTTAAACTTTAAAATAGAATTTTTTATATATTGATTATTATAAAATGCTTTTAACTCTTCATATTTTTCACCAATTTTATATTCTTGACTGTTTATAAGCATTAACATTATCTGTATCGTTGATAAAACATTATTGCCATCAAAAAATCCTGTGATATCAATTTGTTTATGTTCCTTAACTCTCTCTGCAAACTTGTTCTTTTCCTCAACCAATTTTAATTTATTATTAATCATCAACTCTACATTATGATTATTAACATTATTTGCGCTTCCCTCTCTAGCTACTAAATAATAGAGCGTATCTTTTAAAACTCCAATTGAATTACAGTTATATAAATACTCATTCATAAACATTGTATCTTCACCAACTGACAAGTTTTTATTAAATCTAATTGCATTCTTTTTTATACATTCAACATCACACATAATCCGCCACATTGCAGTATGTTCTTTTCCATACCGTAAACCATGCTGGTTTTTTATCCAGCCATTAATATCTTCATATGATATTCCCAGAAAATGCGGCATCAACTGCTGTATTATTGTATCATTCCCTATATATTTTTCTTTTTCTAATACAAATTCATGCACATTTACAACCGTACCGTTATACATATCTGCATATCCATACAAAACAGCTTCTACCTGATTTAATTCTATATATCGAACACACTTTTCAATTAGTGTTTTTTCAAATATATCATCCGAGTCTAAAAAAAGTACTTTCTTCCCTTTAATATTATCAATTCCTACATTTCGAGCTATTGAAACACCTTCGTTTACTTTATGAATAACTGAAATTCTATTATCTAAAGCTTCAAATTTATCCAACAATTCTCCACTTCCGTCTACCGAACCATCATCTATAAAAATTGCCTCCCAATTTTTATATGTTTGATTTAACAAACATTTCATTGTTCTTTCTAAATACTGTTCTGTATTATATACCGGTATAACTACACTAACTAAAACATCTTCTCTCATTCATTTACCCTATCACGCTTTTATAATATTGAATATATCTTTCCTTCATTGTATCTATTGTAAACCTCTTCTCATAGGTCTTAACTGCGTTCTCTTCTAATTTTTGTCTAATACTCTGCTCTTTGCATATGTATAATATCTTTTGGGCTATTTGAACTTCATCTGCACTATGAACCAATAATCCATTTTCCCCATCTTTTACAATTTCCGGTGTTCCATCAACATTAGTAGCTATTACTGTCTTTCCAACTGAAAATGCTTCTATTGGCGTCAACGGCAGACCTTCCCACAATGAACTCAACACGATAAAATCCATCTGACTCATAACATTCTGAATATCCGAACGATATCCCATAAATGTCAGTATCCCTTCAGGCAACAATGAATCTGTCAATTTCTTTAACTTTTCAGCATCTTCACCATCACCAACAATATAGAATCGAATATTCGGATTTTCTTTATATACCAATGCCGCAGCTTTTATAAAATATTCTATTCCCTTCTGTTCAGAAAGTCTTCCAATATTTCCGACTAATGTATATCCCTGCTGCCTTGCTTGCTCAAGTTCTGTATCCAAAACCACCGGACCTTCAAACGGTTTTATCGCATTATGAATCACTGCAACTTTATCAGCTGATATTCCAAAATATTCAACCATATTTTTCTTTACCTGCTCACCAACTGCAATAATGTTTGCTTTCTTATATGCTATTTTCGTAAGCGTTTTTTTATCATAAAATGTATTGTGTGCATTTACAATTTGAATAATATTAGAGTTTGCAACTACTCTAGCATAAAAAGCTGCCATTCGATGATGTGAATGAATAACTGTAATCTTTTCCTGCCGTATTATTCTTTTAAGTTCTGTAACAATTTTAATGACTGTGATTGGATTTTTTATTGTAATATCCGGTACGGTATAATGTTTTATTCCCATTGTATCTAACTTTTCTACATTTACCCCTCCACAAGAACATACTACTATATTGTGAACTTGTGGTTTTAAAATCTCACATAGCTGCAATACAACATTTTCTGTTCCACCAAGTCCCATTGTTCGTGTAAACAGTAATACATTTTGTCCTGATAAATTCATATCCTATCCCATCCATTTTCCACTACTTGTATTTAAAAATAAGTTTTAATATTTTCAAATCGTCAACAAAATATCTTTTAAACATTCTCTTAGGTTCCTGTAAAAAACGATAAAACCATTCTAAGCCATGTTCACTCATCCATTTAGGTGCTCTTTTAACATTTCCTGCCAAAAAATCCACAGTTGCCCCTGCACAGATTGATACCTTTGCATCATACTTTTCTATATTTTCATATATATATTTCTCCTGCTTCGGGCAGCCAAAACAAGCAATCAGTATATCTGGTTTTGCCTTTGTAATTATATCATTCGTTTTCTTTAATTCCCTTTGATTTTTTTCAAATCCAAATGGAGGTGCATATGTACCAACTACCCTTATGCCAGGATGTTTCCTCTCCAAATTTTTTTTTGCTTTTTCAGCAATTCCATCCTTACCACCCAAAATAAAGATTGTATAATTCTTTTTTGCTGCCACTTCACATAATTTCGGTACTAAATCAGATCCAGAAATTTTAGCCTTTACAGGTTGCTTATGCATTTTTGATATCCAAATTAGCGGTTTTCCATCAACTAACACCATATCAGCACTATCAACTATTTTTTTCAAATATGAATCATTTTCAATTTTCATCACAACATCAACATTTATTGCAACAATATATGACTTTTTATCATTTGCAATCATTTCTTCAATCTCTGAAATCGTCTGCTCCATACTTACATTGTTTACATATGTATTCAATAATTTTTGCTTTTTCATACTTATTCTCCGAAAAACCTTTCTTCCAGCATTAAGCACCAGCAATGATATATTGGCAAATGAAGTTCTTGTATCATATAAGTTTCTTTTTCAGGCACCTTAACTGCTACATCTGCTACTTTCGCCAACTCGCCACCTGTTTCTCCAGTAAGTCCAATGACCTTAATTCCCGATGCTCTTGCAACAACTGTTGCGTTCATTATGTTCTTACTATTTCCAGATGTGGATATTCCTAAAAACACATCACCTTTTCTTCCATAGCCAAAAAGCTGCTGTGCAAATACTCCATAACCATCAACATCGTTTATATATGCCGTTGTTAATGCTTCATGTGCCACTAATGGAATTGCCATAAGTGAACACTCTAAATTGTCCGCTAATTGTTTTCCTCTAACAGCATCTATCTCTGCTAGCTTTTCAGCAAATTCTTTTGAAACTGGTCTTTTTATTTTAAACCGCTTCATTAATTCACCTGCAATATGTTCAGCATCTGCTGCTGAACCACCGTTTCCAGCAATAAGTAGTTTACCACCATTGGCATAACATTCTTCCAACACTAAGTATGCCTGTTCAATTTGACTTTGTATGCTTTTCAATTGAGGATATCTTTTAACTAATAACTCTATATGTTTTTGCACTTTATTATCCAACACTTATCTCTTCTCTTTCTATTATAATATTTCTTCTACAAATTGCCACAATGACATTACCGTTAAATCTTGATTATACCTGTCATCTTCTTTTGTTATCAATGCTGTCCTGCAGCCTGCTTCTTTCCCTGCTTTAATATCATTTTCGCCATCACCAACCATCCATGAGTTTGCCAAATCTATATTAAAATCCCGAGCTGCTTTTAACAACATTCCCGGCTTAGGTTTTCTACAATCACACTGTATTTTATATTCAGGTCTTTCTCCCTCATATCCCCTATCCGGATGGTGCGGACAATAATAGACAGCATCTAAAAATGCCCCATCAAGTCCTAATAGTGTTTCCATTTTATTATGAATACTTTCTAGTTCTTTAACACTCACTTCCCCCCTTGCAATAACTGGCTGATTTGTAACAACAATTGCCAAATACCCGGATTCATTGATTTTTTTTATTGCAGCAGATACTTTATCTAACAATTCAAATTGATCAATATTTCTTAGAAACCCTACATATTTGTTGATTGTTCCATCCCTATCTAAAAAAATTGCTTTCTGCTTGTTACCCAAATTTTTTGCAGTAACTTTTCCTGTACGTACATCTTCACATACTGTATAATATCTATCTGGCGTACCCATATCTTTTACATATTCAGGACTATCATATATATACATTTTCCCAGTACCTGCTAAAGGTTTTAATAACTGTCTGTCTAAATCAACCTTTTCAGTTTCTGGTCGTATATCTAAAACAGATGGTGAAATAATATGTAACCCCGCATTTACTCTATTTTTATAGAATTGTGGTCTTATATCCTCTTTCGCAATCCACTTCTCAACTGTTCCACAGTTATCTGCGACAATCAATCCACTATCATACGGATGACTATTTGGATGGGTAAACAATGTTACCAGTCCACCCATTTTTTTATGATATGCAACAAATCGTTTAAAATTAATATCAAACATTGCATCTGCATTTAATAACAGAAAATCCTCATTTAATCTATCTTTAAGTTCAAACAATGCCCCTGCATTTCCTAACGGTTTGTTTTCATAATAATACTCTATATTTACACCAAAAGATTCTCCTGTTACCGGTGAAATTTTACTTCCATCACCAAAATAATCCATAATAATATTACCAAGATGACTGACAGTAATAATAATATCTGTAAATCCTTGTTTTTTCAGACATGCTATTTCTCTTTCTAAAACTGGCATCCCTTCTATCTTAATCATTGGTTTGGGAATATCGCTTGCAACTGAAGATATACGGGTTCCCCTTCCACCAGCCATTATAACAGTTTTCATTGATTAATCCTTTCTGCTTATTTTAAATCACATGGGAATATATGTTTCTGGTGTGTAATGTATCACTCTTGTTCCCCCATCCTCGAAATCGAACGGAACATGGAGCAAATCTTTCATTGCATTTTTTACACTTTCCTGTTTCTCCTCATTAACATAAAAAACCAAAAAACCGCCTCCGCCAGCGCCTAATAGCTTTCCTCCTACTGCACCAGCCTCTAATCCTTTTTTGTAGAGTTCATCAATATCGCTTGTTGAAACTTTAGCTCCTGTCTGTCTTTTTAATTTCCATGTATAATCCAATAATCGTCCAAATTCTTCTAAATTCGTATTTTTATTCACGAGAATTTTTTCAGCTTCATCTACTAGAGCATACATTTCCTTTAATTGTGATATTTTATCCTTCGCCGTAATATTATTCGTTGCCTGTATTTCAGCCGAAAACCTAGTAAAACCGGTAAAAAACATCATAAGATTATTGTCTAACTGTCTTTTTCGTTCCGTATCTATTATAATAGGTAATACTTCGTAACCATCTGCATTAAAATTTATACGATTCAATCCACCATACGCTGCTGCTATCTGATCTTGCCAACCGCCAGCTTCATTACATAAATTTCTTTCCAAATAAATCGCTTCATCTGCCAATTTCTTCTTATCCGCATATTTCCCCTTCAACGCATAAAAAGCATTTAGCATACCAACTGCAAATGAACTACTCGTTCCCAAACCTGAACGTGCTGGTAAATCCGCCTCATATGTAAGTCTTAATTCATGCATATCCAACATTTTCATGGCATTTCTAATTGCCGGATGTACTATTTGCTCTACTTCCTGTACTCTTTCAATTTTGGCATATGACAGTTCTGTTGTATAATCAAAAAAGCGCGGCAAATGTCTTACATTAACATAACAATATTTATCAAAAGTTGTTGATATTACCGCACCTCCATATTCATTAAAAAAATGCGGCATATCCGTTCCACCGCCAAAAAAAGACATTCTAAATGGTGTTTTTGTGATAATCATTTCTATAATCTCCTACACATCAAATATCCACATTTTCATCCCCCCTGAAACACTGCCACAACCGTTCTGCAAAGTATCTTCATATCCAGTCCGAGGCTCCAGTGGTCGATGTAATCCAAATCCATTTTTACAATTTCTTCAAAGTCTGTTACCGTACTTCTGCCATATGCCTGCCACATACCAGTAATGCCCGGTTTCATGGACAGTCTGCGCTTGTGGTGTCCCTGATACTGTCTGAATTCATTCACCGTTGGCGGACGTGTGCCCACAAGGCTCATATCGCCCTTTAATACATTAATAAACTGCGGCAGTTCATCAATACTGGTCTTTCTGATAAACTTTCCGACCTTTGTAATACGCGGGTCGTCCTTCATCTTGAACATCAGTCCCTGCATTTCATTCTGTGCCATCAGTTCTTTTTTACGTTCTTCTGCGTCCATATACATGGAGCGGAACTTGTATACATAAAAATACCGTCCGTTCTTTCCGACACGTTTCTGCTTAAAAAATACCGGTCCCTTGGATTCCAGCTTGATTGCCGGGACAACAAAAATCATGGCAACTGCCATAATGCAGAGTCCAACGAGCGAACCGACAATATCAATCGCCCGTTTAAATGCCAGTTCCTTATAATCATAGAAACGGTTGGCAAATGTCGCAACCGGAATATTGCCGAGCTTTCCAAGGCTCATATCAAAGTCCTTATAATTTTCAAGCGTATTCAGATGCAGATGAACAACCACACCCATTTCTTCCAGTTCCATCACAAGGGATGTGATTTTTTCCATCCGGGCAGTGTTCAGATCAATATACACCTCGTCTACTATCCCGCCTTTTATGTATTGAATCATGTCATGTACATCTGCTACAACCGGTATGCCGTTTATTTCCGTTCCACGCATATCCCGGTCAACAATAATAATGCCTGAAATCTGCTTTGTTGTATTCCATTTTTCAATTTCTTTTAATCCATCCACGCGGTCACCGGTGGTAATTGCTACCACACGATTCACGGACTTGCCAAGCTTTGCACGGCTTAAAACGGATTTTTTCACAATAATTCTTATAATATATGCCAATATAACATTAAACACAACCACCAGTACGTAGACCCCTCTCGGAAACTGCTGGTTTGTTCTTTTTAATAATTCATAAATGGCAATAATACATGCCATTATAACGTTCAGATGTACTACTGCTTTTAGTTCTTCAAATTTTCCCCTCTGTAAAAAATCATTATTCTTTGAATAGAATAAAAACGCAAGCATATAGGATACCACTACTGATACCAGACTGTCCCCCATCTGTGAAAAATAGACCTGTGCTGAAACATTTTTCCACAACACCAGCCAGAGATACCCGGCGATATAATAACTTGCAATTAATCCGATGAAATCTGTGATAAACAGAAGGGCGTTTTGAACTTTTTCTTCTCCCTGATTCATCTTTTATCCTCAACTAATTTTTCTAATCTGTAGGTATTTTTCCTATCTTTTCTATATTATCCCAACTCTTTATTCTTGTCAATTGTATAAACTGCCTTGTCTGCAACAATTTTGCGGCTGTTTTCATCTGATTTTCCCAAAATGCAAAGGGGTGGGCATACTTATACCCCCCCCTGCATTTTTTTGATACAATTTATTTCAGATAGATGATGTACAATATCTTTTTCCCCTACCAAAACCCCTTCCGGCGGAATAGCCACAGCAGCAAAACCAGTACCAGCGCGCTGATTCCTGCTGCCATCGGATAACCGTACCGCCACGATAATTCCGGCATATAAGAAAAATTCATGCCGTACCAGCCGGCAATCAGTGACAGCGGCAGGCACACCGTTGTTACTGTCGTCAGTATTTTCATAATGTGATTCTGGCGGATTCCCAGTTCCGACTGATAAACCTCCTGTACCTGCACTGCATACTCCCTAAGCACCTGTGTTTCTGCGGCAAGCCGCTGTGCTTTTTCTTTGATTCTTGCAAAATAAGCCGTGTGTTGTGCATCCAGAACAGAATTTTCATTTTCTTCCAGCGCAGCTGCGATTTCAATGAACTGGCTGTAATAACGGTAAAACTGAAAAATTTTCTTTTTTACCTGTAACATACTGCTGTTAAAATCCATTCCGCCCGCACGAAACACTTCTTCTTCTAATACGGATAACGTCCTTTCCAGTTTTTCCATATACTGCAGATCATCTGCGGTCATTGCACCAAACAGCTCATACAAAAAACGTTCTTTGGTATAGGCTTCTTTATGAAGAAACGTATTTATAAGTTCCTGCACTTTTCCGGCTGAGCCTGTATATTGTATACAGACAATTTTTTCTGCTGTTATAAAAACTGCAAAATGCCACGACACATTCTTTTTTGTTTTTTCCGGCACATGCCATTCTATCAGCGTATGGCTTTTATCCTGTATCACCCTGCACCCGCGGATATATTCCCCTCCGCTGCATCCACAGCAAAACTGTCCAAATGACTGGCTGTTTTCCAGTTTATGCGCATCGATTACTGCAATTGTGTCTTTTTGTTCCCAGAATTCATCTTCACAAACCGTTTTCAGACCGTACGATACAATCTGATAAAACACGCCATCCTGCATACTGGTCTCCATTCCCCTGAAACTCATACTCCCTAAGCTCCTGTATCATACAACAACAGTATTTCCCCTTTTCCGGCGGTTTAACCGCAAAAAAACGGCAGATACCATTTATCCGTGCATGGTACTGCCGCCTTTACAACTCTAATTCTGCGCTTTTTAAGCGATGACAAATCCGTTCTGTACGGTATATGTCTTTCCATTATCCGCTACGGTTCCCGAATAATCATAAGCAATGATTCCGTTTCTGTAATACCAGCTGCCATACTCATTGAATGCGATTCCTGTATAATTTAAGTCAAGCAGCCCATTGTTAAAGTACCACCAGCCGTATTCATTTAATGCCATTCCTGTATAACTTAAATCCAGTGCGCCGTTGGTCATGTACCACCAGCCGTATTCATTTAGTGCCATTCCTGTATAACTTAAATCCAATGCGCCGTTGGTCATGTACCACCAGCCGTATTCATTCAATGCCATTCCCGTATAACTTAAATCCAAGGCGCCATTGGTCATATACCACCAGCCATATTCATTGGATGCCATTCCCGTATAACTTAAATCCAAGGCGCCATTGGTCATATACCACCAGCCATATTCATTGGATGCCATTCCCGTATAACTTAAATCAAGTGTTCCATCGTTAAAATACCACCAGCCATATTCATTGGATGCCATTCCTGTGTAATCTGCCTGAATGACATCATCCTCTACAACTACCCAGCTGTCAGAAGTAACATCTCCGCCATTCGCAAACCAGTATCCCAGTTCTATGCCTTTTTCATATACGGCATAAGCCTGCGCACGGTATCCATATCCGTTCAGATGAGTGTTATCAATCCAGTAATTTCTTAACTGTAACGAAATCAGCCCCTTTTCGGCACGTTCCCTGTCCTCGTCTGTTTCATCCAGTCCGTTAATTGAAAGCCCGTTTTCAATCAGATACTTTCTTGCCGTAACCACGTGTTCCCCAAATGCATCTTTTAATGCTGCCTCATACCATGTATCCTGCATACCCGGTTCATAACCGCTCTCTCCCCATATCTGGTCGGTATCATTGGGATCATCTGTCGAACTGATGATGATATAATTAGAACAGTCTGCCTCATCAAGCATATTCTGATACTGCTTGATTAAATCATCCATATTCTTCCACTTTCCGTTATCCCCCATCTCGATAATCATGATGTCACCGGACTGATCTCCGTATTCTGCACTGCGGTCTACGATTTCATAAGTGTTTTCCCCGCTGACACCGAAATTATTGACCGGAAATCCCGTCAGTTCTTTTAAAACCCTCGGATAGGATACACCGCTTCCTCCCTGTCCTGCTGTCATCGAGTCACCCCAGCAGTTAATCAAAAAGCGGTGATAAAAGGTCATGCCGGAAAATCCCGCTGCCTGCGCTTTTTCTGTAAAACAGCCAAATGCTGCTATCATCCCTGCTATTGCGGCAATCCATACAACTGCCTTCTTTTTTCGAAATATTTTTTTCACTTGTATCTTTTCCTTTCTTCTTTAAATCCCTGCTTAGGCATTTGCAAAAATCTGCCTCCTTATTAATATACGAATTCCTTTCCCGTAAAGCTTTCGTATTCTGCAAATGATAACACAACGCAGTTTACGATTCAACATCCGCTGTAAATACCTGCTAATTTCCTTGAGAATTCCTTGTTTTTACGGTATACTGTACATAACAATATAAATATTATTTTAGTATATCTGCAAAGGAAAATTTACAATGGATAAGCTTGATTCAAAACCACTTTTTAACATTGTGTCTGGCATTACAATTTTATGTATTATCGTAGGCAGTCAATGGTATTTATGTCCTGATATTATAACCCGGATTATTTTCACTTTTCATATTCCGGTCTTATTTATTATCAGTGGATATTTTTTAGAAATTAAAAACATCCAGCAGACACTGCTTTATACTTTCCGCACTTTGATGATTCCGTATTTTATTACCTGTGCGGTCATTATTGCTATTATGGCAGTCCGTATTTTTTTTACAGGGTCCGGTTTTACAGAGTCTTTTCATGAGCTGCTGTTATGGGTATGGGCAGCCTTTTACGGTTCCGGTGTAGATTACTTTACACCTGCATATATCCGCATGATCGGCTCGCTGTGTTTTCTTCCGGCATTATTTTTTGCCGTTAATATTACACATTTGTGCCTGCGTACCCGGTATGCCGTCATCGGCATTGTGCTGACTGCACTTGCCGGTTTTGCTACCAGCCGGATTTTCTGGCTTCCTTATAGTATCCAGACTGCTATGACAGGAACCATTTTCGTATTCTGCGGCTTTATGCTCCGCGAAAAGAATATCCTTGCCAGATTAAAAGAAGCACCTTTTATTCCGGCTGTCTGTTTTGTTCTTTCTGCGGTATACATTGCCAAAGGCGGCGGCAGGTTATTCATGGTAAATAACAATTACGGCTATGGCATCTGGGACTGGCTGGCTGCTTTTTGTGCCTGCATTTTTCTTTTTTATGCAGCAATGCTTATTGAGCAGCACTGTCCACGGTTAACCGCCCTCGGAAACCGGATTGGTTCGCACTTTATGCTTATTTTTTGTCTGCATTTAACCGAACTGAACTGTTTTCCATGGAGTTCTTTACTGACCTGCTTCAATGAACACCGGATAACAAATACTTATGTACAGGCTGTACTGTTTTTTGTAATCCATATCCTGCTGATAACCGGCGGACTGCTGATATGCCTTTTACTCCGGCGGCTGCATCCTGCCGGACACGGGAAAAATACACTGACCACAGAATCCGGTGCAGCTCCGGTAAGCAAACGCGTAGAATGGGTTGATATGGCAAAAGGCACCTGTATTCTGCTTATGCTTTATGCACATATGCCAATTGACAGCAATATCCGCCAGATTATATTTTCTTTCCATATGCCGGCTTTTATGCTGTTAAGCGGCTATTTTACCAAAAACTGTTCCTGGAAGCACTTTTTTAAAAGCACATGGAAAGGGCTTCTTCTGCCTTACTTTGGCATTGAAGTACTGGTTGCATTTGTCCGTGTATGGCGCCAATGGCTTTATGTCGGAATCAGCATGGATACAACCGTTTCACTGTTACGCATGCAGGCAAAGATTGCACTGTTTGGCATGAGTTACTCGTCTTCTGTTTTTACGGACATTGGCAGTGTATTTGTTATCTGGTTTGTAATCTGCCTTTTCTTTGCCCGGATGCTTTTTATTGCCATTTTAAAGCTTTCACGCGAAAAAGAAGCACTTACATGCATTCTGGTGGCTGCCGTCACCATCATCGGCTGGTATATCGGCACGCATGTTGCATTTTTACCGGAAAGTTTTGATGTTTCCATGACCGCAGCTGCGTTCATTTATGCCGGATATCTTTTAAACAAATATTCTGTCTGGCAATATTTAAAACGCTATCCTTTAAGCATTGTGCTGACCGGCTGTATCTGGCTTTTGCAGATACAAAAGGGCGGAATTGAATTATCCATACGTTCCTACCCGCTTTTTCCACTTAGTCTGTCAGGTGCAGTATGCGGAACGGTCATTTTATGCCTGTGCTGTCAGATGCTCAGCCGTTACACGATACCGACGGCGGTTTTGAAGTTTTTTGGCAGAAACAGCCTTGCTGTTTTAGGCATTCACTGTATTGAAGCACAATTTATCCACTGGGAAGGACTTCTTTTGAATGCAGATGTTTTTATGCAGTTTTTAATGCGTATGATCTGTATTTGTGCTACGCTGGTGTTGTGGATTGCCATAAAAACATTTTTTCAATCTGTTATTTTAAAAACTGCCAGGTGACGGTTTTTTAAAATATAAATTTATTTACTAAAGGAGGATTTCTATGAAGAAAGCAGTACAAAAAATGTGTGCAGCTTTTATTGCTGCATTTGTATTTGCGCTTTGCCTTTTTGCAAAACCAAATACTGCACAGGCTGCCGGCGGCGGCTGGCTGTACCTGAATCCTGTGGACAATACCTGGTACTACTATGTAGACGGTGTCGTTGATACATCCTACACCGGTCTTGCCCAGAATGACTTTGGCTGGTGGTACGTATCCAACGGTACAATTGACTGGAATTATACCGGTATGGCTGCCAACGAATTCGGATGGTGGTATGTTTCCGGTGGTACAATTGACTGGAATTATACCGGCATGGCTGCCAACGATTTTGGATGGTGGTATATCACCAACGGTGTATTAGACTGGAATTACACCGGTATGGCTGCCAATGATTTCGGATGGTGGTATATGACTAACGGTGCCTTAGACTGGAATTACACCGGTATGGCTGCCAACGATTTTGGATGGTGGTACATCACTAACGGTGCCTTAGACTGGAATTACACCGGTATGGCTGCCAACGATTTTGGATGGTGGTATATGACTAACGGTGCCTTAAACTGGAACTACACCGGTATGGCTGCCAATGATTTTGGATGGTGGTATATCACCAACGGTGCATTGGATTTAAGTTTCCACGGCATCGGCAGTAACGCATACGGTTACTGGTACTACAATAACGGCGTAATTGATTTTAATTTCAACGGAGAATTCACTTTTAACGGTATGACTTATGATGTTACCGGCGGTTTTGCCGTTCCGCGTGAAGACATTTTCCGTGTCGGCAATGCTGCTACAGGAGAACTCACCGGCGGTGTGTATATGATCCGCAGCAACAGCAATCCAAACTATGCCCTAACAGTAGAGGAATCCGCTACTGCAGAAGGCGGCTACAATCTGGTAATGTCTAAGATTACCGGCGCGAACAGCCAGAAATTCCTTGTTGTTAAAGATGAAGCCAGCTCAACCTACTGTTTCATGTCCCTTGCTTATATTGATGCCAACGGAGATGATGCATCACACAAGTGGCTGATTAATTCTTACAACCATGGCTGGGGAACCAATGCTTTTACAGACAATGTACAGGTTACTTCTGATTCCGTAAACGGAACAAAGAACTGGACGGTTACTGAAACTTCTGCAGGTGTATATACGATTGCTATTGCGCGTACAGATTATACCTTCTACATGACCAGCGAGAATAATTCCAATGTAGGAACCGCTTTATGGTCTAATGCAGGAACACAGACCTTTAACTTTGTATCTCCGTATACACAGATTCTTGCTGACGGTGCTTATACCATCGCTGCTTCTGATAACACAGCTGCGATGCTTTCTGCAAAGGATGCTTCTGTAAAAGACGATACACCGATTACACTGGCTGACGCTTCTGAAGGTTCTGAACAGTTATTCTATATCAACTGTATTGATTCTTCAAAGGGTCTTTATAAAATTAAAAATGCCAATTCACAGCGTTTTGTGTATACAAAGGGTTCTATTTCTATCGGCACTGCCGTAATGCAGGCGCAGGGTACTGATAATATTGACCAGACATGGTATATCCAGAAAAACACAAACGGCACTTACAGTTTTATTTCCGCAAACAGCTATCAGTACTTAACTTTAAGCGGTGCAGCTGCTTTTGGAACTTCACTGCAGCAGGCCATCGGACATGATACTTCTGCCCAGCGTTTTGTTCTGACACCAAAATCCTTTGGTCAGGAATCTTTAACAACCGGTATTTACTCTTTCGGTAATAACAATTACCGTATTTCTTCTTTAGGAAACGGCGTTTATACCGTATATTCATTAACACAGAACGGATTCTGTGCAGCAAACGGTAATGGTTCTATGTATTTTGCGGCATCTTCTGACGCTGCAGAAGCAAAATGGCTGGTAACAAAGACTTCTGACGGATATGTTTTCCAGTCTGCCGCACATCAGACTTATATGACATCTGATGCAGGCTTAAGCAGCAACGCAGAAAATATTTCAATTTCTGATCTGAATGCTTCTGTAACGGATTACAGCGTGAAATATGATTTATCTGCACTGAATGCGCTGGATTCCTTAAACGGCATCCAGGTTATCTCAAGATTACATACATTAGGACTTTCCCGTTCTGACCTTATGAACCCGGAAACCAGCATGACTTCATTGAATACAAATATTCAGAGTGCATTAAGCGGATTACCTACACAGACTGTACAGTATACCGGAACTGACGTAGACGATTTAAATCAGTTCTTACAAAACAACACCGGAAAGATTGTACAGCTTACACAGGACATTCAGGTGTATAAGAACACCAATGGTTCTTTTGGTATTATCATGGTTCCATCTGATACAATTTTAGACGGAAACGGTCACAGCCTTGTTATGAAAGCCGGTTATACTGAAGCCCCTGATGTCGGTGTTGTATTATATGTGTATAAAAATGGTGTAATTCCATCCACAAACTGCGGCGTAAAGAATTTATCTACCGACATTCCTTATGTAAACAGCATTAATGTATTCAGTGCTGACAATATTCTGCTTGAAAACAATACATTAAATAATGCTACTAAGAGCGGTATCATGATTTCTGACGAATACGGTTCAACCGTAAACGGAATCATCCGCGGCAACACCATTAACAATGTCGGCGATGACGCTATTGCCGTTTA
The DNA here is from genome assembly GCF_020564355.1 of Lachnospira pectinoschiza. Taxonomy (GTDB): domain Bacteria; phylum Bacillota; class Clostridia; order Lachnospirales; family Lachnospiraceae; genus Lachnospira; species Lachnospira intestinalis. The sequence goes on along the minus strand of NZ_JAJCRR010000003.1, from coordinate 133,173 downwards.
TGGCAATCATTCAAACCTTTTGATTGACAGCAACCGTATTTCAGGCGCAAAAGGTTTTGCAGGTATTGCAATCAGCTGTCTGCAGAACGGTCAGCAGATCCGTGTTGACAATGAAACAACCGGTCCTCATGATATCATTGTAACCGGAAATGTTGTTTCAGGCTGCAGCGGTGAAGCTTTATACTGCATCGGTTCTTATAAGACATATATCACTTATAATACACTGCGTGACAGTATCCTTGAAGGCGTATGCCTTGACAGTGGCTGCATCGGCAACTACTTTGCCCACAATGAAGTTGTAAACAACGGTATTGCAGGCGGACTTCCGGGTGTATCTATTGATAATGGTATTTACAATATTGTTGACAGCAATAACGTCTATAACAACAGCTGCAGCGGTATTAAACTGGTTCGTACCGGTCTGGGTAATATTATCGTAAACAATATCTGTACGGATAATGCATACAACCAGATGGGTGCAAAGAGTTCCGGTATTGATATTGAACCGCTTGCTGTTGAAACCGAAAACCTCGGTTATATTGATGGTTTAGGAAGCAACTGGAATGTTGTTTTAAATAATACCGTAACAGGTTCACACGATTTCGGTGTATTTATTGCCGATGATGATACTGCAAATAACGGTGGTTCTTCTTGTGAAAATGTCATTATGTACAATAAGTTCTCATCAGCCTATACATTTGGCGCTGCAGATTTCTCATCTATGAGCAGTACTGTAAAAAACAATATTACTTTAAACTAGCTCCCTTAAAACGCAGCGCTTATTATCGGGCGCACCTAAAAAAGGCAGCGGCTTTACAATGATTGTAAAGCCGCTGCCCCTTTTTTTACTTCTGTTTCTTTTGTTTCTTATATATGCCCTGCACTCCGTTGATACATAAAACAACAACCACAATAAATATTGTCCTTAAAATAATGGTTGTCAGTCTTGTAACCGGCACATGGCATTTCACTTCTATAAAATCCCACGAAAGAATCAATATTTCAAATAAATGCACACATAAGATTTTCATGCTGTTCTTTCCAAACCAGGAAAGGCATCTGCTGATTCCCGGGATTTTATCCAGTTGTATGGCAAGCTTCATCGTCATGACACTTCCTGCAACTGCACCGAATAAAACGACGAAGTTTGGCACGACACGGATTACCATATTAATCCCGCCCGTATGGGAAGCATAGACCCATACGATTACACAAAGAATCCAGCAAATCCACGGAAGCTTTCCCTTCTCCCATATCCGGATTTTTTGGAGCAGATAGCCGATATAAACAAATAAAATTGCAAATCCGCCCACATCTAAATTCGTTGGAATCCAGATATACTGTCCTACAATATAAGAAACTGCCGAGATTCCGATGATTAAAAACGCTCTCTGCCATTCCTGCCAGCTCTTTGTATAATGAAATACTACATGTATAATAATGTCACTCCAGAAAAATGCCCATAAAAACCAGATTGCACCGATCATCCAGACTGTAAAGAACCATTTACTTCCATCTACACCATATCCGAAAACTGCACCAATCATCGTATTTAAGCACAAATTCCGGATATTCTGAACCGTCCAGCCCTGTAAGTACGCACTGACTGCCCTTCCAAGAATTACACATACACTCGTAATGTAATATGGGACAAGCAGCTTTTTAATATTGCCTGCAATGGTTTTTTTGATACTCTTTTCGCGGAATAACAGTCCTGAAGCAATGAAAAATAATGGCATATGAAACGCAAAAATATAATCATTTACCTTCAGGCCAATCAGCGAATGTCCGAGAATCACCAGATATATGGCAATTCCTTTTGTAACATCAATCCAGCTTATTCTTTGTTTTGTTTTTTCCATCTTTAAAATCCATACCAGAAGTTCATATCAACATTGCCTTCTATACCGTTTACATGTCCGGTGCTTGTATACTGCCACATAATCCAGTCACCTTCCGGAACCTCAGATGTATCTTCTTTATACCATGCGAGCCACTTATAAGCCTGAATCTCACTCTGGATTAATACATTCTGAAAATAATTCCAGTTAGCATACACACCGGCAGTATAACCTGCGCGGCTGACTCTGTCCATTACAGTGACTGCTATACGGGTAATCAGTTCCCTGCCCTCTGAGCTGTACGGATCAATATTATATTCGTTATAATATTCCGTATCTTCGATATCAATATACACACCCAATACCGGATTAAATCCCTGTAACATTCTTAAAATATGATTTGCTTCGCTGTTTGCCTCATCTTCATTGACTGCATACGAATACAGATATACGCCATACGGAATACCTACGCGTTCGCATTCCTGCATATTGCGTACTGCCCATACATCATCCTGATCTGTATCATCATTACCGTAACCGACACGGATAATGGCAAATTTAATCCCGTCTGCTTTTACGGCATCCCAGTCAATTTCTCCATTGTGCTTTGATACATCAATTCCGACGGATGACTTCTGAAGCGACGTTGCCAGACCATTTTTAACAATATATGTAATTCCTACATAGGTATATTCACCGTCATAACTATAATTAATTGTACCGTTTTCAAAATACCATGAACCATAGCTGTTTGAAGCAACACCCGTAAAAGTGCCATCGACTCCGCCGCTGCTTACATACCACCAGCCATACTCATTTGCTGCCATTCCATTATATGTAAAGTCAATTGTTCCGTTCGAAATATACCACCAGCCATACTCGTTATCTGCAAGGCCTTCATAGCTTCTGTCAAGAAAACCGTTTATCAGATAGTACCAGTTTCCATCATAAACAGTCATTCCGGTATAATCTCTGTCTAAGACACCATTTGTCACATACCACCAGTCATATCCTAACTGTGCCATGCCTGTATACGATAAATCTACAGTACCGTTATCAACATACCACCAGCCATACTCATTATATCCAAGTCCGGTATATGAAAAATCAATTTCACCGGCATTTATATACCACCAGCCGTATTCATTTAATGCAAGACCGGTAAAATCTGTATCTACTTTATTCTGATTCAGATACCACCAGCTGCCGCTTGCATTTACCATGCCATTGTAACTGAAATCAATTGTGCCATTGACTACATACCACGGCTCACCGTTTACATCAGCAATACCCGTATAGGATAAATCCAATGCACCATTGTTCATATACCACCAGCCGTATTCATTACATGCCATTCCGGTATAATCCCAGTCAATTTCACCATCTGTCAGATACCACCAGCCATATTCATTAACAGCCATCCCGGTATAAGAATTATCACGCTGTCCAGCGGTATAACATACCCATTCATCATTTTCCATCTGGAGCATATGTTCTGCCGCCTGCGCGCTTACCGGATGCAAACTAAAGCAAAACATAAACAACAGTGCAGCCACTGCGCCTACGAATGTCTTTTTCATCTTACCTCTTTTCCGCATGAAATATCGCAATTTCCATGCCCGTCAAACACTATCTACATTTTCCCTTTATGTAATCAGCGTGCATACAAATTGAGGATCTCCTGGTCCATAATATTGTTTGGCATACTGTTAAACATATTACTGTGGCACTCAATTGCATACCACTCACTGCCAAGAATCGTATTGTCAAATACGTCATTACAATAAGATTCCACTGCTAAAAACACACCGGCATAATTGCTTCCCGTCACTATATTTCTGCATACAATATTTTCATAGGAAGCTGTAAAGTCCAGTCCTTTAACCGGTTCATCCGGCGTACTTTCATGTCCAATTTCAATTCCAAAGAAATGGAAATCATCACTTTTTCCTTTATTATTATCTGATACAGAATTTTCCATAATAATATTGCGGTATGCGGAACGCACCATCTTCACACCGCTTCCGTAATTCTGCGTAACATTGTTATTGACAATCGTATTATATGCCGAATTATCAATCGAAATGCCCGGAAGCTTTGCCGGTGACGAACCATCTGACAGACGTCCAAACGTCGTTACAAAGTCCGCTTCTAAATCTTCATCGGACTGTCTTAGACGTCCGCCGTTTTCTTTGACAATATTGTTGCTGACATACGCACCGAATGTACCGTAATCCAGACACATACCCTCTTTATCATTCTGATAAATAATATTTTCAACAATATAAATCTGATATGCCCCATCGGAATAAATACCTGATGAATTATTATGTTTTACATTATTCTGATATAACACAATATCATGCGGCGTATCTAACAGGTTATATAAATGTTCATCTTTAAACTCATTATACGCCGTATAATAATCGTCAATTTCCATGGAAGTCATTACAATCCCGGCTGTGAGGTTTCTGGTGCCGTAATTATCAACGACATCATTTCCTGCAATAATACCATTACTGATATTTCCATTCAGAAAAACTGCGCCGTTACCATTATACGAAACCGTATTGTTTCTGATTGTGAAATTCTTGTTTTCACCCATCATAACCAGTCCCTTATAAAGAGCATTGGAAATGGTACAGTTTTCGATTGTAAATGTATTGCTTCTGATAATATAAATACCGTACTCATAACAGCCCGCTGTCAGATTCAGGTTATACAGTGCAAAATTCGTACAGTCTTCTGCAATTACTGCCTGTGCCACGCGGTCATCCGTGCTTCCTGTAAATGTAACTCCTGCTGCATCCAGCGCAATACCGGATTTCATGCGGATTGGTTCATCCATCCGTACCGTACTGCTCTCAATTGTAATATATGCATCCGTGCTCTGTGCAATCAGGGTATTTAACTGGGAAGCTGTGCTTCCTGTAAAGGAAATTTTATCTGAAAATGTATTTTCTTTCTGCATTGTGTCTGAAACCCGGTTGTATACATTTTTCCAGTTGAGTTCCGGTGTTTCAAAGGACGCCGTATCAATACCGAGCTTTTCAATCTTTTGTAACACCTGAAGATTCCCCATATATTTTTTTGAATCTTCTGCTGCCATTCTCGATAATGCCGGAAGCTTGTTGGCTGTCATAATGCTGTAACAGTCTGCCGGTGATATTTTCATTGCTGCACTGTCCACGTCATAATCCAGCAACTGTACCGCTTTATCATAAGCCTGCTGCTCTGCTTTCTCCTGTGCATCAATCACTGCTTTCTTACGGTTATAAGCTTCCTCCTGTGCCGCCGCAGTATCGGGATTTGCCGGCTTTTGCCTGCCGGATTCCCAGACTGCTACAATGCCGATAACCGCAAGGTATACAATCACCGCCGCAATGATTATCCTCTTTTTATTCCTTCGCTTTTTCAATGTTGCTCCTCCATACCACAGACATTTTACTGCTTATCCAGTCCGAGGTATTTACTCCAGAACTGAATGTTTTTAATTTCATTTCCACGCTTTAAGAAATCTTTTTTTGCTTTATTGTATTTAAAGTCAATCTGAATGGTAAGTCCCAGTACCTGGAAAAACTTTGCAACAGCCTGACCCCAGCTTCTTTCACATTCAAATGCTTTATTGGCTGTTACATCGTAAAATACAATCTTTTTTGCTCTCCATACTGCCGGGAATGTTACCTGTGCCATGGATACAATACGGATATGCTTCGCCGGAAGCAGATAACCGTTTAAGGTCAGCTTACGCACGATATTGTGCAGTATGCTTAACTTTGTCGTTCTGGATGCCTCGTATGTCTTATAGTGGAACGGCACACTAATCTGGTCCATCGGCACTGCCTTATAGCCTGCTGCCATAATTTCCTTGTGCAGTTTTTCACCGTCTGTATTTAAGAAGAAATCCACACCCTTTAAGAAATCCCTGACACCTCTGGTATGTAAATCCACATTCTTATAGCGGTAGAACTTACACTCTCTGCGCCACTGTCCCCAGACTGCCTTCTTTAACTGTGCCTTGCCCCAGTCCGGAAAGTGGAATGTATTGTCCACCAATCTGTTACGGATAATGTAGTATTCCAAAAATGAAGAATATTTATTTTCAAAAGGTTCATGCCATACGCAGATACCGTTCATCAAAATCAGATGCTTCATGTTGCGCAGGCCGTATTCAAGGTCATCGCCACGGATAAAGATTGGCAGCGGCAGATTTTCCTCTGATACAACATCCATTGGAAAACAGCAGTACCACCATGCGTTAAATTCCGTATATTCTTCAATTTCATTAAAGAGGCAGTCCCATGTCACATTCATGTTTAAGTTGGACTTATTGGAAATCAAATTCCCGGCATTCCATGATGCACCGGATTCCACCTGTATATTCGGCTTATCAATACGAAGCATTGCACCGCCGATAAACGCATCGGCATATTCATCCTTTAACAGCGAAAGAATCGTATAGGTCTTTTCAATGGATTCTGTATCGATTGTAATATCATCATCCATTAACAGCGCATGGGTAATGCCATGCGGATTGCCGTTCTTTAAGATTTCCATAAGACCTCTTGTAAATCCGCCTGCACCGCCGGTATTTTTGTTGCGTACGATATGAATTTTGTCATTGCCAAGCTTGTCAATATCCAATGTCTGTCCGTTATCGGATACAAAAACCTCGAGATGTTCCTGTAACGGGCTGTCCGGATTGTTAAATACATGCGCATTTAACAGTCCGATATTCTTTTCAATATAACGTTCACGCTTAAAGGTACAGATATCAATCCCGATTTTAGGCTGTCTTGCAGGCTTTTCAATCGCCGTATCCTCGTAGTAACCGCCGTAAAGCGCAGCACCGTCTGAGAGTGCGGTCACTTCAAAATAGAGCATACCTTTTTCTTCATTGCCGAATGGGAATGAATAGAAGCTTCTCTCTGTTGTGTGTACTTCCTGTCTTACCAGCTCTTTCTTTAAAACTTCACCGTGAAGGAAAAGCTTGCTTGAAAGTGTCACCAGCACATCACCCTGTAATTCCAGATTGATGGATACTTCTTTTACCTGTGTGTACTTTCTCCACTTTTCAATAGAAAAGCCGTTAAAATACGTATCAAATTCCACTTTACCGCCTTTATCCAGCGAAAAACCTCCGCCCGGCATCATATAGACTTTACTGCGGTTGATAAAGTTTAAATCGCTTTTTAAATGATTCTCATCTCTGTTAATGTTAAAATCATCATCAATCACATTGGTGTGCAGATATAATTTTTCCTCGGTACATAATCCCTCTGTCGGCCAAAGTATTTTCTGAAGCTTCATCTTAATTCATTTCTCCCATTCTATCTAATCCACTCCGCTTTTGGAGTATTTATCTTTATCTTTCCCTGTTTTACAGTTCTTTTTCGCACATTTCAAGTGCTGCGGCAATCACCTTATCCATATCGTAATACTTGTATCCACCAAGACGTCCGCCGAAGATGACCTTGTGTTCCTTGTCGGCAAGCTCCTTGTACTGCTGATACAGTGCATTGTTCTTATCATTATTGACCGGATAGTACGGCTCGTCGCCCTTCTTCCATTCGCTTGAGTACTCTCTTGAAATAATGGTTGTCGGCTGCTTGCCGAATTCAAAGTGCTTATGCTCAATAATTCTTGTATACGGCACTTCTCTTTCTGTGTAGTTGACAACGGCATTTCCCTGATAGTTTTCCATCGGCAGCTCTTCTGTTTCAAAACGTACGGAACGGTATTCAAGTACACCCAGCTTATAATCATAGAACTGGTCAATCATACCGGTGTATACAATCTTATCTGCCATTGCATCAAATTCTTCTCTGTTGTCAAGGTAATTGGTATTTAAACGGACTTCAATGCCGTCTAACATCTTTTCTACAATCTTTGTGTAACCGCCAATCGGGATACCCTGATATCTGTCGTTGAAGTAGTTGTTATCATAGATAAAACGAAGCGGAAGACGCTTGATGATAAAGGACGGTAAATCCTTGCAGTCACGTCCCCACTGCTTTTCGGTGTAACCCTTAATCAGCTTTTCGTAAACGTCTTTTCCGACTAAGGAAAGTGCCTGTTCTTCAAGGTTCTTTGGCTCTGTAATATTTAAGTCTGCAATCTGTGATGCAATAATGTCCTTTGCTTCCTGTGGTGTTGCAATATTCCACATTTTGCTGAAGGTATTCATGTTAAACGGCAGATTGTAGAGTTCATTCTTATATCTTGCTACCGGTGAGTTGATATAGTTGTTAAATTCCGCAAACTGATTGACATATTCCCAGATTTTCTTATCAGATGTATGGAAAATATGCGCACCGTATTTATGCACATTAATGCCGGATACATTCTCACAGTAAATGTTACCTGCAATATGGTCTCTCTTATCAATCACCAGACAGGTCTTTCCCTTCTTTTTGGCTTCATATGCAAAAACTGCACCGTAAAGACCTGCACCTACTACTAAATAATCATACTTCATTTTTTAATCCTCCTTGTTTTGCGAAGCAAAATGCCATGTGAGTTTACTCACATTCTGCCCCAAGCAGGAGCAGAGGATTTTACCTCCTTGTTTTGCGAAGCAAAATGCCATGTGAGTTTACTCACATTCTGCCCCAGGCAGGAGCAGGGGATTTTACCTCCTATTTCTCATATGCCATCATAGCACTTTGTTTTTTTTACACTATTTCCCAATCGTGTTCAAATGTACACGGTCCAAATTCATTGTGGACATAATCGCGTACCGTAATCTGCATAATGTTGCGGACATTGTCGTAAAGTTCTCCGTGTTCGCCGTTGATACCGATGTCCAGATAATACTTGCCCGGAAGCAGCATCAGCTTTTCTATGGTAAATGTGACTTCTCCGCTTTCGTCTAATACCGGAAGCGCATCTCCCGGCTTTGCAAAGCAGCTGCCGTAGCAGTACTGCCAGTTATCGCGGACAAAATCCATATTGAAATTGACGGCAATGCCTTTTAAGGCTGTCGCATATGAAAACTTTAAAACAACCTTATCGCCTGTACTAAAGGTCTGACATGGATTTCCGTCATTGTCGTATAAATCCACTTTGGTAAACCGCACCTCGTGACTTCCGTCCCGGCGCGCCTCCGGGTGGACATTCTGTGTCAGTTCAAGTATCGAGCGTCCTCTTTCATCGGAAAGCTTTTCTTTGCTTTCCTCTGCCAGCCTTGCGATACGCTCATCTTCCATCGAATCCAGATAATGCATGCCAATCAGCTTCGGACTTCCGTCTTCCCGGATTTTGCCTTCCTCCAGCCAGATTAAACGGTCACAGATGCTGTATAACTGTTCCATGGAGTGCGATACAATAACAATGGTCGTTCCCTGCTCTTTAATCTCTTTTAAGCGTTCAAAACACTTTTTCTGGAAGCTGACATCGCCGACTGCAAGAATTTCATCAATCAGCAGTACATCGGCGTTGACGTTAATCGCAACGGCAAACGCAAGACGCATATACATACCGGACGAATAGGTACGCACCGGATTGTCAATATACTCTTCAAGCTCCGAAAAGCGGATAATTTCTTCAAGCCGCTCGTCAATTTCTTCTTTTTTTAAACCGAAAATAGTCGCGTTGATATAAATGTTTTCCCTGCCTGACATATCCGGGTGAAATCCCGCACCCAGTTCAATCAGGCTCGATACCCTGCCTTCGACCTTTACCGTGCCGGAATTCGGCTTTAAAATCTTTGTGAGCAGCTTTAATGTTGTACTTTTGCCGCAGCCGTTACGCCCAATCAGTCCCACTGCCTGTCCCTTTGGAATCTCAAAGGAAATGCCGTCTAGAATCTGTCTGTTTTCGTGGCGGTTTCTGTTGTGGAATATTGCACGTTCCTTGAGCGTGCTTCCCTTGTCCATATAAACCTTAAAATGCTTTTCAACATCTTTTACTTCTACGGAATACTGTATTTCACTCATTATAATTCCTCCGCAAAATTATCATCCAGCTTGGCAAATACGAGTTCTCCGATAATCACCATGACAATCGCAAATACGGCTGAATATAATATATCTTTTCCTAATGGAAGCTCTTTCCAGTATAAAATTCTGTGATAAGACTCAATAACCGCAGTCATCGGATTCACCTTAAACAGCCACTTGATATTCGCCGGAATCATCTCCAGGGAATACATAATCGGTGTTCCGTAAATCCATGCCATTAAAACAACGGTTGTAATGTGTTCCAAATCCTTAAAAAATACGGTTCCTGCCGATACAATCAGGGCAAAGCCCAGTGACAGCAGATATTCGATTGCCATAATAAGCGGCAGGTAAAGCAGTGCCTCTATGCGCACACCGATTCCTGAAATAAATAATACGGCAAATACAATAACAAAACAAAACAGCATATTGATAAAATTAGAGGTCACACAGGAAACCGGAAGGACTTCCCTCGGAAAATAGATTTTTTTAATCATATCCCCCTGATACCGTACACAGCCGGACCCCTGCCGGAGTGACATATCAAAAAACAGCCACGGAATCATGCCCACAATCATGTAAACATAAAACTTGTCCAGGTTGCTTCGGACAATCACTGAAAACACAATGGTATATACTATAATCTGACAAAGCGGATTGATAAACGTCCATAAAAATCCTAATACGGAACCCTTATATTTCCCTCTTAAATCCTTTTTCACAAGACTTCCTATCATATCGCTGTAGGAAATAATGTCTTTGATTCGTTCTTTCATGAAGATTCTATCCTTTCATATTGCAAGAATTTTAATTCTTTGTAATAAACCATTCCTAATCGTAACACATTTGTAATATCTACACAATACAAATCTTTGATAACCCTTTGCATTTTTATAGGATATCTCTTTATTTTTAATAGTATCCCTTTATTTTATATTTTAAAGTATAATAAAGAATGTCCAGATTCATCAGTACTACACTTATTTTTTGCCGTTTACTTCCATTTTGTTTTAGCTTTGATTTTAACGCATAGCGGCGGCGCAGAATCTGTATTTTCTTTTTATCATATCCGTCTGTCTGTTCCAGAAATTCACAGACGGCATAAAAAGAACGCTCCATTGCCTCATACGATGATGAATAACTGTTTACGGTATCATTGTGGATATAGATTTTATCCTCTATGGCACAGAAGCTTCTTTTTTCGTGAAACATCAGCAGCCACAGCAGAAAATCGTCACAGCCGTTTACGGTAAGACGGCGTTTGCACCAGTCCCTGGGTATCACAGCTTTACGGATCAGGCACTGTCCCGGTGAAAATATCATATCTGTGCCATACAGATACATTTTTTCATGCCCCACTTCTTTTAGTACCGCCTTTTTGGCATAAATCGGAATCTGTTTTTCTAAAATATGCTCCGGCGTAAAAAATAAGCGGCAGCCATTGCCCGCCACAACATCTGCGTGGGTCTGCTCTGCCGCTGTAAGTAATGTCCATACCGCACTGTCTGAAATGGCATCGTCCTGGTCTAAAAATAAGATGTACTCTCCCTGTGCTTTTGAAAGCCCTGTCAGTCTTGCCGCATGAATCCCTTGATTTTCCGTGTGGTTGACGGCAGTCAGCTCAAAAGCCTGGTCAGGTACATAATTTCGTATCAGTTCTTCTTCCTTCAAAAGGCCGTCTGCCGGACTGTCATTGACCAGAATAAATTCCAGTTTTGCCTTCGGCACATTTTTACCTTTTTGCGCAGCCGGAAGTAGCTCTGCATTTTTTCGTATCATCGCCATCAGACCCGGAATATAGTCTGTTCCTTTATATAACGGAGTAATAATGCTTACTTTGATTTCATTCATATTTACAGACACTCCCTGAATAATTCCATATACTGCGCCGCGATTTTCTGGTAATCATACATTTTCAGCATTTCCTTGCTTTTATCTTCAAGCGCCTCACCGTTTTCCGGTTCTTTAAAAAAATCCAGAATCGCTGCGGCAAGTGCTTCCACATCATCCGCCGGTTCATAATAATGGCACAGTCCCTTTGTCACCTCATAATTTGCGGATACTCTGGACAGCAATGTCGGCACCTTTAAAATCATCGCTTCCACCGCCGTCATGCCAAAGCCCTCAAACAGGGATGGATTAATATACAGGCAGCTGTTTACCAAAAGCTCTCTTTTTTTCTTTCCGTCCACAAAACCCGTAAAAATGACACGCCCGGACAGGTTATGCTGCTCTACATACTCCTTTAAATACGCTACGCGCTTTGGCACATTGCCCACCAGCACCAGATTCCTGTCAATGCAGTCTGCAATCATTTCAAATGCTTTAATCAGCGTAATAATATTTTTATGGTGAAACTGCAGATTAATTGCAACAATATCACCTTTTTTTGGTGTCGGCGGAATCACGTCATTGACATGTACCTTAATCGGATTATAAATCTGCACAATCTTATCTTTATACCGCGCATAATAATTCTGGATTTCTGAGCGGTCTGCTTTACTGATAGCAATAATTTTATCTGCGTGCTTAAAATCCACTGCATACATGATTTTGTATAACAGATATTTATACCATGCCACCTTCACACTGCCCATCACCCGGTGCGATACCGCTTTAATATCGTGTGGAATCATGACGGTCGGTACCTTCAGTTTTCTCAGTCCGTTGGTACAGCTGGCATGAAAAACAACACCGATATTGTATTTACGGATGACCTTCGGCACAATCCATGTATTTACCCGCTCAATATCCAGCAGACGTACCAGCTCTGACTCTTTTTTCGGCGGTTTTACCGTGATTACCGTCACTCCGGGTGCAATCTGCTCCAGATAAGCCTTTGCATAGTCATAGCACAGCACAACGCACGCACCCATGTCTTTATTTTTACAAATGCCTTCCAGCAGATTTATCGCAACCTGGTCTTTTCCCCCGGCATGCTGACGGCTCAAATATATATAATTAAGCAGTATTTTTTTTGGTTCATCCTCTTTCATCATTCTCACCACATTCACATTTTTAATGCCGTTTATTCGGACGGCTCATCGTAATAATGTTTAAAATATACCCTGTAGAAAATCGCCCACGTATCCCGGAATGCCTTTACAATATCGTACATCCCGATTCTTCGGGTATTCTTATCCCGCACATAGACAACCTTCACCGGCATCTGCTCGATTTTAAACCCTCTGCGGTGAACCGCTACTAAAAGTTCAATATCGTATGCAAACCCGGACGTCCGCACCAGATGTGCCACCGGCTTTACAGCCTCTGCCTTAAAAACCTTTAATCCGGTCTGTGTATCACGCACATTCAGATGAAACAGCACAAGAAGCATCATATAGTAGCCAAGGCTTATCACCTTGCGTACAAACGGATAGTGAAGTTCAGAATCCTTGTGGAACTTACATCCAATCACAACATCGCTTCCGCTTTCCTGCATTTTCTTTAAATAGCCCTCAAGCTGTGCGGGATTTAACTCTAAATCCGCATCCACAAACGCAATATAATCGCCCTCTGCCTGACTGATTCCTGAAATAATGGCATTGCCCTTGCCACGGTTTTTATTGGATGTCACCAGCTTTATGCGTGTGCCGGACACCCGCATGCCCGGCACAACCGGGTGCGGCTGTTTCGCATCATCGCGTATGGCACGCTCAATTTCCTGCTTTGTCTTATCCTTACTGCCGTCATTGACGGCAATAATCTCCATATCCGGTGCAAACTGCTCCACGATGGATAGTGTCTGCATAATACTGTTATAAATCAGTGCCTCCTCATTATAGGCCGGCATGACAATTGATAATTTTCCCCTTAACTGATACATACTTCTCCAATACCCTGTTATTCAGATATATATTCATATACCGCCACCGGCTGTATGCTGCTTACAAATTCCTGTGCATACGGAATCCACGCTGCAATACCGTCCAGTTCTTCCGGCATCTTTACATCCATCTGTATTTTATTATCTTTATGATAAACGGTGTCCATCCCGCTATCCGCTACCGCTCCGGATTCAGGTTCTCCGCTGATTACATAGACATGGCTGTAACGGTCTTTTAACCTTGCACACTGCACTGCTGCCGCTTCTTTATCTTCCTTTAACGGATATACCGGACAATCTGTCATATATTTTAACGAAACCATCAGCTGTGGAACGACTTCTTCCCCAAGTACCACCACACTGTCTTTTTCATCTACGGTTTCTGCAAGCTCTGTAAGAATTTTCCACTGCAGCTGGGTCTGATCCTGACCGTTCACTACAATCCCCGCATACGGAATCAGAACTGCTGCCACCGCAAGCGCCGCCGCTGCACAGAGCATACCGTATCCGTCCCTTAAAATCCGGATATGAGCCATACTTTCCGCCGTCCGTGACAATATATACGCCCCCAGTACAACGATTACTGCTATATATGGCACAATATATCTTCCATAGTAATAATAATGTAGTATTTCTTTCTTAAATACGGCTGAATAAATGATAACACAATAATAAAACATTGCCGTCAAAAGTACAATAGAATCCTTCTTTTTAAACCATGACGGACGTAAAAAGGCCGCGATAAAAATCACCGGCATGAGTATTATACCACTGCTTAACAGATACGCATAGCTTGTCATATAGGCTGACGGATACGCACTTTTTTTCATTACCAGCAGGCATGCTGCGAGTCCTGCCGCTGCAAATACCCATACAAAAATCCGCCAGCAGGTATTCTTGAACCGATTCTGCTCTTTCCGCATAGATTGTGCATTTACGGATACCGCTTTTGTGTTTTTCTTTACCGGAAGAAGTCCCAGCACCAGCGAAAACACGATTCCTGCCACGGACACCGCCGTTACAAAGGCTTTGAGGTTTGACGGGCCTACCGGTCCGATATATAAACGGTCATAGTTGCCATACACATACGTAAGCGAACTTGCACACATCATGAAAAAACCTGCAAGATATCCGGCAAGCATGACAACTGCCCCGGCAATATAGCTTTTCCTGCCTGTTTTAAAATATAATCCGTATGCCATCAGCACAAATAACGGCATAAATACATAAATTGTAATATGTAAAAATGCAAATACAACGACCGGTATGCAAAAGAGCCATCGGTATTCTTCATGCTTTTTGTCTGTTAAAAGATAAAGCATTGCTAAAATGACAAATGCCAGCGTTGTTTCCACAAGAGAGGTTTTTGCCTGCCACAAAACCTGTGGTGACAATACATATAAAAAGAGTGCAATCGCTTTATACAGTGTCTTTATTTCCAGATTTTCAAGCACAAGCCATAAAAGAAATACAGATAATGCCAGAATCCATGTTCCCAGCTGCATCATATGCTCCACGCCGCAAACTCTTGCATATACGGCAAGCAGCGCACTGAATGTATGTACCCCATGCAGACTGCCGGTTGTATCATTTTGTGCCACGCCCTGCACCTGTTCTTCATCCAGCGTAAAATTATATCCCTCCAGATGATTTCCGATTGCCGCCATGTAATCACTTTTATCCGATGCTGATACACAATCCCCGTACTCGTCAAATGTCATAAAATTATTATTATAACCATAGACATATCCGATTGCCTTTGCCTGATAAACGCCTTCGTCCTGTCCCATGCCAAACATTCCGAATGTCGTCCCCACAAGCGGTATCACCGCCAGCAAAAAGCCAATCCCTATAAGATTTTTCTTCCACTGGAATGTGCAGGACGGCTTTGTCTTTTTATATGCATAAGCCGCTCCCGCCGCTGCCACTGTAAATCCCAGTGTCAACGCTGCCGCTCTTTCCAGTGAAAAAATATTCAATCCGATTAAAATGCCCGCTGAAAGCAGATATGCAAGCACTGTTTCCGATACACCAAGCAGGACAAGTTCTGCAAAATCTCTCTGCTGATAAAGCATCGAAAGTCCCACGCCTGCTGCCCCGGCTGCCACAAGCAGCAGCACCGCCGTCAAAATGCCTGCTATTCCGCTGTGCACGCCTGCCTCAATAACGATGCCTGCTGCCGTTATAACAATTCCTGCCACAAAAAGTTCCGGCAAAATCTTCTGTGCCGTTTTTTCTGCTTTTATATACCCCATGCAGTGTATCAGGATATCCGCCACACACACAAGCACAAGCACAATGCCGGATACCAGCCACAGATACTGTGTAAACCCTTTGCCTGCATTAATCATGATGTCATCTTCCGGTTGGAAATGCGTTGTAACCACATACACCAGACCTGCCAGACATAATAAAATGAGTGTACGCAAAAAGGGTCTGACGATACTTTCCGTTTGCTTTAAACAGACATTTGGTTTTCCTCCCGCAATCCGACAGATTACCGCCGCCACAACAGACAACAGCCATAAAACCGCCAGTGTCTTATTGAGCGAAAATCCGCCGAAAAGGGCAAGAATTCCTCCTGACATGCCAAAGCCTGCAAGCAGCACTGCAAAAGAAACGGTGACTGCATCCATCAGCTCCATCCTTTTTCCGATACATACAATTCCATACGTAAGCACTGTTATTATCATCAGTACCACTGCTGTACTATTCACGTCAAACCCTCCAATATTCTCTTAAATTTATCTTAATTTATAGAAAACCAGTCTTTCATCATTACTTACAACCGGTGTCACACCGGTATATTCCTGCACGCTCTTTTCCAGCGCCGTCCACTCCGGTTCTTCATAGGCATCGCGGTTAATATACAGACCGTCAAAACCCTTTGATAAAATTTCCTGAATCATCTTATCAACCGGCAGGGAAGCCGTTTGTTCATACCAGATATCCGTGTCACTTCCGTCTGTTGTACCAAAACTCCATTTTAACTTATCAGAATGAAGATATCCGATATAATGTGATAAATGTCCCATATCATTCTGAATATCCCCTTCCGGATACTCTGCATACGGAAGCTGGAATATACTGTCATCTTCATCCATGACTGCATCCACCCGTGCAAAGAAATCCGCATCACTTATCCATTCTTCTTTATTACTTTCAAAATTAAAAGATACGGACGGATTCTGCTCCCAGATGGCAAACAGCATCACAAGGGCAACTCCGCCCATGTATACACATTTCCATACGGTTTTCGCAATCTTTCCTTCCCACTCATTTAAAAGCAGGCAGACCGCGGTTATGGCAAAAAATCCGATAAATACGGAGATTCTGTTATATCCTCTGATAATTTCAATGCCCGTCATAAATATGATAGAACCGAAACCACCCATTGTTGCCAGCAGAATCCCGCAGATATTGAGGTCTGCAAGTACTGTCAGGCGCTTTGTAAGCGTGCTTTCGTTCTTTCTTCTTGTAAAAAGCCATACCAGCAGGAATAAAAATCCGACCGCACCGACAATGCCGATGTATGCCGTCCAGTTTTCATTGACACACGGTACATATTCATTATACGCATAAATCAGCTTTTCAAGCGGTCTGATACCGTGTCCGTTTACCGGAAGCAGCAGCTGGATAATCTTTAAACAGTACGTTTCAGAATCGGCAATACTGCGGATTCTGCCTTCCAGTCCTGTTCCACCATGTACAATCCTGTAAAAAATTTCCGGGATAATGGAAATCACAACGCATACAATCACACTGAGGATACTGATACAGCCGCGCTTCAAATAATTCCAGTCTTTCGTGCGGAGCAGTGCCGTAAGCATTGCCACCATTAAGAAAAAGCAGGCAAATATCTGCCAGTAACCAATGCCTTCGCTGGCAATTAAAAATGCCATGATAAAGCCCGCATAGTTGCGTTTATACTTAAAAAAGCCCTTGCCCGGCAGCATAAAGCGTTCATCTTCATACAGCCAGATACACATTAATACCGCAAGCGGAACAAAATAGTAGCAGGACAATACAATGTGCCCGATGCCGCGGATAAAGATAAACGGCAGGAAAGCATATACGAGCGCCCCGCCTATTGACAGCCACTCTTTAATGCGGAGCTGTCTGAGAACAAAATATGCCACATAGGCAATCATATAAAATGCGGATAAATAGACAAGATTGACCGTTTTGGCAACCTGTCCGCCCGTAATCCATAAAAATAATTTCTCAAAAAATACATCTGCATTATGCAGACCTGCAATGACATCCGAGGTATTATAATAATACCCATCCAATGCTGTCAGTTTGTCCGTTCCGATATTCCATCCGGATTCCTGCACCAGCCTTACCGATACAAGCGCTGACATTTCATCACCACCCTTGTATTCAAGCGGATATGTTAAATCCTGTCCTCGAAGTCCCAGAAAATGCACTACCAAAACAGTAACTGCCAACGTAATAAATACGAGTGCAGCCGCATCTTTATACCATTTTTTCACAAATTCCCATACTTGTTCTTTTTTCATAAAATGATTCGTTCCTTTTCGTTTTATTAAAACAAAAAAGACTGCCGTATAAACGACAGTCTTTTTCCAAAATTTATATGCCGGCGACCGGGGTCGAACCGGTACGGGAGTATAAGTCCCGCAGGATTTTAAGTCCTGTGCGTCTGCCAATTCCGCCACGCCGGCCTGATTGTTACTCCGTTTCTTTTATATAGATGAAACAGAATGGACGGAGAAGGATTCGAACCTTCGAAGGCATCGCCAGCAGATTTACAGTCTGTCCCCTTTGGCCACTCGGGAATCCGTCCAAACGTGAGCATATCGCTCACATTTTGTTATTTTATCATATCTTTATGTCGTTGGCAATTGTTTTTTTATAAATTTAAAAACTTTTACTTCTGACATAAGTCCTGCACTCTCCAGTATTCCAGTGTTTCCCGTAAGGTCTGCTCCAACGGAATCTGTGGTTTCCAGCCGGTACAGTCATGTACCTTTGAAATATCCGGTTCAATAATCGGCACATCGACCGGACGCAGTCTTTGTGCATCTACCCGGACTTCAATTTTCTTATCCGAGAGTGAAATAATCCGGTCTAAAATTTCCTGAATTGCCAGTGCATGTCCTGTTCCGATATTATAGGTTTCACCGGCTTTTCCCTTCTGCACCAGTAGGGCGTATGCTCTTACAACATCACGCACATCAGTAAAATCACGCTTTGCCGAAAGATTTCCGACATACATCACCGGGTCTTTGATTCCTTTTTCAATCTCTGCCACCTGTTTACAGAAATCCGCAACTACAAAAAGCGGTGTCTGGTTCGGACCGATATGATTAAATGCACGGACCATCATGACATCCATATGGTATGCCGCCGCATAAATGCTGCCAAGCATATTCTGGCAGGACTTTGTTGCCGCGTAGATATTTCCCGGACGAAGCACCGTATCTTCAATAATCGGACATTCTTCCTGCCGGATATGTCCGTATTCTTCTCCTGAACCAATCAACAGTACACGCGGCTTATAATCCAGTTCGCGGACAGCATCCAGCATATTGACTGCACCCTTGATATTGACATCAATGGTCAGCGCCGGATTTTTCCACGATACCGATACCGAAGACTGTGCAGCCAGATGAAAAATATAATCCGGGCGCACTGTTTCCAACACATCGGTAATCTCACTTTTATTCAGAATATCACAATCATAGACGACTGCATTTGAAAGGGCAAGCTGTTCTTTTGCGGTCTTTGTTACGGCGACCTCATATCCTAAATCATCATGAAGATGATTTACCAGATACGGGCCTACGAATCCGCCGCCCCCAATAATCAATGCTTTCATAGTTTTCTCCCATTTGGCATGTATTTTAGTTGGCTGACTTGATTTCTTTTTCTACGATTGCAAGGTCATTCTTTACCATGCGTTCTACCAGTTCGTTAAAACTGATTTCTCTTTCCCAGCCAAGTTCTTTTTCTGCCTTTGCAGGATTACCAATTAAAAGTTCTACTTCTGCCGGTCTGAAGAAATCCGGATTTACCTTTAATACAACCTTTCCTGTTGCCTTATCCTTTGCGATTTCATTCACGCCTTCGCCTTCAAATTCCACCTCAATGCCGGCTGCCTTGAATGCAGCTTCTGCAAATTCACGGACCGTTCTTGTTTCATTGGTTGCAATTACATAATCTTCTGCATGATCCTGCTGTAATAACAGCCACATTGCGCGCACGTAATCCTTTGAGTGACCCCAGTCACGTTTTGCATCCAGATTTCCCAGTTCTACGTAATCCTGTACGCCCAGCTTAATGCGTGCAACCGCATGTGTAATCTTTCTTGTTACGAATTCCAGACCACGTCTTTCACTTTCATGGTTGAAAAGAATACCTGAGCAGGCATACATATCATAGCTTTCTCTGTAATTCTTTGTAATCCAATGTCCGTAAAGCTTTGCAACGCCGTATGGGCTTCTCGGATAAAACGGTGTTGTTTCGTCCTGTGGAATTGCCTGTACCTTACCGAACATTTCTGATGTTGAAGCCTGATAAAATCTTGCTTCCGGTTTTACAATGCGGATTGCTTCAAGCATATTGGTAACACCGATAGCATCAATGTCTGCTGTCGTACATGGTGTATCCCATGAAGTTGCAACGAAAGACTGTGCAGCCAGATTGTAGACTTCATCTGCCTGCGAAATCTTCATGGCTGTGATTAAAGATACAATATCCTGCATATCTGCATAGATAAAGTGAATCTTATCCTTGATATGGTCTACGTTACCATAATCTACTACGCTCTTTCTTCTCATCAGGCCATATACTTTATAACCTTTTTCCAGTAAAAGTTCTGCAAGGTAAGACCCGTCCTGTCCTGTGATTCCTGTAATTAATGCGTTTTTCATTATTCTTCTCCTATACAATTATTATTATTGGATAATTATTTATTTTTATAAATATTCATTTCTGCCGGACTCTCTTAATTTTGCGAGTACCTGCTTGATTTCTCCGGCATTTTCCTTCGTTGTAATCAGCGTAGCATCCTTTGTATCCACCACCACAACATCCCGGAGTCCTACGGTTGCAATGAGCTTGTCAGCTCCTTCAATGACACAGTTTTTCGTATTGACTGCAACAACATTGCCATTGACGACATTGCCGTTCTCGTCATTCTGCTTGATTCTTCCGACTGCCAGCCATGAACCGACATCATCCCAGCCGAAGTTTCCTGCCAGTGTGTAAATGTTTTCTGCCTTTTCCATAATACCGTAATCGACGGACTGGGATTCCAGATTCGGGAATTCCTTTTCCAGCACGGTATCTTCCTGCGGTGTTCCCACGGCTTCTTTAATCTTTAACAGACCGTCATAGGTGGATGGCATATACTTTTTGAAGCAGTCCAAAATCGTAGACACTCTCCAGACAAACATGCCTGAATTCCAAAGATAGCTGCCATCTGCCAAATAAGACTTAGCGGTTTCTAAATCCGGCTTTTCCACAAATCGCTGTACCGGATAGCTCTCCCCATTCTTTGCAGCGCTGTCATACTTGATATAACCGTAGCCTGTTTCCGGATAGTTCGGTGTGATACCAACGGTTACAAGATTTTCACCTTCCTCTGCAAGCGCACACGCATTTGTAAAAGTTTCCGCAAAAATATCGTTGTGCTTAATCAGATGGTCAGACGGCAATACAATCATCACGGCATCGTCATATTTTTTTGCCACATGAACGGCACCCAGTCCGATACACGGTGCTGTATTTCTTCCAACCGGCTCACAGAGGATGTTTTCCTCCGGCAGACCCGGAAGCTGCTGCTTTACAAGTTCCTTATAATTCTTATTCGTTGCTATATAAACATCTTCAAGCTCTACGAGTGGGCGGATACGCTCAACCGTCAGCTGAATCATGGTCTTTCCGTCGTCCGTCAGGGATAAAAACTGCTTTGGAAGTGTTACACGGCTTCTCGGCCAGAAACGTTCACCCTTGCCACCTGCCATAATGAGTGCTGTTTTCTTCATACTAATCTCCATTCCGCAGGCATTTTAATGCCGGAGGAATCGCGAGCCAAATCTTATTTGGCTCTGCGATAAAAAGCGACTTTGTGACGCCTGCGGCACAAAGTGCTGTGTGACAAAGCTTTGATTTAAGGTTTTGTCACACTGATCTCCATTTCTGCCGCTCCTGCGGCATTCTCAATTTGGTGTCAATTATACCGTTTTCTGTTTTTCCTGTCAACAAGCGTGTATTTCTTATTTATATACAAACCATTCCTGCACTTTGTACGTATATCATTATGTACATTTGTTTACGAAGTTACACATAAAAAGCAGCAGCCATGATACAATTTCATGTGTATCATGGCTGTCTCTCCTCCGCTTATGGATTATTGTATCAGAAGTTCGCGTAAATAAATGCTGAACCATCACCTGTATAGGCAAAAATAAAAATAATGACAATAAACGCATACCAGACTGCCCAGCGGACAATGAGCGGCTTTGCCGCAATTGCCTCCCGGACTGCCACACCGCGTTCTTTAAGCAGACTGACAATAAAAATGATGATACAGCCTGCCAGCACAATCAGGAAATCTCTCCTACCCATGCCAAGTTCTAAAAATGCCGTACCGGTAAACTGGCTCATGCTCATTTTTGTAAAGGTTTCTTTCATCATGACCAGTGCCGCACTAAATGACACCGCCATATCAAAATACCAGCCGATATTGACAAGGATAAAGGTTCTTATAATCTGAACCACCGTCCATGCCTTCGATTCTTTGTGAATCTTTGTCTTTTCAAAGCCCTTTGCATACAGTGGCTCTAACAGACTGCTTACGGCAATAATAATACCATTATACATACCGTATGCGATATATTTCCATGCTGCGCCATGCCATATACCGACAACGAAGAAAATCAAAAGGTCGGCAAGACAGATTGGCATTGCCTTTCCCACGGTATTGCCCAGATGCTTTTTACTCCACTTACCGAAGCGGTTCATCTGCTTTGAAAGAGAAAATGGATAGAAAATGTAATCCTTCATCCATGTCCCCAGTGTAATGTGCCATCTTCTCCAGAATTCTCCGATGGATTTTGAAAAGAACGGCTGACGGAAGTTTTCGTCCATGCGGATTCCAAAAATCTCTGCCGTACCGATTACAATATCAATACCGCCGGAAAAATCCGCATACAGCTGTACACAGTACAGTAATACTGCCACTAAATTATACCAGCCGCCATATTCCGTATAATTGCCGAATACCGTTGTAACAAAGCCTGCCACACGATCTGCCAGCACCATTTTCTTAAAACAGCCCCAAAGGATCCGCTGTAAGCCAAACTCTGCCGCCTTTAACGAAAAAGAACGTCCTTCATAAAGCTGGTGCGCCAGCCGGTCAAAACGACCGATCGGACCCTGTAACAGCTGCGGAAAAAAGGATACAAACAGTGCATATTTAAAAAGATTCTTTTCGGCACTGTATTTCCCCTGATAAACGTCAATAATATAACTGATGGACTGGAATGTATAAAATGAAATTCCCAGCGGTAAAATGATGTTGACCGGTTCAAAATACTGTCCGTGTCCGACCGCCAGCACCAGTGCATCAATATTTTCAATCACGAAATTTAAATATTTTACAACGCCAAGCAGTCCGAAGCACAGCAGAAGCATTGCCACTACGACACGGCGTTTGTTTTTCTTGACCTTTTCTTTATAGGCTTTTTTTGCCGCACGGTCCAATGTTTCCTTATTGGCTGCCAGATAGGCCTTACTGCTTTCATTCATGCGGGTCAACAGGATGCCGCCCGTATACGTGACGACCGTTGTAAATATCAAAAAGACCGATGTCTTAATACTGAATGTAAAGTAATATAAATAACTTAATACGAGCAGCCATACCCACTGCAGCTTCTTTGGAAGCAGATAGTAAATCAGCACACCCATTGCAAGAAACAGAAAAAAATGAAGTGTTGTAAATGACATTTTTAATATCCCTCCCATTCAAGTCCCGTAGCTTTTGTGTAATCGCTTTTCATCGTCTGATACATTTCATCAAAGGATGCATAAAAATAATCCGATTCCTGAATTTCACCGTCTTGTGCATCTTTTAACAATTTAGCAAACGCCTGTGAATATGTATTGGCAAGCGCACCGCCCATATGGCCTTCAAGATCACCGTAGTGAATATCATCTCTCGGGACAAAACTCATCAGTGCCTTGTTAAAGTCATAATACTTCAGCCCCAATTCATCAAAAGCTTTTTGCAGCGTATCATGTACTTTACCCATGCCGAGTTTCTGCATCGCTGCCGGCGCAATCGGTGACGTCACGCAGATGAGTTCAATTCCGTTTTCCTTACAGTAATCGTTAATCCAGCCAAACTGCTCAGATACATTTACGTCGACACCGGCGTTATCACGGCCGACCCACAAATCAATATAATCGGCACCACCCGGTTTACCGCCAAAAGTGTCACGGTAAAAGAAGCCCTTGCCGATATACGGACCGTCTGCGCCTTCAACTTTGCCGTCAACCCCTGCTGCTTCAATAGAATATTCACGGTAAGCTTCTGTCATTTTCGTACTGACGTTCTGCTTTACGGAAGACCATGTGCAGTCCCAGCTCAACCGTCTTACCAGAACATTTCTTAAATCAATCGTATCCCAGTTATCCAGCAGATATTCCGTCTTTACCTTTAAATTCGTAATATTCTGACAGATAAACGGTTCCGTAAAATAGCCCTGCGGCTGTTCATCCATCCAGTACTGGTAATCCACATCCATAATTACCGTCTTCACATCATTGCTTTCACACGCATCTTTTAACAGATAGTACGCATCTTTTACCGTTTCCCCTGGAATTGCAAGATTGAGTGTATTGGTTCCCAGTTCTTCATCCAGATATTCCGGATTAATTGCACTTCGTGCATGCGATGCACCCAGTATAATCGTATCATACTGCGTATCTTTTCGGTTCACTTCATGCAGGATAAACCTTACATAACCAGACGGTGCAAAGCAAAAGTCACAAATCCCAAGAATGACCGCCAGTCCCACTAAAAATCCCGCACACCTGATCCATGGCATACTCTTTTTCATTTTCGTTTTAATTCTCCTTTAATAATGACAGCAGCTGTTCTGCTGATTTCTCCCAGCTGTAACGTGCAAGCACCGGTTCTTTTTCCGATACCGGCTGTGCCAGCAGCTTTTCTATGTCAACCCTCGGATTATCCGGCTCTATATAATGCGCCGCCGTACCGAATATTTCCGGCAGGCTTGCCGCATGGGATACAATGACCGGTGTTCCCACGCTCATCGCCTCTAACGGCGGGATTCCAAAGCCCTCATAAAAAGATGGGAAAATAAAAGCTTTTGCTTCCTGCATCAGCGCTTTAATCTCACAATCCGAAACATCTGCAACATATGTCACATTCGGATACTGCGAAAAATCCACGGCGCTGTCCAGTTTCCTGCCCGCCGCCGCAAACTGCGCCTGCGGGTTATTTTCAGCCGCCTTTAAAACCCAGTCAAGATTTTTATTACGGTTGACGGAAGTCAGTGTAAAAAAAAATTTTTTTCTTTTAAGCTGCGGATATTGCTCAAAAATGCGCATATCCGGCGTAACGCCGTTAAAATGCTGCCAGCCGTTGCCAATTACCGCAATCTTTTCGTCCGGCACGCCTAACAATACATGAATCCGCTGCTTTGAAAATTCCGATACCGTAACCAGCCTGTCCGCTTTTTTACAGATTCTCTGATAAATCTTTAAAAACCAGTCCCGTTCCTCTTTCGGAAATTCTGTCAGAAACGGATACATTTTTTCAGATTCCGCATAACAGACATCGTGCAGACAGACAATGCCCTTCGGTGCAAGCACCGAAGCTTCATTGCACAGATTGACCGGTATCCTGCCGTGCAGCCGTGCATACGGGCCAAATACCAGCTGTGTCCAAAAGCGTGTCCGTTTTTTGACAATCACACGGATATTTTTATACGCAGGAATTTCCTTTGCATTTGCCGGAACTAAAATGGCAATATCTAATCCTTTACAGATTTTATCCAGACACGCCAACAGCTGATACGCATACCGGTCAATCCCTGTTGTCATTGAATTCAGAAATCTTCCGTCAATCAAATACTTCTTTTTACTTCGCATGCTGCTCCTCTAATTCTTTAAAAAAGCGCTTATATTTTTCCACCATGATATCCCAGGCAAAATTATCACACACATAGTCGTGTCCGTTCTTTGCCATGATATCAGCGATATCCGGGTGATTTAAAATATATTTTACAGTTTCCTGAAAATCATAATAATTGCCGAAATACAGTCCTCCGTTGCAGCAGCTTACAAAATTTTTCGTAACCGCACAGCCTTCGTGTACGAGTACCGGACGTCTGCACAGCCAGCTTTCCATGATCACAAAGGAAAAGCTTTCATTTTTAGAAGGCTGGCAAAGCAGTGCCGCTGCACCGTACGCATCATATTTATCCTGTAAATCCACAAAGCCTAAGTCATAGACATCGTTTTTAATTTCCGTCGGGATTTCAAGCTCCCCGCCGCCGATTAACACCAGCTTTAAGTTATCCTGCTCATTCTGTTTGTAGCGCTTAAAATACTGTACCAGTGTGTCGATATTTTTACCCTTATCTTTACGTCCCGCATACAAAATAAACGGGTCGTTAATATTGTATTTTTTACGGAAACGATCCGCATCATAAGTCAGCTTCGTATCCATGCCCAGCCCCATGACTTCCGTCTTCATGCGGCTCGTATCACACAGATGCTCCGTTAAATCCTGCTCCGGCTGTGCGTTAAAAAGCATCCCCGCCACTTCCGAATAAACGGTACGGAAAGTCTTCATATGTGCATAGCTTTCATCGTGAAAACACGGAATCAGCACCGCCTGTCCGGGACATGCCTGCACACCCCAGTACGTTGTACCAAACATGTAAGGAATAAAAACAAAGCAGCTATACTGCGCTCTGTTCTCACGGATATAGTCATACAAATCCGGGCTGTTAATCATTTCTTTGTGAAACGTATTTTCTTCTTCCAATGTCAGTCCGCTTTTTTGTATCAGCTTTGCATTGACCGCATCAAATGCCGCCGTATTGCGCTTTCTGATTTTAAAACGGCGGATTGGGATTCCGTTCTTGCTCGTATAACTGCCCGGCTTATAAAAATCCTTATTCCAGTCTGCCGTAAATTTTTCCACAGTCGTTGTCAGGATTTCAATATCCATGCCCGCTGCAAATAAATGATCTGTTATGCCCCGCAATGCCGCCTCAGCACCGCCCGGAATATTATCCCCGTACCAAGGCGCCACAAATGCAATTCTTTTCATACTACCTCTGTTTCTGAGCAACATCAGTGTGATTTTTTACACTAATTGCAAACCCTTTCTACAATATCAATAAATCTGTCCGTTATCTTTTCCCATGTATAGTTGGCATCGACATATTTCCTTCCGTTTGCACCCATGCCTGCCGCCGTATCCGGGTGCGTCAGCATGTAGTTTACACACCCTTCAAATTCATAGTAAGACTTATAATACAGTCCGCCGTTACTGCGGACACAGTGACCCTTTAAGACGTCACATCTGCCGTTTACCACAACCGGAACGGAAAGTGTCATCGCCTCCAGTACCACAATGGAAAGACTTTCAAACGGTGACGGCATAATCAGAAACTTCGCCCCGGACATGACATCGAACTTTTCCTGGTCGCTCACAAAGCCAAGGCTTACAATATCGTCACTTTTTGGAATCGGAATAACCGGTTTTCCCATCATGACAAGCTTTAAATCGTTCTGATTTTCCTTTTTATAGCGCAGGAAATAGTCAAATAATTCCTTACAGCCCTTCGCTTCATCAATTCTTCCGGCATAAACCATGTAATTGTCAATACCGTATTTATTTTTACAGAACTGTGAATCAATCGTATCCGGCACTTCCACGCCGCTTCCGCCGTAGCCGTCATTGTTGATAATGCGCTCATTGCGGAATTTGCGTTCCACAAACTTCTTTTCCTCCACGGTCAGATAGAAAAGTGCCTTCGGCATCTGAAACAGTGTATCAAATGTCTTTAAGTAAATCGGCGGCTCATCATGCGCCGTTGAAATTAAGATTGCCTTATCTTTAACAAGCGGCAGTCCCTTAACGGTTGTATAATACAGATAGGTCATAAAAATGAATGCTTCATAATCATCTGCATGGTCTTTGATGTAATCAATCAGTTCCGGTACATGCGGTCCCTGCATTTCAAACCACTGTTCTTCCTGCTCCATGGTATGCTCCGGATTGCCGATGACTTTTCCTGAAAATTTACCGAACCGGTTTAAATCACGCGGCTTGTCCACACCGAAACGTCTGACGGTCACACCGTTAATCACATCCACATCGTTGGTATATTCATTTTTCCATGTTGTATATTCAATCGCTTTGGTTGTCAGCACTTCAATATCGTACTGCTGCTGTAAATGTTCAACAAGCTGTCTGGAAAGCAGCTCCGCGCCGCCGTTTACTTCCAGACCGTAGCGCTGGACAACAAATGCCAGTTTTCTTTTCATGACTTATCCTTTCCGTCCGCCGTTTATAAACGTATCCAGATACGTCTTAAACTGCGCCTCAATTACCTTGTGGTCAAAATCGGCAAGTCTTGCCTGCTGATTTTTGATGATCTGTGTCCGCAGTGCTTCATCGGTCACAACACGGTTAATCACACCTGCCGTTTCTACCGGATTTTTATCCTTTAATAAAAATCCGCCCCCGCCGAGCGTACCTGCAATCGCCGAGGAATCGTATGCCACAACCGGCACATCAAAATACATCGCTTCTACAATCGGCACGCAGAAGCCCTCATGCTCGCTCTGGCATAAAAAGACGTCTGCAATTTTATAATATGCGAGGATTTCATCAAATTTAATATGTCCCGGAAATACCACATCTTCCAGTTCCAGTGCATTAATGTAACTTTTTAAGCGGTGGTAATACCGCTCCATGCCGTTATGTCCGCCCACCAGTATCAGGCGGGATTTCGGGTTATAAAACTTTTTATAGTCGTAAAATGCACGGATGACATCCTCCTGACGCTTATTCGGTGCAATTCTTCCCGTAAAAATAAGATTGGTATAACCGTCACTGTAGCGGTCAATAACCTGCTGTGACGGTGTCTTTGCGTAATCATCAAACGGTATCAGGATCGGCAGGACATCAATCGGACAGGTGTATCCCATACGGATTAAATCCTGTTTGTTGTATTCTGACACGGCAAGGCAGTAATCCACCTTATCGGCAAGATAAGAGGCACCTTCTAATCCGTTCTGGCACAGCTGCGCCGCCTTGACACTGTATTCTTCAAAAAACTGCGGCGGCGTAATATTGTGATACACCATAACTTTTCTGCAGTGCATCTGTGCCAGCCGGTAATTTAACTTTGTTCCGGTAGATAAGTGATATAAAATGATATCCTTTTCATTCAGCCTCGGCAGCTTTTCCACAAACTTTGCACTGCCCTTTGGCAGGCGCGCATCAATGCTTTCTGCAAAGATTTCGGTTTTATATCCCATTTCCCGAATCACTTTTTCCAACGCAAGGGCATCATTGCTGACTGCGTCCCCAAATGCAAGCGTCGGAAGGAGCTGATAGATTTTCACGGTAAATCCTCCTAATCCTCATTCTTAAACATTTACGCCTGATTCTTTTTTAATTCTTCTTCGAGTTCACGGATACGGCGCTCGCACTTGTAAATCTTCTTCTCAAGTTCCTCAATACGCGCATCATCATCATTGTATCTGCGGACCGTCTGTGCCACAACCCTTGTTGTCAGTTCATTAAAGCGGTTCTGGTCGTCTACAAGCGGTTCTACATAGAAGCATACCATCTTACGGATCACCTTTTTGACAAAGGTAATGAGTTTGCCTACCCCTTTACGTGTCGATGAAATGTCACGGTATGCAAGCACGGTTCTGCTCTCATCCATCATAGAAATATCGTCTAAGTAATCCTTCAGGTCAAACGGCACTTCCGTACCGCCTACCAGACAGGCAATATCGCTAAACGGAATTTCATTGTCTGCATATCCCTTTGCACGGATTTCCGCACGGATTTCCTGCATAATATCCTCAATATTAATCTGTTCCTGTTCCATTGTTCTCTCCTCTATCCTTAAATCTCAAGTTCCCATGAATGCGCGATTCTTGCGACACCCACGTCCGTCATATTCGATACCACTTCAAATTTGAGGGCTTCTTTATAGTAATCCACCGGATTGCCTTCTCCGTATTCAATCGTAATATCCAGCCAGTACTGTCCCGGAATGAGATTGAGTTCCGGCATGGTAATGACAAACCTGCCATCCTTATCAATATCAAAATTGTCTACGCGGTCAATACGGGTATTGGTTCCGTAAACCCAGAGTCCGTCACTTCTGAAAATCCCGTAGCCGAATACGGCATCCGTTACTTTCTTTTCTACGTGATAGCTTAAATCCAGCACCATTTTTTCACCGGTACGAAACGTCGTCTGCTCTTTTCCGTCGGCATCTAACATCTTAATCTGTGTAAACTTGGCATCTTCCGAACCGTAACGCTTCATTTTTGCCTTGCGCTTTTTTTCTTCTTCTGCCTGCATATTCTGTAATTCCAGCTTCTGAAGGCGTAACCGTTCTTTTTCCTGCTGGTCGATTCTCTGGGTATTCATATAATCCAGATATTCCAGATGGACTTCCTTTGGTTTTCCTTCCATTGCAATTTTACCTTCGCATATCCAGATTGAACGGTCACAAATCTGCTCAATCTGTCCGAGAGAATGGGATACAATCACAATCGTTGTGCCGCTTGCCTTAATTTCTCTTAATTTATTAAAACACTTTGCCTGGAAATTGGCATCCCCTACGGCAAGGATTTCATCAATCAGCAGAATATCCGCATCAACATTAATCGCAACAGAAAATGCCAGTCGTGTATACATCCCGGAGGAATAGGTCCTTACCGGATTATCGATAAATTCCTCCAGCTCAGAAAATGCGATGATTTCCTCTAGACGCTCATCAATTTCTTTCTTTGTCAGTCCGAAAATTGCCGCATTGGTGTAAATGTTTTCCCTGCCGCTCATATCCGGATGGAAACCGGCACCCAGTTCGATTAAGCTTGATACCCGTCCGCACATTTCGATTTCACCGGAGTTCGGATAGATAATCCTTGTAAGCATTTTTAAGGTTGTACTCTTTCCACAACCGTTTTTACCGACAAGTCCGATGGCTTCGCCTTTTTTGACCTCAAAACTGATATGGTCTAAAACCACACGGTTTTCGTAGCGGTTGCGCTTCCAAAACAACAGTTTTTCCTTTAATTCCGTTCCTTTATCATAATACACTTTAAAGGTCTTGGTAACGTCCCTTACCTCGATTGCATTTTCCTCATTTTTCATATCCAAAAACAGCCTTTCTCTATTAGAAATTCTCTGCAAAGCCCTTTTGCAGCTTCTTAAATAACAATTCGCCTACAATAATAAATACAATACCGATAAATAGTGCAAGCAGTAAAGATGACATCTGCGGCACATTGCCGTAGTATAAAATATCACGATAAATTTCTATCACCGGTGTCATCGGATTGAGTCTGAAAATCGGCATTGCCCAGTCCGGAACCATATCGCTTCCGTACATCACCGGTGTCATATACTGTAACGCCATCACTAAAATACCGAGAATATACTGTAAATCACGCAGATACACGGTCAGGGATGCAACAATTAATGCAATGCCAAGACACAGTATGTATTCTACAATCATAACGACCGGAAGGCAGGCAAGTCCCAGAAACTGCACTTTTCTTCCGCTGACAAGCAGTGCCGCAAAAATAACAATAAAGGTTAAAAGCATATTGACAAAGCCGCTCGTTACCGTTGCAATCGGCAGTACCTCACGCGGGAAATAGATTTTTTTGACCATATCCTTTTCCCTTAAAATGCTCGTTGAACCGTCCTGTACGCTGGAAGCAAAAAACATCCATGGAACAAGTGCCACAAATAAGAACATATAATACTGTTCATAACCTGCTTTCATGATAACCGAAAACACAAGGGTAAACACGACAAGCTGTAATAACGGATTGATAAATGTCCACAAAAATCCCAATACAGAGCCTTTATATCTGCCACGTAAATCTTTTTTGACAAGACTGAAAATCATTTCCCTGTATTCATATAATTCTCTTAACTGCTTCACTTTCTTTCCTCCAATATTTTTCCCAGTCTGTCCTCTAACAGACTGACAGAATGCTGCATTTTGGTCTTTTCCCGGATATATGCCCCTGCCGCCGCTTTTTTCTGCTCATAAAATGCAGAATCTTCACAAAGCCGCTTCATATAAGCCGCCGCCTGTGCCACATCGGCTTCCGCCCAGTGATACCCCTTTTTAAACGGCGGGATATCCTGTTCTATTGCCGTTTTTTTGTAATCCACCATACAGGCAGATTCCCGGTTCATAAATTCCGTATTGGCAGACCAGTTTGTTGCAATGACCGGCGTGCCAAGCAGCATCGCCTCTGCCATGACCAGTCCGAAGCCCTCTGCCCGGTGTAAGGATACAAAAACATCCACACATGCCGTCAGGCTGTTGACTGCCGTTTTAGACAGTGTTTCGCATATAAAATATATATTATCATATCCGTCAAGTTTTGTGCGGATATTCTCAATATCTTTTTCGCTTTGTTCCGAGCGGTTCATTTTAATGACCAGCCCGACCTGTTTATTTCCCCGGTCAAATGCCTGTTTAAATGCTTCAATCGCACCCAGCGGATTTTTACGCACCATGCCGCTCCCGCTGTCATACATCATCAGAAATAAAAAGCGGTCTTTTGGCAGATGAAAATAATCCCTGTCATATGCCGCATCTGCCGGTGCCGTAACACTGTAGGGCAGGGTATAGATCGGCTTATCTGTATATTTTCTTAAGTTTTGCGAAATAAACTCGGACGGTGTCCACACTTCATCGAGCAGATGAAATGCCGGAAGCCACTCCTTTGGAAACTCCTCTAATTCCCACAGCCAGTATCCGATATTGTAGCGCGTATCCCATTGATTCTTACCCACGTCCATAAAGGCAAGCGGCAGTTCACTCGGATTAACGTGAATCAGATTGATATTATACGGACCGGTCTGCGTAATTTTACCGTCAAAAGCTTCGTTGGTTCTGCTGCCCCCCGGCGGCACAAAATAATCATACACTGTATAATCCCATGTGCTGTTTTCTAAAATTTCAGCGACCAGGCGCATACTCTGTCCCAATCCCGTATCGCTTTTGATGCTGCCAATCAGGTTGATGCCCTTTTTGTGTGCCTGCGGCTCAAATGGTGTAATCTCTGTTTTTTCAAGGTCTTTTGCACCTTTTTCGATGACTTTTGCTTTAACTGCACTCAGCATTTTCTGCGGTATCAGCTTTACCAGCACCGGACGCAGGGCTTCCGCCATGTTTAATGCTGCTTTTGAAAGACTCATAAACGGTTCAACCTTTCTGTATCGTTAAAATAAAATCCCGGACGATTCTGCCAAGCTTCTCCGGTGCATATTTTGCAATAATCTCTTTATAGGCTTCTTCATCGACATTGCTGTTAAAATGCAGCATTTTTTCTGCCAGATTGTCAATCTGGTGCTGTTCGGTGCCGTTTAAATCAAAACGGTCTCCATGCTGTCCGATAATTTCATCATAAATATCGAGATTGCCCACAATCATCGGCTTTCCAAACTTCATGACTTCAATTAACGGCATGCCAAAGCCCTCCGCCTTAGACGGAAATACAAAGCAGGAGCAGTCTGCAAACAGCTGATGTTTTTTATCATGGGTCACATAATCCAGATACGTAATGCCCTTTGTCTGTGCCATGGTTTCCTTTAACAGACTGTCAATATCGTCTTCCTGCATTTTCCCTGCAAGAATCAGCTCCTTTGTGCCGCCAAGCTCCCGGTATCTGCGGTAGCCCTTTAATAAGAGATCCACGCCTTTGCGCTTTTCCATATTGCCTACATATAAAAAGTAACCTTTATCCGTTGTTTCCCATGTGTCCTTTAACGGATTGGCAATGATGTAGGCATTGCAGTTTGCAATTTTTCGTGCCGCCGGAAAAAGCTTTTCTGTTGTCTTTTTCGTCTGTATTGAATTGTACAGAATCATATCCGTATTTCTTAATGTCTTTGCAAGATTATGTTTAAAATACAGGCTGTAAACAATGCCAAAATATTCGACATATTCAATCGGAAACATATCATGAATTGTAATCATGGTTTTAAAATTTCCTTTTAAGCGGATTGGGATAATGGTATTGACCTCCCAGAATAAATCCGGCTGAATTTCATTTAACTGTTTCTGAATAAATGAAAAGTAGGAATACACGCCCGCACTGCGGTATACGGCTTTCCCCTGTGTAATTACGGGAATTCCCTTTTCCATAAAATATCGGATGTACTCGCTTTCTGCCACATCGGAAAGCAGTACAAACTCAAATTCCCGGTATTTCATCAGAACCTTTAAGAAATCATTCAGATACATCCCCACACCACTAGGTCTGCTGCCTAATGTACGGGCATCTACTGCAATCTTCATATTCTATCCATTCTGCCGTCTGTGCGGCTTTTTTATCGTTGTTTTTATGATAACCGTTTTCGGTGTGTTTATTCTCCAGCTGTAACTTTTTATCAAACAGTATCACTATACTCGTTTTACACTATTTTGTCAAAGCTTCCATCATAATCCGTGCGGATTTTTCCCACGAATACCGGGATAATACCGTTTCCGGTGCTTCCCTGCCGCCTTGTTTTAACAGTTGTTCAATGCTGATGTCCGCATTGTCACAGTCCACGTAATATGCCGCATTTCCGTAAATCTCATGCAGCACCGGAATATCGCCAAGCACCACCGGCGCCCCCATGCACAACGCTTCCATCGGTGGTATGCCAAAGCCTTCATACGTAGAAGGAAATAAAAACGCCCGGCAGTATTGCATCAGCGCCCGCGCTTCGCTGTCGGACACATAGCCCGTGCAGATGACATTATCCAGTTTTTCCACCCCGGAATCATCGCCCAGCGGTTTTCCCGAAAGCACATAGATTTTATCCGGATTTCCTGCGGCATTTTTTAAAATCCATGACAGATTTTTATTCGGTGCAAGCGATGCCAGATAATAGTAATACGCCCCTTTCGTAAGCTTAGGATACTTCTGGAAAATGGTTTCATCCGTATCTTTACGGTCCATATGCTGCCAGCCGTTCCCTGCCACATAAATCTGTCCTGCATGCACCCTGTACTGCTCTAAAATTTCTTTTTTGGACGTCTCACTGACCGTCACAATGATATCTGCCTTATGAAATGCGTGTGTATACATCCATTTACGGTATAAAATTTCATGCCATGCACCCGGCTCTTTAAAATATTCCGGGTGTGTCTTAAAGACAATATCGTGGACACAGACCAGCCCGCCCTTTGAAAACAGCGGCACGGTATTGCACAGGCAGATTCCCTTTGCCTTCTCTTTTTTTAAAAAACGTGCAAAACAGACCTGCTCCCACACTTTTACACGCCTGCTTTTTCCCGCACAGCGTACTTCAATATTTGAAAATTCCCGGCGGATTTCCTCAATGCGCGGTGTTTCAGGCAGCACCAGCACCAGCCGCAGGCACTCCTTATATGCCGGAGCCATT
This sequence comes from Lachnospira pectinoschiza, assembly GCF_020564355.1. Classification (GTDB taxonomy): domain Bacteria; phylum Bacillota; class Clostridia; order Lachnospirales; family Lachnospiraceae; genus Lachnospira; species Lachnospira intestinalis. The sequence goes on along the minus strand of NZ_JAJCRR010000003.1, from coordinate 97,878 downwards.
TTATTCATCTGCTTTAGAATCTCCGCCGCATACCGCTGTACGCCCAGTGCGGGTTCCAGCAGAAAGCTGCCGTTGATTGCATAATACTGTCCCATAAATTTTTAATTCCTTGTTTCTAGTTTTCTTTTGGGTGATATGTCGGCGCCACTTTTTGTATCAGTGTGCGGATATCTCCCGTTTCTGCATAAGCTTCTTCTTTTAATTCTTCCAGATGCTCAAAGAAATGTTCTTTGTCAAATTCAATCGGCTTGCCGATATGAATCAGCTTATTGGCGGTATCCTGCAGACCTTCTTCTTTCATCAGCAGTTCTTCATAGAGCTTTTCACCCGGACGTAATCCCGTATACTTAATCTCCATGTTGACGCCTAACGTATAGCCGGATAATCGGATCAGGTTCTTTGCCAGATCATCGATTTTGACCGGCTCTCCCATATCCAGAATAAAAATCTCTCCGCCCTTTGCGTAAGCGCCCGCCTGTAAAACAAGCGAAACCGCCTCCGGTATTGTCATAAAATAACGGATAATGTTCGGGTCTGTGACCGTTACCGGACCGCCCGCTTCAATCTGCTTTTTAAACAGCGGAATGACCGAACCGTTGCTTCCGAGTACATTGCCGAAACGCACGGCTACAAAATCCGTCTGTGAACGCTCGTTGTACGACTGGATAATCATTTCACAGATTCTCTTGGTTGCCCCCATGACATTGGTCGGGTTGACCGCCTTATCCGTAGAAATCATTACAAACTTGCCGACACCGTACTTGTCCGCCATTTTCGCAACATTCCATGTGCCGACAACGTTATTCTTAACGGCTTCATTCGGACTGTCTTCCATCAGCGGTACATGCTTATGTGCCGCCGCATGATATACAATTTCCGGACGGTACTGTGCAAAAACGCTTTCCAGACGGGAAATATTCCGGATAGAACCAATCAGTGTTACCACATTGGCATCCGGGTAGGTCATCTTTAATTCCTGCTGGATTTCATATGCATTATTTTCATAAATATCAAATATAATCAGGCACTTCGGCTTGTGGCTTACAAGCTGTCTGCAAAGCTCCGAACCGATAGACCCGCCGCCGCCGGTGACAAGTATTGTCTTATCTTTAACATACCCCATAATGGAATCCAGATCGACTTCAATCGGGTCACGGCCGAGCAGATCCAAAACATCAACGCTCCGGATAGAATTGACGTTAATTTCGCCATCTACCATCTGGTAAACGCCCGGCAGAATCTTTAAATTACAGTCGGTTTCTTTGCAGATATTTAAAATGTTGCGCTTGTCCTCCATGGATGCAGACGGAATCGCAAAAATAATTTCATCAATGTCATAGACCTTTGCAACTTCTTTAATTTTATTTCTTGTGCCGACAACCTTGACGCCGCGGATATATTTTCCGACCTTCTGTGTATCGTCATCAATAATACAGACCACCTTGGAGTTGTCCATATAACGCGAATTCTGGATTTCACGCATTAATACGTTGGTTGCCTCACCCGCACCGATAATCATAATCCGCACCTGCTCTGCGGTGTGGCGGTAATTCTGCAAGACGGTACGTATCATGCGGTACATAAAACGGCTGGCACTCATTGCAACGATTAAAAATACCCCGGATGTAAAATAACAGCTTCTTGGAAGCATCCAGCCCATGTATGCCGTTACACAGATATGGGCAAATTCCGTTACAATACAGGCCTCCACAATTTTATAAAGTTCCGCAATGCTGGCATACTGCCATAAACTGTGATACATTCTGAAACACCAGAATATAATAATGGCAACAATCGTAAAAGGAATCATGTTTTTCTGATACTTGAGCAGATATTCCTCCGGGATTGCCGAAATGCTGATTTCAAAACGCATCAGCAGCGATAAAAATACACATCCGTTTACTAACAGGATATCCGTAATAATCAGGCATATTCTTCTGACGAGAAGCTGTATCCTGTCTTTTCTAGTTTCTTCCATTTTTTATTCCTTTCACCCAAAAAGGCATTTTTATCAATCCTATGACCGTTCCGGTTCCATAACTGACATGCAGCATTAAAAATAGAAACGGAAGTGCCAGACAGGTTTTATTTCGTATTTCCGGTGCACCAATCACCGCCGCCAGCGCCATAATGACCGCCAGCAGTCCGTACAGCACCCACATCAGCCCCGTAAGCCCCGCTATAACTTTGAAAATCACCAGCGCCGCCCCGCTAAGTGCCGTTATGCTGCCTGCAATGGCAAAGCCTGTACAAAAAAGTACCGACAGGATAATTGCCATCACAAAGGCAAACGGCACAAAATGATACAGGGAAAGGCACGGTGCGCACACACCGGTTGTCAGTCCGATCCAGTAGCCGTTGGCATATTTCTGCTTTAACATTTTTCCTAAATCCGGACGGATATGCTGATAGGAAATAATCTCCGGGTCAAAGCACAGCTTAAAGCCCGCCTTTCTCATACGATAGTGGATTTCATTGTCTTCGGTTCTTGCAAGCCGCTCATCAAATCCGCCGATGGATTCAAATACCTTCCTGCGGTACGCTGCGTGAAACATGGATTTCACATAGCTTTTGCCGGGATTGTTGCGGTACGGTGCAATACTCGAACCAAACATGGAGCTTTCTGCCAGAAGCAATGTATTGCGAAACGGTGTCGGCTGTTCGATAATGTTCGGTCTTTGTCCGCCGCACACATCTTCCCCGCTCTCTAACACCGCCACATTTTTCGTAACAAAGTCTTTCGGAATGGATGCATGCGCATCAACCTTTAAAATGGCTTCTCCGCGGTAGGCTTTCAGGGCAACATTCCAGCCGCACGGCAGTGTCCGCTTTGGATTGTCAAGCACGCTTACGCTTACAAATCCCATATCGGGCTGTGTTGTATTCTGTGCTGCGAATTCCTGCATGATTTTCTTCGTGTGGTCTGTCGATGCAGAATCGACCAGCACCACTTCCATGCTGCCGTGTGCATAATCCTGCGCCGCAATATCCTTTAAAATCGCAGGCAGTGTCTGTTCTTCATTATACGCAATCACACATATCGTAATAAACATAACTTTCCTCATTCTAAACAACTTCGGCTGCAAAAATCCGATATTTGCTTTTCCTTAATGAATCACCGATACAAAGGTGTTCCATAGTACACTCATATCCGATTTCAGTCCGAATTTTTTCAGGCTTTCCAGATTATATCTCATTTTTGCCGGAAGCACTTCTTCTATATAAACCTTATCTGCGTCTTCTGCATTTGAAAGAAGCCTTTCCTCATCTTTATACGCAATGCTTGTCCTTGAAGTCAGTCCCGCAGGAAGCAGAAGTGTCGCATACATCTCCGGCGTATAGGCATCCACGTATTTTAAAACCTCCGGTCTTGTGCCGACCAGTGTCATATCACCCGCTAAAATGTTAAACAGCTGCGGAAATTCATCAATTCTTAATTTACGAAGCCACCTTCCGACACGCGTAATACGCGCATCATTGCTGACTGTCACCTGCGTACCCATGCGGCTTGCATTGTTGACCATGGTACGGAATTTATATATCCTAAAAATCCTTCCATACTGGGTTACACGCTCCTGCCTGAAAAATACAGGTCCCGGAGAATCCAGCTTTATCAATACCGCGACAATAAGCATCGGCAGTGCAAGTACGGCAAACATAATGGAAGCCACAATCACATCAAGTATTCGTTTTGCCCTAAACCACGCGCTGCGTTTTACCAGGATGTTGTAATATTTCCGGACCTCTTTTGTCCGCATTTTATCGGGAAGGTTTGTCCACTCTCTTAATTCCATAATCTGTTCCTATTCCGGGCGCCATTTACTGTGAACGGCTGCTGCCACCATTTATTATTTTACAAGGCTGCAAAATGTGTCAATCACATAATCTGCCTGTTCATCCGTCAGGCAGGTATGCAGCGGCAGTGTAATCTCGTTGTGATACATTTCATAGGCATTCGGAAAATCTTCGATATGAAATCCCAGATTTTTATATGCCGTATGCATTGGCAGCGGCTTGAAGTGGACATTGCATGCCACACCGTTTTCCGCCATCCTGGTAATAATATCGTTGCGGTATTCTTCACCTTTTCCTGTAAGGCGCACAAGATAGAGATGTCCGCTTGAAGTTACCGTATCGTCAAAATGGGTAAGTGCCTCTGCCGGAAGCTTTGCAAGCCCTTTATTATACCGCTCTATAATCTCTTTCCTTCTTGCAAGAAGCTTCGGATAGCGCGCAAACTGCACCAGTCCGACAGCCGCCATAATATCCGTCATGTTACATTTATAATACGTTCCTATAATATCATATTCCCATGCACCAAGCTTTGTCTTTGCCAGTGCATCCTTGGACTGTCCGTGCAGGCTTAACAGCATCAATTTGTGATACAGCTCTTCGTTATCCACGCCCGGAATATCGCGCCATACAAGCCCGCCGCCCTCTGCGGTCGTTAAGTTCTTTACGGCATGAAATGAAAAGCTTGTAAAATCCGCACACTCGCCGCTCATTTTTCCGTTTCTTTTCGCACCGAAGCCATGTGCCGAATCTGCCAGAATCAAAATGCGTCCCAGTGCTTCCTGTAACGGCGATGCCGGGTGAAACAGTGCTTTTTTACGCTCTGCAAGCGCGCGGATTCTGTCATAATCCACCATAACACCCGCAATATCTACCGGAATAATGGCTTTTGTCTTTTCCGTCACTGCCTGTTCTAACGCATCATAATCCAAATGGAAACTGCCCGGCGCGCAGTCAACCAGCTTAAGCGTTGCCCCCACATGGCAGACAACGCTTGCTGATGCTGTATAAGTATATGCCGGAACAATGACTTCATCGCCCTCTCCGATTCCAAACAGCCGCAGTGTCATTTCAAGACAGGCGGTTGCCGAATTCATGCACACTGCCTTTTGTGTATGGCAGTATGCCGCAATCTCTTTTTCGAACTGTTTTGTCTTTGGTCCTGTTGTAATCCATCCTGACCGCATCACTTCTGCCACTGCCTGAATTTCTTCTTCTGTAATATCCGGAGGTGAAAACGGTATGTTTAATTTCTTCGTCATAGTTCCTCACAATCTGCCGTCTGACGGCGTGGTATCCGTTTTATACTAGCTTATCCGTACAAAACCGGTTTATTCATTAATTTATCCTGTATTCTTCTATGCAAAACGGCGGCTACTGCGTATCACTGCCTTCCTCCATATCCGGGAACGCATACGTTAAGTTTCCTGCTGCATTGGCAATGGCAACCGTATAGCTGACCGTCTTATATCCGCTCTTGGATAACGTAATCGTCTTACTTCCATAGGATTTATGGAATGAGCATGGCACAAGTCCGATGTAAACACTGTCTACATACAGTGCCGCCCCTTCCGGCGCCGTAATATTTACGGTATAGCCCGAAGTTAAATCCGCTGCTGTCGTTGCTTTATTCGCTGCCGTTGTCGCCGTCTTGGTTGAACCTGCGGCTGTCGTCGTTGCCGATGATGCCGTCATGTCAATCACAACCGTCTGATACGCCTGGCTGACTGCAACCGTTTCAACATACTGCTCGTAGCCGTTTGCGGACAATACCACGCGGTGTTTTCCGTAGGCTAAGGAAACAGGCTGTGAATAATCCGTTTCTACGCCGTCAATCGTCATCACCGCATTTGCCGGTGTAATCGAGAAGTTCACAGCCCCCCGCTGGGTCGCTTTTGTTGTAAATTCACTAAAATCCACTGTCACGGAAGCATCTCTTGCCACTGTCACGGTCTTTGTTCCCGTCAGGCTTCCCTTTTGCAGCTCAACTGTATAAGTTCCTTCCTGTGTTGTTGTAAGCATTCCGCTTGTCACTTCAAATAACTGCTTTGTTCCGATACTTGCATAGCCGCCGATAAATGCATCTACACCCTGAAAGGTAATGTATCCGTGCCCCTTATCAACTGTAATTGAATAAACGGTATCTCCCACACCGCGCAGTGTCACTTCGTCCTGTGCAACAATCTGTGCAATATTAATCTTATTGGCATTTGACAGCACTGCCGCATAGGAAGCGTAAACATAAGAGCTGCCTGCCTGCTTCACTCTCCTTGCACTTTCATCAAACTCAACACCGGTCAGGCTGTTCTTTTCCCATGCATCTGATGAGCCGTGAATCTCAGTCGCTTTTCCGCTCTTATTGCAGGTCACATCATAAATCTGACCCAGCTGCGTCCCTGTTGCCGCAATAATTTTTCCGTATTTGTCCTGAATATCCGTACCACCCGTATACGCTACTTCATATTCTGTTCCTGTGTCTATATCCACAAAGTGCATAATCAGATCGTCTGTATTGACGTACGTAAGCACTCCTGTTAAATCAATCTGGTTGGCTTTCTTCGTTTCCATTTCCGTTACTGCCTTTGTCGGTGCCGGCAGAATAGAACTGCCCGGAATCAGTGTCTTATTGCTGCTCTGCTTTCCGCAGCCGGACAATAAAAGCGCCGGAAGCAGGAAAACCGCAAATATTTTTTTTATCGTTTTTTTATTATTCATAAATATCTGTACCCCAATATTCTTTTCGACTGTCATGGGCAATTCTATCACAAGCGGACGGTATATGCAATTATTGCCATCATTTTTTCATATTTTTACAAAAGCGTTTCTAAAAATTTTTGTCTTTTTTCATTCTGCTGCACGACTTTTTCCAGTTTTTCTTTGGTTTTTGGCGGAATCCATGCCTTATTGGAATTAAAATAGTAATTCATGACTTTCCAGAATTTTTCCGGAAATGCAAACAGTGCCGCAAGCAGCGCCCGCTCGGTATCGCTGACCGGCTTGATTTTATCGTATTCTTCCATCATCTTATAGGCTGTCTGGATATCCCAGTCGTATTTTTCAAGAATTTTACGCATGAACTGATACAAATCACTAATCTGACATTCATTTTTATACTTATCAAAATTAGTAACCGCAGTATTTCCGTTAGTAAATATAATATTGTGATAATTATAGCTGCCATGACATAGCTCACCTGTTTTTTTCGCATAAGAAAGACGCTCCTGAAATTGTGGTCCTGCAAGCAGCTGTACTGCTTTTTCCGCCTCCGAAAAAAAGCTTCCTATATTCTTATATGCAAGCTGCTCAAATTCGGACTTCTTTTTTTTATTTTTCAGGTAATTTCCCGTGAGTTTCAGCTCTTTCATATGGCGTGTATACATCAGGCGCAGCTGGGTTTCTCCTCCCGCTTCAATGCCTGACAAAGCTTTGGCTTTCACATCCTTTTCATTTTGTTCTTCTGTGGTACCGGAAAACTCTCCTGCAACCTCTAAAAGCACAAGGTGCAGCTGTGCCAATGTCTGCACCGCCCTGCACAAATCCTTTAAATCCCGCACATTACACTCTTTTCCTTCATACCAGTCTTTGACATAAAACCGTCTGCCGTCTTCATCCGGTGTCAGAATCTCCCCACTGCTGTTTTGCACATAGGTATCCACCCACAAAAATCCGCTGTCCGCAACACGTCTTGTAATGTCGTTTTCACGCTCATAATATTTATCACTTTTTACACATTCCAGAAATAATTTCACACCGCGGTCCGTATTTAAAATCATACCGCCGCGCCCCCGCAGTACGCGGTTCACTTCAAAATCATACTGTTTCAACACCTCTAGCGATTTCTCATTCATACCATTCCCCACATTCCTGAGCGACCTTGTCGCGAAGATGCGATGAGAAATTCGCGCAGGCGATTTCTCATCTGCAATCATGGCTATTTGTTTTCGCTCAGAAACAAATAGCCGTTTAAAGAAGCTCTGATTTAAGGCTTCTTCAAACTCCGTAGGCATTTTAATGCCGGAGGAACCGCGAGCCATATCTTATTTGGCTCTGCGATAATAACACTTTGCGGCGCCTGCGGCACAAAGTGTCGTGCGAAAATCTTTGATTTATGGATTTTCGCACTTCCCAACTTATCATATGAGGGGTAATGGTAAAAAATGAACACATTTTTAGAGGTCTAAATGTTCTATCATGGCAACCAGCGTTTCCTTCTCATTGAGCTTTGGATTTTCAAGCACAATATGGAGCAGGTCTTTTAACGTCTTTCCAATCTGCGTTCCGGTAAGTCCGTATTCCATAAGGTCATTTCCCGTAATATCCAGGTCTTTGATAGAAATGCAGTCGCCGCGCTTTATAATGTCTTCATACATCCGCTCTACGGTTTCCAGATGCCTGCGCTTTGTTGTCATGCCAATGCCGACCAGCTCCTCTGTCGTATCTAACAGCGCATGTTGATGTGCAAAAATGAGCGGCATCATCTCTTTTCCATATGTATAAGTTGCCTCACGCACCGCCGGTTCATTTTCCTCTATAGACTTCTGTGTATACAACAGAAGCTTTGATACCGTATTGACCGTGTAATTATCCAGTTTCAGCCGCTTTAATGCCTCTTTTGCCGTATCCGGTCCGGCATGGTAAAACAGCGCCGCATAGCGCAGTACCGACGTATTTTTAGCATGTGTAAGAAGCTTTAACGTCGGATTTTTAAATTTTCCGGACAAAATAACATCCGCCTGCGGCAATACATCACAAAACAGTCCTGTTTCCTGATAAAACCGCACGTAATCCGGGTGTGCGGACAAAAGAGTCTTTACCAGTTCCACCTGTATCCGCTCCATGCTGACTTTTTCAAGTGTCGGTGCCAGTTCTTCTACAGCACGGTATGTTTCTTCTTCAATTTCAAAACCAAGCTGTGCCGAAAAACGGATTGCGCGCATCATGCGCAGTGCATCTTCGCCAAAACGCTCTTTGGGATTGCCGACACAACGGATAACTTTCCTCTGCATATCCTCTATGCCTTCAAATACATCTACCAGCCCCTGCTGTTCATTATATGCCATGGCATTAATCGTAAAATCCCTGCGCTTTAAATCTTCAACCAGATTTGAAGAAAATTCCACGGATTCCGGGTGTCTGCCATCTAAATAAGCGCCGTCAATCCGGTAGGTTGTCACTTCAAATCCCTCTTTTCCCATCATGACCGTTACCGTGCCGTGTTCAATACCCGTATCTATCGTCCTTGGAAAAATTGCCTTGACTTCCTGCGGCTTTGCCGATGTGGTAATGTCCCAGTCATCCGGCGTTCTGCCAAGCAGACTGTCCCTTACACAGCCGCCAACCGCATATGCCTCAAATCCGTGTTTCTGAATCTGTTCTATTATCTGCCGCACTTTTTCCGGCAGTTCCAGCCTGATTTCATTTTTTTCCTGTTGTTCCATTCCTGCTCCCATTTCAATTCCACTTTTCATTTTTGTTTCTGTCTGTCACCGTAATTTTTGAAAATAAATAAAATTATCCGCCTTATACAAGCCATTATGCTGCGTTGCGCCCATAATCACCCGTACAAGACGGATTTATTTAACGTATTTCAACTCTTAGTATGCTTTACCCCAGTAAACCATTTTCTTTGCAGGTCTGCCACAGCATACACATACATCGGAAAGGTGTTCCTGTTCAAATGGCATACATCTTGAAGTTGCCGTTGTTTCTTCTTTAATTTTATCTTCACATGCCTGGTCACCACACCACATTGCCTTTACAAAGCCCGGCTTATTGGCAACAACATCTTTAAATTCGTCGTAATTTGTCGCAACATAGGTATGTGCTTCACGATGTGTTCTTGCACGCTCTAACATTTCAGTCTGCATCTTGTCTAAAATGTTCTTGATTTCTTCTGCAAGTGATTCAATTGCAACCGTTGTCTTTTCTCTGGTATCACGTCTTACGATAATTGCCTGTCCGGCTTCAATATCACGCGGTCCCATTTCAACTCTGACCGGAATACCTCTCATTTCCTGTTCTGAGAACTTCCAGCCCGGCTTCTTGTCGGTGTCGTCTACTTTGACACGCAGACCCGCCTTTACAAGGGCTTCCTTCACTTCATATGCCTTATTAAGCACGCCGTCCTTATTCTGCATAATCGGAATCACGTCAACCTGTACCGGCGCAATCTTTGGCGGAAGCACCAGTCCCGAATCATCGCCGTGTACCATAATCAGCGCACCGATTAATCGTGTTGTCATACCCCATGAAGTCTGATGTACATACTTTAACTTATTGTCTTTGTCTGTATACTGTATACCAAATGCCTTGGCAAATCCGTCACCGAAGTTATGGCTTGTACCGGACTGTAATGCCTTACCGTCATGCATTAATGCTTCAATTGTATACGTTGCTTCTGCACCCGCAAATTTTTCTTTATCCGTCTTACGTCCCTTTACAACCGGAATAGCAAGCACCTGTTCACAGAAATCCGCATAAACATTTAACATCTGCTGTGTTCTTGCCTCAGCTTCTTCTGCTGTCGCATGTGCCGTGTGGCCTTCCTGCCATAAGAATTCCCTTGAACGAAGGAACGGTCTTGTTTCCTTTTCCCATCTTACAACAGAACACCACTGGTTGTATACCTTTGGCAAATCTCTGTAAGACTGGATTTCATCTTTATAAAAATCGCAAAACAGTGTTTCGGAAGTCGGTCTGACACACAGTCTTTCCTGAAGCGGATTTAAGCCGCCGTATGTTACCCATGCAACTTCCGGTGCAAAGCCTTCTACATGGTCTTTTTCACGCTCTAACAGGCTTTCCGGAATGAACATCGGCATATATACATTTTCAACGCCTGTTTCCTTAAATCTTCTGTCCAGTTCCTTCTGGATATTTTCCCAGATTGCATAACCTGCCGGTTTAAAAATCATGCAGCCCTTGACACTGGAATATCCCATCAGTTCTGCTTTTTTTACAACATCTGTATACCACTGGGCAAAGTCCACATCCATGGATGTAATTGCCTCAACTAACTTCTTCTCTTCAGCCATGATTCTCCTCCATTTTCCTCGCAATCGCTAGATAGCTTCAAGTGTACCACGTTCCCCCCGCATTTTCAAGAACACTTGCAAAATATCTTATGAGTGCTTTCATCATACAGTATGACAACGGTCCTAAAATAAATCCCAAAATTCCATACACCATAATGCCCGTAAATATGACCATCAGCATTGTAAAAGGTGCAATGCCCAGCCGGTCGCCCATACATTTTGACTCCATGATTTCGCGGACAAAATACGTCATCACATACACGGACAGCAGTACCGCACCGGCATAGTAATTGCGAAACAGCAGTAAAATAACCGCCCACGGAATCAGTACCGTCCCCGTGCCAAAAAACGGCAGTGCATCCACCAGTCCGATTAAAATGCCAATCACAACCGCATACGGATTGTGAATAAGCAGCAATCCCGCAATACAGATTCCGGCATTAATAAGCATAATGATAAGTTCTATTTTAAAATAAACCTGTATCAGTTTTTTGAGTTCCAGTGTCAGCGCACAGACTTCCTCCCTGAAAATGCTGTTTTCCCGCCATTTTCTTACCTTTTCAAGCACACCGGATAAATACACTACGGAAATCAGGCACACAATGACTGCACCTGCAATAACCGCCGTGTTTACAAGAATCGGAAAGGAAATCCGCAGCACACTGCTAACAACTTCTTCCGGCTGTCCGTTTCGGAAAATGCGCCGGATTCTGTCTGCACAGCTGCATACAAATTCCAGGCTGCATCCGTCCGAAAGCCCTAACATTCCATCAACATCCAGACAAATCCCCGCGGTTTTCTGCCGTACCATAATAAATAAATATTCAAAATTAGCAATAAAACTCTTAATTTCTGCCACACCCAGCCATGTAATATAAAAAACCGCCGCCGCAATGATAATGGTCAGCCCTGTTACAATCAAAGTCGATGCCAGCGCCTTTTTCCCTCTGAACACCTTTGCCAGCGCATTGACCGGTTTTTCAATCACCAGTGCAATACCATAAGCAATAATAAACGGAGATGCCAGTACAAAAAGATACCGCACCGCCAGATATACCAAAAAAACAATGACACCGCTTCCCAAAAGCAATACCATCCGCCGCCTAAACGTCCATACTGATTCTTTATTATTCATACTCCCTCGATTCTGAGCAGCTTTGCTGCGAAGTGGCGATGAGAAATTCGCGCAGGCGATTTCTCATCTGCCATCAAGGTTGTTTGTTTTCATCTGAAAATAAACAACCGTATGAAAAATAATCGCATCAGCATTATTTTTCATACTCCCTCGATTCTTGGCAGGCATTTTTATGCCGCTTTTATGAGAACAGTATTTCCGTTTTTTTTAGAATTTAAACCTGCCACGGCAGTGCAAGTTCATAAGTCTTTTTGTCTACGGTCAGTGCATACGCACACAACGCAATTTCATACTGCTGTATCAGCGGTTTTCCGCTTTTTTGTAAAGCCATCCGGTAGTCTGCTTCTGTCTGGTCGCCGTACCGGGTATCTCCCAGTAACGGCAGTCCGCGGGAAGCAAACTGCACCCGTATCTGGTGATGTCTTCCGGTAATCAGATGAATTTTTACAAGTGTAACCGGCATCTGTTCATGCGCTTGTACATACACGGTTTTTAGTACTTCATATTCTAACTCTGCCCGCTTTGCTTCTTTGCTTTCCTTTGAAACAACTTTGGACAGATTCGCTTTCGCATCTTTTTGCAGATAATCCACAAACGTTCCCTTTGACTGCTCCGGTTTTCCACAAATCAACGCATAATACTGTTTATTCAGTGTATTTTGCTGCATTTCCTTTGACAGCCGCGCCGCCGCCTGCTTTGTCTTTGCAAACAGCACCAGCCCGCCAACCGGTCTGTCCAGCCGGTTAATAACTGCCGCATATGCTGTTTCTTTTTTGCTCCTTCTGTAGGTCAGCACTTCACTGACAAGGTCTGTATCAAAGGAACGCGCCGACTGGGTCAATACCCCTGCCGGTTTTTCTACAATTAATTTTTCCGTATCTTCATAGATAATTTTCACGTTTTTTCCTTCCATTCTGCTTTTTATCACCATCTGTTCCTGTATTTCCGGCTGTAATTTCCTTCTTGACGAACATTCACCAATCCCCTACAATTATACTCATACTCTTACTAAAAAAATAAAGGGGCCTTCACATGAATAATTACAATAACAATCCACTTCCACCCAGCCAATCCTGCCCTTCTTCGGAATGGTAAGCATACTTTTTCTTTAATCAGACAGGGAGTTATTCAGGAATTGCTGAACCGCTCCCTGTTTTTATGATTTTCTACTTTAATAATTCTGCAATTTCATTCACCTTATCTGTTGAAATCTGAAGCTCGTCTGCCACTTCTACAATTTCTTTTCCTGCCCGTAACTGCCGGATGATTTCCTTGGTCTTTGCCGTTTCTTCCCGCGCTTCCTCAAGCTGTTCTTTGGTCTGATCCAGTTCGTCCGCAAATTCCGCACGAATCCGCGCAATAATCTTGTCGCTTTCCAGCTCTAATACATCATTTACCATCGAATTTACGCCTCCGTTTATCATCTCATAATAGTGGGCATATAGATGGTCATACAATTTCAGTGTCAGTTCTTTTAACGACACCGCATCAGATGCCTCTATATTTCCTGATTCACAATTGTCCTCTATGGGCTTTAGTATATCATTAAGAATTAATTTTTTCAATCTGTCAAGATTCTGCGGATGTGCAAATTGACACTTTCCCGCTAATATAGTATCATACGATTCATCATTTACCGATATAAAATATTTATAAAACAACTACAGGAATATGGAGAATAGTGTGAAAAATCACACTGATGTGCTGATTTTTCACACAGCGATTTGTTTCTGAGCAAAAACAAATTGCTATGATGGCAGATGAGAAATCGCCTGCGCGAATTTCTCATCGCCGCTTCGCAACAAGTTGCTCAGAAATGAGGATTATTATGCAGATAAAACATTTTGATACGTTACCGGAAGACGCCGTTTTTATCCGAAAAGAAGTTTTTGTAAAAGAACAGGGCTTTAAAAATGAATTTGACGAAAAGGATAACGAGGCGCATTTTCTTGTCGGATACGAAAATGGCAGTCCTGTTGCAACATGCAGAATTTTTTATGATCCGGCAAAAAGTATCTATATCTTTGGAAGAATTGCTGTTTTAAAGCCTTACCGCGGCACGAGACTGGGGTCTTTACTTTTAACCGAAGCACAGTCTTATGTAACTGCAAAAAATGCCGCAAAAATCGGCATTTCTGCACAGGTGCGCGCCGCAGGCTTTTATGAAACGCTGGGCTTTGTCCGTCAGGGTGAAGAATACCTTGAGGAAAACTGCCCGCATATTTATATGGAAAAAACGCTGTAATTTTTACACTATCTTTATACCAATATGATGCACTGCAGCTTCCATTACCGGAATAAATGTCCGAATCCTCGCCGGACAACGCATAGACTTTGATGCACATGGAAGCTGCCACTGTGTCAGATTGGAAATCTGCTCACTAATACAATCTGCAATTATTGCCGCATACAGATATGACCCCAGGCGATTCTGATGTGTCTTATCTACTGTAAAATTTCCATTTTCCCAATATATATCATAATCCTCCACCCATTTCTCTGGTCTGCCATACCGTGCTTCTCCAATTGTTACGCCCTCTTTATCTTTAATGCTTTGAAGACTTTTTGCCGTCGTTTCTCCAAGCCGCTCCAGCAATTCCAAACTTCTTTGAAACAAATCCAGTACAACAACATTTTCCTGTCTTCCAAGCTGCCTGATTGCCCTCACATAAGGAAATGCACCAAATGCATCCTCTCCACCATGCTGTCCTGCAACTGCCGCAATTTTTCCATTTTTATAATACTGACGCGGCGGTGGTGTTACTAATACCGGAACTGCTCCGCGCGCTCTTATTTTATCAATATAAAATTTCAAATATCCTTTATATGTTGCACCACAATCATACGACCAATATTTTTCACCATACTGCGCAATCAGTTCCCGGTACTTTCTTTCATAAACAGCTATTTCCTGCTCTGCCATTCCGTTTTTTCTCAGCAATGTAACATATTCCGGCGGAATTTCTCCGGTTGACACCTTCATCTGTTCATCAGGCACGACTGTCGGATAGATTCCATGACCGTCCGGTATTCCAAGTGGCGTCAGCCTGTCTACATAGGTGCCGTATCCTTTGCTCTCATCATCATTATGACAAAACTGCATTAGAACATAATCTCCGGGGCAAATCCTGTCATATGCCGGTCCCATGCCATATGGAAATTTATCCTTTGAAAATATTCCATAATTAATAAATCTGCCCTCGTTCAGAAAACTCCGGCTGCTTCTGCCACCTTCTGCATAAACAAACACCGGTACTTCATTTTTAAAAAAACTGTTTAAATGGTCACCCCATCCGCCGATAAAATTATTCTCGTCACTGCCATATGCCGTTACGATTGAATCGCCCAATACATGAATCCGCACACTAATCTCCTCCATTCCGCAGCCGATTTCTCATCTGCCAGTATTACTATTTGTTTTTGCTCAAAAACAATATAGCCAACAGCAAGCTTCACTATGCACATTATACCACATTGATATTTTTTTACCAATGTTTTACTATACTGTACATTTTCATGCACCGCTGATTGCCAGCGCACCCCATAAAAAAATTACAGCCCGTAAAGAGCTGTAACTTCCATCATTTTGCAAAATATTCACCAAACTGCTGATAAATCGTGTCAATGTTTTCCGAATAGCGGTCCATGTGCTGTCTTGCCACCTGCCCGGCAAGCACCGCATCTTTTTTTTCTATAGCTTCGACAAGATTTTTATGGTCGGACAAAATATTATCGGTTGGACGGCATTGCAGGCTCAGTACGGTCGTTCTGTCAAAATGCGGTGAAATACTTTCCACCAGTTCATGCCAGTAAGTTCTGCCGCACATCTCATACACCATGGCATGAAACGATTTATCCAGCTGTAAAATTTTCTCGTAATCGCCCCGCTGCATATACATTTCCCAGACCGCAACATTTTCCCAGAGCCGGTCAATATCTTTTTTTGTCAGCATAGAGCATGCCATCACCGCAAGCTCCGCTTCCAGAACGCTTCTTAAATGGCGCACTTCCTCTACCAGTTCCTTATCAATAAACGATACAAATGTGCCAATCTTCGGACGGACAACGATTAATTTCCGCTGTGCCAGTTCCAGTTCCGCCTCCCGAAACGGTGTGCGGCTGACCCCGAAGCGCTCACACAATGCCGGTTCACATAACTTTTCTCCCGGCTTTAACTTTATATTTACAATGTCATGAATCAGCTCCTGTACCACATAGTCTTTCGCTGACCCCTGTCGCCTGCTGTCCAACTGCACACCCCATTTCCCGCTGATTTGCTGTCATTTACGCAAGTACCCGATCCAGTACCTTAAAGTAATCTTCAAAGGTCTTTCGGCAGCACTCACAATTATCAATCACAATTCCTTCCGCACGAATACCGAGCAGTGCAAATGCCATTGCCATACGGTGGTCATCATATGTACTGACAATTCCAGGCTTTACCGTTCCCGGATAAATTAAAATTGCAGATTCTTCTTCTTTTACTTCAATGCCAAGCCGTGTAAGCTCCGTTACAATGGCATGGATTCTGTCAGACTCCTGTAAACGGATATGTCCGATGTTGCGGATATACGTCGGTGTCTGGGCAAACGGTGCCAGCGCCGCCAGTGTCATGGTCTGGTCTGAAAAATCATTCATATCAATGTCCACTCCACTGTATACACCGTCTTTTGGTCCTGTCACACAGATGCCTTCTCGTTCTTCCGTAACGGCACATCCCATCTGTTTTAAAACGTCAATAAATTTCATATCACCCTGCATGGAGGTTGAATGCACATTTTTTACAATAACGTGTCCGCCTGTCAGCGCCGCTGCTGCATAAAAATAGCATGCCGCCGATACGTCCGGCTCAATCTGATATGTTCCCGGCATATACCGCTCTGCCGGTGCAATCGCATATAAACTGCCTTCATGAACTACGTTACAGCCAAACTGGTGCATCATCTTCGTTGTAATGCGGATATACGAGCCGTCTGTTTTTCTACTGGTAATGTGAATCTTTAAACCATTTTCAAGCATCGGCGCAACCATAAGCAATGCACTTAAAAACTGTGTACTTTCGCTGATATCTACCTGTACCTTATCGGCAGGCTTTTTTCCGCCAAATGCCGCACCCTTAACCTGTACCGGAAGATGTCCCGGTTTTTCTAAAAATGTAAATTCCGCCCCCATCGAGGTCAGCGCCTCAAACAGCGGCAGCATCGGACGTTTTTTCATCTGTTCTGATGCCTGAATGGTATATGCCCCATCGGAAAGTGCCAACATTGCCGTTAAAAATCTTGCTGCCGTACCCGCACTTCCTACATCAATCGCTGCTTCCTTCTTCGGAATCTGTCTGCCTTTTCCGTGAATCAGCACATACTTATCCACCTCATTGACTTCAATGACATATCCAAGGGCAATTAAACTTGTCAAAAAATGTCTTGAATCATCGCTGAATAACACGCTATGAAGCGTACACTCCCCATCTGAAAGCGCCGCCATTAACAGTGCCCTGTTTGTGATACTCTTAGACCCCGGTACTTCAACCGTACAGTTCAGCGGGTGATGAACTGTTTTTACCTTATACTGTGACATTTTCTTCTCCTGCTTTTATCTATATTCGCCTATCTCGGCTGTTTTCCTTCATTTCGATCCTGCATTGTGCAGTATGGTCTGTGATGTCCCACATACTTATATGCCGGACGGATAATCTTTCCTGCATTAACAAGTTCTTCCAGGCGGTGTGCACACCATCCTGAAATTCTTGCAATCGCAAAAATCGGAGTAAATAATTCTTCCGGGATTCCCAGCATACTGTATACAAATCCGCTGTAGAAATCGACATTTGCACAAACCGGCTTAAACAGCTTTCTCTTGTGCATAATCAGTTCCCCGGCTTCCTTTTCTACCAGTTCATACAGTGCAAATTCTCTCTGCATGCCCTTTTCCTCTGACAGGCGCTTTGCAAATCTCTTTAAAATCACTTCACGCGGGTCAGAATTGGTATAAACGGCATGTCCCATACCGTAAATCAGTCCTGCCTTGTCAAAGGCTTCCTTATCAAGAATTTTGTTAAGATATGCACAGACTTCCTCTCTGTCTTCCCAATCCTTGCAGTTTGCTTCGATGTCTGCAAACATTTTCTGTACCTTTAAGTTGGCACCGCCGTGCTTTGGTCCTTTTAAAGATGCAATTGATGCAGAAATCGCAGAATACGTATCCGTACCGGAAGATGTAACAACGTGTGTTGTAAATGTAGAGTTGTTACCGCCGCCGTGCTCTGCATGAAGTACCAGACAGATGTCGAGTACCTTGGCTTCAAGTTCGCTGAACTGTCCGTCATCTCTTAACATATATAAAATATTTTCCGCTGTGGAATAGCCCTTTTTCGGATTCTTAATCATCAGTGTGCCGTCCAGCTTGTAATGTCTGTATGCCTGATATGCATAAACCGCAAGCAGCGGCATTTTTGCAATCAGCTGTAAAGACTGGCGCAGGACATTCGGCACGGAAATATCGTCCGGATTTTCATCGTAAGAATACAGGCTTAAAATACTTTTCATCAGGGAATTCATCAGATTCGCACTGGTTGCCTTCATGATAACATCACGGATAAACGCACCGGAAAGTTCCTGTAAATCCGTAAGGATTCTAAGAAAGCTTTCAAACTGCTTATCATCCGGCAGCGAACCGAATAACAGCAGATACGTCACTTCCTCAAAACGGAAACGGTCTCTGGATGAACCCTTGATAATATCTTCCACATTGTATCCCTGAAAATATAATTCACCGTCCACCGGAATCTTTCGTCCGTTCACACTATGACATCCGCAGACGTCGGAAATCTCTGTCAGACCGGTAAGCACACCGTTACCGTTACTGTCACGCAGACCTCTCTTAACGTCGTATTCAATATACAAATTGGAATCAATTGAACCGGAGCGGGTACATTCAGATACCAACTGTTCAAACTCACTCTTTTCTACGGTTGTCAATTCCATCATCTGCTGATTATTCATATTGCTTCCTCCTTTTTCCCCGTTGTCTTTTCTCATTTTCAAAAAAGTCTTCAATGTATTATGCAACATTTACTTTTCTTTGTCAATTCGCTACAGCATTAAAGCGCATGAAATACCGCACGTTTCCGGACAACATCTGCACCGAAAAAGTTCAGATATGTATTCATCGTTATTTCCTGCACTTTTGTATCTTCACAATGCGCTCCCGCATACATAATGCGGTATTCATTGTCATAAAAATTGCATGTCACACCGCTTAACTGCATGCCGTTTTTCTGATAAAATGCAATGCGGCGGTGCATCAGTACCTTTTTATCTTCCCTCGTTTCATAATCCGGGTTTTCCACTTCCAGAATCAGCTGTTTTTGCTGTTCTATGCACATTGCCTGTAATTTCTTTAAAAACAGCGAACCGTAACCGGCACTCCGCAGCCCCCGGACAATCGCAAAATAGTCCAGCAGTGCAGCCGGCTGTGTGCTGTTTTTGATAAAATACGCATAACCCTTTAACGTATCCTTCTCAAACAGCCCGTATGCCTCATACTGTCCCTTTTTTCTGCCCTCTAACATATGTGCCAGCGGCTTTACCTCCCCCGCCGGAAAATCCTCAACCAGATGACTTTGATAAATTTCTGTCATTTCCTGTTCGGTCAGTTCACGCATATATACCTTTTCTGTCATATTTCCTCTCATTCCGCAGGCATTCTAATGCCGGAGGAATCGCGAGCCAAAGTTACATTTGGCTCTGCGATAAAAGCTATTTTGTGACGCCTGCGGCACAAAATGCTGTGTGAAAAATAAGCGCATCAGCGTTATTTTTCATACTCATCTCCATTTTCCTCTTTTTTCAGTCCCGCAACCGCCGTCAGCAGTTCCTTAAAATTAATGTCCGTTCCTTCCACAAAACTGTTCTTGTCTAAAATCAGGCACTCCTCCAGCCCCATGTATACAAAAAAGCTGTCTAAATCTTCTACCCATTTTAACATGCGTTCCCATTCAAAAAATTCATTGTCGCCTTCCTCATCAGTCATGCGGATTCCTTCACTGTCTGCCTCGTAAGTAAACGTAATTCCTATCATATTGCCGTAAATGCGGTAATACTTTTTATAATTGCTTTTATCCATGCCGTACATGCCGATATACAAAAAGACCGCTCCCACAATGCCGTATAACACCATCATGACCGGCTGGCGCTCACTGCTTCCAAGCATTTCAAATATGAGATAGCGCACAAACATCATGCCGAATAACAGTCCGAAAAAATTGTACATCAGCTTAAACTTTTTATAGCGGTCATTGTCGAAATTTGCCGCGCGCATGACTGCCTGAATATGCTCCTTTTTCATTTTTGTCTGATTCTTTATTACCATATACTTATACCCCTTTATCCGACGTCCGGACATTTTCTTTTCCCTTATGAAAAACAAATATGTTCTTATTGTAAATCAGAATTGAAAAAGTTACAATAAGAATCAGGAGATTAGTATGAAATGGAGATAATGTGAAAAATGACGCTGATGCGCTTATTTTTCATACGGATATTTGTTTTTGAGCAAAAACAAATATCCCTAATGGCAGATGAGAAATCGCCTGCGCGAATTTCTCATCGCCACTTCGCAACAAGTTGCTCAGGAATGGGGATAGTATGAATAACCGATTAAAACAACAGCTGGATTTTGCGCTGGAAATTGACAAAGAAAAAAATATTTTCCGACAGACACACCTGTCGGGGCACGGAAGAAATGAAAATGATGCCGAACACGCATGGCATATGGCTATCATGGCATATCTGCTGCAGGAATATTCCAATGAGCCTGTAGACATTGCAAAAGTTATGCTGATGTGCCTGATTCACGATATTGTGGAAATTGATGCAGGCGATACGTATGCGTATGATGCCGAGGGCTTAAAAACGCAGAAAGCAAGGGAAGATGCCGCAAAGGAACGCATTTTCTCCCTGCTTCCGGACGAACAAAAAGAAGAATTGACTGCGCTGTTTGACGAATTTGAAGCGTATGAAACACCGGAATCCAAATTTGCACATTCCATGGATAATTTACAGCCGTTACTTTTAAATAACAGCAACGGCGGCGGAGACTGGCGTGAACACGGTGTTACCGCAGAACAGGTTTACGGACGTCAGTCCAAAACCCGCCTCGGCTCAGAACAGTTATTTGAGGTCGTTGACCGTATCATTCGTGAAAACATCGAAAAAGGGAACATATCAAATTAGAAAGAAGGGATTTTATGCCTACAGCATGTATCACCGGTGCCAGCTCCGGCATCGGAAAAGAATTTGCAGCGCAGCTTGCCGCACGCGGCTACAACTTGATTTTAGTGGCACGTAACACCAAAGCGTTAGAAGAACTTGCCGCAGAACTTGCCTGCAAATGCCGCATCATTTCCTGCGACTTATCCAAAGAAGCACAGTGTATGCAGCTTGCAGAAGAATTAAAACCGCTTGATATCCAAATTCTGATTAACAACGCAGGATTTGGCGACTTAGACCGCTTCGCGCAGTCGGATTTATCAAAATCACTGGACATGATTAATGTGAACATCAAAGCACTGCACATTTTAACGCGCAAACTGCTGCCGGAATTGATGAAAAAAGACCGCGGCTACATTTTAAATGTTGCTTCCAGTGCCGGACTGCTGCCCGGCGGACCGTATATGTCTACTTATTACGCAACCAAGGCCTACGTCACCAGCCTGACCAATGCCATTTATCAGGAATTACAGGAAGTACACAGCAATGTCCATATCAGTATGCTCTGTCCTGGTCCTGTCAATACAAATTTTAACGAAACGGCAAATGTCACTTTCGCCCTTCCGGGCATTTCCGCAAAACGCTGTGTTTCTTACTGCTTAAAGGAAATGTCAAAAGGTACGCTTACGATTGTACCATCACCACTTATGCGTGCCGCCGTATGGGGCAGCCGCTTTACACCGAAAAAGATTTTACTTTCCATTCTTTCTAAACAGCAAAAAAAGAAAGGCTACTAACTGCAAAGGGCAGATGAGAAATCCGCACGGACGTTTTCTCATCTGCCCTTTATGTCTGTTTATGCCGGTTGGCGCCTTAGGCTTCTCCGCGAAGCTGTTCTGCCATTTCACTGATTTTACGCAGGCGGTGATTCACACCGGATTTGCCAACTGTCGGATTTAAGCGTTCCCCGATGTCCTTTAAATTCATATCGGGATTTTCAAGGCGCACATAGGCGACCTGGCGCAGTCCGTCCGACAGGCTCTCTAATCCGACCGTATCCCGCAGATATTCAATGTCGCGGATCTGTTTGACCGCCGCCTCAATCGTCTTATTTAAATTGGCAGTTTCACAGTTGACCTTGCGGTTTACATCATTTCGCATCCCCTTTAAAATCATAATATTATACAGATTCATTTGGGACACCACCGCACCCATGAGATTGAGTACATCTGTAATGTTATTTCCTTCTTTTAAATATACAATGTAATTGCGCTTGCGCTGAATCACCTTGGCATCCAGCTCAAAATACAGCAGTAATTCCTGTAGCTGCACCGCATCTTCTTCGTATTCGCAGACAATTTCATAATGATAAAATTTGTTAGGGTCGCTGATTGAACCCGCCGCAAGATACGCCCCGCGGATAAATGCTTTTTTACAGCACTCCTTCTGCACCAGAATCGGATGCACAAAAACCGGCTCAATCTGCGTAAACTGCTCATCACACCACTTTAATGTCATCAGAATCTTTGTAACATAAACCGGCTCTTTAATATACACATGAATCAGACTGTTTTTCTTTCCCTCATGTTCAATCACAAAATCGTGTTCTTCCATTTCAAAAATGCTTTCTGCCAGCAGGATGAATTTCTGCAAAACGACTTCATTTTCCGTCATGACCTCAATCTGCATTTCCTCACCGCTGTCACTGCGCATTTTACCACAAAATGCCATAATGGCGGCAAATTCCGCAATCTGGCAGTGCCTTGCCGTATCCAGCCTTTTTCCTAATTCTTCTTTCACCTCAGATGAAAACGACATGTTTCCTGTCCTCACTTTTTACGTTTCGTATCTTTATCTATATCCCGGTGTTCGACCTTACAGCCGTATTCCGTGTGTTTTAACCTGTCCGCAAGGGCATTTGCAAGTGTCACGGAGCGGTGTTTTCCACCGGTACAGCCTATCGCAATAACTAAGCTGTTTTTCCCCTCCTGCACATAGTTGGGCAGTAAAAATGCCACTAAGTCCGTAATTTTGTCCAAAAAATCCCTTGCCGCCTTAAATCCCATGACATAATCCTGAATCGCCTTATCATTTCCCGTCAGCGGCTTTAATTCACTGACGTAGTAGGGATTTGGCAGAAAACGGACATCAAAAACAAGGTCGGCATCCGACGGAATCCCGTATTTAAATCCAAAGGATAACACGGTTACAAACAGGTTGTTGTAATGCTCTCCCTGAATAAAAATCTTTTCAAGCTCCTGCTTAAATTCCCTTGTCAGAAGCTGGCTGGTATCAATAATGTAATCCGCGCGCTTCTTTAAAAACTCCAGCTTTTTGCGCTCTCTTGCAATGCCTTTATCAACACGGTCATCTTTTGCAAGCGGATGCGTTCTGCGCGTTTCTTTATAGCGTTTGACAAGCACCTCATCGCTTGAGTCCAGATACAGGATTTTATACCGGTAGTGCCTGCGGGAAAGCTCATCTAAAACCTCATCGAATTCCCCGAGTGCGTTGCCGCTGCGGATATCAATTCCCAGCGCAATGTCTGAATATCCTTCTTCCTGACCTGCCGCCAGCTCCGCAAATTTTACGACTAAGGAAATCGGCATATTATCAACGCAATAATAGCCTTCGTCTTCCAATACATTGAGTGCCGTTGATTTGCCCGCACCCGACATTCCTGTAACAATAACCATTTTCATAACGATGAGCCGTCCTTTCACTGAAAGCCTATCCTAACTGCTTTATCTCTAATTCCAGTTTTACACCGTATTTTTCAAATACTTTATCGCGCACGGCATCAGTCAGTGCAATGACATCTGCAGCCGTTGCATTGCCGGTATTAATCACAAATCCGGCATGTTTTTCGGAAACCTGTGCGCCGCCGACAGAAAATCCTTTTAATCCGGCATCGGAAATTAACTTGCCTGCAAAATATCCTTCCGGTCGTTTAAACGTACTTCCGGCGCTCGGATATTCCAGCGGCTGTTTTAATCTGCGCTGTGCGGAAAGCTCTGCCATTTTTGCAAGCACTTCTTCTTTCGATGATACGTGCAGCGCCAGATCGGCTTCCAGTACAATATAATTTTTCTCTGCCGCAATGCTTTTGCGGTATCCGAACTGCATCTGCTGATTCGTAAATTCAAACAGGCTGCCGTCCATATCCATAAGGGTTGCACGCACTAAAATGTCTTTGATTTCTCCGCCGTAAGCCCCGGCATTCATATAAACCGCACCGCCGAGTGTTCCCGGAATTCCCGAAGCAAATTCAAATCCCGAAAGGCTGTATTCCGCAAATTCTTTACCCAGTCTGCCAAGCAGGGAACCCGCCTTTGCACGCACCATGACAATCTGATTCTTGTCAACCGCCGTGCCTGACTGTGCCACACTGCCGGGCGTTTCGTGCAGAAATTCATAACCGCTGAAACGCTCCCCCAGCTGCAATACAACACCGCGCACACCCTCATCACGCACTAAAAGATTGCTTCCGTTTCCGACAATATAAAATGGAATCTGCTCTTTTTTTAAATAGCGCATGGCTTCCTGAAGCTGCGATATTGTCTGTACTTTAACAAAGAAATCTGCCGCTCCCCCGATACGAAATGTCGTATGTCTGCTCATCGGTTCATCTTTGAGTACATTTTCTTTTCCAAATATTTCTGCCAGCCTATCCATTTCTTTATTCCGCTCCATTCTTTATATTGTCTGCCGCCAGCTTTGCCGCGCCATACATGCCTGCATCGTTACCAAGCTGTGCCGTTACAATCTTCGTACCGCGGCTTGGGTGAAATGCATGCTTTTGATAATATTTCCCCATTAAATCCGTAAAATATTTACCTGCCTTGGATACCCCGCCGCCGATTAAAAAGCACTCCGGATCTACAACTGCCGCCACGCACGCAAGCCCCCTGCCTAAATATTCACAGACCGTTTCTGCCGTCTGCACAGCAAGCGCATCTCCCGCCTGTGCCGCATCAAATACATCCTTTGCCGTAAGATTGTCTATATTTCTAAGAACCGATTCTGTTTCTGCTGCTGCCAGAATCCGCTTTGCAACACGTACAATGCCTGTCGCGGAAGCTACCTGCTCCAGACAGCCTTTTTTCCCACAGTTGCAGGCTTCCTGTTCGCCTTCCACAATCGGCAGATGCCCGATTTCCGCCGCCGCACCATGTACACCGGCAACCGGCTTTCCGTCTATAATTAGCCCGCCGCCGACACCGGTTCCTACCGTTACCAGCATAACGCTCTGATAGCCTTTCGCACTGCCCTTCCAGAATTCACCGAGTGCCGCCATGTTGGCATCATTTCCCACTTTTACAAAGACCGGCAGAAATGTCTGCATTTCTTTTGCAACATCTTTGATATCCCAGCCTAAATTAACACATTTATTAACAATGCCGTCCGGTGTCACCGCACCCGGCACACCGATACCGACACCCGCCACATCTGAAACTGTCAGGCACCTTTTTCCCAATATATTCCGTATATGTGCTGCCACATCAGACAGAATCCGGCTTCCGTTATCCTGCTTATCCGTTGGAATTTCTGACTTTTCAAGCAGTTCCCCATTCAGTGTAAATAATCCACATTTTACAGTTGTACCGCCGATATCAATGCCAAAAAGAACTTTATTCATCATCATCATCTCCCCGCATGAGATTTTCCTGTACTCTGCGGTATAATTCCTTCGCCGCATTATAACCCATTTTTTTCTGTCTGTGGTTGACCGCAGCCGCTTCTACAATAACCGCAAGATTTCGTCCCGGACGTACCGGCAGTGCGTGGCATACCACTTTATTGCCAAGGTATTCTGTATATTCTTCCTCCAGACCCAGTCTGTCGTATTCCCTGTCTTTATTCCAGTCTTCTAACTGCATAACCATATCAATCTGCTGGGTTTCTTTAACGCTTTCTACACCAAACAGGGTCTTAACATCAATAATGCCGATACCACGCAGTTCAATAAAATACTTTGTGACACCCGGCGCAGAACCGACCAGCGTTTCGTTGCTGACTTTGCGGATTTCTACTGCATCATCGGTTACAAGACGGTGTCCTCTTTTAATGAGTTCCAATGCCGCTTCACTCTTACCGATACCACTTTCACCGGTAATTAACACACCGACACCATATACATCAACCAACACCCCGTGAATAACAATACACGGTGCAAGCTGTACCTTTAACCAGCCAATAACCTCTGCCATAAAGGAAGATGTCGCTTCCTGTGATTTAAAAATCGGTATCTGGCATTTCACCGCAAGCTCTAAAATTTTCGGTTCCGGCTCTAATCCGCGGCAGAATACCAGACACGGAATATTGCTTGAAAGCAGCTGCATATACCGCTCATACCGCTCTGTTTCCGAAAGGCTTTTTAAATATGAATATTCTACATTTCCGATAATCTGTAACCGGTCATTATCAAACTGGTTATAAAACCCGGTCAACTGCAATGCCGGTCTGTTGACCTCCGGAATATGAAGCCATGTTCCTGAAATATCAATCTGTGGTGTCATGTTCTCAAGCTGCATCTTCTCAACGACTTTAGACAGCTTCACTCTTTCGCTTCCATTCATACTACTCCTCTTTCCGCAGGCATTTTTAATGCCGGAGGAATCGCGGACTGATTATTCAGTCCTGCGATATAAACAGAATTCGTGACGCCTGCGGCACAAATTCTGTTGTGTGAAAAAACTTTGATTTAAGGATTTTTCACACTATCCTCTTATTTCTGGGCGACTTTGTCGCACTCTTTACGCTGACTTTTTAGTATTTTTATTTTATCACACCGTATAGTACGCGGTCAATTATGGGTTTTTAATGGAAAAACGCATAAATATTTTCTGCCACCTTTTCCGTAATGCCGTCCACCTTCATCAGCTCCTCCACCGGTGCCGTGCGGATTTTTTCAATGTCTAAGAAATGCTTCATCAGTGCCTTTCTTCTTGCCGGACCAATACCGTCAATACCGTCTAATACCGAATGAACCTGTGCCTTGCTTCGCAGGCTTCTGTGATACGTAATGGCAAAACGGTGTGCTTCGTCCTGAATCCTTGTAATCAGCTTAAACCCTTCACTGTTCCTGTCAATTGGAATTTCTATATTATTATAGTAGAGTCCGCGGGTTCTGTGATTGTCGTCTTTGACCATGCCGCACACCGGAATGTGTAAATCCAGCTCCTTTAAAACCTCCAGTGCAATATTGACCTGTCCTCTGCCGCCATCCATCATGATAATATCCGGGTATACCGCAAATCCTTCCGACTGCTCTTTTCCGCGCAGAAAACGCCTTGTCAGTACTTCGCGCATACTTTTATAATCGTCCGGTCCTTTCACCGTTTTTATCTTAAATTTTCTGTAATCATTTTTCTTTGGCCGTCCGTTTTCAAAAACAACCATTGAACCAACGGATTCAATACCGCTGGTGTTGGAAATATCATAAGCTTCCGCGCGTACCAGATGCGGCAGGGAAAGCCAGTCTGCAATTTCCTGCATTGCACCGACTGTCCGCTGTTCTTCCCGTTTAATCTTTTCCGTATCCTGAAGCAGCACCATCTGTGCATTTTTATATGCCAGCTCCACGAGTTTTTCCTTTGTGCCTTTTTTCGGTGTCACAACAGACACCTTGCGCTTTTTCATACTGCCGAGCCACTCGCTGATAATCTGCGCATCTTCAATTTCTTCCTGTAGCATTACTACATTTGGAATATAGGGTGTCCCGCCGTAATACTGCTTTAAAAATCCGCTGATAATATCACTTCTGGTATCACCTTCCGCCACGCTCATATGAAAATGATCCCTGCCGAGAAGCTTTCCGCTGCGGATATAAAAAATCTGTACCACCGCATCCGTGCCGTCACTTGCACACGCCACCACGTCACGGTCGGTTTCGTCATCTGCCGTAATTTTCTGCTTCTGTGCCACCTGCTTAACACTTTGGATTAAATCCCGGAAGCGCGCCGCTTCTTCATATTCGAGTTTTTCCGCGCAGTCATTCATCTGCGCCGTCAGCTGTTTTAAAATTTTATCATAATTGCCGTTTAAAAATTCCAGCACACTATCTACGTTTTTTCTGTATTCGATTTCAGAAATGTATCCCTGGCACGGCGCACTGCACTGCCCGATATGGTAATTCAGGCATGGGCGCTGTTTCCCCTCATCTTTTGGCAGATTGCGGCTGCACGTTCTGATTTTATAGAGCTTGCAGAGCAGTTCAATCGTGTCCTTGACCGCCCCTGCCGAAGTATACGGGCCAAAGTATCTGCCCGCACCATGCTTCATATCCCTTGAAAATAAAACTCTCGGATACGCTTCACCTGTCGTAACTTTGATAAACGGATAGGTTTTATCGTCCTTTAACATCGTATTATACTTCGGGCGGTGCTCCTTAATCAGGTTGCACTCCAAAACCAGCGCTTCCAGTTCGGAATCTGTAATAATATACTCAAAATAAGCGATGTGCGAAACCATTTTCTTTATTTTGGACGAATGATTCCGGCTGCTTTGAAAATACTGCCGCACCCTGTTTTTCAGGCTCACAGCTTTTCCCACATAAATAATCGTATCCGTATTGTCATGCATAATATAAACTCCCGGCTTTGCCGGGAGTTTCTTTAACTCATCTTCTAAATCAAACATACCTCTCCTTATTTAAAACAACCATATATACTTAAAATACAGTCTTTCCCAAAATCCAAGCTTTTGTTCTATGGCATTGCGGATATTCTGCATATCCCTGCGGTACTCGCGGTACTCCTGCTCACTGACCGGTATTTCGGAAAATGAACACCGCAGTACCAGATCAAAAATCCGTTTGATATGATTTTCCTTAAAAATTTCCGATGCCTCGGTCAGATAGCCCGCATACGCTTCGTACTCCAGACCGCTTGTTCTGCCATATCCCGCTGTCGCAAGCATTTTTTCAAAACTACGGTAAGCCTCCATCACCATTTCCCGCCGTTCTTCCTGTACCATACTCTTAATATCTGTCTTTCTTTTCTTTGCTGTACGCATCTGTCTGACAGTAAAATACCGTATCAGAATTATAGCAGACATTACTGTAAACAGCAATATCAGTCCGATTGGAATCCAAAGCAGCGGATACTGTTTTACAAGCCGTGTAAAAGCAGATTCTGTCTGCGCCTTCCCCACATGCGTACTACCTGCACTGCTGTCATCCTGTGCCGTGTTATCTGCCTCTCCGGCTGCACCCTGTGAAATTTCCGGAACTGAATCTGTCTGCTGTTCCAACGGCTGTACGGCTGCATCCTGTGTCAGTTCCTGTCCGTCTGTGGAAACTTCTGACGGGCTTTCTGTCTGTAATTCCTGCTGTATATTCTGTCCTTCTCCGGATGATGCGCCTGCTTCTGTGGCTGCACCGGTACTGCCCTGCGCCGATGCCTGCGGTGTCACTTCCACCGTAACCCAGCCGTAACCGTCCATATAGACTTCTACCCATGCATGTGCCGCATTGTCCTTTAAATCCACCTGATATTCAACAACATTTTCTTCCGTCTGCACATTGTCCGATGTCTTTCTTGTCTGTGTCGTCTGTATCGGAACTCCCGACTTTATAGTATCATCTGCCGCCACATATCCTTCGACATATCTTGCCGGAATTCCTGCACAGCGGTACATCAGTACTGCCGCCGTTGCAAAATATGTACAATATCCCTCTTTGCTTTCTGTCAGAAAATATTTTACAAAATCTTCATTTTCCGGCACTTTCCCCGGAAACATATTGTAAGTATAGTTTTGTGAAAGATAATCTTTTACATATTTAATATAATTTTCTTTTTGTTCCGTCGTTGTAACGCTGGTTTCTCCGAGCAGATTTTCAATCACTTCCCGTACATCATACGGCACATCAAGATAATTATTTTTTACCAGATTCTGATAAGAAACCATATTTTTATACAAAGGCGCACCACCGCCAAGATACTCATACCGCAGATACTCCAAAAGATTATTAAAAGCACTGTAACTATTCACACCGGCAATGACATTGGTTCCGTTCTGTGTCGTTCCATCCGTATACCGGAGAATATATGGTACTTTTTTTATCATCTGGTAATAACTGCCCACTGTATTTTCAATATACTGCTGCGCCTGCGCCTGTGTATCCATATAATCCACAAGATTTTCCTTCTGATCGTTTTTTAGTGTACTGCTTAGCAGCTCTGACCACCGGCCTGTATCATAATCCAGCCCGATAAACCTCGGAAAATACTGATTTTTCCCGGTACTTTGCGTAGTCACTGTCAGCAGGGTCTGGTTGCTGTAGCGGATACCATCAATTTTCCCCAGTTCCCCGTTATTAATTCCACCGTTTGCAAGGTCAACATCTGTTTCTAAATCTCCGCCGACCCATGAAAAACGGTTTTTCGCTTCTTCATTTAACACCTGAAATACCTGAAACCGTTCATAGTTTACCGGCGGGCGCACAATAACCGAAACCGTCAGTGCAATCAGACATAAAAACAAAACCATCAGTGACTGCTGTTCCCCGCCTTTTTGCCCCTGCAAAGCCGAAACACCAAGCACGTAGCTGATACACAGAAAAAATGTACAGCTGTCCGGGACTGCTCCCAGCGATACGAATAAAATAAGCAGCGGCAGAATAGAAAGCAGTGTCCCCAGCATACTGTGCAGGTAAATCACAATAACTGCTGCTGCAAATGTCACAAGAACTGCAATAAACAACACCGCTATTGTTTCTTGCATCGGCCGCGCCGCCGTTTCCTTTACGGCAATTCTGCCAAGACTCAGTCCGTATGGCTTTTCAAGGGCTGTCATACAGTCATTATAAATGTGGCAGAATCCGGCTCTTAAAATGCCAAAACTCAAAACGGACAATCCGGCAAATATAATTCCCGTCACGGTTAAAAAATGCTTTTTCCTGCCGTACAGTCCGTACACACAAATAACAGCAGCCGCCAGAATTCCAAAAATCACTGCCATATCCGACACTTGAAAAAGGGCGCATGAAGTCAGCACCCTTATAATTCCATATGATCCGATTGTTGTAAGAAGCATTCTTACGATGTAACTGATTTCACGATTTTCTTCCATGCTGTCTTACCCCTTGTTTCTAATTTCTGTCCCTTATATCTTTTCCCAAAGTTCATCGATCAGTTCCTGTAACTGTATCTTTTCCACATTGACAATTCTTACTTTGTTATTCTCATAGCTTCCTGCTGTCACAAATAATGCCTGCTGTCCCTGTGCTTCAATGTCCTTTAAATATACCGCCGCTGCATGCTCTCCTGCCCTGCTGCTGCATGGAATCTGCATCAGCCGTATCATGGCACGGTTTAATTCTGTCCGGTCATGGACTTCCAGATACTCTGCACTTTGTTTCTGTCCGTTCCATGCAAGAATCAGCGTATTCACCTCATTTTCAACGTATAAATTGGCAATGGAAGCCACTGCTGTATAGACTGCATCCATTCGGCTCCTGTACTGCGCTGTGTTCAAAATGCTTAAATCCACAAGAATCACTTTTTTTACATCAATCTGTTCTCCATACTGCCGCACAATCAAATCATCTGTACGAAGGCTTAAATTCCAGTGGATATGGTTTAAATTATCACCAGGACGGAACGCCCGCAAATCCAGAATATCCGAATCATCATCTGCTACCGCTGAATAGCGGTATTCCTGCTGTTTTTCCATCCCCGTCCTGATCCGCGTGGATAAAACCGGCTCCGGCAGTACGGCAAGCTGGCAGCTTCCGCGAAAATTCTTTTGTGTACCAATCAGCCCCAGATAATCCTGCAAAAATACTTTTTCAATGTCAATTTGTGCGATGCCGCAGTGCTTTGGACTAAATTCCGCCATTGTCTGCTGTACTTTTTCCGTAACTCCGTCACATTGCAGCATTTCCTTTTCATTTCCCGGAGTATTCAGATAGACCACGCCAATCTGAAACTGCTGTTTCCCTAAAAATATCACATGGCGGTTTACGGCCTTAATGCACACTGTCACCAGCTGTCCGGGATGCACTTCCTTCTGTGGAATGTTCAGATACAGCTTTAATCCGTTTGCCGCCAGTTCAAACAGCACCCCGGAAATCGCCGGAACAACAATCAGCAGTACCAGCAGCAGAAAGAACTGGTATTCGACATAGATGACATTCAGCCAGAATACCCCCAGCAGACAGACGATATACAAAAGTCTTCTTTTTCTCATTTAAACGACCCTTTTCACATCCAGTTTCGGCACGGAAACGGTTTCAAGCACATTTTTTAATGCCGTTTCTGCCGTCACATTTCCATTTCTCAATCCGTTATCCACAATAATACGGTGTGCCGCAGCATCCATTAATACATACTGGATATCCGACGGCAGCACATAAGTATGTCCGCGTAAGAACGCTTCCGCCTTGGCAATCGCAAGCACCGCGATACTTCCTCTCGGACTGATGCCCTGTAAAATCTCTGGGCTGTTTCTCGTTGCCTTTGCAATCCGCGCCACATAATCATAAACCCTGTCATCGACATAGATTTGTTCCACATAAGC
The DNA here is from genome assembly GCF_020564355.1 of Lachnospira pectinoschiza. Lineage (GTDB taxonomy): Bacteria > Bacillota > Clostridia > Lachnospirales > Lachnospiraceae > Lachnospira > Lachnospira intestinalis. The sequence goes on along the minus strand of NZ_JAJCRR010000003.1, from coordinate 65,185 downwards.
CTGCATTGCCATTAATTCTTCTGCTGTCAGCACCTTTTCCGAAATAATTTTCGGACTGCCGTTTGTCTTATTTTTTAAAATGGCAATTTCATCTTCCACGGTCGGATATCCCAGTGATATCTGAATCATAAAACGGTCAAGCTGGGATTCCGGAAGTTTCTGTGTTCCGATTGAACCAAACGGATTCTGTGTTGCCATGACCATAAACGGCTTTGGCAGCTCAATGCTTTGGCTGTCCACCGTCACCCTGCGCTCCTCCATCACCTCTAACAGCGCAGACTGGGTCTTTGGCGAGGTTCTGTTAATTTCATCTGCCAGTAAAATATTGCACAGCACAGCTCCCGGCTTGTACTCAAACTGCCCTGTCTGACGGTTGTATAAGTTAAATCCCGTCAGATCCGACGGCATAATATCCGGTGTAAACTGCAGCCGGTTACATTCCAATCCCAGTGCCTTTGAAAATGCCAGCGCCATCGTTGTCTTTCCGACCCCCGGAATATCTTCAATCAGAATATGTCCCTTTGCTAAGATTGCCATCAGCAGTTTGCAGATAGCCTCATCTTTGCCGACAACTGTCTTTTTGACTTCATATACAACCTGTTTTGCCTTTTTTAAATAAAATTCTAATTCTTCCATCTCGTTTGGCATACTCTCCTCACATTCTGCCGTATCTTCCTGTATTCATTCTGCCTGTGGATTTTTAGCCTTTCTTTAATCCGGAAAGCGTGTCATAAGCCACGACATTTGTTTTGCATGAAACATTGTGATACCGCAGCTTTCCTGCGTTATTCTCATAATCGTTTTCACAGCCGTTGATACACAGTGCCAGTCCGTCCTGCGATAAATACCATGCATCCGTATCTGCAATCGTCTGTAATTCCTGTTCTGTCTGTCCGATACCGATCCATTCTTTTTCCAGCCCTGACAAGTCATTTTCTTCAAAAAGTTCATTTAAAGAGAGCTTCTTTCCTGTCTTTGCATTAAAATTCCCACCATAAACAGCATTGGTCATTACCGTAACATACGCCCCATCTTTATCGTATGCTGTATAACTCTCCGAATAATTTTCATAAATTGACACCAGATTATTTTCCGGTGCGGTCACATCGTTTAATGCCGAACAATGATATGAAATCTTTACCGGAATATCCAAATCCTTTACAAAGGCAACATTCTTAAACTGTGTCTGCGCCTGTGTTTTTAACTGTTCGATTCTGTCCTCGTAATAGCGCGTAACAGACTCCACCTCTGTTCCCTGATAATAAATTTTCGGATACGTATAACTAAACTGTATCTGTCTGTCCGATACGCTGTCTGACCCGGATGCTTTTAATGGCAGATAAGAACAGTCTGTACAAATCTGAACCGTAATATCGTCGCTTAGCTGTGTTTTTGATACTGATCTTATTGTATCATCCGTCAGCACATTTGTCATCGGTTCGACCCTGGAATTTGTCTGCTGCGGTATCAGTCCTGCCGCAGTGACAACAAGAAACATTACCGCCGCGGCTGCCAGGGGAAATAAAATCGCCGTCTTTACCGCCGGACGTTTCTTCACCTGCACACACTCTGTATAACCCTGACTTTTTTCGTCATCTTCAAACATGCCGGACTCATCCAAAATCACCTGAATCTGGCGCTTCATTTCCTGTTCACCCGGATATTTAATCCTACTCATAATCACTCAGCTCCTTTCTCATCTTTCTCACCATGGAGTAATAGCGGTTTTTTACAGCAGTTTTTGTTACCCCCGTAATCGTACTGACTTCTTCAAATGTGTAACCCTGCTGTGCTTTCAGGTTAAATATCTTCTGGTTTTGTACTTCCTCTTTTTCAAGTAATTGCTCTACCCGCTGTGTTGCCATGCGGTTTGTCACACGTTCCTCAAGATTGTGCGCATCTTCTTTATCATAATCGTCCAAAATTTCAGTCATAAGCATTTCATGGTGCTGGCGGCTTCTCATGTAATCAATCACTTTATTGCAGGCAATTCTTGTAATCCACGTCTTAAAGGACGCCTTTTTACTGTCAAACTGATATAGATTTTTTAATATCTGTATAAATGCTTCCTGCGTAAGGTCTTTTGCAAGCTCCTCATCTGAAGTTTTTAAGTAAATCTCTTTATATATTCTTTTATAATGCCGTTCAACCAGCAGTTCACCTGCCTCACGGTCTTTCCCCTGTAATATGCGCCTGATAAGCGTTTCATCTGTTTCAAACACTTCCTGCCACCTCCTCTTATTCTTTATACGAAACCGGACATGATATAGTTGCAAAAAAAATGCCGTATTTTCATATATTCTATGAAAAATACGGCATTTATGAAAGGAGAAACGTAAAATGGAAAATTTATTTTTCCGTTATAAGCTTATTGATTAGAAATCTACTTCTGTGTCATAATAGCAGCACTTCAGTAATTTCTCCATTTCTTCCTGATTTGGCTGACGAGGATTAGAACCTGTACAGGCATCAAGAATTGCGTTTGCTGCAATTTCAGGAAGCTTCTTTAAGAACTCATCTTCCGGTACAATACCTTCTTCTGCCGGAAGTCCGCCTTCACCATAATGCTTGATGCAGTGCGGGATATTGAGTTCATCATTCATCTTGCGGAGCAGTTCGATGAGTTTATCAATCTTTTCTTCTGTTGTATTACCGCCTAAGTGAATGAAATCTGCAATTTCTGCATATCTCTTGGCAGCTTCCTCATTCTTGGCATTGTATTTGATAACCTTTGGCAGATACATTGCATTGGCAGCACCGTGGATAATATGTCCGCCTTCAAATGCAGCACCGGTCTTATGTGCCATTGAATGAACGATACCGAGTAATGCGTTGGAGAATGCCATACCTGCAAGACACTGTGCGTTGTGCATAGAATCACGGGCTGCCATATCTCCGTTGTATGACTTAATCAGTGTTTCATGAATCATCTTAATTGCATGAAGTGCCAGTGGGTCTGTATAATCGCAGTTTGCGGTTGATACATACGCTTCAATGGCATGTGTCATCGCATCCATACCTGTATGGGCTACCAGCTTTACAGGCATTGTTTCAGCCAGTTCAGGGTCTACGATTGCAACATCCGGTGTAATTTCAAAATCAGCCAGCGGATACTTAATACCTTTTTCGTAATCTGTGATAACTGAGAATGCCGTAACTTCCGTTGCTGTACCGGATGTAGAAGATACTGCACAGAAATGTGCTTTTTTACGAAGCTTCGGCATACCGAATACCTTGCACATTTCTTCAAATGTAATGTCAGGATATTCATATTTTACCCACATTGCCTTTGCTGCATCAATCGGAGAACCGCCGCCAATCGCTACAATCCAGTCCGGTCCGTATTCTTCCATAACCTTAGCACCCTTCATGACAGTGTCTACTGACGGGTCGGATTCGATGCCCTCAAACAGTTTTACTTCCATTCCTGCTTCTTTTAAGTAGTCTTCTGCCTTCTGTAAGAAGCCGTTGCGCTTCATAGAACCGCCGCCTACACAGATAATGGCTTTCTTACCTTCCAGTGTCTTTAATGCCTCTAATGATCCTTTTCCGTGATATAAGTCTCTTGGTAATGTAAAACGTGTCATAACTCAAAATCCTCCATATACTATGTATTTTGTTGAATGTCCCCGCAGGACTTTGTTAATTTTTCAACAATCTTGAGTTTATTATAGTATTATCTGCTGTGAATTGCAAGTGTTTTTTTTGAATTTTTTGTATGTTTTACATAAATTTTTCAATACTTTTATAAAACAGATTTTACAGCCGCTACAACATTTTCCGTTGTAAATCCGAATTTTTCAAACAGTGATGCCGCAGGACCGGATGCGCCAAAGCCTGTCATGGAAACAACTTTGCCGTCTAAGCCCACGTAACGGTACCAGCCGAAGTCTGAAAGCGCTTCGACCGCAACTCTCTTCCGGCATGCCTTCGGAAGAACGGATTCCTTGTATTCTGCTGTCTGTTCTTCAAATGCTTCCATACTCGGCATACTGACAACACGCACGTCCACGCCGTCTTTTGCAAGTTCTGCCTTTGCATTAACTGCCAGTTCTACTTCCGAACCACTGGCAATAATGATGGCATCCGGCACTTCCTTCTTAGAATCCTCTAAGATATAGCCACCCTTTAATGCTTCCTTTGAAGAACCCTGCATCTGTGAAAGATTCTGTCTTGTCAGCACAAGTGCTGTCGGCTGGTCTTTTGAAGTAACTGCACGGTACCATGCCGCTGCGGTTTCTGTTCTGTCACACGGTCTGTATACACAGAAATTTGGCAGGGAGCGGAATGCCGCAAGCTGTTCAACCGGTTCGTGTGTCGGTCCGTCTTCTCCGACACCGATGCTATCATGTGTAAAGATAAATGTCAGCGGCAGATTCATTAATGCGGACAGTCTTGCCATTGGCTTTGTATAATCACTGAATACAAAGAATGTCGCTACAAATGCCTTTAATCCGCCATGCAGTGCAAGTCCGTTGCCGATTGCCGCCATCGCCTGTTCCCTGACGCCGAAATGCAGATTGGTACCTGCATAATTGTCTTTTGAAAAATCACCGGCATCCTTCATGTTTGTCTTATTGGACGGTGCAAGGTCGGCTGAACCGCCAATCAGGTTTGGCATGAACTGTTTAATTTCATTTAAAATGCTGCCGGATGTGCTTCTGGTCGCTTCCGGTTTTTCTGCTTTCTTCCAGTAATCTTCTGAATCAAACAGCTTTGATAAATCATATCCGTTGTAATAAGCATCCCATTTTTCTGCCATATCCGGATATTCTTTTCTGTACTTTTCAAATAATACATTCCATTCATCTTCAACTGCTGCTTTCTTCTTGGCAGCTTCGTTGAAATGATCATATACTTCCTGCGGAACAGTAAATGCTTCCTTGCAAGGCCACTCTAAATATTCCTTTAAAGCCGCAACATTTTCTTCACCGAGCGGTTCACCGTGTGCGCTTGCCTTACCCTGCTTTGCAGGACAGCCATAGCCGATCACCGTATTGACCTTAATCATTGTCGGACGGGTTGTATCTGCTTTTGCCGCTTCAATCGCTGCAGCAATTTCTGCAAGATTGTTGCCGTCTTTAACTTCAAGTGTCTGGAAGCCGAATGCTTCAAAACGCTTTGTTACGTCTTCCGTAAATGCAATATCGGTGCTTCCTTCAATAGAAATGTTGTTGGAATCATAAAATACAATCAGCTTATGCAGTCCTAATGTTCCTGCGAGTGAAAATGCTTCTGATGAAATACCTTCCATCATACAGCCGTCACCGCCAAGTACATAAGTATAGTGGTCTACAATATCGTAACCGTCTTTGTTAAATACAGCGGCAAGATGTGCTTCTGCCATTGCCATACCGACTGCCATTGCCATACCCTGTCCAAGCGGGCCTGTCGTTGCTTCAATACCAACGGTATGACCGTATTCCGGATGTCCCGGTGTCAATGAACCCAGCTGTCTGAAATTCTTTAAGTCTTCCATAGAAAGATTTCCGTAGCCAAACAAATGTAATAAAGAATATAACAGCATCGAGCCGTGTCCTCCTGAGAGTACAAAACGATCTCTGTTTGCCCATTCCGGGTCTGCCGGATTGTGGTTCATATGGTTTGTCCATAATTCATATGCCATCGGTGCTGCGCCAAGCGGCAGTCCCGGATGTCCTGATTTTGCTTTCTGAATCGCTTCTGCTGATAACACACGGATTGTATTTACTGACAGTTCCTCTATGTTCTTCATAATGATTCATTTCCTCCATTTCTTATTGTGTGCCTGTACCGGCATTTTTATTTTTTTTTATCAATCTTTAAAATCTGCTTCAACAAGGATGGTAACATCTCCGTTTTCGCCGCGTTTTCTCTTTAAACCGCCAAAAAATCTTTTTGAGCCGCGTTTTTCTGCTTTTACAATTGCGTGATTGATAATTTCCTTAATATCATCCATACGGATATTATCTACATTATTGCGTAATTTATCAATCTTTAAATAAAGTTCCAGCAGCGCATCATCACTGACTTCATACTGGCGTTTTCTTGCAAATTTTCTTGCCATTTCAACCAGTTCATTGACCGTGTACTGTTTTAACACGATGCGATGATTAAACTTCTGTGTCATTTCCGGGTTAAAATTCAGCAGTACATTCATTTCTGCATCCGAATCCTCCAGAATAACAATCATACGTTCCGTATCCTGTTCCAGACATTCCAGCATTTCACTCATACGCTTCGGCTGGATTGCCCCCGCACCTTCAACAATCAGTGCGGTGCCTTTTAACTTATTCATCGCCTTTGCCAGTCCACGGTTATTGATACTGTCACCGGTCGTCTTTGCAATCTTACGTGTGTGTTCCGGATACAGGTAATTCACCGCACGCACAATGGCTCTTGCAAGATCAGACTTATCTGAGCTTGAATTACCGGAAATGATAATATTGCCGACCTGCGACGTTGAAATCGCCATTTCCTGTTCAAGGCTTTCAAAATATGCTGCCAGCTGGCTTTCCAGTCCCGGCATTTCACGGTATTTTCTGAAAATCTTTGCAAGTTCTCCGCTTAACTTCTTTTCTTCATCAATTTCCGTGCCTTCGCCCATGCCGGTGTAAACTTTCTCCTGCTGTACGGCACTGGCAAGCTTTGCACTGCTGATTGCTTCCAGCGGATTCATATCGGAAAGATGGTCTTCCATCGGCGGAAGCTGCTGTGTATTTAATGAAACTTCCTCACTGACAGCCGCCCGCTGTCTTTGCGCCGCTTCCTGCTCTGCCGCACGCTGTGCCTGTTCTCTTTGTGCTGCTTCTTCCGCCAACCGCTGGGCTTCTGCCTGCTGCGCTGCTTCCTGTTCGGCTATACGCTGTGCTTCAGCTTTCTTTGCAGCTTCCCGCTTGGCTTCTTCAGCTGCACGCTGTGCTTCGGCTAACCGTCTGGCTTCTGCCTCGGCTCTTGCTTTCTGGGCTTCTTCCATGCGCCTCTGAATCTGTACTTCGGCCTCCGCTTTTCTTCTTGCTTCTTCCTCTGCCTGCTGACGACGGACATCCTGTGCTGCTGCTTCTTCTAAGTGTACGGTTGCTTTTCCGGTACGGATTGCAAGATCGGTCTTTGCTGCCTGTAACATCACCTGTGCGTGTGCATGGCGGCTTGCTTCTTTTTCATCAAAGGCTTTGCCTGCTGCCTGTGCCGCTGCTTTCTGCTCAACCATAATGCGCTCGTATGCCGCACTCTTTTCGTCCTTCTCATCTAACATCTTTTCCAGCTCTGTCTTTGAGAATTCCCTTGTATTCTGCTTTCCGTATTTTTCTTCACGGACCGCTTCTAACCAGTCTGCAAGGCTTAACTGACCTTCAATCTGTTCATCTTCCTGACTTTCACCGGCCGTTTCTTCCTGCTTCGCCGGCTGAGGACGCAGTGCCTCTGCCTCTGCTTTTTCTTCCTCCATGAATTCACTTAAATTTTTAGCGAGTGCCGCCTGTAAATTTTGTGTATCATACGGATTGTTATATGCCGGAATGTCCACTTTAATCTCTACTTCATCTGCCGGTTCTTTGACCGTATTTACAGCCTTCTGCCGGAATGAATCCTCTTTACCTGATAAATCGCCGCAGCTGTCTTCCAGTTTCTTCTTTGCATCTTCTATCAGTTCACGTAAAGATGAGGATGCCTTGTCAATACTTTCAGACAAATCCACCGTTGTATCAGCTTCCTTTTTTTCTGCTTTTGGTGCGGTATCCGTCACTGTCTTTTCTTTTACAAATTCTTCCGCTGAAAATACCGGTTCTTCCGGTGTTTTTTCTGTATCCTGCGCACCGGTGTTCTCATATGTATCGGAATCATCGGATTCGTCATCATCTTCATAGCCTATTTCGCGCATATCTTCTTCTGACTGCGCCCGCGAATGAAATGCTTTCTTAAAGAAAGATTTAATGCCACGGGTACTTTCATCGTCTTCCGGCAGAATAATATCATCGTCCGCATCACTTTCTGCTTCTTCCACCGCTTCTTCAATTTCATCGCTCTGGATTGCCGCAAGCTGCTTTTGTTCCTCAAACATGATTTCTCTGGTTGCTTCTATATCCTGCTTCTGATTCTTAATATCCTTTAAGATTTTTTTCTGTGTATTGGTCAGTTCAACGCCAAATTCCTGCTTTAACTGAATCGCCTTCTCCACATACTGTCCGTCCTGAAACCACAGTACAATATCATCACAGGTCTTGATACATTCTTCTTTTCTGCCTGTTTTGGCATATAACTTTGCCAGTTCAAACATATACTTTTCATCAATTTCATGCTCTTTGTAGTCCTCTAAGATTTCTACAAGTTCATTATCCGAGGCATTCTGTGCCTTTCTTAAATCAAAATACAAAAGAAAACGATTGACATCATGCGGTGACATCTTTTCATATTCTTCATAAAGTTCCTCTGCCGTTTCAAAATCTTCCAGCTTAATGAGCAGCTCCGCCAGCTTATAAACCAGCTTTCTGCCGCCTAAATTTCTGTTGTATGCAAGAATTGCCATATCTCTTGCTTCCAGATAATCCCCTGCTGCTTCCTGTACGTTAATAACAGTTGCCAGCGTGGACCAGTCCTTCACCTTCTGCCAGTTCATTTCCTTGGCAATCGCTGCCGCCTCCTGAAATGACTTCTTGGCAGCAAGCTTTTTAATTTGATCTACTTTTATATTAAATTCATACTTATCCAAAACAAACGCCACCTTTACTGTATATATCAAATAAATGATTTAAACATATTCTATTCAAGTTTATCACAGCGCAGTATTCTTGTAAACTCTTTTAAAAAGAAATGCCAACGTTGAGGCGTTTTTTGCCTATAGCGCCTATATAAAGTCGAATACTGCCTGCTCATAATCCATGCGCGTATATTCAAGTTCCTCATTTTTTGTACGGCTGTAGTAATCGACAACAACCGTCTGCTGCCGGTTATGTACAAGCTTCTGTCCTAAAATGTAATTGACATCAAATCTTCCCGTAATCGCCGGGGTTGCACCTCGTGCCGGAACAATGAGCTGCACGTGGTTAGTCTTTAACAGCTTAAAAATCGGCTCCCAGATATAAATATCCTTTGCCGCACCGAACGGATTATCAATAAAAATGGTCTTGCCCAGTACACCCGCACTGTCTGCCGGCGCATTGATACTTGAAATATAATGAATTACCGCAATTAAAAACTGAATATAAATACCCTGTGACTGTCCGGTTGAACCCACTGCTTCTTCATACCGCAGATACCGGCTCTGGTCTTTCATGCGCTCTCTTTTATAAAGACTTACGCGGATGGCGTTCATATCGGTTACAATCACGGCAAAAAGGCGTTTCCAGCTTAACCGGTTGCGGATATATTTTAACCGCTCCTGTGTATTGTCAAAGCTTTCCGCCATCAGGACCGTTTCGTCAATGTATGCCGCCATTCTTTCCTTATAATCGGATTCCTTGGCATACGGTACGGACAGCCCGATAATAGAAATAACCTCATTATCCATCGTAATGCTTGAAAGCTTTGGCAGGCGGTCAAGTTCCGTCTTGATATTACAGCAAATCTGGACACACCGGTTTTCAAAGTTATCCTTGATACGCTCCATATCGGAAATCCCTTTGGATACGCGCTCTTTTTCCAGTGCAATCAGCGTATTGGTTTCGGAAAGTCTGGACTTTAACTGCTTCACGGCTTCAATGTCCTTTGGCACATGAACCGACATTTTAATCTCCAATGCCAGTTCTTTTGCATCACATGCCGTCAGTTCTTCCGTCAGCTTATCCTTTTTCTTTAAAAATTCTTCCAGCTTGCGCACCTCAAGCGCACACAGCTTTTCAAATTCTTTCTGTACCGTTTCATAGCCCGAAAAATCTGCTACATTTATGTCTGTATCCTCCGGCTGTCCTGCCATGGTATCTGCATTTTCCGTTTCTGACGCTTCCGGCACTTCAATGCCCGCTTTGGCAACAATTCTTGACAAATCCTTTTCCATTACGAGGAAATCCTGCATTTTTTCTGTCTGGCGTTTCTGCTCTTTTTCCAGTTCTTTGATCTGTCCTGCAATGCTGTCCTTATAATTTTTATGCTGTACAATGAACTGCTCCGGGTTATCACAGTCAAACGCTTCAAAAGCACCGTACTTTTCTTCAATCTGGCTCTTTCCGTGTGCAATACTTCCCTGCAGACGGTTCATTAATGCATTCTGCGCTTCCAGTTCTTCTGCTGCCGCTTTTTCCTGCTGTACCGCCTGCTCACGTTCCTGCTCAAGCGCACGGAGCGCATCATCCGGATTTGGGACAGCTTCTCCCTGTGCCTCTTTTGCCGCAAGTTCTTCCATTGTAAAATGGCGGCGTGCAATTGCCGTACTGCATTTTCCCATTGCCGCACGGTAATGTCTTAATAATTCTTCTTTATCATGCACATCAGCATTTTTTTCATCCAATGCCTTTTTCACTCCCGCAAAGCGGTTCTCCAGCTGTTCTAATGACAGCGCATGTCCGTCAGCATCCGCTAACCCTGCTACCGCACTGCCATCCGCCGCTGACTGCAGCACATGAATTCCTGCGGACTGTCCGCCGTCGGCTTCCACGCTTATATATGCCTGATAACGCTTGTCAAGACGGCTTTGCAGACGGTCATATTCTTCTGCCAGTGCATTTTTGCGCTGTAAGGCGGTCTGTTCTGCCTTTTCCTGCGCCTGCATTTCCTGCTCTTTTAAGAGCTGTTCCTGCTTTGCATCTGCCGCCCTCTGCGTGTATTCCTGCTTTTCACGGTACTGTACAAGAAGACTCTCTGCCAGTTTTGCGCACTTTTGCACGTATGGATACCGCTCCCGGTTTTGTGCCAGCTTTTCCTGCACCTGTGCTTTCCGCTCCCGGCCTTTTTTACGCAGGGCTTCCTCCTGTTCCATTTCTTCCTGTAAACGCTGTGCTTCCTTTTGCAGTTCCTCTAAACGCACAGACAGCGCTTCAAACTCTTTCTTTGCCGGTTCTTCTTCCAGCTTTGAAAGTTCCTGTATGCGCACGTAGTCATTCCAGACAATTTCTTTTCTGTCGGTCAGTCTGACCAGTTTTTCCTGTGCCGCCGCCAGTTCTTCCTGCGCCAGCTTTTCTTCCCGCCCGCGCAGCTTTTCATCCTTTAAAAATGCCATATCCTTTCTAGCATATACAACATACTGTTCATTTTCTGCCGTAAGCTGTGCTTTTGCCGCCTGTGCAGACAATACCGGAATCACATAGGCACTTCTGCCAAAGTCCGCAAGCACCGGGTCTTCTTTGATTCTTGAAAAATCGTTTTCAACAATAAATGCATACTCGGCATATGGGAATGCGGCAAGCACCTGTTTTCTTTCATCTTCCGAAAGCCCCGAAAGCCACTCGCTGCCTTCTTTTACATCTTCTCCGTACCGTCCTGAAAGATAGCTTTTTACCTTCTCCCGGTGTCTTCCGCCCGCACTGAATATCCCGTGCTTCATATTTTCAAGGAACTGCGTAAGCTGCGTACAGTCAGCGGTAAGCTGCTCACATTCCGCTTCCAGTCTGCGGTGGTTATCCAATACAACGCGGCATGCCCGGCGGGTATCCTGTTCCCCATAGACGGCCTTTAACTGTAAAAGCTGCTGCTTTTCTTTCTGTTCCTGTTCTTTTTTGGTTTCCGCCTGTCCTAACTGTTCTGTCAGCAGTTCAATCCGCGCACGGCAGGATGCCTGCTGCTGTCTGCCCTTTGAAAGCAGTGCTTCCACCTGTGAAAGCTGTCCCTCGGTCTGTAAAAGCTGTTCTTCCTGTTCTTTAATTTTCTGTGTGCAGGCACTGTATTCTTCACCTGCCTTTTCCATCACAAGGATTCCTGCCTGTTCCATACAGGCACCCAGTTCTTTTTCTGCCTGTTCAATCTCTTTGGCAGTATGCACTGCAATCTGTTCTGCCGCCGCAGCCCCGCCCAGTAATTCCTGATAATCTGCCTTTGCCTGTGCCGCTTCTTTCTGACACGCCCGGTACTGTGTTTCTGCATTCTGCAATTCTTCACCGGCAGCATTCTTTTTCTGTACAAGCTGTGGCACAATCACCGCTGCCAGTGCATAGAGCTGTTTTGTCAGTTCTTCATCCGTTTGTCCGTTTGCCGCAATGGCTGCCAAAAGTTCATCGTAGAGCTTCTGATACTGTAAATATTCGCGGTATTCTACCAGACTTTCCGTTTCTTCCATCTGCCTTTTTAAGTGTTCTTCCTGTTCCTTAAAATATGCCCGCTTCTTCTCATTTGCAGCAATCAGTTCTTCCATTCCCGCAAGGGAAGCCTGTTCTGTAAGCACTTCTGCAGTCTGGATCATGCGCTGCTGTTTTAATAATTCTTCCTGTAAATGAAGCAGTTCGTCCTTCTGCTTTTCTTCCTGCGCGCGATATCCCGACAGATTTTGTCTGCACTGCATAAGCAGCTTTAACAGCTGTCCCCGCAGATTTCCCTTTTCTTCATATAAAGAGCGGTATCCCAGAATATACTCTGAAAAAGCATCGAGCAGCTCCATCTGTTTATCATAATTGGTAATCTGTGCATTTTTCTTTGACAGTCTGGCAAGCGTATCCTTAATATCAAGCAGTGTCTGTGCCATCTGACCTTCGTCATTGCCCACTGCCAGCTTATTGTGGAAAGATTTCTGGATAATTTCTTCTATTAATAAATCCTCTACAACTTTACGGCTTGTCTTATAATTGGTTTCAAAATATGTTCTTACATGTCCTTCGGTCTTATTGATGCCGCGGATAATTTCCCATTCGCTCTCATACAGCCCATACTTGCTGATAAAACTCTGATATTCGCCCTTTCGGTCAAATATTTTTACCGAAACGTGGAAATCATTATGTTCAAGCTCCCGCAGATACTGCTTTAAACCATTATAAGTAATGCGCTCCCCGTTTTTTGTCAGCGGCAGATTTTTAATATCGTTTTCACCAAACTCCCGGTAAAAAATACAGTAGTTAAAATATTCCACGCTGGCATTGTCACGTCCCGCCGGTGCTTCTTCTGCCGCAGAAAAACGCCCGGATATGCCGTCCGCTTCCGTGCCGTCTGCTTCCGTATCCTTTGCCTTTCTTGCGCAGAATCCCGTTGTCATATATTTATAGCCGTCGTTGTTAGCGGTATCTAACTTCCATTCAATCAATGAGTGGATCACTGTATTGCCGCCGCCCGGACGGAACAGCTTTTCAACCGGCTGTTTTTCATCAAGCGTACAGTTCGGAATCACATTTTGAAGCAGCAGCAGCATTAAAAGACTCTTTCCGCCGCCGTTTGCAAGGTCATAAATCGTGTTACGGCAGTGAAAACGCATCATAAAGTCATCGTAATACTGCGTACCGAAATTGTATTTTACATTGTTTACACGGATTCTGTTAATCTGCGGCATGTTCGTCCCTCTCCTCTCCTGACTGGTCTAACAATTCCATGATTCTTCCTCTGGATTCGTCAAAATAATTTTCAACAACTGCGCGGAAACGGTCTGTCGGATAATACCGCTCCTGATTGTCACTTAATAACTGCTGGCTGACTAAAAAGTTACAGACCAGCTTTACAAAACCCGACTTGGAATTCTTCGCCGCCCTTAATTCCGACAATTCCACGGTTGCCGCCGGCAGGCTGTCCCAGCTTAACGCAAGGCTGCGGAAGCTGTTTTCCTCAATTTCACTTAAAACAAAGCCGTTTTTCTTATCCACAATGCCTGCCGTTGTATCGTCCACCTTGCGGACAATGTCTTCCACGCGGACAAATTCGGCATACGTTGCACTGATGGTATCCGTATAAAACTCCATAATAATATTATAGATGATAAAATACGCCAGATAGAGTTCGCCGTTGGTACGCAGTCCCAGCTCCCGGCGCAGCGCTTCATTGCTGTAGCCAAACAGGCTGCCGTGCGCTTTTGGCGCGGCAAACAGCGAATTATTATATTCATAAACCGAAAGTTCCATTTTCTTTAACGACAACAATACCATATCATACACTTCCGGGTTGGTACTGTATTCCTGATACAGGGCAGCATTTGTCCCCTGCTCGCTTACCGTTTCCCCCGCCGCCAGTTTTGCGGATATTTCCAGTGCCTTTTCTATATTTCTGCTTTCCATTACTTTGTTCCCTTCCGTTCAAACACCAGTTCAGACTGTTCCATTGGCTGTTCGTCCTGCGCTCCTGCGGATTTTGGCGTAATCGTAAAATGTACCGGTTCACGGTCTGCAAATGCGCCGCTTAAAATGTCATCGAGAAAACTCTCGTTTTCCGTCTGACCGCCGATGACATACTCCTGTTTCTGACACAGGTTGACAAAAAAGGAATAGTAATCCGCATTTTTTAAAATATCCGGCGAATACATTCTGCTCATTGCCGCGCCAAATTCCGAAAGCGTAAACGTATCTCTCTTTTCAAATGCCGCCAGCAGATTATTCATTAAAAATGTATAGTTTTTACGAATACGCTGATCTTCCATTTCATCTGCAAACTGAATTTCCTGCGGCGGTTCTTCTTCTACTTTCTCCGCCGCTTCTGCCTGCTTTGGCTTCACGGTCAGTGCCTCGTCAAGTGAATCCAGCGTAAACCGCTTCTTTATATGCGGCAGTAATACCGGTGACAAAAGCTGTTCTAACAATCCCGCATTGTCGCTGCGGATTAAATCTGTCAGAAGCGCCCCAAAATGGATATGGCTTCTTAACCGTCCGAGTTTTGCCCGCTTCACGGCTTCTTCTGTCATCTGCTGCATCTGTGTACATGCCGATAAAAGCTGTCCGTGCCTTGTCATGGCTATCTGTAACTGGCTGTCCAGCTCGTAAATCTCCTTTAAAGTACGGTAATAGCTCTCCGACTGTACCGGTTCGGCTTCCATCTTTGCAAGCGCACCCTCGATAAAATCTTTATTTTTCTTAAACAGCTTTTCTTCTTCATCAAACCAGCGCATACCCGTATGGACAAAATCTTCATACGCTTCAATCCCCGCAAAGACATCTTTGCCGAGCAATTCCATAATCTCATTTTTTCTGCGCTGTAGGCGTGCCACTTCTTCATTAATCCGCACAATCACATCTTTGCCGCCCTGAAAATTCTGTGCCTGTATCATTTTTTCTAAGAGCAGCTGCTGCACACTGATTCTGCTTTCTTCTTTAATTTCTTTCGTATCCAGATAGAATTCAATTGCATCGGAACTGATGGAATACCATACCGTATGGTCACGGATGGCACTTTCCAGTACCTTGATACGTGAAATACATTTTTTCTTTTCAATAGGATCATAATATGGAAATGTAAACGGTCTGCCTTCATTTTTAATTTTATCGAAAATGTAATCGGCAAGTTCTTTGTATTCCTGTGCTGAAAGATTCAGCCCAAAGTCCCGTTTGAGCAATGATGTAATAAAGTCCAGATATTCCGGGTAAGTGACGTCCTTTTCTTTAAAGTTATTCTCCTCAATAAAAAAGCGCAGAATCCCCATGACAATATATCCCATGTCCAGCATTTCATATCTGCCTTCCTGAAACTGGGCAAAGGATACATCCATCAGCTTAAAAAAAGGATAATATTTTTTGAGATTGAGCATACGCTCTTTGTGTTCTGTAATAATATCGTTTAACATAGTATCCTACAATTCCGTTCTGCCGTCCAATGCACGCAGCAGTGTCACTTCGTCGATATATTCCAAATCGCCGCCAACCGGCACACCGCTTGCAATGCGGGTTACTTTAATGCCTGTCGGCTTAATCAGGCGGCTGATATACATCGCTGTCGTTTCACCTTCAAGACTTGAATTGGTTGCAATGATGACTTCCTGCACATCGCCTTCGAGCCGTTTCATCAGTTCCTTTAACTTAATGTCGGACGGACCGATGCCAAGCATCGGGCTGATTGCGCCGTGCAGTACATGATAGACACCCTCATACTTTCCGGTCTTTTCATATGCCGCCATATCGCGTGTCTGTTCCACCACCATAATCGTACTGTGGTCGCGCTTTTCATTGGCACAGATCGGGCAGATTTCATCATCTGTCAGCGTAAAACATTCTTTACAGTATTTAATATGCGCTTTGGCATCCGTCATGGCAGATGCCAGTCCCTCAACTTCTTCTTTTGGCATATTTATAATGTGAAATGCCAGGCGCTGGGCGCTTTTTGCCCCAACCCCTGGTAATCTCGACAGCTGTTCTATTAACTTGTTCATATGACCGCTGTAAATGTCCATTAGAACAGGCCTCCTGTCAGTCCTGAAAGTCCTCCGGTAATCTTAGACATCTGCGCCTGTGATTCTTCTTCACACTTGCGGAGTGCTTCGTTGGTTGCTGCCATAATTAAATCTTCTAACATTTCTACATCATCCGGATCTACGGCTTCCGGGTCAATCTTGACCTTTGTAACCTCTCTTTTACCGGTAACGGTTACTTCTACAACACCGCCGCCTGCTGCCGCACTGAATTCCTTTGCTTCCAGCTCTGCCTGCTGTGTTTCCATCTGCTTCTGCATTTTCTGTGCCTGCTTCATCAGATTGTTCATGTTGCCCGGCATACCTCCCGGAAATCCACCTCTTTTTGCCATTAGATATATTCCTCCTTATCATCTACTTCTATTTCCATATTAACGGATTCTCTGATATCTGTAAATCGATTTTGAAAATCTTCTCCATCCTGTAGCTTTGTAACAATCAGATTCACATGGATTCCTGTCCGCTCCTCAATGAGCGCAACCAGTTCTGCCTTGTCATCTTCCCTTGAAAACAGCTCATAGGCTGTCGGGGAAGACGTCATCAGTTCCAGACTCTGCCCATCCTCTGCAAGCGTTACATGTGAATTTAATAAATGGGTGCGCTTTAGCGGTTCTTCAATCGAATGGACAATGGAGTCCCACTGCTTTGCCAGCTGCTTAATATCCTCCGGCATTGCCTCTATTACGCGCTTTTGTGCCGGCTGGGACACTGCCATGCCTGCTGCATAGCCGCTGGCATTGCCTGCATAGCCGCTGGCATTGCCTGCCGCACCCGCTATATCTGCCATACCGCTTATGCCCTGTGTACCTGCCGCAAACGGAGTACCTGCCGCCACGCCGTTTTTTAACGCTTCCATGGCTTCCTGCATTTCCTGCTCAAGCAGGGTGATGCGGCTTATCACATCGCCCATATCCTGCCGCTGTTCCATCGCCGGACGCGTCAGCTTAATAAGTGTCACTTCGACTTTAATACGCTTCTGTGTTGAGAATTTCAGCTCATTTGCCAGCTCCGACAGCACGCGGATATAGCGCATCAGTGTATCGACATCGACCTGTTTACTGTCTTTTTTTAACTGCTCTAAATTATCTGCCGAAACATCGATAATGTCTTCCGCCTTCGCTTCATCATCCGTTGTCTTTACAAGCAGCAGATTTCTTAAATACCATACAAAGTCACTGACAAACTGTCCTAAATCCCTGCCCTGCATAATAATCTGCTCTAAAAGCTGCATGCACGCATACGTATCCGCCTTTAAAATGTACGACAGCATTTCGGCAAATACCGCCGTGTCCACCGCACCAAGCACCTCTAACACATTTTCATACTTTAAATCCTGTCCGAGGTAAAAGGCGATGCACTGGTCTAACAGACTTAACGCATCTCGCATGGAACCGTCCGCCGCCTTGGCAACATACCGGATTGCCTTTTCTTCGACATTGATATGTTCCGCTTCCATCAGCTGCGATAACCGCCCTGCAATCGTTTCAATAGAAATGCGGTGGAAGTCATAGCGCTGGCAGCGCGACAGAATCGTAACCGGTATCTTATGTGCCTCCGTTGTCGCCAGAATAAAAATAACGTATGCAGGCGGTTCTTCCAGTGTTTTTAACAGTGCATTAAATGCCCCTATGGAAAGCATATGCACTTCATCGATGATATAAACCTTATACCTGCCCTCCGTCGGTGAATACTGGACTTCGTCACGGATTTCACGAATATTGTCAACACCGTTATTCGATGCGGCATCGATTTCAATGACATTCATGGAACGCCCTTCGGCAATCGCCTTACAGGTCGGACATTCCCCGCACGGACTGCCGTCCACCGGATGCTCGCAGTTGACCGCCTTTGCAAAAATCTTTGCCACGGTTGTCTTACCGGTTCCGCGCGTTCCGCAGAAAAGGTACGCATGCCCGATTCTGTCTGCCCGTATCTGATTTTTTAATGTTGTAACAATATGTTCCTGTCCTTTGACATCTTCAAATTCCAAAGGACGCCATTTTCTATATAATGCCTGATATGCCATATTTTCTCTCATTCTGCCGCCACGGACGGCGCTTTTCTAAAAATACCGCTGCGAACTGCTTTTACTTTATAAATGTAAAAAAAGCCACCACATACTATGTGTTACACGTAATATGTGTTACATATAATATGTGCTGACGAAAACAATTCTCATCATAAAACCGCGCACCGGACGTCGTACAGCTGTCCACAGACGTTACCGGTACAGTTAGCTCGGCCCAGGCACCCTTCCGGCACACAGGAGGTTTCACTTAATGCTGCTTCATTCCTGACCTGACATGGTTCATGAATTCCTGTTGCGAAAGACCCAGACGTCAACACCACTTATACCGGGCAGCTCTACAGAAAACTGCCCTCGGCCCGATATCACCCCTGCTATAGCGGATTGCAGGTACAAGGCGCCGCTAATGCCCCGGCTGCGCGGTTCTTTGATTATACCTTTTATGGCCCGGATTGTCAAGATTGTCAACCCTTTAACTCTTTTAAATACGCCATGAAATTTTCTTTATTTTCAAGCGCTGTTGTCGTCGGACGTCCAAGGTCCTCTCTTGCACCAATAGAACATTTCACTTCAATCAGGCTTAATTCGCTGCGGTTTTTCGCTGCCTTTAAAGCCTCATCAAGTGCTTCAAACGTATCTACGGATACTGCATTCGGATAGCCGCATGATTTTGCCACACCAATCCAGTCAATATTACCGCCGACAGTCGGCATGCCGCCAACCGTTTCGTGTGCGCCGTTATTAATCAGAACGTGCACCATATTTTTTGGCGCATTCGCTCCGAGCAGTGCCATAGCTCCCATGTGCATCAGCACGGCACCATCACCGTCGATACACCAGATTTTTGTATCCGGCATACTTTCTGCAACACCGAGTGCAATTGATGAGCTGTGTCCCATGGAACCGACTGTCAGGAAATCATATTTATGGCTCATCTTCTTTGCTTCACGGATTTCAAATAACTCACGGCTTGCCTTTCCTGTTGTGGAAATCACCGGGTCTTCTCCGGAAACGTCTGTAATATGGCGGATAATATCTTCACGCATCATCGTATTGTCATTTTTATAAACAACTTTTTCATCATAAGAGAGCGCACCCTTGCGGATTACAAAGGCAGCATCTTTTCCCTGTGCAAGCACAGTTTTAAAGTCATCCATGGCAGCTTTTAATTCTTCTTCTGTAGTTTCTTTTCCCACGATAAATGGCTTGATATCCATATCTTCAAGCAGTTTTATCGTTACTTCACCCTGATAAATGTGCTGCGGCTCGTCATGAACCCCCGGTTCTCCTCTCCAGCCCACAACAAAAATCATCGGAATTGCATACACTTTGTCGTTTAAAAGTGATGCCACCGGATTGATAATATTTCCTTCGCCGGAATTCTGCATATAGACAACCGGCACCTTTCCTGTTGCCAGATGGTATCCTGCCGCCAGCGCCGCCGCATTTCCTTCATTTGCGGCAATCACATGATGTCGGGAATCTATCCCATATGTATTTATTAAATAGTTGCACAGTGCTTTTAACTGTGAATCCGGTACACCTGCATAAAACTCTGCACCGATAATTTCAACAAACTTCTGAACCTGCATTTTTTATCTCCATTCTGATACAGACCTATTCTGCCTGCATTTTTTCCAATACCTCACGGTAGCTTTCATCAATCACTGCCAGCTCTGCCACAGAGTCAATTTCAACAATCTGCTCTTTTTCAACCGGATGAATGTCAAGGTTTAACTTATCTAACTGCCGGTCTACAATTTCATCCCAGTATAAGCCCTCATAACCCGGCTTTTCATATGCTGCATCAATGGCATCGCGGATAACTGCCGCATCTGCTTTCTTAAAATAGGAAACGCCGACCATGTTATAACGGTCTGTCCCTTCTTTTCCGACACGTGTAATACGTTCTCCATCCCAGTCAAACACCCAGTCATCGGAAAAACCCGGAACCATTTTGCCATAATAGCAGGAACGTGAAAGTTCTGCATCAAAAATAGATAAATCCGAAATATACAAATCCGCTTCACAGATAAAGCAGTCTGCCGTTCCCATAACTTTTCTTGCCGCATGAATAGACGAAATATTGTTAATCGTTTCAAATTCCGTATTTTCAATCAGTTCCACGTTGTCATATTTTTCTGCCAGATATGCAAACTGCTCTTTTTTGTATCCAACAACAACGTAAATCTTTGATACGTTTCTGCGTTCCAGCCCCTTCATAATCGTTTCAATCATTGATGTGCCGTGTACCTTTACAAGCGGCTTCGGCGTAACATCGGTCAGCGGGCGCATGCGTGTACCCATGCCCGCCGCCATTAAAATTGCGATTTCCATTTCCCTTATCCTTTCAAAAAAGCTTACAGTTCATCAATTAATGTCAGAATCTGCTTAATCGGCATTAAACGGCTGTCCACTTCTTTTGCACGATGATACTTTAAAATATCCTTGGCAGTCTGTTCCATCGCCGGGAATGCACTTCTTGTCAGCTGGTTTGCGTAAATAACGATATTAACACCGTGTTCTGCCAGTTCTGCTTCCGTAATTGTATTAAATGAAGACGGAACAACCACAATTGGTGTTTCCTTATCCTCTGCACGGAATTTATCGCAGAATTCCAGAATTTCTGCCGGGTCCTTCTTACGGCTGTGAATCATAATGCCATCAGCGCCTGCATCACGGAACGCTCTGGCTCTGTTTAACGCATCCTCCATACCCTGCTCTAAAATCAGACTCTCAATACGCGCAATAATCATAAAGTCATCTGTCAGCTGTACCTTCTTGCCTGCGGCAATCTTGGCGCTGAAATTCTCAATTGTATCCTGTGTCTGTGCTACTTCCGTACCAAACAGAGAGTTTTTCTTTAAACCGGTCTTATCTTCGATAATAATGGCTGAAACACCCATACGTTCGAGTGTGCGCACAAGATATACAAAATGCTCTGTCAGTCCGCCTGTATCTCCGTCAAAAATAATCGGCTTTGTTGTAACTTCCATGACATCATCGATTGTTCTGCATCTTGAAGTCATGTCTACCAGTTCAATATCCGGCTTTCCTTTAGCAGTTGAATCGCAGAGGGAACTAATCCACATTGCATCAAACTGGTCAAATTCACCATCATTTTCCACAACTGTCTTTTCCGCAATCAGACCGGTTAAACCGCTGTGTACTTCAATCGTCTTTACAATCGGACGCATTTTAATGAGCTGTCTTAAACGTTTTCTTCTGAATTCCGGCATCGCCAGTTTTTCTTTTAAGCGGTCATCAACACGCTTTACATTTTCATTATAAGTATACGGCACTTCGATTAATTCGCCGCCGTTCTTTTCTAATACTTCAATGACATTGGCACGGATTGCCGCTTCCGGACCTTCTTTCCAGTTGTCACCGTGAATGACATAATCCGGCTTTACTTCTTCAATAATCTTATCATACATAATATCATGCTGGATTACGACTTCACTGACACCTTCCAGATTCTTAAACAATGCCACTCTTTCTTCAAAACCGATCGTCGGAAAACGGTTGTAGCGGATCATTGCCTCATCACTTAAAATACCGACAACCAGTTCGCCATATTCTTTTGCTTTGTTGATAATGTTTAAATGTCCCTCATGAATCACATCGGTACAAAAACATGCGTATACTTTTTTCATCTGTTTCTCTCTTTCTTTCTATTAATCATTATATACAACCGGAATCGCAATATTGTAATGTTCCAGTGCCTCACGGAATACCTTGAAAAATGCCGTGATGTCGTCCTCGTCAATCGCACCTAAAGCGCACAGACGGAAGGTGTTCGTTGTAGAAATCTTACCCGGATAAATCGTATATCCACGCTCATAACAGTAATCATGAACCTTCTCAAAATCCCAGTTCGGGTCGTCCGGATAAATCGGCGATACTACAAGACCTGCCTGCCATTCTCTCTTAACGGCATCTTTAAATCCCAGCTCGTCCAGTCCTTTGTGGATTGCATTAAAGACGCGGGTATGTCTTGCCCACTTGGCTTCTTCGCCTTCCGCAAAATACTCTTTTAATGCCTGTATTGTTGCATAAATTGTCTGTACCGGCGGTGTAAAATGCATTTCTCCTGTTTTTTCAAAGAAATGGTACTGTAAATACAGATTACAGTAATACGAACGCTTCGGATAGTCTTTTGAAGCTTCGATAATGTCTTTTCTTCCTATTATAAAGGAAAGACCTGTCATCGCCATCAGCCCCTTTTGTGCCGATGCCATACAGAAATCGATATTGTCTTTCTGCACATCAATCGGGCGCATTGCCAGTGTGGAGGTCGTATCAACGATAAATACCGCACCGAATTCGTGTGCCAATGCACCGATTTCACGGATTGGATTTAAAATACCGGTTCCTGTTTCATTGTGTGTGGTGTATACCAGCGCAATGTCCGGATTTTCTTCCAGTGTCTTTCGTACCACATCCAAATCAGGGCGTTCCAGTACCGGAAACTGCAGATTGATATGCGGCAGTCCGTAATATTCACAAATTTCCACGGCACGGGTGCTATATGCGCCGTTGTTGACTACCAGCACCTTTTTATCTGCCGGAAGCAGTGAATTCAAACACACATCAATGTTTAATGTACCTGAACCACAGAATAAAACTGATGTATACTGCTGTGGGTCTGCATGTACCGTCTTTAATAAATCTGCGCGTAAATCCTTCATCATAGAAGCAAATTCTTTTTCACGCGGACAGATATCCGGTACAACCTGTGCCATTTTTACCGTATCGGTCGTTGTAGACGGTCCGGCATTCAGCAAAATATTTCTTTTAATATTCATTGTCTTACTCCTTTTGTAAAAGCATTTTTACATAAGTAATATATAGGTGATTTTTGAATCGTACATTTTATTATACATCAGTTTTTATTAAATGTATATAAATTTTTTTTAATACGTTCTGCATAGACGGCGGCTTCCTTTTCAATATCCCTACAGGACAAAATCTCTCCGGGGTCATTTGCCGTGAGCATCCGGATTGCATGGGCAGGAAGCGCAAAGCCTTTGTTAAAATGAAGGGAGCTAATCAGCTGCTCCGCTAAGATATCAGAACCGCTGTAGCCGGATACGACAATGGAAAACAGCAGCTTGTCCTTAAAATCGACCTTCCGGTACAATGCGGTCAGACGGTTGATAAATGCCATAATATTTGCGCTGACCGAGTCGTTGTAATTTGGACTGAGTATCATGAGCGCATCACTTTCAAGCAGTGCCGGATAGACCTGTTCCACCATGACACCGCCGTAAAAACATGAACCCTTTTCACTGTAATGCAGGCAGATCTCAAACGGACAGCCAAGACAGTCTGCAACTTCCCCGTTTCTTAGATTGATTTCACGGATTACAATTTTATCTTCGGTAAGGAACTTGCGTACCAGCTTCCAGAATAAACAGGTATTGCTCTTTTGTTTATTACCCGCATAAATGCACAGCAGGCGTGCCGGTCCGTCTATGTGTGCCGGGGTACACCCGTCTGCGTATTCCAGTGCATGACAGACCGCCTCTCCTGCATTGGCAAAAAAAGCTTCTTTTAATGAAAGGTTTCTGTGCATTGCATTTTTTGTCTGGTTTTTTAACGAGCCGGTTGCCTCTGCAAAGGTGTGTCCCGGCAGCATACCTGTTCCGAACGGATTAAAAGTGCATCATATGCTTCTTCTAAACGACAGCCTGCAAGAACCGATAAAATTTCTTCCTTTGTCATCTGCACCTGATTTAAAAAATCAATTTCGGTAAGCATTTGTATGCATTTATCCTTAAATTCCAAGTAATCTGCCTTCATCTGAATTCTCCCTGTGTATTTTATCATTTTCAACAGTTTCGGTTTTTAAAAGTCTTTTTTAGAAAATACCCTCGTCAAGCATGGCTTCTGCAACTTTTAAAAATCCTGCAATATTCGCGCCTGCAATGAGGTTTCCGTCCATGCCGTATTTCTTTGCCTCACTGTCGATGTTGTTAAAAATATTTTTCATAATCTTTTTTAACTTTTCATCAACCTCTTCTTCCGTCCATGAAAGCTTCATGGCATTCTGGCTCATTTCAAGGGCAGATACGGCAACACCGCCTGCATTGACTGCCTTTGACGGTGCAATCATAAATCCTGCTTTTTGCAGTTCTTCAACGGCTTCTGCTTTGGTCGGCATGTTGGCAACTTCGATTAAAAGCTTTGACGTACCCTCCTCTATCATGCGCTTTGCATCTTCCAATCCGATTTCGTTCTGTGTTGCACAAGGCATATACACATCTGCCTTTACACGTCCCCACGGTTTCTCGCCGGCATGGAATTCCACACCGAATCTGTCGGCATAATCTTCACAACGGTCACGCAGGGAGCCTCTCATTTCTACCATATAATCCACTTTTTCCCCGCTGATGCCGTCTTTATCATAAATGTATCCGTCCGGTCCTGAAATAGAAACGACTTTTGCGCCCAGTTCATTTAATTTCTTTGCAACACCCCATGACACATTGCCGAAGCCCGATAATGCAAATGTTGTACCGGCAAGCTTCTTTCCGATAGATTCAAATAATTCTTCCGTAAAATAAACAGCGCCGTAACCGGTTGCTTCATTTCTCCCAAGACTGCCGCCGTAAGGAATGCCCTTGCCGGATAACGCACCGTTTTTATAACCGCCGACAATTCTTTTATACATACCGAACATATAACCGATTTCTTTGGAACCGCAGCCGATGTCGCCTGCCGGACAGTCCGTATCCGGTCCGATGTATCTGTAAAGCTCTGTCATAAAGGACTGACAGAACCGCATAATCTCGCCGTCTGATTTCCCCTTTGGATTGAAATCACTGCCTCCCTTGCCGCCGCCGATAGGCAGTCCTGTCAGTGAATTTTTAAAAGTCTGTTCAAAACCTAAAAATTTGATAATACTCTGATTGACACTGGGATGAAGTCTGATTCCGCCCTTGTACGGACCGATTGCACTGTTAAACTGTGCGCGGAATCCTCTGTTTACCTGAACCTTTCCTGCATCGTCCACCCACGGTACGCGGAAGGAAACGATTCGTTCCGGCTCACACATACGCTCTAAAATTGCATTTTTTTCATAACGGTCATCTGCTTCTACAACTGGTCTTAAAGATTCCAATACTTCTGTCACTGCCTGGATAAACTCCGGCTCATTACTGTTTTTTTCAGATACTTCCTTGATTACTTCATCTACATATGCCATCAGACATTACCTCCGAAACCTAAATTTTTTTAATCCTGCACGATGCCCGTCGGCAACCCCGTGCTTTCACAAAATGAAAAAGCCGTTTCCGAAAACACTGCGTATGTTAGACTTGTCAAAAAAAGAAGTCAATAACCTTTTCTTTGTTTGTTCGATAATTTTTTCTTTTTAAATTTTTCCTTAATTTGTGAAAGGTTTGGAAACTCAAATTTAATGAAAATAAATCCATGTTTGTGAACATCCGGCACATCCCCCGTATTTGGTTAAGTTTTCTAAAGTTTTTCTTCTTTGTTTTCTTTACTTTCTGCCGGTTATTGTTTAATAAAATTAAGGGAATTTATGAGCGGTTTTGCGCGTTTTTTCTGTATCAATAAGACAATCTTAAAATCCGAACCGGATTTTTGAAATTTTTGAAAAAAAGGATTGCATTTTAAAAAGCGCTGATGTATTATCATTACATCGACATGTAGTATTCAATACTACATGTGATTATTTTAAATACCAGTGCATATAATATTTTATAATGTATATGTCAAAACATAAAAATATCAGGACATGCCGAACACGAAAAATCCATTAAAATAATGGAAATACAGTGTACTCGGAGATTGGAGGAAATTATGAAACATTTTAAATTAAAAGACCCCGGAAGTGCCATTACTCATTTTATCGGTATGCTGATGGCAATGTTTGCCGCAACACCGCTGATTCTGCGTGCCATGCGCGCTCCGGATACCGTTCATGTCATTTCTTTAAGTATTTTTATTGTGAGCATGATTCTGCTGTATGCGGCAAGCACAACTTATCACACTTTTGATTTGTCTGAACGCACGAATAAAATTTTAAAGAAACTCGACCACTGCATGATTTTTGTACTGATTGCCGGTTCTTATACGCCAATCTGCCTGATTGTCCTGCATGGCCGCACAGGGCTTATGCTGCTGGCACTGGTCTGGAGCATTGCGATTCTCGGCATTATTTTTAAGCTTTGCTGGGTTACATGTCCGAAATGGGTTTCTTCTGTGTTATACATTGCCATGGGCTGGGTCTGTGTCCTTGCATTTACACAGATTTTAAATTCCCTGCCTGCTGCCGCATTTAACTGGCTGCTTGCGGGCGGTATTATTTATACGGTGGGCGGTATTATTTACGCATTAAAGCTTCCCATTTTTAACGCACATCACAAATACTTCGGTTCACACGAAATTTTTCATCTATTTGTTATGGCAGGCAGCATCTGCCATTTTATTATGATGTTTGAATATGTTGCGGTTCTTCCGCTGGCTTAAAACAAAAAAGAATGATATACGTTTTTTGAGAATTCTCATAATTTCCGTATATCATTCTTTTTATTTTATTCCGCTGTTTATCTGAATTTTATTTCAGCTTTAAACCTCTACATGTCCGTTTACAACATTCCATGTTCCATACTGGTTATCTGCCGGTCCATTGTACGTCAAATCCAATGCACCGTTTCTGATATACCACCAGCCATAATCATTTAATTTTTCACCAATCATCACTGCCAGCAGGACGACTGCCATAACCACAAGCAGGACTTCCCTGTAATACAAAAAGAAATCAAACACATATCCATTGTAATTTTCAAAGACATCTGCCTGCGCATCTGTCAGTTTCCAGATTCTTAAATACGAAATCCACGGAATCACCATTGCAAATACCGCAATCATCCACGCGAATACACGCTTGTACCCCGGTACACTTTTATTTTTCATTATGCTTTCTCCTTTAAGTTTCTTATTCATTTATTATCCATGTTCCTTTTCTTTTCGTTTTATTATACCCGCCTGCAATCCCCTTTTACAAGTCCCACGCTGCATATTCCGTCTGTCTTTTTACAAATCTGCTTTCCCGTACAGGCAGCGTAACAAAAGGAGGCTTCCGACTGTTATGTCTGAAACCTCCCACAATCTATAATACAAGCGCCCGCGTACCTTTATCTACCCACTTAAATTCCATTCCTGCCGTATGGCTGATTTTATTGCTTTGCTTTTTGTGTGAATTTTAAAGGCGCTTTATTTTCTTATCCTTTGCATACTAGTCTTCAAAATACGCCGCCGGGTCTACCGGTTCGCCGTCCTTTGTCAGCATAAAATACAGATTCGGGCCTTCTTCTACATAATATGCTGTCGGGTCGGATACTGTTCCCAAAAGCTGTCCTGCCACAACCGTGTCGCCTTTTTTTACCACCACATTATCTATCAGTCCATACGTTGTCACATAACCGTCACCGATTGCTACTGCCACGGTATTTCCCGTTTCTTCACTGTAAGTTACGGATTCCACAACGCCGTCTGCTGCCACACCGACATTGGTTCCCGCTTCTGCCGCAATACTGACTGCCGGATTACATTTATACATTCCAAGTGTTTTAAAATAAATGGTCGTATCCATGCTGTATTTTAAAACAATATCGCCGGTTACTGGCCACATCAGCGTATCACTTTCATCAAAAGAGTACGCCGCAGCCGGATTTGCCTTGGCAGAAGTCTTTGCCGCCTGCGCTTCCTGTGATTCCTGCGATTCCTCTGCCGTGTCTGTTCCTTGTGCTTCCTTACCGGTTGTGATATTTTCCTGCGCGGCAGAAAGTCCTTCTGCCTTTGCACCGGCATTGGCAGCTTCCGCATCATCACTGCCGTCTGTCTTTTCCGGAGCCTGTAAAATGTCAGAATATTCCTGTGTTACATCTTCTGTCCGAAGTGCTACATTATCCTGTCCAGATTCATTTAAGTTGACGATATTTTCCTGATTTTCTTTTCGTCCGGAATTGACCGCCACCGAATAAATTCCGTATCCAAGTGTCAGAATAATAGCAAATGATATGATTGTGCCAAAGACTTTTTCTTTATTCAGTTTGAATCCACTGTCTTTCATATGAACCTCCATTCCTTTTTCCGCCAGATATCTGACTGACCTTTGATGTTAATATGATTGCCAGTTTTCATCAAACTATACGTCTGATTACTGTGAAACAATGGTAATTCCACTGTAAAATGCCTTTAAAATCTGCTCGTAAGAACTGCCTTGTTTTGCCATAAAATCTGCGGTATAAAGGCTTACACCCATACCATCACCTAAGCCTTTTGTCGTAATTTTAATCTTGCCGTTACTGTTTTCAATCGTCATTGCCGCAGACGATAAACCCAGAATTTTTGCAAATTCCGTTCCGCTCATAATGACATTGCCTGCCTGTATTTTGGTCACATAACCGCTGTCGGTTTTCGACACAATCTGAATATCCTGAAATGGCGCTTCTTCGTGCAGCCCTGCCTGCTCATAGCCGCTTTTTATCTTTTTGACAAAGTCTTTATACGTAAATGTTTCTACCCTTAAATAATCTGTGCTTTTAATATCCTCCGGGCAGTCCACCGCCGCAAGATACGCATATTTTTCTTCTGAAATCTCACTCCCGGACAACGTCTTTCCGGCACTGACTGCTGTATATTTTGCCTCAATATATGCATTCTGATACATCAAAACACTGCTGCCGGTTGATGCCACACAGTCTGCAATCAACGCATAATTACTTTCATAATTTTCCTGCCATGATGCCTTCATCTGCTTTTCGGTGAAAAATTCCAGACCAAGGCTTGTACTGTCCGCCTGCATCGCCGCTCCCATCACCCGGTAAATATCGGTACGCACCATGACACTTTCCGCTTTTAATACTTCAATTTCCTGCGATTTGTCAAACCGTGCCGCAAGCACCATCACAATAAACTGATTCAAATCCACCGCCTGCGTGGCATTTTTATACTGTATAATGACTTTCCTGCCCTGTATTACGCTTTCCGACACATTCTGCTCAATTCTGCCTGTCACGGTGGCTGTTACGGCATACGGCACAAGCAGGTCTATGAGAATCACTGCTGTCAGTACGGCGGCTTTATTTCTTAAAAAAATTCTTGTCCGGTTCATCGCGTTTTCCATCTCTTTCCGTAAACCTTTTAAGGTCTGCTATAACAGTTTATGAAAGAAATCAAAAAAAATGTACAGACAACCGGGAAAGATTTACTTTTCCGGACTGCCTGCACAATTCCGTTTATAATCATTTTTATATCCGGTCACAGACCTGCATGATTTATCAACACTTCCATTTAGTTCATCGGAACGTGGACTTTCTTTAACTTCCAGATATCAGATACATATTCTTCAATCGTTCTGTCGGATGAGAACTTACCTGCATTGGCAACATTTAACATCACGGATTTCGCCCAGCCTGCGCTGTTCTTATAACGGGCATCAATCTGTTTCTGTGCTTCTGCATAAGAACGGAAATCTTTTAAGATAAAGTACGTATCTGCACGTCTTCCGCCCTGGTTACTCAGCAGTGAATTGTAAATATCACGGAACATCTCAGGGTCTTCCGGTGAATATTTACCGTTAATCAGCTCTGTTAAAATCTCACGGACCGCCTGATCATTGTTAAAGATTTCCATCGGGTCATAGCCGCCTTCATTCTCATAGCGGATAACTTCATCTGAACTCAGACCAAAAATCACTGCATTTTCAATGCCGACTTCCTGAACGATTTCAACATTGGCACCGTCCATTGTTCCGAGTGTCATCGCACCGTTTAACATAAACTTCATGTTACCCGTACCGGAAGCCTCCTTAGAAGCCGTTGAAATCTGCTCGCTGACATCGGCTGCCGCAAAGATGATTTCACCGTTGGATACACGGTAGTTTTCAATAAATACAACCTTAATCTTTCCGTTGATGGAAGCATCGTTGTTAATCACATCTGCCACATTGTTAATCAACTTAATCGTAAGCTTCGCAATCCTGTATCCGGCGGCTGCCTTTGCGCCGAAAATAAATGTTCTCGGTGTCATATCCATATCCGGATTTTTCTTTAATTCATTATACAGATACATTACATGCAGAATATTCAGCAGCTGGCGCTTGTATTCATGCAGACGCTTTACCTGTACGTCAAAGATGGAATCCGGGTCTACATCAATGCCGTTATGCTCTTTGATATATTTTGCCAGACGGACCTTGTTCTTTCTCTTAATCTGCATAAATTCCTGCTGTGCCTTTTCATCATCCACATACGGAAGCAGCTTCTTTAACTGCGGCAGGTCTGTTACCCATGCATCGCCAATCTTATCCGTAATCCATGCGGATAACAGCGGATTGCCGTGTAAGAGAAATCTTCTCTGTGTAATACCGTTGGTCTTATTGTTAAACTTCTGCGGCATCATTTCATAGAAATCCTTTAATTCCTGCTTTTCAAGAATCTCTGTATGGAGCTTAGCAACACCGTTTACAGAGTAGCCTGCGCAGATTGCAAGGTGTGCCATTTTGACCTGTCCGTCATAAATGATTGCCATCTTGCGGATTTTTTCCTGGTCGCCCGGATATTTTGTCTTGATTTCTTCAACAAATCTTCTGTTGATTTCTTCAACAATCTGATAAATTCTAGGAAGCAGTCTTGAGAACAGCTCTAACGGCCATTTTTCAAGCGCTTCTGACATAATCGTATGGTTGGTATATGCAACGGTCTTTGTCGTTACGTCCCATGCTTCATCCCACTCTAAGCCTTCTTCATCCATAAGGATACGCATCAGTTCCGCAACCGCAACAGTCGGGTGGGTATCATTTAACTGGAATGTAACTTTTTCATAAAGCTTTCTGCAGTCGTCATGGTGCTTCTTATACTGATCTACCGCTCTCTGTACACTGGCTGACACGAAGAAATACTGCTGTTTTAAACGCAGCTCCTTACCTGCATAATGGTTATCATTCGGATAAAGCACTTCGACAATATTCTTTGCAAGGTTTTCTTCCTCAATCGCCTTCTGGTAATCACCCTTATCAAAAGAGTTCAGATTAAAGGTATTGACCGGCTCTGCATCCCAGATTCTTAATGTATTCACGGTATTGTTGCCGTAGCCGACTACCGGAAGGTCATACGGTACTGCAATGACAGAACGGTAATCTTCCTGTACAAACATATCTCTGCCGGTCTTTTCATCACGGTAAGAACGTACATAGCCGCCGAATTTTACTTCATAACGGTATTCGTCACGCTTAATTTCAAACGGATTACCGTCTTTTAACCAGTTATCCGGCACTTCAATCTGATAACCGTCCTTAATCTCCTGCTTAAACATACCGTATCTGTAACGGATGCCACAGCCGTATGCCGGATATTCCAGTGTTGCCAAAGAATCCAAAAAGCACGCTGCAAGACGTCCCAGACCGCCGTTACCAAGTGCTGCATCCGGTTCCTGATCTTCAATCACATTAATATCAATGCCAAGCTCTGCAAGCACTTCTTTAATCTCATCGTATGCCATAAGGTTAATCATGTTGTTGCCGAGCGCACGGCCCATCAGGAATTCCATAGACATATAGCAGACAATTTTAACATCCTGCTTTTCATATTCCTTGTGGGTTGCAATCCATTTATCAATGATAATATTCTTGACAGAATACGCAACTGCCTGAAACTTCTGCTGATCATCACATTCATCGATATTCTTACGATACAGAAGCTTACAATTATCCTTAATATCCTTTTTAAATTCCTCTTTGTTAAAAGTATTTGTTCTAACCATCTGCGTCCCTCCGCTCACAAAAAGTTTCTGTCTTTTCTTTAAGAAAGTAATAATATACCAATAATTATACACTGCGAACCAGATTTATGCAACATCAGTATCTTTTTTGCTTTCCTATGAATTCCATCTTATTTTCTTGTCAGTTCGTAGTATACAATACTGCCCTGCAACAGTTTTACTTCTTTACGCTCGCCGATTTCATAATACGGCGCAAGCTTTGCCAGATGCTCCTCTTCATGGACATTTATCATGTACGGGTTTACAATCAGTACCGCCTTATCCTTTCCCTTTGATACCATTTCGGAAGAAAAATATTTTACTTCATTATAGAATTCCATTTCCTGTGTATTTTCATTCTCATAAAAAACTCTTTTTTTCGTTTTTTCATCCCAGTTTAAATAATAAAACGGAAGATTGCCGCAGATAAATGAACCGTTGCTGTCCGGGATATAAATATCCGTTGTATCTGGGTGGTAATCCACATCTGCAAGCACTTTATCATATGCCTTGTCAATATACGTATACTGCGTATTATAAATGAGGTAATCCCCGTAATAAATGCTGTTGATATCGCTGACCTTTCCCGTAAAACAAAGCGTTGTATTTCCGGTATCCAGCTTTAAAAACAACCCTCTTGTCACCGGGTCAATCGTAAATACGCACTCACCGGCAAGTAAAACGCCAAATACTGCCGTCACTGCCATGCCTGCATATTTTTTCTTTAAAAATGTGCTTTCCGGCAATTCTGCCGCAAAAAGCGCCATACAATAAAAAAATATCAGATACAGCAAAACATCACCCGCTACATTATATCTTGCCACCGATGCCGTAATATACAGACATGAAAACGATAAAAATGCAACAAATGCTCCGGCGATGCCGCAGATTTTACACGATGCCTGAATTTTTTTCCTGCCTTTTACTTTTAAAATAAACCACCACGCAACCGCAATGACAATACCGGCTGTCAGTATCCAATTGAAATTTAACAAAAACTGCTGTTTTAATTTAACTGCCACAAATGCCGGCTGAAAGCCCAGACAATTCTCTCCTGTGCTGTCCCAGCGCAGTCCCGGTTCTTCATTTCCGTTTTGTGTCCACGTTGCAATACCACCGATAAACTTTGTATAATACAGCTGTAACAGTGTCACTGCAAGAATTGCATATAACTTTACATCTTTAAAAATTGCTTTTACGGCATGGCTTCTCTTTTCTGCAATATGCTGGATAAAAATGCCAAACACCAGTCCGCCGACCAGCACCAGTCCTGTTTCTTTCGTCTGAAAGCACAGAAGCGAAAAAAACGCCGCAAGAACCGCCTTGTCATACACATAGCTGTATAACAGAAATATAAAAAATACCGCCAGTGCATAGTCCGGATTAAAATACATGGTCATACCGAAAAACAGTGGTGAAAATGACAGTAAAAATGTACACACCGCTGCTTTTCCTTCTGTAACCTGCGGCAGGATTTTTAAGAATATGCGGTACACACACCACAGCGCCAGTGCCGTCAGAATCAGGCTGGTCAGTGTAACACCGATGACTTCCTGTGAAAAAGCAAGTTCTCCCGGCAGATATACAAGACAGAATCCCAGTGTCGGATGTCCGCACAGCGCATAATTTTCCACGAACTCTTTAAAACCCGTATATTCAAAATGATGTGTTCCGAGAATCAGCCGATAATAATATTCTCCCGAATCCCAGCGCGGAAGCTGTGAAAGCAGCGGCACACGGCATAAAACTGCAATAAAAATAAGAATCAGTACCCACTTATGCGTATTGAAAAATTGTCGTATATTTTGCAGCGAAGCATTTTCCATACACAGATTTAACAGATATTCTGTGATAAAATAAGCCGCAGCGAAAAAAATCATTGCCAGATAGAAAATACTCCGGCTGTCTGCTGCCACCATATACAGCTTATAAAGTCCGGTTGCCAGACAGAATGTCATCGGAACAATACAGACAACCGCAATCTGACCTGCGTATTTTTTCAGATACCGGCACACCAGAGCAATCAGCACTGCTGTCACTGCCATTGCCGCTATCAGGATACAAAGTGGTCTTTTACCTCTCCATTCCAGTATATAGCCGCCGTAAATCAATGATGTCACCAGCATCAGCAGCACTGCCGCCACTGCATGATACACTTTTTTTAGAAACTCCATATTCATCTCCATTCTTTCTTTACGCTTAAAACACAAATTGCATCAGGCATATTTTTGAAATAACCTGATGCAATTTGTCCGTTGCAGTACTGTGCAGTGTTACACTAAATTCTCTCTACGCCCAGTGTTACCTGCTCACCATTAATATTCCATTCTTTTGTAAAGCCTTTTGCTTCTCCCTCTGTAATGTCTTCTGCCAGAACAATCTTTGTAATCTGTGCTGCATTTTTGTCAATCAGTGCAGAAATCTTGTCATTTCCGCTGACCGTTACATGAATCTTATCCATTACTTCAAATCCTGCATCCTTACGCATGGTCTGAATCTTGCTGATGACTTCACGGATAAAGCCTTCTTCTAAGAGTTCCGGTGTTAAATTCGTATCCATAACAACCGTAATGCCCTTATCGGAGCTTGCCACAAAGCCTTCCTGCTGTGTCATTTCAATTAACAGATCTGCCTTTTCAAGCTGGATATCCTGTCCGTTTACCTGTAAGGTGATAAATCCGACCTTATTTAACTCATCCATTGCAGCATTGCCGTCAAGTTCACCAAGCTGCTTTCTGATTTCACCTAAGAACTTGCCGTACTTCGGTCCGAGTGTCTTTAACTGCGGCTTAAATGTGTAAGAAGTGAAATCTCTGACATCGTCCTTGTATTCAACTTTCTTTACATTTAATTCGTCTGCGATAATATCGGTAAAGAAATCATCCAGCTTCCACGGCGCTTTAATGAACATCTGTCCGATTGGCTGTCTGTTCTTGATATTGGTTGCGTTACGGCATGCACGTCCGATAACAACGGCATTTAATACGTCTTCCATATTGTCTTCAAGCTGCTTGTCAATCCATTCCTTATGAACTTCCGGGAAGTCACACAGATGAACGCTGATTGGCGCATTTTTATCAATGCTGCATACAAGATTTCTGTAAATGCTTTCTGTCATAAACGGAATCATCGGTGCGGCTGTCTTACACAGCGTAACCAGTGTTGTATACAATGTCATGTATGCATTAATCTTATCCTGTTCCATGCCCTTTGCCCAGAAACGTTCACGGCAGCGTCTTACATACCAGTTAGAAAGCTCGTCTACAAAGTCTTCCAACACTCTGGCTGTTTCCGTAATCTTATAATTTTCAAGATTGTTGTCCACTTCTTTGACAACCGTATTTAACTTGGAAAGAATCCACTTATCCATAACCGGAAGCTTATCGTATTCCAGTGTATATTTGGTTGCATCAAAATTATCAATATTCGCATACAATACGAAGAACGCATACGTATTCCAGATGGTTCCCATGAACTTTCTCTGACCTTCCGTTACTGCCTTGTCGTGGAAACGGTTTGGCAGCCATGGTGCGGAATTTTCATAGAAATACCAGCGGATTGCATCTGCGCCGTGTGTCTGTAACGCATCAAACGGGTCTACGGCATTTCCCTTGGACTTACTCATCTTCTGTCCGTCTGCATCCTGGACGTGTCCTAAAACGATAACATTTTCATAAGGTGCTTTGTTAAACAGCAGCGTTGAAATCGCAAGCAGTGAGTAGAACCAGCCTCGTGTCTGGTCTACGGCTTCAGAAATAAATTTTGCCGGGAACTGCTGTTCAAAAATTTCCTTATTTTCAAACGGATAGTGGTGCTGTGCAAACGGCATTGAACCGGAGTCAAACCAGCAGTCGATAACTTCCGGCACACGTTTCATCGTACCCTGGCACTTCGGACACTTGCAGGTTACCGCATCAATATACGGTCTGTGTAATTCGATATCGTCCGGGCAGTTGTCGGATTTTTCTTTTAATTCCTCAATGCTTCCGATAGACATCATTTCTCCGCAGTCTTCACACTGCCAGATATTGAGCGGCGTACCCCAATATCTGTTTCTTGAAATACCCCAGTCCTGAACATTTTCAAGCCATGCACCGAAACGTCCCTTACCGATTGTTTCAGGAATCCAGTTGATGGTGTTGTTGTTGCGGATTAAGTCATCCTTTACTTCTGTCATCTTGATAAACCATGATTCTCTTGCATAGTAAATCAGCGGTGTATCACATCTCCAGCAGAACGGATAATCATGTTCAAACTTCGGCGCATCAAATAACTTGCCTTCCTTGTCTAAATCCTTTAATACTTCCGGGTCTGCCTTCTTTACAAATAATCCGGCATATGGTGTTTCTTCTGTCAATTCACCCTTACCGTCTACGAACTGTACAAACGGAAGGTCATATTTTCTGCCGACCTTGGCATCGTCTTCACCGAATGCAGGGGCGATATGAACGATACCGGTACCGTCTGACATCGTAACATACGTATCACAGGTTACAAAATGTCCCTTCTTATGCTGCTTTTCGGCAACTTCAGCCGCACATGCATATAACGGTTCGTATTCCTTGTATTCTAAATCTTTACCTGTATATTTTTCAAGAACTTCGTAGTCAACACCTGCGCCGCTTCCGAGTTCCTTACCTTCTTCAGCCTGAACGCCTGCCACAGTCTGACCTGCCTTAACAGCCAGTCCGCCAAGTACCTTGTCAAGCAGGGCTTCTGCCATATAGTAGGTATAACCGTCTGCCGCTTTTACCTTGACATAAGTTTCTTCCGGATTAACACAGAGCGCAACGTTTGACGGAAGTGTCCATGGTGTTGTTGTCCATGCAAGAAAATACGCATCTTCTCCCTTTACCTTGAAACGTACGACTGCGGAACGTTCCTTGACATTTTTATAACCCTGCGCTACTTCGTGTGAAGACAGCGGAGTACCGCAGCGTGGGCAGTAAGGTACAATCTTAAAGCCCTTGTATAACAGACCCTTGTCCCAGATCTGCTTTAAAGCCCACCATTCTGATTCAATAAAGTTATTATCATAGGTAACATACGGATGTTCCATATCTGCCCAGAAACCAACGGTTGATGAGAAATCTTCCCACATACCCTTGTACTTCCAGACACTTTCCTTACAATGCTTGATAAAAGGTTCCAGACCGTATTCTTCAATCTGTTCCTTGCCGTCTAAGCCTAACATCTTTTCAACTTCAAGTTCTACCGGCAGTCCGTGTGTATCCCATCCTGCCTTACGAGGAACCATATAGCCTTTCATTGTACGGTATCTTGGAATCATATCCTTAATAACACGTGTCAGCACGTGTCCGATATGCGGCTTTCCGTTTGCAGTAGGCGGTCCGTCATAAAATGTGTACACTTCACCTTTTCTGCGGTTGTCTATACTTTTCCGGAAAATGTCATTATCCTTCCAGAACTTTTCTACTTCTTTTTCTCTTTCTACGAACTTCATATCCGGTGATACTTTTTCGTAAACCATATTGATACTTCCTTTCCTGCCCTCCGGCAAATAACTTCTATTTATAAACTACTGATTTTTGAGGTTTTGCACATTCCCACGCCGAGTGCGGTCGTCTGCGGCAAACTGCAACTTCGCGCGAGTGCGCATCATCGGCACGTAGTGCCTTTTGTGTAATATTACACAAAAAACCTCCGCCGTAATACGGCGGAGGGTAAAATCATTCGTTCTATCCAAAATCCAAAACCAATTACGACATACCAGCATATGCGTCCCCTGTAACGGTGGGATTACCGTCCTCATTTACTTACAGGTTTCCTGCTTTCAGTTTGGATGCTTGGAAGTGATGTTCAGATAAATTCTACTTGCACCGGCTCTCACCCTCCCGGCTCGCTTTTGCGTTCAAAGATATCCTACTGTCTTCGTCATAGCATTTAGGTTCATTTTATAAGAGATTATGGTTCTTGTCAAGAATTTTACGCTAATTCTTTGGTTATAAAAAATTCAGTTGTAGAGATTGAAAATACTGGCTATAATGATAATAAAGAAATAAATGTAAAAAGTACATTCTTGTTTTTAGAATATAGAATTTTTAAAAGCAAAGATATAGAAGCATAGAGAAAGGTCGTGATATAATGGTAACTACAGAATCTGTAACTATTAACGTTCCAACAGAAATGGCAAAATATTTGATAACAATGAATCCGGAAGCTGAACTTACCAGAAATGCGTTACTACTATACCCATATATATTAAATCAAACGATATCTCATGGTCGTGCAGCTGAAATTCTTGGTATTAGAAAATCAGAACTGATTGATTTGTATGATACATTAGGCTATTCTTATTTTGATATGACAATGGATGACTTAGACGATGAACTGAATACTTTCAGACAGTTAAAAAAGAAGGAGGCTGCCATATGATTGTTGTATCAGATACAACACCGCTTATATCGCTTCTTAAAATCAATCGTTTGGATTTGTTAGAAAAATTGTTTGGAGAAGTATTTATTCCACAGGCGGTATTCAACGAACTGACAGCTGATGAACGTTTTCAATTAGAAGCCGAACAAATCCGTCAAAAGAAATTCATTTTCATAAAGCCTGTAAATGTTCCCGAATCCGTTAATATCTTAAAAAGAGCAACGGGACTTGACCTCGGCGAGAGTGAAGCCATTGTTCTGACCGATGAGTTAAAAGAATGTATCACCGGATTGCAGCACGCAGGACGTCATATCGGACAGCGGCATTATCAAATGCTGTTAAACCGACTGAAAGATTAAAACAGACTTTGGGTAATAAAATCCAAAGTCTGTTTTTAGGTTTTAGATTGAAATTTACGTAATGTGATTTAAGCTGTTTCCAATCAAAATTTCTTTGTTCCTTCAATTATTATACTCGCAGTCTTCCGCTTGAAACTTCTTCACAGAATTCATCAACACTGCCCTTAAAACCAACATTTCTAATCTGACGAATCAGTTCCTCCTCCATATGACCATAGAATGGATAACGGTGGTCGGCACTTCCGATTACAGGTGTCATATAATCACCGAATTCCGCACTGAGCACTTCATCCCAGCTTGCCGGAGCATTTACACTAAAGTGCTCAAACGGCATTTTAATAACTGAATTAAAACATTCTTTATGCATTTTGTAGCTTTCTTTTTCAATCCAAAATTGAAATTCGGTAACATAATCGGCTTCCTCTTTATAACATAATGCAGATATGCTATCTATAATTTTCCATATCTGGTTTTCAACCTCTGCAACCGTTGCCTTTAATTCAATTTTTACATTGCACAGATTACCAAACGCTGTTAAACATTCTATTAAGGAATTTGTTTTTCGCAAATCATCCCATTTTTCAAGTATGAGCATACCTGCTTTTATGATTTCTTTCTGGGCAGTTACAAATTCTGGGTCCCTTGATAAATAATCCACCGGAAAAATATCAATACCTGCCCGCTGATACGGAAAACCGTGAAAATATTTCATATAATCGTTAAAATCCCACAGTTCCTCATCTGCGATTACTCTTAATTGTGGTACAAAAGCGGCCGTCTGCAAACGTGGTGAATCTGCATACATTCCTGCCACAACAAATCCGTGTGGCAGTTCCTTCGGAAGTATTTTTATTAACTCATTATATTCCTCTCTCATAAGACATATATCAATATCGTCATCCCACGGAATCATTCCTTTATGTCTTACGGCGCCAAGCAGGGTTCCCCAATCTGCAAAATATCTTAATTTATTTTTTCTGCATACATCCGCTACAACCTGAAATACTTCCATTTGAGCCGCCCATGCCCGTTTCATCATAGATGTAATCTCAAATCCTTCTCTTACTTCTGCTTTAAAAAAATCATCATCAAATTTCATATATTACCCGTGTATGATAATCAGAAAGTAAACCATCATACATTTCCTCCCCTTTGATATCGTGATTCAACACGATTCAGATGTCTTTATGATAACACAAAAACATCTGAATTTGGAAAATATTTTTATGCTTCCAGCCTTTTACTGATTTTAGCAAAATCAATTTTAAGTTCCCCGTTATAAATTCCCACAGGAATCTTATCCTGAAATTCGAAAATACTGACCGTATCTTCCGCATCATCATTCTGTGCAAATGTATAGACAATCACTTTCATATCCTTCGGGTCAATCATCCAGTATTCACGAACACCTGCATTAGAATATTTATATGTCTTAACGCCGATGTCCTTTCTTCTTGTAGACTTTGACAAAACCTCTGCCACAAAATCAGGCGCACCGTAAATACACCTGTTAATATCCTTACTTCTGTCACACAGAATAATAACATCAGGTTCCACCATCGTCTTGTCATCACAGTCAAGCTGGACATCTACGGGAGCTATATACGTCATGCAGTTGCCTTCTCTTTCCTCAATAAAGCGTTCTATCTGATAGCACATCTGCAATGCTATTATCTGATGAACCGTAGTCGGTACCGTCATCTCATAAAGCACACCGTCAATCAATTCATATCTTTTATCTTCAGGCAGTGCATAATAATCTTCAAGCGTATACTCGCCCTGCTTCTTTTGTCCATACGGCACAGCCGCTCCACAAACCATATCAGGCTGATTTATTAAGCCTGCTTGTTCATCATCTGCGAATCCGGCAGGTTTATCCTGATTCACAGGCTTTAACACACGTTCCAATGCCTGAAGCGTATCGTATCTTGGCGACTTCGTAACCCCTGTAAATATCTTCTGGATTGTTCCCTTCGGAATCCCTGTAAGCTGTGATAATTGATCATAAGAGTAACCATGCTGCTGCTTATAATACTGCATTTGTGATAAAGTCATATGTACCTCTCTTTCCGCAAACAAATGCAAAAATGGATATAATATGATACATAGCATAATTGTATCATATTATATCCATTTGTCAATAACATATCATTACTATTAATAAATGTTTATTCCCGTTATTTCATCAAAGTAATGATTTGTTCCGTTAATATTTACCAGACCTTTCATCATTGCTCCGGTAATCAAATCAAAATAATAACGTCCATTACTGTTTGCTGTCCAGCCCTTTACCATATGGCCGTCTTCATCATAACGAACCCATTTTCCGCCGTTTGAATCCTGATATACGTCCTTGCTGACTGCCTTCTTTCCTCCGTCAATCGAATCCAGCCAGTACCATGCGTCCGACTTAGGATCGTAGATTTCCTTGCCTCGGCCCTCTAAGCCCTGACGAACACCCAATTCATACCAGTACTCATTGCCGTCTA
The DNA here is from genome assembly GCF_020564355.1 of Lachnospira pectinoschiza. Lineage (GTDB taxonomy): Bacteria > Bacillota > Clostridia > Lachnospirales > Lachnospiraceae > Lachnospira > Lachnospira intestinalis. The sequence continues at coordinate 23,911 of NZ_JAJCRR010000003.1, read as the reverse complement.
TTGTATACCATTCGCAGTCAATACCTACGCCTGTCACCTTATCAAATGCACATGGTTTTCCGTCAATCACAACAGCTCCATGCTCCATCTGACCTGTTATATCATTATAATAATAAACTGTTCCGTTTTCCGTCGTATACCAGCCCTTTATCATCTCTCCGGTAATCTCATCAAAACGATACCAGCCGTTATAACGGTAATCCTCGCCTTTTACCATCTTACCCTCTGAATCATAGCGAACCCATTTACCGTTTTCTCTGTTTTCGTTGCTCTCAGGAACATAAACATCTTTATCGACTGCCAGCGTTCCGTCAGCGTCAAACCAGTACCAGCCATCGCTAACAGGGTCATACACCTGTTTATCTCTTGACACTGTTCCGTAATCAAACCAGTATCTTCTGCCGTTTTCATCTGATGCCATTCCGTTATACTTCTCAACAATCTTACCATTTTCATAATAATGCAGACTTCCGTTCTCATCGGCAGCTACACCTGTAAATGTATTTTCAGGAAGTTCAATAACATATACATATTCTGCAACATCACTTTCAACGAGGTCTGCATTTACTGCATACGCTTTAATTGTTGTCGTTACACTCTTTCCTGCTTCACCCTTAAGCTGTATTTTTTCCGTATACAACACTTTTGTTGCGGAAGTCTTTGGATCAGAACCGTCCGTTGTATAATAAATCTTTACTCCGTCTGCCTTTGAATATAACTCAATTTCCCTTAATTCCCTGTATGTTCCCGGAACAACACTTGCAATCAGTGATACTACAGCGTCATCTCCCACATAATCAGGATTACTATACATATAATATCCTTTCAGGTCTTTAAAGTTAGCAATATATTTATCAGTTGTCGTTCCAACCGAAGTTACAACTGCATATAATTTATGTTTGCCGCTTACGCCTTCCGGAATTGTAACCTCCATTTCCAAATCGGTATACGAAGACGCCGTAATCTGTGCCTTTGCTATTTCTGTTCCGTCCTTATCATCAAGTCTTATTGAAACATACTGACTTCCGTTCTTTGCTTTTCTTGCACAATTTATTGAAAGCCTTGTAAGTCCTGTGACATCACAGTCAGGATATGCAAAGCCTACACTTCCAACTTCCTTATCCTCAACGGTTGTATTGTAAGCATTATTATATACATAGCCTACGTTAGTATTGCTGTTTTCAAGCTTAGGAAGTGCCTTTCCTGCCTCTGTATTAAAAAATCCCGTTGCCTTTGAAACGTCTGCTGTCCAGCTTCCCTCAATAAATTCCGGCTCATTTTTTCCAAATCCGCTGATTGTATATGTAACGCCTGCTTTACCCTCAAAGGTAATCATATTTTCAGCTTCATTTAATTGCGTCTTTATTACATTTCCGTTTGAATCGATAACCTGTGTCTTTGCAATATAATCATATCTTACGTTTACCGTTCCGTCCTGTGATGGTGTAACGGCTGCTGAATCTGCAACGCCGTTTTTCCATGAGCAGTCAACGCTTGCACCGCCTCTTGCCTTAAAGCCTGAATAAGAGCCCTCTGTCCACTGTGACGGTAATGCCGGTAATAAATCAATAGCTCCGTCATGTGACTGTATAAGCATTTCCAAAATACCTGCCGTAGCTCCGTAATTTCCGTCTATCTGGAAATTCGGGTGCTGGTCAAACAGATTTGGAGAAGTTCTCGTTGTAAAAAGCTGTTCAAGCATAGAAGAAGCTGCATCACCGCCTAAGGCTCTTGCATTTAATGAAATTCTCCATGCAAGTCCCCAGCCCTGTCCGCTTCCTGCACCTCTTGCCGCAACAGATTTGCAGAATGCTTCATAAATTGCCTGTTCATTTTCATCTTCTGAATATGCACTCAAATGTGTTCCCGGATACATTTCCAACAAATGTGAGCAGTGGCGGTGTCCTGATGCATTGGAAGCCCCATGTGCATATACACCTATCGCCTGTGTCGGGTCTGCTGCAAATGGATTTACAACATTCCATGTAGGTGATGAACTCTTTGAAATATCAAATGTTACATCTCCTCTTGCCCATTCCTTGATAAGTCCTGAATTATCTATTAAATTTGGTGCAACAGTTCCTTTCTCGTCTCCTAAATATGTTGACGGCATCTGCTTGTCTATAACTGCAAGAAGCTCTTTATTTTCTTCAGTCTTTCCTAATATTTCACTTGCCTTTGTTACCATATCATATAAGTTACGGATTAACTGCGTATCCATTGCCGCACCCGGCTGTACGCCGCCCTGTTCAGGTGAACATGAAGCCGCTGTTACAAGATAGCCTGTCTTTTCATCTACAACAACGAACTGCGTAAAAAACTTAGCAGCACCTACCATGTACGGATACACTTCTGAAAGATATTCCGTATCAAAATTGTACTGATAATACTGCCATGCATGGTCAAGCAGCCATATTCCGCCTGTCGGCCATAAACCTGCCGTTGCATTATCGATTGGCTGTGTTCCTCTCCACAAGTCAAAATTGTGGTGTGTAACCCATGGATCTCCCGGCTGATAAGTGTCATCGCCGCGTTCATTATAAATTGCATACTGGTTAGCCGCAGTTATTGAACCTGACTGCGCCAGCTCATCAAATGTATCGATAAGAGGACGCTCACATGTTGACAGACCTAACCCTTGAGCTGCCCAATAATTCATCTGTGTATTTATATTAACCGTATATTTTCCCTTCCATGAAGCAGATAATGCAGCATTCCACTTACCTGTAAGATTAAGCGGCTGTGATTCATAAATATCAATATCTTCCGATGTCTCTGCCTCTTCTCCGTCTCTTGAACCTGAGATAATCAGATATTTTCCATAGTTAAATTCAAGCACTGCAAGCTGATTATCACCTTCTGAATATGTAGAATATACATTTGAAGTCTTATGTGCATAATCAAGGTTAGAACCTGCTCCAACTGTAAATCCCGACTCACCGTTAATGTCTTTTCTTACTCTCTCCTCTGTCGGTGTTGTAGAATAATCCACGCCGTTTGCATTTTCAAGATACAGTGAAGTCTCTGCAAATAACGGACAGAAGTCCTCTAAATGTCTCGCTTTAATTGTTTCATAAGTCTTTGACTGTATATTTTTTATGTACCTTGCACAGTCGCTTGCCGGCTTGGTATTATCAAGATTCAAATAATCCACATAATTTGATGCACCTACAACATAGATTACAGCCTCTTTGCCGCCTGTAACCGTAACAGTCGTATTGTCATCAGATACAGAAAATACCCCGTCACCGTCAAGAAGCATATGTGCCTCAAACTGAATAGCATTAATCTGTGACGGCACTGTGGAATTTTTATTTCCGTCGCTTACTGCTGCCGTCAGTTTTACCTCTTTATCACTTACCTTTTCATACTTATAGCGTCCCTCTGCATTATGATAAGAATGAAGCTGCGCACTAAAAGAAAGGCCTTTTGTTGAACTTATATGTGTCACCACTGCCTGATCAGGATAACTTGCAAATGTTTCTCTTGTAAAATGTGCATTTTCATAATCATAATCAACTGTCACAATACCCTTTGTCAAATCAAGGCTCTTTGTGTAATTTGATGTATTTTCATGCTTCTGTCCAAAATCAAGATAAACCTCGACAAAAGACTTGTAAGCATGCTGTGAAGACGGCTCGCCAAGTACCGTACTTTCAACCATACGCTCCATTGAATATCTGTACTGCACCGCTTCCTGCGTTTTAGAATTATCTATATTTAATGACTGATATGATATCGACATCTTTGAAAATTCAGGGTAAGCCTGACGAAATGCTTCATCTCCGACAATCGCATTTGCGGAACCTATTGCGGCAGGCGTACCGTCCTCATTTGCACCACGGTAAAATTTCCAACCGTCTGCAACACTTCCGCTTGTCTGATTTTTTGTACTGATTGTCGTGGCTTTTGCCGTATCATCAATATTAGTAATCGTGTTTCCGTTTTCATCTGTAATAGTACCATACGGAGAACCGTCCCATATAGTATCCTCATTAATCTGAATAACCTCTTTGTCTACACCTCCGGCAACCATACCTGCCATACGTCCGTTACCAACAGGATAGCTGTATGTCCAGAGATATTCTGAATAAGCCCAGTCGGTCAGAGTCTCTCCGCTCTTTCCGTACGGATTCTGATGTCCGCTTGAATTTTTGGAATCCGCATTAGGATTTACCTCTGCGAGATTGCCATACGTTGTTGCTGCTGTTTCGCCAAGCACCTCTTCCACACAAGTATCCATCCACAAGGTTGTCTGTGCGTCAAATTTTTTCAACCCATTTTCAGCACCCTGACTTACAGACGGAAATGAAATAGAACCGGCTAACAGCGTTATTGCTGCTGCCATACTAAATCCCCTCTTTCCTCTTTTCATGTACTCTCCTCCAAAATTATATACATTTCTAAGCGATTAATCACTTATTTTTATTATATTATTTTTCTACATTAAATAAAATATATACCTGCGACAAACGCACACATTTATGTCGCATTTTTACATTTCTTATGTTAAAATTAGTTATATATTTTTAAGGAATTGATTGCGATGAAAGATTTATGTATTGAATTTAAAATTGATGATGTAAAATTTGTTGTGACAAGTATATCCAATAAGCTTATTACCTCCACTTATCCAAAGCACTGTCACAGCAAAAACAGTTATGAAATCCACTATATTCCGTCCGGTTACGGCAGCGTCATTGTAGATGATATTTCATACGAAATCGGGCCTAATACACTTTACACAACAGGGCCGGGAGTTTTTCACGAACAAATCCCAAATCAGGACGAGCCGATGTCTGAATACGGAATTAATTTTGATGTGTTTTTTAAAAGTGAAAAGGTTAAAAAAAGCAGTGCAGTTCACACATTTTTATCCAACACCTTCTGGTTGGGACAGGACAACCAGAATTTGATTATTATTTTCAAACAAATATTTGAAGAACTCTCAAACCGGTTTACAGGCTACACTTATAATCTTGAAGCGCTATGCAAAATGCTGTTGATTCTGATTATCAGAAATTACGAAGATTCCTCACGCAGCTTTAGTATTTTGCCTGAATTTTCCCTGAATACGGCAAGAAATCTTATAATTGAGAACGCCTTTTTATATGATTACAGTTCTATTACTTTAGATTTGCTCTCGGAAAGAATCGGATTAAGCAAACGGCAGACTGAACGGCTGTTAAAAGAACAGTACGGAAAAACTTTTTTACAAAAACGAACTGAAGCGAGAATGTCCGCCGCTATTATACTGCTGGAAGCCAAAAAACCAATCCGTGAAATTGCTGAAATTCTCGGCTACTCATCATGCGAACATTTCAGCAATTCATTTAAGCAATTTTACGGAAGTTCGCCTAAAAATTACGCTAAAGGTATAAATTAAAGCTTGCCCATATTGGGCGAATAACAAAAACAGGAGCGTTACGGCAGTCTCAAAACCACCGACAAAACGCTCCTGTATATTAATTACGCTTCATTTATTATCTTTGCACATCAAAGGAAGCATTGTTCATCAGACTCTTAATCTGTGCAACACTTGTAATATTCGTATCGCCGCGGATAGAATGTTTCATTACGGAAGAAGCCACTGCGAAATTGACAACATCTTCCGGATCCATATTTTCCATCAACGCATAAATCAGACCTGATGAGAACGCATCGCCACCGCCGACACGGTCAACGATATCGAAATTAATGGTCTTGCTTTCGTAAGTCTCCCCATTGGTATAGAAGAATGCCTTTAAGGAGTTGTTGCTTCCTGAATGGACATAGCGGACTGTTCTTGCAATCGCCTTCATATGGTACTGCTTATCAATCGCCTTAAATACCCTGTCCATATCTTTAAATGAAGGGTCCATGGTCAGACCGTCTTTTACATCTGTTCCGTCTTCATTGTATACATGAATCGGCTCAATACCGATTAATACATCTACATATGGAAGATACTTGCTTAATACATCTCTTGCCGTTCCAAAAGACCAGAGTGTACTTCTGAAATTCGGGTCAAAGCTGACTGTCAATCCCAGCTTCTTTGCAACCTTTACCGCCTTATCAATCATACGGCGGCAGTTGTAAGAAAGCGCCGGTGTAATACCGCTTAAATGCAGCCAGTCATAATCCTTTAATATATCTTCAAAGTCAACATCACTATAATCATATTCTGCAAATGCGGAGTTGCCTCTGTCATAAATAACCTGGGAAGCTCTTACGGCAACACCTTCCTCAAGGTAATACAGACCCATTCTTCCGTCTGCCTTGATAATGTGCTTTGTATGTACATCATTTGCCTTTAAGTAATTAATCGTAGACTTTCCTAAATCGGTATTTGGAAGTACCGTAAAAAATGTACTGTCTACGCCAAGATTTGCCAATGATACTGCAACATTTGCTTCCGCACCGCCATAATTTACGATAAAATCATGTGTTGTAACAATTTTTTCATAATTCGGCGGAGATAATCTTAACATCAGTTCTCCAATTGCTATAAATTTCATGTTGTCTCCTTCTCTGTATTTTCACAGTCGTATAAACGCTAATACTACAAAATAATCATACTACGGATTGCACTAAAATGCAAACATAAATCTTGCCGTCTTTTATCTGCCTGCCAATCTGCCAAGCACAACCCATAACAGCGGATTTACGGACACACTGCCGTCTGTAATGCCCTCAAAAATGCAGAATCCGATAACGGCTGTCATCGCCGTGTCAGCATACCTTTTCATGCTTCCCCTCATTTTCTATTTTTGTTGCATATTATCTGCGTGTAAGCTATAATAAACTTACGAAATTTTCACACGGAACAGGATTTAAGAGGTACATAATATGGATACATTTGCAGCACTCAATTCCATTTTGGTAAAGCTTTTCAACGACATTTTAAATATCGAAGAAAAGGCATTAATTACAGAAGAATTTAAAGATATTTCCGTAACGGATATGCACATTATCGAAGCAATTGGTATTGCAGAACCTCGTACCATGTCTATGATTTCAAAGTCCCTCGGTGTCACAATGGGCACACTGACAACCGGTATCAACGGACTGGTCCGCAAAGGCTACGTTGTCCGCAACCGCAGTGACCGCGACCGCCGTATCGTATACGCTTCGCTGACCGAAAAAGGAATTGCCGCATATCATCATCACATGAAATTCCATAAGAGTATGATTGATAGCATTATGCAGGATTTAAGCGAAGATGAAGCCGTTGTGTTAAATAAGACCTTTAACCGTCTGGAAACATTTTTCGGACAGTGGACAGATAAACATTAAAAAGCTGCGTCTTATAAACGCAGCTTTTTTTATTCATGAAAGAGTGTATTGCGGTACTTCTTTAATGCCACTCTGAGCAGACTGCCTAATACACCGCAGACAATCACTTCCCCAAGTCCCACGGTCAGCATAAAATACCACAGCATGCCTTCTGTACCATACGCATATTTTAATACAAACGGCACGATAACAGTGTTTGCAAGTATCGGCGGCAGTGGCGCTGCCCACGGGTGTTTGCGCAGCATATAGGTTCCAACTGCACCGATCAGTGTTGCAAGACTGCCAAAGACAATATCCCAGATAACCGCACCACCCGTAATATTGGCAATCAGACAGCCGATAAAAAGCCCCGGCACTGCCGCCGGTGTAAATACCGGAAGAATTGTAAGTGCTTCCGCAACCCTGAACTGTATCGGACCAAAGCTCCAGTAGTCAAAGACAAATACCAGCACGACATAAATTGCCGCAATGACCGCGCCCTGCGTAATAAACGTTGTTTTTTTCATTTTCATCTGTATATTCCTCATTTCCTTGTATTTCAGCCGGTATACTATCCATCCTCCCCAAAGCTGTTGCAGTAAATATCCAGAAATCTAGATACCATACCACACTGTCTTCCGATTTCCTCATAATTTTCCACCGTCATCGGCGGTACAGTCTGCCAGCCTAACATTTTATACTGTTGGCAGACCTTTGGATTATCTGATATTTTTGGAAAATTCCGGTATTCCCTTAAATACTCAAATCCCAGCCCGTAATCCTTCTTTGCCTGCTTCATCGCTGCCTCTCTGTCTTTAAAAATAGGCATTCCGTCTTTATTTGCACCTATCGCATAAGCTTCTCCATACTGCTGCCAGCGCTCAACCAGTTCCTGATTGTCACATTCGCCCACAACTGTCCCATAACAAATTTCACGCCGTATTACCGGCACTGCCACTATCGCCGCAATCAAAACTACGGTCACTGCCACTGCGGCTATAATCCGTTTCTTTGCAAGTGTGTTATTTATCATAGAACCACCCCTTTACAGCATTTCAACAGCCTGTTCAAATTCCTTTTCCGTTGTAATTCTACCATTTTCATAACAATATCTCAATGCTAAAACGCAACAAAGAATCCGCCGGTCATTCCCACCGGCGGATTCTGATTTATTTTATTAAAATATATTTTGCACTACTTGTAACAGCCGCAAAATCAGATTACTTTGTAACGCCTTCTGTCTTGTAGATAAATGTTACAGAACCGTCCATGTCATCTGCCTTTCCTGCAAAGGACTGATAATCTTTTCCAAGGTTGATAACCTTCTTAATTGTATCAATTGCATCGTCTGCATCACTGCCTACAAGAGATGTAATCTGGCTGATTCCTTCTTCGTTGAACTGAATCATACCGTTGTTTAATTCAACCACACCGTCATTTAACTGTTCTGCACCGTCGCTTAATTCGTGTGCGCCGTCATTTAACTGGGTTACACCGCTTGCTAATGCACCTGCTCCCTGTAATAACTGTGCTGTACCAATCTTTAACTGCTTTGCACCATCATCAAGAGCATTGATGCCTGTTACAAGTGCCGGGCTGCTCTCAGAGAGCTGACCGATACCGTTCTTTAAATCAGATGTGCCGGATACGAGTGCCGGAACACCGGATGCTGCTGTAAGCTGTGATGCACCTGCATCAAGCTGCTTTGCACCGGATACAGCATTTGCAATACCGCCGTTTAACGTATCGTTGTTACTCTTTAACTGTGAAAGTCCGCTGTTTAACTGGGCGCTTCCTGAAGAAACACTGCTGCTTCCCGCTACAAGCTGTCCAAGTGCTGTTTCTAATGTATCCTTCTTTGCAACGGCACTCTGTAAACCTGCGTTAACCTGTGCTGCGCCTGCGGCAAGCTGTGCCACGCTGCTGTTTACAGTATTTTCTACCTTACCGGCACTTTCATTGGCTGCCGTATTTACAAGGATAACCATTTCATTCTTATAAATAGAAGCTAAATCGGTAATGCCTGCTGCCTGTAACTGTGCGTTTGCCGCAATACCGGCATTTAAAGCTGTTACAACCGGATTAGAAGCATTTGCTGTTACAAATGAATATGCATCCATGTATTTATTGGCAAGTGCTGTCTGAGCTGCTGTTGTCAGTCCGCTTTCTGAATACATATCCGTAGCAGGCTGGATCAGCAGGTTATCATTTCCTAATGCTGAGAGTGTACCGTTTAACTGTGTGCCTGCGGCTTCAAGTGCCTGTGCGCTTGTCTTTAACTTTGTCTTATTGCTTTCATACTCACTGATAGAAGCTGTCAGTCCGTCTGATAACTGTGCCAGTCCATTGCTGACCTGTGCTGAACCGTCTGCTAATTTTACCATACCGTCCATCAGTCCGTTTTCACCTGAAAGCTGTGCCTGTAACTGTGCCAGTCCGTCTGCAACCTGTGCGGAACCGCTTGCGAGTGCGTCAGAACCGTCTGCCGCACTTGCAACACCTTCTGTATACTGGCTGATACCTGCCTGTAATGCCGGAAGTCCGTTTGTTTCATCTGCAAGCTGGGATGTACCTGCCTTTAACTGGTTTACACCGTCATTTAAAGTCTTAGCACCGTCAAATAACTTACCTGAACCGTCATATAACTGTGAAATACCGGAAGTTAATGTCGGCATAGAAGATACTACTGTGCTTAAACCGTCTGAGAGCTGTCCTGCACCGTTGTCTAACTGGGATACACCGTCTGTTAATGTCGGAACCTGGTCATTTAACTGCTGTGTACCGTCTGCAAGTGCCTTGCTTCCGTCTACAAGCTGCGGAGTTGCATCTGCAAGCTGGTTCGTACCGTCTGTGAGCTGGTCAGCCGCATCCTGTAATTCATTGACCTTATCCTTTAAGTTATCAATGCTTAAATCATCTGTATCAATGTCAGATAAGAAGTTGCTGGTTGCCATAGACATCATCATATCCAGTTCAAAATCTGTCACATCGGCTGTGACTTCAAAGTATTCCGGAACATCTAAATCCAGTTTTTCATTGTCAAACTTCATATCCAGACTGTCTTTTAAGCCCGGCATTGTAATACCGAATACAACATTGCTGTCGTTGACTTCTGTAATCTTTCCGTTTGTTACTTCGATATTTGAAAAGTTATCGGAAGGAAGAAGCATGCCTGTTACCATTGTAAACGGAACATAAACCGTCTTTGTCTTTCCGTTTACGGTAATGGTCTTTTTCGCATTGTTTGTATAGTCAAAACGCATTGTGACTTTACCGCTCTTTCCTGCAAGGTCACTTGCTGAAATTTCCTTGCCGTCCAGATAGTAAGTTACTTTCATGCTGACAGGTGCGGTCTGTGTTGTTGTACCCTGATAAGTAATGCTGTTGCCGTCTGCTGCCCATGTCAGGCTGTTTCCGTTGGTTGTGCTTGTTTCATCACCTGTTAAATTAGTAATGTTTGATAAGCTTGAAACATCTGTAATAGAAGACTTTCCTGTTACATTCTTTAATTTTTCATTAACGATAACATGATCCTGCTGTCCGTCAGCCTTTGTAAATACAAAAACGGTTTCTTCCTTTGAATCGGTCTTTGCTTCGGTTGCAACCTTTGGTGCTGAAGAAAGCTGTGATGTCAGGACATCTGCAATCATTGTTTCTGTGTCTGTATCCTGTTCGTTTGCAGCAACTTCATTCTGAACTGCTGATGATGTATTTGTTCCGCAGGCTGCGAAAGAACACGCCATTAATGCTGCACACATAAATACTGAACCATATTTGAATAATTTCTTCTTAATCATATAATTCTCCATTTCCGCCGTAATCCGGCTTTTACAATCTAATTTCCATTTCTCATCTGCCGTCAGAACTATTTGCTGTAAGTATCTGTTGAAGCATAAGCCACATTTTTAGCTTTTTCTTTCTTATCTTTCTGTCCGAATCCGATACTTGTGTATCTGATAACCTTATCAAATACAACGAAGAATGACGGTAATACAAAGATAACGACAAACATACTGATAATCGCACCTCTTGACATTAACTTACAAAGAGAAGCAACCATATCTACGCTTGAGTAAGCACCAACACCGAATGTTGCGGCAAAGAAGCCTAAGGCACTTACGATGATAGACGGAATAGAGGTTGAAAGAGCCGTTGCAATGGCTTCCTTCTTTCCTGCACCCTCATTACGTTCCTTCTTATATCTTGTTGTCATCAAAATCGCATAATCGACCGTTGCACCTAACTGAATCGTACCGATTACAACCGATGCGATAAACGGAAGTGTCGTTCCTAAGTAATACGGAAGTCCCATGTTAATAAAAATAGCAAATTCAATTGCCGCAACCAGAATAATCGGCAATGAAACGGACTTAAATACACAGAAGATAATAATGAAGATTGCCACAATGGATACGGCACTTACGGTCTTAAAATCTTTATCTGTAATGGTAATCAAATCCTTTGTACACGGTGCTTCACCGATAACCATGGAGTTCTGGTCATATTTCTTTGCAATCGCATCAATCGTAGAAATCTGATTGTTGATTTCATCGGATGCCAGCTTGTAATCTGAACCGATTGCAATCATCTGATGCTTATTACCTTTTAACATATCCTTTAAGTCATCCGGAATAAGTTCGTCCGGAATGGTTGTTCCTGCAAGGGAATTATATCCTAATGCAAAAGAAACACCTTCAACATTTTCCAGTTCGTCTAACATCTTCGTTGCATCTTTTGCTGTCATGTTCGTATCTGCAAGAATCATGTAGACGGAATTCATATCAAAATTTTCTTCCAGAATCTTATTTGCCTGTGAGCAGGCTGTAGATTCAGGGAATGTATCTGTTAAGTTATAGTAAACATTTGTATGATTATATCCGTAAATTGCCGGGAATAATAATACAAGGAAAACGATAATCGGAAGCCATGCGTGGTTGACAACGAAATTTGCAAGCTTATCGAATTTTGCCGGCATAATTTCTTTGTGCATTGTCTTTTCCAATGCCCTGTCAAATGTCAGAATCATGGAAGGAAGAATCGTTACACAGCCGATAACACCGATTACAACACCCTTTGCCATAACAATACCGAGGTCTAAGCCCAGTGTAAATGTCATGAAGCACAGTGCGATAAATCCGGCTACTGTTGTAATGGAAGAACCGACTACGGAAGTAATGGTATTTCCGATAGCCACTGCCATTGCCTTATTATGGTCATCCGGATACTCGCTTTTCTGTTCCTTATAGCTGTGCCATAAGAAAATGGAGTAGTCCATTGTAACACCAAGCTGTAATACCGCTGCAAGTGCTTTGGTAAGGAAAGAAACCTCACCCATAATAACATTAGAGCCTAAGTTGTAAACAATCGCCATACCGATACTTAACATAAAGAATACCGGTACAAGGAAAGAATCCATAAACAGTGCCAGTACAATACTTGTAAGGACTACGGCAATCACAACGTATGCAATCGTTTCCTGCTGTGTGATGTTCTTTGTATCTGTAACAACGGCTGACATACCGCTGATGAAGCACTGTCCGTCAGCAATATTTCTTAATTCCTGAATCGCTGCCATTGTGCCGTCACTTGATGTTGTATCATCAAAGAAAATCATAAACATCGTACAGCCGCTTTCCTGATTTTCAAAATAGCTGCGGTACTTTGACGGAATGATTTCAGTCGGTACTTCTGCACCTACCATACTGTTATAAGAAATAATATCTGTTACATGTTCTACATTTTCAATTTTATCTTCTATCTTTTCAATTCCTTTAGCGTCCATTCCTTTAACAACGACCGTGGCATACGCACCCTTGTTAAATTCATCCATCAGAATGTCCTGCCCTTTCATTGTGTCAATGTCACCGGGCAGATAATACAAAATATCATAATTGACTTTTGTCTTGACATATCCGATGCCTGCCGGAATGAGCAGCAATACGCTTAAAATCAAAATTGGAATTCTAAGCTTAACTATCGCTTTTCCTACCTTTTCCATTATTATTCCTCCTTTTAATACTCAAAATTGTTACTGACCGTTGGTCATTCTCATTTGCGATTGTCATTATAGCACAAAATGACCAGTAGTCAATATAGTTTATAAAAATTTATGACTTTTAGTCATTTTTTATTGACAAACGGATTAAAAACCTCTATTATGCATGGAAGACAAACGTAATTTATAAAAAATTGCAGATAAGGAGACGTTATGGGAAAGTTAGAATCAAATAAATTGCAAAAACGGACCTCTCTGCTCAATACCGCATTTAACCTTTTTACGACCAAAGGTGTCAGCAAGACCTCTATTGCAGAGATTTCTAAAAATGCAGGCATTGCCAAGGGTACATTCTATCTGTATTTTAAAGATAAATATGATATCCGCAATAAACTGGTTTCGCATGAATCCAGCAAGCTGTTTAAACATGCAGCCGCCAATCTTACGCAGTATTGTTTAAAGAATAATCTGACACTGGGATTTGAAGATAAAATTATTTTTATTGCGGACCACATTATCAATGCTTTAAATGAAGATAAGACCCTGCTCACCTTTATTTCCAAAAATTTAAGCTGGGGAATTTTCAGGGAAGCCCTGACAAGTAACATTGCGGAAGACGATGTAAATTTCAAAGATGTATTTTATTCCATGATTGACTGTGCCGAATACGAAATCGAAGAACCGGAAATTATGCTGTTTTTAATTACCGAGCTTGTCAGCTCCACCTGCTACAGCGCAATTCTCTACGAAGAACCGGCAAATATCGAAACGATTAAGCCATATTTATTTACCACAATCCGCGGCATTATCCGTCAGCATGAAACCGCACCAAAGGCGCAGGCCGAAATGCAGTAACACTACCCGCTTAAAAAAGCACCGGCAGAAAATGAGATGTCATTTTCTGTCGGTGCTTTCTTCTTTTAATTTTACCGTTTTTACTCCCTGCGCAGGGATTTTAACAGCGCGATTTCTTTTGCATAACCGTCCAATTCATTCGGTGTTTCCAGAAAGAACGGCTTATCCGCTAACATCGGGTGGTTGATAATCCGTTCAAAGGCTTCCGTTCCGATTGAACCCTCACCAATCTTTTCATGGCGGTCTTTATGGCTTTCAAACGGATTCTTGGAATCGTTGATATGAATGGCATACAGTCTGTCAATGCCGATAATCTCATCAAACTGCTTTAACACGCCGTCAAGGTCATTTACAATGTCATATCCCGCATCGTAGACATGGCACGTATCAAGGCATACACCCAGATGGTCATTTAATTCCACGCGGTCAATAATCGCGCGCAGTTCTTCAAAGGACCTTCCGATTTCCGAACCCTTGCCCGCCATGGTTTCAAGCAGTACCTTTGTCGTCTGCTCCGGCTTTAACACCTCGTTTAACATCTGTGTAATATAGTCAATTCCTATTTCAACGCCCTGTTTTACATGGCTTCCCGGATGAAAGTTATAAAGATTTCCCGGTACATATTCCATTCTTTTTAAATCATCTGCAAACGTATTTTTTGCAAATTCTCTCGTGCTTTCATCTGCGGAGCATGCATTTAACGTATACGGCGCGTGTGCTAAAATCACATGGATACCGTTTTCTTTTGCAAATGCTTTAAAACTTTCCACGTCCTTTTCATCTATTGCCTTTGCAGCACCGCCGCGCGGGTTTCTTGTAAAAAACTGAAATGTATTTCCTCCGAGTGCAACAGCTTCCTTTCCCATGTGAAGAAAGCCCTTAGATGCCGAAAGATGACAGCCTATCTGAAACATACTTTTTCCTCCCGTTTTTATTCTTCTTTTTCACTGCCGGTACGCTGCAATCGTTGCGTACCGCGTACGTCCACTTTTACAGCAGCGCCTGATAAATCTCTCTTTTCGATACACCGCGGTCTTTTGCCGCCGCTTTCATCGCTTCTTTTTTATCCATGCCCTGGCTGATATACAGGTCAACATGGTCTGCAATACTCATCTGTGCCCACTGTGCCTGTTCTTCCGCTTCAATCGCTTTCCGGCTCTTGCCCTCCACGACCAGCACATATTCACCGCGCGGCTCCTGTTCCTCATAAAAGTCAACCGCCTCTTTAAAGGTCGTAAGCATCGCCTTTTCATGCCGCTTGGTCAGTTCCTTGCAAATCGTGAGCGGGCGGTCTTTGCCAAACACCTCACACAGCTCCTTTAATGTCCGGAGCAGACGGTGTGGCGCTTCATATAAAATAACCGTTCTTGTTTCTTCCTTTAATTCGGAAAGTACTGCCTTGCGCTCCTGCTTGTCAGGCGGCAGAAATGCTTCAAATGCAAACCGTCTGGTCGGTCTTCCAGACATCGTCAGTGCCGTAATACATGCCGCCGGTCCCGGAAGGGAAGTCACGGTTACGCCTGCTTCATGGCACTGGCGCACCAGTTCCTCACCGGGGTCTGAAATGCCCGGCGTTCCCGCATCGGTAATCAGGGCAACCATTGTGCCTGCCAGCATTTTCTCTACCAATACTTTTGCCTTTTCGACCTTGTTATATTCATGATAACTGGTCATCGGGGTCTTGATTTCAAAATGATTGAGCAGCTTAATACTGTTTCTGGTATCCTCTGCCGCAATTAAATCCACTTCTTTTAAGGTCCGAAGCACACGGTAGGTAATATCTTCTAAATTTCCAATCGGTGTTGCGCACAAATACAACATTCCCGTATGTTCCATAACTTCACTCTTTCTGCCGCCAAACGGCCTTTTAGTACATTTTGAGCAGCTCCTGTGTATACGTGCCGTCTTCTTTGTATACAACCAGCGGCGGCTCTACTTTTAAGAGTGCTTTACCGCCTTTGACTGCTTCGATTAACACCATATTGGCATCCTTATTTTCATGCGGATATACCATACGGATTCTTTTGGGTTCTAAATGATGCCGTGTCATCACTTCAAAAATTTCCACAAGTCGCTGTGGGCGGTGCACCATATAAAATCTGCCGCACATTTTCAGACACCGCGAGGCTTCCCGCACCACATCTTCGAGTGTGCAGAGCAGTTCATGGCGCGCAATCGCTTTTGCGGAATGCGGATTGGTCAGTCCATGATTCTCATTCATATACGGCGGATTGGTCGTTACAACATTAAAAGAAGCTCCCCCGAATATCGTGGAAGCCTCTTTAATATCACCCTGTACAATTTTTACAGCTTCTCCGATTTCGTTTAGTTCCACGCTTCTTCTGGCAAGGTCCGCACTGACCGCCTGAATTTCCAGTCCGGTAAATCCGGCGGCATCGGGATTTTTTGCCTGCATTAAAATGGGAATGACCCCATTTCCCGTACCTAAATCAAGAACCTGCTCATTTTTCTGCGCTTTTGCAAAGGAAGACAAAAGCACGGCATCCATTCCAAAACAAAAGCAGTCTTTATTCTGGATAATCCGGTACCCGTTGCGCTGTAAGTCATCAATTCTCTCATTATCATTCGTCATTGATATGGGATTTTCCTTCCTTTTTTTCTAATTCTTCAAGCTGCTTTAACTCTTTATCATCAATATGCATCTTATCGTTGCGGCGCTTCGGCTTAAAGCGGATTTCCGCAACCGGATACTCCCGCACCTCTTTTTCGTCATTGCCGGTTGTCACAACCACCTTGACGCGCTGGCGCAGTACGCTCACGCTTAATACCTCGCCCTTTAACTTATCCGGTGTCGTCACATAATCGCCGATGCCTGGCAGATGACTGTTCAATTCTTCGTAGGTTTCTTCTTCATTTTTCAGACAGCACATCAGTCTTCCGCATACGCCCGATATTTTGGTCGGATTTAACGAAAGATTCTGCTCTTTTGCCATTTTAATCGAAACCGGCACAAATTCCGGCATATAAGTCGCACAGCACAGCGGTCTTCCGCACACGCCGATTCCACCCATAATCTTTGCTTCATCGCGCACCCCAATCTGGCGCAGTTCGATTCGGGTCTTAAATACCGATGCCAGATCCTTTACCAGTTCCCTGAAATCAATTCGTCCGTCCGCCGTAAAATAAAACAGCACCTTATTGTTATCGAATGTATATTCGACTTTGATCAGTTTCATTTCCAGCTTGTGCTTTGCAATCTTTTCCAGACAAATCTGAAAGGCTTCTTTTTCCTTCCGGCGGTTTCTTGCTTCCCGCTCATCATCCTCCGGCGTTGCAATCCGGATGACTGCCTTTAACGGCTGAATTACCTTTTTATCTTCAACTTCCCGGATTCCTAAAACAACATGTCCGTACTCCACGCCACGCGCGGTTTCCACGATAACATGCTGTCCGGTTTCAATGTCTTCATACTTTCCCGGTGCAAAAAAATAAATTTTTCCTGCCTGACGGAACCGGACTCCAATAACCTTTGTCACGAGTTTTCCTCCATTTTATTCCTTTTCATTCTGTTCTAACTCCACTGCCGCCTGCAAATGCAGGACTGCCGTTTTTACCTACATCGCCTCTTTAATTGCCATAATCAGCAGTTCAATAACAAGGTCAAAATTAACATTTGCCTTTAACCGCAGCTTCACCTTGTCAATGGATTTTAAAATGTCTTCCAGCCCCTCATAAGAACAGTTCTTTGCCTGCTCTGCAAGCAATGACATTTCATCTTTAAAAATCAGGGCGTTGGAATCCTTTGTGCTTTTAAAGACTAAAACATCCCGGTACCACATTGCCATTAAATCTAAATAATCATCAATCGTGAGTTTATAATTGGCGATATTTTTGACTTCCGCCATAATTTCCGCTGTTGTCATCTCTTTGGCATAGCGGATAACGTGCATCACTTCTTCTTTTAACTGTGCAAATTCTTTTGATGTTGCAATCGTTACGGCACGGCCGATTTTTCCCTGTGCAAATGCAGTTGCAAAACGGCACTCATAGTCCGTTAAATCATACTTTTCCTGTAAATACTGTGTTACCAGTGTATCCCGCAGCGGTCTGAAATCCAGTCTGACACATCTTGATAAAATGGTCTGTAAAAATGTATCCGCATTGGTTGTCAGCAAAATAATAATGCCGTATGCCGGCGGTTCTTCAATCGTCTTTAACAGGGCATTCTGCGCCTGCTGTGTCAGCTTCTCCGCCTCGTCAATAATATAAATCTTATACCGGCTGCTGTATGGCTTAATCTGCATATCGCCGATAACCTGTTCTCTTACATCATCGACACCGATACTGCCCGGTTTTTCATGATGCACCCAGATAATATCCGGCTGATTGCCCGATTCACTCTGGATACAGGAATGACACGTACCGCAGGGTTCCTGTCCGTGCCGTTCACATTGCAGTGTTTCGGCAAAAATGCCCGCCGTCATCTTTTTCCCCGAACCCATCGGTCCGTTAAAAATATAGGCATGTGAAACCTTATTGAGTCTTATTGCATTCTGTAAATGTTCCTTTATCTGTTCGTGTCCGTAAATATCTGCAAACTTACTCATGATTTGTCCTTTCTGTTTTCCGTTCCAATTTCCGGATTGTATCACGTTGAAATATCCAAAAGCAGACCACGGATATCATCAATCTTACTGATAATGGCAAGGTGGTCTTTTTCGTCCTTGACCAGCTCGCCCGCAAGGTCATCGAGATTCTTATCCACCAGTCTTACAATACCGTAAACTCTGTGGCGCCCGCGTCTGTCGAGGAAATTCTCACGCGAAAATTCATGGGAACGGCTCACCACTTCATTTAAAAATCCCTTAACCAGTTCCCTGTACTTTTTCATATCTTTAATATCCATGTGTTTGGAAATCTTATCACCCTGCACCGTGATTTCCTCCATCATGGAATTTAATTTTTCCTGAAGATCCTTTTCTTCGATATTGCGGATCAGCGTAAATTTAAAGCTGTCATCTCCACTGTCCACGCTCTTTGTCGGTTCTTCTACCTGTTGTATCTTTGATACGTCATTTACCTTAATATCCACAAAAATACCCCCATTTTGGCACTATATAAGCATTATAGCATACTTTACCGCATAAACCAATAAATCTTTACCTAAGTTTCCACAGTTTCATCCATATATCATTTACATATACAGTAAACATTTTTAATCGCGGCTTTTTTGTTCACCAATATTCCTTAAAATCTCCTGCTTAATTGCCGCCACACTGTCTTCTAACCCGTCATTGTTTGAAAAATGCTTTGTAATCCCGGATTTTTTTAAATTTTCTTCGGAAAAATCCTGCTCATCTGCCAAAAACCTACGGCACAGTTCCGCATACTTTGGCTTTTCCTGTTCTTCTTCCCTGTGAATAGCGCGCAGAAGCCGGATTTTATCCTCTACTTCTATATATATCGGCAAAAGATGTTCTTTTCCGTAATATTTGCAAAATCCGTCATACGCTTCAAGCGTTCCGATAACAATATAGCGGTTCTTTCCGCCTAACTGTATCTGCCCGTCATTGACCGTAAAATATTTCCACACGCCGATAACCGTATCATAACAGCGCATTTCGATGATTTTTCCTTCTTTTTCAAGCCGCGCGGCTTCATCATCATTTACAAAATGATACTCAACGCCCTCCGCTTCTCCCGCCCGCATCGGCCTTGTCGTATACATGGTAATTCTCTTTAAATGAAGCTGCTCATCGTGTGCAAGCTGTTCGTAAATGTGGTCTTTTCCCGTTGCACTTTTTCCCATTAAAAATATGATTTCAGGCATGAAACATATACTCCTTTTTCACTTTTTTCAATACCGATAACTTCCAGATTTTTCTGGATTCCTTCACGGATAATCTCTGCAATTTCTCCTGTATAAACCTCTCCCGCCTGAATAAGCGGTATACCCGGCGGATAAAAGCACACGCCTGCCGCCGCAGTTCTTCCCACGCATAAACCCAGTTCTACCGGCTCGGCGTCCCCATTCTGCGCATCATACGGATTACATTTCACCTCCGGAAAACATTCCATAAAAGCGGTTATTTTTTCTACGTTTTCAAGTTCTGTTGGCAATTCATTCCTTTGTTTTATGTCCTGTTCCGTCTGTAGTTGTGATTTCTGTCCTCTTCTGATTTTCGTCTGCATTTCATCATCTATCTGTCTGAGCGCTTCAAAAAAACGCTCATAATATTCATCGGTATCCCCGATACTGGTCATCGCAATGACATATTGCAAAGAAGCCATTTCAAGCTGGATATGATATTTATTTAACAATTCCTGATACAATTTTTTTCCGTCCCGTACAAGCAGTACAATCTTTGAAATGTCATCGGTCGGAAACAGTCGGATATTCGTAAGTGTTTCTAACTTTTTCCGCAATGCCAGAAGCCGTGTCACATACGCATTAAAAAGAGGTTTTCCTTTCGTTTCAAGCACTGTCATACAACGGTCAATGCCACCCATTAACACATAGGACGGACTGGTAGTCTGATACATATCCCAATACCGCCGCACCCGCTCTTTATCAATATTTCCCTGCAAATGCAGTAACGCCGTCTGTGTCAGGGACGGCAGTGTTTTATGAATACTCTGGATTACCGCATCGGCACCGCAGAATACCGCCGATTCCGGAAAAGCTTCATGAAATGCAAAATGCGCGCCGTGCGCTTCATCTACAATCAATATCTTACCATACCGGTGTACGATTTCCGCAATTTTTTTTACATCCGATACAATTCCCTCATACGTCGGCGAAGTAATAATAACCGCACGGATATTTTCATGCTGTTTGAATGCCTGTTCAACCTGACTTGGTGATACCGCACCGTAAATGCCGCTTGTGACTTCCTTGGGATACAGATACACCGGATTTAATTCATTTAAGTAAATGGCATTATACACGGCACGGTGACAGTTTCTTGCCACAAGCACCGTATCATTTTTTTTCGTTGCTCCGCAGATTGCCGCCAACAGCCCCGCACTGCTTCCGTTTATCAGCCACAGACTTTCCTCTGCACCGAATAATTTTGCCGTCCGCTCAAAGGCTTCTTTTAAAATATCCTCTGCATGATGCATATTGTCAAATCCGTCAATTTCCGTAATGTCAATCGCATAGGGGTTTGGCATGACAAACTCCTGTGTATTTCTTTTTGCTCCCGGCATATGTAACGGCACATAATCTGCACCGCAGTATTCTTCCAGCCGCTCTAATAAATCTTTTTTCATTCTTTCTCCGTTTCATGCAAAAAAGCTGCTTAAACCTGCAAAAAGCCAGATTTCTATTTTTTCTGACCTTGTCCGGTTTAGACAGCTCCTTTGCTTTTATATTCTGACCCGACATTTCTGTCAAAGTCTGCTTTTAAATCTGTTATTTTGTCACAATTAATTTCATTTCAGCCGTTGCTGTGCTTCCGATTGCATCTGTTACCTGATACTTCATCGTATATTCGCCTGCCGCATCGGTTGTATATCGTCCGCTTACTGCGATTTTATCTGTAATATCATTGCCGCAGGTATCTTTTGCCGTCACACCTTTTAAGAAATCAACGGTATCTCCCACCTTTACGGTAATATCCTGTACTCCTGAAAGTGTCGCACTCTCCTTATGCCATGGATTTGTTTCATCCGGGTCTGTCGGGTCCCAGCCTGCATTTGGGCTGTCTAACGGAATTTTAATAGATTCCGGCTTGCCAAGCGGTCCCGGATTCGCAGCATCATCATAAATATCAACCGTTGTTCCCTGCGGACAGTTTTCATACAGCCATAATACATCACGGACGCACATTCTGACACAACCCAGTGATGCAAATGTACCCAGCTTATTATATTCTTCTGTTTCAAGTGTATTATTGGCTGCCTTTAAATACGGTACGGAATGGAACAGATATCCGCCGCTGATACGGTACGCATAATGTCCATAGGTATTGTCCACCATTAAACGCCATACATACATATCCGATGTTTTATAATTTTCACCGGTAATCGTTTCTTCTCCTGCTCTGCCGCAGGATGCCGCAAATGCTTTTACCGGAATTGAATACGAACCGCTCTCATCAATCCCGTAGACCGTTACACAGTTTGCCGCTCTGTTGACTTTAATGTGATACGGATATGCCACTCCGGCCGGTACGGTATAAGAAACTTCCTTCTGCTGTTCCGGCTCTTTTAAATCTATCCATGTCACTTCTTTGGTCTGCTGTTCGCCGTTATTCTTATTGCTGCCGTCACCCTGTGCATTATTATCCGCACCCGGTGAAGCCTTATTTTCTTTACTTTCATTACTCTGCGTAATGCCTAACTTACTGCCAAGCGGTGTGAACCGGATACATACAAATGCACCGGCGCCCAGCACTGCAAGAATCAGTACGATATAGATTATCAGTGCTTTCCAATTGCGCTGAAACCAGTTTTTCCGTCTTCTTAAATATTTATAATTAATGTTTCCTTTACTCATTTTATCCTCCGTTTCGGACAGTCCCCGAAAATTCTTCTAAAAACATTTCCGCTCAAAATGCTTCAACTCACGCTGTTTTTGCAAATTGCACATTTTTCTTATAAATTTAAAATGTTTTTGTATCCATTCCTGTGTATGTTCTCAAAATACTTTATTTTTTCAATCCATTTCAGCACATACATTTACTATGATAACACATCGGTATAATAATTCAACCTGTATTTATATTTTCCGGGACTTTTACCTTCTATTCCCGACAAAACACCATTTTTTCCCCCTTTTGACAAAGGTCCAAAATTATACAGTATCTTTCTTCTCCCATTATATTTAGGATTATCTCTTTTTCTGTTCTATAAATCTGCAATCAAAAAAAACTCAACCTTTCAAAAAGATTGAGTTCCCTAACTTAGTGCCTAGAACCGGAATCGAACCAGTGACACGAGGATTTTCAGTCCTCTGCTCTACCGACTGAGCTATCTAGGCATAGTAGCGGGGACAGGATTTGAACCTGTGACCTTCGGGTTATGAGCCCGACGAGCTTCCGAACTGCTCTACCCCGCGTTATTCATTTAATTTATTATATGCAAAACATATAACAAATATGCAAAATTATAAAAGAATATAATGGACGGAGAAGGATTCGAACCTTCGAAGGCATCGCCAGCAGATTTACAGTCTGTCCCCTTTGGCCACTCGGGAATCCGTCCATATTCAATTAAAACGCAATAACCCATCTTCATATCCGTAGATAAGCCACCGCGAAAGCCGACAGTCGGAGTCGAACCAACAACCTGCTGATTACAAATCAGCTGCTCTGCCATTGAGCCATGTCGGCAAAGTGGGACCAATAGGGCTCGAACCTATGACCCTCTGCTTGTAAGGCAGATGCTCTCCCAGCTGAGCTATGATCCCATTAAACATGCTATATACAATTATAAATTGTAAACGACCCGGATGGGGTTCGAACCCACGACCTCCGCCGTGACAGGGCGGCGCTCTAACCAGCTGAGCCACCAGGCCATTTTCTATTATCAATGAAAAACAGTGATAACTGAAACTTTTATAAAAGAAATGTCTTAAAGAAATTTAAAACTATTCTTTCAAAACTGCACATTAAATATATCATACAGGAACTGCTTTTGCAATACCTTTTTCATCCGATTATCCTTTGGATAACTCTCGTTCTATCCGTTTCCTTTTTGCAAACCTAACCTTCTTTGGTTAAGCCCTCGACCTATTAGTATGAATCAGCTCCACATGTCACCACGCTTCCACCTTTCACCTATCTACCTCGTCGTCTTCAAGGGGTCTTACTAGATTACTCTATGGGATATCTCATCTTGAGG
>NZ_JAJCRR010000027.1 GCF_020564355.1 Lachnospira pectinoschiza | reverse complement strand
GGCGCGGGGAAGTAGCGACTTTAGGTCAAGAGTACCTCCTGTTGGTTGGAGGGACCATTATTTTTCTGGCTCTAATGACCAGTTTTGGCGCCATTATCAGAGCAAATGGAGACAGTCGCACACCCATGTTTGCAAGTCTCTTTGCCAATATTTTAAATATTGTTCTCTCAGCCCTTTTGATATTTGTTTTTCACATGGGAATCGTGGGGGCTGCCTTAGGAGCAATCTTTTCGAGGGCAGTAGCGCTTCTGTATCTCTGGAAAAAGCTCAAAGATAAGGATTTACAACCTACGAAAAACATTTTCTCAGAAAAAATCAGTAGAGAACTGATTTTTTTGACAATTCCGGCTGCTGGTGAGCGTTTGGCGATGCGCCTAGGAGATTTGGTCATCATGGTGCTCATCATTTCTCTTGGGAATCGGGTCTTTGCAGGAAATGCGATTGGGGAAA
>NZ_JAJCRR010000026.1 GCF_020564355.1 Lachnospira pectinoschiza | reverse complement strand
GTTTTTAGCCCCGCATCTTTCATTAAACGAATATCATTTTTGAAATCATTATAAAAGTTACTGGCCGTATCTGGACCTTGATGTTTATAGAAACTTTCAGGTTTGATTTCATAAAAATAATCAAACATATTGGCGTGTTTTTTATTAAAACGTCCTTCGGTTTGAGGGCCACTTGTTGCTGCCCCCCACCAAAAATCATTGGGGAATTTAATTTGCATTATTTTTTCCTTTGTTTTTTATAATGTTTCGGTACGATCAATGACTTTCAAGAACGGTAGCCAGATGAGCGCGATGACAATAAATTGGACTAATTGAAGTAGGGAGCCCATGATAGAATTTGTTGCTAAAAATCCTGAAAGGAATATCGGCATTGTCCAAGGAACTTGTGCCCCAGTTGTGAGTGGAACTAAGCCAGAAGCAAAACCGAGATAAGCAATAATAACAGACACAACAGGTGCTAAAA
>NZ_JAJCRR010000025.1 GCF_020564355.1 Lachnospira pectinoschiza | reverse complement strand
CTATATTAGTGCGAACCTCCGCTACAGTTTCATTATTCTGAGTACGTAATTGTAATTTTTTTAATCTCTGTTCTTCACTCTCTTCTATACTTTGGTATAGTTCTTTTCTCCACTGTTCATCAATACGTTTTAAGATATCACTTTGCTTCTGCAACTTCCTTCTTTCTTTTTCAATTTTTTGTGATTCATATTTTTTTAAATTCTCTTTTCTTTTTCTTTCCATCTCTTCTTGTTGTAGTTGAAGAGTTACGATCTTATTTGTCTTACGTGCCTTTCTTACTAAAACAATTATTGGAAGTAATATAAGTAATGACATAATAACAGTAAAAAAGATAAATATATATGTAGTAATCATAGTTGTAAGTAACCTTTAGAATCATAATATAGGATAAAATTAATAGTTGACTATAAAGTTATCCTGCTAGCTACATTTTACACTAAAAAGTCATAAAGTAGAACTCTCTAATAAAC
>NZ_JAJCRR010000024.1 GCF_020564355.1 Lachnospira pectinoschiza | reverse complement strand
GGAAAAGTCCTTCAATCACAAATAGGGCCTTCCATTATCAAGACGACTGAACGCATGACCTATGATGATGTCAACTTGATGCTTGCTAGTGATGAAGAAGCATTAGAAAAATATGCTGCAATTAAAGAATCCGTAGAAATCATGTCTGAACTTCACGAAGCTTTAGCAGCGATGCGCCGTCGTCGTGGGGCAATTGATTTTGAAACTATGGAAGCACGTATTATCGTGGATGAAAATGGTTTGCCTATCGAAATTCGTAAGCGCAGTCGTGGAACAGCCGAACGGATGATTGAATCCTTTATGTTGATTGCTAACGAAACAGTTGCAAGTAGTTTTGAATCCCGTCATTTACCAGGGATTTATCGTATTCACGAACATCCAAAAGAAGAAAAAATGACCCGCTTTATCGACTTTGCTGCAACCTTTGGATTGCAAGTCAAAGGAACTTCGACAGAAGTTAGTCAAAAAGCC
>NZ_JAJCRR010000023.1 GCF_020564355.1 Lachnospira pectinoschiza | reverse complement strand
GCAGGGATGTCCACTTCATAATCTGTTTCGGAAATGTAGAAAGGTGCCGATAAGTTTTCTAAATACTCTGCTTTAAAATTTAGCCCTTTCGCAAAAAAAAGGGTTGATGCAGAAGTGTTTCGGCTATCATAGCTTAATTGATCGAAGGTAAAATCTTCTTCCCAGTTATAGTAATATTCTTTTTTGAAGACAATCTCGTGAAAGTTTTCGTCTTTTTTCAGAATTTCTAAAACATCTTGTATTTTGAGCATGGATTTTTCTGCCTCCTTTATTTATACCATTTAACTCTGGAAGGGAGCTAAATTATAAGGCACGTCACTTAAATGTGGATAGGTGCTTTTTTCTTATACGTAGGCTTAATTATACCATTTTCACTCCTATTTTTGTAACTTGATATCCGCTTCATGTTTTCGTTAACAAGAGAGGAGAGACTTAGAGGAGTTGCTTGTCTTGCTTATTTGATTTGAATAGAGC
>NZ_JAJCRR010000022.1 GCF_020564355.1 Lachnospira pectinoschiza | reverse complement strand
AAAAAATCATTTCCTTATAATTATTAAACCCTCCTCTTTTGGCCAAACGACTAATTGAAGAAGGAGAAAAGAAATTTTTTTGAGCGATATCTCTGATGTCTAAACTTTCCTTTTTCTGGATTGCTGTGATAATGCTCTCAATGAGTTTCTCATCTTCTGGACGAAATGAGTTATTTGGTAGTAGACGATCGAGATGATATATTTTTGTCATAACTTTTCCTTTATTTTTTGAAAATATTTTCAGTTATTGAAAGCATATGCAAAGTGCTATAAAGCTATTGCGAACGCTTACTTAGATATAGTATACTGCATTTGTAAGAAAAAACAAAACGAGAGAAAGAGGAAAATATTTGAAAAAAATAATTATCAATGCAGATGATTTTGGATACTCCTCAGGAGTTAATCAAGGAATAATCAAAGCGTTTCGAGAGGGTGTTTTATCCTCTACGACTTTAATGGCGAATATGCCAGGCTGTGATGAAGCGATTAAAC
>NZ_JAJCRR010000021.1 GCF_020564355.1 Lachnospira pectinoschiza | reverse complement strand
CCGAAATTCTGTCCCACATACTAAATCTCTTCCCGTCATTATCGTCCGCATCCGGTGCCGTAAATGCAAAACAAATACCATCTATGTCTTCCACACCATCATTTTACTATGCCTGCCACCATCCATTTGTCTTTTGCACCATATCTTCATAACCTGTCACCTTGAAACTACCTCTGCATGCCACCTACCGACCAACTTTCATGTTCTGTTTCGACCTACCTCTTGTAAATGACAAATCACCTTTTTCATCGTATGCACCTTATTCTCCACATCACAATGCACTATTGCTTTTGCTTTTTCACCTCTCATATCCTATTGCTATTAGATGAAATATAATAAAAATTGTCCTCCACCCATAACACCTCTCACTCCCACCTACTGAACATGTCTGGACCCTGCCCTCATATCACCTGCGTTTCCGTTAAACTATCGGTTGCGGCCATATCTACCAGAAAGCACCGTTTCCCGTCCGATCAACTGTAGTTAAGCTGGTAAG
>NZ_JAJCRR010000019.1 GCF_020564355.1 Lachnospira pectinoschiza | reverse complement strand
CAAGGTTCTGTAACATCTTATGCTATGGGATACGTACAAGAGCGTGGCGTTCTCTTTGTTGAAGCAGGAACAGAAGTTTATGCAGGTATGATTATCGGTGAGCACTCACGTGATAATGACTTGACTGTTAACGTTACAAAAGCTAAACAACAAACAAATGTTCGTTCATCTAATAAAGACTCAACTTCAGTGCTTAACGCTTCTAAGATCTTGTCTCTTGAAGAATCATTAGAATTCTTGGGCGATGACGAATACATGGAAGTAACACCAGAATCAATCCGCTTGCGTAAACAAATTCTTGACAAAGCAATGCGTGAAAAAGCAACGAAAAAGAAAAAAACTGCTGAATAATATATTTCACAAGGAGTTTGAAACAGCAGAGGGATTTGAGGAAAGACTAAGAAGCCAAAAATAAGGAGAAAAGCATGTTTTATCTGATACTTTTAGTTTTATTTGCCTTGGGCTATATCTTTTTAATGCCAAAGGATGTGAGAAGAAGTACGGATA
>NZ_JAJCRR010000002.1 GCF_020564355.1 Lachnospira pectinoschiza | reverse complement strand
GTAATCTAGTAAGACCCCTTGAAGACGACGAGGTAGATAGGTGAAAGGTGGAAGCGTGGTGACATGTGGAGCTGATTCATACTAATAGGTCGAGGGCTTAACCGAAGAAGGTTAGGTTTGCAAAAAGAAACGGATAGAACGAGAGTTATCCAGAGGATAATCGGATGAAAAAGAATTTTAATGTGCAGTTTTGAAGGAACAGGAATATAAATATTTAAAATATACAGGCTGTTGTGTTTCGATACATAACAGCTTTTTTGTTATATAAGGCTGCTGTATAATATTATCCTGTATTGTTATTCTGTATTTTGTCGTCTTGTTGTCGAAAGTGGCACAGAAAACAGTTTTTTATTTTGTCTTCTATAAGCATTGAAATTCACCCCTTTATTTGGTATAATATTTCTAACATTGAACGTGAATTGGAGGATAAATCATGGAAACGAATATACTTATGGAAAGCGGTACGAATGAACTTGAAGTTTTAGAGTTTACAGTTGGAAATAATCACTATGGAATTAATGTTGCAAAGATTAAAGAGATTGTTCAGTATAGCCCGGTAACACCGGTACCGAATTCACATCCATGTGTAGAAGGTATTTTCATGCCAAGAGATTTAATGATTACGGTCGTGGATTTGGCAAAGGTTATTAAGGCACAGCCTTCACCGGATATCACAAAAGATATGTTTATTATAACAAATTTCAATCAATTAAATGTGGCATTTCATGTACATAGCGTTGTAGGTATTCACAGAGTGTCATGGGCAGATATTATTAAGCCGGATTCTACAATCAGTACGGCAGACAGTGGTATTGCAACAGGTATTGTCAAGATTGATAATCAGCTCATTGTAATTTTGGATTTTGAACGTATTGTTTCGGACATCAGCCCGGAAACCGGTTTAAAGGTATCAGAAATTTCCGGTCTGGAAGGAAGACAGCGGAACGATTCCCATATTATGATTGTAGAGGATTCAGCATTGCTGATTAAGCTGATTTCTGATTCATTAACCAAGTCAGGATATAACAACCTGACGTTATGCAATAACGGACAGGAAGCATGGAATTATCTCATGAAGGTTAAATCAGGGGAAGAGCCAAAGGACGTTAAGTGTATCATAACTGATATTGAAATGCCGTTGATGGATGGACACAGACTGACAAAGCTGGTAAAGACGGATAATGATTTAAAGTCCATACCGGTTGTGATTTTCTCATCTTTGATTAATGAGCAGATGCGTTTAAAAGGAGAATCTTTAGGAGCAGATGTTCAGTTGTCGAAGCCGGAGATTGGTTTATTGGTACAGGAAATCGATAAATTATTGTTAAAGTAATGATGGACGATAGAAACTGCCGTATAGAATTTATGCGGCAGTCTTTTACTTTATAGGAGCTGTAATCATGTTATAGCGGAACTTATAGGAAAATAGTAAAAATGTGTATGGCCATATTTAGACTGGCACAGACATATTAGTATGAAACGGAGAGTAAAACAAACATGGAAAAGCAGATTTTTTCTGATTTTATAGATAAATATCGGGATGCCGAGATGGTTGTAATCGGGATTGGTGAAGAATGGAATGCATATTTAGAAAAGCAGGAATATCAGGATTTACTGGCATTTTATGCACCATATCTTGAAAAAAAGAATTATTTTTGTATTACTTCCAGTAAAAAAAATGATTTTTCATGGGGAAGTCTGAATCCGAAAAGAGTAGTTCAGCCGCTGCTCCTTGAAGCAGAACAGATCACATCGGAGAAAAAAGAGGAAGTTGAGAAGCAGTGGGATTTATATAATAAGTGGCTGTCTGCAACTCTCAATAAGAAGCTGATGCTGATTGAATTAGGAGAAGGATTTTTAATTCCGAACCTGATTCGCTGGCCGTTTGAAAAGGTCACATTTATCAATCAGAAATCTGTGTTATATCGCATTAACGGACAACTGCCGCAGCTTCCTGAGAATATTTCGGAGCGTGCAGCTGCAGTTTCGGAATCTTCTTATGATTTTTTGCAGGAATTAAAAAATTTTTTAGCACAATAAGCAAAAGTAAATTAACAGATATTGTTAAATTTGCGTAAGTATGGTACTATTTTATAGTACGGGTTTATTTATCGGAAAGATACAAATTGTACATTATTATGAAGATATGGGGTGAAAAAAGTGCCTGAATTAGATGAAGAATTAAAAGACAAAGAAACAGAAAATTTACAGGACATAGACAATGCAGGGGAAGCAGGCAAAGAGGACGAGTTGCTCTCAGACGCGGAAATTAAAAGAATAGCAGATATGAATTTAGATGATATTATCGAAGATGCAACGTCAGACAGTGTTTCCGTAGAGGATTTATTCGGTAATGGTGACAGTGCCGCAGAGGCATCACAGGAAAATGCAGATGAACCGGTACAGGCTGCATCACAGCCGGAAGAGAAGTCTGACAAGGCATCAGCAGAGCAGGCAGAAGCGGTGCAGAAACAACCGGACACAACAACTGCTGAAGCAGAACAGACTGAAACAGCCGGGACACAGACCGAAAAATCAGAACCGGCGGGACAAGCGGAAACACAGACACAGGCTGAACCGGGAAAAGAACAGGAAGCTGCCGGATCAGAGAATCAATCTGATAAAAAGAAAAAAGAAAAGAAGGCAAAGAAAGCCAAAAAGGATAAAAAGGGATTCTTTAGCGCAGTCAGGGATATTTTCTTTGAAAGTGTTGAGGAAGAGCCGGAAGAAGCGGCAGGCGATGAGCTTCTTTCAGGAGAGGAAGTGCCGGAAAATCCAAAAGATGAGAATGAGCGCGTTTTAAAAGAAATGTACGGTGCGGACGGTGAGGCAAAAGAATTAAAACAAAAAGAAGCTGCACCGAAGAAGGGCTTTTTTGCAAAGTTTAAGTACCGTTTCCAGGAATATAAGAAAAAAGCGGCAGAGGAAGATAAGGCAGAGCAGGAAGCAGAAGCTGCTGAGTACGAAGAAAAACAGCAGAAGAAGCAGGAAAAAAAGCAGGCCGCCCAGGAAAAGAAAGAGCAGAAGAAGCAGGAAAAAGCTGCAAAGCCGAAGAAAGAAAAGAAACCAAAGAAGGAAAAGCCGAAAAAAGAAAAGAAACCGAAAGAACCGTCAAAGCCGGGTGACATTTTACGGATTAAGACAAAGTCTATTATTTTATTCGTATTATTAATTGCCGGTATTGTTGTATTGATTAATATTTTGATTACAAGCTTCCATTACAGCTTTTCACTGACAAGAGCCAATAAGTATCTTGAAAATGATAAGTATGAAAAAGCATATGACCAGCTTGCAGGAATGAAATTGCGGGATGCAGATGAGGATATTTACAGACAGGTCGGTGTCATTATGTATGTACAGCGTCAGTATGACTCATACAATACGTATATGGAAATGAACCGCAAGACAGAAGCGTTAAACGCTTTAATTAAAGGCATGGAACGTTATGATACATATATTGACGAAGCAAAATTCTTAGGTGTGGGTGATGATGTAGAAGCCATTAAAAAGCAGATTGTTACCGCATTGCAGAAGAGTTTCAGCATTTCAGAAAGTGAAGCAGAAACACTTGTAGATTTATCTAAGAAAGATTTTACACAATACTACTTAAAAATCGAAGCATATGGAGAGGCATAAGAATGATAGCAATTATCGATTATGATGCAGGAAATTTAAAAAGCGTTGAAAAGGCATTGAAATCACTGAATCAGGAAGTGATTGTTTCAAGAGATTCATCTGAAATTTTGCAGGCAGATAAGGTTATTCTGCCGGGTGTCGGTGCATTTGGGGATGCCATGAACAATTTGGACAAGTTCGGACTGGTAGACACGATTAAAGAGGTTACACGCAAGAATACACCATTTCTTGGAATTTGTCTGGGATTGCAGCTGCTGTTTGATAAAAGTGATGAAACACCGGGGGCAGAGGGACTTGGTATTTTGAAAGGTGAAATTTTAAGAATACCGCCAAAGGAAGGTTTAAAGATTCCACATATGGGCTGGAATTCCATTGAAATCAAACCGCAGGCAAAGCTTTTTAAAGATATTCCGAATCAGTCATATGTATATTTTGTACATTCTTACTATTTAAAGGCGCAGGACGAACAGATTGTTGCCGCCAGTACAGAATATTCAACGCATATTCATGCTTCCGTTGAGAGCGGGAATGTATTTGCATGCCAGTTCCATCCGGAAAAGAGCAGTGATATCGGACTTCAGATTTTAAAGAACTTTTCAGAACTGTAAAAATAAAAAGGATGGAGATTGGCGATGTTTACAAAAAGAATTATTCCATGTCTTGACTGTAAGAATGGCAGAGTGGTAAAAGGAACGAACTTTGTGGATTTAAGAGATGCCGGTGATCCGGTAGAGGTCGCATCCATGTATGATAAATCCGGCGCAGATGAGCTGGTGTTTCTGGATATTACGGCATCGAGTGACGGAAGAAATACAACGGTTGATTTGGTAAGGAAAGTGGCAGAACGTGTATTTATCCCGTTTACGGTTGGCGGTGGAATCCGCAGTATCGATGATTTTAAAGTATTGTTAAGAGAGGGTGCAGATAAGATTTCTGTTAATTCTGCTGCCATTATGAATCCACAGTTAATCAGTGATGCGGCAGATAAGTTCGGCAGTCAGTGTGTGGTGGTTGCGATTGACGCAAAGCGTCAGGAAGACGGACACTGGAGTATTTATAAAAACGGCGGACGGGTTGATATGCAGATGGATGCTGTAGAATGGGCAATGAAGGCTGAAAAGCTGGGTGCCGGAGAGATTCTTTTAACGAGTATGGACTGTGATGGTACAAAAGCAGGATACGACATTGAGCTGACCCGTACCATAGCGGAAAATGTTTCCATTCCGGTGATTGCATCAGGCGGTGCCGGTAATATGGAACATTTCTATGATGCATTTACAGAAGGCAAGGCAGATGCGGCACTGGCGGCGTCATTATTCCATTATAAAGAAATGGAAATCCGTGATTTGAAGAAATATCTTGCCGGAAAAGGCATTTCCGTCAGGTTATAGGCAGATAATACATTATACGAATAAACATGAAAGCAGGAAAAGAGGCAGTGGAAACGATGAGTATGATAGATAATGACTGGCTTCCGGCAATTCAGGATGAATTTAAAAAAGACTATTACCGGGATTTATACCGGTTTGTAAAAGAGGAATATTCAAACACAGTGATTTACCCACCGGCAGAGGATATTTTTAACGCATTTCATTTTACACCGCTTAGCAAGGTCAAGGTATTATTGCTGGGACAGGACCCGTATCATAATGAACATCAGGCACATGGATTGTCCTTTTCGGTTCTGCCGGAGCAGAAGGATATTCCGCCGTCATTGCAGAACATTTATAAGGAACTGCATGATGACTGCGGCTGCTATATCCCGAATAACGGTTATTTAAAAAAATGGGCAGACCAGGGTGTATTACTGTTAAATACCGTGCTTACCGTGCGTGCGCATCAGGCAAATTCACATCAGGGACACGGCTGGGAACAGTTTACGGACGCGGTAATTCATGCAGTCAATGCGCAGGACAGACCGGTTGTATACATGCTCTGGGGCAGACCGGCACAGAGCAAAATTCCGATGCTGACGAATCCGAAACATCTGATATTAAAAGCGCCGCATCCAAGTCCGTTGTCGGCATACAGAGGATTCTTCGGCTGTAAGCATTTTAGTCAGGCAAATGCGTTTTTGGAAGAACACGGTATCGAGCCGATAGACTGGCAGATTGAAAATATATAAAATAAATAGTTAAAATCTTAAAATAAAACTCCCGGAGCATAGGGCAGATATGTTATCGTATTGCCATGTGTTCCGGGAGTTTTAGCATTAACGTACATCACATAAAAAAGAAAGATGCACCATAACAAGTGCATCTTTCTTTGATGTTACAGAAGCGGCGCAGTAAAAACAGCCGCTTCTTTTGATTTTTGTTAGATTTAATCGTCAAAATCTTCTTCTGTACCGGCGACAGCACCGATAACGGAAATCAGAACAACCACTGCGAAGATAGAAACCGCTACGCCGATGATTGGTCCTAAAAATAATAAAAAGTTCATGTGTTACACCAGCTTTCGTTATAAAATTATCAAACCACTTATAGATATAGTATACCCTTAATTTTCAGATTTTTCAAGGTTTTTATTTGCAGTTGCAAGCATCAGCTTGATTCGGTTCAGCTGATTGACTTCGGAAGCCCCCGGGTCGTAATCAACAGCAATGATATTAGCTTCCGGGAATGCCGCACGCAGCTCTTTAATAACACCTTTACCGACAATGTGGTTTGGCAGGCATGCAAACGGCTGACAGCAGACAATATTACCGGCACCGTTGTGAATCAGCTCAATCATTTCACCGGTTAAGAGCCAGCCTTCACCCGTCTGGTTACCTAAAGAAACTAAATCTTTGGCAAGGTTTGCAGTTTCCTGAATCGTAGCAGGCGGTGTAAAACGCTTGCTTTCTTTTAATGCCTGTTTTGCACCCTTTCTGAACCACTCAAGCAGTTTAATTACAGAATTATTGATAAATGCAGACTTCTTTGAAGCACCGAGGTAGTCTTTTTTGAAGTTTGCATTTTCTGCGCAGTACAGCAAGAAGCCCATTAAATCCGGCATAACCGCTTCCGCGCCTTCTGCTTCCAATAAGTCAACAAGATAGTTGTTGGCGGCAGGCATGAATTTTACAAGAATTTCTCCGACAATACCGACTCTTGGCTTTTTAATATTCAGTAATTCAATCTCATCAAATTCTTTGACAATACTGCGGATATTTTTATTAAATTCACGCATGGTAACCTTATCCTTTGTCAACTGCCGGATACAGATATTCTTCCATTTTTCATGCAGGGCATTCACAGAACCCGGTACTTTTTCATAAGGACGGGTACGGTATACGACGTTCATGAATACATCGCCGTATACAACAGCCTGCATGGCTTTCTTTAACATCGGCAGTGAATATTTAAAGCCGGAGTTGGACTCCAGACCCTGCGCACTGATAGAAATAACAGGAATATATTCCAGTCCTGCCTTTGTCAGCGCACGGCGGATAAATCCGATGTAGTTGGAAGCACGGCAGCCACCGCCGGTCTGTGTAATAACAATCGCGGTTTTGTGTAAATCGTATTTGCCGGAAAGTACGGCACTCATAATCTGTCCGACAACCATCAGGGACGGATAGCAGGCATCGTTATTTACATATTTCAGTCCGATATCAACAGAAGATTTGTTATCGTTGTCCAATACTTCAAAATTGTAGCCGCATGAATTTAATGCCGGTGCTAACAGTTCAAAGTGAATCGGTGACATCTGCGGACACAGAATGGTGTAATTTTCACGCATTTCAGGCGTAAATTCCACACGTTCAAATGCGGCAGATTCAATCTTTCTGTGATAGTGTTTCTTTTCGCGTACACGCAGTGCGGCAAGCAGTGAACGGACACGGATTCTTGCAGCACCGAGGTTGTTGACCTCATCAATCTTTAATACAGTATAAATCTTTCCTGCCTTTGTTAAAATATCATTGACAGCATCGGTTGTAACGGCATCCAGACCACAGCCAAAAGAATTTAACTGGATTAAGTCCAGATTGTCCTTTGTTTTTACATAGCTTGCGGCGGCATACAGTCTTGAATGATACATCCACTGGTCCATAACAATCAAAGGACGGTCTACCTTGCCTAAATGGGAGATAGAATCTTCTGTCAGCACGGCAATCCCGTAGGAATTAATCAGTTCCGGGATACCGTGATTGATTTCAGGGTCCACATGGTACGGACGTCCGGCAAGGACAATACCGCGTTTTCCGGTTTCATCAAGGAACTTGATAACTTCTTCACCCTTTTTGCGGACATCTTCCTTGGACTGCATCATTTCCTTCCATGCGGCAGAAACGGCGGCAGTGACTTCGGCTTTCGGAATATCCGGGAATTCCTCGCGCAGACGTTTTGCGAGAATTTCCTCATTTTCAAAAGAAAGGAAAGGATTGCGGAAATCAATGTGTTCCGTTATCAATTCTTCTACATTATTTTTAATATTTTCGGCATAAGACGTTACAATCGGACAATTATAGTGATTGTTGGTCTTATCAATTTCCTTATGCTCATACGGAATACAAGGGTAGAAGATGAACTTTACACCCTGCTTAATCAGCCATGAAACGTGGCCGTGTGCGAGCTTTGCCGGGTAACATTCGGACTCGGAGGGGATGGATTCGATACCGAGTTCGTAAATTTTACGGCTGGACTGCGGTGAAAGGACAACGCGGTAACCGAGCTTTGTAAAAAATGTAAACCAGAACGGATAATTTTCATACATATTCAGTACACGCGGAATACCGACAACACCGCGGACAGCTTCACTTTCGGAAAGTGGTTCATAACCAAATAAACGTTTTAACTTATAGTCAAACAGGTTTGGCAGTTTTTCGGTACTCTTTTCCTTGCCAAGACCACGCTCACAGCGGTTACCGGTAATAAACTGGCGGTTGCCGGAGAATTTGTTAATGGTCAGATAGCAGTGGTTGGTACAGCCCTGACAGTGGGTCAGTTTTGTTTCGTAGGTTAAGCTGTTAATTTTATCAATAGACAGCATAGAAGAATCCGAAATGCCGTCATAACGTTCCCTTGCAATTAAAGCGGCACCGAAAGCACCCATAATACCGGCAATATCCGGACGGACGGCATCGACACCGGTAATCTTTTCAAAGCTGCGCAGAACAGCGTCATTATAAAATGTACCGCCCTGTACAACGATGTGCTTTCCTAAATCGCCAGGGTCTGAAATCTTAATAACCTTGTAAAGTGCATTTTTAATAACAGAGTAGGCAAGACCGGCAGAAATATCGGCAACTTCAGCACCTTCCTTTTGTGCCTGCTTAACCTTGGAATTCATAAATACGGTACAGCGTGTTCCCAAATCAATCGGGTGCTTTGCAAACAGAGCTTCCTTTGCGAAATCCTGTACACTGAAATTCAGGGACTTTGCAAAGGTTTCAATAAATGAACCACAGCCGGAAGAACATGCTTCATTTAACTGTACGGAATCAACGGTCTGATTCTTAATCTTGATACATTTCATATCCTGACCGCCGATATCAATAATACAGTCAACCTCCGGGTCAAAAAATGCGGCGGCATAGAAGTGGGAAACTGTTTCTACTTCGCCTTCATCGAGCATCAATGCAGATTTAATTAATGCTTCGCCGTATCCTGTTGAGCAGGAGTGGACAATCTTTGCGCCCTGTGGAAGCCGGTCATAAATTTCACGGATGGCACGGATTGTTGTTGCAAGCGGAGAGCCGTTGTTACTGCTATAGAAAGAGTAAAGAAGCTTTCCGTCTTCGCCGACAAGGGCAACCTTTGTCGTTGTTGAACCGGCATCTATACCCAGATAACAGTTTCCGCGGTATTCGGCTAAAGAGCGTGTTTCAACCTTGTGAGCGGCATGACGATTCTGGAACGTGTCATATTCTTCCTGATTCTTAAAAAGCGGTTCCATACGTTCTACTTCAAATTCAAGCTTAATCTTTCCCTGTAACCGTTTGATAATATCTTCAACGGGAACGCAGACCTCTTCCTTATAATTCATGGCAGAACCGACTGCTGCAAAAAGGTGTGAATGTTCCGGTGCGATAATTTCATCCGGTGCAAGGCTTAATGTTCTGATAAATGCAGCCTTTAATTCAGACAGGAAATGCAGCGGACCGCCTAAGAAAGCAACGTTTCCGCGAATCGGTTTACCGCAGGCAAGACCACTGATTGTCTGGTTGACAACCGCCTGAAAAATAGAAGCAGATAAGTCTTCCTTTGTTGCCCCTTCATTGATAAGTGGCTGGATATCCGACTTTGCAAATACACCGCAGCGGGCGGCAATCGGATAAATGGACTTATAATTCTTGGCATATTCATTTAAACCGGAAGCGTCTGTCTGTAAAAGTGTTGCCATCTGGTCAATAAAAGAACCGGTACCGCCGGCACAGATACCGTTCATCCGCTGGTCAACACCGTTGGTAAAGTAAATGATTTTGGCATCCTCACCGCCCAGTTCGATTGCAACATCACACTGTGGCGCATAGTCCTGTAAGGCTGTCGATACCGCAACAACCTCCTGTGTAAACGGCACATTCAAATGGGTAGCAAGTGTCAGACCGCCGGAACCCGTAATGACAGGGTGAACATGAAATGTTCCCAGTTTGTCTACGGCCTTTTCCAGAAGCTGCTGTAATGTTTCCTGAATATTAGCAAAATGACGTTCATAATCAGAAAACAGAATCTGGTTATTCTCATCGAGAATTGCAATTTTTACGGTTGTAGAACCGATATCAATACCTAATTTATATGTATTCATAAAAACTAAGGCAAAAGCCTTCCTCCTTTATAAATTTAACGCATAATCCATATTTCTGTAAAAAAATGTCGAAAAATATGCAATCTTACCTATTATAATATGAATGAAAGCAAATTTCAACAAATCGTGATTTTTTAATATAAATTTAATGATGATTTGTCCCGGATTCATTGACAAATAAAGGGGTATTACTTATACTTTAAAATATAAGCCGAAAGCAAAAAGGAAAGGACTAGTTTAACGTTATGAAATGGTTCGATAAGTTAGAACGCAAATATGGCAGATATGCCATTCAGAATCTGATGAAGTACATCATTATCGTCTATGCCGTGGGATTCGTAATTCAGATTTTTTATCCGGCAGTCTATGAAGTGTACTTTGCATTGGATGCACAGGCAATTCTCCATGGACAGATCTGGAGAATTTTCACCTTTATTTTACAGCCACCGTCTACAAGCATTCTGTTCATTGTGTTTGTACTGTATTTCTATTACATGATTGGCACAGTGCTGGAACGAAGCTGGGGTGCATTTAAGTTCAATGTGTATTTCTTTTCAGGGGTAATTCTTCACGTCATTGCAGCTATTTTGATTTATCTGATTTTTGGCTACAATTACCATATGAATACGTATTACATCAATCTTGCCCTGTTTATGGCATTTGCCTATGAACAGCCCGACATGGAAGTGCTGTTGTTTTTCGTATTGCCGATTAAGATTAAATGGCTCGCATGGTTTGACGGTGCGCTTTTTGCCATTACAATTATCGGCGGATATGCGGTAACGTTTCTTCCATATAATATTTGGTACGGACTTGCATCCGTCGGACTGCTGGCAACGAGTGTATATGCGTGTTATGTACTGGCAACCGCTGCACTGGTTTCAACGTTAAACTTCATTGTGTTTATGCTGATTACCAGAAAGTCAAAGACGAAGAACCAGACACAGCGTAATTTTAATAAGGCAATGAAGACGGCAAAAAAGGCACAGCAGAATCCAAACCGCAATTTTAACGAGCGTTTTTATAATGCCAACAGTGAAAAGACAACATGGGAGAATGCAAACAGACCGTATCAGCCAAAACCTATGGGCGCGACAAAGCATAAATGTGCGGTATGTGGCAGAACTGAAAAAGACGATGAGAATCTGATTTTCCGTTACTGTTCAAAGTGTCAGCCAAGCCTTGAATACTGTCAGGAGCATTTATACACGCATATCCATGTGTCAAAACCGAAGCCGGATAATGTGATAAACATAAATAAGTAAATCAAAAGCTTTGAAAATGATTAAGAATTTAAAGCTCAATATGAAAAATGCATAAAATAATTAAGATAAAACAAAAAATACATTTTGTTTTTCGGATTGTTTTATGTTACAATATTCCAGTATTGATATTATTGACACTTTATGGCATAATTCGTAATTGTGCGTTGAAGTATTAATGAAGATAGAAAATATGAGAAAGCATATTTGGAGGTTATTATAATGAAAAAGACAAAAATTATTTGTACAATGGGACCGAATACCAATGACAGAGAACTGATTAAGCAGTTAGCACTCAATGGTATGGATATTGCAAGATTCAACTTTTCTCATGGTGATCATGATGAACAGTCCGGACGTTTTGCATTAGTAGAAAGTGTTCGTCAGGAACTTAATATCCCGATTGCGACTTTACTTGATACAAAGGGACCTGAAATCAGAACAGGTGCTTTAAAGGATGATAAAAAGGTTACATTAAAGGAAGGTCAGAAGTTCACACTGACAACAAGAGAAGTAATAGGTGATGAAACAATCGGACACATCACATATGCAGGTCTGCCACAGGATATTGAAGCAGGCAACACGATTCTTGTTGATGATGGTCTGATTGAATTAAAGGTTACAAAGGTTGTTGATGGAACAGATATCGAATGCAGCGTTGTAAACGGCGGTGAATTAGGTTCTAAGAAGGGGGTCAACGTACCGAATGTAAGCATTAAGCTTCCGGGTATCACAGAAAAAGATAAGGACGATATCATTTTCGGTATTGAAAAGGGCTTTGATTTTATCGCAGCTTCTTTTGTAAGAAATGCAGCATGTATTCAGGAAATCAAGGAAATCTTATGGGCTCACGATGCAGATATTCCGGTTATTGCCAAGATTGAAAATGCAGAAGGTATTGCAAACATCGATGAAATCATCCGCGTAGCTGACGGTATTATGGTTGCACGTGGTGATATGGGTGTTGAAATTCCGGCTGAACAGGTTCCACACATTCAGAAGGAAATCATCAGAAAGTGTAATGCAGCTTATAAGCCGGTTATTACAGCAACACAGATGTTAGATTCCATGATCCGCAACCCGCGTCCTACAAGAGCTGAAGTAACAGATGTTGCCAATGCGATTTATGACGGAACAGACGTTGTTATGCTTTCAGGTGAAACAGCAAACGGTAAGTATCCGTTAGAAGCATTAAAGATGATGGCTAAGATTGCTGAAACAACAGAAAAGGATTTACTGGGTTCTGCCGTGGCTTCTAAGCTTCACAGCAAGAGAAGCATTTCAAGCGCTGTATGCAACGCAACAGTTCAGACAGCAGAAAACCTCGGTGCAAAGGCAATAGTTTGCCCGACAATTTCAGGTTTCACAGCAAGACTGACTTCCAAGTTAAAGCCAAACGCAGAAGTAATCGGCTGTTCACCTTATCCAAATGTTCTTAGAAAGATGCAGATTTACTGGGGCGTAAGACCGTTAAAGACGGCTCCGGAAACATCTACAGACAAGATTATTGAACATGCTCTTGAAGTAACTGAAAATGCAGGTTATATTACAGAAGGTGATACAGTTATTATTTCAGCAGGTATCGCAACAACATCTGCACCGACAGCGAAGAGAGGTTTAACAAATACAATGCGTGTTGTAACACTCTAATTTCAGATGACAATGCGTAATATGATTCATAATTGCATAAAGCTTTTGATCTGGATTCCGGTTCTTGTAACCGGAATCCTTATTACTAGTTTTTCGGCACAGAACGGCACACAGTCTTCGGGACTGAGCCGGAAAGTGGCGCAGACGTTTATACAGGGACTGGAAAATGTGCATGTACTATCCGTTGAGAGCAATGACCAAAGAGAGGTGCTGATTGAAAAAATGCAGTATCCTATCCGCAAGGGCGCGCATATGACGGAGTATGCCATATTTACGGTATTTACATATATTGCGCTTTTGACGGACGGTGTACGGCTTCCGAAACGCAGGTATTCTGCCCTGCTGACAGCGGTGCTGTTAGCCTCGTCGGATGAACTGCATCAGTGGTTTGTGCCGGGCAGGAGCGGTTGTGTCAAAGATGTCTGTATTGATACGGTAGGCGCAGTGGCGGCGCTGTTGGTGATATGGGCAGCAGGCACGGTCCGGAACAGAATCCGGACAAAAAGACAAAATGGATTAGTGCCTTAATACGGTATCAAAAGAATTGAAAATAAATTTGTAAAAAAATCATAAAAAATCTTGACAAATGTCAATATAGGATATATGATGTTCTAGTGTGCCGCTCAGTTAGGACATAAGCAGGTGTTTTACCTCTCCAAAACTGGCGAGTATTTAATTTAGGAGGTGCCATATGTACGCAATTATAGCAACAGGTGGTAAACAGTACACAGTTTCTGAAGGCGATGTAATCAAGGTTGAAAAGCTTGGTCTGAACGCTGGTGACACTGTTACATTTGACCAGGTTCTTTTCGTTAATAACGGAGAAGCTAAGGTTGGAGAGCCTACAGTAGCAGGAGCTTCAGTTACAGCAAGCGTTGTTGAAGAAGGAAAAGATAAGAAGGTTATCGTTTACAAATATAAGAGAAAGACTGGCTATCACAAGAAGAACGGTCACAGACAGGCTTTCACTAAAGTTAAGATTGACAAGATCAATGCTTAATGCAGGGTGATTGACATGACACATGCAGTCATCTTTGAAAAATCCGGCAGTCATGAGATTGTGGGATTTCAGACAGAAGGACATGCAGGCTACGCGGATGCCGGTTCTGACATCGTGTGTGCAGCGATTTCTGTTTTAGTAATCAATACAATTAATTCTGTAGAACAGTTTACGGACAGCGATTGTACGGTTACGCAGGACGAGGAGAAAGCCGGAATTTATTTCCGTGTGAATTCTTCAAAGAATCCAAAAGAATTACAGGTGTTATTACAGTCACTGGTGCTTGGCTTAAGCGGTGTGGCAGAGGGTAATGCCGATTATTTATCGATTACATTTAAGGAGGTGTAACTAATATGTTAAATATGAACCTTCAGTTTTTCGCTCATAAAAAGGGTGTTGGTTCTACAAAGAACGGTAGAGATTCTGAATCTAAGAGATTAGGTGCAAAGAG
Organism: Lachnospira pectinoschiza; assembly: GCF_020564355.1. Lineage (GTDB taxonomy): Bacteria > Bacillota > Clostridia > Lachnospirales > Lachnospiraceae > Lachnospira > Lachnospira intestinalis. The sequence goes on along the minus strand of NZ_JAJCRR010000002.1, from coordinate 604,422 downwards.
AGCTGACGGACAGTTTGTTTTAGCCGGTAATATTCTTTACAGACAGCGTGGAACAAAGATTCTTCCGGGTGTAAACGTAGGACGTGGCGGTGACGATACATTATTCGCACTGGTTGACGGCGTTGTTAAGTTTGAAAGAAAGGGCAGAGATAAGAAACAGGTTTCTGTTTATCCGGTCGCTTCTAACGAATAATTTTTAGTTCTATTAGCTCCAAGTCTTCGGATTTGGAGCTTTTGTTTCATTTGTGTACTTTTAGTACTGTTTCATTTGTATTTTGGATTAGACAAGCCGCGCTGGCGGCGGAATGGAGTGAATATGTTTTCAGACAGAGCGCGAATATTTATAAAATCCGGTAAAGGCGGCGACGGTCATGTAAGTTTCAGAAGGGAACTCTACGTTCCTGACGGCGGTCCGGACGGTGGTAACGGCGGCAGAGGCGGCGATATTATTTTTGAAGTGGACAAGGGGCTAAATACACTTGGCGATTTCAGACATAACAGCAAGTATATCGCACGAAGCGGCGAAGAAGGCGGCAAACGCAGATGTACGGGGAAAGATGGCGAAAATCTTATTATCAAAGTGCCGGAAGGTACGGTGATTTACGATGATGAATCCGGCAAGGTTATCGCGGATATGTCTGGTGAAAATATGCGTGAAACAATATTAAAAGGCGGCAGAGGCGGCAAGGGCAACATGAATTATGCAACCGCTACGATGCAGGCTCCGCAATATGCACAGCCGGGACAGGATGCACAGGAGTTGTGGGTGCGTCTGGAATTAAAGGTAATTGCCGATGTAGGTCTGGTTGGTTTCCCGAATGTCGGTAAATCCACACTGCTTTCGCGTGTAACCAATGCCCGACCAAAGATTGCCAATTATCATTTCACAACGTTAAATCCAAATCTTGGTGTTGTGGATTTAGACGGCGGCAAGGGATTCGTTATTGCCGATATTCCCGGACTGATTGAAGGTGCATCAGACGGTATCGGACTGGGACATGAATTTTTACGTCACATTGAGCGTACCAAGGTTATTATTCACATTGTGGATGCGGCATCGACAGAAGGACGTGACCCGATTGCGGATATTAAGGCGATTAATGCCGAATTAGAGGCATATAACCCGGATTTATTAAAACGTCCTCAGGTCATTGCGGCAAATAAGATTGACGTTATCTATGATGATGGCACCGGTAAAAATCCGGTAGAGGAAATTAAGGCGGCATTTGAACCGGAAGGAATCAAGGTTTATCCGATTTCTGCGGTAACGGGAAGCGGTGTCAAAGAACTGCTCTACGCAGTCCGCGGACTGCTGGATACAATGGACGATGAGCCGGTTGTATTTGAGCGTGAATTTGATATGGAAGCGCTTTTGGATAATCCGAATGAGGCATTTTCTGTTGAAAAAGACGAAACAGGTACGTATCTGGTATACGGTCCGCGTGTTGACAGAATGTTAGGTTATACGAATCTGGAATCTGAAAAGGGATTCAGCTTCTTCCAGCGTTTCCTTCGCCAGACCGGTATTTTGGACGAATTAAAAGCACTGGGAATTGAAGAAGGCGACACAGTAAGAGTCGGCGAATATCTTGAATTTGACTATTATGATTAAAACAGCGCCATAAAATGTGGCAGAAAGGCAGTAATTATGACAAGTAAACAGCGTTCTTATTTAAAGGGACTAGCAATGACCATTGATCCGATTTTTCAGTTAGGCAAATCCAGCCTGACACCGGAAAATACAAAGGCAATCGAGGAAGCTTTGAATGCAAGGGAACTGATTAAAATCAATGTATTACAAAACTGTGCGGACGATCCGAATGAAATGGCACAGATTTTAGCAGAGCGTACCCGTTCACAGGTCGTTCAGGTTATTGGAAAAAAGATTGTATTATATAAGGAATCAAAGGATAACAAAAGAATCGAACTTCCACCGGCGAAAAAGGCAGGAAAATAATGAAATCCGCAATCGGTATTATGGGTGGGACGTTTAATCCGTTTCATAACGGACATTTACAGCTTGCACTACAGGCATACCGGCAGTTTGAACTTTCAAAGGTGCTGGTCATGCCGTCGGGAACACCGGCACATAAAAGTACAAAGGAACTGATTGCAGCATCACACCGCTGTCAAATGGTATCCGGAGCCATTGCAGATTATCCCTATCTGGAGCTGTCGCTTTTAGAAGTTGAGCGGAAAGGAAATACGTATACATCAGATACGTTAAAGGCTCTGCACAGACAAAATCCGGACCTGAAAATTTATTTTATTATCGGTGCGGATTCCCTGTTTGATCTGCCGAAATGGCATGAACCGGAATATGTGATGCAGCATTGTATTTTACTGGCGGCGAACCGTGATGTACACGCAAAGGCGGAACTGGCAGAACAAAAGCGGATGCTGGAGAAAAATTATGGGGCGGAAATTGCATTTTTAAAGACACCGGATATGCCGTATAGTTCAACCGATATCCGAAAGAAGCTCCAGGCAGGAGAATCCGTTGACGGAATGCTTCCTAAAACGGTTGAAAGGTATATCAGAGAACATCATTTGTATCAGTAATGGCATGAAAATGCCTACGGATTAATCAGAAACGGAGTAGTATGAATAACGGATATATTGAAGATTTACGCAAACAGGTTAAAAAAGCTTTAAAAGAAGATAAAATGCGCTACCGTCATACATTAGGCGTTGCGGATACCAGTGCGTGCCTTGCCATGCGATATGGCGTGGATATGCAGAAAGCTTATATTGCAGGGCTTCTGCACGACTGTGCAAAATGTGTCCCGGATACGGTCAAGTTAGAGGAATGTAACCGCTATGGTATAGAAGTGACTGAATTTGAAAAGAATAGTCTGTATCTGCTCCATGCAAAGCTCGGTGCATATTATGCAAAGGAATTGTACCATATCGAAGATCCGTCCATTTGCAGTGCAATTTACTGGCACACAACGGGACATGCGGGCATGACAAAGCTGGAAGAAATCGTCTATATCGCGGATTATATTGAGCCGTACCGCAACCATGCACAAAATCTGGATACAATCCGTCAGCTTGCATTTATGGATTTGGAAAGAGCAATTTATCAGGTGACGAAGGATACGCTTGCTTATTTAGAGAAAAAAGGCGGTAGTATCGACCCGGCAACGGTTCAGACGTATGAGTATTATCAAAATTTAGCTAAAAAAGGAGACAAATAAATGGCAGAGAAGAATGCAAAAGAAATGGTGAAAACAGCAGTCGCTGCATTACAGGATAAGAAGGGCGAAGATATCCGTGTGATTGATATCAGCGGCGTAACCGTCATTGCAGATTATTTTATTATTGCAAGCGGTTCTAATCCGAATCAGGTGCAGGCACTTGTAGATAACGTAGAAGAACAGATGTACAAGGCAGGCTATGACGACCCGCGTGTAGAAGGCTATAATACCGCGTCATGGGTGCTTTTAGATTACAATGATGTCATTGTGCATGTATTTTCACAGGACGACCGTCTGTTTTATGATTTGGAGCGTATCTGGCGTGACGGAAAAGAAATTGATGTGGATTCATTATAAAATGTTTTAGACAGTATAAAATACAAAAGAAGCGTGGAAGTTCATCGGTTAATGAGCTTCTACGTTTTTTATTTATGCTTTAAATGCAGTAAAAGATATTTTAAAAGTCTGGTTACAATCGGGCAGAGCATGGACGCAAAGCTGAAAATGTAACAGATAAAATAAAAAAGAATGCAACAATTTGTTATAAAATGTTACATGTATAAATAAAGAATTGCCGTTCACACGGCAGGAAGGGGTTCTATGAGTACATCACAACCAATCAGAAATCGGAAAGATTTACAGAAACTAAAGGAATACTACTATAAAACAGAGCAGAATCTGCGCAACTATGCATTAATCTGTCTTGGCATTAATTCGGCATTAAGAATCAGTGATTTATTGAAATTACGCTGGAGCGACGTTTATTCCTTTGAACGAAACTGCTTTCTGACACACATTTCCATTCAGGAACAAAAAACAGGAAAGGAAACACGCATTGCCTTAAACCAAAATGCTACACAGGGACTTTGCTGTTATATGAACAGTCTTGGACAGGTTACTGCAAACAGCTACATTTTCCCCGGAAGAAACAGTGACCAACATCTAAGCCGCACACAGGCTTTCCGCATTATACGGCACGCCAGTGAACAGCTTCATTTTGAAAATAAGCTGTCCTGCCATTCTATGCGTAAAACCTTCGGTTATCACGCATGGAAATGCGGCACGCCGCCTGCGGTTCTGATGGATATTTACAACCATTCGTCCTATGCCATTACAAAACGGTATCTGGGAATTGAACAAGATGATAAAGATGACGTTTTTCTGCATTTAAATCTATAAAAAACGCGAGGAAACCGGCTGATAAACGCACTTAAAAAATTTTTTAAATTTTTTTCAAAAAAGGCTAAAGTATTTTTATTAAAGACCGATTTATATTATGTAGCGATGAGAATGCAACAGTTTATAACAAATTGTTGCATTATGGCGCAAATGGAGGAAAAAAATCCCTTCGGAAAAACAAGGAGGTAAGTGTGAATAATCCTTAAATTGAAGATTATTCACACAGCAATTTGTTTCTGAACGAAACAAATTGACATAATGATAAAAACAAGGAGGTTTGTATGTTAAAGCTTTCGTTAAGACCGGGTGAGTTTATTGATATCGGTGAGAATGTCCGTGTGATTTTTTCAGGCGGTTCGGCAAATAATATTCATTTGCTGGTTGATGCACCCAAAGAAGTCAATATAGCAAGAAGCTCAGCCGGAAAGAAAAAGGAACAGCCGGAACAGAGTGCGCGGACATATTACAGGGAAAAAGGTATATCCGAAGAAGCACAGCGTGAGATTGTCAGTATTTTAATGCGCGAAAAAAAACGCAATACAGAACACTAACGGTAATATGCGGGTGAACCTAGGCGCCTGCTTATTATATAAATCCAAGGGAACGGATTTCCCGGAAAAAACATTTTTACACACATGGAGGTAAACAAATATGGTAGTACAGCACAATATTACAGCGATGAACGCAAACAGAATGTTAGGCGTTACAACAACAGGTCAGGCAAAGTCAACAGAGAAGTTATCAAGCGGTTATAAGATTAATCGTGCTGCAGATGATGCAGCCGGACTTTCAATTTCTGAAAAGATGAGAAAGCAGATCCGTGGTCTTTCACAGGCTTCTGATAATGCAGAAGACGGTATTTCCTGCGTACAGACAGCAGAAGGTGCTTTAACAGAAGTACATTCTATGTTACAGCGTATGAATGAACTGGCAGTAAAGGCTGGCAACGGAACAATGTCAGAAGATGACAGACAGAACGTTCAGGATGAAATTGACCAGTTAGTTGATGAAATTGACAGAGTTTCAGAAACAACAAAGTTTAATGAAACTTATCTGTTAAAGGGTGATGATACTGGTGCTAAGACATATTCAGCTTCTTATAAGACACCTGTTACAAATGACATTGGTTATGCGGCTAACAAAACAGCTGCTGATTTAGCATGGTATGCAGAAGGTGGGACTACGAAGTTAACACTTGATGAATTAAAATCGGATTATCTTGAAGTAGGAACAGATGGTAAAGTTGCATTAAAGGAAGGCAAGAAATTGTATACGGAAGCAGCTGATACTACTGGTCAATATGGTGCTCAGAAGAAAGACAAAATAGCAGCTGTAGCAGATATACAGGCTGTGTTAACTGCTAAGAGTACGGCATTAACACTGCAGGATGGAACTGCTGTCAAAGAAGCTGATTTAGCGAATTACTTTGATGCAGACGGTACATATAAAGGTGGACTTTATAAAGCTGCAACTGATGGTACAGCAACAGAAGTTGGTGCAGAACAGATTGCAAATTATGTAAAAGTAACAGCTTCTAATGCAAGTGATTTATTGCTCAGTTTTCAGGTTGGAGCTGATACAACTTCTGAAAATAAGATTACTGTTGCAATGCAGTCAATGAGTGCAAAGTCTATTGGTGTAGATCAACTGAAAGTAACCGGTTCAGATTCAACAAATGCTGATAAGGCAGTTGATACAATCAGTGATGCAATTAAGAAGGTTTCTAAGCAGCGTTCAGCTTTAGGTGCTGTTCAGAACCGTCTGGAGCATACAATTTCTAACCTTGACAACGTTGTTGAAAATACAACATCTGCTGAATCACGTATCCGTGATACAGATATGGCTGAAGAAATGGTTAGCTACTCAAAGAACAACATTCTTATGCAGGCAGGTCAGTCTATGCTTGCACAGGCTAATCAGCAGAATCAGGGTGTTCTTTCACTTCTTCAGTAATTTAAGTTATCTTAATGATTTAAATTATTTTAGAGATTTTAGACCTTTTGGCAGACGGTTCAAGCCTGCCAAAGGGTCTTTTTTGCTATTATGAACAGTAATTATAAAAATATATAATAAAAAGTATATTATTGATGCAATTTACTATTGCAATATAAATGATATTATGTTATTATTTCAATAGAATATATTCTAAGAACGAATTTAAGCACGGCTTTTTATAAAGATTATGTGTTTAAAGTCTGATTTATATTTGAAATCTAAATATTTAGATTTCGTCTGTATTTTCTATCACGTTTTTTGGAATTTACTGCGGATTCTGAAATGTCCTTATGGATTTATTTAGACCCTATTATAATCCGTTTTCATTCCAAAAGATTTGAAAATTTTAGAAAATTTGTCAAAATGCTTGTCGACAATCCCACAAGTCCAGTATAATAAAAGAAAGGAACCAATGCATGGATAATACACCTTACGATGATGTATTCCGTACACTTTTAACCGACTGTACGGAGTTAATGATTCCGGTTGTCAATGAAATTTTTCATACGCACTACACCGGAAAAGAAACCATCTGCCTGCTGCAAAATGAGCATTTTATTAAAATGCCGGACGGTAGTGAGCAGGAACGGATTACGGATTCCAGCTTTGAAATTATCAGTAGTGAAGAAACATCGATGCCACAGGTACTAAAAAATCAGCTTTACGGCGGCTCTGTCGGCTGTAATACAGCACAGCGCAAACGATATCACATTGAATGTCAGAGTACCGAGGACGGCAGTATGATTGTACGAATGTTTGAGTATGATACACAGCTTGCATTAGAAAACAGAGAGTTTACATCAAATATTTTGACAGTACAATTCCCAGATTCAGCAATTGTGTCGCTTAGACATACTAAAAATACGCCGGAAGAAATGACGGTTAAAGTCTTAACTCCGGGCGGAAGGGTATCCTATACCGTGCCGGTATTAAAGGTAAAACGTTATACGATTCATGAATTGTTTGAAAGGAAACTGTTTTTTCTGATACCGTTTCATATTTTTGCATATGAGAAGGATTTTAAAGAACTGGAAGAAAACAAGAAAAAGTTAAAGCAGCTGGAAGCAGAATATGCTTCAATTAGGGAACGGCTTGAAATCGCCTGCCAGATGGGTGACTTGAACAGATATGCCAAAGCTGCTATTCTTGATATGTCACGTAAAGTCATAGAACATCTTGCTGTTAAATATAAAAATGTTGCGAAAGGGGTGAGCCGGACAATGGGTGGAAAAGTATTAAACTATGAAGCAAAAGATATCTTAAACCGCGGACGTGCGGAGGGGCGCCGCGAAGGTGAAGCCAGTGGAATTCGAATCGGTGAAGAACGAACCAAAATTCAGATTGCCACAAAACTTCTTAATATGGGGAATGACATAAAATCTGTCGCAGAATTAGCTGAATTGCCACAGGAAACCGTAGAAAAACTGGCGCAAAGTATATCAAAAGAAGAAAAATAAGCATCAGGTGAAACAGCATTAAGTAACGGCTCTAAAGCATTACTGTTAAGCTTCCAGATAGGGGCAGATACGACGAGTGAAAATAAGATTTCTGTAACAATGGATTCTATGAGTGCAAAGTCTATTGGTGTAGATGGAATTAAGGTAACCGGTTCAGATTCAACAAATGCTGATAAGGCAGTTGATACAATCAGCGATGCAATCAAGCAGGTTTCTAAGCAGCGTTCCGCATTAGGTGCTGTCCAGAACCGTCTGGAGCATACAATTTCTAACCTTGACAACGTTGTTGAAAATACAACATCCGCTGAATCACGTATCCGTGATACAGATATGACTGAAGAAATGGTTAGTTACTCAAAGAACAACATTCTTATGCAGGCAGGTCAGTCTATGCTTGCACAGGCTAATCAGCAGAATCAGGGTGTTCTTTCACTTCTTCAGTAATTTGGATTATCGTAATAATCTTAGTTCCCTTGGGCAGACGTTCAGAGTCCGCCTGAGGGACTTTTTGTATATAATAAAAAATAAAGAAACACTTGCAAAATATAGACGGATATGTTATGATACATATACCGTAAGGCAAAAACAACTACAAAAAACATACATCTATGAAGCCTTTGCTGATATTAGGCTCAGGGCTTGGCAAATGCAAATGCAAATGCAAATGCAAATGCAAATGCAAATGCAAATGCAAATGCATATCTATATCATATATATTTAATATGTGTTTACATTTGTATCTTAGGAATAACTCAATTCCAATTTTCCAGTATGAAATCGAAAATCGAATAAAGGGGGAGAAAGATTGAACGAAGAATTGAAAAAAACTGTGCGTGCAGTGCAGGGAATGGAACAGTACGATGAAAGTGTAAAACAGGTATTGGCACACAAAATCATACTGGCAAGTATTCTTGTACATTATTTTACTGGGACTTGCAAAAAACTTACCACCCTATACAGAGAAAAATAAACTGCACAGGCTGTTGGGGGCATTATTTACAAATGAGTTGACGGCAGATGAGAAAATCAGTATCATAGAATCAGAATATAACATTGAAGCGAAAAATGAATTGAGAAAGGATGTGAGGAAAGTGAGCGGATTAGGAGAAAGCCTTGTAGAAAGTGCGGCAGAAGAAGCATGGGAACAGCGTGAGATTAAGTTTATCATCAGTATGAACGAAAAAGGCTACACAATAGAGCAGATAGCCGATGTCACGGAAAAGAGCAAAGAGAAGTAGCGGCAGTGTTGGAAAAAAGTAAATGAGATTGATTAAAAAATAAACTGATTTATAAATTTACTTAATAATATTGAAAGAGGGCTACCGCAATCCCACTAGCTTTAGACGGTGGGTTAAGCTAGCCGGAAGCGGAGGTTTGTGCTATGCTTGCGTTATGGGAATGTGGAAATCAAAAAACAGACACAAATATTTGTTACAGTATCATATTATTTTCGTATGCAAGTATAGAAAGAAATTGCTGATGTCAAAACAAATATCAGATGATATAAAGCAGTTTTCTTATGAGATATGTCAAAAGCATAAAGTCATTATCAGATATATAGAGACAGATAAAGATCATATTCATTACATGATAGAAACAGAACCAACAATGTCTATTAGTAAAATAGTAAATCTGATGAAGAGTTATACAACATATCATATTTGGAAAAGATATCCGGATTATCTACGAAAACATTTCTGGAAAGAACATACTTTTTGGACGGACGGATATTTTGTCTGCAGTGTAGGAAATGTTTCAGAAGAGATGTTGAGAAAATATATAGAAAATCAAGGGTAGGAAGGTGGCGACAGTGGGTGTTAAAAGCATATAAATACAGGATATATCCTAATAGTGAACAAAGAATTCAGATTGCAAAAACATTTGGCTGTTGCCGTTTTGTTTACAATCAGACATTGGCATATCGGAAAGAAATATACGAGAAAGAGAAAAAGTCAGTTAGTAAAACGGATTGTAATAATTACTGTAACAGAGAATTAAAGAAAGACTATGAATGGTTAAAAGAAATAGATAAATTTGCTCTGACCAACGCAATCTATAACATGGACGCTGCATATCAAAAATTCTTTAAGGAGCATGCAGGATATCCGAAATTCAAGAGCAAACACGATAGCCATAAATCATACACAACAAACTTCACAAATGGAAATATTGCGGTAGATTTTGAGACAGGGAAGATAAAATTGCCAAAATTAAAAGCGGTAAAAGCAAGGTTACACAGGGAATATAGTGGGCAGATTAAGTCAGTGACTGTTTCGCAGGTTTCCAGTGGAAAATACTATGTGTCCATACTTGTAGAAACGGAGCATAAGGAACTGGCACATACAAATCATAACATAGGAATCGATTTAGGAATTAAAGATTTATGTATTACTTCCGATGGGAAAGTATATGAGAATCTAAAAATTATAAAAAAATACGAGAAACAGCTTGTAAAGCTGCAAAGGCAACTGTCACATAAAGGAAAGAGAAGTAAGAACTATTATAAAACAAAGAAAAAGATAGCATTATGCCATGAGAAAATAAGGAATATAAGAAAAGATTATCTACATAAAGTTTCACATGAGATTATCAGCGAAAACCAAGTGATAGTTTCAGAAAATTTACAGATAAAAAACATGGTAAAAAATCATCATCTGGCAAAAGTCATAAGTGATGTATCATGGTATGAGCTGACAAGACAGTTAGAGTATAAGGCAAAATGGAATGGCAGGAAATACATCAAAATAGATACATTTTATGCTAGTAGTCAATTATGTTCTGTTTGCGGGTATCAGAATCCAGATACAAAAAATTTGTCAGTGAGGACATGGATATGTCCGAAATGCGGAGCAGAACATGACAGGGATATCAATGCCGCGAAAAATATACTGACAGAAGGATTAAGACAAATAGCATAAAGAAATATATAGGGCAGGGACTGCCCAAATTAACGCCTGTGGAGATAGTAGGTTACGAGGTCGATGAAGCAGGAAGCCCATTGGCTTAAGACAATGGGTAGTTCACAATTACGGTCGAATATTGATAATATATTAAGCAAAAATTGGAAAATAAAAATAAAGTATTTTGATTGATTTTGACGGAATTCAATGATATGATACATCTACTCAAGTAAAAGCATACGTGTAAGATATATTACCCGTAGGAGAATGGAGAATCATAATCATGAAAAGACAAACCACTTTATTACAGGCAGTTATTGTATTAGGCGGCTTTCTTGCCTTGGCATTTTTATGCAATCAGTCTGGCATCGAGATACATCTTGCACTTTTTGCAGCCTGGTTTCTTGCAATGGCTGTTGGCAAAAGAAATGGATTTTCCTATCAGGAAATGGAACATGCGGTCACGAAAGGCATTTATGACGGCATGAGCGCTATTTTAATCCTGCTGGCGGTCGGCGCGCTGGTCGGAACGTGGATTTCCGGCGGAATTGTACCCAGTCTGATTTATTACGGTCTAAAAGTAATACATCCGTCTATCTTTTTACTGGCAACATTGATTCTTTGCAGTATTACATCGATTGCAACCGGTACTTCATGGGGAACAGTCGGAACATCCGGTATTGCCATGATGGGTATCGGTTCAGCGCTTGGAATTCCGGCACCAATAACAGCCGGAGCCGTATTGTCCGGTGCTTATTTCGGTGACAAGCTTTCACCGCTTTCAGACAGCTGCGTATTGTCTGCGGCAATGGCGGATATTGATGTTATTGACCATGTACGCGGTATTTTGCCGGTATCATTAAGTGCATTTGGTATTACAGGCATTGCATTTACGGTTCTTGGTTTCCGCCTGGGCGGCGGCAGTGCGGATATGACACAGGTCAATAGCGTTATGGCAGCACTTCAGGAAAATTTTCATATCAGTTTATTCGCATTTGTGCCAATGCTGGTTGTTATTATTTTACTGATACTCAAAATGCCGTCCCTGCCGGTTATTTCATTTGGTGCGGGACTTGGAATTGTATGGGGCATTATATTTCAGGGATTGACTCCGGTAAAGGCCATTTCTACAGCATGGGTACAGCTTGAAATGAATACGGGAATCGAATTTATTGATTCACTGCTTTCACGTGGCGGCATGAACAGTATGCTGTGGTCGGTGGCAATTATTATTCTGGGGCTTGGATTTGGCGGATTACTTGACCGGATTGGTATTATTAAGGCAATCGCCGGAAAGGTTTATCAACATATCAACAATGGTGGAACGCTGACCGTATTTACGATTATTGTTGGATTTTTAGGTTGTCTGCTTGGCAGTGCAATGTATGTTTCACTGGTCCTTACACCGAAAATCATGGCGGAAAAGTATGACGAAATGGGTTACAGCCGACGGGTTCTTTCAAGAAATGCTGAAATTGGCGGTACGCTGACAGCCGGAATGATTCCGTGGAGTGACAACGGTATTTATATGGCAACAATTCTTGGTGTTGCGACATTTGAGTATTTACCGTATATGTGGCTTTCATTTTCATGCATTGCATTGGCGATAATTTTCGGTTTTACAGGTCTGTTTATGTGGAAAAATAAAAATGCCGTTTAACGGCGGATTGGGGACTATATGAAGAAAATATTATTAATTGCGACAGGCGGAACAATCGCGTCTTCTGAATCATCAGAGGGGCTGACACCGTCGATTGATGTAAAAACACTGCTTACTTATATTCCGGAAATTGAGTCTATCTGTCATCTGGAGGGCATTTCCGTGATGAGGGTGGACAGTACCAATATGAATCCGAAGCTGATGGCGCGGATTGCGGAAACGATAGCACAGAATTATGATGCATATGACGGTTTTGTTATTGCACACGGTACGGATACCATGGCATACAGTGCGGCAGGCATTACGTATATGTTAAAAAATCTTGCAAAGCCGGTGGTGTTTACCGGTTCACAGATTCCGATAGAGGCATTGTATACCGATGCCAAAAAGAATCTCTCCGATGCGATTCGTTTTGCGTGTGAGGGTATCCGCGGTGTGTATGTTGCATTTGACGGAATTGTAATCAACGGTACACATGCCATGAAGATTAAAACAAGAAGCTCCGATGCGTTTAAAAGTATTAATTTTCCGGTGATTGCTGAGATTAAACTGGGCAAAATTACGTATAATCAGCTGCTTACTTATTCCGGGCATCTGGATAAATTAAGTGAGGAAATAACCGGTGATTTTGCAATAGATACAAAGGTCTGCCGGGATATTTTTGTATTGAAAATCTTTCCGGGAATCGGAACAGAGCTATTTGATTTTATCCGCACACAGTATAAGGGTGTTATTATTGAAAGCTTTGGTATCGGCGGAATTCCGAATGTTGATGAGGATATCGTGTCAAAGATACATGAACTGATTGAGGCCGGAGTCGCAGTTGTCATTACAACGCAATGCATTTACGAGGGAATTGACCTGAGTATCTATGAGGTTGGGCAGACTCTTGGACGGCAGAAGGTTATTGTTGCTGCAGATATGACGACAGAAGCGGTTGTGATGAAGCTGATGTGGGCGCTTGCACATTATGAGCAGATTGACGATATTAAAAGATACATGGAAACACCATATTTTGCAGATAGAAGTTATTAAACATGAAGACAGGTTAACGCAAAACAGACACCTATCCACTTTATTGTAGATGGGTGTCTGTTTTTTAATCAATATTGATACGGATTAATCCGATGACTTTTCCGATAATTTCGCAGGAATCTACAATAATAGGTTCCATAAAATCATTCTCCGGCTGTAAGCGGATATGTCCGTTTTCCTTGTAGAAACGCTTTACAGTAGCAGAGTCATCTACAAGCGCAACAACAATTTCTCCATTAGATGCGGTAGACTGCTGCTTAACAATAATCTGGTCGCCGTCATAAATACCGGCATTTACCATACTTTCCCCCTTGACATTTAACATAAAGACTTCTTCTTTCGGAATAAATTCCGCCGGAATCGGAAAATAACCTGTAATATTTTCAACAGCTAAGAGCGGCTGTCCGGCAGCAACCTGTCCTATTAAAGGAACATTGACAACTTCACGTCTTGTCAGGTTAAAATTATCATCTATAATCTCAATCGCACGCGGCTTTGTAGGGTCTCTGCGGATATATCCATTCTTTTCCAGGGTTTCCAGATGTGCATGTACAGAAGAAGTCGACTTTAAATTGACTGCCGTACAGATATCACGTACTGATGGCGGATAGCCCTTATTTAAAATCTGGGACTTAATATATTCTAATATTTCAGTCTGCTTTTTTGTAATTCTGCCATATGCCATAGACCATAACCTCCATAAATTTATAGAACTATCGTAACATATCATGCGCAAAAATGCAAACAAATTTTCAGAACAATTTTTCGGAATATATGTTCGATTATGTATTGACAAACATATGTTCAAGAGATATAATACAATCAATTCAAAAGAACAAATGTTTGAGTTTCATTGGAAAGCGAGGATACGATTATGAATGGTATGATGGCAGTTACAAAAAAAGAGCAGGTAAGAATTATAGCAGGACTTTTTTCACCGGCAGGAGTTATTGCGGCAGTCAGAAGGCTGGATATACGCATCATTCACGCAATTTTAGCAGCGGTCCTTTTAATTGCAGTAACCGGTATTGGGGGAAGAATGATAATTGCAAATGCTTCTGTTAAAGAAGGACAGAATGCATTGGAACGGTATTATACAAGCATTACTATTGAAGATTGTGATACGTTATGGGATATCGAGGCACGTTACAATACAGGCGCAGAGAACAAAGAACAGTATATCCGCTCCATCATGCAGATGAATCATATGAGTTCTGATATTTTATACAGCGGACAGAATCTGATCATTTATTATTACGGTCAGCCACAGACGAATTAAAAGCACTGAAAAGAATATCTGCACAGAGGCGCCGCTGCGAAGAAGCTGTGTTTTGTGTAATGGAATTGCAGCAGCTGTAATCAATTGGAAAACAAATCAAGTCATTGGATTTTCCGTAAGAATCGTGTATAATATAGAAGTATAACGATAAAGTCAGATAGAGTGAAATGGAGAATTTGTATGATGACATTTGAAGAATTAGGGGTGTCAAAGGCACTGACCGCTGTTTTAAATAAACGGAATATTACAGCACCGACCCCGATACAGCAGCGTGCTTATCAGCCGGTAACAAAAGGAACGGATGTTATCGGCTGTTCCAGCACAGGTTCGGGAAAGACACTGGCTTATTTACTGCCTGTGATTGCAACGATGCAGCCGGACAGCAAATATATACAGACGTTGATACTTGTTCCGACCCAGGAACTTGCAGTTCAGGTGTGTAATGAAGCAGAATTGCTCTTTAAAGGCGCACAGCTGCCATATAAGGCATTATTTCTGATTGGCGAGGGAAATATTAACCGCCAGATTGAATCGCTTAAAACAAAGCCTTCACTGGTTGTAGGTACACCGGCGCGTATTTTGCAGTTAATCCGTCAGAAAAAGCTGCGGGTACATGATGTCAAGACACTTGTGATTGATGAAGCGGATAAGCTGATGGACAAGACATATTGCGAACAGATATTTGCAATCCGTAAATCACTGATGAAGTATACGCAGGTGCTGATGTTTTCGGCAAGTATTGATAAAAAGACACGGCAGATTGCTAATCAGATTACATATCATGCGGTTGTTTTAGATACAAAGCAAAAGAATGAAAGTCTGATTCCAAAAACGATTAAGCATATTTTTATTGTGACAGACAGACGGGAACGGATTGAAACTTTAAGAAAAATCGCTAAGGCGTTAAATTCAGATAAGGTCATGGTTTTTATTAATACCAGATATGACCTTGAAGAATCTTATCAGAAGCTTCAATATCATCATTATAATGTAGCTGCGTTATCCGGGAATCAGGATAAGCAGGAAAAGAAAACGGCAATTGAACATTTTAAATCCGGAAAGGTTCAGTATCTTTTGGCAACGGATGTTGCAGCCAGAGGCTTACAGATTGATAATGTTGAAACCGTGATTAATGTGAATCTTCCTGAAGAATCCAAGGAATATCTGCACAGAGCCGGTCGTTGCGGAAGAAACGGTCAGGAAGGATTATGTGTATCCATTATTACAGAAAATGAATTGAATAAGATTAAAAAGTATCAAAAAGAATTTAAAATCAATGTAGTACAGAAACGTTTATATAACGGAAAACTGGTTGCTAAGTAAGAAAATAAACGATAGACGGTGATTTATGTAAAAAGAAATACAAAACTTCGTTAAACTTGGGTTTAGCGAAGCTATATATTACAAAGATACTGTCTGCAATTATAAATTATGTTATATGAACGCTCCTCTGCTTTTTTGATTATGGAGGAAATATGGCCGAAACAAAAACATATGCCCAGCAGCAAACGATAAAGTATACAAAAAAACTCAACGAATTACTGAAAATTCTTCCGTCGTTTTGTACAGAGTATTTTAACAGTCTTGAATATTCCAAGCAGCCCAGGACAAGGGTTGCTTACGCAATGGATATCAAGGGTTTTTTTGAATTTCTGATATGTGAATATCCGCAGTATGCCAATTATGCAGTAAAGGATTTTACACTGGCAGACCTTGAAAAACTTAAAGGTCAGGATATTTCAGATTATCTGCGGTATGTAAAATTATATGATAAAGAAGGTAAAGAAGTTAGCAATTCAGAACGCGCAGCAAAAAGGAAGCTGTGTGCATTGCGCCGTTTTTATGCCTACTACTACCGTTATGAAATGATTGGGGAGAATCCAACGCTTAAAGTGGATATGCCAAAGATTCATGACAAGGCTATTACGCGTTTAGATGTTAATGAAGTGGCAGAATTTTTAGACAATGTGGAATCTGGCAATAAACTGTCAAAGGCACAGCTAAAGCGCCATGAAAAGTTAAAGACAAGGGATTTAGCGCTGCTTACACTGATGCTGGGGACGGGAATCCGTGTATCGGAATGTGTCGGGCTGGATATGAAGGATGTTGATTTTGACAATGACCGAATCAAAGTCGTCCGTAAAGGCGGTGCTGAAAGTTTTGTATATTTTGGCGATGAAGTTGAAGAAGCGTTATCTGCGTATATGGAGGAACGGAAAGAACTAAATCCAAAAGAGGGGCATGAAAACGCCCTGTTCTTATCTTCTGTCGGAAAAAGGCTGTGCGTGCGGTCAGTAGAACTTTTGGTGAAAAAGTATGCTTCTACTGTTACAACCGTAAAGCACATTACGCCGCACAAGCTGCGCAGTACATATGGTACGAATCTGTATCAGGAAAGCAAGGATATTTATTTAGTTGCCGATGTTTTAGGACATAAAGACGTCAATACAACCCGCCGCCATTATGCAGAAATCGTAGATGAAAATAAGAGAAATGCAAGAAATATCGTTCATTTACGCAGAGATTAAAACTACGAGCAGCTGTAAAATAAAAAATGCGAAAAACTGTAATCTGTCAATATACAGTTTTTCGCATTTTCTTTTATGCATTTTTTATTTATCTTTTGTTTTTGTCCGGTTTTTCCTTTTGAAAATTTTGACTATTTTAAATTATTATTGACCGGTGTTGTTGGTCGGCTTAATCTGACTTTTGTTATCAGAACCGTTATTTGTGCTGTTTGATGAAGTTGAAGCTTCTGTGACAGCTGTTACAGGCTGTGAATTGGTTGGAGCTGGTGTCGTTGTATCGGTTTGTGCCGGCTGTGTCGCAGCGGCTGTTGCCGGAGCTGTAGTTTCGGCAGGCACAGTACTCTCCGCTTCATCTGTTACCGTTACATAACGGTAGTATTTTAAATTTGTACCAAAGCTGTCATTTAAAAAGTAAATGACTTTATATACACCGGGCGTTGATGTATCAACGCTTCCTGTAGCTGTGATATATGAAGTGATATCATTGTTATTTACATCTTTTGCGTAAACACCGGTCCAGATGTCAAAGTTTGAATTTAAAGCAACGGTACAGTCACGGGTTCCTGTCATATATGCAATTTTAGTATTGACGATGTTGTTTTCTGCATTATTTACAGCACCCTGATCTGTAGGGTCATATTTGGCATCTGCAGCAAGTGTTGTCAGTTCAGATAACCGGTTATCGAAGTTTTCGGTTGAATCTTCATATACTTTTACTTTGGTATTTAAACCACAGTTTTCATAAATCCATTTAGCATCGGCTGCGGTTAATGCAACAGAACCGACCGATGACGATTTACCCAGATTATTATAGGCACTGACAATTAGTGTCATTGTATCCTGCTTGGTATACGGTACAGAATGTAAATAGGCATTGTTGCCAAATTGTACCGTATAGTGTCCATAGACATTTGGATCAAACATTTTCCAGATAAATTTGTCAGTGATGGAAGTTTCACCGGTGGCAAGGGATTGCGGCACGGAACAACGGAATATCTGGAATATATTTGTAAATTCCCCGGTGGCATCCATTTTATAAACAATCAGATAATTCTTTGATTTATTAATCGCAAGCATATAGGACTGGTTATCGGCAATATAACCGGTTGTTTCTGTAGAAACGGAAACTTCATCCGATGGATTGTCCGATGTATTTTCATTATTAAACATAGAATGTATGGTACTGAACATAAAAACAACAGCTGCAGCGAATACAATTAATATAAATGTATACAGGGGCGCATGCCCGCGGAGCAGCCATTTTCTGACATCAATTTTTTTAATTCGTGTATATTCTTTAAATTCTTTTAAATTTTTTAAATCCATTTACTATTCCCTAAATTCTGATGAATGACAGATGTTTGATAAAACTGCAATTCAGCCATATATAATAGATATATATGGCTGAATCCGGTTATGCATTAGTTACTGTTTATTATTTTTTTCTTTTAATTCAATGTATTTTAATATTAAATCAATTGAACCATCGATACCGAGCTGACCGCTGTCAAGACATAAATCATAGCTCTTTGCTTCGCCCCACTTTTTACTTGAATAGTAATTGTAATAGCTGGCTCTGCGCTTATCTGTTTTCTGGATCATGTCGGCAGCTTTGTTATCGCTTAAATCATAGAGCTTTTTAATACGCTGGATACGGACATCCAAATCGGCCTTAATCCATACGCTGACTGCAAATGGGTTATCTTCCAAAGCATAGTCGGCGCAGCGTCCGACAATAACACAGGATTCTCTTTCAGCCAGTTTCTTAATGGTATCAAACTGTGCCAAAAAAACTTTGTGATTAATTGGCATATCCATGTATGAACTTGTATATCCCAGAGAATATGTGTCCATTACAAGAGAATATAAAAAGCTGTTGGTTGGCTTTTCATCCTGGGAAGCGAATAAATCTTCGCAGAGACCGCTTTCTTTTGCTGCAAGTTCTAATAATTCCTTATCATAGCATTTAATTCCGAGTCTTTCTGCAAGCTTCATGCCAATTTCATGTCCGCCACTGCCAAATTCTCTGCCTATTGTAATTACGGTTCTTTCATCCATATTTCCCGCCTCCTTCAAGTTATTTCATGGCTATATTATACAATAAATTGTCAGAAAAATCTATATTTTTACATAATTTTTATGAAATTTATTCTTCATAATGTTCGATATGAAACATGATATCCGAGAGAAAATCATGTATGTCCTGTGCGTTTTTGCTGGTGATAACACTGTATTCACGCGGGGTTACACAGGCAAGCCGCAGGCTGGCAGAGCCTTTGGCAGAAAGCATATAATTTTTATTCCATGAAGTGTTTTCAATAGCTTTTGCAACTTCCGGTGAGGGTTTATTTCTGGTTATGATAATAAAAGAAATATATGTGTATAGGTGGTGCTTTACAGGAAATTTGCCGTCACCGCGGACAAAATGCGGTTCAATGCGTTCTATCGCAAATTGTTTTAAAGCATTTAACTGTTCCATATCCAGATTATCAGAATTGATAAAAAATAAATGCTCAAAGGAATTCATCTCCCATAACCGGGATTCCTGTGTTGCACTCTCATATTTATTGTGTCTGTTATAACAATACGCATAAATGACAAATTTATGATTCTCAAACCAGTAATTGTGGTAAATATCAAAATAATCTGAAATGCTGTCCAGAATCAAATCAATAAATTCTTTCCTACGCATACTACTCTTCATTCTCCATTCCGCAGGCATTTTTAATGCCGCTTTTTTTGTAAATCGACAAGGATTTTGGTAAAGTAATCCGGCAGTGGTGCTTCAAACTCTACGTACTGCCCTGTTCTGGGGTGAATAAACCCAAGTACGCGTGCATGCAGTGTCTGACCGGTGAGCCGGTACGGCGGTTTTGCCGCAGTGTAGGTATCATCGCCAAGGAGCGGATGACCGATACTTGCCATATGTACGCGGATCTGATGTGTTCTTCCGGTTTCAAGCTGACATTCAATATGGGCAAAATGCTTGAAATTTTCGAGAACGCGGTAATGTGTCACTGCGCGTCTGCCATTCTTTTTGTCAATTGCCATTTTTTTACGGTCAACCGGATTTCTGCCAATCGGCGCATCAACAGTTCCGGTTTCTTCCCGGAAAGCGTTGTAGCAGATTGCTTCGTATTTACGGGTAATGGAATGAACGCTCAGCTGTTCGGCAATTTTACGGTGGGCATAGTCATTTTTGCAGGCAACTAAGACACCGGTTGTATTCATGTCAATACGGTGGACGATGCCGGGGCGCAGTTCCCCATTAATACCGGATAAATGGTCTTTACAGTGATACATTAAGGCGTTGACAAGTGTACCGCTGGTATGTCCTGCCGCAGGATGTACAACCATTCCCTTTGGCTTGTTTATAACAATAATATCTTCGTCTTCATATAAAATGTCCAGTGGAATATCCTCAGCGGCAATCTCCTGCTCTTTCACTTCGGGAACATGAATTGCGATGATATCCCCGGCATTTAATTTATAATTGGATTTTACATTTTTGCCGTTTACGGTAACACTGCCGTCCTGAATCAATGTCTGCAGATAAGATCGTGAAAAATCCCGTAAATTCTCTGATAAAAATTTGTCAATACGTGTTCCAACGGCATCGGAAGTATCGCTGTCCGCAGATACAGACAATGTGATTTTCATACAGCTGTCTGCGGTATCAATACCGTTATGAGAGTCTGTCATATCCGTAATGAATTCGTCCGGTTCATTTTCAATATATGCAGCATCCAAAGCTGCGTTATCTACAGGAAGTTTTGTGTTTTCCATACAGTTTAAGTGCCTCCAGTTATTAAAATTCTGCATAGCCGGATTTTTATAGTTTAGTTACCGGATTCCTGATTTTAATGTTTATTTGTACCGGTTTTCTTTAAAAAGCTAAAATCATCTTCTTTATAATAAAAAAGAATTAAAACGGCAAAACAGACGACAGATACCGTTACATAGATATCTGCAACATTAAAAACAGGAAAATTAATCAGTTTAAAATAAATAAAATCACGGACATAGCCGAGTGTCAGTCTGTCGATAAAATTACCTAAAGCGCCCGATGCCAGTACGGTCAGTACGGCAAAAAACGGAAGCATATGGCGTGTATGCGGCATTTTTATAATGACATAGGTAATAACGCCGACAATCAGAACCGTCAGAACCAGAAAATAGATTCTTGCACCGCTCATCATGCCCCATGCCATACCGGCGTTTTCCAGATAATAAAATTCCAGTACATTTTTTATCAGGACGAAAGGGAAATTGCCTTTTAATGCCGAAACGGCAGCAATTTTAGTAAGCTGGTCTATAAGGCATAAAAGTACAATACCTAAAATATATCCCAAAAGTCCTTTTTTATTCAGATTTTTCATGTAATGCCTCATTTCTAAACGGGATGTTTTGTTATCGGATAATATCTGTCAGAGAACGTTTCATCTCGTCGTCTGTTACAGTTCTGTCAATGTAAGCATTTCCAATTTGTTTTAACAGAATGAATTTAATCTGATTGGCTTCCATTTTTTTATCGCTCTTCGAAACGCGGATGACATCATCAATGGAAATGCCGGTAACGTTTGTTGGAAATGCGTAGTCTTTAAACATCTGTATAGCATCATCATATTCAGCCTGTGTAATATGACCGCGGGTAACGGAAATGTTTAATGCGGCAATCATGCCAAGGACAACACATTCGCCGTGATACAGCTGGAAATTCATCAGTTTTTCGATAGCATGTCCCAGTGTATGTCCGAAATTTAAAAGTGCGCGGTCGCCCTGCTCTGTCGGGTCTAATTCAACCACTTCACGCTTGATATTACAGCTTCCTGCAATCATCTGTTCCAAGGCATCATAATCTTTTGACTGAATCTTTGCAGCATTATTCTGCAGCCAGCGGTAATAAGCCGCGTCTTTAATCAGCCCGTGTTTGATGATTTCACCGAAACCGGAATTAAACAGACGGGTATCTAAGGAAAGCAGTGTAGACATATTCATGTATACAAGCTTTGGCTGATGGAATGCGCCGACCATATTTTTATAAGCACGGAAATCCACACCGGTCTTGCCGCCGATGCTGGAGTCAACCTGAGCCAGAAGGGAAGTCGGAATCTGGATAAATGAAATGCCGCGTAAATAGGTTGCCGCTGTAAAACCGGTAAGGTCACCGACAACACCGCCGCCAAGCGCTGCAAGCATATCTTTACGGTCAAAATGATTTTCAATTAAAAATTCATAGAGATCCTGAACGGTATTTAAGTTTTTACTTTCTTCTCCGGCAGCAAATGTATAGACAAAAATCTGATTGCCGGTTGTTTCTAAAACTTCCTGAACGGCTTTGGCATATAAAGGTCCGACATTGCTGTCTGTTACAATACAGATTTTACGGCCGGTTACATTTAACCTGGAAAATGCAGTACCAAGCTGTGAAAAATCTTTTTCAATGACAATATCATAAATCGGTTTTTGATCTAAATGAACAGTAATAATCTCTGACATAACTCCTCCTGATGTGTCTGTGTTTATTGATGAGATACAAAAGAATACCGCCGATAATCAAAGACTATGGGCGGCACTTTTAATATTCACATTAAAATTTGTTGTCTGAACTGTTAAATGTTGAAAGGTCAATACCACCTGCCACCAGTTCCGGAATATCACCGGAAATATCAACATTCGGCGGTGTTACAAGGAATATGTAGTTGGTAATCTTTTGCAGATTGCCACGCATTGCATAGCATGAACCGGCTGAATAATCGATAATACGCTGTGCGATTTCAACGTGGATTCCTTCCAGATTTAAAACAACGGCCTTTCCGCTTAAAAGTGTGTCTGTAATCTCACTGGAATCTTCCATGGATTCAGGACGGATAACAACCACCTCAAGACCTCTTGAGCCACCGGTTTTTAGCGGAACAACTTTTCTGCCTAAAGGCTTTTTATCGTTTGTCCGGCTGTCTGAATCATAATCTTCATCGTCTTTATTTTTATGGCTGCCTGAAAATAATTTCTTCCGGGCAGACCCTTTGTCATCTTCGTCATCTTCGAATTCTTCATCGTAATCGTCGTATTCATCATAATCGTCTTCCCCGGTAAGTTTAAATACGTTCATTACACTGTTTAAAATACTCATTGTGCCTATCTCCAATCTACTTATTATAGTTACGTGCTCCAAATATAGCCGTACCTACACGCACCATTGTTGCACCCTCTTCTACTGCAACAACATAATCATTTGTCATACCCATGGATAAAGTGTCCATATAGATATTATCAATGTTTTTCGCGTTGATGTCAACAGATAATTGCTTTAATTGTCTAAAATATTTACGATTTTCTTCAGGATTTTCGACAAATGGCGCACTTGTCATCAGACCCCGTATTTTAATGTTCGGAAGTGCTGCCATTTTTTCCAGTTCAGGAAAAACATTTTCGGGTGTAAAACCGAATTTGTTCTCTTCTCCGGCAACGTTGACTTCAATCAGAATCTCTGTGCAGACATCCTTTTTAACGGATTCTTTGCTGATTTCTTCAGCAAGGCGCAGCGAATCTACAGAGTGAATCATTGTAACATTACCTACGATGTATTTGACTTTATTGCGCTGTAAATGTCCAATCATATGCCAGTGAATGTCCTTTGGAAGCCGGTCAATTTTTTCAACAAGTTCCTGAACGTAATTTTCACCGAATTCACGCATACCGGTATCATAGACTTCGCAAAGCATGTCAACCGGTTTGGTTTTGCTGACGGCAATTAATGTCACATCGGATGCACTGCGGTTTGCACGCGCGCAGGCTTCTTTAATATTTTTTTCAACGGTTTTAATATTTTCTGCAAGCATGAAAATGCCCTCCTTGTAATTGTTGTTTTAGTAAATCATCTGATTTGCCGTGTATTTACCGGCATCCAGTAAAATGTGGTCATATGCGGCGATACCATGGGAAAGCCCTTTTTTCACAATGTAATATTCATTGTTGGCATCCAAAATCTCAACCTGTTCAAAAATGGTATATCCTGTATTGACGCAGTATACACCTTTTAATTTTTCGATGGCGCCGATAACATAGCGTTCCGAAGAATCCGGTTTTACAATAATTGTACCTTTCTCAAAGTCATCGCAGCTTACGTAATAAACGGTATCGGTATTACGGTAAATATCAGCATCGACAAAGGATGTGGTCAGTTGTCCGGCTGAATCGTACGATTCGCAGATAAATCCGGAATTGTTGCTGTTGCCGCCGGTTGTCAGATACTCTTTTGGAATGGTATAAAATTCGCTTTCTGTCACGGCGGAAACCGGAATTTTCAACCCGGATTTGGAAGCTGTGACTAATTCGATATCCAGAAAACGTTCTGAGGCATATCGTATCATGTATTTATCCAGGCTTAATCTGCCATAATAATTACCGTCGTGGTTGACAAGTGAAAAATCTGCGGTGGTTGTGACGTTATCTTTTTTAAATTTAATATTTATTGTTGATTTGGAAGTTAAATCCATTTTATCAATATCACTTTGTGTCAGTGGAATTAAAATGTACCAGGATTCGTTGTTAATCAGTTTATAGGCAGGATTTCCGGCAACAACAAGTTCCTGTGCTTTTAAATTGGTCTTGGTATATTTATTTTTATCAAAGTCTGAAGGTGTAACAGTATCAGCAGTCAGGTCTTCATAACCGTCGATAGAATAGACAACGACACCTCCCGATTCCGCAGACACGGTACGGAATAAGTTCCGGCTTCCCGTATTTTCAATAATGGACTCTAAATTCGCCATAATGCTCTGGTTCATGGATTCAAGTACCATATAATTAATATCTGTTTTTAAATCGTACAAATCTGAAAAGTTACTGCCGTCATAACCGGTTTTAAAAGAGTTTAAAGTCGATTTAATATTGGCAAGGCTTTCCTTTGAAAGAGAATTTTCTTCGGCATTCGTATACTGTGCAAGGATATCTGATACGCGCCCGGTTTCATCGACGGTATAGACTGTGTCATTTCCTTTAATACGGGTGTTTTCACGCTGATAATAGTTAATATTGCCGGAGTATTCAGAACGGTATACAGCTTCGCTGCGCACGGCAATTCCCGTATAGGAAGAATTGGTAGTCAGTGAACCGGCTTCAACTTCGTATGTCTGTACTTTGGATTTGGAAAGATACATCACGATAAAACATACGATATATATAATAACAATTGCAAAA
The DNA here is from genome assembly GCF_020564355.1 of Lachnospira pectinoschiza. Lineage (GTDB taxonomy): Bacteria > Bacillota > Clostridia > Lachnospirales > Lachnospiraceae > Lachnospira > Lachnospira intestinalis. The sequence continues at coordinate 578,987 of NZ_JAJCRR010000002.1, read as the reverse complement.
ATAAGCCCCGCTGCTTTTGGTTTTCTGCGATATTTTACAACTTTGCGGTTGGATTGTCCTGCCATGGGATTCCTCACTTTCATCATTCTAATAATTACCAATATAATTTTTACTTTTTCAGCCACACTAATATCAGCACTAAATATAAGGAGGTCAGATAATGAATTCAAAAGGCTTTGATTATACAGCTTTGACGATTGTTATTATTGGTGCAATTAATTGGGGACTGATTGGATTTTTCAATTTTAATCTTGTATCATTCCTTTTTGGACAGACGGGCTGGATCAGCCGTATCATTTACGCGATAGTAGGACTTTGCGGCATTTACCTTGTAAGTGCCTACGGACGTATTACAGATATGGGGCATCAGTCCGTTTAACAGTATTGTAAAAAGACCAGCCGCAGACAACCGGAAGTTGTTTACGGTCTGGTCTTATCTGCTGAAAGTATTATTGATATATTTCACGCCATTCCATATCACCACGTTCCAGCGATTTAATCAGCAATTCCGCAGTTGCAAGATTGGTTGCAAGCGGAATATTATACATATCACACAGTTTACAAATATTATCAGAATCCGGTTCATGTGCAAGCGGATTAACAGCTTCGCGCAGGAAAATGACAAGGTCAATCTGGTTATGTTCAATCTGTGCACACAACTGCTGGTCACCGCCTAAATGTCCGGTTAAAAATTTGTGAATAGACAGATTCGTGACTTCTTCTATTAATCTGCCGGTTGTACCGGTTGCAAACAGCTGATTTTTATTTAAAATCCCTCTATATGCGATACAGAAATTCTGCATCAGCCTCTTTTTTGAATCATGCGCAATTAACCCAATATTCATAAGTACCCTCCATATTTGTATTTGATTAAATTTTAACCTCTGAAATCATCGGCAAATATTTCATCATCCCGTTCCACATTGCGCTGCAGGGAAACATTTAATACAACGCCCATTGAAATGTATGCAGAAACCAAAGATGTAAGACCGTAACTAAAAAAAGGTAACGGCTGTCCTGTGTTTGGCAGTAATTGTGTTGCAACTGCAATATTTAATGCACTTTGAAAACCAATCTGTGCGGCAACACCGCAGCAGATTAGGCGTCCGGCAAAATCCTTCGCCCTTACAGCTGCAATTATACACTCAATTACAATCCATGACAACAAAAGAATTGCCATACAGCAGCCGATAAAACCCAGCTCCTCTCCCATGACCGCAAAAATAAAATCAGTGTGGCCTTCTGCAATATAGTGGGCATTATTTAAGGAAGAAGGATCATCATTGTTAAGTCCTTTACCGGAAAGCTGACCCGAACCGATTGCCTGTACAGAATATTTCTGCTGGTAAGCACCATCTTCATTATTTTCAGGTTCAAAGAAAGTCATAATACGGTTTCTCTGATAATCTTTAAGCAGCTTCTGATTTGGATTACTGATATAGATACCCAGAATAATGGTGACAGGCACTATACACAATAAAGCAATGCCCATAATCCGGTAACTTAAGCCTGCACAGAATATAATAGTAAACAAAATTAATGCCAGCAAAATGGTTGTTGAAAGATTTGGCTGCATTAAAATCAGTGCAATGGGAACCAGCAGTAAAACTGCCAGTACAATTAGAAAACGTGCGGTATTGAGCCGGTCTTTATACAGCGAAATCAGTTTTGCCGTAAACATAATCAAAAGTATTTTTGTCAGTTCTGAAGGCTGAAAACGAAAACCGCCAATATTAATCCATCGCTGGGCTCCCTTGCTTTCAGAGCCAAGAGCCAGTACAAGCACCAACAGGACAAAATTCAGGGCATACATAATCCAGTAAAAACGCAATAACCAGTTATAATCAATCAGCGATACAACTATCATGACAAAAAGTGAGAGGAGAAGTCCCGCACACTGTTTGATGGTATAGGATGAATCGGCACTGTTAATGACGGCAATACCGTAAACGGATGTCACGATTAACAGGATTACAAGTCTGAAATTATAAGAACGCAGCTGGTATTTTTTAAACATAATACTCCTCTTTGTTATTTGTCACTGTTACGGATGTCCTTGATTGGAATATTTGCAAAAAGTGCAGGAACAGAACCGTTGTTGGAATCGGATTCTGTTGATGTAATCTGGATATCCAGTCCCTCCGCATCAATCACCATATATTTTGATATTACTTTAATAATATCGTTTTTAATCATCTCCATAACCTCAGGCGAACAGTTTGCCCGGTCGGATACTAATAAAAGCTTAAGTCTGTCTTTTGCAACATCACCAGAGCCTTTTTTCTTGAATAAATCTAATAAGCTCATTTATTTCCTCCATATGACTGCGTCATTTTCCTACTTTTTTTCGCCTTTGAATAAAGCAGAAAGTTTTTTAAAGAAGCCGCCCTTGCCGTTTAAGTCAAGAAATGGAACTTCTTCCCCAATAATTCTGTGGCAGATATTCATGTAAGCCTGTCCTGCCATGGTATCGTCACCAACTAAAGGCTGTCCTTTATTGGTAGCTACAACGATATTTTCATCGTCCGGAACGGCACCGATAACATTTAACTGTAAAATGTCGTTGACATCGTTGATAGACATCATTTCACCGCGGTTTACCATATCCATGCGGATTCTGTTGACAATTAAGTCTTCATGGTCTTTTAAACCATGTGCATCGAGTAAGCCAACAATTCTGTCGGCATCGCGGATAGCCGATACCTCCGGTGTTGTAATGACTAATGCCCTGTCAGCACCTGCAATAGCATTCTGGAAGCCCTGTTCAATTCCGGCAGGACAGTCTAAAATGATATAGTCAAATTCTTCAGGATCATTTTTTAATTCATCTAAAAGCTTAATCATCTGTTCCGGTGTAACAGCAGACTTATCACGGGTCTGTGCAGTTGGTAATAAGTACAGCTTCGGACATCTTTTATCTGTAATTAATGCCTGCTTGATCCGGCAGTTGCCTTCTACAACATCAACCAGATTGTATACAATACGGTTTTCAAGTCCTAATACGACATCCAGATTTCTTAATCCGGTATCGGTATCAATCATGACAACTTTTTTTCCAAGTTTGGCAAGTCCGGTACCGATGTTCGCTGTTGTTGTTGTTTTGCCGACACCGCCTTTACCGGATGTGACAACGATTACTTCACTCATTTTCTTTCCTCCAAAACTTTATCAATATTCTATTATTATGCAGATTTTTTGCGATGAAATCAATAGTATTTTAGCAATTTATCCGAATATCCTCAAAAACTTCCGGACCTAAATCTTCTATGTAAATGTTACTGTCATCGACATAAGCAATCTTAGGCGCAATGCCCTTGCTTTTTTTGCGTGGTGCAGAATCTGAACTTCTGGCAATGACTTCACCGATCTTAATCTGCATCGGATTCATTTCCAGTGCAACGACAAAACAGTCTTCATTGCCGCCGGCTCCGGCAAATACGTTGCCACGCAGACTGCCAAGGATAATGACACTGCCGCCTGCAATAATTCTGCCGCCAGGATTCACATCACCGAGTACGATAATACTGCCTTCCGTTTCAAGTACCTGACCGGAACGCAGACAGCCTTTGTAGAACTGACCGTCATTTGTACCGGTCTGCGCCGGAGCTGCCACAGCACCGGCAGAAACCGTCTGATCAATGGCGGCCTTAAAAACAGCATCCTGTGCTTCATCATGGTCGATAATACAGATAATATTTAACTGTGATACGTTGGCAATAATGTCTAAAACTTCCCGCTGCTGTTCATCGGATAACACCCGGCCTTCAAAACCAAGTGCCATATCTGCACTGCCAAAAAACTTTGCGGATGCTTTAAATTTTTCCTCTATCTGAACTTTTAAATCTTTAAATTCAGCTTCTGCGTCGAGTACAACAATAATTCCATGTTTGTTGCCCTTAATAACAACCGGTTGACTCACTATACTAATCTCCTTTTTCATATTTTTTATTCACACTAAACTCATTCCACAGGCATTTTAATGCCTGCGGAATCGCGGACTGAATTTATTCAGTTCTGCGATAAGAGCCACTAGACACTAGTTTCTTGGATACAGACTGTAATAAATATTATAAACGGCTTTTCCAAGTTCCGTATTTCTTGCAGAATCGTATCCATGCGGCAGAACGATTGCCATGGCAATTTCCGGATTTTCGTAAGGTGCATACGTAATCAGTGTTGCATGGTCAGGTTCTGTCAGACGTTCCTGTGCTGTACCGGTCTTTGCTGCGATAGAAAGTCCGGATACTTTTAAGGATGAATAACTGTCACCGGCCATTTTCATGCCGGTGTGAACGGCATCCCATGTAGATGAACTGATGTTCATTACATGATCTACTTCTGCGGAATTGTCACGGATCAGCTCTCCGTCGTGGTCAGTAATCTTATCAACAAGTGTCAGATTATAACACGTACCCGAGGTTGCAATCGTTGTAACATAGCGTGCCAGATTCAGACAGCTGAACTGGTGGTTACCCTGTCCGATTGCTGATGCAATAGAGTTTACGGAAGAAGCATGTGGTGTTTCTTCGTAAATTTCAATACCGGCTTTCGTTGCAAGACCTAAATCTTCTGCATAGCGCTTTAAGATATTCGTTCCGGTTGTACTGTTATAAGAACCTGTTTTACTGCATGCAAGCTTGTAGCCTACATTATAAAAGTATACGTTACATGAATCCCTGATTGCGGTTGTAACGGTTTCACCACCGTGACCGGATAATCTCCAGCACTTTGGAGAAGGTGTTACTTCTGTAAATGCACCGGAACAGTTAAATACTGTGCCGGTTGAAATAATACCGGTATCCAGTCCAGCAATAGAGGAACACGGTTTAAACGTAGAACCCGGTGCGGACTGGGACTGGGTTGCCCAGTTGAAAAGCGGTTTGGCATTGTCGTTAGACAGCTTGTTGTAATATTCTGTATCAATCGTACCGGATAATTTGTTATTGTCGTAGCTTGGGTAAGAAACCAGCGCTAAAATATCGCCGTTGTCCGGGTCTGTGATGACACAGGAGCCGGAGCAAGGCTGCAGGGCAAGCTCACCCGGTGTAATTTTCTTGGTCTGAATGGCATTGTACATAAAATCATAAGCGGATACAGCACCGGATGAAAGGGAGGCATAAGAGCCGTCATCGGTTAAATAGCCCTGCTCATATAACAGCATACAGACCTGTCTGCCGGAAAGCTGTTCATTCTGAATCATGTATTTGTACAGTTTCTTAAAGAATGCCGTGTCTGTCTGCAAATTGGACACAATATAGTCTGTCAGAAGTTCGTAGGATTCTTCCAGACTGGTATAAGACTGTGAAGTCAGTGCAGACATATCAATCCAGCCGTTTGAAATACTCTCCGTCAATAGCTGTCGGATGCTGACAGAATTGCTGTCTGTCCATGCTGTGTATACATCATTGGATGTATCAATGGAGTCTTTATTTAAAACACCTTCGTTCATCAGCATTTCATAGACATACCATACATAAACCTGATTTTCCTCTGAAAGGCTTCCATACGGTGTATTGCCGTCTAAGAGTTCGGAAGACAGCCAGCTCATGACAGAATCCTGTTTTGATAAAAATGAACTGTATACACTGCGTTCATTCTCCGTGTCACCTTCTGCAATTTTAGACATTGATACTAAATTATTGTCAATCAGCGCAAAATAAACTTCCTTAATCGGAATGTATACGTGGGATACATTTCCGGTTGTAGAACTATAGGCGTATTTCGTATCGTTACTGACAATGTTGGAAAGCAGAATTTCTACCAGCTTATCTTCAATTGCCGTATAAATCTGCTTTTGCAGATTTACATCAATGGTCAGGTAAACATCATGTCCCGCAGCTGCATCGGTTTCGTCAATGACTTCTGTAATACGTCCGACGGTATCAACATAGACTTCTTTAGAACCCTTCTCTCCCGCAAGTTCGGATTCGAGGGTCTGTTCAATGCCGGTCTTACCAACAATGTCATTGGCTTCGTAAGAATCATCTTCTGCCTTTAATGTGGCAAGTTCAGTTTCTGATACCGTACCGGTATAGCCGATAATCTGGGAGCAGTATGTACTGTCAACATAATGCCGCACATACTGTTCTTCAACGGTAACGCCTACCAGTTCATCGGAATTTTCAAGAATCGCTGCAACCGTTTCATTAGAAACTTCGTTGGCAATTGTAAAGGACATATAACGGTTGTAAGAGTTTGCCGACATGGAAAGGCGCAGGCTTAAAATCTCCAGAATATGTTCCGGGGTAAACGCTGCGGTATCCACACCATACCGGTCAAACAGGTAGTCCATCATTTCATTGGCAGTTGCCGCCTTTTGCTCATCGGATAATTTATCTACGGAAGTAACGCCGTAAACATCTCTTTTAAAACGCAGCACGGCAGAATTGGATACATTAAATTCGTACATTCCGTCACCGGCATAGCTGATTTTAAAATCTGTTGAATACTGGTCGCCCTTTTCTTCGATAATTTCAAGAGTACGGTTGATGGCATTATTGACAGTTGCATTTTTAATATCGGTTGCTTTCATACCGTCTTTATCAGAATATGTACCACTGTCACTGATTTTTACAGCATAAGCAAGTTCATTATAGGCAAGTAAAACACCGTTTCTGTCGTAAATTCTTCCGCGCGTAGCAGCAACGCTCATATTTTTCTGGATGGAGTCCGTTAAATCTGTTACATAAGAAGCGCCTTTGATTATCTGGAGTGAAAATAAACGGTTAATTAAAACCACTACAATCAGGACAAATACCATAATTAATGGAAACAGTCTTGATTTTAATAAACTAATCACATAATCAAAAATATCTTTAATCAACTTTACTGATTCTCCTTTTATCCGTAGGATTTAAGTGCTTATTTAAAAAGGTTACCGGCTTGTATAAAATGACGGCAATCAAAAGTGTGTACACAACCTCCGGCAGAATAAAGCGTGAAATGTAATACATTGCATTCAACCGGTTGTGCAGTAAAAAGTTACCGACATAGGACAGGAAACCGAAACAGAAATCTCCCGCCAGTAATAAGCCAAGCGGAATCAACATTTCTGTTTCTTCGTATTTCTGATAAAAAATGCCGGAGCAGTATCCTATGTATACAAATACAAGGGAAGTAAAACCAAACAGTCCCGAGAAAAATAAATCATAAAAAAATCCGGCAAAAAAACCTACATACATTCCTTCATTTTTTCCATGAAGGAAACCGAATAATACCGGAAGAATAATCAGCAGATTCGGTTTAATGCCGCCGATTGCAATCACTCTGCCGAGTGTGACCTGCAAAAGGTAGAAAAATATGATTAAAATCAATTCTCCGATTTTCCGTTTCATACCCATCTCCTATTTATTATGAATTCTTTTTCTGTGTAATAATCAGAACCTCCTGCAAATGTCCAAAATCTACAGCAGGAACTAAGTACCCTGCCTGTGTCAGATTGTTGGCATCTGCGGTAACATCCTTTGTATAGCCAATGAGAATACCCGGAAGATATTTATCACTGATATTGGAGGTTACGATTTTATCGCCGTTTCTTACAGTGACACTGTTTGCAAAGCCGGAAAGATGAATCAGTCCCGTATCCATTAATTCAATATCGCCTTTTACAATACAGGTATCTCCGGTGTCAATTAACATGCCGCTGACATAGCTGTTATCTTCAATCACTGTTTTAATCTGTGCATAATTCGGACCGACTTCCGTAATAATACCGACAAGACCGCCGCCAGCAATGACATTCATATCTTTTTCAATGCCGTCATTGCTGCCTTTATCAATAGTAAAAGTACTATACCAGTTGCCGGAAGTTGTACCGACAACGCGGGCTGCGACTTTGTTGTATCCAGGATATTTTTCATCCAGTTCATATAAATCGCGCAGGCGGTCTAATTCATAGCTGTCCTGCTTTAGCTGGTTGTTTTCCTCTGTCAGGTCGTCAACCTTTGCCTGTAAGTCTTTGTTTTCTTCAAGCACTGTGCTGATTTCCTGTAAGGTATCATACTTGTCGGATATCCATAATCCGATATAGTTCATACCGCGCTGTACCGGAATTACCACTGTTGAAATGGCATTCCGAAGCGGGGTTGTCAGTTTATCCGTAAAAAAGCTGGTTGCGATAAAAAGCAGACACAGTGCGGATAAACCGATCAGTATATATTTTGAATTCATGAATGAAGCAAGCTTTTTTCTCATGATTCTCCTCATTTCTGAAATGGATTTTTACTTAGTCGTAATTTTTATCCTGTGGTGTGTATGCGACACCGGCAAAATCCGGATTGCTGACAACACCCATCAGACCTCTGACAACACTTTCAGCCGGATTTTCTACAATATTTACGGCAAGGTTTGTTTCCTGATGGATAAACTTCTCCAGATTCCGGATATTGGATGTTCCGCCGGATACATAAATACCATTTTTGATAATATCAGCTGCCAGTTCCGGTGGAGTGCGCTCCAGGATGACTTTAATAGAATCCATAATGGAGTGCAGCGGGTCTACTACAGCTGAATAAATTACATCAGATGAAATATCCACGCTGACAGGCAGTCCTGAAAGCACGTTACGTCCAAAGCCTGGCGCAAAAGTTTCTTCTGCCTGTACGGCACTGCCGAGTTCTTTTTTTAAGCCTTCTGCGGTTTTACTTCCGATAATCAGGTTGTATACTTTTCTGACAGCACTGATAATACTGTCATCTAACTTGTTACCGCCGATTTTAACAGATTTGCTGATAACAATGCCACCTAATGAAAGAACGGAAATTTCTGTTGTTTCAGCACCGATGTTGACAATCATGATACCCTTTGATTTGGTAACGTCTAATCCGGCACCGATGGCATCGGCAACGGGCTTATCTACGATATAGATATTCTTTGCCTTCACCTTGGAATCAGCAACCAGTTCATAAAAAGCTCTCTTTTCTACTTCTGTTACATCCGTTGGAACGGCAATATAAAAGTCTGTGTTACCTGTAAATTTCTTATCGTCATTCATTTTGTTGAAGAAACGAAGAAGCAGTGTCTGCATATTTTCAATATCGGCGATAACACCAAATTTTACAGGAAAGGAAACTTCAATGTGTTCTGGTGCTTTCTCATACATTTCATATGCTTCGTCACCGAATGCTAAAATATCTTTCTTATTTGCAATTGCAATGATATTTTTCTCATTGATAATCTTATCCTTATCTTTACAGCACATTTTAAAGTTGCTGGTACCGATGTCTACACCATAAATATTCTGTCCCATTTTTGGACTCCTTTCGTCTACATATATTCTTTTTCTTTCAGACTGGTATACGTATTGTCACCGATAATAATGTGGTCGATGACCTGAACTCCTAAAATTTTTCCTGCCTGCACGATTCTGTCCGTTACCGCAATATCATTGTGGCTGGGTGCTGCATCACCGCTTGGATGATTGTGAAGCAGCACAACAGAAACGGCATTGTACTTTAAGGCTTCCGCAAAAACTTCTCTCGGTGTTACAAGTGAAGCATTGACGGTACCGACGGAAAGTACGGTGTCTGCAATTTTACGGCATTTACTGTCAAGCAGAACAAGAATCATATGTTCTTTTTCTAAAAGCCGCAGATCCTGCATATAATAGGCAGCGATGGCTTCCGGTTCGGTGAATTTCAGCTTTGCGGAAGCACTCTGCTTGGCTGTGCGCCGTGACAGTTCACAGATACATTTAATCTGTACGGCCTTGACTTTTCCCACACCCCTGATTTTTAGCAGTTCAGGAATCGTGATGGATGAAAGCCCCAGTAAGCCCTTTGACCTGCAGCACACAGAAAAAATGTGCTGTGCAAGTTCAATGGAATTCATGCCGGATACGCCTGTCCTTAAAATGACAGCCAGCAGTTCGGCATCGGAAAGCGTTTCTGCACCGAGTGTAAGGCATTTTTCATAAGGACGTAAAACGGTATCCGTTTTTTCTGTGCGTATACAGTTGTTTTTTGTGTTCATAGGTCTGCCCTTTCCGGACAAACGGATAATCCTTGTACAGGCTGCTATACAACCTTGTAAATAATGATTGCGAGTATCACGCCAATAATACTTGCAATGGTAATCTTAATCTGCAATGCAAATGTAATGACAAGCACCCCCAGATTAATGACTAAAGGGCTGTCCAGCCCAAAGGTATTGCCATATGACAGCCAGCTTAAAGATTCAATTCCGGCAGTGGACTCTGCAATCAGACCGCCCAGTACAATGCCAATCATAATAAACAGCAGTAAAAACCAGCCGTTCTTATACTTTGATATATTGCTCATGTTTCTCCATTTCTGTCTGTATCAGACTAAACCAACTTGAATTATAGCATAGAATATTTTTAATGTATACAAATAATTGCCATTTTTCTTTCAAAGAAGTTCGTCTTTTTTCGACAATGATATTAAAAAGACAAAATTCCGGCTTCGTATAACTTCTGCATACTCATCATAATGCCGTATTTTGCATGGTACCATGTCAGTCCACCCTGAAAGAACGCTGTATATGGCGGACGAAGCGGACCGTCAGCACTTAGTTCAATGGAAGAACCCTGCACAAATGCGCCTGCTGCCATGATGACATCGGAATCATATCCCGGCATTGCCCACGGCTCAGGAGATACAAAACTGTCAACAGGGGCAGCTGCCTGAATTCCCTGACAGAAAGCAATCAGTGCTTCCGGTGTGTTTAATTCAACCGCCTGAATAATGTCATGGCGGCTTTCGGTACTGTCAGGAATGACCTTGTAGCCTAACTTTTCATAAGCATTTGCAGCAAAAATCGCACCCTTTAAAGCACCTGCAACAACGGTCGGCGCAAGGAATAATCCCTGATAGAAGGACTGGTTGACACCGAGTGTTGCACCGACTTCTTTTCCAAGCCCCGGTGAGGATAAACGGTAAGCCGCCTGCTCCACACATTCTTTTGTACCGGCGATGTAGCCACCGCAAGGAGCAAGCCCGCCGCCCGGATTTTTAATCAGTGAACCGACAATCATATCGGCGCCGACTTCTGACGGCTCAATGCGCTCTACGAATTCGCCGTAGCAGTTATCGACCATGCAGATGATGTCGGGACGGATATTTTTAATAAAGGCAATCAGCTCTCCGATTCTTGCAACGGAAAGTGTCGGACGGCTGGCGTAGCCTTTGGAACGCTGGATTGTGACAAGCTTTGTACGTTCATTAATTGCATTTTTAATACCCTCATAGTCAAAATCACCGTCTGGCAGCAAATCCACCTGGCTGTAAGTAACCCCATATTCGGCAAGACTGCCCTTTGAAGGACGGATACCGATAATTTCATCCATGGTATCATATGGCTTGCCGACAGGTGAAAGCAGTTCATCTCCCGGTCTTAAATTGGCAGACAGTGCAATATTTAATGCGTGTGTACCGCACATAATCTGAGGACGGACAAGCGCCGCTTCCGTGTGGAAGACATCAGCATAAACCTGCTCTAAGGTATCTCTGCCGTCATCGTTGTAGCCGTAGCCGGTGGTGCCGTTTAAGTGCATTTCAGCCACGTGGTTTTTCTGCATGGCGGCAACGACTTTCATCTGATTATATTCTGCGGTTTCATCAATTTTTGCGAAACGCTCTTTTAAATTTTCAAGCAGTGTCTGACTGTAGTCATATACTTTTTCATCAATTCCCATCTGCCGGATATACATTTCTTTTGTTGTATTCATCTCTTTATGATTCCTCTTTCCTTTATCATTTTTAACATCGCGTCAAGCATTTCTGCCTGTGAATTATTATAGTCCGGGTAATTCATCCAGGTAACATCCTTTTCCCGTTTAAACCATGTAATCTGCCGCTTGGCAAAATGTCTGGTATCCCGTTTGATAATGTAGCGGGCGCGGTCTAAATCGTACTCTCCGTCTAAGCTGGCATAAATTTCTTTATAACCGATGCCCTGCATGGATACAAGATTCCTTGAGTATCCTTTATCACGCAGGGCGGTCACTTCTTCTACCAGCCCCGCATCAAACATGGCATCAACCCGCTTGTCAATGCGGTCATATAAGACGGCACGGTCATTATTTAACACAAAATAAATGTAGTTGTAAGGAGAAGTTTTTGCGGCTTCTTCTTCATTGTGTTCGGAAATGCGCTCTCCCGTCTGGTGAAAATACTCTAGTGCCCTTATAACACGTTTGACGTTATTGGGGTGGATTGCCTGCGCGGCGGCAGAATCTACCTGCATAAGCCGTGCGTGCAGATATTCTGCACCCTTTTCTGCGGCGAGCTGGTACAGGCTTTCACGGTACGCATCGGTCTGTCCGCTTTCCGTAAATGAAATATCATATAAAACAGACTGGATATAAAATCCGGTGCCGCCGACTAAAATCGGGATTTTCCCGCGGCTGTAAATATCTGCCATGGCTTCTTTGGCTTTTTTCTGAAAGACCGTGACATTAAATTCTTCATCGGGATTTAATTCGTCTACAAGAAAATGCGGGACACCCTGCATTTCTTCCGGCAGAATCTTTGCCGTGCCGATCTTCATTTCTTTATAAATCTGCATAGAGTCCGCACTGATGATTTCACCGTTCACAGCCTTTGCAAGGTTAATGGACAGCGCAGTTTTACCAACAGCGGTCGGACCGGTAAGAATTATTAAAGGATTTTTCATATCAATCTCCATTCCGCAGGCATTTAATGCCGGAGGAATCGCGAACTGAATTTATTCAGTTCTGCGATAAGGGCAGTTTTGTGACGCCTGCGGCACAATACTGTTGGGTAAAAAATCTTAGATTTAAGGATTTTTTACCCTTATCTCCATTCCGCAGGATTTTTTATAGAATCCGCTTGAATTTCCGTTCTATTTCGTATTTGGTCATTTTAATCAGTGTCGGTCTTCCGTGTGGGCAGTTGTATGGATTTTCGGCTTCCATTAATTCGCGCATGAGTTCCTCGGCTTCTTTAAATGAAAGACGGTTATTGCCTTTGACTGCCGCCTTGCAGGACATGGATGCCACCTTTTCCGTAATACGCTCCGGGTCGTGGGTGGCAGATTCGTCCGCAATCGTGTCAATTAGTTCAATCAGAAGCTGTTTGCAGTCAATCACGGTCGGCAGTTCTGCCGGAAGTCCGGTCACTTTATATTCTTTTCCGCCAAACTCCTCGATTTCATAGCCGAGTGCTGTAAAAGTCTTCCAGTTTTCTTTTAAAATCTGTTCTTCACGAAGACTAAGCGTTAAAATGACCGGCGGCATAATCATCTGCGAGTGATAGGTTTTTTCATGGAACTGCTTCATCAGCCGTTCATATAAAATCTTTTCATGGGCAGCGTGTTGGTCCATCATGTAAAATGAATCTTCAAATTCAATGAGCCAGTAAGTGTCAAACAACTGTCCGATAATGCGGTAATCCTGTTTGTGATTCACATCTAAAAGTTTGTCTTCAAACAGATTCATCTGCTCTGCCGGTTTTGCTGTTTGTTGTGTATCTTGTGAGTCCTGCACATTTTGTGTATTGTGTGTATTGTGTGTATTGTGTATGTTTTGTATGTTTTGTCTGCTTTGTGTGTTGTGTGTGCCGTATGGAGTAACGCTTTCTGACACGGTGTCGGAAAGTGATTTTTCTGCCGGATCGGGCAGACGTTCTGCTTCAAACGGTTCAGGCAAACGTGAAGGTTTTTGCACAGACATGGACGGTATAGGCGGTTCCGGCTGTGCGGAAGCGTTCTGTTGTGTGGTTGTGTTCTGCATAGCACTTTCCGTAACCGTATCGGACGGCTTAACCTCCGGGATTAACTCCCGCCGATTTAAGGCATCGGTAATCGCATCCAGCACAAACTGATAGACAAACTCATTTTTGGAAAAACGAAGCTCCATTTTGGTCGGATGTACATTGACATCTAAAATGGACGGGTTAATCTGAAAATGCAGTGCCGTAAACGGATAGTTATGCGGCATAATAAAACCGCGGTACGCTTCTTCTATAGCCCTTGTAATAATGTGGCTTTTAATATATCTGCCGTTAATGTAATAATTTTCAAATCCACGGTTGCCGCGGCAGATTGCGGGCTTTCCGATAAATCCCGTGATGTGCATATCCTGCGTGGATACATCCAGTTCAATCAGATTTTTGGTAATGTCCCGTCCGTACACGGAATAAATAATATCCTTTAAATTCATGTTGCCGGACGTATGCAGACGGTTCTGGTTGTTGCTGATAAAACGGAAAGAAATGTCAGGGTGTGACAGGGACAGATGTTCTAACAGCGCATTGATATATCCGGCTTCGGTTGCCGCCGTCTTTAAAAATTTACGGCGCACGGGGGTATTAAAAAACAGGTTACGGATCATAAATGTCGTTCCGTCCGGTGCGCCGACTTCTTCAAAGCTGACTTCCTTTCCGCCTTCAATCACGTATCGGATACCGGTAAAGCTGTCCGCCGTTTTTGTCACCAGTTCAATCTGTGAAACAGCGGCAATGCTTGAGAGAGCCTCTCCGCGGAAACCTAAGGAGGAAACATTCATTAAATCTTCAATGGATTTGATTTTACTTGTGGAATGGCGCAAAAATGCCAGTTTGATTTCTTCGGGCGCAATACCGCTTCCGTTATCGGTAATGCGGATAAAAGAAATACCGCCCTCTTTAATCTCTATGGTAATGGCGGTTGCCCCGGCATCAATCGCATTTTCTACAAGTTCCTTTACAACCGAAGAAGGACGTTCAATCACTTCTCCGGCGGCAATTTTATTAATTGTACTTTGATCGAGTACCTGTATCGGCATTTTTACACCTTCTTTCTAATCTGCTTTATAAGCTGTTTCCCGGTAGTTAACGTTTACCAGCGGTTTTTTACCCTGCCTTGTAATTTATATAACGTATTTAAGGCATCAATCGGTGTCATATTACTGATGTCGAGTGCCTTAATATCTTCGATAATATCATCATTATTGACTGTATCAAAAAGTGACATCTGCTTTACCTCTAAATCATCCACTTTTTTATATGAATCTACCAGTTTTTCCTGTTTCTTGGAATACTGCGCAATATCACGGGCTTTCAGTGAAATATCCGCATCGGATAAATCGGCAACCAGTTCCTTTGCACGTTCGATAACCGTATCCGGTACGCCTGCAAGCTTGGCAACCTGGATACCGTAACTTTTATCCGCGCCGCCTTTAATGATTTTACGCAGGAAAACGATGTCATCGCCGTTTTCTTTGACGGCAATGCAGTAGTTGTTGACACCGTCTAATGTACCTTCCAGTTCGGTCAGTTCGTGGTAGTGTGTGGCAAACAGCGTCTTGGCGCCAAGCAACTTAGTATTTGCGATATACTCAACAACGGCCCATGCAATGCTTAATCCGTCAAATGTACTCGTTCCGCGTCCGATTTCATCCAAAATCAGAAGGCTCTTTGGTGTAGCGTTGCGCAGGATATTGGCAACCTCCGTCATTTCCACCATAAATGTAGACTGACCGGAAGCTAAGTCATCGGAAGCTCCGACACGCGTAAAAATGCGGTCTACAATACCAATATTGGCTTCCTGTGCCGGAACAAACGAACCGATTTGTGCCATCAGAACGATTAAAGCCGTCTGGCGCATATAAGTGGATTTACCAGCCATGTTCGGTCCTGTAATAATGGAAATGCGGTTCTTTGCATTGTCAAGGTATGTATTGTTGGCGACAAACATATCGTTGCGGATCATTTTTTCAACAACCGGGTGTCTGCCGTTTTTAATGTCAATAATGCCTTTTTCGTTAATCGCCGGTTTTACATAGTTGTACTGCTGTGCGACAACGGAAAGTGCCGTATAGACATCGATTTCCGCAATCGCGCGGGCAGTGGATTTGATACGGCGTACTTCGGCGGCAATGCTGTCACGGACTTCGTTAAATAAGTCATATTCCAGACTGCAAAGCTTATCTTCCGCCCCTAAAATAACGTCTTCAAGCTTCTTTAATTCATCGGTGGTGTACCGTTCCGCATTGGTTAAAGTCTGCTTGCGCACCCAGTCTGCCGGAACTAAATTCTTAAAGGAATTTGTTACTTCTAAGTAATAACCAAAGACCTTATTGTATTTGACTTTTAAATTTTTAATGCCGGTTGCTTCTTTTTCTCTTGCTTCTAGCTGCGCAAGCCACTCTTTGCCTTCGGTTTTGGCGCGGCGCAGTTCATCGGCTTCTTTGGAAAAGCCTTCTTTGATAATACCGGCTTCACGGATGGTAATCGGCGGTTCTTCTACGATTGCAGAGGAAATCAGCGAATATATATCTGCAAGGTCGTCTAAATTTGCAAAACATTCGGCGAAAAGATCACTTTCCATTGTGCCGATAAGCTTCTTTATATACGGAAGCATTTCAAGTGAATTACGGAATGCAATCAAATCACGTGGGTTTGCGGATTTACAGCTGATTTTTGTCATAATACGCTCTAAATCGTACACCGGATTTAAGTATTCGCGGATTTCTTCGCGGTCTATTGCACGGTTGTTACACTCCTCGATACCTGCCTGCCGCTTTAAAATGTCTTCTTTATTAATCAGCGGCTGTTCAATCATGGAGCGTAACGCACGCGCACCCATGGCGGTTTTAGTTTTGTCAAGCACCCATAAAAGCGAGCCTTTTTTCTGTTTTTCGCGCATGGTTTCAACCAGTTCCAGATTCCGTCTTGAGGAGCTGTCAATCAGCATATATTTTCCGGTAGTGTACGGCACTATTGAGGTAATGTGGTCTACACTGCCCTTCTGCATTTCATATAGATACAACAGCAATGCGCCTGCAGCAATTGTGCCGGCGGTATAATCCTTTAAGCCAAGGCCGTCCAGTACGCCGACCTTAAAATGAGTCAGCAGCTTTTTAATACAGGTATCTTCATCAAAATACCAGCTATCCAGCGTGGACATGGTAATGCCCAATTTGTCATTGACAGCAGTTAAATCAATACCACTCATTGAAAAGTATTCATTGGTAATGATTTCTGACGGAACAAATTTATTGATTTCGTCAATCAGTTCACTGCCGGAAGACAGTTCGGTTACAAAGTAATCTCCGGTTGAAAAATCTGCAATCGATACACCGATTTTCTCACCGAGATAGACAATGCTCATCAGATAGTTATTTTTGGTTTCGTCTAAAGCTTGTGTATTTAAATTCGTGCCGGGTGTAACGATGCGGATGACTTCCCGTTTTACAATGCCTTTAGCCTGCTTCGGATCTTCGACCTGTTCACAGATGGCAACCTTGTGTCCGTTGGCAACCAGTCTGTTTAAGTAGGTTTCGGCAGCATGAAACGGGATTCCGCACATCGGCGCGCGTTCTGCCTGTCCGCAGTCTTTTCCGGTCAGTGTCAGTTCCAGTTCTTTTGATACGACAAGTGCATCATCAAAAAACATTTCATAGAAGTCACCCAGTCTGTAAAATAAGATACAGTCTTTATATTCTTCCTTTGTTTTTAAATAATGCTGCATCATCGGTGAGTATTCAGCCATTATGCGTTCTCCTGTTCACCCATATAGTAAAAGCCACGGCATTCTGTCAGCCGTACATTGACAAGTGTTCCGATTAAATCCTTTGAACCCGGAAAATGAACTAAAATGTTGTTGGTCATGCGGCCTGTGACATAGCTTGCATCATGGTCGTCCACATCTTCAACAAGTACCTGCTGTACCGTGCCTTCATAGCGGTTACTGATAGAGCGGGATACTTCATTTACGGTTTCCAATAACCGGTTGAAGCGGTTTTTAACAACATCTTCCGGTACCTGATTTTCCATTGCGGCAGCAGGTGTTCCGGTACGCTTTGAATAGATAAAGGTATACGCACTGTCGTATTTTGCTTTTCTTACAACATCTAAGGTTTCTTCAAAATCTTCTTCTGTTTCACCCGGAAAGCCGACAATAATATCGGTTGTCAGGGATACGTCAGGCATTTTACTGCGGATTTTGTCAACCAGTTCCAGATAATGCTCCTTTGTGTAGTTACGGTTCATCAGCTTTAATAAACGGCTGCTGCCCGACTGCACCGGAAGGTGTACGTGGTTGCAGATTTTTTTGGACTTGCTCATAACGTCAATTAAGTCATCGGATAAATCCTTCGGATGCGGTGTCATAAAACGGATACGCTCTAAGCCGTCAATCTTTTCCACTTCCTGTAATAATTCTGCAAATGTAACCGGAACAGAAAGATTTTTACCGTAAGAATTAACATTTTGTCCTAAAAGCATGACTTCCTTGACACCGTCTTTTACAAGACGTTCAATTTCCATGATAATTTCTTTCGGCTCACGGCTCTTTTCGCGGCCGCGCACATATGGCACGATACAGTAACTGCAGAAGTTGTTACAGCCGTACATAATATTAACACCGGATTTAAACGGATATTTACGCATAGTCGGCAGTTCTTCCACCACTTCTTTTGTGCTGTCCCAGATGTCGATAATCTGGTCTTCCTGTGTCCATCTGCTGTAGAGCAGTTCTGCCAGCTTGAAAATGTTGAATGTACCGAACATAATGTCGACAAAGCGGTAAGACTGCTTGATTTTTTCAACAACCTGTGTTTCCTGCATCATACAGCCGCACAGTGCGATAATCATATGCGGATTTTTCTTTTTTAAGCCGTTTAAGTGGCCAAGACGTCCGTATACACGCAGGTTGGCATTTTCACGGACGGTACAGGTATTGTAAAGCACGAGGTCGGCTTCTTCTGTTTCAACCGGAACATAGCCGATTTCCGTTAAAATACCAAGAAGCTTTTCAGAGTCCCTCGCATTCATCTGACACCCAAACGTCTGGGTACAGCAGGTTAAGGGACGTCCTAACTTTTCCTGTAAGTCTGCTACATAAGCTTTGCATTTTTCTATAAAATATAACTGTCGTTCCAGGGAATCCTGTGGAATAACATCGGTAAGTGCAATATTGCCCATTTAAAATACTCCTTATTTCTATAATCTGTCATTGTATCAGTTTAAAACCGTCAACTCATAATTTTACTGAATTCCATAAAAAAAGTCAAATCTACAATGAAATTTTGTAGATTTGACTCTGCTGTTAAATATAGCTGGCGGCAAAATTTCCGGCATTCATCGGTTTGCCGTAGAAAAAGCCCTGAATACAGTCTGGTTTTAATGTCATGACCTTGTCGTATTCTTCCTGCGTTTCGACACCTTCCACGCAGACCTTGATGTTAAAGTTGTGTGCCATTTCCGTTACATACTTGACAAGTGTGTAGTTTTGGCTGCTTTCATTAATATCTTTGATAAACAGACGGTCGATTTTGATAATGCCAAACATCATATCGCGGATATAGCGCAGGTTAGAATAGCCCGTACCGAAATCGTCAATGGCAAGATTTAAGCTTTTGTTATTAAAAGAATTTAACACATGCTTTACGGCAGTATTATTTTCCAGCTCGCCGCTTTCCGTGACCTCAAAAACAACATGTTCGGCAGAGAGTTCATACTGTTCCAGTAATTCTACCGCGTCTTTTAAAATATCACTTTTAATAATCTGTACAAAGGACAGGTTAATATTCATTATAAAATCCGGATAAACCGAAACCCATGCTTTACACTGCCGCACCGCATTTTCAATAATCCATTTGCCGAGCGGGATGATTAAGGCGCTTTCTTCAAGCAGTGGAACGAAATCAACCGGTGACATAAAACCGTATTTCTCACTGTGCCAGCGGATTAAGGCTTCCGAGCCGTAGAGGGTGTTCGTCTGCGGTTTCATAATGGGCTGGTAATAGACTTCAAAGCCCTTAAAATCATTTTCCACACATTTTCTTAATTCTTCCTGAATATCAATTCTGCGGATATAGGAAAGATATTCATCTTCTGAATATGGTGTAAAGGTGTTTTTACCATTTAATTTTGAAACATGCAGTGCAAATTTGGCATTTTTTAAAACATCTTCGTAAGAATCCTCCTGTGTATTAAAGGAAGCCGCACCACCGGAAATCGTGAAAAACATATGATACCCGTTTTTTTCAATTGAAGAATCAATTTTTCTACGGATAGTTTTATACAATTTTTTCGCATCGGCGGTGGTACATGACGGCTGTTCTTTTAAAATCACGGCAAATTCATCCCCGTGGAAACGGAATACATTTTCACGGTTTTTGCAGCAGACGGCAATTGCCTCTGCAACACCGGCAAGCAGAATGTTGCCCATTTTGGTACCGTATTTTTCATTGATTTCGCGGAAATTGTCAATGCCGATTAACAATATCGTGCCGGTAACAGGCTGCGGCTCTGCGATTTTTGCAAGGGCATAACGCTCTTTTAACACATCTTCACAGTAAAGGCTTGTGACATTGTCGTATTTGTTATGCTTTCCGATTTCGCAAATGCAGCCTATCAGCATGAAAGGCTCACCATTTTCATTAAAAAAGGTACGGCTTTTTCCGCTTACCCATATAATTTCATCATCTTTGGTAATCAGGCGGTACTCCAGATTGTGCTGTGCTTTTTCCTGATTGCGCACGGCACGGATATCAGCAGCCAGCCTGTCCCAGTCTTTTGGATAAACCAGAGGTTTCAAAGCGCTGGAAGCTAATTTGATATGTTCCTCTTCCAAAGTAAAAGTATCCAGTGCAGATTTACTTATATGAAACAAATCATTTTCTAAATCATAAACGAACACATAGTTATCAGTACATTCATCAATCAGCGTAAAGACATCTTCATACGCTTTTAAATCTTTAACACTTTTTATCATTACAATTCCCCATTCTGCCGTCAGACGGCATTAAAATTACCTGTAAATTTTTCAAGGCTACTTCCGGACTTGTCCGTTTCCGTAAATGACATATTTGGAAGTGGTCAGCGCATCCAGTCCCATCGGACCGCGTGCGTGAATCTTTTGTGTGCTGATACCGATTTCCGCACCGAAGCCAAACTCAAATCCATCCGTAAAACGGGTCGAAGCATTGACATAGACGGCGGCGGCATCAATTTCATTTAAAAACTGCTGTGCATGGTCATAATCTTTTGTGATAATGGCCTCGGAATGACCGGTATTATAGCGGTTAATGTGTGCAATTGCTTCATCAATGGAATCCACAACCTTTAATGAAATGATGTAATCTAAGTATTCCGTTCCCCAGTCTTCTTCCGTTGCCGGAACAATCCGTGAGTCGGCAGCTATTGCACGTTCATCACCACGGATTTCAACGTTTTTTAATTTTAAGCGGTCAACCAGCTGCGGGATAAATTCACCGGCAATCTTACTGTGGACAACTAAAGATTCACAGGCATTGCAGACACCGATACGCTGTGTCTTTGCATTGAAAATAATATCTTCTGCCATCTTAAAGTCTGCATATTCATCCACATAAATATGGCAGTTTCCGGTTCCTGTTTCAATGACCGGAACAGTGCTGTTTTGGACGACATTCTGAATCAGTCCGGCACCGCCTCTCGGAATAATGACATCAATATATTTATTCATATGCATTAATTCGGTAACAAGCGCCCTGTCGGTATCAGTAACCAGCTGGATGGCATCCGGATTGATACCACATTCTTTCAGGCTTTCGGTAATTACGGAAACAATTGCCGTATTGGAGTGAATCGCATCACTGCCACCTCTTAAAATAACGGCATTGCCGGATTTTAAAGTCAGTCCGAAAGCATCGGCAGTAACATTTGGACGGGATTCATAAATAATGGCGATAACACCTAACGGCACCTTTTTTTTACCAATCATCAGACCGTTTGGACGCTGCTTCATGGAAGTGATTTCACCAATCGGGTCGTCTAACTGCACAATCTGATACAAGCCTTCTGCCATGCCTTCAATTCTGGCATCGGTCAGTGTCAGACGGTCAATCATTGCCGGTTTCATCTGATTTTTCTTTGCGGCTTCAATGTCTTTTGCATTGGCAGCCTGAATGGTATCACGTTTTGCAAGCAGTGCATCTGCAGCTGCTTTTAAAGCATTATTGCGTTCGGTGATTCCGGTTTTTGCAAGCTGGGCGGCGGCTGTTTTTGCACGCTGTCCCATTACGGTAAGTGTTTCCATATTTTTTCTGCCCTCCATAAAATTTTTATATTTTTACGATTCTTTATTTTGCAGGCATTTTCGTCTGTTGTTACAGAACCGCCTGTTCAGTAATAATACAATCCGGTTTTAAGTCGTAGCTTTCGGTTTCGATATGGTCTACAATCTGAAAAGAAAAAGCTACAGCGGCTTTGTAAAACACCGGGTGCTGTTCTAAATAGCGGTCGTAAAATCCGCCGCCATATCCGGCACGGTGGTGTTCTTTATCAAAAGCAAGTCCGGGCATAATCATCAGCCCCTGCTCCGGTTCACAGATATCAGTATTATCGGGTTCTAAAATACCGTATTTGCCGGGCTTTAATTCTGACAGCGCCGTAATCTGGTGGAACTTCATATCCCTGCCGTAGACCTTTGGCACAAGCACGGTTTTGCCCAGGGAAAGACAATTGTCAATAAAGGAATGGGTTTCCACTTCCTGATTGTAACTGACATAAGTAAGTACGGTATCTGCGCTGTAAAAAAAATCCTGTGAAATAAGCCGATCTATGATTTGACGGCTGTTTTCATGAATCTGTGCCGGTGTCATTTTATTTTTTTCTGCTTTTACAAATACTCTTGCCTGTT
Source organism: Lachnospira pectinoschiza (assembly GCF_020564355.1). GTDB lineage: Bacteria > Bacillota > Clostridia > Lachnospirales > Lachnospiraceae > Lachnospira > Lachnospira intestinalis. Next base: position 556,400 of record NZ_JAJCRR010000002.1, on the reverse strand, counting down.
CTTTAGTCATAACTGCCTCGTTTTGTCTTAATTGCCGTATTTTCTGGCATTTTCCAATGCTTCCTGTTCCAGCCGCTTCATTTTTTCTTCATGCCGCTTCTTGACATCAATCATAGAACCGTCCGGGTTCTGGATTTTAATGGAATCGAGCGTTCCTCTTAAATTGTTGCGGAATGCTGCAACGTACTCTGCACGAAGCTGCTTCTGTTCCTCGGCTTCGGCGCTTGTTAAGCCTTCTGCCTTGGACTTGCGGTATAATTCGTTAATCCGGTTAATAGTGTCCTGTGTTACCATACAAATGTTCTCCTGTTCTAATTGGTAAAAATCAGTAAATCGTCAAAAAATGCGATACAGTCTTTATATTTTGCACGCGTCTTGAAAATGGAATGGTGCATATCCGGGTATCGGAAAACCTCAATGTAATAGTTTTCCTTACGCATAAAAAACATTTTTTTAACATGGTGCTGCGTAACAATTAAATCCCTGCGGATAAATTTAATACGTACATCACCGCTTAATTTAATGTCGGTTTTCTGTGTATTCAGATTAATTAAACGCGTATTTTTGTCCGTATTTTTAATAATATACGGGGTATCATTTAAAATATACGTATGATTCAAATCGGAAATCCTGGTAATATTGCTGTTTAAGCGTACTTTCTTCACTTTTGTTTCATAATCGTATATAATAACTTCTTCTATTTTTTTTGAAACATCGACTTTTGAATAGACAATATCATTGTCATACTGGCGGATGTATGGAAATGTAATTTCCTCAGAGCCTTCATCTAAAATTTCCAGAAATGCATTGTTCTGATTTAACAGCAGTTCGGAAATAAACTGCTTGATATTGACAATGCCGATGATTTCTTTCTGCTTAAAAGGCTGTATGGCAGTATCAGAAAAAACCAGTTCTTCTAACATCGGACTCCCCAGTTTGATAATACATAAATTACCTGAAAGAGGAATCAGTTTTTCAATGCCGGATGTGGCAATCACAGAATCTTTTAGTAAACGCTCTTTATTTTCCTGTATTTCTTTTAAAAGCATTTTATGTGTACCCATGCCGTTGCTAAACAGTCCGGTACTGCTTAAATTTTCTCTGGAATATGTAATTTCATCAAAAATACAGTAGTTTTCATCCAGTACAAAAGCTTTTAATAAAAGCACATTGCCGAGTTTCGTCAGGTCTGCCACGGTGGTATGGATAATATGATACGCACCGGTACTGACATCGTAACGGTAGTAAGAAATCTCTACCTGTGTTTCATTAATACTGCTTGCGGATGTAAACAGTATATGGTTATGGGAAACTGCTGCATAACTGATGTTTGCCAAATTGTATTTATGAATTTCCGGTAAGATTTCAAGCCGTTCGTTTGTCAGCGGATTCAGCATAAAAATTTTTTTGCCGGGAAAACGTCCAAGACGGTAATTGGCATCTACGACCTGAAGCAGAAGCTGCTCATTAACCGGGATGTAATTACCCTCTTCAAAATTTTTGACAAGTTTGATGTCCATTCATTCCTCCCACAGCGTTTTAAATCAGCTCTTTTAAATCAAAATCCTTATTGCGGTGATTTAAAAAGAGTGTGCCAATATCCTCTCCATTTAAAATTCCAACAATATTTTCTACGTTATTGGCATTGGTAATGACCATATCGGCTCCTGAATTGGCAGCAATCATGGCAGCGGCAATTTTTGATGCCATACCGCCGGTTCCGACACTGCTGCCGGAAGTTGCCTTGCCCATCTGAATCAGGGAGTCATCGATGGTTTCAACATAATGAATAAAGCGTGCATCCGGATTCGTTCGCGGATCATCTGTATACATGCCGTCAATATCCGATAACAGAATCAGTAAATCCGCATCGGTAATAGAAGCAACGACAGCCGAAAGGCGGTCATTATCGCCAAAGGTCTGTACCTGCTCAATTTCCGAAGTCGAAATGGTATCATTTTCATTGACAACCGGAATTGCCCCAAGCTTTGACAATTCGCGGAATGTATTTTCGGCATTCTGGCGGCTGACCGGATTTAACACAATTGTCTTTGTCAGCAGAACCTGTGCCGCAAGGGAATTGTATTCGGAAAAAATCTTCTGATAAACCATCATCAGCTTAGCCTGTCCGATGGCGGCACACGCCTGCTTTACGGATAAATCATCGGGACGGTCATGCAGACCGATGGCATTTCTTCCGACGGCGATTGCACCGGAAGATACCAATATAACGTCTTTTCCGGAATTTTTAATATCGACCAGAATACGAACCAGTTTTTCGATTTTTAATAAATTTAATTTACCCGTATTATCATGCATGAGGGAAGAAGAACCGATTTTTACAACAATCCGTTTCTTCTCTTTCATTCGCTCTCTTATGCTGCTCATTTTTATGTTCTCCAAATTTCATCTACTATATATTTTGCATACTTTTGTTATTTTACACCATTTAAGGTAAAATGTCACGTTTTTTCTAGTTTGTGGCAATCTGCTCGGCAATTTTTAAACCATCAACGGCGGCAGAGGTAATACCGCCTGCATATCCTGCACCCTCTCCGCACGGGTACAGACCGTGAAGTGTCACAGACTGTAAGGAGTCGCCGCGCAGAATACGAACCGGGCTGGAGGTCCGGCTTTCAACACCCGAAAGCACGGCTTCTTCCATGTCAAATCCCTTAATGCGCGTTGAAAATCCGGTGATGCCCTCTTTTAACGGTGCTGTGAGAAACTCCGGTAAAACGTGGTTTAAGTTGCCAAAGGTGTACGCGCCTTTTATGGACGGCGTTACGGCACCGAAACCGGTCGATATGCGGTTGTTCTTGAAATCACCGTATAACTGTACGGGAATTTTGCCGTTTCCCTCCCGCCATGCGAGGTTTTCAAGTCTGCGCTGGAAGTGCATGCCGTCTAAAATGTTACTGCCGAAATCCTCCGGCGTTACGGTGACGATAATGGCACTGTTGGCATTGTCACCGTTTCTGCCTGAATAACTCATGCCATTTACGGCAATGCGTTCTTTTTCGGAAGAAGCGTTGACCACGTAACCGCCCGGACACATACAGAAAGAATACACGCCTTTGCCGGTGGATGTCTGAAATGTTACTTTATAATCGGCAGCAGGCAGTTTATAGTGGCAGTCGCCATACGCATTCTGATTGATAAAGGACTGCGGGTGTTCCATGCGCACACCGACCGCAAAAGCCTTCGGCTGCATGGAGATTCCCTGTGCCAGAAGCATTTCAAAGGTATCTCTGGCACTGTGACCGATTGCAAGACAGACGGTATTACAGGCGTGGGTGAAGGATTTGTTTTCTGCACGGTCAAAGACGGTAATGCCGTTTACTGCGCCGTCTTTTTCATGAATTGCCGTGAGTTTTGTCTGGAAATGCACCTCGCCGCCGCAGGCAGTGATTTTTTTACGGATATTCTGCACAACCTTGGCAAGAACATCAGTTCCGATATGCGGCTTATTCACATATAAAATCCGCGAATCCGCACCAAATTCTGCAAATATGCGTAAAACTTCGTGGATTCTTCCGGTTGGGTCTTTAATCGCCGTATTTAATTTACCGTCCGAAAATGTACCGGCGCCGCCCTCTCCGAACTGGACGTTCGATTCGGTATTGAGTGCGCCGCCCTGCCAGAACGCCTCGACTTCTTTTTTACGCTGTCCGATACTGTCACCACGCTCAAATACAATCGGGCGCAGTCCTGCTTCGGCAAGCTTTAATGCGGCAAACATACCCGCAGGGCCGAAACCGATAATGACCGGACGGTCTTCTTCTTTTAAAATCTGCCTTGATACGGCAGGGAATGTGTATCCTTTTTGGGTAACCGGTGTAATGTCACGGTTCTTTAACTTTTTAATCCATGCAGCTTCGTCCACCGGCTTTTTGCCGTTAAGCAGAATGTCGGAAACATGCACGCTGTATATGTATAAGATATCCGGTTTATGTCTGGAATCAATGGACTGCTTTGCAATCTCAATGCGGCAGGTATCCTTCGGTGAAAGGCGCAGTGCCTTGTAAACTGCCTGGTGTAATGCCGTTTCCGGGCTGTCCGGTTTTAAACGAATCTGACTAATTTGAATCATAGTGAGTTCCTTTCTGTGAAATACAATACTGTGCGGCAGAAGTTCCCGCCAGATGTCCACTGCTCCATGCCCATTGCAGGTTGTAGCCGCCGCATTTTCCGTCTACGTCTAAAAGTTCTCCCGCAAAGAAAAGTCCGGGACATAAAAGAGACTGCATGAACTGGGAATCCACCTCTTCAAGAGATACACCACCCTGACAGATTTGTGCGGCATCAAAGGAGCGGCTTCCGGTAATGTCAAAGGAAAAATCTTTAAAAGCTGTTATCATTTTTGCAATACCTTTTTTTCCAAGTGCGTCCATAGCCGTACCGGCTGGATAACCGCAGCTTTTTGCCACTGCCTGTACAAGCTTTTTGTTAAGCAGTCCCGAAAAGAACGTGACAATATCCTGCGTATTATGCTGATACATGCGTTTTATCGATTGTGTAATAAGGGTTTCCGCTTCAAAGTCCGGAAGCATATCCACAACTGCCGTCACGATTCTTTTACTGTCTGCGGCTTTGACGGCATAGCGGCTGACCTGAAATACGGGAATCCCCGAAATGCCGTAGTCCGTATACTGGATTTCTCCGGTATCCGAAGCAACAGGATTTCCGTCTGCAAAAACAGTAACCGTTCCTGTACTGCGCACGCCGGACATCGCTTTGCACAGCGGATTGTCGGAAGTAAGCTGTACGAGTGCCGGAAGCGGTTTTATAATGTGGTGTCCGAGTTTTCTGGCAAGCGTATAGCCTGAGCCGTCCGAGCCTGTCTTTGGTGCGGCTTTTGAGCCGGTGGCAAGAATACAGGCGTGGCCGCAGAAGCTGTCGGTATCGGTCGTCACATAAAATGAACCGTCTTTTTTTTCAACGGACAGAACAGACTGTTCGGTAAACACGGTCACACCGCTCTGTTCGACTTCATACCGCAGTGCGGACTGCAAAGAAGCCGCCGTTTCCGAATGGGGATAGACATATCCGTTTCTGTCCTTGTGGTAAATGCCTGCATTTTCAAAAAAATCAAGGGTATCCTGTACCGGAAAGGTATTTAAAACCTGCATGACAAAGTCAGGATTGCCGTTCTGATAACAGTCTGCCTGCATATGCAGGTTGGTAAAGTTACATTTTCCGTTGCCGGTCTGGAGTATTTTTGAACCCAGCCGTGCCGTATGTTCTATTAAAATGACAGATGCACCGCCCTGTGAAGCGCAGACAGCGGACATCATGCCCGCGGCGCCGCCGCCGATAACAATGCAGTCACAGGTGTGCCGGTTTAATTTTGTCATAAAAGTCCTCGTTTCGTGTATTTTTATTTTTAATCTCTATTATTTAAGCTGTGTTTTAAGCTGTGTTTTAAGATGTGTTGGCAAAAGCAAGACATCTGTCTGAATCTAGTATCATATTTTATCAGACGTATAGTTTCCGCGCAATATTTAACTGCTGTAGGTCTGTAAAAATTCGTAAAGTTCCTGCTCTCCGGTGATGTACAGGCCGTATTTTAACTGCTCCCGTATTTCAACCGGCATGAGGTTTACCGCTACATCGGCGTAGTCGTAAAAAATCTTGTCATCTCCCCGGTAAATGCACAGGCGGTCTTCACTGTAAATCAGGTAAAAGGTTTCTTTTTTGGTCTGTACTTTTCCGTTGGCATAAATGCCGGCAGAGGTGTCGGCCAGACTGGTGCTGTCAGTTTCTGCCCGGTAGACAAAGGTTTCCTCTTTGGTAATATTTTTTGTATTTTCCTTTGAAGCAAAGAAAAAGATACAGCCAAAGCCGGAGATAAATAACAGTAATATTCCGGCAGCGGCGCTTATCCATTCCAATCGTTTCATAAATCTGAACCCTTTCTGTTTGAAGTTTGATATTCTTATTTTTTACAGAAATGTCAGATTTATACTTTTTTGCAAAATGTTTTAAGAAATGCGGTTTAATACAAAATTGCGGAAATTTTCCACGGCAGGCGGCATATACACGGAACCGTCATGCACCAGATAAAAATTGCGTTCGTAATCCGGTGAAAGAATCGGCAGAATCCGAACCGGCAGTTTTGACAGCAAATCCATATACGGAACAACGGCAATACCGAAGTCTTGTGCCACCAGTCCGGCAATGACTTCATCTTCTTCTGTTTCGTAAACGATATTGGGAATCACATTTTCCCTGTGGAACATATCGTCAATGACACTGCGGATACCCGAAGTCTTTGTAAAATAAATGTGCGGGTACGAAGCGGTGTCGGAAAGACATATACCGTCCTTAGCGGAACGTGCGGCAAGCGGGTGATTCTGCGGCACGATGACAACCAGCTCCTGTTTCTGAACCGGAACGGCGGTAAATTTTAAGTCGTCCTGCGGCTTGGAACAAAACAGCAAATCTACCTTCCGCTGTGCCAAATCATCTAACAGGTGCTGGGTAATGCCGGTATGAAAGGTAAAACGGATATCATTTTCAGGATATGCCCGTAAGAAATCTGCCGCAAGGTGCGGGACAAATTCAATCCCCAGCGGACGGACAAAGCCCAGACGAATCAGTCCTGAACCGCGCGCACTGCGCTGTAAGGAAGCAATGCCGTCATCAAGCGTGGAAAGTGTATGCTCCGCGCACGATAGAAATTCCCTGCCAAACGGCGTGAGCATGGTATTTCTGCCATTTTTCTCAAATAACGGCACACCCAGTTCTTTTTCCATCTGTGCAATGGCGTGGCTGAGGCTTGGCTGTGTAATGCAGAGCTGTTCTGCTGCTTTGGTATAGTGTTTGACGTGTGCAAGGGTCACAAAGTATCTTAAATAAAATAAATTCAAATAAATTCCTCCAGTGTGTCCGGTAATCTCCGGCAGGTAGTAAATCTAAATATTTGATGTGCAGTTACATTTATATATGATACCAGGGACAAAAGTCCCCAATCATGATAAATATATAATATTCAATAGATACAGTCTATAGTTTGATGAAATTTATTTATTTGTTATTTATAAAAAGCGTTTGTATACTGAAAAGCTGTAAACAAATATGTAGGGCAAAATGCCTTAGAACAGGAATGGTGAAAAGTATGAATAATAATAATGCTGACACAATGCTTCAGGAAACGGACAGGCGGACACTGCGCGGGGAGCTGGCTTTGATAGCGGCGGTTCTGATTAACAGCTTTGGTGTGGTATTAATGCTGTATTCCGGTGCGGGGATTTCAGCAATCTCAAGCGTGCCGTTTGCATTTTCAGAAGTCTTTACTAAAATTTCCCTCGGAACATGGACGTATCTTTTTCAGGGGTTACTGGTTCTGACATTAATGATTCTGCGTAAAAAATTCGTACCGCAGTATTTATTCAGTTTTGTTGTCGGATTTGCTTTCGGGGAATTTTTAGATGTACATGAATTATGGATAGGGATTCTGCCACAGACGATACCGTGCCGGATAGTATACTTTGTGTTAAGTTATATTCTGATTTGTATTGGAATTGCATTATCCAACCGATGCGGATTGCCAATTATTCCGACAGATTTATTTCCAAGGGAATTTTCCGATATTATCCGTGTCGGATATCCTAAAATCAAAATTACTTTTGATGTAATCTGTCTGACAGTAACTGCCTGCATGACAGGATTTCTTTTAGGACATCTTGACGGACTAGGAATCGGAACAATTCTTGCTGCTTTCACGATGGGAAAATGTATCGGCATCATTGGAAACTGGATGGATCAACGGTATACATTTGTGTCTGTCTTAACTCAGAAATAAAGCTTTAATCATACGGGCACGTAATACCTTCCACATCAGCAGCGGCAACAGGGTTTCAACTGTTGCACAGTATTTATCAGCCAGACACAGAATCCATGCTTCCTTATACCGCGGCGGTATCGGGGTCAGTGGAAACATGTGTCTGGCTATCATATTTTCTTCAATTGGATTCAAATCAAAATCTTCTTTGGCATTTCTTAAAGCTGTTGATGGGTGATAAAAGCCATGAAGCCGATGACTTTTATCCTTTTCATGCCAGTCATAAAGAAAGTAATCATGAAGCAATGCACCGCGGATCAGTGACTTTTCATCAATATTCAGACGGAAACGTCTTGCAAAATACAAACTTGTATAAGCTACTTTTACACTATGTTCATAAACAGATGTCGAGCCGTGCTGTATATAGCTTTTCTCCATTGTCAGCCGTCCTTCCTTTTCCAGTGTACGGATGGCAGTTGACATTACTGTAAAAATACTTCTAATGGGTCTATTTTCAGGGTTCATGTACTTCTCCATTTCATTTTTGTGAACCATTACTTTGCTACCTATGCAGATTATACGCAAAAATGTATTTAATTACAATACCTGAAGCCAATTTATTTCTTAAGAATTTCTTATTTTGTTCCGAAGATTCTGTCGCCTGCATCGCCAAGTCCCGGACAGATGTATGCATTTTCGTTTAACTGTCTGTCTAATGCACCGACATAAATCTGGATATCCGGATGTTCCCTGTGCAGTCTTTCGAGTCCTTCAGGAGCTGCAATAATGCACATGAACTTAATGTTTTTGCCGCCGTGTTTTTTAATCTGGTTAATCGCATCAATCGCAGAACCGCCTGTTGCTAACATCGGATCACACACAACAATCGTTCTTTCAGCAATCGGGTCCGGCAGTTTGCAGTAATATTCCTGCGGTTCGTGAGTTTCTTCGTCACGGTACATACCGATGTGTCCGACCTTTGCGGACGGAACTAACGCTAAAATACCGGAAACCATACCAAGTCCGGCACGAAGAATCGGCACAACGGCAAGTTTTCTTCCGGCAATCATCGGTGTCATGCAGGTTTCAATCGGCGTTTCGACTTCTACGTCTTCTACCGGCAAATCTGAAAGAGCTACAAAGCCTTCCAGCATGGCAATTTCATCAACTAACTGACGAAATTCGTTTGTGCCGGTTCTCTTGTCACGTAAGATTGAAATCTTGTGCTGGATTAAAGGGTGTTCAAAAATAGTTACATTTTCCATTTTATTCATAAAAATCTCCATTCCGCCGTCAATGCGGCATTTTTATCTTTTTTATTACTCTGCTTCATCTTCGCTGTCGCTGTTTGCAACATAGACCCCTCGGCTTCTGTCACCCTCCGGATTTTTACCGAACTGGTAATCATTTCCCGGTAAAACGGCATTGAGGAAAATACCTGCAATCGCAGCTACGGCAAGGGCTGTCAGTGTAATTGAAGTGCCAAAGACAGTAAAGGTCAAGCCGTCTGAAAATCCAAGTCCGCAGACAAAGATGACACCGGCAATAATTAAGTTTCTGGACTTTGTTAGGTCTACCTTATTTTCAACGACATTTCTCACACCGATAGCGGAAATCATACCGTAGAGCATGAAAGACACACCGCCGATAATTGCCGCAGGCATTGTTGAAATAATTGCCGAAAACTTCGGAATAAAGGACAATACAATTGAAAAACATGCCGCAATACGGATAACACGCGGGTCATAAACTTTGGAAAGTTCAAGAACGCCGGTATTTTCACCGTATGTCGTGTTGGCAGGTCCGCCGAGAAATCCGGCAAATGCGGTTGCAAGTCCGTCACCCATTAAGGTACGGTGCAGACCTGGTTCTTCAATAAAATTTTCTCCGACTGTAGCGGAAATGGCGGACATATCTCCTACGTGTTCCATCATCGTTGCAATGGCAATCGGTGCCATAACAAGAATGGCTGTGATGTCAAATTTGCAAATCTGGAACTGAGGCAGTCCAATCCAGCCGGCGCCCGATACAGATGCAAAATCTAAAATCGCTGTGCCATCAGGATTTGTGATACCGCAGGCATTTAAAATCACCGCAAGCCCATAGGAAATCAAAACACCCATGAGAATCGGGATAATCTTAAACATGCCTTTTCCCCAGATATTGAAAATGATAATCACCGCTAATGCCGTAAATGCAATCCACCAGTTGGTTGAAGCATTTGAAATAGCTGACGGTGCAAGGGATAAACCGATGCAGATGATAATCGGACCGGTTACAACCGGCGGTAAAAATTTCATGACACGGTTGACACCGACCAGTTTGAATATCAGCGCCACCACCAGATATAAAAGTCCGGCAACAACAATACCGCCGCAGGCATAAGCCGCTTTATCATTGACATTCATGGTCGCATAAATACCGTTTTTTAAGTTGGCAACGGTATAAAATCCGCCTAAAAATGCAAAGGACGAGCCTAAAAACGCAGGCACTTTCAATTTGGAACAAAGATGGAAAATCAGTGTGCCAAAGCCTGCACAAAATAAAGTAACAGAAACGGTAAGGCCTCTTGTCAAAGGTTCACCGCAGGCATCTTTAAAATAGCCTGCCACAAGAATCGGTACCAGAATTGTAGCACCAAACATCGCAAACATATGCTGGATTCCGAGAATCAGCATTTTCGGAATGCCGAGCTTACGTGCGTCATAAATGGGTTCATTTGAGTTGTTCATAGAATTCTCCTGCTGTTAAAATAGTATTGATAAATAATCCACAAAGTATGATATCATTTTAACAGGAAATTGGCAACCGGTAATGTTTAATCCGTGTGGCTGATTTTACACTTTATACGGCGGAATCTGTCTGTGTGTGTCCTGTGATATACCGGACAATGAATTGTGCCGTTTTTTCAACACCGTCAGAGGAATCGACCGTTAATTCATAATTTCTTGCATCCCCCCAGTGTGTGCCGGAAATATGCTCATAATATGAAGCCCTTGCCTTATCGGAACGCTCAATGTTCACCCTTGCTTCTTTTGGCGTGTCGCCGTATACATCCATAACTCTTTGAATTCTGTAATCCTGCGGCGCATGGATAAATATGCGGACAACATTGTCGTAATCTTTTAAAATATAATCTGCTGCCCTGCCGACAATGACACAGGAGCCGTTTTCCGCAATTTCACGGATAATGGCATCCTGTGCTTTAATCGCGTATTGCACTGCATTGGAACTCAGATATAAATCACGCATGATATCCGGCGAATTTTTGTGAATATCGGAAATGAATTCGCGATTTAGTCCACTCTCTTTTGCCGCCAGCGTAATCATTTCTTTATAATAGAAAGGAATGCCTAAGGCATTGGCGACACATTTTCCAATCTGCTTGCCCGATGAGCCGTGCTCTCTTGCAATCGTGATAATGACGCCGGGTTTGGAAGGCTTTAAGGCAATATCAGGATTGTCAAGATTATCGATATTGTCATGACTGCCTGTACTGTCTGCGCCAGTTATGGCGGCTGAGATATGTGTGGCGGCGGTGACATCTGTGATGTTTTTACCGCCAGAAGACTCAGTTTCCCGTACATAATCCTTGTTTAAGAATTGACGGTAAAAATAAGCCCCGGTAAGGCTGGTGATAACTTCCGTCACCGGATAAGTCAGCCAGAACCAGTTTAATCCGAATCTGGAAAATAAATATGCCAGCGGAACAAATAATATCACGGTGCGGATAACCGTAAGCAGTGAACTTTTAAGGCTTGAACCCACCGCCTGAAAAAATACCGGGAATATCAACGAAGTGACCATTGGCAGAAAGCTGATGCCGACAAAGCGGAAGCCGACCCGTCCGATAGCAATAACCAGTTCATCGGAAGTAAATACCCGCAGCATTTGTGAAGGAATACAGACAAAGCATAGTGTTCCCAGTGCCATAAGGGACATTCCGAACACAATGGAAGCCGACAGGGTCTTTTTACAGCGCTCAATATTTCTTGCCGCATAATTGTAGCTGATAACAGGAACAATGCAGGTCTGCATTGCGCCGAGCGGGATAAAGAAAAAGGTCTGCCACTTATAGTAAAGTCCCAGTGCGGTTACTGCCTGGTCTGAAAAGGTTGCAAGAATCAGATTCAATCCCAGTATGTAAAAGGTATACGCCGACTGCATAAGAATATTCGGAATACCCAGCTGGAAGATTTTGGCAATGTGGTGTGGGTAAACCTGTCTGTGCGGGGATTTGCGAAAGCCTTTTTTCATGACAATCAGTGCCGCCATAATCTGTCCAGATACTGTCGCCACCGCCGCGCCCGCAATGCCCATTTTCGGAAATCCGAACATACCGAAAATCAGCAGAGGGTCTAACACGATATTCGTAATCGCGCCGATAATCTGCGCTGTCATCGGCGTTTTCATATCGCCGCAGGATTGCAGAACCTTTGTCCAGATACTTTCCAGAAACAGTCCGAAACTGAATACACACACAATACGTCCGTATACGATGACATCGTGAATGATGACTTCGGAATTGGTTGACATTTTTGCGTAAAACGGCATGGCAAACCAGCAGATGACCGCAAATAAAAGCCACATAAAGCCTGCTAACGGCGTGCCGACACCGGCATACTCATCGGCTTCTTTTTCATTGCCGACACCCAGCTTTGCCGCCATAACCGTGTTAATGCCCACCCCCGTTCCCACGGCAAGGGCAATCATTAAAAGCTGGAGCGGGTAGATAATTGACAGTGCCGTCAGTCCCGAATCGGAGTATCTGCCGACAAACAGGCTGTCAATGATGTTGTAGAGCGCCTGTATCAGCTGGGCGAGCATGACCGGTGGCGCCAGTTTTAAAAGTATTTTGCTGATTTTTTCTGTTCCAAATAAATCTGTCTGTCCCATGATTTTGTTTTACCTCGGGTTTGTTTAGTCTTCAAAAAGTTCTATGGATTTTTCCTGTAAATCCATTCCGATATCTTCAAGCTCGCGCAGTTCATTTTCACTAAAACCGCTGTTAAAGTAAAAAGCACCGTAAATATCAACCAGTGCCGCCGCCAGTTTTTTAGGAATCAACGGCTCTCCCTTGTAATACTCTATTGCAAAATCCAGTGCTTCCTGCACCTGTGCAAGCAGTTCCCGGTCGAGTTCATGGTATGCCCGTAATTTAACCGGAACCGATTCTTCACTTACCAGACCTGTGTAAATAAGCTCTACTGCCTGTTCGATGTTCATAGTGACCTCCTTAAAAATGTTGTGATTAAGGAAAGTATAGCATATAATGATTTTCAATGAAACATCAGATGAAAGTATATCCTTTGGCAGGCATGTCCTTTTCAAACAGGTCAACGATTCGGTTTATTACACTGATGTTTTGGGTAAAATATTCTGTAAGAGCTTTCATTGAGGAAATTTCATCACATTCTGTAAATTCATAATCTAAATATTCATAATGCGTTGATTTGCCATAGATATTGCTTGTTTTATATACACCGTAACCCAGTCCTAAATCCTTTGCAATTTGTACATCATTTGGCAGGTAACCACCCCATGTCAATGAAAACGCTAAATCCCATAATGTTTTTCCAAAATATTTTTCTATAACAATATCAAAATCCTGAATATTTCCGGTATGTTTCATTTCGCCAAAATATACGTCCGTCTGATCCGGATATTCCACGACAATGAAAAAACAAGGTGCCCAATTCATAATATTATTATGTGCAGCTATCAGATAAAGCGTGTATAAGGTATGCATAGGATTATAAATATATATCTTCCCTTTAAATGATTTTTTATCACATTCGTCTATCAGCGTATCAAGAATGGTTGTAACAGGTACTTTCCATTGCTTGTTATCCTGTAAACAATAACTGACTTCTCTTTTCATTTTTTTCAGTGCAGTAATATTTTCCGAATCAAATTCCAATAAATATTTTTGGCGCGTACCGCCTCGTGCACCACACAATTCGTCCAAAATGGTTTCGTCCGATAAAAATTCATTGTTAAAGATTTTTCCTCTGATAATTTTTTCAACCGTCCAGTTCTGGTTATAAATATAATTCTGTAATTTTGCGGCATAACCGATATCTTCAGTATCACAGGACGGAACAGGGGCAACAGAATTTATTGCATAATCATGAAGGTCTGACAGATAATCTTCTTCGTCAGAATCTTCTGTAAAAAATTCTGATACGTTTGAATAGATGTCAGCATCTTTTTTTAATATATCCCAGTAAATATCTTCAGATTGTAACTGGCTTGCAGAATAAATAATAAATTTATAGTCGGGATAGTGTTCATGGTTGTGGGTTGACATATAGGCTCTATCTTCCTGAGAGTAGCCGACGTAGGGCATTTCCATGGCAGCAAGCTCTTTTTCTCTATGATTTTTTGGTGCTTTTAATATAACAAGAACGTAATCATAAATTCCTTTTGTTTCAAAAGATGTAATATGTTCCTGGATTGCCTGTTGTAATTTCTGTTCTGTAGTATATGCACGCAGCATATGATGTTCACAAAACAGACGTTCATGATTGTGCATAATAGGCTGTACTCTTTTTACAGATGACAGTGTACGATTTTCAGATACCTGAATACGATACCCCTCGATATTAACGGTACTGTTCTGACAAAGAGAAGAAAAAGGAATGAGCAGCTCATCCCACTCGGTAGACAAAATCAGTAAACGGATTTCATCGTCCCGCAGTCCTTTGTTTATTTTTACACCTTCTAGATATTTAAAAACTTCATGGATTGCTTCCCGCGCAGTAGAATTACTTTTCTTTACTTCTATAACCGTCAGATGATCTTTGCAGTCTTTTGCCAGAATATCAACAAAGCCTTTTGTTCCTTTATAATTCGGCAGATAATGTTCTGTATCTATTAATACCATGCCGGGTTCAATACATTGTAAATTGTCAGCAATGATATCTCTGATTTCGGATTCTGTATATTTTCTGGTCATGTTTGTCCTCTTATTTTAAAAATTTGTTGATTAATTGTACGCATACGCACAGAAACAGACATCATTTCTTTACGTTTTCTTCTAATTCCAGTATGTACTTATCAAAATCGGACATAAATAATCTGTCCTGAATCACACGATACTTTTCAAATTCTGTTTCAGCTTTTGCCTTGGCAATCTCCGCTGTGATTTTCCCTGCATCTTGAAGAACTTCTCTGTCATCTGCCATCAGGAATAAATCCAGACGCTTTGACCAGTCCTCCATTGTCATCGGAATGTGGCGTTCTGCACGGTCTTCTGCCAAATCTAGGTAAGCAGATACAATACGCTCTAATGAACGCATTTCTTTATCAGTAAGATAATTCTTTGCAATGCTTACATCACTTTTTACAATTTTACCCTCCGGTGCTGTTGCCCATGTGGTAAGTCCCATATGAGGTTTTTCCGCATCAGCGCGTTCATAAATCAGTTCTGCTGCCGTATGTCCGTGTACCGCATAATGCATTTTATTCTGCACCTTAGCAAAGAACTGTTTGGTTGTTCTGGCTGTGCGGTCATAGTCAAGTGCCGTAGCATAAATGTCAGTTATTTTCTGATAAAATCTGCGCTCTGACAGGCGGATTTCACGAATCTGTTCAAGTAAACGGTCAAAGTATTCAGTTGTAAGTACAGAACCGCCGTTTTTCAGACGTTCGTCATCTATAACCCAGCCCTTGATAGTATAATCCTTCGCAATTTGATTCACCCATTTACGGAACTGTACCGCACGCTCAGAATTGACCTTGAAACCTACGGCAATAATCATCTCCAAGGAATAGTGATTTGTATTGTAGCTTTTCCCGTCAGGAGCAGTTATTCGAAATTTTCGAATAACTGAATCTTCCTGTAGCTCACTATCCTCGAATATCTTTTTAATATGATAATTAATTGTATTTGTTCCTACATCGTACAATGTGGCCATCATCTTCTGTGTCAGCCATATATTTTCATTCTCGTAGCGCATCTCAATGCTGTCCTGCTGGTCACCAATGGAAGCAACATAGGTCAGATATTCTGCTGCGCTGGAACGGATTGTTACTTCATCTTTTTTCTTTTTCAAATTGAATTTCCTCCTTCAGCTCAAACTAATACAACATTTCAAACATTCTCTCAATAAAAAATTGAATTTCTCTATTTACACAATTTTTCATATGCTTTCATTACGATTTGGACAATCAAAATTCTACGCTGATTCAAAAAATCAGGATAAGATAACTGTTCGCATTTCTCTGGAAGGGCATTCTGTGCGCACGCCAACTTATCTTCTTGAATTCGTAATTACCTCTGTATTAATGAAAGTATATCATATAAGCAGAAAAAAGAATCTGCTATTTTACAATCTTTATGAAAATGTCCAAAGTACCATGCCTTAAAATCAGTATGGTCGGCTACCTGCTGTAAAAATTCTCTTAAAGGTGCTTCTTCGTTGCGACCGGGTAAATCTTTATATCCCATTTGGGAAACAATGTTTTTGGGTGCGGTATGGGTAAGAATATAGTCGACCTTAAAACCCGATTTTTTCAAATTTTCCCAGCCTTCTAAATATTCCTGCCGGGAGGGAAGTTCTTCCGGAAACCATGAAATACCCTCCTCCCGATATGCTCTGTCAGGACTGTATGCCCCGCCAAAAGTAAAAAATGTAATGCCGCTTAAATTAAAAATCTGTCCACGCATCAGATGAATAATATCTTTTTCAATAAAATGGACATTGCCGCCATGCCATTTTTCAACCGGAAAGGCATTTAATTTTTTAAAATCTTCATGGTTTCCGTCTATAAAAAGCGTTGTAACCGGAAGATTTCTTAAAATGTGCCTGACTTTGGTTTCTTCTGTTTCAGAGTACCCGCAAATGCCGGTATCTCCGCAGATTATGAGATAATCTTCTTTTGTGTAAGTTGTATTCTGTTTTTGAAAAAATGTTATAATTTTATCAAGGTCAAATGTTCCGTGTGTGTCGCCGGATAGGATGAGTTTCATGGGAGGTGTCCTTTTTTGCTATTTCTAAGTCAGCAACCACCAGTTCAACTGGTGGTTTGTTATAAGCCCTCAAAAGGGCTATGCTACTGCTCGCCCCAAAGGGCGGTGCCGCAAGCTAATAACTTAAAGCCTTATGAGTACTTTGAATATCTGTTGACCCAGATACCGGCACATATGGACGATACAGACCGCTCATTTCTGGAAGATTTTCTTCCATGGTCACCAAAGCTGTCAGAATATATCAGAAAACAAAAAGACCGTGGTTAGCGGTCTTTTAAAAGTCATGGTACATGGGATGGAGCATTTACAATAGAGGGGGTAACCGTGGTGAGTTACTCCCTCTTTAGTGCTCTTATAAGCTAGAAATAATACGTCTTTCGATGCTTTCGACAAGCTGAGAAATCATTTGTTTGCAATCACTTGGTTTTTTACAAGATTCTATTACAAAACAAATCTTGGTAAGAGTAGATAATTCTGTTGCTGTTAAGTCGTGCTTATTATTTCTGTTATCTTTGTCGCTGTAATCATAGACAGACTCAATGGCTATTCGTTTATATCTATCTGTTTCGTGTTGATTTCGATCTGTGTAATGTCTTGGTTCCTGAGATATAATTTCTCCCTTTTCGTTAAATTTATAGGTATATTTGAAATACTGGTAATTAGGGACAAGATAAGTATTAACCAGAAAATCCTCGCCATAGTTTGGACAGTTTTCGAGTATTGTTCTTAAAATATGCATAAAATTAGCCATATTTTGTTTGAGTGCATCGCGATAAATGGTAGGCACTTTATCTGGGAATTTGTTGTAGTTTGATTTTATAAATTCCCAAATTAGTTTGGACTGCCATGACATTGGGTATATACCAGTACGATGTTCAGTTTCAATAATTCTTTCAATATCAACAATCTGTAATCTATCTCTTTTTGAAGAGTTATCTCCTCCTGGCATAGGCTGCAAGTATCTTGGGTCGTGGATAAAGCCTAAAGAGATAGGACCTATATGATCCGCGGATGTACCATCAAAAAAACTGCTACCCATAAACTGATTTGCAGCATGAATATTACCATCACTCCAATATTCATATGCGCGTCTGTCTTTTGTGTAAGACTTCAAATTTTCTTTTGATCGTCCTTTATCTTGAGTAGCTCGGCAGCATCGATTGTATGTATGGAAGCCATCATATCGATCTGGGAAATTTGACATAGCACCAGGGCCAAGGCATTTTTTGTCACCTTTACGGCAAGCGTATTCTAAAGCATCAATAATTTCTTCTTTAGTTGCAGTAGCGGCATTTAGATTAAGAGAGCCCTTTGATATTAAGAACGACGCAATTTCGACCTTTCGTATTCCTTTATTGGTTAATTCATCCCATATATCACTAATATGGTCACAGTCTGTAAAATCGGAGTTAAATTGTTTATTTAAGGATTTAAGAAAGTTTGCGTTCGGATAGTGGTAGTATAAGGACATTTCCCTACCACAAATTTGGCAGACTTTCCATTTAGTTGGGTGAATTTCCAACATTACATCGGCGTACATTCCTGGATAGGCTTCGTGTTCTACAATAAAACCAAGTTCTTGCCCTTTTGAGATGCACCAATCTATTCTTTGTCGACCAATATCAGATTTTGCAGTTGCTATCCATGCATATGAACCGTCGGGTTTCTTTTTGATAGCTAATCCTTTGTAATTTTGATGGTTTACGATTTTCTCCATGTACTTTAAAAATCTGGGATGCCATTGTTTTTCATCTGTAGACATTTTAAATCCTCCTATTTATATAAATGATCTCTCGGAATCTCTAAACCAGTAAATATAAGACTTTCAGATTCCCTTTTTATTAAAATCCCCCACTTTTTTTGTCAAAAACACTTGACAAATCTATCGAAAAATGCGGCGCTCCGCGCCTATTAATTAGTATGAACCGTCGCCCGCGGCGGCAGATATCTTTCGATTGGAGGCGATTTTTTATGTTACCTGTTAACTGTGGCAGTCATGCCGACTACCAAAATTTTGTTGTTACTAATCTTCGTAAATGTCTGAAACATACTGACCTCGAAGGGTAGCATATCTTCCTTGCAGAAGATTGCATTCAGCTGCTTGCTCTTGAAGTTCCAATATCTGTCCAAGTATCTCTCTTCTTGTGGAGGTTGCTGCCGATATTTTTTCTTCAGTTACTTTTATGCTATCGATGATTTCCTGCATTTTTTCTTCTACATCGATACCATCAAAAAGAGCAAGTTGTTCTTCGAGAGCTTTTTTCTTTTCTGATATTGCTACTATTTTTTTGTTTACATATTCTTGTTACATTAACATTATTCTGACCTGTTTGCTGTATCGATGGTGGAGCAGAGCTGTTGATTATTGAATTATTATTTTTATTCATTTGCCATCCTCCTATAATTTGATGTTTATCGTTCCGTTATTGGTCAGATTAATGTTGTTATCTCCGTTTTGAACAACATTTGTCTGTTGCTGAATGATGGTTGTGTTTTCGGATTTAGTATCTTCTTCTGGAAGAGGATATAAGCGAAGATATAAATCTCTTATTTCACATCGCAGTCTGTACGACTCTGGCTGAAGAACTTTTCTTAGTTGTTCGCCTTCCTCCCATGATTCGTTTCTAAACCACAAGATGTTTCTTCCGGGAATCACGCGAAGGAATTAAACTGAAAGATAGTAAGTGTATTCACTTAAAATATCCATCGGATCCTTTACTAAAGTTTGAAAGGCATAATCTTCAATTTCTCGATATTCAAATTTCCAACTATTGATAAAATCCGTAATGTTATCTGAAAGGAATAAGTCCGTTGCTTCTGCAGATGGGTCATTATCAATACAGTATTTGAATAAAGGTTTTGCACCTTCTCTAAATCTTTTTAGAAAAAGGGGGTCATTCTCACTTAATTTATTTATGACAAGCCTTGGTTTTTCGGGTTGATCTGCTTTCCCTTTTTCCATATCATCAGCCAGAGTTTCCATTACTTTTCCCCAAGCATCAGTTGCAGCTTTCCCGGAAACAAGAATCTTATCTTCAATTCTTGCTTTTGGAGTTTTAGGTTGATTTTCAGATTTAACTACTTCAACAACATCATCTGTAGGAAAGGTGTCAGAGGTATTTGCACCTTCAATGGTTGTTTTTACGGCAAAAATTTTCTCATTTGTAGTACGAACAGAAGACACAAACTTCCAAGGTGATTTCTTTCCGCTTTGGGTATGCCATTTCTCAAATGTTGCACGGCCTTTTGTGTTATCAGGTCTTTGTGTGTTGACAAAGTGCAATACTGAAAGCAAGAATACCGGAAGTTCAACATCTGTAATACTATTTAAATTTTCCTTTGTGACGCTTTTAGTCAGCAACCACCAGTTCAACTGGTGGTTTGTTATAAGCCCTCCAAAGGGCTATGTTACTGCTCGCCCCAAAGGGCGGTGTCGCAAGCATTTTTACTGGTCCGCTATAAAGCGGTACTTCTTGAATCTTCTTTTCCCGATTCTTCTGCTTGCTCTTTTATATATTTTTGTACTGCTTCGTCTGTGATATTACCGATTGTTTCTACATAATATCCTCTTGCCCAAAATGCTTTATCCCATTTGCTTTGCAATTTTGGATGACGGTCGTATATCATCAGGGTACTTTTGCCTTTTAAATATCCCATGAAATCTGAAACACTTAACTTTGGTGGTATTGCAATACTTATATGTACATGATCTACACAAACTGCACCTGCTATTATTTCGACATTTTTGTATTTGCACAGTGTGCTCAGAATTTCTCGCACATCTTCTCTTACTTTTCCATACAATACCTTCTTCCGATATTTTGGAATAAATACGATGTGATATTGGCATTTCCATTTTGTATGTGATAAACTTCTATTGTCCATATGGACCACCTCCTGTGATTAAGTTTGGCTTGCGACACCATTCTTAATATATCACAGGAGGTTTTTTATTGATATCCTCACCGTTTCCAACTATTCCATTCTCCCCAGCATAGCTGGGGGATTAGACTTTTCATTTAGTAACCTTAGAAAGCTTAGAAAGACGAAAACAGGGAGTTAGCCTGTTGACGAAAACCTTAGCCACTATAGGTTTATAAGTGAAGATTGAGATAAGACGTGGAAATGTTTAGACCTACCGCATCAACACTTTCTCAATATTATATCAGAAAAATATGAAAAAATCTACACTTATCAAGTTTTGATAAGTGATTGTGAAGGAAATCTCGTAAAACTGATATAAATCTTCAGACCAAAATTAAAGTGAGGTGATTGGCAATGGCTAAGAACTCAAAGCAAACATCCAAGGCAGTTGCTTCGAAAGCAAGAAAAGTTCTTCGTGATGGAATATTCAGCAAGACATCAAAGTCTGTTGCTGGAAGTGCATTAGCACAAACAAGACCAGAAAAGCGTAAGTAATACTGGCAACAAGGGTGGACAGAGCTGGATTGAATAATCAACCAGTCCATCTCCCTTTGGAAAAATATCAAATAGTAAATATCACAAGGCCTGATTAGCTATAAGGGCATTGGGATACAGATATCGGCATTGATCACAGGATAACCTGTGAAAGGTGCGATAGAAGTACCCTTATTTCCTTATGCCCTTTTTCAGGCAATTCATGGGTCGGCACTTCTATAAGCACTGACCCTATTTGTTTCCTATGTCCTTCTGCAAGAACCAGGCAGAAAGGCAGGAACTTTATGAAAATCAAGATTCGTTACGAGAACGAGTATCAGACACTTGAGGTCGAAAATATGGAATTGGAGAAATGGTTAAATATCTCCATTTCAGAAGAACAAAGTCAGGAAGACTACGAAAAGAGAATCCAAGATGTAATCGAAGAGAGATTTAACAGACCTGATTACAACAGCTGGCACAAGCATGACCGTCATACTGGCAACGCTTATATGAAGAGCAAGGACGGGACAGTTGAGGTCAACACAGAAGAGGCAATCATGTTCAGAGCAGCTGATAAGTCAGCCTTTAACATTTCTATTGATGGCGTACATAACCAGCTTGAATACGAAGAATGCTGTGAAACATTGAGAAGTCTTCTTAAACCTGCAGTAGCAGATATAGTTATTGCCATTGCACTTGACGGATACACCGTTGGCGAGTATGCAGCCTCAATCGATGAGGATGCCAATCCGGTAACACCTCATCTTCTCTATTCACAGTTCATGGATGATGGCAATGAAACGTAACGAGTAATGGCTATAACTTTGGCTGTCTCTGCTATCCCTTATGGCTCAGGGAACGTTCTATATGAAACGTTTCTAGCAGTTCCTCAATCGTCTCATTTTTAAATTCATTTCCCCGGTCTGTGTGGAAGATATGGATTTCCGACAGATTGCCTTCTACTTTCCTAAATGCCTGTTTTACAAGCTCTGCTGTTTTATGTTCTTCTGCACTGTATCCAACGATTTCCCTGTTAAAAAGGTCTATCAGTATACAGATATAATTCCAGTGGTTTCCTACCCTTACATAAGTTAAATCACTTACCACCACATTACGGTATGGCTGGTTTTGAAATTGTCGGTTCAACACATTTGCCACTTTTGATTCATTACATCTGTCTTTTTGCGGCTTAAACTGAGCTGTAGTATAGCTTGATATCAAACCTTCCTGTTTCATGATCCGTCCAATCCTGCGTCTTGATACCTGTTTCCCGCAATCAACCAGTTCTTTCTTGATCTTTCGTGTACCATAATGGTTCCGGCTTTTTCTAAAAATTTCCTGAATGTCTGCAGTAAGTTCTGATACATCTTTTTTTGTTGCTGCTTCATAATAATAAGTGCTTCTATTTACCTGTAGGACGCGGCACATTGCTGATACAGAGTATTTGTGAGCATTTGCTTTGATCACATTTACTTTCGTCCTAAGATCAGCGCCGCTTGTTTTAAAATATCATTTTCCATTCTTAACTGCTGGTTTTCTTTCCGAAGCCGGATCAGTTCTTCCTGCTCTGGAGTCCGGTTATCTTTTTCATGGAAAGAGCCGGAATTGGATGCCTGCTTTACCCATTTGTCAAACAGGGAAGTAGAAATGTCATATTCACGGCAGATATCGCATCTGCGTTTGCCAGAACGATATAGTTCCACCAGTTGCTGTTTGAATTCATCGGTATATTTACGAGGTTTTCTTCGTCGTTTTGGTTCGGTCATAATGAGTGCTCCTTTGTGTATTTATTATAGATTATATGACCTTAAAAAATCTGTCCAGTTAATTGTAGCCTATCCAACCTCCTGAAAAATTTGTGATAGTCGCACGAATTGTACAATTCGTTAAAATCGTACAACTTGTGCAACTGTATTATTATGGTTATATCAAATTTTTCGGGATATTTACAGGTACATGGGATGGGGCGTTTACCCTCTATTTTTACAACAAATCAAGCAAACTAAGTTGGTCATATTTGGGTTCTTCTTCTAAACCTGCTACTTCTTTATCATCTGAAGTCATCTTAGATATATATTCATCATAAGATATAGTTCCTTTAAAGAATTTGAGTATTTCTGATTCATTAGTTTCAGAATATCTAGCATTGTTTCCACACTCAACATTTTCCAAATCCGATATTGTATCCCTAGCTGTAACCTGATTACCATTTATGGTGATAGGCTTTGGAAACAACTCACTAGGATATACTCCCAAATCCTGCCTTGTACATATAATAATCACCCTTTTTCTTCTTTGAGGAACCGCATATTCACTTGCCAATAGTGTTCTTCCCTCAGTGTTATAACCTAATTCAGAAAATAAAGCGTGTACTTCTCTATAGGTTTTCCCCCCCTGATAACTTAGTAATCCCTCAACATTTTCAAACACAATGACTTTAGGATTTACCCTTTTTACAATGTTCACGAATTCTCTAAACAGCTGATTTCTGGGGTCATCCTCAGCTCT
Organism: Lachnospira pectinoschiza; assembly: GCF_020564355.1. Lineage (GTDB taxonomy): Bacteria > Bacillota > Clostridia > Lachnospirales > Lachnospiraceae > Lachnospira > Lachnospira intestinalis. Next base: position 532,731 of record NZ_JAJCRR010000002.1, on the reverse strand, counting down.
AAATCCAGCCATAGAAAAGCCTTGACAAGGCGGTCCGCCACATATTAGGTCAGCACCTCCTTCATGTGCAGCTTTCACTAATTTCGCCTTTGTTTCTTCTTGAGTAATATCTCCACATAACACATCAATTTCAGGATTGTTGATTTTAAGAGTAGTACAAGCACTCTCTTCAATGTCATTGCTCATTAATGATGAAATGCCTGCCGCTTTAAATCCAGCTGTCATTCCTCCAGCTCCGCAAAACAAATCAATAGATTTTGAACATCCTGTTACATCCTTAATCTTCTTACCGATTTGATAAGCTAATAAAGTAGGAACCGCATTTCCAACTTGTTTAAGCTGTTGTGTTTTATTTCCAAAGAAATAGTAATCATCTCTAAAAGCCTGGAAACGAGCAGCTTCTCTTACAGATAATACTCGTTCGTGTATCGGATGCACGTATGTGCCATTCCCAGGCCTATTAAAGTATGTTGTTATAGTATAACTTGGCTTTTCATAATCTATTCTTCCGTACAATGTTGTACGTCCACCTGTTTCTGTTATACGTTTTAGGCGTTTGGATTTTTCAACCGTTTCCATCGGAATATCTTTCCAACTTCCTCCTTGCGGAACATACTTAATCATCTCTAAATCCAAATCACTCAATTTAAATGTAGTATGGTTTAACAAATATCCATTGAACAATGCAACATATTTACTCGTGATCCCACTTACTACATTGAAATAAAATTTGTTCAACCCTTCACAAAACGCATCAATTTTAACTTCGCCAAATAAGATTTGTTTAGCTGTTTCTTTATCAATGCCCGGCAGTATATTTTGAATTGCACTCAAGTACTCATTGATATACGTATTATCCTCCATCTCATCATCTCCTAGTTCATTATTTAGTCCATATGCATTTTCAGCAAGACGTTCTATCTCGTCTAAAATCACAGTGTCATCAGTATCCAAATATCCACGTACTAAACTTGAGATTCTTAATAATTCCTCTTTGGCACCGATAGGTATTGGGAAACAATCAATTTCATAATTATTGACATGATTATTGCTACTCGTTAACTTAAACAACCAATTGATTATTTTCGTATTTAGCAGACCCAATAATGCAAAAATATCAATACCATATTTATTTGTCGAAACTGAGATAAAATTACATGAGTTTCCTAAAACATTACCTGCAGGCACATATGAGAAAGTCACTCTTCGCTCTTTATTCATATTAGCAATTTGTTGACAAATAATTCTCTCATGTTCAATGTATATTTTCTTCTTTGTGGTATTAACGAAATCTCCCAACACAAAATCATCAGACCCGTTTGGGAGCAATTTGTAATACCCTATATCTCGTCCTCTTAACAAACGATATCCAGTATCCGCTTGTACAATATTTTTCTTGTTAGTAGTCAAATCAAGTTCGCCACGTAAATTAGCAATAAAATCCAGCTCTTTGATAACTGGAAAATTTCGCAACTTCTTTAAAACTTGATACTCTTCTTCTGAAACTGCAAGAATAGCATTTCCTGTGTTTTCGTTAATTATATCTTTTATTGAAACTCTTGCAATATCGTTTGGTTTTTCACAGTAATCTTTAGTAATATCAATTACATCTGTCATCTTCCCTTTTTGCAACAAAATTGCACTTAATGCCTGCTGTGCGTCTATATATTGACTCCCTTCACTAATCACCTTGACTGAGAGAACTTTTTCATCCATCAGCATATGCGTTCTTAATTTCTGACAAGTCTTATCAGACATAATTGATGAGGGTATTAACAAACTAACATACGCCTTATCACTAGCATACTTATCAATAATCTCCTCGACAAATAATTTGTACAAATTAAGTACACCGCTAGTTGAATACAAAAATCTAGATGATACAATTTTTGAAATTTCGGAGTACTTGTCTTTATCCTTTTCATACTCTTCCTCACTAGCATATTGATTTCGTTCGGCTTTAAGATTTTTATATGGCGGATTAGTTGCTACAATATCAAATCCCCCATTTGATGCTTGTTCTGGGAAAACAGTTTCCAAACCGATGTATTCTAGCACATTGGCAGTAACGTCTACCAACAAACCCGTACCTGTATGTGATTTAAAATACTCTTCTGTCAGTTCAATGTTCCAATATAACAATGCTAACGTTCGTAAAGATTCAGCATACCCCTTTATCGCATCTTCATTTATATCTGAAACATATATATTGTTCAAAAGAATAATCGCATCTGGTTTGCTTATACCCGTTTCTTTTATAGCTTTAATATATGAAAAAACGAAATTTCCTGCTCCAACGCAAGGTTCAAAGAAACTGTATTCAATCAATCTTTTTTTGCCTTGCTTTAAATTTTGCACTAACTCTTCCATCATAACATCTGTCAATTGCAGATCAGTATAATAACTTCCAGTACGCTTTCTTTCCAATGAGTCCATTTTATTTTCAATAGTTCGACTTTTTGCATTTAAGGAAGTCCATAATTCTAATTCTTGTTTTTTTTCCATTAAGGCTCTCCTTTAATTTTTACATATTAAATTGCTAGAAATATTTGAGAAATCATGAACTATCTTTTTTCCTATCGGTTTAAGGTTCATTTCTAAATAATTCAACAGTTCAGAATCATCAATATAATAGTACATTTGTGGAACAACGAATCCTGGTAAATCTACTCGTAATTTTTCTAGGGATATACTATTAGTTTCCTGAAATTCTGTTATCTCCATAGCATATTTATGATGTTCTAAATAAGCATCAATACGAGCAATAGCATCCGTATCATAGAAATATTTATCTTTCCAGCTTTCAATACTAATCTTATTCTCCAGTTTTATTATTCCAACTATGGCCTTTACAGGAGCACTAACATATAAGTATGCTAGAATAGGTTCATCAGGAAAAACTTTTCTATGTTCGTATATTTTTTCTCCCGTTATAACCCTCTTATAAACATCTGCCTTAAAACTTAAAAGCATTGTTCTCATTTTAATATCACTCCTTAATCATCAATTGCCGCTTGACCGCTTTTTACCCAAATATCCAAGTCCGACTTTTTGAACTTCCACAATTTACCAATCCTATGAGCTGGGATTCCAGTATTTTTTTTTATCCAATTACGGATTGTATCTTTATTAACGCCTAAATAATTAGCAGCTTCTTCTATACCTATCCATCTATCATCTATTATTTTTTCCATATCGAATACCTCTCTTTAAAATCAGCCATGATTTATTTTACCACTTTCTAATACGCTTTTCAATGTATTTCATATGATTTTGTATGATTTTATATGAATGCATATGAATATATGAAATTTTGTTTAATTCCAATTATCATAATATCAAAAATGCTGTACTAAAAAACAGGCAACTAAATTCAATATTTTTATCTACCCAACCCCAAATCAATACTTCTGTCTATCCAACTATAAAAATCTGCCTCTTGGCAGCTCTCAAAACGTAGAAAATCCGAGGACTTGTATTTACGTCCAAGCCCTCGGAAAAGCACTTATTTCAAGCCTTTTTCACACTTTTACTTCTGTACTTTAGTCAACAGAATTACGCTCTCAATATGAAAAGTATGCGGAAACATATCATACCCCTCGCATTTTTCCACCTTATAACCGCCTTTTTGCAGTACGCGCACATCACGTACCTGTGTTTCCGGGTTGCAGGAAATGTAGACGATGCGTTTCGGCTTGATTTGCAGAAGGGATTGCAAAAACTCCGGGGTAGAGCCGCTTCTTGGTGGGTCCATGATGACAACGTCTGCCCTGCCGCCCTCGGCGTAGCGGACTAAAAAGTCACCGGCATCTTCATTGACAAACTGGATATTTTTAATGTGGTTTAAATCGGCATTGGTTTGTGCATCCTTGACCGCCTGCGGATTTAACTCTACGCCGATAACCTTTTTGGCATGGGAAGACAGCGCAATGCCAATCGTTCCGATGCCGCAGTACGCATCAATGACCACATCATTTTTTGTAATGCCGCCCAGCCTGATAGCCGTTTTGTACAGCTTTTCGGTCTGTGACGGATTAATTTGATAAAAAGATTCCGGGCTGATACGGAAGCGGCAGCCGCACAGCACGTCCTCAATATAACCTTTTCCATATAAAACCTTATTGGCTTTGCCAAGAACCATGCTTGTAGAGTAATCGTTGATATTCTGCACAACGGTTGTAATGTCCGGGTGCTTTTCAAGCAGTGCCTTGAGAAAATTATTTTTGGACGGAAATTTATTGTCGGCGGTCACCAAGACAACCATCATTTCTTTCGTGGAAAATCCGCGGCGGATTAAAATGTGGCGCATAAATCCACGGTGCGTATCTTCGTTGTACGGTACATATTTAAAGGAAGCAAACAGTTCTCGCAGTGTTGCAATAATGCTGTCAGCCTTCTGGTCTTCAATCATACAGACATCGACCGGGACAAGGCGGTGTGTGCCTTCCGCATAAGTTCCGGTCACAATGCCTTTCTGCTTGTCAAGACCGACAACGGCATGCACTTTGTTGCGGTAAAATGCAGGACGATACATACCGTGTACTTCTCCAACGGTGCAGATCCCTTCAAAAAGCTGTTTTAAATAGGCACTTTTTTTCTTTAATTCCTTTTCGTAAGGAATATCAACGTACTGACAGCCGCCGCACTGCTTACAGACAGAACAACTGATAGACTGATTTGATTCATTATATTTTCCGCTCATAGGACACAACTCCTTTTTATTTTATCTGAAATATTTAATATACAATTATAGTATAAAATGCGAACTAACGCCACTAATGACAATATTGGTGCTAAATCTGATTGCAATACCTATATTTGCCACTGACAATGCGCCGCCAATGAATAAAATAAAAGAAAGCCTGAGATACACTCACATATCGGAACATATCCCAGGCATCATTTAAAAATAATCCGCACCGTTTACAAAATATATAAAATATATCTGCCACAGTGCATTATTTTATATTGGCTTTATTCATCTTCGCTGATGTCGTTTGCGTTGTTTACAATCTTTACCTTGCCTTCGTAGAGTTCTTCTACGGCGATTGATAAAGGCTTCATGTTGCTTGACTTCGGAATAGTCGGCTCACCGAGCTTTAAACGGAATTCTTCGTCATCGGAAAGTACCGGTTCACTGACCTTATCCTTATCCTTTTCAGGCATTTTCAAAAGTTTTTCTTCAATGGCTCTGGAATCAATAATCTGCTTTGCACGGGTAGCAGCAGCCTTTACAATTGAATAGCGGCTCTGTACTAACGGCTGTTCGCCTTCTTCTACCTCGCTGTTGATAACGTTCATTAATTCTGAATACGATGGATGTATCATGGTTTATTCTCCTTTTGCATAGATTTTTAAGTCTTCTCTGATGTCTTCAATCAGAGTCAGGTTGTGGGAAGCTTTCATCTTCTCACTGGTAACAATTTCGTGGATACGCTGTGTACAGGCATCGACCGTATCATTGATAACAATATAGTCATACCCTTCAACGCCTTCCGCTTCCTGTGTCGCACGGGCAAGACGCGCTTTAATCGTGGCTTCGTCTTCTGTTCCCCTGCCACGCAGACGATTTTCAAGCTCTGCCGCAGTCGGCGGCATTAAAAACATCAGCACTGCATCAGGAAACATCTTTTTAATATTAAAAGCTCCCTGTATCTCAATTTCAAGGATGATATTCTTACCGGCTTCAAGCTGTTCCTCCACATAGCGGCGCGGTGTGCCGTAATAGTTGCCCACGTACTGCGCATATTCGATCAGTTCGCCTGTGGCAATCATCTTCTGGAATTCGGAAGTGGATTTGAAAAAATATTCCCTGCCGTCGGTTTCACCTTCTCTTGGCGCTCTTGTGGTTGCAGAAACAGATACCGCATATTCATCCGGATACGTCTTTAAAATGTTCTTTACAACCGTTCCTTTACCGGCTCCTGAGAATCCGGAAAGAACAATTAAAATTCCTCTGTTATTCATGGCAATCCCTCTATTTTCATTCGTACTCTTTATTATACATAAGTTTCCGAAAGCTGGCAAGCAGTTTTATTCAATATTCTGAATTTGTTCGCGTACCTTTTCGATTTCTGTTTTTAAATCAATCGCCTTATTTGAAATTTCAAGGTCATTTGCTTTCGATAAAATGGTGTTGGCTTCGCGGTTCATTTCCTGTGCGATAAAGTCCAGCTTGCGGCCGATACCGCCGTCTTCGTTCAAGCAGCTTTTTGCATGGTCAATATGGCTTCTTAAACGGACAGTTTCTTCATCAACACAGATTTTATCCGCATATAAAATAACTTCCGCCGCCATTTTATTTTCATCAAACGGATTTTCTCTGAGAAGTTCTGTCACTTTCTGCTCTAATTTGCCGCGGTACTCTTTCATAATCTGCGGACTGCGTGCTTCGATAAAATCAACCAGCCCTGCCATATTATCAAGCTTATCAAGCAAATCTTTCTTTAAATGTTCCCCTTCGGTAATGCGGGCGGCAACAAACTGTTCACACGCGGCGCATACGGCTTTTTCAATAAAATGCCACAGTTCTTCTTCATCGACCTTGACTTCCTCTGTCGTAATGACCTCCGGATATCTTGAAAGTGCGGAAACCGTCATATCATTGTCAAGATGAAACTGTGATGCCATCTGTTCAAAAATATCCATATATTCTGCCGCAATGTCGCGGTTATATTTTAAATTGACATTGGTTTCGGAAAGGTCTTCATAGGTAATGAAAATGTCAATCTTTCCGCGCTGTGCATATTTTTTTAATAAATCACGGATACGCGCCTCAAAAATGTTTAATTTCTTTGGCATTTTGATACCCGCTTCCAAATATCTATGATTAACTGACTTCATTTCCACGGAAATCTTGCGTTTCCCCTCACTTATTTCACTGCGACCAAAGCCAGTCATGCTCTTTATCATTGTGTCCTCCAATCCAAACTGATGTTTCGGTAGTTTTATTTTGATTATATCAATAACCAATGTATTATAGCAACTCCTGTGCAAAAGTACAAGACACCAGTTAAAAAATGTGCTATCATGGGACTACATAAAAAATAGATATAAAGGAATTAAAACAATGGCTTTAGATGGAATTGTAATTGCAAATATCAGACAGGAATTAGAGCAGACCTTACTTGGCGGCAGACTTTATAAAATCGCACAGCCTGAAACCGATGAACTGCTCTTTACGATTAAAACACCAAAACAGCAGTACAGGCTTGTCATTTCAGCCAATGCCAGCCTGCCGCTGATTTATCTTTCAGAAGAAAATAAACCGAGTCCGATGACGGCACCGAATTTCTGTATGCTTTTACGCAAGCATTTAAACAACGGCAGAATTATCTCGATTACACAGCCGGGACTGGAGCGAATCCTTGATTTTGAAATTGAACACTTAAATGATTTAGGTGATTTGTGCCGCAAGCACCTGATTGCCGAATTTATGGGAAAGCACAGCAACATCATTTTTTGTGATGACAAACAGAATATTTTAGACAGCATTAAGCACATTTCTTCGCAGACAAGCTCCGTGCGTGAGGTGCTGCCGGGACGGACGTATTTTATCCCGCAGACCATGCATAAAAAGAATCCGCTGCAGACAAACGATGCCGAATTTGCAGAAGCTGTTTTTACAAAGCCGATGCCGCTTTCAAAGGCGGTTTACACCGGCTATACCGGTATCAGTCCTGTCGTTGCGGAGGAAATCTGCTATGAAGCTTCTGTTTCAAGCGAAAAACCGGCAAACTGTCTGGAGGAAAATGAGCAGCTTCACTTATACCACATTTTTTCGGACTGCATGGAACAGGTAAAAAGCGGTCAGTTTGCGCCGAATATTTTTTATGAAAACGGTGAACCAAAGGAATTTTCAGCGATTCCGATGGCGATGTATGCGGACTGTACGCCGTTTGATTCTATCAGTGCCCTGCTTCGAAGCTTTTATTCGGAAAAAGATAAATTTACGCGAATCCGCCAGAAATCTTCGGATTTGCGACGGATTGTATCAACAGCACTGGAGCGTTCCTATAAAAAGCTGGATATTCAGGAAAAACAGTTAAAGGATACCGAAAAGAGAGAAAAATTCCGTGTATACGGGGAATTGATTAACACCTACGGTTACAATATCCCGGAGGGTGCAAAGTCTTTTACGGCATTAAATTATTACACCAACGAGGAGATTTCCATTCCGCTTGATCCGATGCTCACACCGTCTGAAAATGCCGTGAAATATTTTAACCGCTACAATAAGCTTAAACGTACATTTGAAGCAGATTCCAAGCTGATTGAGGAAACAAAAGCGGAAACACAGCATCTGGAATCTATTGCAACGGCACTTGATATTGCGGTCAATGAAGAAGACCTTGTCGAATTAAAAGAAGAACTGATTCAGGCAGGCTACATTCACCGCAAGGGCAAAGGCGGCAAAAAGGAAAAAGTGACGAGTAAACCGTTCCACTACATTTCTTCGGACGGTTTTGATATGTATGTCGGAAAGAATAATTTTCAGAATGATGAGCTTACCTTTAAATTTGCAAACGGCAATGACTGGTGGTTTCATGCAAAAAAAATGCCGGGTTCCCACGTTATCGTAAGAACCGGCGGCAAAGAACTGCCTGACCGCACCTTTGAAGAAGCGGCAAGTCTTGCGGCTTATTACTCCAAAGGACGCGACCAGGACAAGGTTGAAATTGATTATGTAATTAAGAAAGAGGTTAAAAAACCTGCTTCTGCCAAACCGGGATTTGTCGTTTATTACACGAATTACTCAATGATGGCTTCCACGGATATTTCCGCGATAAAGCAGGCCGATTAATCCGATGACATCTGCAGCGGCGGCGGTAATATACATTGCCGGAAGCCCCGCGGTAAATCCGCAGATAAGAATCCCTATGATACTGACTGCTGTGGCAATGCCGCAGACAGCCAGTATTTTTTTTGTACTGCCCTGCTCCTGCAAAATCATAACCACAAGGGCCATTAAAAAGACCATATCCAGAATGTAAACGAGCATATAAAGCGGATATGCACTTTCAATGACATCACACAGTTTTTCATCAAACGTCAGATACCCGAACAGCGGCGGCGCATTGAATAAATACACGATACTGCGCACGACACCGATAACCGTTAAAATGCCAGGCACAAGCCATGCAGAGCGTAATTTTTCAGGCAATGGCAGTTTGACTTTGGAAAGCACAATGACACCCAGTACGGTAAGAATCAGATACAATACATACGGATAGTCAAAAAACCATTCCCACTCAAAATAATAACTTCGGATACACGCATAAGCTGAAGCCGTGTAAGTATCTCCACGCTGGCACAGCACGGAAATCAGTAATTCCCGCAAAAATTCAAAGATCACACTGCCCATAAGCACCGGAATAAATACGCTGTAGCAGGCGGCTTTACTGTTACTGCTGTACGCTTTCATTTTGTCAAGCCGTGTTCCCTTTACAATCACCAGGCAGAACACACCCAGTACGATTAAAAATACACCGGCCATCCAATGCAATCCCAATAAATGCTCCGGCGCTACGGTCTGTACGTCTTTTAAGTAAAAATGAACCACCATGCGGCGCAGTGCGGTATTTCCTTCAAAAATACTGCAAAGGACAATATATGCACCGGTGACAACAGCAGATGCAGAGCTTAATACCGCATAAATACCGGCACCTTTTAACTTAAAAAACATGGCGGCGGTTGTCAGAATCAGTCCGAAAACCGTGACTGCATATAAAATCCGGTAAAGGACATCCAGTCCTTTATAAAAATAAAGGCTGTAAATTGCGGCATCGGCATTGCTTAATTGCAGTGTATTGTCGTTGATACCGTTTGCAATGCGCTGAAACAGTCCGCTCCCGGCACCGAAAATCAGAATCAGCGCCATCAGTGCCGAAGCACCGATGACGGTTAAAATCCTGACATAGATAATTTCTTCTTTTTTCATAAGGCACAATCCTTTCCATGAAAATCCTTAAAACGTTTATTTTTAAGAAATTGTCACCTTGCGGAAAGTCTTTTTACCTTTCTTTAAGACCGCACCTTCGCCTTCAAAAATGTCCTTTGCAAAAGAAGCATCAATTTCCGTTACTTTTTCACCGTTTACGGAGATACCGCCCTGCTGTACGGCACGTCTTGCTTCGGAACGTGAAGCAGCAAGTCCTGCCTGATGTACCAGTGTTATGACATCGACAACACCATCTTTGAAAGCATCTTCTGTTAAGACTGCGCCCGGCATATCTGCGGAATCGCCGCCGGTAAAGATTGCTTTGGCTGTGTTTTCGGCTTTCTTTGCTTCGTCTTCACCGTGAACCATTTTTGTGAGTTCAAATGCAAGAATTTCTTTTGCCTTATTTAACTGTGCGCCTTCCCATGAATCCATTGCATCAATTTCTTCAAGCGGAAGGAATGTCAGCATACGGATACATTTTAATACATCGGCATCGGCAACATTTCTCCAGTACTGGTAGAATTCGTACGGAGATGTCTTTTCAGGGTCGAGCCATACGGCACCGGACTGTGTCTTACCCATTTTCTTGCCTTCCGAATTTAAAAGCAGGGTAATGGTCATGGCACTTGCATCCTTGCCTAATTTTCTACGGATTAATTCTGTACCGCCGAGCATATTACTCCACTGGTCATCACCGCCGAACTGTAAATTACAGCCGTATTTCTGGTATAACATGTAAAAGTCGTAAGACTGCATAATCATGTAGTTAAATTCTAAGAAGCTTAAGCCCTTTTCCATTCTCTGCTTGTAGCACTCTGCACGCAGCATATTATTGACAGAAAAGCATGCGCCGACTTCGCGGAGCAGCTCGACATAATTTAACTTTAACAACCAGTCTGCGTTGTTGACAAGAAGTGCTTTATCGTCTGAGAAATCAATAAAACGGCTCATCTGCTTCTTAAAACATTCGCAGTTGTGTTCAATCTGCTCGGTTGTAAGCATTTTTCTCATATCGGAACGTCCTGACGGGTCACCAATCATGGCTGTACCGCCGCCAACGAGTGCAATCGGCTTATTGCCTGCCATCTGAAGACGCTTCATTAAGCACAGTGCCATAAAGTGTCCGACATGAAGGCTGTCTGCCGTTGGGTCAAATCCGATATAAAAGGTTGCTTTTCCGTTGTTGATTAAGTCTTTGATAACGTCTTCATCTGTTACCTGGGCAATCAGTCCTCTTGCCACTAATTCATCATATAATGTCATAAAATCCTCCGTTTCCGCAGACACCCTGTCTTACCTGTGCGCACTTGCAAATCATTTAGATTTACGGCAAGGGCGGGTGCGGTGTCTGCATTTAAAATTCTAATAAAAAAAGCTTCCGCCCTTATTTAAAAGGACGAAAGCTGATGCTTACGTGTTACCACCTTTATTCATAAACAGCTCACACTGCTTATCTTATGAAGTACAAATATACTCCGGGTACGATAACGTGTACCAATCCGTCACTGCCTACTTGGGTACTTTCCTGTTCGGAGTGCTGCTCCGGAATGTATTCATATCTGCTTCCGGTCTGCGCCTCTCACCTGCCGGCTGCTCTCTGTTGCTTTTCACAGATACTACTTGTTTCCTTCATTGCTTTGTGAAATATATAATTATGGGTCTGATTATAATATATCATTTTATAAAATGCAAGCACTTTTAATATGGAAATTTTTACCGGGATTAAGAAAGTTCGCCGATAATATACAGTTCATCTTCTGTTATCTGCTTACAGTTTATGTTGACAATGGTATTGACGGCGGCTTCTGTCATCCGGTCACTCACCGGAACTAGCACGCGGATATAATTTTTCGTATATCCTGCCATGTAGTCTGTGCCGTTGTAAGTCATCTTTTCTTCGATTAAAACCTGCATCGTCTGACCAAGACTTTCTTTGCGGTATGCCGCAGACATTTCCTTTTCAAGTGCTAAAAGGCATCCACTTCGCTGTGTCTTAATCTTTTCATCGACCTGACCGTCCATTTTATCGGCAACCGTGCCTTTTCTTCTCGAATATTTGAAAACGTGCATTTCATAAAAATGAATCCGTTTTACAAAATCATAGGTTGTTTCAAATTCTTCTTCCGTTTCCTGCGGGAAGCCCACAATAACATCGGTTGTAATCGCCGGATTGTTAAAATATTTACGAAGGATACGACAGCCTTCTTCATATTCGGCAGTGGTATATTTGCGGTTCATGCGCTTTAAAACGCTGTCACAGCCGCTTTGCAGGGAAAGATGAAAATGCGGGCATACTTTTTCCATGGCGGCGAGTGCCGATACAAATTCTTCCGTCACAACACGCGGCTCTAATGAACCCAGACGGATTCGCTTCACACCTTCGATTTCATGAATCCGTGAAATGACTTCTAACAGACTGCCCTTCTGATTGTCCACACCGTAAGAAGTCAGGTGGATTCCGGTCAGGACAATTTCCTGATAACCGTTGTCCGCAAGGCGGTGTACTTCCTTTAAAATGTCGTCTAGTTCGCGGCTGCGGATTCTGCCGCGGGTATAAGGAATAATGCAGTAAGAACAAAACTGGTTACAGCCGTCCTGAATTTTAATATAGGCTCTGGTATGTTCACTGACCTTATCAATTTCCAGTTCCTCATAAGGCTGTTTTACCGATAAATCCAGTACACTGATATGGGATTCATGGTCAGCGGCATAATTTTCAAGAGCTTCTACAATATTAATTTTACAGTTATTGCCAAGTACAAGGTCTACCGCTTCATCTTTCTGTACACCTTCACTGTCGGACTGTACATAACAGCCTGCGGCAACGACAATGGCATCCGGGTTCATCTTCTTTGCCTTGTGAAGCATCTGGCGGGACTTGCGGTCGGCAATATTCGTTACGGAACAGGTGTTGATAATATACACGTCTGCCGGAACATTTTCATCAAACGGAACAATGGAATAACCTGCGGCGCGAAGCATCTGTTCCATAGATTCCGCTTCATAAGAATTGACCTTACAGCCCAGGTTATGAATTGCAACTTTTTTCAATTTTTCTGCTCCTGTCTTTTATTTTTGTATTGACATAATTTTACCAAATAGATATTATAACTAATAGAGTAAATATTATTTGGTAGGAGGTATTTTCGCAATGAAAACCGTAAAAATTTCGTTAAATTCTATCGACAAAGTAAAGTCTTTTGTAAATGACATTACAAAATTTGATGTAGACTTCGATCTTGTATCAGGCAGATACGTTATTGATGCAAAATCTATCATGGGTATTTTCAGTCTGGACTTATCAAAGCCAATCGACTTAAATATTCATGCCGATTCTGATGTCGATACAATTCTTGCTGTATTAAAGCCATACATGGCAAACTAATTACAGTTTTACATAGTGATTTTAATAAAAATAAAAACTGCCGCTCAAAGCTTCTGCCTTGCCGCGGCAGTTTTTATTTTGTAAAAAATCTTATTCAATGCGGATTTTTTCGGTTGTTTCAATGGCTGTCTTAAACAGTTCGTCAATACAGTCATCTAAGTTATGTTCATCACGCTGGATAATATTTAAGTTCGGCTTTGTAACCGGGTGCTTTGCCACGAAAATCGTACAGCAGTCTTCAAACGGCTGGATAGAGGTTTCGTATGTACCGATTTTTTCCGATAAATCAATGATTTCCTGCTTATCAAATCCGATAACCGGACGAAATACCGGCATCGTACATACTTCGTTGGTGCAGTACAGACTGTGCATGGTCTGGCTGGCTACCTGACCGATACTCTCTCCAGTAACAAGTCCCAGACAGCCGCTTTCTTTACCGAGTTCTTCGGCAATGCGCATCATGTATCTTCTCATGATGATTGTCAGTTCGTCATGCGGGCATTTCTCGTAAATGGCAAGCTGGATATCGGTAAAGTTAACAACATTTAATGTAATCGGACCGGAATATTTTGCAACCAGCTTTGCAAGGTCAATAACCTTCTGCTTTGCCCGCTCGCTCGTATATGGCGGTGCATGGAAATACGTTGCTTCCAGTTCGACACCGCGCTTTGCAACCATGTATCCGGCAACCGGGCTGTCGATACCGCCCGAAAGCAGTAACATTGCTTTTCCGGCTGTGCCGACTGGCATACCGCCCGGGCCCGGAATTTCTGTTGAATAAATATTAATCTTATTACGGATTTCAATCTGAAGTAAAACGTCCGGATTATGTACGTCAACGCTTAATTCAGGAAATGCGTCTAATAATCTTCCGCCCATTTCCATGTTGATTTCCATGGAATCCATCGGGTAATTCTTTCTTGCACGTCTGGCATTGACCTTAAAAGAAAAATGCTTATCCGGGTATGCGGAGTCGAAATACTTAATAACAGTATCGGCAAGGTCATCAAATCCGTTGTCTTCAATCTGTACAACCGGGCAGATGCCGATAATACCGAATACGGTCTTTAAGGCTTCTACGGCTTCATCAAAATCAAAATCGCTGACAGCCGTTGCATAGATACGTCCGTTTTCTTTGGTTACTTCAAATTCGCCGTCTGTTTTCTTTAAGGCATAGCGAATCTGTCTTACAAGGGCGTCTTCAAAAAGATAACGGTTCTTTCCTTTGACACCGATTTCTCCGTATTTAATCAAAAATGCTTTATACATAATTCTCCATTCCGGGAACACTTATATTTCCCGCCGGATAACTTTGGCGGAAGCTGTAAGGAATAATGACCGGTGGTGTTCCCTGCACCGCTCATTGATGTATTATATCATGATATTTTAGTGCCGTGTATATTTACGCAGTACCGGAAGCAGTTCTTTTAAAGCTTCCAGTGTCATATCCAGTTCTTCCTTTGTTGTTTCAAAGCTGAAACTGAAACGGATTGTGGAATCCAGCAAATCCGGGTCTAAGTGGATTGCAACCAGTGTGTTGCTTAATCCCGGTTTATTGGACGAGCAGGCAGAACCGGAGGATACGTAAATCTTCCTATCTTCCAGCGCGTGTAATAAAACTTCCGCGCGGACACCGCGAAATGATGCACTGACGATATGCGGTGCGGATTCCCGTCCCATACAGCCGTTGATTGTCACGTCTGGAAGCTTTTGCAGTTCTTCGATAAAATAACTGCGCAAATCATACATTTTCTGTATTTTTTCATCGAAGGCGCTGTTATAAATCAGTCCTGCGGCAACGCCCAGTCCTGCGATTCCCGGCACATTTTCCGTACCGGAACGCATGGCTTTCTGCTGTCCGCCGCCTAAAATAATGGGCTTTATCTTTGTTTTTTCTTTCACATACAAAAATCCGGTGCCTTTCGGTCCGTGGATTTTGTGTCCGCTGACAGACAGTAAATCAATATTTAACTTTTTCGGAACAATTTTAAATTTTCCATATGCCTGAATGGCATCTACATGATATACAATTTCAGGATTGAACTGCTTGACAATCTGACCGATTTCTTCAATGGGTTCAACCGTTCCGATTTCGTTGTTGGCATACATTACCGATACAAGAATCGTTTCCGAATCGAGCGCTTCACGCAGGGCATCTATGGATACTCTGCCCTGTGCATCAACCGGAAGGTAGGTTACGCGAAAGCCCTGCTCCTCCAGAAAGTTAAACGGCTCTTTGACGGAAGAATGTTCCACGCTTGATACGATAACGTGATTCCCGCGGCGCTTGTTTGCCATAGCTGTTCCGATAATTGCCATATTGTTGGATTCCGTTCCGCCGGACGTAAAAACCAATTCTTTTTCCTGACATTTCAGGCTTCTGGCAATCGTGGCGGCGGCCTGTTTGATATACTGTTCGGCATCGACACCTTTCATATGCTTAGAGGACGGATTGCCATAATCGTCCTGCATTGCTTTTACAACCGTTTCAACAACTTCTCTGGCACATTTCGTTGTTGCGGAGTTGTCTAAATATGCTTCCATGATTTTCTCCCATGTGATTATTGTTCTAAATGATACATCAGGACGGATAACAGCATCATGCCGGCGGTTTCTGTCCGCAAAATGCGTTTTCCGAGCGTGATGATTTCACAGCCTGCTTCTTTTGCAAGCTCTAATTCGTCCAAATCAAAGCCGCCCTCCGGACCGATAAAAACAGCGATGTCCTGACCCGGGGTAATATTTTCAATAAGCCGTTTGGTCTTTTCCATGCCGTCTGCACATTCATACGGCAGTAACTTTATCTGACAGTTTTCTGCCATTTTCACTGCCTGTGCAAAGGTTACAACATCGGATACCTGAGGCAGGATACTGCGTTTACTCTGCTTTGCCGCGCTTTCTGCAATGGCATTCCAGCGTTTGACTTTGGATTCGGCTTTTTTGGCATCGAGTTTGACGACACTCCGCTTCATGGCAACCGGAATTACCTCAAAAGCGCCAAGTTCAACCGCTTTCTGAATGACCAGTTCCATTTTATCTGCTTTGGGAAGTCCCTGAAACAGATAGATTTTGGAAGCCAGTTCCCTGCCGCGCTCGTCAACCGAGTCAATGTCCGCACGGATATGCTCTTCGTCAATCTGTGCGATATGGCAGGTGTAGTCAATATTATCCCCACTGCTGATTAACAAAGAATCTCCTGTTTTTAAGCGCAGTACATTTTTAATATGATTCACGTCCGAACCTACAATATCAATATAGGTGTCATGAATATGCTCATGCTCTGAAAAAAAATGATACATTTCCTCTCCGTTCCGAGAACATTTTTCTCTGAATCCTGCTTATCTGCGGCGGGCAGTTACGTTGACCCATTCGCCGTCATGATTTACTTCTACAATTTCAAGTTCAGGGTTCTTTTTAAAAGCGTCAACGACTTCCTGCTCTTTGGTGTTGATAATACCGGAAGTGATAAAATATGCGCCGTGCTTCATATGCTGTGTAATTTCTGCAGAAAGCGGCTCTAATACATCGGCTAAAATGTTGGCACATACAATGTCGTAACATTCGTATCCGCATTTGTCCTGAACCGCCTTGTCGTCAATGATATTTCCTTCAATGACTTCCAGCTGTGCGGCAGAAATGTCGTTCTGCTCTGCATTTTCATGGGAAGCAATAATCGCATTCGGATCAAGGTCTGTGCCAAATGCATGCTTTGCGCCGTATTTTAAAGCAACAACGGATAAAATACCACTGCCACAGCCGACATCAAGGACTTCTTCACCGCCCTTGATATATTTCTGAAGCTGGCGGATCACCATACGGGTCGTTTCGTGAGAACCCGTACCGAATGCCGTACCCGGATCAATGCTTAAAACCGCATGTCCTTTCATTTCTTCTGTTAACGGCTCCCATGTCGGTTTGATATATAAGTCACCGATGGTAAAGGTATGCCAGTACTGCTTCCAGTTGTTAATCCAGTCCTTATCTTCTGTCTGGGATTCGGAAATTGTTCCTGCACCGACATTGCAGAACAGGCGCAGTTCTTCCAGACCGTCCTTGACCTTGTCCATAATTGTATTGTCGTCTTCATCGGAGTCAATATAGAAATTGACTTTTGCACTGCCGTCATCCGGCGGTAAATCCGGGATAAAATCGACAAACATCGTCTTTGCTTCTTCCTGTGTCAGCTGTACATTATCTTCAATTTCGATTCCTTCAATGCCCAGTTCTCCGAGCATACTGCTGATAAAATCAACAGCTTCGGTTGTTGTCTGGATTGAGTATTTATTCCACTTCATTTGTTTTCTCCATTCATATAAACATTTACATATGCAGGAAAGCTTCGTAACCTCTGTAGGTTTCGTAAAGGTCTGCCTTGCTGATAACTTCAAACGGTGCGTGCATGTTCTGTACGGCAACACCGCTGTCAACGACATTCATGCCATAATTGCCCATGATATAAGCAATGGTTCCGCCGCCGCCTGCATCGACCTTGCCAAGTTCTGAAGTCTGATAGGTAACATTGGCATCATCCATAACCTTTCTTAATGCGGCAAGGTATTCTGCCGAAGCGTCATTAGAACCGCTCTTTCCGCGAGCGCCGGTATATTTCATAAAGACCATGCCATTTCCGAAGAAGGACGTATTTTTCTTTTCGCTGACACTTGCGTAGTTCGGGTCAAATGCCGCATTGACATCAGATGAGAGCATATTGGAAGCGGTCAGTGCGCGGCGCAGCTTTAATTCAGAATACTGTCCCATGCGTTCCATAACTTCTGCTGTCATATTTTCAAAGAAACGGGAGTGCATACCGGTTGCACCGACACTACCGATTTCTTCTTTGTCGACAAGTACGCATACACCTGTTTTGTCCAGATTATCTGCATTTAACAGGGCGGCTAAGGAAGGATAAGCGCAGACTTTATCGTCATGGCCGTAACCCATAATCATGCTTCTGTCGATACCGTAATCTCTTGCAGGACCGGCAGGAACAGCTTCAAGCTCGGCAGAGATAAAATCTTCTTCTTCAATGCCGTATTTTTCCTTTAACAGCGCAAGAATATTTTTCTTAACGGCTTCCTTTGCATCTTTTCCGTCTTCTTCTTTTTCATAAGACGGCATACTGCCGACAAGAATATCTAAATTTTCACCTTCAATAACTTTGTCGGCCTTTTTGCTCATCTGTTCACCGGCAAGATGAATCAGCAAATCCGATACGCCGACAACCGGGTCAGAAGCATCTTCACCAATGCAGACTTCCACGACACTGCCGTCTTTTAAAGCAACTACGCCGTGTAAGGCAAGCGGAAGTGCAACCCACTGATATTTTTTAATGCCGCCATAGTAGTGCGTATCCATTAATACCAGTTCAGAATCTTCATATAACGGCACCTGCTTAATATCAAGGCGTGGGGAGTCGATATGTGCGCCTAAAATGTTCATGCCCTTTTCTAACGGTTCTTTTCCGATGTGGTATAATACAACGGCTTTTTCCTTATTAACCGCATATACTTTATCACCGGCTGACAGTGTCTCATTTTTGGCAATGACATCCTGTAAATCACGGTAGCCCCGTTCTTTTGCAAGCCGTACTGCCTCTTTTACACATTCACGTTCTGTTTTACAGCAGGAAATGAACTGTCTGTACGCTTCAGAAAAATCAAAAACTGTTTTTAAATCCTCTTTGCCATATTTTTTCCATGCGTTTTTTCTTTCCATAATGATTGACTTCCTTTCTAAAATCTTTTTATATATCGAGTGTAATCTGTTCCGATTCGTCCGCTGCCTGCTCCTGTGCCTGCCGTTCATCAGCTTCGACTTCCATCTCAACCTCATCCTTGAACTGCTCTACTAAATCTTCACTGATGACAGGAAGCTCATCAATCGACTGTACACCGAATACTCTTAAAAATTCTTCTGTTGTACCGAAAAGCATTGGGCGTCCCGGTGCATCAAGCCTGCCAAGTTCTTTGGCAAGTCCGAATTCAACCAGCTTGTTTACAGCATGGTCACTGCTCACACCACGGATTTTTTCAATCTCCATTTTGGTAATAGGCTGTTTATAAGCGATAATCGAGAGCGTTTCCAAAAGCACATCGGACAATGCATATTTTCGCGGCTGGCTGGCAACTTTAATCAGATTTTCATAATATTCCTGTTTGGTGCATAACTGAAATGCATTCTCCAGTTCAATGATTTTAATGCCGCGGTCTTCCGCTTCGTATTTATCCATCATATTATGTACAATTTTTCTGGTGGTATCCTCATCGTGGTCAATGGCAGCGGCAAGTTTTGATACCTCCACCGATTCTCCCATTGTAAACAGCACCGCTTCAATCGCGGCTTCTGCCTGTTTTAACTCCATTTCCATTTTTTATTCCTCTTCAATATCTTCAATTAAATCCGGGTCTTTTACAACCGTGATTTCGATGTCTGCCATCGTATTTTCCTGCTGTACCGTGACAAAACCTGTTTTAATCAATTCCAGTATGACAAGAAATGTTACAATCACCGAAACTTTTGACGAATTTTTACTTAACATCTGACGGAAGCTGAACTGCTTATGTTCTTTTAAATAAGAACGTACCTGCACCAGTTTTTCTGACATACTGACTTCTTCTTTTTCGATTTTTCCGAATTTGCTCCGGATTGGGTCAATCTTTTCTTCCTGACGCTTTAAAACGTCCTGAAAAATCTGATTGAGCCGGTGCAGTGTTAAATCTCCGATAAGCTCCTCTAAATTGACAGGCGGGCGGTATGCGGCGACTTCTTTTGGAACGGTTGGTTCTTTATAAAAGGCGCGCTCCGCATCAATCTGCCGGTCCTTTAATTCATACGACATATATTTGAAAAGCTTGTACTCCAGCAGTTTTTCAACAAGTTCGGCTCTCGGATCTTCCTCAACACCTTCTTCGTTGACTTCTTTTGGCAGAAGCATTTTAGATTTAATATCCAGAAGGGTCGCTGCCATGACTAAAAATTCACTGACAACGTTTAAATCCTCTTTGTCCATCTGATTGACGTATTCCATGTACTGTTCCGTAATCATTGCAATCGGAATATCATAAATGTTTACTTTGTTTTTATCAATCAGGTGTAGTAAAAGGTCTAATGGTCCCTCGAACACCTGTAATTTTACATTAATTCCCATTATTTTTCCCACTTCTGCGTATACTAATTTTAACCGTACTTTATATTGTAACGAAAACCTGCAACAAATGCAATATTTTTATCTTTATCTTATCCGAAAAATAGTTTATAATAATAAAATCACCGTAAAGAAAGGGTCATTTTATGAGAATTATCTTTATGATTCAGGAAATTGCGCGCAAGCTGACAAAGGATAATCTTACCGGCTATGCGGCACAGTCCTGTTTTTACATTATATTAAGCATTTTCCCGTGTCTTTTGCTGCTGATGAGCTTGTTTAAGTTCCTTCCGCTGACAGAAGATGCCCTTTTACTGATGCTCAAAGGTGTAATTCCTGTCCAGCTGGAACCATTTCTGGTTTCCATTATTGAAGATTTATATGATAATTCATCGGCAGCATTAACATCCATTACTACGGTTGCAACCATTTGGGCGGCAGGAAAAGGCTTTCTTGCAATCATGCAGGAATTAAATATTATTTACGATACCCAAAAGAAACGAAACTGGCTGTTACAGCGGCTGATGTCTACGGTCTATACAATTGCACTGCTGGTTTTAATTATTGCGACCCTGCTGCTGCTGGTCTTTGGCAACCAGCTGATCGGATTGATTGAAGTTTTTATTCCTCGGCTTGCAGTGATTTTATCGGCAATATTAAATAACCGTATGATTTTATTTCCGTCATTTATGATTCTGCTGTTTTTGCTGATGTATTTATTTATTCCAACAAGAAAGTCCAGCATTACAAAGGAATTTCCGGGAGCGGTTTTCTCGGCAGTCGGCTGGTACGGATTTTCCTACTGCTATTCGCTCTACGTTGCACATTCACCGAATTTTTCATATATGTACGGCAGTCTGACAACATTGATTTTTGCACTGGTGTGGATTTATGTATGTATGCTGATTCTGTTTTTTGGTGCGGAATTAAATACACTGATTGCCAGTCAGACACTCCGCCCGCTTCTGCCGAAGTTTTCACGGAAAAAGAAAAAAGAAGCGGAAAGAAAATAAGACTTGTTAAAAAAAATAACAAATTAAAAACAAAAAGCCGCAGAAGGCAGTTGACTTCATTTTCACCGGTCAGGGTGAAAACAAGAAATCAAAATACTTTCTGCGGTTGTTTTATTTTTGTTCGATTGCCGTTCCCGGATAGAAAAACTGTAAAATCTGCTGATAATTCATTGTGTCTTTTACCATTTCATTGACTGCATTCTGGCTCATGCCGATGCCGTGTCCGTATCCGCCGCCGATAATGCGGTAGCCGCTTAAAGAGCCTTTCTCGTATACCGGTTTAAAGATACAGAAGGTACTCGGAAGCGATGCCATTTTTGTCGTTCCGGTGTTGGTCGTCATTTCTGCATCTGTCATACCGAATAACCCGCGGATACAGGATTCGCTGTCAATGCGCACCGTTGCCGCACTGCCGCAGACAGTCACACTTTTTACCGCACCACCCGCCGCCCGTTCATTGACGGTAACAGATGTAATCGTGCCGATGTCCGTTATTTTCTGTGACTGGAAACTGCCGTCTGCCTGCTGTGTCAGAATTTTTGACGGAGCTGACAGATATTTTTCATACAGCTTTGCGTTAAAACTGTTGGAAAGTGCTGTAATATCTGCCTGTAATTCCCAGCGGTAAAGCGCATATCCGGCATCGTAATCATTTTCATCTTTTGACGTAATAAAAGCTTCAAAAGCGGCTTCATCCGTCAAATCCAGCTCCTTTTGTGAACGGCTGACAAAGCGGCTTACAAAATACGGATAAGACGATGAATCTGAACCCCAGATGCTGACATCCGTCGTTACACCACAGGAGGTCGAATAATAATAAGTCTGCACGACTTCACCATTATAGGTCAGAATCTGTCCGCGCGTATTCTGAATGGCTTCATTGGAAGATGACTGCTCCGATGTATTGTTGTATACCTGATACATCGTGGAATCATCCACATGCGCACCGTATTCACTGTAAGCACCGTTTTCCAGATGTTTGTAAGCATAGCTTCTGGCACAAACGGCCTGCACCTTTAAGGCTTCTACGGCAAAGCTTGCAGGCATTTCACTTGGTACAACACGCTTCAGATAGGATTCGACCGGCACATCATTGACAATCACAATGCCGTCATCTGCAGCCGCCAGTTCGATACTGCCCTCATAAGACGGCACACCCTGGCTGCGCATCACCGACAAAATAGAGATTTCACCGCCGTTATCCGGTGTGACGGTCACTCGTCCCTGTAAAAGCAGTTCATTATCCGGTGTCAGCTCAAAGACGTCCCCCGCGTTGTAGCGTGTCTGTTGTTCATTTGTACTGACCATAAAGCTTTTAGAACACGTCAGCCGTACATTTTCATGGAAAATGCTTTTAAACCCGGTATTTTTCAAAATAACGCGGATATTCTGCACATTCAGCGGTTTAGAGATAACCGCACCGCAGATTTTGCCTTCTGCAACGATAAAATCCTGTAAGGAATAACCCACAATAATATCCTGATAAGTCTTTACGGCAAAGCCGTTGTAAATGTCATAAATCATAAACGCATCGTCTAATGCGACTTTTCCGTAGCCCTGCACTTCCACATAGTCTTTTGTGACGGCCTGTACCATGCCGGTAATCGTATCGGTTTTGGTATTAATCTGTGTGACACTGCCGTTTTCCACCTTTAAATCAGCAAGCACATTTTCAACAGGCGCTGTCAGTCCCGGGATTTTAAAAATGCGGTCTGCGCCGTAGACATTGGTTTCAACTGTGGTATCCGTACTGGATTTAATCCAGATGTTTTTATATTCTACCTCGTTTTCCACAGTATCTTCAACTGCAAGAATTTCTTTGCCGCAGGTATACATTGTTACTGTCTTATCAATCTTATCGTCCAGCACAATTCCTGTAAAACGGTAGGTGCCTTTGGTGGTGTAGGCTTCCCACTCCCCCGCCTGTTTAAGCGTTGCGGGCGTGCCTGCAATCCCCGCCTGTATTTTAACAACCTGTTCACCGTTTTTCATATAAGGAAGCAGCTGCATAAATACGTCTAAAAATTCCTGTTTTGTCATCGCTTTCGCACTGTTTTGAAGTTCTGCAAGAACCGTTTCCGGCACTTCCAGTTTCTTTGCCAGTGCATATGTATCCTTAAAACGCACCGCTGCCTGCGGCTTTTTAATTTTAAGCAGACCGGCTTCGCTGACAGCATTGACATAACCGGAATACCAGTATTTACCGGTGTCATCCGTTCCGGACGTCTTAAAATCCGTTGCGGCATAAGCAAGCATTTTAGAAGCTTCTGCCATGGTAAAGATATCTGTACTTTTCTTTTTTGTAAAAAGAACTGCCGCTAAAATAAGAAAAATACAAAGAAACAGTCCTGCCATTATCCAAATTCGTTTTCGCTTTTTTAAAATCACACCCGTCCCCTTCTATACTGATTTGTATGAACCGAATAAACGCTATTCATGATTTTATGCGGTTATAAATTAAGATATAAATGAAAAAAACTTCCTTTTATCATCATTATGCGGATAAAAAGAAGTTTGTCTGTACTTTGTCAATTAAACATTCCCAAAATGCCGTTGCCTGCGTTTTCGACTCCTAGCTTAGCTAGGTGGGTTACCGCATTCATTCCGCTGCCTTCCACTGACTAAGGAGGCTTGACATTGAAAATGAAGATATAGGAGTCCCGTGCGAATAATGTAGGATCAAAATAAACAGGCTGGCGAACACCCCAGGAAATGCCCTATTCAATTGTATCTCGTTTTCGTTAAACGTATTATACAACAATCTTTGTCTTTACACAATATCTTATGTAAAATTTCATATTTTATTCTTAAATGTTGTTACTGGAAGCTGATTTTTCCAACCGGTTTATTTGGAACATCTGCCTTTGTATCTGCCTGCGGCATGGTTTTTACATAATCAATGTCTTCTATTGCTTCTGCCGATAAGCGGATTGCTTCCGTTACCTGTTCTGGGGAAATGCCCATTTTATCAGCAACCTCCTGAATGGTCGGTTTGCGTTCCAGTTCATTTCTTAAACGTTTTGCCCAATCGTTGACAAGATTGACCTTTCCTAGCACTCTGCCCGCGACCTGATTGGATTCTTTCTGTTCATCAATCATCATTTCAAGACTGCCCTCAACCAGTTCACGGACTTCTTTTTCAATGCCGTGAAGGACTTCGAGCAAATCCTGCGTATTTCCTTCTTTAATCTTATCTTTCCATTCGTAATTGTTTGCCCACTGCTTCTGGCCGATATAGGACAGCATTGCCAGATTACCTTCCTGCACCAGATCGCAGGCAAGCACACCTTTGCCGCGGTACGGGGTAATCCATTCGGTAACTTTGCCTAAAAAAGACTGCGATAAAAGTTCCAGTGAATTTTTATCATTATCTTCAACAATATTCATTAACAGAAATGCAAGACTGGTATCGGAAAGCATATCCACCTGCTTTAAATCTTCCAGATACAGCTGTAAATATTTCTCATCTTCTGCATAGTCGAGTGATTCCTCAAGCTGTTTCGCACCCGCCTGTTCTTCCTGTTTGGTTTCCTCGGCTTCCTGCTTCTGGATTTCTTCCGCTTCCGCGGTTTCCATCATTTTTAAAAATTCATTATCTTCGGAAGCTGCGCCTTTGATTTTAATATTATTTGCCATCAGATAGCCGTAAACCATCTGTAGTTTACCGTCATCTAAATCTAAATCTTTAAAATAACTGAGTACATCGTCTTTGGTAATAAAGCCGCCATTGACTTTGGCATATTCTTTTAAGCCGTTCATGGCTTCCATAAATGCCGCCTGTGTATCATTTTGTGCTGACATAAGTCCCTCCTGCAATTTGCTTGGACTATTATATAATGAATTTTATAAAATGACAATGGTTTAAATCCGAATGCATACGCTTAAATTGAAGAATTATTCACGCTGTATTCTACAAGTCCGCTGACTGCCAGCCGCTTACGCACAGCCGGACCGACTGCCGCAACGAGGATTGTTTTTATTAAATCTCCCAGTAAAAACGGAACAACACCGCCCATTAAAGCTGCCTTAAAAGAAAGCCCTGCAACATACGCATACCAGATTGTACCAAATGCCGCGCTGACTGCTTTGCCGAGCCACATTCCCGCAAAAGCAATCACAGGCTTGTTATACCAGCGGTCAATAAAGAAGCCGCTGACCATTGCCATAAAAATGAAACCGACAAGGTATCCGCCGGTCGGACCGGCAAGCTTTTGCACTCCGGATGAAAAATTAGAAAATACCGGTACACCGCACATTCCGATTAAAAGATAAATCAGATAACTGATAACAGTGCGTCTGGTTCCTGCTACATATAAAATGAAATAGATTGCCAGATTGGTCAGCGAAATCGGTACCAGTGTAAACGGCAGCCGGATTGACAGCGGCCCCATCACACAAATAATTGCTGCCATCAGTCCGATAATTACCATGTCTTTTGTTTTTTCAGCATTGATTTTATTCATTTTCTTCTCCCGTTCTATAAATTATTTTTCAGTTGGTTTCTTTTTCAAAATATATCCTTTTTCCTCTAAAATGTTTCTGTCCTGCTCCATACTGCTTCCACCGGTTGTCAGAAGATTTCCGGTCAGTGCGGCATTGATACCGGACAAAAACAGTTCCCCGCCGCCATCTTTAAAATAATTTCTGCCTGCAGCAATCCGCACATCTGCTTTCGGATTGATATAACGCAGTATGGCGACGGTTCTTAATATATCTTCCTGCGTCATCGGCTCAAGTTCTCCAAACGGTGTGCCTTTTACAGGAATTAAGATATTAATCGGGATGGAACGGATACCCAGTTCTGCGAGCGTAAATGCCATGCTAAGACGGTCTTTCCATGTTTCACCCATGCCGACAATGCCGCCGGTACAAAGTTCTAAGCCCGCTTCCTGAATCCGCTTAATTTCATGGATTTTATCTTCAAAGCTGTGTGTTGTACAGACATTCGGAAAATTTTCCTCGGACGTTTCAATATTTTCATGATACATGGAAACACCGGCTTCTTTTAACTGTTTTAATTTTTCTTCCGATACAAAACCGTGGGATGCACACAAAATCATATCCGGAAATTCCTCATGCATTTTTTTGTACGCATGAAGTGCTTTTTCAAAGTCTTCATCTTTAATGGCGCGTCCCGCCGTTACGATGCAGTAGCGGTCTA
This sequence comes from Lachnospira pectinoschiza, assembly GCF_020564355.1. Lineage (GTDB taxonomy): Bacteria > Bacillota > Clostridia > Lachnospirales > Lachnospiraceae > Lachnospira > Lachnospira intestinalis. The sequence goes on along the minus strand of NZ_JAJCRR010000002.1, from coordinate 506,085 downwards.
CTCCCTGCTCCCATGCTTCGCGGCAGCCGGATAAAATGGCTTCTTCATCAATAAAATCTCCTGCCTGACAGGCGGTGTGATGATGTGCGGACTGTGAGCAGAATTTACAGTTTTCACTGCATGCACCGCTTTTTCCGTTGATAATTGCACACAAATCCGCGCGTGTTCCGCATAAATTTTTACGGATATAATCCGCACCTTCACACAATTCATTAATATCCGCTTCCAGTAAAAACGAACAATCTTCTTCTCTTGTCAGCCGTCTTCCGCCGACAATTTCTTTTGCAAGTTCTAACATACTAATCTCCATTTCTGAGCAACTTGTTGCGAAACGGCGATGAAAATTTGTGCATGCGTTTTCTCATCTGCCATCATAGCACTTTATTTTTGCTCATAAACAAAGTGCTGTGTAAAAAATCAGCACATCAGTGTGTTTTTTTACACGATCTCCGTTTTGTTGTAAATTGTAAACCTCTTAAAAAATTAAGTTTACAACTAATTTAATACCTGCGCCGTTAAATGTCAACATAAAAATCTACAAAGTTAACACTTGTTGTTACAAATTTCACATACATTGACAAATCTCTCATAATTGCTTATAGTTAATTTAATTGCAATATTGCAAAATAAAGAAAGATGAGGTTTTAAAATCATGAGAATTGCATTGATTAATGAAAACAGCCAGGCTGCAAAAAATGAAATGGTTTATAACACTTTAAAGAAGGTTGCAGAAAGCAAGGGACATACAGTTGATAATTACGGTATGTATGCTGCTGACGATGCTGCACAGCTGACATATGTACAGAACGGTATTTTAGCTGCTCTTTTAATTAACAGCGGTGCTGCTGATTTCGTTGTAACAGGCTGCGGTACAGGTGAAGGCGCCATGCTTGCATTAAATTCATTCCCGGGTGTTCTGTGCGGACATGTTGTAGACCCTTCAGATGCATATATGTTTATGCAGATTAATGACGGTAATGCCATTTCACTCCCATTTGCAAAGGGCTTTGGCTGGGGTGCTGAATTAAATCTTACATACATTTTTGAAAAATTATTTGAAGGCGAACCGGGCGGCGGTTATCCAAAGGAAAGAGTTGTTCCGGAACAGAGAAATAAGAAGATTCTTGATGGAGTAAGAAAGGTTGCTTTCAAAGACAGCTTAATCGACATTTTAAAGAACCTTGATCAGGACCTTGTAAAGGGTGCTGTTGCCGGTGAAAAATTCCAGGAATTATTCTTTGCAAACTGCAAGAATCAGGAAATTGCAGATTATGTAAAGACACTGCTTGCATAGTAGATTTTGTATAATTTCATCTGAAATTGTGCGATAATATAAATGCATAAAAAGCTGCCCCGCGCTTTCCGTCCGTAGAGGACATTGAAAGTGCGGGGTTTTATTAATTCTTATTAATTATTCATTTATCATATTGATTTATCAAAAAATTTTAGCGGTTATGCTACTGCTGTTTTAATAAATCCGGCATGTACCAGTATTTTATGAAGCTGTCTGCCAAGCATGACACCGGCAATCAGTTTTATACAGTCACCGATAATAAACGGAAAAACACACGCTGCCATAGTCTGCATAAATGTCGTGTGCATGATATACATAAACCACAATGTTCCAAACAGATAATCAACGGCTGTTCCGATAAACCAGCCAATCAGTGTTGGAATCAGTTTTCTGTGTGATACTTCCATCACAATTCCACCAATCAGTGCCATTGCAATAAAGCCAATCAGATATCCGCCTGTCGGTCCGGCAAGTTTGCCAAGTCCACCGGCATAGCCGGAAAAAACCGGAAGACCGACCATTCCCAGAAGCAGATACAGACAGTAACTAATGGTTCCCTGTGCGGTACCAAGCACCCCGACTGCAATATAAATAACCAGATTGGTCAGCGTAATCGGAACCGGCCCAATCGGCACGGCAAGCGGCCCTGCAATACACATGACGGCTGCCATCAGTGCCATGAAAATTAATTGTGTTAAAGAAAATTTTTTCTTCTGCATTGTTTTATCCTTCTTTTTGTCCTATAAATTGAACGGACAGTCCTTTGTCTACGATGCCTGCTGTCTGTTCTTTTATTAGTTTACAATTTGAAAGAAGAATTGTCAACCTATATTTAAAATTAGTTTACAACGTGCATTGATATGTTACTTTCCTACTACAATATTGTCCTGATATATTCTGCCTGTTTTGCAAAGGTAAAGGTCTGTACCTTTGCAAATGCCCGCGCGGCGGTCTGCGCTCTGAAATCCTCGTCCGGTACATACGTATTTAACAAATCCGGCAACGCTTCAATACGATCCAGTGAATACGCAATATAATCCTGCTGCGGCGTAAAACAGGTATCCATCATGCTGCTGGAATCCGTGATACTCACCGCACCGTTGTACATTGCATTCAGCACACGGTCATGAATACCAGATTTAAACCACGGCATAACATTTAATACAAAGGCAGATTCCGCAATGGCAGATAAACTGTCTCGATATGACATCTGCGGCAGAACTGTCACGTTTGAAAATTCACCAATGCTGCTCTCCTGATATTTTTCACCAAAAATGCGTACCGGCAAACCACTTTTGGCAGCAGCTTCCAGTACTCGCTCACGATATAATGCACGGACATAGACATCTGCCAGAAAATTGCTCTGCGCAAACACCGGAAATGTCATTCCGGTATCATATTCCTTATACACCTGCATCGCCGCAGCTTCAAAGGTGCAATGCGTATCCGAAAGCAGACAGTCTAAAACGGCCTTGGTATATTTTTGCATACTGTCTGGCAGTGCAGTGATTAATTCATAATAGTCACGTGGATTCAGATACGTTGCTGGAAATAAAATGCCCTCTTTTCTGTGCTGTTCTGATTTTACTGCATTTTCCGCTTTAGCTGCACCAACAGACAGGGTATGGACACTTTTAATATGCGGATACCATTTACTTATATATTTGTTATGGTCATCATCAATGCAGATGACATGATAATTCTCCAGCAAAACACTCAGATTCGCATGATGATATACCGGATGATCCAGAATATAGTTATAGAACGGAGCCTGTATGTGATTTAAAAAGGGTGTTCCGTCATCCAATACTGCTCCCGGCAGTTTTGAATTGTAATCAATGACGGCATCAAACGACTGTCCGCATAAAGCCTCCAAATCTTTCATCGTCTGCCTCCGGAAGTCAAACCAAGTTACTTCTATACCGGCATTTTCTAATGCTTTACCAAGACACGATGAAAAAAAGCGTGTCGAATCATAGGCAATGCCGTTCATTTGAAAAAGCAGTATTTTCTTCATGATTCCTCCACGCGGATATACTGAATCATACCCGGTCCCAGCTGTCTGGTCGGCCTTGCCGTAAATCCATGTTTTTCATAAAAAACTTCTCTGCCTTTTGCACACATCAGACAAAGCATCATCCGGGAATCTTTTAATGTAATGCTTTTCACATAAGCAATCAGTCGTTCAATCAACATACTGCCGATGTGCCGGCTCTGATATTCCGGAATAATAATCAAATCCTGAATATAGCAGATCACAGCCCCATCGCCGACAATCCGTCCCATGCCAATCGGACACTCATCATCATATACTGTAATAATCTTCAGGCTGTGGTCTAATGCCTGCTGTGCCTGTTCCGTCGTCAAAGAAACCCAGCCAACCTGTTGTCTTAAAGAAAGATATATGGAAACGTCTTTTATATCTTCTGCAAATGTAATCATAACTGTTCCACCTTCGTATATTTCCTCAAAAAAGATAACGACAGTATACACGTTTTCATATAAAAAGTCTATAAAATCAACGAATTTTATATGTGTTTTCCGTCTAAATATGATATAATAAACATAATATCGTTAATAAACGAATCGTCATATCAGGCAGGACGAAAAGCATGATAACAAAGGAGATAAACAATGATTACAGTGGCAAAAGACGGCTCCGGTGACTATACTTCTGTTCAGGAGGCCATCGACAGCATTACTTCCGTACCGGAAACGGTTTTTATTAAGAATGGTATTTATAAAGAACGGGTAGAGATTCATAAAGACAATATTACACTCATCGGTGAAAATGCAGACGGCACGGTGATTACCAATAATTATTATGCATTTATGCCAATGGAGGACGGAAGTAAACGCGGAACATTCCGTTCGTATACTTTTTTTGTGCAGGCAAATCATTTTAATGCATACAACATCACATTTGAAAATTCTGCAGGTTTCGGAAAAAAGGTCGGTCAGGCAATTGCGGTATATGCCGAAGGAGATGATCTGGTTTTTAAAAACTGTCATATGCTCGGACATCAGGACACGCTCTTTACCGGTCCGCTTCCGATGAAAGAAAAACAACCGGGTGGATTTGTCGGTCCGACAGAATTTGCACCGCGCATTCCCGGACGTCAGTTATATGAAGATTGTTTTATCAGTGGTGAAGTCGATTTTATCTTCGGCAGTGCAATCTGTTATTTTAAAAACTGTGAATTATATGCTTTAAACAGAAACGAAACGATTAACAGTTATTATACTGCACCATCTACATATGAAGGCCAAAAGTATGGTTACGTATTTGAAAGCTGCTCTTTTAGTGGGAATTGTCCGCCGCGGACAACGATGCTTTCACGTCCATGGCGGATTTATGCAAAAGTTGTCCTGCTCCGCTGTGATTTAAGTGAACAGGTATCAGAAACCGGATTTCACGACTGGAATAAACCGGAATCGCACGAAACCTGTTATTATGCTGAATATGCCTGTACAGGAAAAGGTTATGTACCGGAAAGACGCCCGGATTATGTACACCAGCTGACAGAACGTGAAGCGGGTGAATATACACGGGAAAAAGTTTTCGGAAGATAGGCTTTGACTTCTTTCATCTTTAAAATGAATTTTATAAAAAATGAGATGTCCCCTGCCGGTCTGATACCGGTAACGGAAACATCTCATTTTTTATGTTAATTTTATTGTACTTGTTGTACCTGTCGCTTATGCTGATTATTTTTTCAACTCCATCGTCCCCAGTATTGCATTAGCACTGCCAACTGTCAGAGTTGTATTTTCAAGACTCTGTGCAAAAATTTCCGGAATCTGAAAAACTGCGGCAGCAGTATAGCTTTGTCCTGCCGGTATAGTAACACTCTTTAAATTCGTCATATCATTTTTTAAAATCGTCTTTGACTTTGTAAAAGTTGTTCCTTCAATGCCAAGCTTTATCACTGCGTTAGAAGATGCAGTATTCAGTGTAATATCTGAGCCGGTTGTATTGGTCAATTCAAATTCAAGTGCTACAACCACACAGGAATTATTTGCCGGTACACTCACGGAATACTGTTCATTCGGATAACGCTGACCTGATACTGTCTGTGTATAGGAAAGTGAAATTCCCGAATTTAATCCTAATACCTGCTTTAATGAATTCAGCACCTCATCAGAGGAAGTCACTGCTTTTGTTTCTCCTGCTGTTGACTGTGTTGCTGATGCCGTTGAAGAAGGATTCTGTGCAGCTGTTGTTGCAGTCATGGCAGAAGGCCGGGTTGCAGGCTGGGTCGTCTGCTGTACAGTATTTGTGCCGGTCGCTGTATGATTCTTATTGTTGTTCCTGCTCTCACTCTGTTTTTTTGCTGCAGCAAGTTTTTCATATTCCCACTGGTTCTCATAGGAATGTTTTAAAAGAACACCCGCAATATATTCCGATACCATATCATTTTGTTCTGTATTTAATGTAACATTACTGCCACAGCCTGTTACTGTAAGCATACAGCCTACCCCAATGCATAACGCTGCAATTTTTTTCATCTTGTAACCACCTCATTTAGTCTATTCCAATATTTAACAGTTCCTACTGCTCTATTAAAATATTATACCATAGCTTTACCGTCCAGGTCAAACCAGAATTCTACACCATTGGATTTATTGATGACACCAAATCCTTTTCCATAAGAATCCATGATGGCTTTTACAATAGAAAGTCCAATACCGTTGCCGCCGTACTCTCTGGTACGCGCCTTATCAACCTTATAAAACTTCTGCCAGATATTCGGAATATCTTCCTCCGGAATATTTTTTCCGGTGTTAAATACATGTACCCGCACATCATCACCGATACGTTCTACAGAAACTTCAATCCGATTTTCAAAATCGCAGTGGTTAATGGCATTGGTAATATAGTTGGTTACAACTTCTTCTATTTTATATTCATCGGACCACACATCAATATGTTCATCGCGCTGGTTAAATTCTATCTGTATTCCTTTTTGGGATGCCCGCAGTTCATTTGCATTTACAATAGAAGTAATCAGTTCAATAATATCAAAACGCTCCATAACAAGTTCTTCGTTGCCGAATTCAATCTGATTTAATGTGAGCAGTTTTTTTACCATATTATTCATCTTACCGGCTTCATCAATGATGACACCGCAGTAAAAGTCCATACTTTCAGGGTCATCGCTGATGCCCTCTTTTAAGCCCTCTGCATAACCCTGGATTAAGGCAATCGGTGTTTTTAATTCATGCGATACATTGGATAAAAATTCCGTCCGCACTTCTTCCATTTTAACTTTGCGGTCAATATCCCTTTGCAGTTCTTTGTTCGCTGATTTTAACTGTGAGATATTTTCTTCAAGCTTCTTTGACATATTATTCATGCTGTTTCCAAGTACACCGATTTCACTCTTATCTTTTCCGTGATATTTCACATCAAAATCCAGATTGGACATTCTCTCTGCAATATCGGAAAGCTGCTGAATCGGTTTTGTAATATAACTTGAAAAAATGTATGCCGCAATGACACCAATAATCAAAATACCGATTCCCACATAAGTAATGAAGGTATTAGAAATGGATACGTTATCCTTAATCCCCTGTAATGCCATACGAAGCATAATACTGTCTCCATTGGAGAGTGTACCGAACAACTCGTAATAATCATCACCCAGACGGTTATCATAAACCTTTTGCAGTGTATATAAATCTGTCTGTGTCATAATATCACGGCTTTCTTCTATTCCACTATCTGACATATTAATGGAAACATCGTCTTTATTCTTCGGATTATTTTTATCCGGGCTGCCATTGTCTAAATTTCCTTTATCCGGATTGTTATTATCCGGATTACTCATATCCTGCATATCGCCCGGCACATTTTCATTGTTTGAATTTTGCTGCGGTGCCGAATCGGACGTTCCGAATACATCTTTATTAAAAATACTGCGGAGCAGGCGGTTTATCATATCCTGTTCGCCGTTAATATTAGAATACACGGTTGTCCAGTCACTATTTACCACGATAACAGACATTGCCGCACTGCCGGTAAGCTGTTCAATACTATCACTCATCTGGGATTCAGAAACAGTTCCCGCATCGTAATCGCTCATAATCTGATCAATTTTGGAATATGTATTTAACATACATTCCTGCTTATCTGAAAAATAAAATTTTTCAGACAGTGTACTGTTTAAAATCAGCAAAAGTACAACCAGACTGGTAATAATAACAGTCAGTAATAATGTAATTTTAACTTTAATCGAATGTCTGCCCATAACTATACCTCAAACTTATATCCCATACCCCAGATGGTTTTAATGCAGTCCCCTTTTTCACCCATCTTTTTACGCAGCTTTTTGACATGTGTATCAATCGTTCTGGCATCCCCGAAATAATCGTAATTCCATACATTATTTAAAATCTTTTCTCTTGAAAGAGCAATTCCTTTATTTTCCACAAAATAAGATAACAGTTCAAATTCTTTGAAACTCAGCTCAATTTCTTCCCCATCAATTTTAACCATGTGTGCGGCTTTATCAATTTCAATTCCGCCGATGTTAATACACTCGCTGCCATCTACCATATACGCACGGCGTACCAGAGCATCCACTCTGGCAGTCAGAATTTTCGGGCTGAATGGTTTTGAAATGTATTCATCCGCACCGCAGTCAAAGCCCTGTAATTCATCACGTTCTTCACCTTTTGCCGTCAACATAATAATTGGCACTTTGGAATCCTTGCGAATCTGTTTGCAGACTTCCCATCCGTCCATTTTCGGCATCATAACATCGAGGATTACAAGTGCAATATCTTTATCCGCATAAAATTTATCAATTGCTTCTTCACCATCACCGGCTTCAATGACTTCATAATTTTTACGTGACAGGAAATCATTTACCAGCTTGCGCATTCTGCTTTCATCATCTACCATTAAAACTTTTAATTTATTCATTCGTAATATCCTCCTGACTTTTTACCTTTGTGCCGATTATATCGTAAGAATATGTTAAAAATGTGTTTTTTAAAATTATTTTTGCTGATTTAATGCACGTTCTCTTGCATTTAATGATTCTTCCTGTGACTGCAGTTCTTCCTGCCATGAAGCATACTTATCCTGAAGGTTTACTTCGTAATTGATTACATTTGCATTGGAACTGTGCAGTGTAATATAAATCATTGCCACAATTACAACAACCAGTACAACATTTACAATCACAGATATAACAAAATTGTCTTTATAATGATTTCGTTCCTTTGTCAGCTTACGGATTTCGCTTTTATGTTCCGTAAGCTCTCTGCGGCCCTCCATCATTTCTTTTGTTTCATTATTAATCGGAATCGGCCTGATTTTTTCATTTGGCACATCCGGTGAAAGATATAAAAACTGCTGCAGCTCTTTTAAATAATTCATGCCAATCAGTGTATTAAACAGTTTTTTATCAATAATGTCATGATACAAAATATATACCTGTTTTGCATTGGTACTGTCTGTTTTTGATGACATATATTTAATTGCCGCCAGCTCATCCTTTGCCGCCTGTGCGCCTTCTTTTGTCTTAAAGGTATATCCTCCGACAGAATATTCCTTTGCCGGATTCTTTGATTCGTTTTTTGCCATATTATTCCTCATTTCTGAGCGACTTTGTCGCGAAGAGGCGATGAGAATTTCGCGCAGGCGATTTCTCATCTGCCATCATAGGGATTTGCTTTCGCCCAGAAACAAATCCCTGTGTGAAAAATAAGCACATCAGTGTTATTTTTCACACTATCCACATTTCTGAGCGACTTTGTCGCTAATTTACTATTATTTTACTTATTGTGTGCTTTAAAGTCAATAAAAGTCACAAGATAATTCTTGACGAAGCCGTTACCGCGTGCTATAGTAGTAAATAATCAGCGTTATGACTGGTTGACCGAAAATATTCCGGTGTATACACTCGGGGTAGTAAAGGTTTCGACAGGGGTTTTGAAGCTGGTGAAGCTATCCGCAGGTGATGCGTCAACTCACAAATCTAAATATAAACGCTAACGAAAATTTAGCTTACGCTGCCTAGTTGCAGCAGTCTGACCTAGAGTACCCGTACTTTAGGACCCAGGCTTCGACTATACGGGAAACGACGCCGGTAAAGCTTTGAACCGGTGGGCGTATTATGAAGCTACTAAAGGTATCAGGGTGTTGATTTCCTGCTACCGGAGGGAATGAGGGTTTACCCACAATAACCAACTATGATAGTAGAAGAACAGTGAATGGGCTTTTGGACACGGGTTCGACTCCCGTCTACTCCACTATTAAAAAAGGCTTTGAAATACCGTATTTTATGGTGTTTCGGGCTTTTTTTATTGCCATTTTACAGTATTTTAAACCGTTTTAAACCGTCTTAAATTAAAAAAAGTGTTGTCAAAATTCAGGCTATTGTAATGATCAAAACGGCTCATCCTATAAACTGAAACGGATGAAGCTAAAAATATCAGCAATGTATCAGAATAAACGTGAAAGTAAAAAGGAACGCATTGACTAAAATTTACACCACCGCTCTGCAGAACCGATAATCTGCCCTGCAAAGCGGTGGTGTTTTTATTTTATAGTTTTCTGCTTTTATTAAATTACAACGGGTTGTATATGCTTAATAGAGATTGCGTACTTTAAATTCTTTCTCTGCCTCCCGCTTCTGATCCTTCTTTGCAATGGAATCACGCTTATCGTAGAGCTTTTTACCACGACCAAGTCCGATTTCCATTTTCACACGGCCTTTGCTTAAATAAACCTGCAATGGCACAATTGTATATCCTTTCTGCGCAATCTGTCCGGCAAGCTTGTTGATTTCGCTCTGGTGCAGTAATAGCTTTTTCGGGCGGAGCGGGTCTTTATTAAAAATGTTGCCTTTTTCGTAAGGTGTAATATTCATATTATTAATAAATACTTCGCCGTTCTGAATCTGAATATATGCCTCCTTAATAGAGCATTTTCCCATGCGGATAGATTTCACTTCCGTTCCGTGCAGAACCAGTCCTGCCTCGTATTTATCCTCTATAAAATAATCAAAATAGGCCTTTTTATTATTGGAAATCAGTCGGTTTGCGTTTTTTTGTTCTGCCATTCTCCCATTCTCCTTCTGATAATTCAAAATCAATCGTTCTTAAAATTTTATTGGTTGCAACAACTTTGACCGTGACCTTCTGTCCGAGTTTGAAGGTTCTTCCGGTGGTTTCATTAACCATTTCGTAATGGTTTTCGTCATAAATGTAATACCCGTCCCGCAGCGATGTCACAGAAACCATGCCTTCAATCGTGCTTGGCAGTTCCACATACATGCCCCATGCCGTCATTCCGGAAATCACGCCGTCGAATTCTTCGCCCATGTGTTTTTCCATATATTCAACCATTTTGACTTTATCGGTATCACGTTCTGCATCATCGGCACGCCGTTCCGTTGTGCTGGTATGCTTTGCCACCTCCGGCAGAAGATTCTGATAGTGCTTGAAACGTGTCTGTTTCAGTCCACCGTGCAGATTTTCTTTAATAATCCGGTGAATCTGTAAATCCGGGTATCTGCGGATTGGAGACGTAAAATGACAGTAATATTTTGCTGCAAGTCCGAAGTGTCCGACACATTCTGTTGTGTACTGTGCTCTTTTCATTGAACGCAGTGTCAGACGTGCAATCAGATTTTCCTCGTCTGTTCCGTCAATTTTTTCTAAAAGCTTTTGCAGTTCCTTTGGATGAATTTCATCACCGGTATGAATGGAATATCCAAAATTATTAATAAATGTGCTTAGCTTTTGAATTTTTTCCATATCCGGGTTTTCGTGGCTTCTGTATAAAAATGGTATTTCCTGCCAGAAATAATCCTCTGCAACCGTTTCATTAGCTATCAGCATAAATTCCTCGATGATTTTGGTCGCAACATTTCTGTCATACGGCTTGACTTCCAAAGGATGACCGTCCTTATCCAAAATAATCTTCGTTTCAGGAAAGTCAAAATCAATCGAACCGCGCTGAAAACGTTTCTTTCTTAAAATTGCCGCAAGTTCTCCCATGCGTTCAAACATCGGAATAAGTTCTTTGTATTCTTCAATCACAGAAGCCTCTTTATCGACAAGAATTTTCTTTACATTCGTATAAGTCATACGGCGGTTGACATTGATTAATGTTTCACAAATACGGTGTCCCACCACATTTCCTTTATTATCAATGTCCATTATACAGCTTAATGCCAGACGGTCACAGCCCTGATTTAAGGAGCAGATTCCATTTGACAATTTGTGAGGAAGCATCGGGATAACACGATCCACAAGGTAAACACTGGTTCCACGCTTATACGCTTCTTTATCCAGCACGCTGTTTTCTGTCACATAATGGCTTACATCTGCAATATGCACACCGAGCTGGTAGCCCTTTTCATTTGCAGTCAGCGTAATAGCATCATCAAGGTCCTTGGCGTCCTCGCCGTCAATCGTAACCGTATCAACATCGCGGAAATCAACACGCCCCGCCTTGTCCTTTTCGTCTACCTCATCGGGAATATTTTTTAAATACTGCATGACCGCATCTGGAAATTCCACCGGTAAATCATAGGCTTTAACAATAGACAATACATCGGTGCCGGGGTCATTGATATGACCGATAATATCAATGACCTGACCTTCCGGGTTCTTGCCGTGACTGCCGTAATTGGTAATTTTTACGACAACCTTATGACCATTCATTGCACCCATTGATTTTTCCTGCGGCACAAAAATATCAACCGGAATTTTTCCATTATCCGGTACAACAAATCCGTATGTTCTGTTTTTTTGAAATGTACCGACCAGCTCGGTAAGCTGATGCTCAAGCACACCGATAATTTTCCCCTCACAGCGCTTGTTACCCTGCTTCTTATGGGTAATCGTCACCTTTACTTTATCCATATGGAATGCGCCTCCGGTGTCCGATTCCTGAATAAAAATATCTTCATCCCAGCCGTCTACCGTAACAAAGCCGAAACCTCTCCTGGTGCTGGTAAATATACCGACAACCGCCGTATTATCCGGTTTTCCGTATTTTCCTTTCTTTGAAACGCCAATCGTTCCGTCACTGACTAAGCTGTCTAACACCTCTTGAAGTTCCCCTCTCTGTGATTTTGGAATCTGCAAAAGAATCGCAATTTCCTTTGTTTTCATCGGTACATAAAATTCATTTTCCAAAATCAATTCAGCGATTAACTTTTTACGTTTTTCAAGCTGTTCTTTATTCATTCTCCACCGAACCTTTCCTGATGCGCTTTTATTTACTGATAATTTCTGACGTTAGAGGCATCTACCTTTTCAAACGGAACCCATACGTACTTTTCATTTTCTGCAGCACCGTCCAAATCCTTGATACTGCCGCCCTGTGCCAGAATCTTTCCTGCCTGAATCAGGCGTTCTCCTTGTCCTGTTGCAGACTGGTAAACCGTAAAGTTCATTGTACCGTTGGTAATTGCCGCACAGCCGTCAGCCGTTGCATCAATTCCTAATATTAAAATGTCATTTCTTCCAGCTTTTTTGCATGCGTCCGCAACACCTAATGCCATGGTATCATTGTTGCAGATGACAGCATTGCATTTCTGATTCGTCTTTAAAAAGATTGTAAACAGTTCTTCTGCACGGGTCTGGTCCCAGTCTGCATGGTCTTCAAACATATAATGAATCGTTTTTCCGGACGTATTCAGCGTATTTTTAACAGCATCTGTCCTGCCCTTTGTTGCGGAATGGCTGTCCGGTCCTTTAATAATTGCCACATTTAATTCTGAAAGCGACTTTAACTGCTCTAAAACATATTCTGCCTGATACTGTCCCGCATCTGCTTCATTTGAGCCTACATAAATGTATTTTCCGGCTTTTAAGCGGGAAGCGTCCGGTGACGTGTTAAAAAATACAATCGGAATATCGCCTGCCAGTGCCTCCAGTTCCAGTGCCGTATCGGCATCAACCATATTACATAAAATAACGTCATATTTTTCGGATACGGCTTTTTTAATATGTTCAACCTGCTTTTCAATGGAACTTTCCGCATCCAGTACGTCTAACTGTACATTATTTTCCGAAGCGGTCTTTTTTGCCTGATTCACAAGCGTGGTACGAAAGGCATCTGCCTGTCCCAGCGATAAAAGCATTTTCACACTGCCGCCCGCGGACGAACCGGATTTTGCAGACTGTGTACAGCCGCCTAAAATCAGACAGCCCGCAAGCATTGTAATACATAAAAACCAACTGATTATCTTTTTCATTTTATCTTACCTCCATACTCAGACTTTTACCGGTATCAGCTTAAATCTGGAACTGCTCTATCTGTGATGAAAGTTGATTTGCCGATACTGCTAAATTTTCAGATGCGGATTCAACCTGTTCGCTGTTTCTTGTAATATTCTTTGCCTGTGTAAGCATGGATTCCGAAGTTGCAAGAATTTCATCGGAACTTGCCGCCTGTTCTTCACAGATAGCGGCAACATTGGTTGCAACCTCATCGACTTCGCCAATCTTGCTTACAACATTTTTCATCAATTCGTTTGTATCCTGTATGTTACTGAAAATTGTATGGAAGGTGTCCACAGCCGCATGAATCAGACCTGCACTGCCGGCGATTTCACAGGCACTGCTTCCTGCCTGGGATACGGCATTTTCTACCAGCTTATTGATTTCGTTAATTAATTCCGTAATATTGGCAACGGAATCGGCACTGTTTTTAGCCAGCGTACCGATTTCGGAAGCAACAACCGCAAAACCTCTGCCCGCTTCTCCGGCTCTCGCCGCTTCAATCGAAGCATTTAAGGACAAGAGATTGGTTTCTTCCGCAATACTGCCAATCAGATTGGTAATGTCAACAATTTCACCGGAAGCGGTGCCGACCTTGTCAACGGCCTCCTGTAAGTTATGAATAGAAAGCTCAATGCCCTCCAGCGCTTTGCTGACTTTTTCCATATCCTGACGGCCTTTTTCGGATACCTCAACCGTTTCACGCATTTTAACATCGACAACATCGCTGTCTTTCTTGGTATCGGCGGCAACTCCGGCAAGCTGTGTTGCGTTTTCCGCAATTTCATTGACAGAAACCGCAAGCTGGTCTACCGTAGAATTCAACTCACCCATAGAGCGTGACTGGATTTCCGTTGCCGAATTTAACTCTGTCGATACGCTCTTGCTGGACTGCGCCTGTTCGCTTAATATCTGGGAAACCTGTCCAATCTGCGTAATCATCTGTTTCATGGATTCGATAAAATGCTGGACACTGTAGCCCATTACAGCGATTTCATCATTGCCGCGCGGATTGACGGATACAGTGAAATCACCAGATGCCATTTGTGTAATCACATTTGTCATTTCCTTAACAGGCTTTACAACAACATGTGTCATTCTTTCAATCAATACGCAGAGCAGAATAATGCAGATAACGCCGATTACAATCATTCGCGTTCTTAATGCGACCAAATCCGCGAGTACCGTACTCTTAGGAATGTAAGATACCAGAATCCAGTCTGTTCCCTGTACTTCCTGAGAAACGGTCATTTCACCGTCAATCGTTGTAAAATCGTAGTTCTGGTCGTTAATGCGCTGTGCCATGTCCTGATAAAAGCTGCTCTGCCCCGATGCACCGAGTTTTTGCGAAATCAAAGACGAATCGCGGTCGGCTAAAATCGTACCGCTGTTTTTGTCAACCAGAAATGTCTGCGCATCGTCCATTTCAATAAATGAATTGACAATGATAGAAATGCGGTCCAAAGTCATATCTGCGGATATGACACGTATTCTGTCCGAATTGTCTTTTAATATACCCGATGCACTGATGACATTGACACCCTCTGCATTTTTATAAGCTGAACCGATTGTCATATTGACACGGGTCAGACCTTCGGTATACCATGTGCTTTTTGTCGGACTGCTCTCACTCTTTGTAGATTTGGAAGCCTTTAACAAATTGCCGTTACTGTCGGATACATATAATCCGTCCGGATAATTGTCGCTGTAGCCATAATAGCTGTCCAAAATCGTCTGAAGCTGTGCATCGTCTGGATTTAACTGTTCAATCGTTGTCTTTGCCATTTGAAAAGACGAAAGATTCTCATCTAACCACGATTCAATCTTTGATGTCTGGTTTTCAACCGAAGATTCCAACAGATTCTGCGAATAATTTTCAATGATATGTGCGGATGCCAGATACGATACCAATACCAGCACAACGACAATCGCAATGACTACCGGCGTAATGACACCCAGCAATTTTGCTTTAATTGATATGTTTCCGCGTTTTTTCATAAAACCAACCCCTTTATATATTTTCACTTCTGCAAAAAATAAAACCTGAATCCTCCATTGTTTTACGGAGAATCCAGGTTTCTTTTTAAAAATTAATATTTAATATAGCTGCCAGAACAAAGAAAGCAACACCTAATATCTTTGTAAATAATACCAGTTTTCCTTCCATTGAACGGCCTTTGTTTCTGCCCCAGTAAGTATCAGCGGCTCCACTGATTGTACCAGACAGACCCTGCTGCTTGCTTTCCTGCATTAAAACAACGATTGATAATGCTATACATACTAATATAAAGATTCCCATTAAAACAATTCGTATAATATCACCAGCCGACATTCCGAACATTTATCACACCTCCTATTGTGTCGAAGCTTACGATTCTATTCATTAAATTATAATCGCATACTATTATCATTATAGCACACCTATACGTGCAACACAATAGAAATTTATGAATTCTTTTTAACAAGCAGGGATTCGCCTGTCATTTCCTTTGGTTTTTCCATACCCATAATTTCAATCAGTGTCGGTACGATATCACAAAGCTTTCCGCCTTCTTTTAATGTATACGCTTCATCGTAGTTTACAAGAATGAACGGAACCGGATTGGTTGTATGTGCCGTAAACGGTTCTCCGGTCTTATAATCAATTAACTGTTCTGCATTTCCGTGATCAGCGCAGATAAACATAGTTCCGTCAACTTCCTTTAATGCTTCTACAGCCTTGCCTACACAGGTATCTACAGTTTCAATTGCCTTTACAACGGCAGACTCAATACCGGTATGTCCGACCATATCCGGGTTTGCAAAGTTGATGATAATAACATCATACTTATCTGAACGGATAGCAGCTGTTAACTTATCGCAGACTTCCGGTGCACTCATTTCCGGCTGTAAATCATAAGTTGCAACCTTCGGTGACTTTACAAGGATTCTGTCTTCACCCTTGTTTGGTTCTTCTACACCACCGTTGAAGAAGAATGTTACGTGTGCGTATTTTTCTGTCTCGGCAATACGGGCCTGTGTCTTGTTGTTTGCTGCTAAAAATTCACCAAATGTATTGGTAATCTTTTCTTTCTTGAATGCTACATACTTATTGCCGATTGTTACATCGTAATCTGTGAAGCATACATAGTGGACTTTCTTTCTTGCGCCTCTGTCAAAGCCTGTAAATTCATCATCGCAGAAACATCTTGTGATTTCTCTTGCTCTGTCCGGTCTGAAGTTAAAGCAGATAACAGAATCTCCGTCTTTAATCGTTGCTAATGGCTTACCATCCTTCTTTACAACAGTCGGCACAACAAATTCATCCGTTTTCCCATCTTCATAAGATGCGGCGATAGCACACTTTGCACATTCTGCCTCATTTCCTTCACCCTTTACAAGTGCATTATAAGCAGCTTCTACTCTGTCCCATCTGTTATCTCTGTCCATTACATAATAACGTCCCATAATAGAAGCAATCTGTCCAACACCTAATTCTTCCATTTTGTCGGATAACTGGCTGATAAATTCTTTTCCTCCGTCCGGTGCTGTATCACGTCCGTCCATAAAGCCGTGAACATAGACATTCTTAATACCGTTTCTCTTTGCCAGTTCCAACAGGGCATATAAATGTGTAATGTGGCTGTGCACACCGCCGTTTGATAACAGGCCGAATAAATGTAAGTCTGAATTGTTCTCCTTGCAGTTTTTAATTGCGCCTAAAAGTTCTTCGTTTTCAAAGAAATCACCATCTTCTATTGCTTTTGTGATTCTTGTCAGTTCCTGATATACAATACGTCCGGCACCCATATTTAAATGTCCTACTTCAGAGTTACCCATCTGTCCGTCCGGAAGTCCGACTGCAAGACCGCTTGCATAGCCTTTTACATAAGGATATTCCTTCATTAATTTATCCATTACCGGTGTATTCGCTGCAGCAATACCATTTCCTTTTGTATTATCATTTAATCCATATCCATCAAGTATCATTAAAACAACTGGTTTTTTACTCATTGTATTTCTCCTTTTAACATTTTCCATAATCGGTACAATATACCTAAAGAATCATATCATATTTTGCGCAAAAATAAAAGTGCTAATTATTATAATTATGGCACTTCACATTAAAAAACTGCTGCAAAAAGAACTCCATCAGAAACCATTCCTTCTGCAGCAGTTATGTATTTTTATTGATAATTTACAATTTTTGAAAATTCAGGTTTTAAACTGGCACCGCCGACAAGACCACCGTCAATATCCGGTTCAGAAAACAGCTGCAATGCGTTGCCTGCATTCACACTGCCGCCATATAAAATACGGATAGCATCCGCAATCTGTGTACCATAAATATCGCGGATAATTCCACGGATAGAACAACATACCTCCTGTGCCTGCTGTGTAGTTGCCACTCGCCCCGTTCCAATTGCCCAGATTGGTTCATAAGCAATAATACAACGCTGAGCATTTTCCGGTGATACATACCTTAATGCACTTACAATCTGTTTTTTAATCAATGTAAGTGTAATACCTGCTTCTCTTTCTTCTAATGTTTCACCACAGCAGATAATCGGAATAATATCATGTTCAATGGCTTTCCTGATTTTTCGGTTTACCATTTCATTGTCTTCTTTAAAATACTGTCTTCTTTCCGAATGGCCGATAATCACATAGGATACACCGGCATCAACCAGCATCTGTGGAGAAACCTCACCTGTATAGGCTCCCTTTTCTTCATAATACATATTTTCAGCTCCCACGCTGATTTTTGTACCTTTGCAGGCTTCTACAACCGGAACGATATCAATAGATGGAACGCAAAAGATAACGTCCACATCTGAATTCTCCATATTGGGCTTAAGTTCCTTAACAAGAGCCACTGCCTCACTCGGTGTCATGTTCATTTTCCAGTTACCTGCTACAACTTTCCTGCGCATAAAATAATCCTCCTCAAACTGTATTATTTTTTGTCATACATATTTGGTTATTCCGTCGCTTTCTTTTAAGTAAATTATAACACATCTTTCTAAATAATACTAGAATTTATAAAAATTTATATCCAATTATTTCAATAAATACAATTTATAAAATTTATGCGGATTTTTTTACAAAATAAAGAAACAGTCATACGCAATATTTCAGATAAAACCACTGAATGTATGACTGTTTTCCTATATTTTTATTATGTCAGTAATATTTCATCAAATGTTACTTATTACTTATCATTAGCTGCAACAACACCCGGAAGTTCTTTTCCTTCAAGGAACTCTAAAGATGCACCGCCACCGGTTGAAATGTGAGTCATCTTATCACCAAAACCAAGATTGTTAACAGCTGCAGCTGAGTCACCGCCACCGATGATTGTTGTAGCATCCTTTAATGATGCCAGTTCTTCTGCAACAGCGATTGTACCCTTTGCAAAGTTTTCAAATTCAAATACACCCATTGGGCCGTTCCATACAACAGTCTTTGCATCTGCTAAAGCTTCCTTGTAAAGTTCACAGGTCTTTGGTCCGATATCCATGCCCATGTCATCATCAGCCTGGCAGCCCGCATCTACTACATGAAATGGTGTATCATTTTTGAATTCCTTTGTCACAACAGTGTCAATCGGAATCAACATTTTAACGCCCTTCTTTTCAGCCTTTTCCATCATTTCTTTAGCATAATCAAGATAATCATCTTCTACGAGTGACTGTCCTACATTGCCGCCCTTTGCTTTCTGGAATGTATAAGACATACCACCACCGATGATTAATGTATCTACCTTATCAAGCAGATTGTTGATAACAGAAATCTTTGAAGATACTTTCGAACCACCAAGGATTGCTACGAAAGGTCTTACCGGATTGTTGACTGCATTGCCGAGGAAATCGATTTCCTTCTGCATTAAATAGCCGACAACAGCTGTATCTACAAACTGTGTAACACCAACATTTGAGCAGTGAGCTCTGTGTGCTGTACCGAAAGCATCGTTTACGAATACATCACAGATAGAAGCTAAATCCTTAGAGAATGCTTCACCATTCTTTGTTTCTTCTGCTCTGAATCTGGTGTTTTCAAGTAAAATAACGTCACCGTCATTCATAGCTGCAACAGCAGCCTTTGCATTTTCACCTACAACAGTATCATCTGCTGCAAACTTCACTTCCTGTCCTAACAGTGCAGAAAGTCTTTCAGCAACCGGTTCAAGAGAAAATGCTGCATCCGGTCCCTTCGGCTTTCCTAAATGAGAGCAAAGGATAACCTTACCACCGTCTGAGATTAACTTCTTGATTGTAGGAAGTGCTGCAACCAGTCTTGTTTCATCTGTAATCTTCTTTCCGTCTAACGGCACGTTAAAATCACATCTGCATAATACTCTCTTGCCTTTTACGTTAATATCATCAACTGACTTCTTATTAAGCATAATGAATCCTCCTTGTTTTGCGAAGCAAAATGCGACTGCCCTATGCAGGAGCAGAGGATTTTGCCTCCTTGTTTTTGCGGGACAGTGCCACGCGATAGTAAAATACCGGAGAAAGAAGACTATAGCTTCATTCCCCGGCTTTCATTCCGGCACAAAGCCGAATTTATATTAGTTTAATTCAGCAAAATACTTGATTGTTCTTACCATCTGGCTTGTGTATGAATTTTCGTTATCATACCAAGAAACAACCTGAACCTGGCAGCCGCCGTTTGGAAGGTCATTTACCATTGTCTGAGTAGCATCAAATAATGAACCAAATCTCATACCAACGATATCGCTTGAAACGATAAGTTCTTCGTTGTAACCGAAGCTTTCTGTTGCAGCAGCCTTCATAGCAGCATTAACTTCATCAACAGTAACCTTCTTAGATACTACAGCGTTAAGAATTGTTGTAGAACCTGTAGGAGTAGGAACTCTCTGAGCAGCTCCGATAAGCTTTCCGTTTAACTCAGGGATAACAAGACCGATGGCCTTAGCAGCACCTGTTGAGTTAGGTACGATGTTGCAGGCACCTGCTCTTGATCTTCTTAAATCACCCTTTCTCTGTGGTCCGTCAAGGATCATCTGATCACCTGTGTAAGCGTGAATTGTGCACATGATACCTGATTCGATTGAAGCACAGTCATTAAGAGCCTTAGCCATAGGAGCTAAGCAGTTTGTTGTACAAGAAGCTGCTGAGATAATCTTATCATCTGCTGTTAATGTTTCATGGTTTACATTATAAACGATTGTCTTTAAATCATTACCGGCCGGAGCTGAGATAACAACCTTCTTAGCACCTGCATTGATATGAGCCTGAGCCTTTTCCTTAGATGTGTAGAAACCTGAGCATTCAAGAACTACATCTACATCAAGAGCTCCCCATGGGCAGTTGTTAGCATCTGGCTCTTTGTAAATCTTAATTGTCTTACCCTTTACTGTGATTGTACCAGCTTCGTCATCAGCTGTTACCTGGTTTTCTTCGCCGAAACCAACGTATCTTCCCTGTGATGAATCATACTTTAAAAGATGAGCTAACATCTTTGGGCTTGTTAAATCGTTAATAGCTACTACTTCGTATCCTTCTGCACCGAACATCTGTCTGAATGCAAGTCTACCGATACGTCCAAAACCATTAATCGCAACTTTTACTGACATAAAATCATTCCTCCTAAAATAGAATTTTTATTGAGTTTGTTAATAAATAATCAACTATGGTGTATTTTACCGAATTCATTCCAAAATATCAAGTATTAATTCCCTTTTTTTACAAATTACCGTCCATTTTCTATTATTTGTCCAAAAAAAACGGTAAATTTAAAAATTATTTAGCGGTATTTTCTTCTTGTATACAATCGACAATATTATTGGCGTGATCTGACATTCTTTCAAGATTAGAAAGAATATCTAAGAACACAACACCGTTTGACGGAATACAAAGCCCCGCGGACAAACGTTCGATATGTTTGTTACGCAGTTCTTCTTCCAAATCATCGACCTCGTCTTCAATTCTCAGGACATTCTGAATTGCCTGACGGCTTCCGGTTCCTCTCGCCTTAACAGCTTCTTCAAAACAATGCACAACTTTATCCCACAGCTGATTAAGTTCCTGTGTTCCTTTTTCGGAAAAAATTATCTGATGTTCAATCTTATATTTTGCCAGCTCCGCAATATTTTCCGCATGGTCGGATACTCTTTCAATATCAATAATCGCATGAAACAGATTTTTAACCAGCAGATGCTGTTCCTGTGTGATTGATAAATTGTTGACCTTAATTAAAAAGTCTGTCAGATACTTTTCATATAAATCGACTTTATGTTCGATTTCATAGACCTTATCTACCATCGTCTGGTCATTTTTCTGTGTTGCCTCTGCCGCATATTTAATATTATCCAATGCCAGATTACCCATGGCAATCACTTCATTTTTAGCCGTTTCTACTGCAACGGACGGCTGACCTAACAGACGGGAATCAAAATGTCTTGCAATTTCTGCTGCAACGGCATCTTTGGCTTCCAGTTCCGCAAAATCGTCCTGCTTTTCGTTTTCACGCACAATCAGACCGGAAATTTTTACAAGCAGATTGGCAAACGGGAACATTACCAGTGTACATGTAATATTAAAGAATGTATGGAATACGGAAATTTCCACGCTTGTAATATTATGTGCCGCAAGTGCCGGATAAATACTGAACAGAATAAATCCGACGGTACCGAATAAAAGTGCCCCTGCAATATTAAATAAAATATGCATACAGGCTGCACGTTTTGCAGTTCTCGTTGTTCCGGCACTTGAAATCAGTGCAGTCACACAGGAACCGATATTCTGTCCCAGTGTAATATAAATTGCCGCATTGGTTGTTACCACTCCGTTTAAAGCCAGTGTCTGTAAAATTCCGACAGAGGCGGAGGAACTTTGTAAAACCGCGGTTACAATAATACCAATTAAAATACCTAAAAACGGATTGCTTCCCACAATCTGGAATGCCTGTGAGAAAATAGGCGCATCTGTATACGGTGCAATCGAAGAAGACATAAATGTCAGACCTTCAAACAGCAGACCGATTCCGACGATAATCTCTCCTGCATTTTTTACTTTATCCTTTTTTGAAAATAAAATAACAAATGCACCGATACCGATTAAAAATGGGGCATAAAATGACGGATTCATTACCTTCGCCGCATCTCCAAGCTGTCCTAAAGATACAATCCATGCGGTAATGGTCGTACCGATATTGGCACCCATAATAACACCAACTGCCTGAACCAGTGTCATCAGTCCCGCATTAACAAAACCAACAACCATAACCGTTGTTGCACCGCTGCTTTGAATAATCGCTGTGATAACGGCACCTACGATGATTGCCAACAACCGGTTACTTGTAAGATAGCCCAATAATTTTTTCATCTTACCGCCGGCGGAACGCTGCATACCGTCTGCCATCGTGTTCATACCGTAGAGGAACATTCCGATTCCTCCTGCAAATTCAAACAAACTGCTGATATACTCGATATTCACTTCTACTCCTGTCTGCACATTTTCTTTCGTAATGTAAAAAGTACGTGCTTTTTGTGTAAAATTTTTTTAACAATTCCTTTACATCATAACAATTGTCTGCTTAATTTTCAAGTTGAAATCTTACACTATTCTTCAAATTTATTTTATGATATACTAAAAGAGCTATGATAAATGCCGTTAACACGGCGGATTGGAGATATAATGCAAGGCTTTGAAAATTTATCGGACTGCCACTTACACTGCCATTTTTCTTCGGATTCTGAAGCTTCACCGGAATCTATGATAGATAACGCAGTCAGACTGGGGCTGTCTCACATCTGTTTTACAGACCACAATGACTATGATTACCCGAAAGAAGATGGAAAAACCGTCTTTTTGTTGGATTTAGATGCTTATTTAGAAAAAATATCTGTATTAAAGAAAATTTATAAAGATAAAATTGATGTCCGGATCGGTGTGGAACAGGGTCTGCAGCCACATCTTTGTGAACAAATTAACAATTATGACCCTGCACACCGGCTGGATTTTATCATTGGATCAACACATTTAGTGGACGGAAGTGACCCTTATTATCCATCTTTTTGGGAACATCACTCACCAAAGGAAAGTATCTGTACTTATTTTGAAAATATTTACAAAAGTATCTGCTGCTGCGATAATTTTGACGTTTACGGACATTTAGACTACGTTGTCCGCTATGCACCTAAGAAAGATGCAGACTACCAGCCTGCGGATTACACGGACTTGCTGGATATGATTTTAAAAAAACTGATTGAAAACGGAAAAGGCATTGAAATCAATACAGCAGGACTTCGTTATGGTTTAAAAGAGGCAAATCCATGCTGTTTTATTTTGAAACGTTACCGCGAACTGGGCGGCGAAATCCTCACAACCGGTTCCGACGCCCATAAGCCGCAGGATATGGCATTTGCTTTTGATATTATTGTGGATTTACTCAAAGACTGCGGTTTTTCTTATTACACGCTTTTCCATCAGCGAAAGCCCGAATTTATCCGCCTTTAAAATATTTTCACAAAAAGTTCTGGTAATCCTCGGACTGTTCCCGCAATTGGGCAATATCATTTTTCAGGCAATTCACAACGTAATCAATTTCCTGGCGGGTGATTTCTTCATTAATGGTAAAACGGACTGTTGCGAAACTTAATTCATCCGGCAGTCCGATAGATTTTAATACGTGTGAAGGCATACCGGAGCCTGTAGAACAGGCAGAACCCGCCGATGCACAAATTCCCTGCTTATCCAGCATTACAATCAACGTCCCGCCATCAACAAACTGAAAGCTGAAATTCATGTTTCCCGGAAGCCGCTTTCTGCTGTCCCCGTTTAAACGTGAAAAAGGAATCTCTGTAAGAACTCTGTGAATCATATAATCCCGCATCCGCATTTCATATTGTGTCCGCACCGGTTTATTTGCCATGGCAGTCTGCGCCGCCTTTGCAAAACCGATAATCCCTGCCGTATTTTCCGTGCCTGAGCGCATCCCACGCTCCTGTCCGCCGCCGTGGATAAACGGTGTCTTTACACAGCCCTCGCGGATATATAAAAATCCAATTCCCTTCGGTCCGTTTAATTTGTGTGCACTGGTACTGAGCATATCAATCTGCATGGCATTGACATCAATATCCATATTCGTATATGCCTGCACTGCATCCGTATGAAACAAAATACGGTGTCTGCGTGCAAATGCACCAATTTGCGCAACCGGCTGAATTGTGCCAATCTCATTATTGGCTGCCATTACTGAAATTAAGAATGTATCCGGACGGACTGCCCGCTGAATATCCGTAAGACGGACAATCCCATTTTCAGCCGGACGGATATAAGTCACATAAAACCCTTCCTTTTCAACTGCTTCACAGCTTTTTAAAATTGCATGATGTTCCATTGCTGTTGTAATAATGTGTCCCCTGCGGTGTTCCTCGGCTGCAATTTTGACTGCCCAGTTGTCCGATTCTGTTCCACCTGATGTAATATAGATTTCTTGCGGCTTTGCCTGAATGGTCTTGGCAAGAAATGCCTCTGCGTTATTTATATCGTTTTTTACATCTGCTGAAAATGTATAAGCACCGGATGGATTGGCATACCGTTTTCCCATATAAGGCAGCATCGCATTGATAACTTCCGGGTGCAGCCGGGTTGTTGCGGCATTGTCCATATAAATCATACTGCCATCCCCTTTTTTCATTTCTTATTAATAATATATTCAATGCATGCATATATTGATAATAATTGTTTGACATTCCGGTTGGTTACAACGATGAACTTTTCATTTAATAAAAATGCTGTATTAAAAGGAACTGTAATTTTGACACTGGCTGGTATTATCAGCCGGATTGCGGGATTTTTTTACCGTATTTTTTTAACCCGCCAGATTGGTGCTGATGGTATAGGAATGTTCCAGCTTGTCACACCGGTGCTTGGCATTGCATTTGCGCTATGCTCTGCCGGTATTCAGACTGCCATTTCACGATTTTGTGCTGCAAAAAAATTTCAAAGTACATGGCTTTTTGCCGGTTTAGCCGTTGCACTTCCGCTATCTGTTCTTTTTACATTTTTCACCTATGCTTACGCAGATTTTATTGCTGTACGGATTTTTCTAAACAAAGACTGCTCCCGTTTTATCCAGATTCTTGCAATTGCTATTCCATTTTGTACTTTTCACAACTGCGTAAACGGCTATTATCTCGGAAAAAAGCAGGCTGGACTCCCTGCATTTTCCCAGCTGTTTGAACAGTTTGCACGGATTGGTGCCGTTTATTTGTACACTGTATACTGTACACAAAACGAACGTCCTGTTTCTGTTTTATGCGCCGTTTACGGTAATCTTGCCGGTGAAGCAGCTTCCTGCCTGATTTGTATCCTTGCTCTGCTGATTGATAAAACCGTAACATTCCGGTTTCATTCTTTACCTGAATGTATCAAAAAAACCGTGGTGTTTTCTATTCCGCTGACTGCCAACCGTCTTTTAATGCATCTGTTGCAAAGTGGAGAATCTATTTTGATTCCGGCACAGCTTGTGCTTTTTGGCAATACGCAGAATGAGGCTTTAAGTATTTATGGTATTCTTATGGGGATGTCCCTTCCGCTTATTTTGTTTCCGTCTGCCATAACCAATTCCATGGCTGTCATGCTTCTGCCGGAAGTTTCCGGTGCGCAGGCAGACGGTGACAATGCACGGATTGTACATACTTTGAACCGCTCCCTGCAAATCTGTATGGCAATGGGATTTTTAAGCACCGCACTTTTCTTATTTTATGGTGCTAAAATGGGGGCTATTTTGTTTAAAGAACCGCTTGTTGAAAATTTTGTCATGATTCTTGCATGGCTGTGTCCTTTTTACTATCTGACAACAACACTTGGCAGTATTTTAAACGGTCTTGGCTGTACTACCCTGACCTGTGTCCAGACCATTGCCGGAATTCTTGTGCGCATTGCTTTTCTTGTTCTGCTCGTTCCCAAAACCGGTATCCGCGGATATCTGATTGGCACGCTGGTTTCACAGATTTTGGTCTGCATTGCACATTTTCTATATTTAAACCATCTGTTTCATATCGGTTTTCCGGTCTGGAAATACATCCTGCAGCCGCTTTTATATACAGCTGTTTCAATTTTATTTTCACAGATGTTCTGCCGTTTATTGCTGTTTTTAGGAACGGACTCACTGTTTTTCCGGCTTTTTACCGGTGCCTGCTGTGCCGTCTTTATTTTTGTGGTATTAATAAAATCTTCATTTCTGACAGCAGAACGCACCCGGCTGTGAGCAGCCCCACGTAGTTTTAAATCTTTTAATTCCGGCATTATTTCATACAATTACTGCGGCAGTACGGCATCCAGCAGTGCGGGTGCCGTATCCCACTCACCCCTGCGTGTTTCATACTGCTCATGCAGCCAGTTAATTGCTTCTTTGCGGCCTTCAACACTGCTTTCAAAATACTGTGTTGTCTTTTTTTCATCTGGAACTGCTATCGAAGCATACGGTCCTAACCAAACCTGTACCATCAATTTAAAATCCGGTTTTTCTCCGGTATTTTTTATCAGATAACGCATACCGTGATGTTCACCTGTATATACTCCGCCATACTTAAAAAAATTGTATGGCATAATTTCTTTTTCATCCATCATTTTAACCTTTTCTCCTTTTCGCCGGCTTTTCCGCCATGCACGAGCAGGAAAATGAATTTTCCTGCTCTGTCGGGCGTTCGCCCTATCGTCCGGAAGTCTAGAAAAGAACTTTGTGCAAGCACAGTTCTTTTCTAGACTTCCGGACGGCATGGCTCATTGCTTACGCACATTATAACATGATTTTATATGTTTTTTTATATAATTTTATGCTGTTTAAAGATTTACACAGAACATTTGTTTTGATATACTGTTAAAAATAAGGAGGTTTTTCATGAGCGATTTTCCATCACACATTATTTATCATATTGATGTAAACAGCGCATTTCTTTCATGGACTGCTGTAAAGCGGCTTCGTGACAATCCGGAAGCGTTAGATATCCGGACAATTCCGGCTGTTATCGGCGGAGATGAAAAGAAACGGCATGGCATTGTTCTTGCAAAGTCTGTTCCCGCTAAAGCCTATGGCATCCAGACAGGAGAGCCTCTTGTACAGACCCGGAAAAAATGTCCTGATATTTTAATTGTTCCGCCTGATTTTGCAACATATGTATCCATGTCCGAACAGCTTATGAATTTTTTGAAACAGACTGCGCCTGTTGTTGAACAATATAGCATTGATGAAGCATTTTGTGATATGACAGGTACCGGTCTGTTGTACGGCGATCCGGTTGCTTTTGCACACCAGCTTAAAGACGATATTTTAAACCGCTTTGGCTTTACAGTTAATATCGGTATTTCAACAAATAAACTGCTTGCTAAAATGGCATCTGATTTTAAGAAACCAAATCTTGTGCATACACTTTTTCCTGAAGAAATCCCCAAAAAAATGTGGCCGCTCCCTGTGGGAGAACTGTTTTTTGTCGGACCTTCAATGTGCAAAAAGCTGGAAGCCCTGGGGATTCATACGATTGGTGATGTTGCCGCCAGCAATCCGCAGCTGCTTGTGAGCCATTTTAAAAAGCACGGAGAACTGATCTGGAATTATGCAAATGGATTTGATATTGAACTGCCGGTAAACCACAAAGCTGCCAATAAAAGCTTTGGCAATTCTGTTACACTGCATTTTGATGTTACAGATGCTGAAAATGCAAAGACCATTCTTCTTTCCCTCAGCGAAACAGTCGGTGCACGAATCCGCGCAGAACACGCTTATATTGGTGTGGTGTCTGTCACAATTGTTGATAATGAATTTCGACACCTATCCCGTCAATGTACGCTTTCTACACCAACAGATATAACAGAAATCATCTATGAAAATGCCTGCCGGCTGTTTGATCTGACATGGAATCATGTTCCAATCCGTCTGCTCGGTGTTTCCACGGCACATGCGACAGACACTGCTTTTCATCAAATTAACCTTTTTGATGAAGATAAAAATGAACGGTTTGCGATGTTGAATAAAGCGGTTGATTCCATTCGGGATAAATATGGTGAAGACAGTATTAAACGGGCACGTTTTTTAGATAATGGCTGCACCCATATGTCCGGAGGCTTAAACCGCGAAAAACGCAGTCACAAAAAGAACTCTTAATTTTTTGGAGATTCAGCCGATATACATAAAAGTATAATGGTACAATGCTTATACAAAAATACACCAAACAAAATGCGATTAAAATAAATGTCAGTCTGACAGAATGGAGTGTTTATAGATGTCTATTACAATTAATGCTTCGGCAATTTTAAATAATTTGACAGCAAACAATTCTTATGCTTTTTCATCGACAAAAAGAATTGTAAAGTACAACAGCGATGCAGATGAAACCCGTCAGAGTGCTTCTTCACTCAAGCATAAATTACGTTCTTTAAAAGATATTGATACATCGGACGGACCTACTGCACGTACACAGAATAAAATCAAAAGTTTTGTAAATACCTATAATGATTTAATGTCTTCCGCATCCGGTATAACCGGTTCCAAGAAACTCACAAAGTACATGGATAAAATGGACAGCCTGTTTTCCGAATATGAAGATTCATTAAAAAGTCTTGGTATTACACGTACTTCAACGAATAAATTAAAATTCGATACTACCAATTTTTCAGATGTAACAAGCACAAAACTGGATGCTGTTTTTGGTGAAGATGAGCATTTTGTAAGTGACAGCATTAAATATGCCAAAGCTATTTCTTCTGCTGCGCAGCAGGCTTTAAATACACCAGAGAATGTACTTGGAACAACCACTATTTCTGTATCTGCCGATAATACAGCCCTGGCTCAGTCTGATCAGCTCTTAGCAGCTGCCACAAAAAATCTGTATTTAACAGACTATGCATCCGTGCAGGCGCAAACCTTAGTTACCTATTTAAAAAATTATACAGAACAGTATAACAATACATTGCAAAACCATACTTCCGCTGATTTAAATTCAACAGAAAACGGTTATCTGAATGCTATGAAAAATGCAACACAGAATGTAAAGAACCAGCTTCTGCCTGTCGGCATTACAGTCACCGATGACGGTACACTTTCTTTTGACGAAACAGCCGTTTCTTCGGATAATATCGAAAATGTAAAAAATCTGTTTGGTTCTTCATCTTCTTATGGAACAATTATAAAAGGATATGCCGAAAAACTTTTTTCAAGTCTTGTGCAGGCAGATTCATCTGATTTAAATATTGATTACTACGCATAAAAAGAAGTGGGTAAACATTTTATGCTTACCCACTTCTTTTAACTATCACTATCTTAATTTTTCCAAAAACATCAGCAGAAAACTGATAAACAGCAATATGCAAGATATCCAGATAACATGAATCCCATAACAGACAGATAAAATACCACCAATGCCCGCACCAATGGCAAAGAAAAAGATAATTCCAAAATAATAAAAGGTCTGCCGCAGATGTTCAGCTTTTTTATCTCTTAAATACAAAGACAATGCGGCTGTTCCGCTTCTTAAATTTCCGATAC
Source organism: Lachnospira pectinoschiza (assembly GCF_020564355.1). GTDB lineage: Bacteria > Bacillota > Clostridia > Lachnospirales > Lachnospiraceae > Lachnospira > Lachnospira intestinalis. The sequence goes on along the minus strand of NZ_JAJCRR010000002.1, from coordinate 476,045 downwards.
ACATTGTGCTTGCATAAGAATAGCCACCCACTTTGCGGAATGTCTGCACCTGCATTGCACAGGCAAACGATACCATTACGGTTGCTATCATATTATAAGCATTTGGAATAAATCCTACAATCGCGAGTATCCCTATTTCGGCCAACAAAATTCCCTGCCGCCAGTGCATTTTTTTAGCATACTTGAAGCGGTTCTGTACATTTTCTGCAACAAAGACCCCAAATACAAATGCCAGTAAAGGGAACAAATACCGCAGCCCAATCTGCCATTCCCGGTTCATAAAATGCTGGCTCATCAGGACAACATTTCCCGTCTGGGCATTTGAAAAAACCTCATCTCTTGTATTGTATGTATACGCATCCTGAAAGCCTCCGGACAATGCCAGAAATACACTGTTTACAAATGCTTCAGACATCTGTTTTTCTGACAGCAGATGTTTTATCCAAGTCTGTTTATGACTGCTCAATGCACGCACCTCCAAAGTCTGATTAAGCAATTTCTAATTTATCTTTAATCTTCCGGATATCATTTTCCATTATATTCGTCCGGACAAGAAGGAGTTCCTTTTCGTTTTCTACCTTCAATGCTTCATCCAGTTTTCTGCACAAATCGGCATGTCCCTCTGCAATAATTCTGATATTGCGGTTTGTTTCATTCTCAATGGTCATTTCAATACTGGATACACGGCCTTTTAAATCCCGTATGTCCGTTTTCATGCCTTGCATATCAGTCTTCATTCCCCGCATATCAGTCTTCGTACCTTGCATATCAGTCTTCATACCCTGCATATCAGTCTTCATACCTTGCATATCAGTCTTCATACCCTGCATATCAGTCTTCATTTCTTTCATATCCGACTTCATGTTCTGCATATCTGCCTTCATATTCTGCATGTCAGTCTTCATTTCCTGCATATCGTTTTTCATATTCTGCATATCAGAATAAATTGCCTGTAACATTTCGTTTTCTGTCATAGAATGTCCTCCCCTTATAATTAGTGCCACTCATACGGTGTGCTTTGGTATACGTAATAGTTGAGCCAATTCGTATATAGATTATTGGCATGGCTTCTCCATGATAATATCGGTCTTTGCGTCGGATCATCATCGGGATAATAATGTACCGGTAAAGTCGGCATAATGCCTTTTTTCACATCCCGCTTATACTCCTGATCCAGTGTCATACGGTCATATTCAGGATGTCCCATTACAAAAATCTGTTTGCCTTCCTGTGCCATGACAATATATATTCCGGCTTCTTTTGAATCCGCCAGCACTTTCAATTTCGGATTGTTTAAAATATCCTCCCGGCAGGCCTCCGTATAGCGTGAATGCGGTGCCATAAAAAAGTCATCAAATCCACGTACCAGCGGTTCTTTTTTATTCATTACATGATGGCGGTATATTCCGGATAACTTCTTTTCCAGCTGTACCTTTTTTACCCCGTAATGATAATATAATCCCGCCTGTGCCGCCCAGCAGATATGAAGTGTTGACGTAATATGTGTTTTAGACCACTCCATAATCTGAGATAATTCTTTCCAGTAATTCACCTCATCAAAATTCATCTTTTCAACCGGTGCACCTGTAATAATCATCCCATCAAATTTGCGGTGTTTAATATCTTCAAATACCTCATAAAACTTCTTCAAATGGGAAGCTGAGGTGTTTTTTGAAATGTGTGTTGCCATCTGCAGAAAAGTAATATCAATCTGTAACGGTGTGTTTGAAAGTCCCCGCAGAAGCTGTAATTCCGTATCCTGCTTAATCGGCATCAGATTCAGAATTAAAATCTGCAATTCACGGAAATCCTGTGTCATTGCTCTATGTTCATCCATTACAAATATATTTTCATTTTCCAGTTCTGCCTTTGCCGGCAAATCACTCTGTATTTTAATTGGCATAATTTCCTCATTTCCGCACAACGCTTTTATTCCTGTTGGTTTGTGCTTACGCAGTCACACTATAGCATATTTTCTCTTTATCGGCAACCGTCATCATCTGCCATCATCATTCATCGGTGCCATTTCAAGGAATTCGTTTTCTGTTATTACAGGAACTCCCAGTTTTGCCGCAGTCTTATTTTTAGATGACGTAGAATGGCTGTCGTTATTAATCAGGTATGATGTCTTTCCTGTCACAGAACCGGTCACCTTGCCGCCAAGCTGTTCAATGCGTTCTTTTAACTGATTTCTGTTTTCAAAATGTTCCAATGAACCTGTAATTACAAACACTTTACCGGTAAGAATCTGATTATTCTGATTGTCCGGCGCTTTTTCAATGTGCATTTCCTGCAGCAGCTTATAAAATTCTTCTTTATTTTTTTCATTTTCAAAATAGGAAGCAAATGTATCTGCAATGACTGCACCTACGCCGTCTATTTTCTCAAGTTCCTGTCTTCCGGCATGAATTATTTTTTCTATATCGTTACCTAATGCCTGCACAATCATCTTGGCATTGGAAAGTCCTACATTTGCAATGCCAAGTCCGTAAATAAATTTCGGCAGCGTTGTATTTCTTGAATTTTCAACAGATGTCAGCAGATTCTCATAGGATTTTTCCCCGAATCCGTCTAAAGCAATAATTTCATCACGGAATTTTTCCAAATGGTATAAATCACAGAAATTTTTTAAAAATCCGTGCTGAATAAATTTTTCCAGTGTTGCCTCTGACAATCCATCGATATTCAATGCATCTCTTGATACAAAATGGGCAAAACTTTTTACATGTTTCGCCTGACAGTCTTCATTGATACAGTAAAGTGTTTTGACATCATTAACCTGTTTAATCTGCGTTTTCCCGCCGCATACCGGACAGACTTCCGGAATCTCTAAATTACCGCTTTGTGTAAGATTTTCTGCAATCTGCGGAATAATCATATTCGCCTTAAATACTTTAATGCGATCACCAATACCAAGTTTTAAACTTTCAACAATACTGATATTATGCACACTTGCACGACTGACCTGCGTGCCTTCAAGCTCTACCGGGTCAAAAACGGCAACCGGATTAATCAGACCGGTTCTTGAAGCACTCCATTCTATTTCTCGCAGTGTCGTTTCTGCGGTTTCATCTGTCCATTTAAACGCCATCGCATTTCTTGGAAACTTTGCTGTTCTTCCCAAAGAATCTCCATATGCAATATCATCATATAAGATTACCAGACCGTCTGACGGAAAATCATTTGTTACAATTGTTTTTTCAAACCATTCTATCGTGTCTAAAATCGTGTCTTTTGTAACCATTTTATATTCAACAACCGAAAACCCCTGATCTTTAAGCCACTCAAACTGTCGTTGTCTGGAATTATCAAAATCAACATCCTGTGCCGATACCAGTGTAAATGCAAAAAAATGGACATTACGCTGTGCCGTAATTTCATTATTTAACTGTCTGACAGATCCGCTGCATAAATTTCTCGGATTTTTATATTTTGCATCGGCTTCCGGAATCTGTTCGTTAATACGCTCAAAATCTGAATACGTAATAATCGCTTCTCCACGCAGAACAAGTTTTCCTTTAAAAGGAATGGTCACAGGAACATTTTTAAATACTCTGGCATTATTGGTAATAATTTCTCCTACTTCGCCATTTCCTCTTGTAACAGCTTTTTGCAGTTGTCCATTGTCATAGGTCAATACAATTGTCAGACCGTCCAGCTTCCATGAAAGCAGACCTTTCTGACTGCCAAGCCACTCTGCCAGCGCTTCCGGACTTTTCGTCTTATCAAGACTTAACATTGGAGATTCATGACGTTCTTTAGGCAGTTCACTAAGCACCTCGTAGCCGACATTTACGGTCGGACTATTTGAAAGAATATAACCTGTTTCTTTTTCAAGCATACCCAATTCATCATATAAAGCATCATATTCATAATTAGACATCAGTTCCCTGCCCTCTGAATAATAGCTTTTCCCTGCCTTATTGAGTAATTCTACCAATTCTTTAATTCTGTCCATTTTACTTTGCTGAATCATATAACTGCTCCTTTAACTGCTGATATTCTGCTTCTGTCACATTCCGGTATTCTCCGGGCTTTAAATCTCCCAATAAAATATTCATGATACGGATTCTTTTGAGCTGCACAACTTCCCTTCCCTGTGTACTGCACATACGCCGGATCTGCCGGTTTAATCCCTGTGTAAGGATAATGCGGAAGGTTTTCTTTCCCAATGCGGTTACTTTGCACGGTTTCGTTGTTCTGTCTAACTCCGCCAGATATATTCCTCCAGACATTGCCTTAATAAATGAATCATCAATCTCTTTATTTACGGTTACAATGTATTCCTTTTCGTGACCGTTGGCTGAACGGAGAATTTTATCCATCATCTCTCCGTTATTTGTCATTAAAATTAACCCTTCTGAATCTTTATCCAGCCTGCCAACCGGGTAGATTCTTTTAGGATACCCAATATAATCAACAATATTATTATCACCCTGATTTGCCGTTGTCGTACACACGATTCCCGTTGGTTTGTAAAATGCCAGCAAAATCTTTTCATCTTCTTCTATAATTGATTTTCCATCGACAAAAACTGTCTGTCCATCTGTCACTTTACTTCCCATTTGTGCAGGAATGCCGTCTATGGTTACTCTGCCCTGTTCTAACAGGCGGTCTGCTTCCCTTCTGGAGCAATATCCCGCACTGCTTAAATATTTATTAATACGAACTTCCATGTTTTCTCCAATTCTTATTTCACAAGCTATTTTAATATTTTAACAAATTTTAAAATTTAATTCAATTTGTTCTTTTAGATAAAAGCTGTGTTTTAAATTATTTCACCTGTGTGATATTACCCTGCTTGTCGATATGCCATACCTGCTCGCAAAGTTCATCCGGGTAGTTTTTCAGTTCATCGATGGTTAAATGCCCTACCGAATCATACCATTCCTCGTCACCGGGGATTCTTTTAATGATGGTGTCGTTATAGACGGTCGATGCCGCCTTTACAAGGATAATGCGGCGCTGTTTCCACTGGGCATACAGTTTTACCGTGGCGTGGTTTACGGTTGTAAGGTTCTTTACCGTATCCTGCGGCTGGTATTCCGTTCCCTGTCCGTCCGTTCTTGTATTCCATCCCATAAAGGTAAATCCCGTCCTTTCCGGCTTCTGCTCCGGAAGAACGACTTCCTCTCCATACTGCACTTCCATTCTTTCAGGCACGTTTCTTGCGGCAGTGCCTGCATTGCCGTCAAATTCGATATAGTAGGTAATCGGTGTCACCGTTTCATCCCAGACGGCATACATGACCGTATTTTTCTTTAAGACATAATCTGCATTGCATGGGAAGCGTGTTTCGCTCTCCGGGCTGTTTTGGGCCCATATCGCAAATGCATAGGAATGGGTATAGCCGTCAAGGTCAACGGATTCCTTTACACTTTCGCCAAGCTGTAATTTAAAGCCCTTTACTTCCTGCGGGGCAGCCGCATTGCAGTACACGGTTTTCGTTACCGGCTTTGTGGTGTCATTTTCCGTTCCGCCGTTTAATTCATAGGTCAGTGTTACGTCTGCCCGGCACACGGTATAGTAGGTAATGCTGTCCGGGATTTTTAAATGTTCCTCCCCGGACTTTACCTCCATCTTTTCAGCACCTTCCGCGATGATGTCTGCCCTGCTGTTAAATCCTACTGCCGTAACATCCGACACATTTTCCCATCCGCCATAGGCACTGCACTGTGGCGCATCGATAAGGGCATAGGTGTCGTTGTTGTACATGGAGCCTTCCCTCTTATAGGTCTGTGCAAAGTCCACGAATGTCACGGTGATGTCCTTGCGGTACACGGCATAGAGTGTGACGTTTCCGGTGACGGTGTACCGGGTAAGTCCTGTTTCTGAATCACTTTCTGTATTCCATCCGGCATGTTCCCAGCCGTTTTTGTATGCTGCAACGGAAATGTCGGCATCCGCACCGTAGTAGGTCTTTACGGTTTCCTTATCCGCCGACGTACCGCCGTTTGTTCTGTAGTCATAGGTAACGGTGCATACCGTCCTGTCATAATAAAGTCTGACCGTGGTATTTCCCTTAACTTCCGTCTGCGTGCGGTTTCCATTCTCCTGAATCGTCTTATTTTCATTGAATGAAAGCCCCTTTATTTCACGGGCAAGGGTTTTATGTACCAGTGTTTCGCCGTAGTACGGTGTTAAAGCTTCTGCCACGGACGGTTTGTCCGGATAGTTTCCTGCCGTATCCATGTAGTAATGCTCAACGGTGACGGTATATTCATTGGTCTGTGATGCAGAACATGCCTTTAACGTGACATTTTCTTCCGGCATGACAAATGTTACCGGATTTGATGTCTTTGATGTGCCGTTTCTGAAGGTAAGGCGGGACTCCGTTTCAAATCCTGCCCACTTATAGGTATACTGCGCGGTCTTTTCACTGAGCGTAACGGATGCCGTTACATTTTCTCCCCAGCGGTATGTACCCTCCCCGCTTTTTGCACTGAAAGCATCGGCATTGTCGTATGTTACTGTTACATTGTAAGTCTGTCTGTAAATATCAACGCTTGTTGTATAGCCCTCGGTCTGGTACTGTCCGCTGACTGTATATTTTACTACCGCCGGTCTTACCCACTTATCTGTATCAAGACTGCCAAAATCATAATCAACCGTATCCCCGGTCCTGAAATCCTTATCAAAAATGGTGGTGTATGAAGTCCATGTGCCGTCTGCATTTTCATAACGTACACGTATCTTCTGGTTAAAAATAAGGTTTTCAGACCGTGTTGTATATTTTGCATACAGCGTTGTATTTCCTGCCGGTGTATATGTATCTCCTGCGCCGCCGACACGATTTGTAAGGGCAGAATCCAGATACCAGCCGTCGAAAGTATAACTTACATTCTTTCCGTCAATCTCAACGGAAGCTTTTTCTGCATTTGGAAGTGTAACTGTGCCGTTGGTATAATCTGCTTTTACATTTACCGTGCCGCCGTTTGCGGTCAGGTTTTTAAACCTCACGGACGGCAGCCAGTAGGAAGCACCGGTAAACTGTCTGTTTTCCGATATGCCGAATGCCCTGTAGTGCATGATTGCACGGATGGTATCATAGACATTTCCCGCGGCATTTAAAATGTCGGGATTGCCGTTGTAATATGCCGCCCAGTTTAATGTCCCGATCGTCCAGTCATATAAACCCTGCACCTCACCGTGAGTGGTATTGCTGTCCAGCTGTTCATTCCAGCCGTTAAATTCTGCCTGTGCATTGGTGTTTTCTTCACCGGTTGCTGCCGTGCCGCCGTTGGTTTCATAGCTTACGGTGTAGGCTCTTTTGGCTTTCAGGAAATCATAGGTTTTGTCATATTCGTATGTTCTTACCGTATCTATTGTCGCATTTCCGTTTTCATCAAGAAGCGTGCCGCCGTCTGCGTTGTAGTCCACTTTATAATTACTGTTTGTCCATTCTGCTGATAAGTTGATGGTGTTGTCCCACAGATACCACTGCTGGTTTTCGCCACCGTAGTAGTTACACAGCTGGAGGTTTGTGCCGTTGTCCGTGCTTCCGTAGAGAAGGTCTAACACAAGGTTTGGGTCAAGCTTTGAGCGGATATAGAAGTATCCGTCCCCCGCCATCTGAAGCGTCCACTTTTGGTTGTCACCGCCGTGGTATGCCCACTGCTGGATGTTTGCGCCGTTATTTCCGCCATCTATGCCTGTGCCAATGGCGGCATCCAGTACCTTTCCCGTTGCATTGTTCCGGATGACCCAGTACGGCAGTCCGTCTTCAAAGCCCGCAAACACAAAGGCATACATCTGTGCATTGCCGTTTACACAGTCCCATATCTGTGCATTTGCGCCGTCCGCATAGCTTGCCGCGCTGATGTCAACGCACTGATACCTGCCGCCGCATTTTGTACGGATACTGGTAAGCGTGCCGGAAGACGGAAGCGTACCGCCGCCGTCACGGCCTCCGGTAAGATTTAAGAACTGGTCTTTTATTTCCCATGTACTTCCGGATACCGATGTGTAGCCTGTTCTCTTAAATAAGAAGTTTTCCGCAGTGTTTCCGTCATATGCCGCATTATAGGAACGGTAAAAATCAGACATGTTGTCAGCTCCGTTTCCCATGTAGCTTACAAAGCAGTCTGCCTGTACCCACTGGGCTTCAAAGGTGGCATCCTCAAACAGGGATGACCAGTATTTTCCATCAGTGAACATTTCTGCGAGCTGTCCGGCATCATAAACCTTTCCTGCCTGCTTGCCGCCTGTGGATGTAATCTTCCAGCCAGTGAAGACATAACCGTTTCTTGTCGGTGTCTGCGGTACGGATACGTTTTCAATTCCTAACCGCTGCATGGTAACTGCACTGCCTGAACCATTGACCTGTCCGCCGTTTAAGTTAAAGGTATAGGTAAATGGGTCTGTTATCATGGTGAAGACATGAAAACGGTCTGGAATATCCGCCTTTTTAAGTGCTAAATTACTACCACTTCCCACAGTTTCATCTCCATTATTCCACCTAAAAATTGGCACAACATATCTTACCTTATTCTGTCTGGTACTTATATCCTCGCCATTCGGGTATCCACTCTTACCATATCCTGTATCACCGTTTTCCGTAACTCCGACCGTCCATGTGCCGCTTGAGCCACGCCAGCCACCGTCAAATACAATATTTCCGTTTTCATCATACTCACCTACAGACCAGTAAAACTGCAGCCCTGCATTTTCAGTTAAACCGCCTGCATCTGCTGTATCTTCCTGTGCTGCTACAATCGTAAGCCGCTGACCGGAATTAACCCTTATTTTTCTAGTATAGGTAACTCTTGATGAAGCTTCCAATCTGATATCATCAAAAAAATGGCTTCTGTCAGAGTAGATTTTCCCAACATCATTCGTATAATTACCACCATATGTCCTAACATCAGTCATAGAGTGCTGTCCTTCACCCAATCCTGTTCTAAACTCCATATATGCAAGACTGTTCCATGTGTCATAAGCCGCCCATGTCTGGCTTACATATGTGCCTAAACTTACTGCAATGAGTAACACCGCCGTAAGCGCTGTAATAAGTTTCTTATGCTTTTTTATAAATCGCATACTTTATTCCTCCTTTTAAATAGAATCTGTTGTAAATGAGTTACAAATAAACCCGATTAATAGTTACAATATAAATATACTAGACAAAAACTTTAAAACAGATAAACAAAATACCGCCTGTGGAAGTTTCACAAGCGGTATTTCATATATCTTATATTTAATTGTTTTATTATTATCCTACATATCTGAACCAGTTTAAATAAACATCAACTACTCCATTGTGAATATATGGGCGTAAATCTTGAACATCAAAACTACTTAAATCCGTTTCCTCTTTGGTACAGAAAAATTTTCCATCTTCAAGTACAATCGAATTAATCACATAACAATCATCAGTACTAGGATAATCAGATGGTTTCCATCTATTTTCTGCATACACCGGCTCTGCGATATTGCCATCCTTATCTACTTGTACTGTAACATATTCAATATATTCAACAGGTCCGGTCAAATCCGGCTGAGCTGTGACATTCCCTGTTGTATTTGCCAGTTCCGGTGTTCTGCCATGATGTCTGACCTCAATCACAACCGTATCAATGACCTGACCGTTTCTGACTTCCTTGCCGTCTACCGTGCCGGAGTATTCTGTCGCTACCCTGCCGTTTACGACGTACCATGTATTTTCGCCGTCTGCGGCAAATCCGTTGTAACCAAAGTCAACCGTTCCGTTATTAAACTTCCATGTGCCGTACTCGTTGCTGCATAAGCCGTTAAAGCCGAAGTTTACCGAACCGTTATTGACTTTCCACCAGCCGTAGTCATTTAATGCCATACCGTCAAATGCGAAATCAATCGCACCGCCGTTAAAATACCACCATGTATTGGTTGCTTCATCAAAGTCCAGTCCGTTGACGCCAAAATCAATGCTGCCGTTTACAAACTTCCACCAGCCATAGTCATTTAAGGCAATGCCGCTGTAGTTAAAGTCAACCGTTCCGTTGTCATACTTCCACCAGCCGTACTCATTTACACCCATGCCGCTGTAGCTGCCGTCCAGTCCGCCGTTATTGACATACCACCAACCGTACTGGTTTAACACCATTCCTGAATAAGAAAAATCAACTTCACCGTTATTAACCTTCCACCAGCCGTATTCGTTTAAGGCAATGCCGTCATAGTCATAGTCAATCTGTCCGTTTTTGTAGCAGTGCCATGTATCCCCGTCAAGCACAAGGCTTTCATCGGAACTGTCCACATACTTCTGTACGGAATAATCGGATGCGTAAGTCTTTACCCCTCCTGCACCCAGTGTCGCCATTGCTACTACCGCAGCTGTCATGCCGATAACTGCCGCCTTGTCTGCTTTTTTTAATAATGCTTTTAATCTTGTCATAAAATTTTTTTTCCTTTTTTAGCGTTGTATTTTATTATAATGGAACAGACCCCGCCTGTCTATCGATAAATTACCGTGCAGCATTAAATTTTCAAGGTGCTTTTATTTTTTTTAATTTAATTCAATTAATCATTGCCAAAAATGATTTTTTGTTGTAAAATAATTGAGTTCGTACATGTAGCTCAGTGGATAGAGCGTTCGCCTCCGGAGCGAAAGGCCGTGGGTTCGACCCCCATCATGTACATCCATTTTACAGCGGCAGTGTTACTGCCGCTGTTTTTTGTTCTATCAGAAATTGATGTGTAATATTTCTTTAAGTCCCCAATATCCTGCATAAATGCCGATTCTGTTTTAAATACCACACAGCATTCCGGCTGAAAAATCCGGTATTTAAAATGACATCGTAATAAATCCATCACTGCGGCGGTATATATACACTTTATCCGACAATACTTCTTCCCTTGATACGCCGTCAGTATTGACTTCCCGCACCATATCCTCCAGATTCATCGCATCGTAACGTGCCAGTTTGGGCAGCAGAATCACCTCATGAATGGAGGAGGGAAGAATATATAAGTCTGTCTGGAGCGTATCGGCAAACTTTTTCAAGACATCCTCATAAAAGATACACGCTGCGCCATTAAGCCTTGTATTATTGGTCAGCACATACATTTCCGCTGCCATAAGCAGTTCCTTTTCCATTTTTAAATCCTCTAATACCAGTCCTATCAGGGAAGACAGCGGATAAATCTGGCTCTGCAACAAGCCCGGCGTATTACTGACAGCAATTTCATGCACCTGCTGTTCTGTCACATGCCAGCCCTCCAGATGGTTGTTATATATTAATGCCGTTGCCGTTTCTCCTTCTGACTGGCTGAGCAGGCAATAATATACTACTGCAAGGTCTAATACCCTCTTATGCGGAATCTTTTTTAATAATTTTTCGTTCTTGGAATAATTAATGACTTTATATGCGATGGTTTGTTTCACCCTATCGAAATCCTGAAACCAGTCCGGACAAATTTGAATGTTATCTTTATTTTCATTATATATGTGAAGAATCTCTCTGACAATATCCTCTACCGTCCTGCCGTTTTGATACTGTTTATAAAACCCGTTCAGATAAATTGTCGGCGATATATGTTTTCCTTCTTCCATAATGACCAGACCGTCCAGTTCACAGCCATTATTTTTGATAACATGATTAATGCTTACAACACCTCCTCTGCCTGTTTCTTTTTTTGCATACTCCTGTACACACTGTAAAAAATCCCCGTACTCCATGTTACTCTCCTTTGCATAAAATATTAATTTAAATATACTTGAAAATTCAAGATATTCACAAATAAATAATGGATTATTCCGGACGTGCCGGCTGATTTATGGATTGCTCCCTTGTTGAATTTTAAGAACCTTTTACACAAAATACTGCCTGTGAAAAAGGATTATTGAAAATCTGTTATTAGTATATGCTATCTTTTGATATTTGTCAACTAATATTTTTTTGTTATGAATAAGCATTTACATTCCTGCCGGAAGCGATTATAATTTCTAATATATACTACAGCAAGGAGAACCATATGCTTACTTACTCTTTTGATAATACCGGCTCTGACAGCCTTTACGAACATTTATACAAATGTATTAAAAATGATATATTATCCGGTGAACTTGCACCGGATTACAAACTGCCTTCCAAGCGCTCTTTTGCCAAAAATCTCGGCATCAGCACCATTACCGTTGAAAATGCATATGCCCAGTTAATTGCCGAAGGATACATCTATTCCCTGCCCAAAAAAGGCTACTATGTGACCGATATTGCGGCTGTAGGACAGCCTGTTTTTGCTGCTTCCTATTCACATTCACAGCCTGAAAATACGAATTTTTTGTCTGCCGCCCATACATCTTTAACATTTTCAAAACAACCTGATGCAAATACTTCTTATCAGATTGACTTTTCGACCAATCACGCAAGCGGCGCCAATTTTCCGTTTTATACATGGGCAAAGCTGATGAAGGAAGTCATGTCTGACTGCAGCAGCGAATTGCTGACCCCTTCTCCTGCTGCCGGCATTTTAGAACTGCGTGAAGCCATAGCACGGCATTTGTCCGATTTCCGCGGCATGAAAGTCCTGCCGGAACAGATTATTGTCGGTGCCGGTACGGAATACCTGTACGGTCTTTTAATCCAGCTTTTCGGAACAGATCAGACCTTTGCCGTTGAAGACCCCGGATACAGCAAAATCCGCATGATTTATGAAAGCCACGGCGTAGACTGTCTGTGTCTTCCTTTAGATAATGAAGGAATTCATATGGCGGCGCTTTCTGCCTGCAATGCGGACATTTTACATTTATCGCCGTCACACCACTATCCGACCGGTATCGTAACCCCGGTCAGCCGCCGCTACGAACTGTTAGGCTGGGCTTCCAAAGAGCCTTCCAGATACATCATTGAAGACGATTATGACAGTGAATTCCGCCTGCTTGGCAAACCGATTCCGTCATTGCAAAGCATTGATGTGATGAATAAGGTTATTTATATGAATACCTTTACCAAAAGTCTCGCACCGACAATCCGTATCAGTTACATGGTTCTGCCGCTCCCGTTAATGGAGCAGTTTAACCGGCGGCTTGGCTTTTATTCCTGTACGGTATCGAATTTTGAACAGTACACGCTGGCGCGCTTTATCCGTGAAGGACATTTTGAAAAGCATATCAACCGTATGCGCATTTATTACCGCAATCAGCGCGACTTTCTAATCTCTGCCATTAAAAAAAGCCCGCTTGATGCACTTGTAACTATTCAGGAAAAGGATGCCGGTCTGCATTTCCTGATGAAAGTAGATACGTCTATGAGTGATGAACAGCTTACACAAAAAGCAAAAGAGGCAGGTCTTAAAATCACCTGCCTCTCCCAGTATTATTTTCATCGGGACATTGCCGTAAACCACACGCTCGTTATTAATTATTCTGCCTTAAAGACAGATACGATTGCCAAAGCTGTTGAACTGCTGTACCAATGCCTTATTTAAGTTTTTCAAGCACTTCAAGAATCAGCTTCCATGTTCTTTCTACAGATGCAATATCAAGATGTTCATTTGTTGTATGAATATCCAAAATATTCGGACCGAATGAAATGCAATCCAGTCCCGGAATCTTTTCAGAGAACAGTCCACATTCCACGCCTGCGTGAATTGTCTGAATCAGCGGTTTTTCATGATAAAGTTCTTCATAAACCTCACAGATAATCTCGCGCAGCTTGGAATCTTTCTTATATTCCCATGCCGGATAAGGACCGTCTATTGTACAGCTTCCACCTAAAAATTCAGTCAGGCTGTACAGCTTTTCAATGAGCCATTCTTTTTCGGAACCTACACTGCTTCTTACAGAATAACACAATCTGACACAGTCTTGCGTTTCCTTAATAATACCCAGATTTAAAGACGTCTGTACCAGTCCCTTAATATCATTGCTCATCTTTACAACACCGTATGGCAGATGTACCAGTGCAAGCATTAACTTCATCGTGCAGGATGGGTGATATACGAGCGTTTCTTTTTCTTCATTATCTTCTGTTATCACAATCTGCATATCCGGGTCGGTTACTTCGTATTCACGCTTTAACGTTGCCGTAATCTTTTCCATAGTTTCTGTAAATGTCTGCGCATCCGACGGCTGGATTAATAATTCCAGTTTACCGACCTTTGCAATCGCATTATCTTTTTCACCGCCGGAAATTGATGTCACAAAGAAAGACATTTCATTGTTTAATTCCATTAAAATTCTGCCCATTAAGACATTCGTATTGGCACGCTGGCAGATGATTTCCGTACCGGAATGTCCGCCGGTAAATCCTTTTAAAGTGAGTGTACGTCCGACACCGGTTTCTGTACCTTTTGTCACAGGAATGTCACAGCGTACGGAAGCACCGCCCGCACAGCCTGCTAAGAAAATACCTTCATCTTCGGAATCCATATTCAGCATGATTTTTCCATTTAAATCAGAAAGGTCGATTGCCGCAGCACCCAGCATACCGATTTCTTCATCAACAGTAAATACGGCTTCCAGCGGCGGGTGTGGAATATCCGTAGACGCTAACAGGGCAAGGCTGTATGCAACCGCAATACCGTCATCTCCACCGAGTGAAGTCTGTTTTGCAGATAAATATCCGTCCTGAATCTCTAAATCCAGTCCTTCTTTTTCCATATCCTTTACACAGTCTTCTTCTTTTACCGCAACCATATCAATATGTCCCTGCAAAATAACTGCCGGGCTGTTTTCATATCCTGACGTACCGTCTTTCCAGATAATTACATTCAGACTTTCATCCTGTCTGTATTTTAATCCGTGCTGTTTTGCAAAATCAACACAATAATCACTAATCTGCTTTACATTTCCTGAACCGTGTGGAATCTTACAAATTTCTTTAAAATAATGAAATACTTCTTTTGGCTCTAACTGTTCTAATGTCATATAACTCTCCATTCCGCAGACATTGAAAATCCAATCTCCTTGCCACACCCGCCCCAAAGAACGGATTACAAAAAAGCCTTTTTACTGTAATGTCTGCAACATCATCATTTTATAAAATGCATTTTACCACTGCATTTCGTTACTAGTATAGTGCAAATGTCTTATTTTATCAACTCTTATTCATACACTTTTTCACCGCTTAAAAACTTGTTTAAAATGTCCGCCAGCGGCTCCATGGCATTTTTAACTTCTTCTACCGTATTGGTCTGTGCCCCGGCTTCAATCAGCATGGAACGTCCCCGCTCATGCAGACAGTAACGGTATGCGTTGACATAAATATTTCTCAGAAAATCCGGATAATAAGCCTTTCCAATCAGCTGCATCTGAAGGCTCATCGCCAGATTGTCATCACGATACGGATTGTACAGATAGCCGATATCCCCATTGACACGACTGTAACTTAAACCGTTAAAAAACATAATTTTAGCCATTTTTTTGCCATCAACTTCCGTTAAAAGATGCGTGGTTTCCGCCACACCGTCCCGGTGCAGATCAATCACAACCTCTATCGACGGATTTTCCTGCAAAATCTTTGCAATACCTTCTTCCGCATATGTATACGCCTTGCTTCTGTCAAGCTTACCGTCAACATAATCGTAAACACTCGTATCATGAATCACCTGATAACCGTACTTTTGTGTCAGCAGCTCCGTCAGATAGTCGCCCACCCCCACAATCGTTGTTGTGGGGTCACCTGCCACGGAATCTGCAAATGTTTCCTGCGAATGGGTATGGAAAATCAAAATCTGCGGCTTGGTGACATCCTTTGTAATAGACAAATCTTTATTTAAAAATTCTTCCGGTCTTAAAATATTTTCTGTCAACGATGTAATGCTTGTTACCGTATAGAATTTGGAAACAAACGAAAAATCACATAGCTGGGCTTTAGAAAATACCGTACCTGTTACCGTATTTCTTGAAATAACCTGGCGGGCATCCGCATTTTTTCCCTGCTGTGCCTGTGTGTCTGCATTTTGCGCACTGTTATCCGGCTGTGCCGCATTTGAAGTATTTTCCTGCGATGGTACCGTCCGGTCTGTCTGCTCAGCTGAGATTTGCACATCCGCAGCATTTTCGGAAGATTTACCGGAAGTATTTTCCGAATCCTGCGCCGGATTTCCCTGTGCAATGCCATCCGCCGCAGTGTAAACCGCTCCTGTATTTTCATTTGCCATTAAATACTCATTAATAGGACAAATATCATTGATTACATTTTCAAAAAATGTGAAATCGTCATTGTCCACATTTTTAATATAGGCATAGGACGGTACACCGGTCTGTAACAGCAGTTCTTTACAGACCTCTGTAAGAACCGTCTTCATATTTGTCTTATTCCAGAAAATCAAAACACTATACACCGCACAAAATATTACGATAACACCTGTAAGCCTGTACTTATTTTTATTCATATTAATACCCATTTCTGAGCGACTTGTCGCGAAGATGCGATGAGAAATTCGCGTAGGCGATTTCTCATCTGCAATCATGGCTATTTGTTTTCGCTCAAAAACAAATAGTGGTGTGAAAAATAAGCGCATCAGCGTTATTTTTCACACTAACTCCGGCTGTTTAATTAAACCCTCTTTCAGGTTCAACACTATCCTATTCTGTTCTGCCGCCGGATATACCTTTAAATCCCAATCATCTGTAAATCTTCACACGCCATATCAATCGCTTTTGCAAGAATATGCCCGATTGCCTTGATATTGGCATCGATATCTTTCGGTGTCACATACATATTCACCATTTCCGGCGAAATGACTTCCCGTATCAATTCATATTTTTCCCGTGGGGAATATTCTGAAAAAATACGGCTGACAGACTTTAATTCTTTCGACTGTGCAATGGCTTTTAAAAAATTTTCCATCGTATCATTGACAATTGTCGGGGCGTCCACCACGGTCGGCACTCCGATTGCAAGCACCGGCACACCGACAACATCTTCCGTAATGCCAACACGGTGATTGCCGACACCGGACCCCGGATGAATTCCCTGACTGGATAACTGGATTGTCGTATTTAAGCGGCTGCTGTCCCGCGCCGCCAGCGAATCGATTGCAATTAAAACATCAGGCTTTAACTGACGCACCACGCCACGCACCAGTTCCGCCGTTTCCATGCCGGTCTGTGCCATAACACCCGGTGCCAGTCCCGCCACTGCAACTTGTATACCGGCTTCCTTTGCATAATGGCGGTTAATTTCAATATTTTTTACAACATCCGGTCCGAGTGCATCGGCTGTCACATCAGCATTGCCAAGCCCCAGCACCAAAACAGTCGCTTTTTCTTTTTCGCGGATATACCCGGACAAGAGTTCTTCGAGATTTTTGGCAAGAATAACTGCCGTGCGCTGGCTGTATTCATCATCGGTTGTTCCCAGCTTTCCGGCTTCAATTGTAATATACTTTCCTTCCGGACGGTGCAGTGCCTTGACACCTTCTTTCCCGGTAATTTCAAGCACCGTGACCTTAATCCCTGTTTTATTATCCTTCATTTCATTTATAATAACACCTTTTAATCTTCCCTTTTCCCTATTAACCTGCTCATTGACCTCTAATGCAAGGTCTGTTCTGATTTCAAATACATTTTTCATTTTTAACTGCCCTCCATTTTCTAATCTCACAAAGTGGCAGTTTCATGTTCAGTTTTTTATCTGCCATTAGAAGTTAATACTAGTATGTGTCGTATCTTTTTAAAAATCCGTTAAAAAAATGGAAAATTTTATTGACATCCTTTCCCCTTCCCGCTATAATACAGTAGTATGTTTACATTAGAACGTCCGTGTCCGGATTTAATGCAAAACAGATTAATCTTTTAAATATAATTTTTTTGGAGGTGTACGGATTGGCTAACATCAAATCTGCTAAGAAGAGAGTTTTAACAAGTCAGATCAGAGCTGATAGAAATAAGGCTGTTAAGTCTAGAGTTAAGACTTATGTAAAGAAGGTTGACGCTGCTGTTGCTGCAGGCGATAAGGCTGCTGCTGAAGCTGCATTACCAGTTGCTATCGGCGAAATTTCTAAAGCTGCTTCTAAGGGTATCTACCACAAGAACACAGCTGCAAGAAAGGTTTCCCGCATTACAAAAGCTGTAAACGCTATGGCTTAATTTTATAATGTATTTTAAAGAAGCAGATGTTGTCACCCACTCACATCTGCTTCTTTTTTTACTTTTGGCTGTATTTTATAATCATCAGTTCAACACCAAGCTTGTCTTCTATTTTACCGGTCTTTACCGCTTCCTCTGTTTCCGCAAAATCCTGGAGTGCTTCTTTTATCTGTGCACTTTCAAAATATTTTGCCTGTGCGGCATATTTGCCGACAATAAACGGTGCAACCCCCATTTCTCTTGCAATCTGTGCATTGGCATTGCCACGCATTAATGATTCCTTGACCTGCAAAATGCCGTTAAACTGTCTTGCCAGCAGATATAAAATACGCATCGGCGGTTCTTTTAACAGCAGTAAATCATAGTATAAATCCAATGCCTGCTTCTGCTTTTTGGTTGCAATCGCCGTAATCATATCAAAAATACGGCTCGTGGTCTGTGTTGTACATACGGCTTCAACATCCTCCGCGGTTATCTGCGGTCTGTCGATACAGTATGAGACCAGTTTTTCGACCTCTGCATAGATTAAATCCATGCCTGCGCCGGTTTTGGACAGCAGCAAATCGACCGCCGGACGGTCAATGGTCTTCCCTTCGTTTTTTAAAAGGGTTACAATCCACTGCACAAGTACGGAAGTGCTCTGCTGTTTCATTTCACAGATATATCCTGCCGTGCTGACTGCCTTGTATACTTTATTTCGCTTATCAACTTCCGATTCAACAAAAACAAAAATAAGATAATCCGGCATATTTTTTATAAAATCTGCCAGTTCTTCCTGTGAAGATTTAAAAAAGCCGCTGTTTTCAATGATAATTAACCGCTTCTGTGCAAAAAACGGCAGTGTATTTGCCATATCTATCACTTCTTTTACCACGATTTTATTTCCCTCAAAATAAGAATAATTCATGGTATCGTCCCCGCTGATTGCCTTTTTTAACTTATCACGGTATTGCTTTTTTAAATATTCCTCCTCACCGTATAAAAGATATACGCTCTGAAACTCCCCTGTTTTAATCTGTTCATTAATTACTTTCACAATAATCTCCATTCCGCAGGCATTTTAATGCCGGAGGAATCGCGAGCCAAATCTTATTTGGCTCTGCGATAAAAAGCGACTTTGTTGCGCCTGCGGCACAAAGTGCTGTGTGAAAAATATGCTATCAAGCATATTTTCACACTAATCTCTCTTTTCCGCAGGCCTTCCAATGCCGGAGGATTCGCGGACTGAATTTATTCAGTCCTGCGATAAGGCAGATTGATGACACCTGCCTCATCAATCTGTCTTGTGAAAAATCTTAGATTTAAGGATTTTTCACACTTTCCTCTCTTCTATGCAGCCTGCTTCCGCTTTAGAAACAATCATAACATATTCCTGCCGTTATTGCCACTGCATAAGCCGATAAGTTTTTCCGTCACTTTTAACAGTAATCTGACCGCACTGCGCCGTTACCTTTGTCTGTATATCCATTTTTTTTAAACGCTGTATTACTTCCTCCGACGGATGGTGATAACGGTTATTGACCCCGCATGAAATCAGTGCCGCCTGTGGACGGATTTTCTCCAAAAATGCTTCACTGCTGGCACTTTTTGAACCGTGGTGCCCGGTCTTTAAAATCGTAACCGGCGATAATACACCATTTTCCAGCAATTCATTTTCAACGTTTATTCCTGCATCCCCCGTCATCAGCATAGAAAATTCTCCATAGTCAATCCGGTAAACCGCCGAAATATCATTCACTGAATCCGTGTGGTATGATATTTCCGGGTGAAGACACTGCACCGTAACCTGACTGTTTCCGACAAAATCTCCGGTTTTGACATGCCACACCGGAATATTACAGTCTTGCGCAATCTTGATAAATTTAATGTAATTTGCATCATCACAATTTTTCAATGCCTCCGGCAGCAGCACTGCCCCGACAGTAATTTCATCTCCCTGCATCAGTTCCATAATGCCGCTGATATGGTCTGTATCGGTGTGACTGACCAGTGCATAATCTATCCGCGCAACACCTTTGGATTTTAAAAACGGTACCAGCGTATTTTGTGCCAGATTTTTCTCATCACTGCTCCCGCCGTCAAATAGATACGTTTCACCTTCCGGTGTCATCATATAGATGCCGTCCCCCTGCCCCACGTCCAGCATATCAATTTCAAAAGACGGCTTTTTCGGCAGCATGATAATCATGATAGCAACAGCTAAAAATATTAGCTCACACTTTTTTACAATCTTTGAATATTTCACTGTTTTTGTGTCCTCTGCTGATTTTTTTAATTCTGCAGCACATTCACCTTTTGTTGATTTTTCAGATTCAATAGTTCTTGTATTTTTAGGCTCTGTATTTCCTGTGCTTTTTGTCATTCTATTAAAATGTGCAGCTCCTTCCCTCTTTTTGTGTGTTGCATTAAAAAGAAGTTTCTGCCAAAAATCCGACGGAAAATGCGACAACGCAACAAACAGTGTCAAAACCAACAGATATACTACACACTGCCATAGCTTTGGCTTTCCTGCAACAATTCTTGCATACGGCAGTTTTCCAGCTGTTCCGCATAAAACTTCATAAAATTCTAAAATAAAATGGGCTGTTCCCAGTAAAAACACACCTGCCGGTTTACAAAAAAGTCCTGTAACGCCAGCGCTCACACTGCATAACATGACAAGCGGCATCAACGGAATCACCAGAAGATTTAAAAATACACTATATAAAGGAAATTCATAATAACAATTCAAAATGACCGGCAGCGTTGCTGCCGTAACAGAAAAACTGGTTAAAAAAGAAGCTTTTACAGTATCCCTCAGTGTATCTATAAAACACCGTTTTTCTGCATGGTTACTCTGCGGACGATCCGGCAGAAAAACACGTTTCAACGCAGGCAGAACGACCGCAATTCCCATTATTGCACAAAAAGACAGCAAAAAGCCGCTGTTATACAACACATATGGATTATTCCAGATAAACATCACTGCTGCTGTACTTAACGCAGACAGCATATCATATGTTCTTCCTAGCACCTGTGCATACATCATCAAAAGACACATCACCAATGCCCGCAGTCCTGACAGCGCATTTCCTGTCATCAGAACATATCCGGTTATAAAAAGCGTTCCTGCCGCAAAAGAAAATACATATGACGTTCCTGCGCGGCGCAGCAGCCTGTATAATGCCATTCCCACAAGCGATATGTGCAGTCCGCTGATTGCCAGCAGATGTGCAATTCCGTTGCGCTGGTAAAGCTTTTTAATATCACCATCCAGACTGCTCTTGTCGCCAAGAACAATCGAGCTGTACAAACCTGCCTTTTCTTTTGTGCCAATCTGTTCATAGACTTCTTTAATTTTCAAGCGGAATTCTGATAACAAATAGCCTGCCGTCTGTCTTTTCCTGGTAAGCACCGTCACATCTTCGGCTGTCATTTTATAATGAATCCCGATAGATTTGTAATACATTCTGCTATCAAAACCGCCCTCATTGCGTGAAGTTTCAAAACACTTTAATGTTCCGGACACTAAAAGCATATCACCGGGTGCAATCTCAACTGTTGACACCGTTTTTCCATCCCCCTGTACCCCGCCTTTATCAGAATATGTATTAACAATGGATACAAGAAGCTTTCCTGCTCTTTCTTCCGGATTTTCAGTTTTGTCGCTATTCTGTATGGATACCGTTGTATTTTTTAATATAATACAGTCATATCCATCTTTTTGTTCCACGGCACAGACCGTTCCTGTAACCGTACTTTTTTGTGCCTTTTGCTGTATAACGGAATCAAAGGATGCCGGTTTTGACCGGACAGAGATTATTCCATAAGAAATCAAAGAAAAAAGAAAGGACAGGCAGACAGTCCATTTCCTGCCTGTTCTCTTAACAATTACCAGAACTGCTGCCGTCATAACAAGCAGCCCACAAAGCAGATATATTTTGCCTGCAGCAGTCATACACAGCGCAATATATACCGTGACAAGTGCCGCAAATACCATCGGTCTTTTAATAAAATCCCCTCCTGTTTTATGCATAATGCATTTATGAACTTACAATTGCTTCATTAAATGTAAATGTACTATCTAAACTGATGCTTTCACGGAATGTCTTACTGGAGTCCCCGTTAATCATAATTTTAACAGCATCCACACTATCCAGTTCACACAATGAATTCACAATAGAATACACCGGTATTTCATTGGACACGTTAACCATTTCCGTTAAAAATGTCGTGCTTAAATTGACATAACACACGCGGTTACTTACGGAAATATTGAGCAGTTTTAAATCCGTTGGCAGTGTTGCATATACCGACGTATCAGAAGGACCTTTAATCAGCCGTTCTACAACCATTTTTTCCAAGGATACGTTCTTGCTGTAAGCGACTGCAACCGATGTTTTTACCAGTTTATCCCCAAGCTTGTCTGCATAATACAAATTGAGATTCTTCCATTCAATATTTCCCATTGCTTCATTCGAGTCATCGACTAAATCTTCCATGGACAGCAGTCCGATCTGCGTTCCGTCAGGGTACTCCGCTACACTGCCGTCCGCATAAAACTGCACATAAGAAACACCGTTAATCTGTGTGAGCATTTTTACAATTCCCGCATTTAAAAGCAGTTTAACAGAATTGTCACATTCGTTATATTCCCTGCTGAAATAAATATTCGCCGTGCTTTTGGACGAATCAAAAGTCACATGGTCTAAACGGACCTGCTCCGGCTTAATGACTTCACAGTCTTCCTTTTTCTGACGTGTATTCATCTGCTGCATCAATTCCCGCATCAGCACCAGCGTATCTGATGTTTCCGTTTTATATGTTTTTTCTACCAGTTTATTGGCCGAACTATTCATATAATAAACTTTATACACCTGGCTTTCCGATGTGTTTTTCTGACATCCGGTATACGCAAAACAACTGCTGACAGCCAGCAATAAAACCAGTATATATCCAACTATTTTTTTCACGAAAGCCGTCCCTCCTGTTCTGTATCGGACTGAACATAATTTAACGGAATTCTGACCGTAAATGTCGTTCCTACATCTTCTTCGCTGTGCATTTTTATCGTTCCGTGGTGCATAAGGATAATTTTCTTTACAATTGCAAGTCCCAGACCCGTTCCTCCGGTTTCTCTGGAACGTGCCTTATCCACACGGTAAAAGCGTTCAAATACCATATCCTGATTTTCCTTCGGGATACCAATTCCCGAATCCTCTACACGCACATAAAAATACTGATAATCGGCATTTAGGGCTACATGCACCCAGCCGTCTAAATTGTTGTACTTTATCGCATTTTCAACAAGATTGGATACAACCTGTGTAAACTTGACTTCGTCAATTTCTGCAACGACCGGGCGGAAGCTTTCAAACAGCAGTTCGATATTCTTTTTCTGTGCAATCGGCTTTAAACGCTTAAGTACAATCTCCATTAATTCATTCAGATTCACAGACGAAATATTCATCGCACCGGACGGCTTGTCCATCCGCACAAGCGAAAGCAGATCGTCAATAATTTTACTTTCGCGGTCAATTTCATTGACAATATCCTGCATAAACTCCTTATACAGTTCAATCGGCACATCTTCCTGCAAATTCAGGGAATCTGCCAGCACCTTAATCGATGTAATCGGCGTCTTTAATTCATGTGACACATTAGATACAAATTCCTGACGGCTCTCATCTAATACACTTGCCTTATCCATAATCAGATTAAAATTGCGGGCAAAATCCTGTAATTGTGTGTCTCCTTTTATGCTGAGCCTTTTTTCTGTATGTCCGTTTGCAATTTCCTCGACCGTATGGAACTGCTTTCTTAATGTCTTTCCATACAGCTTGGATATAATATATGCTCCTGCCAACAGTATCGTTACCAATGCCGTTCGGATAATTCCGGTACGGTAACTAACCTCGCTTTGGAACTTATCAATCTCGGAAACATCAACACCCACAGAAAGTACCCCCATGAGTTCATTATTTTTATTGTACAGCGGCACAACAGCTTCTATTGTTCCGGTTGTTTTATCATATCCTGAAAAACTCTTTTTGGAATTACATGCGCTGATGACACGTGAATTAATAATCGTCTTTCCTGTTTCAAAAGAATAAGAATCCGACTGTATGACAAAATTCGTATTAATAACACGGATACGCATGGTTTCAAATGCGGAGTAGCGCACCATCTGATTATACATACCGGCTTTTTCTGCCTCGGCAAGCGACTCAAAATCCGCATACTCTCCGGCAACGACAGCTGCTTTCGTCTGCAGGTCTGCCTTTCTGTCCTTAATCATGGAGCTTCTGTAATAATATGGAATCATGACATCCACGAAATACAGTGGCACAATTGAAAAGACTGCCAGTATCATAAACAGCCGCACCCTTGCACTTTTGAGTTTTCTAAAAACCAATCTTACAAGTTCCAGCAGACTTTTTTTATGAAATTTTACGATTTTTAACCGATCCGGTTTTAAATTCTTAAACATTGAAATAATATCCTACTCCCCACTTAGTATGAACATACTTTGGCTCACTCGGATTTTCTTCAATCTTTTCACGCAAACGGCGTACATGTACATCTACTGTCCGTGCATCCCCCGGATAGTCATAACCCCAGATCGTATTAAGAAGTGTTTCCCGGCTGTAAACTTTATTGGGATTTAACACCAGTAATTCCAGTAAATCAAATTCTTTTGCCGTAAGATACACTTCCTTATCATGGATAAATAAACTGCGGCTGTCACAGTCCATACGCATATCTCCCGTTTCAATCTGGCTGCTTGCTTCCGTTTTAGCTGATGCCTTTGAATTCCGGCGTAAAATTGCCTTAATCCGTGCCTTTACCTCTAAAATGTTAAAAGGCTTTGTAATATAGTCATCTGCACCGTATTCCAGACCGAGAATCTTGTCCATATCCTCACCCTTTGCAGTCAGCATAATAATCGGAACATCTGAAAATTCACGTATCTGCTGGCACACTTCCATGCCATCCATTTTTGGCAGCATAATATCTAAAAGAATCATATCATATGAATTCTTTCTGGCACATTCCAGTGCTTCCTCTCCGTCATATGCACATTCTACCTGCATGCCATCCTGTTCCAGACTAAATTTTAATCCCTTTACAATCAGCTTTTCATCATCCACTACTAAAACTTTGTTTGCCATGTTTCTCCTCATCCCTCCGGCCTGCAGGTTTTCTCAAACACAAATCAACTCTTTGATTTTGTTAAACGCAGCATCTTTAATACCGGAAATTTTTTTAATATCTTCAATTTTTTGAAAAGACCCGTTTTCTTTTCTGTATTGTATAATATCCTCCGCTTTAGACGCTCCGATTCCCGGAAGTGTCATCAACGCCGTTTTATCTGCTGTATTAATATTCACTTTCCCCACACCTTGCACATCCTGTGCCGTATCTGCTTTTTCTGTTATTTCTCCCTGCTTGGGAATATAGAGTTTCTGCCCGTCCAACACGTTTTCTGCAAGATTTAATACCGTATCATCTGCTTCCGGCGTAAAACCGTCCGCCAGTTCAACAACTTCATAAATTCTTGTATGCTCCGGAACTTCATATACACCGGGACTTACAACCGCCCCACAGATATATACGTAACAAAGTGCTTTCTGTTCTTCCTGCCCGGTTACATTTTGTATGTTTTCTGTTTCTTCCTGTGTAACAGATTCTTCCGTATGCACAACCGCTGCCTTTGCTGCCCCGGTTTCAGATTGCTGTTTTACTGTATAAAACACCCCTGAAATTAAAATTACGGCTGCAATGGCAGCAGCTTTAATAACCTGTTCTTTTTTCATTGACCACATCTCCTTATACTTTATTTTTTACAAGTATAAAGCCCCCTTTGTGCTCATTTTTTATTTTACCGAAATCAATCGTAGATTACAAGCAGAAAATCACAAAACAAACGAAAGTACCAGAAACATTTTATTTAACAAAATGTTTACAGAAATTTCCCATTATAGTAAAATAAATTATTATTATGATTCGAGGAGGCGCATCTTGTCAAAGAAAATCAAGTCAGCAAAGGCTGACACTAAGAAAAGATTTCATTTTTCACTGCTGGATGATGAGAACGGTTCCATTCCAAGCGGTAATATTACCTTTGTAATGGCATTTCTGATTCCGGTTATTATTTTGGCTGCACTGTATTATGTGCGCGACATTTTCCCATTTGGTTCAAACTGCTATCTGCGTTCTGATATGTATCATCAGTATGCACCGTTTTTTTCGGAATTCTGGCATAAAATCCGAAGCGGCGAAAGCCTGACCTACTCATGGGATATCGGCATGGGAACGAATTTCACTTCCCTGTTTGCCTACTATCTTGCAAGTCCTGCCAACTGGCTGATTGCACTGTTTCCGCAGCGTTCCATGATTGAAATCATGAATGCAATGATTATTGTAAAGCTGGCAGCAGCTTCTGTCTCCTTTGCATATTATATTGCAAAGCATTTTCACACAAAAAGCTGTTCGATTGCATTATTCGGAACATTTTATGCACTCTCCGGCTTCGTTGCCGCATACAGCTGGAATATTATGTGGCTGGACTGCGTTATTTTAGTACCGCTGATTATGCTGGGACTGGAACGTCTGGTCAATGAAAATAAATGCCTGCTGTACTGTATCAGTCTCGGACTTTGCATTTTCACCAATTACTATATTGCAATCATGGTATGTATGGCGGTTGTATTGTATTTCATTGTTTTAATGGTTTCTTACAACGGCACACGCCATCCGCGCATTTATTTAAAGAAATTTATTCACTGGTGCGTATACTCCCTGCTTGCGGGCGGTCTGTCTGCCTGTCTGTTACTGCCGGAGCTGTATACATTCTCGTTATCCGCTTCCAGTGACGTGTCTTTCCCGAAAACGTTAAGCGTGTATTTTTCCATGCTTGAAATGCTTACCAGACAATTGATAAACATTCCGGTACATCTGGGACTGGACCACTATCCAAACATTTACTGCGGTGTCTTTATCTTTTTACTGATTCCGCTGTATGCCATGAATAAAAAAATTCAGCCAAGAGAACGTATCGGAAAATTCTGTATTTTACTGGTCTTTTTGCTGGCATTTAACATTAACATTTTTAATTTCATCTGGCACGGATTCCATTATCCGAACAGCCTGCCATGCCGTCAGTCCTTTATCTACGTTTTCTTTGTGCTGACGATGGCATTTGAAGCCTTTTACTATTTAAAAGAAACAACAGACAAACAGCTGGCAGCGGCTGTGTGGATTGCTGTCGGACTTTTATTTGTAATTGAACAGATGTTTACGACAGACAGCACTTACGATGCAAAGAGCGTTTATATCAGCGGTGCATTTATCTTAGCTTACGCCTTGCTGATTCAGCTTCACCGCCGGACAAGCTTTAAAATTCCGGTTATTTTATTTGCAGCATTTGCCGTCAGCATCATTGAATGTACGATGAATATGGAATCGACAGGTCTTGGCACAACGAACCGTACCGCTTATCTGCTCGATTACGATGCCGTGAAAACGGTTACCGATACGATTGCCGCATCGGATTCCACCTTTTACCGCATGGATAAGATAACGGGTGCGCGCTCCAAAAATGACGGGGCATGGCACAATTATCACTCTCTTGCAACATTTTCATCAACCTCCAACGCAGGCATTTCCGATTTATTCGGTTATCTCGGATTTGAACATTCAACCAATGCGTATGGATATGAAGGTGCTACCATGGTAACGAATTCTTTGTTTTCCGTAAAATATGTTATCAGTAACCAGCACCTGGCAGAAAGCCGGCTATTACAGTATGTGACCGGAAGTGACGGTGAATTTATTTATAAAAATAATTATACACTGCCACTGGGTTATCTCGTACCGGCGAATTTTGAAGATGAATGGACAACCAGTTCGATGTATAACGGCATTGAAAGCCAGAACAGCCTGATTAAGGCTGCCACAGGCATTGCCAATGTCTTTACGCTGACTTACGAATATACATCGGAAACAGATGTTAATATTGAACCGATTAAAAACGGTCATATGTATCTTGCCGTATCCGGTACAAATGTCGATTCTGTCGGTGTTAAAGTCAACGGATCGGTCAATAACTACTCCGGATTAAAAAACGGCAATCATTTAATTGACATCGGCTATGTTACAACTGCCGATTCCATTGAAGTATACGGCGATACCCCAATGGGGCTTTCCGTTTATACGTTAGAAGAAGAACGTTTTATCAACGCCTATAACATTTTAAATAACGGCGGATTAAACATCACTTCACACTCTGATACGAAAATAAAAGGCACCGTAACGGCACAAAGCGACAGTACAATGCTGTTTTCAATTCCGTATGACGGCGGCTGGAGTGTTTATATAGACGGTAAAAAAGTGAATACTTATGCAGTAAAAGATGCCCTGCTTGCAGTTTCTGTTTCAGCCGGAGAACACACAATTGTACTAAAATATATGCCGGTAAATCTGATTAAGGGTTGCATAATTACACTTTTATGCATTATTATATTAGTTGCGGTACATTTATTCGGAAAATACCGGGTTAATGGAAAGATTGACACCACAAAACTTCCACCGCTGCTTCAGGAATATCTTTCTGAAACAGACACATTATTCATGCACCGCAAGACAAAAGTTATCATGACACAGTCCGACATTAATCAAATAAAACAAGATACTGCCCCTCCGGTAGATATTGACACTTTAGATGATTTTGAAAATATGGATATTACGGACGATACCAAATAAGCATTACTTAAAAACTTACACAAAATTACAGCGCCAAAACGGCAGAATGGAGGACACTATGAAACTCTGGGGAGGACGATTCACAAAGGAAACAGACCAGCTTGTAAATAACTTTAACGCTTCTATTTCTTTTGACCAGAAATTTTACAGACAGGATATCCGCGGCAGTATTGCCCATGCAACAATGCTCGGAAAGCAGGGTATCATTTCAGAAGACGAAAGCAAAAAAATTGTTGACGGATTAAACGGAATCCTTTCCGATATTGAAAGCGGTAAGCTTGAAATTACAGACGAATATGAAGATATTCATACCTTTATGGAAGCAACTCTGATTGAGCGCATCGGTGACACCGGCAAAAAGCTGCACACCGGAAGAAGCCGTAACGACCAGGTTGCACTGGATATGCGCCTTTATACACGTGATGAGGTCTTAAACGTCAATCAGGAAGTCAAAGAACTCATGGAAGTGATTTTAAAAATCATGAAGGAAAATACCGAAACCTATATGCCGGGCTTTACACATTTACAAAAGGCACAGCCGGTTACGGTTGCACATCACTTCGGCGCTTATTTTGAAATGTTTAAGCGTGACAGAAGCCGCCTGCATGACATTTACGAAAGAATGAACTACTGCCCGCTCGGCGCAGGCGCACTTGCCGGAACGACTTATCCGCTTGACCGTGAACTGACTGCCAGCCTGCTTGATTTTTACGGTCCAACTTTAAACAGTATGGATTCTGTTTCTGACCGTGACTATCTGATTGAATTTTTAAATGCACTTTCTACGATTATGATGCATTTAAGCCGTTTTTCAGAAGAAATCTGTATCTGGAATTCCAATGAATATAAATTCATTGAGTTAGATGACGCATACAGCACCGGCAGTTCTATCATGCCGCAGAAGAAAAACCCGGATATTGCAGAACTCGTCCGTGGAAAGACTGGACGTGTCTACGGCGCATTAATGAGCCTGCTGACAACCATGAAAGGTATTCCGCTTGCTTACAATAAGGATATGCAGGAAGATAAGGAACTCTCCTTTGATGCGATTGATACGGTAAAGGGCTGTGTCAGCCTGTTTAAAGGCATGATCGCCACAATGCGTTTTAATCCGAAGCGCATGGAAGACAGCGCAAAGCACGGTTTTACCAATGCAACAGATGCTGCTGACTACCTTGTAAAAAAAGGTGTTCCGTTCCGCGATGCCCACGGCATTGTCGGTCAGCTTGTATTAACCTGTATCGAAAAGGGAATCGCATTAGATGACCTTACATTAGACGAATACAAAGCAATCAGTCCTGTATTTGAACAGGATATTTACGATGCCATCAGCTTAAAGACCTGCGTTGAAAAACGTCTGACCCTCGGCGCTCCGGGACCTGATGTCATGAAGCAGGTTATTGAAAAATATGAAGAATATTTGTTAAATGACTAAATCAGATAAATATCTCAGTTTTATGGTGATAATATCCGTCAAAAAGAGTCCGCAAAAATCAGGCAGAATGCCTGATTAAGCGGGCTCTAATACTATATATCATATTTCATACTTTCCATTCCCGACACACCATTACTCCCGACCTCTCCTCCGTACAACCTCAGCCACCCACTACACAGAAAAAATAATCTGCTGTACCGAAGTCAAGTAACACGTTGAGGTACAGCAGATTATTGTTTCAGACTCGTATTTTCGTTCCTTTCGTATCCCTATGCGCCATTTTTAATCGGGCAAAGTCTACGTTTTTACCACGGTATTCTATCGTGAGTTCATCCCCCTGTGTAAGCAGATACACATCTTCGACCGTATCTTTTCCGGTCAGTTTGATTGCGCGCACACCGACCGCACCCTTCTTCTTTTCAGGCACATCTGAAAGCGGAAAGCGTAAAAAGTATCCGTCCGCTGTCTGCACGATAACATGCTGACTGCTCACAATCATTTCTTCTTCTTTGACTTCCCCGTCCAGTGAAAATCTTGAGAAAACTTCTTTTACCGCATCAGTCACATAGATGCCGACCAGTAAATCGTCTTCCTGTAATTTGGTCGCGGCTACGGTACGTTTACTGACTTCAAATTCTGAGGTGTCCACCAGCTTTGCCATACCCAGTTTTGTCATAAACAGCATTTTTTTACCCTTTAACTGTTCAAACGGTGTCAGATAAAGGATATTTTCACCACTGCTGTCATAGTTGCCCAGATTGTCAATCGGCGTTCCCTTGTCACGGAATCTCGTAAATGGAATATCCAGCACCTTAATCTGATGCAGACTGCCGTTGTCCGTGAAAATGCAGATTTTATCGGTATTCATGCAAGAGAATACATAGCGGTTCTCATTATGTACCGCCTCCTTATTTCTTTCATACGCCGACATATCAATGGTCTTTGCATAGCCGAAGCGGTCCATAATAAACATCACTTCCTGCTCCTGCACCTTTTTCTCCTCTAATACAACCGCCTTGGCATCTTCAATCTGCGTTTTTCTCGGCAGTGCATATTCTTTCTTGATTTTGAGTAAATCTGCCTTGATGACCTTTGCCATTTCTTTTTTACTGCCTAAAATGCGCTCGTATTTTGCAATTTTTTCCAGACATTCTTCATATTCTTTCTGCAATGCAAGAATTTCAAGTCCAATCAGCTTGTACAGGCGCATTTCCAAAATTGCCTGTGCCTGACGTTCCGTGAAATTCAACCCTGCCGCCTGCTTTTTTGAAGCTTCGGATTTAAACTGAATGCCCTCGGTATTGCCGTTTACAAGACAGTCCTTTGCCATTTTTAAATTCTTACTGCCGCGCAGGATTTCAATAATTAAATCAATAATATCGCAGGCTTTGATTAACCCCTCTTTGATTTCCTTATTGTCAAGTTCCTTATTTAAAAGGGTCGTATATTTACGGGTTGTAATCTCATACTGGAAATCAATATGGTGTTTGATAATCTGCTTCAAGCCCAGTGTTTCCGGTCTTCCGTCAACAATCGCAAGCATATTGACACCAAACGTATCTTCAAGCTTTGTCTTTTTATATAATACATTTTTTAAATATTCCACATCCGCATTTTTCTTTAATTCAAGCACAATGCGAATACCTTCTTTGGAAGAAGCATTGGAAATATCTACGACATCTGTAATTTTCTTTGTTTCAATCAAGTCTACCACATCGGAAATAAATTTTCCGATATTCGCACCGATCATGGTGTATGGAATCTCTGTAATAACCAGTTTGTCACGCTCCGAGCGTTTTGCCGCCGGTTCAAATTCAACCTTGCCGCGCAGCTTGATTTTACCGTTTCCGGTTTCGTAAATCTGTTCCAGCTCACTTTTATTGATGACGATACCGCCGGTCGGAAAATCCGGACCGATACAATACTGCATAAGTTCTTTGGTCGTAATCTCCTCATTGTCCATATACGCACAGACCGCGTCAACCACTTCGCCGAGGTTGTGTGTCGGGATATTGGTTGTCATGCCGACTGCAATACCGTCCGCACCGTTTACTAAAAGATTCGGCACTCTGACCGGAAGCACTGCCGGTTCCTTTTCCGTTTCATCAAAGTTCGGTACAAAATCGACAACATTTTTATCCAAATCCGCAAGGTAGACGTCCTGCGTAAATTTCTTTAACTTGGCCTCCGTATATCGCATGGCGGCGGCACCGTCCCCTTCGATTGAACCGAAGTTGCCGTGTCCGTCCACCAGTGCCATGCCCTTTTTAAAGTCCTGCGACAATACGACCAGCGTTTCATAAATGGAACTGTCGCCGTGCGGGTGATACTTACCCATTGTGTCACCGACAATACGTGCCGACTTTCTGTGTGGTTTATCATAATTTAAGCCCAACTGATCCATTGCATACAAAACACGCCGCTGTACCGGCTTTAATCCGTCTCTGGCATCAGGAAGCGCTCTGGCTGTGATGACACTCATGGAATAGTCGATATAGGACTTCTGCATGACCTCGGAATACTCGGTCTTTACTATCTGCTCTGCCATTTTATTCTCCTCTTGATTTTTCAGTTCTTATTATCTCTGCATTTGAAAATCAGTTTTTATTATCTTTTCATTTCAAAAAACAATGAACTGAATTTATTAAATTCTGCTGATTATATTTATTAAATCATATCGTTTTATTTACTATACCAGAAATGCTCTACGCATCAATTTCCGCCTCGTCTGCATGTGCATAGATAAACTGCTTACGCGGCGGTACTTCACTGCCCATTAACATCGAAGTTACCTCTGTTGCCAGTCTGGCATCTTCGATTTCAACCTGTTTTAAAATACGCGTTTCAGGATTCAGCGTAGTTTCCCAAAGCTGTTCCGGATCCATTTCTCCCAGACCTTTGTAACGCTGTAATGAAAATGAGCCGCTTGGATGCTTCTTTCTGTACTTTTCAAGTGCCTTGTCATCATACAGGTATTCGACTGTTCCCGCCTTTGCGCCTTTTTCCTTTTTCTTTAACTCGGCACGGTAAAGCGGCGGCGTTGCAAGGTATACGTGTCCCTGCTGAATCAGCTCCGGCATAAAGCGGTAGAAAAATGTCAACAGCAGTGTATCAATATGTGCACCGTCCACATCGGCATCGGTCATTAAAATAATTTTATGATAACGCAGTTTGCTGATATCAAAGTCGTTGCCGTAGCCTTCAAGAAAACCACAGCCGAAAGAATTAATCATCGTCTTGATTTCCGCATTTGCAAGAACCTTATCAATACTTGCTTTTTCTACATTTAAAATCTTACCACGAATTGGCAGAATTGCCTGTGTCCGTCTGTTTCTCGCTGTCTTTGCCGAACCACCGGCAGAATCTCCCTCGACAATAAAGACTTCACATTCCTCCGCATTACGGCTTTCGCAGTTTGCCAGCTTTCCGTTGCTGTCAATCGAAAATTTCGGCTTTGAGAGCATATTGGTCTTTGCCTTTTCTTCGGCACGTCTGATTTTTGCAGACTTTTCTGCGCAGGCAAGCACAGCCTTCAAGTCGTCCAGATGTTTGTCAAAATAAAGCTGGATTTCGTCATTTGTCACGGAACTTACTACCGTTCCCGCGTCCGGGTTGTCCAGTTTGGTCTTTGTCTGTCCTTCAAAACGCGGCGCCGGGTGCTTCACTGCTACAATCGCCGTCATACCGTTGCGGACATCAACACCGGTGAAATTCTGGTCTTTTTCCTTTAAAATACCAAGCTCCCTCGCATACTGGTTCATGACCATGGTAAATTTCGTCTTAAAACCGGTGATGTGCGTTCCACCCTCCTGTGTATAAATGTTGTTGCAGAAGCCTAAAATATTTTCTTCAAATTCATTGACATACTGGAATGCAACTTCCACTTCAATGCCGTCTTCGCTCTTTTTATAATACACAATATCCTGCACCGGCTCTTTGCCTGTATTTAAGTCCTTTACATATGCCTTAATGCCGTCCGGCTCATGATATGTTGCTTCTGCTGCCGGTTCAATGCGGTTATCCGTAAAATGAATCGTCAGTCCGGGGTTCAAATAAGCCGTCTCATGCAGACGGCTTTGAATAGAATCGGCTTTAAAACGTGTTTTTTCAAAAATTTCTTTATCCGGCAGGAAAGTAACTGTCGTTCCCGTATCGCTCTTTCGGCAGGTACCGGTCTTTTCAAGCGGATACATCACTTTACCGCGCTCATAACGCTGACGGTATATGCCGCCGTCTACGTGAATTTCAACCTCCAGCCATTCTGAAAGTGCATTGACAACAGATGCACCTACACCGTGAAGTCCACCTGAAATCTTATATCCACCGTCACCGAACTTGCCACCCGCATGCAGAATCGTAAAGACAACCTCCACTGCCGGGATTCCTGCCTTCGGGTGAATCCCAATAGGAATTCCTCGTCCATTATCCTTAATTGTTGCCGTGCCGTCCTTATTTAATGATACGTCAATCTGCGTACAGTATCCTGCCAGATGTTCATCGACCGCATTATCCGCAATTTCATAGATTAAATGATTCAGCCCCTTTGTTCCGACACTTCCGATATACATGCCGGGACGTTTGCGGACTGCTTCCAGCCCCTCCAAAATGGAAATACTGGACGCATCATATTTCTTTTCTGCCATGATTTTCTCCATTCTTTTTCTTATTTCTATTTTATATTTTTTATCTTTTAAATATCTTTGCTGTCAGAATCACATTACAAATACGTAATTTATTTTACCAGCTCATTAAAAACTGTTTCAAAGCTTACCGGCAGTTCTGTGGCATTGGCGGTCTTCTTGCTGTTCCAGACCTTCTTATTCATTTCCACATACTTAGAAGCTTCATAGCTTTCAAAGACACTGTTAAAATATTCCAGCTTCTTTTCATCCATCAGCGCCGTTTTATTAGCTTCCGTTTTGGACTTTTCATTGTCACTGGTACAGCGGATAATGTAATATTTTCCGCCTGCTTCAACAATACTGCTGGTTTCGCCTGTCTTTAAATTAAAGGCTGCCGTTTCAAATGCCTGTTCCATTTCACCGCGCTTGCATTCTGTTTCGGATTCTTCTTCCCCGCCAAAATCCTTTGCTACGGAATAGAACGACTCTCCGTTATCCAAACGCTCTTTTGCGGAAGAAATGTCCGACTTGGAACCCGCACAGATGTACTGTATTGTAATCACTCTTGCATCATCGGAGCTGACTTCCGTATTAATCTGCGAAGTCACATCGTCATATAATGTATCTGCAATTGCAAACTCCGTAAACATTTTTTCAATCTGATCTTTTGTAACATTTAAAGCAGAAACCTGCTCCTGTGTCAGTGCATTAAAAAATGTATCTGCCGCACTGCTTACAGCATCTTTCTGGGTACGCGACAGCACCACACCCTTTTCTTTTGCCATGAGATTCATACATTTTACGCGGATTAACTTGGAGCGCACCTGGTCCTTTACATAGTCATCCATGTTGACACCTTCCATGCTCTGACTCCACACACCGCTTCCGAAAACATTTTCATATTCTTTTTTGGCATCGGAAAGCAGAATATCTGCCTCCCATGTGTAGGCTTTTGAATTGCCTGCTTTTAATACGACATCATCTTTTAAACCTGTCGAAATGTATAAAAATGTTCCGTTAAAAAATTTTATATATCCTGCAATCAGCGCCACTGCCACTGCAAATATAACCAGTCCGATAATTCGTTTTTTTCCTCTTTTCACCACAATCCTCCTGCTGTTCCGGCTTTTCACCGATTTTTTCAGTCCCCGGAACGAAAATATTTCATGTTATTATAACATTAATTTTCATTTTAGAAAAGCTATTTTGGGTTGATTTTCTTTGTTTTAAGTTTGCTTCTTGTAAAATGTTCTGCTATAATATTTTTAATTAAATGCTGTTTGGATTCAACAATTCCATACAGGCTGTTACGCAGAACAATATAATAAATATAGAAAAGGAATATATGCTTATGAACGGTAAAATGAACATGTCTATTTCGCAGATTTTTCAAAAAGACGGCAAACCGACAGCTTTCGTACTGTTTAGCGAAGGCAGAAAAAGTGCCGAGGGTAAAATTCCGGACTGCACGATTATTTCCAATGACGGCTTTTCCGAAAAGGAAGTCAAAGCACTGGAACTGTATCTGAAAATGCAGCAGGAGTCTATTTTAAAGACTGCAAAAGAAGTGAATATTATGAAAGCGTTTATGCAGAATTAAAGGCAAAAGTTAAACCAATCCGCCGATTCTTTTTATTGTGATTGAATCGGCGGATTCCGACAGCATCAGCTATCTGATTTGATGTATAGCCTATCTTATGCATATTTTCCTTTCCAATCATACGGTTCTAACATTTCATCTTTAACAAAATGTATATGGCTCATACTGTTAGAATCCATATTCATACAAAGCCAAATACTAAATACCTGCTTAATATCGTCATAGTTACTATTTACAAAATCTCTTTCCCTTTGAGATGAAATAAGCCTGCTTTTTAACCTCCACTCTTGACAAAGAGCCTTTTTATTGTCAATACAAAAACACCCCAGTAATATATAAGCCCAACCGCCTGATATATTCCCGGGGTATCATCTATTCTGTCAATTACCTTACATCACTGCCTGAATATCCTCTGCAATCTGCTCCGGTGTCAGATGATTTGCCTTTAAGACATCTTCGACATTATATCTGTCTAAAAATTCCTTCTTTAATCCGAAGTTTAAGGTCTTGATATCCGAAGCACCGTAAAAACGTGCGATTTTTTCACCGAAACCACCGTCTAACACGCCGTCTTCAAGTGTCACAACCATACTGTGTTCTGCTTTCAGATTTTCTAACAGTTCACTATCTAAGCCTGTGATAAATCTCGGATTAATCAGTGTTACATGGATACCGGATTTCTTTAAAAGTTCTGCTGTTTCCTCGCCTAATGTATAGAAATCACCCAATGCAAGAATTGCCACTTTACTGCCTTTTTCTGTAACTTCATAGCGGTTTAATGTGCTGTAATCCGCATCAACCGGTCTGCCGGAAGTTGCCACACCTGTTGCAGGTACACGGATCGCTAC
Organism: Lachnospira pectinoschiza; assembly: GCF_020564355.1. Taxonomy (GTDB): domain Bacteria; phylum Bacillota; class Clostridia; order Lachnospirales; family Lachnospiraceae; genus Lachnospira; species Lachnospira intestinalis. The sequence goes on along the minus strand of NZ_JAJCRR010000002.1, from coordinate 438,784 downwards.
CGGGTGGTCTTTCTGCTCTACTGCCCAGTCAAGCATTGCAAAATATTCTTCCTTACAGGTCGGTGCAAGGTATACTAAATTCGGAATATTTGCAATCATCGGAATATCGAAAAATCCGATATGGGTAATATCGTTCATTCCGTATACGGAAGCACAAAATGTCAGAATTGTTGCAGGACTGTTATTGACACATAAATCCTGTGATAACTGGTCATAACATCTCTGTAAAAATGTGCTGTACACACCGTAAACCGGCTTTGCACCGCCCGTTGCTAGTCCGGATGCAAGTGCAACCGCATGTTCCTCCGCGATACCTACATCCACAAACTGTCTTCCCGCCTGCTCTCTCTTATCATTTGTAAAACCAAAAACCGTCGGTGTTGCGGAAGTAATTGCTACAACAGAAGCGTCTTCTTTCATTTTCTGTAACAGATAATCTGCGGTCAACGTACCGTAATCTTCTCCACCGTCATAATTTCCTTTTGTTTTGCCGGTTTCAATATCAAATGGCATATGCCAGTGCCAACTTTCCTTGTTTTCTTCTGCCAATGTATATCCCTTACCCTTTAATGTATGGATATGCACTGCAACCGGCGCCTTAGAATCCTTGACCCTTTTAAATGCGTCAATAAGCTGTGTCAAATCATTGCCGTCTTCCACAAAAACATAATTTAAGCCCATTGCCTTAAAAATGTTGCATTCTGCCTGCCCTTTTGTATCACGTAACAACTTTAAATTTTCATATAAACCGCCGTGGTTTTCTGCGATAGACATTTCATTATCATTGACAACCACAATCAGATTGCCGTTTAATTCCTTTGCAAAATCCAGTCCTTCCAGTGCTTCGCCACCGCTTAAAGAACCATCTCCAATAACTGCAATAACATTATAATTTTCATCTGCCAGATCTCTCGCCTTTGCAAGACCGCAGGCAAGACTGACTGAAGTTGACGTATGTCCGATGCAGAAAAAGTCGTGTTCACTCTCGGACGGCTCAGAATATCCCGATACATCATCATATTTTGCTTCATCTAAAAATGCATCTGCACGTCCTGTCAGCATTTTATGGCAGTAACTCTGATGTGAAACGTCAAATACCATTTTATCCTTTGGTGAATCAAATACATAGTGCATGGCAATTGTGGCTTCAACCATACCAAGGTTCGGACCGACATGTCCGCCGTGGACACTTAACTTCTGAATCAGTGCCTGGCGCATTTCGCCTGCAAGCACCTTTAACTGTTCTACATCTAATTTTTTTACATCTTCAGGTGACTGAATCTTTTCCAAATACATAAATTCCTCCATTCCACAGCCATAGTAATGCTGCGTAGTCATTTTTTGTTATTTATAGCATACAACTTAAAGTTTACTTAAAGTCAAGTCTTCTTTTATTTTTTTATTGTTTTTATAAATCCTTAATATTTTATACACCTGTGCTTGCACATTTTTCACGCTTCTGTTATGATAATAATCTGTTTGTAAACTGTCTTTGGGCAGTATCAGCATTCAACAACAATAATTTGATTCAATAATGGAGGTTTTATGGAAAAGAAACATAGAGGAAGCTTTACCGGCGGGCTTGGATTCGTACTTGCCGCCGCAGGAAGTGCTGTCGGACTCGGAAATCTGTGGCGGTTCCCTTATCTGGCTGCACAGTACGGCGGCGGCATTTTTATCTTAGTTTATATTATATTGGCACTGACGTTTGGATTTACACTCATGACCACCGAAATTGCAATCGGACGGAAAACCAAATTAAGTCCTACAAGAGCCTATGCAAAAGTGCATAAAAAATTTGGATTTATCGGACCGATTGCTTTTATCATTCCGGTTATTATCCTGCCGTATTACTGCGTAATCGGCGGCTGGGTAACAAAATACATGGCTGTATTTATCTCCGGACAAAATGAAGCCGCCGCAGAAACTTCGTTTTTTTCAAACTTTATCAGTCAGGAATACGCACCACTCATTTTCTTTTTTATTTTCCTTGCACTGACCGCATTGATTGTCGTGTGTGGAGTTGAAAAAGGAATCGAAAATGTCAGCCGTGTTTTAATGCCGGTTTTAATCATTCTTGCAGTTGTTATCTGCATTTACGTTGTATTACTGCCGGGTTCTGCCGCCGGATTAAAATATTACCTGTTACCGGATTTTTCAAAGTTTTCATTGAAAACCGTCTGTGCCGCAATGGGGCAGATGTTTTATTCCATGAGCCTTGCAATGGGCATTATGATTACGTATGGTTCTTACACACGTGACGATGTCAGCATGGTAAAATCTGTCAATCAGATTGAAATTTTTGATACGGTTATTGCCCTGCTTGCCGGACTGATGGTTGTTCCTGCCGTATACATTTTCAGCGGAGAAGCCGGAATGTCACAGGGCGGCGCCGGACTGATGTTTATTACACTGCCGAAGGTCTTTTCACAAATGGCAGGTGGACGTTTTATGGGTGCACTCTTTTTTACACTGGTATTGTTTGCCGCACTGACAAGTTCCGTATCTGTCATGGAAGCAATTGTTTCGATGATGATGGACCGCTTTGGGCTGAGCCGTATTAAATGCTGTATCGGTATTGTACTGTTTTCCATTCTGCTCGGTGTGCCATGCTCTTTAGGCAACGGTATATGGTCCGGATTTACAATCTTTGGCATGGATTTCCTGACTTTCTGTGATTTTATCAGTAACAGTATACTGCTGCCGGTTGTTGCATTTTTAACCTGCATTATGATTGGCTGGTTTGTCGGCGCCGATTACATTATTGCAGAAGCCACCAAAAACGGCGAAACCTTCAAGCGCAAAAATATTTACCGCATGATGATCCGCTATATCGCACCGGTACTGCTTTTAATTATTTTAGTTTTCTATACACTGGCGCAGTTCGGTGTCATTCAGTATTAATAATGAACAGAATAATAAGTCTGTAAAAATAAAGACTGTGTCTTAACGGCTTTTGATATGTCCCCGGAATCGGGAGTATATTGAACCGTTAAATTCACAGTCTTTTTATGATAGCTCATATTTTTATACTCTGCTTGACAACAATATCTATACACACATTTTAGATTTTACAATTCATGATAATGCGGGCAGAAATCTTCATGATATCTGTCTTACATGCGGAAGCTATCACTTTGTATATAACTTTCAACCGCTTCTTTGTTCAACCGTTCCCCGATTACAATCAGTACATCCTGCCCCTCGGCTATCGGCTGTAAAGTGATTTTGCTATGTGTGGCATTTAATTCCAGCCACTTGTCATTGTCTGCTTTTAAAAATCCTTTTATTCTGAAAATATTACCGCAGTTTTCATCTTCAAACAGCTTTTTTACTGCCGCTTTTAATGTTTCTTCCGACATTGTGCTGTTCATAAAATAAAGCGATTGAAAAACGTTCTGCTCCGATAAATCCATTTTCTGATAATTTTCATAAACGTATCCGCACAGGGAAAAGCTTTCTAAATCCGAATTGGTAAGCTGTATCGTTCCCTTTTTTACAATCTCCGTGTCAAATCTTCTTTTACAGCCGATTTGCGCCATGGCACGGTTTAAATGTGCAATCGTCTGTTCTATCTGCGCTCCGTCTGCTTCGTCTGCATGGCTTAAAAGAATCTTTCCGGCATTGGCGGCTTCCGAAGCCAGCAGATAATCTGCCTCCGCCGACAGTTCATTTTCAAGTTCAGCATCAACGACCGTTATTACATTACCAATCTCATACCAGTTATCCAGCGGTTCTTCATGCAGTACGTCAAAAAATTCGTCCACATCAAAAATACCGGAAGGCTCGACAATCACACGGTCATAGCCACACATCCCCATTGAAATCAGCTTTGTACGAAAACGGCGGATATGCGTTTCTTTATCACAGCCGCCCGAAATCATTTCCAGTTCGCACTGTTCTCCCATTAAATCCTGCAACAGCATCATATCAACATTGACTGCACCGTAATCATTTTCAAGAATTCCGATATGAAATCCCTGTGACATCAGATACTGTGCGTATTTTTTGATAAATGTTGTCTTGCCTGAACCCAGAAATCCTGTAATCAAATCTATCTTTACCATGAATATAATCCCCGTTTCCAAATAATCATAACCTAATCTATTATATGCCATTCATCACCGGTTATCAATGGGGAGTCCTCAAAAACAAAGAAGCAGATACGGCTTCTCCATGTCTGCGGCATCCGGCCAAATCAGTGTGCCTTTTGTATCGACAATCACTTCATAACCGGCACAGTCTGCCTTTTTTGAAAAGCCTTCCTGTCCGTAAATTTCAGTGTTTGACACAGCGAACTTTCCCGGCTCTGCCATTTCAAGTTCTGCTGTCACTCTTCCGCTTACCGTAGTCGGCACATTAATCTGAGCCAGCGTGGTGTAATAATCGGATACACCGCTTAACTTTGACGTCATGGCACAGTCAATTCTTCCGTCCACAGATGTCATCATATGGCATATAATATATGGCTTTTTCATTTTACATTTTTCCTCTGTATACCGGGAAGATACCACTTTCACCATAGCTTTCAATTTTTTTGAAATTTTTGAGTATCTTCATATCTTCATCACTAATTTCAAAATCCACCTGTGAATTAGATTTCATATGCTCTGGATTAGCTGTCTTTGGCAGTGAAACTGTACCAAGCTGGATTGTATAGCGGATACAAAGCTGTGCAACGGTTACGCCGTATTTATCTGCTATAGCCTTAATTTCCGGCTGTTTTAAAATTTCACCATGTGCAATCGGTGAATATGCTTCAACCGTAATGCCGTTTTTCTGGCAGTATTCTACTAGTTCAAGCGGCGTATTACTGATATGAAGTAGAATCTGGTTTACCATCAGCTTGATTTTTGATGTTTTAACAAGGCTTTCAATATCACCAATCTGGAAATTGGATATGCCGATTGCTTTAAGTATGCCTGCCTTGTAAGCATCTTCTAAGGCTCTCCATGCAGCCCGGTTGCCTTCCACATACCGGTCATCACTCTGATTGACCTTATCCCAAGGCTGCGGAGAATGAATAATCATCAAATCAAGATAATCCAGTCCCATTGTTTCAAGTGTTTTATCAATGCCAGCCATCGCTTCTTCATAGGTCTTATGCTCTGCCGCCACCTTACTTGCAACAAAAAGCTGTTCTCTTGCCACACCGCAGGTTCTGACACCTTCGCCAACACCGCGCTCAGAGGCATATTGTCAAGTGTGTATGTAAGATTTTATGAAATTGCTTCTATTTTCATCTGAATCCACTAAACTAAAAAATTAAATCTTCCGCCGATTTTATTCTCATCAGCTTTCTTTTCCTGAAGCTTTTCAAGATATTCTTTCTGACTGGCTGATGATTTTTCTAACTCTGCAAAGAATGTGGTAGTTCCGTCACTATTAAAAGAGATGCCAAATTTTGTAATTTTTGTATCAGTATCTGCATTGTCGTTAGTCTTACCGAATACTCTTTCAAATCCGAACTGGGCATTGATTTCATCTGACATACGCAAGGCTCCCTCAATGCTATGCATTTTTTCTGCATAATACTTCGAATCTGATTATTTACACCTTCAAATCGACATTGTTCTTTTTTGAAACTTCTTTATGCTTTTTCATCGAGAATACTTCTTTTTCTTCCTTTGTATCCTTTGCTTTTTCCAACTGCTTCTGTAGGATTTCTTCGGCTTTTTCACTCATATTCTGAAGAAACGATTTTACTTTTGAATCTTTATGTCCTATTGCCCATGAACTAATATTTCCATCTTTATCTATTGCCCATCCCTGTTCAACTCTCCATCCAATATCTGCTTGTTGCTTTGCAAACTGCTCATCTAATTTTTTCATGTTACCAATTTCTTTTATGTACTCATCTTCTAAGTCTGAATCATTTGCCATTTTTGTTAAAAACTGAGGAGAAATCGCTACATTCGTGGTAATTGATTTACCATATTTCATCCCCGGACTATAATTTGCTGATACAAAACTATAATTGTCAAATTTTTTAGAAAGATAGGAAAGTTCATCCGCTGCAGTTTTTCGGGTTGTCCCTGTCTTTACATCTTCTGTTTGCTCCACAACCTGCTTTTCTGTGGTTTCCTTAGCATTATTTTTCCGTATATTACCGGTATAAGCATTTGTGTAAATATTAGAGTAATTGTTTACACCTGTAACTGCCATACTAACATCTCCTTTCGTATGACAAAGCTTTCATTACCTTTTATTAGCATAATAATCCCAAATACCATTAAGCATTTTCCGATCACCATCTGATACATTCAGATTTAGCCTTAAATCTTTCCAGTCACCCGAATACTGCTGCGATAATTTCTGGTTATCCGACTTGATGGCGGATAAAAATGCCTGATATGCCGAATTTTGGATAACCCCCTTTTCTTTAGATTTTGCAGTATTCTCCTGATTCTCACCTATGTTCTGTTCATTTGCTGTCTGTTCACTTCCTTTATGGTAAACTACCGATGGGGTAAAATCCTGTAATTCTGACCAGATTTCTGTTGAAGTTGCCATAAAATTACTGTGATTTTCATATGCCTGATTCAGCATATCCAGTTCTTTTTCTTTGGTTAATTCCTCAATTTTGCCCGATTCTGTCACATAATACTCCGGCTCATAATCTTGTTCCGCATATTTTTCTTCAATGCTGTTTTTCATTTTGTTATATGCTTCTGCCATTCTGTTTACATGATGTTCAAAGGAATCAGTTTTTACACTCTCTGTATCTTCTTTGACAAATATATCCGTCACTTCCTTCTCAAAACGGTTCTGATAATCCATAGAACTGACAGAAGATAAATGTCGAAAGCTCTCCTGCCCTGTTTTGGAAATGGAAAGTGTATCTGTATACTGTGTCATTTTCTTTTCTAAATCTGCCGGAACATTTTGCTTTGTATTTTCCCTGCTGTTATGTTCGATTGCAGAATATGTAATATTTGTATTATTGTAAATCTTCATAGCTGTTTCCTTCCCAGATAAATACCATTAGACTCTAATATCAATCGGCACATACCTTTTAATTGTGTCTGTTTGTACCATTTCTGCTGCCTCTAAACTATCTGTAGCAAGCTGCTCCTGCAAAACCTCGTCTGGAAGTTCTTCCATATTCTCCACAGTTTTTTCCGTCATCTGCTCTGTCATTTCTTCGGTTGTCTCCGAAAGTTCGTCCATGATTTCAGACATCATGCCCTTGTTTTCCTCTGTTCCAAGAGCTTCATCCACCATTTCTTCCTTTCGTTCTTCTTCTGTTTTAGGCTTATTCCTCTCAGCAGCTTCCGCAATCTTTTCGCCATGTTCTTCTGCCTCGTCCATGACATGAAACATCTGTGAATTATTATACTCCTGATTTGCTGCCGCAATTTCATCCTCATAATTATGAAACATTTCCAGCTTTTCAGAGATTTCTTCCAAACTGTCAGCCTTTCGGTTTTTCAAATTTTCTTTTTGTGCTTCAAAAAAAGCCACCTTATTATCCCGTTCCTGCTGTCGCTGCAATTTTTCCTGTGTACTTTTCAACATATTAGAACTATTAAATCTATTTATCAGTAAACCTCCACCGGATAAATTGACTGTAAAACTCATCTGGTTCCTCCTTCCCGACAAATTAATACAAAAGATTTTTCTTCTTGTCATTTAGGCTTAACATACTATACTTCCTTATCTATCTTACTTGACGTTAGAGAAGAATTCGTTTTAGAATATGTACCATTGTTTGTATAAGTTGCACTTGCCCGGTTCGCAGCATTTGATATACCAGTTGCTTTCTGGGCTGTTTTGCCTACAAAGGAATTGTAACCTGTAAAAACCGTTTTCAGTGAACTGATATCTGCTTTCTTCAATTCATCTTCATCTAGCTCCAACTTATTCCCCTTTCCTATGGTAATACCTATTTTAGAAAGTAAATGACTGGTTTTGTCTGTCATGCCTGTCATCCATGAAGCATTTCTAAGAACATCTTTTGTATTGGATTCTCCTGCCTCCTTAACAACGTCATTATAATCATCAATAAAAGATTTCACTTTTTTGGTAATTGCATCCCAGTCATAATCCTCTACCTCTGTTTCTTCCCCGGTCTTTTCATCCTTCTTTTTTATTTTCTTTTTTTCCCAGAGTGACGCATCGTTTAGTGCATCTGCTGATTTTTTCAGGGAATCCGCACTTGTTTTCATCAGTGTAAGCTTCTGTGAAGTATCGCCTTTACCCGATAATTTTTCTGCATCCTGCTTTGCATAATATGCTTTCATAAGTTTTCCATAGCTTCCGTTTTTAATCGCAGCATAATCAGAAAGCATATTGGTGTTTCCTACGGATGAACTGTCGGAAGTTCCTCCAAATAATGCGGAATAATCTACATTGCTGTTATATTTACTTGTGTAATCACTAAAACTCTTAATCTCTGACATAATACCATTCTCCTTTACCAACTATAAACGAATATCAATCGGTGTATACACTGCCTGCTGTGTTGCATTCTGTGCATTTTCCAGAGTCGGTGTTTCTACTGTCACCTGTGTTTCCCCTTTGATATCCGTATTCTTTACGCTGTCTGTCTCCTCTGCCGCAGCCCCCGCAGATTCCTGTGTTTTCTCGGATTTATCAGTATTGTTCTTTGTTGCAGTGTCTTCTGTATTGCTGTTCTCCGCTTTTGCAGCTTCTTCTACTGATTTATTTGCATCTGCAAGTGTAGACATCTGTGCTGCTGTCGCAGACTGTGCCTTTGCCTGCAGCTCTGCCAGTTCTTCTTCCTTCTTCTCAGTATTTCCTTTTCCGGCATCCTGTTTGATTTCAGATTCAAGCACACTGGCACGTCCCTGTATCTGTGTTGCCATACTTTCCTGCACCTTTGCCTGTTTCATGGAAGAATCTGCGGAAATCATCGCCTGCATACTTGCCTGTGACAATCCGGTGTCTTTCTTTTTAGAAGTGCTACTTGTTCCAGCCACCATATCATCCATAGATGACGAATTTTTACTCTGCTGTTCCTTTCTCTGCTCGATCTGGTGCCGTCTTAACTGCTGATTGAGATTGTTAATCTCCTGCTGTATCTCCTGACGCTTTTTCATCTTATCCTCTAATGACATTTCTTCATTTGATGATAAATCCTGTAGCTTCTGCTGTGCATTTGCAATCTGATTCTGAATATTTTTACTTACAGAATCATTCCCCTGTGACATTCCCATTGTTCCTGTCTGCGTATTTGTCCCACTAAATCCATTGATTCTCATTTTAATCCTCCTTGTTTTGCGAAGCAAAATCCGAACCCTTTGGTGAGGAGAGGATTTGGCCTCCTTGAGCTTAAATTCTGAAATCCGTTTCCTTAAAAATCTGTACAACATGATTTCTCTTTACTGATTCTTTCGGCATATCTTTCTTTACAATAAACAGCGATGTTGTGAACCGCCCTTTTTTTGTTGTGAAGCAAATAAAAAACACTAAATATTCTGATGTTTCACAGATTACTTAGTGCTTTTTGTCCTTATTCTACCTGTAACATAATACTTAGAACCACTTCCTGATTCTCCTGCTCTAAAGATATATCTCCCATATACATCCTTGCAACCCTTCGGATATTATGCAGTCCAATTCCATGCTCCTTCCCGGATTTCGTTGTTTCCGGCAGATCACTGTCCTTATAATTTAACTCTCCCTCATATCTGTTCTTTATGGTTATCATAAAAATACTGTTTTTCCGAAAAGAAGAGATACAGATATAAGGATTTTCTCCACTTACATTTTCCATGCAATTATCCAGTGCATTGTTTAAGATCACGCTTAAATCAAATGCATTTAATTTCGTATCCCCCGGATAATGAAAATCTGATATAAAACGAATCTGCTTTTCCTTTGCTTCTCTTAACTTTTCCATCAGAATCACATCAATGACAGGACTCCCCGTTTTTATCTCAGGAGATATTTCATTCCACTCCTTTTTCAAATGCTCCATATATTCTGCTGCATCATCCATATGATTCTCTGCCACAAGATGTTCCAGCATCTGTATATGATTCCCCATGTCATGACGCAGGCTGCGGATATCCTGATACAGCTTTTCCACTTCCCCGATATGCTTTTTCATATTACTGACCTGATTTAATACCAGCTCCTGCCCTGTCTGTTCTTCCTGTGCCACCTTCCAGTTTTGAAACATCGTAGTCATAACAAGAATTGCTATGATAGAGATAAAATAATGCACAAAGCTTAAAGCTCCATAAAATCCATAGGTATCTGTCAGGCTCTTTCCTGTATCTTTTTCATAAATATTCAGATAATATTGCAGAATGCCATATCCTGTAACTCCCACAAGAGAAGGTATGATAAGCATTACCAGCTCTTTAACGCTCATTTCATCATTTTTGTATACATATGCTTTATTGATCAGACCGATTGCAACTGCAAGGAAAACGATACAAAGCACAATATCCAGAATTCTCGTTCCAGCATAAAGTCCATATTGCAGCCATTGTCTTCCTGCAATCGTATTCCTAAAAACCAGAGCTTTTGTGATAAAATCATCCAGTCTGCCTGCCATTGCAACCGCAAGCCAACGGATAGAAAAAAATGTCACTGCAAGAAATATTTTCTGATAGATGTTTCTTCTGTCCCGTACATACATCACAAAAAATGCAGCCACAACCCCCAGCATATATGCAGAAAAATTGCCAATCTGCTGCGGTATCAGATACAGCACAGACATAATTCCAATATAAACAATACTGACCAGAGCAGCTTCCCTTTTCTTTTTCATATATGGATATACAAAAACACCAAAACAGATTCCTGTAATAATCAAAATTGCAATAACAGAAAACTTCGATGTGATCATCCAGCATCTTTCCACTAAACTCATCTGACTTCATTTCCTTTCCTCTGGTTATACTTCAGATATTGCTTCACAAATTCCGGATAATTCTTTTTTGCAATCAATGCAGTTCCATTTTTCATAGTTACACAAGTTGCATCATATTTTTCTACATATTTAAAATGCACAAGATAGGCTCTGTGTGTTCGGAAAAAATCTGTTCCTGCCATATCACTTAATTCCTGTAATTTACCATAGTATTCAATATCCGTACTTCGTGTATGGATAATAACTTTTCTGTTATACACCTCGGCATACACAATATCACGCAGGAAAATTTTTATATGACTTCCGGCGGTCTGTACCATGATATACTTTTCGTCTTTTTCAAGTCTGGAACTCCTTTTTATGTTATGGACTGCCTTTGTCACAACCTCTTTCAATTTCTCGTCGGAAAACGGTTTAACCAGATATTGAAATGCTCCGACATCAAATGCCTGAAAGACATACTCCTCTGCTGCTGTCACAAAAATGAGTATCATATCCTCATTGTCCTGACGAAGCACCTTTGCCGTTTCCATCCCATCCATTCCCGGCATCTGAATATCCAGAAAAAGAATATCCGGCTTACTGCCACTTGCAATCAGTTCATCACCTGATAAATATTTCTCTATAACCGCATCCGGCAATAGCTTTTTTATTTTTTCTTCCAGTATCTGAACCATAGATACTTCATCATCGCAGATAGCAATTCGCATATTGTCACTTCCTTGCTTACATATATTTATAGCTATTATATCGGATAAGTTCATGCAATATCTATCTGGAATGTTGTGAAATGACCTTTTTTTGTTGTGAAAAGGGCAGTAAACCATTATTGGTTCACTGCCTTGTCTTCTAATCATGTCTGCAATATTAAAGAAATGAAAGCTTGCCCAACAGTTACGCGAGCTTGAAAGTGATAACTTAATCATCAAAAAAATATATCCTATAATTCCTCCCAAAACAGAATACAGCTTAAGTGAGTTAGGCAAAACACTGATTCCTTTATTGAACTCTATGTGCGAATGGGGACAACAATTTATGGCGGATTAAAAAGCATTTTCTTACTTCAATTTGCTTTGACAACTCCTTTTTCTTTGCTTCTTTCTTCTCCTCCGCTTTCTTTTATCATACGCAAAGCGCCTCAATATCATGCATTTCTGCATAACGCTTGCACGCTTCCACTATAATTCCAGCATCTACTCCACTTCGTTTACGCAAGATATCACATAACGTTCGCTCCATATTATATACTTTTATATTATTTTCTCCAGGAGATCTTACTTGTAATATTCCTTCTTCGTACCACTCTTTCTTCACAGTCAATGCAATGATTTGTTCTTTTTTAACATTCGTAAGATTATAAGTTGCAGGAAATGTCATGTCAAACCTATTTGGCGTTCTGTCAGTTAAATCCAATAAAAAAAGTGCTGTCTCGTTAGAAAAAATTCCTTTTCTAAAACGAGCCTGCAAATTCACAAACTCATCCTCCCATATTTCCGGCAAAATATAAACACCTCGTGCTGTTCGTTCTAATTTTCCCGAATTCAAAAGAGTTTTTATATTTCCACGAAGAATTCCCCTTTCTGTGATATCCGCAGTTGTTACAACTCCATTATTTTCTTTTGCAATCTGGATTATTTGATCTGATACATTCCTTTCATTTTTCTCTTTGACTTTTGTGCTTATTATTATATTATTTTCGAGCATGAAAGTTAATTTGTACTTCTTACAAATTACAACATAAAAAGCAGATACATAACTTCCACCACATATCTGCTTTACTAAAGCTCCAATTCTGCCTCAAATTGGGGCAGAATTGCAATCGACTTCTAACACCGATACCGTATCCACACCGCATCACTGTCAAATTTTTTCACATCAATTAATTTTAAAATCACATATCTTATTGTAAATCCGTTTACCTATTCATATACAATATATATATCGGCGTAATTGTTTCAATTATAAATCCCATCCCAATTTGTTCAAAACAAAAGACCGAACAGATTATCTCTGAGCGGTCTTTTTCCAGTTACACTATTTAGTTTCGATGGTCAAGAACCCATTGCAATAGGTCTTCATATTCTATTTTCCCAGCTGCAACATCAAGAATAGTTTCGTATAATTCTTTTTGCATATACTTAAGTTCTATCCCGTTCAAAGCAAGAAAAACCAACATTGCATGCGTTCCAATCCTTTTATTCCCATCTATCATACAATGGTTTTTAATCAACCCATATCCTAATCTTGCGGCTTTCGCTTGTATCGTAGGATACAATTCATCCCCTCCAAAAGACTGAAAAGGAGTTTCTAAAGCTGAGTCCCGTAAATTGTAATCTCTAACTCCTTCGCTTCCACCAGTCTGCTAAATCAATTGAGTGTGAAGCATAAGAATCTGCTTTTTGCTCAGTTTTTTCATTTAGCCAGTACCTCATATGCTTCCTTATTCTGCTCCATAAGCTGCTTTGAAATACTTAACACATCTTCATCAGATGCAGTAAAATCCTTATCTGCTTTACTAAAGTCTATAATAAGATATCTTGGTACATTATTCTTCAAAATCACTGCTGAACCGCATTCGTCCACTAATCTTGCTACTTTAGAAAAATTCTGGTTAGCGTCTGAAATAGACACCATTGTTTTTGTATCTATAGTCATATGATCACCTCCGTGATTTATTTACTATAGTATATACAAATTTTAGGATAAATACAACCTATTATTCACATTATATCTTTCCATCATAAACAGGAAAACCTCTGCATTTGTCTTCATAAGTTTTGTGCCCTGCAGCTACTTTTGATACTACCAAAAGTTCCTCTCTTTGCACGCCACCGGTGCGAATTCCTTCACCAACACCTCTCTCATTACCATACGCCTGTGCTGTATCAATCAGACGGTATCCGGCTTTTCTGCTGCCTTGTCATCATCAATAAACCATGTTCCAAGTCCTAACTTTGGAATCTGCTTTCCATTACTTAAAGTATATGTTTCCTGTAACATTTCTTTTCCTCCTGATTTTAACCTAATTTTCCGTATTCTTCATCAGATACCGGCTCACACCACTCATTACTGCAATTTTCACCCGGCACTTCTACGGCAATATGTGAAAACCAGCTGTCCTTCTTTGCTCCATGCCAGTGCTTGACTTCTGCTGGAATTGTAATAACCGTTCCCGGAACTAAGCTGACAGCTTCTTTTTCTTCTTCCTGATACCAGCCTTCACCTGCTGTACAGACAAGCAGCTGTCCACCGCCCTTTGTTGCATGATGAATATGCCAGTTATTTCTGCAGCCCGGCTCAAATGTCACGTTTGCAAGAAAAACGCCTGTTTCCGGCTTTGTCAGCGGATTCAAAAAAGATTCACCGCTAAAATACTGTGCATATGCCGTATTGGCATTTCCCATACCAAATACATTCTGTTTTTCAAATTCTTCTTTGTTTGTTGTCTTCATATGAACCTCCATTCCAATACCGGAGAAATTGCGGACGGAACTGATTTTTATTCTGCAATAAAGGATATTTGTGATGCCTGCGGCGCAAACACCCGTGCCAAACGCAGCTAAACTACTTTTTTAAGTTCCGGCAGTTCCTCACGAACCTTTACAACCTTATCATACAAGTTAAACTTAACTTTAAGTCAAGTATTTTTGAAAAAAAAGATATTCCCAAAGAATTTCATCTTTAAGAATATCTGTCTTTCATCTGCTCTTTATTTATGATACGGCGCTCCCGTCATAATCCGGTACGCACGATAAATCTGTTCTAAAAGAATTACCCGCATCAGCTGATGCGGAAATGTCATCTTAGAAAAACTCAGTTTCATATCCGCACGGTTTAAAACACGTGAATCCAGTCCGAGCGAACCGCCGATGACAAATGCCACATGGCTGCTGCCCGAAAGCCCAAGCTTTTCTATTTTTTCAGAAAGTTCAACGGAATCCAGCATCTTCCCTTCAATTGCAAGTGCAATGACATACATATCCTCTTTGATTGCAGAAAGAATCCGCTCACCTTCTTTTGCCTTGACCAGTTCTATTTCATGCGCACTGGCATTTTCCTTCGTCTTTTCGTCTGCCAGTTCTACAATCTCTAATTTGCAGTACTTTGACAGCCGCTTCCGGTACTCCGCCAGCGCATCTGTATAAAATTTTTCTTTAATTTTGCCAACACAGATTACTGTTATACGCATTTTTCGCTGTATCCTTTCTGTCCTGTCTTATGCTTTTACCGTTTACGCTTCAACAACAAAGTATCTGCCGTCTGAAATGGCAAATACCTCCAGCTCGTCTGCCAGTTCTTCATCGGATACACCTGATACGTCCATGCCTTCTTCGTCTAAATATGCCCGCACCTCTGAAATATTTTCAAATACCTGTGCAAAGCAGTCTTCCAGAAATTCTTTTGCTTCTTCTATCGTTTCCGCTACCGGTTCATCAAATAGCTTTCCCTGCTCTTTTAAAAATACTTCTGCACATTCTTCTAAATACTGCTCCATAATTTTTCACCTGTTTCCTTTTAAAATATTTGTCGTGATGATTTTATATTCTTCTATAAATGAAATACATCTTTTAAAGTATACTCAACATTTGCCGTAATAAACTGACTGTGCTTTTTTATGTCATCGACTGCCTTTTCCATGACATAGGCATGTCCCACACTGTCTAACATCGGTATATCATTATAATTATCGCCAAACGCCATACATTCTTCCGGTAAAATATTCATTGACTGCTGAATCTGTTTCATGGCATTGCCTTTGCTGACCTTTAAATCCATAAAATCCAGATACAGCGAACCGGATACAACTGCTGCTGCTTCATTTCCCCAGCGCTTGAAAAAATGCTCCTTTGAATGTTCAATGCCCGACAAATCACAGACTGCAACCTTTAAAATGTCTTCCTGAATCTCCGAAAAATCCGACACCAGTGTAGTATGGTAATTTACCACCTTTGTCATTCTGTCGTGATACTCTTTGGTCTTCGGCTTAATATATGCCGTCTTTTCGCCGGATACCAGCACTTCACAGTAATCCTGCGCGAGCACATCTTCAATAATTTCCAGTGCCAGTTTCCGCTTCATCGGTGTCTTTGCAATCGTCTTTCCTTTATAGGAAACCAATGCACCGTTCTCACTGATATATACCAGTTCTTCCGCCACCGGTGCGAACAGCCGTTTTAAACTTGTCATCTGTCTTCCACTTGCCGGCGCAAATAAAATTCCTCTGTCCAAAAGCCTTCCAATCGTTTCAAACATGGAATCCTCTACACTCTGCGCACCATTTAACAAAAGTGTGCCGTCAAGGTCACTTGCCACCAGTTTTATCATTTCAATCCTCATTTCTAAGTAACTTGTTGTAAAGATGCGATGAGAAATCCGCGCAGGCGGTTTCTCATCTGCCGTCATAGCACTTGTGCATTTTTTAATTCCTGATAAACTCTCGCCACCGGAAGTCCCACAACTGCATTGTAATCGCCGCTGATTCCTTTGACAAATGCGGCAAATCTGCCCTGAATACCGTATGCCCCCGCTTTATCCATCGGTTCACCGGTCGCAATGTAGCGTTTAATTTCTTCCGCAGACATCTCATATACCGATACCTTTACCGCCTCGGCAAAACAAATCTGCTTCTTCGGTGTCAGTATTGTAACTCCAGTATATACAAAATGCTCTTTCCCTGCAAGACTTTCAATCATCGAATACGCATCTTCTTCGGATTTTGGCTTGCCAAGGACTTTCCCGTTGTGATACACAATCGTATCTGCACCAAGAATCACCGCGTCCTGATACGTTTCTCCTTTTTCCTTACAGAGTTGTTTCACGGCTTCTGCTTTTATTTTTGACAATTCTTTCACAATCTCATCAGGCTGTACCGCCGAAGTAACTTCCGCCGCATTACTTGTAACGACCTCAAACGGAATACCTATCTGTTCAAGCAGTTCCCGTCTTCTCGGCGACCCCGATGCCAATATAATCTTATTCATACTAATCTCCATTCCTGAGCGACTTAGTCGCGAAGCTGCGATGAGAAATTCGCTCAGGCGATTTCTCATCTGCAATCATAACTGTTGGTTTTTGTTCAAAAACAAAAACCGCCACATCGGTCCCGCCTGTTTTAAGGCAATCGGTCCGGTGTGGCGGCCCTGCATTTTATGATTTATTCTTCAATCAGGCTTCTGTTCATTGCTGATTCAAGTGCATCAATGGAAGCACGGATAATATCGTGGTCGATGCCGATACCGAAGCTGCCCTTTGCGCCGTGTTCAATGCCGACATAAGCAATGGCGCTGGAATCTGAGCCGTCTTTTAAAGCATGTTCTTCATAGCACATAATTTCACAAGGCTTGTTGAAATGCTTTGCAAGAGCATTGCTGACTGCATCTAAACGACCGTTGCCGCTGGCTTCGATTTCAACCTTTTTACCGTCCTGCTCAATCGTTACAACGGTCTGGATACCGTCCACCTGTTTGAAATGAACTTCCGTAATCTTAAATACCGGTGTAAATTTCTTATAACGCTTTTCAAAGATTTCAAGCACTTCGTCCGGCGCAATTTCCTTATGCTGTACATCGGAAATATCCTTGACTGCATATCCCAAATCTTCACGCATTTTTTTCGGAATAATCATGCCGTAGTTATGCTCTAAGACATATGCAACGCCGCCCTTGCCGGACTGACTGTTAATACGGATAACATCGGAATCATAAGTACGTCCAACATCTTCCGGATTAATTGGCAGATACGGTACTGTCCAGTGTGCAGGGTCTTTTTCCACACGATAATGCATACCCTTTGAAATCGCATCCTGATGAGAACCGGAAAATGCTGCAAATACAAGCTTTCCGCAGTACGGATGTCTTTCATGAATCTTCATCTTTGTCAGTCTTTCAAAGGTTTCAGCAAGCTTTGGCATATTGGATAAATCTAATTCAGGATTGACACCCTGTGCATACATATTCATTGCCAGTGTGATAATATCGACATTACCGGTACGCTCGCCGTTGCCGAATAATGTTCCTTCGATTCTGTCTGCGCCTGCAAGCAGCCCGAGTTCCGCATCGGCAACACCTGTTCCTCTGTCGTTGTGTGGGTGAAGTGAAAGCACTACATTGTCACGGAAATGTAAGTTTTTGCTCATATATTCAACCTGACTTGCAAATACATGCGGCATAGACATTTCTACGGTCGCCGGGAGATTGATAATCGCCTTGTTATCAGCGGTCGGTTCCCAGACGTCTAATACGGCATTACATACTTCCAACGCATATTCCGGTTCTGTTCCCGTAAAGCTTTCCGGGCTATATTCAAACGCGAAGTTGCCCTCTTCTTTTTCAGCCAATTCCTTTAACAGCTTTGCACCGTCAACGGCAATCTGCTTGATTTCTTCCTTAGACTTTCTAAATACCTGTTCTCTCTGTGCCAGTGAAGTTGAATTGTATACATGTACAACAGCTCTCGGCGCACCCTTTACCGCTTCAAAAGTCTTCTTGATGATATGTTCTCTTGCCTGTGTTAATACTTGAATTGTTACATCGTCCGGAATCATATCCTTTTCGATTAATGTCCTTAAAAATTCATATTCTGTTTCTGAAGCTGCCGGGAAACCGACTTCAATTTCCTTAAATCCGACCGCTACAAGAAGTTTGAAAAATTCAAGCTTCTGTTCCAGGCTCATCGGCTCAACAAGCGCCTGATTGCCATCTCTTAAATCCACGGAACACCAGACCGGTGCTTTATCAACATACTCCTTCTTTGTCCAGTCCATGCAGGAAACCGGCGGCATAAAATAACCTCTCTGATACTGTCTGTAATCGAACATTCTTCATTCCTCCAATAATATTATTATGATGCCCGAAGCAAAAATCTAAAAGCTATTGCCCCTGCATCTGATTATAATAAGTAAAACAAAAAGTCTTCCGTCCCAGCATATCAAACCTATGCCAAGAGACGAAAGACCATAATCTCACGCGTTACCACTCTTATTTCACGAAAATCCTCGTGCACTCACTGAATACGGGCAAAAACCTTATATTCTGTCCACTATAACGGCTGGCTCCCGGCTACGCCTACTCAAAACAATCTTATATGTCATGCTTTTTTCAGATAGCAGCTCCAAGGCGAGTTCAATGCTTCCCTTCCGTTATCTCACACCAACCGATAACTCTCTGACTCCGGTAGACATCTAATATTCCTCTTCATTGCATTTACTTATTATGGTAATCATCATACATGATTGACTTTAAGATGTCAAGTCTTGTTTTAACATTTCTTTAAAATGCTTTGTTTCCTCTTTGGAAACCGGCTCTTTCGCATACCGTGCCTTTTCATATAACTGCGTAATCTGCGCACCGTATCCATCGTCCTTTGTAATATATTCTGCCGTAAGCTCCTGTGGGGTCTGTGTACCGTCCGGCCGGTGTTCTTTTGCCTTTTTTAGCACCTGCCGCTTATACGCTTTTCGCAGACTTTCCGTTTCCGGTGCCGTCTTTATGGTATCTGTTTCTGTTTTCTGCTTTCTGACACGCACGGTTTCTTTTTCAAGCGTTGTAATTTCTTCAATATAACCCTGTGGTTTTCTCTTTTTATTAAAGTTCTTTACATAGCGGTAAATCAGATAACAGATACCGGCAGCTGCCGCAATGATTAAAATAACCGCAAGTGCTTCCAAAACAGCCGATGCCGCCGCAGAAGGTTCATAAATTTCCTCCACATCACTCAAATCCGCATCAGTTTCAGCCTGCGTTGTCTGTTCTTCCGCAACGGTCGAATCTCCACCTCCACTGCCCCATATTGCAAGAATAACTTTTAACAGTCCTTTCAGCGCCGCCATGCCACCGGCACCTATCACTTGAAATATATTGCCGTACTCGCCGTTATAGAACAACAGCATTGCAATCAGCATTAAAAATACTGTTGTGAGAATAATCCGGGTGTTGACCTGCTTTAACTGCTGTACCGGAAAATGGGTCTTATCTTTGTTAGTAAGAAATACTGTGTTTAATTTCTTTAAATCCCGGTAGACAACCTCCAGCAGAACAAACAACACAAACAGCACAACTTCGCTGTTCATGACAAGATTACTCTCCACAAGGTGTCCAATCATGTATCCTAATATCATAAATGCACAAAACGGCAGCGGAATCTGTTCGCTTGCCACCAGATTTTTTTTGATTTCAAGCTGTTCCGCCAAATCCAGTCCGTCGGCATCATCGGATAACGGCGTATTGCTCAAATCATTCTTTTGCAGTGTAATTGTTTTTAAACGAATCGAATACCCCGCAATCAGTGCCGCAATTAAAAAGTATGAAAACCGCTCCGCATCGGTTGTTCCCATAAAAAATGCCGCCGCAATAATCGCAATATGAAGCACGATAAACGGCTTAAACAGTTTGATTTTTCTGCGGCTGTAATATGCCGCCGCCACAAACACAAAGATAATCAGGGATTTCCACAACTGTGAAACCGGCTTTTGCAATGCACCGAAATAAACTGCCATAAATGCACTGTAAAATGTAATCATCTGAATAACAACTTCCAAGATTTCCATGGAACGTGATAGCTTTTTATCCGTCATTTCTGTCCACCTCCCATGCCGTAAAATCCATACTGTCGGTCATTCCCGCCGGGAATACTTCTTCTCTTTCATCAATAAAGTACGGCACAATCCACATTCCGCCGTTTCCCGCGCCGCCTGACACATTACCCGATATGCCGCCGGTAAGCTGTCTGTAGCCTTCTTTTAAATTTTCACGGCGATTCTGCGAAATCATAATATACGTCATATTCGTACTGCCCGGTACCGCCCGGTAATCCTCACCGTACACACCGTTTTGCATTTCCTTTATAATGTCCTTAAACTCCCGCACGGAAAGGCTTAAATCAAGTCCCGCAAGCACCGTATTCACATTGTTTAAATGTGCCAGCCCGCTTGCGCCGTAAACAACTGCTTCTTCCCCAGTTTCACCGTTTCTTGCATTGCTCAATAACGATACCTGTATGCCCTGTTCGATAAACATCTGCGCCAGTCCTGATGCAATGGAAATGCTCTCCTCCGATAATTTTTCCTTTGGAATCATGCCCTCCGGCTCAACATTTAACAAAATGCAAACCTGCTGGCAGGTGCTTTCATTGTACTGGTTGACCATTAACTGCCCGCTTTTGGCGGTTGCCGGCCAGTTGACCTGATTCATGGAATCGTAGCTTTGATACTCCCTGATTCCACGAAACATAAAATGGTCTTCATACAGATATTTATTGCGCTCCACCGTGCCCATCATCTGAAAAAACGGCACTGCCAGCCTATCCGTGTCTGCTGTTTTCGGATAAACGGTAATGACAGCATCCTGCGCTGACTCCGCAGCAAGCACATCTCCCATAAATGCACCGGTAGACACCATTTGTACATTACGGATACGGTATATGCCTCTTTTCGTACAGCGAAGCGGAATCCGCCGTACCGCCTGCTGATAATTCATTAATGAAAAGACGTCATTGCGGTATGCCTTATCCGATACCGCATTGCTTCCATCCTTTCCTAAAAAAAACAGGCTTTTATCCGTCTGAAATTTCACATAAATATACGGCAGTGGCAGATATTTTCTGTTTGCCACGGTTTCAATCAATTCAATTTCATCGCCTTTTACGGCATGGTCTGATGAAAAACGGATTTCCACGGACAGCCCCTTATTCCAATAACGCGCATACAGCTGCCCGACTGCCCAGTACACCAGACCTGCCCCAATCAGCATTATCAATACTACCATTATTTACCCCAGTCTTCGGTTGGTACTTCTACCGATTCCATAATTGTCTGCATAAGTGCATTTCTGTTGTCCTGATAAGTCAGTCCGTGTCTTAATACCAGTCTGTGTGCAAAGACCGGTTCTGCGAGTATGCGGATATCTTCCGGCACAATATATTCCCGCCCTTCAATATACGCAAATGCGCGTGCGGCATTAACCATGGTAAGCGTTCCTCTCGGACTGACGCCGATTGCCACACTGCTGTGTTTTCTTGTTGCCGCTGCAATATCTACAATGTAGCCCATAAGGGACGGATGTACATACACCTCTTTTGCTTCCTGCTGCATTTTAAGGACTTCTTCCTTACTGCATACACGCTCCACTGATGTAAGCGGACTTGCCTTTAAGAAACGGTTTAAAATCTCGATTTCTCCGTCCTTTTCCGGGTATCCCATACAGATTTTCATCAGAAATCGGTCAAGCTGTGCTTCGGGAAGCTGATATGTACCCGCTGTTTCAATCGGATTCTGCGTTGCGATTACTAAAAACGGTTCTTCTAACCGGTACGTATCGGAATCCACCGTCACCTGATGTTCCTCCATACATTCAAGCAGTGCCGACTGTGTACGCGGCGTTGCACGGTTAATCTCATCTGCCAGCAAAATGTTGGAAAATACAGGTCCTCTGCGGAAGACAAATTCACCGGCCTTCTGATTGTAATAATTAATTCCCGTTACATCCGATGGCAGTAAATCCGGTGTAAACTGAATCCGGCTAAACTGTGCATCGACAGACTTTGCAACGGTCTTTGCAAGCATTGTCTTTCCGGTTCCCGGAACATCTTCAAGCAGGACATGTCCCCCTGCAATCAGGCTTGTCAGAACCAGTTTTGTCACGTCTTCCTTTCCTACAATCACCTTGGAAACATTATCCATAATTTCTATTACTTTTTTCTGGTAATTCATACCCATTTTTATATCCTCCGATTTTTTAATTCAACTGTTATGAGTATAACAAAAAAACTGTCATTGCCGCAACACAATGCCAGTTTTTTCATACTTTTTCATTCTTTTCTTATAATTTATTCGTCTGCAGGCATTTCTGCATTGACATCAATTCCTCTTGGTGCAACCGGTGTCGAGAAAACTATCTGTGTACTGGTTCTGCCGAACTTCTGAAGCTGTCCGATAAACGTATCCAGCTCCATTGTGCTTGGGAACACCACCTTTAACAGCATGGAATACGTCCCTGTAACACAGTTACACTCCACCACATTCGGACAGGATTTAATAAACGGATAAAACTCCGGCTTCTGCACCGGCGCAACCTCCAGATTAATAAATGCCGTAATATGGTAGCCAAGCTTTAACTGGTTAATCTTTACTTCATATCCCTCAATAATTTCTTCCTTCTCCAGACGCTCAATTCTTGCAGAAACCGCCGGTGATGATAAAAACACCTTTTCGGCAAGTGCCTTTAACGGCATTCTCGCATTCTGCTGTAATAATGTAATGAGTTTTTTATCAATCTTATCCATCTTGCTCTCCATTCCGTCGTTTTTACGACATTTATTTCTCAAGTCTTCGTATATAAAATACATAAAAAGGACAATTCTAAAGTATGGTTTAAATAATATACCGCCTTTAAAATTGTCCCCATTGACATCGTTATTTATTTACTGCTACTATACAACAATTTATCCGTTTGCGCAATAATTTTTTTAATATATAAAAAATTCCATCTTTTTGCTTAATATTCTTTATTGCAGTTGCTTTTTTTTGCTTCTTCTGCTAAAGTTTTAATGAACTGTACACTTTAATAAAAAGCCGTATCTACGGCAGAATGGAGATTTTTATGTCAGAACAGACAAACAATAGTGAATATAATACCGTAACCCTTTCTTTAGATGACGGAACTGAATGTGAATGTGCGATTATCCGCATTTTCCCTGCCGGTGAAAATGATTATATTGCCCTGCTTCCGTTAGAAGGCGAAGCCGCCGAACAGGACGAAGTTTATCTGTACCGTTATGTTGAAAATGACGGCCGGGAGCCTTCGCTTTTAAACATCGAATCCGATGAAGAATACGAACTGGTTTCCGAAGCTTTTGATGAAGAATTAGATGCGATGGAATATGAAGATTTATATGCACAGGAAGACGAAGAAAACGAAGAAGCCTAAAACGCTTCATCCCTGAAAATCATCCCGGCGGCAATTGATATTTACTTCCGTCGGGATTTTTTATTTATCCTCAATCAGTTCCCATACGGCACTGCTTCTGTCTATTTCCTGTAAGAAGCGGGATATTTTCTGTGCTTTTCCTGCACGCTCCCTTGGAAAATATAAATGCAGTTCTTCCTTTGCCCTTGTCATTGCTACGTAAAACATTCTGCGTTCTTCTTCAAGTTCCTTTTCCAGTACCGCCTTATGGTACGGCACATTTCCCTCATTTAAACCGACAAGAAAAACTTTTTTATACTCCAGCCCCTTTGAGGCGTGCATGGTGCTGACGGTGACACTGTCCATGCTGTTTCTGCCTCTGTCGCCACCTGCATTATCCGGCTTTTTATTCTGCAACTGCTCTGTATATGCTTTAATGTATTCAAACCATTCCGGAAAAGTCCGACACGTTTTTGTGCTTTGTGAAATCTCGTCCAGTATTTCATAAAGTGATGCTTTATCCTGCTTTTTTTCATCTGCATACTGGCGGATGTAGTCCTCGTATCCAATGGCCTTTCGTATATAATTGACTGCGGCAAACGGTGAAAATTTTGACAAGATTAAAATATCATCTTCCAACTGTTCTACCCGGTCTTTCAGCGCACTTTTTTCTGCATAAAAAGCTTTTGCCCTTTCAAAATCAACTACTGTATCCGCAAATGCTTCTCTGGATAAATACCTCACCGGACGGTTGATAATACGAAAAAAATATTTTCTTTCACGGCTTCCCATTGCCAGATGAATATATGCCAGAATATCCTGTGCAATCCAGTGTTCAAACGGATTTAAGAAATGCTCTTTAATTGTAAATGGAATTTTATATTGCAGAAATGTCTGTAGAAAATCCTGTGCCCCGGTATTTGTCCGCACCAGTACGGCAATATCGGAAAATTTCCCCTGCTTTGAATGTTTTAAGATTTGTTCTGCCAGAAACTGATTCTGTTTTTCTGTACTTTCAAACTCTTTGACGACAACACACGCGGTCTGCATTCCGTACCCGGTCTGCGCCGCCACAATATCTTTTTCATAACGGTTTTTATTATGTGCAATCACAGATTTTGCCGCCGCCACAATCGGAGCCCTGCACCGGTAATTCACACACAGATTAATCTGAACCGCTTCAGGATAAATCTTTTTAAATTCCTGCATATAATCCGGACAGGCTCCGCGGAATCCGTAAATACTCTGGTCATCGTCACCAACGATAAAAAGATTGCGATATCTGTCTGCCAGTAACTGCAACGTCTGAAACTGCTGTGCATCAATATCCTGAAATTCATCCACTAAAATATATTGATACTGTTCCTGCCACTGCCACAAAATATCTTTCCGCTGTGAAAACAGGTCATAACAATACACTGTCATATCTTCAAAATCAATCAGCCGCTTTGCCGTAAGATATTGTTGATATTTGTGATAGATTTCACAAAGAATCTCCTGCGGGCAGATTCCCGCAGCTGCCACCGGCTGTGTATCCGGGCTTTTCCCACTCCTCTTTACATTGCTAATCCACGCCGTAGCGTGCCGAATCAGTTCCATGGTATCTGTAATTTCCAGTTCATACTCATTTAAAATATTTTTAAAAAACCGTGTCTGCTCCTGCTGTGTAATAATGTTATCTGCACGGTATCCGTATGCTTTTCTTAAAATCATAAAAAAGAAGCTATGGAACGTCTGAAAGCAGACACCCGAATACCGGTTATCCGACAATTTCAAAAATCGTTCCTTCATCTCTGTTGCCGCCGCCCTCGTAAAAGTAATCACTAAAATATGCTCCGGCGCAACACCGCATTTTTCAATCAGATTTAAAATGCGGTATGTTAATACAGTGGTTTTTCCACTTCCCGGCCCTGCCAGCGTAATACACGGTCCGTTAAAATGCCGGATTGCCTCTAACTGTGCTTTGTGAAATTCCAATCTCCTGCCTCATCCTTTCTTTTGCTTTCTTTTAATAGCTCTGGATTTTATCCCCCGAATCATCTGTTTTCTGAATCGACTTTATCACAACATAATAGCTGATATGGTCATTCACCTCTACGAGTACACGGTCACCGACCTTATGTCCGAGCAGTGCCTTTCCCAGCGGACATTCAATGCTGATATAGCCTTCCAGCGAATCGCCGCGCACCGTCGTAACCAGCTTAATTGTTTCTGTCGAGCCATCGTCTTCATAATAGATTTCAACCGTATTATTGACCCCTGCCTCATCTTCTGCCGATTCATCGGAAATGACAACCGCAGATTTAATCATTCTCTGCAAATATCGGATACGGCTTTCATTCTGGTTTTTAAATTTTTTAGCGGCATGGTATTCAAAATTTTCACTTAAATCCCCATGCGCTCTCGCCTCTTTTACATCCTCCAAAGCCTGTTTCCTGACAACCTGTACACGGTACTCAATTTCATCTTCCATTTTTTTTATATCATTTTTCGTCAATTCGTTGTGCATACTACTCTCCATTCCGCAGGCGATTTTTGTGTCTGCTCATAAAACTCCCAGCCCTCAAGAAATGCTTTCTTATCTTTCTCTAAAAATTCGGCTGCTACATTCTGTTCCAGTGCCTTTATTCCGTCCTCCCTTGAAAATCCAAGGCATCCTGCTGCCGCACCGACCATACGGACGTTTAATGTCTTATCCCGAAGTGGAATTTCTTCCATATAATATACGTAGTATTTCTGTTCAAGCTGTGTGCGGATACTCTGCGGATATATACCGCCGTCTGATGCTGTCGGTTTAATCCGGCAGTTACACATCAGCAAAATTCCATTTTCTTTTAAATATGATGCGTACCGCAGGGCTTCCAGTTCTTCCAAGGCAATCAGTACATCAACCTCTCCGGCTTGTGCAAGCGGCGCATATACATGTTCCCCGAAGCGCACCTGTGTCACGACACTGCCGCCCCGCTGGGACATTCCATGAATTTCCGATATTTTCACATGCAGCCCTGTCTGATATGCCATTGTGCCAAGTATCTTTCCTGCAAAGATCGTACCCTGGCCGCCTACTCCTGCAATTATAACATTTTTTATCATTCTCTGTGCCTCTTTCTTAATACACACGGTGCCTGTGCAATAATAACCGTAACACTTTTCCGCGGAACTGCTTCCAACAGCAGTTCCTTCATTTTCTTTGTATCAAATGCATTGACCTCGTAAACATCCAAAATACCCAGTGAACGACATAATTTTGCAATAGAAATGGGCATAACCTCGCCCTGTTGAAGCGTTGCACCCGAAGAGGCATGGTCCTGATGTCCGGTCATTGCTGTTGTACCGTTATCCAGTATAATCACTGTGCCTGTGCCTTTATTGTACACCATATTTATCAGACCGTTTATTCCTGTGTGCATAAAAGTTGAATCCCCAATTACTGCAACCCAGTCTTTGATATACGCACTGCCCTTTGCCTTTTCCATGCCGTGCAGGGTTGAAATTCCCGCACCCATACACACCACGTCATCTATCACTTCAAACGGCGGAAGTGCTCCAAGCGTATAACAGCCGATATCCCCCGCCACATGATAATTCATCTGCTTTAACAGTGAAAAAACTGCCCTGTGCGGACAACCCGGACAAAAAGACGGTGGTCTGCGCATCAAATCTCCTGTTATAGCTTCTTTTAACGGTTCATTTAAAATGCCATGGCGAATCAGATTCACACTGTATTCTCCGTGTCGTGTAAAAAGTTCCTTTCCCTGACAGGCAATTCCCCACGACTGCACCTTTTCCTGTATCACCGGTTCTAATTCTTCAACAATATAAAGCTGCTTTACCTTTTTTGCAAATGCAGTAATCAGGTCTTTTGGCAGTGGATTGACAATACCCAGCTTTAAAACCGAAGCCTGTGGCATGGCTTCCTTGACGTACTGATAGGCTATACCGCCTGTAATAATACCGATATCCATGTCCTGATATTCTATGGTATTGATGTCAAAATCAGAACACTCCCGCTCCAACTGTTCCATGCGTTCTTCAACAAATATATGCCGTTTGCGGGCAAAACCCGGAAGCATAACATTCTTTGCCGCATTTTTCACATAGGGCTTTTCTGTATTCGCAATGCGTGGTTCTTCCGTAACCGGTTCTCTGGAGTGGGAAAGTCTTGTGGTTGTATGTAAAATTACCGGCGTATCGTACTGTTCACTGTATTCAAATGCTTTTTTCATAAATGCCTTAGCCTCACAGCAATCTGCAGGCTCCAATACCGGTATCTGTGCCGCTTTTGCAATACAACGCGTATCTTGTTCATTCTGCGAACTGTAAATTCCCGGATCATCTGCCGCTACCAGCACCAGTCCACCGTTTACCCCCATATACGCTGCCGTATAAAGCGGGTCACTGGCAACATTGACTCCGACCTGCTTCATGGAGGCCATAGCACGCACACCCGAAAGCGACGCGCCGATTGCCGTTTCCAGTGCGGTCTTTTCATTGGACGACCACTCGCAGTATACCTCACGATACTGCGCAAGACTTTCATTAATCTCTGTACTCGGTGTTCCCGGATATGCCGCCGAAACCTTTACCCCCGCTTCATAAGCTCCTCTTGCAATCGCTTCGTTTCCAAGCATTAACCTGACTTCCGACACCGCTTTAATCCCCCTTCCGTATATCTGATTGAATATGTTTTTGAATGTCCTGTCCGATAAATTCTTTACGTTCTTCTTCGTCGAGCCGTGTGTATTCTTCATAAGGCTTGCTGAGTTTTATCATCGGTTCTGAACAGATTTTGCAGGAAATATCCGTTTCCCGCTGTAGATAAAATATTTTATTGCAACTTTTACAATAATAAACCTTCAACATTCGTATATTTCCTCTCTCTGTCGGGCATTCGCCCTATCAGACGAATGCGTCTAAAAGAGCTTTGTGCAAGCACAGCTCTTTTTTCCGCTTCCCTTCGGCTCTCTTTCGCCGTGCATGTGCAGGAACGCTTCGCGCCCCTGCACTGTCGGGCGTTCGCCCTATCAGACGAATGCGTCTAAAAGAGCTTTGTGCAAGCACAGCTCTTTTTTCCGCTTCCGTCTGGCACGGCTCATTGCTTACGCACATTATAGCACAATACGTATGTGGGGCAAATTATTTTCAGAAAATATTTTATTAAATTTTTCAATATTTTACGGGCTGCTTTTGCCGATAACGCAAAATGAGCCTTGTTGAAATACTCTGTAATGTATTTCAACAAGACTCATTTTCTTCTTTCATTTTATCTGTTTTTTACAACTTTTGATAAGCCTGTGCCTACAACTATAAATACAATAAGGTTGACAACGGATTTTAACAGCAGTCCCGGTGCTGATGCCAGTCCTAATGCCCAGCTTCCGTACAGGATTCCGCCGAAAAATACATATCCTGCTGTCATAAACAGCAATGTCACAACTGCTCCCACAAGAACGCGTACCGATATAACCGGCTTTCTTGAAACCTTATTCTGAAAAATATAGCAGGCAATGAGCGGCATTATTGTCTTTATCAGAAGTGTCGGTACTGCCCACACCGGATATCCTGTCAGAATATCTGCCATTGCCGAGCCGATACCGCCTGCAAGTGCTCCAACCACCGGTCCGAATAAATAAGCGGTTATTAAAATCACACTGTCGCCAAGATGTGCATATCCCAGTGGAATCGGTATCTGAATCAGCATGGTTGCGATACAGGTCAGTGCCATACACACCGCCGTCATACAAAAATCCGTCATACTCAGATGGATACTTTCTCTTTTTACTGCATTTGTACTACTACTCATATTATTGTCCATTCCTTCCCGTAATTCATTTACATAATAGAATAACGGACATTGGTCTTTTCGTAAATACTCATTTCAGCTTTATCTTTTATAGCCAGATAGTCGCGGCTTTATGGTCAGTTTTATATCAGCGACCCCGCCGGTGCCGCAGCATCGGATACACCTCTGGAATTGGCAATCACCGTAATAATCATAAATGCAACCTGTATAAAACCGTCCTGCAGTGCCACCGGAATCCCAATTTTTAATACCTGCCCGTTGTTAAATCCTGTTCCATATCCTATGTTTCCTCATTTCCATATCATTTTTGCACTTTTTGTATTTTACATTTATTGCTTACACAGTATAAACTCTATAACGATTGTAGAGTCAAGGCAATTTTTTTTATTTTGCATTATTGGTTTGGAACAAATATATTATGTAATTACTGGTTTTACGCCTCACAAACCAGCTTTTTTACTGCCTGCATTGCCTCATTGACCGGCGGAAGTGCCAGCACAATTAATGTAATTGCTGCTTCCAGCCCGATATAAGCACCGTTGTATGCCAGCGAATATAAAATGGCACTATTAAAAAAATCCGGTGTATACACGGCAAAGAATATCCATCCGGATAAAAATGAGAAAAAGTACCGTCCTAAAATACCGGCAATATATCCCTTTATCAGACCCTTTTTCTTATTGGAAAATAATCCGGCAAGTCCTAATGCGCCAAATGCAAAAACATAGTCCATTAACATCTGCCAGATACTGATAATGTACGGATTAATCAGTAACTGCAAAATGCCGTATGCCACTGCCGTTGTAATACCGGTTCTGACACCGAACCAATAGCCTGTCAGCACGATAAACAGCATACTAAACAATGTCACCGAACCACCCATTGGCATATCAATAATTTTAAACATGGACGTAACAACTGCAAGTGCCATTGCCATGGCGCAGAATGCAATCTGCTTTGCATCCATTTTTTTATTTTCGTCCCGAAACATACAGCCTGCCGCAAATACGACCAGCATCACTGCCGCCAGTGCCACATATCCCGCCACGGTCAGGTTATACGTCACATCCGAATCTTCAACGATTTTTGTTACAAAAAAATTCATTTCTTTCTCCTATTCTGTCCAGAGTATTTTTGTACTGCAACTGATATTCTATGCTTGTGCAATAAGTACATTTTTTCCTTCAAACGCAAATCCATAATGTTTTATTCTTTCCTTTGAAATGCCCCTTGCAATAAGCTCTGCATCATATCTTCCAAACCCGCTTTCCCGGTTGGAACGGATTTCATAGCTTTCTGACTGCTCAGCCATAAGTCCCAGAACGAAACCGTGATAAAATCTTTCCGGCTCACTTTCACCTGTTTTCCCCCAAACATCAAAAAAGCTGAATATTTCTGATGCAACTTTATTCATATAATAATTTACCGCTTCAATATCTCCTTGCCAGCAAAAGGCTCCAGATTGCACTCTCATCAATGTCGAGCTGTCCAAATACCATCTGTTCATCATTTTATGCTGATGTAATTATCCTATTTAATTTCCTATAAAGTAAAAAACAGGATAAATCAAACCGAATTACATCGAATCTGATTTACCCTGTAAACTCCACGTTAAGCGGTTTTATTAGATTTTAATTCCTGACAAATTATTTTTAATTAGAACTTACCGTTGTCAGCAGCTTCCTGGATAGCAACTGCAACTGCAACTGTAGCACCAACCATTGGGTTATTACCCATACCGATAAGACCCATCATTTCTACGTGAGCAGGAACTGATGAAGAACCAGCGAACTGTGCATCTGAGTGCATACGTCCCATAGTATCTGTCATACCGTAAGAAGCAGGACCGGCTGCCATGTTATCCGGGTGAAGTGTACGTCCTGTACCACCGCCTGAAGCAACTGAGAAATACTTCTTGCCGGCTTCTAATCTTTCCTTCTTATATGTACCTGCAACCGGATGCTGGAATCTTGTAGGGTTTGTTGAGTTACCTGTGATAGAGATATCAACATTTTCCTTCCACATGATTGCAACACCTTCTGTTACATCGTTTGCACCGTAGCAGTTTACCTTAGAACGGAGTCCGTCAGAGTAAGCTGTTCTGGAAATTTCCTTAACTTCGCCTGTCTTGTAATCCATTTCTGTTTCAACAAATGTAAATCCGTTGATTCTTGAGATAATCTTTGCAGCGTCCTTACCAAGACCGTTTAAGATAACTCTTAAAGGCTTTTTACGAACCTTGTTTGCCTTTTCTGCGATACCGATAGCACCTTCGGCAGCGGCAAATGATTCATGACCTGCTAAGAATGCGAAACATTCTGTATCTTCTTCAAGAAGCATCTTACCTAAGTTACCATGTCCTAAACCAACCTTACGCTGGTCAGCTACAGAACCCGGAATACAGAATGCCTGAAGACCTTCACCTAAAGCAGCAGCTGCTTCAGAAGCCTTTCTTGCACCCTTCTTGATTGCGATTGCTGCACCTACTGTGTATGCCCAGCATGCATTTTCAAAACAAATCGGCTGAATGCCCTTTACCATATTGTATACATCTAAGCCTGCATCCTTAGTAATCTTTTCTGCTTCTTCAATAGAAGAAATGCCATAGCTGTTCAATACGGAGTTA
This sequence comes from Lachnospira pectinoschiza, assembly GCF_020564355.1. Lineage (GTDB taxonomy): Bacteria > Bacillota > Clostridia > Lachnospirales > Lachnospiraceae > Lachnospira > Lachnospira intestinalis. Next base: position 406,610 of record NZ_JAJCRR010000002.1, on the reverse strand, counting down.
ATCTTATCTATTCTTCTTTCATATGATTCAAATAAAGCCATTGTCGTATCTCCTCCTTACTTTACTTCTTCGTCTGTTCTTGGGTCAATAATCTTTACAGCGTCAGCAACTCTGCCGTACTGTCCACTTGCTTTTTCATAAGCTGTGTTCGGATCATCACCCTTCTTGATGAAATCTGTCATCTTTCCAAGACTTACGAACTTGTAACCAATAATCTGGTTATCCTTGTCAAGAGCGATACCTGTTACATAACCTTCTGCCATCTCAAGATAACGAGGTCCCTTCTTTAATGTACCGTACATTGTACCAACCTGAGAACGAAGTCCCTTACCTAAATCTTCAAGACCTGCACCAACTGCAAGACCGTCTTCAGAGAATGCACTCTGAGTTCTTCCGTATACGATCTGTAAGAAAAGTTCTCTCATTGCTGTGTTAATTGCATCACATACAAGGTCAGTATTTAAAGCTTCCATTACTGTGAGGCCCGGAAGAATTTCAGCTGCCATCGCTGCTGAATGTGTCATACCTGAACATCCGATTGTTTCAACGAGTGCTTCCTGAATGATACCTTCCTTTACATTCAGAGTGAGCTTACATGCACCCTGCTGTGGTGCACACCAGCCTACACCGTGTGTAAAGCCTGAAATATCCTTAACTTCCTTGTTCTGTACCCATTTTCCTTCTGTAGGAACCGGGGCTGCGCCATGATGAACGCCCTGTGCTACTGGACACATATTTTCTACTTCTTGTGTATAAATCATTTTCATACTCCTTTCGTAACTTAAAGCAAATATACAGTACTTACTTTATTCGTACTTTGCTTATTTTCTCACAATCTCTGTAATTAGTCAATGTGCTTTATTGATTTTTTTCGACGATTTCCGTCTTATTCTTATAAATGCTTCCCGCCGGTACAAAGCCACGCACACTCGAAAGCGGGTAAATGTTGCTGTTTTTGCCAACAATCGTACCCGGATTTAATACGCTTCCACAGCCGACTTCTACACCATCTCCTAAAAATGCACCGATTTTTTTGATTCCGGTATCGATTGGCATATCCGGCGCCTTTATTGTAATCAGCTTTTTATCGGACTTGACATTGGATGTAATCGAACCGGCGCCCATGTGTGCCTTATATCCCAAAATGGAATCGCCCACATAGTTATAATGCGGCACCTGTACTTTATTAAATAAAATCACATTTTTTAATTCTGTCGAATTGCCGACAACAGCGCCCTCTCCGACAATTGCCTTGCCGCGGATAAATGCGCAGTGACGTACCTCCGCCTCTTTGCCGATAATACACGGACCGTTAATATACGCTGTCGGATAAACAGTTGCACTCTTTGCAACCCAGACATCTTCTGCCCGCTGTTCGTATTCATCCTCCGGCAGGGTCTTTCCCAGTTCTTTGATAAAATCACCAATTTTTGCAAGCACTTCCCACGGATAAGTACAATCCTTAAAAATGTCTGCGGCGATTGTTTCGTTTAAGTCATAAAGTGCAGAAATTGTAATCTGTTCGTTCATGAAATTTTCCGCCTTTCCTTTTTATTCTACCGTAACCGATTTTGCAAGGTTTCTCGGCTTATCTACATCATTGCCCTTTAAAACAGAGGTATAATAAGCAATCAGCTGTAACGGAGCTGCCGCTGCCATCGGCATAAGCTGTTCGTCGGTCTGCGGAAGACGGATAATGTAGTCTGCCACACCTTCTCCCACTTCAATACTGTTGTCGCAAATCAAGATAACCATCGCACCACGGGCTTTGACTTCACGGATATTACTTACCGTTTTTTCAATCAGCTTTTTCTGCGTTGCCACGGCAATGACCGGCATTCCCTCCGTAATCAGTGAAATTGTCCCGTGCTTTAATTCACCTGCTGCATAGGACTCAGAATGAATATAAGAAATCTCTTTTAATTTTAAAGAGCCTTCCATACTCAGTGCATAGTCCAGTCCCCGTCCGATATATAACAGACTTTCTGCATTGACAAGCTTTGAAGCCACAAAGGAACAGGTATCCTTTAATTCCAGCGTTTCTCTGATAATATCCGGCATCTGACCAAGCTGTGCCGTCAGTTCCATGCACCTTTCCTTGTCAATTGTACCGTTTGCATATGCCAGTTCAAATGCCAGCAGATACATCACCGAAATCTGTACCATATAGGCTTTGGTTGAAGCCACGGAAATTTCAGGACCGGCATGGGTATAGATGACCATATCGGCTTCTCTTGCAATTGAAGAACCGACCACATTGACAACTGCCAGTGTTGCCGCACCGACTTCTTTTGCAAGACGCAGTACTGCCATGGTATCTGCCGTTTCACCGGACTGTGAAATCACAATCATCAGATCGTCCTTTGTGATAATCGGATCACGGTAGCGGAATTCCGATGCAATATCAACTATCACCGGTTTTCTTGCAAGCTTTTCAATCACGTACTTGCCCACCATACCTGCATGCATCGCCGTACCACAGGCAACAATGAAAATCTGACGGTAATCCTTTAACTTCTGCATATCAACGCCGTCCTGTGACAAGTCCGGCATACCGTTTATAATACGGGGGCTGACCGTATCTCTGACTGCCGCCGGCTGTTCATGGATTTCCTTGAGCATAAAATGTTCATATCCGCCCTTTTCAGCCGCATCGACATCCCAGTCTGCTGTATTAATTTCTTTATGCACCGGTTCTTTGTGCATATCATAAATCTGGACACTGTCTTTTTTTACCACGGCAATTTCATTTGCCTCTAAAAGATAATAGTCCCTGGTGTACTTAATAATCGCAGGTACATCAGATGCGAGAAAATTCTCATTTTCACCGACACCGACAATTAACGGACACTCTTTGCGGACAGCAAATACAGTATCCGGATAATCACGGAACATAATGCCGAGTGCATAAGAGCCTTTAATTTCGGAAAGCACCTTAATAATGGTGTCAACCGGGTCATCAACATAATAGTAATCTAACAGCTTTGCTACGGTTTCCGTATCCGTTTCACTCACAAAGCTGTAGCCTTCTTCAATCAGGAAGTCCTTAATCTGCTTGTAATTTTCAATAATACCGTTATGTACAATTGAAACACGCTTATTGCCGTGCGGATGGGAATTAATATCAGACGGTTCTCCGTGGGTTGCCCAGCGGGTATGTCCGATACCGCAATGCCCCTGCGGTTTCCCGTCTACTGCCATTTTATCAACTAAATTAGCAAGACGTCCCTTGCATTTTTCAACCTTAATAACTCCTTTTTCAACGACAGCAATTCCTGCCGAATCATATCCTCTGTATTCCAGTTTTGACAGCGCATCCACTAATACATCCGCGCAGTCCCTGTCACCTACATAGCCAACAATTCCACACATTGTTTCCAGTCCTTTCTGTTACTTATAATTTTTCGCAGACTCATCAAACATCATAATCAGCTGTCTTTGATTGTTGAGTCCCATTACTGCCTGTGTTCTTCTTCCTACAAAGCCTTCGAGTTTATCCATATATTCCTGTGAGGTGATACTGCCCTCTGCGACATAGGTCAATCCCTTTTCCCAGCTTGCCGTCAGCTCCGGATTTAAAAGCTGCTTCATGGAACATTCCACCACATCGTAAATAATTTCACCAAGTAATGTTGGTGTAATAACCTGTGTCTTTTTATTTGTAGAAATATATTTTATGGTATTTAATTTTTTTAAAATTTCTGCTCTTGTAGCACTGGTTCCGATACCGCTTCCCTTAATCTGCGCACGCAGTTCTTCGTCCTCAATCAGCTGTCCTGCATTTTCCATTGCAAGAATCATCGAACCGGAATTATATCTTTTCGGCGGCGAGGTTTCACCCTCTTTGATTTCAAAACCATTAAAATCTATCATATCGCCTTTTTTATATTTTTTCAATGCCTCTAAGACTTCCCGGGTACATTTTCCATCTTCATCCTCTTTGGATGGCTTGGAAAATGAGTTCTTAACAATCTTTAAATAGCCCTCATCTGTCAGCACCTTAAAGGTTGCATAAAATGCTTCCGCCTTGCATTTGGAAGTAATGCTTACTCTACTGTACTGTGCTGCAGGATAAAATATACTTAAAAAACGTCGGACAATCAGCTCATATGTCCGTACTGCGGTCTGTGACAAACGGTTTAAATTAGAAAGTCCCTGCCCGGTCGGGATAATTGCATAGTGGTCGGTAATTTTCTTATCATCGCAGTACCGCGTTTTTGCAATATTTTTATGAAGCTGTTTTTCTAAAATTTCTCCCGCAAATTCCGCGGCAGGCTGATAATTTTTCAAGCCGCCGATATTTTTATGAATCTCTTTACAGACTGCCGTTGAAAGCACTCTGGCATCGGTTCTCGGATACGTTACCAGTTTTTTTTCATACAGTTCCTGAATAATATTTAACGTTTCATCCGGACTGATTTTAAACTGCTTTGCACATTCATTCTGAATTTCAGCGAGGTTAAATAACAGCGGCGGATTTTTTGTTTCTTTTTTCCGCTCTATTTTTTCAATGACTGCCTGTGCCGGAAGCGGGTCTGACAAAAATGTAACAAGCTCCTGTGCTTTCTCTTTATCAACAAATCCGTTATCCTTATATAAATACGGCGTGTTGTAATATTTACTCTGCTCACAGACGCGCCATTCAGCATCAAAATTCGCCGTTTTACCGATAACTTTAAAAAACGGTGTCTTTACAAATGCGCGGATTTCCCGTTCACGGCGCACTACCATGCCCAGCACGCAGGTCATTACACGGCCGACCGATACAACGGCACGGTCCATTTTTAAATAATTGGAAATGTTTCTGCCGTATTTTAACGTCAGTACCCTTGAAAAATTAATGCCCATGAGATAATCTTCCTTTGCCCGCAGATAAGCGGCTTCACAGAGATTATCATATTCTGACAGATCTTTTGCCGTTTCGATTCCTTTTAAAATTTCTTCTTCTGTCTGGGAATCAATCCAGACACGTTTTTCCTCTTTATCCTTAACGCCTGCCATACGTTCAACAAGACGATATATGTACTCTCCTTCCCGTCCTGAGTCGGTGCATACATATATCGTCTTGACGTCTTCACGGGTCAGCAGACCCTTTACAATCTGAAACTGCTTTTCCACCGCAGGAATGACTTCATATTTGAATTCCTTCGGCAAAAACGGCAGTGTGTCAAAACTCCAGCGTTTTAAACGTTCATCATACTTATCAGGATAGCTCATTGTCACAAGATGTCCGACACACCATGTCACAATATACTGTTCTGATTCCAAAAAGCCGTCCCTTCTTTTAAAGTCCGCATGCAGGGCTTTGGCAAACTCCTGCGCAACGCTCGGCTTTTCCGCTATAAATACTGATTTTCCCACATTTATTCTCCATTCGTTGCTGCATTTCCCGACCGGTCAATCGTTTCTGTATATGCCGGAATAAAATGTTCGCAGAAATAATCTGCTTCGGGAAGCTGCATTTTTACCAATTCGTTTTGAATTGTACACTCTGCATCGTAAAAATCGGTATTGCCCATTTTCCGTTCCTCAATACATTTTAACCATGCAGATAATTTATCCGCTGCTTTGACAAAGCGGTAATCTTCCTCATTCCATGAGGACTCCAAAAGCGGTTCTTCATAACGGCTTCTAAGTTCTTCCGGTATGGCGGTCAAAAGCTCGCGCCCCGCAATATCTTCGACTTCGCCGTATGCCCTGCGGATCTGCTCACTGTAATACTTGACCGGTGTCGGCATATCACCCGTGATAATCTCCGTTGCATCATGATACATTGCAAGCACTGCCAGATGTTCGGCATTCACACTGCCATGAAACACTTCATTATTAATAATGCCCAATGCATGTGCAATAAATGCCGTTTCCAGACTGTGCTCGCTTAAATTCTCATTTTTCGTATTGCGCATCAGCCCCCAGCGGTTAATATATTTCATTCTGGAAAGCATCGCATAAAAATATCCGCTGTTCATCTGATACTCCATTCTCACAATATTCTGATATTCCGATTTCACATCACAGCTCTGCCGTGATGTCATTTCAGCTCTTATTTAATCATTACATAACTTTATTCTTACCGCTCTTTTTACCTTCATACAGCTTCATATCCGCATTGTTGATAATCTCATCCAAAGACATATCCTTTGCAAACGCTGCCATACCGATTGTTACGGAAACACTTAATCTGTTTCGGTCATATAAAAACTGTGCCTCGTAAATCTTCATGCGGATATACTCCAAGAGCATATAAAAGTCTTCTTTATTCTCGCCGTAATACAGAATCAGGAATTCCTCTCCACCCCATCTTCCGGCTACGATCTGTCCTTCGCATTTTCTTACAATGCCGTCTACAATGCCCGCAAAACGCTTTAGCACAAAGTCGCCTGCATTATGTCCATAACCGTCATTAATTTTTTTAAAATCATCAATATCCATAATAGCAACGCCAAACGGATTATTTCCCTCTTTTGCTGCCGCATAATTGTGTTCTAAAATAAAACGGATACGGTTTCGGTTATACAGCCCTGTCAGTTCATCATAATCAGCTTTCTGCCGTAAAAATTCTTCACTCTTATTAATATATACTGCATAACTGCTTAAATAATAAAAGATATATATAATAATAAATGCTGTATTGGCAAAAAAAACAACATTCTGTAATATCGAATTATGCAGAATAATATGTCTGCCAAAAAAACTGTCATGATAAGTTCCCAATTTCATCATGACATAAACAATAATTGTTGCAGCAACTAAAAAAACTCCCTCTTTTTTCGTAAAACTGCATTTAAAAAAGCGCGTATCATTCCCCAAATTTTCTGTATTGACAGCCAGTGCTACCGGCAGCAGCATTGCAATCAATGCCAGATGGAATCCGTATTCCGGTCCCATAATACAGGCTGAACCTGCCGCACATATCCAGATTTCATAATACGTAATCTTGTAATAGTGTTTATTCATCTGATTATCTAGCAGCCGGTATGAAAAGATATATACAACAATCCCCGCCGCACAGAAAGCCACCATGACATAAACCCTCATCACAACAAAGAATACCAGCAACGCCATGTGTAATGCAATCAGCATCTTATTTACAGTATAGTAAATGCTCATAGAATTTTCTGTTTTTTCAAACTGTTCATCCATTGCTTTGTCCACCTCATATAGAAATTGCTTCCATAATTTTTTGCACTGACGCATCATCCGGCATCATAATAAAATGCCCGACATCGCTAAGTCCCCCGCCATTTGCATCAATTGTAGAAAGTCCGGTATTAACACAAATCGCTTCATTGCAGCATAAATTCAAATTCTGCAACGCATCCTCTACCAGTTCATCCGCATAGCCCAATTTTACACTTACCGGTGTCACAAAAATACGGATTCCCGTATAACTTCCCATTGCATTCATGTAAGACGCCACAATAATGTTGGCAAATTCTGCAATGGCAGATGCACTTTCCTCATCCGTGAGCAGCTTCTGCTCTGCTACAGGCTGTTCCAGCAGTACTTCCACAATCTGATGAATGAACTGCATATCCATCAATAAAAGAACCGCACCGTTAAGTGTATTAGCAAAATTCAGATAGATTCCTATCTTTTCAGTCTGCTTTTTATCAATCTGTTCCACAATATGCATATCTGCTTTTGTAATCACCGGGATACCGATTTCAGCCCGCACACCAAGCATTGAACCAATCGTTGTGCTAACCATTCCTACGCCGACATTTCCCAGTTCATATAATATGTCTTCGACGTCTTCATCTAACTGGCCATTTCCTTGAAATAATTCCATTTGCTTTCCCCCTTATCAATTCCCCTTCATCACTTTAACGATTTTCTCTATAAATTCTTTCTCCTTAAAAGGCTTTGTAATAAAATCTCTTGCTCCCGCATTCAGTGCATCCTGAATAATCAGTTCCTGGCCGATTGCCGAATTCATGACAATCTTTGCTTCCGGGCGGATTTTTATCATTGTCCGCAGCAGTGTCAGATCCGAATTATCCGGCAGTGTAATATCAAGCAATGTCAGCTCCGGTGCCTGCTCCTCAAAAATCTGCAATGCCTCTTTTGCAGTCTTTGCCTCTACAATGTGTTCAAACCCCGCATCCTGCAAAGCTTTTGTTTCTATTCTTCTTGCAAAGCGGGCATCATCTACAATTAAAATCAAATCTTCCATACTCATTTCCTGCTTTCCCCTATTTTTGTTTTTTCAATACACGCTCATATTCTTCAATCGGCATCGGTCTATAATATAAAAACCCCTGTGCAATCCTGCAGCCCATTTTTTTCAGCAGGTCTGCCTGCGCTTCGGTTTCCACGCCTTCCACAACAATTTCCAGTCCCAGCTGGTCTGCCATCTGCGTTACACTTCTTAATATAATATCTGCCCTTTTATCATTCTGGCTGACCGGCAGGAATTTAATATCAATTTTTAAAATATCCACACTCAGCTCACGCAGTGCATTCAATGATGAATAACCACTTCCGAAATCATCCATCAGTACTCTGAAATGATTCTTTTGGAGCTGTTCCATCAACTGATTCAGATGAATATTATCAACTGCAAATGCGCTTTCCGTAATCTCAAATTCAATCAAATCATGTGGCACGCTGTATCTTTCCACACAGGTCATAATGTCATTTAAAATACGCGGGCTGTAAAGATTGCTGCGGGATAAATTTACTGATACCGGTTTTGCTTCAAGACCTTTATCCAGCCATCTGCGGATCATTTTGCAAACCTGCTCAAGCATATAAAAATCAATTTCCGAGATAAAGCCGTTGCCTTCAAATATCGGCACAAAATCCACCGGGGAAATCACACCTTTTGTCGGATGAATCCAACGCACAAGTGCCTCTGAACCGACAATTCTGCCTGTAATCATATCAACCTTTGGCTGTAAATAAATATGGAACTGGTCACTACCAAGTGCATTATTCATCTCCATAATCACATTCTGTTCCGCATATTCTTTTTCAGCAATTTTATCATCAAAAACGGCAATTTTATTCATGTAATTATTCTTAACCCGCTGTGCAATTGCCGCACGGTCAACCATCGTTACAACCGGAATTCTTTCCTGCTTATCCTTTTCCGTAATGATATAGATTCCAAAGGACATGACCATTTCAAAATTAACCGGATAATGGTTCATCGAAGTCTGGATGCTGTCAATCACGCGGCAAATGCTCTCCATGTCACTGGACATACAGACTGCAAAAATATCTGAAGTCAAATGACAATATGTATACAATTCTTCCGAATCCATACACTCCTGTAATTTCACACCCAGAAAACGGAGAACATTATCGCCCTCACTTGTCCCATAAAACTCATTCAGCAGGCGGAACTTCCGGATATCCATCCGCACAATGGCATATTCACGCTCCGGATGATTCTTTAACAATTCCCATGTCTGCATGGAAAAGGTATTGATATTCGGAAGCTGTGTCAGGGAATCCACGGTTACCAACGATTTCAGTTCATGCACAGCCTCCAGCTCTTTCTCGGCATTGGTAAATGCCAGCACAATCCGGTCTCTTTCCCCGTCCTCATCAATATAATACAGCACTGAAATCCGAAACCACTCATAAATATGCGGCACAACATACAGACGGATATTGGCATCCCGCTGAACACTGTGTGTCACCCCTGAAAAATCAATCAACTGCTGGTACAGTGGCAAATCCCGTTTAAATACAGTTTTATAAAAGGCATGTTCAAAATCCGTATCCAAAGACTTTCTATCAAAATCAACAAAATGGCCATCTTCCGGATAAATTTCCAGCTGTCCTGTCTTATAAGAATATTCTGCAATAAATGTATGTGTATGTTCCAGTAATAATTCTTCCCGTGTCATTGAGTGATCTAATAATTTTTCCTTTAATTCTTCATTACCATCCATATTTTTATCCCTTGACCTCATAACCGTTCAACAAATTATATGAATTTAGTTTACCATTCTGCCGTACTAATGTCAACTAAAGTGCGGGATTTCAAAATAATATACATAGCAAAAAAAGACTGTGCTTCGACGATTTTGAAACATCAAAGCAACAGTCTTTTTCTGTGCCATGTATTATACTTTTTATTGCATATTACTGCTTAGAAGTAATATATCCCTTTGCCTTTAATAATTCTGCAATTAATACAGCACCACCTGCTGCACCTCTTAATGTATTGTGTGAAAGACCGATGAACTTATAGTCAAACACAGAATCTTCTCTTAAACGGCCCAAAGAAACGCCCATACCGTTTTCATAGTTAACATCTAACTGTACCTGTGGTCTGTCATCTTCTTCTAAATACTGGATAAACTGCTTTGGTGCACTTGGAAGGTCTAATTCCTGTGGTTCGCCACGGAAGCTTCTCCACTTTTCAATAATCTGCTCCTTTGTCGGCTTCTTTTCAAAGTTCACAAATACAGCAGCTGTATGTCCGTCTAATACAGGAACACGTACACACTGGCAAGTAATAACAGTATCTGTAGCCGGAACAATCTTTCCGTCTTCTACTTTACCCCAGAGTCTTAATGGTTCTTTTTCACTCTTTTCCTCTTCGCCGCCGATGTAAGGAATGATGTTTCCTACCATTTCAGGCCACTGTTCAAAAGTCTTTCCTGCGCCTGAAATTGCCTGATAAGTTGTTGCAACAACCAGCTTTGGTCCGAATTCTTTTAAAGCAGTTAAAGCCGGTGTATAGCTCTGAATTGAGCAGTTTGGCTTTACACAGATAAAACCTCTTGTTGTGCCAAGACGCTTCTTCTGTGCCTCAATAACCTCTAAGTGTTCCGGGTTGATTTCCGGTACCACCATTGGTACGTCCGGTGTCCAGCGGTTTGCACTGTTGTTAGATACAACCGGCACTTCTGCCTTTGCATATTTTTCTTCTAATACCTTGATTTCATCCTTTGGCATGTTTACTGCACAGAATACGAAATCTACCTTTGATACGATTTCATCGAAATCCTTATCCATATCATAAACAGTCATCTTCTTAACGAATTCAGGCATCGGTGCTGTCATCTTCCATCGTCCGTCTACAGCTTCTTCGTAAAGCTTTCCTGCGGAACGGCCGCTCGCTGCAACCAATACAACCTCAAACCAAGGATGATTTTCAAGCAGTGTAATAAATCTCTGTCCTACCATACCTGTACCGCCAAGGATACCAACTCTTAACTTCTCACTCATGTTCTTTCTCCCTTTTCTTTTTTCAAGAACAAATTTCCGCTTTTGTCTTTGTATGGCGGACATTTGTCTTTTTGTTCTGAAAGGATATTATCACAGTAACTTACAGAATGCAACACTTTTTGCAAAATTACTTTATTTTGTTATTAAACATCAATAATATAACGTTCATATCCGTTAATAATCGTTGTTTCGTTGTACTGCTGTTCCCGCACGAAGTTTGCCTGATAATTCTTATGTATGTGACCGTGAATAAAATAAGCCGGGTGATACGTGTCAAGCAGTTCGTTAAATACCGTAAATCCCTGATGTACACTGTCAAAGCCGTCATTAATGCCCGCAGCAGGCGAATGGGTCAGCAAAATATCAAAGCCTTTTTTACATTTTAACTGGAGCCACATACGGCTGACACGATGCTGCATCTGTCGTTGTGTATACTGGTTGATACCTTTTTTATAACGGATTGAACCGCCAAGTCCCATAATCCGCAGCCCCTTATACGTATAAATCTTATCCTCAATGCAGATACAGCCCTCCGGCGGTGTCTGTTCATAGCAGTCATCATGATTTCCTCTGACGTAAAGCACCGGTGACTGCGTAAAGGATGCCAGAAAAGACAGATACTGCGGATTTAAATCACCGCAGGATAGGATTAAATCAACGCCTTCTAATTTACTTTTGTCAAAATAATCCCATAAGTATTTTGACTCCACATCTGCTAATATCAGTATCTTCATATTTTCTCATTGTGGCAGCTTCTTTTTGCCGCCTTCCTACTTTCTACATTTATAATCCGTGGTGAATAATGCCCTGTGCCTTTACAATCGGCTCACAGCCTTCTTCAAGTTCCTCCAGTTCCGGTATTTTACCAATCACATTATCCAGCAGCCAGTCCATGGTAATAATCTGTTCCGGTGTCAGATTCCTGCCCTTCTGATTACGTACCTTACCTTTCTGATCTTTTAATTCGTCCGCAAAAGGTTCAAATAAATCCTTTGAAATCATCTCTTTAAAGGTTGTAACCATCCGCTGTGTTTCTACCGGAAGCTTCGTTGACATAATCAGGTCAACTACATCTGCAGACAGTCCCCACCAGTAATTAAGTGCTTTTACATTATCCGCATCCTGCTCCCTGTTCCATGAGCCGCTTAAAATACTCTGAATCATTTTTTCATAAAATGCACCCCAGTGCCACATCGGCATCGCGATATGCTGGGTTGTTTCATCATCTATGCTGTACAATCCAAACCTGCGTGCCGTACTGGTCGGCGTAATCATATCCTGATCCGATACATAACGGATACCCTCTCTTTTAAAAGCTTCCGCCGGATTGCTATTCTTTACAGAGGACCATTCAAGATAAATCTTTGCCCGTGGATTAACAAATTTTGCCCCCAGCGCAAAAGCATTGATATTTGCCGTCACACCGTACACAGGATACCCTGCTACATAACCGATTTTATCATTATCAGTCAACGCACCTGCAATGAGTCCCGTCAAAAACTTTGCTTCATACATTCTCGCATAGTAGGTACGGATATATTTGTGTGACGTGTTCAGCGAACAGTTCAATATCTTGACCTCCGGATGCGCAATCGCTTCTTTTAAAGAGGCCATAATCATGGACGGTGATGTCACAAAAACTAAATCTGCCTTATTTTTAACCATCATTTCAATGGCAGCCACATCATCTTTATCCGGTTTGACATTCGTAATGCTTAATGTTTCAATCTGATCGCCAAATGTATCGTCAATATACTGCCGGCCAAGCTCATGCGTATAGCACCAGTCCGAATCCTGCGGTGTATTTTCGTAAATGAAACCGACCTTTAGCTTTCTGTTTCCATTTCCCGGTTTTGGCAGCAGATAACTTAAAATATTCTTTTTCGGTTCGTTTAATGTCGGATCCATACGAAGCTCAACGGCATTGTTTTCAGAAAGCAGTTCAAACTCTGCCCACGTCTTTGCCACATTTTTTGCCATTTCCGACGGCAGCATATCCTTTACATGTTCATAACCGTGAATATGAATAAAGCGTAAAAATGCATCGCCCGCCGGATAATCAAACCGTTCGCCTCCTCTGGCATCATATGCGTTTTTAAAAGATAGAAAACAGGATACAAAATCCTTTTTCGCATCTTCATCCATGTTTTCCCCCTTTTTGATGCCGACCAGCTTCATCAGGGTCGGAAAACTGCCGACGTTGCTGAAATAAATGTCATTAAGCTTCGTACATTTATAAAATTCCATAAACTCATAATAAATCTTAACATCCGGGTCTTCTGAATACTTCGGCACTTTACGGATTACTTCGGCATTGACTGTCACAGCCTTAAAATACTTTAAAACGCTGACTCTTTTATTGCCTTCCAGTACATAAAACTTGTTCATATACTCATAGACCTTAATCGGGTCGCGGATGCCTTCGTTTTTCTGGCTGTCACTTAAGCTCGCCCATTTTGCTGAAAATTCCGTTCCCCAATCCAGAATCGGCATAAAATTATCTGCAAAGGCATTGGTCCGTCCCGCATTACACGTTCCCACAACCAGCCGCAACGGAATCTGGTCGATTCCCAGACTGACCTCTGCCTCAATGTCTGATTCATCTACAATATTTTCCAATACCGGAAGATATGGATACCTGCCTTTGTTGACACAGGCATGATATGCTCTTTTTCCGATTTTAGATGCACTCATATAATCCTGAACTGACATACTTCCCTCCATTTCTGCCGCAATACGCAGCCTGTATTACGCATTTCTATCTTAAAATTAGCACATTACACCCTAAATGTCCATGTTTATCTGATTTAGAATTTCTGCTGTTTTTTCTTTTTCTTTGCAAAATGCAAGCACGGAAACATAGACGGCTTCTTCCGATAAGTGCAGTTTTGCAAGCATTTCCTTGTCCTTTGTGGTCTGTCTGCCTGCGCAGTATCTTCTGACAATGCCGTTTAATGTTTTAAACAGGTGCATATAATCTTCAAATGCGCAGCTTCTGTCTAAAATGCTTGTGCCGGTTGTGGCAAACTCCCGTTCCGCAGTTGCAATTATCTGCATACAAATCCGCAAATCGCCCGTAATGTCCGACGCTTCCATTAAAACATCCGGTCGTTTCGTATACATTTCCATAAAATACTGCTTTGCACCCACAATATCTTTTTCCGCAAAATAATCCGCAAGCCGCTGTTTCATTTCTTTTGTTTCTGCCTTTTCGCCAATCATACCCACCATACACTCATATGCGCGCAGCTTGTGTTTTGTCACCCACACATAAAGCAGAAATTCCGAAATAAAACCAAATACCCGCTTATGATAGCTGTCATAGGAATCGATGTCAATCCGTTTTCGCACTTCGGCAAAAATGTCAAACAGCCATGCACAGTACGCATCAAAGAGCGGCTTTTTCATCACGCAGATGTTGCCAAAATACGTGTGGTTTTCATGGACAAGCTTTTCAAACAGCGGATAATCCTCCGGATATTTTTCACGGATAACTTCACCTGTCACGTCCAAATCCCGCACATTGTGATTGTCGGAAAATCCGTAATGATATGAAAAATCCAGTGTCAGCAGGCGGCTGGTCAGACAGTCATATTCGGAAAGCAGTTTTTCAATCTCCTCTTTACGGAACATCACACCTTTTTCATTTAACAGATACCGTCTGTAATGGCAGACACCGACAATATCCGATTCAGTATCGTTTTTCCATATCCAGTATACTCCGGTCAATTCGCTGTAATAACAATTTAACGCGGAAATATTTTCCCCGGTGTTATCCCTCACATAGCCGAGCGGTTCTTTTCCTTCTGCGCCGACCTGTAACGGAACATACATCGGGTCGTTTGGCACATCGAATTTTTTGTGGGTCATTGTATATATTTTTACTGACATTTGTATACTCCTTTTAATCGTTATTGCGGCTGCCGCATTTCGGGCAGATATTGCCGCCCTCATAGACATAACCGCAGCGGTAACAGCATTTTACCGGATGCTTTTCTTCGGCAAGGTATTCCACGCTGCGGGACTCCGGCTTTTCCTGCAAATACTGGATAAAGCGGTTTAATTTAGCAAGAAAATGTTCCATTTTTTCTTTATCTGCCTTGTAGTTTCCGGTAATTTTCATTTCTCCGTTATTCATGGTACGGATATAAATGCCCTTGTGGAACAATCCGCTCTCTGCGTAAAATTCCTTGATATTCCGCACCTTTACCGTTCCCGCCATCATACTGCCGTTGTAGTAGACATGATCCGGTGTCAGCACAAAGCCTTTTTTACCGTTTTCACCTTTTGTTGAATCAAATATCAGAAGCGGATACTCAAATGCTTCTCCGCCCGCATAGGTATTGAGTGCATTATTTGCAATAATGGCATCGATATCTTCACAGGCTTCATTGCTCATGCGGCGGATATCATACGGATAAAAGCCTTCCATGGTCTGCTCCGAAATACCGGTATCGCGAATCATTTTATTGACAAGACTTCTGCATTCATCCTTTTTCATGGCTTCAAGCCGCTTGCGGATTCTGCCTAACATATCCGTCTTTAGCTCCGGCAGAAAATCTCCTGTCGCAATTCTTTGATAGGCTTCTTTCCCCTCGTCAAAGGACATCTCAAAAATGTCCGGACAGATTTGTTCGATTGCTTTCCTGTCAATATCTTTTACGCGGTCTTTTAGCTGGTCAATGATGATTTGTTTATTCTTTTCTTCATATTCCATAGGACGGATTGCTTCTGCCAGTGACAACAGCTTTTTTCTATCCCCCGGGCGGATTTTCTGCTGGTTGACAAATGCTTTCAACGCGCTCTGCTCTGCCAAATCACGCTTTTCCTCAAGCTGCTTCATATATTTTGTATTATCAATATCGTTATATTCCTCAAATTTTTGACGAAACTGCTGATAGACTTTCTTTTGATACTGCTGTGGGAAATGTTCTGCCAACACCTGCAGTTCTTTCTCACCGCGCTTCTGCATCCAGTCTTTGACATTTTCTGCCACACTATCTTTGACCGACTGCGGACAGTCTTTTTCAAGAATCGTATGATAGGCCTTTTTTAATTCCGCATAGCTTTTGTTTTTTGCTGCCAGTGCGATAGACAACACTTCCTTCTGGGAAGCCGCAATTTCTTCTTCGGAAGTTCTGCGTGACTGTGGTGCGTCTGCCCCGCCGGTCTGTAGCTGTACATGTGTACCCTGCTTTTGTGTCCGGGTGTCGGCTGTAGACGGTGCAGCTTTGTCCTGTGATGTCACGTAATCGTCTGCTGTTCTGTCCGGTCGGTTCGTTCCGTCTTGCGGCACAGTCTGACTGTCCGTAAATGTCCTGTCTTTGACTTGTCCGCCATCCCACTGTTCCTGCGGATTCTGCGTACTGTATCTTGCTGACGGTTCTTTCTCATCAGACCGTCCCTGCGCAGATTCTGACCGCTCTTTTTCCTTTTGTGCCTTTTCGTTCTTTTGTTTTTCTTTCTGCACTTTTTCCCGGTGCTTCTGCCAGTTTTTCGGCGGAACGTTACGGTCCATGCCTTTATCTGCCGCCGCTTTGTCTACCTGTTCTTCAATTGCTTCCCGCCGGGACAGCGGATAGAATTCCGAATCCAGCATGTCAGCAATATCAAAAATTTCTTCTACAGACATTTCAGGCATATTGTTATAGAGTTCTTCCAGACGGTCATCCGCTTCATTTTCAAAATCGGACTGTGGCGCACTGCTCTCATAACGGTTAAACCGGCTGTTGGATATACGCTGTCCGTCTGCGCCGAGCAGTTCCTGATAATCCTCATACGCCGTGTTATCGTCCTCAAAATCCATCATATAAATACTGCCTTCCATCAGCAGTTTGTAGGGCTTTGGCGTATAAAAACGATGACAGTCCATACAGGTATATGCCCTTGCAAGAATAACCCTGCCCTCGTCCGTGTCGATATGAAACTCTTTATTTTTCGGATAAACCACCATGTACATTGGCTTTTTACATTCCGGGCACTGATAGCCCGTGATGTAAAAGTCATTTCCAATTCGCCCTGCCGCCCGCTCTTTGGCGGATAACTTCTTTTTGCTAATACCGGTTTCGTAGGATTTCCAGACAATTTTATGCCACAATCCGAGCTGATACTTTTTCTCCCAGTCGGAAACATCGTGAATCTCCGTATCGTCTTGTTCTTCTTCCTCCTCATTTAGATAATCCGGCTTCATGTATTCTAAAATCCGCTCAATCACTTCTTCATAGGTAATGCGTATTCCCTCATGATAGAAACGGCACTGCGTGGCATCTAAGGATGCCTGTACTTCTACTTCCCGCAGGATGTCATTCATCTGTTGTTCTAACTGTCTGTAATCCTTTTCAACGGTTAGCCCTTTAATTTTTCCCCACTTACCAAATATGTAAAGAACTAAATTAATGGTATTTTCAAGCAGGGCATTTCCAAGCATTAACCGTGGTTCTTCTTTAATGGGTTCTTCTATGACATTTCCAAGCACTTTTTTATTATCAAAACTGAAAAACAACGATTTTAATGTACCGGGCAGAATCAGCGTGTTATTATTAATTGCAAATGTTTCATTCCACTCTACATTCTGTTCCATGACTTTTATTGTTTTATGAAAGACTGCCGCAAGTGTGCCTTCCGCTTTTAAAATAATCATATCGCTCTCCATTCACATTTATCTATTCGCCTATTTACCGTCAGTATACCACAAAGTCAAAAGACAAGTGAATATTTATCTTGAAAATGATTGATTTTTGCGGTATGCTAGGCAACAGAAATTCACAGACTGCTTTCAAAGCAGTTTTGTATCAAAAGGAGATTGTATGACTATGGCTCAGTTACCAAAAGATCCCGTTATGCTGCTTTCATTTACAAATACACAGCTTCGCGACTTTTATCCGAATCTTTCAGAATTCTGCAAAGCCTTTATGGTAGATGAAACGGAAATCGTACAGACTTTAAAAGGAATTGATTACGAATACGATACTACACGCAATCAGTTTATCTGATGTTTGGCGCACGTAAAAAGCGGGTGGCACTGAAATATAACAGTACCACCCGCCTTTTCTTTGTTTTTTATAATCTTATGCTCTTTACTGCCGTTTTATTTTTCTTCGATGGCTTTTCTGCCCTCGGCTCTTGCCGTAAGTTCACCGTTTACAACATCAATCACAATGTCATCACCCGTATTGATGTCACCCTTTAAGATTAACTTTGCCGCCAGTGTTTCTACCGTCTTTTGAACGTAACGCTTTAACGGTCTTGCGCCGTACATCGGGTCAAAGCCGTGTTCTGTAATATAGCTTTCTGCCGCATCTGTCAGACGTACCTGCAATTCCTTGTCTGCCAGACGTCTGTTGACGTCTGCAATCAGCAGATGAATGATATTGCCGATATTGTCTTTTGTGAGCGGCTTGAACAGAATAATCTCGTCCAGACGGTTTAAAAATTCCGGTCTGAAATGTCCGCGCAAATCGTTCATAACGAGTTCTTCTGTTTCCTGCTTAATGCCGCCGTTTTCATCAATACCGTCCAGCAGATAGGTTGAACCGATATTACTTGTCATAATAATAATTGTATTCTTAAAGTCTACCGTTCTGCCCTGCGAATCGGTGATTCGTCCGTCATCAAGTACCTGTAACAATACATTGAATACATCCGGGTGCGCCTTTTCAATTTCATCAAAAAGAACAACAGAATACGGTTTTCTTCTGACTGCCTCAGTCAGCTGACCGCCTTCATCGTATCCGACATATCCCGGAGGCGCTCCGATTAATCTCGAAACAGAATATTTCTCCATGTACTCTGACATATCAAGACGGACAATATTGCTTTCATCATCAAACAGGCTCTCTGCCAGTGTCTTTGCAAGCTCTGTCTTACCGACACCGGTAGGTCCTAAGAACAGAAATGAACCAATCGGTTTGGTCGGGTCTTTAATGCCTGCCTTTGAACGGATAATTGCCTCTGTTACTTTCGTAACAGCCTCGTCCTGTCCAACAACTCTCTTATGCAGAAGTGTGTCCAGATTCAGGGTCTTTTCCCGTTCAGATTCGCTTAACTTGGCAACCGGGATTCCTGTCCATCTGGAAATAATCTTTGCAATTTCTTCTTCGGTAACACTCTCATGTACCAAATCCAGATTTTTATTCTGTACCTTCTTTTCGGCCTCTTCCAGACGTTTCTGAACCTCCGGCAGTCTGCCGTACTGTAACTGTGCCGCCTTTTCCAAATCGTAATTTCTCTTAGCTTCGTCAATCTCATGGTTGACCTGTTCTAACTCTTCTTTGATCTTGCTAATCTGGTCAACACTGGACTTTTCATTGTCCCACTTTGCCTTCTGCTGTTTAAATTCAGAACGCATTTCCGATAATTCCTTCTGCAAGGCTTCCAGACGTTCCTTACTGAGATTGTCGGTTTCTTTCTTCAATGCAGCTTCTTCAATTTCTAACTGCATGACCTTACGCTGTAATTCATCAAGCTCAGCCGGCATAGAATCCAGTTCGGTCTTAATCATTGCGCAGGCTTCATCGACAAGGTCGATTGCTTTATCCGGCAGGAATCTGTCGGAAATGTAACGGTCTGAAAGGGTTGCCGCAGATACCAGTGCGCCGTCTGTAATTTTTACACCGTGATATACTTCATAACGGTCTTTCAAACCACGTAAGATAGAAATGGTATCTTCAACGGTCGGTTCATCAACCATAACCGGCTGGAACCGTCTTTCCAGTGCCGCATCTTTTTCAATGTACTGACGGTGTTCATCCAGTGTTGTTGCACCGATACAGTGGAGTTCACCACGCGCAAGCATTGGCTTTAACATATTGCCTGCATCCATAGAGCCTTCTGTCTTACCGGCTCCGACAATTGTATGAATTTCATCGATAAACAGAATAATCTGCCCTTCGCTTTTCTTGACTTCATCAAGCACCGCTTTCAAACGTTCCTCAAATTCGCCACGATACTTCGCACCGGCTACCAGTGCGCCCATATCCAGCGCAAAGATTTTCTTATCCTTTAAGCCCTCCGGTACATCGCCACGGACAATCCGTTCTGCCAGACCTTCGACAACGGCTGTTTTACCAACACCCGGTTCACCAATCAGCACCGGATTGTTTTTTGTTTTTCTTGAAAGAATCCGGATAACATTACGGATTTCATTATCCCTGCCGATAACCGGGTCTAACTTACCGGACTTTGCCTTTTCAACTAAATCCTGTCCGTATTTTGCCAGTGTGTCATACGTTGCTTCCGGGTTATCACTTGTTACGGACTGATTACCACGGACCGTTGCCAATACGGAAAGGAACGAATCTCTTGTAATACCGTAGGTCTTAAAGAGCTGCTTAATCTGCTTATTGGGTGATGCAATCATTGCCAGCATCAGATGTTCAACAGATACATACGCATCTCCCATGCGCTTTGCTTCGTCTTCAGCATTGATTAATACTTTGTTTAAGTCATTGCTCACGTAAAGCTGTACGTTTCCGGATACTTTTGTTTTTTGTGAAAGCAGTGTTTCAATATTGGAAATAAATGCTTCTTTATTAATCTGCATTTTTTCAATCAGGTTTGCAATCAGACTATCGTCTATTGTCATTAAGCTGTAAAGAAAATGTTCCTGGTCAATTTCCTGATTGCCATAATCGTAAGCAATCTTTTCACACTGGTTCACCGCTTCAATGGACTTCTGTGTAAACTTGTTAATGTTCATAGTTTCTGCCTCCTTTTTCTCATTCTCTATTGTATACAATCACTTTGAAACCATTCCTGCCAGCCTTTTTCTTCTTCGATTCATGCAGGATTTTTGTTTTTATGATTGCTGCTTTATTGTTCTATTTGTTATGTAACACACAAGGCTTAATTGTGTTATATCACATGTTGTTAGCACTGTCAAGAGGTGAGTGCTAATTTTTTGAAAAACTGCTATTTTTGCTGTTTGACACCAATTCCTGCTTTGTAAAACGTGACCGCAAAGCACACATAAAAATCCCACAGGTCGTCATTTCGCAGCCTGTGGGATTTTTCACTCAACTAATATGTGTGTTTTTTATGCTTTGATGAAACTTCCTGCTCACCTTCCATATGGTTTGCAGTTGCATTCACCTTCTGTACAACTTTCTTCTTTTTTAATGGATGTTTTGGATTCTTATCCATAACAATCGCTTCCTTTCATATTCATTCATTTATGTTGAGCAGCCTCATATGAAACTGTATCAGCCTTTAATTGTAAAACATCTGCTGTTTTCAACTTACTTTGCTTTCTCTTTTGTTCTATCTGTACTATAGCACCTATTATTAGTACTGTCAATACCGGAGTGCCAATTTTTTTAAAAATGGAGCAGTTCCATATTGGATTTCTGCTCCATTCCCATGATTTTATTATATTTTACTGGCAAAACCGCTATTTACCATATACCATTGTCCGCCATCATTATAGCTTCCTGTGTACTCAAAAGCGATTCTCCCGTCCTTAAAGAACCAGTCACCGTATTCATTACTGCCAATACCGGTAAATCCTAAATCCAGCTGTCCATTCTTAAAATACCACCAGCCGTACTCATTTAAAGCCATTCCGGTATAGTTAAAATCCAGTGTGCCATTGTTAAAGTACCACCAGCCATATTCATTTAATGCCATTCCGGTATAAGTGTCACTGATATATCCATCTGTAACATATACCCATGTACCACCATTTAATGTCATACCGGTAAATCCCGTATTTAAAATACCGTTTGTAAACAGCCATGTACCATATTCATTTGCGGCAAAACCGTTATAGCCAAAATCAATCTGTCCGTTGTTAAAATACCACCAGCCGTATTCATTTGCCGCCATCCCGATATATACAAAATCAATTCTGCCATTGTTAAAGTACCACCAGCCGTAGTCGTTTAATGCCATTCCGGTATAATCTGTCAGTACCTGTCCGTTCTGAACATAGAGCCACTCGTCATCCGGAATAATCATCCCTGTAAAACCGAAATTTAACTGTCCGTCCGTATAGAACCATGTTCCATATTCATTGTTTGCAAGACCGTAAAATGTCGTATCCAGCTGTCCGTTGTTGAAGTACCACCAGCCGTACTCATTGCATGCCATACCTGTATATGTAAAGTCTACATCACCATTCTTGATATACCACCAGCCGTATTCATTTACTGCCATGCCACAGTAATCCGCTGCAATGGTATCATTTGCATAGTAATGCCAGTTACCATCTGCATCCTGACGCATTTCATAAATGACCTTTTCATCTGTTTCCGGCTTCTGTGTCGGGGCTTCTGTCGGCGCTTCCGTTGGTTTCGTTACTTCTGTTGGCGCTTCCGTCGGTTTCTGCGTTGGCTTTGGCGCTTCTGTTGTACCTTCGGTTGTGCTTTCCGTCGTCGCCTGTGTCGGCTTCTGCGTTGGCTTTTCCGTCGGCTTTGTCACCTCGGTCGGCGCTTCCGTCGGTTTTGTTACCTCTGTCGGCGCTTCCGTTGGTTTCTGCGTTGGCTTTGGCGCTTCTGTTGTACCTTCCGTTGGCTTTGGCGCTTCTGTTGTACTTTCCGTTGTTGGCTGTGTTGCGTGTACAATTGTAACGCTTACCTGTGTACGGTTTCCGGCTTTATCAACGGCTGTGATTGTATGCGCTCCTTCAACATCTGTGACCGTATAACCTCCGTTTTCACGACCTGCTAAAACACCGTCAATCTCCACATAGTCCAGATTGTCATCGTTTACCGTAAACTGAACACTGCCGCCGTATGTTTCATTATGCTTTATGCCGCTGATAACCGGTGAAGAACCGTCAAATACCAGTCCGTCTGTAGACAGATAGGCTGTATTACCGCCCTTATCTGTAATTTTAACATAAACAATACATTTTTTATCCGGATCAATTGCAAAACGCTGTTCGTAAACCGTCCAGTCTGAAGCCTGAATATTTTGCACTTCTTCCAACGTCTTTGCTTCCTCTGAAATCAGATAAAAAACCTTATCGATACCCAGCCCCAGATCATCTGCATGAATACCGACTTCCTGTCTTTCCTTGAAAAACTTTCCAAATGTCACTGCATTGCAGAATACGTTCCACTTATTTGTTGATACGGTAATCTCTCCTGTCGGAGCCGAAATGTCTTTATATTCTGCATTGATTTCGACATCACCGTCCGGCATGATAAATACAGCTGTTGCTGAATGGCTGTCCGTGTTCTCTGTAAAATCAAGTGCAGTATTGCCTGCCCACCGGTCAAATGCCATACCCTGTGCCGCACCTGCCGCAGTTATAGTGACAATGTCGCCTGCTGCATATTCTCCCGAACCGGTTCCATTGCCTACAATCACCTGATGCTTCTGCACCGGTTCAATATCTTTATCGGTAAATTCCACCGTACATTCTGCAAATATCTTATCTTTCTGGGCTTTTACCGCGCCGACTGTTTCAATATCGCCTTCATCATATCCGTTCGGGAAAAATAAAAAAGTATATGTTCCCGTCTTTGCCCCCGGATATGCTTCTAAAAAATAACGGTTTGGATAATTCTCTCCGTCCGTTACCAGCGCGACAGCTTCGCCCCAATTGGTTTCATTCAGACTTTCCGCATCTTCACTTTCCCAAAGTGACGTTTTCATAACCAAAACACTGCTTCCAAGCCAGTCGGTCACATCAGCACCGTCCATTAATACTCCCTGACTGTTATAACAGTCAATATCAAAATACACCGTGTCATCAGGAATTGAGCCGTCTTCCTTTTGGAAAATGCGGTTGATATTTACCGTTTGCGGTGCAGACTGAATCACCAGTCTGCCAACAGATAAGTCTTCTTCCTCCGGCTGCTTTGTCGTTGCTGTCCAGTTCGACTGTGTATCCACGGTATATTTAAAAAACCAGCCTGCTTTTGCCGGTGCAAAGCTTTCCTTAGCTGCCTTGCCCTGCGCCGTTATATAAGTATAACCTTCCGTGAAAACGGATGGAAACAGCTTATTACCGACTGCCGCCTTTGTTGTACCTGTTACATCCTTATCAATAATGACCTGATTATCCTTTTTTAATACAATATAGCCGTCTGCGATATTGTCTGACGTCTGATTTCCGGTGAAATTTCCTTTAATTTCAACGAAGATACTTTCATCATACTCTGTCAGATTTAAAGAGGCTTTATTTTTTACCTCTATATTTTTTAAACTGCCGGATACCAGGCACAGTTCCGCTTCATCATCCAATATAACATTTTCAACATTCTGGATATTGCCGTCTACAGAACATTTCTGTAAGGTCAGACTGGTGTTTTCATTGCCGTAAAAATCTTTTATTTTCGCACTGGCAATAATACTCTCTCCCATGCCTTTCAGCGTAATATCTGCACAGCTGTTATTTTCTGTATGAATTCCTTCACGAATAACCGTTTTTGCATCTGCATAAACTTCTGCGCTGCCTGTATATGCGGTTTTCCCATCACTCCCGGAATCATGGCTCATGTAAACGGCCTGAATCTTTGTATTTTCAACCGCATTGGTAACAGTCAATGATGCATTTTGTCCGACAACCGTATTTTTAAATCCGCCTGCATAGACTGTTGGGAGCAGTTCTTCTTCTGTTCCCCCAAAACCTCCCAGTCCGGAACCTGCACCACCTTTAACATACGTATCCACACTATCCAGTACCAGACTGTGTCCAGCCAGAAAAATCTCTCTATGTACGACGCTTTGTAAAGCATTCGTGGAAATAAAATGCAATTTTACATTTTGAATCGTAACATGATCACCGGTAAGCTGTACTGCACCTCTGATAATCAGTTCACTGTTGCTGTCCGCCCCTGTTATCGTCACATTTCCCGGTATCATAAGAGGTGTTCCCGCAGCATCCTCTGCAACCGTAATACTCCCACTGACAACAATTAAACTGCTGCCCGCCTGCAACGCCTGACGAAGCTGGCTTTCACTTGTAACAGTAACTGCCCCTGCACGTATATTCGCTGTATCTGCGTATGCATAAGTCATAAATGGAACAACTGTATTTGTTGTCATACACACTGCTGTCACTACGGCTGCTGCCGCAAAAATTCTTTTTCCTCTTGTAATGTTTTTTCTCAATAGCGCCTGCCTTTCCATACATTATTGTACATGTTTTATTCTTTCGTTTTTATAGTAGCAATTTAATATACCATATCTATTGATTGGTGTCTATAAAAAATTATTATTTTTTATCCTGATTTTTTATCCTGAAACATATTTTGCTATCGTTTCTATCAGCTTATCCGCATCCAGCGGCTTTGACACATGCTCATTCATTCCCGCCGCTTTGCAGTCTGCCACATCATCCGAAAAAGCATTGGCCGTCATTGCTATGATTGGTATCGTCTTTGCATCCGGCCGCTGAAGCGCCCGGATATTTTTTGCCGTTTCAAGTCCGCTCATAACCGGCATCATCAAATCCATCAATATAATATCAAATGTGCCGGGTTCAGCCTGTTCAAACAACTCCAATGCTTCTTTTCCGTTCCATGCTTTTGTAACAATCATGCCTTCATTCTCACAGATGAAATCTGCAATTTCCATGTTAAGTACATTGTCTTCCGCCAGCAGAACTTTCATGCCGTCAAGTACAACAGTTTTTGCTTCTTCATCCTGCACTGTATACTGTTCCTTCTTCTTATCCACCTGAAACGGCAGTCTTATTACAAATGTTGTGCCTTTCTCTTTTTCACTGGTATAATCAATTGTTCCCTGCATTACCTCTATAATTTTTTTGACAATCGGAAGTCCCAGTCCCGTGCCGCTGTAAACGGTCTGCATCATCTCTTTTTCCTGGGCAAACGGTTCAAACATATGCTCCTGGAAATCTTTACTCATACCAATTCCTGTATCCTGACATATGAATTCCAGCATGACTCTGTTAAAATCAGATGTACTCTCCGTTTCTGTCACCGAGGTCGTCACCGAACCACCTTCTTTATTATACTTAATGGCATTTCCCATAATATTTAAAAGAATCTGCCGCAGATGTAACGGACTGCCGATTAAATGCCAGTGCATGATCTGTGTCTGTATCGGATAAAAACAGACATTTTTCTTTTTTGCCTGTACCGTTAAAATGGACGTTACTTCATTTAAAATATCCTGCAAATCAAAAGAATCTTCTGAAAGCTGGATTTGTCCGGATTCCAGTTTATTCATATCCAGAACATCATTGACCAGATCCAGCAGAAAGCCGGAAGCCTCCCAGACTTTTTCACGACAATCGCTCTGTTTTTCCAAATCATCCTTATAATACCTACCGATTTCTACCATACCCCTGATTCCGTTAATCGGTGTACGGATATCGTGGCTCATTCTGCGCAGAAAATCTGTCTTTGCTATATTGGCACGGACTGCTTCTTCCATGGACTGCTTTAATTTTAACTGATATTCCACCTCTTTTTTCTGCTGTGCTTCAATAATCTTTAGCTGCTCATTTAATTCCCGCATATGAACCCGCCCGGATTTATTTCTTGCCACCGTTGCAGCTGCCCAGATAAGCATAGAAATACATAATGCCAAAAGAACTGTCCTGCGTGTTGCCGCAAACACTTCTTTCTGTGGATAATATACATATAAATTATAATCCCTGTATCGTCCTTTTCCGCCACAATAACGGTGTCCGTCACTTGTAAAATATACCAGATTATCTGAGCGTTCTATGGAACGTAATTCCTGTATAACCGGAATTTCCGTGGTTTGACAATTCTCGTATTGCGCATCATTTGTTCCGTAAATTTTATCATCAGCTGCTATAAAAAGGGTACCATTCATATTCATGGCATATCCGGCAAGCAGATTATTGACTGCCGCATAACTGTCTGTCAGACGGTCTGTATCCTGATAACAGTAGCAAAATACAACTCCCGGACTGTCTGTTCTGGATATTGCTGCCAGATCATACCATTTTTTGTTTTTCTGAATCCGTTCTGCATAGATTTTTTTAGAATATTTTGTAATCTCGCTGATTTTTTTATCCTGAATCAGTTCCTTCCATGCATCATAATCCAATCCGACATTGCTGTATTGACATTCCGGCTGCATATCTTCATCTAAAATGATAATTCCTGCCATCCGCTGTGCCTCTGTATAGTTCTTTAAATATACTGAATCAATTAACTCAGAATCCCTATGGATATCCGCTCCTACTTCAACTGCCTGTTCTGTCAGCCGTACCAGGCTCTTAATTTTATCTGCCTGTACGACCTCATCGTAGCTTAAGCACTGACTTTTTAAATAAGTCAGTGTATTGTCAAAGGTCTTCTCAATATTTTTTTTATCCGAGCGGACCGCCAGTATCAGAACGACAATAACCACTATAATGACAACCACGAGGAGTCCTTCGTATAACTGCACCTTCATTTTAGACTGTCCTGATTTTTTCATGGTGTAATCCCCCCTGCTGCCACGCGGTCTTCCATCCCATATTTTTCCAGAATACACTGAACCGTTCCGTCTTCAAGCATCTCCGCCATCGCCTGACGAAGCTGTTCTGCCTTCTGGGTGTCTTTATTTTTTGAAAAAGCCACACCCAGTTTTGAATCAATGATTTCCTCATCTAAAATGCGGTATTTCTGACCGGACTGCCTTAAATATTCCTGCATCACAATCTCATGTCCCGCACAGGCATCGACGTATCCCTTGCGCAGTGCAGCAAATAATTCATTCATCTCTACAAAGGAATACACATTTTTCACCTTGGGAATTATATCGTAACCCTGCCCTAAAAAAATCCGTTCAGGCTGTGTACTGGACTGTACCGCAACATTTTTCCCGGCTAAGTCATCCAGCTTATAAATATCACTGTCCGCCCGCACCATCACAACTTCCCTGCTGTACATATAAGGTCCGACCCAGATATAATCATCCTCCCTGCCATCCATTGAGAAACTGCCCCACGCACAGTCAACTTCACCGTTTTCTAAATAAATATCTTTATCATCCCACTGAATCTGTTTAAAGACCGGTGTATAGCCTATCCGGCGGCAAGCTTCTTTTGCCAGCTCCACATCAACACCTGCATAATCGCCATTCTCATCCTGATAATTATACGGCTCATAGTCATCGCTTCCGATAACCAGTTCGGGCTGTACCGTTACAGCTTCCTTTTTCTCCCTGCCACAGCCACACAGTGCCATACTCATCAGACATACAATACCAAAAGGCAGTACACTCCTTTTTATCCAATATTTCATTATTATCCATCCCCCTCATATTTACACTTGAACTGTTTTTATCATACTATATTTTTTATAAAAAATCAACATTCTGACAAAATCCGTTTTCCATAAATGGACACGAAAATGTACCTTTTATACATTTCCGTGTCTTAGCTGCATTCCGCCCTATATTTTAATCTTCATGCGGCAGATGCGGAATGATAAATTTTTCCCGAATATGAACTTTTTATAAACTCCTAAAGAAAAAGTTGACATTTAAAAATCTTCTCCCTATAATATCAAAAGTTAGGTTGCTAACCATTTCTTTAGAAAGGAGTGTGATTGGATTGCAGAATTTTGATGAAAAATCCGCTAACATGCACATGGGACGACTGATTCAGATGCTTTCCCACCAGATGAAACGAAAAAACTGCATTGTCACTATGATTGACGGTGACAGTCTGACCGTTATGCAGAAGCACATTCTTAAGTTCATTCTTTTGGAAACACTGCATCGGGAAATTTATCAAAAGGATATTGAAGAAGAGTTTCAGATCCGCAAGTCTACTGTAACCGGCATTTTACAGCTGATGGAAAAAAACGGATTTATCTACCGCGAAAGTGTTGAAAAAGATGCCAGACTCAAACGGATTGTGCCTACCAAAAAGGCAGAGGCGCTTCGTCCCAGTATCCTGTCCCACATCAACGAATCAGAAGCCCAGATGACCCAGGGCATTTCCAAAAAAGATGTGGCAGTCTGCAAGCAGGTGCTCCTGCAAATGTTACAAAACCTTTCTGAAAATAAACTATAAAATTAAGGAGAATCAAACCATGAACAAAACACTGTTAAAGTCCGTGCGTGAATATAAAAAGCAGTCCTTTCTGACACCGTTTTTTGTTATTCTTGAAGTTTTTATGGAAGTTCTGATTCCGCTTGAAATGGCTAAAATTATTGATGTGGGCATTGCAAACGGAAATTTAAACTACATTATCCAGCGCGGTATTATTTTAGTTGCAATGGCAATGCTTGCCCTGTTTTTCGGTGTGACTGCCGGTAATATGGCGGCCGTTGCGGCGGCAGGTTATTCCAAAAATCTGCGCCACGATATTTTTTATAAAATCCAGCAGTTTTCATTTAAAAATATCGACCACTTTTCTACTTCCGGTCTGGTAACCCGTATGACAACGGATATTACCAACGTACAGATGGCATATATGATGAGTATCCGTCTTCTTGCCAGAGCGCCGATTATGATTATTTTATCATGGGTTATGACACTCGTTTTAAATAAAACGGTTGCTATGCTGTTTTTAATCGTTATCCCATTGCTTGGCGGAACACTGATATTTATTGCCAAAAAGGCGCACCCGCATTTTATCAAGGTATTTGATGAATATGATGTTTTAAATAATTCCGTACAGGAAAATGTCAATGCTTCCCGTGTGGTAAAGGCATTTGTCCGTGAAGATTACGAAATTGACAAATTCCACATCATTTCCAAATATGTATACAGCCTGTTTACAAAGGCGGAAAAAATCGTTGCATGGAACTCTCCTGTCATGCAGTTTACCATGTACGTTGTTATTTTAGTCATTGTTGCGATTGGCGGAAACAGCATTGTTACCGGTACAATGCAGACCGGTGAACTGACCAGTATCATCGTCTACTCACTTCAGATTCTGATGTCCCTGATGATGGTAACTTTCGTATTCGTTATGATTATGATTGCGGAAGCTTCTACCGACCGTATCGCAGAAGTTTTAAATGAAGAACCTGAAATGCAGGATTCTGACGATGCTGTAAAGGATGTTGCAAACGGAGAAATCATTTTCGACCATGTAAACTTCAGCTATGCAGGTAAAGACGGTACTCTTTCTTTAAAAGATGTCTGCCTTCACATTCAATCCGGTCAGACAATCGGTATCATCGGTGGAACGGGAAGTGCCAAATCCACACTCGTACAGCTCATTCCAAGACTGTATGACGTAACCGGCGGCGCTGTCAAAGTCGGCGGTGTCGATGTACGCAATTACAATCTGGAAGCCCTGCGTGACCAGGTTTCCATGGTTTTACAAAAAAATGTTCTTTTCTCCGGTACTATTTATGAAAATATCCGCTGGGGAAATGAAAGTGCAACCGACGAAGAAGTACAGAATGTATGTAAACTGGCACAGGCTGACGGCTTTGTCCAGGAATTTCCAAACGGCTACAATACACAGATTGTCCAGGGCGGTAACAATGTATCCGGCGGTCAGAAACAACGCCTTTGTATTGCAAGAGCGTTGCTTAAAAAACCGAAAATCCTGATTCTGGACGATTCGACAAGTGCAGTTGATACAAAAACCGATGCGCTAATCCGTAAAGCATTCCGTGAAGAAATTCCGGATACCACAAAAATCATTATTGCACAGCGTGTTTCTTCGATTGAAGATGCCGACCAGATTATCGTGCTTGATGACGGTAAAATCACGGGTATCGGTACTTCTAAAGAACTGTTAAAGACCAATGAAATTTACAGAGAAGTTTATGAATCACAGGTAAAGGGAGGTGCTGAAAATGAGTAATGAAAAGAAAACAAAAAAGCCGTCCCGGCTTTCAAAAAATACACTCAAAACAGCCAAAAGACTGCTCAAATACGTAACCGAAACGTATAAGTTGCGTTTTGTGCTGGTATTTGTGTGCATTTTAATCAGCTCCGTTGCTTCTATTTCTGTGTCCTTGTCACTGAAATATATGCTCGATGATTTCATTATTCCGTTAATCGGACAGGAATCACCGGATTTCACAAGATTTTATCAGGCACTGGCTGTTTTAGGCTGTGTCTTTTTAATGGGTGTACTTTCTACATTTATTTATACACGAATGATGGTATACATCGGTCAGGGAGTGTTAAAGCGTGTGCGTGACGATATGTTTGAGCATATGCAGACACTGCCAATCCGCTACTTTGACCAGAATACCAACGGTTCTATCATGAGCCTTTATACGAACGATACGGATACCCTGCGCCAGATGATCAGCCAGTCGATTCCGCAGGCGCTGATGTCCTTTTTTACAATTATTGTAACGTTTATTGCCATGCTGGTGTTAAGCCCTCTGCTGACACTGCTTGCAGTTGCCGTTATCGGCATCTTAATTCTTGTAACAAAAGCTATCGGCGGAAACAGCGGTAAATACTTCGTGCGCCAGCAGGTAGCACTTGCCGACGTTACCGGATTTGTCGAAGAACGCATGAACGGTCAGCGTGTGGTAAAGGTTTTCAACCACGAAAGAAAGTCCGAAGAAGAATTTGACGCATTAAACGAAGCTTTATTTGAAAGCGCCGCAAATGCCAATAAGTACGCCAATATCATGGGACCTGTTATCGGTAACATCGGTAATCTCCAGTTCGTATTAACCGCAGTTTTAGGCGGTACGCTCTCCGTTATGGGTGTCGGCGGCATTACACTGGGTGTTATGGCTTCTTATTTACAGTTTACAAAAAGCTTTACACAGCCTTTCATGCAGGTCGCACAGCAGTTTAACTCTATCGTTATGGCGCTTGCCGGTGCAGAACGTATTTTTGCGCTGATTGATGAAACTCCGGAAGCGGATGAAGGAACGGTTACACTTGTCAATGCCACAAAGGATGACAACGGCATTCTTCATGAATGTAAGGAAAGAACCGGTATCTGGGCATGGAAGCAGACGGCTTCTGACGGCACGGCTTCTTATACCGAATTAACAGGGGATGTCCGTTTTAAGGATGTGACCTTCGGTTACAACCCGGATAAGATTATTTTAAAGGATATCAGTCTTTTTGCAAAACCGGGTCAGAAGCTTGCCTTTGTAGGTTCTACCGGTGCCGGAAAAACAACGATTACCAACCTGATTAACCGTTTTTACGATATTCAAAACGGTGAAATCCGCTATGACGGCATTGATATTACAAAGATTAAAAAAGATGACTTACGCCGTTCACTCGGTATTGTTCTTCAGGATACGCACCTCTTTACCGGTACGATTAAGGACAATATCCGCTACGGTAATCTTGATGCAACCGATGAACAGATTTACAATGCGGCAAAGCTGGCTCACGCAGACCAGTTTATCAATATGCTTCCGCACGGTTATGATACACTGTTAAGCGGTGACGGCGAAGAATTGTCACAGGGACAGCGCCAGCTCATTTCCATTGCCCGTGCCGCTGTTGCCGACCCGCCGGTTTTAATTCTGGACGAAGCGACTTCAAGTATTGATACACGTACAGAAAGTATCGTACAGAAGGGTATGGATAACTTAATGAAGGGACGTACCGTATTTGTTATTGCGCACCGCCTTTCTACTATCCGCAACAGTAACGCAATTATCGTATTAGACCACGGTCAGATTATTGAGCGCGGCGACCACGAAGATTTGATTGCACAAAAGGGAACGTACTATCAGCTGTATACAGGAAAACTGGAGTTATCATAAATTACCAATCCAAAATCCAATCCATGCAAAAAAAGCCGGACACGCTCTTTACGGACGTGTCCGGCTTTTTTTCTCTACCCACTCGTCTGCTTTTTCAACCAGCAGTGTCAGGTAGCGGAATAAGGATTCTGCCGCAAATCCGAATACGATTAATAACAGCATACAGATTGCCGACAACTGGCTCATTGCAAACAGGTGATTCAGCATAATACCGCAAAACAGCAGTCCTGCGATATTGCCAAATAATATGGCATATTTCATCTTGTTAAACGGTTCACTGATTTTAATTAAAATCATAAATCCGACAACCGCCAGTAACAGTGTCGCCGCTGTCGCAATATCCGCTGACGGCAGTGAAAAGACATCGCCGCATATCACCAGCGCACCAACCACAAAGACATCGGTCAGTCCGGCTGGCAGTGCTTTTAACAAAACTTTTTTGATAAATTTCCCTTTGATTCGTTCCTTGTTTGGCTCTAATGCCAGCAAAAATCCCGGAATACCGATTGTAAACATACTAATCAATGAAATGTGTGCCGGTTCCAGAGGATATGTAATCATAAATACCGCCGAAAATACCGACATCAGCAGGGAGAAGATATTTTTTACCAAAAACAGGCTTGCCGAGCGTTCCACATTATTGACGACACGTCTGCCCTCCCAGACAACCGAAGGCATATGTGCAAAATCCGAATCCAGCAGGACAACCTGCGCCGCCTGCGAAGCCGCTTCACTGCCCGATGCCATTGCTACACTGCAATCCGCATCTTTCATGGCAAGAATATCATTGACACCGTCACCCGTCATTGCAACTGTGTGTTTATCTTTCTGGAGTGCCTGCACCAACTGCTGTTTCTGCTTTGGTGTTACCCTGCCAAAAACCGTATACTCTCTGACCGCTTCTTCAATTTTAAATTGTGAATCTAACCGCGTGGCATCAATATAATTTTGCGCCCCCTCAATGCCTGCCTGCTTTGCAATCTCCGAAACCGTTTCCGGGTTATCTCCTGAAATGACTTTAATCTGTACACCCTGTGCTTTAAAATACGCAAATGTTTCCTTTGCGTTAGCACGGATTGGATTGGACAGCACAATAAAGCCCAATGGTGTCACTTCTTCCGTCAATCCGTTTTTCAAATCCCTGCCTGCATAGCGGGCAAATATCAGCACACGGTATCCTTTCTTTGTATAAGGAAGCAGTTCCTGTTCTACCTCGGAAAAATGGGACTGCATGACAAATTCAGGCGCCCCCAGTACATAAGCACCGTCGTTAAATACAACACCGCTGTACTTTACAGCCGATGAAAACGGAAAGACTTCCACTACCTGTCTGTTTTCTGTATCTGTATTTTTATGATTGACAGCATTGTCATTTTTTCCAATATTCTGCGCCATATATGCTTTTAATGCCTGCATGGTCGCATTGTTATCCTTTGATGCCCGGACATAGTCTTCCAACAAGGCTTCCAGCTCTGTTTCATGAAACCGCGTGGACTGTTCTGCTTCATCAAACCGGCTATATTGTCCCGCTGTATGCTCATTTTCCCCTGAAAATGCGTGAATCTCTTTGACACACATGGACGGCTCTGTAATTGTTCCCGTCTTATCCACACACAGCACGTCTACTCTTGCAAGTGTTTCAATACTTTTCATATCATGCAGTAACACTTTGTTTTTTGCAAGCCGCATGGTACTTAATGCCAACGCAATTGTCGTCAGCAGATACAGTCCCTCCGGTATCATGCCAATGATTGCAGCAACGGTTGACGTGACACCTTTTTGCAAGGTTGTGTGATTGATATAAAAACTCTGGTAAAATAAAATAATGCTAATCGGAATAATTATAATACCAACCCATTTGACAATCTGGTTAATCGAGCGCACCATTTCTGACTGCTCTCCACTACCCATGGATTTTGCCTGTGTCGCAAGTCTTGAAATATACGAATCCTTTCCCACTTTATCAAGCCGTGCGTAACATTCTCCCGCAACCACAAAACTGCCGGATAACAGCGGCATGCCTGCCTTTTTTTCAACTTCATCGGCTTCGCCTGTCAGAAGCGATTCATTGACCTGCACATTTCCCTCAAGCACTGTCGCATCGGCACAAATCTGATCGCCCGCGCGCAGTACCACAATATCGTCTTTTACCAGTTCTTCCGATAAAATCTGCTTTTGCATGCCTTCTCTTAATACGGTTGCATGCGGCGCGTTTAACAGATTCATTTTATCCAGAATCTTCTTTGCACGCAGTTCCTGTACAATGCCAATCAGCGTATTTCCGATAACAATCGGCAGAAATGTCAGATTCCGGTATGATTTTACGCATAGCAGCAATATTGAAATAATTAAAAATATTAAATTAAAATATGTAAATGCATTGGAAAAAATTATTTCTTTGATAGATTTATCCGTCGTCGTATCGGCACGGTTATCCAGTCCCTGTTCTACCCTGAGTTCCACTTCCTGTTCGGTCAGACCTTTAAGTTCTTTTACCGGCTCATTTGTTTTATCCCTCATTTTATCCCCCATGTCGTCACCTCGTTATTTATCACATATTTTTATTATAATCCGCCGCTTTCTCTGTTGGTATCAAAAAATTTATGAAATTTATTAAAATTGTATGTCAATTCTTACCATTTTACATGTGGTTTTTTCTGGAAATTTTTACAGAAAATGAAATCTATCCACCTTAAATACGATATGCCGCAAAATATGCCAAAAAAGGGACCGGCACTTCATTTTGTGCCGGTCCCGTAAAATTACATATTATCTTTTAAAATATCGTGGTCACGCAGTAATTTTTCAATGACATTGCCTTTTACAAGCTTTAATAAAGGCTTCTTTAAGGCATTGAGTGGTCCAGGCAGCTGAATTTCAAGCGGAGATTTTCCGTCCATCAGCTTTACGGAGCTGTCAAGCAATTCACGGACATCGTAAACACTGCCCCATACTTCCGGTACGCCACGGTCAACACCGAGCAGTCCGTAAACCGCTTCCATTGCCGTTCTTACAGAATACTCTGTTGTAAATACAGTATCTCTTGGTGTATCCGCAAACTGTCCGAGGAATGCAAAGTTTACACAGCCGTCCGGAATAACGTCCGGTCTGTCTCCCTTGGTTCTTGGCATAAAGAATGCTGTAATATACGGCATCATTGTCGGTACGCAGACTGCACTGTTTTCAGCGAGGTCTTCGATTTCTTCAACCGGCACACCTAAGTGATACAGCCATTCTTCTGTGATTTCCTTACCGGTACACTCTTTCATCGGCTTTTTAACATAATCGCCCGGTACATCGGTAAACAGTCCATATACCCATACGCAGACCTTATCTTTATCCTGGTCCTTAAACTGTCCCTGTCTGTTAATCGTCCAGCTCAACAGCCATTTAGAATCCTGACAGCTTACAATACCGCCTGTTACAACTTTTCCGCTCTTTGGGTCTCTCTTACAAATCTTTGTGATATATGGAATAATCTTATCATCAAGTGTTGTAACCGTTGCAGATTCCCAGTTCGTCTTTGCTACATCTGAACAGAACTTTTCAGGATGTCCGAATGACGGGTCCTGCTTTGCAATATTTTTCCAAAGGCTCCAGCAGCCGCTTGTGCGCACTTCTGCATCACCGTTTGGTGCATGGTTCTGGTCGCCGTAAATCGTTCCCTCCGTACAGCTTCCGTTTGTAACAAATACAAGGTCATTTTCAGTCAGGACAATGCCCTTTTCAACACCTTTTTCCTTACACTCAATCGCCGTTGCAATCTTTTTGCCGTCCTTATGCTCAAAAATAACATTTGTTACTTCTGTATTAAAGCGGAATTCTACGCCCGCATCTTCCAGATATTTCTTCATCGGCAGAATCAGGGATTCATACTGATTGTATTTTGTAAATTTTAACGCACTAAAATCAGGCAGACCTGCGATATGATGAATAAAACGCTGGAAATACAGCTTCATTTCCAATGCACTGTGCCAGTTTTCAAATGCAAACATCGTTCTCCAGTATAACCAGAATGTCGAATCAAACACTTCGTCATCAAAAACATCTTCAATCGTCTTGTCGTATAAATCTTCGTCCTTGGTCATAAAGAGCTTCATGATTTCCATACAACCCTTCTGGCTTAAATTAAATTTGCCGTCTGTATGGGCATCCTGTCCACGTTTTACCGTTGCACGGCATAATGAATAGTTCGGGTCTTTTTTGTTGAGCCAGTAATATTCGTCCAGCACGGAAACGCCCGGTGTTTCAATTGATGGAATACTGCGGAATAAATCCCACAGGCACTCAAAATGATTTTCCATTTCACGGCCGCCGCGCATTACATAACCGCGGGAAGCATCGTAAATACCGTCACACGCACCGCCTGCAATGTCCATAGCTTCTAAAATGTGAATGTTTTTGCCCGGCATCTGTCCGTCACGTACAAGGAAACACGCCGCCGCAAGTGAAGCCAGCCCGCTGCCTACAAGGTATGCATGCTTATCGTCAACACCTTCCGGTTTTTCCGGACGGGCAAATGCTTCGTAGTTGCCGTTGCTGTAATAAATACCTTTGCTGTTTTTTTCATACTTACCGCGTTCTGTATTGCGGTACTCGTTTCGTTCCTGTGTTTCGTCTGCCTTTTTTCCTGTCTGTCCGTTTTTTGCCTGCTTGTTTTCACTCGCCTTTTTTGCATATAATGCGGCTGCTCCTGCGCCGACTACGATTGCAGATGCAACACCCAGTTTTGATTTTTTTGCCATAATGACTGCCACCTTTCTGAATTCTCTAAAATTTATTATGAACGTTCCTGATGGTTTTATCATAAAGAATCGGCAAATCTTTTTCAATTTACAAAATCGTAAATTTGATTAAATTTTTATCAAATGCGGAAAGTTGTAAGGTTTTTATTTGCAAAATTATGAATCGAATTAGTAATACTGCCGTCCAGCGTGGCGCTCATTCTGTCTGTAATCTCTGTGTAATCCTCTTTCATTCCCTTGCCAATCCAGTCAAGCATGACACCGACAAACCCATATTTGTAAAAATCAGCAATGAAACTTTTTTCTCCTTCGGTAATGTCAAGTCCTTTGGATTTTTCCTCAACAACCCCCATGAGCAGATTGTGTGTCAGCATAAACAGATAATTTTCAATCTGTTCCCGGCTCAATGCATGATATGCGTTCATGATAAACGGCTTATTTTCAAGAACCGCTTCAAATATCTGTTTTAATCCTTCATGCCATGTGTCATACGTCTTTTTCCCCTGCAATGCCCTCGTTGCATCTTCCATGCAGGACCATTCTACCAAATCATAAATGTCCTTAAAATGATAATAAAATGCCATGCGGCTGATTCCGCAGTCGTCCGTCAAATCGCTGATTGTTATTTTATCCAGCGGCTTCTTTAAAAGCATCTGCTTGAGTGAATTTTCCAATGCACGTTTGGTTGTGTTTGACATAGCTGGCTCCTTTTACATCATAATTTACTTTTTACACTCATTATAACAGA
This sequence comes from Lachnospira pectinoschiza, assembly GCF_020564355.1. GTDB lineage: Bacteria > Bacillota > Clostridia > Lachnospirales > Lachnospiraceae > Lachnospira > Lachnospira intestinalis. The sequence goes on along the minus strand of NZ_JAJCRR010000002.1, from coordinate 368,330 downwards.
ACTCCCCACAAAAATCACCCGCATTTTCCCCACCGTAAAAAACGATTCTAACCCCCACCCTTGCCAAAGCGTAAAAAACAGCCCGCATACACCCACCGGATATTTCCCCCGGCAGGCGCATACAGGCTGCTTTGCCACTTATTTACTTTGCCGCCAGCTCTAACATTCTCTTTAACGGCTTTGCGGCTGCCTCCAATACATCCTGCGGAACTTCAACGTATGGCTGCATTTTTTCAAGTGCTTCTTCGACACGCTCTAATGTCACTTTCTTCATATTCGGACAGAACTGTCTGTGTCCGACTGAATAAAATTTCTTTTCAGGGTTCTTCTGCTGTAACTCAAAGAACACACCCATTTCCGTGCAGATAATAAAACGGTCGGCAACACTCTTTGTCGCGTAATCAATAATTTCTGATGTACTGCCTACAAAATCCGAAAGTTCGATAACATCTTCCGTACATTCCGGGTGCGTAAGCACCAGTGCTTCCGGATGCGCTTCCTTTGCTGCCTTTACATTTTCTGCATGAATACTCTTATGTACATGACAAAAACCGTCATGGAAGATAAAATGCTTTTCCGGCAGCTGTTTTGCCACATATCTGCCTAAATTGTTATCCGGCACAAAAAAGATATTCTGCTCCGGAAGATTTTTTACAACCTTCACGGCATTGGATGATGTAACACAGACATCGGACACTGCCTTAATTTCTGCGGTTGAATTGACATAACAGACTACGGCAACGTCAGGATTTTCTTTTCTGACCTGTTCTATCTGTTCTACCGTAACCATATGTGCCATTGGGCAGTCTGCGTGGGCATCTGCCATTACCACGTTCTTTTCCGGATTTAAAATTTTGGCACTTTCGCCCATGAAGGATACACCGCAGAACAAAATATTCTGCTGTATAACCTGTGTGGCAACCTTACTTAAATAAAACGAATCTCCTACATAATCCGCAATTTCCTGTACGGCACCGTCCACATAATAATGGGCCAGAATGACAACATCTTTTTCCTTTTGCATTTTCTTTATTTTTTCAATTCTGTTTTCCATGAGTTTTTCTGCGACTCCTTAGCGGTTAAATAACTGTGTTGATAAATATCTGTCACCTGAATCCGGTAATAATGCAACGATTGTCTTGCCCTTATTTTCCGGTCTTGCGGCTAAAATAGAAGCCGCCTTTAAAGCTGCACCAGATGAAATACCGACAAGAATACCTTCGCTGACTGCAAATCTTCTGCCCTCATCAAACGCATCTTCGTTTTCGATTGTGATGATTTCATCATATACATCTGTGTTTAACACTTCCGGAACAAAGCCTGCGCCGATTCCCTGAATCTTGTGAGGACCTGCTGTACCTGTTGAAAGTACCGGGCTGGATGCCGGTTCTACAGCAACAATCTTTACATCAGGATTCTGTGATTTTAAGTATTCGCCGACACCTGTGATTGTTCCGCCTGTACCGACACCTGCTACAAAAATGTCAACCTTGCCGTCTGTCTGTTCCCAGATTTCCGGTCCTGTTGTTGCCTTATGAGCCGCCGGATTTGCCTTATTGACAAACTGTCCTAAAATAACAGCACCCGGAATGGAATCTCTTAATTCTTCTGCCTTTGCGATAGCGCCCTTCATGCCCTTTGCGCCTTCTGTCAGCACCAGTTCGGCACCATAAGCCTTTAACAGGTTTCTTCTTTCTACGCTCATTGTTTCAGGCAGTGTAAGGATTGCCTTATAACCCTTTGCTGCCGCAACAGCCGCAAGACCGATACCGGTATTACCTGATGTCGGTTCAATGATTGTTGCACCCGGTTTTAAAATACCGTTCTTTTCTGCATCTTCAATCATTGCCAGTGCGATACGGTCCTTTACGGAACCTGCCGGATTCAGATATTCCAGCTTTACTAAAACATCTGCCTGCTCTGCTCCAACGTTTTTTGCATATCTTGACGCTCTTAATAACGGTGTTTTTCCAACTAATTCTAATGCGCTTTCTGTTATTTTACCCATATCAATTTCCTCTCTTTTCTTATATCATATATGTTTAGTAGGATTACTGTGAATTAATAGTACATCGAATATATCCATTTGTCAAGCAGCAATTTCTGTTTTTTACATTTTCTCCGTATCACGCAAAAAAAGGACAGCAATCGTAGATTGATTGCTGTCCTGTTATGCTGCTTCTGTTTCAATAATTTCAAAACCAGTAATTTTTATTACTGTCTTTTACAATGTAATCATAACATAGAAATTATGCTTTTGTAATTATCTACATATAAAAATTTTCAATAATGTATATACTATTATATGCACATTTTAAAAATAAATGTCTATTTTCAAGGCTTTACCCAAACACCTCCAGCAGTTCCTCCGGTGTTGCCACAATTTCATCTGCGCCTGCTTCTTCAAGTTCGCCCGGCTTTGCAAATCCAAAACGCACACCGACCGACTCAATCTTACACTTCTTTGCACCTTCAATATCATGCACGCGGTCGCCAATCATTACCGAATCGGCTTCAATTTCTGCCATGTCCTGCTCCGGGTGCTTTTGTGCAATGCGTCTTAACACTTCCGCAATGACGTCTGCCTTGTACTTAAGTTCTCCGTTCATGCCACTGCCCACTTCAATCTCAAAATACTGTGCCAGATGAAAATGCTTTGTAATACGCAGTGCAAATTCTTCCGGCTTAGATGTTGCCAGCGCCATGACATAGCCGCGCTTCTTTAATTCCTCTAAAACTTCCGGGATTCCCGCAATCACTTCGTTTTCAAAAATTCCCGTGTCGCGGAAACGCTCTCTGTACTTAGCCACACCGATTTGCGCCTGCTCTAAGCTTAAACCGTGATAACGCTGAAAGCTGTCGATTAACGGCGGTCCGATATAACACTCCAGCTTGTCTAAATCCGGTTCGTCAATGCCCAGTGATTTCAGTGCATACTGCACACATCTAGTAATGCCAAGCTTAGAATCCGTCAGTGTTCCGTCTAAGTCAAATAATAAATACTTCTTCTGCATTTCTACTCCAATTCTTCATATCCATAAATATATCTGTCACACAATTTTTTAATTTCTTCCTGCTCCTGCGCGGATGCCGCATCATACACGGCAACCGTATAAAATCCGCCTTTTTTTGCGCCCTGCACTGCCTTTAAAATGTCTTCAAACACGATACAGTGTGCCGTATCCGTCTGACAGCGTAAAGCTGCCAGTTCATAGACATCGGGATATCCCTTGCCACGCTCTACCTCATGCGTTTCCGTAAAGCTGTCAAACAAATCATAGATGCCGTTGCGTTTTAAGCATTTTTCAAACAGCGTATGCGTAGACGAGGTTGCCACCGTCAATTTCATGCCCTGTGCCTTTAATTTTCTTAAAAATGCACCGGCTCCCGGTTTTAACGTAATCACATTATCGTACTGCTCCTGTGCCATTTCATGCCACTCTGCTGCAATATCCTCTGCATTTTCATTCAGATGAAAACGTTCAATGACATATTTTGAACCAGTAATAAAATTGTGGTTACGGATTTCCTGCATATAATCTGCCGGAACGGCGATTCCACGTTTTGCAAGAAAATCAATATCAATCTTTTCCCACACCCACGTAGAATCAAGCAGTGTTCCGTCCAAATCAAAAATTGCACACCGATAATTTCCCAAATCCAGTTTCACTTTGCCATAATCCTTTCTTATTCTGAAAGCATTTTAATTCTGTTTTTGATATTGTTTACACTCATATTGTCTGTGTAACCGGTAATCAGCTCGTTATACTTCTGCGAAAGAAGCTGGTTTGCAATCGTTGTATTGTTGCTTTCATCATAACTGCGACTGATAAAATATGCCACAATGTAAGCTGAATTGTCTGTATCTTCAATGACCGTTACTTCACCGGCTTTTCTGTCCTGTGTAAATAACCAGTCTGCAAGCGATGAATTGGTTACGGAAGATTTTTTTGCACTCTTGCTTAAAGAAGCTGTTTCGTCTGCATATTTTTCCTTATCTTCATCGGTTGCGGCATACTGGGTACATGCCTGTGCAAAGGAAGCTTCATCTGTTACAGCCGCCGCCATGGCATCTGCTTTCGTCTTTGCCGCCGCCAGACTTGCCGTATCACCGGCTGTTTCTGCCGTAATTGTAAATGAGCGGTAATCTACCGTATCGTAGTTATCCTTATTTTCGGCATAATAAGCCGCTACTTCATCATCGGTTGCCGCCAGTGTTGTCTGTAATTCTTCCTGATAAGCCGCCGCTTTTAAATATTTCTCTACATACGGCTTAATACTGCTTTCTGTTGCATGACTGCCAAACAGCTCCTTATAGGCTTCCCCTACACTGATACTGTTGCTGTCTGCTTCGGATGCAATATTTTCAATAAAACTGTTATAATCATCTTCCAGCGTATTATATGTAAAACCGGCATCGTCCGCTGCCTTGTTTAACGCCTTAAATTCCTTGATTTTCGTAACTGCCGTATTGGCAAAATAGTCATACCATGTGTTATCTGATGAAGCGTATTTCTGGCTTGCATCGGATTTACCTGTATCATATCCCATATAAGATGTGAAATAAGATGCGTATGTCATTGTGCCGTATAAAGAAGAATTTAACAAATCTGATTTTGCCACGCCGTAGTAAAAGTCAAATTCAATCTGGCTGACCGGTGTGTTATCGACTTCAATAAATTTCTTATGCACCTTTGTATAATTGGATACCGCAACACACACTGCTATCACGATAATTGCCGCTGCCGCCGCAATGCAGGCAAATACGGCTATTTTTTTATCCCGCTCTGCCTTGCGCTGTGCTTCTTTTCGTTTCTGTACTTTCTTGTCATACTTGGTCACTACTTTTTGTTCCTGCTGGTTTTGTGGCCGGTTGTTCTTTGCCATTTTTCATGTCCTCCATTCATGCGGTCTTCTGCCGCTCTTTTCATAGTAAATTAAAAATGATATTCTTCCCGGATATCATCTAACTGCTTTATCCATAACTGCACCGCCGCATCACTTGGCATACGCAAATCACCTCTCGGCGAAACGGCAACACTGCCCACCTTTGGACCGTCCGGCAGACACGAGCGTTTAAACTGCTGTGCAAAAAAGCGCCATACAAATGTCCGAAGCCACTTATAAATTACCTCCGGCGCATATTCACCGTCAAATGCAATCTTTGCAATACGGAACAGCTTCTTAGGCTGTACCCCGAAACGCAGCATATGATACAGATAAAAGTCATGTAATTCATACGGACCGACCAAATCTTCGGTCTTCTGCGCAATCGTTCCATCTTCCTGCGGCGGAAGCAGTTCCGGACTGACCGGTGTGTCTAAAATATCAAGCAATGTATCAGACAATTCCTTATCCTTACAGTTATCCGCATAATACCGTACCAAATGACGCACAAGTGTCTTTGGAATTGAAACATTGACACCGTACATCGACATATGGTCGCCGTTATATGTTGCCCAGCCGAGCGCCAGCTCGGACATATCGCCGGTTCCGATAACCATGCCATTTGTCTGGTTTGCAATGTCCATTAAAATCTGTGTACGCTCTCTTGCCTGTCCGTTTTCATAGGTTACATTGTGCAGGCTCTCATCGTGTCCGATATCCGCAAAATGCTGATGTACCGCCGCTTTGATATTAATTTCACGAAGTGTACAGGACAGTCTTTTCGTCAATGTCACTGCATTGCCATACGTTCTGTCTGTTGTACCAAAGCACGGCATTGTCACGCACGTAATACCGCTTCTGTCCAGTCCCAGCAAATCAAATGCACGTACGGTTACAAGCAGTGCCAGTGTGGAATCCAGTCCGCCGGAAATACCGATAACGGCACTCTTGCACTTTGTATGCTCCAGACGTTTTTTCAGTCCGTATGTCTGAATATCTAAAATTTCCTCACATCGGCTGTTACGTTCCGCTATATCTGACGGCACAAACGGTGCTTTGTCAAAATACCGGATTAAATCCAAATCCTCCACGACCGTTTCAAATTCCGTCACCGTATAGCCGGAACAGTCTGTATCCACCGTAAATGTAGACATTCTTCTTCTTTCAAATGCAATTCTTTCCAAATCAATATCGGCATACACATTCTGATTGGCAAATTTCTCTGCCTCTGAAAGCAGTGTGCCGTTTTCCGCTATCAGGTTGTGTCCGCTAAAGACAATATCCTGCGTGGATTCGCCCTCGCCTGCACTCGAATAAATGTAGGCACTCACCAGTCTTGCCGACTCGCCCTTTACCAATTCCCTGCGGTATGATGCCTTGCCAATCGTTTCATTGCTGGCAGAACAATTTACAAGCATCGTTGCGCCATGCATGGCATGTGCCGTTACCGGCGGATTCGGTGTCCACAAATCCTCACAGATTTCTGCCGCAATTACAAAATTCTTCATATTTTTGCATACAAATAACTGATTCATGCCAAACGGAACACGCTGTCCAGATATTTCAACCGTTACACACGTTTCAAAGCCCGGTGTAAACTGTCTTCTTTCATAAAATTCGCCGTAGTTTGGCAGGAATTTCTTCGGCACAAGCCCCAATAATTTTCCGCCACAGAAAACTGCCGCCACATTGTAGAGTTTTCCCGCATAAGTAAACGGAAGTCCGACTACATTGACCATGCCCGGCATTTCTTTCGATGATGCAACCAGTTTTTCCAAGCCCTCTAATGCACCGTTTATTAATACTTCCTGTAAAAATAAATCATTGCAGGTATATCCCGTCAGACACATTTCCGGAAATACGGCAACCTTCGCCTTTTTTGCAAATGCCTCCTTCATGCCTTCTAATACCTGCTGTGTATTATATTCGCAGTCCGCCACCCGGATAACCGGTGTCAGCGCCGCTGCTCTTACATATCCATGCTTCATAAAGCACCTTCCTCATTTCTGCAATCCTATATTCGCTGTCTGTTCATGCCGCACAGCAATTCCTTCCGATTTCCTCCGGTACGGCACACGACATGCTCACAGTATATCATATCTCATGCCCTGATGTCTACAAATCCGCACCGCCTGTCCAGCACCAAAACTGTTCTGACACTAAAATCACAATGATAAGTGCCATGTTCCCAACGGCAAAAGACATGAGCTTTACGAAAAACTCATGTCTTTTACAACTCGTCTATGATACTGCCTATCTTGGCATTGTCTGTTCCAGTGTGGAATCGGTCATCTGCTCCTCGGCATTTCCGCTAAACAAATCCTCCACACCGCGTCCGGCATCTTCTAAAATTGTACCGGCTTCCGTAACCGCATCCTTCACACCGGTTGCCGCATCAGTTACAATTTCTTCAATCACACCGGTTGACTCATGGTTGTTTCCTGAATCAGTATTACTCCCGGTTTCTTCATTTTTTTCATTTCCGCACGCCACAAGTACGCCCATACTCAGTACAAGCAGTAACCCGACCAGTGCCAGTTTACATTTTTTCATAAGAACCTCCACACGTTAAAAGATTTCTTCTACAGTATGGACATCTTTTTGAAAATTTATACCGTTTCCTTTAAATGTCTGCTTAAATATTTGTACAAAACAAATGTCACTACGCCGTCAATCGCTGATTTTATCAAATTAAACGGTGCAACTGCCAGTGCAACAAACGAAAAAAGATTGTGGATTGAACCGTTAATCTTACTGCCCATTTCAATAAACGCCGAAACCGGCATACCGTATAACTGCGAATATTTCGGCAGCAGATAAAAGGCATTTAACAGTGTTCCGCTGATAATTAAAATAACACCGCCTGCTATCAGTGATACAACCGCCATTTTTTTCGTTTTATGTAAATGATAAATCACTGCCGCCGGTACAACATACGCACAGCCTAAGATGAAATTTGCAAAATCCCCGACAAATGCCGTGGTCGTTCCTTTCAGACACATATGCAGTAACACTTTGACGGCTTCAATAATGACACCCGCACACGGTCCTAATAAAAATGAACCGATTAAAACCGGAACTTCACTGAAATCCAGCTTATAAAATCCCGGCGCTAAAAATACCAGCGGGAAATCAAAATACATCAATACCACTGCCACCGCAGAAAGCATTGCCATAATCACCAGCTTGTTGACCTTCGTCTTTTCCGATGAAAATTTGACATGAGTTTTCTTTTCAATCAGCTTCTCACAGCCAAATGCCACAAAATATGCCATCACAACCATGATTAACGATATCACAATAAAATATACGGTATCTTTCATAACCACGCTCCTACTGCTTCTACAGCCTTTTTAATTTCTTCCGGTGGAAGTACCAACGCAAAACGCACATGACCTTCGCCCTCGCTTCCGAATGCACTGCCCGGCGTGCAAAGCACCCCTGTATTTTCCAGTAAATCCATGCAGAACTTTTCTGATGAGGTATATCCCTTTGGAAGCGGCGCCCATACAAACATCGTACCTTCTGAATACGGAACCTGCCAGCCGATGCCGTTTAAACCGCCGCACAGCGCATCCCTGCGCTCTTCATAAGCCGCACACTGCTTTCTTACTCCGTCCTGTGGACCTGTCAGTGCAGCAACAGCCGCCTTCTGCACAATAAAGCTCGTTCCGTAGTCAAACTGTGAACGGACTGTCTTAAACTTCTGAATCAGCTCTTTATTTCCCAATGCAAAGGAAATGCGGATTCCCGTCAGATTATAGGTCTTTGACAGCGAATTAAATTCAATGCCGACCTCTTTAGCTCCCGGCACGGAAAGGAATGAAAATCCCGTTCTGCCGTCATATTCAATCTCTGAATACGCATTATCATGAATAATTGCAATATTATACTTCTTTGCAAATGCAATAATCTTTTCGTAATCTGCCTTTTCAATGCAGGTGCAGGTCGGATTGAGCGGATAAGAAACCACCATCATCTTTGCTTTTTTTGCAAGTTCCTCCGGAATCTTATCCAATGCCGGTGCGTAATGATTTGTCTTATCTAACTCATAATACGCAATCTTCGCATCGTTTAAAAAAGGACCCGCTTCAAATACCGGATAGCCGGGATTCGGCACTAAAACCACATCACCGGGGTCGCACAGTGTCAGTGCGACATGGGCAAAGCCCTCCTGCGAGCCTGCCAGTGATAAAATCTCATCATCCTGCAAGGTAACACCGTAGCGGTTCTGATACCAGCCCTCTACAGCCGATAACAGCTCCCCGGTATCTCCCAGCGAATACTTGTATTCCTCCGGATTTTTTGCCGCTTCACTGACTACGTCCAATACATGCTGTGCCGGCGGAAAGTCCGGTGTTCCTACAGACATATTGTATATCTTTTTTCCACTTTCTATGAGCGCCTGTCTTTTTTCATTTAAAATGTTAAAAATATTGGGCTGAAAGCTTTCCGCTCTTTTAGAAAACTGAAATTCCATAACCTTATCTCCATTCCTACAATCATTTTCCTCAAAAACCAATTATCCAACATCAAGCAAAGCTTGATGTGTGAAAAATGCCGCACGGAAACTTTTAAAAATTTCCGTGCAGCCTGTTATTTTTTATTTTGTTTCAGGAAAATGTGTGTAATCCGTAATATCCGCAACACTGACTTCCAGTACGCGGTGACCGTTTAACAGCTTGTTCTGAATTGTGAAAAATGCAACAATCATGCGGATTTCTCCGGTCTTTGATACAACCTCATGACGATAGCAGGCATATTTTTTCTCAATAAACTGCTCTCTTAATTCTGCAATAATTTCACTGTATTCTAAATCCGGTACAAACTGCTTAAATACCAGACCATTCTTTACATCGTCTTCTGTGTAGCCTAACAGCTTTGTAAATCCGTCATCGATTTTAATAATCTTACCGCTGCGCATTTCTGTTGAAAACTGTGCATATGGAATTGCATGCATCTTTTTTGCTGACATAACAACCTCTTTTCTGCCGTTTGCACGGCGTTTGCTTATACTTTCAGTAACTATTTTTAGTATATCAGCCGTATGCTTATTTGACAAGTGTCTTTAAACGTTCCTGTACCTGTGCAAGCATCTGTGTATACTTTTCAAGCTTTGCTTTTTCTTCGTCAATCTTTGCCTGTGGTGCTTTGGATGTAAACTTCTCATTGTTTAACATACCGTTACATCTTGCGATTTCACCGTTTAACTTCTTTTCTTCCTTCTGTAAACGTTCAATCTCTTTGTCGATGTCTACAAGCTCTGCAAACGGAATATAGATAACTGCATCCGGGATAACCGTTGATACGGCATCATCCGGGATTCCGCTCTTATCCTGCTGAATAACCACTTCACTGGCATAACCGAGTGTTGCAAAGAAGACTTTACCGTTTTCAAAAATATCACGAATCTTCGCATCTTCGGATACAACAAATACCTTTGCCTTACGGCTCGGTGCAACATTCATTTCCGCACGGACATTTCTGATATTACGTACTGCCTGCTTAATGGTTTCGATTGCATTTTCATCTTCCGCAAAATTAAATGCTTCTGAATATACCGGCCATGCAGAAATCATAATAGATTCTTCTTCATCCTGAATATTACAGAAAATTTCTTCCGTAATAAACGGCATATATGGATGAAGCAGCTTTAATGCATCAATCAGTACCTTCTTTAATGTCCAGATAGCTGCCTTCTTTGTGGTATCTTCATCATTGTACAGACGTGGTTTTACCATTTCGATATACCAGTCGCAGAATTCTTCCCAGATAAAATCATTTAACTTTGCAACAGCAATACCGAGTTCGTATTTCTCCATATTATCTGTTACTTCCTGAATCAAATTGTTCATCTTAGAAAGAATCCACTTATCTGCTGCCGTTAAATTCGCCGGCTGTGCATCGGTTGCCTTTACTTTATTATCCGGGTCATTCATCATAATGAAACGGGAAGCATTCCATACTTTATTTGCAAAGTTACGGCTCGCTTCAACTCTTTCCCAGTAGAAACGCATATCGTTACCCGGTGCATTTCCTGTAATCAGTGTGTAACGGAGCGCATCTGCACCGTACTTATCAATAACTTCCAGCGGGTCAATACCGTTTCCTAAAGACTTACTCATCTTTCTGCCCTGTGAATCTCTTACAAGACCGTGGAATAATACCTTGCCAAACGGCTTTTCACCCATATGCTCATAGCCTGAGAAAATCATACGGATTACCCAGAAGAAAATAATATCGTAACCGGTTACAAGTACATCTGTCGGATAGAAATATTCCAGCTCCGGTGTCTTATCCGGCCAGCCCAGTGTTGAGAACGGCCACAACGCAGATGAGAACCATGTATCAAGTGTATCCGGGTCCTGCTCTACATTTTTACTGCCGCACTTCGGGCAGGTGCATACTGCTTCTCTTGAAACTGTCATCTCGCCGCAGTCCTTGCAATAATATGCCGGGATTCTGTGTCCCCACCAGAGCTGTCTTGAAATACACCAGTCCCTGATATTGTCTGTCCAGTTAAAATAAGTCTTGTCCATAGAAGCCGGCATTAATTCGATGTCACCGTTCTTTACGCCCTCTACGGCAGGCTTAATCAGCTCGTCCATTTTAACGAACCACTGCTGTTTAATCATCGGTTCAACCGTTGTCTTACATCTGTCGTGTGTACCTACATTGTGTACATGGTCTTCTACACGAACCAGTAAGCCCTGTGCGTCCAGGTCTGCCACCATGGCTTTTCTGGCTTCATATCTATCCATGCCTGCGTACTTGCCGCCGAGATTATTAATTGTTGCATCATCATTTAAAATGTTAATCTCCGGAAGGTTGTGGCGCTTACCGACTTCAAAGTCGTTCGGGTCATGTGCCGGTGTAATCTTTACGACACCTGTACCAAATTCCATATCAACATATTCATCTGCAATAATCGGAATCTGTCTGTCTGTTAAAGGCAGTTCAACCATTTTGCCGACTAAATCCTTGTAACGGTCATCGTTTGGATTTACAGCCAGCGCACTGTCGCCGAGCAGTGTTTCCGGTCTGGTCGTTGCGATTTCAACAAATCTGCCTTCTTCGCCAACTACCGGATAATTAATGTGCCAGAAATGTCCTGCCTGTTCCTCATGTTCTACTTCTGCATCGGAAATGGAAGTATTACATACCGGACACCAGTTGACAATACGGGACCCCTTGTAAATCAGTCCTTTTTCGTATAATTTAATAAATACTTCCTGTACTGCCTTTGAACAGCCCTCATCCATTGTAAAACGTTCTCTGTCCCAGTCGCAGGAAGAACCGATTTTTCTTAACTGGCTTGTAATCGTACCGCCGTATTCTTTTTTCCATTCCCATGTTCTTTTTAAGAAGCCCTCTCTGCCGAGTTCATGCTTATCAATGCCTTCATCTTTTAAAGCATTTGTAACTTTTACTTCGGTAGAAATACTTGCATGGTCTGTGCCCGGAACCCAGAGTGCTTCATATCCCTGCATTCTCTTAAAACGAATGAGGATATCCTGCATCGTGTTATCGAGTGCGTGTCCCATATGCAGCTTACCTGTAATGTTTGGAGGCGGCATAACAATTGTAAATGGTTTCTTGTCACGGTTTACTTCAGCATGGAAATACTTCTTATCCAGCCATTTCTGATACAGTCTTTCCTCAATTTCGGAAGGATTGTAATTCTTCTCTAATTCTTTGCTCATGGGTTAAAATCCTTTCTTTGTAACTTTTTACAAAAAACGCCCTTTACAGCGTCTTTCGTTGCTGCAAAGGGCGTATATAACGCGGTACCACCTTTGTTCAATCATGCGGCTGTTTCTGATATAACACCTACTATTATATAGAAGAAACGCATAATCCTCATTCTCCTTTAACGCAGGATACGTCACTACCTACTTTCCAGACCATGCCGCTTGTGCCGTCTGTGTTCAGCTGTGCTGCTCCAAAGCTACCTTCAACAGTTCTGATCCGAAACCACCTTCCAGCCCGTGAATGGTTCTCTCTTGCGGCAGAAGCCTGTCTACTCCTCTTTTTCCTCGCATTTATCTCATTGCTTTCTATCATAATATGAAGTTTAAAAAAATGCAAGCAAATCGGGGAAAAAATAAAATTATTTGTTTTCTATTGCTCAGATTACAATCCGCTTTAAAGCCTGCCTGCGCACTTTATAATCCGGCAGAACCTTTTCCACCTCTGCCCAGAATAACTTAGAATGATTCATCTGCCGCCTATGCGCCAGTTCATGCACAATAACATAATCCCGCAGTTCCTCAGGCAGAAAAAAGAGCCTGTAATTGAAATTCAAATTGCCCTTACTGCTACAGCTTCCCCAGCGGGTCTGTTGGTTGCGAATCGTAATTCTTCCGTAGGTGACATTCATCTGCACCGCATATTTTTTTGTCTTTGTTTCAAATTCCAGCTTCATCTGTTCTATCTGGCTTTGTGTGAGTTCCTGCGGTGCCGGAATCCGGTAAGCCGTCTTTTGTTGCTGCCGCTGCTTATCTTCGGACAGCTTTTTTATAATCCAATCCGTGTGCTTTGCCACGAAACGCTCGGCTTCCCGCTCCGGCAGTCGGTCCGGTACACGCACCGTCACTTTCCCGTCCCGCACCTCAAGCCCCAGTGTCCTGCGGGCGGAGTGGATGATTGTGTAGGGAATGGGTGGGGTGGTGTCTGGAATGTAGTGGGTGGTGGTCATGGGGTATCCTTTCCTCAATTCTATTTTTGTTTTATCTAACTTTCCATATTTTTCATCAATTTATCAAAATCGCTTTCATAAAGAGAATCCTGTATTACCCTGTATTTTTCAAATTCACTTTCTGCAAACTCTTTTGCTATCGCGGCAGTTACTTTTCCTTTATCCTGCAATACTTCTGCATCATTAAATCTTAAAAACGCATCAAGCTTTGTCTTCCAATCTTCCATTGTCATCGGAATATGTCTTCTTGCCTGTCTGGTTGCATAATCAAGATACATTGTTACAATCTCATTTAATTCTGCAAGTTCTTCTTTTTGCAAATAGTTTTTGGCAACCGTTACGTCCGTCTTCACGATTTTTCCGTCTGGCGCATTTTTCCATGATGTAAGTCCCATATGTTCTTTATTGTGGTTTGCCCTGGCAACTATCACCTCTGCCGCCGTATTGCCATGAACAGCATAATGCATTTTATTTTGGACTGTTGCATAAAATTCTCTAGTCACCTGCGAGTTTTTATCATAATCAACCGCTGTTGCATAAATATCTGTAATTTTCTGATAAAATCTTCTTTCACTTGCCCTGATTTCCTGAATTTCAGCAATAAGATGTTCAAAGTAATCCTCATCAAAAATCTGTCCGTTAATCAATCTGCTTTTATCCAGCACATATCCCTGCTTTGTAAATGTTTCAAGTACCTTTGTTGCCCATGTTCTAAACTGAACAGCCCGTTCAGAATTAATACGATATCCAACTGCAATAATAGCTGCCAAAGAATAAAACTTGTATTGGTATATTTTCCCATCGTCAGCAGTTTGTGCAAATTTTGCACAAACTGAATTTTCATCCAATTCTTTTTCTTCAAAAACATTCTTTAAATGCTTCGTAACAACACTTCTGTCTACATCAAAAAGCTGCGATATAGCTTTTTGTGTCAGCCATACATCATGATTCTGTACTCTGACCTCTATTCCGTCTTCTCCTGCATCACGGGTAAATACAAGAAAATCAACTGTACTATTTCTTATTTGTAATTCTTTCCCCATAAAACTGTCCTTTCTATAGTTTCAAACTTCTTCATAAATAATAACCCCGTCCCTTTCTATTTCCTGCAACAAATCTTTCGATATATTTTTCCTGTCCATGTCAATAACATCAAACATTAATAATGTATTGACCTCCTCCTCAATATCAAAATAAAACTCCGTAACATCAGAACAGCCATATACCGCCAAATCTATGTCGCTCTTTTCACGATTGGTTCTTCTCGCCCTTGAACCGAATAATACAACTTTTTTCGTCTGATATTTCTTTGCATATTCTTGTATTTCCTTAAATATCTTTAATTCTCTTTCTGTAAATGCTGTTTCATCTAATTTTTTCATTATTAACCACTATCTTTCAAGAATTATTTTTGCCATAAATATTAGTCCGGAAATAAAAATTTTTCTGTAATCCCCTTTTTTTCAAGTTGCATCATTATTTCATTTTTCAAATGAAAAGGAATAATAATCTTCACTAAAAAATGGCCTTTATCTAATTCTTTAGGTACAACTACATCATGTGGACAAAATATATTATTTCCAGCATTAAAACTTGTTCGCATTTCATTAATCGGAGTTTCAAATTTTACTCCACACACATATAAACAACCTTTTTGTCTCTGTATTCTCAAATTGCGTTCTCGCGGATTCTGAGACGGAGTTATCATAAATCCATGTTCTAAAAACGATACTAATTCAGCACAAAAATCCCGAATACAGTTGTATTTATCTTTCAACTCCGAATATTTATCTAAAAGTTCTTCTGCAAATTCACTGACGCTAATTCTATCTCTACATATATTAACCAGTTCACACTGAATCGTTGTCCTAATCCATTCTGAATCATATGGTGAATATGACCATATAAATATCGCAGCATCTTTATTCATATTATCACAACAGGCAAAATACATAGCAACATCTAAATCTGTAGTAAAATCAATTAATCTCGTTGGTTCAATATAATGTTGCTTATATGCCATTTCCTCAAATAATAAACTTCCTCTTGCAGATATACTTTCATCAATATTTTTATTTCTACATATGCTAGGTACTATATTCCAAAACGCATCACTTTGTCCCCGATAAAATGCCTGTAAATATGTACGTCTATCATTTATATCTCCTCGTCCATGCCGCGGCAACTTATAAAAAACATTATAGTCATTTGCTATCTCATAAATTTCATTTATATCTTCAATAGTAATCTGTTGGTAATCATATTTTCTGATAAACTTCGACATCTTATCCCCTCTTTTCTACGCTGTCCATATTGAATCTTATTTTTCATAAAACCCATTATTACTATACTTTGCCCAACGAATATACATATCTTTATAATTATCCTTAATAAATTGCTGTATTTTCAATATTTCTCTATCATTAAGCACTCCTCGGTTCTGCAAAACCGTGTCACCATTATCTTTTACAAAAAATTTTGCCGAACCTGATTCTGTTAATTTTCTGTCGCTTGCATGAACATGCATACATTCTACCGTACAAAATGATGTAAAATACAAATAATATCCTGCGACTTTAAATTCGTAATATTTTGGCATTAATCCTCCTCCATATATTTTTTATTTTTCACAAAATAATCCTTTACAATTTGAATTTCTATATCATCCATTGTTGTTTCTAGCGTTTCGCCTTCTTGTGAAATCACAATCGCATGTTCCGGACAATCCAAATTCAAAACCCGATAACCCAAGTCACATTTTTTAAATGCATATCCATTTACAATCAAATCCGCTTCATCTGCAATTTCTTTAATATTAATCATTTTCTAGCTTTACCTCCTTAATCGGCTTTAAAAATTCCTGTGGTGAAATATAAAGATTTTCCAATATCGGAACAAGGTCGATATATTCTTCTTCGCTTTCGCTATTATGTGCATATTTCGCCAGCACAACCAGATACCCGTCTTCCCATTCTTTTACCGCTGTAAAATATTCTAATGAATATGGTGCTTTAAACCGTATAATCCGGTTTCCATATTTAAAAATTATAAAGTCTTTGTCTTTACTCAAAACGGCATAATCCATATCATTCTCCTAATTCCATATAATTCTGCTATTTACAATTATTTTTATTATATCAAATCCTTTCCCAAACCGCAATTTATCCTCCCC
The DNA here is from genome assembly GCF_020564355.1 of Lachnospira pectinoschiza. Classification (GTDB taxonomy): domain Bacteria; phylum Bacillota; class Clostridia; order Lachnospirales; family Lachnospiraceae; genus Lachnospira; species Lachnospira intestinalis. The sequence continues at coordinate 351,573 of NZ_JAJCRR010000002.1, read as the reverse complement.
TCCCTGTCATTTGTCAAATTTGTTCATACAGCAAAACAAGGCACCGTCCAGCCCGCGCTTGCAGTCTGTCCGATGCCTTATCATTTCATTTTATTATCCAGCCACCACTTTCAGGCAGTCTTATCTAACGAAACAGTATCTTAATTTTTATATCTTGTACAACAGCTCTTACTTTCCCAGCAGTGCCTTTAAATCTTCCTCCGGTGTTGTAATCGGCGCAATGCCGTAATTTTCTACGAGGAAATTTAAAATATTCGGTGAGAGGAACGCCGGTAAAGACGGACCCAAACGGATATTTTTAATGCCTAAGTGCAGAAGTGTCAGTAAAATGCAGACCGCTTTCTGCTCGTACCATGACAGTACGAAAGATAACGGTAAGTCATTGACGCCGCAGCCGAACGCATCTGCGAGGGCAACTGCCACCTGAATTGCGCCATACGCATCATTACACTGTCCCATATCCATAATTCTTGGCAGTCCGCCGATTTCTCCGAGGTCAAGGTCATTAAAACGATACTTGCCGCAGGCAAGTGTTAAAATAATACTGTCCTTCGGGGTCTGTTTTACAAATTCCGTATAATAATTTCTGCCCGGTCTTGCGCCATCACAGCCCGCTACTAAGAAGAAATGGCTGATATCGCCCGCCTTTACGGCTTCCACAACCTTATCCGCTACAGATAAAATCGTGCCGTGTCCAAAACCGGTCTGTACCTTATTTCCGCCATTGATTCCGGTAAACTCCGTATCTTCCGCAAATCCGCCAAGCTCCAGTGCCTTTTCAATAACCGGCGTGAAGTCCTTGTCTTCCCCGATATGAACGGTATCTGGAAATGCCACAACTTCTGTTGTAAACACGCGGTCTGCGTAGCTTGCCTTTGGCGGCATCAGACAGTTTGTTGTAAATAAAACCGGCGCCGGAAGATTTGCAAATTCCTTCTGCTGGTTCTGCCATGCCGTACCGAAGTTTCCTTTTAAATGCGGATACTTTTTCAGCTTCGGATAAGCATGCGCCGGAAGCATTTCTCCGTGTGTATAAATGTTGATTCCCTTATCCTTTGTCTGCTCTAACAGCAGTTCTAGGTCTTTTAAATCATGACCTGTGACAACGATAAACGGTCCTTTTTCCACGGTCAGCGGTACGACTGCCGGTGTCGGTGTTCCATAGCTTTCTGTATTGGCTTTATCAAGTAGTGCCATACATTTTAAATTAATTTCTCCGACCTTTAATACGGTTGGGAGCAGTTCTTCCATTGTATTTTCATAACCGACTTTAAACAGTCCTTCACAGAAAAAGTCATTCACTTCATCATCTTGATATCCAAGCATCTGCGCATGATAAGCATATGCCGCCATGCCGCGCAGTCCGAATAAAATCAGCGATTTCAAAGAACGAATGTCTTCATTGTCATTCCAAAGCTGCTGCATATCATAATCTTCTGTCTTGCCGCAAGGCGCACCACAGCTTCCGCAGCCCGGCACCAGTTCTTCCTTTGCCGCATGGGTCTTTTCAATCTGCCTGATAATGGCATCATCGTCAAAACTTACATTAGTAATTGTTGTAAAAAGTCCTTCGATAATTGTCTGATACGTATTTTGTGTTGCCGGATTACTCTCCGTTGCACGCGCAAGACCGATTAACGCACCGGTCAGCTCATCCTGTAATCTGGCTGTATCTGCTGATTTTCCGCAGACACCTGACTGTGTACAGCCTGTACACCCTGCCGTCTGTTCACACTGATAACAAAACATTTTATTTTCCATCACTTTTCTCCATTCCGCAATTCTTATTCATCAATAATATTTCCGTCAATCGAAATCGTATAGCACTGCCATGGCAGGAACTTTCCGCTGTCCTGAATGGCCTTTTTCACAGCGTATTCAATGCCGCCACAGCAAGGCACTTCCATGCGGACAATCGTAATGCTCTTGATATTGTTATTGGCAATAATCTGTGTCAGTTTCTCCGAATAGTCAACATCATCAAGCTTCGGACAACCAATCAGCGTGATATGATTTTTGATAAATTTTTCATGGAAGCCTGCATAAGCATATGCCGTACAGTCTGCCGCAATCAGCAGCTTTGCGCCGTCAAAATACGGTGCATTTACCGGCACCAGTTTAATCTGAACCGGCCACTGTGAAAGCTGTGACACCGGCGAAAACGATGCTGCATTTGCCGGTTCTGTACCACTGCTTTGACCTGCGATATTATTCATTCCCATTACACCGTTTTGACCCGCGTTATTATTCAGCCCAGCTATACTGCCTTGTCCTGCCGCACTGTTATTTTCCGCATGGTGCATACGGCGCATCTGCGTACCCGGACAGCCTGCATGAAGTGGCATCTGTGTGCCGGACTGCCCCTGTGCCTGCATTTTCTTTCTTTTATTTTCCAGAACTGCCTGCTCATCATAAGCCGCCGCTTCGCGTTCTACAAATGTAATTGCCCCTGTCGGACAGGCAGGAAGACAATCACCCAGTCCGTCACAGTAATCGTCACGCATCAGTTTTGCCTTACCGTTTACCATTCCGATTGCACCTTCGTGGCACGCATTGGCACAAGCACCACATCCGTTACATTTTTCTTCATCTATCGTGATAATTCTTCTTTTCATTTCAACAATCCTTTCTGAGTGTTTTTATTGTTGATGAACGGCTATACTATTTTTATTGCACAGCCGCTCTTGCGTTTCTGTGATGATTTTATTATAATAATTCAAACAAGTATGTTTGATTTCAAACAAAGTAAAAATAATATAAAAAAATTACTTTGACAACAATCAATTACCTTTGAAATTATCACCTACGGAATGGAAATTAGCAACAAGTCGCTCAGAAATGGAGATTCATATGAACACTACTGACAATTTAGAACAATTTTTACCGATTCTTAGGACAGCTTCTATTTTTTCGGGCATGTCCGATTCAGAAATATTATCTGTATTACACTGTATGGGGGCTTTTGTAAGCGATAAAGAAAAAGACAGCTACCTTTTACGTGCCGGAGATATGACATCAACTATGGGACTGCTGTTATCGGGAAGTGCGATTGTAATTCAGGAAGATGTATGGGGACACAGAAATATCATGGCGCAGATTCTTCCGGGACAGACCTTTGCCGAACCCTTTGCCGCTTCCAACGGTACTGCATTAAATATCAGTGTCGTAGTAACGAAAGACTGTTCCCTGCTGTACTTAGATATTCACCGCATTTTAGGGGTCTGCCCGTCTGCCTGCGAACATCACACACATTTAATCCAGAACCTGATTTCTGTTCTTGCCAAAAAGCTTTTACTGTTTAATGAGAAAATCACACATATGAGCAAGCGCACAACAAAAGAAAAACTGCTTTCCTACCTGTCTGCCGAAGCCCAGCGGCAGGGCAGTCTTTCCTTTGATATTCCTTATGACCGCCAGCAGCTTGCCGACTATCTGTGCGTGGAACGTGCTGCCATGTCCGCGGAGCTGTCGCGCCTGCAAAAGCAGGGACTGCTTACCACAAATAAAAATCACTTTATACTACAGTCTGTACCGGATGATGTAAATGCAGATATTCTATCTTAATCTGTCCGACAAATTTTTACTTCTGATAAAATGCCATTTTCATTTCCGGTAAAATGCTAAAATAAAAGCCTGAAACCACCCGTGCCGCCATGTATTCCAACTCCGCATACATAACATAACCCCTGTGATTTCAGGCTTTTACTATATTTTATTTTGCTATATTTAATTTATATTTTATTTTTACTGTATTTTATTTTTCAAATGGAAATTTCATATTCCAGCCTGCACGGATATCATCAATCAATGACAACGTCTGCAAGGACATCTGCGGTGTGTAGATACCGCTGTGGGTTCTGCCCTCTCTGATACAGTTGGAAGCTTCTCTTATCTGGTACTCAAAGCCGTTGATTTCAAACGGAATTTCAATTTCATATTCTTCTCCGTCCGATAAAGAAACCGTCATTGTTTCCGCCTTTTGAAAATCGTCCAGATAAATACTGCCCTTTGTACCGATAACTGCGGCTTTCCGCTGGATATCCAGCCCGATTGCCGTTGTGACAACCGCTTCTGCTCCCTGTCCATTCTCCTGCGAATAATGCAGATGAATCACGCTGAAATCATCTGTGCCAACGTCTGTCATATGGACGTCGCTGGTAAATGAATCGGGATTCTTTCCCATAATCATATTTAAAAAACCGAGGTTATAGATACCGATATCTAACAAGGCGCCACCGCCAAGCTGCGGATTAAACTTGCGCACTTTTCTGTCCCCTTTTGCAACAAATCCATATTCGGAACGGATATAGCGGATTTCTCCTAACTTTCCCTCCTTGATGAGTTCCTGCATTTTCTGTAAAACCGGAAGAAAACGAATCCAGAAACCTTCCATTAAAAACAGACCTTTTTCCTCTGCCAGCGCATAGAGTTCCTGCGCCTGTGCCGCACTGGTTGTAAACGGCTTTTCGCAAAGAACGTGTTTTCCTGCCAGAAGACACATTTTTACATTTTCATAATGCATATTGTTGGGTGTTGCAATGTAAATCACATCGACACTGTCGGACTCCGCCATAGCCTTGTATGAATCAAATACCTCCGGAATCCGGTGCTGTCTTGCAAAATTTTCCGCAGATTCCTTTGTTCTGGAAGCCACTGCCTGTAAGATTTCTCCTTCGTCTGTCATACGATTCACGGTTGACGCAAATTTCTGTGCAATACTGCCTGTTGCCATAATACCCCACTTCATCGTAATCCCTCCGTTTCTCATTTTCTTATTCTCTCATTTTCTTATCTTCCTTCAATCTTCCTCTCAAATTTAACCCCAGTGTACACGCTTTCGTACAATTAATCAAGCAGTAATTGATCCACGGTAACAAAAATGAATCCCTTCGCTTTTAATTCGTCCACAATTTCCAACGCCGCCGCCACCGATGAATCATAAATATCATGCAGTAAAATAATATCACCGCATTTTACATTTGCGACAACAGACTTTACAACCTGCCCTGTATTATCCGTATTCCAGTCTTCGGGGTCTACGCTCCACAAAACCGGTGTCATATTAATCTGCATTAAAAGACTGTTGGAATACGAACCGTATGGCGGACGGATATATCGGACAGGTTCGCCTGTAATTTCTTCAATCAGTGTATTGGTCTTCACAATTTCCTCCAGCGCCTGCTTTCCGTCCACCTTACTAAGCTGTACATGGGTAAATGTATGATTGCCAATCAGATGCCCCTCCGCATACATTCTTTCCACCAGTTCACGGTTGTCTTCAATTTTTTCACCAACTAAAAAAAACGTCGCTTTTACGCCACGTTCCTTTAGTCCGTCTAATAACTTTTCCGTTGTGCCTTTACCCGGTCCATCGTCAAATGTAATTGCAATCCTGTTCTCATAACAGTCATTTGCAGAAATCGCCGCCGTCTGCTCTGCCTTGCCGCCTACACCGCTGACAATCAGCATCAGCAGGACACACAGACAATATACGCCCCAAATACAAAAACGCCGCATCAGTTTTTTCTTCATACCAATCCCCATTCCGCAGGCATTCTAATGCTGGAGGAATCGCGAACTGAATTTATTCAGTTCTGCGATAATCAATCCTGTCTGATTTATATCTATGAAAAACTGTATGCGGTTATTTCTATATTTTTTGTAACATTTTTATTGTACGGATTTATTAATTCTGTCCAAGATATTGATCAAGTAAATCTGACATTTCACTGTAATCTTTTCCCAGTGCAACAGCCAGTTCACCGTAAAGCAGTTTTCTTGCCGTTACTAACATTCTGCCGTCTGCCGACTTCATTTTGCGCAGCTCCTTTGCACGTTCGTTTTTTATATCATATAAAAAACGTACCAGGTGCATCAACTTTTCCGTATCCTGGGATTTTACCATTTCATCATACTGGTTCGGTGTAATCTTCTGATTAAGCAGTTCATCACTTTTACAGTTTCTGGCACGCTCTAAAAATGTCTGTGCCTCCTCTTTTGTGATAATAGTCCGCATAGACACTTTCTTACTGTCCACAGGAGAGTAGATGATGCCTTTATCATCATAAACCGGCTGTAAATAATAATACTTTCCGTCAATACCTTTAATCGGCGGTGCTGCAATGTCTTCTACTTCACACACGCCCACAACACCGTAAAATACTCTGTCGCCAACTTCAAACATACATCCTCTCTCCTTTATCTGATTGAAATAAAGAGCTGCCACACGAAAATCAACGTTTTCGCGCAACAGCTCTGTTCTGACTATATAAAGTAATTTTAGTATAAATCTACTTTACCTGCCACATTACCGTTTGCAACATAATAGCAAGCGTTATCTTCCGGCTTTACATAAAGCTTTAAATCTTCCACTGAAATCTTATCCTCACCGCAGTCCTGCATAACTCTTTCAAGTAATGCCTTTTCATCAATCTGCTTACCATGATACTGGATAAATACTTCCGTAGACGGTTCACTCTTTGCAGCTGTCTTTCTTGTTACTGCTTTTTTCACAGTTTTCTTAACTGCAGCTGCTTTCTTTTCAGCAGGCTTTGTTTCTGTCTTTTTCGCAGCTGTCTTTCTTGCCGCCGTCTTCTTTGCAGGTGCAGCTTCTGCTGCTGTTACCGCTGTTGCAGGCTCTGCTGCTTTTTCTACTGCTTTCATTTCTGCCTTTACCTCAGCTTTTGTTTCTGCAAGTGTTTCTTTAACAGCTTCTTCTTTAACTTCTACTTTCTTTACAGCTTCTTTTGCCTTTTCAGCCACTGCTTCAATAGTTGATTCTGCCTTCTTTGCAACTGTATTTACTGCATTTTCTTTTGCTGCTGTTGTAGCTCCTGATTTTCCTTTTCCTCTCATAAAACGGACCTCCTCACATTTGATCACACATTTACATTACATTGCACATTCTGCATTGCTTGTTAAGAACTGGCTGATACAGTCTACTGCTGCCTTTTCATCTGTTCCTTTTGCGGAAATGCTTACTTCCATTCCCTTTTTCAAGCCAAATGCCATAATCCCCATAAGACTCTTTGCGTTGATATTTTTTCCTTCGCTTTCAATCTCAATATGGCTTTCAAATTTGCAGGCTGTCTGCACAAGCTCAGCGATTGCATTCTTATGTGTCTTTTCAATGTCTGCTACTTCTACTGTCTGTGTCATAGTTTAACATCCACCTTTAACTTTCATTTACTAATAATTTCATATATTTTAATTCACTTACAAAATATACTCTATTCGAAAGAATAAGTCAACAGGTATCCGAATTTTTGGCATTTTTCATAATAAATCAGCTAAAATTTATAAATTCTTATCATGAAATCCCATAGTAAAAAGTTCCCGCATCTGTTCGTCTGCCACAGGCGCTGCTTCATATTCTTTTAAAAGATGCACCATCTGCTTTAAGCCTGCCTCTTCCGTTTTATAATCTGCGGCTTTTTCCAAAAGCTGTTCTTTTAATGCGGCAATATCTTCATATTCTGTTATTTCGGGAAGCCCCAGCTGGGCATTTAAAATACCCAGCGCATAGGCACATTCATAATTTCCCGTCATGCCTGCATTCTGGAAATTACATTTTATCCGCACTGCATTTTTGGCAAGAACCGGTACCACTGCTGTTCACCCCCGCTTATTTGTTTTCATTTAATTCCTTTTTAAATCCGGATACATATTCTTTGACTGCATCCACGGAATAATTGCTTTCTTCTAAAATCCGCAGCAGGTTAGAGCCAACGATTGCGCCGTCCACAATATCTTCAAACGGTTCAATATCTTTTGCCGTGCGGATTCCGAAACCGACCATCACCGGAATTGCACTGGTCTGTTTTACTGCTGCCAGATATTCTCTGATATCCTTATGGAAATTGGCACCTTTGCCGGTAACACCCATCTGGGATACGCAGTATACAAAGCCCCTTGCATTTTCAAGAAGCATTGGCACACGCTGCTTTGAAACCGGTGAAACCAGCTGGATCAGAATCGGTGAAGCTTCATTCTTTGCAAGTACTGCCTTTAATTCGCCCTGTTCTTCAAAAGGTAAATCCGGAATAATCAGTCCATCGACACCACACTCGATACAGCGTGCCGCAAATGCATCCAGTCCATAATGATATACTGTATTATAATACATCATGAACACAATTGGAACCTCACATTTTTCTTTGCGGACACCCTCGACCATATCAAAAATCTTTGTAAGCGTTGTGCCTTTCTGGATTGCCTGATAAGAGGCATTCTGAATCACCGGGCCGTCTGCTACCGGGTCTGAAAACGGCACGCCGATTTCTAAAATATCCGCACCCGCTTCTTCCTGTGCAAAAATCAGTTTTGCCGTGGTCTGTAAATCCGGCAGTCCTGCCGTTGTATATGTAATAAATGCTTTTTTATTTTCCTGCTTTAATTCTTCTAATCTTTTTTCAATGCGATTCATTATTTGTTCGTCTCCTCTCCGTTTAAATACTTTTCTACCGTATGGACATCTTTATCACCACGGCCTGACAGGCAGACTACAATGATGTCATCTTTTTTCATATTCTTTGCCATCTTAAAAGTATAAGCAAGTGCGTGTGCGCTTTCAATTGCCGGAATAATTCCTTCAAGCTTGCAAAGCTCCAGCAGTGCTTCCATTGCTTCCGTATCCGTCACAGACACATATTCTGCCCTGCCTGTATCACGCAGATAAGCGTGTTCCGGTCCGACACCCGGATAATCCAGTCCGGCAGAAATAGAATGAGCCAGTTCAATATTACCGTTATCATCCTGTAACAGATAAGTCTTCATGCCGTGTAACACACCGACCTTGCCCAGTGCCATTGCACTTGCGTGCTTTCCGGTTTCAACACCTAATCCACCTGCTTCCACACCGACAAGACGTACAGACGGTTCGTCAATGAAATCGGCAAACATACCAATTGAATTAGAACCGCCGCCGACACAGGCTGTTACCACATCCGGCAGTCTGCCTTCTTTTTCAAGAATCTGCTTTTTAGCTTCTACACTGATAATCTTCTGGAATTCTTTTACCATCTTCGGATACGGATGCGGTCCTACGGCTGAACCGATAATATAGAATGTATCCTCTGCACGCTCTGCCCATGTACGGATAGCTTCATTGGTTGCATCTTTTAAAGTTGAACTTCCGGTTGTAACCGGGCATACCTTTGCACCGAGCATCTCCATACGGAATACATTTAAACGCTGTCTTTCAATATCTTCCGCACCCATATATACGGTACATTCCATGTTAAATAAAGCTGCGCCGGTTGCTGTTGCAACACCGTGCTGTCCTGCGCCGGTTTCGGCGATAACCTTTGTCTTTCCCATGCGCTTTGCCAGAAGAATCTGTCCGATGACATTATTAATCTTATGCGCGCCGGTATGATTTAAATCTTCTCTCTTTAAATAAATTTTTGTGCCATACTTTTCAGAAAGACGCTCCGCAAAATAAAGCGGTGTTTCCCTGCCGACATACTCTTTTAAATAGTAATTATAATCCGCAATAAATTTCGGGTCTTTAATCGCCTCATCAAATGCTTTTTCCAGTTCGGCCAGTGTGTTCATCAGTGATTCCGATACAAACTGTCCGCCAAATTCTCCATAATATGTGTTACTCATTTTATCCTCCTTCTGCCCGCATGATTACTCAGGATTCCAGGTAATCATGTCTTATAACCTTACACTTTCTACAAATTTTGTGATTTTTTCTGCATCTTTTCCCGCAAATGCCGCACACGGCGAAACGTCTTTTTCCACACCGGAGCTGACATCAACAACGTCCGGTGCTACGGTTTTTACCGCCTGCGCGGCATTTTCAGGTGTTAAGCCGCCTGCCAGAAACAGCAGCTTATCCGTTTTTTGTATATTCTTTAACAAATTCCAGTCAAATGTTTTTCCTGCGCCCGGCGAACTGCCGTCAAATAATATGCCCGCCGTTTTTTCATCTGCCAGAACGCTTTCTAACTGCCGCCGGATACTTTCCTTATCTTCCGCCGTTTCTCCTGCCACGTTGACTGCACGGATTACCGGAATCCTCAGCACATCGTGTACCTCATCGGACAATGTTCCGTGAATCTGTATGTAATCAAATCCCAGCCGCATAATCTGTTCTACCTGTTCCTTTGTCGGGGACACCGTCACGGCAACGCTCTTTGATACACCGTATTTTTTGAGTGCCGCAAGGATTTGTTCTGCCTGCTGTAAGGTGACATTGCGTTTGCTTTTTGGAAAAAACAATACCATGCCCGCAAATTCCACCCGGCAGTCCGCAAGCATTTCTGCCTCTTCTTTCCGCGTCAGCCCACAGACCTTTACCTTTGTCTTACCCATTTGCATAAACTTCCTTCCAGTGCTTTGTAAGCGCCCCCGGATTGTCTGATTCCATAAGCGCCGTGCCAATTAAAAATGCATCTGCATGGCTCTGTTTTAATGCTGAAATATCTCCGTCCGTGCTGACACCGCTTTCGGATACCAGCACTTTACCGCGTTCCTTGAAGTCTTTCGGAAGCATGGCTGACAGCTTCTTTGTCGTATCCATGGTCACTTCAAAGGTCTTTAAATTGCGGTTGTTGATTCCGATGATTTCAACATCTAACGCCAGCATTCTCTGCAATTCTGCTTCATCATGAACCTCACACAATACGTCCAGCCCAAGGCTGTAAGCAAGGTCATACAGTCGTTTAAAGGTTTCATCATCTAAAATCGCGGCAATTAAAAGAATCGCATCTGCGCCGATAACCTTTGCTTCATAGACCTGATATTCTTCAATAATAAAATCCTTGCGGATAACCGGCAGATTTGTCATTTTCCGGATTTGTTCCAGATACGCCGTACTACCGTAAAAATGGTCTTCCTCGGTCAGGCAGGAAATCGCATCAACCGAATCGTTATACTGCAAAATCCGCTCCTTTAAATCCACCTTGATATCCATTGCCCCGTGGCTTGGCGATGCCTTTTTAAACTCACCGATAACAGAAAGACCGTCTTTTTTTAATGCCTTTGCAAATCCCACACTTTTACGTGTACTCTGCAATGCTTTCTGTTTCATTTCTTCTTCGCTGACTGCCGCCTTATGTTCAACCAGCCGTTTTTTCTTATCTTCAACAATTACATCAAGAATCATATTAATCCCCATTCCGCAGGCATTTTTGCCCATTTCCTATGTTGTTTACAAAATTTTCTATCATTCTCTTTCCGTGCTCTGTATAAATGGATTCCGGATGAAACTGCAATCCCACAATCGGATATTCCCGGTGCTTCATTGCCATGATTTCTCCGTCCTGCGTTCTTGCCGTCACCTGTAAGCAGTCCGGCAGGGTATCCTCTATGACTGCAAGTGAATGATAGCGTGCAACTTTGACTGGTTCGTTAATGCCTTCAAAAATACCGTCTGTATCATGTTCTATCAGCGACTGTTTTCCATGACAGATTTTCTTTGCATAAGAAACCGTTGCGCCAAATGCTTCTCCGATACACTGATGTCCCAGACAGATTCCAAGCATCGGCTTCTTTCCCGCAAAATGGCGGATGGTCTCCAGACAGATACCTGCCTCCTTTGGACTTTTCGGTCCCGGCGAAATCACAATGGATTCAGGATTTAAGTCTTCTATTTCTTCTATTGTAATTTTATCGTTTCTGACGACCTTTATATCATTGTTAAATGTACCGATAAACTGATACAAGTTATATGTAAACGAATCATAGTTATCTATCAGTAATATCATAACTTTTCCTCCTCGACCAGTGTCTTTGCCAGTGCCATGACCTTATTACAGCACTCCTGATATTCATTTTCAGGAATCGAATCCGCCACAATTCCCGCACCTGCCTGTAAATAGACTTTTTCACCTTTTTTTATCATGGTACGGATTGTAATGCAGAAATTCATGTTGCCGCCAAAATCCAGATAACCGGTTGCGCCGCCGTATAATCCGCGTCTGACCGTTTCCAGTTCGTCAATAATTTCCATTGCCCTGATTTTCGGTGCACCGCTTAAGGTGCCTGCCGGAAGAAATGAGGATACCAAATCCAGTGGATGATACTCGCCTTTTTTTCTTCCCTCTACCAGTGAAACGATGTGCATAACGTGGGAATACCGCTGGATTCTCATAAATTCGGACACCTTTACCGAACCGATTTGTGCAATTCTTCCCATGTCATTTCTTGCAAGGTCGACCAGCATAACGTGTTCTGCACGCTCTTTTTCATCTGCGAGCAGTTCCTGTTCCAATGCCGTATCTTCCTGCGGTGTCTTTCCGCGCTTTCTCGTACCCGCAATCGGACAAGTATAAACTCTGTTATCTGTCTGCTTGACAATCATTTCCGGCGAACTTCCGATAATTTCAAAATCACCGAAATTGTAATAATACAGATACGGTGACGGATTTAATTCCCGCAGTTCCTTATACAGTTCAAAACCGTCCTGTTTGGTCTGAATCGTCCAGCGCTGTGAAAGCACCGTCTGGAAAATGTGTCCTTCTTTGATGTACTGTTTGATTTTTTGAACTTTCCTGCTGTACTGCTCACAGGTATCGGATTTTTTCACGATAATGCCGTCATGGACGTGTTTTTTCTCTGCCGCCTTTGGATTTTTTCTTGCCCGCGCAATCAGCTCTTTGGCTTCCTGTTCTGCGCGTTTCTTGCCTTCCGGGCTGTCTTCTTCCAGTATTACCGCTGTAAAGGTTTCTGCTACATGGTCGATTGCCAGAAACTTTGAAGCCAGCATAAGCTGAATGGTTTCAATTCCGATTTCATCTTCATTATCGTCCGGTAAATCCTCGGTATAGCGGATAAAATCATATCCCAGACTGCCGACCAGTCCACCTGTAAATTCAAGTTCACCGTCTTCTTTTACAATTTCAAATTCACTGTAATATTCTTTTAACCGCTCCAGCGGGTTACCCCTGCGCACTTCCTTTGTGCCGTCTGCCTTTGTAATTACCAGAGATTCACCGTCTGACTGAATCAGTGCTTCCGGCTCAACACCCATAAAGGTGTATCTTCCGTTTTCCTTGTCATTACTTTCCATAAGAAAGCCTTTCTTTTCTCTGCCAAGGCTTTCATACAGTGCTATCGTAGATTCATCTACGATGCTGACTGTCTTTTTATATGCTTTTAACCGTCTTTTCATCGCCATTCCTCCATAAAAAAAATCCCTTATGCAGCTATTATCACTGCATAAGGGACGAATTATCGTGGTGCCACCCTGTTTTCTCAGATACCGGATTATGTGTTTTCATTTTCCCTGTTACAAATATAGGAAAATAAAAGTCACGGATAGTCTGGCTTTTATTTTTATATTATAGAAATACTGTCATTTCCGATAAAATAAAAAAAGCATACCCGAAACCGGATATGCCACCTGTTATCTGACTCATTCCTGATACTGCCTGTGCAATACCCTGCCTCTGTAACGTGAGGTCACGTCATCAGCTACTTACTTAACCATAAAATGTTCACCAATGCATCTCCCAAACCCATTCGTTCCAGCTCTCCACACCGGTTCTCACCGCCACCGGCTCTCTGTAGTGTACCTTCTGAAAGTACTATTTTGTTCATCGACTTTAATTCTTTAATTTGTTAAATTGGTGATAGTTTAGCACGGTTTATTACGTGTGTCAATTCTTTTTTTGAGAATTTTCTTATTTACAAAAATCATCTCATTAGTATAAAGGAACTGTCTGGCAGGCGTACAGCTCTCCTGCGTCTCTCGGGTTTCCCCTGTCTGTACCAGCGGCGTGTGGATTGTACGAATTCCTCCACCTCAGACAATTCCTTTCTTACTGTATTCAAATAATAACATTCTTATTCTCTTTTGTAAAGAATTTTCTTATTTCTTAATAATCTGTTCCACTCTTTATTATCTATCTTCATAAATGTAATAACAGAATTTTTGTAATTGACATCGTCCATTGATGTGACAAGTCTGACTACCGTTTTAAAAACTTCTCCACCCTCTACAAATTCTTTTAATACAAGTGCTGTATTCTTTCGATTTGCTTCTATAATATAATCTGGGTCTTCTACTATTCTTGTTAAGTATTTCCCATAACGCTCATAATCATTCGGATGTCTTTGTTTTATATGTTCTACCTGCTTGTCTGTAATAATCACTTCATCTGTTATACAATCAGATGTTATACATTGGTATATTTCTTTTCGTATTCTCCCAACAAAATACACACTGCCCCTCATTTCTGATGCGGTTTAACCGCAAAGATACAATACAAATTTACATTTGCATATGTTATTAGAATATATATATCCAGTATATCAAAGCAATGATATTCGTCAAGTTTTGTTTTATTAAAAAAAGATTATATACCACTATTCTTATTTACAAAAAATTTATTTTTTATTCTCGTTTACCTGTTCCACCACCTCCGGCAGTTCCCGGATACTCTGTATTTTATAATCGCAGTCCCGAACCTCGCCAAAACCATACGCCGCATAGATAAACGGAATTCTCGCATCAATGGCAGACTGATAATCCCCTGCGGTATCTCCCACGTAAACCGGATTTTGTAAGTGGTTGCGCGCTATCAGTATCTTATTACTCTCACCCTTTGACAAGCGGGTTCTTCCCCAGCACTCCGTATCTTCAAAATACTTTTCCATATGATGTGCTTTGATAAATGCTTCGATATATCCGTCCTGACAATTGCTTACAATATAAAGCTTATATTTTTTTTGTAACTGTGCCAGTGTTTCTTCCAATCCGTTAAATAAAACACCGCCGCGTTTTTCCAGATATCCGTTTTCAAATTCGCATAACTCGTCCATTAACTGATTACGGATATTCTCTGCCAGTGACGGAAACAGCTTTGCTGCAATATCATACATCGGAAGCCCCATACAACTGTAAAGCTCTTCCTCTGTCACTTCCTTTTTCTCAATATTTTCATGCTTCTGTAATACAAGTCCCCACGCTTCACTGATTGCCTTAGCCGAACTCCAAAGCGTTCCATCCAAATCAAATATAATACTGTCAATTTTACTCATTATTTTCTCTCTATACTTTCCTGATTTATTTTTTAATTTCCGGCAATCGCCGCTTCCAGCTCATTTAACAGTTTTTCCGCCGACGCGTCCTGCGTAATATCATAGACAATCGAATAGCAGTCCTTTGCTAACTTATAATCGCCGTCCTTTAATAAAATTTCACCGACCTTATATACAATTCCAATCGTCTGGGAATCCGGTCCCGGCTCAATCTGTTTTTCGTCAAACAGCTTCTGAATCGCACGGATATCCGTCTGTGGTGTTTCCTGCTGAATTGCCTCGGAAATATACTTTAACTCGCTGTCCGCATTTTCCGTGTGGTAATACACGTTGCTGTACTGGTAGCATGCACGCGCCGTTTCCGGCTCATAACCGGACAGATAATAAAATGCCATATTGCGGTAGTAGCGTGCCATGGTTGCGCGTGTACAGCAGTAACGGTATGCCTGCTTTGTAACCGTCAGATATTTTTCCCGCTGATTCTGATACTTATACACCTCTGCCAGTCCCAGATAGGCGTCCAAATCGACCGGATTCCACGCAATCGCACGCTCATATGCCTTTTTTGCCCCATTGTACTTCTGCATAGAAAGTGCAAGCTGTCCGTATGTGCGGTAATATTCCCCATACGGTATGTCGGTACAGCGCACCTCTGTAGCCGGCTGAAAGTAATACGCAAAAATATAATACTCCATGACGTGATTTAAGCTCATATAAAGCGGCTGACTTTCGCCTGTTCCGTCTTCTGCTGATTTTTCTGCCGCCGGTTTTCCTGCCTGGATTTCCGATGACAGTGTAACATTTCCGTCTTTATCAATCTGCGCCGCCCTTCTTGAGGTATCCGCTTCTTCCAGCGCATCTAAAAGCTCCAGCAGTTTTTCCAGTGCCTTTTCCTTATTTCCGGTTTCAAACTCCTGCTGAAAGCCGGAAAATTCCTGTTTAATCTGTTCTAAATTATGAATGTCCATTTTCTTCACCTGTTTTTCGATTTGTTTTCTTGTTATTTTCTTTCTTTTTCCTCAACCCTGTTAAAACAGCGATACAGCGCGGCTTTACATGTACGGTTTTTCCATCTTTTCCAAGCACGGCACTTCCTTTATCACCGGAGCAGAGTGCCACCTGCCAGTCACATTCGTTATATCCGATTGGCAGTGCCAGTTCGTGTTCTTCCCAGTGCATATTGTATGCAATATAAAGAAATGTATCCGCGTCTGCATTTTCCTGCTGGCATAAATCCTCAATATATGCATACCTGCCGTAATACATCATGCCAATATGACGGTTGTAGCTTTCCATGGTATTATACCATGCACTGCTGCCGTGGCAGGAAATATCGGGATACCCACACGATAAGCTGTCATAGGATAAAAGCTGCTTTGGCATATGCAGAATCTTGTACTGTTTTCTGAATGCAATCAGTTCTTTTGCAAATGCTGTCATTTCCGCCGCCATGCCGCGGCTGTTCCAGCTGACCCACGAAAGTTCGTTGTCCACGCAGTACGGATTGTTATTGCCCGCCTGTGAATTACAGCACTCATCGCCTGCAAGCAGTAATGGTGTGCCTTGCGATAACAGCACCAGCATCAGTGCATTTTTCATCTGCCTAAGGCGCAGATGCTGTATCTTTTTTTTCTTTGAAGGTCCTTCCGTTCCGCAGTTCCAGCTATTGTTAAAATTTTCACCGTCCGCATTGCCCTCGCCGTTTGCCTCGTTGTGCTTTCTGTCGTAGCTGACCAGATCAAACAGCGTAAATCCGTCATGGCTTGTAATATAATTAATATTGGCACTCTGCACCGGATTATAGCGGCTGACATTAACAAAATCGCCAAGCTGGTTTTCATCGCCCTTTAAAAATTTACGTGCCACGTTCATAAATCCGGCATTGTAATTTGCCATGTTTTTATAATGCTTTTTTTCACCGTTCCAGAATACCGTAATCAGCTTTGTCTTTGCTAACAGTGCATCCCTTGCCGCTGCATTTAACGCCGCCTCACCGGCAAACAGATGTATTCCGTCAATGTGGTATTCCGTCACCCAGTAGTGCAGGCAGTCTAAAATAAAATCGACCGGCTCGTCCTGAAAATGCATTTCCATAAGAACTTCCATGCCCTCTTTGTGAAATGCTTTTACCATGTCCTTCATCTCTGCCGTATAGTCCGCTTTCTTTCGTCCCGTCCACGCAAACGAAGCCTTCGGCGCAAAATAAAATCCTTTGGTATATCCCCAGTAATTGATTCTGCCCGCTATCGGACCGGATGCATATTTTCCGTATCCGTTGTCATAAAGCTGCGGAAACTTTCCGATTTCGTCAAATTCATACAGCGGCATAAAAAGCACCGCTGTAATGCCCAGTTCTTTTAAATACGGCAGTTTTTCCACCACGCCCGAAAATGTTCCCTTATGGCGCACCTTTGACGTTTTTGAAGCGGTCAGTCCGCGGACACTGCATTTATAAAAAACGCTGTCATGATACGGTATTTCCGGTGCCGTATCGTCTTCCCAGTCATATTTTGAAAGACATACCCGGCTTAAATGCTGCTTGTTTTCATCTTTGCCAAAAACTTCACAGCCTGTAATCGTCTTTGCATACGGATCAATGATTTTCCTCCCGTCCGCCTCATAGCAATACAGATACCTGTCCAGATAAATGCCGCTGATATGCACCGAAAAGACATCGCCCGTCTTATAGGCTTCTGTCAGTTCAATCCGGTACTCCGGCTCGTCCGCTTTTGGCGCATACAACAGCAGATCAATTATTTCCGCCGCCGATGCAATCGCAAAATTATAGCCGTCTTTTTGTTTTGTACTCCCCTTTTGCAGCGGATTTCCTTTTTTTATGTTCATAGCTCTCCTCATTTCTACTCTTTCTGCCCCTTTTTTGTATACAATATGCTCATCGCCTTTTTATCCAGCCGGTAAAACCGCATAATAAAAATTGTGACAAACCAGCCAAGAATCGGTATAACACAGTAAAAGAACACGGTCATATATTTTAACTGCGGTGTCAGCGCATCGCCGACCTGCGGAAATACTTTTGCATAACCTGTCATGGAAAGTGCAATGCCCACAAAGCCTGTTCCAAGCGCAGAGAAGGATTTATCAATAAAAGAAAATAACGCACCCATAATGCCCGGAACAAAATGTCCGCTGAGCGTGTATTCATAATCCGTGCAGTCCGCAATCATCGGCACAACAATATTATTGGTAATGGATTTTACGCCGTTTAACAGGGCAAATACCAGTAAAAATGCTATGGTAATCCCGTTAATTTCCGCAAGTGAAACCTTTGTCAGATCGGTGAATAACATCATATACATCATGACCGCCTGAAATGCAATGGCAAACCATGTGGATACCACCATTGCTTTTTTCTGCCCCACTTTTTTCGCATAACGGATACCCAGATAAATAATGCCTAGATTAGGAATTCCCACAATAACACCGATAATGCCCGCCAGCGGGTAATTGTTCATTAAAATGCCAAACAGCATGACAAGCACCGTGGAGTTGCTGTATACCATGGATGCAAATTTATTGGAGGCCGCTGCAATGACCAGCATACGGATTGGCTTGTTGTGTTTCATAATCTGCCAGTAGTCGCGGAAATGAATATTATTTTTCTTTTCCTTATCAAGCTGGAAATATCGGCTGTTGTCCTTGCCCCATATCCCGATAACCGCCAGTGCCGTGCAGATACCGGAAAGCACAACCACGGTAATCACAAATTCCTCAAAAAGCGCACGGCTGTTGAAGTTGCCGTATTTGCGAATCAGGTAGACCGACACATAAAATGCCGTCAGTCCATGTGCCAGCATAATAAAGGTCGAATCAAAAAATGTAATCATCGGGCGCTGTTTCACATCATTGGTAATAACAGACTGCCCCGACTTTACAACCGCCGTCTGAAACGTATATCCGATAATGTATACAGAATACACGGCAATAAAATACGGAATTCTAAAGAACGCAGGCACCAGATGAGTCGTAAAAAACAGCACCAGCGAACTGCCCGCAAGCAGAACATATCCTGAAATCATAAATGGACGGAACTTTCCGAAACGTCCGTTGGTTTTATCAATCACATAACCGATAACCGGGTCTGTAACACCGTCAAAGATTCTCATTCCGGTCAGAATAAAAGAAATTACCACAACAGACAGCCCCGCAATTCCGTTTGCATAATATGACACGTAGCCCATCATGGCAAGATACAGATTCGTAGACGTATTATTTAATGAAAATAATGCAATCTGCCACAAATGTGCACGGTTTAATTCAATTACTGCATTTTCTGACTGCATATCCTGCATACTTTATCCTCACATCACTTATTCTGCCACAAAGCTTCTTAATTAACAGTATCCCCTATCTTTGCGGCAGTTTCAAGCATTTTTATAAATTTTTAAGACTTCTGTTTTTATTCCAGACCCTCACCCGAAAATTCGGGGATAAAGCTTTCCTTTGCCGTACCGCCCTCCTGAATAAAGCCGTTTACCACGCCTAAACCAATCGCATAATCCACGGCTTTGTCGTATTCCCTGTGGGTAACTTTCCGGTTTAATTCGGGGATATTTTCCACAAACGGCATCGGTGTATACTGGTTCATAATGCTGATATAAATACTGTCACCATATGTTTCATATAAATACCGTATTACTGCTTTTGTATCCTTTAACAGCCCCGGCAGCATCAGGTGCCGCACAATCACGCCGCCTGTCATGATTCCTTCTTCAATTCCGCGCACCGCCGCTTCCTGCTTATCTGTAAACTGCGGTGCCGGGTGCTGGCGCACCATTTCCGCAAGCGCCGCTTTGGTTACGTCAAAATAATCGGGTGCATTGGAATAGCGTTTTGCATATGTAGTATCTGTATATTTAAAATCTGGCAGATATACATCCACAATCCCTTCAAGATTTTTCAGCGTTTCCACGCGCTCATAACCGCTTGTATTGTACACCACGGGAATTTTTAATCCCTGCACTTTTGCTTTTTTAACTGCCGCAATAATTGGCAGAACATACTGTGTGGGTGTCACCAGATTAATATTATTGGCTTTCTGCTGCTGCAATTTTAAAAAAATCTCCGCCAGATGCGATTCATCAATCTTCTGTCCACGTTTTCCCGCGGCAATTTCGTGATTCTGGCAGAATACGCACCGCAGGGTGCAGCCCGTAAAAAATACGGCACCTGAACCGTTTTCTCCCGAAATGCACGGTTCTTCCCACATATGCAGAGCCGCCCTTGCCGCGTAAATATCCCACGGCATCCGGCAGACTCCTTCCTGTTTTTCCCTGTCCGCATTACATTTGCGCGGACACAAATTACATTTCATCTTTTCTCCGTTTTACATTAAATTTTCGCATTAAAATTAAAAAAGTTTCAATCAGCCATTAGCGACCTTAATTTCTCAAGCGCCGCGCTGATTCCGCCGACTTCGTCAATCAACCCCTGCCGGACCGCTTCTTTCCCGACCAGAATCGTTCCTAAATCCTTGGTAAGCATTCCGGTATTTATCATCATCTGTTCCAGTTTTTCCTTTTCGACACGTGAATGTCCGGCTATAAAATGCACAATTCTGTCCTGAATCAGCTGAAAATAGTCGAATGTCTGCGGCGCACCGATAATCGTTCCGTTCATGCGCACCGGATGGACAATCATCGTTGCCGTCGGCGCAATAAAGGAATAATCTGTGCTGACTGCAAGCGGCACTCCGATACTGTGTGAATCGCCAAGCACCAGTGAAACGCTCGGTGTCTTCATAGATGCAATCATCTCCGCAAGTGCCAGTCCTGCACTCACGTCCCCGCCAACCGTATTGATTAAAAACAGTACACCGCCGATTTTGGCACTGTCTTCAATTGATGCAAGCTGCGGTAAAATATGCTCGTACTTTGTCGTTTTGCTCGCCGCCGGAAGGACGTCATGCCCTTCAATCTCGCCGATAATCGTCATCAGCTGGATTTTACCGTTGTGTTCGTCTTCTCCTAAAAGTACCTGTCCATAGCTTTCTATTTTTTTATCCTTCTGCTCCTCTTTTTCCTGTTTTTCCGCCATAATTCCTCGTTTCCGCTGTGTTACAGCTTTTTTATTTCTTATTTTGTAACGGACAGCGAAATTTATTTATAGCGATTTTTGGGAATTAGGCTTGACAGCAAAATCATTTTGTACTATAGTAACAAGGTAAATGCTTCTGTGGCTCAGTTGGTAGAGCAACGCATTCGTAATGCGTGGGTCGTGGGTTCGAGTCCCATCGGAAGCTTTTTTATTTTACCCATTTTCAATTTTTTGAAGAAATCTTTTCTTCATTTCTTTTAAAAGTCCCTCAGCCCTTTGTTCAACCGGCTGATTTTCCACTGAAACGGCATGATTGATATCTGTACTGCTGCTATTGGCATCACTGTTCTGTGGTATATTCCCGAATGGAATAAATCCACCTGCCATATGCTCATGCCCGCCGCCGTTTCCAATGCCTTTTAATGCTTCATTAGTAAGCTTACCCGCATTGCACCACGGCGCACTGCTTCTCACTGACAGCTTTATGCCATCCTCCCGGTAAGACGATACAATAACCACATCGACTTCATCCAGCGCCAATATAAAATCCGAAATGGATGCTGTCAGTGCCTCATGGCAGTCTACACCGGTATTGGCAAAGCAGACACGGTTCACATTTTCAATCGTATCTATTGCATTGGCATAGGCGCGCAAATCCTTCATGTGCAGGACACTCGTATCCAGCTTTTGCAAAAGTGCATGCTCCGCTAACGGAAAGAGCCGGTAAAACATTTCCAGATCCAGCGGACTCACCCCTCTTGTCATATTGGCAGTATCCACCTTTATTCCGTATAACAGTGCCGTAGCCGTGCGTTTATCAACCGGTATCCCACTTTCCATAAAGTATCCGGCGATAATAGATGCACACGCACCAACCTCCACACGGATATCCGAATAACGATAATCCTGATTTTCATAGGTCGGATGATGGTCAATGCAGAGAACTTCGTTGCCCTGCATATCTATGACATTCGCGTTGCCCTTTTGGGAATCCACCAGAATAATCTCGGATTCTGCGGACATATCCGTAATTTCCTCCTGCTCAACAATGTCAATTGCAAGCAGCTGTGCCATCTTTGCCGTAATCGTATCGTCAATTCTTCCTTTATAACAAATCGTTGCCCCAATTCCCTTTTTTTCAAGCAGTACCTTTAACCCGTATGCACTTGCAATCGCATCGGGGTCCGGGAAGTTATGTGTCTGTATAAAAATGTGTTTATCATGAATACATTCTAAAATGTGTTCCAAATGCTGCATATTTTATCCCTCATATTTCTCTTTATTTTATTCGTTCTATCGTAAATATGATTTTCCTTATATAGTATATCTATTCTTTGCGCGATTTGCAATTGCATTTGACACCGTATGCCCTATTTTACCATAAAATATATCAAAAGGATTGGAGGCTGCTTTATGAATCCAGTTTTAACCCTTGACCATGTATCTTATTCATACCATACGCCCTCCGGGGAAACACCTGCATTAAAAGATGTTTCTTTTTCTGTCCGGCCCGGCAGCTTCACCTCGATTGCCGGTCCTTCCGGCTGCGGAAAATCCACACTGCTTTCCTTAATTGCCGGATTAATCGCACCCGAAAAGGGCTGTATCCGCTTTTATAAAAGTGATGCAATGCCTGCCGCTGCCCGGATTGGCTATATGCTCCAGCACGATACTCTTTTAGAGTGGCGTACCATTTATAAAAATATTCTGCTTGGTCTTGAAGTAACCCACCAGTGTACGGAACAGAAAAAAAGACTTGCCGCCGATATGATGCATGACTACGGACTTGCTTCCTTTAAAAATGCCCATCCTTCTGAGCTTTCCGGCGGCATGCGCCAGCGGGCGGCACTGATCCGCACCCTTGTTTTAGAACCGGACATTCTGCTTTTAGACGAACCGTTTTCCGCATTGGATTATCAGACAAGACTGGAAGTAAGCGACGATATTTTCCGCATTATCAAGGAGCAGGAAAAAACGGCACTTTTAGTCACGCATGACATTTCCGAAGCGATTGCCATGGGTGAACAGGTGATTGTTTTATCCAGCCGTCCTGCCGGTATCAAAAATGTTTTTGACATTCACCTCTCCGTGGATAAGCGCACACCGTTTTCCTCACGGACTGCCCCTGAATTTTCTGCTTATTTTCATCAAATCTGGAAGGAGTTGTCATAATGTCTGCCATTCAAATGCATTATCTTAAACAAATGAAACGGTTAAAATACAAAATTACTTTAGCAAGGATTCTGCTTTTTGCCGGTTTTATCACACTTTGGGAAGTGGCTGCATACACAGGCTGGATTGATGATTTTATTTTCAGCAGTCCGTCCCGCATTATAAAAACCCTGTTTGCAATGATTTCTGACGGCAGTATTTTTTACCACACTGCCGTTACCGTAGCCGAAACCGGTATCAGTTTTGCACTAATTGTACTGCTCGGTGTCGGCACTGCCATTTTACTCTGGAGCAGCAAAACGATATCTGCCGTATTAGAACCGTATCTTGTGCTGCTGAACAGCCTTCCAAAATCTGCCCTTGCGCCTATGATTATCGTGTGGCTCGGCAATAATGCCAAAGCCATTATTGTCACCGCCATTTCCGTCGGCGTATTCGGAACAATTTTAAATATTTACACCAGCTTTGCAGAAACCGATTCCGACAAAATCCTGCTGATTCAGACTTTGGGCGGCTCAAGAAAAAACATTTTAACCAAAGTCGTCCTGCCCGCTTCATTAAAGACAATTATCAGCAACATGAAGGTCAACATCGGTCTGTCGCTTGTGGGTGTGATTATCGGTGAATTTCTCGCTGCCAAAGCCGGACTTGGCTACTTAATTATTTACGGCAGCCAGGTTTTTAAAATGGACTGGGTCGCAATGTCTATCGTCATTTTGTGTATCCTGTCCGTGATTCTTTTTAAAATCGTTGACTTCATTGAAAAAATTGTTTTATAATAGTTAAAATACAATATCAAAAACGGAGGAATTATGCTCTCACTTACTATAAAAGATACGAAAAATTTTATGTCACAGCTGCTTATTAAAGAAGCATTTGACGGGCTGTTTTTATCCGAAGCCGTGATAAAAACAGCCAATTCCTATACCATCAGCGGTGAACTCAACAAAGATTTCTTTTCCGAAGAAGAATGGAATGAACTTCCCGAAAAGTCCTATTCGCGATGGTCTTCTGTCAAGCCATTCTGCTTCCAGCTCATCAAAGGCAGTAAGGTCCCTTCCTATATGAAAATGGTCTTTCTGCTCCCGCCGGAACAGGTTACAAAGCTGCTGTCCGACAATCAGACTGCACTGACACCCGATGACATTAACGGACTGTTTTTAAATATCAAATATCAGGACGGTGCCGTTTCCGTTGTTACCGGCACGTCTATCAAAGTTTTTTCACTTGATAAAACCCTTGAACACAGCTTTGATGCCTTTGCAAAGGACTTTTTATTTTCCCATGGCATGGACTTTGAAGAAGTCTGAACCCGCCAGTTCATGATTTTTTTAGAATTAGCGCAAATGCACTGATTTTGCGGGCTTCCGCTATTCTTGTTAGCACTCAAAATGAATGAGTGCTAATTTCTTCTTGACTTTCCATTTTGCTTGTATTAAATTACATCTTAACAGATTATTTTATGAATGAAATGAAAAGAGGTAATGATACAATGGCAAATGAACATGGTAATTTATCAATTAACAGTCAGAATATTTTCCCAATCATTAAAAAATGGATGTATTCCGACCACGATATTTTTTACAGAGAATTAATTTCAAACGGCTGTGATGCCATTACTAAATTAAAGAAGCTGGATTTAATCGGCGAATATGAGGCACCGGACGATATTGAATATAAGATTCAGGTCAAGGTAAGCCCTGAAAAGAAGACAATTCAGATTATTGATAACGGTATCGGTATGACAAAGGAAGAAGTCAACGAATATATCAATCAGATCGCTTTTTCCGGCGCAGAAGCATTTCTTGAAAAATACAAGGATAAGACCAACGAAGACCAGATTATCGGTCACTTTGGTCTTGGCTTCTATTCTGCTTTCATGGTAGCCGACAAGGTAACGATTGATACGCTTTCTTTCAAGGACGGCGCTTCTGCTGTTCACTGGGAATGTGACGGCGGCACGGAATATGATATGCAGGATACCACTAAGGAAGAACCGGGTACTGCTATCACTTTATATCTGAACGAAGACAGCTATGAATTTGCAAATGAATACAAGGCACGCGAAGTCATCGAAAAGTACTGCTCATTTATGCCAATTCCGATTTTCCTTGAAAATGAAGATGCCGGCGAGCAGACCGAGGAAATCCCGGAAGAAGAAGTAACAGAAAAAGATAAGGTGCTTGATACCTTTATCAAAGATGCCGTTACCGAAGAAGTGGAAAAAGAAGACGGTACAAAAGAAACCGTTGAAAAAGTTCCCGCAAAGAAAATGGCAAAAATCGTAAAACGCCCTGTTGCATTAAACGATATTCATCCGCTTTGGACAAAGCATCCAAACGAATGTACCGATGAGGAATACAAGGAATTTTACCGCACTGTATTTAAGGATTACAAGGAACCGCTGTTCTGGATTCATCTGAATATGGATTACCCGTTTAACTTAAAAGGTATCCTCTACTTCCCGAAAATTAATACGGAGTATGAAAGCATCGAAGGTACTATTAAGCTGTACAACAATCAGGTATTCGTTGCCGATAATATCAAAGAGGTCATTCCTGAATTCTTACTGCTGTTAAAGGGTGTTATTGACTGCCCTGACCTGCCATTAAATGTATCCAGAAGTGCCTTACAGAATGACGGTTTTGTTAAAAAGATTTCAGAATACATTACAAAGAAGGTCGGCGATAAGCTGTCCGGCATGTATAAGACCGACAAGGAAAATTACGAAAAATACTGGGATGACATCAACCCATTTATTAAATTCGGCTGCTTAAAGGACGAAAAATTCTATGAAAAGATGAAGGATTTCATCATTTTCAAGAACTTAGACGGCAAGTACCTTACACTTCAGGAATGTCTGGACGAAAACAAGGAACACCACGAAAATACAGTCTTCTACGTTACAGATGAAACCGAACAGAGCCAGTATATCAATATGTTTAAGGAAGAAGGCATTGACGCTGTTATCCTGACACACAATATTGACCAGCCGTTTGTTACACACTTGGAGGGCAAGAACGAAAACTTAAAATTCCAGCGTATAGATGCAGACCTTTCTGACAGCTTTAAGGAAGAAACAAGCGAAGACGAATTAAAAGAGCTTACAGAAACACTTTCCGATGTCTTTAAGAAGGCTTTAAACAACGATAAGTTAAATATCAAGGTCGAAAAGCTCAAAAACGCTTCTATTTCTTCCATGATTACGCTCTCCGAACAGGACAGACGTATGCAGGATATGATGAAGATGTACAATATGTACGGCATGGATCCGTCTATGTTCGGTGCAAACGGACAGACACTCGTATTAAATGCCAACAATGATCTGGTTAAATATATCGTTGACCATAAAGACGGTGAGAACACTCCTGTTTTCTGTGAACAGCTCTACGACTTAGCATTACTGAGCCACGCACCGCTGACACCGGAGCAGATGACAAACTTCATCGCAAGAAGCAACAAAATTATGGAACTGCTTGCCAAATAATATATTTTGAAGTATTATTATAGGTAATCAGGTAAATTGCCGCATTCGGATTTTCCCGATGCGGCAGTTTTTCTGTAATCCATTGCAATTGAGGAGGAAAATATGTCATCATACGATAATAGATACAATGACATCGATGACGAACCGGATTTTGATTACGTCAATGATGATTACGGCTTTGATATGGACGATGATAAAGAACCGTCTGCCCGTACTTCTACCGGAGCTTCCAAAAATCACAAAAAGAAAAAGGCTTCAAAACCGGTAACAATCTGGTCAGAAATTTTCAGTTATATTAAAATTTTAGCTGCTGCTGTGATTATTGCATTTGTATTTACGCAGTATATTATTGTCAACGCAGAAGTTCCTACCGGTTCTATGAAAAATACAATTATGGAGCATGACCGTTTAATCGGTTTTCGTCTTGCCTATTTATTTGATGAGCCGGAACGCGGCGATGTCGTGATTTTTAAGTATCCTGATAATGAAGAACAAAATTATGTCAAAAGAATTATCGGCACACCCGGTGATGTTGTCCAGATTAAAAGCGGACATGTTTATGTAAACGGTGAAGAACTTTCAGAAGACTATTTAAAAGAACCGATGGCAGAATCTGAAACGGAAGAAACGTATGTTGTCCCGGAAGGCCACTATTTTATGATGGGCGACAACCGCAACTCCTCTCTTGATTCGCGCTACTGGAAAAACACTTACGTTGCGAAAGATAAGATTCTTGCCAAAGTCATTTTCCGGTATTACGACGGTTTCAACGGAAAAATTGATTTTAGCCTGATTCATTAAACGGCTTTACGCGATAAATTTTAAAAATTACATAAGAATGAAAAAAATATGCATTCAATTGTTGAATTATCACTTTTGATTTGCATATTTTTTTATTGCTCCGGCCATACTAATTCATGCAACGCAAAAACAAAATGCAAAACAAGGAGGATTGTATGGCTCAATTAGATTGTAATGTTAAAAGCTGCTGCCACAATGAGGATAACTGCTGCTGTTTAAGTTCTATCGAGGTGAATGGCTCTAATGCCTGCAACTGTGAAGACACCTGCTGCGGAAGTTATTTTGAGGACAAGTCCGGTGAGAAAAACAGCGCCCAGACACCGCATGTTTCCTTATCGATTGCATGTCAGGCAACCAACTGCATGTATAACGATGATAAGGTCTGTCACGCTGACCATGTCGATATTTCCGGTATCCGCGCAACAGCTGCTCACGAAACCGTCTGCGCAACTTTTCAGGAAAAGTAGGAAAATATCTGCAAAATGCAGATTTATATGAGGGGAATTTTTTATGAAGAATTTTTTTATGGTGGGCTTTGGCATATGTTATGTATGTTTTAAAATTTTTGCATTAAATCGCAAAGCCGGACACACCGTTTAAAAGAGCAGGCAGCTATCCGATATTGTTTTGATAAATGATATCGGACAGTCTGCCTCTATACGCTGTGATAGCTGTTGTAATTCTATATTTAACGCAGGTGCTGCATACATCACATACGGCAGAAACCCGCAGACATTGTTATTCGAATGTATAAATCTCACACTTCCGGTTCAACAGCCCATTTTTAAAGACCAGCACATGCTCCTTATATGTGATTGAATCCTTGGCATACATAAACGGTTCTTCCCTGTAAAGCAGACACGCCTGTCCTTTTTGTAAAAATGAATTCATGGCATTTTCTGCTTTCTGATGAACCTTTTTATAATGCTGTTTTTCCTGCTCTTTAAAGGTTCTTTGCGGATAGCCTGCCGAAATTGCTCTCATATCCGCAATAATTTTATCCACGAACCGGCTGTGTGCCTTTTTATGAAACATTCTGGCAAGCACATTACACTGAAAAGCCGTCGGTTTTCTTTGATAATGTTCAAGCTTTGCAGACATCTTCTTATCGCCGACATTCTCTGCTGTTTCGATCAGATACCGGACTGCTTCCGGATAAACAGAATCCGGATATGGCACATAATACTGCTCCGGCACCGACCTGAATTTCTTAATCGGCGGGAAGTCCGCAAGCTGCATAAAAATCAATTC
The DNA here is from genome assembly GCF_020564355.1 of Lachnospira pectinoschiza. Lineage (GTDB taxonomy): Bacteria > Bacillota > Clostridia > Lachnospirales > Lachnospiraceae > Lachnospira > Lachnospira intestinalis. Next base: position 322,817 of record NZ_JAJCRR010000002.1, on the reverse strand, counting down.
CTGCTCTGTGCAAAAATCTTTTCCCAGATAACGATACTTATCCCGGATATCCGCGAACTGATATTCCAGCTGGCGCAAATACTCATATCCTTTCACCCAGAAATGTCCCATGCAGCCGTAATCAAAACAGGTTGTCTGCATATGCAGATTGGTAAAACGGATTGTAAACCGGTTCTCTCCGCTCTGATTGACTATCAGCATATATCCGTTATCATCATGGACAATACTTGCCGTCTGTTCACATTCAAGCTCTTTGTATGAGCCGGTCATGACAGATTGTTCAAAAACAAAATAGCTTTCAACCGCATCATTCATCAGATAGGCGGCATAAATATCTTTTTTGCCTTCCATGTGAATCGGTTCAAATACACTCAGTTCAAAAACCTGAGCCAGCTTAAAAAATTCTTCCGGCATATCTTTTGTCAATCCGTCCAGACAATTCTTATACTGTTCTATGTTATCCGTCATCTTTTCTCTCCCGGTTTGCTGCTCATTCATTTACTTTGCCTTCTTCTCTCTCCGTATAAAAAGACAGACACATAAAACGGCAAAAACCACTGTTGCAGCTATCAGCACCGGCCATACAGGGATTGGACAGACACTTGCCCCTATAAGTTTCAGTCCCTGATAGAGAGTATATACCCCAAATACAGAGAATATTACGAATGCAAGTGTATTGAGCAGTCCGTCCGGAGTCTTGCTCTTTAAAAGGTAGCCGACTAACATACCAAGAATATCTGCTGCGAAAAGTCCGAGTGAACAGCCAATCCACACAATAAGCGCTGCGCTCATCCCTTCATTTGCACCAAAGGTTATAGCCGTAAGCTGTGTCTTATCACCAAGTTCTGCTACAAAAAATGTACAGAAAACCGCAAGCGGTGCAAACTTAATTTTTGTTTTGCCCCCTTCTTCTTCCTCATCGTCATCATCACCGGCAATCGTTGATGTGGCAAAATAAAGAAATGCAAGTGCTGCAATTGTCTTTATGAGCCAGTCCGGAATAAATTCACTGATCAGCCCGCCTGCAAGAACTGCCAGACCGTTTAATACAAGAATTGCGGCAGCTGTTCCTAATATAATATCTCTTAACTTATATTTAGAAGTAAGCGCAATAAGCATCAGCTGGGTTTTATCTCCCATTTCCGCTATAAATTCAGTAAAAAATACTTTTAAAAATAGCAGCATTTGTATGCTATCTCCTTTATCTTATTATGATGTAAACTGCATATGCTGCGTAAAATGCAACCATGCAGATTCCTTCGACTCTTCCGATTTTCTTTTTTGTCCCTGCAAATATCCATACACACACCGTAAATACAATCAGCACGCATAAATCAATAATATTTTCCGTGATGATGCTCACCGGGCTGATTGCCGAAGCCATGCCAAGTACCATAAGGATGTTAAATACATTTGAACCAATCGCATTTCCAAGCGCCATATCGACTTCATCCTTTTTGGCAGCAACGATTGAGGTCACAAGTTCAGGAAGGGATGTTCCTATTGAAACGATTGTAAGTCCAATCAGTGTCTGGCTCATTCCCAGATCACTGGCTATTCTCGCCGCAGCATCAACGGTTATATCACCGCCGACCGCAATGGCCGCCGCACCGCCAACGATGAAAAGAATACTAAGCGGCACTGAAATCAGTTTGATGTCTTCATCTAAACCGCCCTCTATCTCAACTTTCCTGCCTTCCCTGCTTGCTTTTAATGCAATTTTAATCATATAAAAAATATAGCCTGCAAAGAATCCCAATAATATTACGCCGTCAAGATGTCCGAGTGTCATGCCGGATTTGTCGCCCAGTCCGATAATTCCTAAAAGCATTAAAAGCGCTGCACATATGAGTGAAAGCGGAATATCCCGTTTTATGGTTTCTTTTGCAACATTGACTGTTGCCAATACTGCACACACACCAATTACAACCATCAGGTTAAATATATTGGAACCGACTACATTACTGACCGCAAGCTCATTATTGCCTGTAAGTGATGCTGATACACTAACCGCTGTTTCCGGAAGTGATGTTCCCATTGCGACAATTGTAAGTCCGATAATGATAGACGGAACATGCAGTCTTTTTGCTACACTTGAACTTCCCTCTACGAAAAAGTCCGCTCCTTTAATCAGCAGTACAAAGCCTATTACGAGAAATACAAGTACAAGCGCAAATGGGGCATTGTTAATAAATTTTTCCATGTTTCCTCCTTTTTTCCATAACCGTGTGCCAGCCGAAATCTCTGCTCTTATAAGTATATCCGGCAGATAAAAAAAGACTCATGTATATCAATGCCCGCCCGTATATAACACATAAGCTGTTCACCGATATACATGAGTCTCATTATTTAAGATTTGCCAGATTATACTCTTTAATATAATCAGGATGTTGACAAATCACACTTTCGCGCTAACTACTCCCTCATGGAATATTAAGTTACCTGATAAAGATTATCAAATACATTGAGGTTTGTCAATAAAAATTCGACATTTTTCGCACAAACTATTTTTCCCCAATGTTATATCACCACTCCATTGCAGTGATCAATTTCATGTTGAATTATCTGTGCCGTAAATCCGCTATACTTTCCATGCTGCGGTTTAAAGCTGCTGTCAAGGTAATCCACCTCTATTTCTTCATATCTCACACAGGCTCTGACTCCATCCAGCGATAAACAGCCTTCTTCCGTCTTATACTCGCCGGACTTTTGGGTTATAACGGGATTTACCATTGCAAACTGGAACGGACCTGCCGCCACTACAATGACTGATTTATTCACGCCTATCATATTGGCTGCCATTCCGACACATGTTTCCCTGTTGGCTCTTAACGTATCAATCAAATCCGTCACAACCTGTTTGTCTGCTTCTGTCGCAGGCTGTGCTTTTCTTGCAAATATATGTTTCCCTTTTACAATTTTTTGAACCATATTTCTACCTTCTATTCCTTACATTTCTTTAAATTTTTTGACCTATCATGACTTTCATTACCAAAAGAACAGGCACTTTTAATAAAACTTCGCTATCTCCGAAACGCTCTTTCTTTTAGGCATCTGCACGTCCTTTGCACCATATCCGACCGCAATCACAGATACTACCTGCTCATTTTCCGGCACATCAAGGAAATTTCTTATTGCTTCACCGTCACGAATTCCCATAATCAGTGTATCAAGCCCTAATTCTTTCGCTTTAAGAACGAAATTTTCATTTTGCAGACCAAGGTCATAGTAGCCCCAGCCATTGCCACATTCATTAACCGGTTCACCGGATAATCTGTCAAATCCAACGCAGCCTTTTACAAATGTTGCTACAACAAGTGCCGCTCCCTCGGCATTCTTCTGATTAAATTCCGGCAGACACTTCTGTCTGAATTCTTCAATTTTTTCATCTGATAAAATGCAGTAATATCTTGATGTCTGTAAATTCTTCCATGAAGGAGCCAGTATCGCCGCATTGATAATTGTTTCAACCTGCTCCTTTGTAACCTTTTTTGCCGCATCGTAATTTCTCATACTTCTTCTGTTATTTAATACATTTTGTAATTCCATAATGTTCTCCATTTCTAATACTCTTTATCAATACTGCCTTCTATTCCATAAATTTTCTTAAATCTTTCGATATCTGCCGCCGTTTTCACAAGCATAATATCTTCTATCTTTCCGGTATGAATATCCTTAAACCCAGCCACCTGCTCACCTGTGCATATACTGGTTTTAATTACCGGTTTCATACGCTCTTTATCATATGAATACGCTTTTACTTTCTTTTTAAATAAACCCATATGCTTTATCACTCACATTCTATGTATATTTTTGTCCCAGAAACTAAGAAGCCGATACTATCCGCTGTAAAAACGCTTCCATAATATCTAAAACTTTATCGCTGAAAAATTCACTTCCGCCGTGGTCCGCACCTTCTAGCATATATAACTGTACCTCTTTATGATATTTCTTTAACGCCTCATACACAACCACACTGACTTTTGGATTAATTATACGGTCTTTTGTTCCGTGAAACATTAATACCTGCGGCAGTGAAACATTTTCACTGATATTACACTCCACCGACATTTTCCTGCAAAGTTCAGGATTATGGTGCAAATATCTCCGCCAACATACATCTGATTCGCATCTGCCTTGTATTCTTTAGCGTGCAGCTTTACATATCTTATCGCATTTCTTGTATCTACAGCCTGTGCCGGAAAAGGTGCAATCCCGGAATGACGATACTCAACTGCACATACACGATACAAGGATATGTTTCATCACTTTCTTTAGTGTTTCTCGTCTGCGGTGTGATAATCTGCAAATGCAGTGTCGTGCCATCTATATGCGCATATTCCACATTTGAATGATTCTTTAATGCCTCTATCGGTATTTTCTTTATCTGCGCATGTTCATTATATGTATCAGAAAACGGTTCTATCAATTCAGCTTTTCCCATAACCTGTATGCTTTTCAGACTGCCAAATCCATCATACTTATCGTAAATGGCAAGACATACATTTTCGTTTTTCTCCAGACCGATAAATTTCTGTCCGCCTTCTCAAATTGCTCATGTGTCATAAAAACGCCTCCATTTCCCAGCAATTTTATCCTATATTATTAAAAATTTCTATATATATTATTGTAAGCTGTTTTGTTTAAATTTGCAATCCGGCTCTGCTTATTAAAACGCCGGACGATCCGCATTAAATACAAAATCAATTCCTAACTGCTTATGAACTCTTTTTCCTAAGATATAAAAAAGTTACTCTGACAAATAATCATCAGAATAACTTTCTCTTATTATTTAGTAAACTGGAAATTAAAATTTACTATATTCTTAATCAAATTCCACCACATACTTTCCACCTTTAATATCATATCTGTTTGCTTTAGATATCAAAAATGTCTCTCTATATAAATAATCCTAGTGATTCATACCCCCTTTGCCTGTGCAATATACATATAATGAAAAGTCTCATCGTTTCTCTTATTCTAATTTTTGTACCACCTTTTCTTCTATCTTCACATTTCTAATTAGATTGTCTAAAGTATTAAGATGTTCTATAACACTTTTTACATCATGACGATCAAATTCTTTTTGTTCATCCTCATAATGTGTACCCTTATTAAGGATTCTCCAATTGCTTTCTTCTTTCAAGCAAACTAATTCAGAATGTATATCATCCATACCTGTAATTCCTTTTGTTTTTTTAATCAATCCATCTACAATAGAACTCAAATCAGGAATACTCTTAGGACTACGCATGCCAATTGAAATCATTCCATTTGATGTCTTAGCAATCACATTCCATAAATTATATGATATACACTCCATTGCTTGACGACACTTCGATGCAGAGTCTTTAATCTCATTTTCCTTATATTTTTTCTCTGCTGCATCCAATGGAGCTTTTGCATCAGAATATTCTGCGACAACGCCTCTCTCTTCTAATGAATCTGCAGGTATAAACTTATATGTTATAGCATCTCTGTTATATCGTTTCTTTCCAAGTTTATCTTGTAATTTAAAAATAAACTGTTCTCCATGTGTCGACAAAATAATCTGAACATTACGAAAATCTTCATGATTTATTAACAAATCTGCAATGCCATTTCTATGATCATCATCTATAGCATTTACAATATCATCGAACACAATAAAATTCAAATTGTCATGTGTTGCCTTAGCTAAAAGTATAGATAAACCAAGAATTTTTATATGTCCTTCGCTTAGTACCTGTAGTGCCTCTGCGCTACTTCCATCCCTAAATGTAAGCATTAATTTATCAAAATTTGCATTAGGTAATATAATTTCCTTAATTTTTTCAAAATCTGCATCATCTTGATTTATAGTATTATAATAATTTATAATTTTTTCCTCTAAATTTTTTGATATTTTGTTTGGCAATTCATTATTGTATGAAATAATACTACTAATCACCTTATTATATGCTATAATTATTCCTTGATTAAAATTACATAAACTTTTTTCTTTTTGTATCTTATTTGAAATTTCTACACTTTGCTCATCAAACTCCTTAATTTCTTTTTCTAACGCTTTAACCTGCTGCTCTTTTTCATTTATCTGCGTTTTTAATGTCAGTAATTGATTATTCAATTCACTAATATTTTTTACCTGTTCATCATATGACTCATTATTTCTTTGAGCAGTAGCATTATATTTATTAATTTCATTCAATGCCAAAGTATCATCAATTTTATTAATTTTATCACACAAAGTTCTCCATTTTTGCATTTTCTCACTCATTGTTCTGATTTCATCAGTATCAAGAAAAACCATATCATTCACTTCAATATGTAGCAATTGAATCAACTGGGTATTTTTCTCTACAAAAGCAATCACTTTTTGAAAATATACTTTTATATTTTTTGAACAATCACTAATATTCCTCTGTATTGTTTCCAATTCTGAAAACGATTTTAGTTGCTCTTTAGCATAAGTATAAGGGTTTCTTATTGCATCCTTAATAGGGGTACCACACGCTGGGCAAGTATCTTTTTCCTGAAGATTTACTATAGCCTCATATAAAGTTCTATAATTAACTTGAATTGCTTTATTAGATAAACTATTTCTATAATCGGTTAATTTTGTAAATTCCTCTCTAATTTCTTTTATGATGTATTTTAATTCATTTATTTTTTCCCCCGAAAGTAATTCTTTATAATTTTTGTCTCGTTCAGCAATTTTTAATGATAATATTCCAGTTTTAGGATTTTGAAGATAGTCCAAAGCTACGTCTAACTTTGTAATCTCTGGTTTTTCGATTTTTCTAATTATCTTTTGGCATAAATCTTGAATATTTTTCAATTCTTCCTCAAATTTACTCTTCTGACTTTCCTTGGCAACTCTAACAGCTTTTCTTTCCTTAAATGCATCTTCCGTCAAAGATTTTACCTGTAAATATTTCTCATCAAAATTAGTAGTAAATCCCTGAACAAAATCATTAAATTCAGATAATCCAAATAATGCTGAAATTCTTTCACTTTGATTTTTCGAATTTAAAACACTTATATGTGAAAAATCTGAAATTCTGTTTTTTTCGACAAATGCAAACCTATATAAATCATAATCAGCCGATACCCTACCTTCTGTATCATCATCATATATACATATAATATTAGGAGCCTTTCCCTTTTTAGTCGATGTATTCTTTATATAAACAGACAACTTTATCTTATTAGCATCAGCTTCCTGAATAATATTGAGCAATCCATATTCAAGTGCCTCACTAAAACTTGATTTGCCCGAACCATTGGGTCCATATAGAAATACATACTTCTTATTCAAATTAAAATCTCTACTAACTGCAAATCCTCTAAATGATTCTACTGAAAGTTTTTTCAATCTTTTTATTCTTTTTGAATCCTTTTTTTCTCCAAACGTCAATGTTTCCAATTCCTTATCACAAACACCCTCTTTTTCATTAACATATTCAACAAATTTATTTGCCCTTTTACCGCCAGCCGTTCCTCCTGCTTCTATAAGTTCATCATAGTGATTTAATATAATGTTTATAACAGATATATCATACTCATTCAAATCATCTATATTCAATGTTTCACACCAGTTTTTTAATTCATTTCTTATAACTTCATTCATCTTACCGTTCTCCCTTAATAAATTAATCCACAGCTCCTTAACATAGTTGTTACATTTAGCCAACAGTAGCAGTTCTTAACCTTCATATTCTTTGTTTACTAATAGTTTCCGTTTTTCTTCAAAATACTTTGTACTATTTTCAAGAAATCTCTTGGATACTCTTTCGCTAAAATCTCTATATCATCCACATATCTGATACATAGAACATTTCTCTTTAAAAGCTCCTGGTCAAACTCATTCAGGTAAATATTTTCAATAAAAAGATAAATTTCTACTCTGTGACAAACCTTTCTTTCTGTCGATAATTACCCTATTTTGCATTACTCCACTTTTAGATAACAATTGTACGCTATGCTACCCCCGTTTATCTTTTATATGCCTGCAGAACAGTTTTCTGAAGATTTCATCTGCTATATTGCACTTTTGCACTCTATTTAGACAATAGCCATAACTACTATCTTTGAATAATGGCTCATATATTGACATAAGCTGCCATGTTATTGCCTGATGGTAGTTCTTTACTCCATTTACCATGTCCGCTTTTGTTTAAACCTATTTTTACTATACCCCTTTTTAATCCCCCTCTAAATTTTGCTGCCGAATCCTATATTTTCCATACTTATATCTTTAATTTTACCTATTTTTACCTTTTTAGTCCTAAAATACCCTATTTTAACATTCCATTTAAAAAGGACAGGCACTTCTGCACCTGTCCTCCAATCCAGAAATCTTAAATTTTATACCCCCGAATATGCCGAAAATCCTGCATCTATCGGCAGTATGACGCCGGTAACGGCGCTTGCCGCACGGTCATCACACAAAAAGAATACGCCGCCTAACAGCTCATTGCTTTCTACAAACCGCCCTGCCGGCGTTCCCGCTAAAATCTTTTTGGAACGGGCTGTCGGCTGTCCGTTCTCGTCAAATAAAAGTGCGCGGTTCTGATTGGACACTAAAAATCCGGGTGCAATGGCATTACAGCGGATTTTGCTTCCCGCAAAATGTGTGGCAAGCCACTGGGTAAAATTGCTGACCGCCGCTTTCGCGCCTGAATATGCCGGAATTTTGGTCAGCGGTATATACGCATTCATCGAAGAAATATTTAAAATATTTCCCGACTGCTTCTCTACCATATCCTGCGCAAAAATCTGTGTCGGAATCAACGTTCCCTGAAAATTCAGCCGGAATACAAAATCCACCCCTTCCGTATCCAAATCAAAAAACGTGGTCTGTCCTGCTTTGGCTTCATGCTGGTATTCATTATCGGTTGTTGCGCGCTTGTTATTGCCGCCTGCACCGTTAATGAGAATATCACATTTTCCCAAATCCTCTAAAATGCGGGCATGTACCGCTTTTACCTGCTCTGCTTCCAACACATTTGCCGCATATCCCTCACATACAAATCCTTCATTTTTTAATTCTTCTGCCAGTTTTTTTACCTTATCTTCATTTAAATCCAGTGCTGCTACTTTTGCGCCTGCCTGTGCAAATGCTCTTGCCATATCGCCGCACAGCACACCGCCCGCTCCCGTAACCACAACCACTTTTCCCGTAAAATCTGTTTTTAACGGCAATTCTAACACATTTTTCTCCCTTCCGGCTGCTCTACTTCTCTATCGTTCCGCCGTTTGCCTCAATCAGTCCGTTTACATAGGCCGTTCCAAGCGCCCTGTCATACAGTCCGTACCCCGGCTTTCCTGTTTCGCCCCAGATCATTCTGCCGTGGTCCGGTCGGAAATATCCGGTATACCCTGTTTCTACAAGTGCCTTGACTATTTGATTCATATCCAGACTGCCCTCGCGGCTTAAATGACCTGATTCTTCAAACGAAGTGTCCGGCAGAATTTTTACATTTCTTAAATGGATAAATGCGATACGGTTCATGGACGAATATTTACGCACCAGCGCCGGTACATCATTTTCCTTTGAACTGCCAAGAGAACCTGTACAGAAACACAAAGCATTGGACGGGCTGTCTACAATAGACAGATATCGGTCAATATTTTTTTCACCGGTAATCACACGCGGCAGTCCGAATATCGGATACGGCGGGTCGTCCGGGTGAAGTGCCATTACTACGCCACATTCCTCTGCCACGGGAATCACACGTTTCAGAAAATATTCAATATTCTGCCAAAGCCCTTCCTCACCCAGCTCGGAGTAGGCACGAATTAAATCACGGACTTCATTTTGCGTATAACTTGCATCCCAGCCCGGAAGATGAATGTCATCTTTTAACGGGTCCAGTCCTTTCATCTGCTCCCAGTACATAACAAGACTGGTTGAACCGTCCTCTGCCATTTTGTCAAGCTGTGTTCTTGTCCAGTCAAACACCGGCATAAAATTGTACGTAATACACTTAATTCCATACTTTGCACAACGGCGGACAGATTCGCAGTAATTTTGAATATGCTGCTCTCTTTCCGGTTTCCCAAGCTTTATTTCTTCAGTCACCGGAATGGACTCCACCACATCAAAAATCAACCCGTGTTCCCTGCATAATTCTGTCAGATGCCGGATACTTTCTTCCGGCCACACCTCGCCCGGTTTCACATCATATACTGCCGATACAATGGAACGCATGCCAGGAATCTGCCGGATATACTCCAGTTTTACCGGATCGCTTTCCCCATACCAGCGAAATGAACTTTTCATAAATACATTTCTCCCTTCTGTCTGATCAACTACATACAGTATTGCCCATTTAAGAAGGATTATTACAAAAATAAAGGCAGTAAGCAGACCCGCCTAAACAACGGTTTTCTGCTTACTGCCTTTTTGTATTTATCATAGTAATAAATATTATACTCTTGAGAGATATTCTCCTGTACGGGTATCAATCTTAACGGTATCGCCCTGATTTACGAATAACGGAACTAAAATCTTAGCGCCTGTTTCAACGATAGCCGGCTTTGTAGCACCTGTTGCTGTATCACCCTTAACGCCCGGTTCAGACTCTGTGATAACAAGTTCTACAGTAATCGGCGGTTCGATAGCGAATACGTTGCCGTTATGTGAACATAACTTAACCATTTCATTTTCCTTAACGAACTTTAATGAATCACCAACATTCTCCTTGCTTAAAGCAATCTGATCATATGTTTCTGTATCCATGAAGTTGTATAAATCGCCGTCAGCATATAAATACTGATATTCTTTTCTTTCAATGTGTGCAAGTGTGAACTTTTCTGTCGGTCTGAAAGACTTTTCTACAACACCGCCACTCACGATATTCTTTAACTTTGTTCTAACAAATGCTGCACCTTTGCCCGGCTTTACGTGCTGGAACTCTATAATCTGCCAGATTGCATTATCCATTTCAAGTGTAATGCCATTTTTAAAATCTCCTGCTGTTACCATTCTTTGGTATACCTCCTATAATAATCAATAACTTATATAATTCTATAATAAATTGCCGGTTTTGGCAACCACTTTTTACTAAAAGTCATGCCATGCCGCAAAATGTTGCTTCTTACGCTTTCTTCTCTGCCATATCCTTAACCGCTTCAAGCGCATATAAATAGCCTTTCAGTCCCAGTCCTACAACCTGTCCGTTACATACCGGAACAGTCACGGAAGTATGACGGAATTCTTCTCTGGTATGCACATTGGAGATGTGGACTTCAATCTTTGGAATATCCGCAACCGAAGCCAGCGCATCGCGCACCGCATAGCTGTAATGTGTAAATGCGCCCGGATTAATGATAATGCCGTCTGCCTTTTCAAAATAAGCCTTCTGAATCCGGTCGATTAATCCGCCTTCATAATTGCTCTGGAATACTTCCACGTCAACGCCAAGCTCCTTTGCCTTTTCTTCAATCATTTTTACCAGCGTGTCGTAATCCTGATTGCCATAAATGCCTTTTTCACGGATTCCCAGAAAATTAATATTTGGTCCGTTTAATACTAATATCTTCATGCTTCCCTTTTCTCCTTTAAAATATTCTCATACATTTCATCAAAACTTCTGCCGTCCGTGTCAATAATCACCTCGGCAGCATCTAAATAATCCGAAAGCCGCATATCCATAAGGTGTGTAATCTTTTCACGGATATTGCCGCCTGCCAGCAATGGTCTTGTCGTATCTCCCGCAAGGCGCTTTGTCAGTTCCTCCACCGATGTCCGCAAATACACGACCGTACCCAGTTTTTTTAACAACTCCCTGTTTTCCGGCTTTAGCGGAAGTCCGCCGCCGACCGACACTACAGTATTGTGTCTGGACTTAATTAAATCTTTGACAATTTCTGTTTCCAGTTCCCTGAAATACGGCTCGCCGTTTTCACTGAAAATGTCATTGATACTTTTCTTTTCTTTTTCTACGATGAGCGCATCCGTGTCGCAAAAATCCATTTTTTTATTTTTTGCAATCCACGTACCGAATGTGGTTTTACCGCAGCCCATAAATCCTATCAATATAATATTGTCCAACATTTTTCTTAACTTTCTTATTCTGAATTTTCTGTTTTAACCTTTTAGTATAACCTGCCGTTTCCGGCCGGCTTTCTATCCCAGCTTCTTCTGCATATTTTCATATACTTTCCGGATATTTTCTTTACTTACTTTCATATCATTCCAAAGTTCAAATGCACTGACTCCCTGATATAACAGCATTTTCAAGCCGTTGTAAGCAGGCTTGCCCTGTGCCTTCATCAGCTTCATAAATTTTGTTTCTGCCGGATTATAGATAATGTCCACACCTACAGCCGCTCTCTTATAAAAATCCTCATCCTCTATGACTGCATCATCACAATTCGGATATAAACCGACATTGGTTGTCTGAATCACCACATAATTTTCCCCGGTCAGCTTTCCGTAATCCGAAAGCTTCATGGCATATGCCGCCTTTGACTGCAAATGGCGGTTTACATCCTCTGCAATCACTGCCGCTTTTTCTTCCGTGCGGTTTAAAATGACAACTTCTTTTGCACCTTTGCTGACACATAAAAAGGCAATAGCTCTTGCCGCGCCGCCTGCACCGAGTAAAATCACAGGACTGTCCTTTAACTCAACCTGTTCTTCTTCCAGTTCGCGCTCCAGTCCTAAAATATCTGTATTATAGCCTTTATAGCCGTGTTCCGTGCGCACCAGCGTATTGACCGCACCAATCGCTTCTGCCAGCGGGTCGACACTTTCCAGCGCTCCAATGACTTCCTGTTTATGCGGCACGGTTACATTTAATCCTAAAATGTCTAATGCGTGGGCGCCTTTCACAGCAGTATCAACCGCACCCTTTTCCACCTTAAATGTCGTGTAAACCATGTCTATTCCGCACAAATCTGCCAGCGTATTGTGAATGACCGGTGAAATAGAATGTCCTACCGGATTGCCAATCAGTCCGCATACTCTTGTTGTTCCTTTAATTTCTCCCATATCTTTTCCTTTCTTGCTTCTTATAAAAATGCAGGACAATTTTTTCCAGATACCGCTTTAATACAATCTGAATCTCCTCATGCTTATCAATCGGCTTGACGAGAATTGTCATCATGCCTGCGCGGTTTGCCCCCCAGACATCCGTGAACAACTGGTCACCGACAAAAAATGTCGTATTGACATCTGTCTTCATACATTCCATAGCTTTAATATAATTCTTTGGGGACGGTTTTTTCGCATCACTGACATATTTTGAATGAACCGCCTCTGCCAGCGGTCTGACACGCGGCTCTTTATTATTGGAAATGATACAGGTATCGTATCCTGTCTTTCTTAACCGTTCAAACATCGCTATCGCCCGCTCCGTGACCGGTGCGCCGTGTTCTACAAGGGTATTGTCCACATCAAAAACAATCCCCCTGTATCCTTTTTTATAAAGTTCCTCATACGGAATCTCATATGCCGAATCCACGTAGTCATCGGGATAAAATCTTTTTAACACAAAAATCTCCATTCCTAAAATAATCTGTTTTATTTTAAAATCTTCTGAATCTCCGCCATAAAGGTATTGACATCTTTAAATTCACGATAAACGGAAGCAAAGCGTACATACGCCACCTCGTCCAAATCTTTTAATTTCTCCATAACGATTTCTCCAATCACCTTGGCAGGAATTTCTTTTTCTCCCATATTATAAATCTGCGTTTCAATTTCATCAACCATTGCATTAATCCGGATCAGCGACACCGGGCGCTTATGACAGGAACGCACAATACCGGCTGTCAGTTTTTCCCTGTCGTAAGGTTCTCTGTTGTTATCTTTTTTTATCACTATTAACGGCATGGATTCCACTTTTTCATAGGTCGTAAAACGCTTGCCACAGGCATCACACTGGCGGCGTCTGCGGATAGCGCTGTCATCTGTCGGCCTGGAATCTATAACCTTTGTATTATCTTTACCACAAAACGGACATTTCAAAACCGTTACCTCCAAACATAAAAATATACATTTATTTTAATGAAATATCTGTCTGCGGTCAATACAAAATTGGATATTCTTAGCAGTATAAATGAACGCCAGCAGGCAATCATTAATGATGAAATACATTTTTTAAGGAGGACTAACGTGGCTGGTTATAAAGTTGAAATCTGCGGTGTAAATACCGCTGCTCTCCCACTCTTAAAAACGGAGGAAAAAGAATTGCTGTTAAAAAAAATCAAAAATGGGGATACACAGGCACGCGAGCGTTTTATTAACGGAAATCTGCGCCTTGTTTTAAGCATTGTCCAGCGTTTTTCACAAAGCAGTGAAAATATTGACGATTTATTCCAGATTGGCTGTGTCGGCATGATTAAAGCAATTGATAATTTTGATATTTCACAGGGCGTACAATTCTCAACCTACGCCGTTCCCATGATTATTGGGGAAATTAAACGGTACCTGCGGGACAGCAATCCAATCCGTGTCAGCCGTTCTCTGCGTGACACTGCATATAAAGCCATTTACACGAAAGAAGCCCTTACCAGACAACATCAGAAAGAACCGACCGTAACAGAAATTGCTGATGAAATCGGCGTATCCAAAGAAGATATTGTTCTCGCCATGGAAGCTATCCAGTCGCCGGTTTCCTTATATGAACCGGTCTACTCCGAGGGTGGCGACACGCTTTATATTATGGATCAGGTCAGTGACAAAAAAAACAAAGAAGAAAACTGGGTACAGCATATCGCCCTGCATGAAGCTATGGAACACCTCGATACGCGCGAACGCCGCATTATCAACATGCGTTTTTTTGAGTGTAAAACCCAGATGGAAACCGCAGAAGAAATCGGTATTTCACAGGCACAGGTCAGCCGCCTTGAAAAAAACGCACTCAAATCCATGAAAAAATACCTCTCATAGTTTTAAGGATTTTTCACTTATTTTTGCATATAATAACACAGAGCTTTTAGGCGGAGTTTTTATGCGAATCTGTGAACTGCATAACAAGCAGGTTATCAATACCTGTGACTGCAAAATTTTAGGCTGTGTGGCAGACGTTGAATTCAATGAATGTACAGGCTGCATTCAATCGCTGATTGTTCCCGGTCCCGGAAAACTGTTCTGCCTTTTCGGGCGGGAAATCGAATATGTCATTCCGTTTTCCTGTGTGCGCTGTATCGGTCCGGATGCCGTTCTGGTAGAGGTAAATGTCGAAAAAATCATAAATAAATGCACATAAACATTGAAAACATTTTCTCTATGCCTTAAAATATATGATATCAGGGCTGCAAAGTATTTCACCCACATGAGCTTGCTCATAGGTGGGTGAAATACCTTGCAACCCACCCCAATATGAGCATAAAAGTGGGATGACAGTCCCACGATATGCGAATATTGGGTAGGATTGTGAGAGTGCGCAGCACGGAACAATCCGTAGATATCAGAGTTGGAAACTTGGGATTCCAACATCAAATATAGGTATATTTTGTATTGCCAGCCGGCAGACATAAGCTGATGCTTGCCGGCTGGAGAATTGGAGAAGGTTATGAGTGATAAATATGTTGCATATGCCGGAAGCTATACGCATGAATCCAGCAAAGGAATCCATATTTACGATATGGATGTAGAAAAGGGAAGAATTACGGAGCGAAAGGAAGTCCAGATCGACAATCCTTCTTATCTGGTATTATCCCACAGCGGAAAATTTTTATATTCTATCTGTGACCGCGGTGTTGCCGCTTACAAAATCGAAGCAGACGGTGATTTAACTTTAATCAATGTTCATACCATTAATGGTATGCGCGGGTGCCATCTGACTTTAAATAAACAGGATACATTTTTAATCGTTTCCGGCTACCACGATGGAAAAATCACCGTATTACATATCAATGAAGACGGCTCTGTCGGTAAAATTGCCGATGAAGTTTTTCATAAAGGTATCGGCAGTGTTGCCGAACGCAATTTCCGTCCGCATGTAAGCAGTTCTGTCTTTACCCCGGACGAAGAACTTTTATGTGTGTGTGATTTGGGCATTGACCAGATTAAAATTTATGAATTTAACCATACAACCGGTAAATTAAAGCTGTACGACATTATCCGTTCCCAGTTAGAATCTGCACCGCGTCAGATGACTTTCAGCCCGGACGGCAGATTTGCCTATGTCGTATGTGAATTAAAAAATTATATTAATGTATATTCTTACCACAATTCGGGCGAAAAAGGCCGTTTTGAATTTGTACAGAATATTTTCACCCTGCGCAAGAGCCACAAATCCAACAGCGCCGCCGCCAATCTGATTTTTTCAAATGACGGTAACAACTGTCTCTGCTCAAATGCAGGCGATAATACTGTAACCATTTACAAGGTTAACAAGGAAACAGGGGAACTCTATACCCTCTCCTCTCTGCCTGTAAGCGGTGATTATCCAAAGTATATCAGCATGTTCCCGGATAATAAGCATATTTTGTCCATGAATAATGAAGGAAATTCTATTACAATTTTTACCATTCATTTTGACAAGGGACTGATTGTCATGAACGGACCGGAATTAAAGATTTCCAGACCAAATAATTTAGTAATAAAGAAACTTTCATAAATTCGTTTCTGATTCTGACAGACAGAGCAGGAAAGCGGCAGTCTGAAATATCCGAATGGCTCATTTCAGACTGCCGCTTTTATTCATTTAGTATTTTATATCTTTGTAATCTTTTATCTGCACTTTTAGTCTGCACGGCTGTACTTTTCGGACTGGACTTTAATCAGTTCTGCATCATCAAAGTAATTGATTTTCATTGCCGCTTTGACCTCATTTAAAGTCTGCTGTGCTTCTGCGAAAGCCACCTTTGTACCTTCCTGTAAGATATGATATACCTCCGGAATGTCTTTTTCGTACTCATGTCTTCTCTGACGGATTGGTTCTAACTGCTTCTGAAGCACGTTGTTTAAGAATTTCTTTACCTTGACATCGCCTAAGCCACCGCGCTGGTAATGCTCTTTGAGTTCATCCAGATTCTTATAATCCGGTAAGAATTCCTTGAAATCTTCTTCCGTACTGAACGCATCTAGATACGTAAATACGCAGTTGCCTTCAATCTTACCCGGATCTTCCACACGGATATGATCAGGGTCTGTATACATACTCATAACTTTTTTCTTTACATCTTCCGGTGTATCTGAAAGATAAATACAGTTGCCGAGGGACTTACTCATCTTGGCTTTGCCGTCTGTACCCGGAAGCCGGAAACATGCCTTGTTGTCCGGCAGAAGAATCTGCGGCTCAATTAAGGTTTCGCCGTATACTGCGTTGAACTTTCTGACGATTTCCCTTGCCTGTTCAAGCATTGGTTCCTGATCCTCGCCTACCGGCACGGTTGTTGCCTTAAATGCCGTAATATCTGCCGCCTGGCTGATTGGATAGGTAAAGAAGCCCACCGGAATGCTGGCTTCAAAATTTCTCATCTGGATTTCTGACTTTACAGTCGGATTTCTCTGTAATCTGGATACGGTTACCAGATTCATATAGTAAAATGTTAATTCTGTAAGCTGTGAAATCTGTGACTGGATAAAGATATTGGTCTTTGCCGGGTCGATGCCTACGGATAAATAGTCTAATGCAACTTCGATAATATTCTGACGAACCTTTTCCGGATTGTCCGCATTATCAGTTAATGCCTGTGCATCTGCTATCATGATAAAGATTTTATCAAACTCTCCTGAGTTTTGTAATTCTACTCGTCTTTTTAATGAACCTACATAATGTCCTAAATGAAGTCTTCCTGTCGGTCTGTCTCCTGTAAGGATTATTTTAGACATTTTTTATTTCCTCCCTGTTGAACGTGTGATGGTGTGAGCTGTGTGATTGATTAGGGCGCCTTGGTGTCTGTTCCCGCAAACGTTGTGAACTAAAGTTCACTTGTTTGCTTGTGGTGATGCCCCCACTATGCTTTGGCTTTTTTGTGGCACTCCCCGCAAACTTTGCGGACTATTGTCCGCAAAGTTTGCTTGAGGTTGGCGCTGTGCCATTCGTAATCTTTCAGATTACTCATGACGGGCGTTCGCCCTATAAAACGAATTATAAAAAAAGTCTTTTGTGAGCAAGCTCCCACAGACTTTTTTTATAATTCGTTTTGCACAGCTCACTGCTATTTCACATTTTACCATATTATTTTACAAATAACAATTGAGAATTGCAGGATTTCGTAGTAGAATAGTGAACAGTAGATTACAAGGAGGAATATCATGAAACATTTACTTAGTCCGCTTGATTTAAGCGTAGATGAAACTGAAGATTTACTAAACCTCGCAAGCCGCATTGCAAAGGATCCTGAAAAGTTCAGCCATTGCTGTGACGGTAAAAAACTTGCCACTTTATTTTATGAACCGAGTACTAGAACCCGCCTTAGTTTTGAGGCAGCCATGATTAATCTTGGTGGTTCTGTTCTCGGCTTTTCTTCTGCCGATTCCAGCTCTGCTTCTAAAGGTGAAAGCGTTTCTGATACGATTCGGGTTATTTCATGTTATGCAGATATCTGCGCTATGCGCCATCCAAAGGAAGGTGCTCCTATGGTTGCCGCTGAGAAATCCGGGATTCCGGTGATTAACGCAGGGGATGGCGGTCATCAACATCCAACCCAGACTTTAACAGATCTGATGACGATTCGCGAACTGCGTGGTTCTTTGGATAATTTTACGATTGGTCTGTGCGGCGATCTGAAGTTTGGACGTACGGTTCATTCCCTGATCCGCTCCCTGATTCGCTATAAGAATGTAAAATTTATTCTTATTTCCCCGAAAGAACTGCGTGTGCCGGATTACATCCGCGAAGATGTCCTGATTCATAACAATGTGGAATTTGAAGAAGTTGAACGCTTAGAAGACGTTATACCACAGCTTGATATTCTCTACATGACACGTGTCCAGAAGGAACGTTTTTTCAGCGAAGACGAATATTTAAGAATGAAGGATTTTTATATTCTTAACAAAGAAAAAATGGCTGCTGCAAAGGACAATATGTATGTACTGCACCCGCTTCCGCGTGTCAATGAAATTTCCGTAGAAATTGATGACGACCCGCGCGCGGCTTACTTTAAGCAGGTACAGTTCGGTGTCTATGTACGAATGGCGCTGATTCTGACACTGCTCGGACTGGACAAAACAGTTTAAATTTCTGACACATCAAAAATCATGCCGCGGATACGGCAGAACGGAGGACTTTATGTTAAATATAGGCGGATTAAACGAAGGCTTTGTATTGGACCACATCGAAGCCGGCAAAGCCATGATGATTTATAACAATCTCGGACTGGACAAGCTCGACTGCTGTGTAGCTATCATTAAAAATGCCCGCAGTAATAAAATGGGTAAAAAAGATATTATCAAAATCGAAGGCGGACTCGATTTGGTAGACCTGGATGTACTTGGTTTTATTGATCACAACATCACAGTCAATATTATTAAAGACGGTAAAATTGTTGAAAAGAAACGTCTTTCACTTCCAAAAAAGATTACAAATGTGATTAAGTGTAAAAATCCTCGCTGTATTACTTCTATCGAACAGGAATTAAAGCACATTTTTATTCTGACAGACGAAGAAAATCAGGTATACCGCTGTAAATACTGTGAAGAAAAATATACCCGCTAAATGCTCCGATTATCGTTATATCGGACTGTAAATTTAAAATTTAAATAATTAGAAGCTGTTATCTGCATATATCAGATAACAGCTTCTTTGATTTATAATCTATTCACACTGTGCCTGTTCCATGTCAAAGTGTTCTTCCAACTTTGTTGAAACTCCGGCAATTTCATCAATTTCCGTTAAAATGTCTTTTACAGAGTTATTCTGTGCAGCAATCGTTTCCGAAATACTCTGAATGGTTGCTGAATTTTCTTCAGAAGTTGCTACCAGCGTCTCCATTTCTTCCTGTTTCAAAAATCTCATTATCGACTGGCATTCCACATCTGCCGCAGAACTTAGCCCCATTCTCCAGTTTCATTCCGCAATTTTTACAGTACATTACATTCTCCATTTCTTTTGTTTTTTTATTTTATATTAGTTGTCATTTTATGTATATATACATTTTTCACAATTATATTAAAAATATAAAATACCCACACCCTATTATCTCCATTCCTAATCATATACACATTTGCAATTATCTTGTCAACGACTGAATCTCTTTTTGTATAAGTCTTCCTGCCGCCTTTGCCAGCTCATCAATACGACGTATTCTTGTAAATTCTTTTCTATATATCTTTTCTGCGCTATTGGCCGCCGCATCATTTCCCATAAAAACAGCTGATACATGTATTCCTTTATCACGCAGTGCACGTACCTCATTGGCTGCATCATTAACAGAAATATCGTCGCTATAATCATGCCCAAACGGGCTGTCCTGTGATGGCAGAATACGCTGGCTGTCATTAGGCGCAGCATCTGTTAAAATAATCACAAGGTGCCTGTCAGCCACCCCCGGGTTCATATCAAGGATTTTACCAATTCCCCGAAAAGCAAGACCATCACGATTCCAACCGGCAGCATAATAATTGAAAATATTGTCGCATTTCTTATCCCTAAAAGACTTCAATATATGAAAAACTGTATATCCTCTGACACTGCAAAATCTTGTTACCCTGACCGGTATATTACATTCCACGAGGCTTTTGGCAATAATTACTCCCTGCGCAGCAAGCATTTCCTGATACTGAAGCCTTGAAGCAGATGCATCAAGAAGCAGATCCACTGTAAAGGACGGTTGATTATCATCCTCATATGTGTGAAAAATCCTGTTATCTTCTATATATTCTGCACGCCATACTTTAGTTGTATCAAGCCTTCCGCTCTGCCCTGATATTACATCTGTCTTCTGACTTATATATTCGCTATTACGGATTTGTTCAACCATATGTGCAATAAGACTATCATAAAGCCGTACATTTTTATTATAATATGAATGATTTCTTTCAACCTGCAGCTGTGACTGTTCTCTTAAATGAAGAAATTCCTTCGGTATATTTTTCTTTGTTATATATTTTCCATCAGTAAACCATAAATGGCATCCTGTATGACTGCCTGTACACAGTTCTTTTTCTATTTTAGTAAGAGTCTGCTCTGATATAACAGATCTTCCAAAACAATTCTCAATATAAGAGCAGTCATCATTTTCTTTCTTATATGTTATATTATCTTTCTTTTTACTGTAAGCTGCTCCACCAGTCATATTGTCCGCCTCAGAAGAACGCATAACCATTACATGATTATTTCTTACAGAGCTGACTGGCATTATTCTTGTCATTATCCGGGCAAATGCCCCTGTAAAATGCAGTCGTAACGCTTTTTTTTCATGTTTTACGCCATCAAAAAGATTAAATTTGCGATAAATTGCCAGCACAGTATCTATCAACCGGTCTGTTTCAGGCATTATCTGTGGTGTCAGTTCTGCATACAGCTTTTGTTCATTTGGTGTCAGCAGAACCTTCTTTTTCCCTGACACACTGCTCCATCTGGCTGACTGCATATTATATACAAGCCGGTTTTTGCTCATCCACTCCTGCCTCGACAGCTTATATTCACCTGCAAAAAAAGCCTTTCCATAATAAACCCGTAGATCAGTCATAGACGGACGTTTTAATGCTTCCTCTGTATACAGTACATGTTCCAGATAAAGCCATGTCAGATCATCCAGCATAGCCTGACTGATATCTCCGTTCCAATAACCAAATAAAGTGCTGATTGCCTTTTCACCATAATACTTATATGCCAGTCCAATTATAAGATTCATATATAAATCTGAATCTAAATCCCCTGTTTCAACAGCCAGAAACAATGGATCAAAATTATAGCGTTCCGCCGCATTCCATACCTGATTAGCAGCCCGTCTTTCCTTAGCAGTATAAGAAATGGTACGCATTATTCAAACACCTCCGTATTATGCAGCTTTAAGGGAAACCTTGAAGCTATGACATCACGTATAAGCTCTTTTTCATAGCTGTCAAATATCTTATTGGTAATTCCAAGATCCAATGCATCCCTGATTGGAATACCCTTTTTTATAAGACTTATAGCATCAATTAATCCACGCAGATCCAAAGCTTTCTCTGTAAGTTCACCATTTTCACATTTTTTCTGAAGTTCATTAAATAAAAGTGCAAACTGTTTGTTATACTTAGTAACCAGTGAAGGGAACTGATCCTTTAACAGTCTCTCAAGATCTTCCTTTGCCAGTGGCGGCATCTGTATAACTACAAATCTTGAGGCAAGTGCCTCATTTAATTCCCTTGTACCTGCATAATTATAATTCATCGTAGCAATAAAACGTGTATCATCTGCAACCTCTATCCTGTCATATCCTGGAACATCAATTACACGTCTGAAATCAAGTACAGAATGTAAGACTGCAAGTGCTTCATTCCTTGCCATATTGATTTCATCGAGAATCCCAAAGCCGCCGCTTTGTGCACAACAATACACCGGTCCGGGTCTGAATGTAACCCTGCCATCGCGAAATGTATCAGAACCTATCAGCGCAGCCGCATCCATATTAACATGGAAGGAAATATCCCATGCCGGACGTTCAAAAACTGCTGCAAGATTCTGTGCAAGCACATTTTTTCCCGTTGCCTTCTCTCCTGCCAGCAAAAGATTTCTGCCACACAGAAGCACTGCAAGAGCCTCTTCCCATACCTTATTGCCATAATAATGAAAATGTGGTACAGGAATACGTTTTTTTAATGCTTCATCTACAGTATGTTCTTCTGAATAATGCCGGACTTCTTCTACAAGCTGTGCTGAAACACCTTCCTGCTTCAAAAACTCAATCAGATTATTCAATACCAACACCCCTTTAACTGTTTTTTTATATTTTAATTATATTCTTTTTATTTATTTATTTCAAAACTTTCTTTGATATTTTCAATAATATCATATTCTTCACTTACAATACTACTCGCATCATTGGTTGCATGATTGATATTTTCAAAATATCCGAGCAGACCGTTAATCGTTGTAACGCTTTCTGCCGCTGCATTCGTACCGGTTGTAATTTCTTCATCTACCTGCTTTGTCATATCGGTAAGCCATTTTAATATATCCTGGATATTACCTGCTGATTTTGCACTTTCTTCTGATAAGGCACGGATTTCATCTACAACCACGGCAAATCCTTTTCCGTGTTCGCCTGCTCTTGCTGCTTCAATTGAAGCATTGAGTGATAACAGATTGGTCTGTGATGCAATGGAATTAATTTCCCCGAGAATATCTGTAATATGTTTCATTTCGGTCAGCAGTGCACCGGTCGTCTTGTGCGCAGCGCCAACTGTATTTTCAACAGACATTATAGTGCTTTTCGCCTCTTCAACTGCTACATTTCCCTTATTAACAGCGTCTTTCACATTATCAAATCCCTGCTCCAGCTGTCCGGCAAGTTCATTGTTTCTATGGACTTCTTCTGTTGCCGCATTGACCTTATCCATCACCGTTACCGTTGACTTCACAGATTCTTCTACAATCTGAGCCATCTGTGCAGCTGCCGAGTTGACATTGGCACTGCCGTCTGCCAGTGTATATACTGCATCTTTTCCTTTTTTTACCGTTGCAGTAAGATTCTTTGAAATATCATTTGCAACTTTTGTAAATTTTTCATACCTAAGCTCCATTCCGCAGACATTTTTAACACCGGAAATACCGTAGACTGTTTCCAGCCAGTCCTGCGGCAAAAACAGAATTCGAAATGCCTGCAGCACGAATTCCACCGTGTGAACAAATTTAACACATAAAACTCTTAATAAACGCAAAAAACAGACATATGCAATGCTGCAAATACGTTATTTCCTATAAATTCAAGTATTATTTACCACTTCCGACCATAAATTCTGCCTGAGCGGAATGGTTCCTGTCAATGTCCGGCTTCTTGTATCCGGCTGGCTTCCGCCAATATAAACGGTATAGCCATCATCGGTAAAATAGATCTGCCCATTTTCATCGTAGAGTTCAAAAGCCTCTTCTGATAACCAGACCGTTACCTGCTTTTCTTCCCCCGCCTTTAAAAAGACTTTGCCAAAGCCCTTTAACTGCGGATTCGGACTGCCATCACACAAAGCCTTTACATAAACCTGAACGGTTTCGGCACAGTCAAAGTTTCCGGTATTGCACACACGCACCGAAACCGGAAGCTGTATTTTTTCTCCGGCTTTCATTTTCTGAAACGTCTGCCTGCCTGCGCCACATTCCATATTATCATACGAAAATGAAGTATAAGTAAGTCCGTAGCCAAACGGATACAATGCTTCCTGCTTCATATAGCGGTAAGTTCTGTTTTTCATGGAATAATCCGTAAATTCCGGCAGTTCTTCCGTGCTTTTATAAAATGTAACCGGCAGATGTCCCTGCGGGCTGACTTCCCCAAATAAAATCCTTGCCGCCGCACGTCCGCCCTGAGCACCCGGATACCAACACTGCATGACCGCCGCGGCACGCTCCTGTGCCGTGTTGACCGCCAGCGCACTGCCCGATAACAGTAGGACAACGACAGGTTTTCCACTGTCTAATGCCGCTTCAAGAATCTGGTTCTGCTCTCCCGGAAGCTTTAAGTCCGGCTTATCGCCGCTTGCAAAATCATTGCCCGCATCGCCTTGTTCACCTTCAATACCTGCGTCCAGTCCCAGACACAGAATGACAACATCGCTCATTTCTGCCATTTCACGCACCTCGGCAATGCGGTTCTTCTTCCAGTTTTCTTTATACAAATCACAGCCCTCGGACACCAGCACCCGGACCGAATCCCCAACATAATCCTGTATGCCCTCGGAAATTGTAATGTAACGCGATGCCGTCCCTTCATAATTGCCGACAAGCGCTCTCCTGCTGTCTGCATTCGGTCCAATCACTGCGATTGTCCGGAGTTTTTCCCGATTCAGCGGCAGAATCCCGTTATTTTTTAACAGAACAAACGTTTTCTCTGACACACTTTCGTTGAATTCACGCATTTCTACGGAATCTACAACAGAATACGGAATTTTGTCGTAAGGATTGTCCGGCAGCTCCTTATCCTGTTCCATGCCCAGCTTCAGCCGGGTGGTATACAGATTCGTCACCGCCGCCCGCAGTCTGCTCTCCGAAACCATACCGCGCGAAACCGCTTCCGAAAGGTGCAGATACATATGTCCGCAGTTTAAATCACAGCCGTTATTCATCGCCAGAGCCGCCGATTCCACGGCATCTTTTGTTACCATGTGGTGCTGGTAAAAATCGCGCAGTGCAAAACAGTCCGACACAACATGTCCTTTAAAATGCCACTCATTCCGCAAAATGTCTGTAAGCAGGGTCTTACTGCCACAGCACGGCTCGCCGTTTACGCGGTTATACGCGCCCATGACTGCTTCGGGCTTTGCCTCTTTAATACAGGCATGAAATGCTGAAAGATACGTTTCATACAAATCTTTTTTTGTAACCTCAGCGTTAAAGCTGTGCCGCAGTCCCTCCGGGCCTGAATGTACCGCAAAATGCTTGACACAGGCCGCCGATTTTAAGTAATGTGCATCATGTCCCTGTAAGCCCTTTATGTAGCGGATTCCAAGCCGCGCTGTCAGATACGGGTCTTCGCCGTAAGTTTCATGACCGCGTCCCCACCTTGGGTCCCGGAAAATATTGATATTGGGCGCCCAGAAGGTCAATCCCTTGTAGCGCCCGACATCTCCGTATTTTTGCTGCATATTAAATTTGGCACGTCCTTCCGTAGACACGGCATCGGCAACCTGCTCCATTAAATCTTCATCAAATGCTGCCGCAAGCCCGATTGCCTGCGGAAAAACCGTTGCCGTACCGGCTCTTGCCACGCCGTGCAGTCCTTCATTCCACCAGTCATATCCTTTAATATTCAGCCGTTCAATCGGTGGCGCACTGTTTAACGTCTGGTCTGCCAGTTCCTCAATTGTCATCTGCGAAACCAGTTCTTCCGCCTTCTTACGGTACAAATCGCACAATTCTTCATTTTCTGTTAATTCCGTCTGATGATTTTTCATTATAATACCTTCTTTACTTTTCTTTCATCATAACGGAATTGCCATAGAATCTCAACGTAAATTTTGCGCTGCATTTTTGCATAAGCAAATATCTTTTATAAAAGCTTATCTTTTTACTTTAAAAGCACCCATTCCCGGATAAACTGCCGCACTGCCAAGCTGTTCTTCAATGCGTAAAAGCTGGTTGTACTTTGCAACGCGCTCTGAACGTGACGGCGCACCGGTCTTAATCTGGCAGGTATTTAATGCCACTGCCAGATCGGCAATCGTGGTATCCTCTGTCTCACCGGAACGATGGGATGCAATCGCTGTGTAACCGGCTTCGTGTGCCATTTTAATGGCTTCCAGAGTTTCAGATACAGAGCCAATCTGATTTAATTTGATCAGGATTGAATTGCCGCAGCCCAGTGAAATACCCTTTGACAGACGTTTGGTATTCGTTACAAATAAGTCATCCCCTACAAGCTGTACCTTGTCACCAAGTTCTGCCGTCAGTTTCTTCCAGCCTTCCCAGTCTTCTTCGTCTAACGCATCTTCGATCGATATAATCGGGAATTTTTCAACCAGCTTCTTCCAGTGTTCAATTAATTCCTCTGAGGTATAAACTGTTCCTGCTTTCGGAAGCTTGTATTTTCCCTTTTCTTTGGTCTTCCATTCGGAAGAAGCTGCATCCATGGCAATCATGAAATCTTTTCCCGGTTCATAGCCTGCTTTTTTTACGGCTTCAAGAATCGTTTCAATAGCTTCTTCATCGGATGCAAGCGCCGGTGCAAAACCGCCTTCATCACCGACAGAAGTTGCCAGTCCTCTTTCCTTTAAAATAGAGGCCAGCGCATGAAATACTTCCGAGCACCAGCGCAGTCCTTCTTTAAAAGACGGCACACCGACCGGCATTACCATAAATTCCTGTACATCCAGTCCTGATGATAAAGCATGACAGCCGCCGTTTACAATATTCATCATCGGCACCGGAAGTCTGTTTCCGCTGACACCGCCTAAGAACCGATACAGTGGAATATCCAATGCTGTCGCAGCCGCTCTGCAGCATGCAATAGATACGGCAAGAATCGCATTTGCCCCCAGCTTGGACTTGTCCTTTGTTCCGTCTGCCTCAATCATTGCCTTATCAATGGCATAAATGTCAGAAGCATCCAGTCCGCTTATCGCCTCGTTGATTATTGTATTAATATTTTCTACTGCCTTTTGTACGCCTTTTCCCAAATATCTGCTCTTATCGCCGTCACGCAGTTCCAGTGCTTCAAATTCACCTGTCGAAGCACCGCTTGGCGCTGTTCCTCTTGCAACCGTTCCGTCTGCGAGATAAACTTCCGCTTCTACTGTCGGATTGCCTCTTGAATCCATAATTTCACGTCCAATAACCTTTTCAATCTCTAAATAATCCATACTGACCTCTTTCTGAGCGATTTTATCATGAAGCAGCGGCAAAGATTCCGCATAAACGGTTTCTCATCTGCTATTCAGAAAATCTGCTTTCGCCCGGAAGCAGATTTCCGTGTAAAAAATTAACACCTGTTTTTCTTTGTTCTGCCTCCGTCTGCCACAGTCCGTCCTGCGGACTGCAACAGTTACGCTGTAAGTTCAGCAGTCTTACAGTTTCCTTTTATCCTGTATTATGGACAATCCTGTATATTTTATCCAAAATATTTAAAAGCTTTGCTCTTATAATAAAAGCACCGCAGAAAACATATTCCTACATTTTCTGCGGCACTTGTACCTGCCGATATTTTTATCTGCATTTTTTACCTGTTCTTTTTACAAATATTTTTACAAACAACTGAGCAGCACTATAAGCCGGGTTATGTATCAGATGATTATCTATCTAGTCCTGCTGTTACCAGCAGGCTCAAGCAACCTACCTAAAGCACGACGGGCCGCCGTATCGCTTTTATTCGGTCTTGCTTCGGATGGGGTTTACATCTGCCGCTTCTGTTACCAGCCGCGCGGTAGTCCCTTACACTGCCTTTCCACCCTTACCAGCATATGCTGGCGGTTTATTTCTGTTGCACTAGCCTTGGAGTCACCTCCACCGGACGTTATCCGGCATCCTGCCCTGTGAAGCCCGGACTTTCCTCACCTGCTGCCTTTCGGCAATTGCAGCCGCAATCATCTGTGCTACTCAGTCTTTTTTAGTTTGTATTTTCTTTTACCATACGGAATACATCAATACGGAACTGGGCTTCTTTGCCAAGTCCTACAAAACGGCAGCCGTACTCCGTGCCGTCTTCGTCCTGTGATGCAATCCGCACAACTTCAATAACGGTTTCAATTTTATCACATCCGCTCATTTCAAGCAACATGTCATAAAAAGAATGTAATGGCAGAACGTCTTTTGTTTTAAATGCAATTCCGCCGCTTGATACATTCGTTGCATGAACAGCAATAAATTCTCCCTTAGTATCCTTATCTGTAATCGGACGAATTGACAAATTCGCTTCTACATCTATTCTTTTGGTTCTTCTTCTTTCATTACCCATAAGTACTCCCCCTGTTATGATCCTTAAAAAGTAAACTTTTAAGTTACTTTATTAACATAGCATCTCCAAAACTGAAAAACCTGTACTTTTCCTTTACGGCTTCTTCATAAGCCGCAAGAACGTGTTCCCTGCCTGCCAGTGCTGAAACCAGCATCACCAGCGTGGATTCCGGCAGATGGAAATTGGTAATCAGGCTGTCAATAACCTTAAACTGATATCCCGGATAAATAAATATCTGGGTCCAGCCGCTGCCGGCTTTTACTGTACCATCTTCTGTCCCGACAGATTCCAGTGTACGTGTACTTGTCGTACCGACTGCAATAATCTTTCCGCCGTTTTTGCGCGCCGTATTAATCTTGTCTGCTGCTTCCTGTGTCACCGTATAAAATTCTGAATGCATATGATGCTCCAGAATGTTTTCTGTCTTTACCGGACGGAACGTTCCAAGTCCGACATGCAGCGTGACACGGGCAATTTCAATACCCTTCTCCTGTATCCTTTCCAGCAGTTCTTTTGTAAAATGAAGACCCGCTGTCGGTGCCGCTGCAGAACCTTCATGCTTTGCATAAACGGTCTGGTAACGGTTCTTATCCTCCAGACGGTGTGTGATATACGGTGGAAGCGGCATCTGACCCAGTTCATCGAGTATTTCTTCAAAAATACCGTCATAAGTGAATTGTATCATACGATTGCCTTCTTCTACAATATCCACAATCTCTCCGATTAATTTTCCACCGCCAAAGCTGATCTGTGTACCGATTTTTGCCTTTTTACCCGGCTTTACAAGCACTTCCCATGTGTCTTTTAAATCCTGCTTGCGGGTAAGCAAAAGCACTTCGATTGCCGCGCCCGTTCCGACTTTTTCGCCTATCAGTCTAGCCGGAATCACCTTGGTATCGTTAATGACCAGACAATCTCCCGGATTTAAGTAATCAATCACATCTTTAAAAATTTTGTGCTGTATTTCCCCTGTCTTTTTATCCAGTACCATCAGTCTTGAACTGGAACGGTCTGACAGCGGGTCCTGTGCAATCAGCTCCTGTGGCAGATCATAATAAAAATCATGTAAATTCATTGATTCCATATGCTGCTCCATTCCTATCTTTTTCCGCTTCGCGGCAGTTAGCTTTTCTGCCGCAGAACGGGCTGTTTTTTATTTATAATTAAGAACGAAGTTCGATGCCCATGCCGGAAAGGTCTCCCAGAATCTTTTCCATAATCGGCTGGATATCTTTATCTTCTAATGTTCTGTCCTTTGCACGGAAAGAAATGGTATAAGCTACGGACTTGAAACCTTCCTTAATCTGTGCACCTTCATAAATATCAAACAGGTTATATTTTTCAAGAAGCTTTCCGCCTCTCTTTTCAATAATCTTTTCTACTTCACCGACAAGTACCGTCTTTGGCATTACCATACTGATATCTCTTGTAACAGCAGGGAATTTTGCAATGCCTTCGTACTTTCTGTCAAATGAAGCAAACGGTAAAATTTCCGGTAAATCAAGTACGGCAATATATGTTCTCTCGCCCAGTCCATAGGTGTCTGCAACATCCGGGTGTACTTCACCGAGATAACCGATTACAGTATCTTTGTAAAGAATCTCTGCCTGACGTCCCGGATGTAAAAATGTCTTTCCGGCTTCCGGATCATATTCCGGTCTTGCACTCATACCGATTTTTTCTAAGAATTCTTCAACAACACCCTTCATTGTAAAGAAATCGCCGTCGCCGTAGAAGCCCAGTGTGAACTGTACTCTCTCATCCGGAAGGTCTTCTCCTTCTACCGGAACATAAACCTTTGCCAGTTCATAAAGCTTTACATCTTTATTTCTACGGTTGTAGTTGATTGCAAGCGAATTCAGCATTCCGTTTAACGGCAGTGTTCTCATAATGGAGAAATCTTCTCCCAACGGATTGGAAATGACAACTGTCTTTCTTTCCTCTGCATCTGCTGCCAGCTTTAACTTATCAAATACCTTCGGACTTTCAAATGAATAAGTCATTGCCTGTGAGAATCCGCAGAACTGTGCGATTTCTCCGGCTACATCTTCCACTCTCTGCTTGAAGGAAATCTTACCCATTGTAGAAGCTCCGTGTGGCAGTGTTGTAGGAATATTGGCATATCCGAAAAATCTTGCAACTTCTTCCGCAATATCCGCTGTTCTTAATAAATCCTGACGGAACGTCGGAATAATCAGTTCCTGCTTTGCTTCATCATAGTCTAATTCAAGCATCTTAAAGTATCCAAGCATTTCTTCCACGGAAACATTTGTACCCAGTAGTGCATTGATTCTTTCCGGTTCAAACGGCACTCTGACTCTTTCCTTCTTATTCGGATATACGTCAACCACGCCGCCGACAATTTCACCTGCTCCAAGTTCTTCAATTAACTGGCATGCTCTGTTCATTGCCGCCAGTGCATTTTCAGGATCTAAGCCCTTTTCAAACTTACCGGAAGCATCTGTACGAAGACCCAGGCGCTTTGTTGCCTTTCTGATATTTGTGCCATCAAAGGTTGCAGCTTCAAATAACATGGTCTTTACGTCATCCGTAATCTTGGAATTTTCACCGCCCATGATACCTGCAAGACCGACAGCCTTTTCACCGTCACAGATCATCAGCATATCAGAATCAAGTGTTCTTTCCTGTCCATCCAATGTCATGAACTTCTCACCGTCTTTGGCACGTCTTACAACAATCTTACCGCCTGCAAGGGTGTCATAATCATAAGCGTGCATTGGCTGACCGTATTCTTCCATAACGTAGTTTGTAATATCCACGATGTTGTTAATCGGACGGATACCTGCTGATGCCAGTCTGCGCTGCATCCACTTCGGTGACGGAGCAAGCTTGATATTCTTTACAAGTCTTGCGGTGTAACGGCTGCAGAGGTCTGTGGCTTCCACATCAACCTTTACATAATCGTTAATGTCTTCTGCGTTGCCTGTTTCTGTTACAACCGGCGGTGTAAACGGCTTTCTGAAGGTTGCCGCTGCTTCCCTTGCAATACCGATAATACTGTAGCAGTCTACACGGTTGTTTGTAATTTCATATTCAAATACGGTATCATCCAAACCGAGATAGTGAACGGCATCTTCTCCAACCTGTGCATCATCACCTAAAATGTAAATGCCGTTTTCCGGTGCATCCGGATAAAATTCACGGGAAGAACCGAGTTCTTCAATGGCACACATCATACCGAAGCTTTCTACACCTCTTAACTTACCCTTTTTAATCTTAATGCCGTCTTCCGGAAGTGCGCCGCCGTCATGACCACCTGCCACACGTCCGCCATCTAATACAACCGGTACTTTCTGTCCTGATGAACCCACCGGAATATTCGGTGCGCCTGTTACAATCTGAACAGTTTCACTGCCGACATTCACCTGGCAGATTACCAGCTTATCTGCATCCGGGTGCTTTTCGACCGATTCAATCTGTCCGACAACGATTTTATCAAGATTTTTGTCAAAAGCGGTAAAATTTTCCACCTTTGTTCCCGAAAGTGTCATTGCGTCCCTGAATTCCTGGTCTGTTACTTCCAGTCCCGGAACCATTGCCTTAATCCAATTTAATGATGTATTCATGATTCAATATCCTTTCCTCGTATCCAATTTCTTTGCTGTCTTACAGCCGTCGTTCTTTTTAGAACTGTTTTAAGAATCTTACGTCATTTTCATAGAGAAGTCTCATGTCATCAATTTCATACTTCAGCAACGCAATTCTTTCCAAACCGATTCCGAATGCAAATCCTGTATATTTGTTCTGGTCAATACCGCTCATTTCAAATACATGCGGGTGAATCATACCACAGCCAAGAATTTCAATCCAGCCTTCGCCCTTACACATACGGCAGCCCTTACCGCCGCACTTAAAACATGTCACGTCCATTTCTGCACTTGGCTCTGTAAATGGAAAATGATGAGGACGGAATTTTACTTTTGTTTCCGGTCCGAATAACTCTCTTGCGAATTCAGCCAGTGTTCCTTTTAAATCTGCAAATGTAATACCCTCATCAATAACCATGCCTTCAATCTGATGGAAGCATGGAGAATGGGTTGCATCGACTTCATCTGCACGGAATACCCTGCCCGGCGCAATCATACGGATCGGCAGCTTGCCTTTTTCCATTTCACGGACCTGAACCGGTGAAGTCTGGGTTCTTAGTACAACTTTATCATTAATATAAAATGTATCCTGTTCATCTTTTGCCGGATGATTTGCAGGGATATTTAACGCTTCAAAATTGTAATAATCATATTCTACTTCCGGTCCTTCTACGACTTCATAACCCATGCCGACAAATATTCTCTTTACTTCATCGAGTGCAACAGTGTTTGGATGTCTGTGTCCGACATTGTTTTTCTTTGCCGGAAGTGTTACGTCAATCACTTCGCTCTTTAACTGGACTTCACGCATTTTTGCGGAAAGTTCCTTTTTCGCGTTTTCCAGTACTTCCTCAATTGCCTGTCTGGTTTCATTTACGATTTGTCCAACTGCCGGTCTGTCCTGAGGTGCAACGTCTTTCATGCCCTTTAAGACTTCTGTAAGTTCTCCCTTTTTACCCAGGAAAGAAACTCTTACCTCATTTAATTTTTCAAGTGAATCAGTGGAATTAATCTGGGCTAATGCCTTTTCTCTGATTTCATGCAGTCTTTCTTTCATCATTTTCTTTTCCTCCAATTGCAAAACCTAACTTTTATTTTATCATATGACTACAAATTGGCAAGCAGTTTTTACTGATTTCTTACGTTTTTACTCTCAAACTGCTCAATAATATGGATTGCTTCGTCCATACAGTCGGGATTACGGACCGCTGCCTCTTTAATATTCTTCTTTGCTTCCTCAATCCTGTTTTCGTTATATTCTATCTGTTTGCGCAGTTTCTGGCGCTGTGTATTCAAATCGTGCCGCACTTCCACCATATCCTTGCTGTATACAAGGGCACGTACCTGTGACAGCCACAATTTGGCATCATAGAGTCCGAGTTTTTTAAGTAAATCCAGTAAATCTTCTTCTGCTTCACTTAATTTGGTCGTCATCTGTACAATCTTGCGCTGCTCATTTTTCATGTCCATATAAACTTCATATTTCTTTGACAGTTCATACGAACTTCTGACATGATATTTATGATATTCATAATCAAGCGTATTGGCTGCGTTGATATACTTAATCTTTGTTTTATTCAGTAATGTCGTAGCTTTATTGAGTTTGATTTCCGTCACCAGAACCTGCCGTTCCGTATATTTTAGCAGGGCAAACATGCCAAGGGCAAGCACCGCTCCCAGAAAGGCAACGACAATATAAAGCATGGTATTTTGTGTATCTTCCGTTACGGAAAGCGCAATGAAAAATACCATAAATACGAATGCCAGCCCGACAATCGCGGCAAGGGCAAGGCTTCTGATACGCAGCTGGCGCGTTGTGAGTGCCGCAGCCTCCATGCGCAGACTCATGCGTTCCCCTTCAAGAATCCTCATATCCCGTTTGACGGTTTCATAATACGATTCCTGTTTTTCCAGATACTTCATACCACGCGGCAGTTCATCTTCAAACTGTTCCATGCGGTGATACGTATGGGTGGAAAGCTTATGCTCGCCGGATTTAAAAATCCGCCGGTCTACCGTCAGATTATCTACACGGTCTGCCGTTTCCGTAATCCTTCTGCGGATATTGTCCGGTGCCGTATCAATCAGCTGGATATCCGAAAAATGTTCCGTAACGACATTGTATTCTTCCATCGCCAGTTCAATGTGTCCGGTGGCTTCTTCCATGATTTCACACTGGCTGCGGATATAGGCTTTTGTTTCTTCCTTATCGTAGTAATCCGTATTAATATTGTCCAGACGGCGAGGTGTTCTGGATACATCCGGGATATGTACGGCACTGGCATCGAATTCTTTATCTTCTTCCGAATAATTTAAAACTTCCTGAATCCGCTTTTTTTCTTCTTTTTTTTCAAGCTGTTTTAAATATTCCGTTTCTTCTTTTTCTTCTTTTGCAAGCTTCCCCGAATAATTTTCCTGTGTCCCTGCCTGATTCATCTTATCTACTACATGAATCAGGGACTTTGCCTGCACACTGTTTAACAACTCATCATACTTTTTTTCTTCTTCTTTTGCTTTTCTGCGCTGTTCCTGGATTTTTTCTTCGGAACTGACCTTTTTATTCTTTTTCTGCGGTGCTTTTGCTTTTTTTTCATGCTTCTGATAATTTTTTTCAAATTCGCTGACAAGTCCCGTTAAATCTTCTGTCCGCGAATTATCCGCATTTTGTTCTTCCCCTGTATTCTGCTCATCGTCATAGACAAAATCATCAATGTCTTCAATGTCCTCGATATCTTCCAAATCGTAATTTTCTTTAATTGTTCCCTTGATATAATT
The DNA here is from genome assembly GCF_020564355.1 of Lachnospira pectinoschiza. GTDB lineage: Bacteria > Bacillota > Clostridia > Lachnospirales > Lachnospiraceae > Lachnospira > Lachnospira intestinalis. The sequence continues at coordinate 287,961 of NZ_JAJCRR010000002.1, read as the reverse complement.
TAATAATCCCATATTTCCTCATTTCATCCGTCTATGACGTATACCTTTTATACTGCGCTTTCCATCTGTCCATGCAGTCATCAATCGCCTTATAATACTGTGCTACTTCACCGTCGGATTTTAAGTGTTCCATTTTCTGCATCGCACGGTATTCATCGCTGTAACGTGCATTGTCTGTAAGCAGTTCCAGTTCTCTTTGCAGCACCTGTTCTTCTTCCGGTGCCTGCATATCCTGTATCTGTTCCTCACCCTCTGCCATACGGCATGCCGCAAGATAACATTTCCGGGACTTTTCATGCTGACCGATTTTATACGCTTCTTCAAAATACTTTGCCGCTTTTTCAAAGAAGAACATTCTGGCATAGGCAGTTCCCAGATTGTGATAGACCTTTGCGTAAAACAGCCCTGAAAGATTGATGTCGCGCTCTCCATTTACAATTTTATCATAATTGCTGATTGCACTATAATAGCAGCCTTTTTCAAGAAACCGGTCTGCACGCATTTTCATCCGTTCATAGACATTCTGTGTATCCAGCATCGCAAGCAGGTCCTTTACCTGTTCAATTTCTGCCGTATCATAATAATCCACATACTTTAAAATGGTCACAACCGCTTCCGCCAGCCCTGCATTTTCACGCTTCAACTGCTCAAGCTTGTCTGCCAATAACGGTTCCTTAATCTCTGTCCGGATAAACGCAATAAGTTTTTCATCTAAAAATGCATTGGTCAGAATATAGATATTGTTGTATATATAATAGCACAATTCTTCCAGTGAATAGATTTGTACCCCCGGTTCCTCCAAAACCAGCGGCTTTAATGCCCGCCCGGTCCGGCATAAAATGATTCCGCTCATATTCATTCCTCTTTCTGTGCAATTTTGTCTGTTTCCAAATTTATTTCTTCTTCCACTACAACCCCGGAACTTTTGACAAATCCGCCAAAGCCCATATCTTCTATCCGTACCACGCAATGGCTGTCACTGTCAAAACGGACTTCAAAAGCCACTCTTGTCATCCTGCCCTGGCGGAACGGTATCGCACTGATGTCAATTTCCTGTGTCCATTCATATCCGGTGTCACACCTGTGCAAAATAACAGGAATCGTTCTCATATCTTCCAGTATCAGTTCCACACTGCGTCCGGCTTCGTACCAGTTCGTTCCCGGTCTGACCATGCGGAACCGCTTTTCCTCGCCGCGTTCTTTGATATTCAATTCAAGCCCCGTGGTAATGCGGTTTCTGCACGCCAGCAGTCTGCCGCTGCTATGACCGGCAGAAGTGTCTTCCTTTAATGCAGCATATGCAGCACCTTTTACAAACAGATTCTGTCCCGCAAATGCTTTTCTGCGCGCGCACAGCACATGGGTCAGTTCCTTGGGCAGATTTTCTGCTTCAAAACCGGCTCCCGTCAGATATACCGCAGATACGATTTTATCCTTTAATGCATCCTGCACACAGTGTATCAGTTCTTTTTCAGCCTGCGCCAGTGTTTTCCGTTTTTGCGGCACGGAACAAATCATTTCGGAGCTGTAAACGTGGCTTTCCTCCGGTATCATTTCCTGACCGCTTTTTTTTACAATCGTCATATAATGCGTATGCAGTCCGTCTTCTCTGTAATCGAGTAAAACCGCGCCGTTGACGTACAGCTCTTTTTTCTGTGAAAAAGCGTAATACGCATAAGCTTCCTCATGGCTGATAAAACTCCAGTTTTCCTTTGCATACCCTGTAAGCTGTACCGCCGCCGAAAGTTTTTCTAATACCGGCTTTGAAAAATCACTGACGGTGACACAGATAGAATCCCGTTCTCCTGCCTTTCGCCCGTTTTTTGGAAGCAGCGCAAGCAGCGTACAAAGAAGTTCTTTTAAATTATCCTGAGTGGCACCAGATAGCATAAATCCAAACTGATACTTCTGCCGGTTGTCCACGGAATTTACAACGCTTACCGATACCGGCTGTCTTTGCTGTTCATCATAATAGCAGATTTGGGAACTTTCCTGCCCGATATCTATTCCAACTATCAATTCAATCTCCTTCTGCCGCCTGCGCAGCTCCTTCATTCTTAAAAAGGCTGAAACATCTGTTCCACAACGTAATCCTGCACGCAGTACCCCTGCATGAGTTTTTTCATGGTTGCCATATCATGCATTTCCATGCTGACAAGCATATCATTTAAATAATCAAAACGTCCCTGTGGCTCTTTTGGTGTCACATTGTTACAAAGCAGGCTGGCATCCTGTGTTTTTTTCTTTTTCTTTCCGTCATCTTCCAGAAAATAGTACTGTATGCTTTCCCCGTAAAACAAAGAAAAGCTCTTTGCATAAACACCGCCTGCCACACAGGATAACACTTCACTTTGATATTCTTCCTTATCATCATGACGGTAGAATATCTGTACTTTGCTGTTTTCCGGTGCATAATACTCTACAGTTGTTTTGTCTGCCGCATTATACGGAAGGGAAAGTATCCCCTTATACTGCTCATAAAATGAAAAGAAAATATTTTCCGCACACAGCATATCCATCAGCTTTTGCAGTAACAGCATATGTGTACCGCCAAGCTGTTCCTGTCCAAACTGCGTATGGTATTTTAAATATGCCATACCACACACCGGCGGCATTTTTTTATTTTCCAGCAAATATCCGCCGATACAGGTAAAGACCTGTTCGTCTGCCGTTTCGTGTTTCACAAAATAACGGTACGCATTTTCTGCCAGATAAGCCATTTCAACCGCCGCATCCGGCAGCTGCTGACGATAATACGTAAAAACTTCCGGAATTCTGCCAGATAAATTTCCTGTAAATAGCCGTTCCACCAGTATCCGCTCTGCCAGTGTCTGGCACGGCACCCTAAATCCTGCACAGGCACGCCATACTTTCATCATTTTATCGGACTTTGCCTGATAAAACTGTTCTAAATATGCCAGTACATTTTCGTCATACTTGCCCTCATCAAACACATGAATACAGCACGCCAGCAATTTTTCATTGTATTCCTGCGGTCTTAACAGAATCATATTTCTTGCCATACGTAAAAGCTTTGCCGGTGCGGCTTCTTCAAAACCGTATTCACATACCAAATCAAAAGCATCCTCATACATGCCTTCTGCAATACACGTTTCAATCAGCAGCGCTGCATCGTGTATCTGCAATTCTTCTTTTAAAATCTTTTCATAGCGTTCTCCAAAATCTTCGCCATGATAATATTCATGATAATACTGTATCTGCCAGCTGTTTAACCGGTTTCTTGTAAGCTGGTTGACATTGCCGTCTGCCATCAATGCAAGACAGACTGCGCAGGCTTCTTCATCGTTTTTACGCTGTTCTAAGCTTTGTTCAAACCAGTTCAGCAGCAGATAAATATCTTTGCTGCAATAATCATCCAGCGCTTTTAAATATGCCGGATTATCATAAACCCTCTCGATTTCATACTGGATACTGCCTTTATGTACCTGTTTGCCTGCATCTTCAAACATCAGAATGCAGTCCCTTGTATACATCTGCACATAGGCAGTCCGTCCCACCAGCGTACAGCGCTGTCCCTTGCGCAGTTCCTTGTGCTTTACCAGCACCGACTCAATCTTGTCATTGAATACGGTAATACGGTATGTAAATAAGTATCTTGACAAGAATGGTGCCGTTTCTTCATTGACACCGACATTCTGAAACAGCCATCCATAAATCACTTCCAGATAAGGATCAATATATCCCTTTTTCATCTGCCCATAGGCAAACCGCTCTATCTGCGGTGCATACGTGTTCATGATTTCTCTGGAACTGCTGTGATTTTTTAAAATGTCCGCATACAGATATGCCTTGCTTTTTGTACTTAAACTGCTCTCATATGTAAAGTAACGCAGTACAATCTGCGGCAGGCGTTTTAATTCTTTTTTATCTAAACTTTCTATATAAAATTCATACAGACGCGTAATGCGGAGTCCACGCAGAATTCCCTTCTCGTACAGTCCTGCATATTCCGGTCCAATCAGCTCATTGCGGATCATATGTGTAACAAGTACGGTTAAGATTTCATCCTTGTCAAAAAAGTCGTTTAATGCTTTAAGCAGTCTTAAATACTGCATATCTGCCACTTTACCGTTTGCAATCATTTCACACACATACAAAGTCAGTTTCGTGGAAATTATGCCGTACTTACAGCCGAACTGTAAAATGTGCAGTTCAAAATCGTTTAACACACGCAAAAGCTCCGGCTGTGCATTTAAAATCTGTAACGCTTCATAATACATCACAGGACTTACACAGCCATTGTGGTATGCATCCTTAATCCGTAAAAGCTTAATGCTCTTATTTGCATCTTCCGCAGCATCCAGATAAAATAAAACCCACAGAACGCGCCACGTATCATAGCCGTTTTCATAATAATCCCGGATTACCTTAACTGCCGCAAAGGTATAGGACTTATCTTTATAATACATTGCACTGACATACAGGTAATAACAGTACAATTCCACATGGCTGTCCTTATTTTCTTCAAGAAAATCCCTGACATTGTCAATCAGCCAGCCGGCTTCATCACTGCGGTTCTGCACCAGCAGAATCTGTGCCTGTGCCAGCTTGAAAAAAATATCGTCATCGCAGATACCGCGCATGCGTTCTATAATCTGTAAAGATTTGTCCTGCCATGCCCGCTTGTCTTCCCGCTTCATTCTGAAACTTAAATATTCCTGAACCAGTGCAAGCACCGCCTGCTTTTTCTCACGGTGCGTATTTTCCTGTCCGGCGCAGTCTACTTCAATTTCAACCGTATATTTCTGCGTAAAAGAACAGATTGTCATTCTGCCCCAGTTCCTGCCCGCGTGCAGCTTGTCCGCATCAATGACATATTCCAGTTCATACTTATTGCCCGTAAAATTCTCAGACGTAATGCGTGTTATCTTCGGACAGATAAACGGTACATCCGTTTCAACCGTAAGCTCCGTATACCCCCAGCCGCTCCTGGTAATCGTTATACGCTCTTTCACGCTTTCCGTAAAATCCGCAAATGTCTTTGTCTGCGGAAAAACATCTATGCCAACCGGTGATTTTTTCCGCACGGCAATTAAAAATTCTTCCATTGCTGCATAAACGTTGGCTTCACTGCCGTTTTTAGCGCCTTTTACCACATCATAAATATTGGTCTGTACCGGATCGTTTTTTAAAAATATCCGTTTAAAATCCGGCGATAAAAAAAAGCCTGCTGCCTCCTCCGGTGAAGTCTGTACAAGATTGGCAAAATGAAACATACTGCCTGCTGCTCCCATGCTGGTCATGACCTTCTGCGCTTCAACCGTGTATTCATAAGATACGCTTTTTTCACCCGCACTGCTGACAATATAAAACTGTCCCTGAATCACCGTACCTTCTTTTAAATCCGCGGCATCTACCGTATAAACTATCTCTGCCGGTGTCGTGCCAAACTGGGGTTTTTCAATGCGGACACGTGCATGACTGGATAATACAATGCCGTAAGCCGGCTGTGATGCCGTAAACCGGAACGTAAACATTCCCTGTCCGCCTGCCGTGACACTGCCGGTCAGCGTATAATCCTGCACTTCTAATTCCGGTCTTTGATATGTAAATTTTCCTCTTGCTAATCGATTGATATACTCCTTCATTCGGAATCAGCCTCCGCTTTGATTTTATCTAAATGCTCTTTCATCTTTTTCTCGTAACCGATTTCTGTCATTTCATAAAAACGACTGTCTTTTAATGCATCCGGCAGATACTGCTGTCTGACATAGTGGTTCTTATAATCATGTGCATACAGATACCCTGCACCGTGACCTAGCTTTGCCGCACTCTTATAGTGGGCATCCTGCAAATGTGCCGGAATTGGAGCGGTCTTTTGTGTTTTTACCACTTCCATTGCCTTATCGACTGCCATATAAGCCGCATTGCTTTTCGGTGCGCATGCCACATACAACGCCGCCTGTGAAAGCGTAATCCGTGCTTCCGGCATACCGAGCCGCTCAACCGCCTGTGCCGCCGCCGAAGCAACTACCAATGCCTGCGGGTCTGCATTGCCCACATCTTCACTCGCACAGATTAAAATCCGCCTTGCAATAAACCGCACATCCTCCCCGGCATATAACATTCTTGCCAGATAATAGGCGGTGGCATCCGGGTCTGAGCCGCGCATACTCTTAATAAATGCTGAAATCGTATCATAGTGGTTATCGCCTGTTTTATCATAGCGGATCACACGCTTCTGGATACATTCCTGTGCCGTATCCAGTGTGATATGCACTTTTCCGTCTTCTGATTTTGCCGTTGTAAGAATTCCCAGTTCTACTGCATTTAACGCACTTCTTGCATCGCCGTTTGCTACGTCTGCAAGAAATTCCAGCGCATCTTCGTCAATCTGTGCATGGAAGCTGCCCATGCCTTTTTTTTCGTCCTGTACGGCACGCACAATCAGCTTTTTAATATCTTCTTTTTCAAGCGGCTTTAATTCAAAAATAACCGAGCGGGATAAAAGAGCGCCGTTGACTTCAAAATAGGGATTTTCCGTTGTCGCTCCGATTAAAATCAGCGTCCCATCCTCCACATACGGTAACAGATAATCCTGCTGTCCTTTATTAAAACGATGAATTTCATCGACAAACAATATCGTCTTTTTACCGTACATGCCGAGATTATCTTTTGCCTTGGCAACAATGTCTTCCATATCTTTTTTCCCGGCAACAGTCGCATTAATCTGTTCAAATGCCGCACTAGTCGTATGGGCAATGACCTTTGCCAGTGTCGTCTTTCCCGTTCCCGGCGGTCCGTAAAAAATAATGGAGCTTAATTTATCTGCCTGAATGGCGCGGTAGAGCAGCTTGTCCTTTCCGATAATATGCTGCTGCCCCACCACTTCATCCAGTGTCTGCGGTCTTAAACGAGATGCTAACGGCGATTCCTGCTTTATTGTATTTTCACGCATATAATCAAATAAATCCATAGTTATCCTCATTCCTTGGCAACTTGTTGCGAAGGGGCGATGAGAAATCCGCGCAGGCGGTTCCTCATCTGCCATCAAGGGGATTTGTTTTTGCTCAAAAACAAATCCCTGTGTGAAAAAGCTTTGATTTAAGGCTTTTTCACACTATCCCCTTTTAGTCTTTAAACTGTTCTGCCATTGCCTCTAATTCATTCTTTTTCTTTATAAAGCATTGTAATAATCTTGGGTTAAATATACCGCACTCTCCGTCCAGAATCATCTGATAAGCTGTATCATATGAAAATGACGGTTTGTAACAGCGTTTACTAATCAGCGCATCATAGACATCTGCCAGTGACACCAGCTGTGCACCAATTGGAATTTCATCTCCTGTAAGTCCTTCCGGATATCCGCCCCCATCGTATTTTTCATGATGATACCTTGCAATCTGCGAGCAGTACTGCATATATTCTTCTTCCCCTTCATCGTTAAAAATACGAAGGATAATATCATATCCCTTCGTTGTGTGGGTCTTCATAATCTCAAATTCTTCCGGTGTGAGTTTTCCCGGCTTTAGCAGAATCGTATCGGAAATTGAAATTTTTCCCACATCATGTAATGGCGATGCCTGTACAATCATATCAATATCGTTCTGGGTCAGTCCATATTCCGGGCATTCCTCTTTTGCACATTCCGCCAGGATTTTTGTAAAAAATTTCACACGCTTAATATGCGCACCGGATTCCACATCACGGAATTCTACAACATTGCCCAGAGATTCAATAATTTTTTCATTCAGCCGCTGTATCTTCCGGGTCTGACGCATGGTCTTTTCTTCTAACGCATTTTTGTGTTTATATAAATCAATGATGTTATTTAAGCGGCTGCTGAAGCTGTATGTATCAATCGGACTTGTCACAATATCAATAACACCATGTGCAAATGCATTTTTATAGACATCTTCTATATATTCACTGGATAAAAAAACAACCGGAACATTATCGATATAATCCATTTTCCGCATATAATCAAGTAAATCAAAACCGTTTATCCCATTGGCATACATTTCCGTCAGCACCAGACACAGAGAATCTTTTTTTTCATCAACAATCTCGATTGCCTCCTGACTGGTATCCGCTTTAATAATTTTATATTTTCCCATAAAGATATCCCCCACCATATGCTGGATACCATCATTTGCCATTACTACAAGAATGGATTCTGTATATGCCTCTTTATATACCGGATTGTCAGCCTGTACGGAAACACCTGTCATTCCCTTTTCTTTTGCCTGTTTTAACGCCGTTTCCGCGCTGCTGTAAAGCTGCCAGAAATCTGTGCCGAAACGTGAACTCACCGCTGTTCCCACTGTCACTTTTATCCGCACATCCGGATATCCGGTAATTGTTGTCTGCTCTGCTACCTGCATAATTTTATCCATATACTGCTGCTGCATCTTTTCTTCGTACAGTGGAATATACAGACAGAACTCATCGCCGCCAATACGGGACATCACCACATCGGAACGGAATATAGATACCATATTGGCAGCCATATTGTTGATTACCATGTCCCCCGCGGAACGTCCGTATGTGTCGTTAATCCATTTTAATTCACGGATATCCATTACAATAATCGCACAGTTGCCATCATTAAGCAGTGCTAAATCGTGATTTACCCGTTTTTCAAAACTGCCTCGGTTATAAAGGCCTGTAAGCATATCATGTTCTGATATTTCCATATAACTGCTGTTTTCTATTTTAACCTGGGAAAGCGGCGCTGTATCGGTAACATCTGAAACAATAATCTGCGCCTGCATTTCCCCGGTCTTTTCATCTTTGTAGATTTTTCCATAACAGAAAACTACAATGATATCGCCATTCTTTTTTACCAGACGGTGTTCCTGTATATTTTCGTTCTGGTTCCTGCGTATCTGCATCATCTTTTCTATATATTCAACGATATCTTCTGCCGGAATCAAATCGGTATGTTTTAATTGATTTTCTCTGTAATCTTTTTCAGTATATCCTGTCAGTTTCTCAAAATTTTCATCTGCCGAGATAATACGGTAATCACTCATCCGTATTCTGTAAACAGAATAAATAACATCTTTTACATTACTACTCATTTATTCCTCCACAGGCTCTAGTAAACCCAATAATAAGAAATATAACATATTTTTTTTCAAATTTCACTACCCGAAAGCAGATTTGCCTATTTTTCACAAAAAAATACAGCAAAAGCATACAAATTAAGTCTATTTCATATACTGCATTAAGAAAATGAATTGCTTTTTAGCGGAAATGAGCTTCTTATGCGTAAAACTGTGCTTCTTTATCCGGCAGTCCGTCTGACTGCCCTACTTCTTTCCGTATGTTTTTTGTTAACCTCCGTTTTCCCCTGCATTACATATGCCGGAAATTCCGACAATGGTCCTGCCATTACCTCGCCCGCCGCCATTTTAATGGAAGCTTCCACCGGACAGGTGATTTATGAAAAAGATGCCGATACAGTCTTACACCCCGCAAGCATTACAAAAATCATGACATTAATTCTGATTTTTGATGCATTAAACTCCGGTAAAATCAACCTGACCGACGATGTGACCGTATCCGAATATGCCGCTTCCATGGGCGGCAGCCAGGTCTTTTTAGAACCCGGCGAAACACAGACGGTCGAAACCATGATTAAATGTATCAGTGTTGCCAGTGCCAACGATGCCTGTGTTGCCATGGCGGAACTGATTGCCGGCAGCGAGGAGGGCTTCGTTGCCAAAATGAATGAGCGTGCCAAAGGACTTGGCATGAATAACACTACTTTTATCAACTGCTGCGGACTGGATACAGACGGGCATATGTCAACTGCAAGGGATGTTGCCCTGATGAGCCGTGAACTGATTGTGCAGTATCCTCAGATTCACAATTACTCAACTATCTGGATGGATACGATTACGCACGTTACCCGCAAAGGCGAAAGTGAGTTCGGTCTGACAAACACGAATAAGCTTATTAAACAATATCAGTGGGCAACAGGCTTAAAGACCGGTTCTACCGGACTTGCCAAATGCTGTCTTTCTGCAACCGCCAATAAAGACGGTGTTGAATTAATTGCCGTTATCATGGCTGCTCCCGACAGTAAGACCCGTTTTTCAGATGCCGTAACGCTGCTGAATTACGGATATAGTGTATGCGACATTTATCACGATACTGAAATGCCGCAGCTCCCAAACCTATCCGTATCCGGTGGGCAGTGCGATACGCTTTCACTTTCCTATGCAAAAGAATTTTCGACCTTATTCTTAGAACCTGTCGATACCGCCAGCATCGAAAAACAACTGACTCTCCCTGAAACAGTCACAGCACCTGTAAACGAGGGGGACGTCATCGGCACCCTGACATACACATTGGACGGAAAGACCCTCGGCACGGTCGATATCACTGCCGCACAGTCTGTTTCTTCTGCCACATACGGCGATGCACTGTTTAAAATGTTCCGGAAACTTACCGGTGCCGCGTGATTTAGAAATACAGCATAACCGTACAGGATAAAAAAACGATATAACAGCATACAATAAGCCGCAAAAAACGGAATCCCCGGTATCTGAAACTTAAATCTGTTTCAGATACTGTTGATTCCGTCCTTTTTTACTTTGCACCCGCACCGGCAGATTATCGTCTTTCTGCCCGGTACTGTTGCATTAAATACTTTACCGTTTTACTGATATTTTGTTCCAAGCCAGAAACGGCTGACATCGCCAACCTTCTCAAGCCCATTCCCTTTTTTTGCACAGGAATAAAGCTGTCCGTCGGCATCGTAAAAATACAGCCTGTTTTTATACAGCAGTGTATATGCCGTGTCTGTCTGTTCCGTCTGCTCACACATTTTTACAGGACTGCCCTTTACCGATGCACAATAATACTGCACACCGTCTTTGATATAAGTAATACCGTTCTGTGTATTGTCCACACTGCTGAGTGTTCCTGCCGTGACGCCGGATGTAATCCCGCTTTTCTTTCCTTTTTCACTGTAACAGAGTGTACCGTCTGCATTAATGTACACCAGTATATTATCCGCCGGAAGATACTCATAATCTGCCTGCAGCAGTGTATCAACCTGCACACGTTCTTTAATACCGTCTTGTGACAATTCCGCATAGGTAATTTTATTCGGCGCTAAAAGATACAGATACCCTGCCTTTTCCTCATAAATTATTTCTACGGAAGATGACAGTTCCTGCATCATATACTTTGTCTTTTGTTCTGAAATGTTGTAGTAGTACCACTCACCGTCGTCACTGAAAATCAGCGCATGGGCATTCTTTGAAGTATTTACCGTATCTGCCTTTGCCGTAAAAAAGTTATCTGCCTTCGCACTTTCTGCATACACGCTTCTGACACTGTCAGATAATTCATTTTCTTTTTTATTCTCATCATAATCATACAGATACAATACATTATTCTTGTTGTAGCAGGCAATTTTTTCTTCTGCCGCATACACAAAATATTCCTTTAACTGCCCTTCTATGAGTGTAAGCTTTCCGGACGCATCGTATACATATAACTGCATAGCTCCGAGTCCGCCTTCCTCATTGACAACCTCGACATCGGAATAAATAACTTTTCCTTTATTCGTAATATAACCGATATCTTTATCATAGGCATTTTTAGACACCTGTACCGCATCCTGTCCATCTTTCCATGTATACAGCGCATACTGCGCACTGCCCTCATCATAGACGGTTGCCGCAAAATATTCCCCGTTGTCGCTTGCAAGCGTATTTGTCACCGCATCGGCATCAATCTGCTGTGGAAACTGCGGCGTGTAAAATGTACGGTTATCGACTGCAAAAACCGCCTGCTTATTTTCACACACATAATTATTTTCCAGCCCTGCAACATTGTAAATCTTTGCACCGGAACTCATATAAAGCACATAATTTTTACGGGAAGCAAGCTTGTAAATGCCAAATCCGCCGCCTGCCAGTACACATACAACCAGCACTGCCGCGATAATCCGTTTCCGGTATCTGCTAAAAAAGCCTTTTCGTTTCTTTAGCTCCTCTGCGGCACTGCCTGCTGCTTCTTTTCCGGTATCATACACCTTTTTCATCATACCCAGATAATCGATTTCCTCATACTCCGGCTGTTCCTGTGGCTTCTTTTTTACTGCTCTGCGGTCATCGGCGTTTTCCTCTTCCGGTTCTTTCTGCGGCTTGTCTGCGTGAGAAGAAGCAGACTCTTTTTCAGCCTGCTTCTTTTCATACGCCTCTTTTCTCCTCAGATAATCTGCATTATTGACGATAATCTCTGGTCCCGGTTCACAATTCGGGCAGGCACTGCCCTCATACTCCTGACCACATTTCGGACATTTCATGGCGATTCCTCTCACATATTAAAATGTAAATTTGTCTGCGAAATATGCCTTTAAATCAGCAATCTTTACACGTTCCTGTTCCATTGTATCTCTGTCACGTACCGTTACGGCATTATCTTCTTCTGAATCAAAGTCGTATGTAATGCAGAACGGTGTACCGATTTCATCCTGTCTTCTGTATCTCTTACCGATATTTCCTCTGTCATCGAATTCACAGTTATAAGTCTTTGAAAGTTCAGCAAACACCTTTTCTGCGCCTTCATTTAACTTCTTAGACAGCGGAAGCACACCGATTTTAACCGGTGCCAGTGCCGGATGGAAATGAAGCACGGTTCTTACGTCACCGCCTTCTAATTCTTCCTCATCATATGCAGAACACAGGAATGCAAGTGTTACTCGGTCTGCCCCCAGTGAAGGCTCGATAACGTATGGAATGTACTTTTCCTTTGCTTCATCATCAAAATAAGACATATCTTCACCGGATACGGTCTGATGCTGTGTCAAATCGTAATCTGTTCTGTCGGCAATACCCCAGAGCTCGCCCCAGCCGAATGGGAATAAGAATTCAATATCCGTTGTTCCCTTGCTGTAGAAGCATAATTCTTCCGGAGAATGATCTCTTGCACGCATTTCATCTTCCTTGATTCCCAGCTTCTGTAACCAGTCGATGCAGTACTGTCTCCAATATGTAAACCACTCCAAGTCTGTTCCCGGCTTGCAGAAGAATTCAAGTTCCATCTGTTCAAATTCTCTGGTACGGAATGTGAAGTTACCCGGTGTAATTTCATTTCTGAAAGACTTACCAATCTGACCGATACCAAACGGTACTTTCTTTCTGGATGTTCTCTGTACATTTTTAAAGTTGACGAAAATACCCTGTGCTGTTTCCGGTCTTAAATAAACGGTATTCTTTGCATCTTCCGTAACACCCTGGAATGTCTTAAACATCAGGTTAAACTGTCTGATTTCTGTAAAGTTGTGCTTTCCGCAGGTCGGACAGTTGATTTCGTGTTCGTCAATGAAATTCTTCATCTGTTCCTGTGTCCAGCCGTCTACAGAACCGCCTAAATCAAACTTATTCTCATCTGCCCAGTCTTCAATCAGCTTATCGGCACGGAATCTTTCATGACATTCCTTACAATCCATTAACGGATCAGAGAATCCGCCAAGGTGCCCTGAAGCAACCCATGTCTGAGGGTTCATTAAAATTGCACAGTCCACGCCGACATTGTACGGACTTTCCTGAACGAACTTCTGCCACCATGCTTTTTTCACATTATTCTTTAATTCTACACCCAGATTGCCGTAGTCCCATGTATTAGCAAGTCCACCGTAAATTTCTGAACCCGGATACACAAATCCTCTTGCCTTTGCTAAGGCTACAATCTTTTCCATTGTCTTTTCCATTTCTAATCTCCATTCCTCCGCACCTGCGGCTCATTCTTCTCTATCCTTTTTCTTTTATGCACTTACACTCCGCATAAACATGCAACAATTTTATACTATTTTTATCATTCTGACAAGACCATATTCTTCTTCTGAGCGGCTTTCTTACAAAGCCGCGATTACTATATATGGATATTTGTGCTGTTCACAGCTCAAATATCCGTGTGAACAATCTTTGATTTAAGGATTGTTCACACTAGTCTTCCCACGGGCGGATTCTGTATGCCGCGCCGATTTCATCGCAAATCTTTTGACACTGTGCTTCCTGTTCGTGACTGATGGTCGTATCTACGGTTGTCATAACAACATGCGGTACGTATTTTGTACACGCTTTTGCAAATGAAAGCATCGCATCAAAGGATTCTTCCCCGAATTTACTTCTGACGAGCTTTAAATACTCCTCTTTTTCCGGATGGTTTAAGCTGACGGATACCGTGTCTACAAGTCCCTTTAATTCCGGTGCGATGTCACGTCCGTTAATCAGACTGCCTGCACCGTTGGTATTGATACGGATAGGCTTGTTATATTTTTCTTTGACAAATGCCGCAATCTCTTTTAACGCATCAAAACGCTCTGTCGGCTCACCAAAGCCGCAAAACACCACTTCGTTGTACTGTGTCATATCAAACTTTTCAAATTCTTTTTTTACTTCTTCCACAGACGGCTCTCTTTCCAGCCACAGTCTGTCGGATTCTCCGATTCTGTCCATCGTCTGCCTCAGACAGAACGTACAGGCATACGGACATTTATTTGTTAGATTGACGTACAGATTATTATGTACCTTATAAAGAATTTCCATCGTATAATCTCCTTTTCCATATCTTTATTTTAAGGTAGTGAGCAGTTCCTCAAAGCAGACACCGTCTGTCAGCGGAATGTCCATTTCCATAGATTTCAAAATACATTTTTTAATAAATGCGGATGCTTTTTTCACCGAATCGTGGAAATCCACACCGTTGACCGCATCTGCCGCAATAATGGCACTGAAAATATCACCCGTGCCGGAACGGGACATCCCTGCCTTTTCAGTCTTGATAAAATAGCCCTCCTGCCCCATTTCATAACAGAAATTCGCCACATATTTTCCCTGCTGGATACCTGTGATAACAATTTTTTCCGGTCCTTTTTCCGCTAAAAGCTTTGCCATATGGGTCAGCTCTTTTTTTGTCCAGCTTTCATGATATGCCATTCCGGAAAGGATACAGCCTTCTGTCAGATTCGGTGTTAAAATATCCGCATGTGTCACCAGCTTTTTCATTTCTTCACAGGTTTCCTGCGTATAGGTCGGATACATTTTTCCGTAATCGCCCATCACCGGATCGATAATGGTAATGTTGTCTTTTGTCTGAAACAGTGACAGAAAATGCTCCACAATCCGTATCTGACGTGCCGAGCCTAAAAAGCCCGTGCAGATGCCGTTAAACTGCAATCCCAGTTTCACCCACTCCTGCATATAGTCTTCCATTTTATCTGTATAATCATCAAAAAAGAAGCTTTCAAAACCCGTGTGATTGGAAAAAATCGACGTTGGCAGTGGACAGCACTGAACCTTCATTGCCGAAATGACCGGCAGCTCCACAGCAATTGAACAACGCCCAAACCCGGACATATCGTTGATAACCGCTATTTTCTTCTGATGATTGTGTGACATATCTGACATATCCTTTATCCTCTTTTTATTCTTATTTCTGTACGGCTCTGCCGCAGTCCGTCATTTTACAGGCACATATCCGAAACGCGGAGCACGAACATATGTCCGTGTCCTGTATCCCGGCTTACTTTACCCCGGCAGCATGGCTTCGGATTTCATCTGCTTATCCAAGTGCTTTGCACAGATACGCTTTAAAACCATTTTCAATTCCGTGAGTACATTTTCACTGACTGTAAACGTATACAGCTTTTCAAGCGGTGCCGTGACAATATACTGGAGCGTGTATACGGTAGATTCTTCTAACTGTATGCCGTCCGGCGCCTGTCCGTGACACGCATGGCAGTAAATGCCGTCCGCCGTCATCGAATACGTATCTAAGTCCTGTGTACCGCCGCAATTCTTACATGCAAACACTTCCGGACACTCGCCGTTTAAGGCAATCATTCTTAATTCAAAAATACATTTTACCAGTGTATCCGGAATCTTTTTATTTGCCAGCGCCTTTAACGAAACATATAGGAGATTGAGCATATCTGCCGCATCAAGATTTTCCCTGCCGTAATAATCCGCAATCTCTGCAAAATAACAGGCATAGCAGACCGCATCCAGATCCGAAATAACCGCCTCAAAGTAATGTGTAATGGACGCCTGCCGTATCGTATAGGAAGTTCTCCCTTCATAGACCTGAAACGTTCCGAATACAAAGGCACGGGTAATTCCCACCAGCGGACTGTTTGGTTTTCTTGCACCCTTGGCAAAAGCGGAAATCTTTCCGCGCTCTTTGGTCAGCAGCACCACCCGCCTGTCAAATTCACCGACCGGCATAGACGATAAAATCATGCCGGTTACTTCTGTAATATCTCCCATACCGCTTCACATCTGCTATTCGTCTTTTTTCTTGTCATATCCGAAGTTTTTAATCAGAATATCACTGTCGCGCCATTCTTTTTTTACCTTTACCCAAAGCTGGAGGTTTACCTTTGTTTCTAACTGGCGTTCAATTTCATAACGGGCATTGGCACCGATTTTCTTTAACATCTGACCACCCTTGCCGATAATGATACCCTTGTGCGAATCACGCTCACAGATAATCGTTGCCTGAATATCCGTAATTACACCCTTCGGGGATTTTCTTTCTTTCATGCTGTCAATGACAACCGCGATTCCATGTGGAATTTCCTCGTTTAAGGCATGCAGTGCCTTTTCACGAATCAGCTCGGATACAATCTGGCGCATCGGCTGGTCTGTAATCGTATCTTCGTCATAATACATCGGACCGTACGGCAGATACTGGAAAATCGCATTGATTAAATCATCGGTATTGTCGCCGTTTCTTGCGGAAACCGGAATAATTTCCACAAAATCCACTTCATTTTTATAGCGGTCAATAACCGGCAGAATTTCTTCTTTCTTAATCGTATCCACCTTGTTAATGACTAAAATAACCGGTGCTTTCACCTTTTTTAACTTTTCAATAATGTGCTGTTCTCCTGCACCGATAAACGTTGTCGGTTCTACCAGCCAGCAGATCACATCGACTTCACCAATCGTTTTTTCTGCCGCACCGACCATATATTCACCCAGCTTATTTTTTGCCTTGTGAATACCCGGTGTATCAACAAATACAATCTGCCCGCGTTCATCGGTAAAAACTGTCTGTATTTTGTTACGGGTTGTCTGCGGCTTATTGGATGTAATCGCAATTTTCTGTCCAATTAACCGGTTCATCAGTGTCGATTTCCCGACATTCGGACGTCCCACAAATGTTACAAAGCCCGATTTTGTATTTCCATTGACCGCAGCCGCACCACCGCTGATACCGCTTGCCGCCAGCATTTCATCTAAATTCATAAATCCTCCTTGTTTTTGCGAAGCAAAAATCCGAGCCTCTATGGCGAGGAGAGGATTTGCCTCCTTGTTTTTGCGGAGCAAAATGCTCCAGGCTATGATGTCTGTGAATTGTTCCGTGCTACACACTCCCACAATTCACACCGCTATTCGCATATCGCAGGACTTCCGTCCCGCTTTTATGCGAATAGCGGGCGGGTCCCAAGGTCTTTTACCCACTTATGAGCAAGCTCATGTGGGTTCAGACCTTTGTCCCCTGACATCATAAGAATAATGGTTCTATTTTTTCAAACATCTGCTCATTTTCACGGATTTTAGCATTATTGCCGACTACACACAGATAGTCCTGTGAAACCGCGGTTTCAATGAGCGGCGCTAATGCTCGAATGGACTCTTTTGTCGCATTTAACACTTCCTCACGTTCCTTTTTTAACTGTGCGTATTCTGTATGACAGATATATGCACCGAAGGAACGCACGCCCTTTGATGCCGGATTCATCGGTGTATCCATGCCGCCGATTGTTCCGATGATGAACTTCACCATATCCCTCTCACTGACATCAAACCGGCGCACATATTCTGCTGCCTGCTCAAAGATGGCGTTGGTTTCGGCGAGATTCGGGTCACGGTACGATACCATGTACGTATCGCCATTGCGGTAAAATCCGCTCATGCAGCCGTATGCACCGCCCTTTACACGGACATTTAACCACAGGTAATCATACGAGAATATAATTTTAAGCACCTTTAATGCCCCTGTATACTCATACCCTGCCTTACGGTAGTTACCGCATCTTGCCACGTACTGTACCTGTGATGAAGAAGTATACGCTGTTTTTTCCTTTACCGGTCTAAAGGTTCTTACCGCATCTTTTTCCTGTAACTGTGCCAGTTTTGCAACAAATTCCGTCATCGGCTTTTGTAACAGCTCCAGTCCGTCATCTTCTGCCGTAAAGCTGACCGTCAGATTTTCCTTTGTAAAAATCAGCGCCGCTGTACGCTTCAAATTCTCAGCAAGCATTTCTTTCATACTGTCAAAATCCCGGTCTGCCTTTTCGATAAACTCATAATACTGATATCCGCGCAGGATGTCAGAATAGTAGCTGGACGGTGAGAACTGTGCCATTGCCGAAAGCATTGCCACGGTATGCCCGCTTCCTGTCATATTGCTTTCCATTCTCGACTTAATCCGTGCAATAATCTCACGCAGACGCTTTTCATCTTCAAACTTTGTTTCATAAATGATTTCATGCATCATTTCCAGTACAAACGGCAGTTTTTCATATAAAACCTTGCCCTTGACTTCATACATGACCGTGTATTTTGAAAAGTCTTTACTGTCCGTATAAATAGCCGCGTCCGTAGCTATCCCACCGGAATTGATGTTGATTTCATTCGTTAATTCCGGGTAGGTATGCTTATGCGTATCCATAAGCCCCAGAACAGAGCTTAACAGCCCCACATACGGAAGCAGTTCGTCCGGCACTTTCTTACAGTCAAATGCCAGCATCAGATACGCAATCTGATTCGTAAACAGGTTGTGATGAATCACATCCACATCTGCAATACTCTTTTTATCAATATAAAGCTTTGCCGGCTCTCTTTCAATGTCTGACAGCTTTAACATCGGAATCCGTTCGAGTTCTTCCTGTGGGGACGGCTCGTCCTGATAAGCCTTTAATGCCGCCGTATCTGCCACAATGGCTTCCAGCTCTTCCTTTGAAAGACTGTTTTTATACGTTTCAAGCCGCTTTGCTTCCTCTGCCGCTTTTTCTTCTTCCAGTCCGCGCTTTGGCACTAATGCAATCAGACTGCCATGGCTGTTGTCAAGTAAATATTTCTGAATCAGCTCTTCAAAAAGCCCCTCGTCCAGTTCTTTGCGAAGCTGTGCAAATGTATCCAGTGCCTGAACATGGATAAACGGTTCATTTTCATCGTAAAGCCAGCTGTCCATCATCGTCAGATAATACATCAGTCCCTTCGGGTATGCCCCGTAGTCCGCTTCACGGAACTTAAATTCATAATAATTCATGCCCGCAAGTGCCATACGTTTGTCAATACCGTTTTTTGCAATATCACGCAGCACTTCTTCAATCGTATCAACAAATGCCTTCTTCTGGGATTCTTCCGCATTTTTGGCAACAATTGAATAAACCGGCTGTAATACGGAGGATTCCAGACTGCTGTAAATGTCCGTTCCAATTCCTTTATCAATCAATGCCTGCTTTAACTTAGCCCCCGGCGCCATAACCAGCACGTAATCTAATATCTGCATTGCAAGATACAGCTTTTTATCCAGTGCCGTTCCGACCACCTTGTTGTAAGATAAATAAGTATTATTCTCAAGCGGTTCATCTTCTGTCACCGCATAGTAATGTGTTTCTTCCTTTAATATATCAAACGGCCTCTGCATCGCGATATCCGCATCAATCTGCACATCGTTTGCATCAAAATTCTTTAAATATTCGTTATCCAGATAATCAAGGCGCTCCTGCACATCAAAATCACCGTACAGATAGATATAACTGTTCGCCGGGTGATACCATTTTTTGTGGTATGCCAGAAAATCTTCATAAGAAAGTTCCGGGATATGCGACGGTTCTCCACCGGATTCAAAACGGTATGCCGTATCCGGAAATAAAGATACAAACGTATCTCTGGAAAGCACATCGTCCGGTGAGGAATATACGCCTTTCATTTCATTAAACACAACACCGTTGTACTTTAACGGACTGTCGATACTGTCTAATTCGTAATGCCAGCCCTCCTGCTTAAAAATCTGCTCTCTCTGATAGATATTCGGATAAAATACCGCATCCATATAGACATCCGTAATATTCTTAAAATCTGCCAGATTACAGCTTGCCACCGGATACACCGTCTTGTCCGGGTAGGTCATTGCATTTAAAAATGTATTTAATGAGCCCTTGCACAATTCCACAAACGGGTCTTTGACCGGATATTTTCTGGAGCCGCACAGTGTGGAATGTTCCATAATGTGCTGAAGTCCCGTATCGTTAAACGGCGGTGTCTTAAAGCCGATGGAAAACACCTTATTTTCATCGTCATTAGACAGCACAACAACTCTTGCACCGCTTTTCTTATGCTTTAACAGCAGTCCTGCCGAATGAATATCTGCAATTTCTTCTTTTTTTATCAGTTCGTATTTACTTAAATCCAGCTGATCCAATGCTGTAGTTATTTCTTTTAAATCCATTGATAGCCCTCATTTCCATTTAATCATACCTGCCGCCCATATTTCAGGCGCATCATAATAAATTAATATACCACAAATACGGGCATCTATGCAAGACTGCTGCACAGTTCGCAGACATAAAAAGGACAGTATGCGCAGATTTTAAGCAAAAAGCACTACGCTGTACTGTCCCTTTATATATTAAGTTTATTTTACTTAAAAAAACCTTTTTTCTTAATATGCTTTTCTTCACCTGTCAGCAGCTTATCATATACTGCAAGGGCTTCTTTCTGTTCGTTGGTAAGCTTTGTCGGAATATCAACAACCAGTGTAATGTAGTGGTCGCCGCGCACATTTTTGTTGCGCAGTGTCGGCATACCTTTTCCTCTTAAACGGACTCTCGTGCCGGATGCCGTTCCCGGCTTTACTTCATAAAGCACTTCACCGTCAACCGTCTTTACCTTAACTTCACCGCCAAGAACAGCCGTCGGATAGCTGATTGTCACATTTGAGAAAATGTTGTAGCCGTCACGTTCAAAGCCAGGTTCTGCGGCAATCATCACTGCTACCAGTAAATCACCTCTTGCGCCGCCGTTCGTACCCGGTTCGCCCTTACCCTGGATTCTGACACACTGACCGTTGTCAATACCCGCAGGAATTGTGACTTCAATCGTCTTCTTTGTGCTGATGTAACCTGTGCCATAGCAGTCCGGACACTTCTCTTTAATAATCTTGCCGGTTCCGTGACAGTCCGGACATGGCTGTACATTTCTTACCATGCCTAAAATAGACTGCTGTGTATAGGCAATCTTACCCTTACCGCCGCACTTACCACAGGTTTCAGGCTGTGTTCCCGGCTTTGCACCGCTTCCGTTACACTTTGTACAGGTTTCTTTTAAATTCACATCGATCTTTTTGCTTGTACCGGTTACGGATTCTGCAAATGTAATTCTAACGGTTGTTCTTACATCAGCGCCGCGCATCGGACCGTTGCTGTTACGTCTTCTTCCGCCGCCGAATAAATCGCCAAAGATGTCACCGCCGCCGAAAATATCGCCGAAAATGTCGCCCATATCGCCGAAATCAAAACCGCCTGCGCCACCGCCGCCGCCATTTTCAAAGGCCGCATGACCAAACTGGTCATACTGCTTTCTTTTCTGTGCATCACTTAATACAGCATATGCTTCCGAAGCTTCCTTAAACTTTGCTTCCGCTTCTTTATCTCCGGGATTGATATCCGGGTGGTATTTTTTTGCAAGCTTACGGTATGCCTTTTTGATGGTCGCATCGTCTGCATCGCGTGAAACGCCTAAGACCTCATAATAATCTCTTTTATCTGCCATAACTTTTACCTTTCTTTTTATACGCTTAAAACTGCATGAGGGAAATTCCCCCATGCAGTTTTACCTGAAGCAAATGTTTCAAACCTTATACTTCCTTGTAATCACCATCAACAACGTCATCACCGTAAGGATTTGCACCGGCTGCTCCGGCATCTGCACCAGCACCGGCTCCCATATCAGGACCTGCACCGGCTGCTCCAGCACCGGCTGCCTGCTGTGCTTCATAAAGCTTAGCGAAAAGCTTCTGGGCGCTTTCCATTAACTTTTCTTTTGCTGCCTTAATTTCATCTACCTGTGAATCTGTCATGTTTTCAGCATCGCTGCCCTCAACAAGTGCCTTTAATGCATTTAAGTCTGCTTCTACAGCTGCCTTATCATTTGCATCTAACTTATCTCCGGCTTCATCTAAGGCTTTCTGTGTCTGGAATACCATTGAATCTGCATCGTTGCGGACTTCAATCGCTTCCTTACGTTTCTTATCCTGTGCTTCGTACTCAGCAGCTTCCTTAACTGCCTTATCGATATCTTCATCAGACATATTAGAACCTGCTGTGATTGTAATATGCTGTTCCTTACCTGTTCCTAAATCCTTAGCAGATACATTTACAATACCGTTGGCATCGATATCGAATGTAACTTCAATCTGAGGTACGCCACGTCTTGCCGGCGGAATACCATCCAGTCTGAACTGTCCAAGGGACTTGTTATCCTTCGCGAACTGTCTTTCACCCTGTACAACGTTGATATCAACGGCTGTCTGGTTATCTGCTGCTGTTGAGAAAATCTGGCTCTTCTTTGTAGGAATTGTTGTATTTCTCTCAATCAGTCTTGTAGCAATACCGCCCATTGTTTCGATAGAAAGTGACAGAGGTGTAACATCCAGAAGAAGGATTTCACCGGCACCGGCATCTCCTGCTAACTTACCACCCTGGATAGATGCACCGATTGCAACACATTCATCAGGATTTAAAGTCTTGCTTGGTTCATGGCCTGTGAGCTGTTTTACCTTATCCTGTACAGCAGGAATTCTTGTAGAACCACCGACTAAGAGTACCTTTGAAAGGTCTGAAGCGGTAAGACCTGCATCATTTAATGCGTTACGTACAGGTTCTGCTGTCTTTTCAACCAGTTCATGTGTTAATTCATCAAATTTAGCTCTTGTAAGAGTCATATCAAAATGCTTTGGACCTTCTGCTGTTGCAGTAATATATGGCAGGTTGATATTGGTTGTTGTAGCGCTTGATAATTCCTTCTTAGCCTGTTCTGCTGCAACCTTTAATCTCTGGAGTGCCATTGTATCCTTAGAAAGGTCTACGCCTTCCTTTGCCTTGAAGTCCTCTAACATATACTGTGTGATTACATTATCAAAGTCATCACCACCGAGTCTGTTGTTACCTGCTGTTGCAAGAACTTCGATAACGCCGTCACCGATTTCGATAATAGACACATCGAATGTACCACCACCGAGGTCATATACCATAATCTTCTGTTCGTTTTCGTTATCAAGACCGTAAGCTAAAGCTGCAGCTGTCGGCTCGTTGATAATTCTCTTTACATCAAGACCTGCAATCTTACCGGCATCCTTTGTTGCCTGACGCTGTGCATCGTTGAAATAAGCAGGAACCGTGATAACGGCTTCCGTTACCTTTTCACCTAAATAGTTTTCAGCATCAGCTTTTAATTTCTGTAAAATCATGGCTGAAATTTCCTGTGGTGAGTACTTCTTACCTTCGATTTCCACCTTGTAATCAGTACCCATATGTCTTTTAATAGAAGAAATTGTCTTGTCTGCATTTGTTACAGCCTGACGCTTTGCAGGATCACCAACAAGTCTTTCTCCGTTCTTTGTAAATGCAACAATTGAAGGTGTTGTTCTAAGACCTTCTGTGTTTGCGATAACAACCGGCTTACCGCCTTCCATAACTGCTACGCATGAGTTTGTAGTACCTAAGTCAATACCAATAATCTTTCCCATAGTTATCTTCCTTTCTTAAGGGCTTCTGCCCATCATTTACTGATTAATTTGCAACCTTTACCATTGAATGGCGGATTACGGTTTCTCTGTATGTGTAACCCTTTTCGAATTCTTCAACGATAATTCCTTCACCGACTGAATCATCTTCCACATGCATCACTGCATTGTGCAGTTCAGGATTAAATTCCATGCCGAGTGCTTCAATCGGCTTGACATCAGAATCTTCTAACATCTTCATGGTCTGCTTATAGACCATATCCATGCCCTTTGCAAATGGTGTTTCTCTTTCTTCTTCTGAAATTGAATTGAAACCTCTTTCAAAGTTATCAACGATTGGAAGAAGCTTCTTAATCATATCGGAAGCACCCATTTCAAACATGGAAGACTTTTCCTTCTCAGTTCTCTTTCTGAAATTATCAAATTCCGCCATCTGGCGTTTTACTTTATCCTGAAGTTCTTCAATCAATGCGTCCTTCGCATCCTTTTTCTTTGTATCTATTCCATCGGCAGACTGCGATTCGGATGATTGACTCGCTTCCTTCGGATTTTCGGCATCAGTGTTTTCTTTCTGTGCCTGCGTGCCATCGTCTTCTGCTCCAGCAGTTTTAGCGGCATCAGCGTCTTTTTCTGTCATCTTTACATCATCGACAGACTCTTTGCTATTTTTCTTTTCTTCTTTTTTAGACACTTTCTTACCAACCTTTCCTATGTTTTCTTAAAAACCTCGTCCATCTGCGTCTGGATTGTCTTTAACGATTCTACAACCTTTTCATAATCCATCCGCTTTGGTCCGATAATTCCGATTGTCCCTTTCAAACCGTCCTGCAATTCATAGGTTGCCGTAACAACACTGCAGTCCTTCATGGAAGCAACCGGTGTTTCATTTCCTATATATACCTGAATACCATGGTCGTCCGCTTCTTTGTCTTTCCCCGACTGCTGGTCTGCAATCAATCCTGAAAGGCTCTGCTTTTCTTCCAAAGTATATATAAGCTCACTCGCTTTGACAGAATCACTTAATTCCGGATACTTAAAAATATTCGTTGCACCGCTTGTATAAATCTCTAACTGGTCTTCATTGCTGATTGCTTCAACAATGGCATCCAGCACTTCTTTAACAAGCTGCATATGCTCTCCTGCCTGATTCTCCATCTTGGATACAATGCTTAAATTCATCTGTTCCAATGTCAGCCCCGTCAGTGTAGTATTTAACAGAATGTTCAGCTTTAAAATATTTTCCTGTGAAAGTGCCTCACTGACATCAATCACTTTATTACGGATAATATTGCCTTCCATTACAATAACTGCTAAAATCTTATCACTCTCCAATTGGGAAAGCTGTACGAATTTCAGCTTATTGCCTTTTACCTGCGGTGCTGTAATCATTGTTGCATAGTTCGTATCCTTTGCCAGAACTTTTGCTACATTCTGAAGCAGTTCCTCTACACGGTCTACCTTTTCATTTAAAATATCCCGCATGGAATCAACCTCTTTTTCTCTGTCGGACACTTTGCTTTCCCGGTCTTCTAACTCCTGCTTTTTCTGTGCCATTAAATCGTCCACATATAAGCGGTAGCCTTTATCGGTAGGAATCCGCCCTGCCGAGGTATGCGGCTGTACAATGTATCCTAATTCTTCGAGGTCTGCCATCTCATTTCGTATTGTTGCCGAACTTAATTTTAAATCGGTATATTTTGAAATGGTTCTTGAGCCAACCGGTTCACCCGTTTCAAGATAGTTCTGTATGACAGCTTTTAAAATCTTTAATTTTCTATCATCCAGCTCCATGGCATCTGCTCCCTTCTTATCTTGTTAGCACTCATTTAGGTGGAGTGCTAATATCGATATACTTAAAATATCACTACACCCCCGTATTGTCAACAACAATCTCAAATTTTTTCTATAAATTATTTATAAAATACATAAATTGCAGATGAACAGCAGAAATCCCCGGAAAAGCAGCATGCTCTCCGGGGATTATCTGATTTTTTTCTTATTTAACGTTCAGTGTAAATGCCACGTGGTTTGATTCATTCAGATCTGAATCCGTACAATATACATCCAATGTATATGTACCTGATTTTGAAGTACTGTATGTACCGTTAACTATAATTCTTCTGGATAATGTATCCTCTGTATCTTTATCATCCGTAATAGATGAAATATACTTCATCACATTAAAGCTGTTTCCCGCTTCAACCGTCGCTTCTGTTGCCGATAAAACAATCTTTGGTCCGCCTGCAGTTGTTTCTGCTTCGCTCTCTGCAGTTGTCTTTTCCGCTTCTGTCGTCTTTGAAGCATTCTTTGTACTGTCTGTCTCTGTCTTTTCCGTCTCGGCTGCCGTGGTTGTTTCTGCCTGGGTCAGCTGTTCTTTTGCTTCAATTTCTTCTTGGCTCGCTTCATATGCAATCATATAACTGTATTTTGATACATTATTATTATGGTCTCTTGCCGCAAAAATCACTTTTGCCCTTGTCATATCCGGCATCACATAGATATTCTCAATGACAATACTGCTACTTACATCACCGTCTTTTGCATCGACTGCCTTCGCATAACTTTTAAGCACTTCTTCACCCTGCTCTGCCGAATACGGTTTGACCTTGGATTCATCTACCGTAATTACCGGAGCAGTTCTATCTGAGGTCAGATACATTGCCGCGATGATAACCGAAAAGAACACGCACACAGCCAGTAATGCTATAATAACACCCTGCTTTTTTTCCATTTGTTTCCTCCTCCGTGAAATGGTTAAACTTCCATGTTATATCAGCTATGCATTATTCCTTATCACCATGACTGTAATTGCCGTAATACTTGCCATAATAATTGCCATAGTATTTGCCATAGTAACTATCTCCGGCAAGGTCTACTTTATTCAGAACGCTTCCGAGAATCTTGCACTTTGTCATTTTAAGCTGTTCTAACTGTTTCTGGACGAACTTGTAATTGACCATATGTGCTGCTACAACCAGCACTGCACCGTCACATTTCTGTGCGACAATCGCTGCATCTGTAACACTGCCAAGCGGCGGTGTATCAATAATCACATAATCATAAGTATCCCTGAGTGCCTTTACAAGTGCATCAAATGAATTGTTTGCCAAAAGTTCCGAAGGATTTGGCGGAACAATTCCGGAGAATACCACATACAGATTATCTACATTCGTTGTACAAATCACTTCTTCAAATTTATTCATGCCGGACAGGAAATGAGTGAGGCCCTTAATAGCCTTATTAATCTTATATCTGCCGACAAGAACGGATTTTCTTAAATCCGCATCAATGAAAATTACCTTTTTGCCGGATTCTGCAAGCGATACCGCCAGATTAAAAGAAACACTGGATTTTCCTTCATTCGGTGTAGAACTTGTAAACATAATTACTTTCATATCAGAACCACACAGCTGGATATTGGTTCTCAATGTCTTATAAGCTTCGTTACAGCGGTAATCTAACTTTCTGAGTCTTTCAATGTTAACTGTAGGCATTACTTATCTCCCTTCTTTGAAGAACTGTGCTTACGCTTCTTTCTCTTTGCCGCAGCTTCCGCACTGTCATCTAAATCTTCTGATAAAGGAATCAATGCAAGGGTACTGATTCCAAGATATTTCTCAATATCTTCAGATGTATT
The DNA here is from genome assembly GCF_020564355.1 of Lachnospira pectinoschiza. Lineage (GTDB taxonomy): Bacteria > Bacillota > Clostridia > Lachnospirales > Lachnospiraceae > Lachnospira > Lachnospira intestinalis. The sequence goes on along the minus strand of NZ_JAJCRR010000002.1, from coordinate 260,579 downwards.
AATGGTATCATTCATTACAAACCGTACAACAACAATGGCAATTGCAAGCACCATGCCTAATACAAATGCGATGATTGCATTTTTTAAACAGTTCGGGCTTGACGGCTTTTCAGGAATATTCGCTTCCTCGAATACATTGACCTTTTCAATCTGCATAATATCACAAATAGAATCTGCTGAAATTTCCGCTACTTTATCTGCGATTCTTTTTGCTTCATACTGGTCGTTGTTAGAAACCGTAATTTCAAGCACACGGCTGTCAGATGGTGTAGATACGCTGATCTGCTTTGCAAGCTTTTCATTTGTCGTATTTAACCCAAGGTCACTGATAACCTTTTCTGTTACGGTACGGCTTTTTACAAGAATCATATAATCCTGTGTCAGCTGTGTTGATGACTGCAAATCACTTAATGTTGTTGTTCCCTGGCTCTGCTTATTTAACACATACAGGCTCGTCTGTGACCGATACACCGGCTTTAAAAGCAGTTTACTTCCAATAAATGCCGCCAGACCGAAAATCACTCCCACTAAGAGAATAATTGCAATCTTACTCAAAATAACGATAAAAATCTGTCGTAAATCGATTTCAATTTCGTCATTATTCTTCATCGAATTTTCCATATTCTTCTAGTCCTCCAAATATTCACCTTTAAGAATCCGTTCTGCATTATCACGCAGCAATGCCTTCGCATAATCCTCATCAAATTTGCGGCAGATATACTTTGCGCATTCCTGAATTCTAGGCGATCTTCTTCCATTACTGTGTGCATCTGTTCCGATAACATCCACGATTTCTTCTTTTAACAGTCTTTTAATAAACTTTTTCACCTTACTTCCGGAATCCCCGATAACAGAACCCGCATTCACCTGAATGACAGCCCCCATGTTCTTTAATTCCAAAGCCAGCTTCCAGTCTTCCAATACGCACATATAGCGTTCAATATGCGCAATAACAGGCATATAGCCCATCTGCATCACATTGCTGATACTGGTACGCAGATAAGAATATTCCACAGTCGGATGATATTCTATTAAAATATACTTGGAATCTTCCATTGTCAGATGCGCCTGTGCTTCGAGATCATCTAAAATATCCGAAGTATAATAAATTTCCCTGCCAAGTGCCAGTTCAATCTCAGGGCATACATCTTTCATCTGTTCTTTAAACAGTTCAAAATTTCTGCGCAGCTGTTCGTATCCCATTGTACATTTACCAGGATGATAATGTGGTGTTGCCACAATCTTGCGAATACCCTCATCATATGCAATTTTCATCATCTCAATACTGGTTTCAATATTATCCGGACCGTCATCGACACCATATAAAATATGGCTGTGAATGTCAACATAATGAAACGTCGTTAATTTTCTCATAATTCTGTTTCCTTTTATAAAATCTGCAACTTTGACATTATATATCATAAATCACTTTTTTGCAACAAAAGATTGGGGTCATCTGACATTTTTCCCTGTCAGATGACTCCAATTCAAATGAATGTATCTAATTAAATATGTAAAATTCTTTTTACATTATCGCACATCTTATCAACATCACATATAGTATCGTGCAGTACCGGCGCTGTTCTGATGTCTTCAATCGCCTGCGGAACTTTTACCTTAGAAAGCTTTGAAAGCTCATCTACCAGCTCAAAATCAGACATTACATCATACTTATTGTCAATCGCATCCATCACGCTTCTTGTAAACTTATATGGGCTGGCTGTTGATGCAATCACTGTCTTTGTTGTATCACCGGTTTCCTTCCGGTACTTCTCATATACAGATGCCGCAACAGCTGTATGGGTATCAATTACATATCCTGTATCTTCATACAGCTTCTTAATCATTGCCGCATCTTCTGCTTCTGTTGCGTAATTACCGTAGAAGTCCGAAAGCTGTGCTTTCATATCATCTGTAATTTCATACTTTCCTGATTCCTTTAAGGACTGCATAAGTGACGCATTCTTTTCAGCACTGTTACCTGCAATACGGTAAATCAGACGCTCTAAGTTGCTTGAAATCAAAATATCCATTGACGGAGAAGTTGTCAGGACAAATTCTCTGTTTCTGTCATATGTACCGGTTGTAAAGAAATCATACAGTACTTTATTTTCATTGGAAGCACAAATCAGTTTGTGAATTGGAAGTCCCATATTCTTTGCATAAAATGCTGCTAAAATATTACCGAAGTTACCGGTCGGCACAACCACATTGATTGCTTCCCCTGCCTTTACTTCACCGTCTGCGAGCAGGCGTGCATAAGCATATACATAGTAAACAATCTGCGGAACCAGACGTCCGATATTGATAGAATTGGCAGAGGAGAACTGGTATCCGGCTTCATTCATGACCTTTTCAAGTTCTTTATCACCGAAAATCTTCTTAACACCGGTCTGTGCATCATCAAAATTGCCATTGATACCGATTACATAGGTATTGTCACCCTTCTGGGTTACCATCTGCTTTTCCTGAATCGGGCTGACACCATGCTTTGGATAGAACACGATGATCTTAGTTCCTTTAACGTCAGCAAATCCTGCAAGAGCAGCCTTTCCTGTATCTCCTGAAGTTGCAGTCAGAATTACAATTTCATTCTTTACGTTGTTTTTCTTTGCAGAAGTAATCAGTAAATGTGGCAGAATGGATAATGCCATATCTTTAAACGCAATTGTTGAACCGTGGAACAATTCTAAATAATATGCGCCATCAGCCTTTACAAGCGGTGCAATGACCTTTGTGTCAAACTTTGAATCATATGCTTTGTTAATGCAGTTCTTTAATTCTTCCTCTGTAAAGTCATCAAGCATCAGCTTCATCACTTCATATGCCACTTCCTGATAAGACATCTTTGATAATTCTTCAAAGCTCTTATCCAATGCCGGAATCTGCTCCGGTACGTATAAACCACCGTCTGCCGCAAGACCCTTTAAAATTGCCTGTGATGCAGTAACCTTTACGCTGTCGTCTCTGGTACTTCTGTAAAACAAACTCATTCTTTTCTTCCACCTTTATATTTTCATTCAAATTCTGCTTAAAACAGTATTCAGTTGACATTATACAACAGGATTTTTGGAAACACAATAGCTTTTAAGGTATTTTGTATTTATGTATTTTATGTTACAATCTTTTACAGATACGTGAGGGGGAGCTTTTACGCAGGCAGCGCGAATCCACTCTTATCGCAGAACCGGATACATTAAAATATCTACAAAAGGAGAGGATGTTATGGCAACAGGGGTTTATACAGCATATAAAAAAGACGGCACCGAATACTACCGGGTATCGCTGACCTGTCAGAATAAACATATCAGTCTTGGAAGCTTTGACGATTACAAGACTGCTGCCGCCGTCTATTCCGAAGCCAATGCCATTGTGCGGGATGAAAAAAGTTCCCATTTTGTCAATGCTGCAGAAAAAATAACAAGCTACTCCTCCTGCACTTCTGCACTGGCTTTTGAAAAATTTATGATTCTTTTGAATCTCCGGGATAATAACATTTATATTAAAACACCGGTTTATCTGTGTGATAAATATTTTTTATACTTTTTTTCACCGGAAATTGTGCTGACTTTTGATATTGAAGATTTATTTTACTATTCAGGACACAAAATCATGAGCCGCGGCGGTTATTTTTTTGTCAATGACTTCGGTATGCAGACCAGTATTTTAGCACGCTTCGGTATCCGCAGCCACTCCGTAAAAGGAAAGGATTATTTATTCCGCAACGGTGACGAACACGATTTCCGCTATTCCAATGTTGCCGTTGTCAACCGGTACAACGGCGTAGAACAGATTGAAAAAAACGGACGGATTTTATACAGAACCCGTATCCACATTAACGGCAACTATACCATCGGCACTTATACGTCGGAAAATGAAGCCGCGATTGCCTATAACCGCGCCATTGATTTACTTGCAGAACAGCTGCCGGATTTTAAGAACTACACCCGGAATTATATCGAAGGACTGTCCCACATCGAATACGCTTCTATTTATAATACGGTAAAAATTTCACGCAGGTTCCGCCGCTATATCGAACAGTTAGGACTCACTTACTAAAAAGCGGCAGAAATTCAAATCATAGATTCAAGAATTTCTGCCGCTTTTACTATTTTGTGCAGACACAGATTATACTGCGATACCTGCCTGCACAGACACTTTTATCATTTTACTTCTGGTTAATGTAATTAATCAGACCTTCTGCTTTGATAATCTTCTGCATAAATTCAGGAAATGCCTGACCGGTGTAAGACTTTCCTGTTGTTTTATCGGTAATCACGCCGCTGTCAAAATCCACTTCCACCTCATCACCGGCTTCAATTGCCTTTGCAGCTTCCGGACATTCGATAATCGGAAGACCGATATTGATGGAATTGCGGTAGAAAATTCTTGCAAAGGTTTCTGCAATAACACAGCTTACACCTGCTGCCTTAATTGCAATTGGCGCATGTTCTCTGGATGAACCACAGCCAAAGTTCTTATTGGCAACGATAATGTCGCCTTTCTGAACCTTTTTTACAAAATCCTTATCAATATCTTCCATACAATGCGTTGCGAGTTCTGCCGGGTCTGATGAATTCAGATATCTTGCCGGAATGATAACATCTGTATCTACATTATCGCCATACTTAAATACTCTGCCTTCTGCTTTCATGTTGTTCCTCCATTCTGATACGATTCTTATAATCCAAGGTCTGACGGCTGGCTGATTTTACCTGTAACCGCACTTGCTGCTGCAACTGCCGGGCTCGCAAGATAAATTTCAGAGTCTACATGTCCCATACGTCCTACAAAGTTACGGTTAGTTGTAGATACACAGCGTTCTCCTTCTGCAAGGATACCCATATAACCGCCAAGACACGGTCCACAGGTCGGTGTGCTGACTACTGCGCCTGCACGGATAAATGTCTGAACCAGTCCTTCTTCGATTGCCTGCATATAAATCTTCTGTGTTGCCGGAATAACAATAACACGCAGTCCCTTTGCCACTTTTCTGCCTTCTAAAATCTTTGCCGCACAGCGTAAATCGTCAATACGTCCGTTTGTGCAGGAACCGATAACGACCTGGTCAATCTTAATGTCGTCAAAGCTTCCTACTACATGTGTATTTTCAGGAAGATGCGGAAAAGAAACTGTCGGTTCAATTTCTGATAAATCAATATTGATAACCTGTTCGTACTCTGCATCGTCATCTGCTGTATATTCTACAAACGGTCTCTTTGAATGTTCCTTCATATATGCTCTTGTCAAATCGTCAACCGGGAAGATACCGTTCTTTCCGCCGGCTTCGATTGCCATGTTTGCAATCGTAAAACGGTCGTCCATTGTCAGATTGGCAATGCCGTCTCCTGTAAATTCCATAGACTTATACAGCGCGCCGTCTACGCCAATCATGCCGATAATATGTAAAATAACATCTTTTCCGCTGACCCACTTCTTTGGCTTGCCTGTCAGTACAAATTTAATTGCAGACGGTACTTTAAACCATGCCTTGCCTGTTGCCATGCCGGCAGCCATATCCGTTGAACCTACACCTGTAGAAAATGCGCCGAGCGCACCGTATGTACAGGTATGTGAATCCGCACCGATAATAACGTCGCCTGCAACCGTAAGTCCCTGTTCCGGAAGCAGTGCATGTTCAATACCCATCTGTCCCACTTCAAAGTAATTTGTAATATCATGCTTCATCGCAAATTGTCTGACACATTTGCAATGCTCGGCAGACTTAATATCCTTATTCGGTACAAAATGGTCCGGTACAAGTGCAATCTTATCCTTATCAAATACAGTTTTTACTGTCATCTTATCCATCTCATGAATTGCAACCGGAGATGTAATATCATTTCCAAGTACAAGGTCTAAATCCGCTTCAATCAGCTGTCCTGCCTTTACTTCTGAAAGACCTGCGTGTGCCGCAAGAATCTTTTGTGTCATAGTCATTCCCATGAACCTGTTCCTCCATTTCTTTTTCTATTGACTTCTATTGACTAATTATAGCCGTATCCTGTAAAATTTGTAAAGAGAATTATTTAAATAACTATAATTCCTTTTTGGAATATGTTTCTGTTCAGAGCCAGGCAGATTTTCAAGCATATTTGTGAACCATGCTCGCATGAGTGAACAAATATGGCTGAAAATCTATTTGGCGGATACGCCACACCGACAAAATGTGAAGCATTTTGGAGGCTGGCTCTGAACAATAACTGGAATATTGATACATTCCCTAATGCCTGTTCAAAATATAAGGAGAGCGCCATGAATTCACAATCCATAAAAACCTTTATTACCCTTGCCAAATTAAACAGTTTTTCGCAGACCGCCACTTCCCTCTACATTTCCCAATCCACCGTAACAAAGCGTATCTGCGAGCTGGAAAAGGAAGTCGGAAAGCCGCTGTTTTACCGCGATAAAAAACATGTTTCACTTACGGAAGACGGTCGTATTTTCTTAAAATATGCCACACGTATTGTTGAATTGGAGGAAGCCTCTTTAAAGGAAATGCACTCCTCCGTCACTTACGAAAACAGTCTGCGCATCGGCTCGACCAATTCCATTTATGAATGTCACCTGTTTCCGCTGATTTCCGGCTTTGAAAGCGCTTCTAAAAAGCACTCTGTCAAAGTCACGATTGGTCATTCTTCCGATATGATCCAGCTGTTAATGGACGGCATTTTAGACTGTGTCTTTACATCAGTCCCGCTGGTACGCGCAGGCTTTGAATGTCACCATTTTCACACGGACAATCTTGTGCTTGCGACCGGTTATGATAATATGCTGCATGCGGACGGTATCCGAAAAGAAGAACTGACTTCTATTAAATATATGATGTGTAACTTTGCACTCAATGACGTTGGGGAATTTATCCGGAATCTCTTTCCGACACACTATCAGTTTAAGTTTGAAATTGACAACAGCACCAAACTGATTCCCTATCTGATTAACACAACCGGTTACAGCTTTCTGCCCGACAAAATGATCGAACAGGAGCTTGCAGATAAAAAACTGCGTACGATTCCTCTTCTGGATTTTGAAACACCGAAAATTAACAGCTATTATATAGGAAGTTTAAGAAGTAAAGAACTGTGGACAAAACTGCTGCACAAGTAAAGTTTAGAACCACAGCCGCTCTTTACACAGCAGTTTCCCGTATCGCATATCGCGCTCCCGGGTGCAAAAAGAGAGCCGGTTTAGATGAACTCTAAACCGGCTCTCCCGCCCCTGCCAAGGATTTGCTCACATATCCGTACTGAAATCCTTGAAGAATCGGAATGACGTGATTCGAACACGCGACCTCTTCGTCCCGAACGAAGCGCTCTACCAAGCTGAGCCACATTCCGATATGCTGCTAATTGATGAATCAATTGATTATGTATCGCTGCAACGATATTTAGTTTAATACATGTTGTTATAAATGTCAAGCATTTTTTGTTTTGTTTTTTATTTTTGTTTTACATTTTTTCTGATAATAAACAGATAACACAGAATACATAAAAGACATATTTATTTCATAATATGGACTTCTTTTGGTCACATTTATGCCGTATTATAAATATCGTTGAAAGGCGATAAGCTTTTTTCATACACTTTTTCATATTTTCATACAAGCGGAGGGAACGTCCTTTATATAGCTTCCCACTATGACCGATCCTTTGCTTGTAAACACTTTCCCCTATTAATGGCGGCGGGTCTGCATTATGCAGCCCGCCGCACCTGTTTACACATTATTCATCCGTAATTCACTTTAATACTTACCAAAATCCCCATCTAAAGAAATAATCTGCTCATTGTTTCCTGCCTGTGGCATATAACTGTTTCTTCTATTGTAAGAATCTGCATACATCGGATTTCTGTATGTATTTTCCTTTAATTTGTATCTGGAAATGGTATCTCTTAGTGCCTGTGACTGGTTTGCAAGTTCTTCACTGGCGCTTGCGCATTGTTCACTGGTTGCAGAATTGGTCTGGATAACCTGTGAAACCTGCATAATTGCCTGATTAATCTGTGCTACGGCTGTTGCCTGTTCATTGGAAGTCGTTGCAATACTGCTGATGATTTCCACGACATTTTCAAGGCTTTCTACAATCTTTGTAAGAGAAGCTGCTGTTTCATCGGCAATCTTTACCCCTTCTTCTACCTTATCAATAGAAGACTGAATCATTTCTGCGGTTTCATTGGCTGCCGCCGCACTCTTTTCTGCCAGATTTTTCACTTCTTCCGCTACAACCGCAAAACCTTTGCCGTGCGCTCCGGCTCTTGCCGCTTCAACCGTTGCATTCAATGCTAAAATGTTGGTCTGGAATGCAATGTCATCAATCACTTTAATAACCTTTGAAATGTTGTGGGAAGATGTATTGATGTCGTTCATGGCTTCAATCATATTGTGCATCTGCTCATTGCCGTTCTTTGCTTCCTCGCCAACTTCATGAATCAGCTTATTGCCTGTTGTTGCCTGTGTCGCATTTTCATTGGTTTCCTTTGCAATTTCATTCATGGAAGCTGTAATCTGCTCAATCGCACTTGCCTGCTGTGTTGATCCCTGTGCAAGTGCCTGGCTTGCGCCTGCCACCTGTTCGGCACCTGCGGAAAGCTGAAAGCTGGATTCTTTAATGCCTGTTAATACATTATTATTATTTTCAACCAGTTCCTTTAAGGCCCGCCCCAGTTCATCTTCTACTGAATGTGGAAGCACTTCTACCGTTAAATCCCCGTTGGCAATTTTTTGTGCAAGCATTGCATTTTCTTTGGTATTTTTAATAATTTTTGCATACACATCTAGCACTTCGCCGATTTCATCATTGTAATATTTTTTCAGTTCAACATCGACTTTACCGGCTGCAAGCTCTGTTGATGACTTTTTTAACTCTTCAAGCGGCTTCCTGATACAGCCGATTACCGTTGAAACGGAATAAATACAGCCAATAACAATCATCACATCCAGCAGAATCAGGCAGATCATTCCCACTCCGTGATACTGCTGTCCCCGTGCAATCTGAAGCTTTCCCGTTGTCAATCCAAAACAGATACCTGTTAATACCATCAATTCAATCATGGCCACTACATAACTTGTTTTAATTTTTGATAAAATTGTTCCGTCATTTCTTCAAATGCCGCAATATCTTCATCTTTAATCAGTTTCTCAGGGTCTAAAAGCAGCTTTACAGAATTCCCCGTTTTTCCCAGTCCATATACATATTTATTTTTCGTGCTGCCTGTTGATATGGTTGGCGGCGGTTCAATATCCGATTCGTCGATTTGTTCCACCCCTGCAATTGTTTCTACAATCAGCCCCACAACTGTTGATTTTACATTAATAATGATAATGCAGGTTCTGTCTGTGTACTGAAACGGTTCCTGATTAAAACGAATCCGTACATCAATCACCGGAATAATTTTTCCGCGAAGATTAATCAGTCCTTTAATATACGGCTCTACCTCCGGAATTGCCGTAATACTCTGCATACCGATAATTTCATTAATATACCGGATTTCAATACCAAAATATTCATGTCCCGATTTGAATGTCATATATTTGCCTTTTTGAGTATCTTCTTCCTCCGGATTGTCTTCTTTGATGATTTCTTCTGCCATTGTTATGTCCTCCTTTCTGCGCATCTTATATAAGCAATCCACCCACATCAATAATCAATGCAATACTACCGTCACCAAGCTGTGTACAACCTGATAACCCCGGTACTTTTCTGATATACGATGGGATTGGTTTTACTACAATTTCCTGTCCGCCAATCAGATGATCTACAAAAACGCACATTTTTTTATCTTCGTGTTCGACCAGAATCATAATACCGTCACTGACATCTTCTTTGGCGTGTTCCAGATGATATTTGCGGCTTAACCGCACAACCGGGAAACACTCCCCGCGAATCATCACATATTCTTCTCCACCCGGCTCATAGACCATATCACTTTCTTTAACATTTAAAAATTCTTTAATTGAACCGGATTCAATAACAAAAATAGATTCCCCGACCCGCATGACAATCCCTTCGATAATTGCCAGTGTCAGCGGGATTTTTAAGGTCATGGTTGTACCCTTACCCAGTTCACTGTCAATATCCAGCTGTCCACCGACTGACTGGATATTTTTCACAACAACGTCCATGCCGACACCTCTGCCAGATAACTCTGTAACCTTTTCTTTCGTTGAAAATCCCGGATATGTAACAAACTGATAAATCTCCTTTCGCGTATAATCGCTCTGCGTTTTTTCCGGCGGGATCAGCCCGCTCTTTTTTGCTTTTGCAAACAGCTTGTCCGGGTCCATGCCCTTGCCGTCATCGGATACCGAAAGAAAAACTTTTCCACCTTCATTTTTGGCTTCCAGCGTAATGACACCTTTTTCCGGCTTTCCTGCTGCCGCCCGTTCTTCCTTTTCCTCAATACCGTGGTCTACAGAATTCCGGATCATATGCATCAGCGGATCCGAAATATGTTCAATAATATTTTTATCTACTTCCGTTGTTTCACCAATCATCTTTAATTCAATGTTTTTGCCGACCTTACGGGACGCATCAAATACAATCCTGTTCATTTTCTGGAATGTATTGGTAAGCGGCATCATCCGCATGGACATAATGACGTCCTGTAATTCCGAGGTGAACTTTGTCAGCTGTGCCGCTGCCTTGTTAAAGTTATTCAGGCTTAATCCCGGCACTTTTAAATCAGGATTTTGTAAAACAACCGACTCTGCAATGACAATCTCACCGATTAAATCCATGAGCATATCCATTTTTGCCACATTTACACTGATAAATGTCTGCGCCGCCGGTTTTTCCTTCCGGGTTTTTGCCAGCTGTTTTGGCTTTCCCGGTTCTTTGGTCTTAATAACATAATCGCCGGGCTTTGGTTCTTCGCTTTTTTTTGCTTCCTGTTCCTTCTGCACCCGTGCTTCAATGGTTTCCACATCGGAATCCAGGTCGATAACCTTTCCGTTATTGACAATCACCGGCGCTTCAAAGCCTTTAATGTATTCATCCGGCGTACACTCTGTAATGTCAATTTTTTCAACACCCGACCCGTCAATCAGCTTTTCAATTTTCTCCTTACTGCTCTGGGTCTGCAGCATCATCTGGAAACCGTCTGCTAAAATCACATCTGCCGAAGCTTCATTCGTAACAATGTCCTCCGGCTTATATAAAATATCCTCCGCAATTTCTTTTAACGAATACACTGCCGTGTACGCCCTCAGATTGCTCATCTGCGTATCCGCACGATAGAAAATGTGAATTCTGTAAAACTTACTGTTTTCTGTTGCTACCGGTGCAATATAAAACTGCTTTGGCGGCTCCTGCACATTTGCCGGCGGCAGTTCTTTACCATCCTCCGTTGCTTCATTTTTAATTTTTTTCAAAAACACATCCAGTTCATCAATCAGTTCTTTGGCATCACCGTCCGGGTCACCCCCGTCCCTGATTTTATCAAATTCTGCCGATATAAAATCCGACACCTGAAAAATATGTTCTACCAGCTCCATGTGCGGAACGTTGTCCGGCTTGGATTCCCTGATAAAATAAAACACATCTTCCAGCTTATGCGCAAGCTTCATAATGTCATCAAACATCATAATCCCTGACGAACCTTTAATGGTGTGCATGACTCTGAAAAACTCATTGATATCTGCTTCATCAAAGCTGTCCGCGTCCTTTTTTTCAAGGGTTGTCGCTTCCAGCTGTTCAAGCAGCTGTCCGTTTTCATACAGATACATATCCAGCATGCCGTCTGCACTAAAATCTTCTGCCATTTCTTCTCCTCCTGTGATATTATATCAGTTTCAATTTCTTTAACACATTTTTTAATTTATCCAGATCAACCGGCTTCGCACAATAAACCGTGCAGCCCATTTCAAAGGCTTTTCTTACATTTTTTTGTTCATTTAATGCCGTCATCATAATAATCTTTACGCGGTCATCGCCTTCGATACCACGCTGTTTTTCCATATTCCGGATAGTATTTAAGACCTGATATCCATCCATGACCGGCATCATGACATCTAAGCAGATTAAGTCATACGGCTGTTCATCTTCCAGCGCCATCATATACGCTTCAACCGCTTCCATGCCATCTACCGTGCCGTCACAGTCCCCATATGCCGACATAAAATTCATCATAAACTTTCTGCTTGCAAAATCATCCTCAACAATTAAAATTCTCATTTTTGCACCCTCTTTTCCATCTATATTTTATCTGACTGTTTCCAGACAATCATACGTTTTTTGTGCAATCTGCGTTAATTCTGCCTGCTGCTGTACTGCTCCGATATCATATGCCGCTTTTGGCATGCCATATACAATACAGCTGGCTTCGTTCTGCCCGATTGTTTTTGCTCCTGCCCTTCTCATCTCAAGCAATCCCTTTGCGCCGTCATTTCCCATTCCTGTAAGGATAATGCCAACCGCCCCCGCTCCTGCTGCTTTTGCTACCGACTCAAAGAGGACATCTACTGACGGACAGTGTCCGTTGACTTTCGGTCCGCTTCTGCATTCCACCTGATATTCACCGTTGACTTTTAACAGCCGCATATGGGCATCTCCGGGGGCAATTAACACCTGTCCCGGCACAACCCTGTCCCCGGTTTTTGCTTCCCGTACCACCACGCGGCACTGGTTATTTAACCGCTCCGCATACATTTTGGTAAATCCCGGCGGCATATGCTGCACAATAACCGTTCCCGGTATATCCTGATGAAAACGCCTGACAACCTCATAAATGGCTTCCGTCCCGCCCGTTGATGCACCGATTGCAACAACCGTTCCGGCTCCTGTGCCATACCCATTCTGCCTGAAACTGTGGCTTCCTACCCGTTTTAGTTTTCCAACCTGTATTGTAGATGCAATTTTTATCTTTGTAATCAGTTCTCCCCTGATAAATTCTGCAATCTGCTCCGCTGTCATTCCTGACGGCTTATTGACAAATTCCACAGCACCTGCCGACATCGCATCAAATACCCTGTCGCTTAATGCGCTGATTACCACGGTCGGCAGCGGATACTGCGGCATCAGTTTCCTTAAAAATTCAATGCCGTCCATTCGCGGCAGTTCAATGTCCAGCGTCATCACATCCGGTTCGTATTTTAAAATGGCATCTCTTGCTTCATAAGGGTCTGAGGCCTGTGCCACAACCTCTAACATTGGGTCTGTTATAAGATTCCGGACTAAAATCTGCCGGAACATCAGGGAGTCCTCTACAATCAGAACTTTTATTTTTTTCATCGTTTTGTATTTCCTCCCTATATTTATTCTTTCCTGAATATGGACGGTCGGACATAAACAAGCGGCACTGCGCTTCTGTCGATATTCTCTGTACTGCCAATAATCAGATAACCGCCCGGCTCTAAAAATTCATAAAGTCGCTGAACCAGTTTTCTCTTGGTCGTTTCGTCAAAATAAATCATGACATTTCTCAAAAAAATCACATGCATTTTTTTCTTAAACGGCAGTGGATTCATCAGATTAAACTGTCTGAAAACCACCTGCTGGCGCAGTTCTTTTTTCACCTGATACATTCCATCGGGCAGCGGCACAAAATAACTGTTCCTCCACCAGACAGGCAGTGTACTAATCTGCTCTGCACTATAAATACCGTTCACCGCGCTGTCCAGTACTTTTCTTGAAATATCCGTTGCCAGCACGGAAGTTTCCCATGCATTATACTCCGGTCCCAAAAAATCTTTGAGTATCATGGCAATCGTATATGGTTCCTGTCCTGACGATGCCGCCGCAGACCATATCCGTAAATCCATTCCAGTCTTTTCCTGTTCTTTTAATTCCGGCAGAATCACATTTTTAAAAAACTCAAAATGTTCAGGCTCCCGCATAAAATATGTGTGATTTGTCGTAAGGATATTTATCAGATTCTGGGCTTCCTGCCCGGTGTAATCTGCTTCCACCCGATCCATATATTCCGTATAACTTTTAAATCCGTTTGCCGCCAGATAATTGGAAAGCCGTCCCTCTACCATGACTTTTTTGTGATATAAATTAATCCCGTAACGCACCGCCGTATATTTTACAATGCGTGAAAATTCTTCATCTGTCATCGCTTTTCCCCGCTACTTTCTCAGCTGCTTCTCAATCTTTAAAAATACCTCCAGAATATATGGGTCGAACCGGCTTTTACTTCCCTGTTTCATATAAGCTAACGACTCCTCTTTGGTGTACGCACTCCTGTAACACCGGTCTGACAAAATACTGTCATAAACATCCACGATTTTTACAATCCGCGCACTCAGCGGAATATCACTGCCCTTTAAACCGTCAGGATATCCGCTTCCGTCCCAGTCCTCATGATGGGACCGCACCACATCACATGCCACCTTGACAAATGTATTATCCTCTACATCCGGATATGCCGCCCGTATTAATTCATCCCCGTTATCCGTATGGTGCTTCATAATCTCCCACTCTGTTTCCGTAAGCTTTGTGGGCTTATCAAGAATTTCTTTCGGAACGGTCAGTTTTCCGATATCATGTACCGCACCGGCAAGCTCCACTGCTTCAATATAAGTTTTAGAAATCTGGTTTTCATACTTTTCCGTAAAATTTAATGCCTGTGCCAGCAGTCTTGCATTATATGCCACATTTTCCAGATGTTTTGTCATACCGGTTGCATTACTGCCTTCCGTAATCTTTGCCAGTGCCTTTAACAGTCTTTTTTGTTCTTCATCATATTTTTTTGCCTGTTCACTAACAATAATGCTCAGTCTGCGGTTACTGTCTTCAAGTTCCTGCTTCATCTGATACATTTTTAAATGTGTATTAACCCGCATTGCCACTTCGCCATAGTCAAACGGTTTACTGATAAAATCAACCGCCCCCACCTGAAAGCCCTTCATTTTATCATCAAGCTCGCTGGCTGCCGATACAAAGATGACAGGAATATCCTTTGTATCCGGATTTTCTTTTAATAATTCGCAAAACTGGTAACCGCTCATATCCGGCATCATAATATCCAGCAAGATCAGCTGCGGAAGTTCGTTCTGCATCTGACTGACCGCCTCTTTTACGCCTGTTGCAGTCAGCCCCTGATATCCCATTTTTTCAACCATCTTTTTTAATAATCTTGCATTGACTTCCACATCATCAACAATCAAAATTACCGGTATTTGTTTATCATTCTGCTTCATACACCTTCTGCCCCCGGTTCTTTTAGTTTTAAAATTATACGGATTTCTTCCGAATATCCGATTGCCTGCTTATAATCTTCTTTCCGGACTGCCATCAGCAGACGAAATGTCCTGCTCTTTAATGTCTGCTCCCCGGATTCTGCACAAAGCGTTTTAATATTTTCCGCAAACCCTTCTGCCTTTTCCCAGTTTTCCATCTCGATGCACAAAACCAGTTTTTCCATATTGATGGCAAGTTCCCGCCTGTTAGCTGCGCTTCCATACATATAAACCTGTTCCATCCGGCTCTTTGCCTGCGTTCCCAGCAGATGATTCTTCAAGTTAGAAATATCAAACTCAATATTCTGTTCCTTTTCCTGCTCCACCGCCTGTACAGGTACTTTGACCTTAATTGCACAGCTGAATGTACTGCCCCTGCCCGGTTCACTTTCTACTTCAATATGTCCGTGCATCTGCTCTGCCAGCTGTTTAGTGACATACAGTCCCAGACCCGTTCCGCCGTATCTTCTCGTAATCGAATCATCCGCCTGCGAAAAACTCTGAAACAGCTTCTGCCTGCCCTGCGCATCAATACCGATTCCGGTATCGGTTACAAAAAATGTCAGTTCAACAACATCTTCACGCTGATGTGTTTTATAAACCTCCAGTGTCACCGCCCCCATTGAAGTAAACTTCAATGCGTTGGACAGCAGATTGTTCATAATCTGTGTAATCCTTAATTCGTCCCCGATAACCGTCTGCGGCACGTCTTCTGCTACAAACGCATGAAAATGCAGCCCTTTCTGATTTGCCACTGGCCGGTTGGTATCCATCGCCTGATTGACACAGCTTTTGAATTCAAACGGTTTTTCACAGATTTCAAATTTGCCTGCCTCCATTTTTGAAAAATCCAGCAGATTATTAATAATTTTCTCCATATTGTTACAGCATTGGATAATGATACCCAGTGTGGATTTCTTAGATGGCTCTGTTTCCAGATCCAGCAGATTTTTTACATGACCTTTAATTCCATTGACCGGCGTACGCAGTTCATGGGTAATATTTGCCACAAAACTGTCACGTGCCTTTAAATTCTGCTCCATCTCCTGCTCAACTTTTTTTAATTCACGGATTGCATCTTCTTCATCCTGAATATTCAGCCCTGCTACGGCATTAATCTGTCCGACATCTTCAAAAAACAATTTTGAAAAACGTATCATCACCGGAAAACACGTATTATTCTTACGATATGCCACAGTCTTGATTAACTGTCCCTGTACTGAATTTACATATTCATCATAATTGCAGTTTTCCCTGATTAACGTTGGAAAAATATCTTCAACAGAAATCTTTTTCTTTCCCTGCCGGTAATCCAGTTCCTCTCTTGCAATACCATTCAAAAATGTCACGGTCCCCTGCCCGTCAAATGCAATAATCATCCCCAGATTGTTTTCAAGCAGGGAACGCATTGCCATTGCATCTCCCATAGCGCTGTCCTTCCCTAAAGCCTCATACTTTTCCCCAAAAGTAAAATAAATTTCTAAACACAAGCGCAAAAAAGTTAAATTTAGTATACAATATTTATTTTTATTTATCAATATCTAATTACTTATGTTTTAATACTATTTTATTTATAAATTTGATTCTACGGTACTTTTGTGCTAAACTAATGCTATTATATTGAGGAGGTTCATTTGAACAATTATGAAAATCGCAGTTGTCGGTGCCGGATATGTGGGGTTGTCAAACGCCATTTTACTTGCCCAGCACCATGAAGTCTATTTAATAGATATTATCCAGGATAAAATTGACAAAATTAATCAGCGGATTTCTCCTTTTGCAGATAAAGAAATCGAAGAATATCTTTCCGGTCACCCGTTGCAGTTGACTGCAATAACGGACGGATGTTCTGTCTATAAAGCTGTGGATTATGTCATTATCTCCACACCCACAAACTATGACTCAAAAAAAGATTATTTTGACACCAGTTCCGTAGAACGGGTTGTATCGGATGTGCTATCCTGTGGCTCTAACGCCGCAATTGTCATCAAATCAACGGTTCCTGTCGGATACACCCGCGAGTTAATTGCCAAAATCGGATATGAAAAAATCTTATTTTCACCAGAATTTTTACGGGAAGGCAGGGCATTATACGACAATCTCTATCCAAGCCGGATTATCGTAGGCTGCGACAGTGAACAGCCGGATTTATTAAACTGTGCCAAAAAATTTGCCGGACTATTAAGCGAAGGTGCAATTAAAACCGACATTCCGGTGCTTTTTACAAAAACAACTGAGGCAGAATCAATTAAATTATTCGCCAATACCTATCTCGCACTCCGCATTTCTTTCTTTAACGAATTGGATACCTTTGCAGATGTGCGCGGATTAAATTCCAAACAGATTATTGAGGGTATCGGACTGGACCCGCGAATCGGCACACATTACAACAATCCATCCTTTGGATACGGCGGCTACTGTCTGCCAAAGGACACCAAACAGCTGCTTGCCAACTACAAAAACGTGCCAAACAACATTATGTCGGCGATAGTTGCCGCCAACAGTACGCGGAAGGATTTTATTGCAGAGCGCATTTTAGATATGAATCCAAATGTTGTCGGACTGTTCCGCCTTGCAATGAAAACCCATTCAGACAACTACCGTCAAAGCTCCATCCTCGGTATTATGGAACGTATCAAGGCGCAGGGAGTGGAAGTTATTATCTACGAACCATCCATTGATACAGATAAGTTCTGTAATTCTAAAGTGATAAAAAATCTGGATGAATTTAAGAAAGCTTCTGACGTCATCGTCACGAACCGCTACGATTCTGTTTTAGACGATGTAAAAGATAAAGTCTATACAAGAGATATTTATCTGCGCGATTAAGAGCGAAAAAAATGAAGTATTTTTTGTCCCGTGTTACTTGACGACAAAAAATACTTCATTTTTTCATTACCGCAGTCGCATCTCCAGTGTCAGCTTATTTTCATGCACTACTGCCTCTGCCAGACTGCCACAGATAACCGGCATGGAAGGCGGGAGGTGTCCGATACTTACGTCCATAATGACCGGCACGTGATATTCCCTTACAATGCCCATCACCGCTTCGTACTGATCTAAGCCCATCATTTCCTGTCCAAACTGCAACGGACGTCCTATCAGAAATCCCTTGGTATTCTCAAACCAGCCTGCCTGCTTCATATGCCACATGGCACGGCGGATGCTCATCACATTCAAATCACAGCTTTCCAGAAACCATAAAATGCCGTCATCACGGTATTTTTTCTGAAACTCTGCCACCTTATCAAACAATGTCCCTGTAAAATTTACAAGGCAGTCCATACAGCCGCCAAGCAGCCTGCCCGATACCCGTGTCTGTGTTGTTACCGTACCGTCCTCACTGTATACCCTCAGTACGGACTTTTCCGTGGCATGATACGGTGCTGTCGGATTTTCTTCGGATTTTAAAGATTCTTTTTCCCATAAATCATAATCCGTTATTGTAATCTTTCTTTCAGGCATTTTTTTCTGTCCATCAGCTGCACTTTCACGTTCTGTTCCGCTGTTACCTGCCGTTTCTTCCAATGTACCCGTCAGTACCCCGAAAGCATCCTGCACTGCCCTGTGCCACGGCTTCATGCCGAATGCACCCGCACATGGCGCATAAAGGGATGCTGTATCTGCCATTGTCGTCTGCAAAAAAGTGAAATTCGTATTGTCCGAATAGCCCGCAAACCACTTCGGCGGTGCTTTTTTTATCGCTTCCCAGTCGATATACGGCAGGATCTCGCACATCAGTTCACCGCCGCCACAAGATAACAGAATATTATTTTCGGGGGTTTCATACATCTGCTGTAATTCTGCCGCACATTTTTGTGGTGTATTACTGATACCGAGCCCCTCTGCCGCGTAGCAGTTGGGTCCAAGCATCGTCTGATAGCCCATTTCATGAAATGCAGCCAGTGCGCTTTCAAATGCACTTTTATACGGTTCAGTGGCACACCCGAAGGACGGCGCCACAAATCCGATTGTTCCGTTTTTCTTTAAATATGCTGGATATCTCATTCTATCTGATCCACTCTTTCTCAATCCGTCCACTCACCAATTTTCGCCGTGTATGTCCAGGAAAGCCTTGCTTTCCTGGACTGTCGGGCGTTCGCCCTATCAGCAGAAACCATCAAAAAGAGCTTTGTGCTAGCACAGCTCTTTTTTCTGCTTTCAGCTGGCACGGCTCATTGCTTGCGCACATTATTTCATAAACCCGTTAATAATCTGTTCCTCTGCCTGCGCTTCCGTTAATCCGAGTGTCATCAGCTTGATTAACTGATCACCGGCAATTTTTCCGATTGCTGCTTCGTGTACCAGACTTGCATCCAGATTGTTGGCTTCCAATGACGGAACTGCCTTGACATGACCATTATCCATCAGAATCGCATCACATTCTGTATGACCATAGCATTGATTATTTCCGCAGATATTTGAATTGAACACCTGCTTGGATTCACCCTTGGCAACAGAACGTGAAATCACATTGGCACTGGAGTCTACACCGTTTAACTCTACCGTAAAATTCGTTTCTGCCGTCTGGCGTCCGTGTGTCATAATCTTTTCCTTGATAACAAGCGTTGCACCGTCTGCCAGGTCTGCCTTTGTATCGCGCACCGTGGAATCCACACCCTTAATCTGGGTCGTTTCCATTTCCATATAGCCGCCGTCTTCAATATGCACAATCGTCGTCGGATTTAGAATACGCTCACCTGCACCATCCCCTTCGCCGTAGTGCTTTTCAATATATTTTACCTTTGCATTTTTACCGATATAAAATGTATGGATTCCGTCATGTTCCGATGTATCTACACCGCAGTTATGAATGCCACAGCCTGCAACAATGGTTACATCTGCACCCTCTCCAATATAAAAATCATTGTACACCATATCCTTTAAGCCGCTTTCACTTAAAATAACCGGAATATGCACACTTTCATTTTTTGTACCCGGTTTGATAATAATATCAATGCCCGGTTCGTCCTTTTTGGTTACAATATCAATATTGGCTGTTGTATTTCTGCCTTCTAACTGTCCGTTTGAGCGGATATTATATGCGCCTTCCGGCACTTCATGAATGTCCGCAATCTTTTCGAGCAGACTTTTTTGTATCTCGTCCATTCCTACCTCCTATACCAGCTTATTCATCAGTGTTTCACAGGCTTCGGATGAAGCTAAAAGCTTCGGCAGCACTTCCTGTTTCGTTCCCTGTGCCGCCACCTGTCCATCAGATATCACAATAATTTTATCTGCAATATTTAAAATGCGTTCCTGATGGGAAATAATCAGGATTGAACCGTTAATTTTCTCGTGCATACCTTCAAATACTTTAATCAGGTTGTTAAAACTCCAAAGGTCAATCCCCGCTTCCGGTTCATCAAATAATGACAGCTTCGTTCCCCGGGCAATAATCATCGCAATTTCAATTCTTTTTAATTCGCCTCCGGATAATGATGCGTTCACTTCGCGGTTGATATAATCCTTCGCACACAATCCGACTTCTGATAAATATGAACAGGCCTCTGCTACAGAAATCTTTTCACCTTTTGCAAGCGTAATTAAATCCCGTACGGTCAGTCCCTTAAAACGGACCGGCTGCTGAAATGCAAAACTAATTCCTTTATTAGCACGCTCCGTAACGGATAAATCTGTAATATCTTCACCATCCAGTAAAATCTTACCGCTTGTCGGCTTATTAATGCCTGCAATAATTTTGGCAAGTGTAGACTTTCCTCCGCCGTTTGGACCTGTAATTGCTACAAAACGGTCATCTATCTTTAAGCTGATATTCTTTAAAATCTCTTTTCTTGTATTTC
Organism: Lachnospira pectinoschiza; assembly: GCF_020564355.1. Taxonomy (GTDB): domain Bacteria; phylum Bacillota; class Clostridia; order Lachnospirales; family Lachnospiraceae; genus Lachnospira; species Lachnospira intestinalis. The sequence goes on along the minus strand of NZ_JAJCRR010000002.1, from coordinate 239,597 downwards.
CTTCTTCAACAGCATATCCGATATTTTGTAATTCTAACATGTTTCTCCTCATTTCCTGCTTTACATACAATATTTTTTCATAATATTGACAGCATTATTTTCTATCAGTATTTCACAATGTTCCATGATATATGCCGCTGTTTCCTTTTTCGATGAAACATATCCGCCATATTCCGTTAATAAATCGCAGATATACTGATATTTTTCCTGTGCACATCTTGTACGTTCTACAATATAATAAAAACATGCCTGTTCTTTATGCTTATAAAGACTGTTCTTTAATCCCCATGTCTTTGGACAATTCTGTGCAAATTCCTCTACTGCCTGCATTGATGCAAAACGGTAAATGGCAATCATCTGGCCTTCCTGCTGTTTTGCTGTTTTTTTCAGCTTATTTTTAAGCTGCTCCTCTAATTTTTCTACCGGAACAAACGGTGCTGACTTGATTGCATCACCGGCATCTTCTTTTTTAATAACATTGCTGCCCGCATCGTGGATATCCGATAAAATCCTGTCTGTCATCATCTTTCCTGCATTTCTGATCATATCGCTGAATTCATCGTGTCCGGACGAAATAGTGAGCAGGATGGTATGATTTGGCTGTGGTGCCAGCTGTAAAGACATCACACCGCCATCCATCATAATGCCAATTGATTTCTGTGCTTCTTCTAATATTACATCGAGCAGTCCGTGAATCTTCTTTGTATCATTTCTAAAAAAATCATCCAGTGAAATATTGTTATCTTCTAAATCATCTTCATCTAATAAACACTGGAATTTCGTATCATCTATTCTTTTAAATTCCATAAAAACTCCATTTCCGGGCAGCATTGCTTCCGCTGCCTGCTGTATACAAAATTATTTTAACACAGAATACAAAACAAAAAAATCCTAAAAATATAAAATTTTTATATTTTTCTGTCAAAACATGTCCCTCGCTCCGTTTTCCGGTTTTTAAAATATTGGCACCCTTGAAAATCTGCATAACTTAAAAAGACGGCTGTGCAAAACACAGCCGCCCTGACCTCGTTATGTATTACGATTAGTTATTGATTAACTTATCTGATTCATCATTCCAGCTATAAAGCTTTCTGATTTCTTCACCAACAGCTTCTGATGGATGTTCTGAAGCTAACTTTCTCATAGCCTTGAAGTGAACCTGTCCACCTGCTTCTGACATATCTAATAAGAATTCCTTCGCAAATGTACCATCCTGGATATCAGAAAGAATTTTCTTCATAGCCTTCTTTGTATCCTCTGTGATAATCTTAGGACCTGTAATGTAATCACCATATTCTGCTGTGTTAGAGATAGAATATCTCATTCCTGCAAAACCTGACTGATAGATTAAGTCAACGATTAACTTCATTTCATGGATACATTCAAAGTATGCATTTCTTGGATCATATCCGGCTTCGCAGAGTGTTTCAAAACCAGCCTGCATTAATGCGCAAACACCACCGCAAAGAACTGCCTGCTCACCAAAAAGGTCTGTTTCTGTTTCTGTTCTGAATGTAGTTTCAAGAACACCGGCTCTTGCTCCTCCGATACCCTGTGCATAAGCCAGTGCCATATCAAGTGCCTTACCTGTTGCATCCTGTTCAACAGCTACAAGACAAGGTGTACCCTTACCTGCCTGATATTCAGAACGTACTGTATGTCCAGGAGCCTTTGGTGCGATCATTGTAACATCTACGCCCTTAGGAGCCTTAATCAGACCAAAATGAATGTTGAAACCATGAGCGAACATTAACATATTGCCCGGTTCAAGATTTGGTTCGATTGATTCCTTATATAACTTAGCCTGTTTTTCATCATTAATCAGAATCATAATAATATCGGCTCTCTTAGCTGCATCTGCTGCTGTGAATACTTCAAAGCCCTGCTCCTCAGCTCTCTTCCATGACTTAGAACCCTCGTAAAGACCGATAATGACCTTGCATCCTGAATCCTTTAAGTTTAAAGCATGTGCATGACCCTGGCTGCCATAACCGATAATGGCGATTGTCTTACCGTCAAGTAATGATAAATTACAATCCTGCTGATAAAAAATTCTTGCTTCTGCCATTTTACAATTACCTCCGTATGATAACTAAAATATTTATTTTAAATTTGCAGCGCCTCTTGCAAGTCCGGTAATACCTGTTCTTGCGAGTTCTGTAATTTTAAAACCATTAAGTAACTCAATAAACGCATTCAGCTTATTCTGTGCGCCAGTCAGTTCAATAATTACCGACTCCGGCGATACATCTACAATTTTTGCACGGAAGACATCACTGATTGCAATAATCTCCTGACGGTGCGCTGCATCACATTCTACTTTAACCAGAACAAGTTCCCTGCACACAGATGCATCCTGTGGAAGTTCCATAATTTCTTTTACATCCACCAGCTTTGTAAGCTGCTTCTGAATCTGCTCTAAAACATCGTCATCCCCGGTAACGGTAACCGTCATGCGGGAATACTTCGGATCCTGTGTTTCACCTACTGTAAGGCTGTCTATATTGTAACCTCTTCTGCTGAATAACCCTGCCACACGGCTTAATACGCCGGATGAATTTTCAACAAGAATAGAAAAAACTGCATGTCTCATCTTTTCCCTCCATTTTCAGAACCCTGTCAGAACTTTACTGGCAGTTTGATTTTCCAAATATTGTGGAATTTTGTCACTCACAATATTGTAGCAACTGCTTTGCCACTTGTCAATAAGCAAATGCCCGCCCCGAGCATTTTGCACATTTCCATATCATGTGTAACGGAAATAACCGTTCTGCCTCTCTGCTCCGACAGGATATATTCTGCGGCTTTTTTGCTGTTCCGGCTGTCAAGCCCTGTAAACGGCTCATCTAACAGTACAATCTCACTGTCTGCCGCCATCGCCCGCACCAGTGCCACACGCCGTTTCATGCCGCCGCTGTATTCTCTGACAGGCTTTAAAAGTGCTTCTTTGGGAAGAAGCTGCAAAAGCTGTTCATATGCACATTTTCCTGCATTCCTGTCTTTTATCACCAGCGCCGTATTTTCAACAGCATTTAAATGTTCTATCAGACGGTTCTCCTGAAAAACCGCCGATACTTTATCAAACCCGGTAATAATACCGGAATCTGCCTTTTCAAGCCCCATAAGCAGTCTTAAAAGCGTTGTTTTCCCTGCTCCGGATTCTCCCATAATACAGGTTATGCCACCTGGTGTAAAAGCATACGAAAAATCCTGCAGAACCACTGCCTGTCCATAACTTTTATATATATGTTCCATCCTCAGCTTCTGCATCTGTCCTGTTCCTTCCCGCTGCCATGTATATCACCTGATATTACCCTGCCGCACTGCCTGATCAGCGCAACAGCCAGCTTCTCAAACAGAAAACTGATGCACATAATCGTAATACTCCACGCAAATAATTCCGGCATCATCAGATACAGTTTTGCATAATACAGCTCTTCCCCGATGGAATTTTTCACCAGTCCGATTACCTCCGCAGACACTCCCGCTTTCCAGCACATGCCTGCTGCCGTTTTGACTGCCGCATTTAGAAACGGCATAATCTGCGGCACATAAATATAACGCACCTTTTTTACCGGTGAAAGTTCAAAAACCGCCGCCATTTCAAGCAGTTTTGTATCCGCTGCACAAGCACCTTCAAGCACTGCCTGATAAACCATTGGAAATACAACCATAAATCCAATCGTAACCGCCGCATTCTGCGAACCGAACCAGATCAGCATCACAATAATAAATGCTGCCACCGGCAGAGCCTTCATCAATAACACCAACGGTTCCAAAAAGGACTGCACACCTTTTTTTACCGCTGCAATACTGCCCAGTACCAGTCCCGCCAGCAGCGCAGCCAAAAAACCGGCACTGATTTTAATAAAGCTGTGAAAAACGACCCGGTAAAATGCACGCGTACAAAGGGCTTTTCCAAGCGCCAAAAAAACAGTAACAGGACCCGGCAGAAGAAACGCCAGTCCTGTTACACTGCTTGCAATCTGCCAGATTACCAGCCAGATTCCAATAATTCCTGCTTTTTTTATAATAGAAAGCATTCTATTTCTGCTCATAGAATTTTTTATATACATCTGCAATCGCCTTTACTACACTGTAAATCGCCGAAATATCATCCTGACACCACTTTCTGCGGTTTGCGCCGAATATATCAAATTCAAAAACTGCCCACAGCTGTCCATTTAACATGCATGAAAACTGCAGCGCCGAACCAATATTATTCTGCTTAAAATGTTCGTAAACCTGTGGATACTCAACTGCTATGGATGCGGTATTATTAATCACGTGAATATGATGCTCATCAAAACGTGCAAGATACTTCTCTTCCGACAGACAAAGCTGTGTTCCCGGCTCTTTTTCATAATGCCCCAGCGTTTTCCGGCATTCCATGGACGGTGCCTTATAAATCGTCATGCCATGAATATTCATCTTATCCATAAGCTCCATCAGCACTTCCTCTGCCACATCCATACCGCCGTTGAAAACTTTCAGCATCAGATTCGTTGACAGCTCCACCTTATCAATCGGACGCATAAAATCAACACCCGCTGTCTTTTTATGACAGTATCCGTCTTCTGTCAGCAGATGTCCGTGTTTTTCCTTATCATATACGATAAACCGGTCTTTTCCCTTTTCTTTGGCAATATACAATGCACCGTCTGCGATTTTAAACAGTGTTTCATAATCCGTTCCATCTTTTCCGTACTGGGAAATACCGATGGATGCTGAAAATTCATAATCCGGCTTTTCCTGTGCCAGATCCACTTTCAGCTTTTTGCGGACCGCCTTTAGCAGACTTCTCAAAGTATCTTCTCCGTTTGCTTCTTTTAGCAGTACTAAAAATTCATCGCCGCCGATTCTGCCTACCAATCCACGGTTTGCCACTGCGCGGTTCAGCTCTGTCGCCAGATGCTTAATAACCTCATCACCGAAATAGTGTCCATAGGTATCATTGACCTGTTTAAAGTCATCGATATCCCACACCATCAGATACATACTGTGGTCACAGCCCGCCACATTGGCAAGATTAATCGCTGCCGTTGCTTCATCTGTCACCGTTTTTTTATTCAGGACTCCTGTTGCGGAATCCTGATTGACAACTGCCGAATCCAGTAAAATGTCTGTACCTGTCATACGGTTTCCCTGCTCTGTAATCAATCCTATGGTAAGCACACGTTCTTCTCCATTATAAATGGTCTGTCCCCTGAAACGCAGAACATCCATGCGTTCCCCTTTAGACATCAGTGTTGTACGCAGGGTCGTCGCAAAGCTTTCAGAGCCTGCCTGTATATTATCACAGAGCTGTCTGAATGCCGCCTGCTGTTTTTCATCAATAAAGCCCAGACGCATCATGCGTTCTTCCCATGCTTTTAAATCGTCTTTTTCAATAATCTCAGAACGGTTGTTGACATAACAGTATATTGTAAAAATTCCGGTGTGGTGATTATATTCAAACATTTTATCCTGAATCATATTCATCACTGCACGATATTTCCGGATACGATCCATATACAAACCAAACCTGGCACTGACCAGACAAATATCCTTCAAGTGAATATTGGTCATCTGCTCCGATTTTACCTGTTCATTATTTTTTTCCAGCATAAACCAGCGATATGAATCATTTGCGGTCATACACCGTACAACCGCATAAGCTGCAACATCTTCCGATTCCATAAACGATTCGAAATCCTGACGATCCTTTGGATGTATAAGCATATTAAATGTATAAAGTGTTTTTTCCCCAAACAGCCTGTAAAAACGTTCATCGCCCATTACAACTGCAAAATTATTGCTTAATGTAAAATTTGCCTCCGGTGTTCCACTTTCTGTTTTTCCGTCTATTTCCCCAGACATTTTGACACCCCCTTTGCCACTCATGCGGCTTTAAGATTACATTTTCCTTATAGCCACAGCTTTACGATGCAAATGTCACCTCTAATGCCTGCTGAATATCATCAATAATATCCGCCACATTTTCAATGCCCACTGAAAGACGGATTAAATCCGGCTGAACGCCTGCCTCTGCAAGCTGTTCGTCACTTAACTGTCTGTGTGTATGGCTTGCAGGATGAAGAACAGATGTCCTTGCATCCGCAACGTGGGTTACAATGGCAATCATTTTTAAATGATCCATGAATTTCACTGCCGTTGCCCTGTCACCCTTTAAACCAAAGGAAATAACCCCACATGTACCATTAGGCATATATTTCTGCTGTAATGCGTGATATTTACTGCTTTCCAGATCTGCGTAATTAACCCATGCCACATGCTCATTGTTCTCTAAAAATTTTGCTACCGCAAGCGCATTACTGCAATGTCTTTCCATGCGCAGCGCCAGCGTTTCCAGACCGAGATTAATTAAGAACGCATTTTCCGGTGACTGTACAGACCCCAGATCACGCATCAGCTGGCTGGTTGCCTTGGTAATGTAAGCCCCTTTGCCAAAACGCTGTGTATAAATCACGCCGTGATAAGATTCATCCGGTGTTGTCAGTCCCGGAAACTTATCTGCATATTTTTCCCAGTCAAAATTACCGCTGTCTACGATACAGCCGCCGATTGTTGCTGCATGTCCATCCATATACTTTGTCGTCGCATGTGTCACAATATCCACGCCAAAGTCAAACGCATGACAGTTAACCGGTGTTGCAAAGGTATTGTCTACAATAAACGGTACACCGTTTTTATGGGCAAGCTTTGCAAACTTTTCCAAATCAAGAACAACGAGTGCCGGATTGGCAATCGTTTCGCCAAAAATACACTTTGTATTCGGACGGAACGCCGCCTGAATCTCTTCCTCTGTTGCTTCAGGATCTACAAATGTCACATCAATTCCCAGTTTTTTCATTGTTACACCAAACAGGTTAAACGTACCGCCATAGATGGCTGACGTACTGATAAAGTGATCACCCGCTTCACAGATATTAAACACTGCGTAGAAATTGGCAGCCTGACCGGAGGCTGTCAGCATCGCCGCATAACCTCCCTCTAAATCACAAATCTTTTTCGCAACATAATCATTCGTGGGATTCTGTAATCTTGAATAAAAATATCCTTCCTTTTCCAGATCAAACAATGCACCCATCTCATCACTGGACTCATACTTAAACGTTGTACTCTGGATAATCGGAAGAATTCTCGGTTCTCCATTCTTTGGCTCCCATCCGCTCTGAATACACTTTGTTTCAATTCTGTAATTACTCATTTTCTGTTGTCTGCTCCTTCTCCTGTATTTTTGTCACTCTGACTTTGCGAATCATCTTGTCTGCGACCTCTGCCACATCAAACAGATATCCGCCGCATTCCATTTGAAACTGCTCCTGTTCTTCCGGAATCTTTCCAAGCTTATATATCATATAGCCATTAATTGTATCAATATCTTCACATTCAAAATGAATATTAAACAATTCTTCCAGTTCTTCCAAAGTTGTCTGACCGTCAATCATATACGAACCGTCATCCATACGGCTGATCAGCTCTTCTTCCTCATCATATTCATCCTGAATATTTCCTACAATTTCCTCAAGAATATCTTCCATCGTTACAATGCCTGCGGTCTGTCCGTATTCATCAACAACAACCGCTATATGTACCTTTTTAGATTGCATTTCTTTAAACAACAGACTGATATTTCTTGTTTCAGGTATGTAATACGCATCAAAAAGCACCTGGTCTTTGATTTCTGACAGCTGTTTACAGCGTTTTTGTTCGTCTACATATACTTTTAATAAATCCCGTATATGCAAAATTCCCATAATATTATCAATATCCCCATCTATCACCGGATAACGGGAATAACTTTCATTCATAATGAAATCAAAAGCTTCCTGTACGGTCGCCGTACTGTCAATTGCTGCAATGCTTTTACGGTGTGTCATGACATCCTGTGCCTGTTTTTCACCGAATTCAAAAATATTGTTAATCATCTCGGCTTCATTTTCATTCAGTACACCATGTTCATGTCCTTCATTGACCATGTCTTTGATTTCTTCACCGGTTACATCATCATCTCTTTTCCCTCTTGTTCCAAGCTTACGGAATAAAGCTGAAAGCAGTCCTTCGTTCCCATCCGCGGGGTGCGCATCATTCATTTTAAATTTTCCTTCCTTTATAAATCTCTTTTTGTAAAATTTCTGACATTATACCAGAATCATTATAAATTCGTTAACAATTATATCATATACATCCTTATATAGTCAATAAATACAGCCTGCCAGTCGCGCCATAAGGCGCATTTATTTACGTCCTGCCAGGCTGTTCCCCATTTCAAGACTAATATAAAGTGCCTTATTCACCTGACTGATAATTTCATTGTCTAAATGACACACTTTATCCTTTAATCTTTTTTTATCAATTGTCCGCAGCTGTTCTAAAAGAATCACTGAATCTTTGACAATATCATACCGCATGGAATCAATCTCTACATGGGTAGGCAGCTTTGCCTTGTTCATTTTTGATGTAATTGCAGCACAGATAACTGTCGGGCTGTGTTTGTTTCCTGTATCGTTCTGTATGATAAGCACCGGTCTGACACCGCCCTGTTCCGAACCGACAACCGGTCTTAAATCCGCATAAAAAATATCTCCTCGTCTGATTACCAAAATTATTCACACTCCCCAAAGCACTTTTTGTTTATATGCTTAGTATTTCCAGCTTGCGGGCGTGTATTCATTTTTTATAAATTTTTCAAATTCCAGTTTTCGCGGAAACAGTCATGTGTTCCGATATATTCTCCGTTCAGATAATAGCTGCGTGGAATCCGCTTGCCCAGATCGCAGACAAATTCATAATTAAATGTACCTGCCAGTGCTGCGATTTCTTCCACTGTAATCTCTGCATCACCATCTTTTCCAATCAACGTGACAATATCCGCTCTTGTGACATTTTTAATATCCGTTACGTCTACCATCATCTGATCCATGCAGACCCTGCCGACAATCGGGGCTTTCTGACCCCGGACCAAAACATATCCTTTAGACGATAAAGCCCTTGGATAACCGTCACCATAACCGACTGAAACGGTCGCAAGCTTTGTGGTTCTTGTCGTTGTAAATGTACCGCCGTAGCTGACCTTTTCGCCTGCCGGAATTTCTTTTACCATCGTAATATGGCTTTTTAAATCCAGTGCCGGGAATAATTCCACCTTTTCTTTTTTGACCTCATCTGACGGATACATGCCATACATGGCAATTCCCAGTCTTACCATATCCAGGTCCACCTGCGGCATATCAATCACTGCCGCACTGTTTGCACAGTGTCTGTATGTAAAATGGATTCCTTCTTTTTCAAGACGTCCTGTAAAATCCATAAATAATTTAAACTGATGTTCTGCCGATGTCTTGTCAGTTTCATCCGATGCCGCAAAATGTGTAAAAATGCCGTCTGCGGACAATTCCTTTAATGCCGTAATCTGCTTTACAATGGCAATACCATTCTCATCCGGTTCCAGTCCGATTCTTCGCATACCGGTATCAACTTTGATATGGCAGTGTGCCTGTTTTTTCTGCACCCTTGCAGCATCTGCAAGTAATTGTGCCGTTTCCACATCAAATACGGTTGCCGTAATTTCATGGGATACCAGAATATCAAACTCGTACGGATCTACATACCCCAGCACCAGAATCGGCTTTTTCACACCGTTTTCACGCAGATTGACTGCTTCATCAAGTGTTGCCACGGCATAGCCCGTTACTTTTTGCGCAACTGCTTTTGCCACTGCGACATCGCCGTGTCCGTAGCCGTCTGCCTTTACAACTGCAAGTGCGCCCGTATTTTCCTTTGTCAGTGCCATCAGATTATCAACATTTTTCACAATAGCATCTAAATTAATTTCTGCATATACTCTATAATACTTATTATTCTTCATTTTCCTTTTCCTCAGACTTATGTATTTGCTTCTTAGTATTATACAACAACTTCAAAAAATGTCTAGTTCTCTTTAAGCACATTTGCCACTGCATCTGCAATGTCCATGGCTTTCATGCCTGCATTGCCAAATCTGTCTGCTGCCGCATCGCCTGCCCTGCCATGCAGATAGACCCCCATGCAGATTTTTTCAAAAAATTCGTATGAAGCATTTTCTTTTCCGTTCTTCTGTGTCCGCCCGGCAAGCACGCTCCCTGCAAGAATCCCCGTAAGCGTATCGCCTGCGCCTGCCGTTGACATACCGGAGTTGCCGGAAGTATTAATATAAATGCGGCTACCATCCGATACGACCGTTGCCGCATCTTTTAAAACGCAGACTCCGCACAGTTTTTGTGCCAGCTCCTTTGCGGATTCACAGGACGTTTCTTTTAACTGAGCGATACTTTTGCCGGACAGTCTTGCTGCTTCCCCCATATGCGGCGTATACACGTACTGCTTGGAGCTGCCTTCATTCTCTGCAATCCCGCTTAACAGTTTTCTGTTTTCAGCAATGATGTTTAATGCGTCTGCATCCAGAAGCACCGGAAGCCTTTTTTCTCTTTTAGGCTGATAGGCTATCATCTCGGCTACAATTTCTTTTGCCGTATCTGATTTGGAAAGCCCCGGTCCTGCCACCACGCAGTCTGCCCAGTCCAGCTCCCCTGCAAGCTTTTCTTTTATATCTGCGGTATCTTTATATGTTACCATAACCGCTTCCGGCACATGCGTTAATACAACGGTACGGTTGTTTTCGTGTGTGAAAACTTTCACAAGTCCGCAGCCGGTACGGTATGCCGCCCTTGCAGAAAGTGCTGCCGCTCCCGCCATATTTTCAGAGCCTGCCACAATCAGCAGCTTTCCGTAGCTGCCCTTATTCGTATCCGCCGGACGGTCAAAAAAAGCCGCAATGTCTGTATCTTCCATTGTAAATGCCGCCTGCTCCCAGATTTCTGGAATTGTGCGGACGTCGGCAAAACCGGCATTGGCAACACACAGTTCTCCTGCGTATTTTCTTCCCGGATACAGGCACAGCCCGCATTTTGCAAAGCCGAAGGTGACCGTCATGTCTGCCCTTACGGCACAGCCCATGACCTGTCCGTCCCCGGCATTAATTCCCGATGGCGTATCTACTGCCACAATCAGGCTTCCCGTATCCTTTGCCGCATTGATTTTTGCAATAATCTGTTCATATCTGCCTGTAATTGTTCTTGATAAACCGATGCCAAAAACAGCATCTATAATACAATTATATTCACCAGCAGGAATGTCGTTCACAAACACAATTCCCAGTTTCTGCAAAATCGCACGCTGCCGATTTAACTCTTCTGTTCCTTTTCCTTCCTCTGCTGTCGTATACACCTCTGCCGAAATTCCACGTTCTGTCAGCTGACGTGCTACCGCCATGCCATCCGCACCGTTATTGCCGCTTCCGCACACGCACAGCACCTTATCCGTCTTTTTAATCTTTTCAAGCACCGCCTCCGTCACACAAAGTGCCGCCCGCTCCATCAAAACCAGTGAAGGAATCCCCACCTCCTGAATCGAATACACATCAATCATTTTCATCTGCGCACCATTCATTAATTTCTTCATAAACACCCTCCTGCCCTGTAAAACAAAAAGCCGCCATACGGACTTCTTCCCGCACAGCAGCTTTCTTCTATTCATCATTCTCATTTAACCGGTCTAATTCACTCATGATTTCAGGACCTAAGATCGCATGCATATAAGAATACATCTGCTCGTTCATATCCTCTTTGTCCTGCTTGACCAGTAAATTTTTCTTAAGTTTAATCCGCGTGTCTTCAATCCATGCTTCCAGCCGCTCCAGGTCTTTATTGTTGCGGTTGATTTTTTCATAACACATTTTGACTGTTTCAAAAAAAAGATGCATGTTTGCTATGCGAAGTTTTTTAGGCACTTCGTCCGATTCATCTTCTAGCTGGGAGATTTTATCTCTTGCTTCATAAATCAGCCGCTGGCTTTCATCCATAATTTTCTGCTTTTTCGGATCTTCGTCATTCTGGTTCATATGATTAACAATGCCCCGGAACAATCCTTTCCTAATCTTTTTTACCTGAATCAGGTCTTCGTTGACCTGCCCCTGTTTTTTGAGCAGTTCATTGACACGTTTTTCCCAGTAACGGATTTCATCCGTTTTTACAGATTCCGGCACAAGTCTGTACCACCGTTGGTCAAGCGTTAAAATCGGCAGATTTTTCAAAGCCGCATTATCCTTCATTGCCTTATATGTAAGCTGTGCCATCCGCTATTCCCCCTTTGTAAATCTTTTTCTACCGTCCTTCATTTGCAATGGTATACGAAAGGCGCATCAGGCTTTCTGATAAATGTACATTTTCAACAATGACTTCATCCGGAAGATTCAAATCTGTATGGGCAAAATTCCAGATTGCCTTAATTCCGGCATCTGCTACCAGCTTACCGACTTCTTTTGCTGCTTTTTTGGGAATCGTCAGTGCTACAATCTCGATTTCATTTCTCTTAATAAAATCAGAAACGGCATCCATCATCATCACCGGGATTCCACGGATTGTCTTTCCTTCCATCTCCGGATTGTTATCAAAGACTCCTTTAATCACAAATCCACGTTTTTCAAAGTCCTCATAATTGACAATTGCCTGACCTAAGTTACCCGCACCAATAATAATCATATTATGCGGGCGGTCAATTCCTAAAATTTTGGCAATTTCATCATAAAGATACTTCACATTATAACCGTAACCCTGCTGTCCAAAGCCGCCAAAATTGTTTAAATCCTGACGAATCTGTGAAGCGGTTACTTTCATCTTTGCACTTAATTCCTTTGAAGATATTCTCTGTACTCCGCTCTCATTCAGTTCGCCCAGATATCTGTAATATCGTGGCAGACGTCTGATTACCGCAGCTGATATCTTTTTTGTTTCTTCCATACTCATGTCACCATGCTTTCTTTTCAATGTATCTTCGGATACCAGGGTCAAAAGGTCTGAACCCACATGAGCTTGCTCATATGTGGGTGAACGACCTTGGGACCCGCCCGCTATAAGCATAAAAGTGGGATGAAATCCCACGATATGCGAATAGCGGGCCGGATTGTGAGAGTGCGCAGCACGAAACAATCCGTGATTATTATAATACTTTTTATTATATCACCCCAGCACTCTTTTTGCAATATCTACGGATTCCTTGGCATCCTTTGCATAAAAGTCGGCATGAATTTCTTTGGCATATTCCGGTGTCAGAACCGCACCGCCTACCATAATTTTGCAATCCAGCTCATTTTCATGAAGCAGTTCAATCGTCTTTTTCATGGAAACGAGTGTCGTTGTCATCAGAGCAGAAAGTCCGACCAGCTTGACATCATTTTCACGGACTGCATCAACGACCGCCTGATATTCCACGTCTTTTCCGAGGTCAATCACGTCATAGCCGTAATTTTCAAGCAGAACCTTTACAATATTTTTACCGATGTCGTGAATATCACCTTTGACGGTTGCAATGACGATTTTGCCTTTGCTGACCGGTGCGGCGTTACTCTGCACCATATGTTCACGAATGACTTCAAACGCCGCCTGTGCAACGGAAGCTGCCATAATCAGCTGCGGCAGGAACAGCGTTCCCTTTTCAAAGTCCTCGCCGATTTTATCCAGTGCCGGAATCAGCACTTCATTGACAATTACCATGGAGTCATTGTCTTTTAACAGTTCTCTTGTGAGGTTCGCACCCTCATTTTTTAAGCCTGCATAAACCGCATGGAATAACTGCTCTTTACAGTCACCTGCCGGTACAGCTGCCGTCTGTGCACCCGCCGGTGCCGCACTGCCTGCCGCACCTGTGCTTCCCGCTGCCGGTTTTGCCGCCGGATTGATTTTTTCAACCTTTGGCATATTGGCATAGGCTTTAATATAATCCACTGAATTTTTATCAATATTGGCAAGCAGTTTGTAAGCTCTGACCGCCCCCGTCATTTCCGGAATATTCGGATTGATAATTGGAAGGTCTAAGCCGTTTTGCAGCGCCATGGTTAAGAAAATGTGGTTGACTAACACTCTGTTTGGCAGACCGAAGGAAATGTTTGACACGCCCAGTACGGTTTTTAAGCCTAACTCATGTTTTACACGGTAAACTGCATTTAACGTTTCCATAACACCTTCCTGCTCTGCGGAAGCCGTCAGTGTCAGACAGTCAATATAGACATTTTCCTTTGGAATACCGATTGCCTGCGCACGCTCTAAAATACGCTGTGCAATCTTAAAACGGTCTTCTGCCTTTGGCGGGATTCCATTCTCATCCAGTGTAAGACCGACAACTGCCGCACCGTATTTTTTTACAAGCGGAAGCACTGCCTTTAAGGACTTTTCCTCGCCGTTGACCGAATTGACAATCGGCTTTCCGTTGTATACACGGAGTGCCGCATCTAATACTTCCGGAATCGTGGAATCCACCTGTAACGGTACATCAACAATTGCCTGAATAGACTTTACGGCAGAAATCATCATTTCTTTTTCATCAATTCCCGGCAGTCCGACATTAACATCGAGAATATCCGCACCCGCACCAATCTGCTCCAATGCCTGATTTAAAATGTAGTCCATATCGCCGCGCAGCAGGGCTTCCTTAAACAGCTTCTTACCGGTCGGATTGATACGTTCCCCGATGATACGCGGTTCCGTAATTGTCACTGCCTTTGTAGGTGAGCAGACTGCTGCCGGAATTTCCTTTTCATGCCAGAAACCTGCATTGCCGTCCGTATGCAGCATTTCGGATACACAGCGGATAAAATCCGGTGTTGTACCACAGCAGCCGCCGAATACTTTAATGCCGTATTTGCGCAGGTTCTTCATCATCTGTGCAAATTCTTCCGGCGATACATTGTATTCATTGGTAACAGGGTCGGGAAGTCCCGCATTCGGTTTCACGATAATCGGCAGGTTTGTCCACTCGGAAAGCTTTGCAACGACCGGCTCTAATTCTGCCGGTCCTAACGAACAGTTGACACCCAGCGCATCTACCCCCAGTCCGCTAAGGGTCAGTGCCATGGATTCAATACAACAGCCTGTGAAAGTTCTCTGATTGATTTCAAAAGTCATTGTAACCGCTACCGGTAAATCCGAATGTTCTTTTGCCGCAAGTACCGCCGCTTTACATTCAAGCAAATCGGTCATGGTTTCAAAAACGACAAGGTCTGCGCCTGCCGCGCTGCCCGCTTCGACGATTTCACGGTACATATCATAAGCTTCTTCAAAAGAAAGTGTACCGGTCGGCTCTAAAAGCTGTCCAATCGGACCAACATCTAAAGCGACAAGTGCCTGCGGATTGACATTTTCACATGCCTGCTTTGCATTTTTAATGGATGCCTTTACAATCTCATCAACACTTTTTCCGCATTCTTCCAGCTTATAACGGTTTGCACCGAATGTGTTGGCATAAATGACATCTGCACCCGCACGCAGATACTTTTCATGAATCCCGACTAAAAGCTGTGGCTGGGTAATACTTAATACTTCCGGTGTTTCGCCCATTTTCATGCCTGCCGCCTGAAGCATTGTTCCCATTGCGCCGTCAAATACAACGTATTCTTTTTTCAAGAGTTCCCTAAAATTTTTATCCATTACAATGACCACCCTTTATTCTGTACTGACATTTTTCTCTCATATTACAGGTCTGACAGCCTCTTGCCACACCTTTTACCGGTTCTTTCGACAGCCCGATAACGGCCGTCACGGACTTTGTCGGAATCAGCATAAATGAACTGCTGACACTTAATCCAATCTGCTTTGGAGCATTGAGCAGTGCCACAAAATCTTTTTGCTGTTCAATCGGCAGATCGCCGTAGCCCAGCCCGAACCGGAACGTCTGATAATACCCTTGTGTCTGTTCTTTTAAAATCTGCTCGAATTTATCACATACCTGCTCGACTGCCACACTTGCAAGGCTGTCCATTACAAATGCTTTCGTAATGTCGGATACCTGTGCAATCCGTAACTGTCTGTCGATTCCGTCCGATATGGTTGCCGCAAAAAATGCTGCCTTTTCACAGCCCTTTAAATGCTTTTTTATAGAATTGCCGCGCAGTATAAAATCCGTGCCTTCCGCACACACGCCCTCCTCACATTCCCTGATGTCAAAAATGCGGTAGACATAACGCGGTCTTGCCTGTGCAAGCACCGTTTTTTCACAGTCTTTCATCAATGCCATAAACGCATCATCCGGAGTCTGCCCGCCGCTTCCAAGATACCGCAGAGCTTCCTGCCTGTTCAGATTGTCTAATTGTATCAGTCTTTCCATATAAAATATTTTCCTATAAATGCTAATATAATGTTATAGCCTTCTTCAAATGAGCCGGCATCAACCCACTCCTGTCTTGTATGCGCACCGCCGCCTCTGTAGCCGCCGAAACTGACCGCCGGGATTCCCATGGACAGCGGGATATTGCAGTCCGTTGAACCACTGCGCCGTACCGGCTCTCGACCCGTATACCGGCAGATGACTTCTGCTGCCGTATCCGCAAGTGCCTTTTGTGCCGCTTCGGGTACACCGTTTCCTGTCGGACGGAAACCGGTCAGTTCATACGATATCTGCACTTTAGCAAACCCCTCTGCATTATTAAAAAAATCAAAAATATTGCAGAGCTGTCCGTCAATCTTTTGCAGTGCCTGTGCATCATCGGAGCGCACTTCTGCAAGAAATGTACACTTTTGTGCAATCGTATTGACCGAGGTACCGCCTTCTATCATTCCGACATTATACGTTGTCTGCGTGCCTTCGCAGGGCTTTATGCGGTAAATTTCATGAATAATTTCTGCCGCCGTTTCAATCGCACCTTTTTGTCCGAAGGCGTGAAATGAATGTCCGCCCGGCGCCGTCACTGTCACACGGTAGCGTTTTGAGCCGACCGCTTTGACACAAACCGCATCACTGCCTAAATCAAATGAAATAACCTCATCTACCTTATCCTTATAATCCTGCATGAGCTGTCGTGTTCCGCGGCAGTTGCCAAGTCCTTCTTCACCGGTGTCGAAAACAAACAGCAGATTCTTTAAAGGTCTACATTTTTGCCCGATAAGTGTCTTCATTACCGCCATTAAAAAGGCGGCATTGCACGTATCATCGCCAATTCCGGGCGCACTCAGGATGTTTGCATTTTTTACTACAGAAATGTCTACATCTTCAAACACGGTATCCATGTGTGCCATAAGTACGGTATAACCGCCCTCCTGCACCTTCATTTCCACAATGACATTGCCTGCCGCATCTGTAAACGGGTGGTATCCCAATTCCTTTAACCAGTCTGTAATGTATTCTGCCCTTTTCTGTTCCCTGCCTGTCGGCGCCGGAATCTGCACCAGCTTAATCAGCAGTTCTTCAATCTCTGCCGCATTCATGATTTACTTGCGTCTTCCCTTCTTCTTTCTGCCGCCCTGTGCCTTTTCGATATTAATGCTTCTGCCCTTAATCTTTGCATTGGACATTGCCTTTAATACTTTATCGGCATGTTTTGCAGGGACTTCTACAAAGGTATAATTGTCAAGCATGTCAATCGCACCGACTAATTTACCCGGCATACCGCTCTCGCCCGCAATCGCACCTAAAATATTGGCTGGCTTGATTTTATCTTTCTTACCCACATTGATAAACAGACGTACCATGCGGTTATCGTCCTCATACATATCAAAATGGACTTCTTCCACATCATCATCTCTGTCAAGCGAATCGCCAATAACCATTTTTAAAAGCGCCGCCGCCATATCCATTGAAGTATAATCTTCATCATTGACATGATTTTCAACCATTTCTATCATATCAGAAATTCCGCCTTCTGCAATGGTTTCCTTAATTTTTTCAAAAAGCACTTCCAGCTTTGTATTCTTTACATCATCTAATGAAGGAATCGGCTTTGCCTTAATCTTTGTTTTACAGTAATGCTCGATATCCTTTAACTTATAAACTTCTTTTCCTGATATAAATGTCAGTGCCAGACCTTCTCTGCCCGCACGGCCTGTTCTTCCGATTCTGTGTACATAGTATTCTTCGTCCTGCGGTAAATCGTAGTTGAATACAATATCCACGTCATCCACATCTATGCCTCTTGCCGCAACATCTGTTGCAATTAAAATCTCAGTCTTTCCATTTCTGAAATCTGCCATCACACGGTCACGCTGTGCCTGCTTCATATCGCCGTGGATTCCGTCGGCAAAGTATCCTCTGCCCTTTAAATCGGAAATGAGTTCGTCTACCTGACGCTTTGTATTACAGAATACGACAGATAATCTCGGATTATAAATGTCAATCAGTCTGCAAAGCACTTCACATTTGTTCTTCGGACGAACTTCGTAATAATACTGTTCAATATTTTCTACCGTCAGTTCTTTTCTGACAACTTTAATGACCTGTGCATCATTCTGGAAACGTTTTGCAATATCCATAATGGCTTTCGGCATCGTTGCGGAGAAAAGCACGGTCTGACGGTCTTTTGGTGTATCGGTAAGAATCGTTTCCATATCTTCACGGAAACCCATGTCTAACATTTCATCGGCTTCATCTAAGATAACCATGGAAACGTGGTCAAACTTTACGGTCTTTCTTCTCATATGGTCCATTACACGTCCCGGTGTACCGACTACAATCTGCACGCCTGCTTTTAATGACTTAATCTGCTTGACAATTTCCTGTCCGCCGTAAACCGGAAGTACCTTAATGTCGCTCATGTACTTGGCAAGCTTTCTGATTTCTTCAGATACCTGCACAGCAAGTTCTCTGGTCGGGCAGAGTACGATTGCCTGCACCTTTTTTAAATCCGGGTCGATTTTCTGTAACATCGGAATGCTGTATGCGGCAGTTTTACCGGTACCGGTCTGTGCCTGTCCGACAACGTCCCTACCTTCAAGCACCGCAGGAATCGCATTTGCCTGAATCGGTGATGCTTCCTCAAATCCCATGTCTTCCACTGCTCTTAATATTCTCTCATCGATATTTAATTCTTCAAATTTCATCTATAATCCTCTATCTGTTTCTACTTAATGAATGTGCAACTTTATAAGTATATACTAAGAACGCGTGCAAAGTCAAAATATTTTTACATGACAACCCCTGTCTTTTCATGTATAATAAATGATAAAAGACTTTACGATACGAAAGGAATCTTTGCATTATGATTTTATCATGCAACAACATCACAAAGACTTTCGGAACGGATGCGATTCTTTCCGACTGCTCTTTTCATATAGAAGAACGGGAAAAAGCGGCGATTGTCGGACCAAACGGCGCCGGTAAATCCACTCTTTTAAAAATCATTATGGGCAGGCTTCCCGCAGATGACGGAACGGTCACGATTTCTAAAGATAAGACTTTAGGGTATCTTGCACAGCATCAGAATCTTTCTTCTGACGGTACAATTTATGACGAACTGCTTTCCGTAAAAAAAGACATTATCGCACTGGAAGAAAAAATCCGCGAAACCGAACAGCAGATGAAAAATGCCACAGGTGAACAGTTAGATACACTGTTAGACCAGTACACCAAAATGAACCACCAGTTTGAACTGGAAAACGGCTATGCGTACCAAAGTGAGATTGTCGGTGTGTTAAAGGGTCTCGGATTTACAGAAGATGATTTCTCCCTGCCTGTCAATACCCTCTCCGGCGGTCAGAAGACGCGCGTTGCGCTTGGTAAGCTTCTGCTTTCCAAGCCGGATATTATTTTACTGGACGAGCCGACTAACCACTTAGATATGGAGTCTATCCGCTGGCTTGAAAATTATCTGCTTGGATATAACGGCAGTGTCATCATCGTTGCGCATGACCGTTACTTCCTTGACAGAATTGTCACAAAAATTATTGAAATTGAAAATACACATGTGACGGTATTTTCCGGCAATTATACCGCTTATGCCGACAAGAAAAAGATTCTGCGCAATATGCAATTAAAGGAATATTTAAACCAGCAGCGGGAAATCAAGCATCAGCAGGAGGTTATCACAAAATTAAAGCAGTTTAACCGTGAAAAGTCCATTAAACGTGCCGAAAGCCGTGAAAAAATGCTGGACAAGCTGGAAGTTGTCGACAAACCGGCAGAAATAAACGACAAAATGAATATCGAGCTGAATCCGTCCGTTATCAGCGGCAATGATGTTTTAAGCGTTTCGCATTTAAGCAAAGCATTTGACGACAATACACTTTTTACTGACATCAGCTTTGACATTAAGCGCGGGGAACGGGTTGCCCTGATTGGCAATAACGGTACGGGAAAAACAACGATTTTAAAAATTATCAACGATATTCTGCCTGCCGACTCCGGTGAAATCAAGCTCGGCTCTAAAGTAACGATTGGCTACTACGACCAGGAGCACCACGTATTAGACCCGGACAAAACCTTGTTTGACGAATTGCAGGATGCCTACCCGGATTTAAACAATACACAAATCCGCAACACCCTTGCGGCATTTTTGTTTACGAATGACGATGTGTTTAAGTATATCCGTGATTTAAGCGGTGGAGAACGCGGACGTGTTTCACTGGCAAAACTGATGTTATCCAACGCAAACTTTTTAATCTTAGATGAACCAACCAACCATTTAGACATGGTTTCAAAGGAAATTCTTGAAAATGCGTTAAATTCGTATACCGGTACGGTTTTATATGTATCGCACGACCGTTATTTTATCAATACCACGGCAACACGTATTATTGAGCTGGTCGGACAGACAACCGTCAATTACATCGGCAACTACGATTATTATATTGAAAAGAAAGATGCCCTGACAGCCGCCGCGCTTGCCGGCAAACCGGCTGATTCTTCTTCCGCCGTTTCTGCCGCACAGAAAAACGCCCAGAAGGAATCTGCAAAAGCGGACTGGAAACAGTCTAAGGAAGAACAGGCACTGTTAAAGAAGAAAAAAAATGAGCTGAAAAAAACCGAAGAACGGATTACCGTCATTGAAGACCGCTTAAAAGCAATTGAGGAAGAATCCGCACTTCCGGAGGTCTGTACCGATACGGCACGTCTTTTGGAACTGCACAAGGAAAGCACGAAGCTTTCCGAGGAACTCGATGCGCTGTATGAAAAGTGGGAAGAACTGTCGGAATAGGAATGAGGAATAGTGTGAAAAATCCTTAAATCTAAGATTTTTCACACAGCGATTTGTGCCGCAGGCGTCACAAATCCGCTTTTTATCGCAGAACGGAATTAATTAATTCCGTTCGCGATTCCTCCGGCATTAAAATGCCTGCGGAATGGAGAATATTATGGAAATTGAACGCAAATATCTGGTATCGGAAGTACCGGCAAATTTAAAGGACTATCATTGCCGTGTCATTGAACAGGGCTACCTTTCAACCCATCCTGTTGTACGGGTCAGAAAAGATAACGATTCCTATTATCTAACCTACAAAGGCAGTGGGATGATGGCACGCGAAGAATACAACCTGCCGCTGACAGCGGAGTCCTATGAACATCTGCTTGCCAAGGCAGACGGCAATATTATCACCAAAAAACGCTATGAAATCCCGGACGGAACAGGGAAAACGATTGAATTGGATTTATTTGAAGGTGTGTTTTCGGGACTGACACTCGCCGAAGTTGAATTTGAATCCATTGAGGAAGCCAATGCTTATATCCCGCCGTCATGGTTTACGAAGGATGTCACCATGGACGCGGCTTATCACAACAGCAATATGAGTAAAAAGGCCGTGACAAAACCATGAAAACAAACTTTAACACAGATGAAATAAAGGTTGTCCTGCACCGCCTGATGTTTGCGGTGACGACTTTTATCAAATGGCTTGCCTGTTCGGTTGTCTGCGGTGTTGTCCTCGGACTTATCGGTACATTTTTTTATAAACTATTGGGACTGGTCACGGTATTCCGCGAAACAAACCCATGGATTTTATTCGGACTGCCGGTTGCCGGACTGCTGATTGTCTTATGCTACCGGCTTGCCGGGGAAACCCGCAATACCGGAACAAACCTTGTCATTACGGCTATCCAGTCCAATGACGAAGTTCCGGTACACGTTGCGCCGTTAATTATTCTTTCCACCCTGCTGACACACCTCTGCGGCGGTTCTGCGGGACGTGAAGGTGCGGCACTGCAGGTCGGCGGTTCGCTTGGCAACTTTTTTGCCAAGCTCCTGCACTTTGATGACAAAGACACGCGTATTATGATTATGTGCGGCATGAGCGCCTGTTTTTCCGCTCTGTTTGGCACACCGATTGCCGCTGCCGTCTTTTCGATGGAAGTCATCAGTGTCGGCGTGATGTATTACGCAGCACTTGTACCATGTGTGGTATCTGCACTCACGGCGCAGAGCATTGCAAAATATTTCGGCATTGCCGGAACACATTTTGCACTCGGTGAACTGCCTGATTTTACAATCGCTTCCGGCGGCAAAATGCTTTTAATGTCCGTATTATTTGCCTGCGTAAGTATTCTGTTCTGCGTAGCACTGCATACAGCTTCCAGACTTTATACAACTTATTTTGAAAATCCATTTATCCGCATTTTTATTGCCGGACTTTTGGTGATTGCACTGCGCTTCATCTTTCAGACAACGGACTTTTTAGGCGCAGGTGCGCCTGTGATTGCCTCAAGCTTCACAGCCCGCTGTGCATGGTATGTATTCTTACTGAAAATCCTTTTCACCTCCGTCACGCTCGGCGGTGGCTTTAAGGGCGGTGAAATCGTACCGACACTTTTTATCGGTGCGACACTCGGCAGCTTTTTATCGGGATTTTTCGGTCTGCCTGCGGGGCTTTGTGCCGCCTGCGGCATGGTCAGTGTGTTCTGCGGTGTCACAAACTGTCCGATTACATCACTGATTCTTGCGATTGAAATGTTTGATATGGCGGGCATGAAATACTGTGCGCTCTGTATTGCCGTAAGCTATCTTTTATCCGGCTATTACAGTCTGTACAACAGCCAGAAAATTATGTATTCCAAATACCGTACGGAATTTATCAACCGCAATACACATTAAAATGCATGTTTCATATATGCAAAAACAGCCGTTTACAGTGCTTTATCCGGCAGGATTTCTGACCGGGTATGTCACCGAAAAAACGGCTGTTTTTATTTATCGTGTTTTTTATCTGAAAATATACCTGCAAATACCTCTATAAATACTGTTTTTACAAATCTATCTATTTTACATAAAAACCGTCATCCGGCATCTGACCGCCTACGGCATTCGGGTTGGCATCGCAAAGTACCTTTAAATACTTTTCAACTTTATCCTGCATTTCCTGTCCTGTAATCAATGTAATATTACACTTCGGAATTGCCTTTTTAGCCACTGCCGCTTTGAAAATATCAAAATCTTCAACGAGCTGTGCCGCACCGTCCACATTGCTGTTTACATACTGAACTGATGATTTATATTCTTTTAAGAAATCATCGACTGCCTGACGGTTGTTTTTATAAAATTCGGTATTCACCACAAGAACGCCTGTAACAACGGTGCTGTCTGAACCGTTTAACTTCTCCCATTCTTCGGTGACATCGAGTGCAAGTCTTGTATCCGGCTGCTGCATTAAAACCGTTGCTGCATACGGCTGTGGGAGCATTGCAATCACTTCTTCCGTGCCTGCATTTGCCATGACTGCCGCTACTTCTGCCGCTTCGGATTTAAATTCGATTGTCACATCACTGTCAGGATTTAATCCGGCACTGCTTAACAGATAACGCAGGGTATACTCCGGTGTCGTTCCCTTTCCCGTTGTATAAACGGTCTTTCCCTTCAAATCTGCAACTGTCTGCACCGAATCGCCTGTATCTAAAATTGATAAAACACCCAGCGTATTAATTCCTAATATCCTGATTTTACCGTTGCTCTTATTATACAGGGTTGCTGCTGCATTACACGGAAGCGCCGCCAGCGCTACATTGCCTTTAATCAGGTCTGCGCTGAATTCATCTGCCGTCGCCGCAATCTGGAATTCATAATCATTTTTAGCAGTCTGCTCTTTGGCATTTTCCATCAGCTGTACCATGCCGATTGCCGTCGGACCTTTTAATGCCGCTACTTTAATCTGCTGTTTCAAAACTGCTGTGGTTTCCGCTGTATTTTCACTGCCTGCCGCTGTTGTCTGCGGATTCTGCACATTTTTTTTACCGCATGCCGCCAGTCCCAAAAGCAGGACTGCACCAAGAAGCAGTGCGGTTACTTTTACGCCTTTTCTCATTTTCTGCTCTCCTTTGCTTGTTTTCATCCCTACCTTAGCATACTTTTTATGCAATATCAAGTTGTATAGCACCATTCCTGAACGATAAACTGTAATGTCTGATTTCCCCTGAATTCATTAATATCCGGGTAATACACAATGGAGATTTCTTTTCCGCGAAGCGGCATATCTTCTTCTTCAACCTTAAACTGAATTGCATCAACAACGTGTCCCTGCGTATCTTCCAATTGCATTTTTAATACATTTTTGTTTTTTCCAATCATATTGGCGGAACGCACCGTAAGCTTTCTGTCGGCAAAAACAGGCTTTTCGTTGCCCTTTCCAAACGGCTCTAGTACGCGGAGCTGTTCCACCAGCTTTTTACTTGCATACGAAACCGGCATCGGAACATCAATCCAGGTCACCGGTGTCAGTTCTTTTTCTGTCAACGTCTGCTGGCGGTTGAGTTTCGCACGGAACAAATCAATATTTTCCGTCGGCAGGGATAAGCCCGCCGCCATCGGATGTCCGCCAAATTTTGTAAGCAGTTCCTTGCATTTTGTGATTTCTTCAAACATATTATAGCCTTCAATCGAGCGCCCCGAACCCTTTGCGCCGTCCGCCGCATCGGTAATGACAATCGACGGCTTGTAGAAATGCTCTCTTAAACGGCCTGCGATAATCCCCGCCACGCTCTCATGGCACTCCGGCAGATACACCACCAACACGTTATCTTCATACAAATCCGTTCCTTCGACCATTTCAATTGCTTTTTTCGCTTCCGTATCCGTCATATTTTTGCGTTCTTCATTTAATTCCCGCAATTCCTGTGCCATTTCATGCGCCTTACCGGGTTCGGTGCATAACAATAGTTCAATTGCGCGCTGTGCCGTGTCAAGCCGTCCGCTGGCATTTAAACACGGTCCAATAATAAATCCGATATGATATGCCGATAAATGAGCCGCATCCAGCTCGCAGGCTCCAATCAGCGCCCGCAGTCCGGTATTTTTTGTCGTTGCAATCCATGCCAGTCCCTGTCTTACGATGACACGGTTTTCATCTTTTAAATCCACGACATCGCCGACCGTTGCGATTGCCGCAAGTTCCGTATATTCTTTAAAATCCGTCTTGTCCAGTCCCAGTTTTTCATATAAAATCTGCATGACCTTGTATGCCACAACCGCGCCGCAGATTTTATCAAACGGATATTCACAGTCCGGCTGTTTCGGGTCTACTATTGCATCGGCGCAGGACGTCAGCAGTTTCTTTTCGCCGTTTTCCTCGATAAACGGGATATCGTGGTGGTCGGTTACAATCACCGTAAGCCCGTGTTCCTTTGCATACTGAATCTGTGGAATTGCCGCAATACCGTTATCACAGGTCAGAATCGTATCTTTCCCCTCTGCAGCCGCATTGTCAATTAAATGTTCATTAATCCCGTATCCGTCCGTAATCCGGTGCGGCACAACGTAATCCACGTCTGCGCCAGCCTTTTTTAATGCTTTATAAAGAATTGTAATCGAACAAATCCCGTCAATATCGTAATCCCCGATAATCCGGATTTTTTTATGCTGTGCGATTTTTTCCGTTAAAATATCTACCGCTTTTTGTGCATCCTTTAACAATTCCGGTGCGTGCAGTCCATCGATACTGCCGTTTAAATACATCTGCATTTCCTCATCGGTGCAGACGTCACGGTTGCGCATAATCCGCGCAATCACCTGGTCAATTCCGTATTTTTGCTCTATCGCCTTAAAATCCGCTTTTTTGGCATATACCAGCCACTTACTTTTCATTTACTCTCCATTCTAAAAAAAACAGGGGACTCTTTATTTAGAATCCCCTGTCAGATTTCTCAAATTTACTTTTACTGCTCAGTGTGTCTTAAACCTGCGCGCCGTCTTCGTAAGTCTTTGCTTTTACAGGCTGTTCATTCACAATACCGCGCTTCTTTCCGCCCATGATATACCACAATGCACTTGTGATACAGATTGACGAATAAGCACCTGCCAGAATACCCACAATCAATGGTGCTGCAAACTCTTTTACAGATGCAACGCCGAAGATTAACAGGCATACCAGCATAATGAGTGTTGTCAGTGTCGTATTGACATTTCTTGTAAATGTATATGTAATTGAAGAATTTACAAGTTCTGTAATATCGGTCTTTGCATTGGCACTCTTTAACTTCTCACGGATTCTGTCAAAGATAATGATTGTACCGTTGATAGAATATCCGACGATTGTCAACATACATGCAATAAACGTTGTTCCGACAGATACTCTTGCCAGTGCATAAAAAGTCAACACAATCAATACATCGTGAATCAGCGCAATAACAGCGGCTGCCGCAAAGCGGATATCACGGAAACGGAACCAGATGTAAATCAGCATACAAATGGTTGCAATAATGACGGATACAAACGCATCACGCTTCGTCGTTGCACTGACAGATGAACTGATTGTATCAGATTCTACAATTGTACCATCCTGAACCGGATACTTTGCAGTTACTGCATTTTCCATTGCTTCACGCTGGTCTAATGTTAAATCCTTTGTCTTAAAGGATACCTTTGTACTGTTCTGTACCTTCTGCTGCTGTACTTCCGTTACATTTGCAGCTGTTTTGATAATCGGAATCATGTCATTTTCGATTTCTGCCTGTGTGTATTCCTTATCAAATGTAAAGGTTGTTGTTGTACCGCCGACAAATTCAAGGCTGTAATTTAAAGTCTTCTTACCGGCTGCGGAAAATGCACCCATACCGATAAATCCTGCCACGATGACAACAATTGAACCGATAAAGCACCATTTTCTGATACCGAGTACGTTAAAGGTCTTTTTATGTACGGTCTTGCCATACCACTTTGGATCGGTAAATCCGAAGTTATAAAGCAGCTTCATAATCACTCTTGTAATTACAAGTGCCGTAAACATTGAAGCTACAATGCCGACTGCCAGTGTCGTTGCAAAGCCCTTAATCGGACCTGAACCGAAAATATAAAGAACAGCTGCGGAAATCAGTGTTGTCACATTACCGTCGACAATCGCTGACAGCGCTTTGCTGTAACCGGTTGTAATGGCACTTTCAACGGCTCTGCCCGCTGCAATTTCTTCACGGATTCGTGTATAAATAATGACATTTGCATCAACTGCCATACCGATACCGAGGATAATACCTGCGATACCCGGCAGTGTCAGTGTCAGATCGTATACGCTTACTAAAATTAATACACCTGCTGTGTAAATCCATAATGCAATCGTTGCGACAACACCCGGAATACGGTAAACTGCAATCATAAATACACATAATAAAACCAGACCGAGAATTGCTGCATAAAGGCTGGTCGTAATCGCATCATGTCCTAACTGTGCACCTACGATGTTAGAACTTACTTCCTGTAAGGTCAGCGGAATTGAACCGATTCTTACGAAAGTTGCCAGTGTGTCGGCTGATTCATAAGATTCCATATTGGTAATGGAAGCTGTTCCGCCTGTGATTTCTGACTGTACAGTCGGTGCACTCTTTACTTCACCATCATATACAATATAAATAATTTTATTTAAGTTTGCCTTAGTGGCTTCGGCAAATTTTGTAGAACCCTCATCTGTAAATGTAAGCTGTACACCAAATGAACTTGATGAGTTTGATGAGGTATCTGTGTATGCCTGGGCGCCCTTCACATCAGAACCGGTAAGCAGCGGTGTGTATTCTTCGCCGTTTGCCCATGCTGCATAGCCGTCTGAATCAAGGAATTCCAATGAACCCGGTGTACCGAGTTCCTGTAAAATTTCGTTGGCATCCGTAACACCCGGAATTTCAACTGTAATACGGTTATCACCGGCTTTATATACCTGTGATTCTGTACTCTTACCCTCTACACGCTTTTGCAGCTTGTAAATCGTATCATCGACATCCTGTGATGTAGGATTGTCTTCCTGAATTTCGTAAGTAATACTTACGCCGCCTGCTAAGTCCAAACCCAGATTGATGTCTTTTGCACTACCTGAACCATTTTCATCAATACCAAAGATAGCAATGAGTGTAAATCCGATTGCCATGGCTGCAATGATGATGGAGTAGCAGACTTTTTTTGTCATGTTATACTTCATTTTTGCGGTTACTCCTTCTCCACATTGTTCATTTTGGTCCGTTTAATCCTCTGCCAGTGCTGCTTTTATCATAATCGCACATTCAATTCTTTTTCTCTGCAATTCACAACCTATATCATAAGCATCGTTGATATTGCCGTGGAAATTGTATGAATTGGCCGCACAGCCGCCGCTGCAGTAAAACTTTGCAAAGCATTTTTTACATTTTTCCTTAGAATAAACATTGCTGTTTTTGAATTCTTCACGGATATCTGTTCTTGTGATTCCTTCATCAACATTTCCCATCAGAAACTTTTCATTTCCAACGAACTGATGACATGGATAAAAATCTCCCCACGGGGTCACTGCAAGATACTCACAGCCCGAACCACAGCCGGATAATCTCTTTGCCACACATGGACCGCCGTTTAAATCAATCATAAAATGGAAGAAATTAAAACCGTTGCCGGCTTTCTTTCTCTTAACCAGTTCTTTTGCAAGCATGTCATACTGCTCACAAAGATAAGGAATATCTTCCTCCCTGATTGCATATGAATCTGTCGGCTGTGCAACAACAGGTTCTACGGAAATCTGTTCAAATCCTTCATCTGCCAGATGCAGAACATCTTTTGAGAAATCCAGATTGTTATGCGTAAAGGTGCCTCTTACATAATAATTCATCTGGTTTCTGCTCTCTGCAACTTTCTTAAACTTCGGCATGATAATATCATAAGAACTTCCGTGTCCGTTTCTTGTCGGACGCATCAGGTCATTGATTTCTTTTCGTCCATCGATACTTAATACGATGTTGGACATTTCTTTATTTGCAAATTCAAGAATCTCGTCATTTAACAGGATTCCATTGGTTGTAAGCGTAAAACGGAACTTTTTGTTGTTCGCTTCTTCAATACTTCTTCCGTATTCAACAAGCTGTTTTACAACTTCCCAGTTCATTGTCGGTTCTCCACCGAAGAAATCGACTTCCAGATTCTTTCTGGAACCGGAATTGGCAACTAAAAAGTCAAGCGCTTTTTTACCGACTTCAAAGCTCATTAACGCTCTGCGGCCGTGATATTCGCCTTCTTCTGCAAAGCAGTAGCGACAGGCAAGATTACAGTCATGCGCAATATGCAGACAGAGTGCCTTTACAACCGTCGGTCTGTCTTTAAATGCATCGATATAATTTTCATAAATATCTTCTGTAAATAACTGTCCTGCTTCTTTTAACTGTTCTATTTCAGAATAAGCCTCTCTGATATCATTTTCCGGGTACTTGTTTTCAAGTTCCTCAACAATTGTATCAAGCGGCATCTTCTCATAAAGTGCGATGATATCATAAACCATATCATCTACAACATGTACTGAACCACTGTTGACATCCAGCACGATGTTATAACCATTATTTTTATACTGATGTACCATTTCTAATTTTCCATTTCTTTTCTTAATTGCTGTCTGCACAATAATCCTATTGCGAAAGAAAGAGAGTGTTGATAAAACCTTAACACTCTCTTATCAATTACATTAGTTATTCTTGTTCTCGCAGCTCTGATTACCTACTGTGCAAGAAGTCTTGCAAGCTGACTGACATGATGTCTGGCATTCGCCGCATCCGCCGTGCTTCATTGTATCTTTCAATACGCGGTTGCTGATTGTCTTAATATGCTTCACGACAATACCTCCTTTTGTTTATAAACTAACGTTTATTATATCATAGCCTTGTTTTCATTTCAACTGTTTTATATCAGATAAGCCCCATACTGCGTAACAGGTAAATCCAGCCGGTCAGCGTAATAGAGGATAGTAACGTCGTAAGTACAATGATACTGGATGCTAACACACCGTCATTGTCCATATTTTCCGACATAATATAGCAGCTCACGGTTGTCGGTGATGCCACCATAATAAGAATTGCCACCAGCTCCTGATTGCGGTATCCCATGGCAACAGCTATCGGCAGGCAGACTGCCGCAATACCGATTAGCTTAATAAAGGTTGCAATTACGGTCGGCTTAATCTTTTTAATTGCCTTTCTGCCCTCAAAACCCGCACCGATTACAATCAGCGCTATCGGTGTCGCCGTCTGCGCGATACTTGTCAGCGTCTTATTAATAATCACCGGGAACTGCACATGTAGTAATGAAAACGGCAGTCCCAGTACGATTCCTATAATAATCGGATTTTTTAAGACATTGATAAAGGCTCTCTTAATTACCGCACTGTGTGGCTCTTTCTTGACCGCACTGCCTGTTTTTACCTCCGGGTGTGCTTTTAATGTCAGAATAATGACCGAATAAATATTAAATAACGGAACGGCTGATACAATCATCAACGGTGCCATGCCGGTTGATGAGTACATATTCTGAATAAATGCCATGCCAAGAATTGCCGCACTGCTCCGGCAGGCACACTGCACAAAGCTTCCCTTCTGCGTATCGTCCTTCATCAACAGTTCCGTCACCACCCATATAATTACGAAAAATGCTGTTGTTGCAAGCATACAGTACAGCACAAACCGGATATCAAACTGCGATGTCATGTCTGCACTTGAAATCTGTTGGAATAACAGCACTGGCAGCGCTACATGAAACACATATTTATTCGCCTTACTGACAAAATGTTCATCAATCACACCAAGCTGTTTTATCACCCAGCCGACAATCATTACCAAAAAAATCGGCACTGTTGCATTAATACTGTAAATAAAACTATCCATTCTTATCTTTTCTCCCTTTTCACCTTATAATCTGTATTAATTTCTAACGCATTTTACCATATATTGTGATATTTTTTGAGGGAATTGTCAAGAATGATACTGTTTTTACAACAACTGTGCCTTTGTTCTGCTCTGTTAAAGTTTTGCGGAGTCTTTACTGTTTCTTTAACTGTTCAATCTGTGCCATGACTGACTGTAATTGCTGCTTCATTGTTTCAATTTCATCTTTTTGTGTGTCAATGGTATTCTGTTTAGCCTCTAGTTCTTCCTTTTGAGTATTAATGGTTGTTTTCTGTTCTTCAAGTTCATTCTTCTGCGTACTGATAGTTGCTTTCTGCCGTTCCAGTTCTCCCTTCTGTGTGTCAATGGTTTCTTGCTTTGCTTCCAATTCTTCTTTCTGAACGTCAATCGTATCCTGCATTTCATCTATCATGTACTGCACCGTATTTCTATCCAGTTGAATCAATTCCTTTGAAAACATTTCCATCACCTTTTCCACATTCTGACACATGACATAGATTTCTTCGTACATCTCTTTAAACTCCGGGTATTGACTGATTAATTCAATGATAATCTCCGGTTCATCTGTACTTAAAAATGTCAGCCACGCTTCTGTTTTATTCCAGCACCTGTTTGCACTGTTCTTACCGTTGCTCTTACCATCATTGTGGTAGATTCCGCGGAAAATGTCAAGCGGTATAAACACATATTTTTGCAGTAATTCAAGCTCCAATCCCGTGTCTGACTGCTGTTTAAATTTGTGAATATAGTTTTGGGGATATTCGTGAAATTCTTTGATACTTGTTTCAAAGAATACGATCGTATAGACGGATTTTATATCCTTATAACTGAAGGCTTTTTTCTTTTCGCCTTTGACCCTTTTATACTGTCTGAGCAGTAAATCCGAGGAATAACAGGCACTTCTCTGTCCCGGAAATCTGTACCCGATTTTCTGGACAGAGACATTGGCAAGACTGGTATCGGAAAGTTCAACCAAGATGTCCATAATCAACAGCGACTGTTCATCGGCAAGCCTCGTAGAATCGCCCGGAAGCACTCTTTTTATCGTAACACTCTGTCCTAACAATAATGATAGTAATTCATTGAGCCGCTCCGGTGTGTTTTCGGGATTCATGATTTCTTTAAAGAACGCATCGTATAAAATTTTGACACCTTTTACTCCCGTGCAGTAATCTAAAAATTCTTCCTGCTGTTCTTCATCCCATTCCCGATATTTTTCTAATAGCTTCGGATTCTCACAGATTTCCTGCTTGATGTCCTCCCGCTCGCGAATCATCGGAAAGTATTGTTTTAATTTTGTTGTGCTTTTTGGCAATCGCATCGCCCCTCTCTTTCGCATTTTGTTCATCGTTCAACAACATTTATTAATGTACATCAATGCTCATAAATATTATTGATGTATTTACCATACTTCATATAATAATCTTTGTCAATATATTTTTTAAATTATTTATATAATATCCCTGATTTCATATATCTTCTCTACTACATTGTTTCCATATGGATGCCCATTATCATTCGGATAATTCGTTACATCATCTGCCGGTACTCCTGACGGCTCTCCGGTCGTATATTTATTCGTATGCCAGATACTTGATTCACAGGCTGGGGCATATAATGCCAGTCCATATGTGGTTATTCTTCCGTCACTTTTTTCTGTCGTATTTAATTCTCCTTCAAATGCAGGATGTAAATGACCTTTATCTTCCATTCTTTCTCCATTTGAAAAACAGATATTGGAATACTCTCTGTTAAACTCATTATGTTTTCCTATCCCGTCACAATATACTGCATTGACTGACCACTGTGGTACATTATAATATGTTGGTACTCCCAGTTCTGAAAGCACCATGCTTCCATGTTCCAGTTCTGTGGTTGATGTTGCACTGTTGTCACACAGCCACCTTGCTGTTCCATAAATGTATTTGTACACTCATTAATACTTTTCCTCCTGTAACTTAATATTTATACTTTTAGTAATATTATGAAATTGGCAATTTCAACCAATTCCCACGCCCATTATATATAAAAAAAAACTATAATAATAGTTTTCTATATATCTGCACCTCTGCCACAAATTTTTCCAAAAACACCATTTTCCAATCCGCTCTGTCTACAAACAAAAAACCACAGAAACGGCTGTGTTTAGCACGCATCGTTCCTGTGGTTTTGTCTTTTATATTTTCTTTTATTATCTGTTATCTACCAGTTAATCCTGCTTTTCGCCCTGAATTTCCAGCCAGTATGTATGCTCCAGCGGTCCACTGCCCTTTCCGAGGTTTAAGCCCGCCTGCAATGCACCTGTAATGTAACGTTTTGCATTTTCCACGCTCTCCTGCATGGTGTGTCCCATTGCCAGATTACATGCGATTGCCGAAGACAGCGTACAGCCTGTGCCATGGGTATTGTCATTTTCCACACGCTTTCCTTCAAACCAGAACGTCCCTTCCTTTGTATAAAGGCAGTCGTTGGCAGTATTGCGCTCATGTCCGCCTTTTACAAGCACCGCCGTATCCGTTCCGATTTTATCATAAATCGCCTTTGCCGCCGCTTCCATATCCTGTGCATTTTCAATTTTTCTGCCGCAAAGCACTTCCGCCTCCGGAATATTCGGTGTAATTACGCTCGCAAGCGGCATAAGCTGTGTCACAAGTGTTTCCTGTGCTTCCGGTGCAATCAGCCGGCTTCCGCTGGTAGACACCATAACCGGGTCTAATACGACTCTGCCCGGCCGGTATTGCTTTAAGGTGTCTGCTATTACCTGAATCAGCCCGCTGTTGGATACCATGCCGATTTTTACCGCATTGGGGAATATATCCGTAAAAATGCAGTCTAACTGGTTCTTTAAAAATTCCGGTGATACATCGTAAATGCCGTATACACCGGTCGTATTCTGTGCCGTCAGGGACGTAATGGCACTCATGCCGTAAAGCTTATGCGCCGCAATCGTCTTTAAATCTGCCTGAATCCCCGCGCCGCCGCTGCAGTCGCTCCCTGCTATCGTCAATACTGTCTTCATAACTCTCCTCTTTTCCGTAAATGCTCCCGAATCTATTTGCGGCGTCTACGGCACAAATAGCTGTATAAATCGAAATGAATGTGCAAAGCACATTCTCGCGCCGAGCGCGGTCGTTTGCGACAAACTACATCTTCGCGCGAGTGCGCATCACCGGCACGTAGTGCCTTTTGTGCAATAGGGAATTCTATCAGAATTTCCTATTACACAAAAAAGGCTTGTACCGTCAATCCGATACAAGCCACCCAAAGTGCAGTCGGCGGGACTTGAACCCGCACGAGCGCAATGCTCACTAGATCCTTAGTCTAGCGCGTATGCCAATTCCGCCACGACTGCGTATTATGTAGCGCCGTAATCAACAGCGCCTATACATAATACCATTGACACTGATTCATGTCAACTGTTTTTTTCATTTTTTTATTTTTTTGCATATTTTATGCCTTTACCCTGACAATATTATAGTACGATTTTGCGGTAAATGCATATACCAGTCCGTATATCACGCAGAATATGCCAAGCGTAATCAAAGTACACATGCCAAACAGCTTTGTTTCACCCATCGCCAGCATCCGCACCATCATCTGGATAATCCTGAAGGATACAGCAATATGAATCCCTGCTGCCACAAGCGGCAGAAAAAATACCATCAATACCTGACTGCGGATAGTCTTTTTAACCTCTGTCAGGCTCATGCCGACATTCTGCATAATTTCAAACCGTTTTTTATCCTGATACCCCTCTGAAATCTGCTTATAATAGATAATCAGCGCCGTTGCCATTAAGAACAAAATTCCGATAAACAGTCCCACAAACAGCAGCCCGCCGTATATCTGATACAGCTGTTCTGCCATCTCATAGCTGTTTTCTGCTTCTACATAGGCACTCTCTATATCGATCCGGTATAAATCTTCTGTCAGTTTCAGACTTTCCTGCTTTGAAAGATTGGTATTATACTGTACACAGTACTGCAGGTTCTGCATATTTCCTGCTTCCAGTGCCTGCTGCCACCACTTTTGCACGTCTTCTTTTCCCGGAACAACCACCAGCAGGCATTTCACTGCGCCACTGTAAGCCTGGAGTCCAAAATCCATCTCCGGTTCTGGAAGATAAGATGCAATCTGATAGTCATTCACCGCTGTACCTATCTGCATCTGTATGGATGTCTGTCCTTTTAACTCCTTATTTTGCGTATACAGTAAAACTTCTCCGTCTTTTAAGGTTTCTCCTGTATGGCAGACCGTGTTATATTCATCTAACGAAATGACTTCCATATATACGCCCTGTTTTTCATCTGCAATTACCAGTCCTTTGCCGTCTGCAAGCGTATATTTTCCATCTCCGCCGTAAGCCGTTATCATTCCCATTGAATGAACCGCCGTATAATCCTTCACCGTAACCTGATGCGCTTCGTTGATCTTCGCAATTTCTTCATCAACCGCCGCTGTATCCTCATAGTCTGATAGATTTGCGGTCACATCAATTTCTTTCGGACTTCTGGCCGCAATTGTTGTCTGAATTCCCGCATACAATGATACGGTTGTTGAAATGCTGATTAACACCATTGTTGACAATATACAGATGTTGGCAAGCCCTGCCGCATTCTGCTTCATTCTGTAAATCATGCCGGATATACTGAAAAAATGTCCCGTCCGGTAATAAAAATGCTTATTTTTGCGCATAAGCTTTAACAGTGCAATACTGCCTGCCGTAAACAGAGCATACGTACCAATCACAACCAGTATGACTGCAATAAAAAATGTATTCATCGCCGCCATCGGTGACTTTGTGGTTAATGCAAAGTAATACCCGAAACCGATACAGCAAAGTCCTATCAATGTCATCAGAATTTTTGTCTTCGGTTCTTTTTCCCCGGCTTCCGTGCCGTGCAGCAGCTCAACCGGATTCGACAGATGAATTTTACACAGGTTGTATAAAAATGTTACAAAATAGATTGCCAGAAAATAACCGCCCGTCATAAACACCGAGGTCATTTCCATTTGGAATTTCGGCACACTGCTTACCGCAATCATTTTCATCAATATCAGAAACATCAGTTTGGAAAACACCATTCCCAGAATCATGCCCGATACAAAGACCGTGATAAAAACAAAAACATTTTCAAAAAACATCATGACTGCAATATGGCGTTTTTCCATGCCGAGAATATTGTAAAGTCCGATTTCTTTTAACCGCTGTTTCATCAGAAAGCTGTTAATATAAAACAGAAATACAACGATAAATATCCTTGCAACCCACAATCCAATTGGAAGCAGTGCCAGAATATTGTCCGAATACGGCATTTTCCTGATACCATCGTTATTCATCAGCGAAACCATCATGTAATACATCATCACTGAGAAAATTCCCATTATTATATAAGGAAAGAATTCTTTTTTGTTCTTTCTGATGTTGGACACTGCCATTTTGGCGTAAAACAGACTATTCACCCTGCTCACCTCCCGTTGCAAGGACCGTGAGTGCCGCAGAAATCTTTGCGTACATTTCCTCATCACTCATATTCGCCTTGTAAATCTGATGGAACACTTCTCCGTCTTTAATAAACAGCACACGCTTTGCACGGCTTGCCGCTTTGGTTGAATGCGTTACCATTACAATGGTCTGACCGTCTTCGTTAATACTCTGAAATAAATCCAGCAGCTGGTCTGTCGAGCGGGAGTCCAGCGCTCCTGTCGGTTCATCGGCTAAGATCAGCTGCGGCTGTGTAATCAGCGCTCTTGCGACTGCGGCACGCTGCTTTTGTCCGCCGGATACTTCATACGGATACTTTTCCAGCAAATGCGTGATTTCAAGCTTCTTTGCAATCGGTTCTAATTTCTGCATCATTTGCGGGTACTGTTCTCCTGAAAGCACCAGCGGCAGAAAGATATTATCTTTTAATGAAAATGTATCTAACAGGTTAAAATCCTGAAAAACAAATCCCAGATTAGTCCTGCGAAACGCCGATAACTCCTTATTTTTAATTTCTACGGTATTTTTTCCGTTTAAAAGAATCTCTCCGGCTGTCGGACGGTCCAGTGCCGCAAGGATATTAAGCAGCGTTGTCTTTCCCGAACCGGACTCACCCATAATCGCTACGTATTCTCCGTCCTCTACACTGAAATTGACATTGCTTAATGCCTGCACCTGATTTGCACCCAGCCTTGTTGTATATACTTTTTTTACATTTCTTACTTCCAGTAATGACATATTTCCTCCATTCCAGCACCGCTGTGCTTTTGTTATCTTACAATCACAGTATATAAAAAGATGAAATGCAGTTCCATAACTTAAACTTACATTTCATCTTCCTAACCTTACACTTTTGTAAGAATTCTTTCTATTCGTGCCGGGTATGGTGCTGGCGTATCGTCAGCAGTACCTTTGTTCCGTGATACGGTTCTGATTCCACCTCAATATCAATTCCAAGCTGGTCTGCCGCCTTTTTACACAGATACAGTCCGATTCCCGATGATTTGCTTGCGCCGCGCCCATTGTAACCGGTATATCCGCGTTCCATAATACGCGGCAGGTCCTCACTTTGAATCCCAATGCCGTTATCTTCAATAACAAGCACCGTATCGGATTTTAACAGTGTTTCTTTTTCGTAGATTTTTACCGTTCCGCCCTTTTGCGTATATTTTACTGCGTTAGACAGCAGCTGTTCTAGAATAAATAACAGCCATTTTTCATCCGTTTCAATCTCACTGTGCAGATTTTCCATTACCAGGGTAATCTGACGGTGAATAAACTGTCCCGCAAAACGCTTCACTGCCTTTTTTACAACGGCTTCCACCGCAGTTGTTTCAAACCGGAAATCCGAAGACAAATCTTCCAGCCGCAGGTAATTCATCACTGCTTCAACATAAAAATCAATCTTAAACAGTTCGGATTTTAACTCTTTAATATCCTGTTCCGCCACTTCCCGCGGATTTTCTTCCATCACCTGTAACAACAGATCCACAGCCGCAATCGGTGTCTTAATCTGATGCGCCCAGATGGCATAATAATCCATCATATCGGTCTGTTTCTTCTGCATGTGTTCTGCCAGCTGCGCTTTTTCCTGTATCAGTTTTAAAACCAGCTGCTGATAATCCCGCTCAATGGCTGTATGTGCCGCATCTTCTTCCAGCGCATGCACTTCCTTTAAGTGACAGTGTCTTTGAAGATTTTCATGTTTTTTATAAAAATGCACATAATCGGCGGCACATACAATCACAAGCACTGTCAGACTGATTTTAAATGCATAAAGACCTGCCTGCAGCGGTGCTGAATATAAGTAATTAATCACTGCGGTCACGCCACAGATAAATGCAGTGAGAAAAAAATACATTTTCCGGTCTTTGATATATATTCCCAAATATTTCATTCAATCAGATACCCCGCACCTTTTTTCGTTTTAATATAATCCTGTATGCCTGTTTCCTCTAATTTCTTCCGAAGCCGCGTGACATTAACCGTCAGCGTGTTATCATCAATAAAACTTTCATCTTCCCAGAGCTTTTCCATAATCTTATCGCGGGATACGACCTTCCCCGTATTTTCCATTAAAATCTGTAAAATACGGAATTCATTTTTCGTCAGTTCCGCTTTCTTTCCTTCATAAGTAAAGGTCTGGTCATTCACATTTAAAATGCCGCCCCGGTACTCACACAAATTTCCAGGATGCTCCGAATACGAATAGGTGCGCCGCAGAACCGCCTGAATCTTTGCTGTGACGACATTTAAATCATAAGGCTTTGTAATAAAATCATCACCGCCCATATTCATCGCCATGACAATATTCATATTGTCAGACATCGAAGACAGAAAAATCACCGGCACCTGCGAGATATTCCGGATCTGTGTACACCAGTGGTATCCGTTAAAAAACGGCAGTCCGATGTCCATTAACACAATGGAGGGCTGTTCCTTTACAAAACACTCCATGACATGATTAAAATCCTGCACACAGACTGCTTCATAGCCCCATTTTTCCAAATGTACTTTTAATGTCTTTGCAATAACCTCATCATCTTCCACAATTAATATCTTATACATCTTTTAACCGTCTTCCCACTTTCCATATTTTCCATGCTTTTCATACTTTTGATTTCCGCTGCCGGTATCACCGCTTTTCTTTTTTCATCATAATCAGTTTTGATTCTGACGTCAAGCCTTCCATCGATGCGGATTGATCGTTTTTTAAATTTTTTTACATTTTTTGAATTTAAGTGTTGACAGATTTACAATTATAGTATAGAATAAATATTGCTGTTGGCGAGTTATTAAAACAGCACAACAATTAAATGTATGCGGAAGTGTCGGAATTGGCAGACGAGCTAGATTCAGGTTCTAGTGGCGGTTTTCGCCGTGAGGGTTCAAGTCCCTTCTTCCGCATTGTCTATAAGTTTCTTATAGATTGTCTTGCAGTCGTGGCGGAATTGGCATACGCGCTAGACTAAGGATCTAGTGAGCATTGCGCTCGTGCGGGTTCAAGTCCCGCCGACTGCACTACTGTTTGGGTGAGCCTGTTACTTTTATGGTAACAGGCTTTTTTATTTTTTTTGCTCCTGCCTTTGTACTCTTTTTATCCCATCATACAAGGCTGCCGCCGAAAACATCTCCTGTGCCATGAACTTTCATGAATCAAACAAAAAAGGTTCATGCAGGCATCTTCTGCCCTGCATGAACCTCATATGAAATCCTATAAAATACTCTGTACTTATAGATTAATACTCCATGAACTCCTGAATATCTCTTAAAATATCTTCTATTAAAGTACCGTCGTCATTAATCGTTAAACGAAGCGGCTTACTGATATCCAGACTGAATAACCCCACCAAAGACTTTGCATCAATACAGCTGTGTCCCGATTCAATATCAAAATCACAGGAATATTTGCTGATAATGCTTACAAATCTCTGAATTTTTTCTACTGAATCCAATAAAATAGATACCGTAATCATTGTTCTCCTCCTAAACCCACCTAATATTTTTAACTTTCTACCACATCATACTACATGGATTTGATAAAAACAACCTAAAGTACGGTTTTTCGACATTTTTCGGCAAGTCATGGTTTTTTATCTGCTTTTCACAATTTCTTTTGTGAATTTTTTACATGAATTTTACATTCTTTTCACATTTTTGTTTTTCTCAAATTACATCAGCGGCGCAATCAGACGAAGCATTTTTCCAACCAGCATTTTCCCTTTCGGATATTTATCGCAGCTCTCCTTTGTAATCTCCTGGCACTGCTTTAATGTTTCTTTAAAATCCTGCTCCACATCATGTAATACATCGTTGCTGTACATATATGCCCCACATTCAAAATGCAGATACAGACTTCTGAAATCCAGATTAATCGTTCCGACACAGCCCCGGATATCATCACTGACAAATACCTTGGCGTGTACAAAGCCCGGCGTATATTCATAAATCTTTACACCGTATTTTAACAGCTGCTTATAGTACGTCCTCGCCAGCAGATAAGCATAGATTTTATCCGGAATATGCGGCATGATAATCACCGTTTCCACACCACGCTTCGCACAGTAGCGCAGCGCCGTTATCATTTCATCATCTAGAATCAGATACGGTGTCATAATATGCACATATTTCCGCGCACGGTTTAAAATGTCGATATAGACCTGCTTTCCGATACGCTCATCGCCATATGGGTCATCCCCATATGGAATGACATAGCCACCCGCGTGCAGCTTTTTATCCTGCGTATTTTGCATATCGGTGTTCCGCATACTTTCCATATCCGTACACATGTCACCAGCCTGCGCATTTTCCCACACTGAAACCGTATATTTTTGGATTTCTTCTTCCGGGATACTGTCCTTTCCCTTTGCCACATGCCACATTTTCAAAAAGAGCAGCGTAAAGCTTTTCACTGCCTCCCCCTGAATCATAACTGCTGTATCCTTCCAGTGTCCAAAACGGTCAATTCGGTTAATGTACTCATCAGCAAGGTTTATGCCGCCCGTAAATACTGTTTTTCCGTCAATAATAAGAATTTTACGGTGGTCGCGGTTATTCTGGTAGGTAGACAGCACCGGTCGAATCTGTGAGAACGGAATACTCTGGATTCCCATTTTTTCCAAATCTTTATAATACCCATACGGAAGCAGCGCCAGACTGCACATGCCGTCATACATCATGCGGACCTCGACGCCCTGCGCCGCCTTTTCCTTTAAAATTTCCAGAATCGTATTCCACATATAGCTTTTTGCCACAATAAAATACTCCATGAAAATGAAATGCTCGGCATGTTTTAACTGTTCAATCATGTCTGCAAATTTTGCTTCACCGATTGGATAATATTTCATTTTACAGCCTGCATAGACCGGGTAATTATCCGCATGATACAGATAATCCGCAATGCCTTTTTCTCCCGCGGACTGCTCCTGTAACTCCTGCACTGTTTCTTCATTCTGCGCAAGATACGGACGGATTTCATCTTCAATCTTTGTGAGCTTCTTATGGATTCTTTTTGTTCCCGGCTGGAGGTTGATATAGATATATAATACCGTGCCAAATACCGGGATAACCAGCACCGGAATAATCCACGCTATTTTAAAGGAAGCATTATTTTCTTCATTTAAAATATGAACGACCGTCACCGCCCCCAGCAGTACAAATGCCGCATAAACGACCGTACTGTAATCTTTTAACCAGTAAAAGCTGGCAAAGAAAACAAAGAGCTGTAACAGCAGTGCCACTACGATAATTGCCGTCCGGCTGAACGCAATCCGCAGCATCAGCCGAAGTCTTCTTATTACTCTTTCTAAAAAATCTTTATTCATATCATTCTCCGTTCTGCTACATAATACCGCTAACATCAAGGCGGTTTCTTATCTGCCGTTATTTAAAACAGTATACCACAAATTGTAAAAAAGCACTACAAAACATTGCATTTAATGTTCTGTAGTGCCTGTTTCCGCACGGTACGCCTTATGTATTTATCTTATATATTCATCTTATGTATCTATCTCACAATAATACAGTATATTCTCATCTGAATCATATATTGCCAGAGAAAAATTATACGACCGGCGGTATAAAAGACCTGCTCTTTCTGTATCCTGCTGTCGATCAATAAAATAATAACAGCCGTTTTCAACCTTCGGGATTCCTGCTTTATCCGCAAAATAATACCCATAACTGCTACCGCCCCTGCTTCCGCCATACATCAGCAGTTCCAGTTCTTCTTCCAGTGGAAGCGCTTTCCACCCGTCTGTATTTTGAAGCTGCTCCGTCAGTTGCGCACCATGTACCGTATCAAACCGGATCGTTGCCGCATATTCTCCTTCACCGTGAAAGCCGCCGTGCGTGTCGGAAACTTCTGCTTTTTCTGCGGCAGGCAGGCTACAGTTTAACTGTTCACTGACATACTGTTCTGCCGGCTTTTTGCCGGTACAGCCGCTGACCGCCGTCACAATCATTAACACTCCCAAAAATGATACTGCAAACCTTTTCATGAATCTTTCCCCTCTTTTCTTCTGCAAAAATTAATATTTTTTCAACCGTACATTCAGATATACTACGCTTCTTTATTCTTTCCCATTGCTTTTTGTAGGTGATTTTTCGTTGGTTTCTGTTGGTTTTCGTTGCTTTTGTCGCTTTTTCATATAAAACATAAGCAGGCCCGACAACCACTTTGGTCGTCAAGCCTGCTTTCACAACACATTTATATACCTATAATGTCTACAGATTGTTCCGTGCTGTACACTCCCACAATCACCCTGACATCATAAGATTTTTAAATTACAGATTCGTATATCCCATTAAGTACGCATCTACTTCTCTTGCACAGTCGCGACCCTGACGGATTGCCTTTACAACAAGGGACTGTCCTGTGTGCATATCGCCTGCTGTAAATACACCTGCCACATTTGTTGCAAATTTATCTGCCGCAGTCTTTACATTGGTTCTTTCGTTTAATTCCACACCAAATGCATCTGCGATATACTTCTGTGTGCCTAAGAAACCTGCCGCAATCAGTACGAGTTCGCAAGGCAGTTCCTGTTCTGTTCCCTCTACCGGAACCATCATTCTTCTGCCGGTCTTTTCGTCCTTCTTAGACTCCAGCTTCACGGTTACAACCTTTTCAAGATTGCCTTTCTTATCTTTTTTGAACTCTTTAACAGTTGTTGTATAGATTCGAGGGTCATGTCCGAATACGGCAATCGCTTCTTCCTGACCGTAATCTGTCTTGCAGACTAACGGCCACTGTGGCCAAGGATTGCTCTCCGCTCTTGTATCCGGTGCCTTTGGCATCATTTCAAGCTGTGTAATAGATTTACAGCCGTGACGGATACACGTTCCCACACAGTCATTACCGGTATCACCGCCGCCGATAACAATAACATTTTTATTCTTTGCAGAAATGTATTTGCCGTCCTGTAAGCCTGAATCTAACAGACTTTTTGTCGTTGATGTCAGG
Organism: Lachnospira pectinoschiza; assembly: GCF_020564355.1. Taxonomy (GTDB): domain Bacteria; phylum Bacillota; class Clostridia; order Lachnospirales; family Lachnospiraceae; genus Lachnospira; species Lachnospira intestinalis. The sequence continues at coordinate 196,254 of NZ_JAJCRR010000002.1, read as the reverse complement.
AAATCTACCGCAAAATAGATTCCGTTTGCATCTCTGCCCGGTGCATTGATATCTCTCGGATTAGAAGCACCACAGCAAAGTACGACTGCATCGTATTCTTCCTGTAACTTCTGTGCCTTAATATTGACACCGATATTGGCATCGGTTACAAATTCAATACCTTCCGCTTTCATCACATTGATTTTTCTGTCAATGATATGTTTTTCCAGCTTCATGTTCGGAATACCGTAACGCAGTAATCCGCCGACTCTGTCTGCACGTTCATAAACCGTTACGGAATGCCCTCTTGAATTTAACTGGTCTGCAACGGCAAGTCCCGAAGGACCTGAACCGACAACTGCAATTTTCTTGCCGGTTCTTACCTTTGGCGGCTTTGGACCTGCAAGGCCGTTTGCATAAGCATGTTCGATAATCGCCATTTCATTTTCCTTTGTGCAGACTGCATCTCCGTTTAAACCACAGGTACAGGCTTTCTCACAAAGCGCCGGGCAGACACGGCTTGTAAATTCAGGGAAATTGCTGGTCTTGTGCAAGCGGTTGTATGCCTGCTCCCAGTTTCCTGTGTATACAAGATCATTCCATTCAGGAATCAGGTTGTTTAACGGACAGCCTGATGTCATGCCTTTAATTGTCATGCCTGACTGGCAGAACGGAACGCCGCAGTCCATGCAGCGTGCGCTCTGTTTTCTCTGTTCTGCCTCTGATAAAGGGGTATGAAATTCATTAAAATTTTTGATTCGTTCTTTCGGTGAAACTGCTTTCGCTTCCACGCGTTCATATTCTAAAAATCCGGTTGGCTTTCCCATAGGTATCTCCTTTCGGTCATTCACTTCGTATCATTTACTTAATTGCTGCATAGAATGCTTCAATCTGTGCCTGTTCGCTGCTTAATCCCTTTTCTTCCATCTGTACAATCTTGTTCATCATCTTCTTATAATCATGCGGAACAATTCTCTTAAACATCGGAAGGTATTCGCCGAAGTTGTCTAAGACTTCCTTGCCCTTCTTTGAATTGGTATAAGCTACGTGTTCTGTAATAATTTCTTTTAACTCAAGCACATCGTATTTATCCGTTACCGGTTCCATGGAAACAAGCTGCTTATTTACTCTCTTGTAAAGGCTTGTATCCTCATCGAGTACATAGGCGATACCACCGCTCATACCGGCTGCAAAGTTCTTACCGGTTCCGCCAAGTACTACAACACGTCCGCCTGTCATGTATTCACAACCATGGTCGCCGCAGCCTTCTACAACTGCTGTTGCACCGGAATTACGGACACAGAAACGTTCTCCCGCAACACCGTTAATAAATGCTTTACCGCTTGTTGCACCATACAGGGCAACATTACCAACAATAATATTTTCATCTTCTTTGTAAGTAGCGCCTGCCTGTGGGTAAACAATCAGCTTACCACCTGAAAGACCTTTGCCGAAGTAGTCATTGCTGTCGCCGACCAGTTCGAGTGTCAGTCCCTTTGGAATAAATGCACCGAAGCTCTGTCCACCTGCGCCGTGGCATTTTACGGTATATGTATCCTCTTCAAGTGTTTCACCAAATCTTCTTGTAATCTCTGCACCGAGCAGTGTACCGAGTGCGCGGTCTGTATTGGTTACATCGACCTCAACACTTCTCTTTTGTCCGCTCTCTAATGCAGATGCGAATTTCTTAATCAGAACCTTTTCATCAACCGTCTTTTCCAGTTCAAAGTTATATACGTTCTTCTTGTTGTACTGAATCTTTCCTGCTTCCTTAATATAAGGATTGTTAAGGATTGCTGAAAGATTGACTTCTGCGGAACGACCGCTTCCTTCAACCTGCTTCTGCTCTAAGAAATCCGTTCTTCCTACCAGTTCGTCAACTGTCTTTACGCCCAGCTTTGCCATATATTCACGCAGTTCCTGTGCAATAAATCTCATAAAGTTGACAACGTATTCCGGCTTACCTGTAAATCTCTTACGAAGTTCCGGATTCTGTGTTGCAATACCAACCGGACAGGTATCTAAGTTACAGACTCTCATCATCACACAGCCCATTGTTACAAGCGGTGCTGTTGCAAATCCAAATTCTTCCGCACCGAGCATTGCCGCAATCGCTACGTCACGGCCGCTCATCAGCTTACCGTCTGTTTCGATCACAACCTTATTACGCAGTCCGTTCATAATCAGTGTCTGGTGTGCTTCGGCAAGTCCGAGTTCCCAAGGAAGTCCGGCATTGTGGATAGAACTTCTAGGAGCTGCACCTGTACCGCCGTCATAACCGGAAATTAAGATAACCTGTGCACCGGCTTTGGCAACACCTGAAGCAATTGTACCAACACCCGCTTCTGATACGAGTTTTACGGAAATTCTTGCGTTCTTATTTGCATTTTTCAAATCGTAAATCAACTGTGCCAAATCTTCGATAGAGTAAATATCGTGATGTGGCGGCGGTGAAATTAATGATACACCCGGTGTTGAAAGTCTGGTCTTTGCAATCCAAGGATAAACCTTCTTGCCCGGCAGATGTCCGCCTTCACCCGGTTTTGCGCCCTGTGCCATCTTAATCTGGATTTCCTGTGCGCTGACTAAGTATCTTGATGTAACACCGAAACGTCCGGAAGCAACCTGCTTAATTGCCGAACATCTGTTCTTTCCGTCTGCACCGACTGTTAAACGGTCTTCGTCTTCACCGCCCTCACCGCTGTTAGACTTACCGTGTAACATATTCATTGCGATTGCCATGGTTTCATGGGCTTCCTTTGAAATAGAACCGTAGGACATCGCACCGGTCTTAAAACGCTTTACAATGGAATCTACGCTTTCTACTTCATCAATGTTAATGCCCTTTTTCGGAAACTTAATATCCATTAAGCCACGCAGATTTTTGACACCTGTATCTTTATTTACCAGTTCCGTATATTCCTTAAAGGTATTGTAATCACCCGTTCTTGTGGCAAGCTGTAATAAATGAATGGTCTGCGGATTGTATAAATGTTCTTCCTTTCCGCTTCTCATCTTATGTGCGCCTGCGCTATCAAGTGTGGTGTCCGTAGACAGTCCCAGCGGGTCAAATGCCTTTGAGTGAAGGGTTTCCACATCATTTTCAATATCCTTTAAGCTGACACCTTCAATTCTGCTGACCGTTCCCTTAAAGTACTTGTTAATCACATCTGAATCAATACCGATTGCTTCAAAAATCTTCGCGCCCTGATAAGACTGGATTGTTGAAATACCCATTTTCGCCGCAATCTTTACAATACCGTTGATGATTGCGTTATTGTAATCATCTACTGCCGCATAATAATCCTTGTCCAGCATATTTAAGTCAATCAGTTCCTGAATACTTTCCTGTGCAAGGTATGGGTTAATTGCTGATGCACCAAAGCCTAACAGTGTTGCAAAATGATGTACATCTCTTGGCTCACCGCTCTCTAAGATTACCGCCATGCTGGTTCTTTTCTTTGTCTGTACCAGATACTGCTGTAATGCAGATACGGCAAGCAGTGACGGAATCGCTACGTGGTTTTCATCAACGCCTCTGTCGGAAAGGATAATGATATTTGCACCTTCTCTGTGCGCTCTGTCAGCTTCTACATACAGGTGGTCAATCGCCTTTTCCAGCGAGGTATTCTTATAATAAATAATCGGAATGGTTTCAACCTTAAAACCGTCTACCTTCATATTTTTAATCTTTAAAATATCTGTATTGGTAAGAATCGGGTTGTTAATTCTTAACTGCTTACAGTTTTCCGGCTTTTCTTCCAGCACATTACCGTCTGAACCTAAGTAAACCGTTGTCGATGTAACGACCTTTTCACGGATAGAGTCGATTGGCGGATTGGTTACCTGTGCAAACAGCTGTTTGAAATAGTTAAACAGCGGCTGATGATTATTGGAAAGAACAGCCAGCGGTGTATCAATACCCATTGCACCGATCTGCTCTGAACCGTTTAATGCCATTGGAAGGATGGATGTCTTAAAGTCTTCGTAAGTATAGCCGAAAGCTTTCTGAAGTCTTGCACGTTCTTCCTTTGTATGTACCGGTACCTTTTTGTTCGGAATCTTTAAATCATGAAGCTGTACCAGATTGTTGTCCAGCCATTCACCGTAAGGCTGCTTGGTTGCATATTTTTCCTTTAATTCATCATCATCGATTAATTCGCCCTTTACGGTATCAACCAGAAGCATTTTACCCGGTCTTAAACGGTCTTTTAACTTAATTCTGCTTTCATCAACCGGAAGCACACCGACTTCGGAAGAAAGAATCAGATAACCATCATTTGTTACATAGTAACGAGAAGGACGAAGACCGTTTCTGTCGAGTACCGCACCCATGATATCACCGTCTGAGAACAGAATGGAAGCCGGGCCATCCCAAGGTTCCATCATCGTTGCATAATACTGATAGAAATCTTTCTTTTCCTGTGCCATCGCCTTGTTGTTGCTCCACGGTTCAGGAATGGTAATCATCACCGCAAGCGGAAGCGGCATACCGTTCATAACAAAAAATTCAAGTGTATTATCTAACATTGCGGAGTCAGAACCGTTTGTATTGACAACCGGTGTAATCTTTGACATTTCTTCTTCAAGGTAATCAGAGTACATGGTTTCTTCTCTGGCTAACATTCTATCGGCATTTCCCTTGATTGTATTGATTTCACCGTTATGTACGATAAATCTGTTTGGATGCGCTCTCTCCCAGCTTGGTGTTGTATTCGTTGAGAATCTTGAGTGAACCAGTGCAATTGCGGATTCATAGTCCTCATCTCTTAAATCGCCGAAGAACTGTCTTAACTGTCCGACTAAGAACATCCCTTTATAAACGATTGTTCTGCTGGATAAAGATACAACATATGTATTTTCACAGGTCTGTTCAAATACACGTCTTGCTACATATAACTTTCTGTCAAAATCAATTCCCTTATTTACATCTTCCGGCTTCTTTACAAATGCCTGCATGATATACGGCATACAGTCGATTGCTTTCTTACCGAGAACATTCGGATAAGTCGGGACTTCTCTCCAGCCAAGGAACTCCAGCCCTTCCTTTTCTACGATAATTTCAAACATCTTCTTGGACTGATTTCTCTTCAATTCATCCTGTGGGAAGAAAAACATACCGATACCGTATTCTCTTTCCTCTCCCAGTTCAATTCCAAGAGGCTTTACAGCCTTTTTAAAGAACTTATGTGATATCTGTAACAGAATACCAACACCATCACCGGTCTTTCCTTCTGCATCCTTACCTGCTCTGTGCTCTAAGTTTTCAACAATACTTAATGCATCAGAAACCGTCTGATGTGTCTTAATGCCCTTAATACTTACAATTGCGCCGATACCGCAGTTATCATGTTCAAACTGCTCGCTGTAAAGTCCAGGCTGTTTTGTTTGATTCTCCATAGTCTTAATCTTCCTTTCGTAAACTTATTGGGGATTTTCATCTTACGGTTACTATACGCCTATTTTTAAAATCTGTAAATATTTTTTTATTTAAAATTGTCTGATTATTTATCTTTTAAGCATTTATTTTATAATTATCTGACTATTATTGTGTTTTCCAACAATATAACCGTTATTTTGCTACATTTTCATTGATTTTTATGCTTTTAAACCCTCTGTATCACTGTCGTTTTTCACAATATATCACAGATTTTTCAAAATTGTTTCTAAATTGTGTTTCATTTCATATATTCTTTTGCTTTTATTTTAATATTTATTATTTTGAAACATAAAAAAATTAAGTCGAGGGTTTTATTTGCGCTTTTTCAAAACCCTCGACTTAATTTTATAAATCATTTTTTAATTATTTTATTGTTTTTTAAGCTAATTTCGTTTTGTGTTCATTTAATTAAGTTTTTTTGTCTTTTCCTTTCTTTTCTTAATTATGAACTCTATTGCCCGCGGTTCTACTTCCAGCCTCATTTCTTTCCACTCTCCGCCATACTCACCATCCAGTGTCCACTTGATTGCTTCTTCTGATTCAAAAGTGATTTTACTGGTCTTAAAAGAGTACAAAACATCACATTTTTCAAAGTTTTTTGAAAGAAATGCCGTCACCAGCTGCTGTACTTCCATTGGATTTTTAATTTCCTTAATCAGCGTCACTTCAAACAATCCATCCTGTAAGTCCACACCGGTTCCTGCCAGCCCGCGCATACCGCCCACGGACTCTGTATTGCTTACCATACCGTATACAAACGAATCTTCCACCTGAAGTTCATTACTGGTAACTTTTACTTTGTACGGTTTTAATGCCGCAAGGCTTTTAACACCCTCCAGTACATATGCCTGATGTCCCAGCAGATTTTTTAAATGCTGCGGTGTCGCATATGAAACCTCTGTAAATGCACCAAACGCTGCCACATAATTAAACGAGCGTTCACCGTTTGCCCTTCCGATATCACATTGAACAGGCTCTCCTGCCGCAATATGCTGCGCCGCACGCACCATGTCCTTTGGAATATTCAGGCTGGTTGCAAAATCATTGGTACTGCCGCTTGGAATATAACCAATCGGCGGTTTATCGCCCTGATATTCCAATACGGCACGTACCACTTCATTTAACGTTCCGTCACCGCCGCTGCATACCAGCACATCATATTGACCTTCACGCTTTTTCAGGTACTCATATCCGTCAAGCGGTGCCTTCGTAGGATACACAGTCACATCGTACCCCGCTTCCGAAAACACCTGTATTATCTTTAGTAATGCATTTTTAATCAGTGCCTTTCCCGAGTGAGGATTCAGCACGAATACTATTTTTTTCATACAATCCTCGTTTCTGAGCAACTTGCTGCAAAGCGGCGATGGAAAATCCGTGCAGGCGGTTTCTCATCTGCCAACATAGATGTTTGCTTTACAATTTATTATCTGTCCCACTTGTCGCACAACGCATTAATCTGGTCAGCAAATTTTGCCAGATCCTTATTTGCACCGCCTTCGTTGTGCTGAATAACTGTCATCAAACGCTTTCCTGCGGCAATCAGGCGGTCAAAGACACCCTGATTCCTCTTATTAACACTTCTTCTTTCCCTCTTCTTGCGGTTGCCCTCAGTCAGCCACTCGCCTGCAATCAGATCATAACTGGCTCCCGTATATGGCGCTTCCGCGTTAAATCCATGCTCTGTACGCAGACACTCCGTAAATTCATCGCACACGCTGTCTTCACCGTGTACAACAAATACTTTTTTCGGCTTCTTTTCAAACTGGGATACCCAGCGTATTAAGCCTTCTTTATCGGCATGACCGCTTGCACCCTGAAGCTGTACGATTTCCGCACTGATTTTAATCGGCTCACCAAACAGCTTAATCTCATCTGCACCGTCTACAATAATTCTGCCTGTTGTACCGACTGCCTGATAACCGACAAACAGTATCGTACATTCCGGCCGCCACAGGTTATGCTTTAAGTGGTGGCGGATTCGTCCCGCTTCACACATACCGGAAGCCGATAAGATTACCTTCGGCTTCGGGTCAAAATTAATCAGTTTTGATTCTTCGCCCGTTACCGCAAACTTTAACCCCGGAAATGTCAGTGGGTTGATTCCACCTTTTACCAGTGCCATCGCTTCCTCATCAAAACACATATCCACATTTTTCTGAAAAATATTGGTTGCTTCAATTGCCAGCGGACTATCCATATATACATCAAACTCACGGTCAATTAAATGATCCTGTTTAATCTTCCGGATAAAATATAATATTTCCTGTGTTCTGCCAACTGCAAAGGAAGGAATCACAACATTACCACCACGGTTAAACGTCCTTTCAAATATCCTGACAAGCTCTGTTACATAATCCGGCGTACCACCGTGGCTTCTGTTACCATAGGTAGATTCCATAACAACGTAATCCGCATCGGACGTATACTGCGGATTTTTCACAATCGGCTTGTTCATATTTCCGATATCGCCGGAAAATACCATCTTGCGGGCTTCTCCGTCTTCCTCTGCCCACACTTCAATACTGGCAGAACCTAACAGATGTCCGACATCACGGAACCGGATTTTAATACCTTCATCTAACTGGATAATATCCTCATAGGCACAGCCTACGAATTGCTTCATAACGTTAATTGCCGCTTCAATATCATACAGTGGAACAAATTCCTTTAACGTACCGTTGGAACGTTTTGCCTTACGGTTGCGCCATTCTGCCTCAAACATCTGAATGTGTGCGCTGTCTTTTAACATAATCTCGCACAGCTGCACCGTCGGCTCTGTCGTATAGACCTTTCCACGGAATCCGTTCACATACAGAAGCGGTATCAGTCCCGAATGGTCAATATGTGCATGTGTAAGCAATACATAATCTACGTCAGATGCAGGAACCGGCAGTTCCTGATTCTCATAAACATCATTGCCCTGTTCCATGCCACAATCGATAAGGATATTTTTCCCACATGCCTGTAAGAAATGACAACTGCCTGTTACTTCATGATCTGCCCCTAAAAATGTCAACCTCATAACCTTACCTCTTTTCTGCTGCTTTTGCAGCTTTTCTCGTACATAGCTTACTAATATACTATCATAATTTGGTTATTTTGACAATATTTTATCGAATCCAAGGCGTGTTTTTTCACTTTTCCCACAAAATTTAAAAATTGCAAGAAAACAGAAGACCGTATTCCTATTTTCCATAGAACTGTCATTGCCGTTACTTCTTATATTAAAATGTCATCCAGCTTCTTTTTCGGCACATGCTGTACCTGATTGTCATCACGGTAGTAATGAATGTCGCCATCTCCCGCAATATCTTCCAATACCACTTCTTCTTTTGGATATCCCAGTGCAATGCACAAATCCACCTTATAGCCCTCCGGCAGATTTAAAACAGCAGCAAGCTTTTCTTTCCGGATATTTCCGATAAAACAGCCGCCAAGCCCCTGCTCTGTCGCCGCAAGCAGAATGGTCTGACCCGCAATGCCTTCATCCCACTGCGGATTTACATCCTGCGGTGTCACCATAATAATATATGCTGATGGACGTTCCTCTGCTACCGGACCGTCCCAGTCCTTATAATAGCCTGCCCAGCCAAGACAGTCGTATACACGGCTGTTTGTTTCATCATCACACACAAGACGGTATTGAAGCGGCTGTCTGTTTGCCGCAGACGGTGTATTCCTTGCAATATCCACCAATTCCCGCAGTGTCTTTTCATCAATCTTTTTCTCACCGTAAAATCTTCTGTAAGACCGGTTCTTTAATGCTAATTCTCTAATCATATTAATCCTCATTTCCGCAGGCATTTTTCTATTAATTCATCGCTTTTTTCAGCCACCGACCGCTTAAAAATCTGCCCGAAAAGATTACGGAGCGGATAGACCAGTCTGCGAACATACCAATCCAGACTGCCATTGGTCCCATGCCAAATGCTTTTACAAGAAAGATACAAAGGGCAACCCTGCAACACCACATCGTAGTTACGGAAACTATCATTGAAAAGCGGACATCTCCTGCGGCACGCAATCCGTATGCAGGTACAAATGAAAGCACCCAGGCAACCGGTTTTACAATCGTAATTGCCGCAATCATCTGCATACACAGTGCTGCGCTTTCCGCTTCCATGCCTGCTATAAGCGTAACCGGGTGTGCCGCCGCATAAACCAGCAGACACGATATCGTCAGTCCCACTTCCGCAATGACGGTTAATTTTACCATATAGTATTTTGCTTCTTTATAATGTTTCGCTCCGATACACTGTCCGACCACGGTCATCAATCCGATTCCCGTACCAATACCGAATACGCCGTTGACATTTTCAAAGATATTTGTCATCGCCTGTGCCGCAATCGCTGTCGTACCCATGGTTGATACGGTAGACTGGATTGCCAGCTTACCAAACTGAAACATACCGTTTTCCACACCGGACGGAATACTGATTGCCAGAATCTGACAAATCAGGTTCTTTTCAGGACGGATTTTAAAATAGTGGTCTAAAACAATCATCTGATTTTTACGTCTTAACAGTACAAAAATGATAACCATGCACAACACTCTCGACAGCAGTGTCGATAATGCCGCACCGGCAACACCCATATTCATGCCGAAAATAAAAACGGCATTTCCGGCAATATTTAAAACATTCGTGCCTGCCGCCACAAACATCGGCAGCTTGGCATTGCTCTCCGCCCTGAAAAATGCCGCACCCGCATTAAACAGTGCCAGAAACGGATATGAAACCACCGTAATCAGGAAATAAATCATTGCATTTTCCATAACCTCCGGTTCAATCGCACCGAAAACCACCTGCAGTAACGGCACACGGAATATCAATCCGAATACCATAATCGCCACGGAAATGATAAAAACAGTCAACACAACCTGTCGTGCCGCACGGTTACAGCCGTTCCTGTCTTTCGCCCCGATAAATCTTGAACAGACAATGGCAGCCCCCGCCGCCATTGCCGAGAACACCTGAATAACAAGATTATTGATAGAATCCACCAGCGATACCGCCGAAATCGCCGCACTGCCTACATTGCTGACCATAACGGTATCCACCATTCCCATAAAGGAATTTAAAATCTGTTCTATAATAATCGGTAACAGCAAAGCAAATAATGCCCTGTTGTCAAACATAAGCTTGTTTTCTTTTCCATTCTCCCTCTCTGCTTCTGCTCTTAACTTCCGAAACATATTTTCTCCTCGTTTTAATCCTGTACGTAATGTGCAAAAAAGTCCTTCATTCGTGTGCAGGCTTCCGTCAGCGTATCCACATCCGGCAGATAGACAATTCTGAAATGATCCGGTGTATTCCAGTGGAAACCGCCGCCGTGCGTTACCAGAATTTTTTTCTCCTTTAAGAAATCCAGCGCAAATTTCTCATCATCTTTAATATGAAACTTTTTCATATCCATTTTCGGGAAAATGTAAAATGCCGCTTCCGGTTTTACCGCGCTCACACCCGGAATATCATTTAACGCATTGTAAATGTATTCACGCTGTTCATACACCCTGCCTCCCGGCTCTAACATTTCTTTGGTCGAATCCAGCATCTCCAGTGCCTTTGGAATAACGGACTGTGTCGGTACATTTGCACAAAGGCGCATGGATGATAACAGGTTAATGCCCTCAATATAGCCCTTTGCACGGCTCTTGTCGCCGCTGATACACATCCAGCCGCAGCGGTAGCCCGCAATCAGATGGGACTTTGAAAGTCCGTTAAAGCTGACAACACATAAATCCGGCGCCAGTGAAGCAATGGAAATGTGCTGTTTGCCATCCATCACAAGTCGGTCATAGATTTCATCGGCAAAAATCAGCAGTTCATGCTCCCTTGCCAGTTCTACAATCTGCTCTAAAATTTCCTTTGGATATAATGCACCGGTCGGATTGTTCGGATTGATAATAACAATGCCTTTTGTCTTATCCGTAATTTTTTTACGCATATCCGCGATATCCGGATACCAGTTAGACTGTTCATCGCACAGGTAATGCACCGCTTTTCCGCCCGCAAGCGTAACCGATGCCGTCCACAGCGGGTAATCCGGTGACGGAACAAGTACTTCATCGCCGTTGTCAAGCAATCCGTTCATAGACAGTGTAATCAGCTCACTGACACCGTTTCCCGTATAAATGTCATTGACACCGACATTCGGGATATTTTTCTTTTTGCAGTATTCCACAATCGCCTGTCTGGATTTTAACAAGCCCCTGGAATCCGAATAGCCTTCCGCATTTTCCAGATTACCGCGCATCATGTCTACCAGCTCCTGTGGTGCTTTAAAACCAAACGGTGCCGGGTTTCCGATATTTAATTTTAAAATTTCAACGCCCTGCTCAATCATGCGGTTGGCTTCGTCCATGACCGGACCTCTGATGTCATAACAAACGTTGTCTAATTTTGATGATTTTGCAAATGTTCTCATTTTCTTTACGCCTTTCTTTTCATCATTCATTTTCCGGTGTCTTAAAAATTAATTCGATATCTGTAAATGTCACGTCGGCATTTCTTGAAACAAACATTCCCGCATAAACGTGTTCTGCATCAATGCTGGTCAGCTGGAAGTCAAATCCGCCTGTTATGGTCTGTTCTTTGCCGAAGGTGCAGGCATATCCGTCCTGTGTGCTTTCTATCTGAAGTTCAACGACATCGCCCGGTTTGTATGCTCTGGTGCAGATTCCACCCTTCACCAGTTCACCGCTTTTTCTTGCAAAGCAGTTCCAGCACTGCGCCCCGTGTGTCAGCAAAAGCGGTGCCGCCGCTACATAATCTCCTAAAATATCCGCCGTCGTTTTATCCACATAACAATCATCACGCACCATTAATCCAAAGGATACCTGATCATTTAAAAAATAATCGTGAATTACGGCTTTTGCCCGCAGAATAAACGGTCTGTCCGCCGGAATTTTTTTATAATACATCGCTATGCCGTCCGATACTGCCGCGATCTTTCCGCAGTTATTTTTGACTGCAATATGTACTGCATTTTCACCTGCCGGTTCTAACACAAAATGCTCTTTGGATACTTCTTCAAGCACATCGCCGAATACCGTACCCGAAAAGCCTGCCGCATCTTCCCAGAAACGGCTCTTTGGTAAATCCGAGGTAAATACAACCGGGTGATATTCAGGATTGGATACTAAATATTTACTACGGTCTAAGACTTCTTTTTCATCCGTATCCAAAATGTGTTCGGAAAGCCCTGCCACCTGCTGATTCTTTACTTCATTCAGACAAAGACACGCATTGACCCTTGCACCCCATACATTGGTGTGCGTATTATCCACGCTTGCCGCTTTATCAGACGTCCACGCATGTAAATACACCGTTTCGTCTTTTCCGAGTGTTTCATAAAGTGCCTTTGTCATCTTTGTCATATCCACAACCGGAAGCCCCAGTGTTTTTCCAAGTTCCCGGACTGCCTGCGGATAATCTCCGCCCGGATACGTGCCAAAATCCTGTGTCACATGCAGATCCTGCGCATTCCATTCACCGGTTTTTGTTCTTCTGACAATCGGTGTGCATAAAATCACCTGACAGCCGGCTTTCTGTGCCGGTACAATATAATTATCATATAAAGATGCCGCAAATGAACCTGCCGTTTTATAGTCCCCCCGTGCTGAGGTGAAACGGGCTTCTTCCGTCTTTTCATCATTGTGTCCGAAGCCAATCAGCAAAAAGTCGCCTTTCTGCATACCGCCCGTCAATTCTTTATACTGTGGCTCTGTCGTATAGCTTTTACTGCTCCGCCCCGACAGTGCAATATTTTTCACTTCAACCGCATCATCTAAATACGCCGCCAGCTTTGTTCCGTATCCGTACCTCGGATAGTAATATTTATCGTTAAAACTGCTTAATGTTGAATCTCCGATAACCCATAAAACTTTTTTTCTTTCTTTCATGCTGTTCTCCAATTCCGCAGGCATTTCTGCTAATATGATTCATATATTCTACCACCGACATATCACACATTTCAATAGTCAATTGACCCGACTTTTGTGTATAATTCATTTTGTTTTTACATAGATTTATAAAAATATAACTGACCTGCCTGCCAAAGGAGATTTATGTGCGGAATAGCCGGATTTTTCGATGCTGACGCATCTTTTTTATCAAATGAAGAACAATATCAGATACTGCTTGCAAAAATGGGAAGGACTTTAAAACACCGCGGACCGGATGCCTCCGGCACACTGCTCTGCAACCGGTGCGGACTGGCACACCGCCGCCTTTCAATTATTGATATTACGGGCGGCGCACAGCCGATGTCAAAAATTTATTCGGACTACCACTATCACATTGTATACAATGGTGAAATTTATAATACAGATGATTTACGTCACAAACTCACCACCCTCGGGGTTCATTTTAAAACCACTTCAGACACGGAGGTTTTACTGCTGGGTTTCATTCACTTTGGACCGTCTTTTATTCAGGACGTGGATGGCATTTTTGCACTTGCCGTTTATGATGAACGCCACGAAACGCTGACACTATTTCGCGACTGCTTCGGTGTAAAGCCGCTTTTTTACACACAGACCGGAAACACTTTCGTTTTTGCTTCCGAATTAAAGGGACTTTTTTGCTATCCCGGCATTGCACCCGCTGTTGACAGTAACGGACTGAATGAAATTTTTTCCTTAGGTCCTGCCCACACGCCCGGCTGTGGTGTCTATAAAAATGTGCATGAGGTTCTGCCGGGTTCTTATTTAAGTGTTTCACGTGCCGGTGTCCGAGAAACGACCTATTTCCGGCTGGAATCCCACCCACATGAAGATTCCTACGAAACAACCATTGCAACTGTCCGTGAACTGCTCACCGGTGCAATCCGCCGCCAGATGATTTCCGATGTTCCTATCTGCACTTTCCTTTCCGGAGGAATTGATTCCAGTCTGGTATCTTCCGTATGCGCAGGGGAGTTAAAAAAAGAAGGAAGACAGTTAAAGACCTTTTCCTTTGACTTTACGGACAATGAGAACTATTTTCAATCAAACAGTTTCCAGCCTTCCATGGATAAACCGTATGCCGCAAAAATGGCTTCTTATTTAAACAGTCATCATACTTATCTGGAATGTACCAACCAGACACAGGCGGATTATCTTCTGCGTTCCGTAAAAGCGCACGACCTGCCGTGCATGGCAGACATTGATTCCTCGCTTCTTTATTTCTGCGAGCAGGTAAGCCACACGCACAAGGTTGTACTGACCGGTGAATGTGCCGATGAGGTATTCGGCGGCTATCCGTGGTTTCACCGGGAATCCATGTTAGACTGTGGCACTTTCCCATGGACACCGACCCTCGCCCCGCGGAAATCACTTTTAAATGCGGATTTTGCAAATACCCTGCGTATGGAAGACTATGTAAAAAATGCCTATGACCGCGCTGTCAGTGAAGTCGATATTCTCCCTATGGAAAATGAAACAGAAACGAGCCGCCGCCGTATCGGCTACTTAAGTATCAGATTTTTTATGCAGACACTGTTAAACCGCATGGACAGAACCAGCATGAACACGGGACTGGAAGCGCGTGTGCCGTTTGCCGACAAAAAGCTTGTTTCCTACGTTTTTAACATCCCGTGGGAAATGAAAGCAAAAGGCGGACTGGTTAAAAATATTCTGCGCCAGTCTGCCGTGGGACTGCTGCCGGATGAAATTTTGTTCCGCAAAAAAAGTCCGTATCCCAAAACCTACAATCCGTACTATGAGAATCTGCTGTCTGCCCGCTTAAAAGAAGTACTATCCGATGAAAGCAGTCCGCTCCTGCCGCTCCTTGACCGCACCGCCGTACAGAAGTTTTTAGACAATCCGAAAGACTACGGTCAGCCGTGGTACGGACAACTGATGGCCGGTCCGCAGATGACTGCCTATCTGTTGCAGATTCACTACTGGCTGACAGAGTACCATGTAACGATTTTATAGAATGATTTTATAAAGAAAATTAATTTTGACACAGTGAAATGTACCTGTTAAATATCTGTTAAACGGTTTAAAAATGTTTAAATGTCCCGGTCAAAGTGTTAAACGCACGTTTTTTAGAGAGCGCACGCTGACACTTTGACCGGGACATTTTTTATTCTTTGCAACCCTTTTGGGGTTAATTTTCCTGTTTATTTCCCTGTCAAAACGGCGAAGCGATGACCGGCTGTATCTGCTTTCCCTGCAAAGCCGCTTCAATTGTATCCGGTATCTTTTCCACATGTGCTATCATGGAATGGTGCTTCTTTTCATAGTTATCCTGTCCAAACGGCACAAAATAAATATTTTTAATATTCATCAGCGTGCCGATATTTTTAAAATTCATGCCGAGCGCATCGTTGGTGGAAATTGAAATCACCAGTGGCTTTTCATTGCGCAGATGTGCTTTTGCCGCCATTAACACGGGCGTATCGGTAATGCCCGCTGCGAGCTTGGCTATCGTATTTCCGGTGCAAGGTGCAATCACCAGCGCATCCAGACTGCTTTTCGGCCCAATCGGTTCTGCTTTTGCAATGGTATCAATGACCTGCTCTCCTGTAATCTCACAGATTTTTTTGCGGAAATCTTCTGCTTTGCCAAACCGTGTATCCATATGTTGTACATTTTCGGAAAAAATAGGAATTACTCTCATTCCCGATGCTGTCAGTGTTTTGATGACACCTGTCATTTTATCAAAGGTGCAAAACGAGCCTGTTATGGCTATACCGATGGTCTTCTTTTCCATGCCGATTCTGCCTTTCTTTAATTGATATGTTGTTCAATGACTTTCATTAAAACTTCCGCCGAGCGCTTCGGCGCATATTTGCCCGGCAGACCGAGTGCCTGCACCGCATTCATTTTATTTGCACGGCAATACTCAAAATCCGTTCCTCCGGGTCTGGAAGCGATGTCTATAATCGTCACTTCACCGCTTACATTTTCAAGTTCCTTAGATGTCAGCACTTTTTTAGGAACAGTATTAAAAATATACGCATACTCTTTTCCGTATTTCTGCAAATGCGGCAGTAACGGGAATGGCACGCTGTCAAATCCAAAAGCTTCCGCCTGTGCGCGTGCGCTTTCCTTTCGCTCTGCCACGGTCACACAGCTGTACATGCGCATGAGCCGGTCTGCCAGTACTTTTCCGCATCGTCCGTATCCTATTAAAAGACTTTTTGCACCGCACAGATTGATTGTACTGTGAAGAATCGCTTCCGCAACCGCACCTTCTGCCGTTGCCACCGCATTATGATACGCCGTGTCATCTTCCTGCATATACTCAACAAACTCCGGCACATTTTCCACCAAATTTTGTCCGGTTTCTTTTTTGGGCAGGTTACAGCCGAAAATGAGCTGTCCTCCATGCACGGAATCCGCCACCTGGTCATAATACGCCCTGCTGTCCGAAACCGGCAGAAGTACCGCATCATACTCTGCCGCATCAACCGGTGTCACTGTCTGAATCCATTCTGTATGATGTCCCTGCTGTTCTAACATTTCTTTTAAATATTGCTGTCTGACATCGGTGCCCATCAGCAAAAATTTCTTTTTCATATGCGCCTCCTATTTCCCTATAATTTATCCTATGCCATAAGACCTGTCCTTGATTATACGCGCTTGAATTCCTTTCGGAAATAGGTTATACTATAATATAATTATTTTTACATTTTATATAGTTTTATAAAATGTTGTGGAGGGATTTTACATATGTCAATTACGGCTAAAGAATTAGCAAAACAACTGGGGCTTTCGCCGTCCGCTGTATCCATTGCTTTAAACAACAAGCCCGGAATCAGCACCGAAACACGAAAGAAAATTTTAGATGCGGCGCGCGTAAGCAACTACGACTTTTCAAAAATCGGAGAGAAAAAAACAACAGCCGGTACAATTTATTTTTTAATTTATATTAAAGACGGCGCGGTTGTTTATGAAAATCCGTTTATCACACAGGTTCAGGAAGGTATTGCCACCGCCTGCGCACAGCATGAATACAAACTGCTGGTACGGAATCTCTATGAAGAAGGGGACGTTTTAGAACAGTTAAACAACATCATTTATTCAAACTGTGCCGGGCTGATTATTTTAGGAACGGAAATGCAGAAGCCTGATTTTATGTATCTGAAAAACCTGACTGTGCCGATTGTGCTTTTGGATACTTACTGCGACTTTCCGAATGTGGACTGCGTGATGATTAACAATATGCAGGGTGCTTTTAATGCAACGGTTCGTCTGATTCACAAGCACATCGGACAACCGGGATATTTACACTCCTCTTATCCGATTCATTCTTATGAGGAACGGTGTGAGGGCTTTTACCGCGCACTGCGCAAAAACGGACTTCCGTCTTCCAAATCGGTTGTCCACCTGCTCTCACCTTCCGTAGAGGGCGCTTATGCAGATATGCTGGAACTTCTGGAACAAAACACACCGCTTGCTTCCTGTTATTTTGCAGACAATGACAACATCGCTATCGGCGCAATGAAAGCTTTTCAGCATAAAGGTTATAAAATACCGGCAGATATTTCGATTATCGGCTTTGACAATATGCCGTTAAGCACCAGTGTGATTCCGGCATTAAGCACGATTCACG
The DNA here is from genome assembly GCF_020564355.1 of Lachnospira pectinoschiza. Lineage (GTDB taxonomy): Bacteria > Bacillota > Clostridia > Lachnospirales > Lachnospiraceae > Lachnospira > Lachnospira intestinalis. Next base: position 178,287 of record NZ_JAJCRR010000002.1, on the reverse strand, counting down.
TTCCGAAGCAGAATCTTGGCAAAACCGCTGCAGAACGACTGATTAATGTGATTGAATCGGATGAATACTATTCTGTGAAGATTGAAATTTCCGCGACGTATATTGCGCGGAAGTCGGTGATTTAAGGGAGCAGAAAACACCCCGCTATCTCAACGTTGGCACTTGACTTCGATAGCGGGGTGTTTTCTGCCTGTGGAATGGTGGTGGCTAAACAGTACTTCTGTCTTACCGTTGGTGCTTAACTTCGATAGCGGGGTGTTTTCTGCCTGTGGAGTGGTGGTGGCTAAACAGTACTTCTGTCTTACCGTTGGTGCTTGACTTCGATAGCGTGGTGTTTCTGCCTGTGACTTCCAGTACAGGATTTACTTAATCTTTATAAATAAACGTAACAAAAAGCTGCAGCCCAGTGGTATTCCACCACCAAGCCGCAGCCTTTTATTCATTTATTCAGTTGGTTTACTTACTTATTTAATGACTTTAAAACAGCATTGCTTAATGAGCCGACTGTCTTGTTGTAGTAATCCATACCTTCATCTACTGTCATGTAACCCAAAGCTACCTGTGCAATAACATATGTTCTTGCTGTGTTAATATCACCGATATTATTAGATAACTCTGATGTCATTGGAAGCGGTACGGCTACCTGAGAGTTTTCAGCGAAGAATTCACCATTTTCTCTTGCAACTTCAGGAATTAAGGACTCACCTACATAACCATTTGTGAAGTTTGCAATAGAAAGGATTGGGTCAATGTGGTTCTTTGTCTGCCACTGATCCGGTTTTTCAATACCCGGAAGGTAATGGAACTGTCCTTCTGTGTATGTCTTTGGCTGGTCTTCCTTCTTCTGTACCGTAACAGTTTCTGCCTTGTCATCCCAGTGTGTACCCTTTGCACCGTGTGTCCAAAGCATCTGGACATCGCCGCCATCTAACATCTTATCAATGAAATACTTAAAGATTCCTTCCGGATTCTTTGCGGCTGATGTGATACACCAGCATGGTGCGATTCTTTCTGTATACGCACCCAGTTCTTTGATTGGCTTAATGGCAATGAGTTCATCGTCCAAGCCCTTGTTTGAAAGGTTTGTCTTTAACGTATTTGCCCATGTACCTGCCCAGTATGTAAATACACCGGTTTCTGTTGACGGGTCTGTTGAATAGAACTTATCTCTTGCATTGGCTGTTGAGTTATTTACGGATTCCCTATCAATAACACCGTCATTTACGGCTGTCTGGAGTCTTTGAAGAGCTTCTTTCATTTCCTGCTGTGCAAATCCATCTACATATTTTCCTGAAGTATCCTTGTAGAAAGTATACTGTGCTTTCTGATAAAATTCAGGCAGATAGTTTGTATTCGGTGCTTCCGGATGGATAAAACCAGGAGAAGAAATAACATAATGTCCCATTGTCTGTGCCATCTGCTTTAAATAGCCGTAATATGTATTAAAATCCATCTGTACATCTTTTACCTTGGAAGCATCAATGCCCGCCTTGTCAAGCCATGCTTTCTTTACATATGTACAACATCCGTTACCACGGTAAAGAGATAATCCGTACATTGCCTTTGTTCCATCTTCACCGTTTACCATCAGTGCGGAAAGAACATTGTCGGCTGTGCTGATTAATCTTCCGGAATTCTTTGTTTCTGAATGTTCCCATGCATCTGTCATATTCCAAAGGAAACCGTTTGATGCATACAGTGCATAATAATCAGATGAAAGCAGTACAACGTCCGGCATGGTATCGTCTGAGTTAAATGCATTGGCTACGGCATCATAGTAGCTTGCATGGTCAGGACGTGTCCATTTAATATCAAGTCCTGTTGCTTCATTTAACTGTTTGTAAAATGCCTCTGCTCCATTTGTTTCTGTAACAACTGTACCATCACACATTACGGTAAATGTATCCGGCTTTGTTACTTCTTTGTTTTCTGATGTTCCCTGGCTTGTTGTTCCTTTACTGCTTCCGCAGGCTACCAGTCCGAGTACGGATGTTACGGTAAGACCTACCGCAGTAAGCTTTTTCACTGTTTTTCTCATAAAACACCCTCCAATTAGTTTTATTTTGTAAAAAGTTTTATAGGTTTATGATGATGTATTGGTTAGGTACATCATATTGTGTATTATATGTGCAGATTGTACTAAATGAAATACATTTTTTAGTAGATTTACTAAATTTTTACCTAAATTACAAACTGTTTTTACAAATCTTATTTATGAAAGTGCTTTAAAAAACGAAATTACGGTGTCAGATAGTTTTCACGGATATGCTGTTCCCTTGCTTTAACCTCCGCTTCAAACTCCCTTGCCGACATCAAAAGGCACCCCTGCCCTCGGATAATCACCTGTTCAAGCCCGTCCGAGGTTGCAACCGTGACTTTATATTTTCTGCCATTTTCATGTGCAAATTTTTCAATATAAGCATCTGCCGTTTCAGCTTCTTTTGTGTAGACCACATGAATATTGTAATAATCTGTAAACTCTGTCACATGTCCTTTCACACGGTACGCATCAAATACAACAATCAGCTCACACTGGCGGCTTCCCTGATAATTGCACAAAATGTCCAAAAGCCGGCCTCTCGCACTGTCAATATTAACAGCCGCCAGCTCCTTTAATTCCTGCCATGCAAAAATAATGTTATAGCCGTCTACTAAAAGATATTCCTTCTGCGCCGGCTGGTCGTAGCTGCGCACTGTCATTCCCGAAGTCTTTGGCAGTGTATCCACGCGGGTAATCGTTCTTTTTTTCGTACCGGTACGCGGCATGGACTTATCCCTTTTATTGGCATAATAGGTCTGGCGTAAAATCTCATCAATTTCTTCCGTGCCAATCCACTCATCCGACACGCTTCTTGCAGCAGCTTTCTGCGGCTGCATCTCGTCTTTACGCTTTTCCTTTAAAATGCTTTCAAGATGCATATACTCCGGCACTTCCTGCCAGCCGACTACAAACCCCGAACCGTGCGCGCAAAAGACAGAATCCGCCGGATTGTCCAAATCCCGTTCCGCAATGTAGCCGCATGTTTTTAAAACTTCATTCTGATTGTGACAGACTTCATAACCTTTCAGGTTACAGAACAACCTGCCTGTACCCTTGCTGTAGGCAACCACTTCTTTATAGTAGTCTTTCATCGTAGAAACCGGGGCTTCTCCCGTAATCGCTGCCATGCCTGCTTCGTGTGTCTGCTGTAACGCAAATGTGCCGCACATCCTTTCAATATCCGTCATTGCCCTGCCGACTGCCGTTTCCGGAATTTCCAGCCTGAATTCATAATACGGCTCTAACAGCACACTTTCTGCCTGCATTAAGCCCTGCCGCACCGCACGGTATGTCGCCTGTCTGAAATCACCGCCTTCGGTATGCTTCTGGTGTGCCCTTCCCGCCTTTAACGTAATCTTCATATCGGTAATAACACTGCCGGTCAACACACCTAAATGTTCTTTTTCATACAAATGCGTCAACACCAGTCTCTGCCAGTTTTTATCGAGCTGTTCCTCACTGCAGTCTGCGGCAAAGACAAGCCCGCTTCCCCGCGGCAGCGGTTCTAAAAGTAAATGAACCTCCGCATAGTGGCGCAGTGGTTCAAAATGTCCTACACCCTCTACCGTATTTTGAATGGTTTCTTTATAGACAATGCTTCCCGTGCCGAATTCCACGCTGACACCAAACCGCTCCTGTATCAGGCTTTTTAAAATTTCAATCTGGACTTCGCCCATTACCTGTACATATATCTGCTGTAATTTTTCATTCCATACAATATGTAACTGTGGTTCTTCTTCCTCTAACTCCCGCAGCTTCGGTAAAAATACCGCCGCATCACAGCCTGCCGGAAGTTCAATACAATACGTAAGCACCGGCTCTAAAAACGGAACAACCGTCCCTGCCTGTGTACCAAGCCCCTGTCCCGGATACGTCTTTGTCAGTCCCGTTACCGCACAGACCACACCGGCTTGCACCTGCGCCGGTGCGGTATATTTTTCACCGGAATAAATGCGGATTTGATTGACCTTTTCCGACCATTTTTCCGAATCTTTTCCGCCGCTTAACAATTCTTTATTCTTTAAAATGCCGCCGGTCAGCTTCATATACGTCAGGCGCGCGCCCTGCTCATCTCTTGCGATTTTAAATACACGCGCACCGAACTCCTTTGTATATACCGGCTGTTTTGCATACAGTGTCACCGCTTCAAGCAGTTCCTCCACGCCGGTCATTTTTAATGCCGAACCGAAAAAGCACGGAAAAAGCTCTCTTGATGCAATCAGTTCTTTGATAACGTCCGTTTCAATACTGCCGCTATTCAGATAATCATTTAATACTGATTCATCACAAAGCGCCACATTTTCAAAGAATTCGTCCGGATTGTCGTCTTTTTTTGAAAAATCCACACACGAAACACTAAACTCCCGCTGTAACTGTGATAAAACCGCCTGTTTGTCCGTTCCCGGCTGGTCCATTTTGTTGACAAATAAAAATACCGGGATTTTATACCGGTTTAACAGACGCCACAATGTCCGTGTATGCCCCTGTATGCCATCTGCGCCGCTGACAACCAGAATGGCGTAATCCAGTACCTGTAATGTCCGCTCCATTTCTGCCGAAAAATCCACATGTCCCGGCGTATCTAACAGCGTTATCTCACAGTCTTTCCAATAAATCTGCGCCTGCTTTGAAAAAATCGTAATACCGCGCGTCCGCTCCAGTTCAAAATTATCAAAATATGCATCTTTATTATCTACTCTTCCGACTTTACGGATACTTCCCCCTGTATACAAAAGCCCCTCTGACAAGGTCGTCTTTCCCGCATCTACATGGGCAAGGACTGCCATACAGAATCTTTTAATTTTATATTCCTGCTGATTCATTCTTCTGCACCCTGCTCTTTCCTGTGAATATAATGTACATTACATTCTATCATGCACGCAAAATGTCTGCAATCCCTCATTCATTTGCGGAATTGCAGACATTTACCCTCATATTTTATTTTCTTTTATCTGGTTTTTACACTGCGGCTGCCTTGTCTAAAATTTCATTTAATGCAGCCTGGCTGCTTGTGTGGCATCTGATAATATTCGCATTGGCGCGTTCAGCTTCAACAACTGCGCAGCGCGCCATTTTATGTGACACCGTATTGGTAAATAAAATCACCAGATCCGGGCTTCCAATCTGGCTTGACAGATTTGCACTCATCTGTGTAAATACCTTTGCCTTACATTTATGTTCTTTACAGATTTTCTTGTACTGACTGACCATACGGTCATGTCCCCCAACAATTACAACACTCATGCTTTCTCCTTATCTGACTAGATAAGCTGGCTTCCCAGCTTTTCACAAGCCGCTATTGCTTCATCATCCGGTGCTTCCATGCAGATAACGCCTTCTCCTCCGACAATTTCTGCACCTGCTGCTTTCATTCTTTCTTCCCAGTCTCTCATCCACTGACCGTCACCCCAGCCGTAAGAACCGAATAAACCGATTTTCTTGCCGGATACACTCTTTTCAAGTTCTTCCACAAAAGGTTCCATTTCTGATTCTTCAAGAACCTCTGCACCCATTGCCGGGCATCCTAATGCAAATACAGCTTCACCCGCCAAGTCCTGTGGTGTAATATCCGATACCGCAACACATTCCGCGCTGCCGCCTGCCGCTGTGATTCCTTTTGCAACTGCCTCTGCCATTGTCTGTGTGTTGCCTGTCTGTGACCAATAAACTACTTTTGCCATGTTCATCCTCATTTCCTGCACTGGTTTGTGCATATTTTTTTGTCTGCTTCCTTTAGATAACTGCTTCCCGCAGTTCCTCATAATGAAACATCATTATTATTTCCTGAATATCCATTCCGTATGACAGCAGCCGTATCATCTGTTCTTTTGCCTGTTCAAAACATCCAAACAAATCCACCTTCTGCTGTAAATCAGAATAAACCTTCCAATAGCCTGTATAGAGAAAATTCCTGCCCCGGTTGTTAATAAAGCCTTTTACATCTTCCAGCGGATATCCTAAAAGCACACCCATTTCATGTGGAAAATCCTTTGTTGTACACAGATTGTCGCAGTAACGCTTTTTGAATAAATCCAAAACATCTTCTACCGCAAACTGTGTGTATCCGTAGGATTTTAAAAATGCTCTCGTATCCGCTTCTAAAAGCTGCTGCTGTAATTCCTGCTCCTTGTACAGCAGAAGAATAACTTTTTCATCTGTCTGCCGCAGCAGATAACAGGAAATATCCGTTTCCTTTAACACCTCAAGTATACGCGGATAAAACGCCCGGCTTACACTTAACATATTGGAAACCTTTAATCCGGCAAGCACCGGTGCACATTGCAGAACCATCTGCAAATCCACTGTACTGCTGTCGATTTTCTGCACAAGCTTTAAAATCTCCCGGCTCATACTTTCTCCTCCATATAAAACCATAGTTAGTTTTATCTAACCTCTTTACAATGGTTAGTATACACTAACTCTCTGTATCCGTCAAGTATCTTTTTATTATTTTTTATGTGCAGTCCGGTATCTGCACAATAAAAAATCCGGACGATTTTTCACCGTCCGGATTTTTTCCGTATACCGCATTTTTACACACTCAGCTTTTTATCCATTAACCATGCTGACGCCACATACAGCAGTGTGTTAATAACAAGGAAGAAAAGAATTTCCACACTGCTTTGCATTACCTGTGAAGATTTGCTTATCACATTTAAAATTGCATTATCGGCGCTTACAACTCCCCAGAAGCATAAAATATATGCCACAAAAACAATAAATGAGGTCAGCTTAGTTTTATGCACCAGTGTATATATCAGCGTTTCCACAAAATATCCAAGCACTACAATAAATACCCATGTAACAAAAACCGTCAAAATCTTCTGGACTGCAAAACCCCAGTCCACTCTGACAGAATAATTAATTTCTAAAATGTTCTGGACCAGTGTCATCAGTTCTCTGACACTGCTGTACTTTATCAGGAAAACCGAACCGCACAGCACCGCCACGATACCGTAAATCAGCATGGTAAAAAAGATTTGCAGTACCGCCGAAATCATTTTTGCGCCAAGAATCTCATAGGAAGACTTCGGAACAAGAAACAGCATATAACTCTGTTTGGTCTTTAAATCCTTATCATATACGCTCAAGCTTTCTACCGCCACATACAATCCCGCAAAAACCATAACGGTAAATATCAGCATAGTTGCGATTGCCGCATGGGTTTCCTTATCTATCACGCACGCAATTCCGAAATACAGTGTCAGTACCCCTAATATTGCCGCAATAATTATTTTTGAAAACATCTGCTTTTTAAATTCATACTTCATCAGCTTTAACATACTCTTAACCTCTCTTTCCGCCCTTACGCATATATTTCCTTATAAAGTTCTACAATAGACTTGCCTCGCTGCTCCCTTATCTGCTCGGCTTCACCCTGTAAAATGTTTCTGCCCTCTTTTATAAAGATCACAGAATCCACTACCGCCTCAAGTTCATCGACCAGATGGCTTGAAATGACAACACTGCTTTCTTCACCAACCGCATTTAAAATCGTTGTAACTACCTTTTCTCTTGCAATAATATCAATACCGTTTAACGGTTCGTCTAACAGATAGAGCTTTGCGGCTCTTGCAAGTGTTGCTGCAATCTTTAACTTGGCAGCCATGCCGGAAGACAGCTTGCTGGCTTTATCCTCCATCCGTAAATCCATATCGGCTATCAGCTTTGCGTATTTTTCCATATCAAAATCTTCAAAAAAGTCCCGGTAATAAATTCCCACATCCTTTACTGTCATAAAGGAGTAGAAAAAGCTTTCGGTCGGCAGATAAGCGATTTCTCTTTTGGACTGCACGCCTATCGGCTCATTTTCATAAAGAATCGTTCCGCTTGTCGGCTTTACAAGTCCTGCAATCATCTTCATAAACGTCGTCTTTCCGCTCCCGTTCGGGCCTAAAAGTGCGTAAATCTTTCCATTTTCAAGTGACAGGCTGATATTCTCCACAGCCGTCTTATTAAAATACGTTTTCTTAACATCTGAACAATTTAACATATATTCCTCTCCAATCTACAATCAATCTATTTGCGGCACTTGTGGCGCAAATAGCTGTGTGAAAAATTTTAATTTATGATTTTTCACACTTCCCTCCATTCCGCATTTCCGCTTTACTTCTTTTAAAATTTCGCCGACACCTCTGCCAGCAGTTCCTCTTTGCTGTATCCTAAATCCTGCATTTCTTTGATAAAATTACTGATAAATTCCTGTGCCATGGACTCCCGCAGGGCTTTAAACACCGCGGCATCCTCGGTTACAAATGTTCCGAGCCCTCTTTTGGTATAGCACATATTCTGAAGTTCCATTTCTTTATAAACCCTCCCCGCCGTATTCGGATTGATGTGATATAAAACCGCCAGTTCTCTTGTGGATGGCAGTTTCGCACCCATTGGAAGCTTTCCTGTAATAATATCCTTTTTTATCTGATTGATAACCTGAATGTAAATCGGGATATTATTTTCAAATTCCATTCGTCGTCCTCCTTTCTTTTGTGTATCAGTGAACTAGTTATATAGTACACTATGATAATAGTGTTGTCAATGTTCTTTTTTCAAGAAATTTTTCTGTCCTTTTATGCAAAAAAGATTCATACAAAAAAGCACCGAAACAGCCGCTGTTACTGTTTCGGTGCTTTTTAAAGTTATTTATAGAGCACCACAACGTCCTCCGGCTCGATAAACGTCTTTCCGTCCGGGATAATATTGCGTTCATTTCTCTTAATCAGCGCAATCAGGACATTTTCCGGGAGATTTAAGTCTTCGATTCTTTGGTTGCCCCATGGATGATTTTTGTCGATAAAAATTTCTTCCAGTCCTTCGTCATCATCCGGATTATAGGTCGGCACGCTTAAAATCAGGCTATCCCCTGCCAGAATCTGCGTATTGCCGCGTGTGATAATCGTTTCATCATCACGCTTAATCATGAGTGCCAGTGCGCCTGTCGGCATATGTACCTCGCTGATATGCTTATTTTCCCAGTTATGTCCCTTTGGAATATACATGCGCATCAGCGTAATTGCCGACTCTTCCTGATAGTCATTAAATGTCTTTTGGACATCTGCCTTATCATCAATCATATCCAGTTTCCGTGAAACATACGGAAGCAGTGTGCCCTGTACCGCAACAGATAACAGCGAAATCATAAAGACAATGTGAAATAAATCTCTTGAAATGTCATTTCCCGCCGCCATGGCAAATATCGAGAATACAATCGATGAAGCACCTCTAAGCCCCGCCCACGAAACCAGCAGACATTGATTCAGTGAACAGTGAAACGGCTTTAAAATGAGCAGAACCGTGAGCGGTCTTGCAATCAGCAGGATAAACAGTGCGATAACAATCGCCGTTCCCATGATATACGGAAATTTGTGCGGAAATGACAGCAGACCCAGTAAAAAGAATATCACAATCTGGGATAATCCCGTCACTCCGTCAAAAAACGGAATAATTTCTTTTTTATTGCGGATACTGCTGTTTCCCATAAGAATCCCCAAAAGGTAGATACTTAAAAATGCATTTCCGCCCACCAGTGACGAAAAGCCCATGCCAAACAGCACCAGCGCCAGTATAAATACCGTATACATACCGTTTGTTACCACTCTTGTCTTTGTCAGCACCCATATACCAAATACGGCAAGCACAACACCGATTGCCACACCGTATACAATCTGCGCAAAAATAGCATACGGCACAGTTGAAAGATTTTCACCGTTTACCAGAGAAATACCAATCACCGTCAGCATATACGCCGTCGGATCATTACTGCCGCTTTCGATTTCAAGCAGGGAAGCCACGCCGTCTTTTAAATTCAGCTTTTTCTTTCGTAAAATGGAAAATACACTCGCAGCATCCGTACAGGAAATGACCGCTCCCAAAAGGAAACCCTCTGCGAAACGAAACTTTAATACCACACAGCAAAATGCCATCGTGAGAAACCCGGTCAGAAATACGCCGGCCGTTGACAATAACAATGATTTGACTGCAACCGGCTTTGCCGCCTTCCACTTGGTGTTGAAGCCGCCGTAAAACATAATAAATCCCAGTGCAATCGTACAAATCTGTTCGGTTACTGCAAAGTTATCAAATGGAATCTTTACAATTCCGTCACTGCCAAACAGCATACCGATTCCGATAAACAAAATTAACGCAGGCATTCCGAATTTGCCCGAAAACTTATCCGCAATAATACATAACACCAGTATTAATGCTATCAACATCAATTCTACTACCATTCTTCCTCCTGTTTTCCCATTTTTATGCTGTCAAAGCATCCTGTTATGCCTGACATCTTTTATTAGAATATCATATGAATTGTCAGAAAAAAAGCACAAATCCGAATTTTTATTCAGACTTGTGCTTTTTATTCTAAACCATTTTGCTATAAAACAGACTTCTATACAGATTCCCTGCACTGCGCTGCCTGCTGTTCTATCTGTTTCTCAATCTGATTTCTGTCTTTACCGGTTACAAACACCAGTTCGCTGTACAATTTATCCTCTGCCAGCTTAAAATAACGGTCGTCCAAAACCGTTGCTTTTTTGCCGCTTGAAATGCGCTCCTGTCTGCGCAGATACATATTTTTAATAATTTTTACCAGTTCCCGCAAATCACAGCTTTTGATTGCTTCTTTATATACATTTTCCCGCAGCTTTTCATTTTCAACCCATGCCGCCTGAATTGCAGGAATTTCACGAATCAGCGTGTCTGCCTCCTGCTTTGTAATGACTTTGCGCGTCTGGACTTTGCTGCTTTCCACCGGACTGTAAATCCGCCCGTTCTTTTCCTTTTGCGGAACCAGCAGATAATACTGCCTTTTAGAACTGCCGCCCGGCAGTTCCAGTTGTGTAATGTCTTTTACTTCACAGATTCCGTCGTTTCCATGTACCACATACTCACCGATCTGAAACATTGTTTCCTCCATTCTTCTGCAAACCAACATTTTACCTACATATTTGTGATACCTGCGAATTGTTCCGTGCTGTGCACTCCCACAATCCGCCCTGGTATCATCTTCATTTTAAAGGATTTTTCCCCTTTTCGTAAGTTCTTTTTTTATTTTTTCCAGTTTTTTGCAAATTAAACAATATTTCTAAATAACCTCCGGTGAATAAGCGATTATTAATTTTATCCGAGTGCTACGTCTAATATCATCATCACGACAAATCCCACACCAAAGCCCAGTGTTCCGATGTTGGAGTGATTGCCTTCGGAGGCTTCGGGAATTAATTCTTCTACCACGACATAAAGCATGGCGCCTGCGGCAAACGATAAAATGTAGGGCAGAATCGGTGTTAAAATGCCCGCAAATGCAATCGTAATCACTGCGCCAATCGGCTCTACAATGCCGGAAAGCGTGCCGCATACAAATGCCTTTAAACGGCTCTGTCCCTCACTGCGAAGCGGCAGTGAAATCACCGCCCCTTCCGGGAAATTCTGAATGGCAATACCCATCGCAAGTGCCGCTGCCCCGGCAAGCGTAATTGTTCCTTCCCCGGACAGATATCCGGCAAATGCCACACCGACTGCCATACCCTCCGGGATATTATGCAGCGTTACCGCAAGGACAAGCATCGTTGTTTTTTTTAAATGGGCAGGCAGCCCTTCCGACTTTTCCGCTCCTAAATGCAGGTGCGGCACCAGTCTGTCCATGAGCAGTAAAAATGCCATGCCGACGGCAATTCCCACTGCCCCCGGAACAAATGCCATTCTCCCCATATCCTCACTCATTTCAATCGCAGGAATTAAAAGTGACCACACGGATGCCGCCACCATAACGCCGGAAGCAAAACCCAGCAGCCCTTTCTGCACCAGCGCCGGTATCTGATTTTTTAAGAAAAATACACACGCTGCTCCCAGTGCCGTCCCCACAAACGGAATCAAAATTCCTATTAAAACATCAATACTCATACCCTCCTCCATTCTGCCGGCAAATAATACCAACGTTTCTGCAAGTTCAATTTACTTTGAACCGCACAACCGCCTTAAATAAATCTCCGTCAATCTCAATCGAAAATGTTCCGTTCTGTACCTCTGTGAAGCTTTTCACAATCGCCAGTCCGATGCCACTTCCACTTTCGTGACGGGATTTGTCCCCGCGCACAAAACGCTCCACGATTTCTTCCGGTGTAAAATTCATCTGTGCTTCTGAAATATTTTTAAATACAATTTCCGTGTATTCAGGCTGTGCCGTGGCGCTCACATAAACCCGCGTGCCGGGCAGTGTGTACTTTGCAATATTCGTAAACAGATTTTCAAAAATACGGTACGTCTTATCACCGTCTAATGCCTGCACAATACCGTTTTCCGGTGCATCAAGAATCACCGTCAGATTTTTCTGTTTTAACAAATCCTCCGTTTCCGCCTGTGCCTGTTGTATCAGTGCAACGACATTCAGCTCCACGGGATTTAACTCAATATTGCCGCTGTTGACCTTGCTGACTTCAAACAAATCCTCAATCAGATTGTTTAACCGGTCAATATAATGCTGTAAATTTTCCAGATACACCTGCTTATCCTGCCCGCTTACATTGTCCTGTCCCAGGAGCTCCGCATAGTTTTTAATACCGGTCAGCGGTGTTTTTAAATCGTGCGAAACATTGCTTATCAGCTCCGTCTTCATATTCTGCGATTTTATTTCCTCACTGACCGCTTTTTCAAAGCCGATACGGACATTTTTTAATTCGTCGCCCAACGCATTAAAAATACCGACGTCCTGTGTGAGCTCTTCATCAAATCTGCCATCTGCAAGCTGGTGTGCTTCTTTTAACAAAACCTGATAATCCTTCTGTACTTTTTTTAGCTTCTTCCTGATATAGAAAAACAACAGCACGCTGTAAAGGACTGAAAGCACAATACCAAAACTCCAAAAGCACGCAATCACACCGACGATTACCATCTGTATCAGTACATACTTTAAAAGCACCGTATCTGTTTTGTCGCTCAAATCCACCTCTGAAAGCTTTTCAAAGCGTCTTTTCACATTTCCGCAGATGCTTCCGATAAGGGAATCTTCTTTCCAATACCGGCAAAAACCTGATGTCAGCATATATTTGATTTCAAAAATACCCATGGCTGTAAACAATCCTGTAAGCATCATTCCGATAAACTGTAACACAACAGGCACAAGCTCTGCATACGGTATTCCAAGCATTTGCAGTGCTGTCTGCAATTCCCCGGTCATGGTATACACGTCCAAAAATGCCATGCCGATGTACGCAAGACAAAGCACCGTCCCTAAAAATGCCCATTTGATTTCCGCCTTTATTTTTCGCATAAATGCGAATGGGTTGACTTCCTGTTCCACACTCACCGGATAAAACAGAATATATAAACCGATAAAAAATACCATCATACAGCACGTAACAGCTAAAAATCTGCCGCTCATTTCTCCATGAACAAGATTCCCGGTATTGTACCAGATGATATCATTATTTTCAGTCAGATTCTGCGGAATGGCAAATTCAGCTTTGAGATTCTGCGGCACACGAAGCTGAATCTGGGATTTTGGAATACTCTTTCCATAAATCTCATACGTTTCTCTCGCATTGCTGGTGGAAATTGAGATACTGTTTTTAAGCAGCTGGTATGCACTCATATAAGTAAAATCCGTAGAAACATAATCTCCCGTACTTGTTACATTTCCATCGGCATCATAAGTAAATGTACTGTACATCTGATGGTCTTTTACAAAAAGTGACGTATCGCCGCCCTCGGTTTTTTCGCCGGTAGCCGTATTGGTAATACGATATGCAAAATTGGGCGAGTTGATAAAATCTGCCCTTGCCGTAAGCAGTTCTTCTTCCATAACATATTCCAGTTCTGAACGGATACTGTATGGAACATCTTCTCCCAGCGACAGCACGGAATAGTCTTTATTGACAACACGTGTCTGATCAAGCATAAACAGCAGCATTTTCCTGCTGACTGCACTGACATCTACTGTCTGCGTACCCTGATTTTCTGATTGAATATTCCGGCACAGCAAAATCATGCCGATTGATATCACGCTTAAAAGTGCCACAAATCCAAGCACAAATCCTCTTTTTTTCTTCTTTTCCATAAACGTTCTCCTTCCTGCAAACGTTTTTTATTTTTCAATTTTGTAGCCGATACCCCACACCACTTTCAGATACCGTGGATTTCTGGGATTGACTTCAATTTTTTCACGCAGCTTTCGGACATGTACCATGATGGTTTCGGTGTTTATGGCTTCCTCTTTCCAGACATTTTCATAAATCTGTTCTGCCGAATAAACCCTGCCCGGTGAACGCATTAAAAGCTCCAAAATCGCGTATTCTTTTGGGGTCAGCTTTACATTTTTTCCGTCCACCGTAAGCTGTTTGGTATACAAATCCAGTTCCAGTCCGCCTGCCGTCAGCGTATGCGCTTCTTCTGTTTCTTTCTGGGACACGGCTGCCGCATTTTTTAACTGCAAAATCTGTTCATACCGGCGCAGATTGGCATGGACTCTTGCGAGCAGTTCCATTGAGCCAAAGGGCTTTGTGATATAATCGTCTGCACCGATATTTAACCCTGTGATTTTATCAATGTCTTCTGATTTGGCACTTAAAAATATCAACGGGAAATCATATTTTTCACGCAGCTTCATCGTCATGGTAATTCCATCCATAACCGGCATCATAATATCTACGATTGCCAGATGAATGGTGTGATTTTCTACCATTTCAAGTCCCTGTACGCCGTTTTCGGCTTCATAAACATAATACCCCTGATTTTTTAAGTAAATCGTTATGGCATCCCGTATTCCTTTTTCATCTTCAACAACTAATATATTAGCTTCCATTGCTTCCTCCTTTTCTAAGCATGCATGTAGTATAGGAAGGAAATCTTAGAAAGGAGTTTTGATTCTTCTTAAATTTTTCTTAACAAATTAAGCACTGCAATGTCGTTTTTATAAATCTGCCCTCTTGAGTGCTGCTTCTAAGCCTACTTTTCCTATTTTGCGATACTGTAACGCCGCTGAAACACCGTATGATGCCATTCCCAGTACAACTGCCCACACATAATTTGCCGGGTCCACGTAATAGGTAAGCCAGCCTGCCATTTCCTGCATAAAATAATCGTAAAGCACCCGCATCACAACAGCCGCAATGCCAAGGCTTAACAATACAGAAATCACGGCTGCAATCGTAGTAGACATCATATACAGCTTTGCGGTTTCTGATTTATTATACCCTAAAATACGCAGCATGGAAATTGCCGTTGCATTTTTTTCCACCACAATTTTTGACAGCAGATAGAAAATCAGGACTGCCATAAATACGGAAAATACTGTTATCAGCGGGAACATCTGTCCCATGGAATCCTTTAACTGTCGCACAACCTTTGTCATATCATCATATGTAATCGTTGTCGCTACTGCCTTACTGTCCAAATCGGTCAGTTCTTCATTGCTGAAATATCCGTTAAAATAGCCTTCTTCCTTGTCAAACAGTTCTTCAAACCGGCTGCTGCTTATAAATACCGTAAAGGATGCCGGATAAGGATACGTGCCAAGGATTTCAAATTCATAGGTGTCATCGCTGTACTCGTCTTTTAGCGCAAGCGTATCGCCGACTGAAAGTTTATATTTTTCTAAAATACCCTCAGAAGCATAGACCCCGTTGCCGTTTTTTTGTAACTCAATGCCTGTAATGTAATCTGAATCTTCACGGATGCCGTAGACATTGATTTCTTCCTTTAATTTTCTGTCGGTTTTATCCAGTATCAGTGACTTGACCGCATACTTTTCCGCAGCTTCATTTTTCGTCTGCACCGGCATTTTTAACACGTACTGGTAATCGCTGATCATATTTTCCTCTACCAGCATACCGTAGTGGTCTAAAAGCGGTGTCATCAAAAGTCCGAAGAAAATGAGCAGACTTGCAAATGTTACGCCTAAAAACATCACAAGATAATTTACCTTGTTCTGAATCAGGATACGCATCCGGAATCTTGCCATAAAAGAAACCTTTGGCAGGCGCACTGCCTTTTTCTCACGCCAGTGGTTTAAATCGTGGCGCAGGAATTTAAGCGGTGATAATTTTAACTTTGTATACAATACAATTGTATTGACCACAATCATAATCATGCACGGCACAACCGTTGTAATCACAAATGCATAAGGATTCCACAATGTAATATATGTCGGAAGACTGTAACTGTGATAATACATTCCTGCCATGACATCTTTAAATACTGTATATCCCAATATATTTCCCAGCACACAGGAAATCAGTGTTACCGTAACCGGAAGTGTAATATAGTGACGCAGCAGTTCACCTCTGGTAAAGCCAAGCGCCCTCATTGTACCGATTTCAGAAGCTTCCTTTTCAATAATGCTTGCAATCGTTACACTGAAAATAAATGCCAGAATAACCATGATGACATATAAAAGTACCTGGATCATGCTCTTATCACTGCCCATATCATCACCCGTAAAATGAATGGCCTGATTTTCTACTGCCGGTGTAATATTGGTAATGCCCGCCCGCAGGGAAACGAGCTGTTTTAAAATGTCATCGGACAAATCACGCTGCTGTGAATCCGTCAAATCCGTCTTATTATTTTTCCATGAATATATGAAATGCTCCGTTCCCGCATCCAGTTTGTCATACTGACCTTTCGTTACAATGGCAACACCAAAGTTTGTTGCATCAAACATCATATCCGAATTGTTCTGAAACTGCGCGCTATAATCGGACAGTGCCACTGTTCCTACAATCTCAAGCTTCTCTCCGCCAAGAACAACCGAATCCCCGATTTTTAATTCCCTGTTTTCGGCAAACAGGCGGTCGAGTGCAATCTCTCCATCCTTCTGCGGTGCTCTGCCTTCCATGACACACACCAGGTTTATATCATTTCTCTCGCCGAAAATACGCAGTGTCGCATTTGAGATGGCTTTTGGTACTTCCTTATAAAAGTTCTCATACAGCACCACATCATTTTCTGATTCTACTTTTTTAAGCAGCACCGCATCTGCCTTTTGTTCCAATTCAAAATTGCCGTCTTCAATATTGTATTTTTCAAAGCTTTCATCGTATGCATGGGTCATGCTGTTATCAGCGACCAGAAAACCTGAAATAAACCCGATTGTCAGTGTTATAAACAAAAATATCACGGCATATTTTCCGAAATCCTGCTTTAATTCCCTTAAAAAACGCTTTCGCAATGGATTTTTCATGCTGTTTACCTCCCCGTTTTACCACTCTAACTGCTCCGCCGGTACTTTAGCGGCATTCATTTCAACATCCTGAATCTGACCGTCTTTGAGCTTTACAATCTGGTCTGCCATATTTTTAATCGCGTCATTGTGGGTGACTATGACAATTGTATTGCCGTATTTCTGATTGACCCGCTCAATCAGTGCCAGAATATCCTTTGAGGTATGATAATCAAGAGCGCCGGTCGGCTCGTCGCAGAGCAGAATATCCGGATTTTTCACGATTGCCCTGCCGATTGCCGTCCGCTGCTGCTGACCGCCGGACAACTGGCTCGGAATTTTGTTCTGATGTTCTGTCAGTCCCAGCACATCAAGCAGTTCATCAATATCTAACGGCTGGCTGCTTAAATATGCGCCGACTTCGATATTTTCACGTACCGTCAGATTTCCGATAAGATTATATGCCTGAAATACATAGCCTAAATGCTTTCTTCTGTATTCTGTCAGCTGCCTGTCGTTCATGCCCTGCATAACCTCGCCTGCTACGGTAACACTGCCGGAATCTGCCGTGTCAATGCCTCCTACGATATTAAGCAGTGTAGATTTTCCCGAACCGGAAGGTCCCAGCAGTACGCAGATTTTCCCTTTCTCCACACCAAGCTGTATCCCTTTTAAAACCTCCACTTTGTTTTCACCCGTTCCATAACTTTTCCGTAATTGTTCAATCTCTAAAAACATAAATTTCTCCTTACCGACTATGTTCATTTATCGTAACATAAAAAGAGTTAGACAACGCTAACTTCTTTCATAATGTTAGCCCTGTCTAACTCTTTTGTCAAGTTCTATTTATTTCCCCTATCTTCTTTCCCTGCGCATAAATCTAAACTGCTTTTTCTTCCGGTATTTCTTTCATATGACAAATGCTTAAAAACAGACTGCGTTCCGCAATTCTTAACTGCAATGTTCCCCACTGTGTATAATAATCTACATTTTCATACAGTTTACGGATACAATTGCCGTAAAACGGCTCCGTTATCCTTGTTGTGTACCTCATTTCAATATAACAGTACATTGCATAAATAAGCACAATCTTTGTTCCTGCGGCATACGCTTCCAGACTTGTATACTCACGAAAAATGCATTTTAAATACGCATCCCGTGCCAAAAACGCATAAAATTTCTTCTTACAGCTGTTAAAATCACCCTGTTTAAACAGCTCCTCCTCAATCCGCACTGCCACTGCATGGCACATTCCCTCAAATACCGATTCCATTCCCGTAACCCGCACAAGCTGTGCCTTTCCAAGCCACGAAAGTCTTTGCGGCAGTGTAGAAGATTCAACCCCGTATAAAAATACAACAATTTTAATTCTGCCCTTTTCAAAGCTGCTTTTTAAAATATCCAGCTCCACAAGAGCTGTTATATCCTGTATCAGCTGCGGTGTTAAAACTACTACGGCTTCCTGATGCCTTGCGATACTTTCACATTCCTGTTCATACGTCACCTCTCTCATAATATTTTTCTCTCCGTCTTCTTCAGGCATTGTAAATCCCCAATTTTCCAAGTGATACAAAACGGCTTTTGCATGACTTTCGTTTTTGCTTCTAGAATAGCAAACGTACATTTTTCCTCCTCCAGTTTCTTTTGTACTCATTCCCCCTGAAAAATGTATTCTGTATTATAATAACACATTTTTATAATTATAAGTATTATCACATTAAATCCTGTATTTTTTCAAATAAACCATATGACCATACACTATTTTACCCACTCGTTATAAATTTCACTATGTTCAGTACGCCGAAACCCTGCTGATTTTCCGGAATTGCAATAGTCTCACAGCACTTTAACAGCCGCATTTTTACACCTTTCGGTGTATAGTCCGGTCTTTCCTCTAAAAGTCTGGCAACTGCTCCGCTGACAATGGGAGCAGACATTGATGTTCCGCTTTTTTTTGCATATGCATCCTTACGGTTGCTGCACGCAATAATATTGGATCCTGTCACAACAACCTCTGGCTTGATCACACATTCCTCCGTCGGTCCTCTGCCGGAATAATACCGCACTTTCCTTCCGCGTACACCAGAAAAATTGGTATCGTCATACGAACCGACGGTTATAATTTTTTTACAGTTTCCCGGTGCGGTGATACTGTTTCTGTCCGGTCCGCTGTTTCCTGCCGCCGCTACCACAACAATTCCGG
The DNA here is from genome assembly GCF_020564355.1 of Lachnospira pectinoschiza. Taxonomy (GTDB): domain Bacteria; phylum Bacillota; class Clostridia; order Lachnospirales; family Lachnospiraceae; genus Lachnospira; species Lachnospira intestinalis. The sequence continues at coordinate 158,889 of NZ_JAJCRR010000002.1, read as the reverse complement.
CATCCCATAGCTGTTCCACCTGCCGGTTAAGCTGTTTTTCTTCCTGCACATCATGGTCCGGTACCGTTCCGAACGAAATATTAACAACCCGGATATTATACCGCTCTCTCTGTTCTAAAATCCATCGGAGTCCTTCCACCACATCTGAAATTTTCCCGTTTCCCTGTGCATCCAGAACTTTTATACCTATCAGTGCCGAATGCGGGGCAATTCCTTTATACCGTCCACGGGATGCACTCCCGTCCCCGCCTATGATTCCCGCGATATGTGTCCCATGTCCGCTATCATCATAAACGCTGTTTTTCCCATGAACCAAATCAACGAAACCGGTAATACGGCTGCCAAAATCTCTATGCCGGTAAATTCCTGTATCTACAATTGCAACTCCTGTCTGCATACAACTCCTCACTTTCGAGCAGCTTTGTCATAAATCTGCGATGTAAATACCGCCAAAGCTATTTACCCTCCACCTATCTGTATTTATTATATGGTAAATATCTTCAATGTTACTACTTGCACCCGGCGATTTCTCATCTGCCAAAAATGCTGTTTATTTTTCATGCTTGATAATATTTGCTTTTTCCCTGCAAATATTTTATAATAAAGTATCAGAATTCATTTGCAGGATTTGTGACTTTGCGCACTTGGCACAAGCCTGTTATGTGCAATACAACTTAGAATTACAAAGCGTGCGCAGAAATGAGGATTAATATGGATAAGAAAAGAATCGTTGTTGCTCTCGGAAGAAATTCTTTTGGTGAAACTTTCCCGGAACAGCAGGAAAATGTTAAAAAAGCTGCTGCTGCAATTGCAGATTTAGTAGAAGAAAAATATCAGATTGTCATTACGCACAGCAACGGTCCGCAGGTCGGCATGATTCAGACTGCAATGACTGAATTTGCCCGTTTAAATCCAGACGACAGAACCGTTGCCCCGATGTCCGTCTGCGGTGCAATGAGTGAGGGATATATCGGTTACGACTTACAAAATGCAATCCGCGAGGAATTATTAAACCGCGGCATTTATAAAACTGTTTCTACAATCATTACACAGGTCCGTGTAGACCCGTTTGATGCGGCATTCAGCGAACCTTCCAAAATCATTGGCAGATTTATGTCAAAAGAAGAAGCCGAAGCCGAGGAAGAAAAAGGCAACCATGTTGTTGAAGAAGAACCGGGTAAATTCAGAAGAATTATCGCTGCTCCACTGCCAATCGACATTTATGAAATTGATGCCGTAAAGGCACTGCTTGATGCAGACCAGATTGTAATCGCTGCCGGCGGCGGTGGTATTCCTGTACTACAGCAGGGAACACATTTAAAAGGTGCCAGCGCCATTATTGAAAAGGACTACACTGCTGCCAAACTGGCAGAACTGGTCAACGCACAGACTTTATTATTCCTGACAGCATACGACAATCTTACAATTGAAAAAGGAACACCAAATGAAAAAGTCTTTGAACAGGTTTCTGCTTCCGACTTACACACTTATATCAAAGCCGGTCATTTCCCTGCAAAGACAACATTTCCAAAGGTTGACGCTTCCATTCGTTTCGTAACTGCTGATTCCGAAAGAAAGGCCGTTATTTCAAACCTTGACAAGGCAAAATCAAGTCTTGCCGGAAAGACAGGAACAACAATTACCGCATAAAAATATTGCGTAAAAAATTAAGGAGAAATTTCTGATTTTAGAAATTTCTCCTTTTTGTTTGCTTTTATTGACTGTTGCTTTACTCTGCCGTAGTTGATTCTGTCTGTACGGTTTCCTGCTGTGTCTGATATACCGCATTGGTTACATCTAACATAAAATAGTTTAACAAAACCATTAACAACGCAAGAACTACGATAACAACCAGCGGTATCCACGGATTCTTTTTCTTCTGTGACTGATTCTTTTTAAATGTACTGCTATTGACCTGATTTGCCATTTTTTTCTCCATTTCTTTTAATTTACTTTACTCAGATATATAGACTCTAATATTTTAGTTCCTGTTTTCGTTTTAAAAATATTTTCTTTGATTTTCCGGATAGAATCCAGCCCCTGCTTACTGCTGTCCAAGCCGTCTTCATTGATATTTACCAGAAAATCTGCCTCAACTAAAATCTGATAATCCATTCCCTCTATTTTATCATAGGTGTGATGGTGTCCAATCAGATATGCCACCCGCTCTGTCACCGGCGCCGGAAATTCCAGTTTCTTTAAAATTACAGCAGCCACCGGTGGTCCCTCCAGTTCCTGATACTTTCCTGCACTGGATTGATATTTTTCCTCTGATATTTTAATGCCGATATCATGAAGCACTGCCGCGGTTTCCAGACATTCCATTGTAAATAAATCCAGCTGTTCCTTCTCTCCAATCGCCTTTGCAAAACCATATACTTTCAGCAAATGGCTGATTCTGCGAATATCATTTTCAAAATAAGCAATTGCAGCCTCAATGACCTTTCCTGTTTCCATACTAAACTCCATTCCTAAGTGATTTCTTATCTGCAATTAAAACAATTTGTATTATTATACTATACCCCTTCTTTGAAGACAACTGTTATCCGAAAACAAAATGCCCTTTAAAAATTTCATAAAAATTTCATCTGAAATTACGGTCAAATAAATATAGACAAATGCGTTATAGTATGTTATTATCTGTATACTAAGAATACGAAAGGTGGTGAAAATATGTCAAACGAGTTATCCAACAAAACCGTAACCTACTTATTAGGGGAAATATCTGGTATGCTGGAAAATATGCAGAATTCTCTGCATGCTGAAATCGCCGAAACACGGGATTCTTTGCAAAGTTCCCTCCGTGCCGAAATCGCCGAAACAAGGGATTCCTTACAGAATTCTCTTCGTGCTGAAATAGCCGAAACGCGGGATTCCCTGCAGAGTTCTCTTCGTACTGAAATCGCCGAAACACGGGAAGCCCTGCATGCTGAGATTGCTGAAACAAGGGATTCCCTGCAGAATTCCCTCCGTGCCGAAATCGCCGAAACACGGGATTCCTTGCAGAATTCTCTTCGTGCTGAAATCGCCGAAACACGCGAAACCCTGCATGCTGAGATTGCTGAAACAAGGGATTCTTTGCAAAGTTCTCTTCGTGCCGAAATCGCCGAAACACGCGAAGCCCTGCATGCTGAGATTGCTGAAACAAGGGATTCTTTGCAAAGCTCCCTCCGTACCGAAATCGCCGAAACAAGGGATTCTTTGCAGTCACAGCTTACGCAGATTAACCTCACACTGGAACAGAATGTTGTTCCACGTCTGAACACGATTGAGTCCTGCTATGTATCTACATATGAAAGATATTCCCAGGGTATAAACCAGCTTGAATCAATCCAGTCTGATATCCTTGTTATGAAGGATGTCATTATGAAGCACAGTACACAGCTTGCAAAGATTTCCTAATTCTTGTGCTTTTATTTCCTAAAAAATCGTGGAAAACAAACACGGTCTTGTCTTTGTTTTCCACGATGATATTAAAATTATTCAAGCTCTATATCTTTCCCCAATGAAAATGAATAGATAATTTTTTCCTTTACAGGTTTCTGAAGCAGCTGCGACAGCGCTTTTGCATAGTATTCTAACTGGAGTGCATACCGCCTGCGCAATTCGTCTTCACCGCCTTTTTTTGACACCTTATCCGTTTTGTAATCCACCAGAATAAGACTTCCATCTTCTTCAAAATATACATCAATAACACCCTGGATCAACTGTCCGCCATTGTTTTTATCCGGCTGGTTCGTATCGTCCTGTTTTGATTTATCAGACTGTTCGGATAAATCAATAAAGACAAACGGTTGTTCCGTATGAAAAACACCTGCCTGTTTTGCCCGTTTCATCCGTTCAAACAGTGGATTTTTCATAAATGCAACAATATCGGATACACGGATACTGTCCGCCTGCTGTTTGGTAAGCTTTTCTTCCTCTACAAGCCGCTTTAAAAATGCTTTTACAGCAGTATTTTCTGGTTCTGTATCATAGTCCATACATTCCATCACGCGATGATATGCTGTACCTCTCCGGCTTCCCTGTAACGTCTTTTTCCTGCCTGCGATAAATTCCGGCAATAATTCATCTTCATTTTGTTCATCCACTGCCTGTTTTAAGCTTTCCGGCATATAGGCGGTTTCTGCAAAATCCGAATCCTGCTGCATTTTCTTTAATTCCGACACTGTGACCTTCGGTTTCATAACCGGTTCATCGGCATACGGATAATCCGGCATTTTTTCTAATTCCTGTCCTGCCGGATTCTGCTGCCCAGTGCCATTTCCGGCATCATTCATCTCTGCCTTTGCAACTTCTCCTGCTTCCGCTGCCTGCCGCATATCAGACTCCGCCTGCCCTGCTTCTTTTGAAATATCCGTCTCTGCCTGTGATACTTCCATTGAAATATCATCACTTACCTGCAATTCTTCTTTCTTAAATTCCACAATCTGAAACGTCCCTTTACGCAGATTCTGCGGCAGCAATACTGCCGGCATGACCATATCAAAATAATTTTTCAAACCGGCTTCATACGAGTACGAATACCAGCCTCCGGCAAGCAATTCATCTGAAACCGCCTGCCAGCCCTCTACTGCTTTTTGTGCGTCTTTTACGGTGCCAATCATATACAGCTTTTCCCTCGCTCTTGTCATGGCAACATACAGCACACGCAGTTCCTCGCTGATTGTTTCCTGTATAAGCTTTTGTGATACCGCTGATTTTAACAGAGTCGGATTCTTGATACGTTTATCTAAATGTACCACATTTGTTCCGACACCAAAGTCCGTATCCAGGACCACTTCCCCGCGGGAATCCATCTGGTTAATGCTCTTTCCCATTCCTGCCAGAATGACAACCGGAAATTCCAGCCCCTTACTTTTATGAATACTCATCACACGCACCAGATTTTCATTTTCACCAAGCACGGAAGCTTCCGCAAAATCCACCTCGTATTTTTTAAGGCGCTCAATATAGCGCAGAAACTGAAACAGTCCGCTGTAACTGGTCTTTTCAAATGCCGCCGCCTTTGTATAAAGCATATCCAGATTTGCCTGCCGCTGAGTACCTGCCGGCATTGTTCCGGCATAGTGGTAATATCCCGTATCATACATCAGCTCCCACAAAACATCACTGACCGGATAACGCTCTGCCTTTTCCCTGAAACTGTCGAGTTGTTTTAAAAATTGCACGACTTTTTTATCATCGCTTTCCTGCATGACGTCATACAAATGCTTTGTGGTGTCTTTCATGCGAATCTGTGTGAGTTCTTCCGTTGTAAATCTGCCAAAAAAGGACAGCATGACCGCCGCCATGGGAATATCCTGCAGTGGATTATCTATTACGGCAAGATACGATAACAGCAGTTTGACCTCACGCACATCAAAATATCCTTCTGACGTGTCACAATATGCCGGAATATCTTCATTCATCAGCACATTGACAAATGTATCCGCCCAGCCGCTGACAGTCCTTGTCAGAATCACGATGTCACTGTAACGGATTCTCCTGTAGCCGTTTTCGGCATTTTTATCATAAACCATATAAAAACTGCCGTCTTGCTTTGGCTGTGTCAGCCGTTGAATCAAAGCCGCGGCAGCAGCGCCTTCACGCTCTCTTGCGGAACGGTCTTCGTCCTCCGGGGAAAGTTTTTCCTGATTCATATCAATCATATAAATCATCGTATCCGGATCATCTGCAAATGTCATCGCATTTTCATTCTGCGCCTGATATTTCGGATACTCAAACCCGGCATTTAACCTTGCCCTGTCATCATACTCAATCTCTGCAAAGTACGGATTCATCGCCCTGTAAAAAACATCATTCGTACATTCAAGTACATTTTCGCGGCTTCGGAAATTGGTCTGCAGTTCAATCCTGACATTCGGACTGTCCGTATCGGTATATGTACTGTACTTATCCATAAACAGCTTCGGACACGCCAGACGGAACTTGTAAATGCTCTGCTTCACATCACCCACCATGTAGATATTGTTATCCGCTTCATTGTATTTTCCCTTAGATACCGCAGTCAGAATAACCTCCTGAAGCATATTACTGTCCTGATATTCGTCTATGAGAATCTCCTCGTAATATGCACTTAAATCATCTGCCGCTTTGGTGTATTCCATGCCGTTTTCTGTTTTTTTGACTAAAATATTTAGTGCCATATGCTCCATATCGTTAAAATCAATGACATTTCTTTCACGCTTTTCTGTATCCATGCGCCTGTAAAAATCCTGTGCGAGTGTCATCATCATTTCAACTGCCGGTTTATTTTCCCGGATATCCTCTAATAAATTTGCAAATTCCTTTGTAAATAATTTCGCCTGTAATGTCTTTGTCACATAAGCCTTATATTCATCGCGGATTTGCTTGACTGCTGCCTTCTTTACCTCTGAAATGTCCTTACTGCGGCTTCTTCCCAACGTTTCAAAAGACAGCAGGCGCACTTTACGCACCAGTTCTTCATAACTCTGTGTATCCAGAATCTGACGGATTCCCGCATGGTCAGACTGTACTGCTGCTGCATACATCAGCGGTCCATCCGGCTCATTGCAGATACTTTCCAGTTTTTCATACTGTCTGTCATAGTCTTTAAAACGTCTTCTGACCGTATCAAAAAGATAACTGATTGCGGCATTTTGTTCTGCCGTGTCGATATCTGCCTGCCTGTAAATGCACAGGCAGTCTTTAAACCATTCCTCCGGCCACGGATAGCTTCTTGCAAAGCGGTATAATTTTAAAATAATATCCACGATTTTCGTATCGTCACGTCCCGTTCCATACGCATCGACAAAATCAAAGAACACCTGATTTTCAGAAGCATAATATTCCTCCAGCATCTCCTCCATAACATCATTTTCAAGCAGCTTCATTTCACCTTCATCCGCAATCCTGAAACCCGGATCTAATTCAATATCCGTAAAATAATTGCGCACAATATTTAAACAGAAGCTGTCAATCGTCGTAATCGGGGCATTGTGAATCAACGTCATCTGACGGATTAACCGCTCGTTTCCCGGATTCTCCTGAAGCATTGCATCAAGTGTCTCCCGGATTCTCTGCTTCATTTCCGCCGCCGCCGCCTTTGTAAAGGTTACAACGACCATTCTGTCCACGTCTGTGCCATCTTCTGCCGTGATTTTTCGGATAATGCGTTCTACCAGCACCGCCGTTTTACCCGAACCTGCGGCGGCAGCAACTAAAATATTACAGCCGTTTGTCCGGATTGCCTTGAACTGTTTTTCTGTCCAGCGGTTTGCCATTTTCATCAACTCCTTCCCTGATTTTTTTCCATATTTCCTCATCACTGAATGTCTTTAAGCTGCGTGACTGCCCTCCCGGAATATCCGGTGAAAAACCGCATACCGCATGGTACGGACAATAGGTACAGGCATCTTCCTTCTGCGTGTGGTACGGATTAACGTCCACATTTCCACCAAAAATTCCCGCCGCCATATCTGCCGACTTTTCGGTGACATAGTCTGTGAGCTGTTCAAACTTCTGCGTGCTGTAAATGTGGCTTCGCATATCCAGCTCCCCGTTTGATTTAAACGCAACCGGAATAACCGCCGACTTTCCTCCGCGGTCATCCATTTTACGGATAATTTCCGTATCCTCATTGACAACACCTTTCATACGCAGATTTTCCAATATCATTTCATCAACGGCTTCACGATAATCTGCATCTTCTTCATCGGGCATGCTCTGTACTTCTATAATCGGATTGTCAATATTGTAATAAAGAATCCCCGCCGGAATAATATTCTTATCCGGATGCCGTTTTTTTTCAATGCGCTGTGCCGCCTTCATATATGTTACAAGCTGTAATTTTAAGCCGTAAAATGTCTTTAACAAATCAAAATCCGATTTGCCGGTTTTGTAATCCACCACGCGCACATAAACATTGTTATCATCTTCACAAATATCAATGCGGTCAATTTTGCCCTGCATATAAAGCGACTTGTCACCAAGTACCTCATGCTCATCAACTAAAAAGTTCATTTCATATGCATCGGGTGCAAATTCACCGCGCTCTAACTGCTTTCCGATTGCCCAGACCGTCCTGTCCGCCAAATCGGTGAGCCTTTTAATCATGTATTCGTTACGGCTGTTATCCTTTAAAATGGTGTTGCCGTACTCTGCAGCAATCCGCACAACGCTTTCGGATACGCGCTTTTTTCGTTCTTCATCGGATAACAGGGAAAAGGATTTTTTCTCCTCTTTTAACTGCCGCGACACATCTTCCAAAACACCGTGCAGAACCGTACCGAAATCCTGTACCGCAAAACGGTATTCTTCTCTTTGTGAAAGCTTTAAGCCATATTCCAGAAAATACGCAAAACGGCAGGAAGCATACGTTTCAAATGCCGAAATACTACCCTTTAGCTGTGTTCCGTATAACAAAAGCGCCGCATTTTCACTCAACGTCTTAATATAATTTTCCGTATTCCACTCAATATCCTGCTTCGGAATCTTTAAATAGACAAACTGTCCATCCTGCCCGTCGGCATCCGTTATGCGCACATCCGGAAACATGCGTCTTACATTACGGATTAAATATGACGGAAGTGCCGTCTTTCCGTCACTGCTTTTTTTTGCATACGATAAATACAGCCGGTGTGAAGCCTTTGTCATCATCAGATACAGATAAAATTTCTGTATAAATGCTTTTTCCCTTGCAGAAGGTGACAGTACGATTTCCTGTGCTTCCAGTATACTGCGGTCGGTTTCCGACAGCACACTGCAATTTTCATTTTTCTTTGGCACAACACCGTCATTGACTCCCGCAAAAAACAGCACTTTGACATTGTCAAGACGTGTTCTTTCGATATCACCAATCATCACACAGTCGGAGGTCGGCGGAAGCAGTCCCACTTTCATTTCTTCAAAGCCCGCCGCTACAATCCTGTTAAATTCCTTTAATGAAACATTTTCTTCACCGAGCAGTTCCACAATCCTGTCAAACAATTCAAGCACCTTTGCATAGAGCTGTTCATATTCATTGCCGGCAGGTTCACACTCCGAAAGCGCCTTTATCTGCTCGGCACTGTGCAGAGCCGTCACAAATTCATAAACGGCTGTGACATATGCCCGCACATTGGCTTCTTTATCCTTTAAAACCGCCTCCAGATTCAAAAACGGCGCCATAATCTGCTCCCGCAGGGCATTTAACGTTTCCAGTTCCGGCTGGTACGTGCTTCTTTTCATTTTCTTTTTCCACGGTTCATGCCATGCACGGCTGCCGCGGATACCTACCGCCAGACAGTAATTTTCCAGCATATCGATGTCATGTCTTGAAATGCCGGTCAGCCCCGTACGCAGATATCGGAACATCGTGTCATACGGATATCCTTTTTCTACAATCTCCAAGGCACTGCAAAGCATTTCCACATACGGATTGGCGGCAACAGAGCGTTTATAATCCAAAAACGCCGGAATGTCATTTTGTTTCATCATATTGGCGGCAACTTTTCCGTATGTTTCCAAATCTGCCGTAACAACGGCAATATCACGATAACGAAAGCCCTCTTTTCTTGTCAGCTGTAAAATCTCGGATACGATATACTGCAATTCCTCTTTGGGATTACTACCCTCGTAAATGCGGATATTTTCCGGTGTACCGGTGTACACCCCGCCCTTATAGCGGAACAGATTTCTTTCAAGATATGCTAAGTCCTTCGCACCCTCATAGCGGTAATTGATGTCCCTGTCCACGCACACGGTATCGTCAACGTTGATTCCTTCTTCCTCACAAATCGCAATTAGACGGTTCATCATCTCTTTACTCATAAAAAACAGGTTGTTCCAGCCTTCATGTCCTGTCGGACGTTCCTTTTTATCAATCGTTACTGATATTTTAATACCTTTGCTGTATACCAGCAACAGACGCATGAGTTTGTACTGAATCGGTGTAAACCCGGTAAATCCATCAAAAATAATTTCCGAACCGGCAATCAGCTTTGATTTTTCCACCAGTCCGCATAATACGTCTAAAATTTCCTCAGACGTAATATAATTGGTTGACAAAAATGCCATAAATTCTTTGTAAACCAGACGGATATCTTTTAATTTTGCGGAGAGCTGCTGCTTTTCTTTGACATTCTCTCCGATTTCACCAAGCTGCTGCGGTGTAATACCATATTGAAGCAGTTCGGAAATCACGGATTTTAACTCCGAAACAAAACCTGTTTTTTCAATACTGCTGCCAAAGTAATCCAGCTTTTTCTTCTCTTTTTCAAGTACGCGCCGTACAATCAGGTTCTTTCCGGTATCGTCTAACACCGGACGGTTTCCGCCGCCCAGTTCTTCAAAAACCTTGTATGCAAGGCGTTCAAAGCTGACAACATCAATATTTAAAATTCCCTTGCGTGAATGCATATGCACCAGTTTTTTTTGTGTTTCCATAGTATATTGTTCAGGAACAACCACAATAAAATTGTCATGCGGTCTTCTGACAGATTCTTCACAGACTAAACGGCTTAAATATTCTGATTTTCCTGCACCGCTTCCCCCTGTAATAAACTGTAAGGACATATTTCCCTCATTTCTGCCGGACCTCCGGCGATTATTATGTCATGATTCAATCATTTTCTGCATATAGTATACCATCAATGATAACAATTATGGAAGTGTGTGGATATGAATTCAAAGACAAAAATTATCGTTTTACACCGCCGTGAACTGCTGATTGGTGCCATTGCCGCGGTGATTGCCATTCTTTTACTGATTTTTATGATTTCATCGCTTGCAGGCGGCTCTAAAGATGCCGCAGCCAGCTCTGTCAACGGTGCCAAATCTGTTTCTGCGGGTGTTTCCGCCTGCTATACACCGGGTGTTTACAGAGCCGGTGTTTCTTTAAACGGCAACGCCGTAGATATCGAAGTGACAGTCGATAAAAACCGTATTCAGAATATTGCACTCGTAAACTTATCCGAACCGGTTACAACGCTCTACCCTTCTTTGGAAAGCACCTTTTCCGAACTGTGTGCTTCCGTAATTGAAAGCGGTTCTACCAAAAATATTACATATCCCGCTGAGAACAAATACACCGCTACAATGCTTCTGAATGCCATTCAGACAGCACTCGATAAATGCACGATACAATAAAAAGGCTGTGGCACGCAATCAGGATTTCTGATTTTTGTGCCACAGCTCTTTTCCTTTTATGCACCAAAGTAGCTGACTTCTTCTGCCTGTTCTACATTGTAAAATCCGGCATAGCCGCGCTCCTCTAATTTACTTAAAAACTTACCGGTCTTTTTCGGTTTTATATAAAGGGATGCAATCATGCCTTCACTTCTTAACTTTTCAGCTGTCTTGACAGCTTCTGTTAAATGTCCGTCTTCATATAATACGGCAATCTTTTTACTGCCGTCCGGAATTTCAATGCCGTTCTGCATAAGGATAGAGAAAATACGCTCAAATCCGATTGAAAATCCGACTGCCGGAATGGACTGGTTTAAGAACTTGCCAATCAGATTGTCATATCTTCCACCGCCTGCGATTGCGCCCTTAAAGTCAATGCTTTCCACTTCAAAAACGGTTCCTGTGTAGTATCCCTGTCCTCTGACCAGTGATAAATCAAAGACCACATCGTATGCCCCTGCTGAAAGTGCCTTCACTGTTGTCATAATCTTTTCAAGACTCTCTGCCGGTTCTTTATCTTCCAGCATATCCTTTAAAGAATCCAGACTAAAATCATTTTTTTCAAGGAACTGTGTAAACTTTGTAATGGCTTCTTTTGCAAATCCTTTTTCTGTCAGTTCTGCTTCTACACCGTCCATGCCGATTTTATCCAGCTTATCAAATGTAATGCACACACTGTCTAATTCATTTTCCGCAAAGCCCATCTGCATTAATACGGCACGTAACAGTCTTCTGTCGTTTAACTTAACTTTGAAATTCTTCATGCCGATTGCCTGTAATGCCTTTGTGGTTGTTAAAATCAGCTCGATTTCCGAATCGTTGGATTCTGAACCGATAATATCAATATCACACTGGATAAATTCTCTTAATCTGCCCTTCTGCGGACGTTCTGCACGATACACACGATCCATCTGGATACATTTCATCGGAAGTGTCAGCTTGTCTTTATTATTCGCATAATATCTACTGAGCGGCAGTGTCAAATCATAACGCAGTCCCATATCCGCAAGCACATTCTCATTTTCCGAAGTCACGCCTGATGCCAGTGCCTTATCCAGCTTGTCGCCGCGCTTCATAATCTTGAAAATGAGGTTCAGATTTTCTCCGCCATCACTTTTATCCAGATTTTCAATATCTTCAATTACAGGTGTAATAATATGTTCAAATCCATTGGCAAGATAGACTTCAAGAATCTTCTGCTGTAAATAATCCCTGATTTCCACTTCCTTTGGAAGATAATCGTTTGTTCCTTTAACCGGTGTAACCTTCATAATTGCCTCCTAGACTTTTCCTTAAACTCACTTCTTCTTATCATACCATATCCGGCATTTGAAATACAAGGTCTTTCACACACTTCTTTGCGCCCTAAGCACACGGTCATCACACGGTTTCTTTTTTACGGTTTAAATAAGACACTGCCGAAAGTGCCGCAACATTGCCCTGTCCCGCCGCTTTAATATACTGATACGGCGTTCCCGCAATATCGCCGCAGGCAAATAATCCCGCCACATTCGTTTCCATCTGCAGATTGACGGCGGCATGATTTTTTTCGGTCTTTAAGCCCGGAACGAGCTGTCCCGGAAAGACGGCTTCCCGTAAAATGAAAATGCCGTCCACCGGATACAGCTTTCCGTCAGTCTTTAACTGCTCCACTTTCATCGTGCCGGTAATCTCTGCCGGCTTTTCCGTACAGATTTCAATGTTACCGGAAAGCCCCGGCAATACAGCTTCTTTGCCCATTGGAAAGTATAACACTTTTCCCACAATTTCCGCTAAATACTGTGCTTCCTCAACGGATTCTTTAGTATATCCGATAACTGCGACCGTCTTTCCTTTAAAAAACTGTGCATCACACGTTGCACAATAGCTGACGCCGCGTCCCAAAAATTCATTTTCACCCGGAAACGGCTTATCCGCCGTCATGCCGCAGGCTAAAATCACGCTGTCTGCCCGGTACTGCTCCTGTCCTGCCTGAATGGCAAAATAACTGCCCATTGCATAAACGGCATGAACTCTTTTTTTCGTAACCGCAATCTGCAATTCGTCCAAATGTCTTTTATATGCCTGTGCCAGCTCCTCTCCCGAAACGGCAGGCAGTCCCGGATAATTTAAAATCCGGTGTGCTTTTGCCACCTTACTGCTCACCGGCTCAGCGCCGAACAAAAATATCTCTTTATTTCTGATTTTTGCGGTAATAGCGGCAGAAATGCCCGCCGGTCCTGTACCGATAATCGCAATGTCCGCAGTCTTTATATCCTGTGCCACTTGTCATGCTCCTTTCACTTTTTTGCATTTTCCTTCAGTGCTTTTCAAATTTTTTCGCACCTCTGCACCATATTACTCTGTTAGTATATTGCAAAATATGTATGTCATACCCGTTCTTATCCGCAATCCACGGTAATTTTCGTATCCGATAAAAATCTGTTCTCTGTCCGTGTCCTCACATATTTGCACTTACCTTAATTATAAATGGAATACCACCGTTGCCACATTAAAGTATATCAGTATTGAACAGGTATCCACAATCGTTGTAATCAGCGGCGATGCCATAATTGCCGGGTCAAAATGCAGCTTCTTTGCAAGCAGTGGCAGAATACAGCCGATAAGCTTTGCAAAAATAACTGTAATAACCAGTGAAATTGAAATGACAACCGCCAGTGAAAAGTTCTTATACATCAGCAGGATTCTAAGCCCGTTTGCCAGTGCCAGAATCACACCGACAATAATTGAAATCCGGAATTCCTTAAACATCACCTTAAAAATATCACGAAAGGTAATTTCTCCCAGTGCAATCCCACGGATAATCAGCGTGGAACTTTGTGAACCGCAGTTACCGCCTGTATCCATCAGCATTGGAATAAAGGATACTAAAATCGGCACTGCCGCAAACGCATTTTCATAGTGTGTGATAATCACGCCCGTTGCCGTAGCGGATAACATCAGCACCAAAAGCCACACAATTCTGTTTTTGGCATGTGTCAGCACCGGTGTTTCAAAGTAAGATTTTTCACTCGGATTGACTGCTGCCATGAGTGACATATCCTCTGTCGCTTCATCAACCACAACATCGAGTGCATCATCGACCGTGACGATTCCGACCATACATTCATCGGTATCCAGAACCGGAAGTGCCAGCAAATCATATTTTGAAAATAACTGTCCGACCTGCTCCTGGTCATCGCCCGTATGCACAAAAATAATCTCTGTCCGCATAAGTTCTTCAATCGTTTTGTCGTCATCTGCCACCATTAAGTCTTTGGCGGTCACAATGCCTACCAGTCTGCGCGCTTCAAGCACATAGCAGGTATAAATCGTTTCCTTGTGGATTCCTACTTCTTTAATATGTGCCATTGCCTGCTTTACGGTCATGGTGCGCTTGAGTGACACATATTCTGTTGTCATAATGCTGCCTGCGCTGTCCTGCGGATAATCCAGCAGAATATTAATCTGCGCACGCTTCTGCGGATTGATATTGGATAAAATCCTTGTTACGACATTTGCCGGTAAATCTTCCAGTAAATCCACGGTATCGTCCATAAACATATCGTCTATGATTTCTTTTAATTCCGTTTCCGTGAAAGCATCAATCAGACAGCTCTGTGTTGCATTGCTCATATTGGCAAAAACTTCGGCTGCCTTTGCTTTCGGAATCAGACGGAATGCCTGTGCAAGTTCCTTTTCTTCAAATTCTGACAGCAGTGAGGCAATGTCTACTGCATTCATCACATTTAAAATGCTTCTGATTGCTTTGAATTCTCTTGCTGCCAGAAGTTCCATAAAAATGTTCTTCTCCATTTTCTATGCTCCCTTCTGTCGTATCCGTATTCTGTAAATTTTCCGAATGATAACTGACGCCCGAATCCATTTGCCTCACCTCCTTTAATACTAAAAAAACTCCGTCTGACGACGGAGTTTGAAATTCAATCTTAATCTTTGCGCACCTGTTTCTTTATCTGGCGCTGTGCTTCCGTCGTCCAAGCTTTAGCATCACAGGGCATATTAGTTGCATTAGGTTATGCCTTAAACCGACATAGCCTGCTGACCAACGATTTGTGTCTCCACAAATTTGCGGCAGCAACCTTAGGAAAATCCAAATCCCTGTGGTAACCTCACCTACCGAAGTATTTCGTTTTTTTCATTATAGACACAGAAAATAAAATCTGTCAACTGCTTTTTTCGTAAAAATCATACTTACCGTGTTTTTTCTTCGTCCATAAAATAAAGCCTTGCGCCGAAATCCGGGAAGTAACGCACTTCATCATTCAGTCCCGTTGCACAGAATGCCTGCTTTAAGCGCACACCGCAGTACATCAGCGTATCGCCGAATACATTGTAGTCCTCCCGCTCACCGTTTATTTTAATCCATTTGGCAGCGAAGTGCTGTATCAGGGAATCCTGACGGATATGCACCGGCGATGCGGTGTTGACCAAATCCCCGAAATCCTTAATATTGTACTTTAACGCACGATTGTAAAAATGATACCGCTTTTCAGGGTCTAATCCCTTTGCATAAAAGCATGTATGCGGCGTGTTTGCCACCGCAAGTTTATTCATCAGCAATCCGACCGCTTCGGAAGTATCTTTTTTGACACAGTTCCACTCCATCAGACTGCCGCCGCCCGCCGACAGTACACTGCTGTCACGGATATCCCTGTCCGAAAAACTTCTGCCGCGGTAAAAAATTCCCCGCTGGAACAGCTCCCGCTTTTCTTTATACAAGGTAATCTGTGCTTTCACCGCCTCAAGTTCTTCTTTGGACATATCACAGAAATTACATTCATAACCCAAATTCCCGAAAGCCGCCACGGCAAAGCGTGTTTCAAGCGGCGTGCGGCGCAGTGTCTGGTGATTCGGGCTTGCTGAAACGTGTGAACTAAGCACGGACGGCGGATAGCCGTAAGTGTAATTGTTCTGAATCTGCGCGCGGCTGACCGCATCTGTATTATCGCTTGCCCAGATTTGCGGAAAATAACACAAAATGCCGAGGTCAAAGCGGTTGCCGCCTGCCGCACAGCCTTCAAATAAAATATCCGGAAAACGTTTTGTCAATACGTCCATGCAGTGATACAGCCCGCAGATATAGCGGTGTGCCGCTTCACCCTGTCTGTCCGGCGGCAGATACGGTGAATAATCATCACTGAAAATCCGGTTCATGTCCCATTTGACATAAGAAATATCCGCACCGGAAAAAACACGGCTCATTTCTTCAATGACAAATTCCTGCACCTGCGGATTGGCTAAATCTAAAATCCGCTGGTTTCTGCCCTCGGAATGATTCCTGCCGGGAACGGTAGCTGCCCAGTCCGGGTGCTTTTCATACAAACGGCTGTTGACACTCACCATTTCCGGTTCTACCCAGATACCAAAATCCAGTCCAAGTGCTTTGATTTTCTGCGCAATTCCCAAAAGTCCGCCCGGCAGCTTCTTTTCATCGGCATACCAGTCCCCAAGGGAACTCTTATCGTCATTCCGGTTTCCAAACCAGCCGTCATCCATGACAAACAGTTCGATTCCCGCTTCTTTTGCCGCCTTTGCAAGGCGTAGCAGTTTCCTTTCGTTAATGTCAAAATACGCCGCTTCCCAGCTGTTTAACAGCACCGGGCGCAGTTTCCGTTTCCATGTGCCGCGAACAACATGCTCCTGCACAAAATCATGCAGTTGGTGACTCATTTGATTATAACCTGATGCCGCATAGGTCAGCACCGCTTCCGGTGTTTCAAAAACTTCACCTGTGCCAACCGTAAAGCAGAAATTTTTCGGCTGGATACCGGAAACGATTCTTGTACGTCCTGCCTGCACCTCTACAGCTTCATAGTGACTGCCGCTGTAAATAAGATTTATTCCGAAACACTCTCCGGTGTCCTCGGTCGTTTCTTTTCTGCCAAGCATGATAAACGGATTGGCACGGCTCGATGACGTTCCCGTAAAGGATTCATTGACATATTTTCCGGTTTCAAGCACGGCTTCACTGCGGTTCATTTCCCGTGTCCATGCGCCGTGAAATGTTGAAAGCACATAGTCTGCCCGGTGTAAATCAAGCTGCATGCTCATCAGCCGCCTAAGCTTCACAGGCTGTTCTCCTTCATTTTTAAAAACAGCGCGCCTTGTAATCACATCGCAGTCTTCGTATACGTCATAATACAGTTCCAGCTTTGTTTTTCCTTCTTTGTCTGCCAGAACGACCTTGAGCTGTTCGGATTTGCCGTTTTCATCATATGCACCCGGAAGTGTCTGCAAGCCGCATTTTGTTTCGGAAATCTGTGCGCTCTCAAACAAAAAATCCTCCGTTGTACTGCCATCCGCACATTCTGTTTCAATAAACGGTTCACGGATATCGCCTTTTCCGTAAGATGACATTTCAAGACAGCAATCCTCCAATGAAAGATTTTCAAAACTGCTGTCATACGCAATCGTATTGCCCGGAAGAAATGCCCTTTTTTCCATCATTACGGTCTGCTGTGCATGAATCCGCCTTCCATAATACAAATGCTCCAGATGTCCGCTCTCCATGACACAAAATACATAAGACGTATGCCGTGTATGCAGTGCATACAGATTTTTTTCTATCGTAATCATATCGGAAATCCTTTCTTTATCATATATACCTTTTAAGCCCGCAGTGTATTGTTAATCTCCTCCATTTTACTCTCTGTCAGAATATATTTCTTGTGAAAATAAAACACAGCAAGTAACAGTCCTGCAATCGGAAGCACCGTCATTGTCATACGCAGTCCGACCAGCGAACCGCCTGCCTGTGCGGCTTCTCCCGCCACAACTGCCGTATCCTGACTTAAGTGGCTCAGCGACAGGCACACGGATACAACCAGTGCCGCTACACCGGAAGCTAATTTTACAACAAATGTCTGCATAGAAAAAATCACGCTCTCGTCCCTGCGCTTATTTTTTAATTCACCATAATCCACGGTATTGGCAAGGAAAATGGTTGTAAGCACCAGTAACATGCCGTTTGCCGCAAAGATGAAAAATGCCGGAATAAACAGTATAAATACATTGGACATTGTTGTAAATACAAGCACCAGCAGCACTAAATATCCTGCTATCGCCATGGCAAAGCTCACGTAAAAAATGCGGATTGTATTTAAAAATTTACGCAGTAACGGAAACAGAATCATCATCGACAATATCTGTATTGCACCGCCAAAGGTGTTAAACAGCGTATAGCCGTTGTACCAGTCCGCACCGCCGAAATCATATTTAAAAAAGTAAATCACCAGATTGGACGTAATGTATACCGATGTATTAATCAGCACAATGGTAATAACAACCGTCATTGCCTGGTCATTTTGCAGTAATGCCTTAAACATCTGCTTTATGGACGGCGCATCGACATCAACCGTTGATTTTTCTTTGATATTCAGACAGGTAATCAGAATGAATACAAAAAACAATACGGATAAAATCAGGGCAAACCACTTAAAGCCCGTTCTTTCATTGCCGTTTCCGAAAAAGTAGACGCACTGCATAGTGATAACCGTTACCAGTGCAGAACCGACCCCGGCGCAGGAACGTGCGAGCGTGGAAAGATTTTCACGTTCCTTTCCTCCCTGCGTAAATGCCGGAATCATGGACCAGTACGGAATATCCATCATGGTATAGGTCACACCCCATAAAATGTATGTAACCGCCGCATAGGCTACCAGCCCGCCGCCGTCCAATGCAGGCGGTGCCGCAAACATCAGATACAACACGATGGCATTGAGCGCCGTTCCCACAAACAGCCACGGCCGGAACTTCCCGAACCGTGTCCTTGTCTTTGCCACAATAACCCCCATAACCGGGTCATTAAACGCATCAAACACGCGCGCCGCCATTAAAATCATGCCCATTGCAATCGCGCTGACGCCTAAAATATCCTGATAATAATACAAAATATAACTTGCCGAAAACATATAAACCATGTCTTTTCCCACGGCACCCAGTCCGTAAGAAGCCATTTCCCTTTTACTTAACATACCTTACCTACTTTCTGCGGCTGCCAGTTCCACCGCCTTGTATGCCCCATCATATATGCCTGCTTTTTTATTGGCTTCAATGCAGTTACACATCTGAAATAACAGCGTTTCTTCATTTAAAAACAACTCCAGCATTTGCAGTGTATGACCGGTGTCACGACATTCCAGCGTACCGTCACCGATTTCTGCCGAATGGACTGCACCCCACTGTTCATGTCCACCGACACGCTTGATAAACAGCTTCGGCACCGGATAAAATGCCAGTTCGCTCGGTTTCGTAACCAGCACATCACAGCTTCTCATCAAAAGATTGGTACAGTAAACCGCTTCAAATATATTTTCATGCCAGAATCCGTGGATTCCCGTGACTTCTCCCGTCAGGGCTTCCTCTGCAAACTTTTTTGTATTCTCCCAGTTGTTAAAATGTTCACAAGAAAGTGTCTTCATCTGCGGAATTTCTGCCTTTAACTGCTCCCATACATTTTTATAATCGCCCACATTGACATACAGTGCAGCACGTCCGTCCCTGATATGCGGTATTAAATAACGGATAATCTCCGCAAAAATTTCTTTCTGCGCACCCGCACCGCCAATCGTCAAAAGAAAGCGCATCGGTTTTTTCTGCATTTTGCGCGCCCGCCTTGCCGCACAGTCTTCTTCGATTCCCTGCACCAGCTCATGGTCAATGTAGTGGCCTGTATACACAAGGCTGTCCTTTGGCATTGGATTTAACACTTTGTTTTTATCCATGCCGTTTAAAATACGGTAGCCTTGGTAGGCAAAACGCGTCTGCACCGTATGAATACTGCCCTCCGACAAATGCAATGCCATTGGCCAGTTATCCGGCACGGCATTGATAACACGCTTCATGCCCGCATGCACCGCCGCCTGCGCCGGCCATACATGTGTGGCAATGACCGGAATTTCTTTTGGCACATTTGCAAATACAGCTGCCATCAGTTCCGCATTTTTCTGGTCTGATGCATTGTAAGAAAGCTTTCTAAAGCCCTCGTAATTCATCGGTTCCCAGACAAACCGGTTAAACAGACGGCTTTTCTGGGACAATCTTGACCCCAGTGAGTATAAATCATTCTGCGCACGGATAACCTTTGTACAGGTCGTATCTTCATAAGAATTCAAATCCATCCAGTACGGTACATAGCCCATTGCATGTGCCGCCGAAGCAATCGCCATGGAAATGCGGTAATGACCGAAGCCCATGCGGATATTTCCCACAATAATGCCTTTTTCCGTATCAAACGGTATCGTTTGATTTTTCTCTCCGGCTGTGCCGTGCTTTTTGGCAACACGCACATCGACAATGCCAAGCGTATCGCCAAGCACCGCATTTTTACGAAGCCGCACCGGATATTTTGTGCCGGTATCATCGCCATATTTTTTGATAAATTTTTTCTTAGAATGAATGGCATTTCTGTATGCCTTGCGGCCGATTTCATTGCCGTAAATCATTTTTGATTTGTCTTCCATAACCTTGCCCCTTTCTATGCCTTTTTCTCGATTCCGTCCAGTAAAATGCCAACCACTTCGCTTAACCCTTCCGTATAGGAAAGTCCACTGTTGACTAAAATATCACGCTGGAAAAACTGCTCCAGTGCGGCTTCCATCATCAATTTAAAAATGGATAAATTCACGGAACGGATACATCCTTCTTTTATTCCCTGTTCCAGCAGTCCCATCGTCATTTCCCAGCCGCCTTCCAGCCGCTGTTCTACCCTTGTGTATATTTCAGGATATTTTTCCTTGAGCAGATACAGCTTCGCAAAATTAATGTCTTTATAGCTGTCCGGCATGACACCGAGAATTGCCCTGATTTTCTCCACTGTGGACAATGCTTCATTTTCCAATATGGCACGCTCGCTTTCCTTTATCGTATCAAACAGGTAATCAACCATGGAAAGAAACAGTGAAGTCTTGTCTGAAAAGACCGTATATATGGTTTTCTTGCTCATGCCGAGGATTCCTGCAAGGTCATCCATGGTGAATTTCAATCCCTTTTGATTAAAGGCTTCTATCGTACCCTCTAAAATCTTCTGCTGCAGTTTTTGTTCCTGTATACTTTCTTTCATCGTTCCCTCCTTCTCCGTTTGTGTTTTGTGTAGTACTTTTGTTGGAAACTATTTTTTATTTTTTAGTTTCCATTATTATATCATATTTTATTTTTGTGCGCAATTGCCATTTTTATATGTATTTCTTTTTATTTTTTTGTGCATGTATCACATATTTTTGTTCGTATTTTTCATAATCTTCCACTATATTTTGCACCTGACAACCGCAATGATTTTAGGCTTTTGCCCCTGATAGTTTTGTATTACATAAAAAGACTCCACAGCCTATGAATTTCTCCGGCTGTGGAGTCTTTCTACCTATTATATAGGGTTATTTATCAGCATTTTTGACATTTCATCAAAATGCCTTATAAGTTGTACAGTCACAATTTACAGTTACAGGTTATCCTTCAATGGCAATATACTTATCACCCTTGACCGGTGCCTTTTCTTTCTTTGGAACAGAAAGTTTTAAGATACCGTCCTCGTATTTTGCCTTGATATCTTCCTGTGTCAGGTCTTCACCAACAAAGAAGCTTCTGCTCATTGCGCCGGCATAGCGCTCCTTGCGGATATATTTGCCGTCTTTCTTTTCTTCATCTTTGTCAAGACCTTTAGAAGCACTGATGGTCAAATAGCCATTTTCAAGGCTGGCACTGATTTCATCTTTCTTAAAGCCCGGCAAATCAATATCTACTTCATAACCGCTTTCCGTTTCCCTGACATCTGTTTTCATAACATTAGAAGCGTGCTTACCATATAGAACCTTGTCTACATCCGGGAACTTAAATCCATTCATAAAATCATCATTAAATAAATCTTCTCCAAAAATACTAGGCATTAACATAAGTCATCTCTCCTTTTCTAAAATCGCTGCTCATTTACCTGTTACTCTGGAACCGGGATGTTTTAAAACAAATTCAATTTCTTTATTTGTTCCTTTCCTTTGTTCTAGTTGTACTATAGCACTTATTATTGGCACTGTCAATAGGTGAGTGCTAATTTTTTTTAATTTTTTGTGTACCAGATGATCCGTCAAAAAGCCTGCGGCTGTTATGAACATTTATATCGTTGAATAAACTGTTCTTTTTCACAGGGTCTGCCATAATAGTATCCCTGTAAATAATCAACCTGCATTTCTTTCATTTTAAGGCTCCATTCTTTTTTTTCAATGCCCTCTGCACATATCCTGACATTAATACTATGTACCATCGGAATGATGTTTTTATACAATTCATAATCTCTTGCATCATTCATCGCCTTTGCAGTAAAATCCCTATCCATTTTCACATAGCTGGGATTCATGTCGCGTATGCAATGAAAATTAGAATAACCCGTTCCAAAATCATCAATTACAAAGCTGATATGATTCTCATCCAACGCTTTCCTGAACTTACAGAATGCCGGTGTCATATCCATAAATCCGCTTTCGGTCATTTCAATACATATTGAATCCGGCTTTAAAACATACTTTTTAATCACATCCAATATATCTCTTTCAACATTGCCATGCATAATCTGAACATATGAAACATTTATATTTATCTTGAAATCAGGAATATATTGCTGCATTTCACAACACGTTTTTGCTGCTTCATCTAATATATATCTTCCTGCCGGAATAATTAATCCAGTTTCTTCCAGTAACGGAATAAATTCTATCGGTGAAATAACCTCTGTATCTTCTTCGGACATCATAGAAAAACGCATAAGTGCCTCAGCACCAATAACCCGCTCTGAGCTGCAATCCACAATTGGCTGGTAATACACCTCAAAGCCGTTGAATCCATTCACAACAGAATTACGGAGTGCCGCTACTATCTTTCCTGTTCTTAAAAAGCTCTCGTAGTCGTTATCATCAAATATATAGAATCCATTTTTTCCCATTTTTTTGGCTTTTTTAAGGACAAATGCAAATTTCTTGCGGCACTCCTCGTAGCCTTCGCAAAATGTTACCGCATCCACAACACCTACCGAAATCGAAAAAACAGCCTCGTAGTTTTCAGATACTATAAACTTATACAGTCTGTCATCTATCTTTTTCTTAAGCTCCGCGGCATAGTCCTTTGAAGAATGTTCCAAATCAACAATCACATACTGGTCGGCTACAAGATGATATATCCTCTGTTTATCAGAAAGACATTCCTTCATGCAGTCAGCTACACTTTTCAAAATATGATTACCATAAGCCGCTCCGCGGGAACTATTGATTGCTCCAAAATCATCAATTCCTATATGCATAAGAAATCCCTTAGAAAGGCGTTTCTTCTGAGAACGCATATATGCGTTAAATTCAAGTCCTCCAAGCAATCCTGTGACATTATCTGCTCTCCTCTGATTCCCGGTTTCATTCAGACATCCAACCAGATATTGTGGTTTTCCCTGTGAATCATCTATCACAATACCGCGGCAATTAATCCATACCGGCCTTCCTTCTTTATCAAGCCATCTGTGATGAAGATTATGTACCTTTTCTTTTCCTTCACATATAGCCGTAAGATGCTCCTGAAGCATCTTACGGTCTTCTTCATAGACTACCTGTAAAAGAATATTCGTAACGTCATTTATAACATTTCCGGATATCATAAAACGGTCCACAGCCGACTCAGACAACTCCATTGTATTATTCTGCAAATCATATACATACAGATAGTCATCCATACATTTTGCGATTATTTCTAATAAAGTTTCTTTTGTCTGCTCACCAAATACCTTAAATATATTCTCACTCACAACAAGAACCTTTCTTTCCTAATCGTATCATAAGATACCAGAGTTAAAAGTCCTAACCCCACATGAACCTGCTCATAAGTGGAATCAGGCCTTTTATGCCCCAATATCATTATAATTCTCTTTTAACCTTTAGAATAACTTAAATCTGTTTACACGCTCATTCATCTTATCTGCACCCTCTGAGAGATTAATACTAATTGCTGTATTCTCTTCTGATGATGCTGCTGTACTCTGTACAACACCTGAAAGCTGTTCAATTCCCTGTCCGACCTGCTCTAATGACTCTGCCTGTGCATTGGCTTTCTCCATTGTATTCTCTGCCATTTCTGCAAACGAATCCATGTCCGAAATAATCTGATTGAAAGCTTCTGCCGTTGTAATTGTAACTGCATTTCCTCGTTGAATTTCAACTAAAGTTTTATCTATTAAATCTCTTGTATTTACCGCTGACTTAGCACTGTCTGCAGCAAGTTTTCCTATCTGATCTGCTACTACCGCAAAGCCCTTACCTGCCTCACCTGCCCTGGCAGCTTCTATCGAAGCATTAAGAGCTAACAAATTAGTCTGTGAAGCAATATCTTCAATATCTGTAATAATATTACCTATTTCCTTAGATATTTCTGTAATATGTTCCATCTCTGTCAACAGAACATTCATTTTTTCCTTTTCTTCATTCGCTTTGTTCGCAGAAGCTTTTACACGTTCAGATGCATTTTTTGTTTCCTTTGCAGTATCTACAGCAAGGTCAACAACTGTATCTATTGTTGCATTCAATTCCTGAATAACTCCGGCCTGTTCCGTTGCACCATCTGATAAAGACTTTGATGCACTTTCAACTTCCTTTGCGTTATGTGTAACCTGTTCAGCAATACCGCTAATTTCTGACAATGTACTGTTAAATCGTTTTAAAATATATACAAGTGACTCTTTCAATTCTGAAAAATCACCCAGAAACGGTGTAATATCATCACCATTTCTTGTCAAATCACCCTGAGCTATCAATTTAACCTCCTGAGAAATCTCACGGACATAATCTGAAAGAATATTCATTGCTTCTTTCAGCATTCTTATTGTATCTCCGAACTCATCATCTGATTCGTAAGTAAGCATTTCTATATTAGACAGTTCACCTTTTCTAAGACTGGCAACTGCTGCATCTATCTGCTGTACCGGTTCTGTTATTGAATCTGTAATTATCTTTCCGATAACTGTTGCAACTACTGCAATCGCGATTCCTGTTACAATAATGACAATAAAAATAATAATAGTACAGATGTTGGCAAGTGTTTTCGCATTATCTAATTCCACCTGGAAATCATCATGTAATGTATTTAATTGTTTTACAAATGACATATAGCTTTCATATGCACTTCCGATCATAATCTTCGCTGCTTCAGCCTGTTTATTATCTCTACTCAATTTGTATACTTCATCTGAAGTTGATAAGTATTCTTCCCACGCAGAAGTTGCCTTTTCGTAATCGGCTTTTCCTTGCTGTGCTTTCTTATTTGAATTAATTATCTCACCTAACTTAGCTGTCGCGTCTTTAATCTGACTTTCTATATTATCATTTTCTTTTTCACACGTAGCCATAGCTGCGGCATCTGATTCTACAAGATGCTGATACTGCTTGATTCTATACTTAGCAGTCATTGTTTCTAATTCCTGCAGATACTCAAGTGAAGGAGACCACACTTCCGTAATATGACGTATATTCGAACGAATCACTAATGTCGATACAAGTGCCACCAGTACGAAAAACGCTGTCATAACTAATACCGACGTCCGATATACCTTCAATTTCGCTGCAACTTTTAAATTACCTATCCATTTTTTTAACTTTGACATATGGTTTCCCTTTCTTTCGTTTTTTGAATGAATTTTTTTACTGAATTTCATTGTAAAAAGCTCAGAAACGACCGAAATTCCCCAGCTTTATAATTGTCTCTCAGGAGATTGTTTAAAAAATATCACAATCTAGTTTGAAATGCAATAAAATTTTTTATTTTTTTTTGTATTTTTTTGTTTTTTTTTGTTTTTTTGAAGCCTAATCTAATATGGATTTTAAAATTTCCGCCTGTTGTTCTCTTTCCATAACAGGATTTTTTGAGAGTTGTTTATTTCCTATAATATAAACAACTCTCGAAAATTCTAAGCGCTTTATGCAATATTCTGCTTCAGGCACGTCTTAATATCATCTTCCGCGTTGCTGATTGCGCGGATATGAAACGTATCCACCAGATACTGCAATACATTCGGGCTTAAAAAGGCAGGGAGTGTCGGTCCTAAATAAATGTTTCTGACGCCAAGGCTTAACAGTGCGAGCAAATCCGCTACTGCTTTCTGCTCATACCAGGACACAATCATGGAAAGAGGCAGTCCGTTTACATCGGTATTAAACGCATCGGCAAGTGCAGTGGCAATGCGTACCGCCGAATAAACATCGTTACACTGTCCGACATCCATCAGACGCGGCAATCCGGCAATTTCACCAAAGTCCAGCTTATTAAACCGGTATTTTCCACATGCCAGTGTCAGAATCACACAGTCCTGCGGCACCATTTTTGCAAATTCCGTATAATAATTTCTTCCCGGTCTGGCACCGTCACAGCCGCCAATTAAAAAGAAATGGCGGATTGTTCCGTCCTTTACGGCTTCTACTATCTTTTCAGCACAGGTCAGCACCGCCTGATGTGCAAAACCCACTGTAATTTCCTTTTCTTCTTCATCATCGGAAAATCCACCTAATGCCAATGCCTGTTCAATGATTTCATGAAAATCCTTTTCGCCGTTTTCCTTTTTAGGAATATACTTTACTCCTTCCCAGCCGACAACATTGGTGCTGTAAATCCTGTCCTTATACCCCTCACGCGGACGCATCAGACAATTTGTTGTCATTAAAATACAGCCCGGCAGATTGTCAAATTCTTTCTGCTGGTCCTGCCATGCACCGCCAAAATTGCCCACCAGATGCGGATATTTTTTCAATCCTTCATAGCCGTGACCCGGCAGCATTTCCCCATGGGTATAAATATTAATACCTGTGTCTTTGGTCTGTTCCAGCAGCATTTCCAAATCTTTAAAGTCATGTCCCGATACGATGATAAACGGTCCTTTTTTTCTACGAACACTCACCTTATGCGGATACGGATTGCCATAAACGCTTGTGTTCGCTTCATCTAACTGTTTCATTACCTCTAATGCCATTTCACCGGTACGCATCGTCATCCGAATTAATTCTTCCACCGTCAGCGCATCGTCTGTAAGTGCTTCCAGTCCGTAAATATAAAAATCATCGACCTGTGTTCTGTAATATCCCAGTTCTCTTGCCTGATGTCCGTATGCGCTGATGCCTTTTAATCCATAAAGAATCGTCTGTCTTAATGAACGGATATCTTCGTCAAGTTCTTTGTCATACATAATTCCTGCCATCGGCGCATCTTTTAACATTTCACTTTTCGTTTCCGGCAGATTATAAACTGCTGCCGGGCGGTTGATTTCTGCCTCTGTCTGCTCCCGCAATTCTTCCTTAATGTTTTGCGATACCTTTAATAATTCCACATGTACATCTGCATCAAAATTTACATTTGTAAGCGTTGTAAAAAGAACGTTTTCCAAAAAACGCACCACTTCTTTAGGCGCATGTTCCCCTGTTTCCAATAATTTTTTTGCATAACAGCAGATTCCCTTTGCCTGATAAATCAGCAAATCCTGCAAATTTGCGATTTCCGGTGTCTTTCCACAGACACCCATTTTCGTACAGCCTTTTCCGTTTGCCGTCTGCTCGCACTGATAGCAGAACATCTCATACCCCAAATCCATGTTATTACTCATTTTCCTCTCCATTCCTACCGCAATTGCGGTATATTCGTTCTTTCAATATATAAGTATTGACATTCTTTGAAACTGCATACACTGTTTATAAAATCTAATTTGTTAAAGTTTTATGATTTCCTGTATTCTCCATTGACATTCCTACCAAAATACTATATTATAGTACCAATATACTATTATCTGATAATCATTACTATTATTTATTGCAGACCAAATGAAAGGATTTCATATGAAAATTAAACACACTTTATATATTATCCTGCTGACAGCTTCACTGATTCCGCTTTATATTTTTGCTTCTGTCATGATTGTACAGAATAATAAAAACACTAAAAGCATGATGCAGGAAAATCTGCGCTTTATCAGTGAATCTACCA
The DNA here is from genome assembly GCF_020564355.1 of Lachnospira pectinoschiza. Classification (GTDB taxonomy): domain Bacteria; phylum Bacillota; class Clostridia; order Lachnospirales; family Lachnospiraceae; genus Lachnospira; species Lachnospira intestinalis. Next base: position 130,776 of record NZ_JAJCRR010000002.1, on the reverse strand, counting down.
TATCCAGTATCGAGAGTTTTTGTGAAGCCCGTAGAGATACGATTGATATGATTACCCAGTATGAAATGATACAGGATGCTGTTCATTCCAGTCTGGATGGCAGCATTTCAGATGATGATTCCATTTCCTATATTAATAATATGTTATGGGAGCGAAAAACCCATTGTGATTTTTTACAGAGTCTTTTCATTATTGATACCAATTTTAACATTGTTGCATCCAGTGAAAATATTACTGCTTCAACTTCAGATTATTTTGCCCATGCTGATTCAGACTCTTTAAACGGCAATTTCATAATTTCCGATGCTTACCAGCGGTTAATTGATGGTGAAATGACTACTGTTGTTGCTGCATACTCCGGTATTTTTGACCTTAATACACAAAACATAATTGGCTATGTTGTAGAAGAAATTCCGACTTCATACTTTGATAACTACCGCTCCAATACAACTTTATGGGAAAACGGGCTGCTCTATCTTATTGATAACAATAACTTTTTTATCACTGCCGGCAATCCGGATGAATCTACTTCCGATTCATTGACTGATGCCAATGACAACGCCATATGGCAGAAAATTACTGAACATTTATCCTGCACCAATCGTTCTAACACTTCCGGACAATTTTATTTTAACGTTTCCGGAAATGAATACGCGATATATTATGCACCGGTTCATTACACAGACTGGATGATTTTTATTACTATTGATTTAAGTTCTTATCAGAAAATGAAAACTGCCTACCGCATCCTGCTTGGCACAACAGTTCTTTGGACTTCCGTTGTCCTTTTACTGGTACATTACCTGATTACGAAAAAAATAACCAAACCGGTACACCTGATTTCCGGCACGCTTGAAAATGTCCAGCTGCAAAAAAACTATGCACTACGTATTCCGTATGATAAAAATGATGAACTTGGTAATTTATCCAATAAAATTAATGCACTGTTAGCCTATGCTGAAGCCAATGAAGTACATCAGCAGGAATATCAACGATATCTTACCAAAAAAACACAGTTAGACCCGATGACACAGCTTTTCAATAAAAATGCCATTGAAAATAAAATACATGCTATGATTGAACAGGCAAACGACACACATACCCGCATTGCCGTCGGCTTTCTGGATATTGATAATTTTCGTGACTATAATACACTCTACGGACATCAGGAAGGCGACCGCGTTATCCGCTTTGTTGCCTCTATTTTAAAAGAAAACATTAACGGAATTGTTGGCAGAAACGGTGGTGACGAATTTCTTTTCTGCCTTGCCGCAGTCGATTCAAAGACAACTATTGAAAATGAAATCCGTACAGTTTTTGAAAAACTACAGGAAGGTCTTATAAACTTAGAAACCGGTGAACGAATGTCTATTCCCTGCAGTATCGGCATTTTTGCTGAAAACGGCAGTCAGCTGCATTACAGCTATATGGTACAGGGTGCTGATGCAGCGATGTATCAGGCGAAAGAACTGGGCAAGAACACCTACTATCTTAATTACAATTAAAGGACAACCCATCGTGCAACCGCTTTAATCACGCACTTTCTATATTCTAAACAGTCAGTATAAAACAAGCGGAACGATATGATACTATCAAAGTTTTACCTCATCTGTTATCATATCGTTCCTCTTTTAATTCTATGTCAGTTTCCAACTTTTTTACAATTCCCGAAGCATTCCTGTCTTTTTCATTACCGGACGTAATGCCAGATAAATAATCGTTGCTACAATCACTGCTATGACTGCATTAACCGATGTTGTAATCGCACCGATTTTTGCAAGTGCCTTGGCAAGGTCCTGCGGAACACCAAGCAGATAGGATTTATAAAAATATCCCACAACCGGGTCTGCCACAATATTAAATGCCATACCGCATACACTTGATACAATCGTTGCAACGGTTACATACTTTGCTGAATGGTCTTTTGAAAGATGAAACAGCTTATGTGCTACAAATCCCACAATCAGACCGATACAAAGCTTTAAAATAAAGGTCTTTGGTGCGCTCGTTACATACGCCGTTGTCAAATCGCTGATTGTCATACCGACTGCTCCGGCTAAACCGCCCCATGCACCACCGATTAACAATGCCGCTAAAACACAGAAGACATTACCGAAGTGAAACATTGTTTTCTCTGTTCCGACCGGAACATCAATTTTAATAAATGTTGCACCTACATAACATAATGCTGCACACAGCGCTGCCTGCGCCAATACCTTTGTATCAACCGGTTTACGCTCTCCCTTGGACACGATATTACAAATACCCGCAATCAATACAATCACACCTGCAATTGCAACTAATAATGATACTGCATATGCCGTGTTACCCTTCTGTACATAATTGTGAAAACACAATACCAGACCGATTACAAAAATCACAGCGCCTGCAGCTGCTTCAATAATACTTCCTGACTTTTTCATCATCCTCATCCTCCGTTCCTTTTGCTTCGGATAAGAATAAGCTTTTACTGGCAATTATAAAAGTACCAATTTGAATTTTATTTATATAGCCAGTTTATTTTTGTTTTATGGTCAGTTTACTTTACTGATACTCACGAATTAAAAACATCGGCTTGATTGCCATAACTTCATCATATTCTTCCTGCTCTACTGCCACGCTGGAATTTAATGCTTTTAAATCACTCTTTAAAACTTCAAGTGCCTTTTCGATGGTCGTTGCACGACCTTCCTGCATAATATCAATCATTCTCTTTAACACGACCGGATGTGCATACCATGCCGGAACCGGAAAGTCCGGATATTGTCTGATGTACTGCTGCATTTCATCAACAGCCTGTTCCAAATGTGTTTCAATGTACTTTTTATTGTTTCTTGCAGTCGGTAAAACATTGGCACTGGAAAAGAAGAAAATGGAAGCCAGTCCAAACAACAGGAAATACATTGCAAATCCAGCATGTGTAATCAATGCGTAGATACCATACAGCAATGCCGCTGCTCCCAACAGCGTAATGCTGAGTGCTACCCATTTATATGCCGGATTACTTCTGTCATACACTCTTTTTCTTTTTGCCCCTGCACTTAATGCAATACTTAATTCTTCATTCTTATTCAGATACTGCATACAATTCTCTAATACGGCAATATTCTCCTGTGCTTCTTTTGTCAGAACCTTTGCTTTTTTCTTTGCTGCAAGACGTTCTTTTTCTTTCAGTCTTTTTTCCGCTTCTGCGCTGTGAAGCCGGATTTCAGGATGTGTCTGTTTTAAATAGGCTAATAAAGAATCGACATTTTCTTCAAATTTGAAATTGCACTGCTTTTCTTCGCCATTGTCATATTCCACAACCAGATACGGAATCGTTGCAAATAATCCCTTTCCTGTGAATCCGCCTTTGCTCATCGCAACTCTTTTAAATACTCTTTTTACGGAAGTGAGCGGAATGTAATATCTTCTCTCAAAATAAAAACTGTTCAGATAAATCGCTTTTTCTCCCACTCCGCATGGTCCAAACTTTCTACAATGCTTTTTATCCTGCGCCAATTCTTCCTTTTCAAGCGATTCTTTTCCTAAACAACGTGGTTTCCACAACATACAACCAGCCCCTTCCTTCAGTCATTGTTTCTTTGGTGTGTCCTTTCTATTCTTTCTATTATTTCACCAAAGAATAAAGACGGGGAGCCACACGAAACATCGTCTGCTTTCAACTATTTTCATGTGGCATCCCCTTTAATCTAAATTATTTTATCTTTTATGTACCTCTGTAAAATGCATTTACAGATTTTCTAAACGCCTACTGTTATGCAGCTTCTTTTGGCTGTTTCTTTGTTGCATACATGAAGATGCCAAAGAATACAATTGCTAAAATGATACCTGCCGGGTAAGCTACTGTTGTACCGAGGTTCAAGCACTCCGGTGCATAGAAGAAATAGGTCATAGATACGGCACTCATAAAGGTTGCCGGTACTACGGTAATCCAGTAATTCTTCTTTTCTCTGAATAAGAACATACTTGCTGTCCACAATACAATCATAGCGAGTGTCTGGTTTGTCCAGCTGAAATATCTCCAAACGATTGTATAATCCAGATGTCCGACAACTGCACCAACTGCTAAAAGCGGTACACATAAGATCAGTCGTTTTGTAAACTTAGACTGGTCAACCTTAAACCAGTCTGCAAGAACCAGTCTTGCACTTCTGAATGCTGTATCACCTGATGTAATCGGGCATACAATAACACCAATCATTGCAAGGGCAACACCGACACCGCCCATTGTCTTAGAGCATACATCGTAAATTGCTGCGGACTGTCCATTTGCAAGAATGGCACTTAAACCAGTACTTAAACCATCTGTTACTGCATAGATTGAACAACCTGCTGCTGCCCAGATTAATGCGATAACACCTTCTGCAACCATCGCACCATAGAATACGAAATGTCCCTGCTTTTCAGACTTCATACAACGCGCCATCAGTGGTGACTGTGTTGCATGGAAACCGGAAATCGCACCACACGCTACGGTGATAAACATAACGCTCCAGATTGGTGTTCCCTTCGGGTGCATATTGGTAAAGTGTGACCAGATTTCAGGAATCTGATAATCTGAATGTGTAAAGACACCAATAATAACACCTAATGCCATGATGATTAAGCAGATACCGAATACCGGATAAATACGTCCGATAATCTTATCAATTGAAATAAATGTGGCAATGAAATAGTATGCAAGAATAATCCACAGCCAGAATTCTGTACTTGCAACAATTCCTGATACATTGCCGTTCTTAAATAATGTAACAATTAATCCGGCCGGTCCTACTGCGAATACGGTACCTACCATAACGAGTAAAACCACACTGAAGATTCTCATAACATTCTTCATGAATCCGCCCAGATAGATACCGCAGACTTCTGAAATAGAAGCACCTTCGTTTCTTTCTGAAAGCATTCCTGAAAAATAATCATGTACACCGCCGGCAAATATTGTACCGAAAGTAATCCATAAGAATACAACCGGTCCCCATAAAGCACCCTGCATCGCACCAAAGATTGGTCCTAAGCCCGCAATATTGAGGAGCTGTACCAGAAACAGTTTCCACTGCGGCATTACTACATAATCAACACCATCGTTAATCTTTACCGCAGGAGTTTCTCTGTCATCCGGTGCAAACGTATTCTCTACAACCTTACCATAGACAAAATAGCCGCCGATTAAAAGAAGCAGACAAATGAAAAAACTAATCATAGCTTTTCCCTCCTTACTTTAAATATTCTATTGTTCACAGTACTGATCTCTTAATCATTATTATAGTCATCTTTCGATAAAATGCAACTATTTAGTTCAAAAAAAGCGCCGAAAAATTTCGACGTTTTTTGTGCATTTTTTATATTTTTTATAATATTTTTATCTATTCTATTGGTTACTTTTTTGTACTTTTACGGATTTTTTAAGCCCGTCAACGTAACGCTCCTGCTGCTGTTCCTGCCTTTTTTGGGCTGCACTTTTCTGTACGGACCGGTTCGCACAGATACCTATTATCATAAATAAAATCAATATTATTATGGAAATGAGCATCTGCTTAAACTGGCACCGGTTAATCCGGTATTCTTCGTATACCGCACCGTAGCTCTGAGACGTATAATTCATATACAGATCCATATAATCTTCTAACCCGTTTGTCTGGTTCTCCAGCAGCTTGTTTAAATTTTTTTGTTTCTGTGTCTTTTTGTTTTTATAGGAAATAATGTGTAAATTTCTTATAAAAGATTTTTTCTGCTTCCACTCTTTTTTCTCTATCAGTTGCTCATAGCCTTCTGCTTTAAACTGCTGTTCAATAAGAAACAGTGTTTTTCTTTGCAGCCCCCACATCCGGCAGATTCTGTCCTGCATTTTTTCGCAGAATTCCTGCTGTTTAAACAGTTGTCTATACCGTTCCCGGTTAAAAAATATATTCCATGCTTCCTCCGTGTTTCTTAGATACGGATTCATAATGATATATTCAATCTCTTTTAAGCACTGCTGCTCCGGTTCGTCCTTTCCGACTTCCGCAAAATCATATTCAGAATCAGATACAATTTCAGATTCAACTTCATCCGGCGTACCGGCAATTTCCAAATCCGGTGTTGCTCCCAGTTCTGATGTAACACCGGACATACTGCCTGTATTTTCCCATGACGGCACATTCGGTTCTTCTGTCATTCCCGCATTTTCAAAAAATCCCGGCATATCCCGTTTTTCAAAACCACTGCCGGACTTTTGGGATTCCTGTACCGACTGCGGCACCGTTTCCGTCCGCTTTGCCGCTCTTGCCTGTCTGAGCGCACTTTTATAAGCTTTTTGAAGCTGCTCAAATTCTTCGGGTGTATCCTCAGGATGATACTTTTTTACCTGACGGGCATACGCCGCCCTAATCTCTGAAATTTCTCCTGTCGGCTCAATTTCGAGCCATTCCCATATAGATTTATTCATCGGTATCTTCCTCTTCTTTCTGCCAGAACGTTTCATCATACGGTCCGAAATCGACCTGATTCTGCTCTATATAGTCCAATATCGCCATAATGCGTACATATTCCTGCCGTACTTTTCTGCCTTTTGTGTTTATCAGAAGTTCCTTAAAATACCGCAGGCACTCCTGAATAACCTGACGGTTCTTTGGTGTCGTCTGCTCATACAGTCTTTCCGCCTTTTCAAATAACAGACGGTTCTCCTCTTTTTCCCACGGGTGTAACGGCATTTTTTCTAACTGCTCCACCCGTTTTTCCAGTTCTTTTTCCGACAGTCCGATTTGCTTATTGACGATGACTTTATGGACTTTTTCAACGGATGACTCTATATTGACATCTAAAATGCCATTGATGTCATAAATAAACGTCACCTTGACAACCTGTTCTCCTTCCGGTGCTTTCGGCAGTCTTTTTAAGTTTATTTCCCCAATTTTTAAATTGTCCGATGCCTTTATATTTTCTCCCTGATAAATCGGAAAGTTCATGGTTATCTGATTGTTACGGACCGTTGTGTAATACATCGTCCGCTTGCAGGGCAGTGTTTCATTTTTCTCAATAACCGGCGAAAAACTGCCGTCATAGAGTTCCGTACCGAGCGAAAACGGGCAGATATCCGTTAAAAGCATATCTTTAATATCACCGGTGCGTTCTTTAATCGCCGCTGCCATGCCGACACCGTATGCTACACTCTCATCGGGATTTTCCTCCAGTACCACAGGCACTTTGTCGCCAAGCAGTCCTTTAATATACTGCTGTACCACGGGCATTTTGGACGATCCACCGACCAATATAACTTTGTCGAGTTCCTCTAATTCGATTCCCACCATATTGATGACCTTTGCGATTGGTTTTGCCATTCTTGAAAACAGCTCCGCTGAAAGATGGATCAGCCTCTGATTGGTCATTTTCAGCGTATAGGCTTCGCCTTTAATATACACCTGCCGCTCTGCTTCATTTTTATCGGTCAGTTCTTTTTTTACCGCCTCTGCCTCTTTTAAAACATTTTCCTGCTCATTTTTCGTTAAATATGCTTCTGAAATCTGATTCTGCTCATAAAAATCCTGCGCAATGATTTCATTAAAATCTTTTCCGCCTAAATAATTATCTCCAGCAACTGCCTGTATTTCCACGACATTGTCAAATGCTTCCACCAAAGATACATCTAACGTACCGCCGCCGAAATCGAACACGATAAAGCTTTCTGCGCCTTTTTCTGCCGTATGATGCTTTAATGCCACCGCTGACGGCTCATTAATCAGACGTTCTACCTTTAATCCTGCAAGTCTGCCTGCATTTTTTGTGGCATTGCGCTTATTATCGTCAAAATACGCCGGCACACTGATAACCGCTTCCGTCACTTCTTCGCCCAGAAACTTTTCCGCATCTTCTTTTAATCTTCTTAATACAAATGCCGAAAGTTCTTCTGCACGGTATTTTTTTCTGCCGTTTCCGTACAAAAAATTTGTGCCCATATTTCTTTTAAATTCACGGAACGTATCATACGGCTGTGTTGCAAGCATTTCTTTTGCCACACTGCCCACAAATACCTCTTGATTTTTTCCGATGCCGACAACGGATGGTGTAAGATACTCTCCAAATGCATTCGGAATCAGCACTACTTTTCCGTCCTGCCAGACGCCCGCCAGACTGTTTGTTGTTCCCAAATCAATGCCAATGACTGCCATTTTTTCTCCCCCTTTTTATCCTTTATCTTTTTGCCTTTAATTTCCTGCTTTAAATTAGTTTCCCATATCTTTTAAGCTCTGGAGCAGTTCCAAATCGCTGTCCTTCACCTTAATATTCGATGTTATCGGTGATTCGCCCGGTCTTTGCACGGTTATTTCAATCACCGTTCCTTCTTCGATTCCTCTTGAAAAAACTGCCTTTAAAAACGCTGCAAATTTCGGATGGTTTGCCGTAAATTTATTTTTTGCATTCATTAATTTCATCATTGCTGCCGGATTCATCATGTTTGTTCTCCTTTTCTGTGCCCTGCATTTTAAATATATTCTTTTAGTTCTTCATTTACAATTTCCTGAATATCCTGCCGCCATTGCCAACGTACCTACTTTTTTATCGTTCATCCACACCTGTAAACTTTTATAATTGTTCATTAATACCCTCCTGAATGGATGAATAGCCTTTTTTTGCAAACAATGTGTCAAAATCATTTTCACAGCCCAATGCAAAACTGATTTTAATAAGCGCCGACAATGTTTTTTTCATATACTTTCCTTTTTGTCTATATTTTCACGCAATTTTTCTTATAATTAAAAATTATATCATATTGCTTTGCCACTGACAATAAAAAAAGAGTGAATACGTTTTAATATACTCACTCTTTTTTGCCGCCTTACCGGTGGTTCTAATTTCTTCGTTTAAGGAGTCACACGCCCCATTTGACAGTCTAAGCTTTCATATTGAATCGTTAGAACTTTTTAAACACTTCGACATAATTCTGAAGCTTCTGTCCGATTTCCGTATTTTTTGCAGCATCTTTTTCAATATCATTGATAGAATCCACAATACCGCCGACGCTGTCTGCCGCATCATTGACGCCCTGACTGCTTTCGTCAATTGTCGTTGAAATGTCACTGATACCCGAATTCATTTCTGCCATGGTATTTTTGAGTGTTTCTGCATTTACCGCAAAATTTTCCAGAATATCGTTGACCTTTGCCGCATCATCACGGTATTCATTGGTAATCGCTGCAAATTTTTCATAGTCTGCCAGAATACTTTCATCGACATAAGCAAGCAGTTTTCCTGAATTGCCTGTCAGATCTTTTACACTGTCAATTACTACCAGACTGATTTCCTGAATACTGTTAGCAATCTTTCTGCTGTCCTCTGCCAGTTCCCTGATTTCTTCCGCAACAACTGCAAATCCTTTTCCGGCATCTCCGGCTCTTGCTGCTTCAATCGAAGCATTGAGTGCCAGCATATTGGTCTGTGATGAAATGCTTAAAATGTCTTCTGTCAGTTCCTGAATCCGTGCCACCTGCTTACTGTTTTCAATCGACTGGTTTAAACCGTCTTTAATCTGTGCTACCATATCGTTTGTGCTTTGTCTTCCCTGCTCGGTATCTTCACGGTAGCGCACAGATTTTTTCTGAATCCGGGCAGTAATTTCATTTCCCTCTGTAATTTGTTCCGTTACATTCACAATTGCATGGAAAATGTTGTCTGACCCTGCGCTGAGCTGTTCTGCCGTTGCCGAGATTTCCTGCATGCTCGCTGCCATTTCTTCCATAACGGCGGATACACTGCCTGCATTGTCATTGACTGCCGTAATCTGACCGTTCATATTTGCGGAAGCTTCCTGTAGGGCATCGGATTTACTTTTAATATCTTTCATAATCAGCTGTAGCTTTTCAATAAATGAATTGATTCCGTCAACCAGTTCCCCGATTTCATCTTCGGATTTCACTTCAATTCTCGCCGTTAAATCACCATTACTTTCTTCAATATTTTTGATAATATCATTCAGCTGGCGGTTTGCTGACTTTAACGGCTTGATAATAAACATAATCATCACGATAATGGCTGCGCCGATGACTAACATGATTGCCAGAATAACCGCATATACCATAATAGACTGGCTGTACTGCTCATTTAACTGGCTTGATGCTTCACTGACCTGTGCACTGATTAATGTATTGAGATTATCTGCCGCTGTTTCAAGTCTTGAAGTAATACTGTCGTCACCCTCTGCTGTCAGTTCAAAATAATCATCCATGCTGTTGCTGTCACTGCTTAATACGGACTGGATTTTAGTGCTGTATTCTTCATATACGCTTTCATATTCTTCCAGACCGGCTAACACTTCTGCATTACCGAATGCTTTCACCGCTGTTTCTAAGGCTTCAAAAGATGCCGTCAGATTCTGGATTTCATTTTCCATATTGGTCTTCATATCCGAAGCATTATCTGTCGCATTTCCCGCCGCCTGCGCGCCTGAACCGCCTGATACGGTGTTCTGCTGATTTGACATGCCCGTGGTATCCTGCGTGCCCTGCTGGCTGTCACCCTGCATCATCTGCATGTTTTCTGACTGTCCGCTCTCAGACTGTGCATTTTCCGACTGCATATTTTCTGCCTGCGGCATGGCATCTGATGCGTTCTGTGTACTGTCTGATGTACCGTCAGCGTTATTTTTTTCCATCTGCTTCTGCATTCTGAATGCCGCCGAACTGTTTGCGTATTTCTGCACTTTTTCAATAGAGGTCGAAGTGTCCGCCATTAAAGTAACGGCTTCCATACACTCATTGGAAATTTTCTGGCTTTTCTTATTCATGCTGTGGATAAATAAAAAGCCTAACAATACGCTTGCAATGCCGGCGGCAAATAAAATGCCTGCCAGTACCAGTATTTTTGCACTGATTTTCTTTTTCATCTTCATTTCCTCATCTACCGGATTATCACTGTCCCGATATTCTTTCTTCTGTTGATTTCCCGCAGTTTTCTGCGATTCGTTGGTATGAATATATCAACGGAATGTGATGAAAAAATGATTGATTTGTGTTTATTTCATGAACCGCAAAAAAATGGTGTGGAACAAAAGCCCCCAACTATGATATCTACGGATTGTTCCGTGCTGCGCACTCCCACAATCCTACCCAATATTCGCATATCGTGGAACTATCATCCCACTTTTATGCTCATATTTGGGCAGGTCACAAGGTCATTCACCCACCTATGAGCAAGCTCATGTGGGTTTAGACCTTTTGGCCCTGATATCATATCATTTTAAACTTCTACGTGTCCATTTACTACATTCCAGACACCATATTCATTCTCAGCCAGACCGTTATACGTAAAGTCTACTGTTCCGTTGGTCATATACCACCAGCCATATTCATTTACTGCTAATCCGGTATAATTCAAATCCAACGCTCCATTCGTCATGTACCACCAGCCGTATTCGTTTACTGCCATTCCGGTATAGTTAAAATCCAATGCTCCGTTGGTCATGTACCACCAGCCGTATTCATTTACTGCCATTCCGGTATAGTTAGTATCCAGTGCTCCATTCGTCATGTACCACCAGCCGTATTCATTTACTGCCATTCCGGTATAGTTAAAATCCAGTGCTCCATTCGTCATGTACCACCAGCCGTATTCGTTCACTGCCATTCCGGTATAGTTAAAATCCAATGCTCCGTTGGTTATGTACCACCAGCCGTATTCGTTTACTGCCATTCCGGTATAGTTAAAATCCAGTGCTCCATTCGTCATGTACCACCAGCCGTATTCATTTACTGCCATTCCGGTATAACCAAAGTCAATTGTTCCATTGCTTACATACCACCAGCCATACTCATTTGCTGCCATTCCGGTATAGTTGAAATCTACTGTTCCATTGGTTATCTTCCACCAGCCATATTCATTTGCTGCTAAACCGTTATAATTGTAATCAATATTGTTATTTGTATAATAATACCAGTTACCATCTGCTGACTGTTGCAGTCCATTTTTATTTTCATCCGGAGCCGGATTTTCATTATCACCAGCATCTGTCTTTGCCGTAAATGTCAATTTATCCGCAGACACTTCGATATTAAAAACATTTTCCTGTTCCTCTCCATCATACTTGAAACCGTTAGGAAGCTGTTCGTCTTGCCCCATTGATGCCGCCGGTATAACAGACACGGGATTGTCATAATCAACCAGCCATACTTCATCTCTTCCCTGTTCATCCATTCCTAAGAAATCATTCAATGCGCAGATTCTGTAAACAGAACTTCCGGTTTCAGAATCATAGTCATATACCATTGCATACTTTTCATTTGTTGCCGTATTGATCACTAAATTACTTGTTCCTCCACTGCCCCATTCCGCATCATAATATGAGATGTCTGTGTCTAAAACAGTCTGCGTGTAACCTTCCGGCATTGTGTCATAGCTTCCTATCTTTACCGCATAATAAATGTCACCGAGCGCTTCTTTTTTCGTGAGCTGATACAGGTTATATGCCGTAATTTCGTCATTCTCATTTAATGAATAGGTTAAAGTGTAATATGAAGAATCTCCGTTGGTATAAACTACATTGGTTGTTGACGGGTCATACGCATAATACTTTGCATAAATTCTTGCAATATCCAGCGGATGTGAAATCTGATACTGTGGTGTTTCCTGCAATGTCCCGTTATCCTTTATTACCTTATCCGTAAGATTTCCTGTCGTGTAAAGCACTTTTCCTGCCTGTCCTGCATAAATCGTCACATTACAGGTATTTTCCACTGAAAGCACGGACGCCGTTCCCTCTGCATAAAGGCGCACACCGTAGTCTTCCTGTTTTTTCGGGTTTACCGTAAGCGAACCGTCCCCGCAGATTGTAACAGATCCGCCCCACGCATCGCCGTATGCGACAATACTGCTTATTTCATTTTCACCTATCAGGCGGATTTTAAAATCATCCCCCATCATGTTGGTTGCAATATAATTGTCTGCATTTTTGTACTGGTTCAAAGTTAATGTGTTGCTTGCCTTATCGTAGGATACCCCGTCAATTGCGTTGCTTCCCTGCGATGAAAATATGTTGTCTTTGGTTTCGCTGTTACCCACTGCAATATAGGCATACGCCCAGTCCCCTTCATCACACGGACCGTTTGCCGCCTCTGCCTTCGGTACGGTAAATACGACCGCTGCCGACAATGCCATTACCGTTGTCAGGGCTATCGCTGCTGCCTTACTTCTACTTCTCCGGGTGGATTTCCGATTGAACTTTTTTAATATTCTCACCATAAAATTTCCTCCTTTTGCCTGTGTAAATATCTGGTAGTTATGGTGTCATCTTATCGTATCCTTTATCCGCTGTGCAGTTGGCATGTGTCTATTTTTCGGCAGAAACGAGAAAAACAGCGTGGGACAGATGTCTCACGCCGTTTTATAGTATATAAATTTCAGTTTTAGTCCCTATATCAAGCCTTTCGTATCCTGCCTGTCATATAAAAATCTTCTCCTCTAAATCTTCATAGAACAATGGAAGATAACGTAGTTTATATTTTGTATCAGTCATTTATTTTCCTTCTCAGATTTGCAAAAATTTCTTCATGTGTATATCTTCTGTCATCTTCTTCCGCAGACTTATCAGCCTCATCAAGAGCTGGTTCAACACCATCTGTTAATTTTGAATATGCTTCCAGACTAAGCACTACCATTGTTCCATAACCATTTTTTGTCAGATATACCGGTTCACCACCTGCAACTGCTTTTTCCACATCAGGAAACTTATTTCTTAAATCTGAAACTGGTCTAATCTGTATCATATATAACACCTCTTTTAATTTTTATCAGAATTTTATCAAAATATTATCATCATTTATATCATAACCTATTAATTCTGCTTTTACAACCTAAAACAAAATTTTGTTATCAACAATTTAATGTACACAAAAACCTGATGCTTACGCACCAGGTTTTCGATATAGAATTTTTATTCCCGATAGTATGAATTATATGCAGACCACGCAGTTGTTCCATTCACCGGCTCAACTGTACCATCATCCCAAGTAACTGCATACAATATGGTTTTTATTGTAATATCATCTGATAATAATACTTGTGGATTGTTTATAGATTTTGTTTCTCCGGGTTCAACTATTCCATCACTATCCCCCATAAATAACATACAATAGTTCTCATATTTTGCTACATCTTTTGACGGCGCATAAATAGAACTTATTGTTGATATTGAAGGAACTGAAGCCGCTTTTTTCCCTTTAAATAGTGCGCATTTTACTTGTAATGCTTTAATAGTTTTATCTGAATTATTGGTTACAATCATATTTACATCATATCCAGTTAGAACAGATTCTACAATCTCTGTATCTATAGTTATATTCTTTTCTGCCGCATTACTTTCAGCCCATTTTGCATATTCTCCATACTTTTGGGTATATGTGTCATATTTTTGTTTAACTTCATCTTTATGACTTGTATTATATTTAATCCATTCATCAGCGTTTTCTAATTCCCACGTTGAACCGTCTTCATATTTGATTTTTCCAACAACCACATCCGCATAAGAATATTTATCTGAACTCGGTGTCAAAAGATATACTTTATCTTTACCTTTTACAATATTGGCTGATTCAAATTTCTGCGTATTATATGAACTTCCTATTAACATTGTATCTGTATCATATAATGCTACATATAGTTCTATATCTTTAATTGCTTTATCTGATGAACTAACAAATATTACACCGATACTATTAGTATTATTATTTATTTTAGTAATACCTTTAAATGTTATATCTGAATACTCTGCATATAGCTTTGTTGCTTCTTCTGTTGTACTTTCTTGCGTTGATGAGATTGTTTCTTTTTCTTCATTTGTTGTCGTTGCTGTAGAATTATTACATGCTATTGTTGAAAACATCAACATTGCAGTTGCCATAATTAATATGATTTTTTTCATATTTTATAATCTCCTTCATATTTATTGAATTTTCCCTAATAAATATAATAACATAAAAATATAAAATTGTCATTTTAGATGGTCTGCAATATCAATATTATCAAATTTTAACAATCAATCATCATAATTCATCTTTATTTCTTTTAACGCTAAATACATTGAAGTAAATTCTGAATCTATACACTGTAATGGTTTCATATTAATTTTCACTTTATTAAAACCATTCATTTCATAAAATGACTCTGCCTGTGGTACTGAATGTAAAAATATTGCTTTAAATCCTACAACAGTATTGGATAAATTTTCAAGATAACTTATAATATTTCGCATTATCCATGCGGAAATTGGCAAATCCTGCCCCTCATATTCAAAAAATATATTTTGATATTTTTCATCTACAGCAAACATTTTTATTTCAATAGCTGATATTCCATAAATTTGAATATCGAACTCTTTACCTTCTTCCGCCGCTTCTTCCTCATCTAAACGAATTCTATCTTCATATGGTATTGATGTAGCTGCTAATGTATAGTATGCAACAAGTTCCCGTTTTTCTTCTTTTCCTAAATCATCCAAAAATACGTTCCAAACTGTATATGTAACACCATCACCTATATTTTTATAATCATTCGCTTCATCAACAACAAAATCATTAAAATTTTCGTAACCCTTACCCGCATTAAATTTTTGAATTTCATATAAATAATCCTGATATGCCTGTTCCAACAACATCACATCAGGATTAAAATTCATTATGTGTTTATGTTTACTTTTGTTTTCCAAATAAATCAGCCGCCTTTTTACAAGAACTTAAAAATTCTGTTGAAACCTTATTTTTATTAAATTCGTGTATGAATTTTTTCGTATTATCATTTTTAATTATTTCTATTTTATTAATAGGTTTTGTTAATACCATATCACCAACCTCCTTTTCATTTGAACTATCTTTTTTCTGTGTATTCATTATATCATTCCCTTATAAGAAATTGCAAGCTATTCTATAAATATTATATCGTTATTATAGGAGTAAATCTGAGTATAATAAACAAATTTATTGATGAACTATACACTTGTATTATTCTGTACCATAGAGTACAAAAACGAGTATACAAACGTACGATTTATACTTAGATATTCATTTATACATATTATGTTCTTACTCAATAATTATTTATAAAAAATAGTGATTTTATGCAACTTGTCCTAAAAATTGAAGACACACTAAATACTGAAAAAAGCAGCCTTCTGACCACATCAAAAGACCGCTTTTTACAAATTTATTCAGTTCTTATACACCGATATTTCCAATACTTTATTCATCACCCATTTTCGCCAATTTGGCTGCCTGGTCTGCCGCGATGCAGGCATCGATGATTTCCTGGATATCGCCGTCCATAATCTTGTCCAGCTTATACAGCGTCAGACCGATTCTGTGGTCGGTTACACGTCCCTGTGGGAAGTTGTAAGTACGAATCTTTTCAGAACGGTCACCTGTACCAATCTGGCTTCTTCTCGCATCTGCTTCCGCATCATGTGCCTTCTGAATCTCTAAATCATAGAGTTTTGCACGCAGGAGAGCAAATGCCTTTTCTTTATTCTGAATCTGTGACTTTTCTGTCTGTGAATAAATAACAATGCCTGTCGGATAGTGGGTCAGTCGTACAGCGGAATCCGTTGTATTGACACACTGTCCGCCGTTTCCGGAAGCACGCATAACATCGATACGGATATCTTTTTCATCAATCTGGATATCTACTTCTTCTGCTTCCGGCATAACTGCAACCGAAGCCGTAGAAGTATGGATACGTCCGCCGGATTCTGTTTCCGGCACACGCTGTACACGGTGTACACCGCTTTCATATTTTAAAACAGAGTATGCACCCTGTCCCTTTACCATGAATTCGATTTCCTTCATACCACCAATGCCTGTTTCATCCGCGTTGACAACTTCGACCTTCCATCCCTTTGATTCTACATAATGGGTATACATACGGAACAGCTCTGCCGCAAAAAGTGCCGCTTCATCACCGCCCGCACCCGCACGGATTTCAACGATAATATCCTTGTCATCATTCGGATCCTTTGGCAGAAGTAAAATTTTAATTTCATTTTCCAGTTCTTCTACGCGTTTTTTCGCTTCATTTAATTCTTCTTTTGCCAGTTCCTTTAATTCTTCATCGGATTCTTCATCTAAAAGCTGTAAACTGTCTTCAATTGTCTGCTTACAGTTTTTGTATTCTGTATACGTAGCAATTAACGGAGCCAGACTGCTCTGCTCTTTCATCAGCTTTCTAAAACGGTTCTGGTCATTAACCACATCCGGATTTCCCAGTTCTGCCGTAATATCCTCATAACGGTTTACGGTATCTTCCAATCTGTCAAACATATCCATAATCTATTTTATCCTTTCTTTCCGGTTCTCTGTCTTTCTTTATTTATAATCTGCCCATAACGACTCTGTCAAGTCCCGCCAAATCTTTTACGGTTGACACCTGTGTATAGCCTTCTTTACAAAGCAGTGCTTCGACTGCCGCAGACTGGTCATAACCGATTTCATAAAACAGCCGGCCGCCGGGCTTTAAAAAGCTTTTCGCCTGCTTTGTAATCTTTCTGTAAAAATATAATCCGTCCTCATGTCCGTCCAATGCCAGCACCGGGTCATGCAGGCGCACTTCCTCCGATAAACTGTCAATCACCTCTGTACAGATATACGGCGGATTGGAAACCACAATATCCACGGACTGTTCCATAAGATACTTTCCTGCGTTTTCAAATAAATCGCTCTGAATCAGTGTCACATTTTCCGGTGCAAGGGCTTCTTGATTAGCCTTTGCAACCGCAAGTGCCTTCCCGGAAATATCCACACCGATACCCTTTGAAAGCTTTCGTTCCAGTGCAACAGACAGCAGAATGCAGCCTGAACCGGTACACATATCTACAACTGTCATACCGTCCGTACAGACCTTTAACACCTGCTCCACAAGCACTTCCGTATCCGGTCTTGGAATCAGTACATCGGGACTGACCTTAAATTCATGTCCGTAAAAAAATGCCCTGCCTAAAATGTGCTGCAACGGCTCATGACTGCTTCTACGTTCAATATAGTCAAAAAAACGTTCCTGTTCTACACGGGTAAGCAGCTTTGATCCATTCATCAGATAATATGTCCTGTCCATGCCGTTGATTTCAGACAACAGGGCATAGCTGTCGTAGTCTGCATTTTCAATGCCGCACTGTTTCAGTCTTTTTGCACCCTCACGCACCGCGTCGGATATGGTCAGATTTTCCTGTATCATCATATCCCTGCACATCACTTTTTATCCACTCTCTCTTTGAAAAGAGGAAGTTCCTCTGCGTAATCTTCGTCTTCTTCATCCTCGATAAATTCAAAGCCGTCACCTTCTTCAAGCCCCTTATCGCTTTCTACTGACAGATTACTTTCGGATGCCTGCTGTGCTGCCGTGTCCACAGATTCCTGCGGGTCTTCTATAATTTCAAAGCCCTCCGGCAGTTCATCATCGTCCTCATCATCTTCTCCGGCTTCTGATTCCTGTGATTCTGACTGCTGTTTTATATCTGCATTTTCACTTTCCGGCTCAGACTTTTCTTTATTTTCTACCGGACTGCCGGTTTCGGACTGCTGTTCTGAATTTTCAGTGCTGTCCGGATTCTTTTCCTGCTCTTTTGCACCCTCTGCGTCCGTAATCTGACCGCCTTCTAATATATCCGTATCATCCGGTGCAATATATTCTTTTTCAGGCTGTGTCGTCTGCTGTGTATTTTCCTGTACAACTTCATCCGGATTTAAGGAACGTGTATTCCGATCCGCACCTGTCGTAATGGTCGATGTAATCGCAAGAGAAGCTTCGTTGGCTGCCATTTCCGCTACCGGCTGTTCGGTATCCTTATAATAATCCAATAAAAATGCTTCCCAGTCAAAGACTTCTTCTACTGCTTTAATCGCCACTTCAATCATATCCATATCCGGTTCTTTGGTCGTGAGCTTCTGAAGCCACAGCCCCGGCTTGCTGAGTGCTGTGATAAATACATTTTCGCTTCTGCCCGCCCAGCGGATTAATTCATATGAAACACCCGCAATGACCGGAATCAGCAGGATTCTTAAAACGAGCTGCACCGCCGTATTTTCGATTCTGATAAATATAAAAAATATCACACTGACAAACATCACCAGAAACAAAAAGCTTGTTCCGCAGCGCTTGTGATAACGCGAGCTGTTTTTTACATTTTCCGGTGTCAGTCTTGCGCCATGCTCAATGCAGTTGATACACTTATGCTCTGCACCGTGGTACATAAATGTTCTTTTAATATCCTTCATCTGTGAAATTGCCAGTATGTATAAAATAAATAAGACAACTCTCACAATACCTTCTATAAAATTCAACAAAAATTGAGAAGAAACATAAGGTGTCAGCAGTCTGGATACAAAATACGGAATAAGCATAAACAGTGCTACTGCAAATACAACAGATAAAATAACCGTAAACGCCATTAAAACCGCTTCTAATTTATCTTTAAAAACAGCCCTTCCGATTTCATCGGCTTTTGTACTCTTCTGCTCTGCCGGATCATCATAAAACGAAGCCGAATAATTGATTGTGGAAATTCCCGTTACTAAAGAATCCACAAAGCTGTATACTCCCCGGATTATCGGATAATTCAGCCACGGATGTTTCTTTTGCAGCTGATTACAATCTCTGACTGTTACTTCTATTTCATTATCTGGCTTACGGACTGCAATGGAATACTGATCCTTATTGCGCATCATAATTCCTTCAATAACAGCCTGTCCGCCGATTCCTGATGGTTTCATCGCACACCTCTAAGCATATTTTTTACCATAATAACAAAAAAGTTGAGGTCTGGTCAACCTCAACCTTATGTTCTGATTAATTGTTCTGTACGCCGTACTTCTTGTTGAACTTATCAATACGTCCGCGAACAGATGATGCCTTCTGCTGTCCTGTATAGAAAGGATGGCACTTTGAGCAAATTTCAACATGGATTTCTTCCTTTGTTGAACCTGTAACAAATTCATTACCACAGTTGCAAACAACCTTTGCCTGATGGTACTCTGGATGGATTCCTTCTCTCATGATTTTCACCTCTTTAATATTTAAATAAGTATTGTCATTGTGAGACGAATCTCACAAAGTGATCTCTTTATCTGTGATAAACAGCTTTCTTATTGTATCATAAGGATATTATGAATGCAAGCATTATTTTTAAAATTTTTTTCTGATTTTAACAGACCGGTCCGTCCTTTCATAAACCTCCGGTTTCTATATATAACGGTTCTTGCGGACGGTCTGTACAAATTCTGCATTATTTCTTGTCTTTGCAAATAAGTCTAAGATGCGTTCTGCTGCTTCATCTGTCTTTAGTCCGTTTAACGCCTTCCGCATAATATCTACCGCTTCCTGTTCTTCGCGGCTTAACAGCAAATCTTCACGTCGTGTACTGGACTTTGCAATATCAATCGCCGGGAACACTCTCTTTTCAGACAGCTTTCTGTCAAGTACCAGTTCCATGTTACCCGTTCCCTTAAATTCTTCAAATACAACATCATCCATCTTACTGCCCGTTTCAACCAATGCCGTTGCCAGAATGGTAAGGCTTCCGCCTTCTCTCATATTTCTTGCCGCACCAAAGAAACGCTTTGGCATATGCAGTGCCGCCGGGTCCAGACCACCGGATAAGGTTCGTCCGCTTGCCTGTACAGTAAGATTATAGGCTCTTGCCAGTCTTGTAATACTGTCTAATAAAATAATAACATCCTGTTTCTGCTCCACCAGACGCTTTGCACGCTCGATAACCATTTCAGATACACGTCTGTGACGTTCCGGCAGTTCATCAAATGTAGAATAAATAACTTCCACATTATCCCCTGTAATGGACTCTTTAATATCCGTAACTTCTTCCGGACGTTCATCAATTAACAGAATCATCAGGTGCATTTCCGGGTTGTTCTTGGTTACGGCTGTCGCAATCTGCTTTAACAGGGTTGTCTTACCGGACTTTGGCTGTGATACAATCATGCCTCGCTGTCCCTTGCCAATCGGAGAAATCAAATCTACCATGCGCATTGCCACGGTATTTGTATTTTTCTCTAAATGAATTCTCTCATTCGGGAAAATCGGTGTCAGTTTTTCAAATGCCGGTCTTTTGGTTGCAAGCATCGGATCTAATCCGTTGACAGACTCAAGATATAAAAGCGCTGAAAATTTTTCATTCTGTGTACGGATACGCTTCGGTCCTTTGATAATATCACCTGTCTTTAAATTAAAGCGGCGGATCTGTGTCGGCGATACATACACATCATTTTCACCCGGCAGGAAATTCTCACAGCGGATAAATCCATATCCCTCTGCAAGGACTTCAAGGATTCCGTTTGCATCGGGTTCATCGGATTTCATATCACTTCTGTAGTCCTGACGGTCATTCCTGTATTCCGTTCTGTCGTTTTTATAATCCTGTCTGCCTTCATAGTGGCGGTATTCACGGCGTTCTTCATAATGCGGACGCTCATTGCTTCTCTGTGCATTATCGTTTCTTGTGTAACGCGGTGTTTCTTCACTTCTTCCGGTACGTGCTGCCGGTGCTGCCGTACTTTGAACCTCCTGGTGTTCTTCCTGTCTTTGTGTACTCTGTGCTTCGGTATTCTGTTTTTCCGATGCTTCTGCCTGTGCTTCTTCTCCACCTGAAGCTTCAATAATTGCATCAATCAGCTCTGCCTTGCGCATCGCTGTAATTCCTTTGATTTTTTTATCCTTTGCAAACTCGCGTAATACAACTAAAGATAATGTCTGAAGTTTTTCTCTCATATCTTAATACTCTCCTAAAATAAATTCCATTCCTATAAATAAATATAACAAATATAAACAGGGAATCCGGTTACTGAATCAGCACCACTTATGAAAATCTCATTACTGTTCCTCTATTATACACCTTTTTGTCATAATTTCAAACCTTTCTTTTTCTAAAAATATATTGCCGTCAGATTTTGTATATGGTATGATTTAAAGTATCTTTGGATTTTTAAGAAAGGCAGGTATTATTTATAATGACAAATGCAGAAAAGGCTTTACAGCTTCATGAGGAATGGAACGGAAAATTTGAAACAACACCAAAGATGGATATTGCAACAAGGGAAGACCTTGCGTTAGCTTATACTCCGGGTGTTGCTGAACCATGTAAGGTCATCGCAAAGGATAAGGAAGCAGCTTACAAGTACACCATTAAGGCAAACACTGTTGCCGTTGTATCAGACGGCAGTGCTGTTTTAGGACTGGGCAACATCGGCGCTCACGCAGCCATGCCTGTTATGGAAGGAAAGGCTGTTCTTTTCAAATCCTTCGGCGGTGTCAATGCTGTGCCGATTTGTCTGGACACACAGGATACAGAGGAAATTATCAAGACTGTTGTCAATATTGCACCTGCCTTTGGCGGAATTAATCTTGAAGATATTTCCGCGCCGCGATGCTTTGAAATCGAGTCCCGTTTAAAGGAACTCTTAGACATTCCTGTTTTCCACGATGACCAGCACGGTACCGCAATTGTTGTACTTGCCGGTATTATCAATGGTTTAAAGGTTACAGGAAAGACAAAAGAAGACTGTCAGGTTGTTGTAAACGGTGCCGGTTCTGCCGGCGTTGCCATTACAAAGCTGCTCCTTACATATGGATTTAAGCATGTTACCATGTGCGACAAGTCCGGTATCCTTTCTAAAGGAAGCGAAGGTTTAAACTGGATGCAGGAATCCATGATGGATGTTACGAATCTTGAACATAAGACCGGTTCACTGGCGGATGCTTTAAAGGGTGCTGATATTTTTGTCGGTGTTTCCGCTCCGAATATTGTAACTCCTGAAATGGTTCAGTCCATGAACAAAGATGCGATTATCTTTGCCATGGCAAATCCGGTTCCTGAAATTATGCCGGACGTTGCAAAGGCTGCAGGTGCAAAAGTGGTCGGTACAGGCCGTTCTGACTTTCCGAACCAGGTCAACAACGTTATCGCATTTCCGGGTATCTTTAAAGGCGCACTCGAAGGCCGTGCAACACAGATTACCGAAGAAATGAAGCTGGCTGCTGCACTTGCCATTGCTAATTTAGTTCCTGAGGATGAAGTCAGCGATGTCAACATTTTACCGGAAGCTTTTGATGAACGCGTTGCTGATGTCGTAAGTCAGGCTGTAAAAGACCATATTACCAGATAGTCCATGAAACCTTACTACTATTCACTAAGCGAATATTTAAAGGAAACGTATGGCTGTAAAATGTACAAGCTTTCTTTAAGCGGCGGCATGACCTGTCCCAACCGTGACGGACGGATTGACACACGTGGCTGTATTTTTTGCAGTGCAGGCGGTTCCGGTGATTTTTCAGGAGAGGCACTGATTGGAAACAGTGCCTCTTTACTTGCCGGAGGCATTGTGACACCGCAGCATACTAAAATTCCAGGCATTGCTGCACAGATTGAAGCCGAAAAAGCACTTATCAGCCGTAAATATAACGGCGGTCAGTATATCGCTTATTTTCAGTCATACACCAATACGTATGCACCGGCCGATTATTTAAGACAGATTTTTACCGAAGCAATCCGGCACGATGACGTCCGGATTCTTTCTATTGCAACAAGACCGGACTGCATTACACCAGCGATTGTTACACTGCTTTCTGAATTAAATGCCATAAAACCGGTCTGGGTTGAACTAGGACTTCAGACAATCCATGAAAGCAGCGCCCGCTATATCCGCCGCGGCTACAGTCTTTCTGTATTTGATGATGCCATGAAAATGCTGTCTGATGCCGGAATTGAAACAATTGTGCATATGATTCTCGGACTGCCCTCTGAATCGCAGGAAATGATGTTACAGACCGCAGATTATATCGGACACAGCGGAGCCTCCGGCATTAAACTCCAGCTGTTACATATTCTTTCCGGCACAGACCTTGCACGCGATTATGAAGAAAAGCTTTTTACCGTCATGACGGAAGACGAATATCTTGATTGCCTTGGGAAAATTTTAGAGATTCTTCCGCCGGATATGGTAATTCACCGGCTGACGGGTGACGGTGCAAAAAAACTGCTGAAAGCTCCTTTATGGAGTGCCAACAAAAAACAGGTAATGAACCGGATGAACCGGTATTTTAAAGAGAATAACATTTGTCAAGGACGGTTATATCAATGAATACAGAAGCAACTACTTTATACAAATTGATGGTTTTATATATGTTAAGTAAAGTGAATTTCCCACTTTCCAACAGCCAGATTGCTGATTTTATGCTGGACAAACAATATACAACCTATTTTACACTGCAGGAAGTTTTAAGCTCCCTTGCAGATGATGGCTTTGTTAATGTCCTGACATACCGAAGCAGCACCCAGTACCGGCTGACGTCTTCCGGAAAAGACACCATTTCCTTTTTCAGCAACAAAATATCCAATGCAATCCGTGAAGAAATCGATGTCTATCTGATTGAAAATAAATACGAACTGCGCTGTGAAACCGGAACCCTGTCCGACTACTACCGTTCCACAAACGGCGACTACATCGTACACTGCATCGTAAAAGAAGGCAAAACCAACCTCATTGAGTTAAACATTGCCGTCCCGTTAGAAGAACAGGCCGACGCCATGTGTTCCAAATGGCGCGAAGGCAGTCAGGAAATCTACGATTTCATTATGCGGAAGCTGATGTAAATAAAAACTATATTTATAATAAAAGCCCGGCAGAATAAGTGAATGAAAAAATACTTATTCTGCCGGGCTTCCGCTTCCCTCTCGGGGTTTTTATATGCCCATACTGAAGTCAAGTGCTAACGTTGAAGCAGGGGCATATAGAAAACCCAATCTATAGATACTGCTCAATCGTTTCCCACAGCTCCGGGATTCCCTGCTTCGTCTGTGATGAAACAGGAATTAATATATCATCTTTTTCAAGTCCAAGTCCTGTGCGGACAGCTTTAACATGCTTTGGAATCTGGCTGCGCTTTAATTTATCCAGCTTTGTTGCAATAATAACCGGGTGGTATCCATTTGCAACAATCCAGTCATACATCATTTTATCGTTGGCTGACGGGTCATGACGGATATCAATCAGCAGAAAGACCTGATGAAGCTGTTTGGACACTTTCAGATACTTTTCTACCATTTTACCCCATTTTGCTTTTACCTGCTGATTGGCATTGGCATAGCCGTAGCCCGGTAAATCCACCAGAAACATTGCATCATTGATATTATAATAATTGATTGTCTGTGTCTTACCCGGCTGTGAAGATGTTCTGGCATAAGACTTACGGTTCATCAACGCATTGATGAGTGAAGATTTTCCCACGTTGGATTTTCCTGCAAATGCCACCTCCGGCAGTTCAGTTTGTGGAATTGCGCTTGTAACACCAATGACAATATCCAGATTTACTTTTTTGATAATCATACAACTCTCCATTCTGCTGACATCTCATGCCATACATTTTCACTATTTATCCTGATTCCCGGGAACCAGTGCATGCTCAAGTACCTGTTTCATTTCCGAAACAAAAACAATCTCCATGCCGCCTGTAATTTCTTCATCAAATTCTTCCACGTCACTTCTGTTTTCGGACGGAACAAGGACTTTTTTCATGCCTGCCGTCTTTGCCGCGAGCAGTTTTTCCCTTAATCCGCCAATCGGAAGCACTCTGCCGCGGAGTGTCACTTCCCCGGTCATTGCAACATCGGCATGAACCGGAATTCCTGTCACTGCAGAAAGCATCGCCGTTGTCATTGTTACACCAGCTGACGGACCATCCTTTGGCACTGCGCCTTCCGGAATATGTAAATGAATACTGTGTGTATCAAAATATTCCTGTTCGACCTTATACTTCCTGCCTGATGTAATAGAGCGCACATAAGTCAGTGCAATCCGTGCGGATTCCTGCATGACATCACCCATTTGTCCGGTGAGAATCAGTTCACCCTTACCCGGCATTGTATTGACTTCAATTTCTAACGTATCCCCGCCGACACTTGTCCATGCCAGTCCACGCACAATACCGACTTCATTCTTTTTATGGATATTCTCCGGCTTAAATTTTACTTTTCCTAAGAAATCCTTTAAATTCTTATCTGTAATGCGGATACTCTTTACTTCTTCATTCAATTCTCCGTTGCCGTGATAGAGCTGGCGCACTGCCTTGCGGCATACCTTTGCGATTTCACGCTCTAAGCTTCGCACACCGGCTTCCCTTGTATATCCGTCAATCATGCTTTCAAGCGCCTTATCGGAAAATTTCAGCTGTTTTGCCATCAGTCCGTTTTTCTCAAGCTGCTTTGGCACTAAATGTTCTTTTGCAATGTGCAGCTTTTCATTTTTGGTATATGAGCTGACCTCGATAATCTCCATTCGGTCTAACAGCGGTCTACTGACAGTTGATAAATCATTTGCCGTTGCAATAAAAAGCACCTGTGAAAGGTCTGTCGGCAGTTCAATATAGTGATCGACAAAATGGCTGTTCTGCTCGCTGTCTAATACCTCCAACAGCGCTGAAGCCGTATCGCCCTTATAATCACTGCTGATTTTATCAATTTCATCTAACAGCATAAGCGGATTTTTCACGCCTGCCGCTTTAAATGCCGTAATAATTCTGCCCGGCATTGCACCGACATAAGTCTTTCTGTGTCCGCGGATTTCTGCTTCATCACGTACACCACCCAGACAGATACGCACATATTTTTTATTCAGTGCTTTTGCCACAGAACGCGCAATTGAAGTTTTTCCCGTTCCCGGAGGTCCTACAAGACAAAGAATCGGTGCATCACCCTTGCTTGTAATATTACGGACTGCGAGCGATTCTAAAATACGCTCTTTGATTTTTTTCATGCCATAGTGATCTTCATCCAACACCTGTGCTGCAGCATCTAAATCACGGTTATCCTCTGACATCTTATCCCACGGCATTTCAAGCAGCGTTTCGATATAACCGCGCTCCACGTTCGCTTCTGCTGAACCCTGGCTTAATATTTTATAACGCTTGATTTCCTTGCGGATTTTTTCTTTAATTTCCGCAGCTGCTTCCAGTTCTTTTACTGCATCACAAAATTCTTCAATTTCAGAACCGTCATCTTCGCCGTCTAATTCTTCATTTAAGACTTTTAACTGCTCTCTTAAAATATACTCTTTCTGGTGTTTATCTACTTTTTCTTTGACTTTTTCAGAAAGCTCTTCTTTAATTCTGCTGACATTCGTATCTTCGATCAAGAGTTTGCCCGCATATTCATACATTTCTTCCAAAGAATCCAGTTCCAGCATATGCTGGCGTTCCCTGTACTCCATCGGATAATCGATTGTAAACCGTTCCAGCAGCTTTCTGGCACTGTTCATACCCAGCCATTGCTTTAAAATGTCACGGCTCATCCTTGGATTGGCAAGTGCGTACTGACGAATCAGTTCTCTTAACCCCGTAAGCATGGCTTTATTGAGTGTCGGGTCTAATTCCTGCGGCGGCTGCTCATTTACTGCAACCTCTGCCACAAGCATTCCATCCGCCTGCGTAACACTTTCAAGCGTACCCTTCTTCACACCTTCTACCAGAACACGCACTACGCTGTTTGGCAGCTTTATGAGCTGTTTAATCTTTACCAGTGTACCTACATGATATAAATCTTCGTATTCCGGGTCAGAAACTTCCGGGTCAACCTGTGTTGCCAGAAAGATTTTCTGGTCTTTTTCCATTGCCTTTTCTACTGCATGAATTGATTTTTTTCTGCTTATATCAAAATGTATGACCATGTCCGGCAACACGGTCATACCTCTTAATGCAATCAATGGCAAATTTATATTTTTCATTTCCATATAAACCTAACCTTTTAGTTTTTTACATTGCAACATTTTCTGAGCGGTACTCAATCAAAGGCTTTGCTGTTCCATCTACGGCATCCTTTGTAATTACACATTTTGCAATCGTATCATCTGACGGAATTTCGTACATCACTTCATTCATAACTGCCTCTAAGATAGAACGAAGGCCACGGGCACCCGTCTTTCTTTCAAAACTCTTTTTAGCGACTTCTTCAACCGCTTCGTCTGTAAATTCCAGTTCTACCTCATCTAAAGAGAACAATGCCTGATACTGCTTTAAAATCGCATTTTTCGGTTCCTTTAAAATTCTTACCAGTGCAGCTTCATCTAAGGAATCCAATGCAACAACCACCGGCACACGGCCTACAAATTCAGGAATCAGTCCGAATTTAATCAGATCCTGCGGAAGTACCTTATGGAACATCTCACCGACTTCTGCTTCAATCTTTTCATGGACATCTGCATTAAATCCGATAGAACTCTTATCCATACGGGATTCAATAATCTTTTCAAGACCGTCAAATGCACCACCGCAGATAAATAAAATATTGGTTGTATCAATTGGAATCAGTTCCTGCTGTGGGTGTTTTCTTCCTCCCTGTGGCGGAACGGAAGCCACCGTACCCTCTAAAATTTTAAGAAGTGCCTGCTGTACACCTTCGCCCGATACATCTCTTGTAATGGATACATTTTCTGATTTCTTTGTAATCTTATCTATTTCATCAATATAAATAATACCATATTGTGCTTTTTCGATATCATAATCTGCTGCCTGAATCAGCTTTAATAAAATATTTTCTACATCTTCACCGACATACCCCGCCTCTGTCAGTGTGGTTGCATCTGCAATTGCAAACGGCACATTTAAAAGTCTTGCCAGATTCTGAGCAAGAAATGTCTTACCGGAACCTGTCGGACCCAGCATTAAAATATTACTTTTCTGTAATTCTACATCAACGTCTTTCCCTGATAAAATTCTCTTGTAATGATTATAAACCGCTACAGCCAGTACTTTCTTTGCCTCGTCCTGTCCGATAACATAGTCATCTAAAAATTCTTTTATTTCTTTTGGCTTTAACAGATTAATTTCCATATCTTCTGCCGGATTGCCGTCATCTTCTTCTTCTTCAAATTCTTCATCAAGAATATCACTGCAAATACTTACACACTGGTCACAAATGTAAATTCCGTTCGGACCGGATATCAGCTTTTTTACCTGATCCTGTGTCTTATTGCAAAATGAACATCTCAACTTTTCATCTATACCTCTGCCTGCCATGAAATCCTCCAACAATAATAATGTAATTTATAAAAGGACTGTTGCGAAAAGCAACAGTCCCGTCATTTAAAACTATCTCTTTTCAACTACGCTGTCAATAAGACCATAAGCTACAGCTTCCTGTGCTGTCATATAGTTATCACGCTCTGTATCACGAGATATTTCTTCTACTGACTTGCCAGTATTGGCTGCCAGAATTTCATTCAACCGATTTCTAGTCTTTAAAATATTTTCTGCAACGATTCTGATTTCTGTTTCCTGTCCTTTGGCACCGCCTGAAGGCTGATGAATCATAATTTCAGAATTCGGGAGAGCAAGTCTTTTGCCCTTTGCACCGCCCGCAAGCAAAAATGCACCCATGCTTGCTGCAAGTCCCATGCACATCGTAGATACATCACACTTAATATACTGCATTGTATCATAAATTGCAAATCCGGCAGATACAGAACCACCCGGACTGTTAATGTAAAGGTGAATATCCTTGCTTGGATCTTCTGCCTCTAAAAATAACATCTGTGCAATAACAATATTTGCAGATACATCTGTCACTTCTTCTCCTAAGAAGATAATTCTGTCTTTTAAAAGTCTTGAATAAATATCATATGACCGTTCTCCACGGCTGGTCTGTTCAACGACATAAGGCACTAAACTCATAATTTCTGTCCTTTCTTACGCGAAAATTACTTTTCTACAGTTGAATTTACGATAAGATCTACTGCCTTCTGGATAGCAATATCACTTCTGATCTGCTTTCCTTCAAATTCTCCCATAAATTCTTTAATCTGTGAAAGTTCCATCTTATACATATCAGCCATCTTCTGAAGCTCTGCATCGAATTCTTCATCGGATACCTGAATATCTTCTGCCTTTGCAACTGCTTCAAGTACCAGTCTTGTCTGGATTCTCTTAACAGCTTCCGGCTTCATTTCTTCTACAATCTTATCTGCTGTCATACCTGTGTACTGGAAGTACTGGTCGATAGATAAGCCCTGCTGCTGTAATCTCTGTGCAAAGTCTTCTACCATTCTGTTTACCTGTGTATTAATCATAGCTTCCGGAATGTCCATCTTAGATGTTTCTACAATCTTAGCGATTGCTTCGTCTTCCTTCTTAGCCTTTGCTTCATTTTCCTTGTGAACGGAAATTGTCTTCTTTAAGTCTTCCTTGTATTCAGCAAGTGTATCGAAATCTGATACATCCTGTGCAAAATCATCATCTAATTCAGGAAGCTGCTTTTCCTTGATTTCCTTTACGGATACCTTGAATGTAGCCGGCTTGCCCTTTAATTCTTCTGCATGATATTCTTCCGGGAATGTTACGTTGATTTCTTTTTCTTCGCCAATGTTCATGCCGATTAACTGTTCTTCAAAGTTGTCGATGAATGAATGAGAACCGATTGTTAAAGGATAGTTTTCACCCTTTCCGCCTTCAAATGCAACACCGTCAACAAAACCTTCAAAGTCAATAACAGTCATATCGCCGTCTTTAACAGCTCTGTCTTCTACTGTTACTGTTCTTGAGTTCTGTTCCTGAACCTTCTTTAATTCTTCTTCTACGTCTGCATCTGTTACTTCTGTATCAGCCTTTTCTACTTCAACACCCTTGTATGTGCCAAGTTCTACTTCCGGCTTTACAGCTACTTCTGCTGCGAAGATGAATGGCTTGCCTTTTTCTAACTGTACAACAGAAATCTTAGGCTGTGAAACGATTTCTAACTTGCTTTCTTCAGCTGCTGTGGCATATGCTTCAGGAATGATAGCGTTTGCTGCATCTTCGTAGAATACTTCTGCACCATACATCTGCTCAATCATCTTACGAGGTGCCTTACCTTTTCTGAAACCTGGGATAGAAATCTTGTTCTTATCTTTATTATAAGCCTTATTTAAACCTGCTTCAAACTCCTCTGCTGTTGACTCGATTACGAGTTTGACCATGTTCTTTTCTTCCATCTGTTCTACTTTAAAACTCATTGTTACTATTTCCTCCTTAAAGATATATGTAAATTTTTCTAGCGTACAACGTACATATTAGGCATTATAACATAACTTTTTTTACTTTACCAGTAAAATTTTTCTTCAATTTATTTATTTTTTATTTCACGAACCGCCTGTGTTTATGTTATAGTAAGAATACTATCAAATCTGTCCGGATGACAGATAAAAAAAATGGGAATGGGGATTTATATGAATGAGATAAAAGAAAAATCAGTTGAAGTTTCCCGCACAGAGGTTTCACATTTACTGTGTAACCGTGATATGAACGGTGCCGGAAGACTTTTTGGCGGACAGCTTTTAATGTGGATTGACGAAGTTGCAGGCATTGTTGCCAAACGCCACTGCGAATGTAACGTTACCACGGCAAGCATTGACAACTTACAATTTAAGGAAGCATGTTATCTAGGTGATGTCATCGTTTTAATCGGCTATCTGACCCATGTTGGCAATTCTTCCATGGAAGTACGCATTGACACCTACGTGGAAAAGAAAAACGGCAAACGTTATCCTGTCAACCGCGCCTTCTTTATTATGGTTGCCCTTGATGAAAACGACCATCCTGTCCGCGTTCCGCGACTGTCAGTTTCTTCCATTGAGGAGCAGGCAAAATGGGAGGCTGCCGAACGCCGCGTTGCACTGCGCAAAACCCGGCGCGAAGAAGGCTTTTAAACTCTTATACAACATAAAGAAATGCCACAGCATTTCACGGTGATTCAAGGTTTGAATTTCCGTGGGAGACCGTTTCAAGTTTTGTGTAAACGTTAAAAACTGATATAAGATTTGTGAATAGTTACAAATGGGCAGAGCCGATTTTCCGGATTCTGCCCATATCTGCATTATACAGGAGTTTTTTGGCATGTCAATAAAACCTGCCTAAAACAAGCTGTTTTTACAGGTTGTGTCCGATTAGACGTTCTTCAAAATAGATTTCCAGCTGGGAATGGATCTGCCCCCAGTCCTGCCTGTGTCCGGTCCATTTTTTCGTGATATCCATAGTTGCCAGATACAGCATTTTTAAAAGGCTATCATCTGACGGAAAAACTGTCTTGCTTTTGGTCACTTTCCGAAGCTGACGGTTGAATCCTTCAATGGCATTTGTGGTATAAATCAAACGTCTTACAGCTTCTGGATACTTGAAATAAGTGGACAGTGTTGCCCAGTTATCATGCCAGGATTTATAGATTTTCGGGTACTTGGAATCCCATTTATCTTTGAACAATTCTAACTCATTTAAAGCTGTTTCTTCCGTTGGAGCCGCATATACAAGCTTCAGATCAGCCATCAGTTTTTTGATATCTTTGTAGGAGACAAACTTCGTTGAATTGCGGATCTGGTGAATGATACACTGCTGAATCTCTGTTTTTGGATAAACCGCCTCGATTGCCTGTGGAAATCCATTTAAACCATCAACGCATGCAATCAGGATATCCTCAACACCTCTGTTTTTTAATCCATTCATGATAGAAAGCCAGAACTTTGCACTTTCGTTTTCCCCAACATACATTCCAAGGACATCTTTTTTTCCATTCATGTCGATACCAAGAGCAATGTAAACCGCACGTTTTACAATACGTCCTTCACTGCGGACATGATAATGGATTGCATCCATAAATACTACAGCATACACTTCTTCCAGAGGGCGTTCCTGCCATTCTTTTACAATCGGCAGGATTTTATCTGTGATCCTGCTGATTGTACTGTCAGAAATATCAATATCGTATAATTCACGCATGTGGGATTCAATGTCTCCGGTTGTCATTCCCTTGGCATACATGGAAAGTATTTTTTCTTCCATGTCCTGAGTTACGGTATTTTGATATTTTTTAATCAGCTGTGGTTCATAATCACCGTTACGATCCCTTGGAATCGCCACATCCATATCTCCATAACTGGTGTGCATGGTTTTGCTGGAATGACCGTTTCTGCTGTTGTCTGTTTCTTTGTTACGATAATCATACTTGGAATATCCTAATTCCTCATCCAGTTCTTCATCCAAAGCACCTTCCAAAAGGACAGACATCATGTCACGCATGATGCTATTTACATCGGTACCATCTTTGATGCTGATATCATTATTTTTCAGATAGTCAAGCATCATTTCTCTCATTGCTGCTTTTTGTGGGCTGTCTTTTCTTCTTGCCATAAAAATAACCTCCAAACTGAGTAATTTTATCTTACATCAGTTTGGAGGTTTACACAAACTTTGGGATACTCCCTTCCGTGGAAACTGTGGCTTTTCTTTTTTGTGTCACCGGCACAATCTTCTTTTTACCGACAGATTACTTGCCCTGTGACATCTGCTCTTCCTGTCTTTTAATCATCTTCTTAACCATGTTACCGCCAACAGAACCTGCTTCTGCTGATGTTAAATCACCGTTGTAACCTTCTTTTAAGTTTACACCGATTTCTGAGGCAACTTCCATCTTGAATCTGTCAAGTGCGTCCTGTGCTTCCTTCTTTGTTTTTGAATTAGAATTAGAGTTTGTCATAATACTGCACCTCCATGATATTTGTTTTAGATAAGAACTTTTTTCGTTGCTTATCTTGGTATTAGTATGTGCAGCCGTAAATCAATTATTATGACAATTTTTGTAAAAACTACGGCAGATAGGTTTTATAAATTTCAAAATCATCAAAAATGACGTGCCATTTGTAAGATGCCCCGGCTGTCAATGCAACATAGTGATGCCCGTTCTTTTGTGCATAGCTTACAAGGCAGTTTCCCGCCTCCTGCGTATATCCTGTCTTTCCTGCCATGATGGTCACATTCTCGACTTCATTACCATACATTCTGCTAAACATCGTACTGGAAAGCTTAATTCCCTCCGGGTGCTGAGCCGTCGGTGTCGTGGTATACTGGTACGTTGAAAGCACCTCTGCGCATGTCGGATTCTGCATTGCATACTGCATAATCATTGCCATTTCAACCGGTGTTGTATACTGCTGTTCGTCATACAGCCCCGATGCATTCATAAAATGTGTATTTTTCAAGCCGATTTCACTGCATTTCTGATTCATTAAATCCGCAAATGCTTCTTCTGAACCGGCTGTCATAATTGAAAGGGCTACCGCCGCATCTGCACCTGACGGCAGTACAAGTCCATACAGATAATCCTTTGCCGTAACCATTTCACCCGGATCAAATCCCGCCCGGGATGCCTGCTCACGCACCAGCGGGTCCAGCAGCTCATACGACAGCGCATAGGTCTGGTTTAAATCCTGAAGCTGCTCTACCGCAACAATCAGTGTCATGACCTTTGTCATGGAAGCCGGATAAATCTTTTCGTTGTATCCCCTTCCTGCAATTACCTGACTGTTTTCTACGTCGAGTAATGCAACATACGGACTTTTGACTTCTTCCGAAACGATTTCTTTATAATTTTCACTGACGGACGGATATTTGAATTTCTGTTCCGGTTCTGAAATCTGTGCCAGTGCCTGCATGGCATCCTGCGCCATCTGCTGTGAATCAATGCCATCTGCCTGGCCACCGCCTTCGCCGCAGGTTGTATACAAAATACAGCATACTGCAATTACGACGGCAACAGCAGCCGTTATCGCTCCCTTTATCATTTTTAAACGCTTCTGCCTTCTGCGCTTCATCTGCCTGGCATGACTTCTTCTCTCTCTATCCGCTCTTTTGGCTCTTTCGTAACTGTCTAAGTATTCATTTTCCATGATTCTTATGCCTGCTTTTCCAGATACTGCACAGATCGTCCGATTTCCTGTGCTTTTTCTTCACTTATCAGTAGTCTGACAAGTTCAAGTCCGAGTTCAATAGAAGCCCCCATGCCTCTTGCCGTTGTAATATTGCCGTCTGTCACCACTTTGACTGGTGCGGTAAGCACTTCTGCCCCTGTTAAATCCTTTTCAAAGCCCGGAAATGCCGTTGCCTTCTTTCCGTTTAATATGCCAAGGTGTCCTAAAATACTCGGTGCTGCACAGATTGCAGCAATCCGTCCGCCTTCTGCGTGGTGCTTTTCAAGCAGTTTCAAAAGCGGCTTACATTCATTATACTGCTTATGTCCGGGACCTCCCGGCAAGAATAAAACGTCTTCTTTACAAACCGGCTGAGCCTTAAATAATGTATCCGCCTTTACTGTAATATTCTGAGCCGAACATACTTGTTCATTTCCGGTAATGGATACCGTTTCCACTTCAATACCCGCTCTCCTTAAAATATCAATAACCGCCAGTGCTTCCACTGTTTCAAACCCATCTGTTAAAAATGTATATACCTTCATCCTTTTCCTTCCTTATCTATGCTTACAAATCCACTGGTATAAATCCTCAAATACATCTTCCTGTATCAGTTCATTGTGCAGCTCATGTCTGCAATCCTCATACAGCCGCAATTCCACATCGTAAAAATGCCTGCTGTAAGTCACAAACAGCTTTTTGACATCTCTGCCATAACCGCCCACCGGGTCTTTTGTCCCTGCTGCCAGTATCACCGGAAGATCTCTTGGTACTTTACGGATATTGGATACTTTCTTTACATAGGCAATCGTATCCAACAGTCCAAGATATCCGTTTACTGTAAACAGATAGCTGCATTTTTCATCTGCCACGTATTCTTTAATCACCTCAGCATTGCCACACACCCAGTCTTTATCCGTTACCGGATTGACAACTCTTGCATTGTAACTGCCAAACATCAGATGATTTAAAAACGGACTGCGGTAACGCTCACCCTTAATCAGTCTTACCAGTTTTGCCAGCAAAATTCCCGATTTTACAACAATATCGGGCTGATTGCCTGTACCAAGCAGCAATACACCGTTTAATTCATAGCCATATTCCGTAATATATCTTCGTGACAAAAATGATCCCATGCTGTGTCCAAGCAGAAAATACGGAACATCGGGATATTTCTTTTTCATAATCGCCGTCAGCTTATGCATATCTTCAACGACACAACGGCTTGCATTTTTTTCCGTAAAATATCCATAATCTTCCTTTGTCAAAACAGAATCACCATGTCCCAGATGGTCATTTCCTGCAACGACATAACCTTTTTTTGCAAAATATTCTGCCATCGCCGTATAACGTTCAATATAATCAATCATGCCGTGTGCAATCTGAATGACACCCTGCACGTTTCCTTCCGGCTCCCAGATTTTCACGTGGATGTGATTCTTATGGTCTGCCGATAAAAAATGTCTGTCTGTAACCTTCATATGCCGCCTCCGTTCTCATTTATTCTTTGCTTTATTCTTTGATGCTTTTTGCGCCCCACGGACTACCCGTCAGTTTTCCGTCATATGCAAGCTGCTCCACATCTAAAAATGCATCCTGTCCGATTTCTTCCACACCGGAATTAACAGACAATTCCAGCTTTGTACAGCCGTTAAATGCCGCATAACCGATTTTTTTAACAGAAGACGGCAGCTCCAGCTTTGTCAGGCTGCTACATCCTGAAAATGCATAATTACCGATTGCTTCTACCCGGCTGTTCAGCGTGATTTTTTCCAATACCGTGTTATCATAAAAGACACCCGAGCCAATGCTCACAACATTTTCCGGTACTGTATACTCTGTAAGGTTTTCTTTCACCGCAAGTAAAATATTATTGACAATAATTTCATTGCTGCTTTCCAGACGACTCTTCTCCCAGCGTGTATTGGTTACAACATGTGTCCCCACATTTTCCAGTGACTGTGGAAATGCAATGGTCTGTAACATGGTACAGTTTAAAAATACATTGTCACCGATACTTTTTACGCCTTCTTCAAATACCACTTCGGTTACATTGTAGTCATCACGAAATGCTTCTCCCGCAACTGCTGTTACCGTACTGCCGTCAAGCTGTGCCGGTATCGTAAGCTTAGAATCCGCTCTGCCTTTATCGGTCAGCCCCGTTATCGTAATGGTATCATCTTCGTTTTTTTCATACGTAAATACCGGTATTACTTTCTTATTTTTGCAGCCTGAAAGCGGCATCAGCATAACTGTTGCCAGCAGCAATACCATTGTCAAAATTGTCTTTTTTCTCACGTTTTTCCCACTCTTTCTTAATTCATTGCCCACAAGTAACAGTATGCCTGCGTTCTTGCCGCAAAATGCTTATTTTTCAATAAATTCTTTACTTCTTCTTTGGTATACCAGCCTGCCTGAATTTCTTCCATCGTAGACGTACTCGGCGCAAATGTGCCTGCTGCTGTACCGATCACAACAGCATTGGTTTCATTGGAAAATCCGATGGCGCTGTAGCTGTCATAAAGCTGGTCGGCAATCTCAACAATCTCAAGTCCTGTTTCTTCCCTTAATTCCCTTGCCGCCGCTTCCTTCGGTGTTTCACCACTGTCAATCAGCCCTGCCGGGAAGTTGTATACACACTCCCCGACAGCCATGCGGAACTCCTTATTTAAGAGAATTTTTTCACCACCGGCATCTGTCATAATAATTACAACGCCGTCTGTATGCGGATTATGCAAATCCTCCAGTGTCTTTAAATCCTTATTTCTGCTGATAATCTCATAGACCTTTTTCCGTTGATCCTGGGTTGTATAACTTACATTATACCGGTCAATAAATGCACCTTCATGCACCTTTTCAATCTTATCAAATCTCATACCTGTCCAAATCCTCTTTTAATCAGGTCATCCACCTGTTTTATTAATAAACAATGCGCCGCGCACTCCCGTTGCCACCCTCTCCCGCATTTTTTGCAGAAAAAAGCCGAAGTTAAGTGACAACGTTGAGGCGTTTTCTGCAAAAATGCAAGTCTAGCGGTGCATCGCAAATGCTTCCATATCTACAGATTCCAGATTTTCATGAACACCTCTGTCATCTGCTTCTGCAATCAGTGTGTCGCGGTCTTTCTTAAACTGCATCTCGCTTCTGTGCTGGCTCGGTCCGCCTACACATCCGCCTTCGCACATCATGCCTTCTACAAAATCTGCCTGAAGGCGTCCGACCTTCATCAATGTTAATGCTTTCTTTACTTCTGCCGCACCGGCACATTTTTCAACTGTCAGTCCCGATGTATCTGTGCCTGTTTCTTCCATGCTCTTTAACACTGCCGCTGTTACGCCGCCGCCGTTTCCGAAACGCTTACCGTATACACTTGCCTGCTGTGAATCATTTTCTTCCGGCTCAAACTGCACGTCTTTTGCACGCATCATTGCACGGAATTCACCGATTGTTAATACATAATCTGCATTGCCCTCAATGTCATTATCCTTGACTTCGCTCTTTTTGGCAATACAAGGTCCTACAAATACCGTTACCGTACCCGGATCCTTTGCCTTTAACATACGGGATACCGCACACATCGGCGAAACCGTTGTTGAAATGTTGTCTGCCAGTTCCGGATAGTGCTTGCGGATCATGTTGACAAATGCCGGACAGCAGGAGGTTGTCATCTTTTTGCCCTGCTCGTGTGCTTCGAGCCACTCTGCCGCTTCAGCCGCCGCTGTCATATCACCGCCGAGTCCGACTTCCACCATATCAGCAAATCCAATCTTTTTGCAGGCAGTACGAATACTTGACATTGTGATTTCCCTGCCAAACTGTCCCTCAATTGCCGGTGCAAACATCGCAATGACTTTTTTACCTGCCAGCATATCTTTTATAATTGCCACAATGTCGGTCTTTGAACCGATCGCACCAAACGGACATCTGTGAATACACTGTCCGCAGCGGATACATTTTTCTTCATCAATCACGCAGATGCCATTTTCATCCATGGTAATTGCGTTGACGGGACAGACTTTTTTACATGGACGGATTAAATCCGCAATCGCATTGTACGGACAGTTTTTTGCACACATGCCGCACTCCTTACATTTGTCCGGGTCAATATAGGCTCTGTCCCTGCCCATTGAAATTGCCCCGAACTTGCAGGACTGCTGACAGGCCTTTGCCATACATTTACGGCAGTTATCCGTTACAATATAGTGGGATAACGGACAGTCTGCACACGCAGACTCTATTACCTGAATTACATTTTTAGAACCACTGTGGTCACTCTCTGTCGGACATAAACCCTCCGCCAGTCTTACTCTCTGGCGGACGATTTCTCTTTCCTTATAGACGCAGCAGCGAAACTGCGGCTTCGGCCCCGGAATTAATTTATAAGCAAGTTCGTCTTTTTTCTCATCAAATTCACCTGCATAGGCAAGCTTTGCCACCTGATACAGAACTTCGTGTTTTATTTTTAAAATTGTTGCGTCATTTGTCAGCATAATTCTTCCTCTTTTCTACATATTATTGTTTTGATATATCCTTTGCCAATGGTTCAACCTGTAAAAGCATATTTCTGATGTCATCAAACACCGCTGTCTTTATGTTATCACTTTTTTCAATATCTTCAATACAAGAAAGCACTTTATCATAATATGTTCTGGATAACACTACAAAATCAGAAATTTTTTCCACTTCTTTCGTTGAATCCTGAATTGCATCTGCAATGTTGTTCTGCACCTGTCCGATTGCATCTGCCTTCCCTTTAATTTCCTCAAAAATGTCATGCGCCGAATTTACATTTTCCGTATTCTCGTCTAAAATCTGTTCTGACTCTCGCAGGGAACGGCTTAATTCTCCTGTGCCGTCCTCTACATTCTTGATTCTTTCACTGATAACCTGAATCAGATTTTTAATTTCGTCTGCAAGTTCACGAACCTGTTCCGCAACAACCGCAAACCCTCTGCCCTGCTCACCGGCTCTTGCCGCTTCAATTGAAGCATTTAACGCAAGCATATTGGTCTGGTTTGCCACATCAACGATTCCCTGTGTACACTCTTTAATTTCTCCGACTGCCTGCTCCAGATTCTGGAATGTCGTATCCATTACATGAAAGCTGTCTGTTACACGCGCAGAGTCCGCTTTTAATTCGCGCACCTTTTCCTGTGCCGTATCTACAGATGCAATAATGCCGTCACGCACACTGCTGAAATTCTCCGATGCATTCTGTATTCCCGAAAATGTATTTCCGAAATTCTGAATCTGTACAGATAACCGGTCCATCTCTGTTAAAACATTATCAAACGCCTCTTTAATCCCGACAATCTGATTGCTGACAACCACTTCTTCATCGGAAAGATTTTCAAAGCGCTCTGATATATAATTTGCCGTATAAATAATCGGATACGCCTTATCTTCCAACGAAATCTGCGGCTGTTTTACTTCCTGTACAGCTTCTTTTTGTTTATTTTTATGAAATAATCCCATATGTACCTCTTTTCTAACGTTCCTGTCATGATACCGCTCATCTGCCATTAAAGCTATTAGTGTTTACTCAAATACCACTGCTGACATTGTCTGATTCGTATGCTGTCCGTTATAATGCTCCCCCAGTCCGACAAGTCCTGCATGACTGCCAAGCTTTCCCATTTCTTCAAGATATTCGTTCACAAAACCTTTCTGCTGGAAATACAGATACCGGAACAGGCAGTTTACCGAAAATACGCCCGAAATCTTTGAAAAATCTTTATGGATACTTTCAATGGTTTCCTGTAAAATCTGCTTGTGATCTCCCGCCTGTAA
Organism: Lachnospira pectinoschiza; assembly: GCF_020564355.1. GTDB lineage: Bacteria > Bacillota > Clostridia > Lachnospirales > Lachnospiraceae > Lachnospira > Lachnospira intestinalis. The sequence continues at coordinate 90,268 of NZ_JAJCRR010000002.1, read as the reverse complement.
AAAACAGATGTTATCCTTTGGGTTTACTTTTCTGTAGCAGGAAAAGCTGCCGTTTCCGGTACGCTCTTTAATCGAAATAATATAGGTTTCATCACCGATAACACGTCCAAGCGGATTTACCATGGTCTGTTCCGTAATATTTTCCGGCGAAATACCCAGTTCTTTTGTATAAACGTCTTCCGCCCGTCTGCCGTCAATTTCCTGAATCGTATAAGTACGCGGTTCAGACTTCGTAACAATATGCTTTACTGCATCTTTACGCAGATAAATATTTTCTTTATAAACCTTAACCCTGCCGGATTCATTTTTAACCAGTGCATAAGCGCAGGCATCTTCATAAACCTGTCCGTTACAGCATACCAGTCCTTCCCATGCCGTTCCGCCGGTCAGCTGAATCTTTTTGCTTTTCAGAACGGATTCCATCGTTGCCAGCACACATTCATCATTGCCGCTGCAAAAATCAATTAACACGGTATTATCCGCTGATGCACTGATATTTGTAACATTCTGCTGGAATTTTCTGATACATTTTACCGGCATTGTGGATACATCAGTAAAAACATCCGCTGCCGCACGGATTCCACCGGAAAATCCAACAACCATAACACCATTTTCAAGCACCTGTGTCTTTCCGTAAAACTGTCCCACACACCCAATACTTGGCACACCCGGAAACATTTCTTCCAGCTGTGATACGCTTTCTTTAAAACGTTCTTTACTGCTGTCAAACAGTATTAAAAACTGAGGATTTTTTAATCCTTCGGCAGCTTCTTTTATGCTGCCTGTTTTGCTCATTCCAACAAACTGCTCCATACGCTTATACCCCTTCTTTCGTTTTTATAAATTATTTTTTACTCACCGGTGCATTTATATTTTTTCATCACCTGTCAGCAAAAATGACTTTTTATATTCTGACTTTTATATCATATCATTGTTTATGTATCTTTACCAGTATTTTAAACACTGTCTTTGGGATTTTATATGACATAACTGCCCATTGCTTTATCCTGATATTTTGCGATTTCATCAAGGTATTTCTGTCCCAGAAGACTGATGGCAACACCTTTTCTATACAAATATCCAATTGACATTTCTTCATTGGATTTGAGTTTGACTGCACAGTATTCCGAACCGTTTAATTCCTCACAGATAATACCGGAACACAATGTAAATCCATTGAGTCCCACCATCAGATTTAACATGGTTGCGCGGTCATTTGCCTTAATCAGCCGCTTATACTGATAGGTGCTTAAAACTTCCTCTGCAAAATAAAAGGAATTGTAACTTCCCTGCTCAAAGGACAGGCACGGATACTCCGCCAGTTCTTCCATATCAATTTCTTTTTTATTTGCAAGCGGATGTCCTTTCCACATATATACATATACACCACACCGCAGAATTTCATGGAATTCCAGATTATACTCGGCAAAAAGCTTGGTCAGCACTTTCCGGTTAAATTCATTCAGATACAATATACCGATTTCACTGCGGAACGTTCTGACATCTTCAATAACTTCATACGTCTTTGTTTCATGCACTGCAAATTCATACTCATCCATGCCAAACTGTTTCACCATCTCCACAAAAGCATTGACCGCAAAGGTATAATGCTGCATGGAAACACTGAATTTTTTCTTTACTTTTTCTTTCTGTACATACTTGGATTCAATTAACTGATACTGCTCTACGACCTGTTTGGCATATCCAATAAATTCTTCGCCGTCCGGTGTCAGTAAAATACCGCGGCTGCTACGCCGGAACAGTTCCACACCGATTTCCTCTTCTAAGTCCCGTATGGCAAGCGACAGGCTCGGCTGTGAAATAAAAAGTTCCTTTGCCGCCTGATTCATGGAACCTGCTTCCGATACGGTAATCGCATATTTTAATTGTGTCAGTGTCATTGCTTACACCCCTTCACTTCCAAAAATATACTAATATTTTATCATTTTCATCTTTTTCTGTAAATTAAAAAGCGCAGTGTCTGTTGTATCTTTCTCTGTCTGACAGGGAAATTGTATACCATACAGCACTCCGCTTTTGATTGGATGTTTATTTACTTTTCCGCTTTTTCAAGCTGTCTGAGCTTTTCCGCCATTTCCTGTAACTGACGTCTGGCAGTTTCCAGTTCTTCTTTCTGTGTGTCAATGGTTTCCTGCTTTGCTTCCAATTCTTCTTTCTGAATATCAATTGTATCCTGCATTTCATCTATCATGTACTGCACTGTGTTTCTATCCAGTTGAATCAATTCCTTTGAAAACATTTCCATCACCTTTTCCACATTCTGACACATGACATAGATTTCTTCGTACATCTCTTTAAACTCCGGGTATTGACTGATTAATTCAATGATAATCTCCGGTTCATCTGTACTTAAAAATGTCAGCCACGCTTCTGTTTTATTCCAGCACCTGTTTGCACTGTTCTTACCGTTGCTCTTACCATCATTGTGGTAGATTCCGCGGAAAATGTCAAGCGGTATAAACACATATTTTTGCAGTAATTCAAGCTCCAATCCCGTGTCTGACTGCTGTTTAAATTTGTGAATATAGTTTTGGGGATATTCGTGAAATTCTTTGATACTTGTTTCAAAGAATACGATCGTATAGACGGATTTTATATCCTTATAACTGAAGGCTTTTTTCTTTTCGCCTTTGACCCTTTTATACTGTCTGAGCAGTAAATCCGAGGAATAACAGGCACTTCTCTGTCCCGGAAATCTGTACCCGATTTTCTGGACAGAGACATTGGCAAGACTGGTATCGGAAAGTTCAACCAAGATGTCCATAATCAACAGCGACTGTTCATCGGCAAGCCTCGTAGAATCGCCCGGAAGCACTCTTTTTATCGTAACACTCTGTCCTAACAATAATGATAGTAATTCATTGAGCCGCTCCGGTGTGTTTTCGGGATTCATGATTTCTTTAAAGAACGCATCGTATAAAATTTTGACACCTTTTACTCCCGTGCAGTAATCTAAAAATTCTTCCTGCTGTTCTTCATCCCATTCCCGATATTTTTCTAATAGCTTCGGATTCTCACAGATTTCCTGCTTGATGTCCTCCCGCTCGCGAATCATCGGAAAGTATTGTTTTAATTTACTTGTGCTTTTTGGCAATCGCATCGCCCCTCTCTTTCGCATTTTGTTCATCGTTCAATAACATTTATTAATATACATCGGTGCTTATAAATATTATTGATGTATTTACTATACTTCATATAATACCACTTGTCAATATATTTTTTCAATTATTTATATAATATCCCTAATTTCATATATCTTCTCAACTACATTGTTTCCATATGGATGCCCATTATCATTCGGATAATTCGTTACATCATCTGCCGGTACTCCTGACGGCTCTCCTGTCGTATATTTATTCGTATGCCAGATACCTGCATCACTCCCCGGTGCTAATACTGCCATTCCAAATGTGGTTATCTTTCCATCCATTTCCAGTGCTGTGCTGTCACCATTCCAGTATGCTGTTAATTTTTCTGAATCTGTTGTGACTTCTGTCGGAAATGCTAAATTATAATGACTGTCATATCTTCCATTTTCTCCTATATGTTCTGTAAATACTGCCCTGCCTAACCAGTGTGGTACATTGTAATAACTTGGTACTTCCAGTTGTGAGGTACTGTACTCACCTGATTCATACTCTTTTACTTCCATGTCATAGTATTCCATGAAATATCTTGCTGTGCCTAATTTATATCTGTAATGCTGTGATAAATATTCTGTGGTTTCTTCCTCTCAGGACTCATCCTTTACATCAAAATGGTCTATAACCATATAGCTCGGTTTAAGTCTTCCGTCTTCTGTATATTGACTTCTTGATTCATATATGTAATCTGCTGAACCATATTTTTCACGTATTAACTGCAATAAATCTTCATCATTATCACTCACTGTATAATACTCTGTTGTTGCAGATACATTATCTCCATTACTGTTGGTTTCTTTGACCTCTGTAGCCTTCTTACATATATCACCATTCTCCAGTCCTTTTGGTATTTCATAAAATGTCTTTTTGTGTTTCGTCACAGTTGTTTTTACTGTTGCTGCATGGTCATCTACAAGATACCCATTGTCATCAAGCACACTTGTTATCATCAGGGGTTCTACTACAAAAATCAGATTTCCATTTCTTCTTAATGTATTATAAACATTACTGCCCCAGTATGTTTCAACTATTGCTTTTAACTTTTCACCATTGTTTTCCTTTAAACCCTCTGTGATTTCATATGTATTTGATATGTAAATATTATTTCTTACATCTACATATTCTTTTTCAAATGGATAACTATTTTCAGTAAAAATACTTTCTGCTGTTTTAAATGCTGTTTCTTTACTTACATCCTGGTCATAATAATCACTTGCTATCTGATTGTATAAACCTGCCGACTGGCTTCCTAAAAAATCTATGGCATCAAATGTATTTCCTTCATACTCTCCCTGTATAAATTCATCAGCTTTTATATCATAAATATATGCCCTTACACTGTCTGCTCCCAGTTCACCTACATTAAATTCAGTATTATATGTAGGTCCAAGTCTTTCACTGCTTCCATTGGATTCTCCCTCAACAGTTCCAAGACTTGGAAGGTCTGTTGCATATACATTTGATATTGGCAGGATTGTTGTGATAAACAGTGTACCTGTTAATACAATGGATACTGCCTGTTTTATTTTTTTTAATATTCACCATATTTTCTACTCCTTCCCCATTTTCAATTAAAAATATTTTTTTTCTTTTGTATACTTCTCATGTTCTGAAACAGGATTTTTCTTTTGTTAAACCCTAAAAAAATTTGTTATCTAAAATTGAATCCACCATCTCCTGTATTATACTTACTCCAATCTATTCCAGAACCTTCATGTGCTTGTAAATGTTCATAATCAGAATTTGAACTACTGCTTTCTGATGTACTACTACTTCCACCACTACTGCTTCCACCACTGGTCACAGAACCTATTTCCCTTACTCCACCTGAACTTTCTGTTCTGCTTTCCAATTTCTGGTTTATATCATTTACATACTCTTCTTTCTGCTTTTTTATAACTTCCATTACTTCTTCTTTTGATGTGGCATCATCTATCATGTCATAATATTTTTCATTATCTATATTAGAAAATTTTGGAAGGTTCTCTTTCACTTCCTCCTTTACCTCTACTTCTTTCTGTCTTTCTGCTTCTTCTATCTCTACCTTTTTCTTTTCATATTCCTCATTCGTTCTTATCTCTTTTAACTCTGTTGTGTATTTACTTACTTCTTCCTCTCCTATATATCCCCTCTCTCCTATTCCCTCTATCAACTCTGCTTTTTCTTCTTCTATTGCTTCTCTTAATACTTCTGTTTCTTTTTCATATTCTTGTTTAATTGGGTCTAATTCTTCTTGGGTAGTTACCTTTTCTATTCTGGCAGTATAGATATCTTTGTTTTCTACATTCATGCCATCATTTTTTATGTAATTAATTAATTCTTCTTGTGACTGTATGAGTTCCTGTTTTATCTGTACTTCTTTTTTCTTCTGGACTACTTTGATTCCCAATATCAATGTGATAATGCAAAGTATAATGACTGCTGTTGTTATGATGATTGGTTTTTTCTTTTTCATGGCTTTCTCCTTTTTGAAAGACTGGTTTTATGGTACTTCATTATTTTATGATGTTGTGGTTTGGGTATGAGTGATTTGGGGATGTTGTGTTGCTTTTTTCATATGTATGTGCTTTATTTTTAATGTCATAACTACTTTTTGTAATGCTGTCTGCATATTACTTTCTTTTTTTACATGTTTTTGCATTCATAATAATTAATTTCATAATTATTATGAATATCAAAATCATGTCTTTTTTACGGTCGAGGTGTACTTACACTTTATCCCGGTCACTGTCTTGTGGGATTTCATATTAATAGCTTTTTTTACAACATCTCCCATAATTTCTTTGTTTTTTAGCATTTATCCTGTATAAAAATTGCATTTGTATTTTACAAAGTCCTGCAACATTCGCGGCTTTTTATTGCCGGTGAATGTTACAGGACTTTTCACTTTTAATACAATACGTTTAGTTTATCTTTCAACTAACTATTAATTGAATCAATTGAATATTCCCCTACAGGAAATTCTTTTAAATCGTTACTAATATTAATAATCATTAACTTTTCGCTGCAATTATTATCTTCTCCTAACAATTTCATATTGAATGCAATACACATTTCATTATGTATTGCATCCTCCATAAAATCATCCTCATCTTCTTCCATCTGTACTGCAAATCGAATTTTTTCCTGACTATTCGGAAGCATATTAACTACACATTCTTTTTCTGTTTTTTCATCTGCTACCATATACAGTCTGGCATACCGTAATGGTTCAGAATCATCCGGTTTTTTATAGTACACTTTCAAATTACTAATTTTTATACTTTTTACTAAGCATTTACCAATATTATTAACATCAAACGAAAATACATAGCAACTATCAGCATCTTCTTCATAAGTGTCTTCTACATAATCAAATGTGTTATATAAACCTGTATATTTATAATCGTAATGTTTCACTTTCACTATATTTTTCACAAAATCTATAATAGGTACATCAGCATTTTTATTCATATCCTGCAATATTCTATTTGCTTCTTGCGTATTATCAGACACCTCTTTAATATTTTCTCTAATGCCATCCACTTTCTGTATCACTATTTTCTCCCCTGTCGTAACCTCTGACATTAATGACTTCATATACTCTGTAACAAACTTTTTATATTGTTTGCATAATTCTTCTTTGTCAACTTCTTTAAAATTTTCTGAATTTTTCTGCAATTCTTGGTATGTTCTTTCAAACATATCATTCAGCTCATCTTCACTATATACACTTGAATCTGATTTCCAATTTTCTATAAATTCTTTTAACTGTTTCTGATTCGCACCAGTGCCTTCTTTCTCTGCCTGTGTAAGTGCTCTGCAATAATTCCATTTTTCAAAAAAAGTTTTTGTAACAGCCCCCAGCATTGTTCCGGTTAGCTGTTCGATGCCGTCTTTTGTAAAATCCTCTGCACATTCTTTAATAAAATCATCTGATAATACTTTTTTTAAAACTTCTTTAATTGACTCCATATCTAATCTCCTCTCGTCTGTCTGTATTTATTTTGAATTATCAACTTGTAAATATAATCTCTACTCACTCCCTCTTTCATTACAACCAATGTTAATGTATACACAGTATTAGTATACTTGCTATTTTTTACCTTTTTGCCCATTATATATGAAAAAAAAAAAACAACCTATAATAATAGTTTTTCTATATATTTACACACCTGCCACAAAATTCACAAAAATCCACAGAAACAGCCGGATTTACACCTGCCGTTCCTGTGGATTTTCGTTCTTTCTATATTCTTTCCGCCATTTCCCGATACCGCTGATACCGTCTGCCGGCATCTTCCTCTGCCTTTGCAAACAGCGCCTTCGCTTCCTTAGGATACTGCGCTTCAAGCACCGCATAGCGTAACTGGCTTCTTAAAAATTCCGTAAAGGAAGCCTTTGGCGGTCTGGAATCCAGTGAAAACGGATTTTTCCCTTCCTTTATAAGCTGCGGATTATACCGGTACAGATGCCAGTATCCGGCATCTACCGCCTGTTTCATGCTTGCCATGCTCTTTCCCATGCCCTCCTTAATACCGTGGCTGATACAAGGTGCATAGGCAATTAACAGGGAAGGACCATCATACCGCTCCGCTTCCAGAATCGCTTTTATCGTCTGGTTTTTATCCGCGCCCATGGCAATCTGCGCCACATAGACATTGCCGTAGGTCATCGCCATTGCGCCGATATCTTTTTTTGCCGTCCTTTTACCGTCGGCGGCAAATTTTGCCACGGCTGCTGCCGGTGTGGACTTTGATGCCTGCCCGCCGGTATTGGAGTAAATCTCCGTATCAAAGACAAGGACATTCACATCTGCACCGCTGGCAAGGACGTGGTCTAATCCGCCGTACCCGATATCGTATGCCCAGCCATCCCCGCCAACAATCCACTGTGAGCGTTTCACCAGAAAATCCACCCGCTTCTGAATTTCCGACAACCTTTGAATCTGCCGTAACGTCCGTTCTGCCTGTTCCGATACCGCCACCGGTACATCTGACCGCGTTACCGCCTCTTTCAACCCCTGCGCCAGCTTCTCACGCACCTCTTCTGCCGCCGCAGTGCAGGCTGTTGGATTATCACGCACTGCAAGCCAGTGTTCCAGCGCTTCTGATATCCCGCTTCCGCTGTCTGCAATGCCGTCATTTTCCACGCCGCTTTCACACTCCCTGACAAATTCTTCCGCCAGCCGTATCAGCGTTTCCCGCTGTTTTTTTGCACCGAGCAGCATACCGTAGCCGTATTCCGCATTGTCCTCAAACAGGGAATTTGCCCACGCAGGACCTTTTCCGTTGGCATTGCACGTATATGCCATGGACGGTGCGGAAGCACTCCAGATTGAGGAACAGCCTGTCGCATTGGCAATCACCATGCGTTCCCCGAAAAGCTGTGTCACAAGCTTCATATACGGGGTTTCACCACACCCGCCACACGCACCGGAAAATTCCATGAGCGGCCGTGCAAACTGACTGCCTTTGACCGTTTCTTTGGTCATCAGCTCCGGCTTATCCGCCACCGCACTGACAGCAAACGCCCAGTTGTCTGCCTGTTCTTTTATCTGCTTTGCGGCAGGCTGCATGACAAGCGCCTTTTCCTTTGCCGGGCAGATGTCCGCACAATTGCCGCAGCCTGTACAGTCGAGCGGACTGACCTGTATCCTGAACGTATGTCCTGCAAGCTCTTTTCCTGCCGCCGCCTTGCTTTCAAAATTCTTTGGTGCAAGCGCCTGTTCCTTTTCATTTAACAGAAACGGACGGATACACGCATGCGGGCAGATATACGAACACTGGTTGCACTGGATACAGTTCTTTTCAATCCATTCGGGAATAAATGCCGCAATACCGCGTTTTTCATATGCGGTTGTACCGGCAGGAAATGTGCCGTCCGCCAGCGGATAAAAAGTGCTGACGGGAAGACTGTCCCCCTTTGCCTTTTCCATAGGTCTTAAAATGTTTTCAATAAATTCGGGTTCCTGCACATTTTCCCGTTCTTCTCTTGTGGACTGGAGCAATTCAACAGGCACAAGCTTTGTTTCCAGAAAACCGTATTCTGCCGCCTTTATATTTTTTTCCACAATGTCTGCACCTTTTTTTCCGTATGCCGCCTGTATGGAATTTTTCAGACAGGCAAGTGCTTTTTCCTGCGGCAGAATCCCGGTCAGATGAAAAAATGCGCCCTGCATAATCATATTAATGCGGTTTCCCAGTCCCAGACTGTGTGCCAGCTTTCCCGCATCAATCAGATAGAGCCGTGCATTTTTTTCGATCAGCGCATGAACCATTTCTTTGGGCAGTTTTCCGCCAATCTGCTCTGCGCCATACTGCGTATTCAATACAAATATGCCGTTTTCTTTCAAGCCTTCTGTCAGGTCGTATCCGCTGTTTAAAAAGGATTCATTGTGGCAGGCGATATAATCTGCTTCCTGTATCAGATATTCCGAACGGATCGGTGTATCACCAAAACGCAGGTGGGAAACCGTAAGTCCGCCCGACTTTTTGGAATCATACGAAAAATATCCCTGCACATAGGGCTTTGCATATTCCCCGATGATTTTGACCGCCTGCTTGTTTGCACCCACCGTGCCGTCCGAACCCAGCCCCCAGAATTTGCACTGCATAAGCCCTGCCGGTGTCTGTATCGGAAAATCCGGATGAACGGCAAGCGAATGATGTGTCACATCATCTTCAATTCCGATTGTAAAATGATTTTTCGGCTGTACGTCCGTCAGGTTGTCAAAGACTGCGGCAATCTGCGCGGGTGTCGTATCCTTTGAGCCAAGTCCATACCGCCCTCCGATAACCAGCGGTGCATTTTTCTTTCCGTAAAGCGCGCCGCAGATATCCAGATACAGCGGTTCTCCAAGTGCGCCCGGTTCTTTTGTCCGGTCTAACACGGCAATCCGCTTCACGCCCTCCGGCAGTTCCTTTAAAAAATCTTCTGCACTGAACGGGCGGAACAGATGCACCTGAATCATGCCGTATATACCACTGTTGTCCTGCATGATGTCGTCCTGCATACCGGAACTGCCGGTATCACAATCCGTATCTGCACAGTTCATCTGCGGCAGGATTTCCCGTATGGTTTCACACACCGAACCCATGGCAATTACTACGTACTTTGGATTTTTAGCACCGTAATACTGGAAAAAGCGGTATGTTCTGCCGGTTCTTTTCTCAATCTGTGCCATATATTCTTTTATAATTCCCGGAATTTTTTCATAAAAAAGATTCGCAGCTTCTCTTGTCTGGAAATAGATGTCCGGATTCTGCGCCGTTCCGCGCATAACCGGGTGATTTGGTGACAGCGCGCGTTCCCTGAACGCCTGCACCGCTTCTTTGTCAAGCATTTCTTCATAATCTTCATAGGACAATGCTTCTATCCGCTGGATTTCGTGGGACGTGCGGAAGCCGTCAAAAAAATGGATAAAGGGCAGTCTTCCTTTGACTGCCGATAAATGTGCTACGGCAGCAAGGTCGCAAACTTCCTGCACCGATGACGATGCGAGCATGACACAGCCTGTCTGGCGTACTGCACAGACATCCTGGTGGTCACCAAAAATGCTAAGTGCCTGTGCCGCCAGCGCACGTGCGCTCACATGCAGTACCCCCGGCAGAAGTTCTCCCGCCATTTTGTAAAGAGTCGGCTGCATTAACAGCAGTCCCTGTGATGCCGTAAATGTGGAGGCGAGTGTTCCCGACTGTAAAATGCCATGCATTGCGCCTGCCGCTCCGGCTTCGGACTGCATTTCCACCACATCTGCCGTTTCATCAAAAATATTTTTTCTGCCCTGTGCTGCCCAGTTATCCACCGTTTCTGCCATCGCCGATGACGGTGTAATCGGATAAATCGCTGCAGTCTGTGTAAATGCGTAGGCGGTATAAGCGGCGGCAGTATTCCCGTCTACGGTCATAATTACTTTTCCCATAACATCCTCCATTTATAACCGGCTGCCGTTATCCACCCATTCTTTGGCATGGAGGGCAGCATTTTCATCAATCACCGGAACTTCCGCCGCCGTATCTGTTTGTTTTATATCGTTTTGGGCTGTATTTTTTTCACCCGCTCTTTCCTGTGTACTGTGTAACCGTGCATTTTTTCTGCCGTCAAGTGCCTGCTGAATGTCTTCTTTCATCGCATTGCTTCCTTTCGATGTTTTTATGACATTCAGTATTGCCTGTGTGCCGCCGATTATTCACCATTTACGGCTTATTTTCTCCGTATCCTGTGGAACTGCGGCTTTACTGTGATTTCCGTCACTACCAGCCCCTCTCTTTGTGCCAGTGCAAATGCCGCCGCTTCCGCCACTTCTTCGGGCAGCAGGTATGATGCTTCTTCTTCTCCTTCACAAAAGTCTGCATTGCGGTACAAATCGGTCTTTGCCATATCCGGCTGTATCGTAATCACCCGCACACCGTATTTGCGCACCTCGTCAAACAGGCTCTTTGCAAAGCCGGACAGCCCTGCCTTTGTCGCACCGTATGCACAGCCGTGCGGATTGGACTGCGCTGCCGTAACAGAGGATATATTTAAGACTGTCCCCCTGTTCTTTTTTAATGTTCGCAAAAGCTGCTGTGTCAGAATCATCGGTGCTTCCAGATTCGTGCGCACCATTTTCTGAATCTTTTTCGGATTTAATTCTTCATGCAGACCGTAATAACCGACCCCCGCATTATTGACCAACACCGTGACACGGTAATTCTTATCAATCTCTTTAATATGCGCACACAATGCCTGCGTGTCCGTAATGTCACAGACCACCGCATGAAATTTTTCCGGCTGTTCTTTGCAAAACTCCTGTGCTTCTGCTCTTTCAAAATTTCTTCCAAAACCAAAAACTTCATACCCATTTTTGACAAGCATACGGCTGAGTGCCAGTCCGATTCCGGAAGACGATCCCGTTACAACCGCCGTATCTGCCACATTTGCCATATCCGTGTTCTGCTCTATTCTTCCCATAAAAATATCCTTTCTTTTGGCAGTCTTTTTTCAAGCTGTCCGGTCAGAAATCCCTCCATGCGCGTCAGCAGTTCCGGCGGATACTGATACACACCGCCCACATTGGTATACGGAAACTGCACCACTGCCGCATGCGGCTCTTTCTTCCGCATATTTTTTAAATATTCCTTTGAAATGCGGAAACTTCCGACACTTACATCCACCAGCCGTTTCCAGTCAATCTGTTCGTCAACGCATTGAAGCATTTCTGCATAAACATTTTCCCAGTCCTTACAGTAAATCATCGGGTCAAATGCCAGACGCACGGAAAATCCCCGCTGTACTGCTTCTGCCGCACACGCAATCCGCGCCTGCATATCCGGCGTAAAATGTTCATATGCCGCAATGACCGGCTGAGGCGACATGGTAAATGCAAATATTACCCGCTCTGTGACTGCCTGCTGTTTAAAATAATGCACATTGGCGCTTTTTGTCCGCACTTCAATTGTAAGATTTTCATGTTCCGTCGTAAACCGCATCCACTCTGCCGTATAACCGATGACCGGTTCGACCGCAAGCAAATCCGTATCATACGACACACACAGGTAAACGCTGTGCTGTTCTAACAAACGCTCCACTTCTGCAAAAATGTCTTCTAAATTTACAAATAGCACTACATTTGCAGAAGGATACATGCCTTTCAGATAGCAGTATTCGCAATCGTAAATGCAGTTCATCATGCAGGACGTATAATAAAACCAGTGATTACCAAAGCTTTGGCAGACCGGCGCGCCCTGATAAATGAGATTGTTTTTCTTTTCTGCCAGAATGAGATTCTGCGTTTTATGCTGTCTGACCACGCTCTGTCCCCTGCGGCAGAAGACATCTTTATAATGATGTACCGGTATCACCTGTGCCTGCGGAAAGCGGGACAGAATTTTTTGTGTTCTCGGATGATTCCAAACCGCTTCTTCCACATAAATATGCGAAAACCGTCCGTTATAACAATTCTTTTCTAAGCTGTTCAAGACACCGCTTCCCTTCTTTTTTATCCTTGCACGGCAGACTTCCTGCCGCATAACCGTCCCGGATTATGTCTTCATAATCTATACCCGATAACCGGCAGTACTTTAACAGCTGGAACAGTTCTGCTTCCATGACGGCGGAACAGTGCATATCATGACTAAGACGTTCTGCCTGCCGCTGTTCCTCTTGTGATAACACCTGCTGTTCCCGCGCATAATCTCTTTCTGCCGCTGCAAACCGTTCCACGGCTTGCGCAATCTGTCCAATCTGTGCCTGCACCAGTTCACGCACGGTATCTGCGGACATTTTTTCCTGTACACCGTTATCGGATATGATTTTTATAAAAAACATCTGATGCGGACCGAAAAAATGATGTGCCGCCTGATACCCCGCCGCCGCTTCCATGTCATATAATTCTATATTATATAATTCCGTGTCACATAATTTCACCGGATTTGCCGTATCCGTATTTTGCGGCATATCCGCTTTCTGACATACATGTTCCTCTGACACACTTGCTTTCCGCCGCACGTTCATTCCTGTTACAACCGCAGCTTCGGGAAACGGATGCCTGTATAAAATATCCGGGTAAAATGTCTTTTGTGTCGCTTCTTCCGTAATTTTGCTGCACAGATAAGCCACACCTTTTTTCTGTTCTGCGCCTGCGCATATGCCGCACTGCACAAAGATATCTCCCGCTTTCACATGTCCCATTGCACAGACAGCCGCGACAACTGTCGCGGCTGTAATTTCTCCCGTTCCCGTAATTGTAAGGCATATCTGCTGTTCCTCACAGCGATACATTTCAAACGGAAGGGAATTTATTTCTTTTTTCATTTTGTAATACTGCAAAAACGGATAGGCTTCATCATACAACGCTGTAAATAAATAAATCATCGCTTCTCCTCATTTTTGATTTCTTACTAATTCTGTGCCTTAACCTGTTCAAATTTTTCAAGCACTTCCTGTTCTGGTCCTCCGGTTACAAGGCTGACAACAACAATAACTGCTACAGCTACGATAAATGCCGGAAGCAGTTCATAGATTGCAAATACGCCGCCAAGCTTTGCGATGACATATTTCCACAGGAAAATCATGACACCGCCGGATACCATACCCGCAAGAACACCGTAACGGTTCGCACCCTTCCAGAATAAAGATACCAGTACAACCGGTCCGAAGGTTGCGCCGAAGCCTGCCCATGCAAAGGATACAATATCAAATACAGAGCTGTCCGGGTTGCTTGCCATAAATACACCGATAACGGCAATCACAATAACAGTGATTCGTGCCACTACAATGGACATTTTCTCGGTAATCTTAATGTGAAAACAATCTTTTACGAGGTTTTGTGATACTGCGGAAGCCGCCGCCAAAAGCTGTGAATCTGCCGTAGACATTGTTGCCGCGAGCATACCGGCAAGAATCAGTCCGCCGATAATCGCCGGAATCGCACCGTATGTACTCAATAAATGTGCCACCCGTACAATAATCGTTTCAGAATTGCTGCCTGTCAGCACTTCAATTGCGCCTGCCTTTGACATGCTGTAACCTACAATACCGATAAATACACCAATTGTTAAAGAAATCACAACCCAGACGGTTGCCACACGTCTTGAAATCTTTAATTTATTTTCATCTTCAATTGCCATGAAGCGAAGCAGAATATGCGGCATACCAAAGTAGCCCAATCCCCACGCCATTGTAGAAGCAATACTTAAAAAGCTGTATTTTTCCGCAGATTGTGTTTCTACCGAATAGCTGTGGAAGAAATCCAGATAACCCGGAAGCTGCCTTGCATTATCTATTACCACATCTAATCCACCCGCAACATTGATACCGAATACCACTACAACCACCAGCGCGATTGTCATAACAATACTCTGAATCAAATCGGTTGTACTTGCTGCCAGAAATCCGCCCAATGCACAGTAGCCGACAATGACTGCTGCACTGATTATCATAGCTGCCATATAATTCACCCCAAACAGGCTGGAAAACAACTTACCACAAGCTGCAAAACCGGAAGCCGTATACGGAATGAAGAAGATAATAATCATCAGTGCCGCAATGCCTGTCAGGATTCCTTTCTTATCACCGAATCTTTTTGCAAAGAAATCCGGCACGGTAAATGCCTCATAGGCTTTGGAATACACACGGATTCTTCTGGCTACAATCAGCCAGTTGACATATGTACCGATTGCAAGCCCAATGGCTGTCCATGCTGCACTTGCAACACCGGAAAGATAGGCAACACCCGGAAGTCCCATTAACAGCCAGCTGCTCATGTCTGATGCTTCCGCACTCATCGCTGTTACAAACGGGCCTAATTTTCTGCCGCCCAGATAAAAATCATCGACGCTGTTATTCTGCTTCGAGCAGTAAAAACCAACACCTAACATTGCCGCAAGATATATAAGAATCGCGGCCATAATAATAATTTGTGACATAATTCTACCTCTTTTTTTCGATTTAAACCATAAAATTATAACACAAATTAAAATTTCAGTAAATAAATATTCGACAAATCAACAAAAAAGCCGCCGCTTTTCAATCTGTGTATCTGAATTTCCGACTGGGTTCTGTCCGGATTTCAGGTTTTGATTGATGAAAGCAGCAGCTTTTCTATTTTATTCTATTACTTTTTATGTATTATTCGTATAACGGATACTTGTCTGTTAATCCCTTAACCAGTTCCATAGCCTTTGCCTTATTTGCATCGACATCTTCTACAAGCATTGCGATTGCATCTGCTACAATATCCATATCCGCTTCATTAAAGCCTCTTGTTGTAACAGCTGCCGTACCCAGTCTGATACCGCTTGTTACAAACGGAGAAGCCGGGTCATTCGGAATCGTGTTCTTATTACATGTGATGTTGGCTGCATCTAAGAGCTTTTCTACTTCCTTACCTGTAACTCCCTTACTGATTAAGTTTACAAGCATTAAGTGGTTGTCTGTACCGCCGGAAACGATATCAAATCCTCTGTTCATTAATCCGTTGCAGAGTGCCTGTGCATTCTTTACAACATTTTCTGCATACGTCTTAAAGCTTGGGTCTAAGGCTTCCTTTAAGCAGACTGCCTTACCTGCGATAACATGCATCAGCGGACCGCCCTGAATACCAGGGAATACGCTCTTATTGAACTTGAACTTTTCAGCAGCTTCTGCTGAACTTAAAATCATACCGCCTCTTGGTCCGCGCAGTGTCTTATGGGTTGTTGTTGTAACAACGTCTGCATACGGAATCGGGCTTGGATGTGCACCGCCTGCTACAAGACCGGCGATGTGTGCCATATCTACCATTAAATATGCACCGACTTCATCACAGATTTCCCTAAACTTCTTGAAGTCAATAACCCTTGCATATGCACTTGCACCTGCAATAATCATCTTCGGCTTGCACTCTTTTGCGATTCTTAATACTTCATCATAGTCGATAAAGCCTTCTGCGGTTACACCGTAAGGTACGATGTGGAAATACTTACCTGAAATATTAACCGGTGAACCGTGTGATAAATGTCCGCCGCAGTCAAGACTCATTCCCATAACGGTATCTCCCGGCTCTACCATAGCAAAGAATGCTGCTAAGTTAGCCTGTGCACCAGAATGTGGCTGAACATTGGCATATTCACAGCCGAATAACTTCTTTGCCCTTTCTATTGCCAGTGTTTCTACTACGTCAACATACTCACAGCCGCCGTAATATCTCTTTCCCGGATATCCTTCTGCATACTTATTGGTAAGCGGACTACCCATTGCTGCCATAACTGCCTTACTTACGAGATTTTCTGATGCAATCAGCTCGATGTGGCTTCTCTGTCTTGCGAGTTCGTCATCCATCGCTTTTGCAAGATCCGGATCAAAACTTGATACTTCATTGAATGAATACATGAATACAACCTCCATTTTTTTATAATTCTTACGATACCAGGGTCAAAAGTTCATTCACCCACATGAGCTAGCTCATAAGTGGGTGAGTGAATTTTTGACCCGCCCAATATGAGCCTAAAAGTGGGATTTCAATCCCACGATATGCGAATATTGGGTAGGATTGTGAGAGTGCACAGCACGGAACAATCCGTAGGTATCGATGTTGGGGGCTTTTGTTCCCAACATCTTTCCTATGATTTTATAATTAAATCTTAAATAAGTCAATGGCTTCTGACAGATGACGTGCATTTGTTAATAAATCTTCTGCCGCCGTATTCAGTCCTTCCACTGCGCCGAGCTGTCTGTTGGCTGTTTCGGTTACTTCTTCGGAAGATGCTGCTGTTTCCTCGGATACTGCCGAAATACTCTGGATAGAATCAATTGTAACGGATTTTGCTTCGGCAATTGTATCAATACCGCCTGTAATCTCATTTAAGTTACTTAACAGTTCTTCAAACCTGCTCTGAATCTGTGCAAAAACCTTCTCTGCATTTTCAAGGGATTCGCCCTGTACCTCTACAACATCTTCGGCTTTCTTTGCAATCCTAACGGTATCATTGGTCTTGTCATTAATCGTACCGATGATTTTCTGAATCTCATTTGCTGAGTTTACGGACTGCTCTGCAAGCTTACGGATTTCAGAAGCTACAACTGCAAAACCACGTCCTGCTTCGCCAGCTCTTGCTGCTTCAATCGAAGCATTTAACGAAAGCAGATTGGTCTGTTCTGCAATCTCATTAATCGCATCAACAATTTTTGCAATCGCCTTGGACGATTCTTTTAACTGTGCAATTTCCTCAATAACCTGATGTGTAATCTCAACCGTTGAACCGGCATTAATCTTTAACTCACTAATTGAAGCCATGCCGCTTGCTACGATACCGGTTGTCACATCAGCAATCTTTGCAATCTTATCCGAATTATCAGATACGATATTAATCTTATCTGATAAAGCATCCATCTGTCTTAAACAATGCTCTGAATCTTCTGCCTGCTGGACAACGCCCTGTTCAATCGCTTCGATAGAAGCTGTAATATCCTGTGTTTCAGCTAACAGCTGTTTTGCACTGTCCGAAACGGTTGATACCGAAGTATCCACACGTTCCGATACTGTCTTTGTCTTTTCAATCAGCTGCTTTACATTATCAATCATGCCATTGGTACTTGCCGCGAGCCTTCCAAATTCATCTTTGCTTTTAACATCAATATGTACGGTTAAATCACCACCTGCTGCCAGTTCCAGCTTATCCATAATCTTTTTAATCGTCAGACTGAATGAATAAGCAAGATAGCCGCCGATTACCATCGCAATCAGGAATGCAATCACTACAATGGTAATGGTTACAATACGGATTTTCTGTGCCTGTGATACAATCACGCTCTGCGGAATCAATGCACATACGGTAAATCCATCGTCTGTCTTGGAGTAGATAAACAGCTGCTTTCTGCCATTATATTTTACATAAGAGCTTCCGCTTACATCTTCACTGTCTGCAAGCTTTGTAAAAAATTCCTGATTCGTAAAATACTGCTGTCCATCCTGAATATCCATATAATTAGATACTACGATTTCACCGCCGTCCGGCGCAATCAGACCGATAATGCTCTTTGAACCCATATCAATATCTGAAAGCGGCTCCGTAACATAATCAACATCCAAGTCAAAGAACATATAACCAATTGCCTTTTTAGATGTTCCGAGCAGCTGCCTTGCAAAGCTTACAGAATAATCTGCCGCGCCGCCTGCCGCATCCAATACTTCACGGCTTGAAAACCATGTAGAACGCTTCTGGTCAATTGTCTTACCTTCTGCAGAATTTTTAATCTTGTCTATATATCCTGCACTGTCAGCATCTTTTATCGTTGCCGTGTATAAAGGCTTTCCGTAATTACCAAAAATGTAAATATTTGAAATTGCCTTATTTCCCAGTGCTGTAGAGGTTAAATTGGCACGCAGTGTTGCATAATTATTGCCCTCTGTAATCGGATCGCTGCCGTATACACCGGAATAGTATTCCTGCACCATGGAATTATTAACCATATCCGTTGCCGTTGCCTTTACATTCGTAAACATCAGGTTGTAGTAATCTGCCGTCTTGGTAATCGTCGACTGCGATGACTGTGTATAACTCTTTGTAATTGCTTTAGAAGCAGTTGTATAAGAAGCCACACCCAGAATAATAATCAATGCAATCGGTATGATAAATGCACCAATCAGCTTAAATTTAATGCTCGACATTATTTTAACAAGCAGTCTGCCCTGTGGAATCTCCGGTTTTTTGATCTTCTTTATGCCCTTCCTTTTATTCCCTGCATGAGCCGCTTCACTGTCCGGCTCTGCATCTTCCTGGGGTACATCTTCAAACATTATGCCGTCTGTGTCCATGGGTTCCGATTCCTCAACATTATCCGTTCCCACATATCCGGCTGTATCCGCAATTTCAGCTGTTTCTGCTGTTTCTGCCTGCACTGCTGAATCTGTTGAATCTGCTGTTTCTGCTGAATCTGCTGTTTCTGCCTGCACTGCTGAATCTGCTGTTTCTGCTGTTTCTGCTGTTTCTGCCTGCACTGCTGAATCTGCTAAATCTGCTGAATCTGCTGAATCTGCTGAATCTGCTGAATCTGCTGTTTCCTGTATACCGTTATTATCAAGAGTATCATATTCTTCCACGGCTGCTTCTGATGACGGTACTGCCACAGACTCCCCTGCCGTATTCTCCCCCGGCAATTTATAATTGCCTTGTTGTGTTTCTTTACCACTCATTATAATACTCCTTTATTTTTCCTCCAATATTTTAACTGCACGATAATGTCTGCAATTTAGATGATATTATCATACATTATTTGTACGTTTTTTTCAACTCTTTCCTGTAAAAATTAACCATAACAAAAAGATATACAAAAGTGTTTTTGTGTATTTTCACAAAGTGTAAGCCCGCCGCAGGAAAAAATTATCCAAAAGCCGCCACCCGGATCATACGGACAGCGGCTTTTGCCAATTTTTTAAAATTATTTAAACTTCCTGTTCTTCTTCAATGGCAATCGATAATTCTTCAAGCTGCTTTGCATCGACCACATCCGGTGCGTTTGTCAGCAGGCAGGAAGCATCCTTTACCTTCGGGAAAGCAATTACGTCACGGATACTATCACATTTTGCCATAAGCATAACAAGTCTGTCCAGACCATAAGCCAGTCCTGCGTGCGGCGGCACACCATACTTAAAAGCATCTAAGAGGAAGCCGAACTTCTCATTTGCCACTTCATCAGACATGCCCAGTGCCTTAAACATTCTTGCCTGAACGTCTGCCTGATGGATTCTGACACTTCCGCCACCGATTTCCGTACCGTTTAAGACGATATCATATGCCTTTGCGCGGACTGCGCCCGGATTGGTTTCAAGCTGGTCAAGGTCTTCGTCCATTGGCATTGTAAACGGATGATGCATTGCCACGAAACGGTTTTCTTCATCAGACCACTCAAACTGCGGGAATTCCGTTACCCAGAGGAACTTATATTCGTTCTTGTCTAACAGACCCATCTGACCTGCCAGTTCAACACGAAGTGCGCCTAAAACATTCCATACAATCTTGTTGCGGTCTGCGGCAAACAGCAGTAAATCGCCTGCCTGACCATCCATAGCCGTAACGATTGCCTGCATTTCTTCATCTGTCATAAATTTTGCAAATGAAGACTTTAACGAACCATCTTCATGAATTGCAATGTAAGCAAGACCCTTTGCGCCGTAACCCTTTGCAAAATCCACAAGTGCATCAATCTTCTTTCTCGGCATTGCACCCTGTCCCTTGGCATTGATACCACGGACTGTTCCGCCGTTTTCAATGGCTGATGTAAATACGCCGAAGCCGCAGTTTTTCACAAGCTCCGTAATATTCTTTAATTCCATGCCGAATCTTAAATCCGGCTTATCAGAACCGAAACGATCCATTGCTTCCTGCCATGTCATACGCTGGATTGGCAAATCCACATCAATGTCTAACACTTCCTTAAACAGATAAGCTAACAGACGTTCATTGACATCAATCACGTCATCTACGTCAACAAATGATAATTCCATATCAATCTGTGTAAATTCCGGCTGTCTGTCCGCTCTTAAATCTTCATCACGGAAACATCTTGCAATCTGCATATAACGGTCATAACCGGAGCACATTAACATCTGCTTGAATAACTGCGGTGACTGCGGCAGTGCGTAGAACTTACCCGGGTGAATACGGCTCGGTACAAGGTAATCTCTTGCGCCTTCCGGTGTACTCTTTGTAAGCATCGGTGTTTCAATTTCAAGAAAGCCTTCATTTGCAAGGAATGCTCTTGTGAGTGTCGCAACCTTACTGCGCATCATAATGTTCGACTGTAAATCCGGTCTTCTTAAATCCAGGCAGCGGTATTTTAATCGTAAATCTTCCTTTGTATTGATATTCTCCTCAATTGGGAACGGCGGTGTTTCAGATTCTGATAATACACGAATCTGTTCTGCAACCACTTCAATATCACCTGTCTTTAAATTCTCATTGACTGCGCCGGAACGCTTCTGTACCTTTCCGACTACTGCAATAACATATTCGTTACGGATACCGTATGCTTTCTTAAAGCCTTCGCTTCCGACCGTATTTTCATCAAATAAAATCTGTAAAATGCCACTTCTGTCCCTTAAATCCACAAAAATGAGTGCGCCCAGATTTCTTCTGGTCTGTACCCAGCCCATTACGGTTACGGTTTCCCCGATATTTGCGGCAGAAACTTCTGTACATCTGTGTGTTCTTTTTAAGCCAACCATTGATTCAGCCATGTTGTAACTTCCTCCTAAACTCGCCTATTGCGGCTTTTCTTCATTCAATAAATCGTAAATATCCAGATTCTCAAGCCGGATTTTACTGTCCTCTATAAGCTTCAGCGTGGATTCTTCGTGAATCATGCGCTGAAATTCCAAAAACACGCGCATATCCATGTTTTTGATTTCTTCTATTATTATATCCACTGCGGTATCAATGTCAAATGCTTTTCGATACGGACGCTCAGAAATCAACGCCGCAAATTCATCGGTAAGCCGCAGTATTCTTGCGCCAAACGGAATTTCCTCCCCGCTTAAATTATTCGGATACCCGCTTCCGTCAAAACATTCGTGGTGATACAGCACCGTTTTCATAACCGTATCTGAAAAATCATACCGTTTCAGATATTCATATCCGATTTTGGAATGCATCCGCATATACTTCATTTCTTCAATGGATAACCCGTCACTGTTACGTCCGTACAGGTATGGGGAGAGCTTTAATTTACCAACGTCGTGAATCATTCCCGCCAGCTTTAACTCATACGCTTCATCTTCGCTCATGCCCAGCCTTTTTGCAAGCGCATAAGTCAAATTTCCGACCAGTATCCCGTGAGAAATACCATCTTTGAAATCATTGATAATATTTTCTTCCAGTCCGCAGTCCTGCATATGTTCCTCCAGTCCATTCATTAAAAATTATTTTCACTGAAAAACTTTCGTTTCCGCTCAATCATTTCATCAATCCGCTGTATGTAATTCGTGACATCCTTTACATTTTCAATCCGCTCAATGCGTCCTGCCTGTCCGCCTTCTGTTTCATTCTGAAAAACAATCTTTGTAGAAGCGCCTGCACCCATTGCGATAATTGTCTGCTTTTCTTCCATAATTAAAATGTTGTAAATACACTCAAGCCCCGGCTTGCTGTAACCCACATTTTCAAAGTTGCCCGCCATATTCTTCTGCCTATACATATAATATGGCTGATGTCCCATCTGGTGTGCATAATCTGCCGCCATGGATACGATTTCGTCGCTGTTGTCCATTTGCAAATCCAGATATTTTTCGCGCCAGATATTTAATGCCGCCGCACGCTTAATCGCAAGCGAATGAACGGTCAGGCTTTCCGGTGCAAGTGCTTTTATTTTTTCAAGCGTATGCTGTACCATTTCTTTATTTTCGCCCGGCAGTCCAAGAATCATATCCATATTGATATTGTCAAGCCCGGCTTTTCCTGCCAGTGCAAATGCTTCTTCAATCTGCTCCACCGTATGTCTGCGCCCGATTAAATCCAGTGTCTGCTGGTTCATTGTCTGCGGATTAATGGAAATGCGGTCTACATGGTGTGCCTTTAATACACACAGCTTCTCATAGGTAATACTGTCCGGTCTGCCCGCTTCTACGGTCAATTCCCGGCACGCTGACAAATCAAACTGCCGCTCCAGCTCTGTCAATAACATATCCAGCTGTCCTGCGCTTAACGTCGTCGGCGTTCCGCCGCCAAAATAAACCGTATCCAGTCTCCGTCCACGCATCGCTTCCGATACGTATTTCATTTCCTTTAATAAAGCTTCCAGATACGGTTGTACTTTGCTTTGATATGCCGCCAGCGAATAAGATGTAAATGAGCAGTACAGACAGGTTGTCGGACAGAACGGAATCCCGATATACAGGCTGTATCCGTTCTTATAATCCATTTTTTCCAAAATGCTTTTCTCTGTCTGTGCAACCTGTAAGGCAAGCTGCGCCTTTTTCTCACTGACAAGGTGCTTTTTTGTAAATTCTTCCAAAATCTGCTCGCGGTCTGCACCTTTTTCCAACAGGGTATAGGCGATTTTACTTGGGCGCACACCCGTAAGATAGCCCCACGGCAGTGTCTTGTTTAACTGTGCAGATAACTTTGTATACAGTCTACATTTAAACGCTTCGTGGAGTTCTTTCTTGGAACGCCCGTCTTTTTCCGGTACTTCCGGTTCAATCACAATATCCTGTGCTGTGCGTGTCTGCTCTGCCTGCTCCTGATACTGCATGACCTCTGTCCGCGGATAAAAGGATTTAATAAGCACCACTGCATCATCATAAAAATCCATGTCGGATATTTTTATATATATCATGTTTCATTCCTAACTTACTGTTTGTTGCATTTTTATATCTTTAAAATTTTCACTGCAAAAACGGATTGTATTTCTTTTCATATGCCACACTCGTCGATTCTCCGTGTCCCGGAAAAACTTTTGTGTCATCCGGCAGGACAAGAATCTTTCCTTTAATGGAACGCACAATGGCACTCATGCTGCCGGTCGGAAAATCGGTTCTGCCGACAGATGCTGCAAACAGCGTATCTCCTGAAAACAAAATGCCCGCTTCTGCGATATAATAGCAGCTTCCGCCCGCAGTATGTCCCGGTGTGTGAAAGACTTCAATATCCAGTCCCGCAAGAGATAAATGCGCTCCGTCCTTATGGTACACATCTGCATCAAGCACCGTACTGCGCCCGTAGCCCTGCGAAAGATTCATCTGCG
Source organism: Lachnospira pectinoschiza (assembly GCF_020564355.1). Taxonomy (GTDB): domain Bacteria; phylum Bacillota; class Clostridia; order Lachnospirales; family Lachnospiraceae; genus Lachnospira; species Lachnospira intestinalis. The sequence continues at coordinate 65,921 of NZ_JAJCRR010000002.1, read as the reverse complement.
GACTGTGCAACAGTTCTTTTTCATCTTCGGATACATACACCTGCACGTTATGTCTTTTGCGTACTTCCTCTGCCGCTAAAATATGGTCGTAATGTCCGTGTGTTAAAAGGACTGCACAAAGCTTACAGCCGGATGCCGCAATCATTTCATCAATCCTGTCCGGCAAATCCGGCGCATCAATTAATATACATTCTTTGGTTTCCTGATTGCAAAGCAGGTAACAGTTCGTCCCCACATCTCCCAGCACCCTGAAATCCAGTTCAATCTTACCCATGTATAATATACTCCTTCCAGCAGTCCTCATACCGCCAACACCACGTAAAATTGTGCCGTTTGCGGCACAATTTTGCTATTTGAAAAATCTTCGGTATACGGATTTTTCAAATTCCGAAAAGCTTTAGCACCGCCATTTCACCGCAGTATTGCTCTGCAATACTGCTATGTTCAAAAGCTCTCATATATGGCTTTTGAACATTTAGCCGGTGGCTCTTATGATATCCGTCACGCCTTCGATTTTCCTTAACTTATCAACCAGACGGTTTAATTCTTCTTTTCCGTGGATATCAAATCCCATGTTAATCGTTGCCAGTCCTTTTTTATTGACACGGCTGTTCATAAACATCACATCAATATTTGCTTCCGTAAATACACGGGAAATATCAATAATTAGTCCTGTTCTGTTATTGGCAAAAATGTTAATCTCTGCACCGTATTTTTCTTCCTTAGAACCTGTAGACTCCCATTCTGCTTCAATCAGTCTTGCACGCTCGCTGTCTGGAAAGTTCAAAATATTGATACAGTCTGTCCGGTGAATGGAAATACCTCTGCCTCTTGTGACAAAACCGACGATTTCATCACCCGGAACCGGATTACAGCACTTTGAAAAACGAACCGCGACATCATGGATGCCTTTGACAACAATACCACCCTTATTCTTTTTGGACGTTTCCTTATTGGCTTTGGCTTCATTCTGGACGATTTCTTCCAGCACCTGTGTATCGGTAATTTCTGCCTTCTTGCGCTTTTCGTATTCTTCGGACAGTTTGTTGATAACCTGTCCTTCTTTTAATCCGCCGTGTCCGACAGATGCCAGCATGGACTCCCAGTCCTTAAAGCCATATTTGCGCAGCGCTTTTTCGATAATCTCCGGCTTTGTAAGTTCTGATAATACAATGCCCTTCGTCTTGCAATATGTTGACAGCATTTCTTTTCCTTTTAAAATGTTGTCTTCTTTTAATTCCTGCTTAAACCACTGGTTAATTTTATTGCGTGCCTGTGTACTTTTGACAATGCTTAACCAGTCACGGCTCGGTCCTTTGGAATTCTGTGATGTAATAATCTCAATCCGGTCACCGCTCTTAATCTGATAATCAATATTGACAAGCTTTCCATTGACTCTTGCACCGACCATCTTATTACCGACAGCACTGTGGATACTGTATGCAAAATCGATCGGACAGGAACCTGCCGGAAGATTTTTGACATCACCGGATGGTGTAAAGCAGTACACACTGTCTGAAAACAGATTGAGGTCATTTTTAATAGACGATAAAAATTCCTTGTTATCGGACATTTCCTTCTGCCATTCCAGAATCTGGCGCAGCCAGCTCAACTTTGCTTCTTCGGATTCGTTGCCCGTTTCTCCGCTCTTGCCTTCCTTATATTTCCAGTGTGCCGCAATACCGTATTCAGCAGTACGGTGCATTTCATAAGTACGAATCTGAATTTCAAACGGCTGCCCGTTTGATGCAATCAGTGTGGTATGCAGGGACTGATACATATTCGGCTTCGGCATGGCAATATAATCCTTGAAACGTCCCGGAATCGGCTTGTACATTTCATGAATAACACCGAGTGCCGCATAACAGTCTTTCACGGTATCTACAATAATACGTACGGCAAAAATATCGTAAATCTGGTCGAGTGTCTTATTCTGATTGACCATTTTTCTGTAAATGGAGAAGAAATGCTTGACACGTCCGTTAATCTCTGCTTCTATGCCCGCATTGCTGATGTGCATGCCGACTTCTTTGATAATGCTGTCGATAAATGCTTCTCTGCCTGCTTTATTTAAGTTAATCTTTTCAACCAGATCCTGATAAACATCCGGCATCAGATACTGCATGGATAAATCATCCAGTTCCACTTTAATCTTGGAAATACCAAGACGATGTGCAATTGGTGCATAGATTTCCATCGTTTCACGCGATTTTTCAATCTGCTTTGCCGGTGTCTGATACTGCATCGTCCGCATATTATGCAGGCGGTCCGCCAGTTTAATCAGGATAACACGGATATCCTTTGCCATGGCAAGAAACATTTTTCTTAAATTTTCTGCCTGCACTTCAATCTTATCATGCTGGTAATTTAACTGGGTCAGCTTCGTAACACCATCAACAAGCAGTGCCACTTCCGCACCGAATTCCCTCGTAACGTCTTCACTCGTCATCACAGTATCTTCTACCACGTCATGCAAAAGTCCCGCAATAATTGTTTCTTTATCAAGTTCCAGCTCTGCAAGGATAATTGCCACGCAGAGCGGATGGATAATATACGGCTCACCTGATTTACGTTTCTGTCCTTCATGGGCGTCCCTTGCTATCTTATAAGCCCGTTCAATGTCGGATAAATCCGATGACGGGTGGTATTTACGGATTTCCTGTATCAAATCCTCATATAACACTTCAGGACTGGTAAAATCCGCAGGTGTCGCAACCTGCTTCTCCAATCTGTCTGATTTCTGATTTGCCTCGTTTACTCGTACTATTTCTTCTGGCATACGCTACCTCCGCGTTCACTGTATAGGAAAAATTATTACCATTATATATTCTGATACAAAAAAATACAACCCCTATACGGAAGCGTAAGTTTTTTCCATAAACTCTTTTGTAGCCGCCGCATTTTCCGGAACGGTATTTTCAAGCGTACAGTGTACATACGGCTTATGCTCTTTAATCTTCTTTAAAAGGAGCGGATAGTTCAGGCTTCCGGTTCCTGCTGCAATCGACTTTAACTCATTACCTTCGACCACATAATCCTTGCAGTGTACGACTGCAATTTCATCACCAAGCAGTTCAAATGCCTGATTGATAATCTCATCCTGTCTGTCAATGTTATCCACGCAGAGCAGATTTACCGGGTCAAAGATAATCTGGAGATTTGGAGAATCAATCGCATCTAAAACCTTTCTTGCGCGTTCCACGGTACATACAATGTGCTTCCATACCGGTTCAATGGCGATAATCACACCGAACTGCTCTGCGCACTTTACAATTGGTCTTAAATTTTCAATAAAGGTCTGTAACGCTTCTTCTGTATGGTTTGCAGGCTCGTACTTGTATTCGGTATTAACCGCGCCTGTTTCTGTTCCAACCACACCGCAGCCTAAAATGCTTGCAAAACGAATCGATGCAATATATTTATCCACGATTTTTTTGTGCTGTTCCGGGTCCGGGTTGCAAAGATTCAGATAACAGCCAAGGACTGCCACATCCACATCATTTTTTCTGCAGATTTCTTTCATATACATCGCAAGTCCCGGTGTCATCGTTTCGATTTCCGGCTTAAATTCCTTGATAGACTTTGCCAGCGCAATGTGCATACAGTGAAATCCCATATTGTGGATATTTGCCACCATTTCATCCAGCGGTGCATATTTTGTATCATGTGCTCTAATACCTAATCTCATAGCTTATTCTCCATTCTGACATCATTTTTCTTTTATTTTACTACGCAATGCCCGCTTTCGTCAAATCACCATCTCATATCATTTTCAGACAGTGCTTTATAATAAGTAATTAAAGGTATAAAACTCTGTGCAAAGCCTTTAGTACTGGAACCTGCACCAATAACGGCATCTTCTTCCTCACGTTTTTGTCCGTTGATAGTCGACGGTTTTTCATAAATGGCTCGTTTAAAGGTTTCAAGTCCCGGCGCAAGGTATTTTTTATCCCCGGTTAATTCATAAGCAATCGCAAGTGATTCCAACAGCAGTGTATTGTTGCCAAGACGTGCAAGACTTGGCAATTCCTTATAATAAAACAGTCCGTTATCCATGAGGCAGTTCTCTATTAAATCATCCACCGCACGGATAAGCATTTCTTTGATGTCTTCCTGTGGAAATTCCCGGTAATAGCGCATAACACTTCCAACCGCAACGGAAATCATAAAGCCCACACGGATTGCAGTGTTATCCGTATACGGCGCCAGCCAGCTTCCGTACTCATCTTCCCACACTTCAAAGCTGTGAATAATCCAGTCACATTTTTCCACCCATTTTTTGTCGTGAGTTTCTATATAAAGTGCTGTCAGCGTACGCAGCGCCCAGCCGGTTTCTCTTGCATTGGCTTCCCCTGCATGGGCATACATCGGTGTATCCAAAAGACGCAATACATTTTCACCGATACCAATGGCACTTGCCAGTCCCCGCTCATCTCCGGAAAAATGATAATAATCTAACAAGCCTTCCACCCACTCATGCGAACATACCATTACGCCGTTGGCACAATGCCCTGCCGTATGCTCCCACTGTCCGCCGATGCGCAATGGATTTTTGCTGTAATGGCAGATATCAACGTCCATCCAGTGTTTTGCCGTTACCAGAAGATAATCCAGATACCTTCTTACCCCCGTGCGCGCATACTGTAATGCGCAGGAATGCGGAAAGTCGTATTCATTATTTGACCACACAACTCTGCCGTTACCCCTGCCCTGCATAGTGTAACCGGAATCCCACGTATCACCCCAGTTTAACATTCCATAACAGCGTGCATGGGCATCCGCTTTTCCCATTAATGCAATTTCCACATCATTATTGAGCTTTTCCGGGAAAACATCTAACATAACACCTGCTTCCTTAAAAATGCGAGGTGCAATGCATGGTCTGTCCGGCATCTGATAAATTAAACTCCGGTTATCCAGCTCCCAGACAGGTTCTTCCGGTGCATGAAAATGCATTAAGAACTGCTGTTCTCTTGCCATGCCCGGCTGCATCACAACATTTCCCACACCTTCCGGCACAAGCATCACACTGATTCCGTTTTTATCGGCACGCACCGCCTTCGGGTAATTCTGCTGTGCCTGATAAACGGTAATACAAAGTCCGTCCTTCTCATCGGTGCGGTCTGCCATAAAGGTTCCGTATAATACTTCTGCAAAATGCTCATTTGCCTCTTTTAACAAATATTTTGCATCAATCACTTTATTGACCGGCTCACCGTCTTTTCCAATAAAGAAATCCGTTTTATAGTTAGAACTTCCAACCAGTGTCCGCACAGTTTCCGGCGGTGTCTTTTTTTCAATAGCTTCAAGTTCCAATATGCCCCTTGTATGAAAAAGAGGACCTTCATTTGCCGAATTGTCTGTCAGCGTATCCCCACAGCCTGTCGAATCCGTTTCCGCATCAAAATTCATCGGAACCAGTGTGTCCGACACGGCTTCTTTACCGGCCTTATAATGAAATACCAGCGACTTTACCGCAAGCGGCTCATCTGTCGTATTAATAATCCGATACGATACCTCTGTCCACGGTTTGCCCGCATATGCCGTAAGCCGCAGCTCAAATCGGATGTTTTTTGCACCACCCGTACCGCTGTCTGCATTGACCGTATTTGTATCGGCTGTATCGTCTGCCCTGCTGCATAGACTGCTTCCTTCTGCCGATAAAATCACACAGACCGGACCTGCTTCCACCACGCGCCATGTATCAATCTGCATATCATAGGTATCTCCGTTACCATCCTTTAAATACGGTCCTTCAAAATCTGCGGCTTTGTATATTTTTCTGCCGTCATCGAGTTCTTTAAAAATGCTGCCGCAGTGGTTGGCAACTTCATATTTTAAACACCCTGTATCTACCCGGAAGCCGTCTGCAACCTTTTCTACTGTTGCTGTCATTCCTTTTCCGGCCGTTTTATTTATGTTACTGTTGGTTCCGGCTTTTGCTTTAACATCAAATTGCAATACTGTTGCTTTATTTGCCGGTAAGTCCGCCAGAAAACGCAAAAACAGGTAGCGGATACTCCCATCATCGTAACGTGCTGTCACCTTTGGCTGGATTAACACCGGACTGCCGTTCTGCAAAACCGCCATATCCTCTGTTTTCGTATATGCTCCTTTTTTGAACGGAATTGTCACACTGACCGGTTCCTCGATTCTTGAATATTTATATAACTTCTCACAATAAATTTCTATCATAATTTTCCTCCAATCTTTATGCAAGCACAGCTCTTTTTTCCACTTTTTACAGGCTTATTCGCCGTGCAGTGGGAAAGCTTCGCTTTCCCACTGTCGGGCATTCGCCCTATCGTATGAAACCGTCTAAAAGAGCTTTGTGCAAGCACAGCTCTTTTTTTCGCTTTTTACAGGCTTATTCGCAGTGCCGCGGGAAAGCTTCGCTTTCCCACTGTCGGGCATTCGCCCTATCGTATGAAACCGTCTAAAAGCGCTTTGTGCAAGCACAGCTCTTTTTTCCGCTTTCATACGGCACTGCTCATTGCTTACGCACATTATAACATATTTTCTGTATGTTTCTACTGAATCGGCGGTTGGCTTTGGGGAAACTACAGATTTTTTATTCAAGAATGTGGTCTTATTTGCTGCAATAAATTTACACTGGTGATTTTGTGCTTTTTCTGATATACTAATGTGATAATGTTGGGCGAAAACCCACAACTGTAACGCCCGCACGGATTTTTACCGCTGCTTCGCGACAAACCGCTCAATATAAGGCAGGCGGCACCGAAATGCCTGCGGAAATGGGGATTAATATGAACTACGCTGAAATTAAATACTGTGATATTGCCAACGGACCGGGAGTGCGCACTTCTTTGTTTGTAAGCGGCTGTACACACCACTGTCCGGGATGTTTTAATGAAATCGCATGGGATTTTGAATACGGAAAGCCGTTTACGCAGGAAACCATCGATGCTATACTGGCTTCATTAGAACCCGGTTATATTGCCGGGCTGACACTGCTTGGGGGCGAACCGTTTGAATATGCCAACCAGCAGGGGCTTCTTCCGCTGTTACAGCAGACCAAAAGCCGCTTTCCGCAAAAAAATATCTGGTGTTTTACCGGATACCTTTTTGACAAAGACATCTGTGAACAGATGTGTGAAAAATGGGATGTCACCCGCGAAATGCTTTCCTATATTGATGTCCTTGTGGACGGAAAATTTATGCAGGAACTCAAAAGCCTGAATTTAAAATTTAAGGGCTCTTCCAACCAGCGCACAATTCTGGTACAGGAATCCCTTGCCAAGGGAAGTCCCGTTTTACTTTTCTAATAAAAAAATAACGAATGGAGATTATCTTATGAACACAATTGTAAAATTAAAAAAACTGACACCAAATGCCATTATTCCGACTTACGGTACTGCCCAGTCTGCCGGTGCAGACCTTTATTCCGGCATGGAACAGCCTGTAACAATTGAACCGGGAAAAACTGAATTTATCCACACCGGTATCGCCATTGCCATTCCGGAAGGACTGGTCGGTCTGGTGTATGCACGAAGCGGCATGGCATGCAAAAAAGGCATTGCCCCTGCCAACAAGGTTGGGGTCATTGATGCCGATTACCGCGGTGAAATCATGGTTGCACTCTATAACCACGGAAATGAAGCTGTTACCGTTGAACCGGGCGACCGCATTGCACAGCTTGTACTGACACCATTTATTACCGCCGCTTTTGACGAAGCCGATTCTTTAGACGAAACAGACCGTGGAAACGGCGGTTTTGGTTCTACCGGAACAAAATAGATGCAACGAAACTGCTTTGAAATGAGGTTCTATGTATTTTGAAAATATTCCTGTTTTTAGCGAATTGAATTTATTTTCTATTTTATTGAGAATTGCGCTTGCCCTGATTTTAGGCGGTGCACTGGGAATTGAACGCGAGCAGAAACAACACCCCGCCGGATTTCGTACTTATGTGATTGTGTGTCTGGGTGCAACTCTTGCCTGTATCACCAATCTTTATATGTGTGAACGGCTTGGCGGCACAGACCCTGCCCGGATTCCGGCACAGGTTATCAGCGGTATCGGCTTCCTCGGCGCTGGAACGATTCTTGTCACGCACAACAATCATGTCCGCGGTCTGACCACTGCCGCAGGGCTTTGGTGCTGTGCCACGATTGGCATTGCCGTAGGCTCCGGCTTTTACTGCGGTGCTGTTTTATGTACGGTTATGATTATATTTTCCCTGCGTATTTTGTCGCGTGTTGACAAACGGCTGATGCGTTTTAACAAGTACATCTCCATTTATGCAGAATATCAGGATTCTTCCTTTATCAAGAACCTGATTGAATACTGCAACCTGCATAATTACGAATTACATAATCTGGAAATTTATCCGACCCATGAGCAGCGTTCCGGTTTTGCCACATTTTATGTGCGTGTACAGAATCCCATTATGCGCCAAACTGTTTTAACGGATATCCGCGGTCTTTCTAATTCACTGATCATCGAAGAAATCCGTTGAATTATCCGGATATCGGATATCTTCCGGTTTGGGCTGCCTGCCTTTACGGATTCACAGATTGTACTTATCAAAATTTCAGCTTACCAAAAAAAGAGATTTACGAAGCCGGTCATTATTAAACCGTTTCCTCGTAAATCTCTTTTATTTTATAATATAAATTTCAGACTTTTATTTTGGACTGTATCCGTCCATGCTGCGTGCCGGTGTACTATTTATGTGACTATTCGTATACGGCACTGTTCATCACAACGTCCTGTGCCTTCTGTAAGAGCATGGCACGTACAATCTTATCTTTTCCATACTTTTCAACAAAACTGTCTTTATTGGTAAAGCCCATCTTATCCGCAAAGCTTTCCAAATCGCCCTTGTATTCATAATCTGTAATACTTAAATCTTCCTGTTCAATAATAGACTGGAAAATCAAATCCTGTGCTACGGCACGCTTTACGTATTCCTCAAATGAAATACCAAAAGATTTCTGGCAATACTCATCATTTGATAAGCCCTGCATCAGTGCATAGAACTTAATGGATGTTTCTAATTCTGACTGCTTGCTTGACAGATATGCTTCCGGATAGCCTGTAATTTCACAGTTTTGCTGAAGCTTTGTAAGAACTGCTTCTTTCTTGGCATCTTCAATCTGTTCGTCAATCGTTTCCTGAATATCATCTTTGATAGACTGTCTGTATTCTGCTACCGTATTGCATGAAAAATATTCCTGTACATACGCATCGGTAATCATCGGTACATTGGGCTGTTCAACCTTTTTCATTGTAATATTGTATACAATGCGGCTGCCCGCATATTCCGGTGCATCTTCAAAATCTTCCGGCACGGTTAAAATTACAACCTTTGTCTGACCTGCCGACATGCCGTATAATGCATCAATAAATCCGTCAATGACAAATGTATCTGTTCCTAAAATCAGCGAGTAATCTTCGTTACTGAAGCCTGAAACTTCTTCGCCGCCGATTGTTCCGGTAAAGTCTACCGTTACCTGATCCTTATCCCTTGCTTCTCTTGAAACCTCATCATAAGTCGTATTGGATGCCAGATCGTTCTGAACTTTTTTTTCAATCAGTTCATTCTCAATTGCCTGTTCGTCTACCGATACGGTAATCCCTTTATACTGTCCTAATTTGACATAGTCGCTTGCTTTTGCTTCAAAATTCACTTTAATCTTAGTGTTACAAGCCACAGCTGTCACCATCAGTGCCGCTGTCATCACAGCTACACCTGCTCTTTTTAATAATCCTGTTTTTTTCATTCCTGTTCTACCGCCACCAGACGGTCCTCCCATCATGTAATTTATGCTGCTGACGGTAAATCCCATCAATATCATTTATGTTTATACCACATTTCTTATCAAATTCATAGGTATTGCACACAATTTTCACACATATTACACATTTTTTATATTACAAATGCCCCCGTATACACGAGGGCATTTTATCAGCTTTGCTGATTAAATTATGCTAACTTAGACTTTGCAAGTTCTGCAAGCTTTGCAAAACCTTCTGCATCGTTGATTGCCATTTCTGACAATACCTTTCTGTTTAAGTCGATGTTTGCAAGCTTTAAACCATACATGAACTTGCTGTATGATAAACCATTCATTCTTGCAGCAGCATTGATTCTGGCAATCCATAACTGTCTGAACTGTCTCTTCTTCTGCTTTCTGCCCTTGTATGATTCTGTTAACGCTCTCATTACAGACTGCTTTGCAACTCTGTACTGCTTAGAACGTGCTCCTCTATATCCTTTAGCGAGCTTTAATACTCTGTTATGTTTCTTCTTTGCGTTCATACCGCCTTTAATTCTTGCCATTTTCTATATTCCTCCTTAAAATTCACACAACCTCATATTAGAGATAAGGCATAATCTTCTTCATTGTCTTTACATTTGTTGCATCTGTCATAGCTGCATGTCTTAAATTTCTCTTTCTCTTTGTTGTCTTCTTTGTAAGAATATGGCTCTTGTAAGCTTTCATTCTCTTTAACTTTCCTGTTCCAGTCATTTTAAAACGCTTAGCGGCTGCTTTTTTTGTTTTTACCTTTGGCATAATAATCCTCCTAAATGTTCTCTATAATTTCAATTTATTTTAACGTTTTTCAGTTAAAAACATCATCATGCTCCGGCCCTCGAGTTTTGGAGCTTTTTCAACAACTGCAATATCACTTAACTTCTCAGCAAATTCTTCCAAAATGTGCTTGCTGCTGTCGATATGTGCCATCTCACGTCCACGGAAACGAAGTGTTACTTTAACCTTGTTGCCTTTTTCAATGAACTTTCTGGCTGCGTTATTCTTCGTATTCAAATCATTCGCATCAATATTCGGTGATAATCTGACTTCCTTGATTTCAATTGTCTTCTGTTTTTTCTTTGCTTCTTTTTCTTTTCTTGCAAGCTCATATCTGTATTTTCCGTAATTTACAAGCTTACACACCGGTGGATTCGCTGATGGAGCAATCTTTACCAAATCTACATTGGCTTCCTTTGCCAGCTTCATTGCTTCCTTTGGTGGCATCACACCAAGCTGCTGTCCTTCTTCTCCAATAACACGAACCTCTCTGTCGCGGATTTGTTCGTTAATCATTAATTCACTAATAGTAGTGCACCTCCATAATTAGCATGATGTTGAAATAGCAAACAGGTCTATTCCTCATAAAAAAATAGAACGAATAACCAATTCCCGTTATCCGCTCTACTCTAATCCTAATATCTTGTATTCTCCACAAATCCAGTGAAAAATTATATCATTCATAAAATATAAACCCGAGTCGCCTGCTGCGCTAAGGTGAGAGTGGATACCCTGCTTCGTTTTACAACTGTTATAGTTTAACATCTTATCGTTTCTTTGTCAATAACCTTTTTGTATTTTCCACGGCATTTTTTTACATCAGCTCTGCAATGCCCGAAAGGCGCACATACTGGTCGGAAATTTTATACCATGTCGGAAAATCCACAACGCCGGTCTGCGGCAGATTAAAAATCCGCTGGAAGACCTTTACTGCCTCTGCCGTACGTTCTCCGTAAATACCGTCTGCAACCAGCACCGGAATGGCATTATAAAATTCTCCAATCAGATTTAACTGTTCCTGTATCTGTTTAACCTTCTGCCCTGATGAACCGATATCTAAATCCGCTCCCGGCCATGAAGACGGAATCCCGCTGATTTCTTCCGCCGTATTGATATAAATGGTATCCCCATAGTAATACTGCAAAATTTCAATCGCACTATAATTCTGGTCGCCTAAGTATTTACTGCCCCACTGGCTTAACCACTGTGGACAGCTGACTCTTTTTCCATCACAATACTGTGTTAATATCGGCTGTTTGACGTTCGGTCTTGACAGATACGTATCAAATATCTCATCTACCACCTGTGAAATATTCCCAAATACATTTCTGTCTGCAATCCATTTATGGTCATATGCCGTAGAGGACGTAATCGTAAAATTATACCCCTGATTGCGATACCACTCTGTATACACACGGTTTAACGTAAAGGACATTATGGCATGGATATTGGCCTCCAATGTCTGTCTTGGCCATGTTGAATAGATTTCACTGCTTGCCACATTTTTAATATAATCCCTGTAACGCACATAGTAATTCTGTGCTGTGGAATCGGCCGGCGTGCCGTCATGGACAACAACCATTTCCGGCACCACCACACGGCTTAATACAATTTCTCCCGGTTCTCCGACCGGCTTTATCTCACTTTCAGCAATTTTAGGCGGATATTCCGCAAATAACGTATGCGGTCCGATTACAATATTTTTCGGTGATTCCGACACCCGTCTTGGTTCCATCGGCATATTCTGCAGGCTTAATTCCCCTGAAAGCACATTGACAGCCGACACGCTGAATGCCTCATAACCCTCCGCCCTGACCGTCACGGTATATTCCGCATACGGCTGTTCAATCCCCGGTTCCATGCTGTACTCTAACGGCGGCGCAGCAAGCCCGACATCCTCTGTCAGTCCGCTGTTATCCGTGTCTAACACCTCCAGCACTGACTCCGGGTCTGCTGTATAAGAAACCTCCACCCTTGCATTTTGAACCGGCTGATTCGTATCCCTGTCAATAACACTGACACGCAGTGTTCCCCGGTCAACCGCATTGTCCGGTGTTTCAAGTGTGTGTACATACCCTACGTTCATTTCTATCTCCATTGGTAATTTTTGTATCAATATATGCAACGATTGGGAAAGTGATGAATAATATAACTGTGATAAGACTGTTATGGAGGCTTTATGTCTGAAATAACGATAGCACTTGACGCCGGACACGGCGGCAGCGACTCCGGCGCCGTTTATAAAAGTCGTAAAGAAAAAGACGATACACTGCGGCTGACCCGCGCTGTCGGACAAATTCTTGAAAACAGCGGTATCAATGTCTACTATGTACGCGAAGATGATGAGTATGAAACCCCATTTAAAAAGGCAACCGATGCCAATAATGCCGGTGCGGATTACTTTGTATCCATTCACCGCAATTCCTCAGAGCGCCCGAACCAGTACAATGGTGTGGAAACACTTGTATACAACGATTCCGGCATCAAAGCCGTGCTTGCGCGCAATATCAATGAGGAACTTGAAAAGGCAGGCTTTAAAAATCTCGGTGTAACCGAACGCCCGAATCTTGTCGTTTTAAAACGTACGAAAATGCCAGCCGTACTGATTGAAGCAGGTTTTATCAACGACGATGAAGATAACCGTATTTTTGATGAAAATTTCAATAAAATTGCACAGGCCATTGCCGATGGTATTTTAAAGACACTTTACGCACAGGACATCAATTTTAATGAAATCCCGGATTATGTACAAAATATGCCGGAACCGGAAGCCTTTAACGGCACATATCAGGGGGATGCACAGGATACCACCCTGCCTCCAAGTCCTGCAACACGTCCTGGCATGAACGTTCCTTACCGGATGCAGAATCCAATGGAAGACAATGATCCCGAAAAACTCTACCGTGTCCAGGTCGGCTCTTTCCGCGATAAATCCAATGCAGAACGTATGCTCAACTCGCTTCTGATGGAAGGTTTTCCTGCATTTATGATTTATGAAGACGGGTTGTATAAAGTACAGGTGGGGGCTTTCCGATATCTTTCCAATGCAATCAAAATGGAACGCCGTCTCCGCTGCTTCCGTTACAGTACATTTATTGTATATAACTGATTTTATATTTCTGCATCACCGGCGTGCGCCGCTAGGCGCACCCCAAAAAAAGCAGTACGAAAAATAAACTTTCCGTACTGCTTTTACCTGATTATCTGATTTTTAACGAAACTGATACGTACATTCACCGGTAAATTCAACTGCCGCCTCATGTCCTTTCGCCTTTGCCGTCACTTTTCCTAAAGTACAGGACAGATAATTGTTCTGCTTTTCTACCGTCAGCGCCACCGTACCGGAAGGCTGGCTGCCGGTTTCATGGTATCTGACATTAAGGTTCACCTTAGATACCATATCCGTATTTTCACCGACTGCTGTCAGCTCGGAGCGCTCACTTTTTATACGGACTGCCGTCTGCTCATTCCATTTTTCAAGTCCCTGTGCTTCCAAAACAGCCTCGCAGAAGCCTGTGTCAAATGACGTTGACAGACGAACAAGATTTTTATCCTTATCTAAATAAACATATAGATTTACCTGTGTAAAATCTGAAAACAGTGTTTCTGCCTGCTGCTGTAAATCATATTTGGAATAACCGGTAAACGTTGCAAGCATCGTGGTATAAGAATTTAACTCTTTATCCGCATACACACGGTTTAAGAAGTCTTCCACACCCGCCATCCACGCTTCTTTTCCGACAGTTACGGTATATTTAACCGTTGAAAGCTGTGTGCCGTTGATTTCCAGCGTTTCTTTCCCTTCTTTTTCATAGGTACTCTGATTCAGCACCGTGCCTGCTGCCCCGTAAGCCTGCTCTGTCAGCTTATCGGCTACCTGCATATACTCCTGCATGGTATCCGCATCAACACTGTTTAATATCGTATGCAGTCTATTATAGTACGATTCGTACCCTGCTTCCTTTAAGAATTCTTTTAAATCCTTTTCACCCACAGATACTTCTGCTTCCCGTTTCTTTTCACTGCCTTCTGCCGTTATATTTCCGTTTACCGTGCGTTTCGCGGCATCTAATTGCAGTTTGAATGTTCCTTTTGATAAGCCATGCTCTTTTAAATAATCTTTTCCGTCCAGTTCGGCTCTGGTAAATGTCACATTTCCCGTCAGCTGTGTCTGACCGGTCAGCAAATCCGATACTTCGGAAATCATGGTCTGCATGCCCTGCTTTGATTCTTCTCCCGCTGTCTGTAAAGCAGCCAATACCTGTGCCTTTGGGGAATATGCCGTTTCCAGATACGGATATGCAAATGCCGTACCTCCGCCAAGCACGATGACAATTGCCATCACAAGAATTGCTGCCAGTCCTTTTCTTTTCTTTTTATTATAGTTTGCCAAGAAAAACCTCCTATCTGCCGCACATTGCGGTCTCTGTCTGTTTACTTCTTTCTGCTGTATCTGACAAATTCGTAAATCATATCAAAATAAGTCTTTTCTTCGCTTGTTTCTTTGATTTCCCATTCAGAAAGCTTGTCCAGATTCGGGAAATACGTATCTGCATCGTATTTATAATCTACCTTTGTAATGTGTGCCGTATCACACAGCGACAGAAACTGCTTGTAAATACTGCCCCCGCCGATGATATAAATATCCTCTGTCGGATACTTTGCCAGTTCTTCTTTTGTTTCTTCAAATGACCGGCATACGATTGTATTTTTCGGTGCAAAGCCCGGATTTTCAGACAATACAATATTGGTTCTGCCCGCCAGTGCCATTGCCCCCGGCAGACTCTCAAATGTCTTTCGTCCCATGACAATCACCTTGCCCGTCGTTTCCTCACGGAAAAACTTTTTATCCTCCGGGATATTGACCAGCTCTCTGCCAGCCTTCCCAATAGCCCAGTTCCTATCTACTGCTGCAATTAAATTCATACTTCCTCTTTTCCGCAGGCATTCTAATGCCGGAGGATTCGCGGACTGAATTTATTCAGTCCTGCGATAAATCCAGAATTGTGACGCCTGCGGCACAATTCTGTTATGCGAAAATCTTTGATTTAAGGATTTTCGCATTTCTCCTTTTCTGAGCGACTTTGTCGCGAAGCAACTACTATTGAAGCTTCTGATACAGCGCTTTCGGCACATACGCTTCCACTTCAATTCCGTTTTCTGTGTATTCTTCTTTGATAAGCTGTCCCTGTGCGCGGATCTGCTGGATTTTTCCGGCATCGGCGTATGCAAAGGTCTGTACCAGATGCACACGGCTCTCCCGGATAATCTTTTCCAGAATCGCTTCAAAATCTGCAATGCCTCTTCCGGTACGTGCGGAAATATATGCCGTTTCATCTGCCTTAAAATCCCGTAAAACCGGCGCTTCCGTATCCCCATTTTCAAACTTATCACACTTGTTAAACAAGGTCACAACCGGCTTATCACCAACTTCAAGTTCCTTTAAGGTCTTGTATACGACATCCATCTGGATATCCCTGTCCGGTGAGGATGCATCCACCACATGCACAATTATATCCGCATACTTTGCTTCTTCGAGCGTACTCTTAAATGCCTCTATCAGATTATGCGGAAGCTTGCGGATAAATCCGACCGTATCGGTCAGCAGGATTTTTTCACCGTTTGGAAGATTCATTGCCCTTGTTGTCGGGTCAAGTGTTGCAAACAGCTTATCTTCCGAGAGGATTCCCGCATCAGTCATATAATTTAACAGTGTAGATTTTCCTGCATTGGTATATCCAACAATCGCCGCTACCGGAACTGCCGTACGGCTTCTGTTCTGTCTTGCAACCTCTCTGTGATTCTTGATTTCTTCTAGATCTTTAGAAAGACGGCTGATTCTGTCACGGATAATTCGTCTGTCTGTTTCGAGCTTCTTTTCGCCCGGTCCTCTCGTACCGATACCGCCACCCAGTCTTGAAAGCGTTGTTCCAAGTCCTGTCAGTCTGGTGGAGCGGTACTTTAACTGTGCTACCTCAACCTGTATCTTTCCTTCACTGGTCGTTGCACGCGAAGCAAAAATATCGAGAATGACCATGGTTCTGTCCATAACCTTTGTCCCCAGTGCATCTTCAAGATTCCTAAGTTGTGCCGGAGAAAGTTCATCGTCACAGATAATGCCCGTTGCCCCTGTTTCTTCTATAAGACTGCGGACTTCCTCTAATTTTCCTTTCCCGATATAAGTTGCCGGATGGTACGCATCACGCGGCTGGATTACCTTCCCAACCGTTTCCGCACCTGCGGTCTTTGCAAGTGCTTTTAATTCTTCAAGTGAGCTTTCCATGTCTTCCTGATTGTCTAACTGTACGCCAACCAGTAAAACTCGTTCCTTCTGCTCCTCTGTATCATATCCCTGTGCCATTCATTCCTCTTTTCCGCAGGCATTTCAATGCCGGAGGAACCGCGGGCTGAATTTATTCAGTCCTGCGATAAAAAGATATTTGTGCTGCCTGCGGCACAAATATCTGTGTGAAGAATCTTTAATTTAAGGATTCTTCACACTTTCTCCTTTATTTTCCATTTGACATTTTTGTTGCAATATAATCACTCAGATAAGCTGAAACTTCCTTTTCTGTGCTCATGCCCATCACCGTATCCGTAACGGCAGCGGCTTCTTTCATCGTCCATGAAGCAATATTTTTTCTTGTTTCCAGTACTTTTGATGCCGTCACGCTGAATTCATCTAATCCGAATGCTAAAAGCAACGGTATCATTGCCGGATTGCCTGCGGCTTCCCCGCACATGCCGACTTCAATATTTTCCCGTTTTGCGCACTCGATAATACGCTTCACAGAGCGCAGTACCGCCGGATGGAATGCCGAATACAGATAAGCAACATTTTCATTGCCCCGGTCAACCGCAATTGTATACTGCGTTAAATCATTCGTACCAATAGAGAAAAAGTCGGCTTCCTTTGCTAAAATGTCGGCAAGCATACACGCCGCCGGTGTTTCAATCATGACACCTAACAAAATATCCTTATCATACGGAATTTCTTTACTGTCAAGTTCCCGCATGACATTCTGCAAAATTGTCCGCACGCTGCGCACTTCACTCACACCGGTAATTAACGGAAGCATAATGCGGATATTGCCGTAGGCACTTGCCCGCAGGATTGCCCGCAGCTGTGTTGTAAAGACGTCGATTCTGCCAAGACAGAACCGGATGGCACGATATCCTAAAAACGGATTGCTCTCCTTTGTCAGCCCCATGTACGGAATGTCCTTGTCTCCGCCAATATCCAGTGTACGGATTGTTAAAACTTTGTCCTTACAGATGACCGCTGCCCGCTTATAGACTTCAAACTGTTCTTCCTCTGTCGGCATGGAAACACCGTTCATAAACAGAAACTCCGTCCGAAACAAGCCGACACATTCTGCCCCGGATTCCATCGCCTTGACGGCATCCTCTGCATTTCCGATATTTGCGGCAAGGCACACTCGTTTTTCATCCTGTGTGACTGTATCTTTATTGATATATTTCTTTAGCTCCTGCACCTGTTCTTCATATAACTTGCGTTTTTTGCGATATATTTCTATCGTCTTTGGAATCGGCTGTACAAAGACTTCTCCGTATTCACCGTCTACAATCACCGTATCGCCGTTACCGATTTTTTCCAACGCATCTTTTACGCTTAATACCGCAGGAATTTCAAGCGCTCTTGCAAGAATGGCCGTATGCGAGGTTTCCCCGCCTTTTTCCGCCACGATTCCTGCCACATGCGCTGTATCCATAACCGCGGTAATGGACGGCTGGAGTTCCTTTGCAATAATAATGGTATTTTCCGGCAGATGTGTCAGGTCTACACTATGCACACCCAGTAAAATGCCCGCCAGACGGTCTTTTAAATCAATAATATCCGCAATGCGCTGTGCTACCGCCTCACTGCCCGAATTTTCAAAAATCTTAATATAGAGATTACACGTTTCTTCAACTGCCGCTTCCGCGCAGACCTTCTGCTCCTGTATCATCTGTAAAATGCCGTTGTCCATTTCCGCGTCATTAATCAGATAAATCTGGTTGTGCAGAATCAGTGCTGTCTTGTCCTTTTCGCCAAGCCGCTGTTTTAACTGCTCTATCATCTGCTGTGTTTCTTCAATAAACTGCGCCTTTGCCTTTTTATAACGTTCCTGCTCTGCCGCCGTATCTTCGATTTTTTTAACGGAAATTTCCATCTGCGGACTTTCTACAATCAAAGCCCGTCCCATTCCGATTCCTTTTGATGTACCTATTCCTCTAATCATATAAGCCCCCGTTTCCGCATTTTACGCTTAGCCGTTAAATACATATTTAATCATATTAATCAGTGTTTCGCTTGTATCCCTTGAATAGACGGTTTCACGTGCCAGTACCGGGTTGTCCGTAATAATATTGTCTACGCCCTTATTCGTCAGATTCTTAATAGATACTTCATTGTTGACCGTCCACGCAAAAACCTGTTTACCGGACTGATGAATGGCATCCACCGTTCTTTTGGATAAGAACGAAGCATTCATGCTGAAAAAGTCGATATCCGGCATATTAAAATAATCCCCGTATGCCACCGACAAAATATAACCCGTCTGGATTTTTGTATCATAGTGCTTTGCATATTTTAATGCATAATAGTCAAACGATGTAATCACACATTTATCTTCCATATTATACTGATGAATTAATTCTATCACTTTTTCTGCCAGTTTTACACTGGAAGCCGTCGTTTTCAACTCAATATTAATGCGGATTTTTCCGTCCGTCAGTTGAAATACTTCCTCCAGTGTCGGCACCTGTTCTCCGGCATATTCTGCACTGAATGAACTACCTGCATCAAGCTGTTTAACTTCTTCCAGTGTCATTTCTGAAATTTTTCTGTCAACGCCTGTTGTTCTTGCCACACTTGCATCATGCATAACAACCACTTCATCATCAGCGGTCAGCTGCACGTCCAGTTCAATGTAATCTGCCATATCATCCATGGCTCTTTTAAATGCTGCCAGCGTATTTTCCGGTGCCTCCGTAGATGCGCCGCGGTGTGCCGTAATGGTCGTTTCATGGAAAATAGCAATTTTATCAAACGGATTTTTATTAAATGAACCTACCACGTAAACTGCATTTAACACAACGGACAAAATCAGCACTCCGAAGTAGATGGTTCTGTTTAACCGGTAATAACGGTTTCTGATATAAATGACACTAAAATCTACCGGCTGCGTATTGTATTTATAATACATACGCGAAATCACCGTATAGGATACAGGAATGGCAATAAACACCAGAAACAATTTCGTCCCGCTCCGGATGGCACGCAGAACGGATAAATAAACCGCACTTCCCATATACGCCATTGCAAGCAGTTTCACGCCTGCAATCAGAACTGCTGAAATCAGCACATAAAAAATACCGATTATCACAAGCACACCCAGATTGTACATTACAAGTGAACCAAGTGTTCCCACAAAATGTTTTTTGACAATTGCAGCACTCTTTTTATAAGCCTGTCTGAAATCCACACCTTCCAGCATAAACACATGGAAAGAATAAATCCCGAAAATCATCACAGTATAAATAATCAGCGTACCTGCAATCAATGCACCTTTTACAAACCATGTGTTTCGCAGAATATACGTCTTAAACAGATTCACCGCAGTCTGGGAATAGAGTACATTTCCACAAATCGCCACGTTAATCGTAAGAATCATGATAAAATAAAACAAGGCGAGTGGAATATTTTTTATCTGAAACAGCGGACGGATATGCTTTAATGCCGTGAGTCCTGTTTCTATAATGGAAGCTGTACATTCCTGCCTTTTTAACTCAAAACAGGTTGTTAAAAAAGACATTTCATAGCTGCAGTATAGTACAAACAGAACAATTAATAAAACCAGTGTCAGAATCACTGCCGGATTTGTAACCGCTTTTAAAATGTATTCATTTGTAAGATAACTGATTCCTGCAAAGCTAAACACCAGATTTAATACCAGTACCGCCAGCGGATAGACAATCGCCGTTGCTGCCAGCTTATATGTCAGTTCAAAAACAAATATGTGCTTTCCGCTGCGCATCAGCAGACTCAAATCTTCCTTTGCCTTTTTTAACATTTTCTACAATCTCCGTTACTTTTGTTTCAAAAATGGCAAAAGCGCCTTTACCGATATGGCAACTGCGCTCTACCCAACGCCCTATGGGCGGTATTTTCCTTAATGTCTTATAATTCTGGATAAAATATCCATATTTTTAAAACTCTCACTGTTCTGGATATTCTGTATAAAATGTATCGTAAAATCAATGAGATAGGATATTGTAAGCACTGCCCCGAAAAAGCAGACAAATCTTTCGTCCAGTGCAAATACCAGATTTTCTACCAGCCGGTTGAAAATCCCAAAGATAAACAACGCAAGAAATCCCCAGCCCAGTGTACTCTGAAGGCATAGAATTCCTTTATAATTAATCTTTTTATGTGTATAATCCCACCACACTTCATCAAACAGCCGGAGCATCACCTGTGCTGTCAGATATTCAAAAATCGTGGCGGCAATGCAACCCCAGATATACAGTGCCACATAATTGTGTTCAATCGGCTGGAATAAATGATATGCAATAAACACACCAAAGCCGTAAATGACACAAAACGGAAG
The DNA here is from genome assembly GCF_020564355.1 of Lachnospira pectinoschiza. Lineage (GTDB taxonomy): Bacteria > Bacillota > Clostridia > Lachnospirales > Lachnospiraceae > Lachnospira > Lachnospira intestinalis. The sequence goes on along the minus strand of NZ_JAJCRR010000002.1, from coordinate 44,749 downwards.
CTTTGCAAATCCTCTGTTTTCCCATCTGCCCAGCTGGATGCGGATTACAACACATTCCATTGCCCAGCCGCAGAAGCTGTAGATAAAAAACCACAATGCCAGCTGGCTCATATTCATGCCATGAAAAGTATAGCCTATCATAACCTTATTCTGTTCCCATAACCTTTCTTGATTTAATAAATGACCTTATCATTCTTACCGGTTCTGCCGTCAATAAACATTGTAATGTAAATGCGAAGATACATTACAAAAGAAAGCGTCATCGCTCCTGCACATACCAGCAGAAGCATTTTCTGATACCCGTCTGAAAGCTGTGGGAAGGCTACCATAATGAGCATAACTGCATACAGCAGGGCTGTACACACTTTCCCATACCACTTTGCACCATTGAGCCTGCGATGCACCGTCCTCCAGCTGATATAAGCAAATACGGTCGAAACCACTTCTTTCACAACCAGATAAATGACCAGAAGATACATGTACGGAACGCGGAACATCAACGCCACAAGCATCGCAAGCTGCATCAGCTTATCCGCAACCGGGTCAATGACCTTTCCCAGATCCGTTATCATATTACATCTTCTTGCAATCTGCCCGTCTAAAAAATCGGTAATTCCCGATGCCAGCACTATCAATGTTGCAAGATAATAGTCGTGCGGTGTTTCTGCCGTAAAATAAACGTGCAGAAACAGCGGCACCATCAGTATTCTAAGGTAGCAAAGGATATTTGGAAGCTTGAATAAATCTTTTATTTCAAACTTAAATTTCACTCTGATCTGCCTCCGTTCATCTTAAAGAAGTCCTTCTAATGTCTTTCTGACTGCTTTGATGAAATCCTGTGTATTTAATGTCTTTGCATTGTCCAGTGTTGTAATCAGTGCAAGGTCTTTTGTCATTTCACCGTTTTCAACGGTTTTAATGCAGGCTTTTTCCAGCTTATCCGCAAATGCACACAATTCCGGAATGTTATCAAGTTCACCGCGTTTTCTTAACGCACCTGTCCATGCAAAAATGGTTGCAATCGGGTTGGTTGAAGTTTCTTCACCCTTTAAGTGCTTGTAGTAATGTCTCTGAACTGTTCCGTGTGCAGCTTCATATTCGTAATATCCGTTTGGTGATACGAGTACGGATGTCATCATGGAAAGTGAACCGAACGCTGTTGCTACCATATCACTCATAACATCGCCGTCATAGTTCTTGCATGCCCAGATATAGCCGCCTTCTGAACGGATAACACGGGCTACTGCATCATCAATCAGTGTATAGAAATACGTAATACCTGCTTCTTCAAATTTAGCTTTATAGTCGTTATCGTAAACTTCCTGGAAAATATCCTTAAAAGTATGGTCATATTTCTTGGAAATGGTATCCTTTGTCGCAAACCATAAATCCTGCTTTGTTTCCAGTGCAAAGTTAAAGCAGCTTCTTGCAAAGCTTTCAATAGAACCGTTTAAGTTGTGCATGCCCTGTAATACACCGGCACCCTTAAATTCATGAATCAGTTCTTTGGTCTGTGTACCGTCTTCTGCCGTAAATACCAGTTCTGCTTTTCCGGCACCCGGTACTTTCATTTCACTGGCCTTGTATACATCACCGTAAGCATGTCTTGCAATGGTAATCGGCTTCTTCCATGTCTTTACATATGGCTCAATGCCTTTTACGATAATCGGCGCACGGAAAACAGTTCCATCAAGCAGTGCACGGATTGTTCCATTCGGACTTTTATACATTTCTTTTAAGTCATATTCTTTAACACGTGCTGCATTCGGTGTAATGGTTGCACACTTGACTGCAACACCGTATTTCTTAGTTGCTTCAGCAGAATCGATTGTTACCTGGTCGTTGGTTTCGTTTCTGTGAACCAGACCTAAATCGTAGTATTCTGTATTCAAATCTACAAAAGGAGTCAGCAGTTCATCTTTGATTAACTGCCACAGAACTCTTGTCATTTCATCTCCGTCCATCTCTACTAACGGTGTTGTCATCTTTATCTTTTCCATGCGCATTTTTCCTCTCTGTCTATATTTATTCAAATTTTCATTTTATTATAATGTATTTTCTATATTTTGTAAACCCTTGTTCTGCTGTCATATCCATTTGTCCTTCGTAGTGATTCTATGGCTGCATTTTCAATAATTTTACCGTATAAATCACATTCCGGCGGAAAAACTTTTATTATTAATTGTAATCGGCAAATTTGTTTGTTATAATCTTTAACGTGTATTTTAACTTCGCAGCAAAACAAGGAGGCAAATTCCTCTGCTCCTGCTTAGGGCAGTCGCATTTTGCTTCGCAAAACAAGGAGGCAAATTCCTCTGCTCCTGCTTAGGGCAGTCGCATTTTGCTTCGCAAAACAAGGAGGAATGAATATGTGTGGATTTGCAGGGTTCACCGGGTATCTTGAAAACGGTGAAGAAGTTCTCACAAATATGATGAATAAAATTATTCACCGCGGTCCGGACAGTGCCGGACAGCATATTGACGGGAAAGCATATATGGGCTTTCGACGTCTTTCTATTATCGACCTCGATAACGGCAGCCAGCCGATGTATAATGAAGATAGAAAAATTGTCATTACATTTAATGGCGAAATTTACAACCATCAGGATTTAAGAAAAGATTTAATCGAAAAGGGACATACCTTTGCCAATAATTCCGATACAGAAGTATTGATTCACGCTTATGAAGAATACGGCGAAGATATGCTTTCCAAGTTAAGAGGTATGTTTGCCTTTGTAATCTGGGACAGTGAAAAGGAAACGATTTTTGCGGCAAGGGATTTCTTTGGCATTAAGCCGTTTTACTATGCCGTTGTTGACGGAAATCTGGTGTATGCTTCTGAAATTAAAAGTATTCTGGAATATCCGGGCTACAAAAAAGCAGTCAATGAAACTGCACTGGAAAATTACCTGACTTTCCAGTATTCCGTACTGGAAGAAACATTTTTCAAGGGCATTTATAAGCTGATGCCGTCCCACTGCTTAACATTCCATAACGGTGAGTTAAACATTAAGCGTTACTGGGAACCTGTTTTTGAAGCAGATGAGTCCGTTTCTTTAGATGACTGGGTTGAGCGTATCGACAGTGCAATGCACGATTCCGTGGAACACCACAAAATCAGTGATGTTGAGGTCGGCTCTTTCCTTTCAAGCGGTGTGGATTCCAGCTATGTTGCCGCAATTTTTAACGGGGATAAGACTTTCACGGTTGGCTTTGACTATGAAAAATATAATGAAATTGACTACGCAAAGGCACTTTCCGAAAAAATTAAAATTGACAATTATTCCAAGCTGGTTTCCAGTGAAGAATACTGGGCTGCGATTCCAAAAATCCAGTACCATATGGACGAGCCTTTGGCAGACCCGGCTGCGATTGCCCTCTACTTTGTAAGCCAGACGGCTTCTAAGCACGTAAAGGTTGCACTCTCCGGCGAAGGTGCCGATGAATTTTTCGGCGGCTATAATATTTACAGAGAACCGCATGACCTTGCAGGCTTCCAGAAACTTCCTTATGTTTTACGAAAAGGACTGGCTTCCTGTGCTTCTGCACTGCCGTTCCGTTTTAAGGGAAAGAATTTCCTGATTCGTGCAAGCAAACCGGTGGAAGAACGTTTTATCGGAAATGCGTTTATGTTTAACGAAAAGGAACGCAGCCGCGTTTTAAAAAATCCAACCGGAAAGTACAATCATACGGAGCTGACAAAACCGTTTTACGATAAGGTTAAAAATCAGGATGATGTCACAAAAATGCAGTACATTGATATTAACTTCTGGCTGATTGGCGATATTTTATTAAAAGCCGACAAGATGAGTATGGCACACTCCTTAGAGGTCCGTGTTCCATTCCTTGACAGGGAAGTTTTTGATGTTGCACGACATATCCCGACAAAGTATAAAGTCAATAAGCAGAATACAAAATATGCAATGCGTATGGCTGCGCACCGCTATCTGCCGGATATGGTCGCAGAAAAGAAAAAACTTGGCTTCCCGGTACCAATCCGTATCTGGCTGCGTGATGAAAAGTATTATAACGTAATTAAAAAAGCGTTCCACAGTGAAGCTGCCAACAAGTATTTTAATACCGATGTTTTAATGCAGTATCTTGATGAACATAAGGAGGGCAAAGCTGACAATTCAAGAAAGATTTGGACAGTTTATATGTTCCTTGTATGGTATGAAGACTTCTTCGGAGATACAAAGCAGGCCGCATAAACGTGCGCTGCAAGACGCACAGGAAAGGGCGGGTGAAAAACGAAAGCTTTTTCACCCGCCCTTTTAGCTTTATGATATTACAAGTCCGTTTCTTATGGTGTACTGCCGTCCATCTGCAAAAAATGTACCGCTATAACCAAAATCAATCGTTCCTCTGTTAAAGTACCACTGACCGTACTCGTTGCTGCCAATTCCGGTGTATGCAAAATCAATTACACCATTGTTAAAATACCACCAGCCATACTCGTTTACTGCCATTCCTGTATATACAAAATCAATTGCGCCATCTTTAAAGTACCACCAGCCGTAATCATTCACTGCCATTCCCGTATAATCTGTCAGCACCTGCCCATTCCGGACATAGAGCCATCTGTCATCCGGTATCAGCATTCCCGTAAATCCGAAGTTTAACTGTCCGTTTGTATAGAACCATGTTCCATATTCATTATCCGCAAGTCCGTTAAATGTCAGATTCAGCTGCCCGTTATTAAAATACCACCAGCCATACTCATTGCATGCCATACCCGTATAACTAAAATCCAGCTGTCCGTCTTTAAAATACCACCAACCGTATTCATTCACTGCCATTCCCGTATAATCTGTCAGCACCTGTCCATTCCAGACATAGAGCCATCTGTCATCCGGTATCAGCATTCCCGTAAATCCGAAGTTTAACTGTCCGTTTGTATAGAACCATGTTCCATATTCATTATTCGCAAGTCCGTAAAATGTCAGATCCAGCTGCCCGTTATTAAAATACCACCAGCCGTATTCGTTACACGCCATACCTGTGTATGTAAAATTAACATCACCATTCTGAATGTACCACCATCCGTACTCATTGCATGCCATGCCGCAATAGTCTGCAGCAATCACATCATTTGCATAATAGTGCCATACACCCTCTGCATCCTGACGCATTTCATAGACAACTTTTTCCTCTGTGTCAGGCTTTGTCGGTTCTGTGTCCGGTTTCTGCGTTGGCGTTTCCGTCGGCTGTTCAGATGGCTTTGTCACCTCTGTCGTACTTTCTGTTGGTTTTGTTGCTTCTGTTGTGGCTTCCGTCGGCTTTTGTGTCGGCTTTGGCGCTTCTGTCGTAGCTTCCGTCGTACTTTCCGTTGGCTTTGGTGTCGGTTTTGGCGCTTCTGTCGTAGCTTCCGTTGTACTTTCCGTTGGCTTTTGTGTCGGCTTTGGCGCTTCTGTCGTGGCTTCCGTCGTACTTTCCGTTGGCTTCTGCGTCGGCTTTGTCACTTCTGTTGTAGCTTCCGTTGTACTTTCCGTCGGCTTTGGCGCTGCCTGCGTTATTACAAGTGTATGCTCTGCCGTATGTGTTCCTGCTTTTGCGGTAATTGTAACCGTTCCTTTTGAAAGTGCCGTGACAAGACCGTTTTGATCAACTGCTGCAATATTGGTATCCGAGCTTATCCACACAACAGTTGTATCATCTGTTGTATCCTGCGGAAGAATGACAACCGATAATGCCGCTTTATCTCCGGCTTTAAGTTCTCCTGTTCCTGTAATCTTTATATCTGTAATCGGTTTCTTTACTGTAACCGTACAGCTGTCCTGCATTTTTCCGTCTTCTGTTTCAACTGTAATCACCGCACTTCCGGCACCTTTGGCTGTAACCACACCTTCCTGTGACACTTCTGCCACACCACTGTCCGAAGATGTCCAAATTACATTTTTATTGGCAGCATTTTCAGGCAGCACCTCTGCCGTAAGCTGCTCACTCTGCTGCCAGTTCAGTTCCAATGCATGCTTATTTAACTTCACCGCCGTTACTGCTGTGTCCGGTTCTGCAACGTTATTTGTAAATGCCTTAATTCTGAAGTTTGTATTATTAGTATTTCCATAGTCGCTCCAGCCATAATATTCATTCAGATAAATATAACTCTGATGCGGCTGTGCAGCACAATTGGCCTGAATTCCGTTTAATGTTCTGGCACAGTCATAATAAAGCATAACTGACTGACCGCCCGAACCGGCAAATGCTGCTACTACTGAAAATATCTCTCCCTGATTTACTGTTACCGGTTCGTCAAACGCAACCGTCTTTAAAAGATTATCCTTGTCGCCGCTTGAAAAAGAGCCGCTTTTTTGTGCTTTTAACTCGCCGCTTTCAGGATTGTCCACATCTGTAAGACCGGTGTAAATACTGACGGTATAATCCATCTGTTTTGCCATAACCTCAAAAGATGCTGCCGCAATCTGCTCTGTGCCATTCTCATTGGCTTTTGCGGTAAATACATTTGCCGCCTTAAACTGCTGCTTTCCTGTCATCATTGCAAATGCACTTCCGTCATATTGATAATTATTATCATAATTATCCGCAGGTTCTGCTTCAAATGCCACTGCTGAACCGGAAAGACTTTGATCATAATATGAAATATAAAAATATCCGTCCTCGCCAAAATCACTTCCCCAGCTGTTACGGACTATCCATGCTCCATTTCCCTCCGGTGCTGTCGGGAAATTCTGTGCCGGATAATCATCATCCCAGCCTACAACAGTGACTGCATGGTTGGTTGTCTGTTCGTCATAACAATAATATCCGGCTGTATCTGCATTATAATACTGATTGCTGGCAAACCCTGAATATGTATATGCATAATAACTGATTCCGACTGCACCATAATCCATCACAGCCTGTTTTACATCTTCCATATTCTGCAAATTATAACTTCTATAATTCTGTAAATGCGCCACATCTGCATAAGCAAGTTCATCCGAAAGTCCTGTATCCAGTACATCGGCTGCCGTTTCATACGGTGCGCTTTCCTCACGTGCCGCTGAAAGCCAGTCTGACAGCGTATTAACCGCCATCTCATAATTTCCGCCACGCATCAGATAATTTATATCTGTATCCGTATACACGTAATCATCACCTGTCAGTCCGCCCAGCTTATCCTTCACAGAATGCGTTGCAAAATAAATCAGTTGCAATTCCGACAAATCCGTTTCCCCGTAACCTTTTTTCATCAGATTGATTTCCATGCATGCAATCGTTGAAAATGCCCAGCATGTTCCATAACCTCCCTGATTTCTGACCGCCGGCAGCTGCTGCGTCCGGTATTGTCCCGGTAATTGTTCTGCTGCTGATTTTAACAGTCCTTCTGTATCCTCTTTTTGTACTTCCTGCCTTTTTTCAGAAAAGCTGTCCGAAATATAACCTGTCTGTGCAATGCCGTCTTCCAGCCTGCTTTGCTCTGTTATTACATCTGCCGGTGCCGCGGTCTGCTGTATGTTTTGCGCAAATGCGGGACTTTCCGATGTAACCAGAAGTGCTGCACTTAATACCGCAGCGGCGGCTTTTCTGATACATTTTTTCATATGACCTCTCATCGCTTGTCCTCCTTACATCCTTGTTTTCTTCCGCAAAGTAAAAAATCTACAAATGATTCTTAACAATTGCCTATGCATTTATAGCATATCCATTATTTACTATATTTTGCTGTATATTTTCATTATACACACCCATACCGTCAAATGCAATCATTTCATGCACGCCACAATATTTTCCATAGAAAGTATTCTGTCGGCATAATCTGCCATCTGCCTGTCATGCGTAACCATGACAATCGTCTGTCCGTACCGCATAGACGCTCTTGATAAAATCGCCGCCACGCTTTCTGCATTTTCTGCATCTAAATTTCCTGTCGGTTCATCGGCAAGAAGCACCGCCGGTCTTGTAACCAGCGCCCTTGCAATTGCCACACGCTGTTTTTGTCCGCCGGACATTTCATCGGGATACCGCTCCCTGCAGTCCGTAATTCCCAGTTCTTCAAAGAGCCGCTCCAGCTGCTCCTTATCCACCGCCCGGTGTGCAATCTTTAGCGGAAGCAGCACATTTTCATATGCCGTATATTCCGGAAAAAGACTGTAGTCCTGATAAATAAACCCGATTTTTTCCTGCCGGAACTGTGCCAGCTTTTTCCCCTTCAGCCCCGAAATTTCTTCACCTTCCACATAAACCTTTCCTTCATCCGGTTTATCAAAACTCGCCAGTATCCGAAGCAAGGTAGACTTTCCTGAACCGCTTCTTCCGACAACCGCCACAAATTCTCCACGCTCTACCGAAAAACTGCACCGGTTTAGTGCCTTTACGACAACACGCCCCGCCTGATAGGTCTTTGAAATATTTTCTGCCCGTAAAATTTCTCCCATAATTTCCTCTTTTCCGCAGGTACTAGATTTTACCCTGCTTTAATGCAAACTGCGGCAGTACCACCCTGAAAACCGCGCCCTGCCCGTCTTGTCTGTTATATGCCTGTATCGTCCCGCTGTGTGCTTCAACCACAAGCCTGGAAAGATTCAAGCCGATACCTGTCTGAAACGATGCGTAATCTCCCTGCGTTTCAAACCTGTCAAATAAATGTGCCGTGTCGCCGTCCACAAATCCGTTTCCGTTATCCACTACCTTAATAACACACTTATCCGCATGCACCACTGCAACTATTTTTACCTCCGGCTGTTCTTGCATCTGTTGTGCTGCCCGTGCCGCACGGCAGGCATTTTCCACAAGATTAATCAATGCTTCCGTAATCCACTGTCCGTCTGCATAAATCTGTGCGTCCTTATCCGCACAGTCAAAGGTCAGTTTACAGTCTGTCTGTACTGCCTGTCTGACATTTTCAAACAGACCTGAAATGCTGACCGGCTCTTTTATAAAACGCACCTTTCCGGCTTCAATGCGGCTGATTGTAAGTAACTGACGGATAAATTCCTTGATTCTTTCCACATGTAAAAAGCACTGCGCAATGTCATTTTGTATCGTCTGTTCCTGCGGAATTTCTTCCCGGATAACATCAAGTAACAGACTTAATCCCGCAAGCGGTGTCTTAATCTGGTGTGCGATATTTTCTGTGAATTTCTGTACTTGTTCTTCTTTTCTTTTGGTATACCGCAGTGCTGCTTCCAATTCCTCACGGCATTTTTTTATCTGCACTTTATCACTTTCCAACAGCGCATAAACGTCACTGCCGCCAATCTTTTTTACATACCGCCATGAAAGAAGCCCCATAACAGCCAGTATAACAATACCTGCAATCAGAAATCCCTTTCCGCCCGCATACCATGTCAGCCACAAAATTCCCTGTTCCGTGTAACCGCTTTCATAAACCGCCGATGCCGCAGAAATGAGATTTTCATAATTTATCTTTGCCATAAACATATGATTGGTGACTAATATGCCAGCGGACGGATTGCTTTGATAGACCGCGCCAATCACCGCCTGACATTTTAATTCATAAAACACCGCCATTCCCGCAAAGCTTAAAAGCCATACTACAAGCCATGTCAGATTCATGACTGCCGCACGCTTTCTCACTTCATTTTTACCAAATTGATTTTTCGTCCGTCCCGCCGCTTTCTTCTTCACTGATTACACACCTCAAATTCCACCGGTAGCCATATCCCCGGATTGTTTCTATATATTGCTGTTTTCCCTCTGTATACATGCCCAGTTTATTTTTTAACCGGCTCACCGAAACAGTTAGTGTATTATCTTCTACAAAGTTTCCGTGTCCGTCCCACAGCTTTTCTAAGAACTGTCCTCTTTTAATAATAATTTCGGGATTTCTTAAAAAAATTTCTAACAGCTGTGCTTCTAACGGTGTCAGCTTTAACAGCTGTCCGTCCTTAAATATTTCCGCTCTTTCAAAATCCGCCCTGATATCGCCGCTGGCTAAAATTTTCCGCCGGTTGTATCCCTGCGGCAGCGTGGACAAATCCGCTGCGGATATTTTTGATACTTCCGGTATAACCTGTACTGTCAGCCTGCGCAGGTTTGCATGAATCCTTGAAATCAGCTCCGCGACCCGAAACGGCTTTGTAATATAATCATCCCCGCCGATATCCAGTCCCTTTGTGATACTTTCCTCGTCATCACATGAAGTCAGAAACATCACAATCGCCTGTGAAATTTTCCGGATTTCATGACAGATATCAAACCCATTGCCGTCCGGCAGCCACACATCCAGCAGATAAATGTCATACTGCTGCCCGCTCTTTATCTGCTCCATCGCCTGCTGTTTATTTTCAACTGCCTGTACCAAAAAATCCCTGTTCTGTAACAGCCGTACCAGACTATCCTTTAATGAAATGTCATCTTCTACGACAAGTATTTTTATTTTCCCATTTTGTTCCATCTGTCTGCTCCTGTTTTACCGCTTTTCCATATTTTGACATAAATCAGCGCCGTTAGCAACAATCCTGTACCGGCAATTGCCGCAGCAATTCCCGCGGTCTGTAAGCTTCCAAGCGCCGGTCCGCCCTGCACTGTCCCTGCTGCATAAAACAAAATGCCTGCCATGACGGTCCCCGTCACCGTTGCCAGACTACAGTTTTGCATTTCATCTGTATAAATGGCACTCCGCTCCATTCCAAGTTCCATTAAAAGACGTATCCTCTTTTTCTGCTCCTGCAGATAAAACAGACTCCATACCACCAGAATCAATCCATACAGTAAAAGAATCCCGGCGATTGTAATGCCATAGAAAAACAATTGATTGAGATATTGTATCCTGTACACGTTGTTTTCTTCAAAATGGCTCACATAAGAATAGCCGTAGGAATCCAGATATGCTCTTAACACCTCATCTGTTGCCTGATACAATGCCGATAATCCGTAGGATACCATCATCACATTCTGACCTAAATCCCGATACTGCTCCGGGTCATATTCTTTTTCCATGACCGTACACATTCTTTTAGCAGACAACTGATAACGATTATAAACGACACTTTCCGGCATAATCCAGTATTCCTGTGCATTCATTTCCTTTAATATAGGAAACTTCTCATAAAATGCCGTTTCGTTTTCTTCATCCAGATAGACAACTGCTGCCACTGTCACCGGATTTTCTGATTTATATATATTTTTACCGGCACGGTATCTATATAAAATCTTTTCCTGTAACGTTTCCGGAAGTTCCTGAATTTCCTGTCTGATTTCATCTTCCTGCTTGTCATCCATATCTGACAGGATTTCTTCTGCCGCATCAAACTCTGCTGTTGAAAAACGCATTTTCTGCATATAATCCGCGCATTCCTGATACAATTCCGATACAGCATAACTTGAGTGATTATTATTCATCCAATAAAAGTAGTCCGAAGATGACGATAGTGTATCACCTGCCTTACAGGTGTCCACATATTCCCCGGCAGCCCCTTTCTGAATCACCAGTACAGCCTGCTCTCCACGTTCAAAGGCTTCATAATCTCTGTATTCTTCATCGATATAATCTTCCAGCTCCTCATAAACTGCCCTGTTTGCCGCCACATAATAATCCAGACTGCGCGTTCCGTTAAATTTACTAAAAACAAAATGTGTCATTGTACGTGTTCCGCTGTATGCCGGCATTTCATACTTCATAACACCCTTGTTTAAAAAATTTTCCAGACCGTTTTCTTCGATGTACTGCTTATAAAATTCAGTATCATTTTTAGTCTTATAATACAGAACCATCCAGTTCTGCACCAATGCGGTATCTGTTTTGTCAATTCCTGACATCTGTCCGATATATGCCGTCAGTGACTGCGGCAGGCCATGAATTACACGCATTTTCCCCGTATCATATTTGTAATCCATCATTACCTTCTCCCCGTCCAGTACCGTCTCGGAAGATGTTGTGCCGCTGCTTTCACTTGCTGTATCTGAATTTCCTTCATCGATAATACCGTCCGGTGTAATTATTAAATCCGGCTGTCTTTTTTCATGGATGTATGCTTTCTGTACCGCCGACATTTTTTGTGTGCAGACAAGCACCGCAAGCACAACAATACCCGTAAATCCCGCTTTTATAACATGCTGTCCGTACCGCATTGTCCACACGGACAGCTTCTTTTTCTGCTTTTGCTTTTCCCTGTCCACTCTTTGCGCCGCATACAGTCCCCACAAAGCCGTTATCACACAAAAAACCGCCGTCCATGCCGCCACACTGCCAAAGGCAGTCAGCGTAAGCTGTGCCTGTGCATTCTGCCGCTGTAACAAAATCCACAGAATCAGCCACACGATTCCAATGCCTGCTGCCGTTCCGACAACCGCCGCCGGTACAATCAACACACACAGTTCTGTAAGCTGGTACCATGCCCGGCAAAAACGTGTCATGCCCATTCTCTCAAACTGCCGGTAAGCTGTTCTGCGCTCCCGCTGATATGTCCACAAAACTGCCGCCGTAACAAAAATTCCCGCTGCCAGTGCGAAACAGCCCGCATAGAAACTCATTTTCCCGAAATCCGTTTCATGACTGTCATATGTCTTACTGTTATAAATCAATTTTGTATCTGCGGTTGATACCTTATACATGCCCTGATATATCTGCCTGTAATCCGCTGTATGGATATCTTCATTAAGTGCGTAAAGCGTTGTAACCGATTCCGTCTGCGCATAGTTTTCCGCCTCTATCTGCGTAACAAGCATGACCGGCATATAACTTCCGCTGTCCCAGTATGCCGCATAATCCTCCAGTACGCCTGTCAGCATATATTCCCTGACTGCCAGCCGCTTCTCGTAAATACTGGTCTTATTGTTTTTATCAGGATAGGAAACAGTTATTGTCTGCCCCAATTCTTCAGAATATCCAAGTGTTTCCAATGTATGCCGCTCTACTGCAATTTCATCATTATTCTGCGGCATTGCTCCTTTCAACAGTGTAAGTGATGCCAGCTGTGCCGCCATACTGTCCATATAACCTATTTTTATCTCTGTTGACGACAATTCGGAGACACTGTATACTGCCGTATTCACAGCTTTTCCGCTTCCTGCCAGATACGGATGTGTCTTTAATTCCTCCGACTGCGTTCCGTTACTGCTGTTTTCCATTATAAACCAGCCGCCAAATGTTTTCTTGGTCACTGCTTTCTGATAACTTAAAATGCCATTTGCACTTACCACGATAACCGCTATGAAAACTGCCGCAGCCGCCGCTGTAACCGTTACCTTTCCCGCCTGTTTCTTTCTTTTTGTCAGACTGTGTAACACATTTTGAAGAATCTGCATTGCACGTCACCTGCCCTTCCCCTGTTTTTATATGTTTATCTTATCACAGGAACGTGACAATTCCCTTACAAAAAAGAAAACCTTGCAGAAGATTTTCCCTTCTGCAAGGTTTTCAACCTTTTATTTCATTCTTTCTTAGACAAAAACGAATCTTACTTAAAGTATTCCACGCCGGATTCAAATATCTTCAAATCCTGTTCGCCGTAGATATTGATTGCAACGGAATCACCGCGTCTTTCGGAATGTGCCATTTTACCAAGGCATCTTCCGTCAGGGCTTGTAATACCTTCAATCGCCATATAAGAACCGTTGACATTCCATTCTTCGTCCATAGAAACATTTCCTGCCAGATCACAGTACTGTGTTGCTACCTGTCCGTTTTCAAACAGCTTATCTAACCATTCCTTCGGTGCTACAAAACGACCTTCGCCGTGTGAAGCAGGGTTTGTATATACACCGCCTAATTCAGCCTTTGCAAGCCATGGGCTCTTATTGGATACAACCTTTGTGTAAACCATTTTTGAGATATGGCGGTTGATGGTGTTAAATGTCAGTGTCGGTGACTGGTCGTTCTGCCCGGTAATGGAGCCGTTTGGCACAAGACCCAGTTTGATTAATGCCTGGAAACCGTTACAGATACCCAGTGCAAGACCATCTCTTTCATTTAACAGTCTTTCAACAGCTTCCTTCATCTTTGCGTTACGGAATGCCGTTGCAAAGAACTTCGCAGAACCGTCCGGTTCATCACCTGCGGAGAATCCTCCCGGGAACATGATAATCTGTGACTGGTTGATTGCCTTTTCAAATTCATCCACAGATTCTCTGATTCCCTGTGCAGAAAGGTTCTTAAATACCTTTACGATGACATCTGCGCCTGCACGTTCAAATGCCTTTGTGCTGTCGTATTCGCAGTTAGTACCCGGAAATACCGGAATAAATACAGTCGGCTTTGCTACTTTATTCTTGCATACATAAACACTGTCTGCCTTGTAGAGCTTACTTTCAACCGGTGTTTCATCCTTTGAAACCTTTGTCGGGAATACATTTTCAAGCGGTTCTTTCCATACGCTTAATGCTTCTTCTGCATTAATTGCCACTTCTTTATAAGTAAACTTTGCTTCATCTGTTACTGTACCAACCATTGTATACGGTACTGTAATTTCTGATAAACGGCTCTTTTCTACTTCTGCCACAATACAGCCGTAAGCCGGTGCAAATAACTGTTCTTCCTTGAGATCATTATTTAACGCAAAGCCTTTCATATTACCGAATGCCATCTTTGAAAGTGCAGGAATCAGACCGTTTGCATCGCATACATAAGCAGAAACCACTGCTTTCTTTACAATGAGTTCATGAACAGCCGCATATAAAGCCTTTACCTGTTCAAAATCCGGTAAATCATATTCATTCTTTGTAATATCAAACCGTACCAATACATTTCCTGCTGTCTTTAATTCTGGTGTAATAATGTCGCTTTCCTTTGCTACATCAACTGCAAATGAGCAGAGTGTCGGTGGAACATCAATATCTTCAAATGTTCCTGACATACTGTCCTTACCGCCGATAGACGGAAGTCCGAAGCCTAACTGTGCTTCATAAGCACCTAACAGTGCTGCAAACGGCTGGCTCCAGCGTGACGGGTCTTCTGTCATTCTTCTGAAGTATTCCTGGAACGTAAAACGGATCTTGCTGTAATCACCGCCTGCTGCCACAATCTTTGCAACAGAATCAATAACTGCATAAACCGCACCATGGTATGGACTCCACTTTGACAGATATGGGTCAAATCCATATGCCATCATCGTTACAGTATCGCACTTACCCTTTAATACAGGGAGTTTTGCAACCATTGCCTGTGTTTCGGTCAGCTGATACTTACCGCCGTAAGGCATGAGTACCGAACCTGCGCCGATAGAGCCATCGAAACGTTCTACCAGACCTTTCTGTGAACACTCATTTAAGTCTGAAAGAACCTTTAACCACTTACCTCTTACATCTTCAACCTTGCCTGCATTTAAGACACAGTCTTCCTTCTCCGGAATGTCAACCAGTACAGAAGTTTCCTGATGTGCACCGTTGGTATCCAGAAATGCTCTTGAAATGTTGACAATTTCCCTGCCTCTCCACTCAAGCACCAGTCTAGGCTCTTTTGTTACAACCGCAACTTCTACTGCTTCTAAGTTTTCTTCTGCGGCATATGCTAAAAATGCTTCTACATCTGCCGGATCAATGACAACCGCCATTCTCTCCTGTGATTCGGAAATTGCAAGTTCTGTTCCGTCAAGGCCTTCATATTTCTTTGGCACTTTATCTAAGGATACGCGTAAACCGTCTGCAAGTTCACCGATTGCAACGGATACACCGCCCGCACCAAAGTCGTTACACTTCTTAATCAGCTTTGTAACTTCCGGTCTTCTGAATAATCTCTGCATCTTACGCTCTGTCGGTGCATTACCCTTTTGTACTTCTGCACCGCAGGTTTCAATGGATTCTGTTGTATGCACCTTTGAAGAACCGGTTGCACCGCCGCAGCCGTCACGTCCTGTACGTCCGCCGAGTAAGATAATAATATCGCCCGGATCAGAGGTTTCTCTCTTTACGGCACTTCTTGGCGCTGCTGCCATAACGGCACCGATTTCCATTCTCTTTGCCACATAATCCGGATGATAAATTTCCTTTACATAACCGGTTGCAAGACCGATCTGGTTACCGTAAGAGCTGTAGCCCTGTGCAGCTCCTGTTACAAGCTTTCTCTGCGGAAGCTTGCCCTTTAAGGTCTGTGAAATCGGAACGGTCGGATCTGCTGCACCGGTTACACGCATTGCCTGATAAACATAGGTACGTCCTGAAAGCGGGTCACGGATTGCACCGCCAAGGCAGGTCGCCGCACCACCGAACGGTTCGATTTCTGTCGGGTGGTTGTGTGTTTCATTTTTGAAGTTTACAAGCCATTCTTCTGTTTTTCCGTCAATTTCAACCGGCACAACAATACTGCACGCATTGATTTCATCAGATTCTTCCTGATCCTGTAACTTTCCTTCTGCCTTTAACTTCTTCATTGCCATCAGGGCAAGGTCCATTAAGCAGACAAATTTATCTTTTCTGTCTTTATAAATTACGGCTCTGTCTGCAAGATACTTTTCATAAGTTGCCTGCATTGGTGCTTTGTAATAACCGTCTTTAAATGTAACGTTCTTTAATTCGGTTGCAAATGTCGTATGACGGCAGTGGTCAGACCAGTATGTATCGAGTACCCGGATTTCCGTCATGGAAGGATTTCTCTTTTCCTCTCCTGCAAAATACTGCTGGATAAATGCAAAATCCTTAAAAGTCATAGCAAGTCCTAAAGAATCATATAATTCCTTTAACTGAGTTTCTGACATTTCATTAAATCCGTCAAAAATCTTTACATCTGCCGGCACTTTAAATTCTGTCACCAGTGTCTTTGGCAGTTCACTGGATGCTTCCCTTGAATCTACCGGATTGATACAGAGTTCCTTAATCTTTTCTTTTTCATCAGCTGTTAACGCACCCGTCAATACATATGTAACTGCTGTTTTGATAACCGGTGTTTCATTTTCATTGAAAAAACGCACACACTGCTCTGCGGAGTCTGCTCTCTGGTCAAACTGTCCCGGAAGATATTCTACGGAAAATACGAAATCATCAGCATCTGCCGGAAATTCCATTTCATATACATCATCAACCGGTGGTTCTGAAAATACCGTTGTCAATGCCTGTGTATAAGTTTCCTCTGAAAGATTCTCAATATCATAACGGATTAAAACCCTTACCTGTGAAATCGTCTTAATTCCCAAATATCCTGCAATCTCATCATGAAGCTCTTTTGCTTTTACAGCATATGGTTTTTTCTTTTCAACAAAAACTCTTTTAACGCCGCTCATCTTTTCCTCCTAAAATTCTGCCGGGTGCAAACTTTACCGCGCCCCGCTTTAATGTATTATTGAAATAAGTATCATTGTAGCATATCTGTCAAAATTAAACAATAACTACTCATGCATTCTTCGTATAATCTTATATACAACCTCATTTCCCGTAACCATCGGTGCCGTATGCGCAAAAAATACGATACCGTCCGTCTGGGAATAGATTTCACTTTTGACTTCTCCCTCATACGGATCAATTACCTGTGCAATCAGATCGCCGTGAAATACCGGGTCTCCCGGATTTTTCAAATGCCTGTAAAATCCGGCATCATATGTTTTTACCGGAAGCAGGTCATATTCATTAATCACACTGGCAATATAGCCGCTGTGGTTGTTATATTTTAAAATGCCCATGCGGGTCAGAAAACGAAGCACCGATGACACAGCCTGCCTTGCTGAACGGTCATCCACCAGATCAGTACTGTTGGTATAAATCGAAAATGCATTTGTTCCATTCATCTGCCAGTTATAATTTAGTGTTACCGTATCCATCGGCTTTGGCTTTCGGATAACTACATACTGTAACCCGAACAGATTCGCAAGGCTTGCATTCTGATAACCGGTTTCCATCATGCGCACATGCGGGATAAAATCCCCCGGCATATAAAAGCTTGCAAACTGGATACCGTAGCTGTATCCTTTTACCTTTTCAAACAGTTCTCCCGCAATCTGCTTTGTGGTATCTCCACGCAGATCGCCCGGAAAGGTTCTGTTAATATCTATATTATCCACTGCCCAGAACCGTTTGCCAACATTCATGGAATAACTGTTTGCCGTTGGCACAACCAGAATGCCGTGTCCGTGTGTAATCGCCCCGTGTGCTTCCAGCTCTTTTAAAACTTTAATCAGCTGTGAACAGATATAGAGCTGCTGCATTTCATTTCCCCGCAACGCCCCGACGATACAGGCTGAATTCTCCTCTCCGCCGAACCGGTAGCCCTCTACAACAAAATCTTCCCGGTAGAGGCCTTTTAATCTATATAACTCAATTTTTTTCATGCTTTTCCTCCATATACCCGGGCAATCAACGCACCTTTGTATACAACCGGATTTTCCCGCAGGGTAAATATAATTCCGTTTGTCGGTGACTCAATTCTCTGAATCACCTTTCCTTCTATCGGCTCAATAATATCGCCGATATGCGTTCCCATCTCAATTGCTCCCATATGGTCTGTTGCTGCAACAAACACACCGGTCTGAGCAGCATTGATAATGCTGACTTCTCCTTCGGTAGAAATAATCGGCTGTTTCACCTGCGGTGCTTCATCCTCCCATATTCCCATATGAATCAGCATATTAAAAATGCCGTCTATCAGCTGATGGCAGTATGCATTATTGATACGGTGTCCCACACCCATTTCAACCACTAAAGTCGGCACACCCATATTATTCAGGCTGTAGGCAAGTGTTGCTTCCAACACTGTAATAGATGAATAAATCCAGACAAAATCCGCATTGAGCAGCTTTGCATACGGCAGAAGCTTCTCCTCGTTGTCATCATTTAAACGCACCTGCGGCACTTCTTTGACAAAAATATTGCTGGAATGAATATCCAGACACATATCGCTTCCAATAATATCATCAATAATCCCGGCAGCCAGATATTCCGTAATCGCACCATTGTTATCTCCCGGAAAGACCCGGTTCATATCAAGGTCAAACATAGGGATTCCTCTTGAACCTGTATCAAGTCCAAGAGGATTCACATCTGGATATATATCAACAATTCCTTTCAACTTCTCAGGATGAGCATTCAGCTGCTTCACAATCTCATAGCAGACATACTGCCCATCCAGTTCATCTCCATGCGTACCCGTCACAATGGAAATTCGCTTTTCATTTCCTGTAAGCTGTTTCGGTGCAAGTCTGTTTTTTCTCACCGTCAGTCTTTCATGAACTGCCAAATCTACCGATACAACTTCCTCTATCATCGGATTGTTCCTCCACTATTCTTCATAATCCCTTACAACGATACTGTCATTGACCTTTCGGACTAAAACATGTACCAGTGTATCCGCCGGTTCATAAACCTTGGCTTCTATATAAATACGTGCTCCCGGAAAGATTTTGGAATCAACCTTTACAACAGCTTTTCCGGACTCTTTAATCAAATCGTATAGCCGCTTGCTTTCCTGCTCACACTTAGCCTTCTCCGCACTCTTTATAATCTTGGACTGACAGATTTTCGTATAAGAAACGCTGTCAAATGCCTCAGGTTTCACATCCCTTACCATCGTCAGTTTCTTCAATGCACTCTCATACATTTCAATCTGGGAATCAATATCCTTTAACTGTACAATAATATTGGCATAATCCATACGGAGTTTCTTTGTTGCTCCGATTCTTAAATTGGTCGGTGCATAAGATGCATTACCGGCATTGGAGGTTTCAATCCCCATAACACCTGTTACATCACCGCCGTGAATCGTTCCTCTGCTTCCCTGTACAATGACTTTGCCAAGTGCCATAATCTTACTGCTTAAAATATAGCCTGCATTGACATCGCCTTCCGCATAAACAATCGCATTCTCAAAAAAACGTGCCGAAATATTCCCTTTGGCTTCAATCTGTCCGATGCCATTGGCGTTGACGCCTTTATTTAAAACGATATCTTTATTTGACTTAATCACCGCACCCTCTACATAGCCACCGATATAGATGCTGCCCATTGCCCGGATTGTTACACCGGTAATAACATTTCCGGTGATATTGACATCCCCATTAAAATCAATATTACCAATATTCAAATCAACGTCACCACTGATGTCCAATACATTCACGATACGCAAATCATAGTTACAGTATTCAACTTTACCGTCAATGGCTGCATAATAGGTATTACCGTCCTCTGACACGGTAAATCCTTTGCCTCGCAGATTGGATTTTGGTTTGCCCGCCTTCGGTGCTAAAAGTTTCCCCTTTACATCAAATCCAAACACACCTTTCGTCGGCGGATAATACTGTGCAAGCTTATCACCCTCACTCACCTTTTCATACAGCTTCATATTATAATAGTCAACCGAGCCGTCTTCACGCACAGACGGTTTTGCCTTCAAATCCGTTTCAAATTCAAATTCATAGTAACCGTCTGCGCCATCCTGCACCATCTTCCCCTGTGCAACGACCACCGCTGTATTATAAATCTGCTCCTCCACCATATGATGAATCCTGGCATCATCCAACCCCATCTTTACTCCGGCATTAGACAAAGCCCGCATCACTTCTTCATATGTATAGGGGTCTTCCTCTTTTGCAGGTTCACTTAAAAAAAGGGTCGCAGACATATTGTCATCGGCTATTATGACCTGAATATCTTTTTTATTAAGTTGTCCCATTTCATCAAAAAGTTCAGGTGTTCCCATATGTACCTCAATTCTGCCCCAAAAGGCCTCATATCCTATTTCATCAATATCCTACTTTTTTAATGCTTCTGACTCAAGCCTCATATTCATCATAACATCACTTGGTATCAGCGGATTGAGCAGCTTTGTCACATCAATCCCATGTTCCAGCCCAAGTCTTATCTGCTCCATCTGTTTAAAATCATATGCTGCATCTGCATAGAGATTAACATTCACACCGCTTTCCAGTCCCAAAAGGACTTCCTGGCTCTGCAATTCATCCAGCCCGCCGCCTTCGGATTTGCCCTCAAGCTTTAACCTCATATCTTCCATTTCCAGTGCATCGATAAACGGATCTGCATAGCCTGAAACATCAATTCCGGCTTCCAGTCCCAGCCGTACCTGTTCCATCTGGGCGGATGAAAATCCAACCATCGAATACCAGCTGACATCAAGACCAGCCTGTAATCCAAGCCGCAGCTGCTTCATCTGGTCCCCCGTATATTCATGCAGCAGATATTTTGTAATATCTACACAGTGTTCAATACCAAGACGGATTTCCCGCAGCTGATATTCATCAAATCCTTCATTGACAAAGAACGATAAATCAATCTCTTTTTCCCTTGCCTTGCGGATCTGTCTAAGAACATTCCCTGAGAATCCCCGTTTTGCGTATTTTGTAATATCATAATTCATCCGTTCCGATAAACGGATTTCTTTCATGACCGAATAATCATATGCCGGATTGCATACCGCATCTAAATCCATATGTTCCCTAATAACCGCTTTAATTTCCTCCATCTGCATATAATTATAACGGTTATCCGCAAACGGCGTGATATCCATGCCTTCTTCGAGCGCCAGCCGGATAGACTTCATCTGCGCTGCGTCATACTTTTTATCCGCATATTTTGTAATATCCACTTCATTGTTCAAGCCTTTGGCAATCTCTACGGACTGCAGTCGGTTAAACCCCATCCCCTGAAGTGCTTCCTTTAAAGTACCATCTTTTCTGCTTTCTTCTAATTGATTCTTAATACTATTCTCCATATGCTATTCTCCACTCACTGCCAATTATTTTGTCAGACGTTCCTAATATTGCGTTGGATTTTTCACTCACGAGCCACACTTGTATATACAGCTTACATTAATTCTTTTAATTATTATACAATATATTTAACTTTATTGCACTAAATTTTTCCAAAAATCTGCTAATATATTTTTAAAATTGTGCTTTGTTACCGGATAAACCTCATTCCACTCCCTCGGATACAGCTTTTCATATCCGGGTGTCAAGAATCTGTCATCGAGTAAAATAATCACTCCACAGTCTTCCTCCGTGCGGATAACGCGCCCTGCCGACTGTAATACCTTATTCATGCCGGGATAGATATAGGCATACGCATAACCATCCTTTCCACATCCGTCAAAGTAATCCCGCAACAGATTTCTTTCCTTTGATATCATCGGAATTCCCGTACCGACAATAATCGTTCCGATAAGACTTTCTCTTTTTAAGTCAATCCCTTCTGA
This sequence comes from Lachnospira pectinoschiza, assembly GCF_020564355.1. Classification (GTDB taxonomy): domain Bacteria; phylum Bacillota; class Clostridia; order Lachnospirales; family Lachnospiraceae; genus Lachnospira; species Lachnospira intestinalis. Next base: position 22,716 of record NZ_JAJCRR010000002.1, on the reverse strand, counting down.
AAATATGCCGCCCATTACACAAAATCCTAAAAGGCTTCCGCTTCCCTGCACATTTTCAAATAAAGACAGAAAATTTTCTTTTTCCTGTTCTTTCATCGACGGAAGCTGCACAATTAGATTCTGTTCTGCTGTAAGCTTTGGTGTACCGCCCTCTGCGCCCATGATGATTTCATCCGGTTTATACATCTGTTCATAGTTTTCTTTTACCTGCTGCAAATATCCATATGATGGAAAAAATACGAGATACCGTCCCGGATGCACCTGTACCGTTTCGGCAATGTAGCGGCATACTTTCCGGTATTCCCCTGCATTTCTTCTTGTATATCTGCTGCTGACATCTTTTCCGATAACAATTCTGCGCTTTTTACTGTCAAACGAAGACTGTGCATACACTGCATAATCCTGTGTATCTGCAGTCAGCATTTCTTTAAAATAATTGACCGGAAGCAGCGTCGCCGAAAAAAACACGGCACTTCTTCCCTGTGCCAGTCTTTCCGACAGATTCGTTGACGGGTCTACACAGAACAATTTCATATAAAAATGATTGTTCTCATCATGCTTTGTATAAATCAGATATTTTTCATCCATGCAGTCATACATATTCAGAAAATGCCGCAGTGTAAAGAAAAACTGCAAAATTTCCTCCTGCTGCGGATGATTTTTATGATGTTCCAGAAAATGCTGTAATCTTACATAACACCGTTCCAGTGCCGCAGGAAAAGTTCCCAGATAATCAATCACATCTATTGTATCACATTTTCTTTTATATTCCAACAATCCGGCATTGCACTTTTCAAGGCTGTTATACAATGCCCTGTCTGTATCTTTTACATATTTTTTTATTGTCAGAAAATCCTCTTTTACAAGAATAGCACTGTACATCTGCCTTGCCCTGTCAACCAGATTGTGTGCTTCGTCCACCAGAAAAATATACTCGCCCCTGTTTCCTTCGCCAAAGTAGCGCTTGAGTGCCACATTTGGGTCAAAAACATAATTATAATCACAGATAATGCCGTCACACCAGTATGAAATATCCAGCGACATCTCAAACGGACAGACACAATGTTTCTTTGCATATTCCATCACTTTTTCACGGTCAATCACCATTTCATGTGTGATCATGTCATAGACCGCATCGTTAATCCTGTCAAAATGTCCTGCTGCCCTCTCGCATTTAACAGGATTGCAGTTTCTTTCCTCCAGAATGCAGATTTTATCTTTTGCCGTCAGTGTCACCGTACGCATAGAAAGCCCCTGCCTGCGCAGAATTGAAAAGGTTTCTTCGGCAACGGTTCTTGTAATCGTCTTAGAGGTCAGATAAAAGATTTTGTCTGCCTTACTCTGTCCCATGGCACAGACTGCCGGATAAATAGTTGAAATGGTTTTTCCAACACCGGTTGATGCCTGAATAAAAAGATTTCTTGCTTCCCCGATGCAGTGATAAACACCTGTTACCAGTTTTTTCTGTCCTTTGCGGTATTCAAACGGAAAGGACAGCTTCTTAATCGATGCCGTCCTTTTTTCACGTTCGCAAAAGACAAAATCTGACCACCGTTTAAAGCTGTTGATCAGCGTTTCAAACCATTCTGTCAGTTCTTCTTTTGAATATTCTTTTGTAAAACGCTTTATTTTTTCTGTTTCAGGATTGGCATAGGTCATCTGTACGCCGATACCGGAAAGATGGTTCTGTACCATATAAATATAGCCGTACACCTTTGCCTGCGCTTCATGTACCGACACCGGCTGTTCTAACTTTTCCACATCAGACTGCATGGTTTTAATCTCATCAATAATAACCTTTCCAACCGGTGTCTTACTGCCGTCCGCTTCTTCGTGGAAATCACTGATAATACCGTCCGCCCTGCCCTCCAGACGTATGATGTAATCAATATCCTCCACCGTTTCCGGCAGTTCAATTTTTAACGGAACTTCCGCCCTGTAAGATGCGCCCATGCTTTTTTGTATTTTTTTGTGCATGCGCGTACCCTCCTGCATCAGACGCACATCTGAAAATCCGCCGGTTCTGTTATCAATATCACCGCTGCGGCAGATAAATTCAACCAGTCCGCGGACTGAAAGTTTAATTACGTTGTCCTTTATTACATACATCTATTGTTTTCCTTTACCTCGTAAAGATACGACCTGCCCTGCTTTCCTACTCTTGTAACCGTCTGCGTATCCTTTAAAATATTAAGTGTTATCCTTGCCGTATCCACCGGAATATGGGCAGCTTTTGCAAAATCCGCCGAAGTAAACGTGCCATCCAGTTCATACGGCACAAACTGCATATAGTCTTCAAGCTGCTCAATTGTCACTATCTCCCGTATGCCTATCGGGATTCTGTCTTTTTTTTCGCCGTGCCTGCGGATTCCTTTTTTGGTACGAATCCGCTGCTGTAACGTCTTATACTCCTGCATATCCATCAGTACCAGTTTGACCGTCAGCTGTGGGTGATGCAGATACTGTTTGATTTTATACAGCTCCGTAAAAGCATCGTAGACCGTGTAGTGGCGCGGTGATTTTCTTGGTTCACTCACCTCCCCTGTCTGTTCATCAACCCAGAACACCCATTTGTTGCAGGGCATCGGATAGACAATTGTTACCGGATAGTGGTTCAAAAAGACTGCCAGCTTTTCACGAAGCCGCTCAAAGCTTCTTGTCTGGATTTCAATAACCCCGTTTTCATTGTAAATATCCGCAAAATAACCCTCAAGCGCAACTTCATGGTTGTCTTCTTCCGGCTCAAAAAATTTTTTCAGTACACTATGTACCGTCTTTTCGGAAAGTGTTCCAATCCCTTTATTATGCCTATTTGCCGAGAGTACTGCTTTCTTCGCCTGCTGGAAGCGTTCCTGCTGTATGTACTGTATCTGCTGTATCTGCTTCTGTTTCATTTACAATCCTTTTTTCTACGACATAACCTTCTGTAATGGTATATTCTGTATCATCAAATTTCACTTTTCCGCTAAAGTCATATCCGATTCTGCCCTGCTGATAATACCATTCACCGTAACTGTTTGCGCCAATACCGGTATATTCCTCATTTAACAGACCATTTTCAAAATACCACCAGCCGTATTCATTGTGCGCCATTCCCGTATATTCACGATTCAGTTGACCGTTTTCAAAGTACCACCAGCCATATTCATTTAACGCCATTCCCGTATAGGCATCATTTAAATTGCCATTTTCAAAATACCACCAGCCATACTCATTCAACGCCATTCCCGTATAATTCAGGTTTAAAAATCCATTTTCAAAATACCACCAGCCGTATTCATTCAACGCCATTCCCGTATATTCACGATTCAAGTTGCCATTCTGATAGTACCACCAGCCATATTCGTTACATACCATTCCGGTATAATCCCAGTTTAATACGCCATTCTCAAAATACCACCAGCCGTATTCATTCAACGCCATTCCCGTGTAATTCCAGTTTAACTTTCCGTCTTCAAAGTACCACCAGCCATACTCGTTACATGCCATTCCCGTATAGGCATCATTTACATAACCGCCCTGAACATAGTACCATTCTGCTCCGTCACAAAGCATTCCGGTATAATCCATGTTTACAACACCGTCCTGCATATACCAGCGGCCATACTCATTTTCTGCAATACCTGTATAAGAATCATCTATTTCACCGTCTGTAACATACCACCAGCCATATTCATTTAACGCCATTCCCGTGTAATCCGATACTTCACCGTCTTCGTAATAATGCCAGTCACCGTATTTATCCGTACATAGACCATTTTTCTTATGCAGTCCGAAATAATCTGCAATTCCGCTGGCATCTGCCTGTCCCATACGTACCAGCATGTTGTCATTGGACAAAAATACATGTGTATCCCCTGCATCTGAAAGATAAGCATGTTCTACAATAATTCCCGGTACACCGTTGTACTTGGAATTTCTGATGACACTGTAATAATCCGCGCGGCTTCCATCCGGATACCAGTTGGTATCATCATCTTCCTCGCCATCACTATCTCTTGTATACAATCCATTCCGGTATATGCCCATTTCACTCAGGTAACCCGCAATATGCTCAGATACCGCATATCCTATATCATTAAATTCTGATACATAGTGATTATTGGGATAATAAATTTCATATCCGCTGTCATCGCCCGAATTGTTATGCAGACTTACAAAAAGGTCCGCTCCGACTTCTCCTGCATATTCTGTCCGCTGTATTAAGTCCTGTTTGGTTGTACTGCCTTCAAACGGACACGCAATGGTATCATGTGTCATATAAACGGTTATGCCATCGTATTTTTCAAGCTCTGTACGGCACGCCAGTCCGATTTTTAAATTTAATTGCTGCTCTTTTAAACCATATGCTGCCGCCCCTGTATGTGTACTGTCATGTCCGGGATCTAACATCACTACAACATTGTCTGCCGCTTCTGCCCTCCGGATGCCGTTTAAAAAAAATGCCGCCGTCATTGCAAACGCAGCTGCCGCCAGCACTGCTGCCTTTCTTTTTTTCATACTTTTGTGCCTCACTTTCCACTTATTCTAAACTAAAAACAGTATACCATACTTTTCCCCATTGTGAAACTTCCCGTTGACAGTCTTCCCACAAAAATGTCATACTTACAGTAATAAAAGATTTGGAATATACGCCGTTTGGCAGATAGGAGTACGTTATGATTTCAATCAGTCTTTGCATGATTGTTAAAAATGAAGAAAAGTTATTAAAACGCTGTCTGGATTCGTACCGTCCGGTCTGCGATGAAATTGTTATCGTAGATACCGGCTCAACCGACCGCACCAAAGAAATCGCCGCCGGATATACGGATTTGATTTATGATTATCCATGGAACAACGATTTCGCCGCCGCAAGAAATTTTGCCTTTTCAAAAGCAAACTGCGACTACATTTTTTCTGCCGATGCGGACGAGGTCTTAGACGAGGAAAACCGCCGCCAGTTTTTAAATTTAAAACAGGTGCTTGTTCCGGAAATTGACATTGTACAGATGATTTACGTCAACAGCAAATCGCACAACACCGTTTATAATTTTGAAGAAGAATACCGCCCGAAGCTGTTTAAGCGCCTGCGTACGTTTGAATGGATTTCTCCGATTCACGAAACCGTACGATTAGAGCCGGTTGTATTTGACAGTGATATTAAGATTTTACATCTGCCTGAACAAAGCCATACCAAACGGGATTTCGGTGTGTTTGCCGATGCTGTCCGCCGCGGTGTGCGCCTTGAAAATTATGTCGTGATTATGTTCTGCAAGGAACTTTTTATTTCTGGAACAGATGAAGACTTTTTAAGTGTCCGTGAAATTTTTGAAAATGTGCTTGCAAAGGAAGACCGTCCCGAAGACTGCCGCAAAAACATTGCCTGCGTGCTGGCGCGCATTTACCGCCTGACAAACGCATACAATGAATTCTTTAAAATCTGCTTAAAGGATATGGCACAGAATCCGTGTGCGGAAATCTGCATGGAACTCGGACACTATTTTTACGGATTAAAGGATTATGAAGAAGCTGTTCTTTGGTATTTAAACGCAGCTTCCGAAACACCGAGCATTATCGACATCCACTCGTCCGGCGATGCGCCGCTTGCCTGTCTTTCAAAATGTTACAGCACGCTTGCCGCACAAGCCAAACAGAATAAAAATGCCGAACTTTCTGCCGCTTTTTTAGCACAGGCTGAGGATTATCAGGCGCAGGCAGAACACTGGCAGGCGGCAATCTAATATTTGTATTATATATATTCCAGTAATATATTCAGTAAATTACACTTTATACCGAAAAATGTCAAAAAAAGGAACAGACCACCGCATTTCTGCAGCAGTCTGTTCCTTTTTCTGTTATGTCCGTTTCACATCATCAACGTCATCTACATCCTGAATGTCTAACACTTCCAGATCATCCTCATTTTTTTTCAATGCTTCTGAAATCGAACGTACGACCTCATCTTCATCGTCTTCCTGGATTTCATCTTCTTTATCTGCCAGCACGTCCTCCGATAAATCTTCATCATCATCTTCTTCATAAGAATCAAAATCATATTCATCGTCATCATATCTGTCATAGCCGTCATCTGCCGCCGCTGCAAATGCCCGCTTACTCTTTGAAAGCTTCACTGCAAGCATTACAATCGCAATGATACAAAGAACCACAACTGCCGAAAGCACCAGTGCCACTACTTTCCACATTCTGTCAGAAGCAGCGCTTACTCCCTGTGATTCGGTCTGTGTCGTGAGATTTCCCGCCGGAGCGGACATCACACTGTATACCTGTATTGTATTGTCATTGCAGTCATAACGGAACCACCCTGTAACGCCCAGCGAACTGACACCATAGAACAGACAGTAACTGCCATCCTCAGACATTAATACATCTGCCGTCTGTCCGCCAATCGTATAAGTCGTCTTTTTATATCCATCCGGTTTTTCCATGGAATCCGTAATCGGAAGCACCGCATAAGTAATATCCGGTTCACTTGCTTCTATATATAATGAAAATGTTTTCGCAACTGAATCATACACATAAAAGCCCGATGTGCCTTTGCCGTCCGTATTTTTCAGATACATCAGAATAAGCTTCGTATTCACGCCTTTTCCGGCTTTAACGGTAATGCCGTTATATTCATAATCCACTTCATCATAACCGGACGGAAGCGGATTTGCCGTATAGTCATCAGCCAGTTCATACTGTGCACCTGCTACCTGTATACTGCGGATTTGTTCCTCACTCTGTGTCGGTTCTTCCGAACTGACAGTCGTTGTTTCCTGCTCTCCGGCTTTGGTCGTTTCCTGTTCGTCCGCTTTGGTTGTCGCCGCCGCAGAATCGTCCTTTGTTGTTGAAATCGTATAGACCTTTTTAGAGCCGTCCTGTGCCGTTACCGTAATCGTTGTCGTATTACTGCCGGGGTCCATGCGCGTTCCGCGGACAGATACCGAAGCATTTTCATCATTTGCAACCGCACTGACAACCAGCTGTGAACAGTCTGAACCGACTGTCGTCGTATACGATGTGACATTCGGTGAAAATGCCGGAGATAACACGCCCGGACTGATATCTAACGATGCAAGCGTATTATCGGTTGAATAGCTGACCGGTGCTTTTACGGTTACTGAACCCGAACCGGCACTGACTGCCATATAATCCTCATCTGCCGAACTGATAATCGTATTGGAAGTGCTTACAGAAATCGAAGAACTTCCCGCCGATACCGCTTTAAACCGCACGCTGAATGAGGTACTGTCAGTAGAGAGCAGGCGCACACTGCCGCCGCCCCCACCGCTGTAGCCGGAAACCGGCTGTAGCACGCCTGAATCATAACTGAGCCAGATGTCACACATATAAATGTCCACACTGCTGCTGACACTGACCGATATCGTCACTTCATCACCAATATCACAAGAGCCTGAGCCTACGGATATCTTTGCTGTTTCTTTTGCATACGTTGGCAGCGGTACCAGCAAAACTGCCATTACTGCTGCCAGCAGCACTGCGGCTGCCTTTTTCCATTTTCCCGTCATTTTTCACCTCAATCACATTTCTTTGGCAACTCCCACTACTGTCTGAATCCTACTGTTCAATGTACCGGATATCCAAAATGTGTCTTTTAATATATAACAAGTCTATTGATGTAATGCCGTCATTTCCACGGTTTGCATCTGCCGCCGTCAGATACGGTTCTTCCAGCAGCTTTGTTCCTAAAATATGGCGCTTCACATACAGTAAATCCATGCTCGTCACCGCTCCGTCGCCGTTGACATCACCGTAAATCACAAACGTGTAGCGTGCCATTTCACCGCCGTTTTTATCGTAAATCGTAAGCACATCTCCAGTTCCCACAATACCGTCATTGGCACTGCCGTCACTGTGTGTTACTTTTCCGTATGCGCCGCCCGTAAAGGAAATGTGATTTAAAACGTCCTGTGCGGCACTCCCGACACCGACTCTGGATATCTTGCCGTTTTCAAGCAGAAAATCTGTCGAATATCCGCCCTTTTCCGAATCGCCGCCACTGTTTCCGTTATCCGTGCCGCTATCACCGCCGCTGTTTCCGGAATCTGTACCACCGTTGTTACTGTTGTTTCCACTATCACCGGAAGCCGCTTCTTTGCGCACAACACGGATGATATACGTCTTTGTTTCACCGCTTTGTGATGTAACCGTCACTTCAATCTCATTCGTGCCGACCTTTAGCGCATGACTGCCGGTTCCTGTAAGTTTTGCACCGGAATCTGCTGTTTGTGCTTCGATATCCACAGAAGAAATTTCATTTTCCACAATTACACCATACTCAGTTGTAAACATATCAAACGTCGGTGTCAGCGAATAACCTGAAACCGAAAGACTTGTTAAGGCATTGTTTGGACTGCCCTCCCCTGTCGGAAGCTCACACGCACTGTCCGGCATATTTTTATAAACCGGAATCTTAAACACCAGTGCCGTATTTTTCTTGGTCGTATCGCTGTATGCCTGTGAAGCGGTCGAAGACTCACTTCTCGGTGCTAAGACATTTGTCATATACTGATGGGTATACGGTGTTACCATATCAAACTTTTCATAATAAATCGTATTCTGTCCACGGTTAATGTAACGGCTTCCTATGTAAATCGCACCGCCGATAACAGATTTCATACGGGTATTCCACGGTCTTAATGTCGCTGCATCGGTTTTGGCGGCATACTTCAAGCCGTTGACCACCGCACTTGCCGTTGCGGTTTTATAAGCACCCTGATTGTAGTAATTGTAATACCCCTCATAGCCGCTCACCGTTCCGGAAATGCTGTTGCCCTGTCCTTTTCTGCCCTGCTCCTGGATAATGCGCGTTGCCAGATGATACGGACTGACACCCGATGCCCGTCCTGCATACATCAGCGCCGAAGGATAATTAAAATCCGTTCCGTCATACGACAAGTCATGGGACGAACCGTCCATAAACGTATCTTCAATAATACTGCTTACGCCGGTTTCACTCTGCACGGAGCTGTTATAGGACAAATCCTCAAACATAAACACATTTGTTTCGTTTAAGAAGTTACGCGGGTCAAGGGCATACTGCACCAATGCGCTTGAAGCCTGTACCCAGCCGCCGCTGTCCAATTCATACCACGAACCGCTCTCCCAGTCGTATGCGCCATCCGCCGTTGACTTCCACGAGCTTTTTGCCGAAGCATAAATCAGGCTCCGGCCAAGTACATTTTCATTTTCAACGACCGTATCCCAGTCCTTGTCCACAAAATCCGCAACAAATATCCACTTTGGATACTTCGCATGCAGACTGCGCAAATCTTCCTTATAAGATTCCGGGAAGCCCTGACTTGAAAGATAGCTCTCAAAATCCGTATCGTCCGAATAGTCAATATCCGTACTGTCTACCGTGACATATTCACTCGTCACATAGCCTTTGGTGTAAGTACCGTTTAAATAAAAACCCACCTGATACCACGCGTAGGTATCACTCGTCTGCACCGTATCCAGAATATCAAAATGGAACCCGCCGCTGACCTTTGTAATGACATTTGCCGTACCGGAGGTATCTGTCGATGAGCGGACACGAAGCCCTGTGACACCGGCATTGACCGTTCCTGTCTTCTCCTGTGCATAAGCCGTCACCGGCTGTATCTGTGCCGTAAGCACCGGCAGCGTTGAAACACACATCACCGCCGCCAGACACGCAGCTTTCATTTTTGTCAGTAAACGTTTTCTTTTTTCATGTACGTTCTTCCCCATAGTGTCCTCATTTCTGTACTGTTTCCTGCACTTACTCTGCCGTTTACAAGTTAATTGTTCTTACCGAATTCAGAAAGCTTTAAGCCTTCATTTCTTTCCAGTACCATATTGACACTCCAGCTGTTCACAAAGATTAACAGCGGATTGTCCTTTAAGTCCTTAATCTTCTTCATATCGGAAGTACCGACAATGCGGTTTACATCGATTTCTTCCGGATTTTCAATCCAGCGGATATATTCATACGGAAGCTGTTCCAGTTTAATCTCTACGTTGTATTCGTTTTTCAGGCGGTATTCAAGCACTTCAAACTGCAAGACACCGACAACACCGACAATGATTTCTTCCATACCGGTATTAAATTCCTGAAAAATCTGAATCGCACCTTCCTGTGCAATCTGGCTGATTCCCTTGATAAACTGCTTCCTTTTCATCGTATCCATCTGTCTGACACGTGCAAAATGTTCCGGTGCGAAGGTCGGGATTCCGTCAAATTCAAACTTCTGGTTGGACTTGCAGATTGTATCTCCGATAGAAAAAATACCCGGATCAAATACACCGATAATATCTCCCGCATAGGCTTCTTCAACAATGTGGCGTTCCTGTGCCATCATCTGCTGTGGCTGGGCAAGACGGATTTTTTTGCCGCCCTGTACGTGGTTGGCTTCCATGCCTGCCTCAAACTTTCCGGAGCAGATTCGCATAAATGCGATTCTGTCACGGTGTGCCTTATTCATATTCGCCTGAATCTTAAATACAAATGCCGAAAAGTCTTCTTCAAACGGATTAATCTCCCCAATTGAAGAATGTCTTGGCAGCGGAGAGGTTGTCATGTCCAGAAAATGCTTTAAGAACGTTTCCACACCGAAATTCGTCAGCGCCGAACCGAAAAATACCGGTGTTAAGTTTCCTTCCTGCACCTGTTCTAAATCAAATTCCGCACTCGCACCGTCCAACAGTTCAATATCTTCTGTGAGTTTGTCAAAATAGCCCTGTCCGATTTCCGCAAGCAGTGCTTCATCATCTACGGCGATTTCCTTCGTTTCAACCTCTTTTTGTCCGTTCATTGCCGCTTTAAATAAGGAAACGTCTTTTGTATTGCGGTCATACACACCTTTAAATTCCTTGCCGCAGCCGATTGGCCAGTTGACAGGACAGGTACTGATACCCAATACACTTTCAATTTCATCTAACAGCTCAAACGGGTCATTAGCTTCACGGTCCATTTTGTTGATAAATGTAAAAATCGGGATGTGACGCATAACACAGACCTTAAACAGCTTAATCGTCTGTTTTTCCACACCCTTTGACGCATCAATTACCATGACCGCCGAATCCGCTGCCATTAAGGTTCTGTACGTATCTTCCGAGAAGTCTTCATGACCCGGCGTATCCAGAATATTAATGCAGTATCCGTCATAATTAAACTGCAATACAGATGACGTTACGGAAATACCTCTTTCCTTTTCAATCTCCATCCAGTCTGAAACCGCGTGTTTTGCGGTCTTTTTACCCTTTACCGACCCTGCCAGGTTAATCGCTCCGCCGTAGAGCAGAAACTTTTCCGTCAGTGTGGTTTTACCGGCATCCGGGTGGGATATAATGGCAAATGTTCTTCTTTTTTCAATCTCGCTTCTAATGTCAGCCAATTTTATTTCTCCTTGTTTTACTTCTTATTTTCTGTCTGCCTGAAATGATGAAAGGGTGCCGCACTAACGCAATGTTTCACCTTAGTGTGACAGCCCTTTTCACTGTTCTTCGCCCAGTACTATGCATTTAATGCAAATTTATAAGAAACCTCGGATTTGTCATCGATTCTTCTGAATACATTTACCACACGGTTCATCACTTCTTCAAAATCTTCTTCTTTTTCTACTTCGATGCTGACAATCTGTCCGTCATCTTTAATTTCTACGGATTTTACACGCGGTACTTCTAAAATCGTCTTTTTTGTATCTTCAACTTTCTCCGGTGTTGTCAGCATTTTACTCTTGCTCTTATATTTTACCTGATATGTTCTTGTCATTTCTTTGTCCTCCATCTATCAAAAACTTAAACATAAATTTTCATATTGAATTATACCGTATCAGCCGCATAACTTCAATTCTTTTCTGAAAAAAAATGTGCAAAACAGCGCCCGCATAACCATACGGACGCTGCTGTCATTACACCTCTGTGCTGTTTTATATTTTTATTTTTTTGAACATACCTCTGTCTGCGTATCATGTCCTACAGTACTCTTTTACGTTTCTTCAATACTGCCGCCGCAATGAGAAGACCGATTGATAAAACGGCTGATACTGCATACATGCCTGTCATCGCTGAATCACCGGTCTTTACGGTACTGTTTCCTGATGTCTGGGCACCGGACTGGGAACTCTCAAAGTTCTGTCCTGACGCATTGGCATTGCCCTCTGACGCGCTGTTTCCTGTGGATTCACCGGACTGTGTACTGTCATTGGATGTGCCGCCTGATGTATTTCCTGAATCTCCTTTGCCCTGTGTGTCATCATTGGTATCACCGTCCGGTATTTCCTGTGTATAAGGCACTGCCGTATAAGAAAGGAAATTACCGTCTGCATCGGTTGTATTCATCTGTGCCGCACCGTAACGTAACGGACTTGTAAATGTAATACCCTTGTCTGAAACCGTAAATGTTGTTGTACTGCCGAGTGCCACAACCGTTACACCGCCTTCGTAAGTCATTGTGTATACACCGGTTGCAGAATCAAAGGAAATTGAACCTGAACCCTTATTGGTATCGTTGTCTACCACGTCATTTTTATACGGGTGTACGATAAAGGTCTTCTTTCCCATATCAATTCCGATGTATGCAGGCATCTTCATCATTGCAGAAGCGTCATAGCTGTCTGCTGTCAGTACATAAGCACCGCTTGTCAGTGTGCCCTCATAAGCTGATGTCTTTGCTGTGTATGAAAGGAATTTGCCGTCTGCATCGGTTGTATTCATCTGCGCCGCACCATAACGTAACGGACTCGTAAATGTAATGCTGTCCGCATCTGCTGTAAATGTCGTTGTTGCACCGAGTGCCACAACCGTTACACCTGCTTCATAGGTCATTGTGTATACACCAGTTGCAGAATCAAAGGAAATTGAACCTGAACCCTTATTCGTTTCATAATCTACAACGCCGTTCTTATACGGATGTACGCTGAATGTGTTATTTTCTGCATCAATGCAGATAAATGCAGGCATTTTCATCATGGCTGAAGCATCATAGCTGTCCGCTGTGAGTTCATAAGCACCTGTCTTTAACACACGTTCATAACTGTCGTTTCCTGTATCGCCGGAATTGGTTTTATCATCAGAAGGCTTTTGTGTATCATTTGTGTTGTCACTGCCGTTCTGGTTATCGTTCTGTCCGTTGTCACCGGAAGGGGTATCTGCCGTATCGGCATCGGCTTCATTTGCCTGTGATTTAACCATTGCCTTTGCAACCGCTTCGTTAATGGCATTGGCTGAATACGTTGCACCGCTGACGGTATCTGCTGCTGTACCGGTTGTTCCGATATAAGAATCCGCCATACCCTTCATCGCATAATTGATATACGGTACATTGACCGCCTCAATGTCTGCATTTTTTTCATCGTTTAAGGCAACCTTGCTGATCACACCGTCCTTCACACTGACTGTTACGTATAAATCATAATTGACCACTTCATGAAATTCTACATGTGCCGAAGCCGTATAATTTCCGTCATGGTGCTGTGTATCCTGCGCATAAGCCGGATAACTGACACCAAGTACATTGCCTGCAAGTAAAACGACTGCAAGCGCACCGCCTAAAAGACCGGCTGTTCCTCTTTTTTTCATAAACCTCTTTCTCCTTGCTGTTTTTCTTGTTAGATATTTCTAATATCTGTTAGACATGACTAAGTTTATCATTATCTGTGTGATTTGTAAAGCGGAAATCCAAAATAAATATTACCGCCGCCGCATGTTTTTACAGATGATACACGGTAATACTGTCACTGCTTCCCGCAAAGCTGGACAAATGTCCCGTAACGATCATTGCACCGTCATATGCTTTCGCACTCTCTAACTTTCCCGTCATAGAAATGTTGTCACCGTTTACCGTATAACTGCCATCATAATTCTCGCCTGAGTTGTACTGCTGGTTTCCCGATACCGTAATACTCACCGCATACTGATAGCTTCCGCCGGACAGTGTCAGCGTTACATCATAGTGAATGTAACTGCCCATGGCATCTACGTATTTATCGGTCGAACCGGTGTAAGTACCCTCCACACTACGCTCCTGTTTTTCTTCCTGTGCGGGTGTTTCCGGTGCGGGTGCAGGTGCTTCTTCTGCCGGAGCCTGTGGTACTTCTTCTTCTGCCGGTCCTTCCGGTTCAGATACAACTACCGCTCTTTCCTCATTCCCTGCTTCGCCCTCTGCCGGCTGTGTATCCGGATTTGGCGCTTCCTGTCCGGACACTTCTGTATCCCCTTGTTCGCCCTGTAGAACTTCACTGCTGACCTCAGCACCTTCTTTTCCCGCCGCCTGCGCCGCGGTCTTGCTCTCTGCTGTCGTTACCGCCTCCGTTGTGCTTTTTGAAGTGTTCTGATTTGCCGTATCTTTTGAGCCGCATGCCGCCAGTCCCATACTCAGACCGATAACCAGCCCTGCCGCCACCAATGTCGTCTTTCTCATCTTTCTCTCCTTATCGTTTACTGTTCTATATCTGCTTTTAGTCCTGTCACCACAGGACACGCCACAAAATGCTCCGGCTCAACCTCCGTCAGCACACATTCCCTGTCTGCGCAGTCCTTCTGTGCCTGATAACACCGGCTGCAAAAACGGCACCCGGACGGCGGATTGATTGGGCTTGTCACATCGCCCTTTAACACAATACGCTTCGTTTCCTCATTTGGATTCACCGTAAGCACCGCCGATAACAGGGCTTTCGTGTAAGGATGCACGGGATTTGCAAATATTTTTGCCGCGTCACCGTATTCCACCACCTTGCCCAGATACATAATTGCCAGCCGTGAGCAGAGCTTTTTCACCGCCGCCAGATTGTGCGAAATGAATAAATAGGTCGTCTGTGTCTTTTCCTGCATTTCCATAAGCAGATTTAAAATCTGTGCGTGAACCGACACATCCAATGCGCTGACCGGTTCGTCACACACGATATATTCCGGGTTTAATATCAAGGCTCTTGCTATTGCAATACGCTGCTGCTGTCCGCCCGAAAACTGCGAAGTATAGCGGTCTAAATCTTTCCCGGTCAGTCCGACCGCCGTAATCATTTCCCGCGCTTTCCGCTCCACCTCATTTTTGTCAAATCCGCCGCGTATCCGCATAGGTTCGCAAACCGCTTCCCGCACCGTAAAGCGGGGATTTAAAGACGATGCCGGGTCCTGAAAAATCTTCTGCATGTGAAGTCTTGCTTCCTGCACCGACTTTTTTTCTGCATAAAGCGGCTGTCCGTTAAAATAAATTTCTCCCGACCGGGGCTTTGCAAAACCAAGCGTTGCATTGGCAAACGTTGATTTGCCGCAGCCGCTCTCCCCGACCAGTCCAAACGTTTCTCCTTTCCGGATTTGTATAGATACGTCCGATACGGCAGACAGCATTTTTTGTTTTTCAAAAAAAAACTTTTTCTTCATAGGAAATTCAACGCTTAAATTTCTGGTTTCCAGCAAAATATCCCTGTTATTCTTTAAATTTTCCTGCCTCATAACAGCGCACCTTTCTTCCCTGTTCATTCTGTGTCAGTAACGGCATTGCCTTTTTACACGCTGTCGCCGCATACGGACAGCGCGGGTGGAAATAACAGCCTGCCGGCTTATCCGCCGGATCCGGCAGATGTCCGGGTATCTGTACAAATTCTTTTTTGTCATCATCAAGGCGCGCCACTGCCGCCATAAGCCCTTTTGTATACGGGTGAAGCGGATTTTCAAGCAGTTCCTTTGCCGGTGCTTCCTCAACAATCTTTCCGCTGTACATCACGGCGATTCTGTCCGCCATACTGCGTACCACACTCAAATCATGCGTAATCAAAAGCAGTGCCGTCTGCTTTTCCTTCTGCATTTTTGAAAGCAGCTCCAGAATCTGCGCCTGTATCGTGACGTCCAATGCCGTTGTCGGTTCATCTGCGATGATAACCTCCGGTTCACAGGCAAATGCCATGGCTATCAGTACACGCTGGCGCATACCACCGGATAATTCGTGTGGAAATGCGTGATACCGCAGTTCTGCATCCGGAATGCCGACAGCTTTTAAAGCTTTAATCGAACGCATTTTTGCTTCTTTTTTGCTGATTTTTTCATGACAGCGGTAAATCTCGTCCATCTGTTTTCCAATCGTCATCACAGGATTTAATGCCGTCAGTGCGTCCTGAAAAATCATGGAAATCTTACTGCCGCGCAGTGCCTGCATCTGACGGTCTGTGTAGTCTGTGACATCTTCCCCGCAGATACACAGCTGATCCAGCCGCACCGCTGCCAAAGACGGCTGTAACTTCATGCACGATAAGGAAGTCATGCTTTTACCGCAGCCGCTTTCTCCCACCAGCGCAAGACATTCCCCTTTTTTTACCGTTAAGTCTACACCCTCGACCGCACGAATCATTCTGCCCCTGTCAGGAAATACCACTTTTAAATTCTTTACTTCGATTGCGTTTTGCATGGTTCCTCCATTGTGTCAAAAACCTCGTCCAAATAAGTGCCGTTCATATGCTTCCACAGCTTTTTTACACTGCCCTGTCCGTGCATTTTCGGATTTAAGACTTCTTCAATCGCAAATCCGACACGCATAAATGAATACACCGATAAAAAGATTCCGATTCCCGGCGCAACAATCATCCACCACTGTCCAAACAGCACCGCGCCACTGCTCTGCGCTTCCGAAAGCATTTTCCCCCAGCTAATCATTGTGGGATTCCCCAGTCCCAGAAAACTCAATCCCGCCTCCGCAATCATAATGCCCGCACTGGTAAGTGCCGTACTCATGACTACAAGGTTAGATACACCGGGAAGAATATGTTTCAACATAATATAGCCCTTTTTCGCACCCGAAAGCTCCGCTGCCTTGACGTAATCCGCATTTTTCATCTGCAAAACCTGGGAACGCACGGTTCTTGCCAGCCCCGGCCACCCAAACAGCACAAAAACAAGCACAATCACGACATAGCTTTTGCCAAAAATGTTGGTGATAAGAATTGTCAGCGGCAGTGTCGGTATGACTAACATCACATCGACAATCCGCATGATAATCATATCGACGGCTCGTCCCAGATACCCTGCGGCAACACCTAAGAGCGACCCAAGCACAGAAATTGCTATCCCGGTAATAATACCGATGCCAAGCGACACGCGCGTTCCGTAAATTAACATGCTGAATACGTCCTGTCCGGTTGTAATCGTTGTCCCCAGCCAATGGATTTTATCCGGGGCAAGCCCCTTTGCATCGCGCATGGTCACATCATACGGGTCAAACGGCGCAATGAGCGGTGCAAATACGGCAGTTACCGCCAGCACCAGCAAAATAATCAGTCCGATTCTGCCCTGT
Source organism: Lachnospira pectinoschiza (assembly GCF_020564355.1). Classification (GTDB taxonomy): domain Bacteria; phylum Bacillota; class Clostridia; order Lachnospirales; family Lachnospiraceae; genus Lachnospira; species Lachnospira intestinalis. The sequence goes on along the minus strand of NZ_JAJCRR010000002.1, from coordinate 5,465 downwards.
TTATTCTGTGCAATCTTTTTTATCAGTCTGAATCCCTTCATCTTAATCCTCTATTTTCATTTCTTTGTAACTTCTCAGTCCTACTCTACCGTAACGCGCGGGTCTAACAGCCCCAGACACAAATCGGTAATCAGATTGCCAAGCAGTGCCACCGCCGCCATAAATATCATAATGCCCATCATCAGCGGATAATCGTTATTGTTATTCGCTTCCAGATACAGCATGCCGATTCCCTGCCAGTTAAATATTTTTTCGATAACCACCGAACCACCAATCAGTCCGGACAGCCCCATTCCAAGCCCCGTCACAATCGGAAGCAATGCATTTCTTAAAATGTGTTTGTAAACAACACCATTCTGCGATACACCTTTTGCTTTTGCCGTAACGATAAAATTTTCATTGGCAACGGCAATCACACTGTTTCTGGTACTCTGCGCATACGATACAATACCGCCAACCACTGTCGATAACACCGGCAGGGCGGCATTGTAGGCAACCATTTCCACGCTTTTTAAATTCCATGCAAATTCCGATACCATATTCTGGTCTGTATATGCCGGAAGCCACTCTAACTGAAATCCCAGAAAAAAGGACAACAGCAGTGCGATAAAAAAGGACGGAACCGCCGTTGTTACCGTGGAAGCATTCATCAGCATCCTGTCTGCCATGCCGCCGCGTTTTGCGGCACATGCCGCACCGATAAGGATTCCGAAAAACAGACTGATAAGCATACTCGACACCGAAAGCACCAGTGTCCACGGCAGTCTTTGTGCTATCAGGCTCCACACCTTTGGCGAACCCGCCTGATAGGACGTGCCTAAATCACCCTTTAAAAGATTTTTGACATACCGTACATACTGCGACCAGTTCGAGCCGTCTAACCCGTACTGCTGTCTTGTCAGCTCCTTAATCATTTCATAATTTTCATCGCTCATATTGCCCTGCGCCGGATAATATCTTGCACACGGGTCTTCCACGCCGATCCGCGGAATAAAAAAGCACAAAGTAACAACCAGTGCGAAGATAAAAAGCGTATATAAAATGCGCTGTATGATATAAGTATTTTTCATCTTTTTACTCTCCTGTTACCTGTACCAGATTCTTTAGTGTTTCATTGTTAAAAACCGTTTGGCCGTCCGATACCACATACCCTGTAAATCTGTCGGTACGCGCAACGGACAATACATTGGACGAATACAGCGGAATCTTGTAATACTGCTGTGCCGTCAGCACCTGCAAATGGTGAATCCTTGCAATACGCGCTTCCTGATTCAACGTTTTACGCATGGCATTGATTTCATCTGTCAATTCTTCATCCTGTATTTTTCCGTAATTGGATGAACGCTCTGTCGTCACAAAATGCGCTTTATACATGACATCTGCATTTGCCATGGATAAAATCACCGGCTGCACCGTCATGTCAAAATTACTGTTGTACAGATACGTTGTTTCCGGTGTTGAGCCCGCCGCCTGCAATGTCACTTCAATTCCGATTTTTTGCAACTGGCGCTGTAAATAAGACACCAAATCCTGATTTGCCGCCGCCGTCACAATCTGAAAATGAATCCGCTCCCCGTTGTATAAACGGTATCCGCTCTCGTCCTTATCCTGAAAACGTTCATCTAAAATCGCATTTGCCTGAGTAAGCCGCTCCTCAACCGGTCCGGATAAAATATCCGCCTGCGGTTCATACAGCAGTTCGTCATTTACCGAAATCAGTCCCGCCGATGCCGTTTTTCCCGCACCGTCCAGCACATTTGCAATCAGTTCTTCCTGATGAACCGCAAGTGCAATCGCTTTTCTGACTTCAATATCCTGTAACAGCATTTTCATGCCGGAATCATACGGCTTTGACGGATTGACATTGAACACCAGACAACTGATACCGTTTCCCGGTGCATTCGATACGAAAATGTCTTTTTCCCCGGACAGCAGATTCAGATAATTACTGCTTACCGCCGAATCCAGAATGTCAATATAGCCTTTGCGCAGGGCAAAAATGGCGGTATTGGAATCCAGATACAATAAAATTTTGATTTTATCCACTTTATACAGTGCCGAACCGTCTTGCGCTTTCAGATGATAATTGGGATTCTGCACCAATGTAATCACCTGCGTATTCGTTTCGTCCTTTTCCAATATCCACGCACCGCTTCCGACAGGATTTTCATACCGTTTTAAAAGCTCACCCTGCGGATTTTTACTGTTTAACTGACACTCACTGCTTACAATCGGTTCCCAGATATGCTCCGGCAGTATCAGAATCGTATTAAACAGCGTTGTTACCGCACCGAAAGATTTATTCACCAGAAAATACATCACCGTATCTTCCTCACCCGGCAGAATCCCGTATGTACCGCTTAAATCCGAGTGTTTTGCCGTAAACATGCCCTGTGTGACAAGCTTTCTGCCGTCTGATTCATGCTTTAAATCGGCAGTCCACGCCAACGCGCCTGCATGATTAGACAGCGCATAATCGGTTGCAAGGTCAAAGGAATAATACACATCTTCCACTGTCAGTTTTTCACCGTCCGACCAGTACACATTGTCATACAGTTCAATCCGCACCGCCATATAATCTTCTTTGCGTGTGCTGTAATAATTTTCTACTGCCTCATTGTCATTCGCAGTCTGAAATGTCTGATCCTGTGTCAGCGGCTGCCCTTCCAAATCCACATAGCACCAGCTTTTTGCTGTCAGTGGCGCATACGTGCCGCTGTCCGTGTCATATGAAAACAGTGTGTTGTAAATCATGCTGGCAACGGTCGGCGCAATACCGTCCCTCGACAGCCACGGCATAAAGGAAGTCGGAAAAGACGTTCCCACGTATCCTGTATACAAGGTCGATGACGTATCCTGCCTGCGCTCCGCAATCGAGGCGTCCGCGCACCCGCTAAATAAAAACGACACCACAAATACCATGGCAAGCACTCCTGCCAGTTTTTTTAATCTCTGCATTTTATTCTTCCACATACGGATATTCTAACCGTTCTCCAAAACCGTCTTTTGTTGCACTGTTGTCGTAAACTTCTTCAATTCTGAAAATGTATGCCGGCTGTTCTTTCCAGCGTTTCATTCCGGTCGGATTGTGGTATACGTCATGCTGTGCATTGATAAACTGCTGGTAAAGCTCCCGCTTTCCGGATAAATTCTCATCGTAAATCTCTACTTTTCCTTTCAGCTTATAGGAAATCATCGGCGGCTGATGAAAAATCAGACACGCTTCGGGGTTTACCTGATAGTTTGTCCAGCTCTGCTTTTTTGCCATTTCAAGACTGCCAAGCTTTGTAAAATCAATCCGCTTTCTGGCTTCTTCGCCGTACATCTGCTCCACTAAAAGCTTTAAACCACGCTCACCGTAGCTTTTATCGCCCGGCTCATATGTTGCAATATGCTTTAAATAAATCTCCAGCGTTTCCTCAAGATATTCGTCCTTCGGTAAAAATCCGACACCCTTTACCGATGCGTTTAAGCCCGCCGGACCGTAGGATACAAATGCCGGTTCATGTGAACAGAAGCTTAAAAACATCTTCTCCGGTGATGTCATTTCCCCTTTCTGTAATTTGATAACATTTTCTGCCCTCGTATTAAACGCCCAGTTAAAAAATTTTTTTGATGACTGCATAGTATTCTCCTTTATTTTAGTTTCTTTGTTTCTTTTATTTCAATTTTCTGAAATTTCACACTTATATCGTGTCAGATTGTCTGAGTTTCTGACACGGAAGCCCTCAAGCTTTAAACTGCCGCTTTCACTGCTTAATGTACCTGCCGGTACGGTTGCAATCTGATTTAAACCGCGCAGTTTGGTTTCGTTGTTATCCGGATAAATTTTAAATGTTCCGTCTTTACTGTCCGGGACAATCACACCATTTTCCGTAAAACTGCCTGCCCGGCTGGTATAACTGCCGTCCGAATATAACAGCACCGTCACATCAAAGCTTTCATTCGTTCCCGTAACCGTTCCTGTTCCTGTCAGTTTTGCCGTAACTTCCTTAACTTCCTGCTTTTTGAATGTCAATGTTTCGCGGCTGTCTGTATCCACTCCTGTTAAAACCTGAATCTGTAATTCCAAATCACTCAGCACCTCACATGAAATTCGCTCTTTTCCCTCCGGTGTCAATGCCAGCTGTGATGTGTTCACACCGTATGTTCCCGTTTCCGAAAAATACTGCTTCTCACCGTTTTCCGTCCGGCTTTCTGTCACTACATATGTATTGTCCACATAAAAAGTTGCTGTATACGTTCTGTCCGCACCCGTTGCCGTGTAAGTTCCCGTTGTAAATGCTGATTCGGTATCCGGCTGTTCATATCCTTCCGGAATCTTTACTGCAAGCAGTTTCGCATCGGAGCTGTCGCTCGTTGTTGTTGCTGATGCCGAACCATAATAAATTTTTTCACAATGGGTAAAATCCAGTCTGCCCTCGTCATCTACAAAAAAGCTGCTTGTCAAACCATCCGAAATGCTCTTATCCGCACCGTTTACCGATTCATAAACCATTACATAGTCATTTGCACCTTTCTGAACGACACCTGAGCTTTTATTGATCTCAAAATCCGTTGTATTAGAAAACTGAAATGTACCGTTTTCTGTCAGCCGCAGATAAATCACCAGTTTCATTCCCAGCTCTGATAAATCCAGATAATAATCTCCTGCAACAGCTTCAACCGCTTTTTTATCCGTTTTACTGCTGTTACTTGAATCTGTTGTTTTTGATGAACCGCAGCCTGCCAGTGCCAGTACTGCGGCAAATGATACTACAATCGCAAAAAATGCGGCAGTTAATCGATATAATGTTTTTTTCATTTTCGTTTTCATTCCTCTTTAATGTTCATATTAGTTCTAATTAATTTATATTAGTTTTTCCAAATTTATGTTTGTCTAAACTAACGTTAGTTAGAATAACATATAACCTTTTATTTGTAAAGAACCAAAATTTACCTAAATGAATATTCATTTACAGTTTAATAATTTGTAATTAAAGAAGATGAGAATGTAACATCTGTTATAGATTTTGTTCTGATAAATGTAAATTGGGAAATAACTGCCCGAATACGGCTGAATAATATATATTTCAGCAAATATATATACACTAGATGCGTATGCCGTATTTGCTAAAATTATAAAAATATAAAAAAAGAAGCGTTACCGCTTCATCACTAAACTTTATAAACAGGGGTGGAGAGAATCGAACTCCCACCAAAGGTTTTGGAGACCCCTATGATACCACTTCACCACACCCCTATATGATAAGAACAAAAAATCTGTTCCTTCAAAACTGCACATTAAAATTCTTTTTCATCCGATTATCCTCTGGATAACTCTCGTTCTATCCGTTTCCTTTTTGCAAACCTAACCTTCTTCGGTTAAGCCCTCGACCTATTAGTATGAATCAGCTCCACATGTCACCACGCTTCCACCTTTCACCTATCTACCTCGTCGTCTTCAAGGGGTCTTACTAGATTAC
>NZ_JAJCRR010000018.1 GCF_020564355.1 Lachnospira pectinoschiza | reverse complement strand
AGCCTCTCTAACTTGATTAACAACATTCGTCAAGAAATTTTAGAATCACTTGCGCAAGTTGAAGTTAATATTGATTATCCTGAATATGATGACGTTGAAACAATGACAAGTCAAATGCTTCTGGAAAAAACGGCTCATTTTGAACAGCTTCTGGAAACACTGCTTGCCACAGCTAAACGTGGTAAGATTCTCCGTGAAGGTTTGAGAACAGCAATCATTGGTCGTCCAAATGTGGGGAAATCAAGTTTGCTCAATCAGCTTTTACGTGAAGAAAAGGCCATTGTTACCGATATAGCAGGAACAACACGTGATGTTATCACAGAGTTTGCCAATATTGGTGGTGTCCCCCTTGAGTTAATTGACACTGCTGGTATACGAGAAACTGAGGATATTGTCGAAAAGATAGGTGTCGAACGTAGTCAGAAAGCCTTAGAAGAAGCCGATTTGGTCTTGCTTGTACTTGATGCTTCATCACCATTAACTCCTAAAGATCTGGAATTATTGGAACTTTCCGCTGCGACAAACCGTATCATCTTGCTGAATAAGACCGATTTACCAGAAAAAATTGAG
>NZ_JAJCRR010000017.1 GCF_020564355.1 Lachnospira pectinoschiza | reverse complement strand
ATTCGGAGTAAAATAATGCTAACAACTTAATATTGTGAGTTAAATGGAAAATAAAATGAAAAAAATATTGTTTGGTTTTTTAGGCGTGCTTTTAATTTTAGATATTTGCTTTTTTTGGGAAAATATTAACTATACACAAAGGATTTACTTTGCACATGTGGAAGGGAAGGTAAAAGAGAAAACACTTAAGAATACTGCTGAGACGTTAGACGGTCAATATAATTATACGGTAAGGGGAGTCAGTTCTAAAGGAGATGTTAGAGAGCTTTATCTTCAAACGAAGCATGAAATCCATGCTGGAACTTATCTGGAAATTCATGCGAAAAATAAAAAGGATGCAACCAGCTGGAAAACAAGGCAAGAGTATGAAATTCCTCGAACAGCACTAAATAGGCTTGAGAAATAGTGGATTCTCCACATTTAATGAAGAGTGAAAATTGCTTTTTTAAGAAAATGTAAGTTGTAAAAATAACAGTAAAATAATTTTATAGAAGAAAAATAAATGAGGTATAAAATATGAAAAAAGTATTAGTGGGAATCGTGGCACTTGTATTAATTGTTGTCGGTGGAGGTTATGCTTGG
>NZ_JAJCRR010000016.1 GCF_020564355.1 Lachnospira pectinoschiza | reverse complement strand
CAAGCTTCATCGCTGAAGGAACAAAGATGGATATGATGTATATGCCGGATGCTATCGATGCGATTGTTGACTTGATGAATGCACCTGCAGACAAATTAGTAAACCGCAACGCTTTCAATATCACAGCGATGAGCTTTGAGCCTGAAGAAATTGCTGCATCAATCAAAAAATTCATGCCAGACTTCACAATGGATTATGATGTAGATCCAGTCCGTCAAGGTATCGCAGACAGCTGGCCAAACTCTATCGATGCAACTTGTGCCAAAGAAGAATGGGGCTTCAATCCTAAATATGATTTAGATGCAATGACGAAAGAAATGCTTGAAAAACTTACAGAGAAATTAAAAGGCTAAAAACTAAGTTCATCTCATCACAAAATCGAAAATTATGTTAAAATAAGAGAGTAATCGGTTACAAGATTACTCTCTAATGCTGATGTTAGGAATCAGCATTGTTATTATTAATCTTATCAAAAATTTATCTTTGAAAGAGGAGCTCTTATGGAACAAAAAAATGAAATGAAGCGAACGCTTGGTTTCTTCCCTGCCCTTACAACAGTAATGGGTACGGTTATTGGTGCAGGTGTATTCTTCAAGGCTGGCCGAGTTGCGGAACTCACTGGCCA
>NZ_JAJCRR010000015.1 GCF_020564355.1 Lachnospira pectinoschiza | reverse complement strand
AATTGAATTCATTTCAAGTGATACAGTTGATAATGATACTTTCAGAACAGCCTTTGCAGATTTAAAAAAAGAAATTCTTGTAGGGCACCAAGCTATTTTAAAAGGAAAGACTACAAGTCTTGCTGATGTACGGAAGGAATTTAATCTTGATTGATTATAATGTAGCACTTTCAGACTCAGCTAAAAATGATTTAAGAGAAATACATGAATATATTCTGATAAACTTTTTTAGTCAACAATCTGCAGATGCAAAAGTAGATTTGATTTTAAAAGCTTTAGAAGTCTTAATTAATTTTCCCGAAGGTTTCCCAACAGTCACAAGTCGTGGCTATGGTCAACTAGTGGAAGATAAGAATTATCGTTATATGCCTATTGAAAACTATATTGCATTTTTTTATATTGAGAATCATAACGTATATGTTTCCCGTATTCTGAGCTCTCGACAAGATTGGGCAAAAATTTTCATTAAATAATTTGCCCAGTAACGAATAAAATGAATGACGCACACATATATTCATAAATACAAAAAGTACTTAGATAAAGCATTTATTAGCTCCAATTTAAGTGCTTTTTATCTATATATCCCATGACATCTTTCCGAAAAACCAAAATATTATTGAAAGTTATATTCTCTTTTCTTCTTTATAGGTTATATACTTTCTTTTACAA
>NZ_JAJCRR010000014.1 GCF_020564355.1 Lachnospira pectinoschiza | reverse complement strand
ACGTTAATCGCAAACTTTCGTTTGCTTCGGTTTGTTTCTTGGTTTGGTAACTTTCGTTACCGCACCTCGGATGTCTAAACATTGATATGTTTATTAGATATTTTAATATGCAGTTTTCAAAGAACAGTTTACTGTCGTAAGACAGCTTGAAGATATTAACACAGTTTTCATTTCCTGTCAACATGTTTTTTACATTTTCATGTCTTTGTTAATATCCAGTGGAGATAAAGGGATTCGAACCCTTGACCCCCTGCTTGCAAGGCAGGTGCTCTCCCAACTGAGCTATACCCCCATGGGCATTATTCTTTTTTCAGAATAAAATGGGGTTAAATGGACTCGAACCATCGACCTCACGCTTATCAGGCGTGCGCTCTAACCAGCTGAGCTATAACCCCATATTTAATTATAATCTGGCAGCCACCTGCTTTCCCATACCGTCTCCAGTATAGTATCATCGGCCGCTTAAGGCTTAACCATCGTGTTCGGGATGTGAACGGGTGTTTCCCCTAAGCGCATCGCCACCAGAATAATTTAACTGTCACTGACAGCTCAACAGTAAAACAACCCCTACTTTTTCTTCCTTAGAAAGGAGGTGATCCAGCCGCACCTTCCGATACGGCTACCTTGTTACGACTTCACCCCAGTTATCAGACCTGCCTTCGGCGGCTCCTTCTT
>NZ_JAJCRR010000013.1 GCF_020564355.1 Lachnospira pectinoschiza | reverse complement strand
ACGTTAATCGCAAACTTTCGTTTGCTTCGGTTTGTTTCTTGGTTTGGTAACTTTCGTTACCGCACCTCGGATGTCTAAACATTGATATGTTTATTAGATATTTTAATATGCAGTTTTCAAAGAACAGGCACAGATTTTACTCTGCGTGACTGTCTGACCAGTCATCAGGTAACAGAAATCTTTTATCTTTTCTGCTATCTCATCGCCGGTCAGGCGTTTATGTAAACCTTTAAGACTTTTACTTGTTTTTCTTAAAAGTTATTTTTTTAATAATCTGGCAGCCACCTGCTTTCCCATACCGTCTCCAGTATAGTATCATCGGCCGCTTAAGGCTTAACCATCGTGTTCGGGATGTGAACGGGTGTGTCCCCTAAGCGCATCGCCACCAGAACTTTCGTGAAACAAAGTAAGTGCACATGCAAAAAGTAATGTGTGTGGAAAGCTTGCTTTCCTAAACATATTGCTTTTTGTATGTATAAGCGACGCAGTCGCGACCGAGAAGCTTCGCTTCGAGGCACACTTACGAACGCACATACTCATTTCTTTGCTATCTTATTGATAACTCAACAGTAAAACAACCCCTACTTTTTCTTCCTTAGAAAGGAGGTGATCCAGCCGCACCTTCCGATACGGCTACCTTGTTACGACTTCACCCCAGTTATCAGACCTGCCTTCGGCGGCTCCTTCTTTC
>NZ_JAJCRR010000012.1 GCF_020564355.1 Lachnospira pectinoschiza | reverse complement strand
CCTCCCCCTTCCCTAGCCCTCTTTTAATTTTCTTTAATCAGGTTCCACCAAACAGATACCCCGGTGTTTCACGGAATGGTACGTTTGATATCGCTGATTTGAGAGGAGGTTACACTTGAAGAATCACAGTCTTGCGACCGGCTATTCAACAAGGCATTCCCCCAAGTTTGAATTCTTTGAAATAGATTGCTATTAGCTAGTAATCCACCAAATCCTTCGCTGCTCACCAATGGAATCGCAAGATGCCCACGATGAGACTGTTCAGGTTAAACGCAAAAGAAACACACTCTGGGAATTTCTTCCCAAATTGTATCTCTCAATACGCATCAACCCATGTCAATTAAACACGCTGTATAGAGACTAGGCAGATCTGACGATCACCTAGCGACTCTCTCCACCGTTTGACGAGGCCATTTACAAAAACATAACGAACGACAAGCCTACTCGAATTCGTTTCCAAACTCTTTTCGAACTTGTCTTCAACTGCTTTCGCATGAAGTACCTCCCAACTACTTTTCCTCACACTTGTACTCCATGACTAAACCCCCCCTCCCATTACAAACTAAAATCTTACTTTTATTTTCTTTTGCCCTCTCTGTCGCTCTGCCTTAACTACGTATTTCTCGCCGAGAAAAACTTCAATTTAAGCTATTCTCCAAAAATCTTAGCGTATATTTTTTTCTTTTTTTTTTTTCATTATTTTTATTCTTTTATTTTTTTTTTCTTCTAATCTATTGTATTTTTTATTTTTTTATTTTATTTATTTATGAGCGT
>NZ_JAJCRR010000011.1 GCF_020564355.1 Lachnospira pectinoschiza | reverse complement strand
GGCTTGTAAGTTTCTTTCTTGCTATTCCAAACGGTGAGAGATTTCTGTGCTTTTGTTATAGGACAATTAAAACCGTTTCAATACAACACACTGTGGAGTTTTCATATCTTTGCAACTTTTTCTTTGGGCATTCGAGCAATCGGGGCCCAGAGGTTAACAAACACAAACAATTTTATCTATTCATTAAATTTTTGTCAAAAACAAGAATTTTCGTAACTGGAAATTTTAAAATATTAAAAACTTTCAACAACGGATCTCTTGGTTCTCGCATCGATGAAGAACGCAGCGAAATGCGATACGTGATGTGAATTGCAGAATTCCGTGAATCATCGAATCTTTGAACGCACATTGCGCCCCTTGGTATTCCAGGGGGCATGCCTGTTTGAGCGTCATTTCCTTCTCAAACATTCTGTTTGGTAGTGAGTGATACTCTTTGGAGTTAACTTGAAATTGCTGGCCTTTTCATTGGATGTTTTTTTTTTCCAAAGAGAGGTTTCTCTGCGTGCTTGAGGTATAATGCAAGTACGGTCGTTTTAGGTTTTACCAACTGCGGCTAATCTTTTTTATACTGAGCGTATTGGAACGTTATCGATAAGAAGAGAGCGTCTAGGCGAACAATGTTCTTAAAGTTTGACCTCAAATCAGGTAGGAGTACCCGCTGAACTTAAGCATATCAATAAGCGGAGGAAAAGAAACCAACCGGGATTGCCTTAGTAACGGCGAGTGAAGCGGCAAAAGCTCAAATTTGAAATCTGGTACCTTCGGTGCCCGAGTTGTAATTTGGAGAGGGCAACTTTGGGGCCGTTCCTTGTCTATG
>NZ_JAJCRR010000010.1 GCF_020564355.1 Lachnospira pectinoschiza | reverse complement strand
GTTTAATGTACCCGTACCGTAAACCGACACAGGTGGATGAGGAGAGAATCCTAAGGCCGGCGGGAGAAGCATTGTTAAGGAACTCGGCAAAATGACCCCGTAACTTCGGGAGAAGGGGTGCTCTTAGAAATAAGAGCCGCAGAGAATTGGCCCAAGCAACTGTTTAGCAAAAACACAGGTCTATGCAAAACCGAAAGGTGAGGTATATGGGCTGACGCCTGCCCGGTGCTGGAAGGTTAAGAGGAGAGGTCAGAGCAATCGAAGCCTTGAATTTAAGCCCCAGTAAACGGCGGCCGTAACTATAACGGTCCTAAGGTAGCGAAATTCCTTGTCGGGTAAGTTCCGACCCGCACGAAAGGCGTAATGATTTGGGCACTGTCTCGACAATGCACCCGGTGAAATTGAAATACCAGTGAAGATGCTGGTTACCTGCGCCAGGACGGAAAGACCCCATGGAGCTTTACTCCAGTTTGATACTGGGATTCGGTATTGCATGTACAGGATAGGTGGGAGGCTGTGAAGCGATGACGCCAGTTGTCGCAGAGCCGCTGTTGGGATACCACCCCTGCAGTACTGGGTTTCTAACCTGCGGCCGTAATCCGGCCGGGGGACAATGTCTGACGGGGAGTTTGACTGGGGCGGTCGCCTCCGAAAGGGTATCGGAGGCGCTCAAAGGTTCCCTCAGAATGGTTGGAAACCATTCGAAGAGTGCAAAGGCAGAAGGGAGCTTGACTGCGACACCGACGGGTGGAGCAGGTACGAAAGTAGGACTTAGTGATCCGGTGGTATGAAAGTGGGATTGCCATCGCTCAACGGATAAAAGCTACCCTGGGGATAACAGGCTTATCACTCCCAAGAGTTCACATCGACGGAGTGGTTTGGCACCTCGATGTCGGCTCATCGCATCCTGGGGCTGTAGTAGGTCCCAAGGGTTGGGCTGTTCGCCCATTAAAGCGGTACGCGAGCTGGGTTCAGAACGTCGTGAGACAGTTCGGTCCCTATCCGGCGTGGGCGCAGGATATCTGAGAGGAGCTGTCCTTAGTACGAGAGGACCGGGATGGACTGACCTCTGGTGTACCGGTTGCACTGCCAAGTGCATGGCCGGGTAGCCAAGTCGGGACGGGATAAACGCTGAAGGCATCTAAGCGTGAAGCCCCCCTCAAGATGAGATATCCCATAGAGTAATCTAGTAAGACCCCTTGAAGACGACGAGGTAGATAGGTGAAAGGTGGAAGCGTGGTGACATGTGGAGCTGATTCATACTAATAGGTCGAGGGCTTAACC
>NZ_JAJCRR010000001.1 GCF_020564355.1 Lachnospira pectinoschiza | reverse complement strand
GACTTGCATGTGTTAAGCACGCCGCCAGCGTTCATCCTGAGCCAGGATCAAACTCTCATAAAAAGTGTTTGTCCGCCAGTTTTGAACAAACTAGCTTCAATAGTTTAGTTTCCGTTAAAACTTACTGCTTTAAAGGACGACATTCCGTAATTGCTTACTTCCTGTCAGTTCGTAAATTGAAAATTTCAAAGAATTTTCAGGGTTGTTTTACTGTTCAGTTATCAATGTTCGTTTATCAATACCAGCTTAAAAGCCGTTGTTGATTTGTTTTATTTCGTTACCGCTGTGGGCTGTTTTTGTTGCCATCGCTCGCGGCGACTTGATTATAATATCACCATTGGGTCAGGTTGTCAACAACTTTTTTAATTTTTTTTATTTGTTTTTTCATTTGTCTTTTTTATCCTATAACAGGTTATTTATCCATTAAATTTTTTATTATATATCAAACTTTTTATTCACCTACTTATCCTCATTAGGGGACACCCCTAAAACCCCGTTATAGAAGTATCCGTCCCCTGCCATTTTTAACGTCCATAACTGGTTATCGCCGCCGTGGTATGCATACTGCTGGACATTTGCACCGGCTGCTGTTCCGTTTACGTCAAGCACTTTTCCAGAATAGTTGTTTTTGATTGTCCAGTACGGTACACCATTTTCATTTTTTACATATTGGAACGCAAACATCTGCGCATTTCCATTTACGCAGTCCCAAATCTGCACATTTGCGCCGTTTTCCGTACTTGCGGCATTAATATCTACGCTGTCATATCTTCCGCCGCACTTTGTACGGATTGTCGTCAGTCCGTTTTGTCCTGGCATGACTGCCGTTCCATCTCCCGCATAACTTCCTGCCGTGTTCATAAACTGGTCTTTATACACCCAATTACTTCCCGCGGTGTATCCCGTCTTTTTGAAATCCAATTTATTAAACCTGTTCTCCGATGCAGCCGAATAGGACTGGTAGTAGTCTTCTTTGTTATCCGCTTCGTTGCCCATATAGTTTACAAACCTGTCTGCCGCTTCCCACTGTGCGCAGAACGTAAAAATTCCGTCCGTCCGGTCACCGAACCATGCCGTATCCATCGCATACTGTTCTCCTGTGCCATATATATGCCATTCTTCCGGCTGGCACTCGTTAAACGGTGTCCACCCACGGTTGTCACAGAACACCGCTCCGTCTGCTTCACGGATTACTGCCCAGCCCTTAAACACATACCCGTTCTTTGTGTATGCGTTTGCTTTCAATGCAAAATTCTCTGAATATCTTACTGTTTCTGACGGCATATATCCGCTTCCACCATTCGGGTCATATTGTACCGTGTACTCCGGGAATGGCGGGTATGTAAATGTGAGGGTCATTCGGTCTAATATTACTGTTACATCGGATTTATCAATAACCCAGTCATCATTATTATCATATAACTTTTCTATTTTGTTCTCACAGCCTTTGTATGTTAAATCTTCCGTCTGTTCTGATGATGTATTTGAATTGATACCTGATAAATCATGTGAACCATCAGCAGTGAAATTAAATGCTGCAATTCCATCACAGATAATAAATGACCCCTCATCTTCGTTATACCAATCACCATAACAATATTGTTCTGCGTGCCAGCCTGATGTTGTATTAACAGACATTGCATATGTAGCACTATTTACATTTCTGCGTACATTTACATTTACAGGAACTTCCATTGTTTTTGAAACATTTATTTCAACATCATCACAGCGGTCATCCGGACTGGTTGTCTGATTATATTCACCAAATGTTCCGTCTACAGTATAATCTACTTTTAAGGTTCCCTGAACCGTTTCACAGTAATATCCATTCTCAAAGGTTGCTGCCTGCACTATTTTGCTATTTTCAACTGTACTAATAAAAATCAGTACGCATACCGCAAGCATTAACCAAACGCATTGTATTTTTCTTTTCATATTTTTACTCCTTTCTACGCAAAATGACACTTTACAGAACAAGACTGCAAAGTGCCATTTAACAATTTTATATTTTATTGTCTTTTATATACATTACAAGTATTTTATATATGTATCAATGGTTAATTTTGTTCCGTCAGGAACACCATGCGCTGCTAAGATAGCCTTTAATTCATCTGGACTATCACTTTGACCACTTTTGTACTGCCCATCTCTAAAATTAGCTTGTATTGTATACCCAGTAATTGAATCTGTGTATGTATAATGTCTAACTCCATTATCTCGTGAAGATTTCAATACCCACTTCCCAGTAGCAACCAGTCTTTCCTCATCTGTTAATGACGGTGCTGCTTCGGTTGCCGGTTCTGGAGTTGGTTCTGGTGCCGGGGCTTCTTCTGGTTCGTTATTTCCGGTGTCTTCTACTTCTTCCGGCTCGTTACTTTCTTCTGTATCATTTCCTGTATTATTCCCTGTATTCTCTGACACGGCTTCCTCACCGTGAGGAGTTTCTTCCGGCTGCGCTTCTTCTACCGGTTCTGCCTGCTGTGGTGTTTCTGCTGTGGCTTCTTCTGTCTGGGATTCATTTTCTACTTTCGTTTCCTCTGCTACAGCTGTGGTTTCACCTGCTCCTGTCTGTGCCTGTGCTATTTCCATCGCTGCTGTGGTCTGTTCTGTCTTTTTTGCTGTAGCTACTGTCGTTGTCTGCTGTTTTGTTTCCTGTGTGGCTGTCTGCTTATTTTTATTACCGCCTGATACACACACCGCCGTTATTCCTACAGCAATTAAAACGATTACCGCCGCTACTCCTGCTACTACTTTTACTTTTTTGTCCTTTAATAATTCTTTTAATCTTGTCATATTTTCAACCTTTCCTGTGACGAAGTTCGTCACAAATTATCTAGTACTTGTTATATATCTGTCCTCTGTCTCCGGTTTAATTACATAAACCTATCCCTTCCCTTTTTGCCAGTTCTTCAAGTGTTATCGTTTCCGCTTTTCCCGGGTCTGGATTGTTCATGTAATCCTGTACAAGTTTTTCACAATATAAATCGTCTTCCATATCATCATCAAACTGTACGCCTTTTAAAAACAATAAGATGTTTCCTATCTTATATTCCGGCAGGTTGTCAATGATTTGCTTTGCCTGTTCTCTTTCGCTCATGTCAATAGCCCCTTTCCTGATTATTTGTGACGAGGTTCGTCACGCTTCTTTACCGCTCTCATTATCTTCAATAAATTCTTTTAATCTTGTCATAATTTTCCCCTTTCTATATTATTTTTTTACAAAATTTCGCCGTTTTTACTATTTCATATATAGCATCCGCCTGTTCGGAATTGATCGCAAGCATTTGATTCAAAAGCAGGCACTTATATAAAAATGGCTGTCTTTAAACTTTAAATAAGAAACAATCCGATGATTCCCATAAGCACACCAGCACTATATCCAGCAAGCACATCTTTTACAAAATGCACACCGCCCAAAACACTTACTACACCCATCAAAAATGCCAGAACAAGCATAATAACGCCCGCTGCCGGATTGACATACAGCCATGTCATTGCAATGACCGTAAATGATGCTGTATGACGGCTCGGCATGGATTCTCCGGTCTTGTCCTTTGCGACTATCGGTGTTGTGCCGTATATCGTATACGGCCGCTTAGCATTAACACATTTTCTAAAAACCGATACACCTGCAAATGTAATAAAAGGCACTAATATTACTTTTAAAAGCATGATACGGCCGCCGTTTATATAGACAAGTCCCAGTAAATCCACATAACACAGTACAGCAAGTGCAGGAAGCAGATGATACAGCACATTCACTGTTCTGACCGCCCATAAATGTTTTTCATACCATTGATATAGTTTTTTATAAAACTGCGGATAAAAATTTTCTTCCTTATTTCCTTCTTCCATTCTTTTTACTTTATTCTTCTTCCTTTCTGCCGTCTGCAAACAATTCCCGTAAGGTCTTACCGTTCTTTTTCCGGGTAAGTTCCACCAGCCCAAGACGTGTCATATCAACATACACAATTCCTGTGTTTTCCTGCTGGATATATTTTTTTAATGCACTGACAAGCTGTTCTTCTTCGGCTTTTTCTTTCAGATTGATAAAATCCACAATAATCATGCCGGACAGATTACGCAGACCTATCTGGCGCACCAGTTCTTCAGCCGCTTCCAGATTGGTCTTTAAAAATGAATCTTTCTTTTTGACCATTTTCCCGGAATTGACATCAACCGCCGTCAATGCCTCTGTCTGTTCAATCACAAGATAACCGCCGGACTTTAACCATACCTTTTTATTTAATGTCCGCGAAAGAATCGTTTCCAATGAATACAGCTTGTAAAGCGGCAGTAATTCATCTTCATAAAGACGCAGTTTTTCTTTCACCGCTTCTGCTGCATACTGTCCTGCCAGTTCATAAATTTCCCTGTCATCTGTTACAATTTCATCCAAATCCGAAATGCGCAGATTTTTTAACCATTCCACAACCGGTGGAAGCGGCTCATACATTTTTGTAAATGCTTTTAAATATTTTGCCTGTCCGGTTATCTCCTGAAACTGTTCTGCCAGTTTTTTGGCTTCTGCCAGTACAGGCGCACTGTCTGCTTCTGCTGTATTGGTGCGCAGAATAAAACCAAAAGCCGGAAGCGGCTTTCCTTTATAGAAAGTTTCTTCCAGCTTTTCCTTTAATGCCAGACAATGCGGATGTTTTTTCACTTTTCCCGAAACGGAAACACCGGTGCCGTCCGATACCAGCACAACATATTCTCCGGTCAGGGACAACTTTCCGGTCGCCGTCGCGGGCTTGGTCTTAAATGCTTCTCTGCTGATTTGCACCAGCATTGAATCTCCTATGCAGACCTTCTCTGTATTTTTGGGATTTAAAAAGAAATGCTTTTTATTTTCTTCCAATGAATAATAGCATTTGATGCCTTTTTCAATCTCAATAAATGCACAGTTTAAATTTTTAACCACATTTTCCACGCGTCCGATGTAAATCCGTCCCGTCATATTTTCCGGTTCTGCCACTTTTAACTCACGGCATACATTATCATAAAACAATGCACAGACACACCGACCCTGTAAATGCGTTATCACATATCTGGTTTTCATACTTCTCCTTATTCCGCAGGCACTCTCCCATGCCGGAGGAAAATCTTTACTTTAAGCATTTTAGCGGTTTGCCAGTTCTTTCACAATATCTTCCCATGTCACACCGCGCAGTACCATCAGTACCATGACATGATACAGGAAATCTGAAATTTCATACTTGATTTCTTCCGGATCCGGATTCTTTGCCGCAATGATAATTTCTGTTGCTTCTTCACCGCATTTTTTCAGAATCTTATCAATTCCCTTATCAAACAGGTAGTTGGTATATGAGCCTTCCTTCGGGTGCTGTCTTCTGTCTTCAATGACATTCATAACATCATTAAATACTTTTAACGGATTGGTTTCTGCATATTCCGTTGATACGAGGTTTCTGTAGAAGCAGCTTCTGTTGCCGGTATGACATGCCGCACCGATCTGTTTTACCTTTGCAAGCAGCGTGTCGTTATCGCAGTCGATTTCAATTGAACGCACATACTGGAAATGTCCTGAAGTCAGACCTTTTACCCAGAGTTCCTGACGGCTTCTGCTGTAATAAGTCATTTTACCGGTTGCAATGGTTTTTTCAAAAGCTTCTTCATTCATGTATGCGACCATTAAGACTTCATCTGTTTTGTAATCCTGTACAACGACCGGAATCAGTCCATCACTGTTTAACTTAAACTCTGAAAACGCAATGGCACTGGTAAAGGTATTCATGGCAATTCCTTTTTTAGAAAGTTCCTGTTTTGCCTGCATGGCATCATAATCCAATGCGCTGACAGAAAGCCCTGTAACACCACCTATATTTTCATTTGTAATCAATGCTGTAAAATCTGCATTTTCAGTATTCACAATGCAATTCATCTGATTGGCACTGATTAAATCTGCATCTGCCGTAAACTGCTTTTCACTTAAAATCACAACAGAAAGCTGATTGTCTGCTGCCATGTCAAGTGCTTCTTTTTCCGCACCGGTATACACCAGCCCTAATTTTGCTGCACCGAAACGGTCTGCAACTTCTTTCATCATTAAAAGATTCGACTCCTTAACATCTTCTAACAATGCAGTCTTTGCGCCTGCGTATAAATACTTTTTAATATCCTCGACACGCTTTACATTACCGCCTACAAGTACCGGTGTATCAATAGATTTGGTAATCTGGCGCAGAATACCGATTGCCTTTTCGTGTGAATCGTCATCATAGGATAAATCCATGACAAGAATCTCATCAGCACCGTTTTCGCTGAAACGGTTTGCTGCTGCAACCGCATCACCGTTTCCTAACAGTACACTTAAATCTTTATCAGCGTACGCTTTCTCATCTTTTAAATAAATATTCGGAATTAATTTTTTATATGACATTGTCCGTTTTCTCCATTACCTGCTTATTTTTCAAATTTTTCTACTGCTTCTGATAATATAACGCGCTTTTCATACAGTGCCTTACCGATAATTGCACCGTGGATTCCCGCATCAGAAACCGCTTCAAGGTCCTGCATACAGGATACGCCGCCGGAAGCGATAATGTCAATACCGGTCTTATCAGAAAGAAGCTTTGTCTGTTCAATATTCGGTCCTGCAAGCATGCCGTCTTTTGATATATCTGTATATACAATGGTCTGTACACCCATTTCTTTCATGGCAAGCGCCATATTCACAGCCGTTTTATCACTTAACTTTTCCCAGCCTTCTACAGCAACATAACCGTCCTTTGCATCAATTCCCACAACGATGTGTTCCGCACCAAAACGGTCAATCGCCTGACGGATAAAATCCGGATTTTCAACGGCTTTTGTTCCGATAATCGCACGGTAAACGCCTAAATCCAGTACTTCCTGAATATTTTCAAGTGTACGGATACCGCCGCCTAACTGCACCGGAATATTCACGCTGTTCACGATTTTTTTAATCGTTTCGGCATTCACGGAACGACCCTTTAAAGCCCCGTCCAAATCCACGGTATGAATAAATTTTGCGCCGTCTTTTTCAAAGCTTTCTGCAATCTTGTATGGTGTATCCGAATACACGGTCACTTCGTTAAACAGTCCTTTTTTTAACCGGACACACTGTCCGTCTTTAATATCAATAGCAGGATATAATCTCATAAATTCACCTCATGTATGTATTTTACAGACTTCCTTTTGTAGAAAGCACACTTTTAATTCTGTCATCTTTCTGACACGCTTCGTCTAATGCCTTTGCAAATGCCTTAAACATGCCCTCGATGATATGATGGTCATTTTCTCCGGACAACTCCCTGATGTGCAGGTTCATTCCGGCTGAATAAGATACTGCATAAAAGAACTCCTTGACCATCTGTGTATCAAAATAGCCGACACTGTCTGCATGGAATGCCGCATCAAAGACAAGATACGGTCTTCCTGATAAATCTATTGCACATAAGATCAGTGCTTCATCCATTGGCAGCATAATATCACCATAACGGCGGATGGATTTTTTATCGCCGAGTGCCTGCTTAATTGCTTCACCTAAAACGATGCCGACATCTTCAATCGTATGATGACAGTCTACGATTAAATCGCCTTTTACCCTCAATGTCAGATCAAATAAACCATGCTTTGCAAAGCTTTTTAACATATGGTCAAAAAATCCGATACCTGTATCAATATCAGATTCACCGCTTCCATCCAAATCAATCGACAGCTGGATATCCGTTTCACTTGTCGTGCGTTCAATGTGTGCCGCACGGCGTGGTATTTTCACTTCTTCCGCTGTTTCTGCTGCATTTTCATTGCGTCCCTTATAACGCGGATTGCGGTATGGTCTGCGGTAATTTTCTTTTCTTTCATTGCCAGCCATAATTTTTCTCCTATTCGAATCTTACTCTGATTGAATTTGCATGTGCAGTAAGCTGTTCTGCCGTTGCAAATTTTTCAATATCCTTGTGAATCGGTTCCAGTGCTTCTCTTGAATAAGAAATGATGCTGGATTTCTTAATAAAGTCATCTACACTTAATGCAGAGAAGAATTTTGCCGTTCCGTTGGTCGGAAGAACGTGGTTTGGTCCCGCAAAATAGTCACCCAGCGGTTCAGAGCTGTATTCTCCAAGGAATATTGCACCGGCATTTTTAATTCTTGTCATCGTATCAAATGGATTCTTTGTCACAATTTCAAGATGTTCGGAAGCAATCTCATTGGCAACTTCAATGGCTTCTTCCATCGAAGCTGCCGTTAAAATGTAACCGTAGTTTTCAAGAGATTTCTCAAGAATTGCCTTTCTTGAAAGCTGGGCTACAAAGCCGTCAATTTCTTCTGATACCTTCTGTGCAAGTTCTTCACTGGTTGTAATTAAAATTGCAGATGCCATTTCATCATGTTCAGCCTGCGAAAGTAAATCTGCCGCTACATATCTTGGATTGGCTGTTTCATCTGCAAGCACTAAAATTTCACTCGGTCCTGCAACAGAATCAATGCTGACATAGCCAAACACTGCCTTTTTCGCCAGTGCTACATAGATATTGCCCGGTCCGACAATCTTATCAACCTTTGGAATGGATTCTGTGCCGTATGCCATAGCTGCAATCGCCTGTGCACCGCCGACTTTGTAGATGACATCTACACCGGCTTCTTTCGCAGCAACGAGTGTTGTCGGATAAACCTTGCCATCCTTTCCCGGAGGTGTACACATAATAATCTGTTCTACGCCTGCTACCTTTGCCGGCATAACATTCATCAGAACAGATGACGGATAGGCAGCTTTACCGCCCGGTACATAGACACCGACTCTTGCAAGTGCTGTCACCTTCTGACCGAGAATGGTTCCGTCCGGCTTGGAATCAAACCAGCTGTACTGCTTCTGTTTTGCATGATAATCGCGGATATTTACCAGTGCCTTTCTAATAACATCCAGTAAATCCTTATCCACCTGTGCGTAAGCTTCGTCAATCTCTTCCTGTGTTACACGGACATTTTCTGCATTGATGTCTGCCTTATCGAAATTCTTTGTATACTCAAATAACGCTTCATCTTTTCTGGCGCGTACATTTGCAAGAATATCATTGACTGCTGCTTCAAATTTCCCATAGCTGTTCGGACTTCTCTTTAAAAGGTTCTCCAAAATGTTGTTTTTGCTTTCCGGTGTTAATTTTACGATTCTCATATGCTGCCTCTTTTCTGCCCTGCGGCTTATTTTTCTTTATTTTCCAGATAATTTCTTAAATTCGTAATCAGTTTTGTAATGCGCTCGTTTTCCATTTTCATGCTGACCTCGTTGACTACCACTCTGGCAGACAGCGGACACACTTCCTCTAAGACCTCAAGTCCGTTTTCCTTTAAGGTTGCACCCGTTTCCACGATATCGACAATCACTTCTGAAAGTCCGACAATCGGCGCCAATTCAACAGAACCGTTCAGCTTGATAATTTCAACGGTCTGATGCTTTTTATTGTAGAAATAATCTTTTGCAATATTGGGATATTTGGATGCCACACGGATTAATTCATGATGCTTTAACTTTTCCTTTGCTTCCTTTGGTCCGCAGACACACATTTTACAGTTGCCAATCTTTAAATCATAAACTTCATACAGTCTTCTGCCTTCCTCCAAGATGGTATCCTTTCCGACAATCCCGATGTCGGCGGCACCGTATTCCACATAAGTCGGCACATCTGACGGCTTGGCAAGGAAGAAACGAAGCTTTAATTCTTCATTGGTGAAGATGAGTTTTCTTGTCTTCTCGTCTTTCATTTCCTCGCAGGTAATTCCAATATTTTCAAAAATTTCAAGGGCATTTTTTGCAAGACGTCCTTTTGCCAGTGCTATTGTTAAATATCTCATGAAAGCTTTCCTCCCAGTATCTCAGCCAGCCGGAGCTGCTGTTCTTTCTTTGTTGCCGCATCAATCACCGTCACAGAATTATTAATATCAGCACTCATATTCTTTAACAGAACTACGTCTTTTATCTGTGAATTAGCGGCATATTCGCAGCAGCTGTCGATATCCTTTGCCTGTTCTTCTGTCAGCATACAGACATTGTTGCCCATCTTACGCATTGCATCTGCGGTCTTTAACGCATTTACAAGGTTATCCTTGGCGTACACAAGTAAGATGCCGCTTACATCGACCGGAACATTAAGTTTCTGTCTGTTCATGGCTGCCATCAAAGTATCTACATTCATGGAAAATCCGATAGATGCCTTGTCACAGCCAAACTGTCCTATCAGTTTGTCATATCGTCCGCCGTTGACAACCGGTTCGCCGACACCAAAAGTATATCCTGCAAAAATGATACCGGTATAATAGCCGTGATTGCTTAATGCACCCAAATCAAATGAAATGTATTTGTCATAGCCGATAATCTTTAAATAGTCATACAGCTTTAACAGTCTGTCGATTGCGGCAAGGCAGTCCTGATTCTTTGTCAGCCCTGCTGCCTTGTGTAAAACATCAATTGAACCAAACAGCTGCGGAAGCTGTAACAGCACATCTGAAATGCGCTTATCAATATTTAATGAATTTAACAGTTCTTCCACACCGAAATAATTTTTCTGTTCAATCAGACGGACAAGCATTTCTGCTTCATCGCCGTCAATACCTGCTTCCTTTAAAAGCCCTTTAAAGAACAAGACGTTGCCGATTTCAACCTGAAATTCTTCCAGTCCGGCATTTTTCATGCAGTCAATCACCATGCTGATAATCTCTAAATCGGCATCAATCGAATCATCGCCAATCAGTTCCGCACCGACTGCCGTGCTTTCCTTTAACTTTCCCTGATAATATTTGCTGACATTGACAAAAGTATTGCCCACATAGCAAAGCTTTAACGGACGGTTATCGTCTTCAAAATACTTTGCGGCAGTTCTTGCGATTGCCGGTGTCATATCCGGGCGCAGCACCAGTGTATTTCCATACCGGTCAAAAAACTTAAACATTTCTGTCGATGGAACACTTCCACGTTCTTTATTAAACACATCAAAAAATTCAAACGACGGTGTCTGGATATCGTTATATCCATATAATGCACAGACATCGTGCAGACGGTTCTGTAACACAATCTTTCTGGCACATTCACCGTTATAAATATCTCTTACACCCTCCGGTGTATGCAGTAAATCCTTTTTCATACTATCTCCATTCCGCAGGCATTTTAATGCCGGAGGAATCGCGAACTGAATTTATTTCAGTTCTGCGATAACAGACAGCTTTGTGACACCCGCGGCACAAAGTGTTATGCGAAAATCTTTAATTTAAGGATTTTCGCATTTACCTCCATTTCTAAGCAGCTTTATTTACTTTATCGTAGTAACGTGATAATTCGTTACAAAAGAATAGTGAGATTATACCCTACTAAACCGCTCTTGTCAATCTCCCTTACGAAAGTTCTCCATGCAAATGTTCTTTATAGATAACATAACAATTCGCATGTTTTTCCTGTGCCATCTGCAATGCCTTTACCAGCTTTCTATGGACAATCCGCATATCCATTCCATTTTCAGGATAACATGCCACACCAAATGAAAATGAAATTTCATATTTAGGGTCCACCAGCCTGTAATTCCATGCAATTCTGCTGCGCAGGGATTCAATAAATGCACGCAGTTTAATATCACTGTTAATATCCTGTACCACCACGCTCATCAGATTCGGCTGCAGCGGACATACAATACCACGGTGTCCCACATGACGGCGTACCGTATCCTGTACAGACTGTAATAAATCCTGTACAAAGCCGCTGCCTTCATTTTTCATGTAATCCTCTATATCATTCACCTGCATCAAAATCAATGTCAGCTTACAGTTCGGATTTAATTTAATCGCACGATTGCAGTAACCATTCATTTCCTCGTAAGATAATACGGTTCTATCCCCGGAATAACGATAGCTGCTAATGGACATCTGCTTTCCGTCTGTCTGTTCTTCTATCCGCTTAATACTGCCAATTGCCGTCTTTGGCCTGTCGCCTGAATAAATCGTTGAACATTTCACCTCAAATAATTCATATGCACCGTTGGTATATTCAAAATTTGCACGGAAGCTGTGCGTAAAAGATTCCTTTGCTGCATGAATATCTGCGCAGATTGCCGTACATTCCGCTACTGATTCCTCTGATATGATGCCATGGGTAATAAAATATTGGACTGCCTGTTCTAACGGCACCTCCAGCAGGTTGTCCACTTCATTGTCATTAAACTGGTTAATCCGAAGCTGTCCGCTGTCATAATCATATGTGCAGAATAATTCATTTTCCAATGCAAGAAAATACCTCACATTTCCCATTGATTCGCGTAGTGCATGATTACTTTCCTTTAATGCATAAATGTCTGAAATTTTTAACTTAAGATATTCTTCCGCCAGCAGGCTGTTTTCCCGCTCTTTTCTGCAGCGCATAATTTCTAACAGCACCCAGCGGTATGCATTATCACATCTTCTCATGCGGAGTACCATTTTTTTGTATTCTGACGAATGCAGACTGTTGCTTACATCGATAAAATCATCCAGATCAACCGGATGTATAATATCTACTATGGATGTATACATTGACAGCCCGACTCCGATAAAGCGAAAAACCTGTTCGTCTGCCGTAATAATATTAAATTCCCTGTCAACAATGGCACTACCGTCAATGACCTGATACTCTGTAATCAAATTATTTTCCATATGCACTTTTGCCCTTCCCTTTTATCTATTATGTTTTATCTATTCCCAATCTCTCTGTAAAATATCTTTCTGCAACGCTTCCAGATAATGCAGCATTACACCTTTTGACATGTGAATCCGGTATGTTTTGTCAATTTCCTCATATGTAAAGCTTTTTCGTCCGCCTTTTTCACCACGTTCCCAAAATTTAATTATATCACAGTAAGGCAGATAATAATACTCATTCCGTGCCGTATAATGCAGAATAATAAATGCAATGCCCTTTTGCTGTTCAAAATCCGACATAAACGAAATCTGATGAGCATGAATATTTTGCAGCGGAAAGGTATCCACTGCCGTTTCTTTGGCATCAAAGCAGACCGGTATTCCCTGAATCACACCAATGTAATCGACCGTACTTTTCTTATCAAAATATGCCAGCGTAATATGTCTGGTTTCCCTGTCAATTTTCATCGGCGTAATCGGTGTCGGTATTTTCTGTATCAGCGCAAGATGATTTTTTAAATACGTATCATTTGTAAAATTAATGAGTTCTTCTAGCGCAGAACCTCTAAGTCCTCTTGAATTCCAGGTTGCCATAATCCTTCTCCTTTTAGTACCTCACAAAATCCGCCGGGAACTGCCGTTGTCACCACAAGCTGTTCTTTCGGAAAATCAAGCTGATAGGCATGTAACATCTGATGTCGGATATTGTATTTTTTTCTAAAATACTGATTCCACGCGGCATCTCCATATTTTTCATCGCCTGCAAGCGGGTGTCCCAAGAAACTTAAATGCGCGCGGATCTGATGGCTTCGTCCCGTCAGAAGATTGACCTTTAATAAAGTTGCCTGCTTATTTGCACAGACCGGAATATACTCTGTTTCAATCGGCAGAATATCTTTTTCTTTCCCTTTCGGCGCATTTTGCAGGATTGTCACTTTATTCGTGCGTTCATTTTTATACAGATATCCTTTGACACGGCTGCGTTTTTCTACATTTCCTTTTACAATACACAGATAATACTTATGGAGCGTTCTCTCTTTAAATGCCGCTGTCATCGTCTGTAATCCATATATGCTTTTGCCCGCAACAACGATACCGCTGGTGTTGCGGTCTAAACGGTTGCAGATACCCGGATGAAAGGTGCGCAGCTGTTCTTTAGTCAGCGCACCGCTTTCCAATAAATAGTCACTTATAGCTTCAACCAGGGAATAATCGTCTTTTTTTGCCTTTTGGGAAAGCATGCCCGCCGGTTTGTTAATGATTAAAATGTCATTGTTTTCATATAATACTTCAAGTTTTACTTTTTGTTTCTTTACCTGTCTGCCTGCACTTTCAGACATTTTGCCCGATGTATGCTGTGAACGTTCTGCCGTCCGGGTGTCTGTCCGGATTTTTGTATCCGTGTCTGCGTTGGTATCTGTTCCCGCAAATTTTTCATACGTTTCATCGGCAAAAAACATTTGGATAACATCGCCTGCTGCCAGCTTTTCACTGCCCTCTGCTTTTTTTCGGTTCAATGTAATATTTTTTTTGCGCAGCATTTTGTATAAAAAACTTTTGGTGGCATTGGGCAGACATTTTACAAGATATTTGTCAAACCGCTGTCCTGCTTCAAGGGAACTGATTGTTATTTCTTTCACATTTTCTCCATTCTACAGGCATTTCCGCCTATAAGCACATATTTTTCATGGCATGGGTAATCCATTCCATTCTGTCCATACTGCGTTTATCGGTATCATCAAAATTAGCGGCAAGTCCCCGCACTCTGTTTAAAAAGGTCTTTTCATCAGTGTAGAGTGTTACGTTTGCCGCCAGTTTTTCATTTTTTAAAAAGTCCCGCAGACTGGTTTCAAAAAGGGTCTTATCCGCCTTTTCTTCCTGTGTGAGCGCGCAGACGGCATTGTCTGTGACAACAACTGCCTGTGTACCAATCGGACTTTTGCTGTTTGAAAAAACGCAGTCGTAACAGCAGGTAAGCGCTCCTGCAGCAGCTTCCACGGCTTCTTTCTGTGCCTGTGTTGCACTTTTATGCGGAAGTAATACAAAGTAGGCGACTGCAAATTTTGCCGCCGGAAGCACCAGTACCGTTGCAATCAGCGTGCAGTAGTTATTGCGCGACTTAAAAACTGCCAGCCCTGCAAAAAATACGGCAAATACTACCGCAAATGAAATCAGCATAATGAGCAGGTTCTGCTTCTTTTTGCGCTTTAAATATTCAAAAGTTCCTTTTTCCTGTAACTTCATCATTTTCTTCCTCCTGCTTTCCGCGTGCCGCTTCTGCCGCTTTTTCTGTTATCTGCCGACTTCTGACCGGCTGGATGCTGTCTGGATGTTCTTGTATTCTGAGTTATTGTATATTTACCCTTTTTCTGACTGCCCTGTTTCGGGCTTCCCTGCTTTGAATTTCCCTGATTTGTGCCGCCGGTGTGGTATCCGTTTTTCATCAGACGCGGCGGAATCAGGCAGTGCCTGTCAAATCCGATTAAGTCTTCCCTGTGATTCTTTAGCAGTGCTTCCTTTACCAGCTCGTAATTTTCGGGATTGCGGTACTGGATTAATGCTCTCTGCATTGCTTTTTCATGCGGTGAAACCGGTGTATAGACCTTTTCCATGGTACGCGGGTCAAGTCCCGTGTAATACATACAGGTTGAAAGCGTGGACGGTGTCGGATAAAAGTCCTGCACCTGCTCCGGCATATACCCCAGATCACGGATATACTCTGCCAGTTCAATCGCTTCCTTCATCGTTGAACCCGGATGGGAAGACATCAGGTATGGCACAACAAACTGCTCTTTTCCTGTTTTTTTATTAATCCGCGCATAACGTTTTAAAAAGGCTTCATACACCTTGTTTTCCGGCTTGCCCATATATTTTAAGACATTGTCTGAAATGTGTTCCGGCGCAACTCTTAACTGCCCGCTGATATAATGTTTACACAGCTCGTTCATAAAGGTATCGTCATCATCTGCCATGCAGTAGTCAAAACGGATACCAGAGCGGATAAATACCTTTTTAATGCCCGGCAGTTCCCGGATTTCACGCATCAGCTTTATATAATCTTTATGGTCGACCGTCAGGTTCTTGCAAGGCTTCGGAAATAGACACTGCTTATTCTGGCAGACACCGTGCGTAAGCTGCTTTTTACAGGACGGAAAACGGAAATTTGCCGTCGGTCCGCCGACATCGTAAATGTAACCTTTAAAATCTTCTTCCTGTGTCATCTGCCGTGCTTCTTCTAAAATGGATTCGTGGCTTCGCACCTGTACAATTCTTCCCTGATGAAAGGTCAGCGCACAAAAGCTGCACCCGCCGAAGCACCCGCGGTTATTTGATATACTGAATTTAATTTCACCGAATGCCGGGATTCCACCGTCTTTTTTATATACCGGATGTTCGTCCCGCATATACGGCAGTGCATAGACATCGTCCATTTCCTGACTGGTCAGCGGCAGTGCGGGCGGATTCTGCACGACATAGAGTTTTTCCTTGCATTTTTCAACAAGCACCTTTGCCGTAAACGGATCGGTATTCGTATACTGCGTGTAAAAGCTTTCCGCATATTTACGTTTATCGGCACAGATTGTATCGTAATCCGGCAGTTCCACATAATCGTAAAGATTGTCAAGAGATTTAGTCTTGTAAACCGTTCCTTTTATATAAGTAATATCATGAACATCCATTCCGCTGTTTAGTGCATCGGCAATTTCTACGATAGAATGTTCGCCCATGCCG
This sequence comes from Lachnospira pectinoschiza, assembly GCF_020564355.1. GTDB lineage: Bacteria > Bacillota > Clostridia > Lachnospirales > Lachnospiraceae > Lachnospira > Lachnospira intestinalis. The sequence continues at coordinate 690,575 of NZ_JAJCRR010000001.1, read as the reverse complement.
TAGGAGATTAAATCCGCACCCGAATCGACAAGAATGGAGTGTTTCACCTTATCAGACCAGTAATCATAATGGGAAAGCCGGCGCAGGGACGCTTCAATCCCGCCGATGATAATCGGTTCTTTTTTAAAGGTCTGCCGGATCAGGTTGCAGTACACCACCGTCGCATAATCCGGTCGTCTGCCCATAACACCGCCCGGTGAAAAAGAATCGGTTTTGCGGTGCTTTTTGGATACTGTGTAGTGGTTGACCATGGAATCCATATTGCCCGCAGATACCAGAAATCCCAGCCGCGGTGCACCAAGCACGGCGATACTGTTTTTGTCTTTCCAGTCCGGCTGTGCAATAATGCCGACTTTATAGCCAAACGCTTCCAGCAGACGGCTGATAATTGCCGGTCCGAAGGAAGAGTGGTCTACATAGGCATCCCCAATAACATAGACAAAGTCACACTGCTCCCAGCCCCTCTTTTTCATATCTTTCTTTGAAATCGGCAGAAAATCTTTAACCATTTTTCTTTATATTCCTCGTTTCCTTTAACATTTGAATTTCCTGCTCTGTGAGCCTGCGGTATGCTCCCGGCGCAAGGCTTTCGTCTAACACAAGCGTTCCCATGGAGAGCCGTTTTAAATACAGCACTTCGCTTCCGACTGCTTCAAACATGCGCTTTACCTGATGAAATTTACCTTCGTGGATCGTGACACGAATCCGGCTGGTGTTCTTTGCTTCATCAAAAGACAGCACTTCAAGCACTGCCGGAAGTGCCGTAAATTCTGTACCTATCACCAGACCTTCTTTAAATTTTATAACCTCTGCCTGTCCGATTTTTCCCATAACTTCCGCAAAATACGTTTTATCGACGTGTTTTTTCGGTGAAAGCAGTTCGTGTGACAATGCACCGTCATTGGTAATCAGCAACAGTCCTTCCGTATCTTTATCCAGCCGTCCCACAGGAAACAAATCTTTTCTGTTTTTTTCTGTAATCAGCTCTGTCACAGTCTTTTCTTTTGTATCCTGTGTTGCAGATACCACGCCCTGCGGTTTATTAAGCATAAAGTATTCATACGTGTGGTATCCTACCGGTTTATCATCGTATAAAACGGTATCCGTTTCCGTATCAATTTTTTGTTCAGGACTTTTTACCACTGCTTCATTGACACGGACACGCCCTTTGCGGATATATTCTTTTACCGCACTGCGTGTCCCAATCTGCATATCCGCAAGATACTTGTCCAGTCTTATTTTTGCCATAATTTCCTCTTTTTTCTATGCATGCCTACTGCCAGCGCCAGCCTGCCAGATATTTATTCTTTAATGCCCCCTTGCTGTACTTGCCCCAGCCTAACGGATAACCGTCTACGCAGAACAGATTCCAGCCATCCTGATAATCATTCTCATTTTCAAAATCCAGTGTTTCGCCTTTTAAATATTTTACCACGCGCTCATCTGAAGCCGGGAGATTGATAATCTTATCGTATTCGGACATCTGTAATGCCATGGCTAATGCCTGGCTCGGCTCAAAACGGTTTTTCTTCATTTCACCGAGCAGCAGTCCGTTTCTCATAATCCGGAGTCCGCCCTCCTGCGGCATTTCAGGCGATACCTGATAAACCTTGCTGTCGCGGATAAAAATGTCCTGCTTTTGTACCGGAAATGTTACATGGCTTAAAAATTCCAACAGTTCTTCCGGCAGTTTTTCCGTTGACGGTTTTCTTTTCGCATGATAGTTTTCCGGTGCATCTGTATCTTTTTCAAGCAGTGCAAGAAAATGTCCTTCTCCCTGCATTTTGTGAGGGAAAATGCGGACACATTTTTCAATCTGCATTGCCGTATCTTCTTCATTTTCAATGATACCCGGACAAAAGCCCTCATATGACGGAATCGGTATCAAATGCATTTCCGGGCGTTCCCTTAACAGATGACGGATGGTTTCTTCATCCTCCAGCTTAGAAAATGTACAGGTAGAATAGAGCATTTTGCCGCCCGGCTTTAACATATCCGCGCCGGAAAGGACAATATCCCGTTGTATTTTACTGTAAAATTCCGGACCGTTCTTTTCCCAGCTTTTAATCAGCTTGTTATCCTTGCGGAACATGCCTTCGCCGGAACACGGCGCATCAATTAATACTTTGTCAAAAAAGCCTGTAAAACGGTCTGCAATTTTTTTCGGGTCTTCGCTTAATACGCACAGGTTCGGGATTCCGAATACTTCGACATTTTTAAGCAGTGCCTTGGCTCGTGAATTGCTGATGTCATTAGTAATTAAAAGTCCGGTGCGGTCAAGCTTTGCACCCAGCTCCGTTGATTTTCCGCCCGGTGCGGCGCACATATCAAAAACAACATCACCGTCTTCTACCGGCAGTACATTTGCCGGTGTCATTGCGGATGGCTCCTGAATGTAATACAGTCCTGCAAAATAATACGGGTGCTTTGCAGGCTTGTCTTCCTCATGAAAATAGAATCCATTCTCTATCCAGGGTATAGGCTCCAATTCAAACGGAGAAATTTTCAAAAAATCCTCCACGGATATTTTTAATGTATTAATACGGAGTCCGTAAAGGCGTTTTTCCTCAAAACTTGCAAGATAATCTTCATAGTCTTCCTTGAGCAGTTCCTTCATGGCATCCAGATAATTCTGCGGTAAATTAATTGTTTTTTTCATGTTCTTTGCTTCCTTTAATGCTTCTTTAATTTCATGATGTATATTTTTTTAAGTTGCCTGTGCGCGGTAACCCTCAGCAATAATGTCTAACTGCCGGTTAAAGCGTTCCAGTTTGCTGATGTCGCCTTCCTGATAAATCTCATAAAATTCATCCTGAATCTGTATAATCTCACGCTTATTTGCCACCTTATACAGGTTCTGGATATTCCCCAAAATATCCGATACAATATTAGCTTTTACCATATAGAAATTCTGCGCATCAATAATTTCATCATGGATAGAAGACATTTCATTGTCCAGCGTAATCAGGGCATTGGCAGCTGATGTCAGTCTTGCCCGTACATGTTCCGGGATATTACCCTTATATTTATATTGAAGGGAGTGTTCGATAATCGCCCAGAAATTCATACCCAGTGTACGAATCTGAATCTCGACCGGGATTTCTTTCGTCCCGCGAACGGTTTCCACCTTATATAATACAATGATATGATAACTGCGGTATCCGCTTTTCTTGCGATGCGTAATATAGTCTTTCTCACTTTTAACCTGCATATCACTGCGTTCACGGATAAGACCTGCAACTGTATAAATATCTTCTGTAAACTGGCAGATTAAGCGGATTCCGGCAATATCTTCAAGCTGGGTTTCGATTTTATCCATGTCGATGCCTTTTTTCTGTGCCTTATCAATAATACTGGAAATACTCTTTACACGTCCAAGCACCTGTTCAATCGGCGAATAGCCGTTCATCTGCTGATATTCTTTTACAATATGATTAAATTTGACTTTTAATTCTTCAACCGCCAAATCATAGGGGGTCAGAATTTCCTTCCACATCTGCAATTCCATAATATTTTCAACTCCACTTTCTTGCGGTTTTGCCCTGCTCTGTCGGGCGGTTCACCTCGCTATCGCACTCACGAATCCGCGCTGTCGCGCTCCTCGCCCTGCTTCGCATGGCGATTCGTTTCCTTTGCGCTCGCCGTGCATGAGCAGAAAAATTGCATTTTCCTGCTCTGTCGGGCTTTCGCCCTATCAGCAGCAATCGTCTAAAAGAGCTTTGTGCAAGCACAGCTCTTTTTTCCGCTTTCTTCATTCTCGCACTCACGAATCCGCACTGTCGCGCTCCTCGCCCTGCTTCGCATGGCGATTCGTTCGTTAATGGCGCAGGAAAAGTAAATGTCTGCTTCGCAGCCGCTTCCTTTTCCTTTGCGCTCATTATATCATACCCCGTACTGATAATACAGCACTTTATTTTCAATTGTTTTCAGTAAATAGCAGGGGTTCACTGCCAGTTCCGTGCCGTTTTCGTCTGTTACATAGATACCAAAATGCAGGTGGACGTCAAACTTTCCTTTTGTCCCCTCAACCTTACTGTACCCGGTATTGCCCATAAATCCCAGCAGCTGTCCTGCCGTAACTGTATCTCCGACAGACAGCGGCGCATATGAATCCAGATGGGCATAATAGTAATAAATACCATTTTCCGACGTAATACCGATTCTCCAGCCGCCAAGTTCCAGCCAGCCGATATTAGTCACTGTCCCTGCCGTGGCAGAAAGCACCGGATAAATGCCCGGCGTATTGTTCTGTGCCATAATATCCGTTCCTTCATGCCTGCGTTCTCCGCCATAGGTACGCTCCAGCCCCCATGAATCACAGTATTCTACCCACATCTGTTCATTTCCTTTAGATACCGGTATAGGAAAGCACTGCATATCCGCAACAAGCCCCGCATACAGACTGCTCATCTTATAAAATTCTTCCGGATAATGGCGCACCAGACGGTTGCGTAGTGCCACCGCCTGTTTGTGTGTCAGGCTCTGTGCTGTCTGCACATCTGCCGTCCAGTTTTCCGCCACCATCAATGTACAAAGATATTCGCCCACCGGCAGATTACATTCATCCGCATATTGGGCAATTTCTTCTGCCGTCAGTTCAATCCGCATGGCGCGCAGGTTATCGTTTTGCAGTGTCAAAGCTTCCCGTTTCAGCGGCAGCCTGCCTTCTGTTAAAGAAGCTGTACAAATGCAGATAAAAACAACCAGTGCCGCCAAAAGCACATATGCCCGGCTCTTTTTCACACACACCTCACGTTTTCCGGTAACCCCTGATTTGTTATATCTTTATGATTCAGATTCATAAATTATGTCCGCAGGCAATATATGTAATATCAGGCAGAATTGTGGAAGTACGCAGTACGGAACAATTCGCAGGCATTATAATTGCACCACTATAACGCAAAAAAGGATTCGTGTGGAATTTATGAAAAAATGGAATCTAAAATTCAATCAAATACTTGTTTTAAGTGCTTTTGCCGCTGTTATTGCGTTTCCACGCATTTCATTTAACGGCGTTTTGTCCGGTTTAAAGCTTTGGGGGGAGGTCATTCTTCCAGGACTGTTCCCCGCCATGATCCTGACTTCCTGTATTTTATACCTTTTTCCGCTAAAACCAGGACTATCTTATCTTTACGTCTGCGTAACCGGTCTGCTGTGCGGTTTCCCTGTCGGTGCATTTTTATGCAGTAAGCTGCATGAAGCCAACCCCGGTGAAACACTGTGCGAATGTCTGATGCCGTTTTGCAACCTTTCAAGTCCGTCATTTGTTATCAATTACATTCTTTTTTCTTCTTTAAACGAAAATATATCTGCCTTTTTAGTGCTGCTGTGCATTTATCTGCCTGCTCTGGAATGTATTGTTATCACTTTAGTCCTGCACCGCACACAAATGCGGACACCGCTTACTCTGACAGCTGAATCTAATCCGCCCACCTTCTCACAGCTTTTAGACGATTCTATCTGGAGTGCGGTTGTCAGCATATTAAAACTGGGCGGCTATATCATCGTTTTTTCATGTCTGTCTGCGTATATCTGTCTGCTGCCTATTAAAAATATCTATATCACAGGAATTTTATGCGGCATTACAGAAATTACAAACGGCATCTATCTTATCAGCCGCTTTCCTGTCCCGCTTTTTTATCAGACGATATTAATCCTTGCAGTCAATGCCTTCGGCGGCTTTTCCACGGTTATGCAGACAGCAGGCATAACAAAAAGAAGCAGCTTTGGCATAAAAAAATACATATGCGGCAAACTGCTTCTTACGGTTCTTACCTGTCTTCATTGTATTGTACTGCTTTAAAAACCATTTTTAAATATCATCATCTAAAAGGTCGTCATTTTCTTCATATACCACATCTTCAGAATCATCCTCCACGGCTTCGGCCTGCTCTGCTGTTTCCTGCTGTGGTTCTTCATCTTCAACAACCAGCTCCTTGCGGTTGTTGGTAACAACCGTCAGAACATTTTCAAGACCAGTCATTAAGGACGTATACTTTTCCTTATTATCCTTAATCGAATGTTCGATAATATACTGTAACTTTCCAAGCATGTCATCTGTATACTGTACTGCTCCAATACGGATGTTATTAGCATCCTCCGTTGCAGAATCCAGAATGCGCTGTGCCTGCGCAGTTGCCTGCTCAATCAGCTGATTTGCCTGCGCATATGCCCGCTGCATAATCTCATGTTCATTGATTAATTCTTCCGTCTGTATCTGTGCCGCATTCAGAATTGACTCTGCCTGCTCTTTTGCATCTGAAATAATCGCATCTTTGTTATTTAAAATTTTCTGGTACTTCTTAATCTCATCCGGTGTCTTTAAACGAAGCTCAGACAACATATCCTCTAACTGATCCTTGTCGACAATAATCTTATTGTTGGAAAAAGGCTGGTACTTACAGTTATCGATATATGCTTCTATATCGCTGATTAATTGTTCAATTCTACTCATAGCAGTTCTACCTCTTTATGTAATTTGTTTTATTGCTGTGTAATGCCATATTTTTCATAAACTCTGCCAATTACCTGCTGCGGAACAAATTTACTGATATCGCCCCCATACATTGCCATTTCTTTTACCATGCTTGAACTCAGATAAGCATACTTCAGACTTGTATTTAAAAAGATGGTATCTACATCGGGATTCGCCACCCGGTTTGTCTGCGACATCGCCAGTTCATATTCAAAATCCGTCACTGCACGCAGCCCTCTGATAATCGTCTGCACCTGATGTTCTTTTGCAAAATCAACAAGCAGCCCACGAAAACTTAAAATTTCGACATTGTCTATATCCTTTGTTACATCTTTTAACATATTAACACGTTCATCTACTGAAAACAACGGTGTTTTTGTATTATTATTTAATACACCGACAATTAAATGATCCACCAGGCGGGATGAACGGCGGATAATATCCAGATGTCCCAATGTAACCGGGTCAAAACTGCCCGGATAGATTGCATTCTTCATTATTATCACTTTCCTTCCTTTTTCAGGAATACATGTTTATTCGTCTTATACGTTTTTGTCTTTGTAATGGTATAGCCCAAATCCTGCACATACGACAAATCCGTATCCAGTTTTTCTTCTATAATAATCGTCGTATATCCGTCAATGATACTGCCTGCAGCAAGCGCTTCCAATGCCCCGCGCTCATAATCCTTTGCATATGGCGGATCCATATATACAATATCAAACACTTCCTGTCCCGACAGTCTTACAATTGCCGCCGCAACATCCTGTTCCATTAAAACTGCCTGTGAATCCAGCTTTGTAAACGCGAGATTTTCACGGATACAGGCACACGCTGCTTTGGAATTTTCAACCAGCACGGCTTCTTTTGCCCCACGGCTTAACGCTTCAATAGCAATCGCCCCGCTCCCCGCATATAAATCCAGAAAGCGGCAGCCCGGTATTTCCGACTGTATCATATTAAACAGGGTTTCTTTTATTCTGTCTGTTGTCGGGCGGGTATCCATGCCCTCCAGTGTCTTTAACGGAAGACTTCTTGCACTGCCTGCAATTACTCTCATTCTGACCATTCTCCTGTTTCCATTTTTTTATCGCGGAGCATTAATTCTTTGACTGCTTCCGCCGGTTTTTTATCTTCAAATAAAACTTTGTTGACCTGCTCTACAATCGGCATTTCAACATTGTATTTTTGTGCCAGTGCAAATGCTGCCTTTGCAGAAAATACACCTTCTACAACCATCTGCACTTCTTCCATGGCTTCATCCTTGGTCTTACCCTGTCCAATCAGGATACCGGCACGTCTGTTGCGGCTGTGCATACTGGCACAGGTAACAATCAAATCACCAATACCTGAAAGTCCGCTGAATGTAGACGGATTGGCACCCATAGCCGTTCCCAGTCTTGAAATCTCGGCAATCCCTCTTGTAATCAGTGCCGCCTTTGTATTATCACCGTACCCCAATCCGTCTGCGATACCTGCTGCCAGCGCAATGACATTTTTTAATGCACCGCCAATACAGATTCCCAGCATATCCGGACTGATATATACACGGAAAACATCGCTCATAAAAATATTCTGTAAATATTCTGCATCTTTTCTCTTATGTGTACCAATGACACAGGTCGTCGGAATCAGACGTCCCACTTCTTCTGCGTGGCTTGGTCCTGAAAGCACAGCAACCGTTGCCGCCGGAATTTCTTCCTCTACCACCTGACACAGTGTCATTAATGTGCTTTCTTCGATTCCCTTTCCGACATTGACAACATACTGTCCTTCTTTTACAAACGGTGCAAATAACTTTGCAGTGGAACGTGTATAAGGCGAAGCGACTGCAAGTACAATGACATCTGCACCCTTTACTGCATATTCCGTATCTGCCGTCATTTCAATCTTTTCGGGAATATGCACACCCGGAAGACATTTTTTATTTTCACGCTCTTTATCAAGCACTTTGATTTCTTCAGGAAAAACAGACCAGACTTTTACATCATGTCCGTTATTATTTAAAAGAATTGCAAGTCCGAGTCCCCAGCTTCCTGCACCCATCACACTTACCTTTGCCATTTTGTTCTCCCTTCTTAAGCCTTATGTCCAATCTTTCTTTCCGTTCCGTGCATCAGTCGTCCGATATTGCCGCGGTGTCTGATGTAAGCCAGCACCGTAAGGCAGATTAAAATACCGTATGCTTCCAGTTTTGCACTGCCTGTAAGCGGAAGCCATCCTGCCGCACCGAACGCTAAAAATTCAATGAGAAATAATGTAATAAACACCAGTGAACCCAATGATACATACTTAGAAATCAGCGTTACCGATGCAAAAGTAATCAGTCCGAATACCGCAAATACCCAGCAGTGCTTCGGAAACAGCAGCAGGGAAAGCGCCACTCCCGAAGTTGCCGCAATTCCCTTTCCACCTTTAAACTTTAAATATACCGGAAAATTGTGTCCCAGTACAACACCAAAACCACTGTATAAAAACAGCAGCATTTCAATATCACTGTTTCTGCCAAACAGGAAATGAACTGCGAGTGCAGCAAAAACAGCCTTAAAAGTATCTAAAAGATACGTGATAATGCCCGCTTTCTTTCCCAGTGTACGCATAACATTGGTTGTTCCCGCATTGCCGCTTCCGTATTCCCTGATGTCAATATGGTTAAACTTTCCATACCAGTATCCGGTCTGGAAAATATTGCCAAAAAGGTACCCGATTACAAGACAAATGATTCGTTCCATTTTTTATTCTTTCTCCTTACGTTCCCGGTTGATAAACCGCAGTGCCGTACCGCGGAATCCAAATGCTTCCCGGATTTTATTTTCAATATAGCGTGTGTATGAAAAATGTGTCAGTTCTTTATCGTTGACAAACATCACAAACGTCGGCGGTTTTACCGCAACCTGTGTCATATAGTAAATGCGCAGGCGCTTGCCCTTGTCTGACGGCGGCTGCTGCATGGCAACGGCTTCTGTTAAAATTTCATTCAACACACCTGTTGGAATACGCATCGTCTGGCTTTCAATCACCATATCAATCATGTCATAAATTTTATTCAGACGCTGTCCGGTCTTTGCCGATACAAACAGCAGTTCCGCATACGGCATAAAGGAAAGCGTATCTTTAATCTTCTGCGTATGCTCATAAATCGTTTTGTCATTCTTTTCAATGGCATCCCATTTATTCACCGCAATAATCATGCCTTTTCCACGCTCATGTGCAATACCGGCAATCTTGGCATCCTGCTCCGTAACACCTTCTGTCGCATCAATGACCAGAATCACCACATCCGCTCTTTCCACCGCAGCAACGGTACGGATAATACTGTAACGTTCCAGTTCTTCCTTAATTTTGCTCTTACGTCGGAGTCCCGCAGTGTCAATAAAGACATACTCCCTGCCGTTATAAACAACCGGCGTATCAATGGCATCTCTTGTTGTTCCTGCAATATCCGAAACAATCACTCGCTGTTCGCCGACCATCTTATTAATAATAGATGATTTTCCAACGTTTGGTTTACCGACAATTGCAATCTTTGGACGATCATCTTCTCCATCTTCCTGCGTATCCTCTGGAAAATGCTTAACAATCTCGTCTAACATTTCGCCAATACCTAACTTTCCGACTGCAGAAATCGGAATCGGGTCACCGATACCTAAGTTATAAAATTCATAAACGTCCGGCATCAGCTTTTCAAAGTTGTCCACTTTGTTGACAACCAGCACAACCGGCTTGTGGGAACGGCGCAGCATATCCGCCACCTTGGCATCCGCATCGACAAGCCCCTGTCTTACATCTGTAATAAAGATAATGACATCTGCCGTATCAATGGCAATCTGTGCCTGCTCTCTCATCTGCGCGAGAATAATATCTTTGGTTTCCGGTTCGATACCACCCGTATCAATCAGGGTGAAATTCTTATCCAGCCATGAAACCTCTGCATAAATTCTATCCCTTGTAACACCGGGTGTATCTTTTACAATTGAAATCTGCTGTCCGGCAAGATGATTGAAAAGCGTAGACTTTCCGACATTCGGTCTGCCGACAACCGCAACGATTGGTTTACTCATATATAAATCTCCATTTCTTCCTAATGCATAGTTAAATATATAATATCAGTTTCATTGCTTTTTGTAAAGTTATATGCTATCATTCATGAGGGGAAAACACTGAAAATATACTACTGAAACTACATTTTTTACTACATTACAGGAGGTAACCCACTTGAAACATTTGTTAAAATTTTATCGGAAAGGCACTGCCTTTCTTATGGCTTTCTGTCTGATGGCACTGCTCTTTTCATTTTCATGCGCGGCAGCAGAAAATACCACAACATACCGTTTTTCGGATATTAATCTGGAAGTACAGGTTCCGTCCGAGCTGATTGGTTTTACCCGCTCTGTCACTTCCAACAACGCTTATCTGGATTTAATCGGTACGGATGACGTTGAAGAACTGCGTTCTTTAATGGTCGTCAACCACGTTTACTTAGAAGCCGTTCCGCAGGATGTACGCTATGAACTGATTATCAGCGGCAAAGAAGCAGGAAGTGCATCAACCGATTTTACAGAACTTTCCGATACGGATCTGGACAGCCTTTTTAATGAATATCTGCAGAAAAGTGATGCCATAGACAATGAGAGCGTCACCGAAAATATTACAGCTTCCGCGATTGAACATGTAAACGGTATCCCTTACTTTGTCACCAGTGTAAAGTCCGTTGCCAACAATCAGGTCACAGTCTACATGAAGAAGTATTACACCGTAATGCAGGGCAATGCCATCTCTTTCTTTATCCAGTCCAACGGTGAAGAAATTGACAGCGCAACCGCACAGCTTTTAACGGACGTAGTCACTTCAGCTCAGTATAAAACGATTCATAAGTCTATTTTAGAAAATGCATTTTTTACGGAGATTCTCGCTTCGGTTGTTACGCTTGCCGTACCGATTTTACTGCTTGCACTGATTGTATATTTGGTAGAAAAAAGTAAGAAAAAGACAAAAAAGCAGATTGAAGCCGATGAAAAACGTCTACGTGCCGAATACGCAAGGCAGGAAGCCGAAGCTGCTAAAAAAGTACAGGAAGCCTCCGACGAAACAGAAGTATCTGAAACAGGAATATCTGAAAATGAAACATCCGGCGGACAAAACGGCAACAATTACCAGTAAGTTAAACTAAAAAACTGTGAAACCACAAAGCCTTTGCTTTTAAAGACTATCGGTTTCACAGTTTTATTTTATCTTATCTATTATTCATAAGCTTATATTGCGCTATTCCACCGGCAGACACTCCGGATGTTCCAGCCGGTGAATCTCCTCCCGGATTTCCTGCATATGCACATCAGTATTGTAAATCGTATCCGCACAGACCGTCAGTTCGTTGACAATTTCCGGCATTTCCTCATTGCCAAACTGCTTATAATGCATCTGATGCTCCAGACTTGCCCAGAAATTCATGGCTATCGTACGAATCTGCACTTCCACTTTCATGTACTCCTTACCGGAAGAAAGATAAATCGGAATAATAACTACATAGTGAAGGCTTCTATATCCGTTTGGCTTCGGATTCTTAATATAATCCTTCACCTCCATCACTTCAACGTCATCCTGTGAAATCAGCATATTGGCTACTGCATAAATGTCACTGATAAACGGGCATACCACACGTACTCCGGCAACATCATTTAAATTGTTGACGATAGACTGGATGGATACCTCAAAACCTTTTCTTTGCATTTTATCAAAAATACTCGCCGGGCTTTTTACTCTTGTCCGGATACTGTCAATCGGATTGCGCTGGTTTTTCGTTTTAAACTCGTCATTTAAGATTTCCAGTTTTGTCTGGATTTCCCGTATTGCACACCGGTACATCATCATCAGTTCCTGAAACCGTGCATTGGTTTCCATCGTTTTTCTAAAGTCCTCTTTATTAACCAGTAATGATTGTGCTAAATTGTTATCATCTATCATGTCCTACTCCTTTATGTACATCATTCCGCATAAAATACCACGTCTGCCTTTTGTTGCCCTGTGTGAAAACAACAGGTCTGAATTACAGCAGGTACAGACATCTGCCACCGCAATATGCTCCGGGTGGATTCCTGCATGAATCAGGTTATAATAATTGGCAAGCTGTAAATCCAGCTGATATTTTCCTACTCTTTTCCCCGGTGCTACAATATGCTCTGCTTCCTGTGGCAGATACTTTTTCTGAAACTGTACTGCAACATCTTCACTTACTTCATAACAGCCCCTGCAGATTCCCGGTCCGATAACCGCTTTGATATATGCAGGATTGGCATTGTATTCTCTTATGAGGGCATCAACTGTTACCTGTGCGATATTTCCCACCGTTCCTCTCCAGCCCGAATGGGACAATCCGATACATTGATCGCGGCTGTCCGCAAAAAAAAGAGGAATACAGTCGGCATACGAAGTAACCAGACAGATTCCCGGCACATTTGTCACCAGTCCGTCTATATTGTCAAAATCACGCTCCCGTACAATTCCCATTCCTTTGTGGTGTTCTTCTATTTTTAAGACATTGGTTGTATGTGTCTGCTTACTGTATACCATCTTTTCCGGTACAGTATGAAGCGCAGCCGCCATTCTTCTGAAATTTTCCGACACATTTTCCGGATCATCCTCGAGATTAAAAGTCAGATTCATGCTTTCGTAAATACCGGTGCTGACACCGCCTTTTCGTGTTGAAAATCCATGTTCAATAAAAGACTCCGATTCCAGCATCGGAAACCTTAAATACGGCACACCGTTTTCTGCCGTAACACTTCTGACCGTATCCATATATGCCGGGCGCTCCTGCTCCTGCATATACGCATAAACTGCATCCGTGTCTGTTTTATTCCATGTCAGTGATTCCATTCTATTCTCCATTTTAAATTTTAAAACGCATCCTCAATATGCGTAATCTCCCCATCATCAATTCCTATTACATCAAAACGGCAATCTGCCCCTGCAAACACTGTATTCTGTGCGTGTTTTGCAAGATAGACGTCCGCTGTCCTGCGGATTTTCTTCTGTTTTGCAGGTGTCACCGCTTCTAAGGCATAACCGTACCGGGCATTTCTGCGGTATTTCACCTCTATAAAAACAAGCGTTTGCCGCTGTGCCGCAATAATATCAATCTCACCGCAGGCACAGGCGAAATTTACATCTACGATAAAATAACCTTTGTCCTTTAAATACCGGCACACCTTCTGTTCCCATTCTTTTCCCCGCTGTCGTGTGTTCATTATTTTCCTGTCTTTTTCACTTTACTTCTTAATCTATCCATATCATCTACAAAGACCAGAATCTCGGCAACCACGCTGTATAATTCCGGCGGTATCATATCTCCGATTTCCAGCTTGGAAAGCGTATTGGCAAGCTTGCTGTCTTCATACACCGGCACATCCGCTTCCTTGGCACGCTCAATAATCTTTTCCGCCAGAACACCTTTTCCCGATGCAATAATTTTCGGTGCTTCTTCTCCGGGAACGTATTCAAGTGCCACAGAAACCTTCCGCTTCTGCTCTCCTGTATCCTTTTTATTTGTCATATTTGTACACTCCCATTATAATCCACTGCTTTTCATTGTGCAAATGAACAATCTATAAACTTATGCTTTGATATCGAAAATATATTGGGACGTCGGTGCGCCTCCTGTCTGATTTTGCAGAAAATCTTTTTCAAAATCAAAATTTTCCTGTGGCTGTGTCAGTTTCATCTCAAAATGTGCCGTGTAACCAAGCGCTTCCAGGCGGGCATTAAGCCGGTCAATATGATCATACACAAAATCCAGTGTTTCCGAATCCTCCAGACAGAAATTCGTTGTGACATTTTTACCTGCCAGTTTCACATACACATCGACAGAACCTAAATGTTCCATATCCAGATGTAGGAGAGCGCTCACATTTTCGGGATTATTGTGAAGTGTTTTTTTATTTGTAAATACGTATAACTCTCCATTTCCAGTGCCTTCCGAAAAGCGCACCGGCATCTGAAAATACGTCATATTGCGGTTTAAGTCATTCATGAAATCAATATTGCTTTTGATTTCGTTTAAATTGGCAGATAACGCTGAGCCCTCTGCTGCCTTCTGCGTTTCCTTTGAAACGGCTTCCAGTGAGGAGCGCACCCGCTTATAAAATCCCTTGATGCTTTCTTCGCTGTCTGCCATCTGTGGTTTTAAATACAGTGTTTCTTCAATCTGCCCCTTCAGCAGCTGTCCAAGTTCTTTAGAAGCCAGTAACTGTGTCAGTTTTTTCTCTGTCTGTCCGGCAGCCTGCGTATCATCCGGTGTATTCTTTGTCCCTGCAATCAAATCCGCCAGCTGTGACAACGTTTCTTTTACGGTGGCATTTCCTTCTGTAATCTGTTCTGCCAGCGCCTGTGCCTGTCCGCCCTGCGGTGTATCATTAAAGGTTTCCGTGATTTTTTGTGCAAGCCCTTCCCGCACCGCATCCTGCGGCATTGTTTCCGAAAGGCCCGCCTGCATTTCCTGCGGAAGTCCTTCATACAGCGCCGCAGTCACATTTTTTAAAAATGTCCCTGCCTGCACCGGATCCTGACCGGTAAGCTGTGTAAGTGTATCTGACAGAGCGGACGGCAGACTGTCTAACTGACCTGCCATATTGCGCTCGTAATGCGTATAAGCTTCATATTGTTCGATATTTTCCTGCGTAACGGGAATATTAAGTTTCACAAGATTTGCCATGGTATCCAGACTGGCATTTGGGAATTTCAGGTTGTTTTTTACCATTTCATTTAACATTGCGGCATCAATAGACATATTCCGTGCCAGCAGTTCCTGCACAATCGCCATATTGCTTTCATTAGCAGAAAGTCCGGCCGCTTCAAGTGCCTTCTGTACCAGCACCATCTGCTGCGCATCCCCGAAAAGCGGTTTTAATGCAACGAAATTACCTTTATTTTCCTGCACCTGAAAGGTCATGCTCTGCCCTAACTGCACCTGTGCCCCCTGTGCAAGACGTGCAAAAAGATTCTCACCGTTTGGCAGGCTGAGAATAACCTGATTGTCCTTCATGCTGTTTACAACACCGGTAACCGTATCTCCTGCCAGCAAAGATGCCAGATACTTTGCATTAATGGTATTTACCTGCGCAGTCTGCTCTGTCTGTCCTGCATTTTCCGCCGCCGCACTCTCTGTTGATGCACTTTCGGAACTTTTTGTACCTGAAACCATCTGCTGTAAAAAACCTGAAATGTGAAATGCCATATCATTATACCCTTTCAGTATTTAATATATTTTTTAAAAATGTTTTCCGGTGAATCGGACAGGCACCATACTCTAAAAGCGCCTGTGTATGCTGTTTCGTTCCATATCCTTTATGTTTTGCAAATCCATACTGCGGATATTCTTTATCATACTCCGCCATCATTCTGTCCCTTGTCACCTTTGCCATAATACTGGCAGCACCGATTGTAAGGCTCTTTGCATCACCTTTGATAATCGGCACCTGTGCAATCTCCACGCCCGGAATGGTTACAGCATCGTTTAATAATATATCGGGCTGTACACTCAGTTTCTGAATAGCCTGCCGCATGGCTTCATACGTTGCCTGCAAAATGTTAATCTCGTCAATACGCTGTGCCGATACAATACCGATTCCCACACTGACTGCTTCACGGCTGATAACGTCAAAGAGTTCTTCACGCTTTTTTTCGCTTAATTTCTTGGAATCATTGATATATAAAATGCGGCAGTCCTTCGGCAGTACAACCGCCCCTGCCACAACCGGTCCTGCAAGCGGACCTCTGCCTGCTTCATCAATGCCGCAGATATACCGGCAGTAATCGTATTCTTTTTCAAATTTGCACAGGGCTTCTATCCGTTCCCGCTCTGCCGCAAGCTTTTCTTCACGCTTTATTCGTGCAAGCTCTGCTTTTGTTATTTTCTGCTCTTTTTCCATGTGATGACCGCTCCTTATTCTTCCGGTACTTCCAGTGTAATTCTGCCGGTTCTTCCGCTTCTGAAATCATCCAGAACAATGCCCGCTGTCTTTTCATAATCGGTAATTCCGCCCTGCTTTACACAGCCGCGCCGTGCTGCAATAGCTTCCATGACCTGTAAGGCTTCTGCATCTTCTTCAATCCCATAGCGTTCTTTTAAGTTTCCGGGATATTCTTTTAATAAGAATTTAATTGTATCCAGTGCCAGCTCATCCAGATTTAACACTTCGTCATTCATTGAGCCAATCATGGCAAGTCGCTGTCCGACTTCCTGATTTTCAAATCGCGGCCATAAAATACCCGGTGTATCCAGCAGTTCCACATTCTTATTTAAGCGAATCCACTGCTTGCCCTTGGTAACCCCCGGCTTATTCCCGGTCTTTGCGCAGGCTTTTCCTGCAAATGCATTGATAAAGGTCGACTTTCCGACATTCGGAATACCGACGACCATTGCACGCACCGGACGGTTTAAAATACCCTTTCTTTTATCGCGTTCTATTTTTTCCTTGCAGGCAAGGACAATCGTCTGGTTGACCTGCTTGACCCCCGCTCCGCTCTTGGAATTTAATTTTAATACATAGAAACCTTTTTGGGTAAAATAATCAATCCACATCACATTTTTGCGTTCATCGGATAAATCGGATTTATTGAGTAAAATGATACGTGCCTTATTTTTTGCAAGCCCGTCAATATCGGGATTTCTGCTGCTTAAAGGGATTCTTGCATCAACCAGTTCAATCACCAGATCAATCAGTTTAATGTTTTCTTCCATCATTCTTCTTGCCTTGGTCATATGTCCCGGATACCATTGATAATTCATATTCTGCTCCATTCCGCCTGACGGCTTTTATAATAATCTCATTCTTTTCATCGGGCTTGCAATAAACCATACCGAACCCACGATGTCGTCTTTTTTCACAACGCCCACATTGGCAAAGCGGCTGTCTTCACTGTTATTGCGGTTATCTCCCAGTACAAAGTACTCATTTTCCCCCAGTGTCAGTTCACCTGCTGCCAGACCTGCCGTTAAAATGTCATCTTCCGAAACGTCATCTTCCAGCACACTGCCATTAATATATACTTTTCCGTCGTGAATCTGAATCGTTTCACCCGGCAGACCGATAACACGCTTTACATAAATCTTTGAAGTTTTTACACCATTCGGATGAAAGGCGATAATACTGTACCTTTTCGGTCCATGAAAGGAATATGCAATCCGGTTAAGCAACACAGTATCTTCATTTTCTATCGCCGGCTGCATGGAATTTCCTGAAATCGTTGTACGGTCACATAAAAACAGGGTAAGCGTATATGCCAGTAGAATCACAATCAGAAGGTCCGCAATCCACTTACACACTGTCAGTAATTTTGTATTTTCCTGATATCTTCTCTGAAATGAAATCATATGTACCTCACAATTTTTTATAAAATAAAAGGACAGACACAATTACCGTGTCTGTCCATATAAGCCGTTGAAGAATTAACGAACCAATTCTTTTACCTTAGCAGCCTTACCTGTTCTCTGACGTAAGTAATTGAGTTTTGCACGTCTTACTTTACCGCGTCTTACAACATCAACCTTTTCTACGATTGGAGAATGTAATGGCCATGTCTTTTCTACGCCTACGCCGTTAGAAATCTTTCTAACTGTGAATGTAGAACGAACGCCTGTACCCTGCTTCTTTAATACAGTACCTTCGAATACCTGGATTCTTTCACGGTTACCTTCCTTAATCTTAGCAGATACTCTTACTGTATCACCTACGTTAAATGCAGGTACTTCTGCCTTCATCTGTGCTTCTTCAATGTTCTTAATAATTTCGTTCATGTGTGACCTCCTTAATATTTGGATGTTCTTAATACATTTCCTGTAACAGAGGACCATCTCTTTTCTCACAACTAGTTAAGTCTAGCATACTCCAAATAAAAATGCAAGCACTTTTTGTATAGTGCTTAATTCATATCCAGCAGTCCCGGCAGCAGATGCACCGTCACCGTCTTTTCTTTCATGTCATGGGCAAGAATACACTGGTCAATAACCGGAATCAGTACTGTTTTTCCGTCCGGCGTTGTAACCTCATAAACATTGTTTGCGCCTGTTTCCAGCACTTCTGTCAGCTTCCCAAGGTTCATGCCGGTATCCGTAATAACATCCAGTCCGATTAAATCGCAGATAAAATATTCGCCCGGCTCGCACTTGACCGCATGCTCTCTTGTGACCATTAAATCTTTCTTGACAAACTGCTCAATGTCATTGATACTGTCGTATCCTTTAAATTTTATGATAACATACTGTTTAAAGAACTTCACCGACTGCACTTCCAGTTCAATATTTTCCCGTCTTCCTTCAATGACACATTGTTTTAACTTTTTAAACCGCTGAGGGTCGTCTGTTGTCGGAAATACTTTCACTTCCCCGCGGATGCCGTGTGTTGCCGTAATCACACCAACCCGTAATAAATCTTCCATAAGCACTCCATATATTTGAAAAAACCATGCAGAGGCTTGTGAATACTCACAAAACTGTCTGCATGGCTCTTTACATAGTCTTTATGACTCTAGTTATCGATTTCTACTATGACCTTTTTGTCAGTCTTTGATGCAGCTGCAGAAACAACTGATCTGATAGACTTAGCAATTCTGCCTGATTTTCCGATTACCTTACCCATATCGGATGGGGCAACCTTTAAGTCGACTATGATGGCTTTATCTTTTTCAGTTTCAGTTACAACAACTTCATCCGGATTATCCACTAATGCCTTAGCAATAATTTCAACCAATTCTTTCATAGATAATACCTCCATCAGGCTCTTACTTTTCGATACCAGCCATCTTGAAAAGCTTACCAACTACTTCTGTCGGCTGTGCTCCATTTGCTAACCACTTCTTAGCAAGCTCAGAATCGATGTTTAACTTACAAGGATCGTAATTAGGATCATAAGTACCGATTTCTTCAATAAATCTACCATTTCTTGGAGATCTTGAATCTGCAACGATAATTCTATAGAAAGGAGACTTCTTCTCACCTAATCTCTTTAATCTGATTTTTACTGCCATTTTGTATTTCACCTCCTACAATTATTCTGAATAAACATTTATGTTAAAAAGGCAGACGGAAACGTCCCTTTTTAGCACCTTTCATCATTCCCGGCATCTGTTTCATCATCTTTTTCATCTGGTCAAACTGCTTTACAAGGCGGTTGACTTCGCTGATGTCGACACCCGCGCCCTTTGCAATGCGGTTCTTTCTGGATGGATTTAAAATGTCAGGATTCGCTCTTTCCTTTGCTGTCATGGAATAGATAATCGCTTCTGTACGGCGCAGGTTATCTTCTGCATCATCCGGCACTGTCATGTTTTTCATCTGACCGCCAAGACCCATACCCGGAAGCATATTCAGAATCGAACCAATGCCGCCCATGTTTTTAATCTGTCCCATATAATCAAGGAAATCGTTAAAATCGAACTCGGCTTTTTTGAGCTTTTCACCCATTTTCTTTGCCTGTTCTTCATCAATCTGCGCTTCTGCTTTTTCAATCAGCGTCAGCACATCTCCCATACCTAAAATTCTGGAAGCCATACGGTCCGGGTAAAACTGTTCCAAATCGGAAAGCTTTTCGCCCATACCGACATACAGAATCGGCTTTCCGGTCACTGCCTTAATTGAAAGTGCCGCACCACCTCTTGTATCGCCATCCAGCTTGGTAAGGATTACACCGTCAATTCCAATCTTCTCATTAAATGTTGCAGCCACATTGACCGCATCCTGTCCTGTCATGGAATCAACCACCAGTATTGTCTGGTCTACAGCAATCTCCTGCTTGATATGCTGTAATTCTGCCATCATGTCTTCATCTACATGAAGACGTCCGGCTGTATCTAAAATAACAACGTTGAAGTTATTATTTTTTGCATGTTGAATTGCCGCTTTTGCAATATCGACAGGGTTGTTGTTCGTACCCATGGAAAAGACTTCCACGCCCTGCTTTTCACCGTTAATCCGTAACTGTTCAATCGCAGCCGGACGGTAAATATCACACGCAGCAAGCAAAGGCTTTCTGCCCTTTGACTTAAACTTACCGGCAAGCTTGGCAGTTGTCGTTGTCTTACCTGCACCCTGAAGACCTGCCATCATAATGACCGTAATCTCATTACCGGATTTTAATGCAATCTCAGTCGTCTCGGAGCCCATGAGAGAAACCATTTCCTCATTGACAATCTTAATCACCATCTGCCCCGGTGTCAGGCTCTGCATAACATCCTGACCGATTGCCCGTTCTTCCACAGACTTGATAAACTGCTTTACCACTTTAAAATTAACATCTGCTTCAAGCAATGCCATCTTTACTTCCTTCAAAGCGGTCTTTACATCTGCTTCGGTGAGCCGTCCTTTTCCGCGAAGGTTTTTAAAAATGTTCTGAAGCTTGTCTGATAAACTATCGAATGCCATAAGCCCTCACTTCTACTATACTGCCAGATTAAAAATCCTCAATAATTTCTTTTGCAATATCCTGTATCTTGTGAATACAGCCAATATCGCTCGAAGAAATATAATCATTCGCATACCGGTCAATTAAGTGTACCTTTTCCTTGGTGGCAATAAACTTCTCAATCAGATGAAGCTTTTCTTCATACTCGGTCAGTGTCTTGTCCACACGTTTTATCAAATCATGAACACCCTGTCTTGAAATACCGTATTCATCCGCAATCTCGCTTAACGAGTAATCATTAAATACGGCTTCCGTATAAATCTGACGCTGATGTTCATTCAGCAGCTCCCCATAAAAATCATACAGGAGCGTCTGCTCAACGATTCGTTCCATAAGCACCCTTCATTTCTGTGTTACAGTTTTTCTGTCGAATGACAAAATTTATACTATCACAGAAGCAAATACGTGTCAAGCAAAAATACTTGACACTTTTAATTTTTATTGTTTTATTTTCCGTACAATTGTTTCCTCCGGCTGCTTTGGCGGAAAATCCCGCTCGTACTGTACAAGCATTTCTTCCTGTCCGTTGCGGCGCAGTCCCTTTGCAACCAGCTGGGATATAATGTGGTAAATTACGGCAAATACCGGAACGCCGATTAACATTCCTGCAAATCCCCACAAATCCCCAAATAAAAGAATCGAAAAAAGCACCCAGAAGCTGGAAAGCCCTGTCGTATCACCAAGAATCTTCGGTCCTAAAATGTTACCGTCAATCTGCTGTAAGATAAAATCAAATACCACAAAAAATACACACTGTACCGGATTGACGATTAAAATCAGCAGTGCTGATGCAAACAGTCCGATATACCAGCCAAAAAACGGTATCACATTAAAAATACCGACAATCACGGCAACCAGCACCTCACTCATTGTCACCTGTGCCCCGGTGATGACCTTAAACAGCATCATGCTGACGTAACAGATTACCGCAACAATCACGGCATCAACAATTTTTCCATTGATAAATCCGCTGAATGTCTTATCTGCAAAATAAACTTCATCCATAATCGAATCCGCTGCCTCTTTTTTGAAAATACTATATAAAATCAGCTTCCCCTGTCTTGCAAGTTTCTTTCTTGAAAGCAGTAAATATATTGCAACAATCACACCAATAAACAAATTCAGCATCAGCGTAAAGAAACTGATCACACCGCTTGATAATCCCGTTGCGATATTTTCTACGGATTCTAACAGTCCGTTTGAGAGCCAGTCCGTAATAAAATGATACCCTTTATCTACCAGCTCCTGCGAAACTGCCAGAAGCTGCTCGTTGGAATTTAACATTTTCTCTAACCACTTTA
This sequence comes from Lachnospira pectinoschiza, assembly GCF_020564355.1. GTDB lineage: Bacteria > Bacillota > Clostridia > Lachnospirales > Lachnospiraceae > Lachnospira > Lachnospira intestinalis. Next base: position 668,346 of record NZ_JAJCRR010000001.1, on the reverse strand, counting down.
CCAGTCTGTCCGCGCTGTCCGGCAGAATCTGAACCAGACGGATCACACTTGTAATCAGCTGCGGTACAATAATAATGATAATGAGATAAATGACAACCAGTGTAATAAAGATTCCCGTAAAAACACTTGCCGTCAATGCCAGCTTTTCCTTTTTTGCCTGTTTTATCCGCTCTGTCTTTTCAAGTATCCGCAGATAAAACTTTTCAATTGTCCTGCACAGCGGACAAATCATATACGCCAGCGCCGCTCCGATTATAAACGGCATCAGGGTATTAAAAATATGCCGCAGTGCCTGTTTGATTTCTCCATATCTGAAAATGATAAAGAAGACGATGATTGAAAGGACAATCACACCAAACAGACTCACTGCCGCATATATGTATTTTTTATAAGGATGATTTTTCATCATTCCGGAAGCACCCCATTTCATCTAATTCTGTAGTACTTCCTATTATAGTATATTTTTTGCGTATTGCAAAATTATTTTTTCATATTCTTACAGACTGTCCGGCAGACCGGTTATCCGGCGAAACAGCCTTCCTTTTTAGATGCCGTTAGAAGAACTGTTCTGAGCGTTCATGCCGCCGTTTCCGCCGGCATTGCCGCCCATCTGACCGCCCATCTGACCGCCCATCTGACCGCCGCCGGTTGTTCCGTCAGGCATACCCGGTACCTCTCCCTGTGTTCCATCCGGCATCTGTGGTGCATTTCCCTGACCATCTGTTGTGCCGTCCGGCAGGCTCATACCACCGCCTGCATTTCCGTTGGCATCACCACCTGTACCGTTTCCTGACTGCATGCCGCCCATCTGACCGCCGCCCATTTTTCCGCCACCCTGTGCGCCGCCGCCCATAGATGAAATACCTGAAGTCGTCACGCTGCTGTTTACGGTTACGGACTGGGATGTACTTCCTGCCGTTACAGTATAGGTTTGACCGCTCTTTAAATCACTGCTGTAGCAGACTGCCGCCGCATAGGCTTTTTCCGGTGTATAGCTAAGAACTGTACTGCCGTTGCTGTCTGTTATACTGAATGCCGTATTTGCCTGCTGTGAGGTAAATCCAGCCACAATGCAGCTTCCGTTTGAAGCTGAAGTCGGTGTTTCAACCATACCGTTTGAACCGAATGCCATCAGTGTACCACCGTTTAATACACATTCGCCGTCAAAATCCACTGCTGTATCACCGGAAGATGTCGGACCGCATACAATGGTTGTACCACCGTTTACCGTAATGCTGCCGTTAGAATCCAGTCCGTCACCGTCTGCTTCTACATAGAGATTACCGCCGTTAATCATCAGTGCCGAGCTGTTACTGCTGCTCTGGTTCTGACCACCCATGCCAAATCCGCCTGTCTGCGTCGTAGAAGAACCGTCCGAAGCATTGATACCGTCATCTTCTGCGCTGATTGTAATATCACTGTTATTAATCACAATATCCTTTGCTTCCAGACCTTCATAACAGTAACCGACTGTAATAGCGCCACCGTTTACTGTCAGACTGGAATCTGCATGAACACCGTCATCACCGGAACGGATTGAAATATTTCCGCTTTCAATCGTAATCGAATCATTGCTGTGAATACTGTCATCTTCTGTATCCAGTGTAATCGTTCCGCCGCAGATATAAATCGCATTGGAAGCCTTTAAACCCTTCATGCTGACAGAATCCGTATCGGAAGATGTTGAAGCTGATGATGCAGAAGTTCCCGCACTGCCGTTCTGTCCCGGAACACCCATGGTTCCCATGCCGCCCATTGCGCCGCTGTCACCGCTCTTCATGTCTACCGCCGCTGAACCGTTTCCTGTTGTAATGTCAAATGTACCATTCTGTATATCTAAAATATTTTCTGCCTGAATACCGTCACTTGCCGCTTCGATTTTAAATGTACCGCCTGCAATGATAATATTGCCCTTTGTCGTATCTTTATCATAAGTTGACTTCATGCCGTCCGTACCGGATTTGATTGTGAAGTTACCGTCTGCAATACCGAGCAAATCTTTTCCAATCACACCGTCTTCTGCCGCTGTAATCTGATACGTACCGGAAACCACTTTTAAATCATCCGTACTCTTAATGCCGTTGCGGTATCCTGCATTAATATTTAATGTACCGCTTCCGTTCAATACAAGGTCTGCTTTTGAATAAAATGCCGCTGAATAATCCTCGCTTTCTGTTGTGCTTCTTGCGCTGTCCGTAAATTTATTCACGGTATTATCCGCAAGTGTCACAATGACTTTTTTCGCACTCTGTACGATAAACGGCGCTGTTGTCGAACTGCTGATGTCCACACCGTTTAAAATAATGCGGACAGTTGCTTTATCCTCTGTATTAATGACAATACTTCCGTCACTGAGTGTACCGGATAAAACGTAAGTTCCTGCCTGCGTAATTGTCACGGTCGAGCCGTCTGCCGTGACACCGCTTCCTTTGACGGTACTGCCGTTCTGGCTTAATGTCACATAAGATGCTGTCGTACTGTCATAGGATGTAACTGTATCTTCTTCGTCAAATTCCAGTGTCAGTCCAGAGGTGTCTGCTACGCTCTGGGATGACGTTAATGTAATGCCCTGTTGTGTTGTCGCTGCTGTATTTTCTGTTGTCTGCGCTGTCAGCCCGCATCCAGCAATTGGAAATGTAAGGATTGTCCCGCAAATCAGCGCCACCGTCAATTTTTTATAATTTATCATAACTTTCTCCTTTTCCGCCGTTCCTGCCCGGCATATGCTTATTCGTTTTTGTCTTTGATGGGTATTATATTATCGGTTGGAAATGGAAGAAATGTGTAAAATGTATGTAAAAAGTGTGAAGTGGTGGAAGAACCATAAGGGGCATCCTCAACGTGTTACTTAACTTCGGCTGCCCCTTATGGTTCTTCCTTGAGGAGGATGGCATCCCGGACGGGGGTGGCAGTGGACGGCGGCTTTGCTTCGCTTGCCGCCTGTGGAGTGGGTGGGCGGGCAACTTTGCTTCATTTGCCGACTGTGGAGTGGATTCGGGTGGTCTAACTGACACAGCCCCCGCCGGTTCTATCCGAACCCTGCGGGGGCTGTATGCATATCTATGTATATCTTTTTATTCTAATCAGAATTTCTTCTTAAATATTGACCTTTACAATTCTTGGACGCAGTCCAGCTTTTTCAAGCTTTGCTACGATTTCTTCTTTGTGTTCGTGACCGAAAGCTTCAATTGTAATACGAAGTTCTACGGTTGCTTTACGATTGATGCTGACAAACTGGTTGTGTTCCAGTTTGATAACATTTCCGTTTGCTTCTGCAATGATGGAAGCTACGCGCACCAGTTCGCCCGGTCTGTCCGGAAGAAGTACGGATACGGTAAAGATACGGCTTCTCTGGACAAGTCCCTGCTGTACAACAGATGACATGGTAATAACGTCCATATTTCCGCCTGAAAGGATGGATACAATCTTCTTACCCTTTACATTTAACTGCTTTACAGCCGCTACGGTTAAAAGACCTGAATTTTCAACAACCATTTTGTGGTTTTCTACCATATCAAGGAACGCTACGATTAAATCTTCGTCCGGTACGGTGATGATGTCGTCGAGGTTTTTCTGTAAGTATGGGAACAACTTTGTACCCGGTGTCTTTACGGCTGTACCGTCTGCGATTGTGCTGACTGTCGGCAGTGTTACGACTTTCCCTGCCTTAATGGATTCCTGAAGGCAGTTTGCGCCGGCCGGTTCTACACCGATAACCTTAATATTCGGATTGAGCAGCTTTGCAAGTGTTGATACACCGGTTGCAAGTCCGCCGCCGCCGATTGGTACTAAGATATAATCTACTGTCGGCAGTTCTTTGATGATTTCCATCGCGATAGAACCCTGTCCTGTTGCAACATCTAAATCATCAAACGGATGTACAAATGTAAGTCCCTGTTCTTTTGCAAGCTTTAATGCGTATTCACAGGCTTCATCGTATACATTACCATATAATACAACCTCTGCACCATATCCCTTGGTTCTGTTTACTTTGATAAGTGGTGTTGTTGTCGGCATAACAACAGTTGCCTTAACACCGTACTTCTTTGCAGCGTAAGCAACACCCTGCGCATGGTTGCCGGCTGATGCGGTAATTAAACCTTTTTTACGTTCCTCTTCTGACATGGTGCTGATTTTATAATATGCACCACGTACCTTGTAAGCACCTGTATACTGCATATTTTCCGGCTTTAAATATACTTTGTTGCCGGACTGTGCGCTGAAATACTCGCTGTATACAAGATTCGTCTGCAAGGTAACTTCTTTTACTTTTTCCGCTGCTTCTTCAAATTTCTGTAATGTTAATTTTTCCATAACCTTCTCCATTCTCTTGCTGTTTGTAATCTTTATTCACTTTCTGCCACGTCAAATAATGCATTGACAAATGTATTGGAATCGAACTTCTGTAAATCTTCTACTTTTTCGCCGACACCGATATATTTTACAGGAATACCGTATTCTGCCTGAATAGCAACAGCGATGCCGCCCTTTGCCGTTCCGTCCATTTTAGTAAGAATAATACCTGTAATATCCGTCACTTCTTTAAACTCTTTTAACTGTGACAGTGCATTCTGACCGGTTGTGGCATCCAGTACAATAAGATTTTCTCTATACGCATCAGCATACTCTCTTTCAATTACTCTGTCAATCTTACGAAGTTCTTCCATCAGATTTTTTTTGTTGTGCAGACGTCCTGCCGTATCGCAGAGCAGTACATCGGCATTTCTGGCTTTTGCAGCGGCAATGGAGTCAAAAATGACTGCCGCCGGGTCAGACCCCTCACTCTGTGCAATGATATCACAGCCTGTACGGTTTGCCCATTCTGTAAGCTGTTCAATCGCCGCCGCACGGAAAGTGTCCGCCGCCGCCATTACAACTTTTTTATCCATCGCCTTTAAATGTCCCGCAAGCTTTCCGACAGACGTTGTCTTTCCGACACCGTTGACACCAATCAGCATAACAATGGATTTGCGGTTTTCAAATTCATACGCATTTTCACCCAGATCCATTTTTTCGCGGATTGTATCAATCAGAAGCTGTCTGCACGCCTGTGGGTCTTTAACTTTGTTTTCCTTGACCTTCTGCTTTAATTCCTCGATGATTTCTTCGGTGGCACGCACACCCATGTCGCCCATAATCATCGTTTCTTCAAGTTCTTCGTAAAAGTCATCATCAATTGATGAAAATCCGCTGAATACCGAATCAATGCCCGATACGATATTATCCCTGGTCTTTGTCAGACCTTCCTTTAATTTACTGAATAATCCCATACCTTCCCTCTTTTCTTTATCTGATTTTTTATTCTTTATTTTTGCTTTTTTATGAAGCCGGTTTTTCTTTTTCCAGATCGTCTGCAATCAAATCCACAGAAACCAGTGCTGAAACACCCTTTTCCTGCATGGTGATACCATAAAGACGGTCTGCCGCTGCCATTGTACCGCGTCTGTGTGTAATGACGATAAACTGCGTATGCTTCGTCAGCTTATGCAGGTAGTTCGCATATCTGCCGACATTGGAATCATCCAGTGCAGCTTCAATTTCATCAAGCAGACAAAACGGTGACGGTTTTAAATTCTGAATGGCAAACAGCAGTGAAATTGCCGTCAGTGCTTTTTCTCCACCGGAAAGCTGCATCATATTCTGTAATTTTTTTCCCGGCGGCTGTGAAATAATCACAATGCCTGCTTCAAGAATATCTTCACCCTCCACAAGTTCAATCGTACCGCGTCCGCCGCCAAACAGCTCCTGGAATACCTTATTAAATTCAGTTTTGATTTCCTTGAATTTTTCCTCAAACTGAATCCGCATACCGGTATCAAGGTCTTCAATGACCTGAATCAGTGACTGCTCCGCCGTAATCAGATCGTCATGCTGTGTCTTTAAAAAGATGTAGCGTTCATTCACTTCTTTGTATTCTTCAATCGCATTGACATTAACATCACCAAGACCGCGGATATCGGATTTCAGGCTGTGAATCTGCTTCTTGATTTCACCGAGATTCTCCATGGTTTCATCGCGCAGCTCCAGTGCATAACTGTAGGTCAGCTCGTACTCATTCCACATGTAATCCACGAGGGAATCATTGGCTTCGTTTAACTTTTCCTGCTGTGAAGCCAGACGGTAGCTTTCTTTATCCAGTGCGGCAATCTGTTCATTTAACTGCTCGCGCTTTTCAAAAAATGCCTTATTTTTCGTATTAGCTTCTTCGCGCTGCTTTCTGTATTCGGACACCTGCGCCTGTATCGCTTCCGCATCCTTTTGTGCCTGTTCAATCTGTCCTTTGACTGATTCAATCTGGCGGTGCTTCTGCTCAATTTCTACATTGGTCGCGGAAAGATTCTCAGAAAGCTGCTGTTTTTCCACTTCAGAATGTTCAATTTCCGCCTGAAGCCGGGCAATATTTTCACTGATAAAAGTATCCTTCTGTACTGTTGCCGAATACTGGATATTGATTGCCTGCGTATTTTCGATATAGCTACTTTCCTTTTGCTTTGCTTCCTCTAACTGCTTTGTCAGTTCATCAATTTCTTTCTGTGATGTTTCATTCTGCGTATCCAGCGTTGCAAGGCTGCCGCTGACATGGCTTAAACTCTCATCAATCTCTAAAATCTCTTTTTCCAGCTTTGCAGCCTCTTCCGATGCATCACTGTAAGAAGCAATAATTTCTTTCTTTTTGTTAATGGACTGTCTAAGATTTAACTCTGCCGTGTTTTTGGAAAGCTGCTCCTCACGCATCTGCTTATTGCTCTGCTCCAGTGTCTGACGCACTTCTGCCAGCTCTGCACGAAGCCCTGCAACCTGTTCCTTGGACTTTGTAATCTCTGCGCTGACTGCCGATACCGCAGCTTTTAATTCTTCAATTTCTCTTCTTCGTCCCAAAAGATTACTTGAATTTTTAAATGCACCACCTGTCATGGAACCGCCGGGATTAAGCTGTTCACCCTCCAGTGTTACGATTCTTAACGAATGTCTGTACTTTCTTGCAATCGCAAGCGCATTGTCAATATTGTCAACGACAAGAATTCTGCCAAGCAGGTATTTTGCCAGCTTTTCATATTCAAATGAAACGCGTACCAGATCGCTTGCCGCACCGATAACACCTTTTTCTTTCATGCACGGCTCACCCTCTAAGGTATTGCGCACCTGAATTGCCGAAAGCGGAAGAAATGTTGCACGTCCGAAACGGTTCTGCTTTAAATAGGCAATCAAATCCTTTGCCGTATTTTCATTATCCGTAACAATGTTTTGGATTGTTCCGCCCAGTGCCGTTTCGATTGCTGTTTCGTATTGTTTTTCTACTTTTACAATATCTGCAATAACACCTAAAATGCCCGGACGCTGTTCCTTTAATTCCATGATTTTGCGGATACTGTTGCCGTAGCCGTCATACCGCTCCGTAATGTTGACAAGCGATTCCAGTCTGGACTTTTCCCTGTGATACTGCTGCTGTTTTTTATCAATCTCAGAGCTGCCTGTGGCAATCTGCTCTTTTAAACGGACAACCTCCGCATTACCCTGTTCAATCTGTTCCGTCAGCTTCTTTATCGCTTCATTGGCTGTATCAAGCTGTCCTGTCTGTGTGCGGATTACCGAATCCTGCGCACTTTCTTCACTCTTTCCGCGGATAATGCGGCTGCTTAATTCCGCCTTGCGGATGTTGAGCTGTTCAAGCATTGTCTTATATTTCTGATTATCCGCATTAATCGTTGATTTTTCGTTTAAAATCTCAAAAATGGAATTCTGGCGGTTTTCAATCTCTGCCGTTATGCGTTCAATCTCCGCAAGAATTTCTTCATGGACCCTCTGTGCTTCTTCCTGCTTACTGCCATAAGCTGCAAGCTGCCCCGAAAGTTCTTCCTTTTGCTTGTTTAATCCATCAATCTCCGTATTTTTGTGTGCTGTTTCATTTTCAATGGCAGTCATACGCTGCTGATAGTGTGCTGCATTGACCTGAATCGTCTTTATCTGTTCTTCAAAAACCTGAATTTCACCGGTCAGACGCTGTCTTGTCAGTTCTTTTTCTGAAAGCTGCGTATTGTGTGTTTCAATCTGCTCATTAATCCGGTTTAATTCTTCCTCGGCTTTCTCATACTCTGCCTTGGTCGCCTCATAGCTTTCCTTTGCCTGTGCCAGATCCGAATCCGCAATGGCAAGCTTATCTTCCAGCCCCTTTAAATCTACCTTTAACTTGTCCGTTTCAAGCAAAAAGCCATTGACATCCAGAATTTTTAATTCTTCCTTTAATTTTAAATACTGTCTTGCCTTTTCGGACTGCTTTTCCAACGGTCCGACCTGCTTTTCCAGTTCGGACAAAATGTCGTTGACACGTACCAGATTGGCGCGCTCGCTGTCAAGTTTTTTCTGTGCTGAAGCTTTTCTGCGCTTAAATTTCACGATTCCTGCCGCTTCGTCAAACAGCTCACGGCGGTCTTCCGGTTTACCGCTTAAAATCTTGTCAATCTGCCCCTGTCCGATAATAGAGTAGCCTTCTTTTCCGATACCGGTATCGTAAAACAGCTCTGAAATATCTTTCAGACGGCAGTTATGTCCGTTCATCTGGTATTCACTCTCACCGGAACGGTACACCCTTCTTGTCACCGTAACTTCATCATATTCAACCGGCAGTGCATGGTCTGCATTATCCAGTGTAATAGACACATATGCAAAGCCGACCGGCTTTCTTGCCTCTGTTCCCGCAAAAATAACGTCTTCCATTTTTGAACCACGCAGCTGCTTGGCACTTTGTTCACCCAGTACCCAGCGGACCGCATCGGCAACGTTACTTTTTCCCGAACCGTTCGGTCCTACAATGCCCGTGATTCCGTTGTGGAAATCAAAAACAATTTTATTGGCAAAAGACTTAAAGCCCTGCACCTCTATACTTTTTAAATACATTGATTACTTTCCTTTCGGCATAAATTGTGTTCCATTCTTTTTCAAATGAAGCAGAGCGTTGTATGCCGCCTGCTGCTGCGCCGCTTTTTTGGTATGTCCCGTGCCTTTTACCACAAATAAATCCCCTGCTTTTGCAATTACATGAAACTTCTTATCATGTTCCGGACCTTCTTCACCTGTCAGTTCGTACTCCACCTCCAGACCGTGTGCCTGTACAACCTCCTGTAAAATGGTCTTGCTATCATAAAAGAGCTGCTTATTCTCCAAATCATTTAACACAAAACGGTGAATAAATTCTTTTGCATTAGCAAAACCACCATCCAGATAAATCGCGCCAATCAGTGCCTCCAGCGCATCTGAGATAATCGAATCCCTTGTTCTTCCGCCTGTTAAGTCTTCTCCTTTGCCAAGCATGATATATTCCTGCAAATGAATCTGTCTTGCACACATCGCAAGGGTCGGTTCACAGACAATGCTTGCACGCAGCCGTGTCATTTTTCCTTCATTCATATCGGGATTGCCGGTATAAATAAATTCACTTGATGTCAGTTCCAGCACGGCATCACCTAAAAATTCAAGACGTTCATTATCCTTGTAATTGCCTGTCTTTTTTTCATTGGCATAAGAACTGTGTGTCAGCGCATTTTTTAACAGTCCGATATTGTTAAACTGATACTGTATTATTTTCTGAAATCCGTCTAAATCGGTATTATGTTTCATCATCATTCTCCATATTAATCACCATTTCTGAGCGACACTGTCGCGAAGATGCGATGAGAAATCCGCGCAGGCGATTTCTCATCTGCAATAAAGCAATTTGCCTTCGCCCGGAGGCAAATTGCTGTGTGAAGAAGCTTTGATTTATGGCTTCTTCACAATATGCGCAAAGAATGAGGCTGTACCTACAGCCTCATTGTCTTTCTGCTTTTATGCTGTCTTACTGTGCTTTTGCTGCCTGAATCTGTTCTACAGCTTCGGCAACTGTTGTAATATGCTCTGCTGCATCTTCCGGAATCTGAATATCAAATGTATCTTCAATTCCCATAATAATCTGGAACACATCTAATGAATCTGCACCTAAATCATCTACAAAAGTAGACTCCATTGTAATCTTATCGGTATCGATGTTTAAAACCTCTGCAATAATTTTCTGTAACTTTTCAAATTCCATTTTCTAAACTTCCTTTCTTCTTTACATTTAATAACCTGATATCTGTATCGGACATCTGCCGCAGGCACTACATGTCACGACATTCTCGTATTCATCATCACGCTTCTGCTTCGTCCAGTTTTTCTGCCGAAATGGAAGCAATAATTTTTTCGTTGACCTTTTCACGCTGGAATTTCACGCACTGTAACAGCGAATTTTTAACTTCCATCGCCTTTGCATTGCCATGTGTCTTTACCACCAGTCCGTTTAAACCAATCAGCGGTGCACCGCCGTACTGCTTTGCATCAAATGACTTCATCGTATCGCTTAACGAATTTTTAATCAGCAGTGCGCCGATTTTCGTCTTTAAGCTGGACATTAATGTGGTCTTTACCTTTGATAAGAGCATCTTTGCCGTACCCTCGTACAGCTTTAAAATAACATTTCCCACAAATGCATCACAGACTATAACATCCGCATCACCGTTTGGAATGTTGCGCGCTTCAATACTACCGATAAAATTAATATCCTTACATGCTTTTAACAGTGGATATGTTTCTTTTACCAGCTGATTTCCTTTTTCTTCTTCCAGACCTACATTAACAATGGCAACCTTCGGATTTTTAATACCCATGATATTTTCCATATAGATAGATCCCATCTTTGCCCACTGGACTAAAAAGGACGGTCTGGAATCGACATTTGCGCCGCTGTCTACTAAAATAGAAACACCCTTTGCTGTCGGAATCAACGGTGCCATCGGTGGACGTTCCACGCCGCGGATTCTACCCACGATAACCTGTCCGCCTACCAGAATCGCGCCCGAACTTCCGGCTGATACAAATGCATCTGCTTTCTTTTCTTTGACCATTGTCAGCGCACGTACCATGGAAGAATCTTTTTTCCGGCGGATTGCCATAACCGGCTGCTCACCGGTTTCAATAACGTCCGGTGCATCAACCACTTCAATCTGTCCCTGCGGATAAGTGTATTTTGCAAGTTCTGCACGGACCTGTTCTTCCCTGCCGACCAGCTTTACAAGTAAACCGGCTTCTTCTTTCACTGCTTCTACCGCACCTTTTACAATTTCCACCGGTGCGTTATCTCCACCCATTGCATCGAGTGCAACGATTACTTTTTCACTCACTAAAATAGCCCTGCCTTTCCAAGCGTCTTCTATCTGATAATTTTACTATATCTGTGTCTTAAAATCAAGCATTGTATCAACACAGCTGCATCAGCTTACAGTTTTCTATTCCGGCAGACCAGAACTGCGTAAGCGGCAGTTTCTTTACCTGGCAGACGATGCTTGAATTCATTGCACCGTGTCCTACTATCAGAATATCCTTTCCCTGTGCAAGCTGCGGCTTTACAACCTTTTCAAGAAAATCGCCGGTACGGGCAAACAGTTCTTCAAAGCTTTCCGCCCCCTTATCCGCCACAAAACGCTCCGGTGCCTGAAATGCCAGATTGATTGGGCAGTCCGGCAATGCAAAGCTGTTTTCAATTCCTTCATATTCGCCAAAGCACATTTCCATAAGACGGTCGTCCGTTACAATCGGAACAGCTCTGCCTTCAAGCACCAGTTCCGCCGTTTCTTTTGCCCGTATTAACGGTGAACAGTAGCAGATGTCAAAATGAATCTCCCGATACCGTTTTCCTGCTTCCCGCGCCATTTTTCTTCCGTTTTCATTGAGTGGAATATCCGTCTGTCCCTGAAGCTTGTGCAATTCATTCCATTCCGTTTTTCCATGCCGCATAATATATAACATATAATCCTCATTTCTAAAAAACTTGATGTGAAGCGGCGATAAGAAATCCGCACAGGCATTTTCTCATCTGCCATCATAGATGTTTGCCTTCGCTCCAAAGCAGACATCTGTTAAAAATCAAAAAAGCCATGTACCGGATATCCGGCACACAGCTCCTAATAGCAGATTCTAATAAAAATTAGTCAACTGCAACGATTTCTTTCTTGTTGTATGAGCCACAAGACTTACATACTCTGTGAGGCATCATTAAAGCTCCACACTTGCTGCATTTTACAAGATTTGGAGCGCTCATTTTCCAGTTAGCTCTTCTCTTGTCTCTTCTTGCTTTTGAAGATTTATTCTTTGGACAAATTGACATGGTTACACCTCCTTAAAATTGTTTAAAATATCTTTGAAAACAGACATTCTTGGATCTAAGGACTCTCTGTCACAACCGCATTCCCCCTCATTCAGGTTCGCACCGCAGCGAAGGCACAGACCTTTACAGTCTTCCTTACAAAGGGTTTTCCCTGGAATCAACAGAAGAATTTCGCCGAAAACAAGTTTGTCCACGTCGAGGTTGTATCCATCAATATAGTCTTTTTCTTCCTCATCTTCTATCTCGCCGGAAGTTTCCTGCATATCAATATCTTTGTCAATATCAAAATGCATCTCGGTTCTTACCGGTTCTAAGCAACGGTCACAAGGAATTTCCAAAGCCACAAATCCGTTTCCGGAAATATGAAGCTTGTCTTTGCCTGTTCTTGTAAGCACAAGTTCTACAGGCTGCTTTTCCATAACAGGATATTCTGCAAGTGCCGTCCGGAATGTTTCCATTTCAAGCGGCGCAGATACTGTCATGTCATCCTTTGCACCAGATAAAAGATTTCTTAAATCAATTAGCATAATTGTCTCCAATTCACACTATCTCATGTGTCAAACCACACCAAATACGATATGTATTTTTCACACTTTGTCTATTATACGCACAGTATCTTCATTTGTCAATGAAAAATTACATTTTCTTTTAAAAAAAGAAGCCTGCATTACTGCAAGCCTCTTTCCCAACACCATACATACAATTACTGAATTAATGCTAATGTTTCTCTTGCAATTGCTAATTCTTCGTTTGTAGGAACTACGCAAAGCTTTACTTTAGAATCTGCTGTAGAAATAATCATTTCTTCACCAACAGCCTTTTCACTTGCTGCTTCGTCTAACTTCACGCCTAAATATCCTAAATACTGGCAGATCATTGGTCTTAACCATGCAGCATTTTCACCAACACCGGCTGTAAATGTGATTGCATCAACACCGTTCATTGCAGCTACATAAGAACCGATATACTTTGCTACTCTGTATGCATATGCTTCCAGTGTCTGCTTTGCAACTTCGTTGCCGTCATCCATAGCAGCCTTGATATCACGGAAATCACTTGAGATTCCGCCTGACATACCGAGTACACCGGACTTCTTATTTAAAATGTTCAGCATCTCTGATACTGTAAGGTTTTCATGATTGCAAAGGTATTCGATGATTGCAGGGTCTAAGTCACCACTTCTTGTACCCATAATCAGACCTTCAAGCGGAGTAAGACCCATAGAAGTATCTACGCACTTACCGCCGATAGAAGCTGAAATAGAAGCACCGTTTCCAAGGTGGCATACGATGACCTTTGCTGAATCCTTATCGAGATTTGCAAATTTGATTGTTTCCTTTGATACAAAGCTGTGGCTTGTTCCGTGGAAGCCGTATCTTCTTACATGATACTTTTCATAGTATTCGCGTGGAATTGCATACAGATAAGCCTTTGGCTCCATTGTTCCGCCGAAAGCTGTATCCCATACTGCTACATTTGGCTTGCCCGGCATAGCTGCTTCAACAGCTTCGATACCGATTAAGTTTGCAGGGTTATGTAAAGGTCCTAAGTCGAAGCATTCTCTTACAACGCTCTTTACATCTTCATTTACAAGGCATGATTCCTTATACTTTTCGCCTGCGTGAAGTACGCGGTGACCTACTGCTGCGATTTCATCAGCGTTCTTGATTACACCATGTGTTTCGTCTACAAGTGCATCAAGCACGAGCTTAACTGCAATATTGTGATCCTTCATCGGCTGTTCTACAACGTACTTATCCTTGCCTGTCGGCTTGTGTGTAAGGATAGAACCTTCAATACCAATTCTTTCTACAAGACCTTTTGCTAATACGCTCTCATCGTCCATGTTGATTAACTGGTACTTTAATGAAGAACTACCACAGTTTAATACTAAAATATTCATTACTTTTAATCTCCTCTAACTTTAATTACTTGCCTGCGTTCTGAGCCTGTACAGCTGTCATGGCTACAACACCTACAATGTCTTCTGCGAAACATCCTCTTGATAAGTCATTAACAGGCATAGAAAGACCCTGAAGAACAGGACCGTAAGCACCTGCCTTTGCAAGTCTCTGAACCAGCTTATAACCGATGTTACCTGCTTCAAGAGATGGGAATACCAATGTGTTAGCCTGTCCTGCTACCTTGCTGTCCGGAGCCTTTAACTTTGCTACTTCAGGAACAAGTGCTGCATCTAACTGAAGTTCACCGTCAACTGTCAGTTCAGGATACTTTTCGTGTGCAATCTTTACAGCATCTGCTACCATTGTTACTCTGTCGTGCTTTGCACTGCCGTATGATGAGAATGAAAGCATAGCGACCTTAGACTTTGCGCCTGTAAATGCTTCAAAGCTTTCTGCTGATAACATAGCGATTTCTGCAAGTTTTTCAGAATCAACATCTGGATTTACAGCACAGTCAGCAAATACGAATAATCCGTTTTCGCCGAGTTCACAGTCCGGAACTTCCATTAAGAAGAAACCTGAAACGCTGCCAATGCCCGGCTTTGTCTTTAATAACTGTAATGCCGGTCTGATTGTATTGCCTGTAGAATGGCATGCACCTGAAACAGCACCGTCTGCATCACCGCACTTGCACATTAAACATGCATAGTACATGTAATCCTTTTCCATCTGTTCCTTAGCCATCTCCGGTGTAACACCCTTTTTGCTTCTTAATTCAACAAATTTATCAATATATTTCTGCTTGTTTGGATCGTTGAACGGATCAACAATTGTAGCACCAGTGATATCATAGCCCTTGCTGTTTTCAGCGATTTCTTCAGGTGTACCGATGATAATCAGATTAGCGATACCTTCCTTTAAAATCTTTTCAGCAGCCTCAAATGTTCTCTTATCCATAGATTCTGGCAAAACAATTGTCTTCTTGTCTGCTTTTGCTCTCTCTTTAATTTCGTCAATAAATGCCATGATTACTGACTCCTCCTTGTATTATGTTAAATATTTTCCAGCGTTGCGCCGAAATCCTATTTAGAGTATATACCAAATTTTTCAGAAGTACAAGTTTTAAATCATAAGCAATTTATTTTTATCTATATTTAGTTGCAGTCCGCCATCCTTTATGATACGGTATTTCTTAGATATCAGGGTCAAAAGGTCTAAACCCACATGAGCTTGCTCATAAGTGGGTGAATGACCTTGTGACCCGCCCCCATATCTTTTTTAGTACAGCAACTCAGATACTACAAACACAGGGCATTTGCCCGGATTGGAGATTTTTATGAAAGCGGTCGGACTGATTACGGAATACAACCCTTTTCACAACGGACATCTATATCATCTTCGGGAAGCCGTAAAAATGACACAGGCAGATGTGTGTATCGCCGTCATGAGCGGAAATTTTGTACAGCGCGGCGAACCTGCCATGATTCATAAATATGCCCGCTGCCGCGCCGCTGTTGACTGTGGTGTGAATCTCGTTGTTGAACTGCCATCCTTTTATGCACTGTCCAGTGCAGAATTTTTTGCAGACGGCGCAGTTCAGGTCTGTGATGCCCTTGCTATTTCGTCATTGGTATTTGGCAGTGAATGTGGTGAACTTACACCTCTGCAGGCAGCTGCTGATATTCTTGTACGTGAACCGGACGATTACAGACAGGCTTTAAAAAATGCACTTGCCACCGGAAAAACATTTCCACAGGCACGGCAGGAAGCCCTGATACACTGTCTTAAAGTGTCAGGACATCGCGCTTCTGCCGGTAATGCTTTGGCTCTTCTTCCTTATGAGGAGCTGTTGGAACTGCTGGCAAATCCCAATAATATTTTAGGCATTGAGTATTTAAAAGCCCTGCAAAAACATCACAGCCCTATTGCACCTTTTACTCTAAAGCGCGCCGGAGACGGCTATCACAAAGAAACACTGTCCGGAAGTGCCGCATTTTCAAGTGCCTCGGCTATCCGAAAGCAGTTTACAATATCGGATAATGCAATGCAGGATTCTTTAACGCAGGCACTCCCACAGCCGATGCTTGAAGCACTCCATGCCGGCCACAATCAATACATGCCGGTTGTTTTAGATGATTTTACCACATTTTTGCAGTACAAACTGGCTGAAATCTTTATGAAAAATCCGGCTAAAGACGACTGCATCCGGGCGCTGTGCGGTTATGCCGACATCACGCCGGAGCTTGCAAGCCGCATTATCAGTTTGCATGCACCTTCTGACACTTTTTCACAACTGGTTTTGAAGGTAAAGAGCCGTCAGTATACGTATTCCCGTGTCTGCCGCTGTCTGATGCACATTGTATTAAATATTGATGCCGGTATGCCGGAAAGATACCGCACACTGCCTTATGTGCGCATTCTGGGATTTGATAAAAAAGGACAGGATTACCTTTCTTGTATCAAGAAAAGCTGCCCTGTCCCGCTGATTACCAAAACCGCCGCTTCAAAAGCGCTGCTTGGTGATGATATTTTTAGTACCAATATTTATAATCTGGCTGTTTGCCGGAAATTCGGCACAATAATTCCCGATGAATTTCATCAAAAAATTTATATTAATCCCCGTTTCTAAGCAGTCTGTTTCAAAGGGTCGATGAGAAATTCTCGAAGGCGGTTTCTCATCTGCCATCACAGATTTTTTCAAATAATTCCCGGTAAGCCGCCGTCAGCCGGGCAAGATTCCAAGCCGCATTTGCCGGGCTGGTTGACGGCATTTTTATAATTCCCCGCTTTGTAACCGGATATACGTATTTCTGATACAGTTCATATGCCTTTGTACCGTTTGCAGCTACCGCCAGAAGGTGTGTACGTGCAAAAAGCTCCGCAAAATCATTCGGCACAACATCTGTGATACTGCTGTCTGACGAACCTTCAATGCTGCAGCTGTGAATCACATCCCAGACCGCAATATGATTTTCCAAAAGAAAATTCTTTTTTTCTTCAATCGTTTGCGGCTGGGTCGAATCCATGACTGCCGCCATCACTTTCCAGAAGCGGTTCTGCGGATGTCCGTAATAAAAATGATTTTCTCTGGATTTTACAGAAGGAAATGTTCCCAAAATCAAAATTTTTGAATTCTCATCGAAAACCGGTTCAAATGTATGTGTAATATTTTTAAATTCCTGCATACTTCTATGCCTTTCCTAAATCAAATGCTGGATTCCTGCACAGATTTTCTTCGCCACTTCAGGATTGTTCATTGTATACAAATGGATTCCATGCATATCATTTGCCAGCAAATCCAAAATCTGGTTCACCGCATAATAAATACCCGCTTCCATCATTGCCGGTTTATTATCGGCATAGCGTTCCACGATTTTTTGCAGGGAATCCGGCAGAGTCGCCCCGCACATTTTCACCATGCGCTGAATCTGTGCGGCACTGGTAACCGGCATAATGCCCGGTGTCACCGGCACGGTAATCCCGTTATTTTTACAATCGGAAGCAAAATCATAAAACAGGTGGTTGTCAAAAAAGAGCTGGGAAAGCAATAGTTCTGCCCCTGCATCGACCTTTGTTTTTAAAGCTTTTAATTCCTGCATATGACTTTCCGACTCCGGATGGTCTTCCGGATAACACGCTCCTGCAACGCAGAAATCGCCCTTTTCCTTCATATATGTAATCAAATCTGACGCATGTTTAAAATCTTCCTTTTCGGGAATATCAGGATTTCTGTCACCACGCAGTGCAAGAATATTTTCAATGCCCTCTGCCTGTAACTGTCTTGCAAATTCGTCAATTTCCTGTCTGTCATAGCAAAGGCAGGTCAGATGAACGACCGGCTCAATATGATAATCCTCTTTGATTTTCTTTGCCAGTTCTATTGTTTTATTTTTATTGGCACTTCCGCCCGCACCAAAGGTCACGCTGATAAAATCCGGCTGTACCTCGCACAGTGCTTCCAATGTGCGGTCTATATTTTTTAATTCTTCTTCCTTTTTCGGCGGAAATATTTCAAATGAAAGTACCGTCTTTTTATTTTGATAAATTTCTGTCAATTTCATAACCTGTTCCACCTTATCTGTATATAAATGCCGGCATTTTCCTGCCCACTGTCTTTTCATCCATGCCATAATCGGCATTTCTTTGCGGTCTTTGCATTTTTACAGAAAGGCTGCCGAAAAAACTATGGTCAGAACGCATCCCCAACTGTTTTTTCCTGCAGCCTGTCATCTGTTAAATCATTTAGTTTTTAAAGCTGTGAATTGGAGCCGGGATTCTACCCTGTCTGTTCACAAATGCGGAACAGTCAAACTGATTAACCGGCATAATTGGCGCATAACCTAATAAACCGCCGAATTCAACGGTTTCTCCGACACCTTTTCCAACAACCGGAATCACACGGACCGCAGTCGTCTTCTGGTTTACCATACCAATTGCCGCTTCATCTGCAATAATACCTGAAATCGTTGTTGCCTTTGTATCTCCCGGAATTGCAATCATATCCAGTCCTACAGAACATACGCAGGTCATTGCCTCCAGCTTTTCAATGCATAAAGAACCGTCAAGCACTGCATCAATCATCCCCTGATCTTCGCTGACCGGAATAAATGCACCACTTAATCCGCCGACATAAGAAGATGCCATAACGCCACCCTTCTTTACCTGGTCATTTAACAGGGCAAGTGCCGCAGTTGTACCCGGCGCACCGGCTCTCTGTAAACCGATTTCCTCTAAAATGTCGGCAACACTGTCACCGATTGCCGGTGTCGGTGCAAGCGACAGGTCGATAATACCAAACGGTACACCAAGACGCTTAGAAGCTTCCTGTGCAACCAGCTGACCGACACGCGTAATCTTAAATGCTGTCTTTTTAATCGTTTCGCAAAGCACTTCAAAGCTTTCGCCGCGGACCTTTTCAAGTGCATACTTTACAACGCCCGGACCGCTGACACCCACATTGATAATCGCATCATCTTCAGATACCCCGTGGAATGCACCTGCCATGAACGGATTGTCGTCCGGTGCGTTGCAGAGTACTACCAGCTTTGCACAGCCTAAAGAGTCTGCATCTTTTGTCTTTTCTGCGGTTTCTTTAATGATTTCACCCATAAGACGGACTGCATCCATATTGATGCCGGTCTTTGTTGAACCGACATTAACAGAGCTGCAGATTAATTCTGTACTTGCAAGTGCTTCCGGAATAGAACGGATTAACAGTTCATCACTCTTTGTCATGCCCTTTGACACGATTGCAGAATAACCACCGATAAAATTAACGCCAACCGTGTGAGCGGCGCGGTCAAGTGTCTTTGCAATCGTTACATAATCCTCCGGTGTCTTACAGGCAGCTGCACCGACCAGTGAAATCGGTGTAATTGAAATTCTCTTATTGACAATCGGCACACCGAATTCTCTTGCGATTTCTTCACCTGTCGATACTAAATCCTTTGCCAGTGTTGTAATCTTACGATAGATTTTCTCATTGACTTCATCGAGATTCTCACTGGCACAATCTAACAGATTGATACCCATTGTAATCGTTCTGACATCAAGATTTTCCTGTTCTACCATTTTATTTGTTTCGTTGACTTCAAAAATATTAATCATGCGCGTATTTGCCTTTCCCATAAAATATTGTTACTAATCCTCATTTCTGAGCAGCCTGCTGCGAAGATGCGATGAAAAATCAGCACATCAGTGTGATTTTTTCACACTAGATTCTGTGCATCATATCAAAAATTTCTTCCCGCTGACACTTAATTGCAACACCGATTTCTTCTCCCAGCTTGTCTAAATCTGTAATCACTTCATCATAGGTCTTTGCAGAAGCGCCGGTATCAACAATCATCATCATGTTAAAATAACCTGATACGATTGTCTGTGAAATATCAAGAATATTAATCTTTGTTTCTGCAAGATATGTACAAACCTTTGCAATAATTCCTACGGTATCTTTTCCTACTACTGTAATAACGCACTTTCTCATAATTCCTCCATTCCGCCTTCCGGCATAAAAAAAATGTATTTTTTAAAGTGTGATGATTCTGGAAGGTTCGCTGCGTTTTGCGACCTCTATATCAAAATCTTTTGCTTTATAGCCGTTTTCACTCATATCAATCTCAAGCCGCACTGTTTCAAATGCCAGCTTGTCGTAATTGTTTTCTTTGCTTAAATGTCCAAGCAGCACGGTATTTACATTATCGTTTAACAAATCGTTAATGAGCTTTCCCGACACTTCGTTGGACAAATGTCCCTTATTTCCAAGTATGCGCTGCTTTAAATAGTACGGATAACTTCCGACCTGCAGCAGGTTCACATCGTGGTTCGCTTCAACTAACATTGCCTGCGAACCGGTAAGATTATTTACAATATAATCATCATAATATCCGAGATCCGTTATCACGCCCGCCTTTTTTTCACCGCACGTCACCGTATAAGCAACCGGTTCTTTGGCATCGTGGGATACCCGGAACGCATGAATCTGTAAATCATCAATGCAGATATCACTGTCCGGCTCAATCACCCGAAACAGTTCTCCCGGCAGTTCACCAAGCGTCCCTGCCTCAAAAATGCCGTCGCGTGTTCCTCTCGTGGAATAGACCGGTACCTTGTCTTTTCTTGTCAGCACCCCCAGCCCTTTAATATGGTCGCTGTGTTCGTGGGTTACAAATACGGCCGAAATGTCATTGACACTTAAATCCGCCGCTGCCAGTCCTTCCAGTATCTTTTTACGGCTTACGCCTGCATCTATTAAGATATGCGTATTGTCTGAGCCAATATAAATGCAGTTTCCGCTGCTCCCACTGGCTATGGACATCATTCTCATAGTATTCTCCATTCCGCGTGATTCTTCACACTTCTCCTTTCCGCAGGCATTTTAATGCCGTAGGAATCGCGAACTGAATTGTTCAGTTCTGCGATAAAAAGCGGCTTTGTGGCGCCTGCGACACAAAGCGCTGTGTGAAAAATCTTAAATTTAAGGATTCTTCACACTTATCCTTTACTGTTCCCAGTATAAATCGACGACATCACCGTCATGCAAAGGTGCCGTATAAATGCCTTCCTGTCCGTTTAACTTTAAGACGATATTTCCCTTTGGCTTGGATAAATCAAATTCATAATACTGGAACAAATCTACCAGAATATAATCCTTTTTGCCTGTCAGCCGTACCGGCTGTCCGTTAATCAGAATTGTAATATTCCGAACTGCCTGTGATGACATACCCTGCACTTCCTGCGCGGCGGTATCCGTTGAACCAGTCTGCGTTCCGGCATTTTCGCCCGAAAGTGATGTATCATCATCTGCCCGTGAATTCCCTGCGGTATCAGCTATATCTTCTGTCTGTTCCTCTGTATCATATCCGTCATTTTCTTCGGATGTTTCTTCGTAACCCGCATGTTCTGTAATGGCAGAGGTCTTGACACTAAAATTCTCATAAACCTTTGTATCTTTGTCTGCCAGTTCATTGTTGACATACACATCATATCCGGTAATATCGTAATCCATAAATTCAAACAGCTGTGCCACGGTATAGAAATTCTCCATCTGAATCTGATCGCCGTCCTGAATATCGTAAAAACCCGATTTCAATTCGCCGTTGACGTATGCAAATTTCGGACACGGCACACGCTTACCGTTTACAATAAATTCTATCGTTGCCTGAAATTCCTCCAGCTGTTCAATCGTCATATGCGCCGGTTCACCCACGCCGGATTCCTGCACCGTAATAATATCATTCTGTTCAATCCGCGCATTCAGATTGGTCTGTCTGCCGTTTAACTGTACAACAGCGCCTTCTCCCGCCTGTCCGCGTACCAGCCTCATCTTTCCGTTTACGGTAAAATTCAGCTCTTTTCCTCTGCGTGGAAACAGCTTTTCATTCGGAAAACCAACCTGCATAACCGCATCTACAATTGTCAGCTTGTCATTATCGTATAACTTCACACGTTCATTATTGACATTGACAAAAATAAAGTTGTTCTTCTGTGTATAATAATTCGTACAGATACCGACCGGTGTTACATACAGCGAATCCTTTTTAAAATTATCCACCATAAATTCCACGGTTGTCAGCACTTCCGGTCCACGGACTGCCACACGTTCCTTCTGTATTCCGAGATACTCGGCAACCTTTTGTGTATATCCGGCAATCTTTCCACCGCCGCCCACAACAAACACTGCACTGACCGGCTTTCCTCCATTTAATTCAATAATCTTATCCGCTGTGTCTTTTGCCATGGTATCAACGACCTGATTGGCTGTCTTTATAATATCTGCCGACGGAATGGTCTGTTCCAGTCCCATAATATCTGCAAATGTCACTGTACCCTCTGCATTATCGCTTGCCAGTTTTTTAATTTTATCTGCTGTGTTAAAATCAACAAGATAAGTTTTTGCAATAATTTCTGTAATTTCATCCCCTGCAAACGGAATCATGCCGTACGCAATGATACTTCCATCTTTTGTAAGGCAGATATCGGACGTTCCCGCACCGACATCAATCAGACCAATATTTAAAAGCCGGTACTGTTCCGGAATTGCAATATTCATGGCGGCAATTGGTTCGAGTGTCAGGCTTGCCACTTTTAATCCGGCATACCCTACTGCCTCATACAAACCGTCTACAACTTCTTCCGGCAGAAATGTTGCAATCAGTTCCACGCTGATTTTATCTGCCTTGTGTCCTTCAAGATTTGTAATATCAAATCCGTTCAACCGGTAATTGACCGGCGTGTTGCCGACACAATAGAAGCGGATTTTGTCCGATTCCCGGTTAATCTGCATATGTGCCTTTTCAACTGCCAGCAGATTTAAAGAATAAATGTGTTCCTGTGTTACTCTCGTCTCTTCCTCGAACACATATTCTGCCGTTGCGTTGACCGTACGCAGTACACGTCCGGCAGCTGCAATACAGACGTCTGAAAGCTGTCTGTCCAACTGTCTTTCCAAATCATTTTTCACTTTACGGATTGTATCTCCGACTTTATATATATCATGTATCTGTCCATCAAGCATTGCCCGCGTTTCATGCTCCTGTTGTGCCATTGCCACAACATGAAAGCCCTTTCTGTCCTGAAAGCCCACAACGCCAACGATGCTTCTTGTACCAATATCCAGTCCAAATACCAAATCTTCCTGAATAGCTGCTGTATTTTGCATAGGTACCTCCACTTATCATTTCGACTAATTTTGTCAAACTGCTACAAGAATATCACATTTGAAGCAATTTCTCAAGCTGTGACAGCGTAAAATCCAAATCTTTGCTGTTGTCAACCGTATGCGCACATGCTTTTGCAAATTCTTCTTCGGTCAGCTGGCTCTTTAAAATGGAATCTATTTTCTCATCCGTATATCCGCGGCTTGCCTTCAAACGCTCCCTGCGCAGGGTTTCCGGTACATAAATATACCAAAACTCGTCACAGACCGTCTGATAATGGTCCTCAATCAAAAGTGCCGCTTCAACAAAGCAGTATTCATACGTATCTTCTGCCTTTAGACATGCAATCTGCTCCATAATTTTCTTTTTTACCAGCGGATGGGTAATGCTGTTTAACACAATCCGCTTGTTCGGATTGGTAAACACCACGGCTGCAAGCTTTTTTCTGTCAATCGTGCCGTCAGGCAGCAGTATTTCCTCTCCGAAGAAGTCCACAACTTCTATAAAAGCCTTCCCGCCCGGTTCCATCAACTGCTTTGCCACATCATCCGCCTTTATAATATATGCCGAAAAATTTTTCTCCAGCAAATCCAGTACCGCGCTTTTGCCCGAACCGATTCCACCCGTAATTCCAATTATCTTTTTCATACTACTCCCCATTCCGCAGGCATTTTAATGCCGGAGGAATCGCGAGCTAAATGTCAGATTTAGCTCTGCGATAAAAACTATTTTGTGACGCCTGCGGCACAAGATAGCCAACGTCAAGTTACACTTGACGTGTGAAAAATAAGCGCATCAGCGTTATTTTTCACACTAGTGGGCCTCCAGCCAGTTCTTTCCTTCTTTCAAATCCACTTCCAGTACCACTGCAAGCTTTACCGCATTTTTCATGGCATCCGTCATGAGCTGCTTGACTTCTTCCACCTCATCCTGATGCGCCTCTACGAGCAGTTCATCATGCACCTGCAAAATCAGGCGGGATTTTAAGCCGCGTTCCTTTAACCGGTTATAGACTTCTATCATCGCGAGCTTGATAATATCCGCCGCCGTTCCCTGAATCGGTGCATTCATGGCAACACGCTCACCAAATGAACGCTGCATGAAATTGCTGGACTTAATTTCAGGAATCGGACGTCTTCTGTTAAACATCGTCAGCGAATAACCGTGTTCCTTTGCAAAAGCCACCAGCTCATCAATATAAACCTTAATCCCCGGATAGGCTTCAAAATATTTTTCAATATACTCTGCCGCCTGCTTTTTTGAAATGCTTAAATCCTGGCTCAGTCCGAAAGAGCTGATACCATAAACAATGCCGAAATTGACCGCCTTTGCGTTTCTTCTCTGTTCCGGCGTTACCTCGTCAAACGGCACATGAAAGACCTGCGAAGCAGTTGTTCTGTGAATATCCTGTGCAGAATTATACGCTTCTATGAGTTTCTCATCACCGGACATGTGTGCAAGAATCCGCAGTTCAATCTGTGAATAATCGGCATCTAAAAAGACATAGCCGTCCCTCGGAATAAAGACCTGACGAATCTTTTTGCCAAGCTCCATGCGGATTGGAATATTCTGGAGATTCGGCTCGGTACTGCTGATTCTGCCGGTTGCTGTAATCGTCTGGTTAAACGTGCCGTGGATTCTGCCATCCTCCTGAATGTAGCCAGCCAGCCCGTCTGCATAGGTGGATTTCAACTTTGTCATCTGACGGTAATCCAGTATTTTCTGAACCACCGGATACTCCGGTGCCAGCTTTTCCAGAATATCTGCCGCCGTGGAATAGCCGCTTTTGGTTTTCTTTCCGTTTGGCATGCCCATTTTTTCAAAAAGAATCACACCAAGCTGTTTTGGCGAATTGATATTAAACGTTTCTCCGGCATCGGCATAAATCTCCTGCTCCAGTACCGCAATTTTTTCACCGAGCATTGTGCCGTATTCTTTTAATGCAGCACTGTCCACGCGGATTCCCTCTGCCTGCATTTCATAAAGCACAAATACGAGCGGCATTTCAATATCAAAAAACAGCGACCGCATATTTTCTTCTTCTAAGGCCTTATAAAGCGGTTTCCACGCCGTCATTGCAATATAGCTTTCCATGCAGAGCAGTCTGCAGAGCGTTTCCTGCTGTGTGTCCGCCGCCTCGGCTAAGGTTGTTTTTCCGAGCAGTTCTGCCCTTGAATTAAGTGTCAGCCCGCAGAAATCTTTTGCAATTGTATCATAAGTATATTCTTGGTTTGTCGGATTTAATAAATATGCTGCAATCGCGGTATCAATAAATTGATCCTGCGATACCTTTAACCGGGTATCCTTGCTGTCCCCCGGACAATTTCTAAACAAATCCAGCTTTTCTTTTAATGCCATTACCGCAATCTGACGGGACGGACACTGCTGTACCAATTCTGAAAGCTTGTCTGTTAGGTATTCCTGTGTCACAAAACCCGAAACCGGAATGTAAGCGGTTTTTTCGGGACTGACCGCAAGGGAAATGCCGTATAAAACGCCCTTTTCAACTGCCGCCGCAAAACCGATAACCGCATTTTTATCTGTACGTACCTTGTTCTGTGCCTGTGCAAAAAGTTCTTCCACTTCCGAAAATTCCGTCACACATGTAAAATACCTGTCTGCTTCCAATGTAATTCCGGTATCTTCCTGATTAAAACGCTTTAAAAAGGATTTAAAATTAAACCGCTTAAACAGTTCATATGCTTCCGGCGTGTAATATCCGCCGACTGCCGCATTTTCAAGATCATAATCGACCGGTACGTCAATATCAATCGTTGCGAGAAATTTGCTTAATTTCACCTGTTCTACATTTTCACTGATGGATTTTTTTGCCTTCGGCGGCTTTAATTCGTCAAGGTGTTCAAAAATTGTTTCGATATTGTGGTACTGTGTAATCAACGCCGAAGCCGTCTTTGGACCGACCCCCGGCGCACCCGGAATATTATCCGAAGTATCACCCATCAGCGCTTTCATATCAATAAATTCAAGCGGTGTCACACCGTAGAGTGTCTCCACGTCCGCCGGAAGATAATCCTCTACTTCCGTGACACCTTTCTTTGTCTTTGGAATACGGATTTTAATGTGTTCTTCCGCAAGCTGCAATAAATCCCTGTCCCCGCTGATAACGGAAACGTCCAGCCCTTTTGCCGCGGTTTTCTTGGCAATCGTTCCCAGTAAATCGTCTGCTTCGTAGCCCTCTTTTTCTACAATGGTAATCTGCATGGCGCGCAGCAGTTCCTTAATCAGCGGAACCTGCTGTTTTAACTCCGGTGCCATCGGTTTTCTCGTTCCCTTGTATGCCGCATATTCCTTATGCCGGAAAGTCGGCGCACTCAGATCAAACGCAACCGTGATATAATCCGGTTTTTCCTCATCAATAAACCGGAACATGATATTTAAAAATCCATACAGCGCATTGGTATGGATTCCCTCTGCATTGGTTAAATCCGGCACTCCGTAAAATGCCCTGTTTAAAATGCTGTGTCCATCTATTAAAATTAATTTTTTACGCAAAATAGCCTCCTGCTGTTGTTACATTCTTAGTAATACCGGATAATTATCCATAAAATCAGCGTAAGCAGCATGCACAGGTTTGCCGCATACCAGCATAACCGCACAAAACGATTCCACGATTTCAATTTTTCCAGTTTTGCACGGCTGTTTTTCAGCTTTAATTCAACCAGTCCTTTAAAATCATACTGTTCCACCAACTTCTGATAACATTTAGCCACGGCAGCCGTATTTTCATCTTCACTTAATCCATAGGCAACAATGTAATAAATTTCAAATTCTTCCCTACAGTCCTTACATGATTCTACATGCTGTATAAAAAATTCCTCCTGTTTTATATCCAGCTGACCATGGTCAAATTTTCCAATCATTTTCTGGACTTTTTTACAATCTGCCATGTCTATACTCCATTCTGCCGCACCGGCGGTATCCATGCTCTTTCTCATCTTTTATCCGTAACTCTATTAGAGTACCACAATCCGTTCTTTTTTTCCACCTGCATTGCCATATTTTTTCAAAAAGGTGTTGATTTTAAAAAATGAATGTGTTATGATTCTATAGTCGCGTTATTAAAAACGCATTTCAGCCGATGTGGCGGAATTGGCAGACGCAGCAGACTCAAAATCTGCCGGTGGCAACATCGTATGGGTTCGAGTCCCATCATCGGCATACAGCTTCCCTGACAGTAAGTGATCAGGGAAGTTTTTTTATTGTCCGGCCAGACTTTCGGATATCCACGGCGCGTGCCGCAGACCTCCGCCAAAAAAGCCTGCATACAGAATTCATAACTGTATACAGGCTCTTTTTATCTTTTTATAAATCTTTATACAATTGTTCGTACTTTCTTGCAGAATTATCCCATGAAAAATCTGCCGCCATGCCACGGTCAACAATCTTGTTCCACTCACGCTTATGGTTGTAATAAACACTCTTTGCATAATTGACAATACTAAGCATTTCGTGGGCATTGTAATTTGCAAATGAAAATCCTGTTCCAAGATTTTCATATTCGTTGTACGGTTCAACCGTATCCTTTAATCCGCCTGTTTCTCTTACAATCGGAACCGTTCCGTAACGCAGGCTGATTAACTGGCTGAGTCCGCATGGCTCAAACAGGGACGGCATTAAAAACGCATCACATGCCGCATAAATCTTATGTGCCATTGGTTCTGAATAGTAAATATTGGCTGATACCCTGTCATGATACTTCCAGTCATAGTGTCGGAACATATTTTCATATTTTTCATCACCCGTACCCAGCACAACCAGCTGCACATCTTCGGTACAGAGCTGTTCCATCACATAAGCCACAAGATCAAATCCCTTCTGGTCTGTCAGACGGGACACAATGCCAATCATGAATTTCCCCTTATCCTGTGCCAGTCCGAGTTCTTTCTGTAATGCCACTTTGTTCTTCCACTTTTCCTTCCGGAAGGTAATCTGATTGTACTTTGCATCCAGATTCTCATCGGTTTCCGGATTGTAAATTTCGTAATCAATGCCATTTACAATACCTCGCAGACAGTTTGAACGCGCCTGCATCAAGCCTTCAAGATGTTCCCCGTAAAACGGTGTCTTAATCTCCTCGGCATAGGTTGAGCTGACAGTCGTTACCATATCCGCATAGACGATACCGCCCTTTAAATAGTTGGCATCCTTATACGCTTCCAGCTTATCCGAAGTAAAATAGCTGTCCGGAAGACCTGTAATATCTTTGACTTTCTTCAAATCCCAGATTCCCTGGAATTTCAGATTATGTATTGTCATCACAGACTTTACACCCTGATAAAATTCGCCCTGTGCAAACCGCTCCTTTAAATAAACCGGCACCAGACCTGTCTGCCAGTCATGGCAGTGGATAATATCCGGCCGGAATCCCAGTGTCGGAATTGCCGATAGCGCCGCTTTACTAAAGAACGCAAACTTTTCAATGTCTTCATGAATCCAGCTGTACGGCTTCGGTCCCGAAAAATAAAATTCGTTATCAATGAAATAGAATGTAACACCCTGATATTCCATTTCAAAAACACCGACATACTGTGTGCGCCATGCAAGGTCGATATAAAAATGTGTCTTATAGACCATCTTTTCCCGATACTCCCACGGAATACACGTATACTTGGGAATCATCACCCGCACATCAAATTCATCCTTGTTAAAATACTTTGGCAAAGCTCCCACAACATCTGCAAGTCCCCCTGTTTTTATAAATGGAACCGCTTCTGATGCAATAAATAAAACATTCTTCATACCTATCTCCATTTCTGAGCGAGTTATTTTTAAGAGGATATCTCCCGCTTTCGCCCGGAAGCAAAGAGCCTCATATTTTTTCTTATCCACATAGTACAAAAGTGCAGCTAAGAATCTCAGCTACACTTTATTATACCATATTTCATTTTAAATTACCAGTAACGTCTGATTGCTGTAATCGGTAAAATGTTTGCCGATGAAATCTTTACAACATCACCGCTTGTCGGTGCATGAATAATCTGACCGTTACCGATGTAGACACCTACATGGCCCGGATAGCAGATAATATCGCCCGGCTGTGCCTGCGAAAGGCTTCCGACTGATGAGCCACCACCTGCAATGGCACTGGATGAATGCGGCACGGAAATACCATTCTGTCTGAAAATATAATACATCAGACCGGAACAGTCAAATCCACTCGGTGAAGTACCGCCCCATACATAAGGCACACCTAACATGCTATACGCTGCACTGACCACACCGGAAGCACTGCCTGAATTATTGGCTGCTGCAACGGTTGTTGTCGTACTGCTCTTTGTCTTTGTCGTTGTCTTAGCTGCTGCAGCGGCGGCCTGCGCTTCACGCTGTCTTTGTGCTTCTGCTGCGGCAGCCTGCGCTTCTGAAAGCTGTGTTGTCAAATCAGCCACTGTATTTTCCTGATCTGCAATTGCCGCATATAAAACAGCCTGCTTATCTGTCATCTCCTGCCCAAGTGCTTCCAGCTCCTTCTTATCCGCGTCGAGCGTACTCTTTAACTTCTGGATCTGTGAAGCGGTTGCTGCCATCTCATCTAACTTTCCACGGTCATAATCATAAACCTGCTGTACGTACTCCGCTTTATTCAGTGCATCGCTCATGCTTTCAGCTGTAAGAAATGCCTCTGCAATCGATGTTGACTGGTCTTCGTACATATATTTAATACGCAGTTTCATATCATCATACTGATTCTGCATATTCTGCTCTGTAACTGCTAAATCCGCATTTGCCTGATCAATCTCTTCATTCTTATCATGCATCTTGACTTCAAGTTCGTCCATCTGCACAAGCAGATAAGCAAGCTCTGACTGTGTCTGGCTTAACTGGCTCTCTGCCGCATTCTTTTTATTGGTTAAATCTGTTACATCATCTGCCCATACAGACGTGCCGGCAATGCTTGTAATTAAAGCTGCTGCCACAAAAGTTTTTGCAATTCTTTTACGCATAAGTTTCTAAACCTCATAATATATTACAAATTTGTTACATATTTTTTAAAATTTGCTTTCAATATTATAATATATTACAAACTATTACGCAAGACATAAATCTAATCTATATGTGAAATTTTTAAGAACTTTTTTATTTAATATTGTACTGTAAACGGATTTTATCGGCTATCAACGCGATAAATTCTGAATTTGTGGGTTTTCCTTTGCCATTGCTGATTGTATAACCAAACAAACCATTGAGTGTTTCCGTATTTCCACGGTTCCATGCCACTTCAATTGCATGACGGATGGCACGCTCCACGCGGCTTGATGTCGTCTGGTATCTTTTGGCAATGGTTGGATAAAGTATTTTGGTAATGCTGTTAATCACATCATTATCCTTGACTGACAGCATAATAGAATCTCTTAGATACTGATACCCTTTAATATGCGCAGGAATACCAATGTCATGTATGATGTTTGTAATATCACTTTCCAGATTCCGGTCACTGACCACCGTATGTTCCAGCGCCGGTGCTGCTCCTGCTTTCGTATTTTCCGCATGGACATTTCTGATATACCGGATTCTGTTAATCAGCATATCATTATCAAACGGCTTCATGATATAATATGAAGCGCCCATATTAAATGCATCTTCTGTCACACTGTCCCGTCCGATAGCACTGATAATAATAAATGCCGGCGTCTTTCGTATCTCCTTATCCTTATGCACTTTTTCCATCACCGTCAATCCGTCAATCTGTGGCATTATAATATCCAGCAGAACAACATCCGGTTCTTTCTCCTTAATGATGTGAAATGTATCTTCTCCATTCGTCGCCGTACCGACTACGGACAAATCCTGTTCCTGTCCGATGACCTGCCCAAGTACCTTTAACATATTCTCATTATCATCTGCAATTGCTACCTTTAAGGCTTCCATTCATTTCCCCTCCATAAGATTTTTCTCATTCCCCTTACAAAAACTGATTATATCTTCTGCGACAAAAATTGGCAATCCTATATTTTCGCGTTTTTCGACATTTTTCGACAAAACAGTTTTTATTTTCCCTCTTTTAGCATTGTTTCAGCAAAAATTCCGTACCCTTTTGTCGGATTGTCGATAAAAACATGGGTCACTGCGCCGACAAATTTTCCGTTTTGCAGGATTGGCGAACCGGACATCCCCTGTACAATCCCATTTGTCATTGCCAGAAGTTCCGGAGATTTGACGGTAAATGTCAGATTTTTCTGACCGCCATAACTGATATGGTCAATTTCAATTTGATAATCCTGATAGGAATTATCTGTATACATACGGATATACGCCTTTCCTTTCTCTACCTCATGGCTGTAACCGACCTGCATATATTCCAGTTCATACTCCTCTGCCAGATTTTTGTCCAACGTGCCAAAAATGCCACTGACCGTATTTTTTCTGATACTGCCCAGAAAATTCTTTTCCTGATAATTTATCGTTCCGATAAATTCGCCCGGCGTACCTTCTGTTCCTTTTATAATTGAAACGATTTTCGTTTTATAAAGCCTTCCGTCATGAATCGTCAAAAGTCCTGCTGTCGTTTCATCACTGATACCGTGTCCTAATGCACCGAATCCACCTGAGCTGTCAATGTATGTCATCGTTCCGATTCCCTGTGCATCATCTTTTACCCAAAGACCGATTTTATAATTTCCACTCTCGTCCATGACCGGTGTCACGCTGACGTCAAACTGCTGTCCATTGCGCAGTATCGTAAAAACAACCTCTGTACCGCCGCATTTTTTGACCGCTTCAGCCAGTGTGCCTTTTGAAGATACCTTTTCTGCATTTACCGCTAAAATGTAATCCCCCTGACGGATAATATTTTCACATGGATTGACTTCATTTCCGTAAATATCGGTAATACTCTGCGTATTCACCGCAAGCACACCGTCTGTCTTTAAATATAACCCTATCTGGAAACCGCACGGATATACATAATCCGGTTCAACAACATTGACATCAACTGTCCGGATATCAAAGACACCGAACAGTTTAATCTGCATGGGATAACTGCCGGTCTGATCCGCTGCAAATGCCGCCGGTCTGCTAAGATTCACTTTCTGCGTATCATTTTCCGCCGTAACCGGAAGCCCCAGCTGCAGTGTGGTGATACGGTTATTCTGTAAATATATTTCTCCGGGCAGCTGCTTTGCAACCATATGGGCATAAATCCCCATTCCCGATGCCGACACAATAAAAAACAGAACAAATATAAAAAACCTATATACAATTTTCTTTTTCATACGCAGCTCCATTCCACAGGCATTATTAATGATGTTGAAGCAAATGCCCTCAACTGTTTAATCTTAGTATCTGCCGTATTTGAAAATCTAATATAGGTTTTTTATGGTTATTTATTTTTATAAGCTGCCGCCTGATGGCACAATTCCTGTGCATTGGCACGTACCGCTTCCGTAATGGTACTGCCGCCAAGCAGCCTTGCCAGCTCTTCCACGCACTGCGTATCCAAAAGCCGGTAAATGGATGTAACTGTTTTATTGTCCTGCACCGCTTTTTCAATCATAAAATGCACATCTGCCATTGCAGCAATCTGTGGCAGATGCGTAATGCAGATTACCTGTCGTTTCTGCGACAGCGTGCATAACTTTTCTGCAACCCGCTGTGCCGTTCTGCCACTGATTCCGGCATCAATTTCATCAAAAATGAGCGTGCCGATATCGTCCTGATTGGCTGTTACGGTACGGATTGCCAGCATAATACGGGACAGTTCACCACCGGAAGCCACTTTTGACAATGGCTTTAATGCTTCACCCGGATTGGCTGCAATCACAAAATACATATTGTCCGTTCCGTTTGCCGAAAAATGCCCCGTCTGCTCAAAGACCGCTTCAAACCGCACATCGGCAAAATTCAAGTCCTGTAATGCTGCACGGATTTGTGCGCACAGCTTCTGCGCCGCCGCTTTTCTTAAATCCGAAAGCTGTGCCGATAAACCGGAAAGCCGTTTTTCTTTTTCAGCCAGTTCCCGTTTTAACTTTGCAATCAGTTCATCATGGCTTTGCAGCTGCTCCAGCCGTTCTTTTCTGCTTTCGGCATAGGCAAGAATCTCAGCGGTGGTCTGACCGTACTTCATCTTCAAGGAATTGATAAAATCCAATCTTTGCTGTACCTGCTGAAAGGTTTCCGCATCAAATGCCGCATCTTCCACATAGTCCGCCGTCATGCGTGCCGCATCGGATAAAAGACTTTCCACGTCCGCCAGTGTCGCACACAGTCCGCTAAGCCGGTCATCATATACCGCCGCGCTGTTTAATGCCCGCACTGCCTGTCCCAGCTTATCACTGACATTGTCCTGTCCCGATACGAGATTCTGCTCGACAACCGCCATTTCTTCCATAATCTTCTGTGCGTGCAGCATTTTCTGATAATCGGCTTCCAGCTGTGTATCTTCACCTTCGGATAACTGCGCCGACTCAATCTCGGATACTTCAAATTCAATAAATGAAATCTCGCGGTTTCTGCTTTCCTCGTCCGTATCAAGTGCCTGCAATTCCTGTTTCTGCTTTACATACGCCGCATAAACCTCTTTTAATGCCGCTTTGACCTCTGCAAGACTCTCCTTTGCATAGGCATCCAGAATGTCAATGTGATGACTTTCATTTAACAAAAGCTGGTTGTCATGCTGACCGTGAATATCAATGAGCCACGATGCCATTTCACGCACCTGTCCGAGCGTATAGGTCTGACCGTTGACCTTTATCTGGGAACGGGTGGGCGTAATTTTTCTGGAAATAATGAGCTGTCCTTCCTCTAATTCCTCGACACCGAATGCCGTAAGCTTTTCTTTTACCGCTTCGCTTTCAATGTCAAAAGACAGCTCCGTCAGTGCATAGTCCGCACCGCTGCGAATCAGATCCGACACTGCTTTTCCGCCCAGTGCCAGATTGACAGACCCTAAAATAATGGATTTACCGGCACCGGTTTCACCGGTCAGAATGTTTAATCCGTCCTTAAAATTAATATCTGCTTCCTCAATCAAAGCCAGATTTTTTACATGTAAATTTGCTAACATATGTCACTCCCTGCGGATTGTATCCTACTGTTTTGCTTTCTTTAGTATAACAAATATTTTATCAGGAGTGAACTATTTTTTTCAATTTTTCCATTAATTTTACGGTATCATCAACCGTACGCACCGCACACATAATCGTGTCGTCCCCTGCAATCGTACCGACAATTTCATGCCACTGCATTGCATCAAGTGCCGCACAGACTGCCATTGCCATTCCGGCAACCGTTTTGATAACAAGAATATTCTGTGCCATATCAGCACCGACAAACCCTTCCTTTAAGACCCGGATAAATTTGTCGTTCATATGCTGTCTGTCTGCCTGAAAGACAACATACTTCTGATTTTTGCCGTCTATGGACGTCTTCGTAAGATTCAGTTCCCGGATATCCCTGGAAACTGTCGCCTGCGTCACGCTGAAACCGGCCTGTTTCAGTGCTTCTGCAAGTTCCTCCTGTGTTCCGATACTGTTTTTGGTGATTAATTCAATAATCTTATTTTGTCTTTCCGACTTCATACTTATTCCATCCTCCCGCCGCAAAATACATTTTTTACATTTTATTGCGGATACGCTGTAAAAAACTTAATTTGTTGGTCTTGATAAACTGCGATACCTTCTCTGACCTGCGTACCACAATCCTGTCCCCGGTTATTACTTTGCGGGATATTTCCCCGTCAAATGTAGCAATCCGCTCTTCTGCAAGGCGCTTATTGTCACTCATTTCAATCACAATTTCATCTTCCGCGCCGAATATAATGCTGCGCTGGTTTAATGTATGCGGACAAATCGGTGTAATCATCATCATCTGTGCATTCGGCTGGATAATCGGACCACCCGCTGACAGACTGTATGCTGTGGAACCTGTTGCCGTGGATACAATTACACCGTCTGCACTGTAGGAATTTAAATATTCGCCGTTTACGTGTACATCAAAATCTATGACACGCAGTGTCCCGCACCGGCTGATTACAATATCGTTTAATGCCGTATTTTCAAAAACCGGTTCACCGTCGCGGTAAATTGTTCCTGAAAGCATCATGCGCGTATCAATTTCATAAGTATCCTGCATACAGCAGTTCAGTGCTTCATATACGGTGCTTCTGTCGGCATCGGTCAGATACCCGAGTGTCCCGATATTCACGCCAAGCAGCGGAATATTGGTTTTATTGACATCTCTTGCTGCCTGAATCAGCGTTCCGTCCCCGCCAAGTACAATAATACACTCTGTATCTGTCGGAATCTGCCTTGCATCGGTATAGCGGTAATCCGTATCGCCGCCGGTCTGCTCCTGATTGCTGCTTAGACAGACCGCACCGTTTTTTTGCAGATACTGTTCAATTTCTTTTGTAAAACTGTAATCTGCATCTTTAGCCTTATTTGTAATAATATAAAACTTCTTCATCAGCGTATCTGCGCCTCCAGTGTTTCTTAATCGAGTGCCGCATGTGCTTTTTCTACAACCTGTGCCGCTTCAAACGGAACGTCCGGATAACTGCCCTCTGTATGTTTCTGCAGATGCAGCAGATATTCAATATTCCCCTCCGGTCCTTTTACCGGTGAAAATTCGAGATTGAGCACTTCAAATCCAATTGATATTGCAAAATCAATCACTTTTTCAATCACTTCCAGATGCACTGCACTGTCACGTACCACACCATGCTTGCCGACTTTTTCCCTGCCTGCTTCAAACTGTGGCTTAATCAGACAGACAATTTGTCCGTCATCGGACAAAAGTTCCTTAACCGGTCCTAAAACCTTAGTCAGTGAAATAAAGGATACGTCAATGCTTGAAAAATTGATTTTATCTGCAACGTCTTCCGGTGTCACATAGCGGATATTTGTCTTTTCCATGCAGACCACACGTTCATCATTGCGCAGTTTCCATGCAAGCTGTCCGTGTCCCACATCAACCGCATAGACTTTGACTGCACCGTTCTGTAACATACAGTCCGTAAATCCGCCCGTGGAAGAACCGACGTCCATGCAGATTTTCCCCGCCAGTGTCACATCGAAATTTTCCATTGCTTTTTCTAATTTTAAGCCACCGCGGCTTACGTATTTTAATGTATTGCCTCGGACCTCTATCACGGCTTCCGCAGGAAAATTCGAGCCTGCCTTGTCTTCTTTCTGACCGTCTACATAGACATTTCCTGACATAATAATTGCTTTTGCTTTTTCTCTTGACTCTGCCAGTCCCCGCGATACCAGCAGTACATCCAAACGTTCTTTTGCCATATCTGCTCCATTCTAAAGTACGATATTTTCATAAAATGAAATAATGCGTTCCGTTACGGTTTCCGCATCAATTCCGGCTTCACAGCGTAAAATATCAACGCTGCCATGCTCAATGTAATCATCAGGCAGTGAAATGTTTAACACCCGCACCGGTAACTGTAAATCTGAAACCAGCTGACAGACACTCTCACCGAACCCGCCGGAAATCACATTTTCTTCCATGGTTACAATCAGATTGTGTTCCCTGCCGCATTTAAATACCGCCGATTCGTCAATCGGCTTTACAAAACGTGCATTAATCAGCGTGACAGAGTACCCCTGTGCTTTTAAATTTTTCCGTACAATGTCTGCTGTTTCCACCATGCTGCCGACCGCAAGCAGGGCAATATCTTTTTCATAATACATCACTTCTGCTTCACCATATACAATCGGCTGCTTAAATTCTTCAAATGCCGTCACCGCTGTTCCACGCGGATATCTGAGCGCAAACGGACCATTATATTCTTCCAGTCCGAATTCAAGTCCCACTTCCAGCTCCCACGCGTTTTTCGGTGCAAACACTGTCATATTCGGAATATTTGACAGATACGACAAGTCAAATATTCCCTGATGGGTTTCTCCATCACTGCCTACCAGTCCTGCGCGGTCAATTGCAAAGACCACGTGTAACTGCTGGATACAGACATCGTGTAATATCTGGTCATAGGCACGCTGCAGAAAAGATGAATACACGGCAAATACCGGCTTTAAACCGCCTGCTGCCAGTCCTGCCGAAAATGTAACGGCATGTGCCTCCGCAATGCCTACATCAAAAAAGCGTTCCGGATACCACCGTGAAAACTTGGCAAGACCCGTTCCGTCCGGCATCGCCGCCGTAATTGCCGCAATCTTTGCATCCTTCTTTGCCAGCTTACAGACCGCCTCTGAAAAAACTTCCGAATAACTTTTGCCATTCTCGTTTTTTAACACATTTCCGGTCTTAATATCAAACGGTGCAATACCGTGATATTTGCTCGGATTACGCTCCGCTGGTCTGTATCCGTGGCCTTTCTGGGTCACCACATGTACCAGCACGGCATGGTCAATCCGCTTAGCCACCTTAAAAATTTTTATCAGTTTTTCAATATCATGACCATCTACCGGACCTAAATAGGTAATGCCCATGCCTTCAAACATCTGATTGGGAACAATAAGCTGCTTAATATTGCTTTTTGTCTTTTTAATCTTGTCCACAATCACACTGCCCATAGGCATCTTATACAATGTGTTGGTAACCCCTTCCTTTAAATCATAATAGGAGTTGGAAGCACGGATTTCACCAAGCATTTTGGATACCCCGCCGACATTTTTGGAAATTGACATATTGTTATCATTTAACACAATAATAAAGTTTCCCTTTACCTGTGATGCGTTATTTAACGCTTCATATGCCATGCCGCCGGTCAAAGCGCCGTCACCGATAACAGAAATCACGCTGTAATGCTCTTTTTTGATATCGCGGGCGCTGACATATCCCAGTCCCGCTGAAATTGAAGTCGAACTGTGTCCCGTATCAAATGCATCGTAATGACTTTCATTGCGCTTTGGAAATCCGCTCATGCCGCCGAATTTACGCAGCTGGTCAAACTGATTTTTTCTGCCCGTTAAAATTTTATGGGTATATGCCTGATGTCCCACGTCCCAGATTAATTTATCCTGTGGAAGATTAAATACCAGATGCAGTGCCATCGTCAATTCAACAACACCCAGATTGGATGCCAGATGTCCGCCCGTTTTACTGATATTTTCAATCAGAAACTGCCGGATTTCATCTGCCAGCTGGTTATATTCAATCGGGTCAAGTGCCTTAATATCATTGGGCTTGTTAATCTTTTCAAGTATCATACGAACCTCCGCTGTCACCAAACAGCTTATTTTTCTCTGTGAATCAGTCTGCGCACAAGTTCATCTAAAAATTCATTTTCCCCGGTTTCTTCAATCAGACGCAGTGCTTCATTTGACATCTCTATCACATCTTTTTCGGCTTTTTCCATTCCGTATAATGTGACATATGTCGTTTTATGATTTTTTTCATCACTTAATACCGGTTTTCCGAGGACTTCCTGCGTGCTTGTGACATCTAAAATATCATCCTGAATCTGGAATGCCACGCCGATCAGATTGCCGGCTTTTTCCATTTTTTCAACCGTCCGGTCATCTGCCCCGGCAAGAATTGCTCCCGCCATAAATGCTGCTTCAATGAGCGCTCCGGTCTTTAGATTAAAGATGAATTCAAGCTGTGCTTCATTCATCGGCTTGTCCGTCAGCCACACATCCAGTGACTGGCCGCCGACCATGCCGTAAATGCCTGCCTTGTATGCAATCACCTTTGCCGCCTTTACACATCCGATTAAATCGTCTGGTTCCGTCACTTCTGAAATGCCGTTAAACAACAGTTCATACGCGTAATTAAGCAATCCGTCTCCCGCCAGCACACCAAAGTCTTCCCCGAATTTTTTATGGGTTGTTAATTTGCCGCGGCGGTAATCGTCATTGTCCATTGCCGGTAAATCATCATGCACCAGTGAATACGTATGAATACATTCCAGCGCTGCCATAAACGGTTCTGTAATTTTTTCATCCGTTCCGCCAAGCAGTCTGTACACCTCCAAAAGAAGCATCGGGCGCAGTCTTTTTCCGCCCGCATTGACACTGTAATTCATCGCCTCCGCCACGCGCTGCTGCATCCCTTCTTCTGCCGGGAGCTTTGCCGCAAGCAGGGCATTAATCTGCTCTACACGCTGCTTTAATTCCTCATTAAAATTCATCTTCGTCACCCTCTTTTTGATTGAGTACCACAATCTTTTTTTCCACCTTGTCCAGCTGCTGATTGCAGTTCTGAATCAATTTCATGCCTTCATTATATAATTTGAAAGAATCCTCTAACGAAACATCCCCGTTTTCAAGATTTCCTATAATCTGTTCGAGCTTTTCAAATGACTGTTCAAGCGTCTGTGCCTTTGCCATGCGTAACCTCCAATGCCTGTGCCTTTACATATCCGTCTTTTAAATAAATTTTCATCAGGGACTTTTCCGCCACATCCGCGGTGCTTCTGATTCTCGTTCCGTCCTCTGCGGATACATACGCATATCCCTGTCCCAGCTTTGCAAGCGGGGAAACACCGTTTAAGCGTGCTGCAAGCAGTTCCATCTGATGCCGCTTTGCCGCAAGCACCTGATACAGTGCCTTCTCCAGCCGTTCTTCTGCCTGCATGGTATACTGCCGTCCATCCTCAATCCTGCTCACCGGGTTAAAAACAGCCAGCCGGAGCCTGTAGTTTTCCAGTACATTTTTACTGTCTGAAATCTTACGCACTGCCGCCGTATACAATGCCTTTTCATATGCTGCAATCTGCGCTTCTATTGCAGAAATATCACAGACTGCCAGCTCTGCTGCCGCAGATGGCGTCGGTGCGCGTAAGTCCGCCACAAAATCGGTAATGGTAAAATCAGTTTCATGTCCAACCGCGGAAATCACCGGTGTCTTTGCCGCAAAAACTGCTTCAATCACCGGCTCTTCGTTAAATGCCCACAAGTCTTCCATGGAACCGCCGCCTCTGCCGACAATCAATACATCCAGATTCTTTTCATCGAGTGTACGGATACCTTCCGCAATGCTTTCTGCCGCCTGCTCTCCCTGCACCAGTGCCGGGTACAGATACAGCGCCACATACGGATTTCTGCGGTATGAAATATTCATAATATCATGCACCGCCGCCCCTGTTGCCGCCGTTACAATACCGATTCTTCGTGAAAATGAAGGAATAGGACGTTTATATTCCGGGCTGAAATATCCCATTTCTTCATAGCTTTTCTTTAACGCTTCAAATTGTTTATATAAATCGCCCTGTCCGTCCACTTCAATGGCATTGGCATACAGCTGGTATTTTCCGTCCCGCTCGTAAACGTCAATTCTGCCGCTTACAATCACCTGCATGCCGTTCTCTAACCGGAACTCTAAGTTTTTGGCACTGCCCGCAAACATAATTGCAGACATCATGCCCTGCCCGTCCTTTAAGGAAAAGTAAATATGCCCGGAAGTGTGATACTTACAGTTTGAAACCTCACCTTTCACAGAAATCCTGCTCAGCACAAAATCCTGCCGGAACATATTCTTAATGTAAGAATTCATCTGTGTTACCGTATACACGCCCGGCATATTTTTCTCCTTTCCGCAGACGCTGCCTTTTTTCTATTTTGCAAGCTTTGCAAGCACACCGTTTACAAAAGACGGTGCATTATCCCCGCCGTAATTTTTTGCCAGTTCCACGGCTTCGTTAATCGCCACATTTACCGGAATATCCTCATCATACAGCATTTCATAAACGGCAAGACGCATAATGGCAAGTTCTGCCTTACCCAGTCTGTTTACCGGCCAGCCTTCCGATACACTGTTAATTTTTTCATCTATTTCAGGAAGCAGTGCTGCAATCGTCTGTGTTTTCTCTGTAATATATTTGCAGTCAGCCTCGCTGATTGTTCCAAGTTCGTTCATATACAGACGAATCTGTCCGTCCAGTTCGTGTGCATCATGAAATTCCACACGAAACAGCAGCTTAAAAATATGTTCCCTGATTACCGATCTTGTCATTGTTGTCCTTTCTGCTGTAAAACAGCTTTACAAAAAAATATCTTGAAACCAAACAAGAATTGATTCCAAGTAAACACTTTTCCATTGCCCTGTCTGCGGACAATCGCCTAAAATCTGTCTGAAATCCGCACATAAAAATGGAAAACCCGTCCGATATGTCAAAAAAATATCTTACGGATTCTTCCACTTTCATGCTGCGCCGGCACCTGTTTACTGTGCCTCAACATCTACGCCTGCAATCTTAATATTGACGACACTGACTTCAAGCCCTGTCATGGTTTCAATTGCAGATTTTACCTTTTCCTGTACCTTTTTGGATACAACCGGAATCTCATAACCGTATCTGATATTGAGTGCTAAATCAACAGAAACGTTTTCCTCACTGACATTGACCTTTACACCCTTGGAAAGGTTCTTCATACCCAGCTTGCTTACCAGTTCATTTGTAATATTGCCTGCCATAGATTTCACACCTTCAATCTCTGTTGCAGCAAGTCCTGCGATAATTGCCACAACCTCATCCGCAACTCTTACTTCACCGATATTGCTTACGTTCTCGCGGATTGTATAAGTGTTTCCTCTATCTTCAAACTCTTTCGTCATAGATAAACCTCCTAATTATCGAAATGTACTTATTAGATATTATAATCAATTTTTCTGATTATTGCAAACATTTATTGTAATCTTGTCTGCCGCCACTCCTGTTTTTCTTTTTACGATATCTTCAATCTGTGCTTTCTGCGTATCGGTCAGCTGTGTCTGATTGATGACAACATCCACGTTTCCGTCTAAAATGGACACTGCCGCATCGGAAAAGCCTTTGGCTTCAAGCAGCAGCTCCGCCGCAATTTCTTTTTCCGAATTATCCGTAATTGCTGAAAGCTGCGCCACCGCCTCTGCCTTTGCACTCTCGGTCAGTGCGGCATTATTAATAACTTCCAGTAAGGTTTCTTTATTTTTTGCACGGATCTGTTCGCGGTTTAACTTTGCTTCCGAAACCACACTTGA
Organism: Lachnospira pectinoschiza; assembly: GCF_020564355.1. GTDB lineage: Bacteria > Bacillota > Clostridia > Lachnospirales > Lachnospiraceae > Lachnospira > Lachnospira intestinalis. The sequence goes on along the minus strand of NZ_JAJCRR010000001.1, from coordinate 626,218 downwards.
AGACACACCGTTACCCGAAGTGAGTACCACACTGCCCGGTTCCTGAAGACTCTGCTCATCCGGTTCGGCATCGTTGCTTAAAATGTCGCCGGATACCTCATCGACCGGATTGGACGTCGGGTCCTGTGTGCTTACCGTGTCATTTACCGTGATAATATCCGATAAATTGCCGGTGTAATTTATGTAGCCTGCCGCAGCTATCATAATTGCCAGTGCCGTAATAATCAGCTGATTCTTTTTAATCCTTTTCAAAACAACCTCCAGATTTTTAATTCATTTTCAAAACTTTAATTTTATGTGCGGGTACTCCAAGCAGTGCTTCTGCCGCGGCTGTAATATCAGCGCATACATTTCCGTCACCACCTCCCTTTGCAACAATGACAATGCCCTCCACCTCCGGCATATTTTCTTTGGTGACATACGGCTCACTGCCCTCCTGCGTATCGTAATAAATATTGCTTGTGCTTCCGCTTTGCTGTGTAGTACTTCGCACGCCCCCGGCACTGTCGCTTTCCTGGATCACGCTTTCACTGTAATCCGAATCCGCCGCAATAATTTTTTCTGATGTATTTTTTAATGTGATGACTACACTGACTTCTCCGACCCCCTCTACTTTTTTTAATGCTTTTTCCAGTTTTTCTTCCAACACCGTTTCGTAGCTTTTTGCGCTTTCTGACAATCCGGTCTGCCGGGTCTGTGTATTTTCATTCGTTTCTGTCTGTCCGGACTTTGAACCGGTCGGAAGTGAAATTACAAGCAGTAAAATCCCTGTAAGTACTACTATTGTTATTTTCTCTTTACCGGATTTATTCTGAATTTTTTCAAAAATTCTGTTCCATTTTATCGGTGCCATGAAATCTTTTCACCTCCTGTTTTCACCGGGACTTCTGTTTTACCTCCACACATGAAATTGTAATATGTAAAAGCTGTGCCAGTTCATTTCGCAGTGTACTGTAATCCTGCGATATTTCCTGTTTTTTTTCTTCTGTGCTTTCCCCGATAACAATCTGTTCAACTGAAATCTGCTGTTCTTTTTTCTCCGATAAAACCACTGATACAGCGCATATCTTCCCATAATCTTTGCTGTCTTTGTCTTTCTCCACCGTAACGGTTGTTTTTGCAGGGTAATAACCGTTTTCCAGTACATATTCTTCCACGGTTTTTGCCGTTTCTTTTTCATAGGCTTCCATGACAGACTGTGCAGAATCCCCTTCCCGGTACGTCAGTTCCTGCTTTAGCCGGTTACTCTGATTATAGGTCATGACAGACTCATAAATTTTATCCGGTGAAATGCCTCCGTGAAAAACTGCCGCAAGCGGCTGTATACACACCATGACAATCAGCAGTCCGCAGATATACGATGCGTACTTCGTATATTTTGCTGACGGCATCAAATGTGTGACAACCGTTGATAAAATACTCAAAATAAAAATTTGTTTTACCCACGATAGTACAGCTTCCATTGTCCACTTCCCTTCTTACTGTAATCCCGTCATCATCACAATCATTGCCAGCATCAGTAAAAATAAACTGACTGCTGCCAGTACCGTCATCAGAAGCATTCCGACTGCCGTTCCCAGTGCATTGACTGCCTTTACCACCCTTTTATCCGCCACCGGTTCAATTACTGCCGCTGTCACTTTAAACAGCACTGCCATCAGTACCAGCTTTAAAACAGGAACTGCACAGACAATCAACACAGCAATGACCGCCGCCATACCGATACCGTTTTTAATAATTTTAGCTGCCCCCCAGACAGTCTGCGTAACCGTTTCTATTGAACTGCCCACACCGGGAAGTGTCTGCACGGCACGGTAAAGCATTTTCTTTTTATAGGTTTCCGATACCGGTACGAGCATTCCCTTTAAGCCTCCAAGCCCTGTAAAAACAACCAATGCCGTCCTGCCCGACCATTTCATGACCTGCACACAGAGTTCCGCCGCTTTCGTAAAACGTTCTTCTTTTGCAACGGCATCTGCCATGGAAATCAGCATATAAATCTGGTCCACCTTGATTAACACGCTTTTAAACAGCAGATTCACGGTGGTAATGAGCATTAATACAATTTCATAATAAACTGCCGCCGTCACATTGCCGGATGCAAAGGCAACCGCTGAAAAAAATACCGGAACAACCGCTTTATATACGCTGATACAGCCCTCCAGCGTATCGGTGCTGATGGTGCATGCCGTATAAAACGAAGCAATCAGCACCGCCGTCAGCGATATGGACAGAATCATCTGTGCCGTGTCGGATATCTGCTCTTTGCATGCAGACGGACCGAAACAGCGGATTGCTGCCGAAAACAGTGCCAGTATGATAATCTGTACGACTGCGGTTTTACTGCCTGTTATGACCTGTAAAAATGTTTTATTCAGTACCGGAAAAATTCCCTGTCCGGTGACACCGTCCTCTCCCGTTATCTGATTGATAATTTCCTGAAAAGAAATGCTGTAACCACTGTTTTGCCGTACTGCCCTGTCAATGGCAGAATAATCGTAATCGCCGTAACCGGCTTCCTGCGCCGTATCTGCCGCCGCTTCCAATACCATCTGCGTACCGGTCGCGGCACATACCGGTTCTGCCCTCATGCCTGCCGCCGCAAGGCTGACACACACCGCTGCCATCACCCCCAATACCCTGATCCCAAAAAAACGTTTTTCCCCCGTCGCATTTCTTTTCCGATACGATACTTTTATTACCCAATACATTTTGTCACAACCTCAAATAATGTAAGCACCACCGGCATACCCAGTGCGGCAATCGTGATCTTGCAAAACACCTCCAGTTGCCCCGCCACTGCGGTCTGGCCGTTGTCACGGCAGATGTCTGCAGCAAGCTGTGTCATATAGGAAATGCCTATCATTTTAACGAGGATTCCGATATATTTTCCGCTGATTCCGATGTACCCCTGTAGCATTTTTAACTGCTCTACGATTACCGAAAGTCCCGACAGAATATAAAACAGGATCAATACCGATACGCCGGCGGCGACAAGCATCGTCATTTCACTTTTTACGCTTTTTAAAACCGCCGCCAGAAACACCCCTGCTAACGCCGCCATAATCACTTTGATTCCTTCCATGCCTCTCCCGCCTATAATTCAAACATTTTTTTCATGGCTTCAAATAAATCGCTGATATACGGCACAATCCAGTACAACACCAGCAGAAGCCCCGCAAGACTTGTTAAGAACGCCTGTTCTTCTCTTCCACTGTGCTTTAAAATCTGACTGATGACAGAAACCAGAATTCCGACCGCCGCAATTTTAAAGATCAGGCTGACCTCCAAATAACCACCCCCTTATCGGTCTGATGCTTTAAATCAAAATTAATACAATCACAAGTCCTGCTATAACTCCGGCACTCTGATAAATGCGGCACCGGGCGCGGATATCTTTTTGTGTTTCTTCAATCAGATTCTCCAGTTCCAAAATATTTTCTTCCAAAAAGGCAAGCTGCATCTGAATGTCCAGATGAAGCGGAATACTTCCGATATTTTTTAAAATTTCACTGTCACTTTCTGTCAGATAAATATCGCGGACATAGCTGTCAATACCGGCTGTCCACGTTTCCCAGAATCCGCTGTATGTATGCTGTTCCAGATTTTCCGATACAAAGATGTAAAACTGTGAAAGGTAATCATAACGGCTTTTCTGCCCGATTTGTGCCAGTGCCTGCGGCATGGTCATTCTCGCCACACGCAGCTGTCCGCTAAGGCAAAGCAGGGATTCCTTAAACTGCTTTAACCGCCACAGTCTGCTTTTTTTCTGAAACGCATAAAACAGTCCGTAACAGGTTGTACCAGCTACAATGCACACTGCACCGCATAACTTTATCATCGCTCACTCCTCCTTTATAATTCCAGACATTCCTGTACTGTTCCCGCACCATTTTTGCCGGATAATACAATCAATCTGCCAAATACCCCGCGTTTTAGCAGCGCACCCAGTTCCGGTTTCTGATACAGTTCTTTAACATCTGCCCCATGCACCGTACCAATCACGATACAGCCGCAGTGTATTACTGACTCAATGGCTTCTATGTCTTTTTTTCCGCCAATCTCATCGACTGCCACAATATCCGGCGACATCGCCCGGATTACCATCAGCATCCCTTCTGCCTTCGGGCAGCAGTCGATGACATCGGTACGCTCTCCCAGATGATTCTGCGGAATCCCGTCCACACAGGCGGCAATTTCAGAACGTTCATCGACAACGCACACCTTTTTTGCAGGAATCACACTGCCCTGTGAAAGCTGTCTTACAATGTCCCGCAAAAGTGTAGTCTTGCCGCAGCAGGGCGGCGAAATAATCAGCGTATGTTTCAGGACTCCGTCTTTGCATACAAAATCCATAACCGTATCTGCACAGCCGATTTTTTCATGCGCCACCCGGATATTTAAAAATGACAGGGACGTCTGTCCGGTGACGATACCGTTTTCCAGCACGGCATGCCCTAGTACACCAATCCGGTGTCCGCCCCGCACGGTCAGATACCCCTGCCTGATTTCCTCCTGAAACGCATAGAGGGAATAATGGCTCATATATTCCAGACACTGCCGGATATCCTGAGGCGCTATAATTACTTTGTCTGTCCGGTAATCCTTTCCCTTAAACCGGATTTCTGGCGGCTGTGCACACCGCAGACGGATTTCTTCCAGTCCGTCATAGGTAACCCGGAAACCAAACATCCCTGAAAACAGACTGTTTTTCAGCCTGTCCGGCAGTAAATTTTCAATTTCTTTTATTCTGTCCGTCATTTTCCCTCCATTCTACAGACGCTCCGCCTGTTTCTTTTTGGTTTATCCCAATATATGTGGACAGCTTTTGTGATATGCCACTTATTTTTTGTGGCATTTGTCACTTATTTTTTGTGGCATTTGCCACTTTTCTTTGGTGGCATTTTTCGCACATTCTTATCATAAATCTAATTAAAAAAGATAGGTTTTAGCGCACTATGAAAAAATGGCTCTGCCTCGTGCTTTTTCTGACAACCCTTACATATTCCATTACGGCACTCCTGCCGTCCCATATCCGTGTTTCTGCCGCCGAAGACGATTTGCAGCTGCATGCAAAATATGCCGTATTGTTAGACGGCGATTCGGGACGTGTTTTATATGGAAAGAATGAAGACACCCCTGCCCCCATGGCAAGCACCACAAAGATTATGAGCTGTGTCATTGCCTTAGAATACGGTTTAAAGGAAATGACCTGCACCACAAGCGCCTATGCCGCTTCCATGCCCGATGTCCAGTTAAATGCAAAGAAAGGCGAAACGTTTACCTTAAATGATCTGCTCTATTCGCTGATGTTAAAATCCCACAATGATTCGGCAGTTATTATTGCAGAAAATACTGCCTGTTACTATATTTATCAGGTTCAGTCCGGCATTTATCCCGATACGTATGACGTACTTTCCGGAAAAGACCTCTCCTTTGTGTCATTTCCTTCCGGATTTGACACTTCTTTTCTGCAAAATATCACAACCGAGCAAAGCAAAATCCTCGTTGCCGTGTTTACAGGGCTGATGAATGAAAAAGCCGTATCTCTAGGCTGTACACAGACTCATTTTATTACACCAAACGGGCTGGATGCCTCTGATGAAACCGGGGAACATGCCACAACGGCAAAAGAACTTGCCGTTATCATGTCCTACTGTATACAGAATGAAGAGTTCCTGGCGATTACCCAGGCAAAGGAACATCAGTTTGGTTCTTACAGTGTTTCCAATGCCAATGCCTTTTTAAATATGTATGACGGCGTGCTCTCCGGAAAAACCGGATTTACCGGCAATGCCGGCTACTGCTATGTCTGTGCCTGCCGGTATGACGGCAAAACCTTTATTGCAGCACTGCTTGCCTGCGGCTGGCCGCCTTCAAAAACCTACAAGTGGCAGGACTGCCGCACGCTGTTAAACTGGGGGAAAGAACATTTTAATCATGAAGAAATTATTGGTAAAAACTTTCCTCTAAAAAGCATCACCGTTACTGACGGGCTGGAAAAGGAACTGCCGGTTTCCATTCACGATACCTGCCGTCTGCTGCTGCGTAAAGAAGACCTTGTCAACGTTGTTATTAATACACCGGACAGCATTGCCGCCCCTGTCTTTACCGGTGATATTGTCGGTTCTGTCTGTGTCTACGTCAATGATGCGCTTTTATTTTCTACACCTGTCTATGCCGATGCCTGTATCCGCCGCACCGATTACTTATATTTTCTCAATCAGGTGATAAAATCGTTTTGTTTTATCGACAAATAACAGGTTTTGCGCTATACTGTATGAAGTTTACAGTTTTTAAAGAAAGGTGATAATGTTACGATGAATAAGATTTATAAAGCATTTCCGGGCGGAAAGCACAAAGTACTTACATTCAGCTATGATGACGGCAAACTAGAGGACAGACGTCTTGTTGAGATTTTTAACAAAAACGGTCTGCGTGGTACCTTTAACTTAAACACCGGCATTGACCAGCCGGATATCCGTATCCCGAAAGACGAATGGAAGGATTTATATGCCGGACATGAGGTTGCGGTTCATACCTGCACCCACCCGACAATCGCAAGATGCCCTGACAATGAAATTGTCTACGAAATTTTAAATAACCGCATGGAGCTTGAAAAAACGATGGGCTATCCTATCCGCGGCATGGCTTATCCGAACGGTTCAAGCAATGAAAAGGTCTGCCGTATTGCAAACAGCCTCGGCATGGAATACGGTCGTGTTGCCGCCGATAAATATGCAGCTGTCTATGCAGCACAAAAAGGTGCTAAAGAAGCTGAAGGCCCGATTCTTTTAGGCGATGAAACCGGTTTTGGCATGCCTGAAAATTATATGCAGTGGCTTCCGACCTGCCACCACAACCATCATCTGGTAGAATTCGGCAAGGCATTTCTTTCGTTAAAAAAGAAACAGTATCTCTATATGATGTATGTATGGGGACACAGTTTTGAATTTACCCGTAACAACAACTGGGAAATCATGGAAGAATTTGCGGAAATGATGGGCGGCCACGATGACATCTGGTATGCTACCAATATTGAAATCGTCGATTACAACAAAGTCTTTGACCGTCTGCAGTTTGCCGCAGACAACAGCTTTGTATACAATCCGTCCGCTGCTTCTGCATGGCTGTGCATTAACAACACACAAATCGTAGAAGTCAAGGGCGGAACACTGGTACACTTATCATGAGGAACTTTATGAAAACATGGATTGCTAAAATCAAAGACTCCGGTCCGTGGATTGTTTTTTTTGAAATTTTTGTCATTGCACAGCTGCTGTTAATTTTTGTTTTTAACCTGACCCATTTAAAATATGAAGCAGGCTTTGATTCCTCCGCCGCCATGGCGCAGGCAATGGAAATCTGGAATCAGAAAAGCATTTTTTTAAAACACTGGGATTACCAGTCTACACTTGGACTCGATTCCGTGATTATTCCCGCGAGTATTTTTTACGGGATTACCCACAACATTTTTTTAGCCTACGGCATTGCTGACTGTCTGGGTGTTTTGCTCTACATTTACATTTTCAGGGATATTTTTAAAATGTTACAGCTGCCGAAGCTGGTACGCATGATTGTTTATGTACTTCTGCTGACACCGTATTCTTTGGAACCGCTCGGATATATGCCGATGATGTTTACGGGTGCCGCCTATTACATCATTAAAGTGCTGATTCCGATTATGCTGATTGACATTCTTTTAAAAATCAGGCTTGGGATACCGGTCCGCAGATATCTTCATATTTTGATTACTTATTTTGCTGCTGTGTATCTGACTGCACTCTCCTGCGGTCTGTACCTGTTAATTTGCGGTCTGTTTCCAATCATTTTATATGAATTGTTTACCGTCATCTGCAGTGGCAGTTTCAAAAACTTTTTGAGCAAAAACACGCTTCTGCTTTCCGCAAGTCTTGTCATTTACGGACTGGGCTATGCCAGTGCAAAAATTTACGGTGCTGACATTTTTACAAACGAAATGGTGCTTACCACGGCAGAAAATTTTGTCAATAATTTTGCAAAATGTATTGTCGGCATTGCAGAGCTGTTCGGCGCACTGCCAAATCAGAAAATTGTCGTAACATCAGCCTTTGGTATCCATTATCTGTCACATATGGCGGCTTTTTTGCTGTTTGTCATTATTCTGATTGCAACGATAAAGACAGTCCGCCCGCTGTCCGGCTTGTTAAAAAACGGTCAGACAGATTCCCCGGTACAGACGGTTGCCGGCATGGTATGCTGTATTATTGCCGTCAATCTTGCCGTATTGATTTTAACCGATACGACTTACGGCTCTGAAACCTTTGAATTCAGATACCACTTAATTCCTGTGGTATCCGGATTTCTGGTTGTCGGTATCGGCATCGGCGGTCTGGTGGCATGGCTTAAAGCCCACCCGAATCCGCTGATTTTTACTTCTGCCATGGCTTTGATTGCAATCATCTGGCTGTTGTGCAACATCGTTTTTTACTACTATTATACAAGCCGCAACAATTACGAAACCAGTACCGCAATTACCGGTTATGTACAGGAGCATTCCGACTGTGATTTAGTATATTTTATCGGTGACAGCGATTCGGAAATTATCGAAGTTGCCCGTATCGCACGGCTTCTGGAAAATCGTCTGAATATCATTGACGGAATTTCCGTAGGTTCATTTCTTGGCTGGGGCGCAAGCCGCACTTACTATGACCCTATGGAAACGTTTGATAAGGTTATTATTGTATGCACCGATGAAACCTACGATTCCATTGAGCCTTACTACCGCCGCGGCATGACTAAGCTGGGAACGGTTGATGACTACACGCTCTACGAACTGATTCATATTCTTTCTCCGGAAGAATATGAAAAAGAACAGGAAAATGAGGAAGATATTCTGTCAGAAGATGAATCAGCATCAGACGATGAAGGTAATACAATATCCGGAAATGACACGGATACGGAATACTAAATAACATACTCATTATATTTCAGACCTCCGCCGCATCGAATATGGATTTGATGCGGCGGAGGTTTTCTTTATACAATCTTAATGTTCTGATAAATACCCTTACACCATCTTTAAACTGTATTCTATATAATAATCATTGCAAAACCATTTAACTCAACAAGGAGCTGTTATATATGTTAGAAACATTACATAGAAAAAAACACCTTACATCTTTTCAATTTATTATTCTTGGCTTTGCCGGAATTATTTTTGTCGGTGCATTGCTTTTAATGCTGCCCATTTCATCTGCCACGGGGACAATCACACCTTTTAACGAGGCTCTGTTTACATCCACATCCGCTGTATGCGTAACCGGCCTTGTTGTACAGGACACCGGCAGCTACTGGTCCTTTGTAGGGCAGCTGATTATTTTAATACTCATACAGACCGGCGGACTTGGTGTTGTAACGGTTGCCGCATTCGTTTTTATGCTTTCCGGCAGAAAAATATCCCTTATGCAGCGCAGCACCATGCAAAATGCCATTTCAGCACCGACAATCGGCGGCATTGTCCGTTTGACAAAATTTATTTTAAAAGGAACTTTTATCATTGAATTTCTAGGTGCCTTGCTTATGATGCCCGTATTTATTCATGATTTTGGGATAAATGGTCTCTGGATGTCTGTATTTCATTCCATATCCGCTTTTTGTAACGCGGGATTTGATATTCTGGGAAGCAAAGACTGCCTTTATCCATCTCTTACAGGTTACAGCAATAATTATATCATTAATATTATCATTATGTTCTTAATTATTGCAGGAGGTATCGGTTTCTTTACCTGGGACGATATCTATACACATAAATTTCATATAAAAAGATACCGCATGCAAAGCAAAATCATCCTTACAACAACAGCTCTTTTAATTATCCTTCCGGCTGTACTTTTCTTTCTTTGTAATTTTAAAGAATTACCGTTTGGAAAGAGGCTGATACTCTCTCTTTTCCAATCCGTAACTCCCAGAACCGCCGGATTTAATACAGCCGATATTTCATCCATGACGGATTCTTCACAGGCTGTTATGATTCTGCTTATGTTTATCGGCGGTTCTCCAAGCTCTACTGCCGGAGGTATAAAGACAACCACCTTTGCGGTTCTGTTATTAAATGCTTTGGCAACTTTCCGCAACCAAGAAGATGTCTGTGCCTTTGGACGCCGCTTTGACTGTCAGGCTATAAAAAATGCAGCAACCATTACGATGATGTACTTTATACTTTTTTTCACCGGTGGCATTGCAATCAGTATTTACGAAGGTCTTCCTCTTTCAAGCTGTTTATATGAGGCTGTATCTGCGGTCTGTACCGTTGGACTGACATTGGGCATTACTCCAAAGCTGCACATTCTGTCCCGTTTTATATTGATTCTTCTTATGTATCTCGGGCGTGTCGGCGGACTAACATTAATTTACGCAATTCTGTCTAATAAAAACAGAAACAATGCAAAAATGCCTTTAGAAAAAATAACTATTGGATAATACAATGAGGATCATTATGAAAAATAACGCTGATGCGCTTATTTTTCACACGGCTATTTGTTTCTGAGCGAAAACAAATAGCCATGATTGCAGATGAGAAATCGCCTGCGCGAATTTCTCATCGCAACTTCACAACAAAGTCGCTTAGAAATGAGGATTATTATGAAAAACATTTTACTTATCGGACTCGGACGTTTCGGCAGACACATTGCAATTCAGCTCAGCCAGCTTGGTCATGATATTATGGCTATTGACACGGATGAAGAAAGAGTCAATGACATTCTTCCATTTGTTACTAATGCACAGATTGGCGACAGTACCAACCCTGATTTTTTAAAATCACTTGGCATTGGAAATTTTGATATCTGCTTTGTTACTATCAGTGGAAGCTTCCAGAATTCGCTTGAAACTACATCACTGTTAAAAGAGCTTGGTGGGAAATTAGTCATTTCCCGTGCCGAACGTGATGTCCAGGAAAAATTTCTTTTACGCAATGGTGCAGATAAAGTCATTTATCCTGAAAAACAGGTAGCAAAATGGGCATCCATCCGATATACCGATGATCACATTCTGGACTATATGGAGGTGGATGCTTCCCACGCTATTATTGAAGTTGAAGTTCCTTCCGGCTGGATTGGCAAAACAGTCGGTGAACTGGATATCCGTAAAAAATATAATATCAATATTATGGCTGTTAAAAGCAACGGAAAAATTAATATGTCTGTCTCAACAAACACTTTGTTTACCAATAATATTACTTTATTAGTTCTTGGTGAATATAAAGCAATTCAAAAATGTTTTCATATTTAATAGGTAAGGAGATGGTTCTAATGACAGATATATTTCTTGCTTTCAGTTTACTTTTTATCTTTATTATCGTCGGCTTTTGGATTATGTCCAAAATCGACCGCTTTATTAACAGCTTACGCGATAAACTTCAAAAAGATGATGCCATGGAAGATGATAACACAAATGGTAATGATCATGAAGATTGGTAAAACAACTTCTGAAGCATAAAATTTTAAAAAATCGAAGATTATCATTCTATATCATGGTATAATAAATCAAATCGGACAATGGTGGTGAAATAAATGGATAAGACATACACAAATGGTTCAGACCGGACAGAAGAACACATATTAGTCTGTCTGTCTTCCTCTCCTTCCAATAAAAAAATTGTGCATACCGCAGCAGCAATGGCTGCTGCCCTGCATGCACGTTTTACCGCGCTTTATGTTCAAAACAGAATATTATCGGATACATCTGATAAAAAAAGGCTTGAAGAACATATTCATTTTGCTGAAAAACTCGGTGCAGAAATTGTAACAACGCATGGTGAAAATATTCCTGTTCAAATTGCAGAATACGCACATCTATCTAATGTTACAAAAATCGTTATTGGACAGAGCAATGCAAAACGAAGCCATTTTTTCAGCAGGGCCGCACTCACAGAGCAGTTGATTAAAGCAGCTCCTGACATTGATATTCATATTATTCCGGATGCTGTTAAATCAGAAATTTATCCTAAAAAGCAGCCTTTACTGTATACCAACAAACCATCCTTAAAAGACTGCTTTTTAACAATATCCATATTTGCCATCTGTACACTCATCGGATTGCTGTTTCAAAAGCTGAAATTTACAGATACAAATATTGTTACAATATACATCCTTGGCGTACTGCTCACTTCTATTGTAACAAACGGATATCTTTGCAGTATTTGCAGTTCTTGTTTGAGTGTGGTCCTATTTTGTTTCTTCCTGACCGAACCACGTATGTCTTTTCAGACTTATGCCGTTGGATATCCCGTAACTTTTTTGATTATGCTGATATCCTCTGTACTGACCGGAACACTTGCAGCTAAATTAAAAACGCATGCAAAGATCTCTGCGCAGCTTGCATTCCGGACACAAATTTTATTTGATACCGACCGCTTACTGCAAAAAGCAACCGGCAGTACAGAGATTCTTAGTATTACCTGCTCACAGCTTGCCCGGCTGCTCAACCGCAATATTACAGCCTACGTCGCAGAGCAAGGCACACTCTCAAAGGGGCAGCTTTTTTTTAATAAAAAGGAGACTCCCGCAGAAGACATTTTAACCGAAAAGGAATATGAAATTGCCAAATGGGTGTATGAGAATAAAAAACGCGCCGGTGCCACAACCCGTCATTTTAACGATGCAGAATGTCTATATCTTGCAATCCGTATCGGAAATAATGTGTATGGTGTCATTGGAATTCCCGTAAAAAAAGACTCCCTGGATTCCTTTGAGCACAGTATTCTGCTTTCCGTTATTAACGAATGTGCTCTTGCCATGGAAAATTCGCAAAATGCAATAGAAAAAGAAAAAAATGCGATTTTAGCAAAAAACGAACAGCTTCGTGCCGATCTTTTACGGGCAATTTCCCATGATCTGCGTACCCCGCTGTGTTCCATCTATGGCAATGCCGATATGCTGCTAAACAATGATACCTGCCTCGATACGTCAACTAAACATCAGATTTACACGGATATCTATGACGATTCTGAATGGCTGATTGGTGTAGTAGAAAACCTGTTATCTATTACAAGATTAAATGACGGACGGTTAAAATTTAAATTTACCGACCAGCTTGTAGATGAAGTTATTGCAGAATCACTGCGGCATATTAACCGGAAACACGACAATCATAAAATCATTGCCGACTGTAATGAATTAATTCTTGCCCGTATGGATGTGCGCCTTATTATTCAGGTTCTTGTTAATTTGATTGACAATGCTGTAAAATATACACCTGCAGGTTCAACAATTTATATCCATGCCGTCAAAAAAAGCGCAGAAGCACAAATCAGCGTAACGGATAACGGTCCGGGTATTCCCGATCCAATAAAACCGCATATCTTTGAAATGTTTTATACCGGAAAAAACACAATTGCTGACAGTCATCGCAGTCTTGGTCTTGGACTTGCGCTTTGCCATTCTATTATTGAAGCACATAATGGAAAACTTAATCTTACTGACAATGTACCACATGGCTGTATTTTTACTTTTACACTACCACTAAGCGAGGTGACATTAAATGAATAAATTATTAATTCTGGTTGTTGAAGATGACCGTCCTGTACGCAATCTGATTGTAACCGCATTAAAAACACACGACTATAAATATCTGACCGCCGAAAACGGAAATTCGGCCATTTTAGAAGCTTCGTCCCATAATCCGGATATTGTACTGCTTGATCTTGGTCTTCCCGATATGGAAGGTGTTGATGTAATCAAAAACATCCGGACATGGTCCAATATGCCCATTATTGTCATCAGCGCCAGAAGTGAGGATGCTGATAAAATAGAAGCCCTTGATGCCGGTGCTGATGATTATATTACGAAACCTTTTTCCGTTGAAGAACTTCTTGCACGCATACGCGTTACCCAGCGCCGTCTTGCAATTATTCAATCCGACGAAAATCAGGAATCCTCTGTTTTTATAAACGGTCAGCTAAAAATAGATTATACGGCCGGCTGCACCTATCTAAATGGTGTGGAGCTTCATTTAACGCCAATTGAATACAAACTCCTGTGCCTGCTCTCCCGCAATGTCGGAAAAGTATTAACACACACCTATATTACTCAGCAAATCTGGGGCAGCAGCCTTGAAAATGATATTGCTTCCCTGCGCGTTTTTATGGCAACACTCCGAAAGAAACTTGAGGTTTCCCAAAATGATATCCAATATATTCAAACACATATTGGAATCGGATACAGGATGCTAAAAATCGAATAAATGGTACAAATATTCAATCAGCTCAGGCGCTTATCCCCGCCTGGCCACCCACAACATTAAAAAGAACGCAGGAAATCATTCCTGCGTTCTTTTATAGGTATGTATCCGTATTGCGGATTCGCACTGCGGATTTTACCGGCTCTTTTAATTTACTGTGGCTGCTTACCGATATAAGCTAAGATACCACCATCAACGTAAAGAATATGTCCGTTTACTGCATCTGAAGCTTCTGAAGCTAAGAATACAGCAGGACCAGCTAATTCTTCCGGCTTTAACCATCTGTTAGCAGGTGTCTTAGCACAGATGAACTGATCGAATGGATGTCTTGAACCATCTGCCTGACGTTCTCTTAACGGAGCTGTCTGAGGTGTTTCAATATAACCAGGTCCGATACCGTTACACTGGATATTGTACTGACCATATTCAGAACAGATATTTCTTGTAAGCATCTTTAAACCACCCTTAGCTGCAGCGTAAGCTGAAACTGTTTCACGGCCTAATTCTGACATCATAGAGCAGATGTTGATAATCTTACCATGACCTCTTTCGATCATTGAAGGGATAACTGCCTTAGATACGATGAAAGGTGCATTTAAGTCAACGTCGATAACCTGTCTGAACTGTTCAGCAGTCATATCGCACATTGGAATTCTCTTGATGATACCAGCGTTGTTTACAAGGATATCGATAGGAGCTACATCCTTAGCAATCTGAGCTACCATAGCATTAACCTGTTCTTCGCTTGTAACGTCACAAACATATCCGTGAGCATCGATACCTGCTTCCTTATATGCTGCAAGTCCCTTATCTACTAATTCCTGCTTAATATCGTTGAAAACGATTGTTGCACCAGCCTTAGCCATACCGCTAGCGATAGCGAAACCGATACCGTAAGAAGCACCTGTAACTAAAGCAACTTTTCCTTCAAGTGAAAAATTTACTGACATTTTAAAATCTCCTTTTCTTAGTTTGTTTATAAATGAAACCCTTGCGGATACCATTCCGGTAAATTATGTAAATCCCAATACCGCAGATTATACGGATATTAGCGTAAGTCCTTCATATCGACATCATCCATGTCATCGAAGTCCTGATTTTCACCAACCATGCCCCAGATAAATGTATAAGCATGTGTTGCAGAAGCTGAATGGATAGACCAGCTCGGTGAAATAACTGCTTCTTCATTTCTCATAACAATGTGGCGTGTTTCTGTCGGTTCACCCATATAATGGAAAACAACAGCGTCATCCGGTACTTCAAAGTACAGATAAACTTCCATTCTTCTGTCATGTGTATGACATGGCATTGTATTCCATACACTGCCCGGTTCAAGGCATGTCATACCCATTTCAAGCTGACAGCTTTCAACCTGTCCCGGAAGAATGTACTTGTTGATTGTTCTGTGATTTGCACTTTCAAGACATCCAAGTTCCTTCTTATTTTCAGGAAGAATGTCCTTTGCAGGGTCGATAAATACTGTCGGATAAGTCTTGTGTGCCGGTGCACTGTTGAAATAGAACTTTGCAGGATTTGAAGCATCATCACTTGCAAATGAAATTTCTTTTGCACCCATTCCGATATACATACCGTCCTTGTACTTAAACTTGTATTCTGTACCGTCAACTGTAACTGTACCGTTACCACCGATATTGATAATACCCATTTCACGTCTTTCGAGGAAATACTTTGCACGAAGCTCAGCACCTGCCTCTAATACTAATGTCTTCTTTGCCGGTGTTGCTGCACCTACAATAATTCTGTCAATCTGGCTGTAGATTGTCTTAATCTCATCTACTGCGAATAAATCCTGAATCAGGAAATCATGTCTTAATCTGTCTGTGTCGTAATTCTTTACGTCTGCTGGATTTGCACCTGGTCTTACTTCCATTACAATTCTCCTTTTCTAAAAAAAATTGGCTCAATTTGCCTTAATTATCTATATCTTACCATATTTCCTACAAAATTACAATACAAATTGTAAGTGTTTACATTTTATGCTACAATCTCAGTAAAATCTACACTTAGGAATGTCTGCTGTATGCCGTGTCCTGCACGTTCACAGCCCCGGATTCCTATAAATAACGACAAATAAGGACTACTGTTATGAATCATTATCTGATAGCCATTCAATATGACGGTTCTGCCCACCGCGGCTGGCAGCGCCTTGCAAATGAACCCGATACCGTTCAGGGAATTTTAGAAAATGCCCTGTCTGCATATTTTAAGGAAAGCATACGCATTACCGGAAGCGGTCGCACCGATGCCGGTGTCCACGCACTGCGCCAGTACGCGGATTTTTTCTGCCGTGCTTCTTTAAATATACAGGATACACAGTTTTTAACGGACTTTAACAAAACCCTGCCGTCCGATATCCGTGTAACAAGTATCCGCCCTGTTTCCGCCGGATTTCACAGCCGCAAAAGCGCCGTCAGCAAAACGTATACATATTACACAATGCTTTCAGGCAAACCGGACGTTTTTTTCAAAAACTACGCATACTGCCCTGCTGACACACCGTTCCGTTTAAAAAATGCTGACCTGCCGCCGCTTTCTTATCCTGAAATGCGCACCGCCGCCGATGCCTTGTGCGGCACACACGACTTTACCAGCTTTACCTCGGATAAAACGCCCGGTAAATCCCATGTGCGCCGGATTGATTCTGTCACTGTTGATACGGTCACACTGCCCTCCGGCATAGAGCTTTTACGCTTTACCTTCTGTGGAAACGGCTTTTTATACAATATGGTGCGTATTTTATCGGGTACACTGCTGTCTGTGGGACTGGGGCAGATTCCCGCCGCACAGATTCCCGCAATTATTGAAGGAAAAAGCCGTCCGCTTGCCGGTCCGACACTTCCGCCCTGCGGTCTGTTTTTAACCGATGTCACATACCCTTAAAACTTTATCAGATATTTTATCCTGTATTTTTTCATTAAATGTCTTTTTCCGTAATAACACCGTGAATGAGCGGGCGTGCCGGTACAGGTTCTTCCGAAAATGAATATGCGCCTGCCAGCCGCTTCTTTGCCGCTTCAAGCTTAACCTTATCATTGGCATAAAGCCTGGCTAGCGGCTCATTTTCTTTTACAAAATCACCGACTTTTTTGTTTAACACAATTCCTGCCGATAAATCAATCACGGAATCCTTTGTTTCCCTGCCGCCGCCTGCCGTCATTGCGGCAAGTCCGACTTCCTCGGACTGGATATGGGCAATATAGCCCGTCTTTGGCGCAGTAATCGTATCGGTATATGTGGCATGAAGCAGACGTTGTGGATTTTCCACATCTTCCCTGCTGCCGCCCTGTGCCGTCACAAATTCAATCATTTTTTCATAAGCAGAGCCGTCCTTTAATGTCCCTCTGAGCTTATCTGCGGCTTCTTCCAAAGAATCCGCTTTTCCTGCCGATACGAGCATATACGAACCGAGTGCCACACACAAATCTTCAAGGTCTTTGGGTCCGTTGCCCTTTAACGTATCAATGGCTTCTATCACCTCTAACGCATTTCCGACGGCAAACCCTAACGGTTCATCCATTTCCGAAATGACTGCGGCGGTCTTTCTGCCCGCACCGTGTCCGATACGCACCATTTCCTTTGCAAGCTTTCGGGCAGCTTCTTCCGTTTTCATAAATGCGCCGCTGCCCACTTTTACATCAAGCACAATCGTATCTGCTCCCGCCGCAATCTTTTTACTCATGATACTGCTTGCGATTAACGGCAGACTGTCCACGGTATCGGTTACATCTCTTAACGCATACAGCTTTTTATCGGCAGGCGCTAAATTTCCGGTCTGACCTGTAATCGCCATGCCGATTGTGTTGACATTCTGTATAAATTTTTCTTCAGAAAGCGCCGTGCTAAACCCTGGAAAACTCTCCAGCTTGTCAATCGTTCCACCGGTGTGTCCAAGCCCTCTGCCGCTCATTTTTGCCATTTTAACGCCCAGCACTGCCGCCATCGGTGCGAGTACCAGGGTCGTCTTGTCGCCCACACCGCCGGTGCTGTGCTTATCCGCCGTTACACCGTGAATGGCAGACAGCGAAAGACAGTCGCCGCTTTCTGCCATTGCCAGTGTCAGTGCCAGCGTTTCCGCTTCATTCATGCCCTGAAAATAAACCGCCATTAACAGCGCCGCCACCTGATAATCAGGAATCATTCCATTTGTGTATTCTTTCACAAAGTAATCAATTTGCTCCTTGGAAAGCACACCGCCGTCCCGCTTGGTTTTGATAATATCATACATTCTCATATTAATCTCCATTCCGCAGGCATTTTAATGCCGGAGGAATCGCGAGCCAAATCTTATTTGGCTCTGCGATAAAAAGCGACTTTGTGACGCCTGCGGCACAAAGTGCTGTGTGAAAAATAAACGCATCTGCGCTATTTTTCACACTAACCTGCTCCTTTTTATGAACCCGATTTATCCGTTTTTACGGTTATCCGATTCATTTTTTAAAATTTTTTTTGCATAGCTTTCTCCGATTGTTGTTGGTTCTGTACCGAAAATGTCTGCAATTGTCTGTGCAATATTGGCATATGTCTTTCCCGTGCCTAAATCCACATTTTTATTTAACGCTTCCCCATACATTAAAAGCGGCACATACTCTCTTGAATGGTCTGTGCTTGGTGTCGTCGGGTCACAGCCGTGGTCTGCCGTAATAATCAGCATGTCGTCTTTACGCATTGCCGCAAAAATCTCCGGCAGACGCGCATCAAATTCTTCCAGTCCGCGTGCGTATCCTTTAACATCGTTTCTGTGTCCCCATGCCGAATCAAATTCAACAAGATTTGTATAAATAATGCCTTCATTTTCCTGTTTCATATACCGCAGGGTAACGTCAATGCCGTCCTGATTGTCTTTGGTGTGCGTTGCTTCACCGATACCCACTCCCGCAAAAATGTCTTCTATCTTGCCGACACCGATTACAGACAGTCCTTTGTCCTGCACGCGGCATAAAATATTGTCTGTCGAGGGCTTTAACGAAAAATCACGGCGGTTCGGCGTTCTTGTATACACGCCGTTTTCACCGGTAAACGGTCTTGCAATGACTCTTGCCACCGCGTGTTTTCCGGTAAGAATCCGTCTTGCCGTATGACACAGCTCATACAGCCGCTCAACCGGAATCACATCTTCATGTGCCGCAATCTGAAAAACAGAATCGCCCGATGTATAGATGATGGGTTTTCCGGTGCGGATATGTTCCTCACCCAGCTGTTTAATAATCTCTGTTCCCGATGCCGGAATATTTCCAAGAATTCCGGAAACTCCGGTTTCTTTTATAAACGGCTCAATCACTTCCTGCGGAAAGCCGTCCGGATAAACCGGAAACGGATCCGGCGAATAAATTCCTGTCATTTCCCAGTGTCCAATCGTTGTATCTTTTCCGTTAGAAATCTCTGCCAGCCGTCCGTAACAGCCCTTTGGCTGTTCACATTTTTCAATGCCTGTAATGCCCGCAATATTTCCGATACCTAACTGAACCATATTCGGAATTTTTAAACCACCGACTGCTTTTGCCGTATTGCAAAGCGTATTGCTTCCGACATCACCAAATTTGTCCGCATCGGGAAGCTCCCCGATACCGACACTGTCTAACACGATCCAGATTACTCTTTTTACCTCTGCCATGTAAATCCGTCCCTTCTATATTTTAATTTTAATTTTTTAATACATTTTCTCCCCTCCGTACACTCGCGAATTCGCGCTTACGCGCTTCTCATCCTGCTTTGCAGGATATTCGTTCGTTAATCGCACAGAAAAAGTAAATGTCTGCTTCCTTTTGCGCTTTTAGCTGGCACGGCTCATTGCTTACGCTAGTTATATCATAACACTTTTTTACGTGGAATCAACGTTTTAAAAATCAAACTATATTTACATTTCTTATAAAATATAATATAATTCTTTAATCGGCAGATGCCAGGGGCAAAAGGTCTGAAACCACATGAGCTTGCTCATAAGTGGGTGAAAGACCTTGCGCCCCGCCCCGATATGAGCATAAAAGCGGGATAATAATCCCGCGATATGCGAATATTGGGGCGGATTGTGGGAGTGCGTAGCACGGAACAATCCGCAGGCATCATTGTTGGGGCTTTTGACCCCGACATCATCAGAAGTACAAATATAAGAAATAGAAATGAGGAAAAATCAATGAGTTTTGAATTTGTTAAAAAGCTTCCGGCACCTAATGAAATTAAAAGAGATTTCCCGGTGCCTGAAAGGATTGCCCGTTTAAAGGCACAGCGCGATGCCGAAATCCGCGATGTTATTACGGGAAAATCTGATAAATTTCTTGCAATTATCGGGCCATGTTCCGCCGACAACGAAGCTGCTGTTTTAGATTATACGCTTCGTTTAAAAAAGGTACAGGAAAAAATCAAAGATAAAGTAATTATTATTCCGCGCGTATACACAAACAAACCGCGTACAACCGGTACCGGTTACAAGGGAATGTTACATCAGCCGGACCCTGAAAAGAAGCCTGATTTACTCGGCGGACTGGTTGCAATCCGTAAAATGCACATCAACGTCATGGAACAGACCGAGCTGATGCCTGCCGATGAAATGCTTTACCCTGAAAATTACTGGTATTTAGCAGATGTGTTATCTTATGTCGCAGTCGGCGCACGTTCCGTAGAGGACCAGCAACATCGTCTGACTGTCAGTGGAATGGATGTTCCTGCCGGTATGAAGAATCCGACCAGCGGTGATTTATCCGTCATGTTGAATTCTGTTGTTGCCGCACAGGCAAAGCAGACCTTTATTTACCGCGGCTGGGAAGTCAATACACCGGGCAACGAACTGGCTCACACCATTTTACGTGGTGCGGTCAACAAGCATGGTCAGTGTATTCCAAACTATCACTACGAAGATTTAATGCGCCTTTCCAATATGTATAAGACCAAAGATTTGAAGAATCCTGCCGTTGTTGTCGATGCCAACCACAGCAACTCCTCTAAAATGTATTTTGAACAGATTCGTATTGTCAAAGAAGTATTGCACAGCTGCAAGCACTCTGCCGATGTGAAACAGCTTGTCAAAGGTGTCATGATTGAGAGTTATATTGAGCCTGGCAACCAGAAAGTCGGCGAGGGTGTTTACGGTAAATCCATTACCGATGCCTGCCTTGGCTGGGAAGAATCTGAACGTCTGTTATACGATATTGCAGACCTTGTATAAAAATTTGCATAAAATTTTCACAAACAGTCTTTCCTATAAAAGAAAACAAAAGCTGTATGGGTTCTCAGTAAAGATACCCATACAGCTTTTTTAAAATCAACGGATTACAGTACGCTTCCGTATACGTTCCTGCCCCTACCAGAATCACAGCAATTGCCGCAATCATAAGTACATTTTTTCCGGTCAGATGATGAACATAAAACATTTGGTACAAAAAATACAGCGCTGTTCCATACAGAATATACTGCGGCACAACCGACGCCAGATACAGTCCGATTCCTGCCAGTCCGTAATACATCACCGATGTAGAAACCAGCATTCCGGCACAAATTCCCAGATACGCAATATAAAATGCAATCAAATATTTTCTGAATGCCGTCAGCCCCATCATGCCTATCAGCAGTAAATCCCTGAAACGATACCGGATAATATACTTCCATAGTGCATAATAATTCATTGTAATGTCCGCATATGCCGACAAATAATGCTGATTGTAAATTTCCGGCAATGCAGCCTGATAACGGTACGCTATATTCGCATAGCCGGTTCCGATACAGATACCGGCAAAAAATGTCACCGCAAACCGATGGCGCAGCAAAAAATTTTGCATCAAAAATCTTTTTGTTTTCACACAATCCCCCATTTTACAGACATTCCATATCCATCAATGTTCCTGTCTTTTTCATTTATGGGACAATATATGCTACTTGCGGTTGATATATGCCATAATCGCCGCAACTGTTTTAGAATCCTGAATCTTGCCGCTGTAAATCATATCGGCAAGTTCCTGTGGTGTATACGCATAGACATCAATATACTCATCTTCATCTAAATGCTGCTGTGTCTTTTTTAAACCGGTTGCCAGATAAATGTCAATGACCTCGTCACAGAAGGCAATTGCCGTAACAATTGAAATCAGTGGTTCTAAATGCTCTGAAGCATATCCTGTTTCTTCTTCCAGTTCTCTTGCAGCTGCTTCAATCGTCGGTTCGTCCTTGCTGTTTAATCCGCCCGCCGGAATTTCCAGTGTATAACGGTCTACCGAATTGCGGTACTGTCTTACCATTAAAATTTTACCGTCATCTGTGACCGGCACAACTGCCGCTGCCCCCTGATGTCCTATAAAATCCCAGACCGCCGTATTGCCGTTTGGCACTTTAATCGTATCCGCATACATGGATAAAATTGTGCCTTTGTATTTTAATTCTCTCTGAACTCTTTCAATATGTTCCATACAATTCTCCATTTTTGATCTATTTTATTTTTGTACATGCCTCATAGCACTTATCCGTTGCTTTTATCACAGCATTTCTAAATCCGTATTCTTCCAGCGCTGCAACACCCTGAATTGTTGTTCCTGCCGGTGAGCATACGTTATCTTTTAATTTGCCCGGATGTTCTCCAGTCTGTAATACCATTTTGGCTGAACCTAAAAGTGTCTGTGCCGCCAGCTTATAAGCGTCCTGTCTTGGGATACCGTATTTTACAACGCTGTCTGCCAGCGCTTCGATAAACATATACGCATATGCCGGTGAACTGCCGCTTGCACATACAACGGCACTCATTAAATGCTCCGGCACGGTAACTACTTCACCGAAGGACTGGAAGAACTGTTCTATCGTGTCGCGTTCTTCGATTGTAAATTCTTCTTTATTATAGCTGATGCCTGTCATTCCTTCACCTACCAGCGCCGGTGTATTCGGCATGGCTCTGACAACACGCACACTGCCGCCTAATTTCCCCTTAATACTGTCAATCGTAATTCCCGGCGCAATAGAGATAATGACCTTCTCCGATGTAATCACATTTTCAATGTTCTTTAAAACTGCATCGTACATCTGCGGCTTAACGGCTAAAATAATATACTTTGCGTTATTTGCACATTCTGCATTGCTCTCGGCATATTTTACACCGGTCTGTGCGCTGATTTTTTCACATTTTTCTTTGTGCGGTGTCGTAAATATAATCTGTCCCGGTGCAAATTCTCCAAGTACGCCGTTTAACATCGCATATCCCATATTTCCCATTCCAATAAATCCAAACTGTGCCATTTTTCTTCCTCCATCTCCGCATATATTTGTGCTGTAAATGATATAACTATAAAAGGGCTTTCGCACATTTCCAAGCATCTGCATTTTTATGCAAATCCTTCTTTGTGCGACCGCCCTTTTATTATATCAATTTCTGTAATTATTTTGCAAGAAGCTTCTCTACGCTTACCAGTTTTACACAAAGAACAAATAAATCAGCTGCCTGTGCCATCTCTTCCGGTGTTGGGAATGACGGTGCAATTCTGATATTGCTGTCTTTTGGGTCTTTTCCGTAAGGGAATGTTGCACCGGCATTTGTAAGCTTTACACCGGCTTCCTTACACTTTGCAACGATTTCCTTCGCGCAGCCTTCCATTGCATCAAATGAAATGAAGTAACCGCCTCTTGGTGCGTACCATGAACCGATACCCAGTCCGCCAAGTTCTGTATTTAACACTTCCAGTACCGCTTCAAACTTTGGACGCATCTGTTCTGCATGCTTTCTCATATGTTCCTTTAAACCGTTGATATCCTTAAAATATCTTACATGACGTAACTGGTTTAACTTATCATATCCGATTGTCTGGATTGTCAGTGACTTCTTAATGTCTGCAAGATTTGCTTCTGATGAAGCCAGTGCCGCAATACCTGAACCCGGGAAGCTGACCTTTGAAGTGGATGCAAATTCAAATACCATATCCGGATTTCCTGCTTTTTCACATTCAGAAATGATGTCTAAGATTTCATCCTGCTTGTCATCGTATAAATGATGAATCACATAAGCGTTATCCCAAAAAATTCTGAAGTCCTTTGCTGCCGGCTTTAAGTTTGCAAAACGCTTTACGGTTTCGTCTGAATAAGTAAAGCCCTGTGGATTTGAATACTTTGGAACACACCAGATACCCTTTACGGTTTCATCGTTGTTTACATACTGTTCTACCATATCCATGTCCGGACCAGATTCTGACATTGGAATGTTAATCATTTCAATACCAAAATGTTCTGTGATTGCAAAATGTCTGTCATATCCCGGTACCGGACATAAGAACTTCACCTTGTCAAGCCTGCCCCAAGGTGTGTTTCCTAAAATACCGTGTGTGTAAGCTCTTGATACCTGATCGTACATAATATTCAGACTTGCATTACCATAAACAATAATATGCTCAGGAGTGGTGCCCATCATATCTGCCATCAGCTTTTTAGCTTCCGGAATTCCGTCTAATACACCATAATTTCTACAGTCTGTTCCGTTTTCTGCCTTTAAATCAGAAGAAGCGTTAATTGCATCTAACAGACCCAAAGATACATTCAGCTGTGTTGCAGACGGCTTACCTCTTGACATATCAAGATTTAATCCCTTTGCTTTTGCTTCTGCATACTGCTGGTTTAACTCAGCCTGTAAGGTTAATAATTCTTCTTTGCTCATTTCACTGTACTGCATAAAATCCTCCTAGTTCATTGCTTATTTTTCTGTAGCTTGCATTATCATACAATGTTTCCGGCAAAAAAGCAAGCTTATTATTATTTATTTGAACTTTTTTCTGTTTTGAACTTATTTTATTAAGTTGTTTCTTTATTTTGGTTTATATTATTAATGGTATCATTCTTATCTGCCTTTTTATCTGAAGTGTTCTTATCCATTTAATTTACTTTCTTCTGTAAAAAGATTTTACTACAACTTTTTATAATACAACTTTCAAATGTGCCTTATAAAATAAAAAAGCTGTGTCTTCCGTTTTACCGGATCACACAGCTTTTACTTTCTGTTTTTCAGACTACCGCAAATTTTACTGCGCCGCCTTAATTTTTCTGATAATGGTCATATATTTTGCGCTGACCTTTTCATTGATTGGCTCTGCAACGCTTTGGAATTTTGCGGACTGTTCCTTTGTTAAATATGTAATCGTACAGCCAGCATCCTCTGCAGCTTTAATTGCTTTTTCATCATATTCCTGCATCCATTTACGCTGAAGCTGTCCTGCTTCCTGTGCGCACTCTCTGACAATCTGCTGCTGCTCGGAAGTAAGCTTGTTCATAGATTCCGTTGATGCCACAATCATTTCCGGGATTCTTGTATGCTCATCAACCGTAATATATGGTGCCACTTTATAATGTCCCGTTGAAATATAGGACGGCCAGTTATTTTCCGCACCGTCAATCGTTCCGGCTTCAATGGAGTTATAAATATCATTATAAGATACATTGATCCCCTTTGCACCACAGCTTTCCAAAAACGCAAACATCGAATCTGTATTAACACGCAGTGTCAGTCCTGCCAGATCCTCCGGACTTGTAATCGGTCTTACATTATTATAAAAATTTCTTGAACCACCGGATACCCAGCACAAACCTTCCAGACCGTTGTCCTTTAACTGCTGCGCCTTTAAAAATTCATTTCCGATTTCTCCGTCCAGCACCTTCCACATATCGTCTTCACTGCTGTACAGATACAATGCCTGAAACGCCTTGATATCATCATAATATGCTGCCACCGGTGATGATACTCTGACAAAATCAATTCCACCCACGGTTGCCTGTGCTATCTGTTCCGCTTCCGTACCAAGTGTTGAACCATGATAAACTTCTATGACAACTTTTCCGTTTGTTCTTTTCTTAACAAGCTCTGCAAATTTGTCACACGCCTGTGCCGTCGGGTGGTCGCCTTCCTGCACATCTGACATAATCAGGGTGACAACACCTTCATTTTTTGTACCGCAGCCTGAAAATGCAAATAACAATGTCACCAGCATTCCAATAAATAAGACTTTCTTTCTCATACTGTTCCCGCCTCCATTATATTCTTGTAAAACGTCCTACCGTATTTTCCAGCCGTTCTGACACAGATTCAGTCTGTGACATTTCTTCTTTAATCTGACTGATACCCTCTGTCAGACCAACCGTATTATTAGAAACAGCTGCAATACCGTCGGAGTTTTCATTAATTGTAGAAGACATTCCACGGATTAACTTTGCCACTTCTTCCGTTGCCTGTTTTAATTCTACTGCCTTATCTGTAAATCCGCGCATAATATCATCAAAATTTCCTGCGTCCTGATTGTACTGTTCACCAATATTGACCAGTTTATCATAATCCGGCATAACAACCTCTACGATAAAATCAATCATCTTATTGGCATTGTCGGCAAGCTCTGCAACGGAATTGGTCACCTCGTTGCTGATTGCCTGAATATCATTTGCCGTACTTCTGCTGGAATCCGCAAGTACTCTGATTTCATCTGCAACGACTGCAAAACCTTTTCCGGCTTCTCCGGCACGTGCCGCCTCTATCGAAGCATTTAGCGCTAAAAGATTGGTCTGGCTTGAAATACTTAAAATATTATCTGTCAGATCATTAATCTTTTCAACGCCCTTGCTTCTATCCAAAGAATCCCTGACAGAATTTCTGATTTCATCTGCCATTTTACTTGTATTTTCTTTACTTGCAATTCCCTCTTCTTTTAATTTAACCGCTTTACCCTTAATATCTTTTGCAATTGCAGAACCATCACCTGCCTGATGTGCAATCTTTTCCATACTATCACTGATAAAGTCTGCCTGCTCACTGATGTGTTCTGCGGCCGTTGCCATTTCTGCCATACCGGCTGTCAGCTGTTCCATAGTCGCCGATACATCCATAATGTTTCCATCCGCAGTTGAAATCTGTCCATAAACCGCATTGACACTGTTTTTCATTTCAACCGCATCATTTTTCATTTCTGCAATAATGCCGTGAAGCACATCGATAAACTGATTGACTCCTGCAACCAGCTGTCCGACTTCATCCGATGATTTCTGTGAAACTCTTGCTGTCAAATCGCCATCCTGTGCTTCAATTCCCGCAATAATACCTTTAAGCTCCCCGGTTGCAATCTTTGCCGGACGGATAATGGTATATCCTGCTGTTAAAATACCAAGAATCAGTGATACTACCAGAAGCACACCGACTGTTACAAATGTAATCCTGCTGATTGTCATATTATTACTCAGCGCCTTCTGTGCCCGGATTGTATTGACCGTATTCTGCACCTCCACTGAGTGAATGGATATTTCCAGACTACCGTAGAGTTTGCTTAACTTACTGTTTACCCCTGTTTTGTCTGTAATGCTTCCATTTTGAATCTGTTTTAAAACATCATTGTACTGGGTATTGTACGTATTATACGACTGCTCCAGCTTGTTTACCGTTTCTCCCGCTCGGTCAGTTGTTGCATTTCCCTTTAAATTCTGCAGGGAAGTCACAACTGCACCCTGGGTTTTGGTGATATTACTCATCGTTGTGGATTTCTGCGTGTCATCGTCAATCAGATATTCCAGCATCTGTGACTGAAGACTGACTACATTCTTAGAAATAGCATCCACTTCTTCAATACTTGTAAGGTATTTCTGACTGATTTCATTTGTAATTGTTCCCATACCGTTAATCTTGGAATTTACAATGATAATTCCAACACAACAAACCAGAAATACCAGCAGCAACACATAACTAATTTTTGCGCCTATTGATTTCATCATACATATTCGCCCCTTTATATTTTTTGTTCCGGCTGGAACTTAGTAAAATCATACCATATTTTGTCATAAAATGTTTATTTTTTTGAAATTTTTGTAAATTTTTTTGTAAAACACACTGCGTTTTATAATGCAGCATACCTTAAAAAATCCATAATTTCCTGAACAACAAAAAAAAGACCGTGTCCTAACAATCTGCATTGTTAAGACAACGGTCTGTTTCATGAACTTTATCGTAATTACTTTGCGTAGCCAACGGCTCTGGACTCTCTGATTACACTAACCTTAATCTGTCCAGGATATTCCATCTGCGTTTCAATCTGCTTCGAAATATCTCTCGCCATAAGTACCATATCTGAGTCGCTAACGACTTCAGGAACAACCATAACACGAATCTCTCTACCCGCCTGAATGGCAAATGATTTTTCAACTCCCTTGAAGGAATTGGTAATATCTTCTAATTGTTTAAGTCTGTTTGTATAAGTTTCTAACGTTTCTCGTCTTGCACCAGGTCTTGCGGCTGAAATTGTATCAGCAGCCTGTACAATACAAGCAATTAAGCTTTCCGGCTCAACGTCACCATGATGTGCTTCTACTGCATTAATTACGATTGGGGATTCCTTGTACTTCTTACATAAATCCACACCAATCTGAATATGTGAGCCTTCCATTTCATGGTCAACTGATTTACCGATGTCATGTAATAAGCCTGCGCGCTTTGCCAGCTTAATATCCACGCCAACCTCACCAGCTAACAGTCCTGAAAGCTGTGCAACTTCAATTGAATGCTTTAACGCATTCTGACCATAGCTTGTTCTAAAACGCATCCGTCCAAGTAATCTTACCAACTCCGGATGAATGCCATGAACGCCAACCTCAAGGGTTGCTGCTTCACCTTCTTCTTTAATTAATACTTCTACTTCTTTCTGGGCTTTCTCAACCATTTCTTCAATTCTTGCCGGATGAATACGTCCGTCAAGAATCAGCTTTTCAAGTGCAATTCTTGCAACTTCTCGTCTGATTGGATCAAACCCTGATAAAACAACGGCCTCCGGTGTATCATCAATAATCAGTTCTACACCTGTTAATGTTTCAAGAGTACGGATATTACGTCCCTCTCTACCAATAATGCGGCCTTTCATTTCATCATTTGGAAGCTGGACAACTGAAATCGTCGTTTCTGCTACATGGTCAGCAGCACATCTCTGAATTGCTGATACAACATACTCCTTCGCTTTCTTATCTGCTTCCTCCTTCGCTCTGCTCTCTAATGTCTTAACCATTACGGCAGTATCATGTTTCACTTCATCTTCAACAGTCTTTAATAGATATTCTTTTGCCTGTTCGGAGGTAAGTCCTGAGATTCTTTCTAGTTCCTGCTGTCTCTTCTGCTCAAGTTCATCAACCTTCTGCTTCATCTTACCAAGTTCTTCTTCTTTCTTGGTAATGCTCATGTCACGCTTCTCAACGGCTTCAATCTTTTTATCAAGAGTTTCTTCTTTAGAAAGGACACGTCTTTCATAACGCTGTATTTCAGCACGTCTTTCTTTCGTTTCTTTTTCGAGTTCATTACGGGTCTTTAACGACTCCTCCTTAATCTCTAAAAGCGACTCTTTCTTTTTGGTCTCAGCTGTCTTTAAAGCTTCATCTATTATCTCTCTGGCCTTGTCATTGGCATTGCCAATGGTTGTATTGTGAATCTTCTTCTGTACGGAAGATGACACAAGCCATGTAATAGGTGCAACAATCACTAATGTAGCAATCATCGTGATAATAACTGACGACACAGGAGCACCTCCTTATTAAGTTTTCATTGTACAAACATACAATATAATAATATTATACTTATTTCAATTCCTTGTCAAGAAAAACTAGTCATGTTCGCACTCACTAACCACAATATCAAGTGCCTTTTTGATACTGTCAGACTGAAAGCCTTTTCTGTAAAAACTGCCCATCAGTTTCATCTTTTCTTCATAGGAAAGCGGCAGCTTTCCTGCCGCTTTCCTACGCATCTGAACAAGAATCTGCTCCAGTTCGGGATCTTCGTTCTGTCCGTAATACTCCTCACATGCCTGATCAATCAGTTCTCTTGAAATTCCTTTTTTCTGCAAAAACAACTCAATCTGTTTTCTGCTTTTTTTCTGACCCTTAAACTGAACATACATCTGTGCAAACCGCTCGTCACTCAGATATCCGAAATGCCTGACATAGGCAAGCGCGCCCTCAACAGATTCCTGTGGATAAAAGTCCCTTTGCAGTTTTTCCGTCAGTTCTTTTTCTGTATAGTCCTTTGCCTGTAGCAGATACATTGCACGCTTGACAGCCCTTTTATCCAGAAGCTCTGTGCGGAGCTGTTCAAGGTCTTCCTGCGCAAGCGCTTTTCCCTCTGCAATGCCGTACCTGCGTACTTCCGTACTGT
Source organism: Lachnospira pectinoschiza (assembly GCF_020564355.1). Taxonomy (GTDB): domain Bacteria; phylum Bacillota; class Clostridia; order Lachnospirales; family Lachnospiraceae; genus Lachnospira; species Lachnospira intestinalis. Next base: position 595,857 of record NZ_JAJCRR010000001.1, on the reverse strand, counting down.
AAAGCGCAAATGCCTGTTCCCCATTGATATAGACCAGCCTGCGCCTTCCCGAAAGCTCTTCTATCTTTGTTACAATCTGTTCCATAACCTATCCTGTATTTAGACTTCCGGTTCTGACTGCTTTGCTGTCTTTGCAGCTTTTTCCTTCTTATCTACGGGTTCGGCTTCACTGTCTTCTTTTTCTTCACCGATGCCGTAGTGGGCACGTACCTTTTCGTCAATCTCTGCCAGCATATCCGGATGTTCTGTCAGGAACTGCTTTGCGTTCTCACGTCCCTGTCCGATCTTATTCTCATTGTAAGCAAACCACGCACCGCTCTTTTGTACAATGCCGACATTCGCTGCCAGATCGAGAATATCCCCGACAGCGGAAATACCCTTGCCGAACATAATATCAAATTCTGCTTCCTTAAACGGCGGTGCAACCTTATTCTTTACAACCTTGACTCTTGTACGGTTACCAATCACTTCACCACCCTGCTTTAAAGTTTCAATTCTTCTGACATCCATTCTGACAGAAGCGTAGAACTTTAACGCACGACCGCCGGTTGTTGTTTCCGGATTACCGAACATAACACCTACTTTTTCACGCAGCTGATTGATAAAGATAACCACGCAGTTATTCTTGCTGACAACCGGTGTCAGCTTTCTTAATGCCTGTGACATCAGACGCGCCTGAAGACCGACATGGGAATCTCCCATATCGCCGTCAATTTCCGCTTTCGGAACGAGTGCCGCAACGGAGTCCACGATAATAATATCTACCGCACCGGAACGCACCATCGTTTCGGTAATCTCAAGTGCCTGCTCACCGCTATCCGGCTGTGAAATATATAAATTGTCAATGTCGACACCGATATTCTTTGCATAAACCGGGTCCAGAGCGTGTTCAGCATCAATAAAGCCCGCAATACCGCCGCGCTTCTGAACTTCGGCTACCATATGTAATGCTACCGTTGTCTTACCACTTGATTCCGGTCCGTAAATCTCAACAACTCTGCCTCTCGGAACGCCCCCCAGTCCCAAAGCAATATCAAGGCTTAAAGAACCTGTCGGAATGGATTCTACATTCAGATTCACATTCGATTCGCCCAGCTTCATAATAGAACCTTTACCAAACTGCTTCTCAATATTAGATATCGCTGCATCCAGCGCTTTTAACTTCTCATCACTTGCCATAAATTCATACCTGCTGTAGAACTTCTACAGCGCAAACTCTACGGAACAGGTTGTTTGCATTCTTCCTTCCTTCTGATAATTTCCTGTCCTGCCGTAATTGAACATCTGTTCGTTGTGATTAATATACACTATTTCACTCAGGCTGTCAAGCAAAAAACGAACAAATATTCGTGTATTGCATAAAAAATACTGGAATATTTGCATAATCACATTTTATCACAATCTATCCCAGTATGTAAAGTTTTTATTTTATTTTTATTTTGAAACTATATTACAGATTCCTGTACATTTATTCTGAAACGACCCCAAGTGCCAGTGCCAGTGCCTCGCAGGCTGCCTGTCTTCGGATTTCTTCACGGCTGCCCGTAAATTGAAAACGTGCCGCATATACACTTCCTTCAAATGCAATGCCGATATAAACCAGCCCCACCGGATTGCCTTCATCCGGGTCGGGTCCCGCAACTCCCGTAACCGAAACTGCCAGACTGCTCTGTGCCGCTGCCGCAGCTCCTGCCGCCATTTCCTGCGCTACCTGTGCGCTGACAACCGTATACTGCTTCAAGGTATCCTCACGGACTCCCAGAAGCTTCTTTTTGGCTTCGTTGGAATAAGTAATATAGCCTTCTTTAAAACAGGCAGAGGCACCGGCAACACTGACGATTGCCGATGCAATCATGCCGCCGGTACAGGACTCCGCCGTTGTCACCGTCAAGTTTTTCTTTTTTAAAAGTTTTACCAGCTTTTCTGCTGTTTCTGACTGTTCCATTATTTTGACGACCCTTCTAAAAATACCTTATAATTCTTTGCAATATAGTCTACCAGTGAAATCACCGTCAGCGCCAGTGCCACATAAACCAGCACCATGCCGACAACATTTGCATAAGCAAACTGCAAATCGACCACAAGATAAATAATCATAAGCATCTGGAATGTTGTCTTAAATTTGCCCCAGTAGCTTGCGGCAATCACGACCCCGTTATCCGATGCCACCAGACGGAATCCGCTGATAATAAATTCTCTTGCGATGATGATAATAACAACCCACGCGGCGATTTTATTCAAATCCACCAGCGCAATGAGCGCCGAACACACCAGCAGCTTATCTGCCAGCGGATCCATAAACTTTCCGAAATTCGTTACAAGATTGTACTTTCTTGCAATCTTTCCGTCCAGCATATCCGTAAGACTTGCCGCAATAAAAATCACTGCCGCAATAATTTTATCATAACCGTGAAACCAGTCTGTATACAAAAACAGAATAAAAAACGGAATCATCACCGTTCTTAAAATCGTCAGTTTATTCGGTAAATTCATTTTCATACCATACTCCATTCCGCAGGCATTTTAATGCCGCATTTCTAGTCCTCAACAAGGCTTCCTATCAAATCATACTCCATTGCACCTGTAATTTCAACGCGGACAATCGCACCGGACATCAAATTTACCGTGGTGTTGACAAAAACAAACCCGTCAACATTCGGCGCATCCTTATAAGAACGTCCGACATACGCTTCATCATCGGAAATTTTTCCTTCAATCATGACTTCAATCGTCTTTCCGACCATATCCGCTGATTTATCCAGTGAAACCTCCTGCTGTAACTCCATGACTTCATCGCGCCACTGTTCTTTGACTTCTTCATCAATCTGATTATCCATTTCTGCTGCCGGTGTGCCTTCTTCCGGTGAATATGTAAAGACGCCCAGACGGTCAAATTCCATGCTGTCCACAAATTCCATCATCTGCTCATGGTCTTGCTTCGTTTCTCCCGGAAAGCCCGTAATCAACGTTGTACGAAGGGCAATATCCGGAATTTCCTTACGAAGCTTTGTGATAATGTCAATTAATTCCTGTCTGCTTGTTCTTCTGCCCATGCGCTTTAAAATGGCATCGCTGGCATGCTGAATCGGCATATCCAGATAGTGACAGACCTTCGGCTCATTTTTAATTGCCTGAATCAGTTCGTCATTGATTTCTTCCGGATAGCAGTATAAAATGCGTATCCATTTTAAATCTTCAATCTGTCCCAGCTTATGAAGCAGCTCCGGCAGTGCCTTTTTTCCATATATATCCGTACCGTAAACGGTCGTTTCCTGTGCTACCAGAATCAGTTCCTTTGCGCCGTTTGCCACAAGGGCTTCTGCCTGCTCCACCAGATAATCCATTGGGTAGCTTCTGTAATTTCCGCGGATTTTTGGAATAATGCAGTAGGTACAGTGCTTGTCGCACCCTTCCGCAATCTTTAAATATTCATAATACCCGCCGGTCGTCACCACTCTCTTAGAGCGTACAAGCGGCAGTCTGTCAGTATCTTCAATCGAATTATACGTTCTTCCGTCTAAAACGGCTTCAATAACATCTGCAATTTTATCATAGGAAGATGTTCCGATAAATGCATCGACTTCCGGGATTTCTTTTGTGATTTCGTCCTGATAGCGGTGTGCAAGACAGCCTGTAACAATCAGAATTTTACACTTGCCGTCTTTTTTGTGTTCTGCCATTTCCAGAATCGTGTTAATACTTTCCTGCTTTGCATCGTGGATAAAACAACAGGTATTGACCGCAATGACTTCCGCTTCCATTTCATCATCTGTAAAGGTAAATCCTCTGTCATTTAAGATTCCAAGCATATTTTCCGTGTCAACCAGATTTTTATCACAGCCGAGTGAAACAAACATTACTTTCATTCATTCATCTCCATTATCTTTACACAAATACAAGGGAAGGCGGTCTTTGACCAGTCTTCCCTTTATTGTCTGTTTATTTTTGCAATTCATTATATTCTGCCGTATTACTGCACTGTACATACTTTTGTGATTGCCGCGCAGACGTTTTCATAGGTCTGTGACAGTCCCTTAAAATCTTCCGGTATGCCCTCCATGCTTCTGCCTCTTAAAATCTCCACCATGGGAACAATCATTTTGCTCATGGAATCAATGCTTAAATTGGCGCATAAGCCTTTCAGCGCGTGTGCCGCCTCAAATGCATCATCTACACTGCCGTTTTGCACCGCCTGTTTTAACCGGCTCATCAATGTATCTTCTACAAATGAATTTAAAAATTCAAAATACATTTCTTCATCGTCCAAAAAACGTTTTAACGCCGTATCTACATTAATCCCGGCTTCTGTCAATACCGTTCTTGCAGTATCCTTCATATGTCGTCCCCTTTTGATTTTGCAATCATCAATCAATGCCTTAATACAAATATACCGTATTACTTTTTGATTTTAACATATCCAAGTCTTAAAGACAACACTCTTTTACTCCTGCTTTCTCAGGTTCTCCTGTCCCGTTCCGATGCTGTTTTTTTCATCCTCGATTTCATTTTCCATTTCCTGTACTTTATTGTCCTGTGCAAGGGCAGCCATGATTCTGCGGACATCTTCCGGCTTAAACATCCCGATGGCTCTTGCCAGCTCCGCTTTGTTATCGCGGTTGACCTTTAACGTGCCGCCCCCCGCAAGCGGAATACTAAGGACATTGCTTTCATCACTCATATCGCCGAGACATAACGCGCCGTGTTCATCATCACAGATAAAAACCGTGCCTTTATATTCGATAATACCGCTTTCATCTGCCAGCTCATAATACGGCGCATGCTTTTTTCCGTCAAATTTATCAAACGGCGTATGTACGGCTGTTTCCTTTGTACGCTCTGTCGTTGTAACATCTTCTGTCTGGCTGTCCGGCTGATTTTTCACTTTGTCGTGTGTTTTTTCCAAGAAATCCGCCAGCGAATTCATCTGCATATAACCATGCCAGTTCTTTGCCTCCATCTGTTCCTGTGCCGTACTCTTTACAATCTGTGTAAAATCCATTTTATCATGAAGATTATCCATGCCGAAACAAAGCTTTTCCGTTGCAGCCAAAAACAGTCCGTCTGCATTCTGTACAAGCTTTTGTTTTGCCGCATAAGCTGAATATGCCGCCATTTGAACATACGTGGCATTGGACGGGTCTACCTTGTTTAATGAAACTTCTTCCTCTGTTACATTGCCATCACTATCCCACGTTTTCACAAGATATTTCGGGTCTTTTGGATTAAAATCCGCCGGTTTGTAAACTGTCAGGCTTCCGCCGCCTGCCAGTGATGTGGACATCACAGCCTCATTTCCCTGCGTATCGTCAAACCAGTGCAGAGTGCAGTGAGTTACTCGTCCACTCACATCATCATACTGTCCTGCCTGCTTGTTTTTCCGGTTCATAATCGTCTGTGTCAGTCCGATTCCCGTTCCTGCTATATTGATTCCAATTCCCATTTTTTTATATCCTCCTCATGTTCTTTCTGCTCGTTATCCAGTTCCTTTTGTTCTTCTTTTTCAAGCCGCTTCTTAAGCTCCTGTTCCTGTTCTTTTTTCACATCATCAATCGTATCGTCTAAATTTTTTACAAGCTTGTCCCATTCCTCCACGCTCATCTGCGTTGCCCCTGTTGCAAATTTAGGCGGACCGTTTTTGATTCTGTTCTTTACGTATGCTGCAAATTCTTCAAGCGCCTCATGCCAGTCTTTGTCTGTCTGCTGCTCTTTGCCATTCTTTTGTACGCAGGCTTTTGCCGCCTGTTCTATGAGATTGCCGGTTTCTTCGTCAATTTTATCCAAATCAACAGAATATGCCTTTACTGTCCCATCATCAAACTTCTGTTCGACATATACTTCTTTGCCATCATCCGACTGCTTTGCCTTTAACACATACCCTTCTGCCAGATGTTTTTCAACATAATCCGCATCTTCTGCCGTAAGATTTTTCACTTCACAGGCTGACACCGCTTTGGATAAAACGCCTTCTGCCACCACTTCCTTTGCCCGCAGTCCACCCATGCTGCCAAACTCTGCAATTCCTGATGCCTGCGCTCCGTCTGCGGCTGTCATACCCGTTTCATCCGTGTCTTCACTGCGGTATTTTTCATCATAACTTTTCTGCAATTCATAAGCAAAGCCATCCTGCTGCTTTCCTTTTACTTTCTTTCCACTTTGTGCCGCATTTTCATAAAACCGGCTGCCAATCCTACTGACTTCCATTTGTTCCTCCGTTCTAAAATTTCTGTCAAATCCTGTCTACTTTTCCAAAAATTCTTTCAGCGCCTGCCTGCCGCGTTTTAAATTGGTCTTCACCGTATTTTCGGGCATTTCCAGACTCTGTGCAATTTCTTTAATCGAATAATCTTCATAATAAAACAAATACAGGCAGTTTCTGTATTTTTCCGGCAGCTGTAATACCGCCCACATCATATCATCCTGTATTTCCGTAAAATTCTCACAGCTTCCTCTCTGCGCTTCGCTGACCTCTTCCATGCTGACACTCGTTTTGTGCCATTTACTTTTTAACAAATCCCTGCACAGATTGATTGTCACACGCACAATCCATGCCCGCTCATGCTCCATGCTCTGATAACGCATATCATGCCGGATAATCTTTAAAAATACTTCCTGTGTAATGTCCTCTGCATCTGCATGGTTTTTCACCTGTGAAAATGCTACTCTGTATATCAGCTGATAATAATCCCGGAATATCTGCTCCAGTCTTTCTTTTGTTTCTCCCATTCTCTCTTCAGACACCCGTGTATCTTATACCTCCCGTCACTCATAATACGATTGTAAAACCTGAAAAGTTTCAAATTAAAAAGCCTTTTTTATTTTCCCATTACTGATATTATCGGACGTTCCGTCATAATTCATGAAAGCTCCGATGATTTTACACCTCATCCTGCCGGCAATTCCGGCATAAAAAAACGGCTGCGGCGTTATCTGTGCTTATTAATAAGAATCATTTCTGCACACATTTTCTAAATAAAGTATTGCAAATCTTTGTCCGAGGAAATAAAATAAAATTCTGACGAAGTCAAATAACTATGGTTCTCTGTTTTTTAGCGAGGGCAGAAAACCTGACGTCGGGTGAAAAATTGCAGAGAAATGTCTGCGGAATGGGGATTATTATGAACGGCGAAGAACGCAGAGGAAAACTTGTTGAACTTCTTAAAAATACAGAATCACCGCTCTCCGGCACACGGCTTTCACGCTTACTGCACGTAAGCCGTCAGGTCATTGTCAATGACATTGCCCTGTTAAGAGCGGCAAATGTTGATATTCTTTCAACGAACAAGGGGTATCTGCTTTCCGCACCGGTTTCTTCAACTCGTGTTTTTAAGGTCTGCCATGCCACGGAGGATTTTGAACGTGAAATGCAGACCATTATTGATGCAGGCGGCAAAATACAGGATATTATCATCGAACACCCTGTATACGGTAAAATTTCCGCGCCGCTTGAGATTTATTCCAGAAATGATATTGTAAAATTTAAAGAAAAAATGCAGAGCGGTAACGCTGTGCCGCTCTGCGATATTACCTCTGGTGTACATTACCACACCGTACTGGCTTATTCTGATGAAATTTTAGATGATGTTGCCGCTGCTTTAAAAAGCAATGGTTTTCTGCTTTCCAGATAGAACATTCTGCCCGGATTGGAATTCATTTAGAGCTTAAAGCTCTCCGGCAGCAAATCTTTTATCGTATAACTTTCAATGCCGTCTTTATCTGCCAGCAGAATCTGTGCATTTTCCGTCATAAACTCTGCCAGTACCTGTCTGCAGATGCCGCATGGCGGCGTTTTCTGATGGGACGATGATACGATGGCAATCCGCTCAATCTGCGTATACCCTTCCGATACCGCTTTAAAAACTGCCGTACGCTCCGCACAGTTGGTTGCACCGTACGAAGCATTTTCAATATTACAGCCCGTAAAAATTTTTCCTTCTTTGGTGAGCAGTGCCGCACCCACGCGGAAGTGGGAATATGGCGCATACGCATGCTTCATTGCCGCATATGCTTCTTCTACCAGCTTCTGATTCATTTCATCACTACTGCAATCCATTTTTCTCTCCTGTCTTTTTTCAAGCTCACAAACCGCATTGTATTCAGTTATCCAGCCTTACTCAACCGTAATATTCTGTGTCGTTTCAACCTGACAGATATAGGTCTTTCCCTGATTTAACACAATTTCTGTTCCGTCTTCATAATAATATTTTGTCGGGCCGCTGGTTTCGGAATCCTTTTTCCACGTCACCTGCACGGCTTTTCCGTTGGTAATAAACAGTCCCGCGCCTGTTCCGTCCACCTTATAATTCGGTGTTCCGTTTTCATAATAGTCCGGTTCAACATATTTGACAAGAATGTTTTTATAAGAAAGCTGCTCTCCGGTTTCCGCATCAATCTGTGCATCATCAAACTGGAACCTTAAATATTCCCCGGTGCTTTCATCATATTCAAACCACGGCTTATTGTACGGATACCCCGGATAAAAGGTATTACACGTTTCACCGCCTGCAATCTGTATCTGTTTGTCATCCTCTTCATTAAAACTAAACGGTTTTACAAAATTCTGCGGATAAACTGTATCATACCCTTTCTTTGCCACACTGTCCATAATACCATTCCATGAAGTATAAGCATTGTGCGGTGCTACACGGTCAGCGGTTCTGTAAAAAGAACAGTATGCCATGCCGTCTAATGCGTAAAAGGACGGCTGTGCCAGATAATCCGCCGCATATTCCGAATAGCCGAAATGTACATAGTTGGCTTCAAATTCTTTTGCAAATAACAGATAATAGGTACGGCAGCTTCTGACAGGTCCGATCTTTTCCAGCTCCGTCTGATTTTCAAAAAAACAGCACAATCTTGTAATGCCGCCTTCCACAAGTGACTCAAACACAATATCTGCTTTGCTGATATTCGACTGCGGCATCGCCTGCTTGATATTACTGTACATCACTGCCACAGCCTTCTGCTGTGCCAGTTCGCTGCTTTCCCACTTTCCGCTGATCACACTCTGCGCCTGTCCCGCATGTGGATTTTTCACTTCCTGTGTGGTCTGTTCCTGAACAGTCTGAGCCGTACTGTCATTTACCGCTTCCGGACTGCCTTTTTTACGTGTCATCCCATAAATACCCGCCGCAATTCCTGCTGCTGCAAGCACACAGACAACCACAATAATAATACTTTTTTTCTTTTTCATAAATCCTCATTTCCCGGACGGCTTTTAATATCATTTTAAACTGCCTGCTTCCGTCCATAACCGGACAGTTTCCGTAAATTACTGTAAATTATCTTGTAATACCTAAAAGTTCCAGCACTTCACGCTGTTTGGCTTCCATAACCTTTGCTTCGTCTTCTTCCATATGGTCATAGCCGAACAGATGCATCATGCTGTGTGCTGTTAAGAATGCCAGTTCGCGTTCCTTGGAATGACCGTATTTTTCTGCCTGTTCTTCAACTTTTTCTACTGAAATGACAATGTCACCCAGCATCAGTTCTCCCGTATCCGGGTTAAAATAATCCTCCGGAAACTGATCCATAACATCTTCCAGCGCATCAAAATCCGCCGGCGTTTCATATTCAATCATCGGAAATGATAACACATCCGTTGCGCGGTCGATTTCGCGGTATTCGCGGTTGATTTCATGAATTGCAGCATTGTCCGTGAGTGTTACATTCACTTCCGCTTCATATGGACACTTTTCATAATCCATCGCCTTTTCAACAACCTGTCTGATAATAGTTTCATAGTCTAAATCCAGTTTTTTTTCGGTTTCATATTCAATGTTTATTGTCATTTTTCTCTCCATTCCGTGTGCGTGCCTGCTTGCTGCGGGTCTGTTTTTTTGCCATACGGCTTTCATACTCCTCATACGCTTTGACAATCTTTTGTACAAGCGGATGACGAACAACGTCCTGGCTGGTCAGCTTGACCATGCCGATTTCATCAACTTTTGACAAAACCTTCATTGCCACATCAAGTCCCGATGTTGTATCCTTTGGCAAATCCTTCTGTGTTAAATCGCCGGTAATCACGACCTTTGAACCAAATCCGATACGTGTCAGGAACATTTTCATCTGCGCCGGTGTTGTATTCTGTGCTTCATCAAGAATGATATAGGCATTGTCCAAGGTACGTCCTCTCATATAAGCAAGCGGCGCAACTTCAATCAGTCCTTTTTCCATATTAGCGGTAAAACTCTCCGCACCCATAATCTGATACAGCGCATCGTATAACGGCCGCAGATACGGGTCTACCTTGCTCTGTAAATCGCCCGGAAGAAAGCCCAGCTTTTCTCCTGCTTCAATTGCCGGACGGGTCAGAATAATCCGTCCGACTTCATTATTTTTAAATGCTGTAATTGCCATCGCCATTGCAAGATAGGTCTTTCCCGTTCCCGCAGGTCCTAAGCCGAATACAATCATTTTATCACGGATTTCATCAACATATGTCTTTTGTCCGAGGGTTTTCGGCTTAATCGGCTTACCTGTAATCGTCCGGCAGATAATGTCCGTATCAATTTCCAAAATGGCATCTTCTTTTTCTTCAAAAGCCAAAGACAGTGCATAATCCACATTCTGCTCTGTAATCTGATTGCCCCTTCTAGCCAGTTCTATCAGATTGTTTAACACACCTGCCGCCTTTTTTACGGCACCTTCTGCACCGATTACCTTTACATCGGAATCCCGTGCAATAATTGTTACTTTTAATGTTCTTTCAATCTTTTTAGCATATTCATCTAACTGTCCAAATACGGCACTGCTGTACTGTGCCGGTAATTCAATCAACGATTCTTTCACACTCATTGTACTGCTTTCGTTTCCTCATTTCCTTCAATTTCAGGCATTGTAACCACCGCATAACCGACTGCCGGCATATCCGCCGTAATCGTGCCTGCCATTACATAGTCTGTCCCGCTGTCATTTATTGTAACACCATTATGCAGGATTTGCACTTTATTTTCAATCAAATCAAGTAAATATATTTTCAATTTCTGATTTAGTACATCTTCGGCTTCCTCCTGCGTATAGCGGCTTTCTTTTATATCATATTCCAGGTACTGCTTTCTGCCGGTACGAAGCGGCAGATAAAAACTGTCCGTAAGCTTTAATACTCTGCTGTCCGTCACAATGTCCGCCTGCTTCAGCGAAGACCATGAAACACCTGCTTCAATCTCCCTGTCTGCAATGCCAAACAGCCACCTTGTCTTTTTTCTGCCGGTGTATTCCTTATATTCATACAGATACGGCAGATGTTCCTCATAAGGAATGTCCACACGTACAAAAATATCCGCATCGGCACTTACCGGCCGCTGATTCACAACTTCTTTGGCATCATTGTATACATTAACAATACCTGACACCAGAATCTGCCCTTTTTCAACTTCATCTCCCGGTTTGACCTTGGGTGTTCCTGCCCGTGTAATCATCGATGTCACCACACCGGAACAGGTTGCCACGATATCTCTTGGTGTGCTGTCTGTCTGTATATCTTCTTTGATTCCGTCATTTTCCTTAATATGGACGATCAGCCGTGTGCCGCTGATTTCAGCCGATACCCACGTAATATCGGGATAATCATTTCTAAGTGCCGTTTCAATACTGTCACAATCCACTGACCGTATCTGCATCCCTGAATAAACACCCTGTCCCGCAAGATATTTGCAAAGACTGCTGTGGGTATATCTGTAATTACCCGTAAATGAAATATTCCAGACATACAGGCTGCAGCTGTATAAAATAATACATGCCGCGGCAATGCCGATAAAAAAAGAAGAATGCCTACGGTACCGGAACAGTAAAAAACGGATTCCGTGCCGTTTGCTAATCCGCACCGTTGTCTTTGTCTTCCGGCAGATGTCCTTTAGCTGAAAAAAATCCTCTCTCGTAATATTCGCGGTAAATCCCTGCTCCGTTTCCGAAATTTTCCAAAAACCGATATTTTTATGACGGCACATATTTAAAAACCGCTCTATGGAATCTGTCATTACTGTCACTGTTATGTATGCAGACATTATTTTTTGCTGTTTCCACATATCACCGGCATGCCCCTCTTTTATACTTCAATGCTGATAATCCTGCCCCTGACGGCGATTTCTTCTTCATCATAATAAAGAATTTCCAGCCGTTCCCCTTTAATGGATAAAAATCCTTTTTTTGTTAAAAGTTTTACGGTATTACAGTCATATTCTGCAATGGATTTGAAATTTTCCACATAAACTTCACAATTGCCGACTGCCGTAACCACCGGCATACCGAGTGCCGCATCTTTGGTTACGTCCAATGCCTCCACAATAGTTTCTTTTCTGCGCATACGTCCGCTAAAGACACCTTTCAATCCATTTATATATTGTATGTTACAACCAAAACTTTATGCCTTTTATTTAAACGAAATGTGCATCACTAGGCGCACCACGAAAAAGCCGGTGCAGGATTGCTCCCACACCGGCTGATAAATTAATTAAACTCTAATTAGTTGAACTTACGTTTTCTAGCAGCTTCAGACTTCTTCTTACGTCTAACGCTTGGCTTTTCGTAATGTTCTCTTTTACGAATTTCCTGCTGAATGCCAGCCTTTGCACAGTTTCTCTTGAATCTGCGTAATGCGCTATCTAAAGACTCGTTTTCTTTAACGATGACATTTGACATATCTTTTCCTAACCACCCTTCTGTTGCAAATTGTGCACAACAATACATAAATAGGGTATTAATTAATTGCACAAAAAATATTATACCATAGATTTTCTATTCGTCAACCTTTTACGGTAAATTTTTGCAGATATTTTTATAACTGCTGTTCCAGAACCTGCGGCGCCTTTGCAAGCAGTTCGTCAATGCCCGCCGGATTCTTACCACCTGCCTGTGCCATATTCGGACGGCCGCCGCCGCCACCGCCTACGCAGGAAGCAACCGCTTTAATCAGATTACCGGCATGAGCGCCCTTTCCGATTACATCATCGGTTGCCATGGCAATCATATTGACCTTATCTGCGCCCTGTGCACTGACAATCAGTACAACGCCTGAACCAATCTGTGACTTTAATTTATCACCAAGATTTCTGAGTTCATTCATATCAACATTGTCAACCTTTGTTGCAAGGAACTTCACGCCCTTTACTTCGGTAATGTCTTTTGTTACATCCCCTAAAGCGTTGTTTGCAAGCTCTGCCTTTAACTTTTCGTTCTCGCTCATTAATGTCTTGATTTCATCATTCATGGAATGAATCTTCTTAACAAGCTGTACCGGTTCTGCCTTAGCTGCTTTTGCGGCTTCTTTTAAGGTTTCTTCAAGCTGTGCGTAATACTTTAATACACCGTTGCCTGTGAGTGCTTCGATTCTTCTTGTACCTGCAGCAACACCGGATTCTGAAATAATCTTAAACAGTCCGATGTTTGATGTATTGGCTACATGTGTACCACCGCAGAACTCTTTTGAAAATTCGCCCATGCAGACAACACGTACCGTTTCGCCGTACTTTTCACCAAACAGTGCGGTTGCGCCTGTCTTTTTGGCTTCATCAATCGTCATGACCTGTGTCACAACAGGAATGGCTTCTGCAATCTTTTCATTGACAATCTTTTCAACCTTTTCAAGTTCCTCGGCTGTCATGCTCTGGAAATGTGCAAAGTCAAATCTTAATCTGTCAGGGTCTACATAAGAACCGGACTGCTGTACGTGGCTTCCGAGTACCTCCTTTAATGCTCCCTGAAGCAGATGTGTTGCACTGTGATTCTTGCATGAATCGGCTCTCTTTGCGGCATTTACAGAAAGTGTTACTTTATCGCCTTTCTTTAACATGCCCTTTGTCATCACACCGACATGTCCAATCTTGCCGCCCTTTAACTTAATGGTTGTTTCTACGGTAAATTCACCTTCCGGTCCTGTAATCACACCGCAGTCACCTTCCTGACCACCCATGGTTGCATAAAACACGGATTCATCTACGATAACGGTTCCTTTATCGCCTTCTGAAAGTGCTTCTGTAATCTCTGATTCCGTTGTCAGTACGGTAATCTCCGATTCATTCACCAGCTTATCATAACCTGTAAACTTACTTGTAACTGCCGGGTCGATTTCATCATAAACGGTTGCATCCGCACCCATGTAATTTGTGGTCTTTCTTGCCTTACGTGCCTTTTCCCGCTGTTCATTCATCGCTACCGTAAAGCCTTCTTCATCAATTGTAATATTCTTTTCTTCAAGGATTTCCTTTGTTAAATCCATTGGGAAACCGTATGTGTCATACAGCTTAAATGCATCTGCGCCGCCGAGTACCTTTTTACCGCTCTTTTCAAGTTCCTGTTCCATATCAGCAAGAATGCTTAAGCCCTGGTCAATGGTCTTATTAAACTTATCTTCTTCTTCTGCGATAACTTTAATAATGAAATCTCTCTTTTCATCCAATTCAGGATATCCGTCCTTAGAACCTTCAATAACCGTTTCACAAAGCTTTGATAAGAACTTGCCTTCAATGCCAAGCAGTCTTCCGTGTCTTGCGGCACGTCTTAACAGTCTTCTAAGCACATAACCTCTGCCTTCGTTAGACGGCATAATTCCGTCGCTTACCATAAATGTAACTGAACGGATATGGTCTGTGATAACACGGATTGATACGTCCTGCTTTTCATCTTCGTGATACTTCACACCGGCCATTTCACAGACCTTGTTGCGCAGTGCCTGTAAAGTGTCCACATCGAAAATAGAATCAACATCCTGAACAACAACCGCAAGTCTTTCAAGACCCATACCGGTATCGATATTTTTCTGTTCCAGTTCTGAATAATTGCCCTTGCCGTCATTGTTAAACTGTGAAAATACGTTATTCCATACTTCCATGTAACGGTCGCAGTCACAGCCTACCGTACAGCCCGGCTTGCCGCAACCGTACTTTTCTCCGCGGTCATAATAAATTTCCGAACATGGTCCGCAAGGTCCTGCGCCGTGTTCCCAGAAATTGTCTTCCTTGCCAAAACGGAAAATACGTTCCGGTGCAATACCGATTTCTTTATTCCAGATATCAAAGGCTTCATCGTCATCTAAATAAATAGACGGATACAGTCTATCCTTATCCAGTCCTACAACTTCTGTTAAAAATTCCCATGACCAGTGAATTGCCTCTCTCTTAAAATAATCACCAAAAGAAAAGTTACCGAGCATTTCAAAGAATGTACCATGTCTTGCTGTCTTTCCTACGTTTTCGATATCTCCGGTTCTGATACACTTCTGACAGGTTGTCACCCTTCTTCTCGGTGGAATCTCCTGTCCTGTGAAATATGGCTTTAACGGCGCCATACCGGAATTAATAATCAATAAACTGTTGTCATTGTGTGGAACAAGTGAAAAGCTTTTCATCTTTAAATGACCCTTGCTCTCGAAAAAGTCAAGAAACATTCTTCTTAACTCGTTAACACCTCTGTACTGCACTTCTTTATCCTCCTAGATTTCCTTGTTTTTTGCCTCTTTTTTTGCGTCTGAACGTGTACGGAGCTTTCCTCCGATAACTACACCGCCTGCCAGCAATAACAGCATAATAATAAACTTCACTGCTTCGTAAATAACTTCACCTGCTAATCCTGTCATACCTGTACCTCCCTATCCAAACTGATATTATATTTTATCATATTTTTATTGTATTCTCAACCCATTTGATGCAAACAAATAACGGTACTTAAATTTTCCAGACACCATTTTCTATAAAATAACCTGCCTGACACTCTGCACCTTTGATAATAGATGCATCATAACCTATCATTTTAAGCAGCTTAATCGCGTTTCTTGTCGTCGCCGGTCCTTTAAACAGCTTAAAATTAAAGGAAACATCGCTGTCCGTGACTTCTTCCTGAAAATGATAATTATCATAACAGCCGCTTAAAATCGCGGTCAGTTCAATATCATGCGTTGCCGCAAAACACAATACATTCTTATCCTTTAAATATTTTAAAATCTCAGAAGATGCCGCGATACGCTCTACCGTATTGGTTCCGCGCAGCACCTCATCGACAAAGCAAAGCACCGGGCAGCCCGTCTGCTCTGCGGCGGTAAGAATCCTTTTAAGTGCTTTAATCTCCACAATATAGTAGCTGTTTTTGCCGCCTAAATCGTCCTTTAAAGACATTGAAGAATAGATTCTGAAATACGGTGCCTGATAATTTTTTGACACACTCGTAAAAATGGTCTGTGACAGCACCGCATTGACGGCTATCGTCCGTAAAAATGTGGATTTACCGGAAGCGTTGGAGCCTGTCAGCAGTACATTTTTTTCTGTATGCATGGAATTGGCAACCGGCTTTTCAATTAATGGGTGATACCCTTCCTCAATCACAAGCTTTCTTCTGCTGCCGGTTAAAAGCTGCGGCTTCGACCAGTACGGAAGCATCTGTCTGTATGATGCCACCGAAATGCAGGCTTCCAGCAGTCCTAACGTATCAAACAGTTCATAGACCTCTGCCTGACAGTTTCCGATATGGCGTACCATGCTGTTAAATTTCATTAAATCCACATGGGTAAGCATACGCATATACTCCATTGCCATTTCAGACAGCGAGCCGTTGACATTACCGGATTCCAGCAGCCACGCATTTTTTGTGACCGACTGGAATTTTTTGCAGAGTTCCTCCAGCTTTTTGTTATATTCTTCCAGCCCTGCGTTTTTTTGCTGTGCAATCGCCTGTGCCGCCGCTGTCATGCGTACAATCTGCGCAATGCAGACAAAGTAATGTTCAACCTTTGCCTTCATTTTATAATATGTCAGAATCGAAAATGTAACCGCCGCCACAATCAGTCCGATTCCGATAACCGGATTTACCGCAAAGCAGACCACAAAAGCTGCCGCCAACGCAATGAGCGCCGCAATATGCACACTGTTGCCACCGGGTTCCATGCCAACCATCAGGCCGATATAGTCGCTAAGTGATAAATATTTCACAAAGCCAAGCTTTACAAATTCCTGCTGTAATGCAATCCGCTCTTTCTCATGTGCTGCAAAATACTCTGCCAGACTGTCAATTTCACGAAGCCTGTCCGGACTTTCCGCCGGTGTCCGCAAAAGCCTGTACAGATACTCTTGTCCTGCCGAAGAATTGGCAATATTCATCTGCTTAAAAATGTCGTCCATATTCAGGTCATTCCATGTAATATCGTCAATGCCTTCCCCGGACTGCTCTGCACACTCTCTGTAATAATGTGTCAGGCGCTCATATTCATCTTCCCCGTATCTGCGCCCAGACGGTTTCCCAAAGCTGCTTTTAAGCTGCTTTAAAACCTTTGCCCGGTGTTTTCTTTTACCGTCCGCGGAAACATAAACCGCAATCACGAGAAAACATACAATCAGCCAGAACGGCGCACTGTTTAAAAATGTCATACTCTGTCTTTCTTTCCTCCGCTTTTCGTTTTATGCTTCACATGCTGCTGCCGTATCCAGCGCCAGTGTCATCATCTCCTGAAATGAATTCTGCCGCTGCATTGCCGTCAGGCTTTCATGACGGTACAAATGGTCACTGATTGTCAGCAGGCAGAGTGCTTTTTTACCGCATCTTGCCGCATTCATATACAGTGCCGCTGCCTCCATGTCCACTGCCAGTACGTTCATCTTCTTCCAACGGTCATTGACACTGTTGTCTTCATTATAAAAAATGTCCGAAGACACAATATTTCCAACCTTTAAGGAAAGATTTTTTTCTTGTGCAATGCGGTCTGTAATCTTTAACAGACCAAAATCCGCTGTCGGTGCAAATGTACCCGGCAGCCCATACTGGGAAGCATAATTAGAATCCGTACAGGTACCGATTGCCGCAACAATATCCATCAATGCAATATCATCGGAGAGCGCCCCGGCAGAACCGATACGGATAATCCGTTCTACATCGTATTTTGTATACAATTCATAGCTGTAAATGCCCATGGACGGCATTCCCATACCGCTTCCCATGACAGAAACTTCCCTGCCTTGATACTTTCCGGTATAGCCATACATATTGCGCACTTCGTTAAACTGCTGTACCTCTGTGAGAAAATTCTCTGCAATATACTTTGCACGCAACGGATCTCCCGGCATCAGCACCGTCTTTGCAATCTGTCCCTTTTCTGCCTGATTATGTGGTGTTGCCATATGCTCTCTCCTTTCTGCCGTACAGTCCGTTCTTTATTTACCCGGATACTTAATCACTGCATCCACATCGTAATCTTTTAGACGTTCTCTGCCCTTTAAGCCTTCCAGCTCCATAAGAAATACAACCTTTACAACCTCACCGCCCAGACGCTCAATCATATGAATGGCAGCTTCTGTCGTTCCGCCGGTTGCAATTAAATCATCGACAATAACAACCTTCTGACCCGGCTGAATGGCATCCTTATGTATTTCAATTGTTGCCGTACCGTATTCAAGGGCATATTCTTCTGAAATGGTTTCGCACGGAAGCTTTCCCTTTTTTCTGACCGGTACAAAGCCCGTATGATTATTGTAAGCAATTGGCACACCAAAGATAAAACCTCTGGATTCCGGTCCGACTACCACATCAAAATCTACGTCTTTTAATAAATTCTGTATGCCGTCAATTGCAAGCTTTAATCCTTCCGGATCCTGAATCACGCTTGTAATATCTCTGAAAATAATTCCCTTTTCCGGGAAATCCGGAATACTGCGTACATAATCTTCTACTTTTTTCATGTTGTTCTCCATTCCGCCGCATTGCAGCATATATTTCTTGAATTCGTTTTTTCAATACAGAAGTGTTATACCACGGCATATCAGATAATGCCGTGATACAACACTCTTTCATTAGTATACCACAGTTTTTTTACATTATAAAGCATTTTTGCATACAGCCTGATTTATACAATCAGGCAGACCAGTCCCGAATTTTCATTCATGACTTTTTCCAATGTAGAAGAAATCTTTTCCATGCTTTCCGGTGTCATGTTGTGTGTTTTTTCATAAATGCCATCATCTACAATCTGTTCAATCGTCTTTCCGAAAATATTTGTTTCCCAGATTCCCTGCGCATTGTCCCCGGCATTTTCTTTTATGTATGCAATCAGGTCATCTGCCTGGTTTTTCGTACCGACAATCGGTGCAATTTCCACACTGATGTTCGTCTTGATCATATTGACGGACGGCACCTGCGCTTTGATTTTTACACCGTATTTTGTGCCGTTTTTAATCACCTCCGGCTCATCTAACACAATTTCTTCCCGCACCGGTGTTACAACCCCGAAGCCGCTTGCAGACACTTCTGATAAAGCATTTCCCACACTGTCAAATTCTTTTTTCTTTGCAGAAAGCTCCCGGATCATGTGAATCAGCTCATATTCATTGTGGATTGCCGTGCCTGTCAATTCACTTAAAATGTCATAATAAACCTGCGGCTTCATCTGCACTTCCAGCCGCACCCTGCCATCCGACATCTGGATATCGGATACGGTAATGCCGCTTAGCGATTCTCCCGTTACCTGCACAAAATTTTTCTTCACATCGCGGATTTTTCCGACTGGTTCTAACACTTCCGCAGCCTTTGCAATCAGCTCCGCTTTCAGCCAGTGGTCCTCCGGCAGCATTTCCATCCACTGCGGCGTGTAAAAATCCAGCTCCGTCACCGGAAATTCAAGCAGTACATTTTCAAGAATCGCAGTGATATCTTCTTTTTTTAACTGGTCGCAGTTGACCGGCAGCACGGTTACGCCGTATTTCTGCGTGAGTTCTTCCGCAAGCTGTCCGGTTTCCTTAGAATACGGCTTTGCACTGTTTAACAGCACCAGAAACGGCTTTTTAATGGCACTTAATTCCTGAATAGTGCGTTCCTCCGCCGGAACGTAATTTTGTCTTGGAATCTCTGAAAATGAACCGTCTGTGGTTACGACAATACCTATCGTTGAATGTTCCGCAATCACCTTTTTCGTACCGATTTCCGCCGCCTTGGTAAACGGGATTTCCGTCTGCGACCACGGTGTTTTTACCATGCGCTCCTTTTCATTTTCAACGTGACCGGACGCGCCTTCCACCATAAAACCGACACAGTCAATCAGACGCACCTTGACGCCCACATCTTCCATTGGATAAATGAGTGCCGCCTCACTCGGAATAAACTTCGGCTCGGTCGTCATAATTGTTGTTCCCGCGGCGCTCTGCGGCAGTTCGTCCTTTGCCCGCGCACGTACATGTTCATTTTCCATCTGCGGCAGTACGCACAAGTCCATAAATCTTTTAATAAAAGTTGATTTACCGGTTCTGACCGGTCCTACCACCCCGATGTATATTTCTCCGTTTGTTCTGGCTTTCATATCCTTGTATAACGAAAATTCCTGATTACTGTCCATAAAAACAAAAACACTCCTTCCATATTTACTTCATGTATATGGAAGAAGTGTTTTATTTATGCAGTGATTATTAAGATACTTTTGCCCGGTTCTTACATCATAATGTCCTTGACGACTTCAGAAGCGATCAGCAGTCCTGCCGAAGCCGGAACAAATGCAGTACTGCCGGGAATACATCTTCTAGCATTATTCTCAAGCGGCGCCGATACCTTGACCGGCTGCTCCTTCGAATAAATCACTTTCAGTTTCTTTACGCCGCGCCTTTTTAATTCATAACGCATGACTTTTGCAAGCGGACAGACCGAAGTCTTAAAAATATCCGAAACCTCGAGCAGCTCCGGGTGATGTTTATTGCCGGTTCCCATGCTCGCTATAATCGGTGTCCCTGCTTTCTGCGCTTCAAGCACCAGATCAATCTTGGCAGCAACTGTATCAATACAGTCGATAACATAATCATATGATGCAAAATCATAGTCATCGTGATTTTCCGGCAGATAAAAGGACTGGTGCAGTTCCAGATTAATCTCCGGGTTGATATCTAAAAGCCGTTCCTTCATTACTTCCACTTTCGGTCTGCCGACCGTACTGTGCAGTGCGATAATCTGACGGTTGATATTGGAAACACTTACACAGTCGTTATCTGTAAGCACCATGTTTCCGACACCGCTGCGTGCAAGTGCTTCTGCCACGTAGCCGCCGACTCCGCCGACTCCGAACAGTGCCACCTTTGCATTTTTTAATTTTTCCATGCCCTCGCTGCCAAACAGCAGTTCTGTGCGCATTAATTCTTCCTTCATCTGTCCACCTGATTTTCTCTTCTAATCCTTATCCTTCTTTTTCGCAGCATTCTGCGTGCGGCAGTTTCTGATACAATCTTCCACTGCGCCGCATTTACTCGTCAAATTCCGCCAGTACGTAGTATCCACGGCTGGTTTCGCCGACTTCTTTTACAATGCCTTTTCTGGATTTTAAACGCTCCGGTGTCGAGTAGTTTCCCGACATTGCAACCGCCGGTTCTATCGTGTAGTAAAAGCTGCTTGGCAGTTTCCCTTCGGTAATTTCCACTTCCTGTCCCGGTTCTACCAGTCCGGGTCTGCTCATTGTAAATTCCATTGTCCGCATTTTATAGCACTCCTTATACTTGTGACACTTACATCATAAATTAATATTTTCCAGACATTCCTTTGTATATTCTTCCACTTTTGTCTTCAGATAAACATTTTCTTCCGACGAAAGCAGTTCATCTTTTGCAAGTACAGCGCCTGCCGCATCTGCTGCTTCCTTTAACACTTTGGAATCTGAGAAAATATCACCGATTTTAAAACGCAAATCCCCGCTCTGGCGCACGCCGAAAAAATCTCCCGGTCCACGCTGTTTTAAATCCTCCTCTGCAATTTTAAATCCGTCATTCGTCTGATTTAAAATGCCTAAGCGGTCCTTTGCCTTGGCTGTGTCCGAACCGGACACAAAGATACAATACGACTGATATTTTCCGCGCCCCACACGGCCCCTCAGCTGGTGAAGCTGTGCAAGCCCGAAACGGTCTGCATTTTCCACCATCATTACCGTGGCATTCGGAACGTTGACACCGACTTCGATAACGGTTGTCGATACCAGTACATCTGTTTCCCGCGCCGCAAAGCGCGCCATAATTTCTTCTTTTTGATTTGCTTTCATCTTTCCGTGCAGATATTCCACACGGATTTGCGGAGGCAGTGCCGCTTTAAGCTTTTCGGCATATTCTACGACATTTTCGGCATCGACATTTTCGCTTTCCTCCACCATCGGACAGATAACATATGCCTGTCTGCCTTCTTTGACCTGACCCGCTATAAACTTATACGCATTTTCCCGGTAATTGGTTCCCACAACACAATTTTTTATTGGAAGACGTTCTGCCGGTAGTGTATCAATAATAGAAATATCCAAGTCACCGTATACTATAATTGCCAGTGTTCTCGGAATCGGGGTTGCACTCATAACCAGTACGTGCGGATTGTCCCCTTTCATAGAAAGCGCCCGCCGCTGATTGACCCCGAAGCGGTGCTGTTCGTCCGTAATTACCAGTGCAAGCTTGTCATAAACGGCTTTTTCCTGAATCACGGCGTGCGTGCCGACCACAATATCCGCCTCATGCGTGCGAATCTGCTCATAAACCGCTCTTTTCTGCGCCGCCGTCATCGAACCCATTAAAAGCACAACCTTTAACGGAATCTGATGTTTTTCAAACATCGAACAAATCGACTCGTACTGCTGTTTTGCAAGCACCTCTGTCGGCACCATCATGGCCCCCTGATACCCTGCAAACGCGGTATTCATCAATGCCAACACTGCAATAATCGTCTTTCCGGAACCAACATCGCCCTGAATCAACCGGCTCATTAACGCACTGCCGGACATGTTTTCTTTGATTTCTTCCCATGTCTTTTTCTGTGCATCCGTCAGTTCAAACTCCAGTTCAGAAATGAATTTATCGGTACGCGCATCATTTAAAATACGGTACTCGTTCAGCCTGTGTGTATTTTTTTCTTTCATATTGCGCACTGCCAGCACAAACAGAAAAAATTCTTCAAATGCCAGTCTTTTTCTGGACTGTAAATAATCCTCCTGCGACTGCGGAAAATGTATCCGCTGTACGGCAAAATTGTGTTCCGCAAGCTGATACGCACTGCGGATATTTACCGGTATATATTCTTTTTCCAGACACGTATCGTACTTTTCCAATGCCTGTTTTACTGCTTTGGCGACCGTTTTATTGGACAGCCCCTTTGTCAGCGGATATATGGGCTGCATACTTCCCTGTAACTGTGCATATGCCGCCATTGTATACATCTGTGGCTGTTCTAAAACAAAGCTTCCCTTTTTCTTTGCAAGCTGACCTCGGAAGACATAATGTGCTCCCGGCTTTAAACTGCTGCGCAGAAATGGCATGTTAAACCATGTGCATTTCAGGGATGTTCCCTGTTCATCCCGCACAACTGTCGATAATACTTTCATTCTCGGTGTGGAATACTGTTCCACATTTCTTGCCACAACGGCTTCAATGCTCACGATTTCTGATGCATGTTCTTCCACTGCTTCCTGTACAAAAACAGGCTTTTCATATACATCGTAAGCCCGTGGGTATAACCCTACAAGGTCTTTTACAGTGTATACGGAAAGCCTGCTAAGTAGCGCAGCAGTTTTTTCTCCAATTCCTTTAAGCTGCTGTATATTCATAACTTATGCCATCATTGAGCCAAGAACCTGATTGACAAGTTTACCGTCTGCCTTGCCTTTGACCTTTGGCATTAACACTTTCATAATTTTACCTTTATCCTGTGCTGTCGGTGTTTCGATAGAAAGTTCTTTTAATGTTTCTTCAATCACTGCTTTGATTTCAGATTCATCCATCATCTTCGGTGCATATTCCTCTAATACACTGATTGAGAAATTACACTCGTCAATAATGTCCTGTCGGTCTGCCGGAGTAAGGGAAAGTGTTTCTTTTAACTGCTTAATCTGCTTTAAAATAACCTGATTTCCTTCTTCATCAGTCAGCGGTGTGCGGTTGTTAATTTCTACATTCTTTAATTCCGCAAGCAGTAAGGAAAGAACATCTTTTCTGGCCTTATCCTTCGCCTTCATCGCCTTAACCATCTCGCCTCTGATTTCATCAATCTTACTCATCTTATCCTTCTTTCCGCAGGCATTCCAATGCCGGAGGAACGCGGACTGAATTTATTCAGTCCTGCGATAAACAGCAGTATGCGCTGCCTGCGGCGCATACTGTTATGTGAACAAGCTTTAATAGATGACTTGTTCACATTTTATTCTACTGAAACAATGTAATAATAAATCGGCTGTCCGCCCATCTGAAGCTCTACATCAATATCCGGATATTTTTCTTCAACCTTTGCTGCGGCATTTTCTGCATCTTCTTCTGAAATATCACTGCCGTAATACAGGGTAATAAGTTCTGCATCTTCATTCATCATTGCATCAACAAGTTCTAACAGTGTCTGGTCAATGCTCTTGCCGACTGCCGCAAGTCCGCTGTCTGAAAGTCCCATAATATCGTCTTTGTGAATTTCTTTTCCGTCAATTGACGTATCACGGACTGCATAAGTAAGCTGTCCTGTTGCCACTGTTGAAAGTGCTTCTGTCATCGTGTCTGCATTTTCCTGTGCATTTCTTGAAGCTTCAAAGTTAATCATCGCTGTAATACCCTGCGGAACTGTCTTTGTCGGAATTACAATCAGCTTTTTGCCTTCTACAAGCTCTGCTGCCTGCTCAGCGGCAAGAATAATGTTCTTATTATTCGGAAGAACAAAAACAGTATCTGCATTAATGCGGTCAGCAGCATTTAAAATATCCTCTGTACTCGGATTCATGGTCTGTCCGCCTTCAATCACTTCGTCAACACCCAATTCCTTAAAGATTTCAGAAAGTCCTTCGCCTGCAGAAATCGTTACAAAACCAAAATCCTTATGTGGTGCTTTTTCTTTCTTCTTTTCTGTTTCTTCCTTAGCAGCTGCTTCCATCTCTGACTGCTGGATAACCTTCTGGTTGTGTTCCTCACGCATATTATCAACCTTCATCTTTGTCAGCTGTCCGTATTCTAATGCCTTTTCAAATGCCTGACCCGGATGATTGGTATGCACATGAACCTTTACAATGTCATCTAATGCAACACACACAATGGAATCACCGATAGAAGATAAAAATGCCTTAAAGGATTCTTCTGTCTTTTCATCAAATTCTTTATCGAGCATAATAATAAATTCCGTACAGTAACCGAATTTAATATCTACATTTTCAATGGCAGCTCCCGTATTCTTTCCTGTTGCTGCAATTTTTGCTTTAGATACGCCTTCAATCTTAAAGTCTGTGACTTTACCTGTTAAAGCATCATACATACCTCTTAATACAACAACCAGACCCTGTCCGCCGGAATCCACAACACCGGCTTCCTTTAAAACAGGGAGCATTTCAGGCGTCTTTGACAAGACAAGCTCTGCATGTTCAATAATCTTTAACAGTGCTTCTTCGATGTCTTCTGTTTCCTCTGCAACTTCTGCCGCCTTATCAGATACACCCTTTGCAACGGTAAGAATTGTTCCTTCCTTCGGCTTCATAACGGCCTTGTATGCTGTTTCTGTTGCTCTCTGTGCTGCTCTTGCAATGTCTTCTACGGTTAAACTGTCAAGCCCGGACATTTCCTTTGTAAATCCTCTGAACAGCTGTGAAAGAATAACACCTGAATTACCTCTTGCACCTCTTAATGAACCGGTCGCAATTGCTTTTGCCAGCATTTCCATATCCGGTACTGCAAGCGCACCGACTTCTTTTGCCGCAGACATAATTGTCAGTGTCATATTGGTTCCCGTATCGCCGTCCGGCACCGGGAATACATTCAAGTCATTAATCCACTCTTTTTTTGCTTCAAGGTTTTTTGCTCCTGCAAGGAACATCTTTTGCAAAAGTGCTGCATCTATTGTATTTGTAGCCACAATTTTCCTCCATTCCGCCATATACGGCATCTTCCATTAATCTATTACACGAACACCTTCTACAAATATATTAATCTTCTTAATATCAAGACCTGTAAATTCATGTACCTTGTACTTTACATTTTCAATCAGATTCTCTGCAACGGTTGAAATGCCGACACCATAAGAAACAATAACATGAAAATCAATTGTAATCATATTGTCTTCATCAATCTCTACGTGAATTCCTCTTGTAAGGCTGTCGCCCTTTAAAAGCTTTACAAGGCCGTCCTTCATGCTGACAGCTGCCATGCCCACAATACCAAAACACTCTACGGCTGTAGAACCGGCATATCTTGCAATAACTTCTGATTCGATGGTAATCGTACCTAATTGTCCTTCGATATGACCTCTCATCTATATACCTCCATTCACGGATACTATCTATCCTATCTAATAATAGATATTATACCTATTCATGATACAAATGTCAAAACAAAGAAGGTGAATCATCTAAAAAGACAATCCACCTTCCCACTGATATAAATTTTCGAAAATTAACAGCAGTTCTTATGCGCGTTCTACTTTACCGGAACGTAAGCATGAAGTACATACATACATCTTCTGAGATGCACCGTTGACCTTAACCTTTACTGACTTAACGTTAGCATTCCATTTCTTATTTGATCTTCTATGAGAATGGCTCACAGCGTTACCAAAGTGAGCAGCTTTTTCACAAATTGCACATTTTGCCATCTTAAATACACCTCCTTAATGGTATTGGGTATTATTTACCCACAACAGAAAATATTGTATCAGATATTAAATTATTTTGCAAGCATTATTTCAACATTTTTTTCATTTTAATGGCAAAACAAATTATATCCCAATATCATCAGCACAATAATCACGAAAATACACAGACAGATATTTTCAGTAAAAAACAGTGCAATCATCATTCCTACTGCAATCCAGAACAGTATAAATCCACACATTCTTGTCATAGCGAACCGTCTTTATATTCTGTCTTATCAATAGTATATGCTGCACCGCCGCGTGTTATTCCTCTGTTACATCGTGAATTGCATTTTCAACTTCTTCATCGTACTCTTTTGTCTTATTTCCGCTTGTAAAACGGTCAATCACGTCCGGCACCATGTCTAAAATCTTTGTCACCGTATCCTGATTTTTAATATTGACAAGCTTTGTTGTCCCATTCTGAATAACTAAAACCGCACTTGGCGAAACCTTTCCTGTCATTACGCCGCCCGCATTGTTTTTCTTTTCGCCCGCAAATGCACCTGCACCCACACCAAACGATACATCAACCAGCGGAAGAATAATGGTGTCATTGACTGTCACTGCATCTCCCACAACCGTTTTTGCGGAAACAAATGAATCCATCCCTTTAAAAAGAGAGGCTACCGTTGTATCAAAATTATTCTTATTTTCTGCCATAACTCCTCCATTCTGCCGTCTTAACGGCTGCTTTTCTTTAACAGTTTTTTCTGTACAAGGCGGTTAAAATAAACTTTCCCTGCAATCATTAAAATCCCCGCCAGCCGGATTTTCCCTTTTATCATGCCTTCGCCCTCAAAAACGGATTCTTCAAAATCGGGAATCAGTTCGATGTCCAGTCCCAAAAGTCCGTAAAGGACCGCAAGCCGTACTGCAAGCCAGCCTGTCGTTTCACTGTCTTCAAATCCGTACCGGACACGGAGTCGGTATTTTTTCGGACGGGATTTTTGTAAAAGCCGTTTCAACTGCTCCCATAGAAAATGAACCAGCTCGCGGTTTTCTTCATCCTGCAGCATTTCCGAAAAATGGGTTGTTTTTTCCTGCACGGTCTCCTTTAGCGAAACACTCTTATCAAAAATACCGCAGATTGTCTGCGCAATCCTGATAAAAAATGCTTTTATCCGCCGGCAGACCTGTTTTATGCGCTCCACAAAACACTTAAACTTTTCCGCTAAAGACGGCTTTTTGCGGAAAGCACGCGGATTTTCTTCCGCCGTCTGCTCTGCCTCAGTTTCGCTCCCGGTTTCCTGCGGTGGTTCCTGTTCTATCCGTTTCCGGACTTCCTGCGCCTGTACGCCGCTTTTCTGTGGCTGTTCGTCAAAAACCGTGCGTTCCCCGGCTTTCTGCTTCTTTTTTGAAGCTTTTTCTTTTTGTTCTTTTATTTCCGGCTCTATCGGTCTTTCCGAATCATACAGTGGAAAGAAAAGAACCTGCGCCCGCATTTTAAAGCCTTCGTTATATTCCATAAAAAAACGGAACAGATGCAAAAGCCATGTAACCCGTACATGAAGCACCGGCTTTTTGCCGCTGTTTTTATCATATTGTGCATCTGCCGTATAGCGCACCGGCACAAACAGCACCGCCGCTGCTGCCGCAAGAACAATTCCCAGTAAGACTGCAAGGATAATCCCTGCTATTTTTAAAACCAATAGCAAACCATGAAGCATTGTTGTTTTCCTCCCACAGTCTAGCGGGTGCGGTTTCTTCCGAACTTTAAATAACCCGGAATATCAAACGCTCCCGTCTGCTGATAAACATCATCAATAATGGCTGTGATAACCTCAAGCCCCTCGGCATAGCCTTTCGCCAGACCGACAACATAGATTTCTCTGGCATGAATCCCCTTTTGTTTCTTAAAATAAGGCTGCTTTAAGACATTTGCCGAAAACATATCCAGCAGATTATCCGGGTTGTCCGAAAGTGTAATCAGATACGTATCCAGTTGAAAACGCCCGCGGCGGATTCTGCCAAACATCTTATATTTTGCCTGCTTTGCACCCTCGCCAAGATAGAGGTTCCGATACCATTTCATTTACTCATCACCCACGCATTATCATTTTCATTACTTCAATTACTGCCATCTTTTCTGCCGCATCATTGCACTGCTCCAGCGACAGATTAATATATTCGCAGATTTCGTCAGTATTGTTAAAAAATACAGGCAGCTGTGAAAGTACTGCCGACATCACGGCACGTCTTACAATCTGCGGCATATCCGTAAAGCTTTCCTTTAACTGGGCAATAATGTTTTCACAGGTTTCGTCTGCGTAAGAATTATCCGGTACATTTAACTTTTCCGGGTCTTTTATAAGACTTACAAAGTCACTGCCGGACTGTAATTTCATCACATCAGCCAGTGCTGCATAGCAGTCCTGTAATCCTTCTTCTTCTAATTCCTTTGGCATATTTTCCAGTGCCGTTTCCACTGCAAAGTCACTCTTAGAAAGAATCATAAGGATTCTTTCCTGCTTTCCTTCAAAATATTCAAACTTGCCGAGAACTTCATCTGAAAGCAGTGTTTTTCCGTCAAATGCCTGACGCACACCGGTAATAATCTGCTTTGCAACCGTCACTTCCCCGATATCGGAAAGTGTCTGCTTTTCTGTTAAAATAATGGTGTACAAATCATTGACCACCTGTGTAAGCAGTACAAATAAATCCGCGCAGTCTAACATCTTTTCTGTAGCAATTGTAAGCACATTTTTAAGACGGGTATATTCTTCCTCTGTCAGTTCTGCATAATCTGCATTGGCAAGCGTTCTGTAACTGTCATACACTTCAGGAAAAAGTGTTTCAAAGCCCTTGACTTCCTGTAACATCGCCGTTGTGCGCAGTGCATAGGCAAAATCATCGATTGTGCCTTTCTGTGCGCCGTGGTATAACGTAAATGCTTCTCTTAAATATTCAAAGAACTTGTTCCGTGAAAGACGCATCGGCAGCTGTCCCACAACTTCTGAAATCTTACTGTTAATGACAACATTATCTTTATCTGCAAGAATATAATGCATCAAATCATTGGTCAGATACATCCCGTAATATTCTTCATCTGCCACCTGACCACTGAAACGGTGTTCCACGCGGTTTAATACATATTCATAAATCCGCAGGCAGTCTACATACTGTGTTACAACCTCCATGGTTTCAATCAGACGGTTTCTGACTGTTTCAACTTCTGTCACATCTTCTGCCTGTCCGGAAAGCAGCTTGTCAATCACACCGTTTGTCGTAGCAAGCAGTTCTTCAAATACCGGATTGACTGTCGCATTTTCCTGACGCATATCATAAACGGTATAATAATTCATGGACAGCTTCATGTATGCAAGTCCTGTATACATAGAAGCCATCCCTGTTGCATATTTTAAAAGATTTCCTTTTAAATTCTTCTGCTTTGAAATCTCCTGCGCAACATAATATAAGTCTTTCATAGTAATCCTTATTTCTCCTTCGGCTTATTTTAAATTCAGCTTATCGAGGATATTACAAAAATCAAATGTTGCAAAATAATCCTTTGGTGTTTCTGCACGGCGGATCATTTCCACACTGCCATCTTCCTTTAATAACAGTTCTGATGAACGCAGCTTTCCGTTGTAATTGTATCCCATTGAAAAGCCATGTGCGCCTGTATCATGAATAATCAGATAATCACCCATGTCAATCTTTGGCAGCTTTCTGTCAATTGCAAATTTGTCATTATTTTCACAAAGAGAACCTGTAATATCGTATACATGGTCGCAAGGTGCATCTTCTTTTCCCGCTACCGTAATATGATGGTATGCACCGTACATTGCCGGACGCATAAGGTTTACCGCACACGCATCGACACCGATGTATTCCTTGTGTGTATGCTTTTCATGAATTGCTTTTGTAACAAGGCAGCCGTAAGGTGCAAGCATGAAACGTCCGAGTTCCGTATAAATTGCAACATCGCCCATGCCATTTGGTGTCAACACTTCATCATAAACCTTGTGAACGCCTTCACCGATAACAGCAATATCATTCTCTTCCTGATCCGGCTTGTATGCAATGCCGATACCGCCTGAAAGGTTGATAAACCGGATATCTACGCCGGTCTTTTCCTTTAATTCAACTGCCAGTTCAAATAAAATCTTTGCCAGTGCAGGATAATACTCGTTAGAAACTGTATTGCTTGCAAGGAAAGAATGAATACCAAAGTGCTTTACGCCCTTTGACTTTAAAATCTTAAATGCTTCGATAATCTGGTCATGTGTCATACCGTATTTTGCATCGCCCGGATTGTCCATAATTGATGTTCCGAGTTTGAAATATCCGCCCGGATTATAACGGCAGCTCATGGTTTCCGGGAATTTGCCGTCTAAAATCTTATCTAAGAAATCAATATGTGTAATATCATCTAAATTGATCGTAGCACCAATTTTTGCTGCATAAGCAAATTCTTCTGCCGGTGTATCGTTGGATGAAAACATAATTTCTTCCGGTTTAAAATCGAGTGCATGGCTCATCATCAGTTCTGTCATTGAAGAACAATCCGTACCACAGCCGTATTCCTTTAAAATATTTAAAATGAACGGATTCGGGGTTGCTTTTACCGCAAAATATTCACGATAGCCTTTATTCCATGAAAATGCTTTCTTTAAACGTTCTGCATTTGCACGAATCCCTTTTTCATCATACAGATGGTATGGTGTCGGATAAGTCTTATTAATTTCTTTTAACTGTTCTAATGTTACAAATGTTTTTTTCTGACTCATAGTTCTCCTCATTTCCGCATATTTTCCTGATGCTTTATTGATTGCACATGCGAAGCGTACCATAACCGGGGAATTTAAAACCCCGACATTACTATATACGTATCCCACTATCTAAAAATCATATCTTACCGCAACGCATTTGTCAAATAAAAAGCACTTTAATTTACTAAAGAATCCGCAAATTCCCGATAACGAAAAAAGACTGCGGCAAATGCCGCAGCCTTGTCTTATGTACTTATCTTTCCAACTGGATACATCCTTTAAAGGAAGTTGGGTCTACCTTCACACCCTTTTTATATACCGCACTTTTTAAATTCACGCAGTTAATAAATGCTTCCTGTCCGATTTCTTCCAGTGAATCCGGGAAAATCACTTCTTCCAGATTGTTGCAGTTTTCAAATGCATTGTTGCCGATTTTCTTAACGCCTTCCGGCAGTTCAATCTTAACAACATCACTTCTGTTTGAAAAAATGTCTTCTGAAATATATGAAAAATCACTCATATCAATCTCTTTTAATGTACGGTTGTACAGTGTTACCTTTATTCTTCCTCTTTTCATCTCTTGCACCTCTATTTTCTTTCCATATAATAAACGTGATTAAATCTGTGTAATTCCCGAATAATCCTGTCCGGAAATTACAGATATCACACTGTTGTAAGCAGCTTCGTATGCCTGTGCCGCTGTCTGATAGCCTGCCTGTACCACAGGAATCTGCGCAGCCGCCATATACTGCTGTGTCACCGGCGCACTGTAATACACTTCTTCTTCATCCTGTGATGTGCCGTATACCGGTGTCGGCTCTGCGCCGTCTACCGTTGTAGAATCATTGTCCAATGCTCCGCCGAGAATATCATTAATCTTGCGGATATAATTTTCCGTTTCGGAATACGGAGGAACACCGCCGTACTTACGTACTGCACCGCTTCCCGCATTATACGCTGCCAGTGCCAGTGTCACATCGCCATTATAATCCGCTAAAAGATAGCCGAGCATCTTGGCACCGCCCGTAATATTCTGTCTGGCATCATACGGGTCTTCTACTCCCAGTGATTCTGCTGTTGCCGGCATCAGCTGCATAATACCCATCGCACCTGCACTTGATACCGCCTGTGAATCAAATCCCGACTCTGCCTGTGCCACTGCCTTTAACAGATTCACATTAACACCGTATTCTTTTGAAACTTCTTCAAATATCGTATCTAAATCTTCATCACCTGTAGATATATCCGAATATACCGAATCAAAACTGTCTGTATCCTGCGGTATCACACAGCTTGGAATATCCATAAGATATTTTGCCGTTTCTGCCGCTCCAATCTGACTGACTGTACTCATGTTTTTTCTCCCATTACCATATTTTTTCTTTTCTCATCTGTATATACTTTCCATAAGCCTTTTCTAAAATCTGTTTTTCATTCGGAAACTTTAACAAATGATACGCTTCATGAAATTTATAAAATCCCGCATCTTCAAAAAATTCTTCCCGCTGCGGTTTGGTATCATAGCTGTCTGCCTCGCACAGATACCAGTGTACTGTTTTATTGACCACATCATCAGAAACATTAAATGTATATCCGGTATCTGCAAGGTACGCCCTGATTCTGACATTGGCGCCGCTTTCTTCTCTGACTTCCCGGATGGCGGTATCTTCATGTGCCTCTCCCGGCTCAACCGTCCCTTTGGGAAGCACCCAGCCTTTATACTTATTTCTGTAATTCTTGTATAAAACAAGTATTTTGCCTCTAAATATCACCACACCACCACAGCTTGTTGCTTCTTTCATTGCAATTCCTCCTGTACATATGGGTGTGTTCTCAATTACTTTCATTATAACATTGCAGGCAGACAATAGCAACCGCAAATCCTGTCATTTGTATTTCTAATTAAAATACGCGTCTAAGACTTCCTTTGCCACATAAGATGCATTTCTGACACCGGTGTAGCCGCCCTCTAAAATAACACAGATAGCAACTTCCGGATCATCATACGGGGCAAATCCGACAAACCACGAATGGACATTGTCAGAGCTGTCATACTGCGCCGAACCGGTTTTTCCGGCAGCTTTGTAAGAAGCATTTTTTAAGGCATAGCCTGTTCCCTGTGTCACAACTGCACGCATATACTGTGTCAGCTGTTCTGCTTCATCTGCCGTTGCAACCGTTGCCAGTGCTGTCGGTGTGGTCTGCTCTACAATTATCTTATCTGCCGTCTGCACATGGTCCACCAGATATGGTGTCATCATCACACCGTCATTGGCAATTGCTGCCGTAATCATCAGATTGTGAATCGGTGTCATCATAGTCTTACCCTGTCCGATTGCTGTTTCCTGTGCTTCACTGATTCCTGAGGAATCATCCAGCGTGAAACTGCTGCTGTTATACTCAATTCCAATTGGCAGATTGGAATTAAACATCAGCGTGCTGCACAGATTTTTAAATGCAGAACGGTTTAACTGTGTACCAATTGTAGAAAACGCAGAGTTACATGAATTGGCAAATGCCGTTTTTAAATTCTCTGTGCCATGTGCCTTATTATCAAAACACGGAATACTTGTTCCTCCCTGAATATAGGCACTTCCCGTACAATGATAAGAATACGAATCCGCATCATACTCCCGGATATATTCCAGTGCCGTAATAATCTTAAAGGTAGATCCCGGCGGATATAAGCCCTGTGTCGCACGGTTTAACAATACAGAATCCGCACTGTCGTACGTCAGCCACTCTGAATAATCCGTGGATGCATCATTCGGATCATAATCCGGTTTGGAAACCATTGCTAAAATCTTACCTGTGGACGGCTCCATCACAATCACCGCACCCTTGTTACTTCCGATAGCTTTATAAGCAGCTTCCTGTAAATCAACATCCAGTGTCGTCACGCTCGTATTGCCCATTGCTTTTTGTCCGGTGGCATCACTAGCAAGCTGTTTTAACACATTGCCGTCCTCTGAGAGCAGATGATAGTTTTCCTCACCTTCAATGCCGCTTTTTGCCGAACTTAAACCAACTACATGGCAGAAGACTTTTCCAAACGGATAGCTTCTGGTTTCATTGCCATCCTCATCCGTTTCCGTTGTTGCAAGAATTGAACCGTCCGCCGCCAGAATATCGCCGCGCACGACCTTCGTTTCCTGATTATCCACTCTCTTATTATATGGACTGTTAATAATATCCGGGGCTTCTGTCACGTTAAACCACACCAGATAGCCCATCATAAAAAGGAACAGTCCCGCAAATACAAAAGATATAATATTGGTTTCACGGTTTCTGAGTCCGCTATTCTTCTTCGTCTCCAGAATATCCGTTTCCCTTTTCTTTGATTTTCTTTTTTTCTGTTTTTCCTTTTCCATGTTCTGCCTCGCCTTCGTCCTGTCGCATGTTGTACATGCCGTTAATCAGTGCAAACATCACCAATGAGCTGATGATGGAACTGCCGCCATAGCTGACAAACGGAAGGGTTACTCCCGTCATCGGAATCATTTTAATCGCACCGCCGACTGTTAAAAATACCTGAAAACCGTATGTAACGCCAAGTCCGACAGCTACCAGTCTGTAAAAGAGTGTCTTACAGCGTGATGCAATATTCATCATCAGAATAAGATTATTTAAGCAAATCAAAAGAAGTGCTACCGTAAAGATAATACCAAACTCTTCCGTCAATGCCGAAAACATAAAGTCTTTTTCAGCAACCGGAATCTTATCCGGCATTCCCTGTCCCAGTCCGTATCCAAACCATGAACCCATACCAATGGCAAATAAGGACTGGCAGATCTGATATCCTGTCGTATCAATCGTACTCCACGGATCTAACCAGATGGTTACGCGGTTTTTGACATGGGAAAAGATATGATAAGCAAGCACTGCCGCCACACTGCCTGCACCCAGTCCCGCAAACAGATAGCTGACCTTTTTGGTTGCCGTAAACAGCATCAGCAGATACACCACAAAAAAGATCAGTGCCGCACCCAGGTCATTTGAAGCAACCAATACTAAAACGTGTGCCGCCGCCAGCACCGTCACCAGTACCGTCTGCTTAAATGTAATGGACTTATTAAACATCGATGCAACAAACAGCACATATAAAATCTTAACAAACTCACCCGGCTGGACGGAAACCGGTCCTAATGAAAGCACCAGATTCGCACCGAATACTTTTCCGCTAAACAGCACCAGTATCAGAAGCACCAGCCCGGAAATACCATAAAGCCAGCCGAAATTTCTGAAACTGCGTACTCTTTTTAACAGCCACGGAATAAAGAATGTCAGAATCGTTCCAGTTGCCGCAATTGCAAACTGCTTGATGCATTTATCAAAATCCAGTCTTGCAATCATAACAAATCCGATTGCCATCAGCATGCACATATTATTCACCAGCAGTCTTGATGCCTTCGGATACAGCACATCGTATATCATCACCACAACAAACAAATAAATAAACTGCACAAAATACAGCATGATATATTTCATATCCTCATCATTTAAAATGTATAAAATCAGATATCCAAGCAGATGAATAATAAACATTAATACATTCTGCGTAAAATATATTTTTCCTCTTTTCTGTTCATTCTGCATGACCGCACCCTGATAAGATGCCAGTGTATAAAATGCAATCAAAAACGCAAATATATATTTTGAAAGTTCAATAAAAATCTGCTGCATTACTCAACCCCCAGCTCAAAATGTCCTCTGCCTGTCTTTTCGCAGTTTTGTCTTCCTGTTAAAACTTTATCCGGCTCTGCCGTTTCCTCTATAAACTCATACCGTATACTGTCCGGCGCTGCTTTGTCAATCAGCGTTTCCGGTTTTGAGATATCCAATACGGTATCGTCATACAGAATACTATAACACAAATCACATACACTTTGCACCTGATATTGCTGCCGGTATCCTGTCATTGTCATTCTGCCATTTGCGCCGTCACATTTTCCGAGTGTTTTTTTCACACACTGTTCAGAAACCATTAACGGCAGATGTGTGTATACAATCAGTTCACGCGGCAGTACCGCATTTTTGGTCTGTGCCAGTTCCTGCGCTGTTAATTCAAGCGGCATGGTCGTGCGGATAATCCGCAAGTTTTTTTGTGTTCCTGTTGTTTTTAATAGGAACTGCTCCGCCCGCGTATTCCATGTATACAGATTCGCATCGGTAATCACGCGGATAACGGCTGACCGGCTTAGTTCTTTTAACAGTCCGAGCTGTTCCAGACTACGCACAAGAAAAGTATCCGCTCCGGCAGCAAGCCAGTTTTCCATCAGCTGTCTG
This sequence comes from Lachnospira pectinoschiza, assembly GCF_020564355.1. Taxonomy (GTDB): domain Bacteria; phylum Bacillota; class Clostridia; order Lachnospirales; family Lachnospiraceae; genus Lachnospira; species Lachnospira intestinalis. The sequence goes on along the minus strand of NZ_JAJCRR010000001.1, from coordinate 559,288 downwards.
CCCTTTTGACTGTCTTTTCCGCGTAAAATGTGTGGCAGTGCAAGCACCGGATTTTTCTGTGCCGCCTTACACTTTCCTACAGCTTCTGCCATCATCCGGCTGTCCTTTTCACGGATAAACAGTCTGAAATCGAAATAAATGTCGGTGATATCTGCCATCGGATAGACACTTTCCGCCTGCCTTAACGTTGTTACAAGCACCGTTACCGGGCGTGTCTGTGACTGTTGTGCCGCCTGAATCTGCATATTTTCTACACTGCCTGCAACAGATGCGTCTTTTGTGTCCATGTATACTTGTGTGTCCTGTGACATGGCAATACGGTCTTCTACTGCGCCTTTTGGCAATTCACGGTAATACTGCCCTAAAATTTTCTTTTCCAATGCCTGTGCGCAGTTTCTTTTTAATTCTTTCAATGCCGATACGGGAACAAATAATTCTCCCTGTAAGTCTACCTTTACCGTTTCAGCTGCAAACGGCGTATCGCCAAGTGCCGTCACTATCTCTGCCAGCCGTTCTTTTTTTGCCGGCTGTTTCTGTGCCGCCTGTGCCTCTGCACCGGTCTGTGTTACCGCTGCTCCGGTGCTTGTATCTGTAAAGGTCAGTTCCAGCGGTCTGTCACAAGCTGCCGTCAGATGGACATCAATTTTCTTTTTCAGCGTCTGCCCTACATACTGCTTTTCCACAAACCGGGTCAGTTCACCGTTTTTCATACGATAAAGCACCCTGCCCTTTTCAAGCCGGTACTTTTTCGGCAGATTTACGGTAAAGCGGCTTCCCTTTGCATATGCACTGCCGCTTGAAAAGCTGTTTTCCTTATCAATTTCAAAAACATCCTGCGGATAAATTTGTTCCAGTGCTTCAAACAATACCCTGCCGCCTTCATTTTTAAGAACCTTTAATGCCTTTGTTCCCATATGATTCGGGCGCTTTAATGAAATCATTTCCCGTCCTTTTGTATTGTTATAATATCCGGTTGTAAACGCACCGCGGTTGTACAAGTCCATCAAATCATTAATATCCGAATCTTCGACCTTAAACCCTTCTCTGCCATATTCCAGATAACGGTCAACATATTTTCTGTAAATGCCGGTTACGCCTGCCGCATAATTGACATTTTTCATTCTGCCTTCAATTTTCAAGGAATAAACGCCTGCCTCTATAATATCCGGCAGAACCGGCAGACCGCACATATCCTTTGGGCTTAACAAATATGCAGAACCGTTACTGTCTTTTTGTCTGTTTTCATCACCGCGCAGTTCCTTTCCCTTCGTCCGCGGCATGGCTAATGTCTGCGGTGTATACATCAGGCGGCATGGCTGTGCACATCTGCCGCGGTTGCCGCTTCGTCCACCCTGAAAACTACTCAGCAGACACTGTCCCGAATAACAGTAACAGAGTGCACCGTGGATAAAGCTTTCGATTTCAATATCACAGTTATCGTGAATTGCCTTGATTTCCGCAAGATTTAACTCTCTTGCCGTTACCACACGGCTTGCGCCCGCTTCTTTTAAAAGCTTTGCGCCTGCCGCACCCGTAACCGTCATCTGTGTACTCGCATGAATATGCAGTCCCGGAAATGCTTCTTTTATCGCTTCAAACGCACCGAAATCCTGCACGATAACCGCAGAAAGTCCCGCTTTGTAAAACGGCTCAAGATACGGCAGTAACCTGTCTTCCAGCTCCTGCTGTTTCATCAGGGTATTCACTGTAAGATAAATCTTTTTGTCATGTAAATGTGCATAATCTAATGCCCGCAGTAATTCTTCCTGACTTAAATTATTTGCATATGCTCTCGCACCAAACATTGCGCCGCCCAGATACACTGCATCTGCGCCCGCTGCAAAATCTGCCATTAAAATATCATATGACCCTGCCGGTGCCAGAATCTCCACCTTATTTTCTCTTAAACTCATCTGCTCCTGCCGCTTTTTGCGTTCCTTTCCGTTGCTGTCTTTCAAACACGTTGAACCTGCAATCCGGGGTCTGCGCCCAAAATCACAGGTTCATCTGCTTACTTTTTTAAATCTTCCAGTTCTGTTTCCAACCGGACTACATTCTTCTGGTACTTATTGATTTCTTCTTTTAATTCTTCAATCTGCTTGTTTGCCGTTTCTAACTGAATCTGTGCGGCAATCAGTTCATGTTTCAAATCGTACATTGCCGTATCTTTGTTCTCCGTTTCAGACTGAAGACTGTCGCCCAACTTCTTCGCCTTAAAATAATCATCTGCTATATTTAAATACATCAGATTTGCCCGGACCTCTGCTGACTGCCTGCGATAGGACTCGTCCTTGTTAAATTCGGCAAGCTTATTATTAATATAGGCGGCAACTTTCTGGAGATATTCTTCACTTTCATATCCACTCAGCGTAAATACTTTTCCGCCTAAAATGACCTCTGTATTATTCTTTGATGACATACCGTCCTCCTGCTATATAAATACATTTCTATTTTTACTTTATTCTATTTATTCAATAACCACCAGTTTCGCCGTGCATGCGCAGGTGCGCTTCGCTCCCCTGCGCTGTCGGGCATTCGCCCTATCGCATGAAATCATAAAGAAGTGCTTTGTGCGAGCACAGCACCTTTTCTGGCTTTCTCTACGGGGTTCGCCGTGCATGTGCAGGTGTGCTTCGCTCCCCTGCGCTGTCGGGCATTCGCCCTATCGCATGAAATCATAAAGAAGTGCTTTGTGCAAGCACAGCACTTCTTTCCGCTTTCATGCGGCACGGCTCATTGCTTACGCACATTATACCATAGGTTATTGAATTTGTTCAACACCTAGATTTGCATAGGCGGCGGGGGTGGCTACTCGGCCGCGGGGGGTGCGGTTGATGAAGCCGTTCTGTATCAGGTATGGTTCGTAGACGTCTTCTAAGGTGCCTGAATCTTCACCGATGGATGCTGCCAGTGTTTCTATGCCTACAGGGCCGCCTCCGAATTTGCCGATTATGGTCTGCAATATCAGTCTGTCGTTTCTGTCCAGTCCGTCTTTGTCCACGTCCAGCAGATTTAATGCGTAGTCGGCAACTTCGCCTGTGATTCTGCCGTCGTATTTGACCTGTGCAAAATCACGTACACGCTTTAACAGGCGGTTGGCAAGACGCGGTGTTCCCCTGGAACGCCTTGCAAGTTCGTGCGCGCCCTTTGTATCAATGTCAACATTTAACACACTTGCCGAGCGGATAATAATTGTTTCCAGTTCTTTTACGGAATAAAATTCCAAATGACTGACTACCCCGAAACGGTCACGAAGCGGTGCAGAAAGAAGTCCCGCTCTCGTTGTCGCCCCGACCAGTGTAAATTTCGGAAGTTCTAACCGGATTGAACGCGCCGTAGCACCTTTTCCTATCATAATGTCGATTTCATAATCTTCCATTGCAGGGTATAAAACTTCCTCTACCTGCCGGTTTAAACGGTGGATTTCATCGACAAACAGGACATCGCCTTCCTGTAAGTTATTTAAAATTGCCGCCATTTCACCCGGCTTTTCGATTGCCGGTCCGGAAGTCACTTTTAAATGGGTTCCCATTTCATTTGCAATAATACCGGCAAGTGTCGTCTTACCCAGTCCCGGCGGACCGTAAAACAGCACATGGTCTAACGAATCGCCACGTTCCTTTGCGGCTTCGATATAGACCTTTAAATTCCGCTTGACTTTTTCCTGCCCGATATAATCTTCCAGTGAAAGGGGTCTTAAATTATTTTCAATTTTAACATCTTCTTCCACCAGTTCTGTGGAAATCATTCTTTTTTCCATATTTTTATTTCCTTAAATCAACTTTTTCAAGGCTTCCTTTAAAATCTGTTCCGAATCTTTTTCTTCGGCATTTTCAACCTGCTGTACCGCCTTCATCGCCTGCGCGCTCGCATATCCCAGCGCCACAAGTGCTTCTACCGCCTCATTCTTTGCAAGCAGTACATCATTTTCAGACGATACTTTTTCTTTATTGGCAAGTGCCGTTTCAAAGACTTCGGCAAGTTTTAATTTATCCTTTAATTCGATAATCAGCCGCTTTGCCGTCTTTGCGCCAATACCCGGTGCGGAAGAAATCGTCTTGACATCTTCTGAAAGCACCGCAAAACGCAAATCATCCGGTCCAATCGTTGAAAGAATCGCCAGCGCGCCTTTCGGTCCGATACCGCTGACATTCAGCAGTAATTTAAACACTGATAAATCGTCCCGGCTTAAAAACCCGAATAAATTCATCGCATCTTCTTTGACATATAAATATGTATAAATCCGTACCGGACTGCCAACGGACGGCAGGCGGTCAAGCACCGAACCCGGTACGCGGATATTGTATCCGATGCCGTTTGTTTCCACAACGACCGTATCTTCAAAAACCTCGGTTAGTTCTCCTTTTATATATGAAATCATTTTTCACTCCGTTATTTTCTTAGTTCTGTGATGCCGGTTCATTTCCCAGACAATGATTGATAAACTGCTGTGCGGTTCTGCCGGAAATACCGCCATGGCTTAATTCCCACTTGTTTGCTTCTGCACACAGTTCTTCTTCGGTCATGGTAAGGCCGTTCTTCTTTGCCAGATTGACAACAATATTAAAGTATTCCTTCTGTGACGGCTTTGAATAATTAATCTGACAGCCAAAACGGTTGACTAAGGATAATTTTTCCTCGATGGTATCGGAACGATGCAGTCCGTTTGCAGATTCCATATCGCTTCTGTCGTTCCATGTTTCCTTAATCAGATGTCTTCTGTTAGAAGTTGCATAGATTAAAATGTTGTCCGGCTTTGTTTCCACGCCGCCCTCGATAACTGCCTTTAAGAACTTGTATTCGATTTCAAATTCTTCAAAAGAAAGGTCGTCCATATAAATAATGAACTTATAGTTTCTGTTCTTAATGTCTGCAATGACGGTCGATAAATCCTTAAACTGGTGCTTGTAAATCTCAATCATGCGCAGACCCTGGTCGTAGTATTCATTGACAATCGCCTTGATACTCGTTGATTTACCCGTACCGCTGTCGCCAAATAACAGCGCATTGTTGGCTTTTCTGCCCTGTACAAAAGCTTCTGTATTTTCAACAAGCTTCTTTTTCTGGATTTCATAACCGATTAAGTCATCTAACATAACCTTGTCCATATTGTTAATCGGGTGGAACGTTACTTTGCCGTTGTCACTGCCTGTAATGCGGAATGCCTTATTTAAACCAAACATACCGACACCGTAAGCTCTGTAAAATTCCGTAACATGCGCAAAAAATTCATCGACATCCTTTGCTGCCGCAAGCTTTTCACTTAATGCCTGTACCTTTTCAGACACATTTTTATTGTACATCAGTTCTTTTTTGACAATCGCCTTATAATCGGAAATAACCGAAAAGCAGTTAATGCCAAGCTGGGCTTCAATTTTAGAAAAATCATAGTGGAACAGGTTCATAAACACCTGAAAATCATTTTTTGCAAATGCATTGACACTGCCGTCATTTGCACCAACCTTTTCACAGGTAATGCTGAACGGATTCTCATTGGTAATTAAAATAAAGGTCAGATAATTATGCCACAGATTTTTGTCAAAGCCATAATCCGTTGCCACTTCTAACAATCTCTTAATCTGCGTATAAATATCCTGTGTCAGCTGCGCATCGGAAGACTCCTGCATTTCAAATCTTCTGAAAATATCCGCAAATTTATATAAAATACAATCCTGGTCCATATTGCCATACATAATTAACTTTGAAATTTCCTGATACATCTTTTTCACCCTTCTACCTTTCTGAATCATACTTATTATATAATAAAGGAATGAGATTATTTGTCAAATCTTTTTGCACCGTAATTCAAAAAACGGATTAAAATTAAATAAAAAAAGCCAATAATGATTGACACCTTTGAAATTAATGATATAATCTGAAAAGAACTTTACATAAGGTCATAAGGTTCTTTTTGAATTTTGACTGATATTTCATTTCTTGAAAATGGAGAGGATAAATGGAATGAGAACAATAAATACTATCAACTCTATCTTATATATAGCGTTGACTGTACTGTATTTTTACCAGTTTATTTACATTGTAATCGCACTCATTGGCGACAAAAAAAAGAAACTGGACACTTACGAAGCAAAGAAGCTTCACAAATTTGCCTTTATTATAGCGGCGCGGAATGAGCAGGCAGTAATCGGCAATCTGATTAACAGTATTAAACAGCAGAATTATCCTGCGGAGTTAATCGATGTGATTGTTGTGGCAGATAATTGTACAGATGATACGGCACAGATTGCACGGGAGCATGGCGCAATCTGCTATGAACGATTTAACAATATGCTCGTCGGAAAGGGATATGCCCTGGACTACTGCTTCAACAAGATTGTGGAGCAATTCGGTGATTATACGGCTTATGATGGCTACTTCATCTTTGATGCCGACAATGTCATTGATAAAAATTATGTCAAAGAAATGAATAAGGTTTTTGACCGTGGCTATAATGTCATTACCAGTTACAGAAATTCAAAAAATTATGATACCAACTGGATTACTTCCGGTTATTCCCTCTGGTTTATCCGTGAGGCAAAATACCTGAATAATCCGCGTATGATGTTAAAAACAAGCTGTGCCGTTTCCGGTACCGGATTTTTGGTAAACAGCTCAATTATCAAGAAAAACAACGGCTGGAAGTTCAACCTGTTAACAGAAGATATTCAGTTTTCTGTTGTGAACATTCTGGAAGGTGAAAAAATCGGCTACTGCGAAAGCGCCATGTTCTACGATGAACAGCCGACAACCTTTAAGCAGTCATGGAATCAGCGTATGCGCTGGTCAAAGGGATTTTATCAGGTAATGTTCCGCTACGGCAGGGAACTGATTGCAATGATGTTTAAAAAGCGGGAAATGTTCGTATCCTGCTACGATATGTTTATGACCCTTGCCCCTGCTACACTGCTTTCAATCGGATGTATTTTACTGAATCTGATTTTCCTTGCATACGGTGCAACGGACGTACATATGTTACGAAGGATTCTGCCGGGAACATTAGGCTCTATTGCTTTTGCAGGTGTAAACTTCTATCTGCTGATGTTCTCAATTGGATTTATTACTTTAGTAACCGAATGGAATAAGATTTTAGCTCCTGCGAATAAAAAGATTAAATCCTTATTTACGTTTCCGCTGTTTATGATTACCTACGTACCGATTTCTCTCGTTGCGCTGGTAAAGAAAGTCGAATGGAAACCGATTGCCCACAGCATTTCAAAATCTGTTGAAGAAATTGAATTGCAGCAGCAGGCGAATAAATAGAAACTTAAAAACCACCGATATTTGTATCTGAGTTTTTCTCAGAATAAGTACCGGTGGTTTTTTGTATAATGATATATAAATAAGATGTTTATAAATGATTTTAGTGTCTTAACAAATACTAAACAGATGCTTTTTCGTCCAGAGCTTTGACTGTTTCACGTGCAGTTTCATTTCGCATTTCTTCCATTGCTCTACACATACGCTTTATTCCTCACCAACCACCGGATATACGCGCTGTGTCACATAACCGCCCATTAATCCGATAATAATGCCTGTTACAATACCAAAGATTAAAAGTACCGGCAGATAATAATAAATCGCCGTAGTATCCATTAAAAAGACTGCCGCCGTAATCTGACCGACATTGTGGAAGACACCGCCTGCCACACTCACACCGACAATGGAAAAATGTCCGCTTTTCTTTAAAATCACCATAACCAAAAGACTTAACATTCCCCCTGCCATACTAAACAGAAAACTGTTAAAATTGCCAAATAACACCGCCGTCAGCGTAATCCGCAGCAGATTGACAAGCAGTGCCTGTCCGCTTCCAAGCAGATACAATACCGATATAATGGCAATATTGGCAATTCCCAGCTTCACGCCCGGAACCGGCAGCGGAATCGGTATCAGGGACTCTATATATGAAAATATCATTGCAAGCGCCGTTAAAATACCGCCCAGTGCGATTTTTTTCGTTCTTCCTGTATTCTTGTTTTTCTTTCTTCTTCTCATTTTCTTCTCCGTTTCCGCTACTGCACAACCGCATCAAATGTATCTGTCGTTCCTGTGATCTCTACGACAACGCGGTGCGGCAGGCACACAATGGTTTCACCCGTCTTATGAATCGTTCCTGTATGCACACACAGCTTGTCCGGACAGTCTGCATCAGACATATACACTGCATTATCCTGTATTACAATATGATTCATACCGCCCTGATACCCTGATACATCAAATTCCGTATCATTCTTTAATGCAAGCTGTTTTACCACATTGCCGTCTACTTTTATCACAACGGTTTCACCCTGCTTTTTGACACCGAACTGTATCCAGGCAAGCAGCCCTGCGGTAATAATAAGCAGTACCGCAACCAGATAAAAATCCGCAGATTTTAACCCCAGCCGGTTCTTTCTTTTTACTGTTTCTACTGTAAATTTCATTGGTTTTACTCCTGATTTGACTTTTTATATACTTAAAAATCCCTGTCTATTTTAGCATAAACAGACAGGGATTGTATACAGGGAATTTGTTTTTAGCTACTTACCATAATGAGAAAAAGTCTTTAATACCGTCAATAATACCACCTCCTATACCTTTTACAACACCGGCTGCTCCGCCGACTACAGTTCCGATAACACGCCCTACGGTTTCTCCTGCCGGTCCGAAAACCTCTCCTATTTCACCTCCGATATCTGCACCTTCCGATGCGCTGTCCATAACTGACTGCAGGATTGTCCTTTTCGTTTCTTTTGCATAATCGATTAACTCATCATCATCCTTCCACATATTTTCATCCTGATTAATGTTGTTAACATAGACTGCTCTTTTTTCTGCCGGTGTGGCTTTGACAATATAGTACAGCAGTTTTGATAAATTATACGGGCGGCTCTGTTCTTCTCCTTCCTCTTTATATCCCGCACTGTAATAAATCGGTGTTACATTCACGCCTGTTCCTTCAAAAATTCTGTTTTTCACCGAAGCTGCTTTTTTATCCAGAAATTCTTTTAACGTATTGTTTGGCTCATTTTTGTCATAATCCCAGTTTCTGCCTTTCATTGCCATATCTGCCTGATTTAATGCAACTAAAATTCTTCCCTCCTTGTCTGCTCCTAAATTCGGAATAATCACATTGTTAATCAGTTCGTAAGACGTTCCTAAATCTCTTGTGCCGCTGTCTAAAATTACCAATACCAAGTCAATCAGCGCATTGCCCTGCGCATCTACCTCTGCCAGTTTGTGTATAATATTTTTTGCATGTCTGTTATCTGCTTCCTTTCCATCCCCCAGACCCGGAGTGTCCCATAAAATCAAGTTGTCCAGTTCATATTTTTCAATTTCCATCGTTTCAGGGTCTACCCCTACTCCGACTTTTGCAACTTCCGTATCAAATAAAGCATTAATGGTTGAACTCTTTCCGCAGCCCGTTGCGCCGGTAATCATAATGTTAATCTTGTTTTCTTTCAATCTCATTACATTTTTTAACAGTTTGCTCTTTTCGTTTTCATTGATGTCTGCATTCATAATGTCGTTTTCCATGTTCTCAAAAATATTTGTCTTTCTCATACCTTTTTCCTCCTAAAATCCACCATGATTCCAAATACTACTTTCACTTACGCCAAATCGCTGTGCAACTCTTGATACTGCCGTCTGTTTATCCGCTCCTTCCGCTATAAGCTCCAATATTGCAATAATGATTTTTATCCACTGTACCATTGCCATTTCACATTCCTCCATTCTGTACTCTGTGAATTGCTTTTCATATCTTCCTTACACTGTTATTATGCTCTTTCTTATTTCGCAGTTTTTGTACATCACATTTTAAGCTGCCTCCTCTCCCTTGGAATATTATCAATTATCATATCCAACAGTTTTTCAACATTGTAATTCCTTTCCGCCGAGTAGTATACCGGCTTTACTACATTTACTCCTGTCGCCTCCCTGATACGTGACTGTACAGACGCTGCCTTTTGCTCTAAAAATTCATGTAATACATTGTCCGGACAATCCCATGTTTCGTTCCAGTGTCTTCCCTTCATCGCAACATCTGCCTGGTTAATGGCAATCAGAATCCGGTCGGTCTGGATATTCGGAACAATTACTTCATTTAACAGTTTATATGTAGTGCCTAAATCTCTCCCTGAGCCGTCCAGTATTACCAGTACTGTATCTATCAGCCCATACTGTTTATCACTTATCGTACACTCCCTGTATAAAACATTTACCAATTCCTTCGCATATCCCTTATCTTTATAAACGTTATCTCCAAGTCCGGGTGTGTCCCAAAAACGCATCAGGTTATTTAACCGGACAGAATTGACAGACATGGTTTCCGGCTCACCCTCATTTCCCACTTTTGCCACCTCCCGCTGAAACAGCGTATTTAACGTGGAAGACTTTCCTGCCCCGGTTCCACCGACAACCAACACATCCAACGGTCTTAAACCTGCTATTCTTAAATTTTCATCAATATCTGCCATTCTATATACACTATTCATACGAACCTCCTAAAGAAATGAAAGTACATCACAAATTGCTCCGCCAATACCTCCAACAATTGTACCTACAACTTTTCCAACCTTTCTGCCTATCGGTCCAAACACGCCTCCTATCTGTTCACCAATTTTCGCGCCTGCCGAAGCGCCTTTGATAACCGACATTACAATGGTATTTCTCGTTTCTTCTCCATAATCCAGTAATTCATCATCATCCTTCCACATATTTTCATCCTGATTCAACGTTGTTACATAGACCGCTCTTTTTTCTTCCGGTGTTGCCTTTACAATGTAGTAGAGCAGTTTTGACAAATTATACGGGCGGTTCTGCAGTTCTCCTTCCTCTTTAAAGCCCGCACTGTAATAAATCGGATTTACTTTTACACCTGTTGCCTCATAAATTCTGTTCTTCACCGATTCCGCCTTTTCATCCAGAAATGCTTTCAGACGGCTATTTGGCTCATTTTTATCATAATCCCAGTTTCTGCCCTTCATTGCCATATCCGCCTGGTTGATTGCTACTAAAATTCTGTTTTCATTACCGCTCCCCAGATTCGGAATAATCACATTATTAATCAGTTCATAAGACGTGCCTAAATCCCTTGTACTTCCGTCCAGAATCACCAATACCAGATCAATCAGCGCTTTGCCCTGCGCATCTACCTCTGCCAGCTTGTGAATAATATTTTTTGCATGTCTGTTATCTGCTTCCTTTCCATCACCTAAGCCCGGCGTGTCCCACAAAATCAGGTTGTCCAGTTCATACTTTTTAATTTCCATCGTTTCAGGGTCTGTCCCTACGCCCACCTTCGCAATCTCTGTATCAAACAGGGCATTAATTGTCGAACTTTTTCCGCAGCCTGTCGCACCGACGATCATAATGTTCATCTTTTCATTTTTTAAATTCATAATGTTTCTAAGCATTCTGCGCTTTGTTTCTTCATTCAGTTCTGTGTTCATTACATCGTTTTCTATTGTTTCATAAATCTTTTCCTTTTCCATAACTTTTCCTCCAAATGAACCCGTCGTTTGCTATGCTTTTATTCTATTCTTTACTGTTTCGCATTTTTTGTACAACTCGTGTCATGCTGCTTTTAAATCAAAATACTCTACAAAGTACGGCATCATAAAATTCATATGTCCAGCAAGCTTCATTACCGCCCTGTTTCTGCTTCTGGTATGTAACAGACTGTTCACCGGAACACCGGCTCTGCAAATACTGTAACACTGTGCCGAAAAATTTCTCGTAAACATATAACACTCTGTCTTATCCGGCAGCTGCATATAATAATCTAACTTTCCTTTCTTTGCTGAGTTTCTTGCTACGACAAAAATATTGTTTTCCACTTTCACTTTTTTCATTGTTTTTTCCTCCTAAAATTTCTTTGTTCACTTTATTTTTCATTGTTTCCAACCGATAAACACAGTATAAGCACTTGTATTTCGCATTTTTTGTACAACTCATACCGCTGTCCGACTGTTTCTTTCCGGACGAAAGCAGACAATAACGATAAAATACATTTAAGAAACGGGGATTCCTATGTCAAAAAAGACTTTAAACGCCATGAAAACATTGCAGGAAGCATTTGAGAAAAATAAAGAACTGACTATCCCACAGATGATGACACTTTTAAACTGCAACCGCATTTCCGTCAACAATTACATTCACAGACTGGAAGATGCCGGTATTGAATTTCAGAAACGCTGTGAAAACCGCCTGACCTATTACTCTGTCCGGCATTCTTCCGAAGAAAGCAGCTATGAACCGCTTACATTGGATATTCTCAGAAAATATCAGATTGTACGGGAGCTTCAGGCAAAACCTGTTCCAAAGGAATCCTTTGCCGGAAAATTTACGCTTATTTCCGGCACCGGCGATGAAAATCCTGACAGAACACCGCTTGATGTCGGTCAGACCAAATTTTATGAACTGATTAAAGAATTAAAAGAAGACGGCGACATTGAATTTAATACCGGCAATGGGACATACCGGCTTACCGGAAAAAATATTCCGCTTAATATCACCTGTAATGAGGACTTTATATCCAATCTGAATACCGATTTATCCAATATTCCGAGTGGTACACCTTACTTTGACGAATTAAAATCACTCTATGCCAAAACCAATATCCTGCTTGGCAACCTTGATGACCAGCTTCCGTCTTTGAAAAACTATCTCATTTACGGAAAACGATATGACGGTTTACAGACACTTGCTGATACCTTAAAAATTATTACATCCTGTGATTACAAACACAAGCTGCTTAAAATCCGCTATCATTCACGAACAGAAGGTATACAGACGCTGGATTTTGCTGTTGGCATAATGATCTATAATGTAGAAAAAGACCAGGTTTATCTGATTGGTGATGTTTACTCTGAAAAAACTACAAATACATCTTTGCGCCACCGCATTTTAAATCTGAAACGCATTGAAGCCGCAGAAGAAGAAATCTTTGAAAATCCATGCTATCATGATACTGTTTTTCTGGAAATGTTTCAAAATATGTTCAGTATATCAATTGATAAGCCTTATGACGTCACGATTGAATTTGATAATTTCGGAAACATTGAGCAAAAAATCAATTCGTTAAAAAAACAGCGCCCGAATGCTTCGATTGAACGAAACAACGGAAAATTTATTTACAAAGACAAAGTCAGCGGACTGGATGATTTTGCTTCTTATCTGCGCCGCTTCGGCTTTGGAGTGCGTGTTCTTGAACCTGAAGAACTAAGAGATAAAATGCGTTACTCCGTCACTGAAACACAACGACTTTATCAGGAGGAAACAAACCATGAATTATCATAACCCATATGCCCGTATTCAGGAATATTTTGCACTGCTGTCCGCCAACGACTCCGATAACGGCAAATCTATGCAGCAGATTTGCGAAAGCAAACAAATTCCGGTCAAAATTGTACGAAATGATTTTTTAACAATTTTTCAATGGCAGCGCAGTATGAACCTTGTTAAAAACAGTGATAAAAATGAACTTGCCGTTCTTTTTAATGATGAAAGTCCCAAATATCAGAAAATCTGTGATACATACGCGCTCGATGAATTATATGATAATTATATGGATGCCGTTCCCGGCAATGATTCAATCCAGAAATTTGAACAATTCATCACAGACGGTATCCTCGATGCCGTTCCAATCATTTTTTACGATACTGACACTCCAAATACCTGGACACTGCCCCTTACTCCTGACGAAGCCGCCGCTTTACAGTCCTTTTATTCCGATGAAACGGATTCCCTGTCTATATTCGACCGTTTGAAGAAAACTTATGCCGATACTTATGCAATAAAAGACAGCTATCTTTATACGCACAATTATAATAATTCTTTAAATGATTTACTGTGTAAAATCAATACTGCCATTGATTTTCACAACTGCTTATATATGAAATATTACAGCCGGCGGGAAAAAATGGTTTTACGTTTTATCTTCCGTCCTGTCAAAATCGTTTACGATGCAGATGAAAATCTCTACAGTGTACTTTCTATCCGTAATGACTGCAATATTCTTTTAGTACACCGCCTAGACTGTATCATTTCATTGGAAACAACAGATAAAACCATTCACAACAGTATGGAAACCAAACTCATTGACCATATGAACCAAATTGCGCCAAATGTATGGGGAAATAACTTTTCATGCACTTCCGATCAAACTGCCGATGTAAAAGTAAAATTTTTCAATGCTGCAAATGTACATGAGAAAGTCAAAAAACAGCTTGCCTGCCGTACAAATGGAAAACTGACTGAAAAAGACGGCTGTCTTTATTATGAAGATAAAGTTTACGGTCTAAGCCGCTTCCGCTCATGGATTTATGGATACGGCAGAGCCGCTGTTGTATTGAAACCGGAATCCCTTAGAAAGGATATTATAGACTCCCTTAAAAAGCGGGTGGGTTATTATGAATAGTGTCATTTTTATAAATTAAACAACAATTGATTTTGGCAGTCTTTCTACCTTGTCATTACCATATATAACAACTTCGCTGCTTCCCCTGATTTTATAAATTCTCACACTGTCTTTATCACTTCCATAGACTGCCAGCTCTTTTACCAGCTTGTCATACTTATTCTCTTTTATAATGCCTTCAAAGGCTGATTTCTGCACACGAAATCCATATCTTTGCAAATGTTTTGCCAGTTTGGTCCGTTTTTTATTATTCTCAATATCATAAATAATCAGCACCAGAATACTATCATCTGCCACTTTTTCATCCACTTTAAAAAAATCTACCAATCCCATATCCCCCTTAGCTGTTCTGTTGTTATAAGTATCAGCTCACTGATAATCAGGTTATAGAGTTTTAATCCCCTTTGGGGTTAGTGTCTTTCTAAACTAGGAAATGACATTGCACTAATAAAAGGCAATGCATGGTTTCAATCCCTTTCGGGGTTAATGTCCTTCTAAACAACACCGGGGACTGCAACACCGGGAACAGGAAGTTTCAATCCCCTTCGGGGTTAGTGTCCTTCTAAACGTAGTAGATACTGATGAGACTATGAATTTTTATAGTTTCAATCCCCTTTGGGGTTAGTGTCCTTCTAAACTATGCGTCCTATGATGAATTTTGACGGTCTTATCAGTTTCAATCCCCTTCGGGGTTAATGTCCTTCTAAACAGATTTCTCAGGAAGAAAAGGATATAAAGTATATGTTTCAATCCCCTTCGGGGTTAATGTCCTTCTAAACTATTTTTCGGCGCAGGATACAATTTGCAATTTAGTTTCAATCCCCTTCGGGGTTAATGTCCTTCTAAACCTCCCAACCGAGGAAGGAAAGGCAATTATTGCCGAGAGTTTCAATCCCCTTCGGGGTTAGTGTCCTTCTAAACTGGAGAGAATTTGTTGATTTTTACAGAATGTATAAGTTTCAATCCCCTTTGGGGTTAGTGTCCTTCTAAACAGCATCTCTGCAATCCCAGTGTTTATGCGGGCTAAAATGGCAGTTTGCGGGGAAGAATGAATTTTGATGATTTCCCTTCTGCAAATTTCATTCAAAATGCCCGCCAGCTCAGTATTCATGCGGTGCGCGGTAAAATTCAATTTTTACCGCAATTTACTTTATTTATTATAAAGGATTTTTATTTAAAATACAACCGCAAATATATAATTTTTACCGAATCCACAACGGCTGATATAGCGAAGCATCCTCCGCTTCTATCGCCTTAATCAGCTGTACTGCCTGCATATCAATCGCATGGCGGAAATCCAGTGGATAATCAATATATGGAAGATACTGTATTTTTGTACTTAACTTCTGCTCCATTCTTTCGATAAAAATACGCACGCCTTCCTTTGTAAAATAAATCCCCGGTTTTCCATCTTCCTGTTCAAAATGCTCCCGCCTTATGATATGCTTATTTACTGCGCTCATTACCGTTGCATCTACAATAACTGCCCTCCATTCTTCAATTAAATCACATGCCAGTGACGGAGACTTTTCTGCATCTCTATGAAAAAAGCCAAAGTATGAATTTAATCCGTGTGTTTCCAGGCTCACCTGTATTTCGCGTAAAAGCATACTATACCCGAAACTTAACATTGAGTTAAATGGGTCTAACGGGGGACGCCTGCTCCTTTTCTCAAAGTAAAAAGCCTCATCCACGCATTTCCCCATGCCTTGAAAATACGCACGTGCCGCTGTTCCTTCATATCCCAGTAATGACTGTCCATCTTCTGCTTCTTTTGCATTTTCACAGCTTACTGCAATCATCTTTTTCTCTGCGGCACAATCTTGATTTTTCGATGCTTCATACCGCTTCAATACCACCCGTTGATTGTGCATTTTTGCCATAATCAGACTGCGTGACAATTCCAGCGCAAATTCTGTATCATACAGACTGCATTGTAATCTCTGCCGCGGTACATTTACATGTGCCGCCGATTCCAGTTTTCCAAAATAAGTGCCGCCTCTTGAAAAGTAAGAAACCGCAATTCCATTTAGCAGGCAATATTCTGTCAATGCCGTTGTAAGCTGTGCCTGTCCAAGAATCACGATTCCTTCTAACTGTTCCAGCGGTATCGATGCAATACACTGCTCCTGTAGTGTTGCCTTACACCGCCCGTCTGACATTCCGACAACAACACCGTAATCATTAATGTATAAAATGCTCATAATCCCTCATATTCCTGTAATCTACACAACTGTTCTAATATTATCTTCTCCCATAAGATGACCTGCCTTTGTTATTTTGTGTTTCAAGCCTATGGCACTTTAAAGTTGCCACATTTGTCGCTGGTGGCAGCTCTTGTTTAATCTTCATTCCTTTATTATCAGTTTTTTCCCGATTATTCTGAAACCATAAATAACCCTCTTCAAGGATTTCATCCTCCATTTGCTCTTCTTCTCTCGGATAACTGATCATAATTGAATCCGGAACTGCATGATAATTACACATATTTAAAAATACACGTCTGCCTGTATTACTAAAACCATTCTCCTCATAGCTTAAACTGCTGTATCTATCTGTAATATTCACTTCTTTATACTCAATTGTATCATCCTGAAGACATACAGTTCTTTCCAGCACTCTGCTAATACTACACTTTACACTGCCCAGCCCCAGCGGTTTTGCAGCCCCCAGTTTGTAACAAATATCTTTTTTCTCAGTGCTGTCAGTATTTCCACCATTTACAATCCAAATCAGTTCCTGAAGCTGTTTTTCTGAAATATCTTCAAAAAATATTTTTCCTTTAAATGTTATTCCGGACTTTACCGGTCTTATTGTCTTGTTCAGATTGGTTGCTTCAACCCCTTCGGTATAATTAAAATTCTGATGATGCCAGTAATACTTTCGTCCTCTCAGTGTTCCCGGCTTTCTGCAGACTTTATCCTTTTTATCAGTATAATAATCATATGTCCAGAAATTGGCTCCATACGGTTTCTTTAAATAAAATGCAACATTTTCCAGTTTAGGACCGCCTAACGTCTGTAATGTTATGATATTATCATAGTAACTTTTTGCGTTTGCCTGCATTTTTTCAGGCAGTAAATCTGCAAATCGAAGTTTAGAAGCTGCTGCCGATGTAATATCTTCACCGATTGTTCCAAATAATGCACATGACGGACATATTTGATTTGCATTTTTACAAGGTGCAAACTCCCCTGCGAGCTTGCCAATGGTATTGACAGGTTCTTCTTTCAAAATACCCGAAACATTTGGAATTTCATTTACCGTCAGACCACTCATACATGAATCCGTAAGGGTTTCATATAAGTTTCTTATCATACCCCGGACTTCACTTCCCGGAATTACCGGCTGATGATACACATCATCATATCGTTGATTTTGTTTTAATAATGTATATGAATAAAAATCATAAGAATAATGTGCTTTTTCCGGATCTGAAAATTTCTTTTCATCTGATATTTTAAACGCTTTATTGGTGCTGGTATTCGGAATAAAAAGCGGTGTTTTAGTTGTAACCGAATATTCAATTACCCCGGTATGTCTATCCATATCTTCATACTGCTTTCTTTTATGCTCCGGCAGTTCTATAAAATTATACGGATTCAAAAATTCATTCTTTTTCATTCTCCTTCACCCCCATTTTCTTCCATCAGTGCAAGACGGTAATTATACATCTCTGCCATTCCGTTGTCATCGTATTTCATATAATTGATGACACGTATCCTGCTTCCAACCTGTTTAAATTTCTTTTCAAGCAGAATATCTTCCACATATTCATCAATGTCATCTTTCTGTGATTCCTCTTTTGTGACCACACATTCTGCTGTTCCTTTTGCAGAACCCGGATATGTACGGTGTGCCGTGCTTTGAACTGCCCGGTATTCACGTTCTGTATCAAATAAATGCAGTTCCAGTATTGTATCTTCTTTTTCCACCTTTACTTTTGACGCAATATATTCTTTTATATCCGTACCGGTACAGTCATATTTTTCAAAAATAACTTCTTTTCTGGTATACATTAACAGACAGCCTTGCTTTGGTGCCTGTCCGATTTGTTCTAAGCTGTAAATGTCCATCTAGCACACCCCTTCCTGTATCATTGCCGCAAGCTGCTTTTTGTAAAGTTCCATATCCTGCTCGCTTATCGTACCGGTAACAGGACCGTTTCCTTCAAAAATGCCGCGGCCGATGGCTGTCTGTCCGCCGACAGATAAATATCCCCTGACAATATCTGCAGCTACAAAAGAAATCATTGCTGCCAGCAACTGATAACAGTTCTCTTTATCTTTTCTGATTTTTATCTCCAGCTGCGTTTCACCGCCAAAATACGCTTTTTCCGTATATAATGCACCGTCTACGGTTGCTGCACTGAAACGGTTAATCTTATTTCTGGTAGTTACAAGCGGAACTGAATTTTTTAATACACTTTCGCCTATTACAATCATGGACTGCTGGGCTGTTTTTTTACCTTTCCCCGCTTTAACGTCAACATGACCAAACCATCCGTTTATCATGCGTTCCGCCGCTTCTTCGGAGCAGTTTAAATCCTTTAATAACTTTTTTGTTCTGCTGCGGACTGCACCCGCCCAGCTTGTCCCCGGTATCACAGGAACACTCTGCTTTTCCTCTCCATTTTCAAATATCTGCTGAATGGTAAGCTGTTCAAAATCCGCTTCTTCCGGTCTGGTTGAATATTTACGGATACTGATTCCACCGGTAAGCTTTAACGGAATGGTAATGGAAACATATTTTTGTGCGCTGACTTCCTGCTTTTCCCAGTCTTTCCAAAGACAGCCCGGTCGTTTTCTTCGTTCTTCTTCTGTTTCACTGCAATAGCAGACCCAGTCCTCAGCATTTTCTTTTCCTGAAGCAAATTCCCACTTATACACCTTGTTGATTCTTAATCGTCCCAACCCGCGGTTTTTCTTAAAGCCAAAGCAGATTGCTCCCTGCTGTACGGCTGACAATAGTTCCCGGATTTCTTCAACTCCGTCTGAATTTTTATCCTGTGCGCGAATGACTTTTTCAATGTGGATAACAGCCTTTCCCGTTTCAACCACTTCATAATCATATTTTGCTCCGGGCATGGCGGTCTTTCTTTCCGTCAGTCCTACGCCGTCACGGACAGAAATACTGTATTTTTTATTCTGGTCATTTTTAATATCAAGTTTTTGAATATACGCATCTGAAATAAACAGTGAACTCATCTTTCCGTTTTCTCCGTCTGCATAGCCAAATACGCAGTCCTTATTTTTGTCCAGTCCTAAGTAATTGCGCATAGCACCGGCTATGGCAGTTCCCGGAATAAAGATTTCACCGGAAGCGTTTTTTAATACATCCGAATCCGTATTTTCCGCTGTACCGTTAGATATTGATAAAGGAGATGCAAGTTCCACATCTGCGGCAATATAAATTCTCTTTACAATGCTATTTACACTATTGTTCTCACTGCTCATCTGGTACGCCCTCCTTCTGTCTTAACCGGTATTTTAACTGAATTAAATACTGTCTTAAATATATCATTTCTATATTTTTGTCATCCTTGTATTCAAAATCAGAAATGTGATACTGTTCCATAAACTTATCCTTAATATCCTTACTGTCACGTTCTACCGCTTCACAAATCTTTTTTGCCTGCTCAAGTTTCTTCTTTTTTTCCTCACTTTTTTCACCATATCGATCTTTGCAAGTACTCTTCACCTCTTCTAACGACTTGCTTTCACTGCACATAATCTGCATATTGCTGACCGTTGCTTTAGAATAGCTGCCGTATTCTTTTTCATGGTCTTTTGCCTTGTGTGCGGCATAGGCATGCAGATATTCATCAAATAAATTACCGGCTACCTCGCCAAGCAGTTCTGTACAAATCTTAATTTCCCCGGCTGTATCCTGACCTTTGACTGCTGACAGCGTTTCCTGTACATACTCGCCATAGTACGCACCTTCCTCACAAACTGCCAGTTCACATTCACCGTATCCTTCTGTATTACGCTCTCCAAGCCAGATTGTACCCACCGGTATATCCACTGCATTTTCTGCCTTAAACTGTATCACCGTTCCCTTGTCAAATGCACCTACTGTTGGTTTTCTAAGCCCCCATGTGACGTTGTATCCTCCGACAAATGTTGTCTTGATGTACCGGCTCTCAACCGAATTTTCCAATATATTCTCATTCTGCCACAATGCTGCCGACAGTTCTTTCACCAGTTCCTTCGCATCTGTTGTATACATCGCCTTTTCGCTGTATAAAATTAAAGGTGCGTTTAATTTAAGATAAAAATTTTTCACGGACTGTATTTCCGGTTTCTTCTGCACCGCTGTCTTTGTCACTGTGATTTCACAATTACCGTATTCTGCAGTTCTGGCATATCCAAATGATGCCTGACTGCTTTTCTTTAACAATTCATAAATTTCCCGGATGAATTCCGGTTCGCCGCTAATAAATCCTTTAAATGTCTGTCCTGCCTTAATTGATGAAATCTGATAAAATTTTGACGATGTACTGTCTACCGCTCTGCCGATAGATTTATCTTCCGGTCTGCTGTGGTGGTATCGTTCTTCCATTTCCACATCATATTTTTGAAGTCTGCCATCTTGTGGCATGCAGACATAACAGTGTTTTATCTGATTGAGCTGTACATTGTCTTCAGTCGATTTGTCCTTTTGACCATTTCTCTCCGGATCAAAAAGTTTGTTTCTATAATGAACTTTATCATTCTTTATCCCATACAGAAACGCAGGAACTTCCGTCAGCCTTTCTCCCTTATGGGACAAATACGCATTTCCAAATATCAGCTGATTATCAGAAAGTGCTGTTAAAAATTTTTCTTTCTGTTCTGCCCCGGTAATCCGGTGTAAAATATGTCCCAGCACCTTTGCCCCTTCAATATAGTCCATTGAACTTTCTTCCTGACCGTGGACAGATTTACAAATTACCGGTGATAATAACCGGATTTCATATTCCAGATAATCCGCATTCTGCTGATATGCTGCACATTTTACAGGATTATTTTTTTCTGCCTGTACTTCCAATGTTGCTTTTATTTCACCAAAACCTCTTGTTCTGGCAATTCCCATATGTTTCAAAACCGCAAGACAGTTTTTCAATTCTTTTTCATACTGCCCATCCATTTCAACTGCCGCATAAAACACCTGCCCTTTATTGGCAACGCGCATAGTACGTAAAGACTGCTCCTGTGCAACGCCTGTTTCATAATCAATTGATGTCTGCGTTCTTACATAACTAAATACCTTTAAAATATTCTGCGGATGACACAGCACCGGACTGGCAGACTGGTTCTGCCGGATTTCCGATACAAAACGCTCTCTGTCTGCGATATAAGCATCCCGGATATGTACCGCTCCCGCTTTGCCTGCCTTTTCACTATCCGAATCATCATTTCCCTGTGCACCGAACATTTCCTGTACACCTATTGGCATACCCCAGTCTTTCAGTTCTAAGGCACATTCCCGCAGACAGCCTTTCAGACGCTTTGCCGGAATGTACGGAAAACCGTATTCGTCATAACAAATATCTGTATCAATCGCACTGTTGTAAATTCCACCGTCCGATACACACATATCACTTAGCAATTCAATTTTAATCCGATAATTACGCATCTGCATTTCCCTCCTGACTCTGTGTGATATACAGGTTATAGTCCATAATTTCTGCCGCATCATACCACAATGCCGTCTGTACGCCGTTAATTTCTTCATACAAGCTGTCTTTTGGAAGCTTCCAGTCCCTTGACTTTAAAAAAGCGTATAAGGTATCCATCTGGTATCTGCCAAGACTGTATGTATTTCGTATATCTTTGACGAAAGAACGCGGCAGATTCTTTTCATCTGAAAATTTTCTGATGTTTTCTTTTAAACTTGTATAATCATTTAATTTTCCGGCATTTTTACTCAATCCGTATTGATGAGTTGTCGGAATGTAGTACGGACGGATTAAAAGATTTTCCCCGGTCGGCGTACTGTATTCTTCCTGTCTGACCTTATCAAGATTTTTACAATGAATATTTTTACAAATCTGAAAGTCTACGTAATTGCCAATACGCTCTCCCTTCGGCTGTAATTTTTCTTTATTTTCATCCTTTTTGGCTTCGCCTTTAGCACTTGCACAGCACGCTTCTGCCACTTCATATGCGGTGTAAAACGGAAAATGGCTTCCGATATATGCAATTCCCGCACAAATACTAAATCCATATTTTTCAATATTTTCCTGTGTGCTTTCTTCACTGACCATCATCAGCCCTGATATCTGCTCACTGTAATAACGGACCGTTTCCAATGCAATATGCGCATTGCAGACATATGTAATATCATCGCCCGCAACAATCACTTTTCTTACAAAACGTTCAATATTTTCGTCCGGAAGCTTTTTATTATATTCTTTTTTCATACTTTCAAAAGTATCATTATATGCTTTTTTAATATTGTGGGAAATCTGACGCATTGTATTAACAGCTTTTACATAATCCGGTTCATGCTCAATCTGTTCCCGGATTCTTAATCCCATATTATTACCGTCAATATGTACCACGGCAATACGGCTGTCTTTTCCACGGTTAATATAATTCTCAAGAAATTTATCCTGTTTTAATTCTTTAATTTTTTCATTTTTCTCATCCAGCTTTATGGCAGTTTCCTTACTGATATCCACGCGGTTCTTATCCGGACTTTCTTCGATTGCAGGATACCCCGTTCTGATTTCTGTCTTCATGATCGGAAGCGCACCTAACGGCTTTGAACCGGCCATTTTCGCCTTTACGTCGTCCATTTTATTACGAAGTTCTTCATAGTCATTATAATATTTATCCGTAACTTTTACACAGGCTGCTGCCAACTGTAATGAATATGTATGTTCTATGATATACTTTGACATTATTTTATTAATATTTTTATATAAATCATCTCCATTATATATTACATACGCATTTCCACCGCCGATATACAAAACCTGTACAGCTTTCTCTGACATTTTAAACGGTTTTACCTCTTCTTCCTCTTCTCCCTTTTCCCATTCCAAATCCGTTTCTTCCGGTTTCAGCTTTAAATTTTTACAGGCTTCATTCAATGCATCCTTTAAAATATCTTCTATAATCAAAGATGCGCCCATCGCATCTTTAATATGTGGTGTCCTATAGATATAATCCTGGATTCCCCTGATATCATACATCGCAAGGACTTTGCCGCCTGACTGACTGTTTGCTGTGTGATTATTCTCCATTGACCTTTTCTCCTTTAATCCAATGCCTTTATTTTAATTTTGCCCATTCCGATACTACACTTAATTCCCAGTCCGGAATACTCCCCGAATACCAGCAGTAACCGTATCATCTGCTGTATTTTTTCGTCACCGCTGATTCGCACTTCAAGACTGCCTACACAGCCTGCTATCTTTTTCCCTTCTAACGGAAAACGCTCCGAATGAATATCGCACTGTGTAACATAAGTTGCTTTTACCATTTGCTCCAACAGTTCCGTATTATCCTCTTTTCTGCCAAAATAAATGTAATTATATTTATTCATCAGATTCTGGTAAATCAGCCTGAAATCCGGCATAAAAACATATCTTCCATTTGATTTAAATGATGTCGGGGTTTCATAGTGAAGCGAAAAATGATTCCATTTTTCGTGCCTGCTTACAGACTGTAACAGTGCTTCTCTGGACACTGCCGTAAGCTTTTTATCGATGATTCTGACATGCAGCTGATGTTTGTGAATATCAAATTCTCTAAACGAATCACTCTTTAACGGTTCAATAATCTGCTGATATGCTTCTTTTGTGACCGTTGTAATCGTCCACACGGTATTACCGTCTTCATGACCGACGGCAATACTATATGGATTGAACCGCTGATTATGCAGATATTCTGCATAATCCGTGTCAATATTCTGCATGAGAACTCCCTGAAGATTAGACGACTGATAATATTCCAGCTGGCTGTCTAAGATTAGTTTCAACCTTGCTAACATATGTTCCCCTCACTTTCTTTTATCCCTCTGATTCCGTTTTAATACTCCATAAATCCGGCAAAATGGAATTCACTCTTTTTTACCGGAATTCCTTCGGAATTAACGCTTTCTACCACAATCCGTTCACTTCTGCCCGCAACCACTTTGATTCCTGCCGCTTTAAGCTTTGTTGCCAGCCGAAATGTGAATATAAATTCTCCCTGCAACATTACCACCGGATTGTGATATTCCATCACCTTGTTAAAATATTTCTCCACAAGCCTGTCTATTTCCACGCTGTCAGCGTATGGACTGATATTCGGAAACGGAAGGTCAATCAGTTCTCCGTACTTTACTGCTTCCTCTTTCTGCTTCGGGCTCCAGTTTTGCAACGCATGATTCGATAAATTAATGAACATCTTTTACTTCTCCGTTGATTCCTTAACTTCTAATTCCTGTTTAAGTGCATCATACAACAATTTTCTAATTGAATTTACATTTGTTCCTATCTCTATGTCGTATTTCTGCTTCATTACATTCTTAATATCTGTATCCTTATCTGAATTCTTATCACTTGCATGATTTACAAGATTTCTTAATACTTTAACAGCTAAATAATACTTCATTGCATATGCAACCTGCTTTTGTTTATCCTTCTTTCCTGCTAAAATATCATTATCATCCGAAAGCATAATTTCTATTGCTTTCAACTTTTTTTCATATGTAGACACCCCATTCAAAACTTTATTAATATAACCCGGCAATGCGTTAAGATAACCATCTAGCTTTTTTGCTTTTGTATACTCCGGATGCTCTTTCTCCCTCAAACATCCATTATTTCCATAATATTCATTGATATCTGCAATGATATTATTAACAACCTCTTTATACTTGGCATCACACTCGCCTGAGAACATTTTTAAATTATCTAACACATTAGATTTTTGTAACTTATCACTATTGCTTGCAATGTTTGCATATAACTCGCTTTTAAACACTTCCTTATCATCATATTTTTTATATACATTATCATACAGATTCCCATAAAATCCTTTAACTTCTTTTGAGCTATCAGCTTCTGTCAATTCAATGGAATTTAATTTCACCAAATCATTTATTTTTTCATCATTCCATACATTCAAATAGTAAATTGGCATTTTTTCAGTATAAATAGTCAACGCCTGCTGTAACATTCCATTCTCTGCACACCACCATATAAGCTTTGGATACATAAGATACTGCTTTTTATCGTAATCAGCTATCGGCATTTTATCCTTTATAATGCTTAACATTGTTTTAAACATTTGCGAATACAATCCTCCTGCCTTCTCATCTTTCTCGAAAGCATCTATCGCTGCCGTTAAGCCATTATAAGTTTTCTCTAAGTTTGCCAAAGCACAAAGACTAAGCGTTTCTGAAAAATCATTAATAGCATCTATAAGATTATGAATCTTTGGTTCTTTATCTACGTTTATTTTATCATACAGATTTTTTAACTGCCAAGCATTACCTGTATTTACAAACTCACTAACTCCATTAATAAACTCATACATGTTATAAATGTAATCAATATCATAAATCTGACCATTATCTCCGTTCTTCTTTGAATATATAATCTTTTTAAGTTCAACGTCTATAAACTGCAAATATCTTATTATAGAAGTCATCAGAAAACTTACATCTCTAAGTCCACTCGTGTAATCAATATATACCGGTGTCTTTGTATCATTATTAAAAATAAGCTCTGCAAACTTATTACTTATCTGCTGATATATATACAGTGCATAGTCATCAACTTTCTCTGATGACCCTGGTTTAAAATCATAATAAATCGGAATTATCTCAATTTTTTCATCATCTTTCCTTGATTCATTGATAACATCTACATTTTCCTTAATAAAAAGTTCATATGATGTACCTGTTTTTTCTTCCACCTTTTTCTTTTTTGTATATACGTCCTCTGATACAATGCAGAAAATTTTATTAATAGGATTACCATCTTTTTGAGCACATTCAAACAAACAGCTTACCGGAGCATCTGCCGTCTGTATCCCTTTGTATGAAATACCGTCTTTATATTTATAATCTCCCTCTTTAAGATTCTCTCCTTCCTTATAAGTTCCTAAAAATAATAACATAATAGAATTTTTCATATGCACCTCACTGATTTTTATATTTCATAAATCCACTAATTTTTCTTGTATTTCATATTCCTTTAAAACATCATTACCAAGATTACTGTTTTAGCCTTCTTCTAGAATTCTGCTCTTTCAAACCAAAATTGGGAATATCAAATGTTAAATATAAGACGTTTCAATCCCCTTTGGGGTTTCTACTCTTCCAAACTACAGAAGAATTTAAAAAAGCCATCAAAGAGTGGTTGTTTCAATCCCCTTTGGGGTTTCTGTTCTTCCAAACTTATCAGCTGCAGCATGGTCATCGCTTTTAAGTTTCAATCCCCTTTGGGGTTTCTGCTCTTCCAAACAAAGCTGCGATATTATTGCAATTGTTGCACCTATGTTTCAATCCCCTTTGGGGTTTCTGTTCTTCCAAACAAAAAAAGTTATTCCAAATTTAAAGAGAATTATTGTTTCAATCCCCTTTGGGGTTTCTGTTCTTCCAAACAGCATCTCTGCAATCCCAGTGTTTATGCGGGCTAAATTAGCGATTTGCGGGGAAGAATCATTTTTCTGCAATTTTCCCACTGAAATTTCATTAAAAATGTCACTCAGCCCAGTATTCATGCGGTGCGCGGTAAAATTCATTTTTTCTTTTATCGCCTTTATTTATTATAATGGAAATTTCCTGTAAAAACAATAGCAAATCGCAAATACCCTCCGGGTTGTTTCTCTTATCTTTTCATCTACTGCTTTTTCAACCACAAAATTATGATTACAACTTTTCCAAGCTTTCTAAAAATTCAATTGCTTCATATACATTTGAAAAGGTCAGGCATTTTCTTTGTAACCACCGATTTCGCTCATCCATGTCTTCCAACCCCGGCAGCCCCTCCGCCAAGAGTTTTTCTACTGTTCTTCTTGCATTTGTCACTGCACCCGGATAATAATTTTACCCGAAATCTCTGCTGCCAATCTTTTTTCGTGTCATTACTCCACCTCCTCAATTTCCAGATTCGGAGTTGCTCCATATTTTCCTGCCAAGTAACCTTTTCTAATATTGTCAGCTGTCTTTGTAGTAAAATCTGTCACACTATAAAGTTCAGACGAACCGTCCGTTCTTTTTTTATCAGCAAAATATATCTGGTCTTTTCTCATATATTCCAAATTCATAAGTTCTGTATTATGCGTGGTAAAAATAATTTGCGCGCCATGCGGATTGCTTCTCTTACTCTGAAACTTTGCAATGATAAAATAAACAAGCATTGGATGCAGTTCTCTTTCCAACTCATCTACCAACAATACTCCACCTTTGTCAAGGACTGATTCAATCGCCGGAGCAATCGACATCAGTTTTCTTGTTCCGTCCGATTCATCTTCCAATTCCAAATGGTACAATTCGGAATCACCATTTGCATTAATTCCTTTGTGTTTTGCCCTTGCCTTTATCTGACTCATTTTTAATTGACTTTCCGAATTATTCGATGTTTCAGATAATATCTGTACAAATGAGGTTAATGCTGCTTTTATTTCAACAGGGATATTTTCAGAAAATTCAAAATCACTCTCTATTTCTTTATTCTCCACCTCAAACTGCATTTCTTCAATTCCAAAATCCGCTGTCTTAGCATAATCGGAAATCGCTTTGAGCATGTTGCTGTCATCAGAATATTCCAACAGCTGCCTTGGAATATCCGTGTAATCTCTTGAGAAGAAAATATACTCTCTAAACCACTTCATTGCACTCACGCACATAGCATCATTCATTGTACATGCAACAGAAAAAAACAGTTGATTTTCCGCAACTGTTTCACTTATAAGCTTTCTGCGTGCTTTATCCTCAGTAAATGAAAATTCCTGTCCATTTCTAATAAATACCAACGCTTTTTGCCCTTTGGGTGCATGATACAGGGATTCACTTATAATTTTTTCTCTTGTTGCCGCAAATGAATACCAATATTTCACATCATTAACAATATAATCAAACTCAAACTCTGTTGGTTCATTCATGGAATAATCATTCAAAGCAAAAGGTACAACCGGCACTATCGCCTTTTCATGCTGTATTCTCTGTGCATTTCGAATAAACTGAACACCAAGCCAGAACGCTCGGATTACATTACTTTTACCGCCGCCATTTTTTCCATATATTGCAACACCCGGCAATATTTTCATATTTCCGTGTTCAATCAGACAATTTTTAAATGATGCAAGTCCTACTGCTTCCATAGAAAGAATCGCCTCATCTCTAAATGACCTGTAATTTTTAAATCGAAATTCTATCAACATATTATTGCACCTCCAATAATATTATATTTCCTGATTTACATAAATTCAACTAAAATTATTGGTTTTTTTAATTATTTTGCCTTAATATCTATATATTACTCAACTGTGGGATACTTTTTATTGAAATATTGGAATAAACCCTTTGTCCTTGAAATTTACATAAGAGTAACAAAAAACTGTATATATACTATCAAAATTGGATATGCGTTGACTTTAATTCAGAAAAGCTATGTTAAATCCCCTTTGGGGTTTCTGCACTTCCAAACAGGCACCGACACAGACTCCAGCTCCGTCTGAGAGTTTCAATCCCCTTTGGGATTTCTACTCTTCCAAACCGGCAAAACATTCACAGAAAAGCAGATGCACGAAGTGTTTCAATCCCCTTTGGGGTTTCTACTCTTCCAAACTGCATCTCTGCAATCCCAGTATTTATGCGGGCTAAATTAGTGATTTGCGGGGAAGAATCATTTTTCAGAAATATTTCTACTGAAAACCCATTAAAAATGCCCCTCAGCCCAGTATTCATGCGGTGCGCGGTAAAATTCAATTTTTCTTTTATCACCGTTATTTATTATAATGGATTTTTCTTGTAAAAACAATAGCAAATTGCAAATGAAATGCACTTACGCAATATCAACCTCAGCCGCTATCCTCTTCAATTCCTTTGTCGAAAGCTTTACCAGCTGTTCTACACTTTCTATCGGCAGTCCCATTGCAAATGCCCTGCGGGCTGTTTCTTCCTGCGTTTCTTTCGCCTTTTTATTCGCATAATCCTCTACCAGCTTACACATTGTACTTCTCCCCTTTCCTTCTTTATATTCTTTCAACTTTTCACAAACCCTCTGAAAGCGTTCATCCTGCACAGGCTTTGTGCTTTTAAACACTTTCATCAGTCCCGCCGTACTGGATGAATCATCTATCTGTGTATTAACATATACTTCATACAGTCCGTTGTCAACTACATCTTTCGTTTCCCGCAGTGTCCTGTCTACATGATATGTAGTCTTCCCTTTTTTGAAAATGTCAAAACTTGAAATGTATACAACACATAAATCCGGCAAATCGGCATACTTTTTACCCTTTTCCAGCATTGTCGTATCAACGCTTGCCGCATGATAACGCACACGTCTTTGGTGGTCGTCATTATCTTCCTGCTGGACTTCTATATTGTAATTTTTATTATGGGAATCTTTGCATAATACATCAAGAACTACCGAATGACTGTGAATGTGATGCAAATCTTTTTGAACCTGAACGGTTATGACTTCCAAATCTTCTTTCTGCAATATTACTCTCAAAACTTCCTCGCAAAACCCTTTATCCTGCGCTACGACACGAAACAGCGTATCGTCCATAAGACAAAGTCCGTCTACGACCTTCTCCGCCTCCTGCGTAATTTTCAAATACATCCCTCCTCTGTTTGTGTACAATGACACTTAAATATCTAACAATCACGCACATTATTGTTTATATATAATATATAGTGTTATTTGATTATTGTCAATATATTTTACTAATTATTTATAAAATAATTTTCCCGGCAACATACACTGATTGCATATTTTACCGGGAATTTCTACTTTATTTAATTATTTCTGCTTTTATATTAACAGTTCCCATGAATTATCAGGACACTTTGCAGGTGCTCTCAATCCCCATGGTCCCTTTCCGTACTTTGCAAATAATTTATACTCTAATTCTTTGCATTTACTTACCGGACAACACTGCCATGATACCATAACCGAATCCCGATTTTCTTTTGTTACTGACCATAAATCGCCTCTTCTGGCTCTATCATCATAATTCAGATTATAGTATTGTACAAATCGCCACCTTACTCCCTGTCCGTATGCAGCTCTTCCGCACTTCATCACCTGACCGTTTAAGTATAAAATATAAACCCCCGTACAGGAATCAGCCGTTTGAATTGCTTCCGATAAGCTTACATTTTTCCGATATTGATAATCTCTTGGTTTCTTATCTAAACCCGTATTATCCTTCTCCAAATCATAGTCTGTACGTCTTCTTACCGCAGACTGACTTGACTGTGTCCTTTCTTTCATTTCATTTAATTTTCTTTTTGCCTCGGCAACTTTTTTCTTTGATTCAACATCACCATGCTCTTTGTCATATTTATCAATTTTACGTTCTGTAGCACGTATCTTTCTATTAACCTCCCGCTCTACACGTTCCTGTTGAGCGATTGTTGAACTTACGATAGCATCTGACGCAGAACGGACAATATCCCAAATCCCCATATGTATCCCTCCGTTTTATTCATTCATCCAGACAATATCCTGCGGACCTGCAATCATTTTTGTTTCTGTGCATAACACTGCCACGCCATGGTCATCCCACACAGCATCGCAAATAACTGCAAAATCACCCGATTCCATAAACAGAATATGATTAACACTTACGATTTTTCTTATATCATCCGGCATCTGATCAAAATCCAAATATGCGATAATATCATCAGAAATAATTTGTAAATATTCTTCCATCTTTTTGAAACTCATTCTGGAAATCTGTTTTATATCTTCTTTAAAACGACTATACGCATCTCGCTGATTATCATTCGGCTCTTCATCTTTATATGCTGACACACGTATTTTTACGCTTTCCTGTCCCCAAAAATCACAGTCTAATTTTTTTTCCCAGCCATTATTAAACACTAATTCTCCAAAAACTTTGTCATTCATCTACTGCACCTTCTTTCTATGTATTTAAACGGCTCTATTCTTTAAGCTGCGGCATCCCGATTTGCTTTAGCCTCTGATATACCGCCGGAATGTCTGATATTGCCATGGATTTCAGTAGGTACTTTATCCATTGTCTTACAATCAGACCGTTCATGCCAGGTATATTTATTTTCTTTCATCCAGGCTTTGACTTCTTCCTTTGTGCATCCTCTCTGCTCTGCCAGCTTCTCACACGCCTGGTCAAAATTACCTCCTTTTCCGTATCTGTTATCGGTAAAATGGTCAATTTCAACTGTTCCCTTAGCAACCGGTGAAAAATCCGGTTCCCCATTTTTAAATTCTATTCCATCAATACCGTATTTGTCCAGTATTTGTCCCCATGTCAATCCATCCGGATTTGTCAAAGGATTTTTAGGTATCTCATCCCTATTCGGAAACCATTTTGAATTTCCTCTTTCTCCTTCCCAATGCCCGCCATTTCCTTCAATCGGACACCCCTTTACTTCATCCAGTTCCTTTGCTATCGGTTTATCAATATCCTTTTCATCTGTTAATTTGTCCATTGACTGCGCCAGCTTTGAAAGTTCTGATTTGTCAATACCCAGTTTTTCTATTCCACTAAAATCACCAAAAGAAAACATTAAATCCCTCCTTTACTTGAGTATCTCTGATTAAAGTACACTTTTGTTTCTAAGATGCGTAATCCATGCTGCATAAATGTCTCTGCTTTCTTTATTATCCACAGATTCATTTTTCATCAGACACTGTGAAGCTGCTAAAGCAAATGACCTTGGTAAGTCCTCGGTTTCTTCTGCAATATACTTCATCAGACGATTGGTTAATTCATCATAATCCTGCGAACATTCAATAGCTGACTTTGTTTTTAATGCACCATCGAGAATTTCTGTTACTACACCGGAAAGCTCTTCAAAATTATCATCTTTCCACATTGGCAAATCTTCTGTTTTTTTGCATGTATTTAATAATTTACGCAATACCAGTTTATTTTTCACCGCAATGTCCGCATCATTTAAAAGTTCAATTACTTCATCAATGTCGTTGTCTACCGGGTCATTCACGCGGTATTTTAAAAGCAGCTCCAATATTTTTGTTTTAAATAATGCCGTGGCATTTTCTTCTGTTCCTTCAAAAACATACTGGTATCTGCCTTCTTCACCTCTGAACTTCTGAATACTGCAAAGCACCGGTTCAACCCAGTCATTTTGATATACTACCGCTACACCTTTCGGAAGTTTTGCGATTTCGTCAAGCTGCTCATCTTTAAGTCCTGCTGATTTTCCTGCCATGCGCCTGTCCTGTTCGTCCGGAAGCCGCATAATAATCTTTGTATTTGTATTTCGGATTGCAGAAATATCAACTGCACTCGGTGACTGATCTACAATAATAAATCCTTCGCCATATGTTCTCATTTCAGCAATCGCATTTGAAATCATCTCAACCGATTTTCCTGCTACATTTGCTCCCTCTGAATTCTGTTCCGTAGATACTTTCTTTAAAATATTATGTGCTTCTTCCAAAATTGTCACATGTTTAAGCGGCTGATTCATTTCATAATTACTGGTCATTCTGTATTCGCTTAATCTCATAATCAGTATACCCATAATTAATGATTTTGTTTCCATTGAACCGATTCTACTCAAATCAATAATCGTTTTTTTATCAAACAATATTTTATTATCAATTTCTTTCGCCGCAAAAATCTGTCCATTAAGACCATTTGTAAGAGATTTTACTCTTGTTACAAGCGATCCCATATAATTGCTCTTAACTTCTTCCGAATAAGCCGAATTTTTTATTACATCTACCAATTCTGCTAATAAATCCTGAAATGTCGGATATAAATCATCTGAATACATATTTTCAGAATTAACCAGATTCCAGCCACATACCCTGTATGCCTGAAGCAGTGCATCCTTTAACACTGCCGGCATTGCTGCATACATAGGCCAGCATACATTAAATATTTCCACCAGCCTGTCAATGTGTTCCAAAATATGAATTCCTTTCGGGAACTTAAACGGATTAATTTTCAGAAGTGGTTCATAATATGGATTTGTTCCATATACATTTACATCTGGCAGTAATCCGAAAACATTTTTATACTCTCCTTTTGCCGGTTCTATTATTAAATAATTTTTGCCATTTGCATCAAGCTGTCTTGCAAGTTCATAAACGGTATTACTTTTACCTGAACCGGTAGACCCCGTAATAAATGTGTGCATTGATAACGTATTAATATCCAGCCTTACCGCATTCTCACTTGTACTCCCCATATTAAAGACTTTACCCAGATTTATGCTGGCGCCTTTTGAAGCTCGTCCGTAAGTTACAACTTCTTTTCCAAAATCCGCATGTTCAATAACCGGCAGACCACACACCGAACGTCTTGGCAGCCCCATGTGAATTGCCAGTTCGCTGCCACTTACCAAAGAACACGGCGTTACTTCTATATTACCGGCTGTTCCTTCATATCTAAAAACAGGATGAATAAAATTCGTAACATACTGACCTATTTGCTTGGTTATTTCTTTTTCCGACTTTCCCCATGAATTGACTGCCGATATTTCAACGCCCGAATTCTCGCCTCTCATTAACGCTTTGTAAGTTGAAGCGGCGACTTCTGCCGCGTACTGATTTTCTGAAAGAAAATATGCTGCACACTCATACATGCCTAAACTTTCAAATTCATCAATTCGCTTTAACTGTTTATCAATTCTTTCTAACATTGTTTCAACCGACTTATCATGAAGCGTTAATGTCATTCCTTCCGACATACCGTTTGTGTAGCCTTCCGATTTAGATGTTCCGTAATTAACACCCTCTGTAATACCGTCACTAACTCCGGATACTTTTGCAATACTATGAGAAATTGATTCATTAACCGTTGTTGAATTGGATACTGTTTTTTGCACAGCATTTCCAAGCAGTCCTACACCGCCTGCTACAACTCCGCCAACCGCAAGACTCATACCACCTGTAAGCGGTCCCAATGCCGCCCCGATAATAGAAGCCGCAGAAGAAATTCCCTTGAGCGTTTTCCCCGCAACACTTTCTTTTGATTCTCCATTCGTAATACTGCTTCCACTGCTGGTTGTTTCCGTTTCAGATTCAGAAGAATTGGTTGTATGTGAAGTTGAACGACTTTTCCCTTCCGTTTCAGTAAAAGTATAATTAACGGTTTTATTCCCCATATAATTTACCTGGGTTGTTGCAAACGGCGACATCTGGGTATATACACTTTCATATCCTTTACGCAGTTCTCTTAATTGATCCGATGTAGTACCATTTGCAATGATTATTCCGGTATACTTTTCACCCTGCATTGAAAGCACCAGTTTTTCCAGACCTTGAACAAAATTTTTATTGGATTCAATCGTATGTGCCTTACTATTTGCCACACATGAAACGGAAGATATGCTATTTGCCTGTATCTTTTCTAAAATACTCTCCATTTCTTCTATTGTATAATCCGTAGTTTTAATACCCGGAAACTGTCCCTTCATCGCATTTTCAACTGTATCACGCAATGAACTTGTCGTTCTTTCCGAATCCAGAGAGCGGACTCCCATATAAAAATCCGTTTTTATGCCGTCACTGTCAATAATAACAAAAACCGCACTTTCCGTTGTTGCCAGTGAATTAAATACACTGGCAAATTTATATGTAGCAAACTCTTCTTTCTCATAAACCATTTCGGTAATCTTGAAAAAAAGCACATTGTTCTTAATATTATTTTCAAGAATATCTTTTGACAATGGCACAACCGGCATTTTTGTCAGATTTCCTATATAATTTTTAAGAACAACATCATCAACAACCTGCAACGCAGCCTGATACCCATTTACTATATTATGATACTTTACATTCGCTGCTCTTTGCTGTCCATTCGTTATTGCCGTTTTTACATCCGATAAATCGGCATTATTATTCATCTAATCACCCCTTATCCGTAACAATCATGCCTACACCAACTGCTGCAACTACCACACCACCTGCTATCAGTGCACCCGACTGAACGCAGATTCCCGCAACTGCCGCAACTGCTCCAACTGCTGTCACACCGGTTCCAACCTGTTTTCTTGTAATCTGATAACTCTGCTCTGAATCTGCCTGTGTTTTAATCTTCTCTGCCTTATCTCTGTATAAAAATCTGACCATATTCCGCAGCAATTCAACCCGCTCTTTAGAAAAATTGCCAACAACCACTACCATCTGATTGTTTAAATATGCCTCATTCCACTCTGTGCGGTCATATTTTAACGTTTCATCGTCATGCTCATCATATAAATCATTCATTTTTGATGACGCGTACTTTAACATCTCATCAAATTTCTCCATAGTCGGGTCAACCAGCATGATGTCCTTTAACATAATCCTCACGCGTGTTCTATTCCCATTATTAACAGCTTCCATAAATTCACTTGTTATTGCCATTTTTGCACCTACTTCCCGTTATTTTGTCACAATGTTCTATAATACTCTTTGCAGCCTTTCTAATTTTATCAATGTCTTTATTATTCATACATTTTTTTTTATCAATTAGTGCTACAACATTTAAAATATCTTTACTGTTATTAGTTATTCCCTTGCATTCTTGTTGTACTTTACCTGCCTGCCTAATAACAAACTGCTTTTCTTTAGCCAGAGGTAACTTTTTTTCCACTTTCCGAGGATACATCGTACTAATCATTTTCTTCAGGTGATTCACCCTCTTATGGCTGAAATTATTAACTAACCCTGCAAGAATTACATCAAACTCCTGCGGGTCATCTGACAATATTTCATCGTCTTCCTCATCTTTGACCCAAAAATCCATTAATTTTGATTCAGCATATCTAAGCATTTCATCAAACTGATTAAAAGATGTATCTACAAGCAAACTGTCTTTTAACATGATTTTCGTTTTAAGATTGTTATTTTGCAATACAGCCTGCTTAAATTCCTGCGTTACAGCCATTAAAACATCTCCTTAAATTTCAAGTATTCCATTTACCTTGTTCTGAATTTTTTCCAGCCAGTCAAGTCTTTCCTGTGTTTCCTTAATTCTTGCTTCAATATTTTCATTATCTTTAGCACATACTTCCAGTTCTTTTAACTTTGACTGTAATACAGCATCAAGTTCATCGAATTTCTTTGCAAATTCTTTCTTTATTAACGCTGTCTGTTTCTTTGCATACTCAACGGCACTTTCGCTGTTTTCATACAGTAATTCCTGAATCGGAGCAAAAAACTTCTGAGCCAGTTCGGTTCCGTCTACATATTCCTTATCCTCATAAATTTCTTTATAATGTCCTTTTTCCTGAAACCATGTCCATGGCTTATACCATTTTCTGTCTTCATTCTCAATCCACTCCTCTCCTACTTTCACTCTTTCCGATTTTGTCATTTTAGAAATCAATGCACTTGTGTCTGATATAATATCTCCCTGCATTAATTCAAACGGATTCAGCTCAACACTACCGACTTTCACATCCTGTGCTAATTCAGCAATCTTTTTCTTATACTGTTCAAGAAGGTCCTCTGCATTTTTTTTAACATGATTGGATATTAAATTTTCCAGCTTGACCTGTACCTCAGCCTGCAATCCCTCTGCAAATTTTGCAAATACCTGACAAATACTCTCTGCATCCCGTTTTGACAGCTTTGCATCTGTTGATGACAACTGTTTGGTGATTTTTTTCTGTGCAGCAACAATTACACTTTGAGCAAGCTTACTTATTTCTTTATCATAATTAATCTGCTCAATCTGGGTCTTGAACTTTTTCGCATCTTCTCCGCTTGCCAGTTTTTTCTTAATCACATCAATCTGAGCCAGTATTTCTTTCTGTTCATCTCGGTTTGTGGCAATTTCCTGTTTTGTTTTTTCAAATGACTGTGTACTTTCGAGTTTTTTGATAAATGTATCTACAATATTTTTTATCTTAGCTGTTTTTGCATATTTTTGTACATACATTCTAATTGCCGCTTCAATAGGAACTATTCCTGCATGAATAAGTGCCTGCTGATTATCATCTCCTTCGGCAACCGCTTTTGCAAGCATATCCTCCACTTCCCCCCGCATTGACGGTGTTAATGGGGCATATTTTTCAAAGTGCATTTCTTCATTCCGGTTAAATTTACGTACTTTACCTTTTGCTTCATACACATCATCATCATTGTCATCATCACTGTTTGCCAGTATTGTGCGAATATTAAGTGCTGTCAAAGCAGATGCCGGATAAATATTCGGATTTTCAATTCCGTTGTCCTTCAAATAATCCCTGACTTTTGTAATTGCCGCTTCAACACTGTCCTCGCCTTTTTTAAAATCGTCCAGCTTATTAACAACGAAAATAAATCTGTCTCTTGACTGTTTTCCACCGACTTTCATGCTTTCTGCTACATGACTGAGTAAATTATAATCATCATTCACCGCTAACTGTGTTGCATTCATAATATAAAGCACAAGAGGCTTTGAAGATTCTGATAACATTCTGTAAGTTGCCGCCTTATGTTCAGGATCCCTTGAATTATTCGGACCCGGAGTGTCAACTAACACCAGTGATACATCATCAGCGGTAACAAATGGTATATTCCCTTCCACCTGAATTCTGGATACACTTGGATTAGCGTTCAACTGTTCCATTGTCTCGTATGTAAGCTCTGCATGCGTCTGAATCAATGTTCCATCTTTATCATATACCTTTGCCATAAAACAGTCTGCATCATTATCTTTAATCTTTGTTATTGTTGCCGTACAAGCCTCCTGCTTTGCCGGCATAAGTTTCTGTCTCAATAGTGAATTAATCAGTGTTGATTTTCCCGCACTCATTGTTGCAACCACATTTACCTCAAAATCTTTGCTTTTTGCCAAATCAAAAGCCTTTATAACATCCGGCTGTCGAAGTTCATTAAAAGGTCCGTTTTGAATCTCATCAAATACTTCCTGAATTGCTACTTCTTTATCTCCTATTTCCTTTGCCGGAATATGTTCCAATTCAATATGGATTCCTTTTGCTTCTGCCTCTTTAGCCATTGCTTCCATATCTTCATAATCCGGTGTTGTTCCATGGAATGTAATCTTAAAATCTTTTGTATTACATTCTTCAAATAATAAATCAGGCAGACTTTCGACCCATTCCTGAAGACGTCTATCTTCAAAATTTAATTTGCTGTTCTTTTTTAATTTCTGTCCATCAATAGTGATTTCCGTAACAAGCTGATACGGATTATACTTAATAAAAATTTCTTTCATTTGTTTTACCTCTCTTCGTAAAGCATTTTTTCAAGCGACAAAATCCCCGAATGTAACAATAATTGATGATTTTTATTATCAGAAACATCTTTTATATGATATTTTTCAGGATAATATGTATCAAACTTATATTCATCCTTACTAAGTTTTCTATACAATCGTTCTAATTCATCCTGTTCATCATCATTCAGTTCTTCCTGAAACATATTCATCTTTGCAAGATATGCCGCATACGCAGATACCGGACATATTACAGGATTCTTAAAACCTATGCCCTTTAAATCCTTATAAACCGCTTTTATTGTTTGTGGAACAGAATCATCTTTTCGATACCTGTCCAGCTTATTTATTACAAAAATAATTTTTCCATGATAATTCTTTGCAACAAATTCTAAGTGCCTTCTATCGTCATTTGTTCCGATGTTCTCACCATTTAATACATACATCAATAAATCATATTGATTTTC
Organism: Lachnospira pectinoschiza; assembly: GCF_020564355.1. Classification (GTDB taxonomy): domain Bacteria; phylum Bacillota; class Clostridia; order Lachnospirales; family Lachnospiraceae; genus Lachnospira; species Lachnospira intestinalis. The sequence continues at coordinate 520,091 of NZ_JAJCRR010000001.1, read as the reverse complement.
TACTATGTCTTTTTCACTAATATCCCTATGTACTCTATCCTGTGACGAATTAACCCCCGGTGTATCTATAAAGCAGATTGGGATATCCACATTTTCAATACTCCTGAACCTTGTACCCACTCTGATTTCATTGCTTGTATTGCCCCCATTGTCATCCATAAGTATCTGAAGTGTTGCATCTAACTCCAATTCATAGTCATATTCATATGTCAATGTATCTTCAAATGCCTTATTTAATAAATAGTGTGTTTTTGCAGTACATGCATCATTCTGGGTTTTATTCACCTTCTTTCCAATAATTGAATTTAGTAATGTTGATTTTCCGGCACTCATATTTGCTGTTACCAAAATATTTTTTATCCTTCTATCAACAAATTTTCGGTTCACCTTAATACACTCTGTCATATAATCTATCTGACTGATTTTTACTGCATTATTGCTTTTACCGGTTACTGTTTTATACAGCATCTCTAAATTTTTCCAATACCTTTTGTCATACATTTTTAATATTTCCAAATATATCTGCTCTGATTTCTTCTCATCAAAAAAAGCACATATAAACAGCGTATCTACCAGTAAACAATATCTGTATGTAAAGAATTTACATTTTTTCTTCTTTGTTCCTTTTGCTGTTTTTTCCGGCTTCCCATCTTTGTAATCATATAATTTTGGTTGTTCGAGCAGCCTTTTTTTATATAATTCCAACACACTGCGAGAGTATTTATCACTTGGAGAATATTTCCTTACGAAATAATCCAATAGATTTATATAGTTCTTCTTGTACTTCTCACTTTCTGTCATAATTGGATGTTTTATTACATATTGGGAAATCTGTAATAATTTTTCCTGCATTAAATTCCTCCTGTATTCTATAATGTATCTTTTCTTTAGCGATACCCCTCCATCATCTTTTCTACCTCCTGCTTCATCTCATCCACAAATGACTGCGGTGACAACACTTTCACCCAGCTGCCCTGACTTAACAGTGTCATTTTAATTCCTGTTCCGTACACCACCGTTGCCTGAATCGTCACCTTATCTTTTTCCCTTTTGATGACTTTCGATTTTGGAATACGGTCTAAAATAGCCTGTACAGAAGGCCCTGTAAATTCAAACTCAATCTGCTGTTCCTTGCCCGGCCACATATACTGGATTTCATTTTTTAATTTGCCTTCATCAAAACGTTTGTCATATTCCATATCAAAATGTGTCCGGTGTTTTATCATATCCGTAATGCGGTCAACACGGTAATACCGGTCTTTCCATTCTCCGTCTATCTCGTGTACGGCAATCAGATAAAAGTAATATTCGCTGAATACAATCGCCAATGGACGAACTCTTCTGTCAATTCTGGATTTGTCCATCTTGTAATATGTAATTGTGATTTCCTGCTTATCATCAATCACCTCTGCCAGCGCATACAGATTATCAATTAAATCATTGCACAGCGTTGCTACTGGTTTATAATGATACAGTTCTTTCTTTACCAGTTCCTGCAATCTCTTTTTATCTTTTGTTGAAGCAAATTCTTCGAGTTTAGCAACCAGTTGTTTCATCTTATCCTGTGGAAATGCTCTTGTTGCAATCAGTATTTTGGTAATTGCCAGCATCTCCCCATTGGTTAAAAACTTTTCTGCTTCAAAATACATTTTCTGTGAAGAACGATCAAACTTTACTTCTTCCCTGCCCACAGAATATCCGTATTCTGCCATAAAATTTTTTATTTCACTGATATCACGCTGGATACTCTTTTCTGACACTTCATACTCCGCCGCGAGGTCTTTTACAGCCATATGTTCGCCACTCATAAATCTATAAAAGATTTCCATAATCCGGTTTCTTTTATTCATTGTAATGTACCTCTTTCCTTTATTTTTTGTAAGTACATCGTAGCATATAAAAATGACACACGTCTGTCCGTGTATTGTTTTTACGTATTATTATTCCTTATGTATCTCCACCTTCTTCCACCCGCACATCGTACACTTCCCCGTAATCCGGCTTAACTTTGCGCCGCAGTGTGGGCAGATATGCGTATTGGCGACCCTGCTTATTACAGAATCGCCATTACTGTTCACTTTTTGCTTCTTCATTTCATTCCCCCTTTTATTATCGCAACAAATTGCCAACGCTTTTAAATATGTACTTTTTCATATATTTTCCTGTCAAAAAGCTCTTTTCATTATTTCCTTTTAACAACTCTTTGCTGCTTTTATCAAACAATATGTTGCTTTTATTTTACTACTGTACGAATGGTTTTTGCAATTCCTATTCAAACACATTTCATACGATTGATATTCCCCTGTAAATTTTTTAATCGTATAAACCACAGCATAGAGCATATATACACCCTTATTAAAATATACCACACATACAAGAATCTGACAATAATATCCCAATCAAAATATAATAATAAGTTGGAGTAATATAATTTAATCAGGAGGTGTTGGCATGCCGAAAAAAGAAAATCCTTTGCGACAGCTTCCTGCCAGTTCAGACGAGTATGGTACTTTTAAGATTCATCTGGCAGAACTGATGGAACAGCGCGGCGTTTCCATGAACCAGCTTTCCTTCCGGACGGAGATGCAGCGCACGCAGCTTCGCAATTACCGGGATGAAAAGGTTCAGCGGCTTGATATTGATATTCTGAAACGTCTTTGTTATGTACTCGAATGTGATTTGAACGAACTCATCGAATACATTCCGCCAAAAGAAATCTAATCTCTTGTCTGTGATTTATACTTGACCTTACAATACCATATGCACCGGACAACTGTTTGTCCGTGTAATCCAAAAAGGTAGTTTTTGTATCCAAAATGATTACAAAAACTACCTCTTTTTCTGTCAGACTGCATTTTCTACAGCTTCGCCAGCAGTTCCGACTTCTTCTGCTGATATTCTTCTTCGCTTAAAATGCCTTTTTCCTTTAATCCGGCAAGTTTTTCAATCTGCTCAAGAATTACATCACCGTTTGCTGCCTGCGTTTCTCCTGCCTGCACGCCGGACATCTGCTGTCCCTGCATATTCTGTGCCGCAGTACGGTTTCCTGCAAATTTCTTTAAAATGCCGTTCTGACGTAAAACGTCCATAAATTCCACACATTTTTTTGCCTGACCGTAAATACTGATTCCCGTCAGCATTTCCAGCCGGATAAACTGCTCATTGCCGTCCGAATCTTCATATTCGATTTCAATGTTGTTTTTCTGCTCCATCGCTTTCATATCCGAATCGCTGGAACTGAGCAGCCACTCTGTATTGCTGATTTTACGCTCTACAATTTCAAGTGACTTGATTTTGGCATATGGAATCGCCATTTCTTCAAAACAGTCATTTGTGCCGATGGTTGGTTTTAAATAAAAGCACTCCTCCATAATATTCAATCCGATTTCTCCGGACTGCTGTTTCGGATATTTGGCAAGTCCGCCTTTATAAGCGACACCGTAGCGCATGATTGCGCCCTCAACCGGCTGTTTCATTTTCTTTGTTTCTTCACTGAATTTTTTCATTTCGCCTGCTGACTCTGCAAATGAACCTGCCACTTTGCCTGTAATATTCTTTGTCGCATTTTTTGTTGTATTGATGGCATCTGCCAGTTTATCCGAATCAAATACTCCGCTGAAAAATCCCATGGTCTTTTCCCCTTTCATCTTTAATAATAATCGTTGTACATCGATTCAACTTCCCTGTATGTATCCGTAACAATCCAGCGATAACTTCCAATAACCGCCATCAACGGAAGAATTGCAACCACCAGAAACATCAGCCCCATGCCTTTAAAATTTTCTTTAGAAAGGCACTTCTTTGCAAAAGGCACAATTGTTTCCGGGCGGAATTCGGGGTCTTTTCTCAGTTCATTGAATGACAGTGCAAATGCAATCAGATAAATAATCATACCGACCAATGCACTTACCTCAAACATAATAAAGATTCCCACCAACGTGATAATCACACTGGTAATGGCTATCGCCTGATTATCCCTTTTGACTTCCGTACTGTCTTTCTTTTTCGGTTTTGCCGCCTGCGGCGTAATAACCGCACCGCAGTGCGTACACACATTCAAACCATCTGCTACATTTCCCTTACACTTTGGACAAATTTTCATATTCCTCTCCATTCCGCAGGCATTTTCTAATGCCGGAGGAATCGCGAGCCAAATATCAGATTTTGCTCTGCGATAAAGACAGATTTGTGATGCCTGCGGCACAAATCTGCTGTGTGAAAAATCTTAGATTTAAGGATTTTCACACTTCTCTCCATTCCGCAGGCTTTTTAATGCCTGCTGCTGTTTTTTTCGTGCTGTTTTCCGGACGTCCGAATCGTCTTTCCTTGAATTCTTTTGTATTCTATCACAGCACCCCGTCAGCATTTTGTCCGTGTAAAATAAAAAATCGGCAGGATACTTAAAATATCCTGCCGGTTTTTACCATATTAAAATATTAATTCACATTAGTGCATATGAATAATCTTCTTCGGGCACTTTTCGGCACATTTGCCGCAGCCTGTACATTTTTCATAATCAATGTGTGCAATGTTGTTTTCAACGGTGATTGCACCGAATTCACACTGCTTTGTACAAAGCATACATCCGATACAGCCTGTTGAACATACTGGCATTACATCTTTACCCTTATCCTTGGAAGCACACTTTACAGTATACTTGCTTTCGTACGGAATGAGTTCAATTAAATGTCTAGGACATGTTGCAACACACTTACCGCATGCCTTACATTTTTCCTTATCGACTACCGCAATACCGTTTACAACGTGGATTGCATCAAACGGACACGCCTTGACACAAGAACCGTATCCCATACAGCCGTATGTACATGCCTTTGAACCGCCGTTTGGCGCAAATGGCATTACCGTACATTCTTCTACGCCGGAATACTTGTAATTTTCCTTTGCCTTTTCGCAGTCACCCGCACATTTTACAAATGCTGTCATTCTGGTAGATTCACCAACCTCAGCACCCATAATTGCCGCAATCTTTTCGGCAACCGGTTCACCACCGACCGGACAGGCACCTACCGGTGCTTCTCCTGCTGCGATTGCCTTTGCAAGGGCATCACAGCCTGCGTAACCGCAGCCGCCGCAGTTATTACCCGGAAGTTCTGCTCTGACATCAATTTCTTTCTGGTCTACTTCTACTGCAAACTTCTTACCCATTACACCGAGGAAAAGTCCCAGTATCAGACCTGTAAGGCTGACAACTACAGCTGCTATAATAATACCTGTCATTTTCTTTTCCTCCTATAAGATTCCTGCGAATCCAAAGAATGCAATAGACATCAGGCCTGCTGTTAATAATACAATCGGCATACCCTGAAAACTCTCTGGAACATCATTAAATTCAATTCTTTCACGAATACCTGCCATGATGACAATTGCAATCGTAAAACCTACTGCTGTACCGAAACCAGCTACAACAGATTCAATGAAATTGTAACCGTTCTGTACATTTGTTAAAGCAATACCCAGTACGGCACAGTTTGTTGTAATTAAAGGAAGGTATACACCAAGTGCTTCATAAAGCGCCGGAGAAGTCTTCTTTAAGAACATTTCTACAAACTGAACAAGTGCTGCGATAACAAGAATGAACACGATTGTATTCAGATATGTTAAATCGAGCGGTACTAAGATAAAATCGTAAATCAAGCTGCAGATAGCTGATGAAATTGTGATAACACCGATAACGGCACCACCCATGCCTGCGGCTGTGTTAATCTTTTTTGATACACCAAGGAAAGGACACAGACCGAGGAACTGGCTTAATACAACGTTATTAACCAGTGCAGCACCAATCGCAATAATTAATAAATTCATATTTTCTTTCCTCCCTTATGCCTGCTTCTTTTCTTCTGCAAATGCCTTGCCGCCGCACATTGTGTTGGCGCAGGAATCACAGCTGCCGTCTTTTGAGCAGTAATCCGGTACCTGTGCCGGTTCCATGCCGTGCTTTGCCTTAATCTTGTTCATAATCGCAATACACATTGCCAGTACGAAGAAGGCACCCGGTGCAAGGATAAAGATACTTGCCGGTGTATACACGCTTTCAGGAATTGTAACAAGTGCTGAGCTGCCTGTGCTTAAAATGGTTCCGGCACCAATCAGCTCTCTGACAGCACCAAGAATTGTAATCGCACAGGTAAAACCAAGTCCCATGCCGAGTCCGTCAAATGCAGACGGCAGAACCGGATTTTTAGAAGCGTAAGCTTCCGCACGTCCTAAAATAATACAGTTTACAACAATCAAAGGAATATAAATTCCCAGTGAATCATAAAGGGATGGCAGATAGCCCTGCATTAAGAACTGTACCATTGTTACAAATGAAGCAACGATAACGATAAATGCCGGCATTCTGACACCGTCCGGAATTATTTTTCTAAGTAATGAAATCATAAGGTTTGACATTACCAGTACGACAGTAGAGGAAAGTCCCATACCGATACCGTTAATTGCCGATGTTGTAACGGCAAGTGTCGGACACATGCCCAGTGTTAAAACAAATGTCGGATTTTCTTTAATCAAACCATTATAAAGTCTTTCAACGCATTTATTCAACTGAAACACCTCCTACTGTTACAGCTTTTGCTGCATAAATTTCTTTGTAAGCAATTAAAGCGGAGTTGACACCACGTAAAACTGCCTTTGATGTTACAGTAGAACCACTGATTGCATCAATCTTTTCATCTCCTGCGGCAGCACCGGAACCATCCTTTACAAGTACGAACTTGTCTGTATTGGCACTCTTAAACTGCGCGAGGAAATCCGGGCTTGTCTTTACACGCATACCAAGACCGGCTGTTTCTGAAATCGACAGAATTGATGTTCCGAGGTATGTACCGTCCGCACCGACGCCGACAGAAAACTTAATATCTCCGCCGTAGCCGTCACCTGCTACAACTGTTACAACAAGACCGATAACCTTACCGTCCTTGACACCTGCAACAACCTCTGTGATTTCATCTGCTGTGTAATTTTCAGCATCTGCCTGTAAGGCAGCTGCAAATGTTGCTGTAATATTGGCTTCTGAATAAGCATCGCCGCTTAATGCTTCAAAGCTGTCGGCATCTGCCATAACTTCTTTATAAGCTTCCTGCTTTGCCTTTTCATTCTGTGCCGCAATCGGGTCTTTGGTAATGTCATAGACAAAACCGAGAAGCACTCCTGCTACCAGCGTAATTGCAAACAGAATTAACGCATCTTTTACAATTTTATTCATAATCAGGCTGCCTCCTTTTCCGGTTTTTTCTTACCAAATGACTTTGGAACCGTTACCTTTTCAATTAACGGTACTAACAGGTTCGAGAAGATAATTGCATAAGAAACACCTTCTGCTGAACCGCCGAACATTCTGAAGATGAATGTTAAAAGTCCTAAAATCACACCAAATACAATCTTTCCGTTTGGTGTAATCGGTGATGTTACATAGTCGGTTGCCATAAAGAATGCACCGAGGATTAAACCACCGCCGCAAATCTGTTCTGCTGTATACAGCACATCAAACTGATGTCCCGGAGCAAACAGGAAAATTAAAACGGCAAAAGTTAAAATGTAGGCTGCCGGTATTCTGATAGAAATAACCTTGCGCACTAACAGATAAATTGCACCGATTAACAGGAATAATACGGATGTTTCACCGATTACACCGCCTGTTCTACCGATAAACATATCAAGCAGCTTCACTGCGCCTTCTGCTTCTCCGCCCGGCTTTAAGACTGCCAGTGGTGTAGCGCCTGCAACACCGTCATAAACGAACTTTGTCATAGGACCTGTATAAGCAATTAAAAGGAAACATCTTGCTGCAAGCGCCGGGTTCATAAAGTTCTGACCCAGACCGCCAAATAACTGTTTTACAATAATAATCGCGAAAAGACATCCGACAATTTCATAACCGATGTTTAATGTCGGTGGTACATTTAACGCAATTAAAAGACCTGTAACCGCAGCACTTAAATCGCTGATAGTTACTTTTTTGTGCATAAAATACTGGTATGCTCCTTCTGCTGCCACACAGACTGCAATGCCGATGACAATACGAAGCAGTGCGCCCAGTCCAAAATTATAAATTCCAAATATACTTGCAGGTGTCAGTGCAATCAGAACGTCACGCATGATTGTCTGTGTCGTATCCTTGCTTCGTACATGAGGATTTGTCGATACATTAAATAAATCGCTCACCTGTTTTGTCCACCTTTCTACTTCTTTCTTCTGTTTGCCATGATGGTTCTTCTCATGGACTTAATCTGCTGTGTTAATGGACGTTTGGCCGGACAGACATATGAACAGCTGCCACATTCCACACATTCCATACCGTCAAACTTCAAGAAGCCTGCTTCGTCATTTCTGCTTGCAAATCCTGCAAGTTTTGCAGGAAGCAGATGGCTTGGACATCCGTCACCGCAGCGCCCGCAACGGATACATGCTGATGTTTCAAGCTTTGAAACAACATCTTCCTTGAATACTAAAAGCGAAGAACTGCCCTTTACAACCGGAACGTCTAAGCTGTACATCGCAAAGCCCATCATCGGACCGCCTGAAATGTACTTTTCCGGTTCGCCGACAGGACCGCCTGCCGCTTCTAAAAGCTGTCTGTAATTGGTTCCGAGCCATACATAGAAGTTACCCGGTTCTTTTACGCCGTCACCAGTTACGGTTACAATTCTCTTTGTCAGTGGCTTTCCTTCGATAACTGCCATATAGATAGAGTAAATCGTATCGACATTATGTACGATACAGCCCGCATCTGCCGGTAACATAGAGGAGTTAATGCTTCTGCCTGTTGTTGCATAAATCAGACAGCGCTCACCACCCTGCGGATACTTTGTCTTTAATTCCTTGACTTCAATATCCGGTTCATTTGCAGTCTTTTCCTTCATAATTCTGATAGCTTCCGGCTTATTATCTTCAATACCGATAATACCCTTTGCATGGTCGAACAGCTTTAAGGCAACCTTTAAGCCCATAACAACCTTATCAGATTCTTCTAACAGTCTGCGGTAATCGGAAGTAAGATACGGTTCACATTCTGCACCGTTTACAATGATGTAATCGATGTTCTCAGGATTCTTCGGTGTCAGCTTGACATTTGTCGGGAAGCCTGCACCGCCCATACCTACAACACCTGCCGCCTTGATTCTTTCGCGGATTTCATCTCTTGAAAGGTCTTCAAGCTTTGCCGGTGTATATTCTACTTCTTTGTACTCACCATCATTTTCAATGATGATTGCATTGCACTTGCCACCTGTTGCAAGTGTTCTTGGTTCGATTGCTTTTACAGTTCCTGAAACGGACGAATGAATATTTGCTGAAACAAATCCACCCGCTTCTGCAATCAACTGTCCTGCAAGTACATAGTCGCCTTTGGCTACGACAGGAACTGCAGGTGCACCGATGTGCTGTGAAAGTGGGAATACCATCTCACCCTGTGCAGGGAATAATTCTTTTACAGGTTTATCCTTAGAAAATTCCTTACCATCATAAGGGTGTACTCCACCTTTAAATGTACACTTTCCCATGACATAAATCTCCTTATAAATTTAATCTTACATTGTATTTTATCGCAAAATCGACAAAAAATCTACTTTTTTTTGTGTATATATTAATATATAATAAACAAAAGCTGATACATTTTTAACATTTCATGACATATTTTTAACAGTATCTGATATTTTTTTAACAGTTTTTCACAAAAACAGGAGTTTGTGCAAAAAACCTGCTTTTTACCGGTTTTATACAGCAGACTCCGGAAATGAGGTTTACAATGAAAGTGCTTACATCTACAATCCCTGCTACTGCCGCACCGTCACAGACTGCGGCGCTTTTATGTGCCTGTTTTCATACCGCGCACGCCGCAGGAGATTTTATATTTTTTGATATTGAAACAACCGGACTGTCCGCAGGCAATTCAATGTGCTGGCTGATTGGCACTCTGGTTTTACAGGATGATTCCCTGATTCTGACACAGTATTTTGCAGATTCACCGTCCGATGAAAAAGAACTGATGGAACAATTTTTAGGAACACTTTCCGCCACAAGCTGTCTGGTGCATTTTAACGGCACACGCTTTGATATCCCGTTCTTACAGGAACGCGCGGCTCTTTTAGAATGTGATGCACAGCTTGCTGCAAAGCTTACAGACTGTGACAGCATTGACATTTTTAAAATGATAAAATCTTATGACAGCCTGCTTCATCTGACCAATTATAAGCAGAAAACCATTGAAAGTTTTTTGAATTTTCCACGCACGGATAAATTAGACGGCAAAAAGCTGATTGCCCTGTACAAATCCTACGTACTCTCTAAAGATACCGATTCTGAACGGCTGTTACTTTTACACAACAGCGACGACCTTGCCGGACTGCATGAAATCTGTGCCGTCCTCGCCTACGGACAGCTTTACGATACCGCCTTAAAAAAGGATTCTGTAGATAGTTTTAAAAAAGTTTTTGAAAATATTTCAATGGAGTTCAACTACGCCTCTGATTATGAAGGGAATGAAATTACCGAACTGATTTTAGAAACCGCGCCGGTTTTTCCTTTTCCAAAGGCACTCGACTGTAAACAGCCTGACGGATACTGCAAGATTTTCCCGGATAAACTGCGCCTGTGCGTTCCGGTTGTCAATGACCGTGTCAAGTTATTTTACAAAGATTATAAGAATTATTACTATCTGCCGGAGCAGAACTGCGCCATACATAAAAGCGTTGCCGCCTACGTGGACAAATCCAGACGCACCGCCGCAACTAAAAACACCTGCTATACATGGGTTGAGCCGCACACCCTAAACACCCCTGCCGCACTGTATCACTTTCTGACTGCCTATTTATGGCATTTGTTACAATAAATCTATGAAATCAGCCGGACGAAAATCCCGCCCGGCTGATTTATTGTTTATATTGATTTTGTGATATTTGCTCTCGTCAGAAAACAAATACCTACAGCTTGTACACATTTAACGTTTAGATGCCCTGTACCTTCCGGTAGAAGAACAGTTTATCAAAGGTGTATCCCAAATCCTTGTGATTGATAATCTGTTCTGTGTTACCTACAAACAGACAGCCGTCATTAACTAATGCACGATTGAAGTTCTTGTAAATATCCAGTTTTGCTTCTTCTGTAAAATAAATCATAACATTTCTGCATACAATCAGATGGCAGCCGGTCGGATACTTATCCTTTAACAAATCCGCCTTTTTAAATTCTACACACCGCTTGATGTCATCCGAAATCTTGTAATAACGGTCGCCCATTTTCTCAAAGTATTTCTTTTTATATTCATCCGGCAGTCCGTTCAGGCTGTTCGCACCGTATACGCCGTCCTTTGCCTTTGCAAGTACCTGCTCATCAATATCGGTTGCGTAAATATGGATCTTGTTCATCGGCACTTTCTTTGCCATGACCATTGCAAGGGAATACGGCTCATCCCCTGTGGAGCATGCCGCACTCCATATTTTTAAATTTTCCCCGAACTTGCTGATTAAGTCCGGTAATATTACATCTTCCAGCGTCTTCCAAAGCGCCGGATTGCGGTAAAATTCAGATACATTAATCGTAATATAATTGATGAATTCTTCCATCAGCTTTTTGTCTTTTTTAATGGCCTGACTGTAACTGTCGTAGCCGTCATACTTATTTCTACTAATCAGCGTATCAATACGGCGCTTCATCTGACGTTCCTTATAGGCATTTAAATCAATCGTTGTGCTTTGCAAAATAAATTTTTTAAAGTCTTCATAATCTTTAATCATGTTGCCCTCTTTCCTGCAAATCTTGTGACTTCTGCCAATCATCCAGTGCAGCATGTCTATCTTGCATATGTATTGCATATATTTTACCACATTTCACCATGAAAATCTTCCTTATTTTGAAATTATTTGAAACTTTTTAAAAAATTCTTTACAAAATATGTTATACTTTTGGCATGCACCGGCGCCGCCATATCTGAATCATGCAGTCTTATGCGCAGCCGGGGTCTGATTTTATAAAATGCCTTAAAAATCCTGAAATAAAACTAAAATAAATACGAACAGGGGAAACAATATGGACGAAGAAATTCTTTTAAAACGCAGACTCATTGATACTGCCAATAAGGCTTACCGCCAGAATATCTATACCTATACTAATTTTTTTAGCATGTCTGAGCTGGACACGTATTACCGGGCACTGCCCGAACTATCCTTTATCCACTCGGAAGCCTTTGGTGGCAGTGCTTCCTGCGAACGGCAGATTGTACGTTTCGGAAGCCCGGACGACTTTGGATTTGACGAACCGTATCCGATTGACTGTATCAAAATCTCGCCCCTGCTCCGCAAATTTGCCGATGACCTTACCCACCGCGATTTTTTAGGGGCTATTTTAAATCTGGGCATTGAACGCAGCCTCATCGGCGACATTCTGATTCGTGACAATGTAGGGTATCTGTTCTGCCTGTCCCACATCAGCACATTTATTATGGAAAACCTTATCAAAATCAAACACACCAATGTAAAATGTGAACCTGCCGCACCTGATACCGATGACTTTGCACCGGTTTTAGAAGACCTTGAACTCATCTGTGCTTCTGCCCGCATTGATGCCGTCACCGCTTCAATTACCAAGCTTTCCCGCAGTAAGGCGGTAGAGCTTTTCCGCACCCAGAAAATCTTTGTCAACGGAAAATGTATGGAAAACAACAGTTATGCGTTAAAACCGGACGATATTCTTGTTATCCGCGGCACAGGCAAGTTCATCTACAAGGGCTGTGGAAATGAAACACGAAAAGGCAGGGTCTATGTCCGCCTGCAAAAATACGTGTGACATTCCCTGCCTTTTGATATAAGTCTTGCAGATAATTAGTCTTTTTGTTTATTTTTATTCATTTTAGTATTTCTCATCTGAATACCAGCCGCTGCCGCCGCAGATGATACCAAAAGAAGAAGGCTTGTCCAGATATTGGTATTGTCTGCGGTTTTAACCGTTGTACCTACGCTCTTTGAGGAATCTGTTGATGCAGTGGCATTTGTACCATTGTCTGAAGCTGCCGCATTGGCATTATCATCCGAAACTGCCGCATTGGCACCGTCTGTACCTGCATTATCCACAGACGGCTGTCCCTGTACATCTGCATTGTCACCGCTGTTTCCCTGCTGACCGCCGTTCTGGCTGCTATTGTCCTGTGCAGTCTGATAGCTGACCTCCACACCGTTTCCCGTATATACAATGCTTCCGTTAAAATCCTGCGGTGCATTGACCACAATTTCATCAAACTGTGATGTCAGCGATGTACTTTTGAGTAAATCAAATCCATTTTCCGGAAGATAACCGTCCGTGAAATTTACAACCAGCTTTCCGCCTAAATCTGCCGTTCCGTCAATTGCAATATAATCCTGCTCATTTGAAACCGTAACTTCCAACACACCCTCCTGATTTTGTGTAAAATTCCCGTGAACCGCAAGTGTACCTGTTGTATTTTCGGTAATGGTACTGTTATTGACAACATTTCCATCACCAAATGCAGAGTCGTAATCTGCGCGGATTGTTCCGCCTTCTACCGTAGTTCCGCCTGTGTAGCTGTTATCACCGGAAAGCACCAGCATACCACTTCCCTTTTTGGTAAGTGAACCGCTTCCGTCAATATCGTTTCTCCAATTATCTGCCGCACAAAATCCGCCTTTTTCTGCATCCATATCGACCGTAACATCTGTTGCAAATGCGCCGTAGCCGTTTGAAGCTTCAAACAGATTTAATCTGCCCCAGCCTTCGGCATCGTCTAAAACAGAATATCCTGAAGAAATGCCTGTTGTATACAATACATATCTTCTCTCATCTGCTGACAGATATGGGAATCTCGTTTCAAGCAGCACCTCTGCGCCCTTTGGCACAACCATTTCCTTTGCGGTATCCGCATTATCCAGCTTTAAATTATAAGTCATGCGATACAGATATGTTTCCTTATCCTTCTGGTAGCTATCGTAATCCGAAGTTGCTCCGACTGTTTCCACCAGTTTTTGTCCGTCTGCAACGGCTTTAGCTTTTACTGCTGCATTTTCATCTGCATTTAAATTTGCCGCCGCAATTGCCGTAGACATCATTCGTCCACCGATAACATCCAGACACGAATGCATACCGGCTACAATACGGCTATTTCCTAATTCACTGGAACGCAGCATCATCTGTGAATACTGCTGTGGCACCGCATATGCCATCGCAATCGCCGCCAGATTGGCACCGTTGGTATGTCCGCTCGGATAACCGCCGTCATTGGACGGATCTGCCTTTTCCTGCGGTTTTAAACTTGAAATAATCGTTGTCTGCGGATATTCTCCATTCAGTCTTGACCAGCGGAACGGACGCATGTATTTGTAATACTTCTTCGCCGAAGAAGTACTTGCCGCACCATTTCTAAGTGCCGTCACCAGTTCTACAATGCCGCCGTAGGTGCTGTCTGTATCTGCCCATTCCCCGTTATCCTTATACGCATCTGAATATTTCACCGTATCGGCATCTGCCGGTATCTCTGTAATCGATGTTTTGGCATTCGTACCTTTCTTAAATTCATCCGCATAAATTCCAAGTCCTGAAATCATACTGTAATTGCCGTCATGTAAATCATCATAAAACGCCAGTTCTTTCTCTGCCTGTGTACTATTCTGATTGATTTTTGCCGTTTCCTTCAGATTCATTTCATGCATTGCAGAATTTAATATCGTGCCGTTATCCCATGCCGTACCCGGTGTAAAATAATCAAGCATTTCTGAGAGTACACCAATTGCCGGATTTTGCAGTGTATCTTTTATGCCGTCTTCTCCATTTTTCTGATATTCGTCAACATAATATCCATAGACTGCTTTTTTCGGTGTAATTGCCGTATCCTGCGCAAAAGCAGGCATGATAAAACTCATGGTCATCATGCCTGCCGCCGCTGCACATACCATCTTCTTCATTTTCTTTTTCTTTCCGTTAGACATTTTTCTTTCCTCCTAAATCTTAGCTTCACTGCCGGAGTCTATATTACTATGTCTTCGTAAAGTTCAAATGAGAATCAGGCAAATACTGTTTAAATTTTTTGTAAAATTTAAACTTAGATTTTCTGACTACTTCTTATTTCTTCTGAATATAGAAAACAGCCCTTTTCTTTTAGGCTTTGTACGCAGTTCCTGCTCCCGCAGTGCTTCCATGCGTTCATCGGTGTGTTCATCTGTTTTCATATCGTCATAAATCTTGTCTTTAAACTGTAAACCGAGTGTTTCCATCATGCTGTCGCCGCCATTTAATTCTCCAAACATAACTGCCTCCATTTCTGCCGCACCCCTGCGGCTGACCTGTCCATGAGCTGTTCTCCTGCTCTTATTCATTCCATTTTATTGACCATCTTTACTTTACCCTCATACTTCCTATATCTGCCTAAAATGCACTTTCACTTTTCACACGGTTACTTTGTTTCCGCAGATTATTTCTGTGTATCCGCTTTCCCTGCCGTATCACACCGATAAGACCAGCTCCCATAACTGCAATTTCAATGCCAAATCCCGTTATCCATACCCAGTCTGCCAGCAATGGAACTGCCTGTGAAAAGTCGTCCCCTGTATAATACATTTTCACGGTATCACCCTGGTCTTTGTAGATGATACTTTTCTTACAAACAGCAAACCTGCTTTTTCCTGCTTCAAAATACTGATATGCATTATGTCCTTCATAGTACTCTGCCGTAATACACGTTCCTTCCCGCAGGAGTTTTTCGGAAAACTGATACTCCCGGATTGTATCAACAAAGCACCACATTGCAATACCAATGATTATGATACTAAAAATCAGCCAGAATACTGCGTTCTTTCGTTCCGCTTTTTCTTCTCTTTTTACCAGCCAGCTTTCATAATCAGACATCTCTGCCACCTCCTCACATTCTCTTTTACATTTGCTTCCTGCCCTTCTGCCCGTGCTGTCATTCACGTTCTTTTAATTTAACCCTTTTAATTTCTTTCCCTTGTTCTGATTACAGTATATACCAAATTTCCCAAAACAGAAGACATAATCACGCAATACCTCAGCTTTGCCCCGCAACTGTCACTTTCAGGAGTTCAAATGTCAGAAAACAATAATTGTCCTTGTTTCCGGCAAAAAACCGACAAACAAGCCACGTAAAAAAGCTACCGCCGCCACATATGAAATGTGGCAGCGGCAGCTTTTATGAATATAGACTGTCTGATGACCGTTCTAAATTATTCTTCTGTTGATTCTTCCTGAGCGTTATCTGATGCAAGAGCCTTCATGCTGAGACTGATCTTCTTTTCAGCTTCGTTCATGTCAACAACCTTTGCTTCGATTTCCTGACCGATTGAAAGAACATCTGAAGGCTTTTCAATATGTTCCTTCGCAATCTGTGAAACATGAAGTAATGCGTCAACACCTTCTTCAAGCTGTACGAATGCACCGAAATCTGTCATTCTTGCAACTTTACCCTTAACAACGTTACCTACAGCATACTTTGTAGCTGCATCGTTCCAAGGATTAGAATCCGGATACTTCACGCTTAAAGCAATCTTATTGCCGTTGATTTCCTTAATGAAGCACTTTACAGAATCGCCAACCTTGTATACTTTCTTAGGATTTTCTGTTCTGCCCCATGACATTTCTGAAATATGAAGAAGTCCGTCAACACCGCCGAGGTCGATAAATGCACCGAAGTCTGTTACATTCTTAACTGTTCCTTCGATTGTATCACCTTCGTGAATCTTTTCTAATAATTCCTTCTGTGCTGCTTCCTTCTGTGCAACGATTAACTGCTTGCAGTCACCGATGATTCTTCTTCTCTTTGGATTGTACTCTGTGATTACGAAAGAAACTTCCTTATCCTTGTATACAGATAAATCCTTTACATATGTGTCTGAAACAAGACTTGCCGGAATAAATACTCTTGCTTCGTCAATGACAACACCAAGACCGCCATTCATAACCTGACTTACTGTTGCTGTTAATACTGTCTGGTTTTCAAAAGCTTCTTCAAGCTTCTTATTACCGTTATCAGCTACAAGTCTTCTGTATGTTAATAATACCTGACCTTCGCCGTCGTTTACTTTAAGGACCTTAGCCTGCATTGTATCACCAACAGATACAACTGTTGTTAAGTCAATGCCCGGTGTAGATGAGTATTCATTACGTGTAATAATACCATCTGCCTTATAGCCGATGTTAAGGATGATCTGGTCTTCCTTAACGTCGATAACAGTACCGTCAACTACCTCTCCTGTATGTATTGTCTTAAATGTTTCATCTAACATCTCTTCAAAGCTCTGTTCTGACATTAGTGTAAACCTCCTGAATAATATTGTTTGGGGTCGATGCCCCTGCTGTAATACCTATGCAGTCTGCCTTGCCCAAACTTGTCATGTCAAGGTCATTAAGCGTCTGAATGTAATATGTATCTTTACACTCGTTCTTACAGATTTCATACAGTTTTCGCGTATTGGAACTGCTGCTGCCTCCGACTACTATCATTGCATCAACACGCTTCGCTATCTCCCGTGCTTCTGTCTGACGTTCCTCAGTTGCATTACAAATTGTATTACGAATAATAATATTGTACCCCTTTTCGGATATAATTTCAACTAATTCTTTAAATTTATTGTAATTAAATGTCGTCTGGGATACGATACACACTTCCCGCTGTGGGTCTAATTGCAGATTTTGTGCCTTTTCTGCGGTATCAACCACATGTACTTGTGTTTTGGACCACCCCATAATTCCTTCGACTTCGGGGTGTTTTTCATTGCCGATAATAACAATCTGCTTGCCATTTGCACTTTCCTGTTTCACAATATTGTGAATTTTTAATACAAACGGACAGGTGGCATCTACAATTTCCACGCCTTTCTTCTGCAATGCTTCATAAACCGCACTGGATACTCCGTGTGAACGGATAATCACCGTTCCTTCTGTAATATCGTCTAATTCCTCCATTGTATTAATAACAAAGACGCCTTTTTTTTCTAAATCTTTAACAACTTCTTCATTATGAATAATCGGTCCAAATGTATAGACGTTTTTTTTGCCTGTCTGTTCATATACGGTATCCACCGCACGCTTTACACCAAAACAAAATCCTGCCGATTTTGCAAGAATCACTTCTTTCATGATGCCTTTTTCTCCTCAATAATCTGTGTAAGCTTTGCAACAACTTCTTCGATATTCATATCGGATGTATCCACCAGTATTGCATCTTCTGCCTGCTTTAACGGGGAAATTTCACGGTGCATGTCAGCATAGTCACGGCTTTCGATATCTGCCGCAATTTCTTCCAGATTACACTGCTCACCTTTCTGTGTAAGCTCGTCAAATCTTCTTTTTGCGCGTGCCTGTGTACTCGCTGTCAGATAAATTTTTACAAAAGCATCCGGAAGCACGGTCGTTCCAATGTCCCTGCCGTCCATAATGACATCGGTTGTCTTTGCCAGCTTTCGCTGTAAATCCACCAGCTTACTGCGCACTGCCGCATACTTTGATGTCTTTGAAGCCATTTTTCCTGTTTCTTCTGTGCGTAACAGTCCTGTGACATTGTCACCGTTTAAAATCACCTGCTGTACGCCGTCCATATATTCAATCGTAATGTCCACATTGGACACTGCCGCATTGATTTCACGCTCATCGTCCGGGTTGACGTGATTCTGCGTAAAATATACCGCCATTGCACGGTACATTGCGCCTGTATCCACATAAATATAATTCATCTTTGCCGCCAAAAGCTTGGCAATCGTACTTTTTCCTGCACCAGCAGGTCCGTCAATCGCTATTGATACTGCCATTTTTTCTCCATTCCATTACATTTATTGTAATATTTTACATTTTATATTTAAAATATTTATAAATTTTTCGTCTTACTGCCATTTATCAAAACTTTTACGATAAATGTGCCGCCGCCGCATAGGCTGTTGACCACGCAATCTGCAAATTAAAACCGCCGGTTACGGCATCCACGTCTAAGACTTCACCCGCAAAATACACACCGGATACCAGCTTTGATTCCATCGTTGCCGGATTGACTTCTTTGACACTCACACCGCCCTGCGTGATAATGGCTTCCTGAAAGCCGCGCAGTCCCGTAAGGGTCAACTTGAAATTCTTTAACAGCGTAACCAGCCGCTGGCGTTCCTGCTTTGTGACCTCGTGGATTTTCTTGTCCGGTGGGATTTTACTTAATTCCACAACCACAGGAATCAGCTTCTTTGGCAATAGCTTATCCAGTGAATTTTTAAAGCTTTTATTCTTTGCTTCTTCAAAATCCCGCAGCACACGCTCGTCTAGCTGTGCTTCATCAAGTGCCGGTTTTAAATCTATCGTAAGTAAAAGATTTTTCTGGCGGATAACCTTTGCCGCATAACTGCTGGCACTAAGCACTGTCGGACCGCTCACGCCAAAGTGCGTAAAAAGCATTTCCCCAAAATCTGAGTAAATCTTTTTGCCGGTATCCGGATCTGAAATCGTAACTGCCACATTTTTAAGGCTGAGCCCCTGCAACTCGCGCTCCCATTCTTCTTTTACAATAAACGGCACCAGTGCCGGAAGAATCGGTGTCACTTCGTGTCCCAGTTCTTTTGCAAAACGGTAGCCGTCCCCGGTAGAGCCTGTAGACTGATAAGAATTACCGCCGGTCGCTATAATCAGCGCATTGCCCTGTACCATGCGCTTACTGCCTGTCACTGTATCTTTCACCCTCAGCCCTGTAAATCTGCCGTCCTTGTGGCACACCTGCACAACCTCAGTATTTAAATGAACCTCTACCGACAGCTTTTTCATCTCACGCTGTAATGCGCCGATGACATCTGAGGAATGGTCTGATTCCGGGAATACGCGGTTGCCGCGTTCAATTTTAAACGCCAGCCCCAGTTCATCAAAAAAGCCCATTGTATCATAATTGGAAAAGCCGTTGAACGCGCTGTATAAAAACTTGCGATTGGTGACGACACTGTTAAAAATATCCTCGGAATCGCCTGCATTCGTAAAATTACAACGGCCCTTTCCTGTAATAAACAGCTTCTTTCCAAGCTTTTCGTTTTTTTCAAATAAAATAACCTGATTTCCATTTCTTGCCGCCGTAATGGCAGCCATCATGCCGGCTGCACCGCCGCCGGCGATTAAACATTTTTTCATCTTTTTCATTCCTTTGCTGACTAAACAAGGCTATTGTATCATAAAGCGGAAAAGAAACCAACCCTAAACGCCACAACTTCCTGCAACATCTATGGATTTATAACGCAAAACAGATTTACGGAAAATGTGTACTGCCCCGTACTATCCGTAAATCTGTTTAATCTCCTCAAAATGTTCTTTTGTAATCAGCGCATCTTTTTGTGTTCCTTTGAATTTGACAACATACGTCCACCTGCCATACGGCTCAATGGATTTAATTTTTGAAACATTAATCAGATACGACTTGTGGCTTCTAAGGAAACCTGTGTCCGAAAGCTTTTCTTCCAGCTCGCTGATTGCCATGCTGGTCGTAAACGGTTCTGCATCTGCCGTATAAAGAATCGTGGCATTGTTCTCACGCTCTACAAAAATAATGTCGTCTTTATCAAAAAAACGCACGCTTTCTTTGCCCTTAATCAGGATTTTATCTTTCTCGTGAAGCTTCTCCCGCGCTTTTTCGGACGGTATATCTGCCTTTTTGGACCCGGACGGTACTTCTGACGGATTCTGATTCTGACAGATATTGATACTGTCCGTGTCACCTATGTTGTCTTTTACACTGCCGCCGTTATTATTACCGTTGCTATCATTTATATTGTTTACGGCGTCCATATCATTTTTACTGACGCCCTGATACTGACTTTCATAACTACGCTGTATCCGCTCCAGTGTATGCTGAATCCGTTCCATATCAAATGGCTTTACCAGATAGTCAAACGCATACAGTTCAAACGCATTGGACATATACTCCGAATATGCCGTTGCAAAAATGATTTTCGTATCCGGCGCAGACTGTGCAATTACCTTTGCACAGTCTATTCCGCTGCTGCCCTTAATCTCAATATCCATAAACACAACCTCAGGCTGCGTTTCGTGAAAAGCCAGCAGGGCATCTGTCATGCTGTCACATTCGCTGACAACACAAAATGCCGGATTCCGTTCTATGACCCTGCGCAAAATCAAGCGGATATGAGCCTCATCGTCTACAAGCATTACCTTGATTGCCATGTCATTTTCCCTTTCAAATCGTGTGTCTGTTTCTTCTGTGTCTTCTTTTACATACCGGTTCTGCAAGAATCTCGGATAATACAACTGCCTGTCTTAATACTTCTGTATCCATGCCGCCAGATATTCCCTCAAATCCTGTTTTACCTGCACGGTGCATATCCTGTGCACAGGACATGCCGTCCGGCATGGTATGAACTTCCTGCCGCGGCTGTGCCTGCTGCTGTGTGGATGGCAGCGGCGGAGCAGCAGACTGCCGGTTCCCCGGCTGTCCGCCAAGCTGTCTGACAACCTGTGCGCCTAACTGCCCGCCAAGTTCACTGCCTGCTGCTTTCAGTCTTGCCGCAATCGTCTTTTTTAACTGCTGCTGGCTGCTATAAGACATCTTTTGGTTCATGTGCATCACCCTCTAAAATCTTCTTTGCATTAATGTCTTCTCTTGCGATATTTTCACGCATTTTCGTATCTGCCTTGATATTCTGCATATCATAGTAATCCATGATGCCTAACTTGCCTTCACGCAGTGCGTATGCCAGTGCCTTTGGTACTTCGGCTTCGGCTTCTACAACGTAAGCGCGCATTTCCTGTTCCTTTGCAACCGCCATTGCACGGCGTTCCTCTGCTTTTGCCTGTGCGATATTTTTGTCGGCCTCTGCCTGAAGACTCTGTAAATGTGCACCAATGTTTCGTCCGATGTCGACATCCGCAATGTCGATGGAAAGAATTTCAAATGCAGTTCCCGCATCCAATCCCTTTGATAATACCAGCTTTGAAATATCGTCCGGATTTTCAAGCACTCTCTTGTGTTCTGCTGCCGAACCTACCGTTGTAACAATACCTTCACCGATACGTGCGATAATCGTTGCTTCACCGGCACCGCCAACCAGACGTTCCAGATTTGTTCTTACAGTGACTCTTGCCTTTACAAGCAGTTCAATACCATCCTTTGCCACAGCTGAAATATTCGGTGTTTCAATCACCTTCGGATTAACGCTCATCTTTACGGCTTCTAAGACATTTCGTCCCGCAAGATCAATTGCCGCCGCCTTTTCAAACGGTAAATCAATGCCTGCACGTTCTGCAGCAATCAGCGCATCAACAACGCCGTCTACGTTACCGCCTGCAAGGTAATGTGCTTCTAACTGGTTGACCTGCAATGCGATACCGGCTTTGGTTGCCTTAATGAGCGGAAGAATAATTCTTGCCGGGACAACACGTCTTAAACGCATACCAATCAGTGTGAAAATGCCAACCCGCACTCCGGATGCCATCGATGAAATCCACAGTCCCACCGGAACAAACGAGAAAAACATAATCAAAATAAATACTACTACTGCTGCAACAATAATCGGTCCTACCATAACCTTTAACCCCTTTCTGTGTATGCATATTTTCATTTATTAATACAAAATGGCTGCCCATTTGAATTAATCTCTACTCCTGTCTTGCCTTTCTGACGACAAGTGATGAATTGCTGATTTTGTAAATCTCCACCAGTGTGCCTTTTTCTAAAAACGCACCGTCGGAAATCACATCAAACTCTACATCTTCTATCCGTACTTTCCCTGCCGGATGTAAATCCGTGGTTACAACTCCTTTTTTTCCTACAAGATACTGTAAATCCGTCGAACTTATGTAACCTTCTTCTTTATTCATTCTATCATTCAGAATAATCGGTGTCTTTAACCTGCCCTTTGCAAGCAGTGTAACCAGCGTAAATATCAAAACTGCAAGCAGCAATAAAACGACTGCTACGATAATAACAGCTTCCTGCACGCTGTCTGCGATTAAAAACACACCGGCGACCAGACAACACCCTCCTAAAATTCCCGGCGCGCCAAAGCCCGGTATAAGAGTTTCAATTCCCACAAAAAGAAAGCCCGCCGCCAGCAGTACAATTCCCAAAATCATAAAACCGTCCATTGCCCTTCTCCTTTCCTTTTCGCTTCTTTTTTTCTTTCTGTTTACAGTATATACAAAAAGCACCGAAAGGAAAGACATAATCACGCAATACCGCATCTTTTATCCGCAACTGTCACTTTTTGATATGCAACTGTCATTTTTATTTTGGAAGTGTCACGTCAAATTCTGTTTTTCCCGGTACAGAAGTAACGGTAATCGTGCCACGATACTGCCCTGCAAGCTTCCGCACCATCCACAGCCCCAGTCCGTGGCCTTCTTCCTTTTTGCTTGAATACCCCTTCTTAAAAATCAGTTCCCGCTTATTTTCCGGTATAACCGGACCATTATTGTATACAATAAACAAATACTGTTTTTCATTTTCCTGAATACACAGATGTACCTTTTTCTCTCCGTCCATGCCAGACACCGCCGTAAAGGCATTGTCGATTAAATTGCCAAGAATCCGGCACACTTCCCACTGCTCCATGGAAAGTGCCGCCAGATCTGACGACACTTCCACAAAAAATGTAATCTGCTGCTTCTGCGCATACTCCATTTTTGCCTGAAGCAGGGCATTGACCGCCGGTTTTTTCGTCCGCAGTGCTTTTCCGATCCGCGCTATGTCCTCATAGAGCGGATGCAGATACCGGTACGCTTCTTCATATTCTTCCAGTTCAAGCAATCCGTAAACGACCTGCATTTCATTTAAGTATTCATGCCGCTGTGCGCGCAGTTTTAAATTAAGATGTTCCAGATTTTTAAAATTTTCCTGTAAATTAACAATATAAAACTTATCCAGTAAAAATGTCGATAAAATAATACTGATATTGCACACCAGTAACATTCCCATAAAAACATAAACCGCAAGCGGCAGTGTTCCATACAGCCCAAGCCCCGCCGCAATCCAGAATACAATACTGATAAAAAACTGGATATACGCCGGAACCTGAATTTTTCTGCGCAGTTTTTTCCATTCCATTAAATATTTTCCTCTTTAATACACCCGATCAGATTTAATTTCTGAAGCTTTTTCTTAGAGTATATCATAGTTACAAATACAATGAAATAGACGCTTAGTACTGAAATTAAAATTGCCATCCACGGAATATCCAATACCAGCACCTGTACGTTGTTAATCGTTTTGGCAATCCAGACGGATATAAGCACAGACACCGGAATCCCATATAACAGGGCTTTAGAGCCGTACATCAGACACTCAAAATACAGCATTTTGCCAAAACCCTGCTCCGTCATGCCGATGGATTTTAACATGGCAAATTCCCTGCGCCGCAGCATCATATTGGTAGAAATGGTGTTGAATACATTTGCCATGGCTATCAGCGACATCAATACTAAAAATCCGTATGAGAATACTTTTACCACATAAATAATACTTCTGTAGGATTCGTATTCCATTGCCTCATCGACCAGACTATAGCGGAAATACTGACCATTGTCTTTGAGAATTTTCTGCATCTGTTCATACACCGCCATATGGTCTGTCGTCTTAAAATAAGTTATCAGTCCGCCCTGCTGGCACTGCGTTTTTTCCATGAGTTTTTCTGCCATGGTGCGTGAACACAGCATAATATCATTCTGATAGCGCAGGTCGGTCTGCACCGCATACGGCAGCTTATCCACCGTTCTTCCGATATCAAAATCAATATCTGCCGCCTGTTTTTCTTCCTGCTCATTTTCATCTTCCGCAACCGGATAAAAGCATGCCTTTAATGTAAATGCCTGATTTGCAAAAACCGTATAATCCTTTCGTTTTCCGGTCTTTGTATCCGTCACACGGCGGTTGGTGTAGAGCAGATAGACCGGATTTTTTGCATTCATATACGTATCCTTTGATAATCCGTTCTGTTGTAAATATCGTTCATACAAATCATCTGCGATGCCGTAGACAAACATCTGAGTTTTTCCATCATTATAGGAAACCGAAGCATTTTCACTTTTCTTGCGCTCTGTTTTGTATTCTTCTGTGAGATATTCGCTGTTTTCGTCCGCTTTGTACCAGAACAGCCCCGCAGACAATGTGGTTGAACTTTCTTTTACACCCTGTACCTGTTTTAATTTTTCAATGACCGCTTCTTCTTTTTCGCTGTCTGCCAGGAAGCCGGAACAGTAATAAATATCGTATTCCCCAAGCTTATAATTTTCCTCGACCATAAGCACAAGGTATTTGCCAAATGCGCTTTCCGATACAAACATGACGATACTGACAAACAGTGAAAATATGGTGGTGCGGTATCTTTTGCCGCTTCTTTTAAAGTTCTTGCGGCTGATTACGCCTTCGACGCCGAACAGCTTCTGGAATATTTTAGAACATCTGACCTTTCTGCGGCTTAACTGAATATCGCCGTTCTGGCGGATTGCCTCAATCGCAGACATTCTTGAAATCCGTATCATCGGGATAAACGTTGAAATCAGCACTGTAAATAAAGATACGACTGCTGCCGCCACAATCGCCGCAGGTGTCGGATACAATTTCATTTCACCGAGGGATACCATGCTTGCCGCAATGCTTTTCATACTGGCACGCACACCGAAAAGGGTAATGCCGATTCCCGCAACGCCCACTAAAATTCCCAGCGGGATTCCTGCAATGCTGACTAAAAATGCCTCGGAAAGCACACATTTACGAAGCTGTGCTTTAGTCGCCCCCACAGAAGAGAGCAGTCCGAACTGCTTTGTCCGTTCATTTAACGAAATGACAAAGGAATTGTAAATTAAAAGCACCGAAGCCCCGACAACCAGTACAATCACAATCACCGCTATCGTTGTAATAAAAGAGTAATAGGAAGAATACACGGATATTCCTGTCAGTCTTAACAGTCCGGGATTGTAGCCGGTTTCATAGGATGCATCGCTGTACCGTTTTAAAACCGCAAACGTATTCTTCGGATTTTTCACCCGAATGTAAACATCGGCACTTTCAATATTCTTTGTATTTTCATCGTATTTTGTATACACTACATAGCTGCTTGTGCTGCCGACATTAAAACCTGCGTCCTCATACAGACCGACTACCGTATATCCCTGTGTGTCCGCAAGTTCCGGTTCAATCGTATCGCCCACCTTGCAGTCCGCAAGAATACCGCTTGTAATCAAATCACTTGCAACTACAATTTCTTTTGAATTTTCCGCCATTCTGCCTTCTGTAAGCTCCAATGGGAGGCTGATTTCATTTTCATCACTGAATGCCTTGACTCTGATCTGATGTCCGTCCTGTTCTTCAATGGTACTGCCGATATTGTACATCAGACGTTCTGATAAAATGTCACTGTCCTGCCTGATTTTTTCCAGCCCTTCCTTTAAATCGACCTGCTCAATCACGCCGTACCAGTTGCCCGATTCTTTGATTTTATAATCCAGCATACTTTTATGCAGGCTGGCGATAAAGACCGTAATTGCCGTAATCAACGCCGCTGACAGCATAATGCCGATAATCGTTACCAGTGTACGCACTTTGTTTTTTACCATTTGCCGGTAAGTCATTTTTAAAAAAATATGATTCTGTCCCATTAGCGGATCACCTCATCTCTTGTGATTCTGCCGTCGGAAATCTCAATAATACGGTCCGCCTGCAGGGCGATGTTTTCATCATGCGTAATGACAACCAGTGTCTGATTGTACTTTTTATTTGACAGCTTTAACAGTTCCATAATTTCATGGCTGTTGGCAGAGTCAAGATTTCCGGTTGGTTCATCCGCTAACAGCAGTGCCGGGTCATTCATCAGTGCACGCCCGATAGAAACTCTCTGCTGCTGCCCGCCGGATAACTGGTTCGGCAGATGATTTTCCCTTCCTTTTAAATGCAACACAGTCAAAAGCTCCTCTAACCGTTCCTCATCGACCTTTCTGCCGTCCATTAACACGGGCAGTGTGATATTTTCCACGACATTCAGCACCGGAATCAGGTTGTAAAACTGATAAATCAGCCCGACCTCCCTGCGCCTGAAAATTGCAAGCTGTGTATCATTTCTTGCATAGACATCATTGCTGTCCACATAGACATGCCCACCATCCGGTCTGTCTACACCGCCAATCAGATGCAGAAGTGTAGACTTTCCCGAACCGGACGGTCCTACAATCGCCACAAACTGCCCGCGCTTCACACTGAAGGACACGTTATCCAATGCCTTAAAGCTGTTTTCTCCTTTTCCGTAAATCTTTGTTAAATTTTCTACTTTCAAAATATCCATTGACTGCCTCCTGTGTTTTAGATTTCAGTCTAAATTGTAGGACAGTCCGGTGACTGTGCCATGACTTTTATATGACAAATCTGTCACTTTTCGTTTAAGGCAGCATTTTATAAAAACAGATTTGAAATTCCGCACCGCCGTTTTTTGCGTTAAATACCTTTATCGTTCCATTCTGCCTGCGAACAATCTCTGCTGCCAGTGAAAGTCCGATACCCACTCCTGTATTTTCCGTTCCTTTGCCACGGTAAAACCGCTCAAACAGGTGTGGTAAATCTTCTTTTTGAATTCCTGTTCCGTTGTCACGCACGATGATTTCCGTGTAAATCGGATTTTCCTGCGCCTCTATCTGAATCTGCCCGCCGGACGGTGTGTGTTCCATGCAGTTTTTCACAATATTTTCCAGCGCTTCTTTTGTCCACTGGAAATCTCCCGTAAAGGATACATTTTCTGCAATATCGTATGTCAAAAGCACCTCTTTTAATTCAAGCTGTACCGCCATGCCCTCAAATACCGTATCTGCCAGCTTTTTTACGGACACCGGTGCATTTTGAAACTGCACGACACCCGCATCGAATTTGGAAAGCTTTAAGAGTGTCGTTATGAGTTCTTCGACATGCGAGAGTGCATTGGATAACTTGCCGCTTAAATGCAGGCGTTCTTCATATGTAAGTTTTTCTTCCATTAAAAATGACAAAATAATATTCACGCTGGTCAGCGGTGTCTTTAACTGGTGCGAAATATCCGCCATGGCATTCATCAGATACCGTTTGTCCTGTCCCAGCTGCACCGCCTGTTCGTTTAAACGGATTACCAGCTTGTGAAGCTGATTCTGCAAAATACTTAAATCACCCTCCTGATACTCCTCAAATGCCGTTGTATAATCTCCCCGCAGAACGCGGTCTATCTGCGCATAAATTTCCCGGATTTTCTTTCTGCGCCTGTATTCGCCCTCCGCATGGATTCCCATATATAAAATTCCCGTGGGAAGCACTATCCACCATGCCCGGCTTATCCATGCCGCCAATATTGAAGCTGTAAACACAACACCTTCTGCAATCCATTCACCGTTTCTTTTCATAGACGATACCCCATTCCACGCACCGTCTTAATTAACTCCGGATGGGACGGGTCTTCTTCTATCTTTTCCCGCAGCCGCTTAATATAAACTGTCAGCG
Organism: Lachnospira pectinoschiza; assembly: GCF_020564355.1. GTDB lineage: Bacteria > Bacillota > Clostridia > Lachnospirales > Lachnospiraceae > Lachnospira > Lachnospira intestinalis. The sequence continues at coordinate 491,638 of NZ_JAJCRR010000001.1, read as the reverse complement.
TGTTGTCATTAACAAATTCTCCTGCCACGTCCCAGATTTCCGAGAGCAGACGGCCTCTTGATAAAACCACACCCTTATTGTTAAAAAATATCAGTAACAGGCGGTATTCGAGTGCTGACAGTGCCAGCTCCTCTCCGTTACGGTATACGATTCCCTTAACCGTATCCACGGTGATACTGCCCTCTTTTAACAGCTTCTGGCTCTTTCCTGTCCGCCTTAACACACTGCGGATTCTTGAAACCAGCTCCCGCGGACGGAACGGCTTATTGATATAGTCATCTGCGCCCATATCCAGTCCCGTCACGACACTGTATTCATCGCCCGATGCCGTAAGGAAAATGACCGCCGCCGTGGATTTTTCCTTTGCCGCCGCACAGACTGCATATCCATTGCCGTCTGCTAACGATATATCAATTAAGAGCAAATCATATTCCCTTGTTTCAAGTTTTTCAATCGCTTCCCGCTGCCCCGCTACCGCTTCTACGATAAAATTTTCATTTTTTAAAAAGCTGCTTAAATAATCTACAATATCCCTGTCATCTTCAACCAGCAAAATTTTTTCCTGCACGCTTTTTCCGCCTTTCGCACTTTTTACCTCGTTTATATATCTTTTATCATCATAACAGTCCACCGAAAGTTCGTCAAATAATTAACTCTGCTTTTCTTTATGATAAGAACGTGCTATGATAGTTTTGTAATGATTTTTCTCAAGGGGAGGATTTTAAACTATGGCGTTACATATTATGGACGAAGCAAACAGATGCCTTCAGTGTAAGGTTCCGCAGTGTCAGAAGGGGTGTCCGATTCACACCAACATTCCGCTGGCAATTCGCCTGTTAAAAGAAAACAAATTAAACGAAGCCGGAAAAATGCTTTTTGAAAACAATCCGCTGACAACCGTGTGCAGTCTTGTCTGCAACCATGAAAATCAGTGTGAGGGTCACTGCGTACTTGGCAGAAAAGGTGCGCCGGTTCATTTTTCCAGCATTGAAAATTATATTTCCACAACCTATGCCAACCAGATGACCAACGGTCCTGCTAAATCCAACGGCATGCGCGTTGCCATTATCGGTTCCGGTCCTGCCGGTATTACGATTGCGATTATTCTTGCACGATACGGCTATCAGGTTACTATTTTTGAAGGAAAGGACAAGATTGGCGGTGTATTACGCTACGGCATCCCGGAATTTCGTCTGCCAAAGAGCGTCTTAGACGATATTGAATACCGCCATCTTGAATTAAAGGGCATTAAAATCCGCCCGAATACGACAATCGGCGGTGCTATCGGCATTGACGATTTATTCCGTGACGGCTATAAGGCAATTTTCGTCGGTACGGGTGTATGGAAGCCGAATACCCTGCATATTAAAGGTGAAACCTTTGGCAATGTCCACTTCGGTATCAATTACTTAAACAATCCTGACAGCTACCGCTTAGGCAAGCGTGTCATCGTCATCGGTGCCGGAAATGCCGCTATGGATGTGGCAAGAACCGCTATCCGCAAGGGTGTGGAGCATTTAACCTGCTTTTCTATCACAAAAGAGGTCGCCGCCAGCCACTATGAATTCAGCTATGCCCAGTTAGAGGGTGTCCAGTTTGAATACAATAAGCGTCCGGTTGAAATTAAGGATAACGGTGTTATCTTTATTGATGTTATTGAAAATGAAGATGGTACCTTTACAGATGTTGAAGGCACTGAAAAGCTTTACGAAGCCGACAGCACGATTATTTCTATCAGTCAGGGACCGCAGAACCGTATTGTCAATACCACCGAAGGCTTAAAATCCACAGCCAGGGGTCTTTTGGATGCCGATGAAACCGGTCACACTTCAAGACCGGGGATCTTTGCTTCCGGTGATGTTGTAAACGGTGCGCGTACTGTTGTTGAAGCTGTTGCCCACAGCAAGGTTGTAGCAGAATCCATGCACGAATATATGCAGAGCCTGCCAAAGGACTGATAATATATCAGGTACTATAACCGTCAACTGCTTGCTCTCTATCCGATTCACAGTCGGAAAAAGAGCAGCCGATTGACGGTTAAACGGTGTCTGGTATTCCTGCCGGACACTTTTTACTTTATGGAAATTTGTATCCCCCGTCCTATTCTTTCTATCTTTTTTCCTAGAATTCCCTTTTATCTTATCCCTTTATAACCACATACTTTTGCACTGCATTATGGTAAAATTTTATTGTATTTCTATTTTTAGGAGGAAAGGAAAATTATGAAACACAATTTTAAGAAAATTCTGTGCGTACTGCTTGCCTGTCTTATGGTGATTCCGTTCTGTACAGAATTTGCAAAGCTTCCGCAGATTTGGGCAGCTTCGTCCGACATCGTAGACATTCCCGATGTCAATATGAAAGCCGCTTTAAACAGCGCTTTAAACGTTGAAGATTCTTCTGCCGATATTACAAAGGAACAGCTTGAATCGCTCACTGCTTTAAAATTAACAAATTCTGACGACACACACATTACCGACTACACAGGTCTTGAGTACTGTGTGAATCTGAAAACCTTACGGATTACCGATTCCGAACTTACGGTACTGCCGGATATTACGGCATTAACAAAACTGCACTTTCTGGATTTAAGTGACTGCTACAACCTGACAGATATTTCTAAAATTCCGGTAACGGATACTTTAAATGATGTAGAACTCGAAAAATGCACATCTGTAAATGATATCAGCCCGTTAAAAGCAGTTCCGTCTATCACAAGACTTTGTCTGGACGGTGTTAAAATCACCGATAAAAACGCTGATTCTAATGCGGACACAATTTCAAGCCTTACGAATCTGAAATATCTGGATTTAGCATACGCTTATGTAACAGACGAGTATTCTTCAATGTTTGATTCGCTTACAAAGCTTGAAACCTTAATTCTGGCATATAACCGTTTTTCAAATGTTGATTTCCTGTTGTCACACAACGGTACTTTAAAGGAACTGACACTTTACGGCTGTCCAGTTGCCAATGACATGACCGACACACTCGGACAAATGACCAGCTTAAAAACACTGGGTATCAGCTCTACAAATATTATGGACTACCGCTTTATGTCCCGTCTGCCGCATTTAACCAACTGGCCTATCCGTATGGCAGAAGGAAGTGATTCCTTCCCGACCAGACCATACACTAAAATTGTAAAGGAATTTCTGCCATATACACAGGAAACCTGTGTAATTGACAACCCGGTTATCAATATTGACGGCACACCTGTCGCTCCGGTTGAAGCAGACGGATACACTTTTGATGCGTCATCCAATCAGATTATACTGGATACAACACTTGTGGACAGCGGTTCCCGCTTATATTATTATATTGACTATCATTTTACTATTACCACGCCTGCGGGATATGACATTGTTATGCACCCGCTTGTTGCCGTTTATGTCAGCAAAACAAGTGCACCGGATCCTATTAAGCTTTTCACCCAGCCGAAATCCTTTAAGGGAATTACCGGCAGCAGTTATTCTTTAAATGTTGCTGTACAGGGAACGGGCGGTTCTAATCAATATCAGTGGTATAAAGACGGTACGGCTCTTACCGGTGAAACTTCATCTACACTGAATTTCTCTGCACTTGCCGAAAGTGATGCCGGAGCTTACACCGTTGTCGTTTCTAACGGTGTAAGCAGTGTCACAAGCGACACCGCAACCGTTACGGTTATGCCTAGACTTCAGATTTCCGCACAGCCTGCTTCTCTTTCACTGACAGAGGGGGAGAGCGGGGAACTCTCTGTTACGGCTTCCGGCTACGGAACATTATCTTATCAGTGGTTTAAAAACGGTTCTGCCATAACCAATGCAACGGCTTCTTCTATCCGCTTTGATAATATTTCAGGCAATGATGCGGGAAGCTACTATGTCGTTGTATATGATGACAACAGCTCTACCATGAGCAGCGCTGCAAATATAACCGTTACTACAAAACCAACACAGCCGGTTACAAAGCCAACCGAAACCGCTACGACAGAAGCGGCTACGACTCAGCCTGTTACGAAGCCGGCTGAAAATGCTACAACGGAAGCGGCTACGACTCAGCCTGTTACGAAGCCGACTGAAAATGCTACAACGGAAGCGGCTACGACTCAGCCTGCTACGAAGCCGACTGAAAATGCTACAACGGAAGCGGCTACGACTCAGCCTGCTACAAAACCGGCTCAACCTGCTACAACAGCGGCTGTCCAGCCTGCAACTTCTACCAAAACAACAACAGCCACAAAAACTGCCGCTGCTTCAACAGATACTGCGACACAAAACAACACACAGGAACCGGCTACCGGTGATACAACATCTGTCGCTGTCTACGGACTTCTTCTTTTTGCCGCTGTTCTTGGCTGTGTAACACTGCTGATTACAAACAAAAAGAAAATGGATAAATAAATACATACAACAGTTATAACCGTTGTATTGACACAAAAAACAAATGACATAAAAATAAGATAAAATAAAAAATATCCCGGCTTTGCAGTCTGCCTAAGCCGGGATATTTTTACTATGCATACAGTTTGAATTTTCTTACCAGTGTATCCAGTTCTTCTGCCTTGGCGGATAACTGTTCGCTGATTGCCGCACTTTCTTCTGATGAAGAAGCCGTATTCTGTACTGCCGCCGATAACTGGTCGATTCCCTGATTGACCTGTTCTAAGGCAGATGCCTGATTGACGGCTGTTTCATTAATCTGATGTGCCACATCTGCAAAGGTGTTCATGCTCGCAATTACTCTGTCAAAAGACTGGGAAACGGTTTCCGTAACTGCATTGCCTTTTTCAATTTCCTGAACGGTTTTGCTGATTAATTCCTTGGTTTCTGCCGCAGAATTGGCACTGTCTGCCGCCAGCTTACCAATCTGGTCTGCAACAACCGCAAAGCCTTTTCCGGCTTCTCCGGCTCTTGCTGCTTCAATTGAAGCATTTAATGAAAGCAGATTTGTCTGTGAAGCAATACTTTCTATTGTTACAATAATATTATCGATTTTGCTGGAGATTTCATAAATACGGCGCATTTCATCGGTCAATTCTTTCACCTTTTCCTTTTCCTGCTCTGCATCTGAAACGGTCTTTTGAATATCATCATATGCCTGCTGCGTTTCCCTGGCACTTTCCGTTGCCATATTGGCTACCGAAGTCACTGTAGCATCTAACTGCTGGATTGCACTTGCCTGATCAGTTGCGCCCTCTGCAAGTGCCTGCGAAGACTGGGATATACCGTTTGCCCCTTCTTCAACCTCATCCGCACTTGTCTGGATATTCGTCAGAGTACTGTTAAAACGCTTTAAGATATGTACAAAAGACTCTTTAATACTTGCAAAATCACCGAGGAAATCTGTAATCTCATCGCTGTCCTCTGTCAAATCGCCGGTTGCCATACGCTGTAAGATTGCTGAAATCTCATTTACATAATCGGAGAGATTTTTCGTTGTACCGCGCAGTGCATCCGCAAGCTGTCCGATTTCATTTTCAGATTCATAGGTAATCCGTTCTCCGACAGACATATCTCCGCTGTACATGATTTTGGCTGCTTCTGTAATCTCCTGTACCGGTTCTACAATAGCACTGGCCATCTTGCGTGTAACACGCAGTCCGAATACCACGTCTGCGATAAGCAGTAAAATACCTGCCACGGTCATTCCGACACCAGTATATTTTGACATCGTATAATAATTAACCGCAGTCTTATCAATCGAGTTTTCCAGCTGTTCAGAAAGGCTTTTAATGTCATTTACAATCGGCAGATATGTATTATTATTTAATTCAACCGCCTCGCTGTAACGACCTGCCTTAATCTGTGTCATTAACGTGCTTCTGACCTTTTCGCCTTCATCAATCTTTGACGCTATCTGATTTAACAGCGCTGTACTTTCTGTATTCATCTTCCGGTTGTGCATCTGCTGTACAGAATCTGTAATCAGACTGACATCTTCTGTGACGGTCTTTTCAAAATTCACATAGCTGTTCCCAACCTGTGATGAATCCTCAGTCAGAATTCTGTTAATCGCACGCTGTAAATCCGTAATGCCGTAGCGCACTTTGCCTACACTGTCAATATTGGCAAGCGGACCGTTAAAAATACCGCTTACATTTCCCTTTACAATATTTAATCCCACAAGTAACAGTACCGCTATCACTGCCGCTACTGCAATAATAATGCCATGGGATATAAATAATTTTTTCTTTAGTGATAAGTTTTTGTATCTTTCATTTTGTTCCATTCTCGTTCTGTCTCCTTGTTTATGTTAAATACAGATTTTACTATACTTTTTTCCTGTATTCAAGGTGTTATGGGTATTTTTTCCTAAGAAAATTGTATTTTTTGTGTATTTCTATATGATACGAAAGCGCAATCTACAAAAAGGGAGATTCTTTTGAATCTCCCTTTATAAGCTAACTCAACAATGATATCCAATGATATCCGCTGCTGAATCCGGCATCAGATTATTATACCGGATATGTCTTATTTTCTGTATCCGCAGCCTTTGGGTCAACCTTTGTCTGCTGCGCTTCTCTGTACTTAAAGAATTCTTCTGCAACTGCCGGGAATAATGCGTATGATAATACGTCTTCATCCTGCTGTTTGTACTTCTGAACGACCGGGCTCTTTTTGAAGCCTTCTAACTGTGGCTCAATCAAGTCAGCCGGACGGCATGTAATCGGCTCTGTATCACCGATTGCCTTCTTCTGTACTTCTTTATTAAACGGCTTAACGGTACGTCCGAATTCACCTGCAAGAACCTTCTTGGATTCTTTTGTAATCATCTTGTAACGTTCACCCTGTAATACATTTAATACAGCCTGTGTACCGACAATCTGTGATGACGGTGTAACCAGAGGCGGTTCACCATAATCCTTACGAACTCTCGGAATTTCTTCAAGCACAGCCTGATACTTGTCTTCTGCACCTGCATCCTTTAACTGGGATACAAGATTTGATAACATACCACCCGGTACCTGATATAAGAGTGTCTTGATATTTACGCCAAGAACCTTTGTATTCATCAGACCTGTCTTTAACGCTTCCTCTCTCATCGGACGGAAGTATTCAGCGATTTCAGCCAGCAGATTCTGGTCAAGTCCTGTATCATACGGTGTGCCCTTAAAGGTTTCTACCATAACTTCTGTTGCAGGCTGGCTTGTACCCATTGAGAACGGTGAGATTGCTGTATCAATAACATCTGCACCGGCTTCTACTGCCTTTAAATAGGTCATGGAAGCAACACCGGATGTATAATGTGTATGCATCTGAATCGGCAGTGAAGAACCTTCCTTTAATGCCTGTACGAGTTCTGTTGCTTTATATGGAAGTAAAAGACCTGCCATATCCTTGATACAGATAGAGTCTGCACCCATATCTTCAATCTTCTTTGCTGTTTCTTTCCAATAATCCAGTGTATAGGCATCACCGATTGTATAAGAAAGTGCAATCTGTGCATGTCCTTTTTCTCTCTTAGCTGCCTTTACTGCTGTTTCAAGATTTCTTAAATCGTTAAAGCAGTCGAAAATACGGATAATATCAATACCGTTTGCAATAGACTTCTGTACGAAATATTCTACTACATCATCTGCATAATGATTGTATCCGAGGATATTCTGTCCTCTGAATAACATCTGTAATTTTGTATTTTTAAAACCATCTCTTAACTTACGAAGTCTTTCCCATGGGTCTTCTTTTAAGAATCTAAGAGATGCATCGAATGTCGCACCACCCCAGCACTCTACAGAATGATATCCGACTTTATCCATCTTATCGACAATCGGAAGCATCTGCTCTGTTGTCATTCTTGTAGCAATTAAGGACTGATGTGCATCACGCAATACGGTCTCAGTAATTTTTAAAGGTTTTTTCACCTGTTCTGCCATCTTTATATCCTCCATTAATATCTATTTTACATTACACCAAACATCGCCATAAACGTACCTGCGGCAACTGCAGTACCGATAACACCGGCTACGTTTGGTCCCATCGCATGCATTAACAGGAAGTTGGACGGATCTGCTTCCGTGCCGACCTTCTGTGATACTCGTGCTGCCATTGGAACGGCTGATACGCCGGCTGAACCAATCAGCGGATTTACCTTTCCGTGTGTTGCCTTGCACATAATCTTACCAAACAGTACACCGGCTGCCGTACCAAATGCAAACGCAACCAGACCTAATGCAACAATCTTTAAAGTATCAAGATTTAAAAATGCCTCTGCACTTGTTGTTGCACCGACAGATGTACCAAGAATAATAACAACAATGTACATTAATGCATTTGATGCTGTTTCTGTAAGCTGCTTTACAACACCGCTCTCTTTAAAGAGATTACCTAACATCAGCATACCAACGAGTGGAGCTGTTGTCGGAAGAATCATAACAACAACAATCGTTACAACGATTGGGAACAGAATCTTTTCCAGTTTGGATACAGGACGTAACTGTTCCATTTTAATCTTTCTTTCATCTTCTGTTGTTAAAAGCTTCATAATCGGTGGCTGGATAATCGGAACCAGTGACATATAAGAATATGCTGCCACCGCAATCGGTCCCATATATTTTGTCTGTCCTAATTTACCGGCAAGGAAGATAGATGTCGGTCCATCGGCACCACCGATAATAGAAATCGCTGCTGCTGCCTTATCCGGGAATCCCATAAAGATTGCCAGAATATATGCAGCGAAAATACCGAACTGCGCTGCCGCACCAAGCAGAAAGCTCTTTGGATTGGCAATCAGCGGTCCGAAATCTGTCATTGCACCAACACCAAGGAAAATCAAGGACGGTAAAATACTCCATTCATCCAGTAAATAGAAGTAATGCAGTAAACCACCCACACCATTGCTGGAATCCTCAATGGAAAGCATGATGTCCGGATAAAGATTGACAAGAAGCATACCAAAGGAAATCGGTACAAGAAGCAGAGGTTCGTATCCTTTTTTTATTGCTAAGTACAGGAAAATCAACGCAACAACAACCATGAGGTAATTGCCCCATGAAAGCCCGAAAAATGCGGTCTGCTGTACGAGGTTTCCCAATGTTTCTATAATATAACTCATTTTTTAACCTCCCGTTTCAATGATTCTGATAAAGAACTTAGTTCATGGAAACTAATACTTTACCTGTTTCAACGGAATCACCAACGGCACATTCTACTGTTGCAACAGTACCGTCCTGTGGTGCACAGATTTCATTTTCCATCTTCATGGCTTCAAGAACAACAAGTACATCACCCTTCTTTACAGCAGAGCCTGCTGCAACCGGTGTCTTTAAAATCTTACCCTGCATTGGAGCAGTTACCTTTACTGCACCCTGTGCGCCAGCCGGTGCTGCTTTCTTTGCTGCCTTCGGAGCAGCTTTCGGTGCGGCCTTTGCTGCCGGTGCTGCTGCGCTTCCTGTTCCTTCTTCTACTGTAACGTCATATACATTCCCATTCACTGTGATCGTATAATTTTTCATTGTTTCCTCCGTTCCACCGCGGTCTGCGGCTGATTGATTATCAAATATTTTAATTTTATTTCCAGTTATTCTGTCTGCCGACTTTTCTGATGGAACGAACTACCAGTCCATCTGCCGCAGTACCTTCTGATGCAGCAATCGCCGCCGTAATAACAGCAACCAGTTCGCAGTCATCTTCTTCCTCGTCTTCCGGTTCTTCAACAACCGGTGCCGGTGCTGTCTGCTGTGGTTCTTCTGCTGTCTGTTTCTTTGCTCCGATTTTATTAACATGCTGAAGCAGAGAAATGATATAAGAAATGAAAATCAGCACAATAAATACCGTACCCATACCGAGTACTGTATTTAATACAGCCTTTTCCATCTTCTCACCTGTTGTATAAGTCGGGTTAATTGCACCGCTGTCCAGATTGAAATCATCATCGATGACCAGTTCAAATGCACAGGTTCTTGTTTCATACGTTGCATTGATTGCAATCGTGCACAGTGTTCCTGTTTCATCACTGACTCTGACATCTTCTTTGTCAATGGACTTTAATGCGCCTAAATCTTCTCTTGTTTTAACCCAGCTGTTATAAAACTCAATCGTCTTGTCGTTCATGCCCTGCATATTTACGACATAGACTTTTCCATTCACATAGCTGAGTGTCTTTGCTGCTTCGCCATCTGCTTTAATCTGTGCATCCGATGTCTGGTCTAAATATACCAGCATATCTTCTGCCCACTGTACCATATCTGAGGCATACTGATTGACCTTCATATCTTTAAGGCTCGTCTTAGCACTGTCTGAAGAAATGGTATTGGTGCAGGCTGTCATACTGAACACGCAGGCTAACACACAGAACAACACGAAAAAGCGTTTGATATTAGTTTTCTTCATATTGTTTCACCTCATTATCAGACCGTTCCATGCTTCTTAACCGGACGATCCTCTCTTTTTGTGTACAGCATTTCAAACGCTGCCGCAACATACTGTCTTGTTTCCTCAGGATTGATAATTGTATCCACATAACCTCTTGCTGCTGCAGATTCTACGCTGGACTGTAACTGTGCGTATTCTGCTGCCTTTTCAGAAATCTTTGCGTTGACATCTTCTGCCTTATCAATCTCATCTGCATACATAATCTTTGCTGCACTGGCTGCATCCATCATACCGATGCTTGCTGACGGCCATGCGTATGTCATATCTGCACCGACTGCTTTGGAATTCATTGCCACATAAGCACTTCCGTAAGCTTCGCCGATGATTACATTAACCTTTGGTACGGTTGCATTTGCAAATGCATATGTAAGCTTTGCTGCTGCCTTTGCAATCTTCTTTTCTGAATCAACTGTTGCTTCAAAGCCCTTTACATTGGTAAGGGTCAGCACCGGAATTTCAAATGCATCACAGAAATTTACAAATTCTGCAGCTTTTTCAGCACCGTCAACGGTCAGTACCGGTTCAAACTTTTCTGCTGCTTCGCCTTCGTCATCAAAACGGACTGTTCTGTTGGCAACGGCGCCGACTGTTGTACCGTTAATCTTTAACAGACCTGTTACAACACTCTTTGCAAATTCAGACTTTACTTCCATAAATAAGCCGTCATCTGCAATATCTGTTAATGCAAGCACTGCATCTGCTGCTTCTGCTTCCATATCCGCACATGCTCTATTTAAATCATCTTCGCAGTCTGCATAAGCTACATCGTCATTATTGGCCGGAAGAAGAGATACAAGCTGTCTGATGCCGTTTGCAATTGTTTCCTCATCACCTGTAAAATCTGCAACACCTGCTTCTGCCTGAAATGCAGCAGATGCTGTGTCTAACTTGGTATCATTGTTGCCATCTAATGCATTCGGACTGTTCACAAATAACTTTCCGTTCTTTTCTTCTACAAATGTAAAATCAGAAAGTTCTGAAAGAACTGCAAGACCGCCGCCGCAGCTTCCGTAAACAGCCGTAATCTGTGGTACAAGACCGGAACATAATGACATCTTCCGGTAAATTGTTCCGAAACCATTCAAAGCATCTGTTGCTTCCTGAAGTCTTAATCCTGCACAATCTATCAGGCCAATAACCGGCGCTCCCATCTTCATAGCCATATCGTAAAGTCCTGTAATTTTCTTTGCATGCATTTCGCCGATTGAACCGCCTAAAACTGCCGGATTCTGGCTGTATACATACACAAGACTTCCATTAATTACTCCGTATCCGGTAATAACACCGTCTGCCGGAGTGTCTTTTTCCTGCATGTTAAAATCTGTTGCTCTGGCTTTTACACCTGCTCCGATTTCAACAAAACTGTTGTCATCAAGAATTGCTTCAATGCGTTCTCTTGCTGACGCCTGTGTTGTGTTACCCATTCTCTAAAGACCTCCTATACTTTTTGTAATAATGTAACAATCTATTGTCTATTTTATAACAATATTTCCCAAAAAACAAGCTTTTTGTAGAATCTTATTTACAATTCTGACAATTCCTTTTAAATTGCATAATACTTTAAAAAAAGCATCTGACACAAGCCTAATCCCTGCTCTCAATTGCCGCCACAATCCCTTTTTCAATCAGAATTTCCGCAGTTTCTTCTTTTATCTCATTGCTCTGGCAGATGCTTAACCCCTGCCGTAAAATGTATCCGTTCAGCGGATATTTCAAGCCTTTTAATGTAAGAACCACTTCCTCTGTCATCGGCACAAATGAAATATATTTTCCGTACTGATCTGCCTTTTTTATGGTTTTATTTCCGTTTAACAGATAGATTTTGTTGTATTTATCATAAATATAGCACTCTGTTCCCGCTTCTAATGCCTCTTTCATCATAAAAATATTCGTCAGCGCATGGTCATAACGTGTTCCCGTCGCCCCTAAAATGTCAATGACCGCAGGGTGATGCTTTAATGCTGTAATTACAGCCAGATGTGTATCGGTATAATTTTTTTCCGGCGGATAGGTCACAGTCTGCGTATCTTTTTTATAGGTATCAAGTAATTGCTCATTAACCGAATCGTAATCCCCCAAAATGTAATCCACCCGGATTCCCAGTTTATCCGCATGTACCAGTCCGCTGTCTGCCGCTATGCAGTAATCATATGTTTTTGCGGAAAGCCAGTCTTTCGCCCACTCATAATCTACTGTACCGCCCGTAATAATCAAAATCTTTTCTGCCATAATTTTCATTTTATCCTTTCTGCACTCACGAATCATCTCTTTCCGTTCTGCTTTGTGTAATGATTCGTTATTATATATTTCTGACTTTGCCATGCATGTCCGTAAAATTCAAAGTTTCTCCGCACGTCGCATTGCCTGTGCTTATTATATGATAACAATTTTAAAGTTCTTTGTACAAGTTCTTTTTTTCTTCACATTTTTGTTTTATACTAAAATTTGGAGTAAAACCCAAAATCTGATTGAGATAAGAATGGAGATTTTTATGGAAAACAAACATTATGAACCGGTCGCTTATCTTCCGAAAGAGCAGGCTGAACGTTTTCAGGAATTTTTAAAATTTTCGGGAATTGCAGACATTGAAATGAATGTCAATGAATTAAACAGCACTTATTCTGTCAGTGTTGCTTCGGGCGATTTTGAAAAAGCAGATAATCTTTATCATGTTTTTTCCGAAAATGAACTAAAAAAAGATTCTACGGAAGACGAGCTGACTCAGGGTGGCAGTATTTACAATAACTCTGCCGAAAAATACAGCGACAATCTCTCCTCTGCCATCACATTTTTTGTGTGCGGCGGTGCGGGACTGATTATTTTACTGCTCAATGACTTTAATGTACTTCACCTGTTCCACTTTTCAGGTGCTTCCGCAATCCTGACAAATGTTGTGCTTGGCGGACTTTTTATTGCATTTTTACTGATTGGCTTCAAATCACTCAAATATTCCAAAAATATTAAATCACAGATGAGTGTGGAAAATGAACTTTCAGATAAATTAAACAACTGGCTTGCCAAAAACGTGTCACCGGAAGCCATTGAAGCTTCTTACGATGGCAGTATCCCGGAAGAAATGAAGTATTTTAACCGCAGCAGCTATTTAAAAAACGCGCTGTCAGAAGCCTTCCCGGATGCAGATGATTCTGTTATCGAAGTGGTCAGTGACCAGTACATTGAAGATACTTTTAATTCTTCACATGAATAATGCCTTTAAATATTTTTGATTCTGCTATGTTTTAAAACTATTCAAAAACCGCAGGAATGTGAACCAGACTCCGGATTCCCGGACATCTGTCACACTCCTGCGGTTTTATTTTTTATGATACCAGGGTCAAAAGATCTGAACCCACATGAGCTTGCTCATAGGTGGGTGAATGATCTTGTGACCGTATAATTATTTGTTTGAAAGATATTCATCAATACCCTTAGCACCGGCTTTACCTGCACCCATGGCAAGAATAACAGTTGCTGCACCTGTTACGGCATCACCACCGGCATAAACGCCTGTCTTTGTTGTCTTACCTGTTTCTTCCTCTGCAATAATGCACTTTCTGTTATTGATATCCAGTCCCTTTGTTGTAGAAGAAATCAATGGATTTGGAGATGTACCCAGTGACATGATTACTGCGTCTAAATCCATTACATATTCAGAACCCGGAACTTCAACCGGTCTTCTTCTTCCTGAAGCATCCGGTTCGCCCAGTTCCATTTTAACGCACTTCATACCCTTTACCCAGCCGTTTTCATCAGCGATGATTTCAGTCGGGTTTGTCAGAAGGTCAAAGATGATACCTTCTTCTTTTGCGTGATGTACTTCTTCTGCTCTTGCAGGAAGTTCCGCTTCACTTCTTCTGTATACGATATGTACTTCTGCACCAAGTCTTAACGCTGTTCTTGCAGCATCCATGGCAACATTACCGCCACCTACGATAGCTACCTTATTGAATCTTGCAATCGGTGTATCGTAATCATCGTTGAACGCTTTCATCAGGTTGCTTCTTGTAAGGTATTCATTTGCAGAAAATACGCCATTTGCATTTTCACCCGGGATACCCATAAATCTAGGCAGACCTGCACCGGAACCGATAAATACAGCTTCAAAACCTTCTTCTTCAATTAACTGGTCGATTGTCATAGACTTGCCGATAACAACGTTTGTTTCAATCTTAACGCCTAAGCTCTTTACATTTTCAATTTCACTTGCAACAACGGTTGACTTTGGCAGACGGAATTCAGGAATACCGTAAACAAGTACACCGCCCGGCTCATGAAGGGCTTCAAAGATTGTTACGTCATAACCCATCTTTGCAAGATCTCCTGCACAGGTAAGACCTGAAGGACCTGAACCAATAACGGCAACTTTCTTATTCTTCTTTTCCGTAGATTTTTCCGGCTTAATCTGATTTTGCCTTGCCCAGTCAGCAACGAAACGTTCCAGCTTACCAATAGAAATTGCTTCGCCCTTGATACCGCGGATACATTTTCCTTCACACTGGCTTTCCTGTGGACATACACGTCCGCAGACAGCCGGAAGTGCTGATGACTGACCGATAATCTTATAAGCAGCTTCAAAATTCTTTTCTTTAACTTCATGAATAAATGCCGGGATATTAATGGATACAGGGCATCCCTTAATACACTGTGCATTCTTACAATTAATACATCTGCTGGCTTCTAATACAGCTTCTTCTTCGTTGTAACCCAGACAAACTTCATCAAAATTCTTATTTCTTACGTCAGGAGCCTGCTCTCTGACTGGTACTTTCTTTGTAACGTCCATTATGGAACCTCCTACCTGTTGTTTTATTTTTTATGATTAATCGTTGCAGTTGCCACAGCCGCCGTGATGTGTATCACCTTCCTGAAGCTTTAACATGGCTCTGCCTTCTTCTGTCTTATACATCTGCTGGCGTTTCATTGCCTGATCAAAATCTACCAGATGTCCGTCAAATTCCGGTCCGTCTACGCAGGCGAATTTGATTTCGTCGCCAACCTGTAAACGGCAGGCACCACACATACCTGTACCATCAACCATAATCGGGTTCATGCTGACAATTGTAGGAATTCCCAATTCTTTTGTCAACAGACAGACAAACTTCATCATAATCAGAGGTCCGATTGCGATACAACGGTCATACTTTTTGCCCTGATTGTTTACTAAATCCTTTAATACATCTGTACCCATGCCTTTTCTGACATAGCTTCCGTCATCGGTTGTAATGTAAAGATTACCGGCTACAGCTTCCATCTCTTTTTCAAGGATGAGTAAATCTTTATTTTTTGCACCCACAATAACATCGGCATCAATGCCATGTTCATGCAGCCATTTTACCTGTGGGTAAACCGGTGCTGTACCAACACCACCTGCTACAAACACAAGCTTCTTTTTCTTTAATTCTTCAATATCTTCTCCAATTAATTCTGAAGGACATCCGAGTGGTCCTACGAAATCTTCAAAAGCATCTCCCGCCTTTAAATGTGCCATCTTTTCTGTAGATGCGCCCACTGTCTGGAACACAATTGTAACAATGCCCTTTTCACGGTCAAAGTCGCAAATAGTAAGAGGAATTCTCTCTCCTTTTTCGTCCATCTTTACAATGATGAACTGACCCGGCTGGCAGTGTCTGGCAACTCTTGGCGCCTCAACATCCATCAGGTAAATTTTGTCTGCTAATTTCTCAGCTTTCTGAATCTTATACATCTTAGTACCCCTTTCAATTTATATTCCGTGTATATAAAAAGACACGTTTATAACATAGTAAATCGCGGCATTGCTGCCTTTTTAATAAGAAGATGCCTGATATGCGCCTTCTGTCCCTGTAATCTGGTAGCATTTCCCATTTTTAATGCCTACCCCGTAGTTTCCCTCTGTCGTGGTCTGTGTGCCGGATTTTAAATCCACCCGGATCTCATACAGTTCCGTATCGTTAATTGTGACATTTCCCACATAAGAAAAGACTGCCGCCGCACCATTTGGTGCTGTCTGCTCATCTGCATTGAGCATTCCAAGTTCTTTCATGCGGTCTTTTAAAATCTCTAACGCTTCTGTATACGTATAGGATTTTTGTGGATTCACAATATAATTCTTCCTTGCAACAGAACTTACCAGATCATGTTCATCAACTGCAACGGCTGATACAACAATATTGCCTTCCGGCATTGAAAAAGGCTCTGTATAAGCCTGTGAATCTGTTGTCGGTGTCGTTCCGTCTGTTGTGTAATAAATTTTCGTGCCATCTGCAGCATCAATGGAAATTTTTTCTCCATATTCATAAGTGCCTGATGACGGACTGATGACCGGCGCATCCGGCTTCTGATAGTTAATAGTATAGTCAAATTCCGCAACCGGACTATATACACCGATTGTATTGACCGCAACGGCTTTCAACGCCGTAATACCACCCTCAAGCGCAATCGCTTCTGTATACTGTGTACTGCTGCTGTCCGGCTGTGTACCGTCTGTTGTATAATAAATCGTACAGGAATCCTCTGCAAATAAAGAAACCTGTAATTCCCTTTGATACTGTCCAGGTGTTTCGGATACAGTCGGTGCCTGTACTTCATACTGGGATAACAACTTCTGGGCATCTGTTCCCTGATACTGTGCAATCAATTTATTCAAGGCATCGCCGTCTTCTTTATCCGCATAAAACTGTGCCAGTGCAGATAATGCATTCTCATTATTTTTATCTACCTGCAAAATCGCAAGCAGCATATCCAATGCCTGCTGTTCTTCTTTATCCTGCTGATAGCACTGATAAAGTGCATACATCATATCTACATTTTTTTTACCCTCACCGGTCTGATAAGCTTTGGCAAAATATTGCTTTGCATTATGATAATCCTGTTTTTTTAACAATTCCATGGCTTTTTGATAATTATAAGAATAGGATTTGCGGTTGGAAATACCCCATACGGTAATTCCTGCAATCACTGCGACGGTCACTGCCGCCACAATTCCCACAATCAGTATTTTCTTTTTTTTATCTGCTTTCAAAGCCGTTTTGGATGTTTTTTTCGATAAATCTGTTTCCGGCTTATCAGTGTCCTGCTTACCGTTCCCCGGTTTATCCATTCCGGGGTGTACTTTTACCGGTTCTATTACCTGTGTTTCTAAAGACACCTTTGTTTCTGTCGCAGCTTTTTTCTCCATGGCGGCTTTCTGCATGCTTTTCTGCTGTTTTTCCTTCTCCGCCTGTCTTGCCTGAAGCTGGATATCTACTAAATCCGGCAAAACCTGAGTCTTCATCTGGGCAGCATCTTTTTTCCCTGCATTTCCCGCGGCTGTAGAACGGACAGGTATTTCCTGTTTTCCCATTGCAGCCTTTGCTACATTGGTTTCTTCTTCTACCAGCTTTTCAATGGATTTTGCAAGCTCTATATCAATCTCTTCTTTATTATCGTTACTCACTGAGCCTAAATCAGTACGCGTATCGTCTGGTTTACTTTCATCATGACTGCCCATAGCTAACTCCTATTTCTTTATTTAACATGAACAATCATACCATATACAAATGATTTTAGCAATAAATGATACTGTGAATTTTTTGACAAAACAAACCCACCCTTCTTTTGCACTTTTTATTTATATATTTTATTGTTTGTTTATATTTCGTACACACTTTGCTCACAATTCCCAGATATAATAAATCTCGATAGCAAAGATATTCTTTCTATCTCCCCCTCATATTTTTTTGACCGGTACTCTCCCCAAGGGTACCGGTTTTTTATTACTTTTTTTAATTCTATATCTGCTAAATCGGCTTTCAATAATTCCTGCACTACAATAAAAAGCAGCCACAGACGTTCTTCACGAACCGCCTGCGGCTGCTTTTATTAATACCGGAATACCACTACTGTGTTATTCTTACCGGATATTTGTTACTCTTACTGTGCATGACAAAGTCTTATTATTTAAGACTGCTGTTACAGTTGTCGTACCTGCCTTACGGGCAACTACATGACCTGTTGAGTCGACTGTGCAGACTCTCGGGTTACTGCTCCTCCATGTCACCTTGCTGTTACTGTCGTTACCGATAACATCCAGCCAGTATGAATCATACTGTTCCAAAGTGATGCTTGAACGGCTGATAGCCAGTGAATGGACTGTACAAGATGAAAGTGCAGTACCATTGACGCTTTCTGCCACAACTTCCGCAGTACCAGGACCCACTGTTGTAATTACGCCATTACCATCTACTACAACAATACCGGTATCTGTTGAATACCATTCATAGGAATCCGTATTAATTGCCGGACGCACTCTGACAGATAACTGTCTTGACTTACCGGTGAGCATATAGATTTCGCTTGAATTAATCTTAATGGATGTAATATTAACTACCGGTGTTACATATACCCAGCAGACACCCTTTACATTATTTCCATCCTTCGAAGTCGCTGTAATCTTACACTTACCTGTACTTAAAGCAAAGATTTCGCCGGCTTCATCAACTGTTGCAATTTCTTCATTAGAAGATTCCCATGTTACATCTTTAATCGATGCATCGTCCGGTTCAATAACTGCCTGTACAATGCGGGATTCTCCAACTAACATACGGACTGTATCCGGTTCAATACGGATAGATGTCACCGGATTTACAACCTGAACAACACAGGTAGCGGATACACCGCTGCCATCAGCTGCTGTTACAGTAATAACTGCAATACCCGGTTCACCCGCATTTAATGTACCGTAAGAGTCTACGGAACAGATTGAATTATCGGATGAGGTCCATATAATATTTTTATTGGTTGCCGTATCAGAACCTACCGTTGCTGTTAAAGTTCCGGAAGTTCCTACATTCATAAATTTATGTGTTTCACTTAATGTAATAGAAGAAACATATTCTTTTACATCAATCGTACAAGCTGCTGTCAGCTGGCACTCCTCTGTTGTAACAATGATTACGCAGGAGCCACCCTTTACTGCTGTTACAACACCCATTTCATCAACGGTTGCAACATCAGGATCACTTGAACGATACGTTACATTCTTATTTTCAGCATCATACGGCTCGATATTCGGAATAATCGCATACTTTGCACCTACCCATAATTCCTGATAATCAGAATTTAAGGTAATACCTGTTACCGGCTGTGTAACTGTTACAACACAGTATGCTGTCAGACCGGAATCCGGGTTTGTTGCAATAATAGAAGTTGTACCTGCACCGGTAGCTGTTACCTTACCGTCGCTTTCCACTGTACACACATCTTCATCACGGCTTTCCCATGTAATGATTTTGTTATCCGCATTTTCCGGAAGACAGGTTGCATTCAGCCAGAATACCTGACCTTTTCTTACTGTAATATCTGTTGTATTTAAAACAACCTGTGTAACCGGCTGTTTTACATAGATATTACACATTGCAGATGCCTTGCCATCTAATGATTCACAAAGAATTGTACAGCTTCCTGTTCCAACTGCCTGTACTAAACCGTTAGAGTCTACGATACAAACATTGGTATTAGAAGATGTCCAGCGTACTGTTCTGTTAGATGCCTCTAACGGAAGTACTTCTGCTGTAATTCTTAATGTATCTCCGATTCTCATAATTTCATCTGTATAATCGAGTGTAATCGTTTCTACCGGAATATCAATGACAAAATTACAGAATGCCTGAAATGCGCCGTCTTCAGTTTTACAAACTACTGCTGCATGTCCCGGTTTTACAAATGTTACAAGACCATTCTCATCAACCTTTACAATGCTTTCATCTGTAGACTGCCATGTAACATTTCTGTTAACACCTTCCCCTGCTGGAAGAACAGTTGCCACTAACTGGAACTGTCCGATAGACATAGAAGATTCTACCGATGTTTCATTTAATACAACACCTGTAACCGGTTCTCTTACATAAACATCACAAGTTGCTGTCTTTAATCCATCTTCTGTAATAACACTGATGGTTGCTGTACCGCCGGCTACACCCGTGATAGTTGCCGTGTAGCTGTCACCTTCAACTGTTGCAACGCTTGTATTTGAAGAAGACCATAATACTTTATCATTGGTTGGTCCTGCCGGATTAAATAACAGCTGGACCGTTCCGGTTGAACCTCTGTCAATCTGAATAGACGACGGATTAATGGATACTTCATTAACCGGTGTCGTTACATAAATAACACAGGTTGCTGTCTTCATAACGCCGTTAACGTTTTGTGTAACAATCAAATGTACCGTACCGGACTTCACACCGGTAATCTTAAATGTCTTACCGTCCTGCTCTACTGTAACCAGATCACCTGTCGGAATTGTTCCGTCATCCTTTGGCTGGTTTTCAAGCTTATAAGTAATTGGATTGGCTGTAATATCTGTAGCTGTTACAAGGGCTGACACTTCAATGGTTTCGCCCATGTTAACAGATGTCTTATCTGCACTTAATGCAAAATCATCAATAACAGTAATTTCATACACCAGCTGAATCGGCTGATTGTACTTTGTACTGAAATCATCTGCTGCTCTTGATGCATATATCTTTGCAGTACCGGCACCAATTGCCGTAACAAGACCTGTTGTTGCATCAACCTGCAGGACTGCATTGTTCGATGTTGTCCATGTAATCTCTGTCGGATTTGCTGATGTTGATAACTGCAGCTGGTCATCAACGTTCATATTGCTGACCTGATTGCCCAGTTTCTTAAACGGTACAACAACATCAACGGTATCATGCGTATACCATGTCTTATTGCCCTGTGCATCATATGCCGGAATACCTACTGTTACCGTAGAAACACCTGCATACTTACCAAGTACTGAACCGTCCTGTGCAACTTCAACAACCTTCGGGTCAGATGACTCGTAAAAAACACCTGCCGTTGCCGGATTATTGATGTTAGAACCAATAACATACTTCGTAAACTCTACATATGGTTCATCATTTAACTTTAAACACTTGCGGTTATTATTGTCTCTGTAAATGTTTGAATCATTAAATTCTACTTTTGCACGAACTGTAAATTCTTTGCAAAGAGCCTCTTCACCGCCGCCGTCTGCTGTTCTTACAATAACCGTTGCCTGTCCACCGCCGACAACCTTTAAAGTTGCCTGTGTGCTGGATGATGAAACCAGTTCAACTACACCGTCATGAGAAACGTTTCCACTGGTGTCGTTCTTTGTTTCAATAAAAATCTTGTTAGAATCACAGGTATTGGTTGTAAATGTGATCTGATCACCAACTGTATAAATCGTACTGTTGGAATGAGTTGTCGTAACTTCAAGCGGTACAACAACCTTTGCCGTCAGGCTGGTAACCAGTGACTTATTGATAATGGAACCTGTGCTGTCATACTGAATAGAATAGTATGTAGCTGTCACATCCGCTTTACCGGCATGTGCACCCTTAATAATAGGAATCATACCTTTTGCAGTGTCGTGATCCATTACATCATTTTCTCTGCGGAATGTAACAATATCGTTATTAGAAGATGTCCATTCGATATTATTACCATTTGGTGCGTAATTCTGGTTCGGATCCCCATTATCATCCGTACCGGTAAGAGAACTAACCTGTACAACCGAGTTAGACTCTTTATTGAATGCAATGCTTGCAGAAGTCGTTGACAATCTCATGGCAACACTGGTCGCAGCGTTGGCATAGAGCATATATCCTCCTAACAGAGCGATTGCAAAGATT
Source organism: Lachnospira pectinoschiza (assembly GCF_020564355.1). Classification (GTDB taxonomy): domain Bacteria; phylum Bacillota; class Clostridia; order Lachnospirales; family Lachnospiraceae; genus Lachnospira; species Lachnospira intestinalis. The sequence goes on along the minus strand of NZ_JAJCRR010000001.1, from coordinate 469,644 downwards.
GCAGCTGCCAGCACCTTCCAGCCCTTACGCAATCTTCTAATCTGATAAATTTTTTTCATAACAGACCTCTTTTCTACTGTATTCTAAATACCTATTTAGTCTATCGACTACATTTTGTGTTTAGTTTACTATATTTTCACAATTTTTTCAACATTTTCCACAAAATTTACGTTTTAATTCCCCCGCATGGGAGGCTTCTGTTACAAAGGTACTACATAAACAGACTGCCGCACTTTCAAAGCACGGCAGTCCCATGGACTTAAAAACAATTCCTGCAATTATTTCTGAACAAGATGTATAGCGAATCCGCCGAACTCGCCCTTGAAATAAATTGCCTTTAATCTGTCATTTTTAATAACGGCTGAATCCTTGTCAAATTCAAATCCACGTTTCTCTAAATGATAGATTGCTCTTTCAATATAGTTTGTTGCGATTGCAATATGGCCATGTGTTCCACGGCCCTGCTTTTTCATCAGCTCAAAGCCTGTTCCTGAAAATACTGAACTGTTACCGACTTTCTTTTCAAAGCTGAACATCTTATTGAATGTATCTGCAAGGTCTTCTGCCTCTTCACCGCTCTGTAAGTTGACACCAACGTGTCTAACTTCAAATCCAAGCATCGTATCAACAGCTTCTCTTGTCAGATTCTTAATGCCTTCAAAATCGCCTGCTGCAACCATGTCTTTCTTTACCATCCATGAACCGCCGCAGCATACAATTTTGCCAAAGTCAAGATAAGACTTTAAGTTGCCTGCATTGATACCGCCTGTCGGCATAAATTTCATATTTGTATATGGTGCTGCCATAGACTTAATCATGTTGAGTCCGCCTGCTGCTTCAGCCGGGAAGAATTTTACGACATCAAGTCCTAATTCAATCGCTGTTTCTACATCAGAAGGATTGCTTGTACCCGGAACAATCGGATAACCCTTGTCCAGACAATGCTTTACAACCTTAGGATTCAGTCCCGGACTGACAATAAACTTTGCTCCTGCATTCATGGCTCTGTCTGCCTGCTCCGGTGTTAATACTGTACCGGCTCCGACAACAAGTTCAGGGAACTTTTCAGCCATGATACGGATAGATTCCTCTGCTGCTGCAGTTCTGAATGTTACTTCTGCGCAAGGAAGTCCGCCTTCAATTAAAGCCTTTGCTAACGGTTCTGCATCTTTTGCATCATCTAATGCGATAACCGGTACAATACCAATCTTGCTCAATTCTTCTACAACTTTATTCATTTTAACTTCTCCTTTTACTAGAATATGTAATTTCTTTTTATTATAGAGTTGGTACATTTTTTTGTCAATTCATAGTTTTGTAAATTCATGAAATTCTTTCGGTAAAAAATATAGATTAAATCGGACAAGTATGATAGAATACATTTGTAATAAAATATTTTGGAGGTATCTAAAAAATGAAATTAAATTTAAGACCAGCCGAAGAGTGCACATTTGATGCCGTATCTTTAGGTGAAGTAATGCTTCGTCTTGATCCGGGTGAAGGAAGAATCCGTACAGCAAGAAGCTTTAGAGCATGGGAAGGCGGCGGAGAATACAATGTTATCCGTGGTCTTCACAAGTGTTTCGGAATGAACACAGCTGTTATCACAGCTTTCGCTGATAACGAAGTAGGTCTTCTTATGAAAGACTTCATCGAGCAGGGTGGCGTTTCAACAGACCTCATCTGCTGGAAGAAGACTGATGGTATCGGACGTCTTTGCAGAAACGGTCTGAACTTCACAGAAAGAGGATTTGGTATCCGTGGCGCTAAGGGCTGCTCTGACAGAGCTAACACAGCTATCTCTCAGGCTACACCGGATGATTTCGATTTCGACTACATCTTCAAGAACAAGAGCGATGGTGGTTTAGGTGTTCGCTGGTTACATACAGGCGGTATCTACGCTGCTCTTTCTGAACAGGCTTGTGAAACAGTTATCGCAGCTTGTAAGGCAGCTAAGAAGTATGGTACAATCGTATCTTACGACTTAAACTACCGTCCTTCTATGTGGGAAGCTATCGGTGGATTAGCTAAGGCTCAGGAAGTTAATAAGGAAGTTGCCAAGTACGTTGATGTTATGATTGGTAACGAAGAAGACTTCACAGCCTGCCTTGGTTTTGAAATCGAAGGTAACGATGCAAACCTTAAGACTCTGAACCTTGATGGTTACAAGAAGATGATCAACGAAGCTGCTGCTACATATCCGAACTTCAAGGCTGTTGCTACAACACTTCGTCAGGTTAAGACAGCTACAGTTAACGATTGGTCTGCTATCTGCTGGGCTGATGGTGAAATCTATAAGGCTGCTCAGTATGACGGTCTTGAAATCATGGATAGAGTTGGTGGCGGTGATTCATTCGCTTCAGGTCTTGTATATGGTCTTATGACATTTGAAGATGCTGAAAAGGCTGTTAATTACGGTGCTGCTCACGGCGCTCTTGCTATGACAACTCCTGGTGATACAACAATGGCTTCTCTCAAGGAAGTTGAAGGTATCGTTGGTGGTGCTGGCGCAAGAGTTCAGAGATAATTAAAGCTTAGCTTTCATTTGATTAGAGCGTTCAAGAAAAAACCGGCAGGGTACCATACCCTGCCGGTTTTTTTCTATGCTATTACACACATTTGAGTTTTATCTGCTTCTTTACCGGATACAATGACAATACCAGTTCATAGTTTCGTTCTTTTACGTGCTCCCACTGTTTTTGTCTAAATCCTTTTTTTACTAAAAGAAATGGCAGAATCAGTGTCCGTTCTTCGCCTGATTCGATATAGATTGGACCGCTTTGATACTGTTCACTGTTCAATTTTGCATTTACCGCCATATACTTATCAGGTGCTGCACAGTTTGTCCATGCCTGTGATGTCAGTGCAAAACGGTCTAATGTTACCCGCTGTTTCTCTTCTGACATATTTTTTATATTGACTGTAACCATAATACATTCTGCTTCTTTAAATATCTCCTTTTCAGAAGCATAAATATCAGAAAAATCTTCCTGACTCATAAAAGACACATCGGTTGCCGTTATTTCAAAATCATCAGCCGTCATCGCTTCTCCAAGCTGTTTTTCCTCTAACTGTGCTTTCGGATATTTCAGGTTAATACCGATTACCAGCACCAGATATGCAAAAAAGGCAATCACCGATACGGCAATTATGATCGTTTTTATTCTACTTTTTTTCATTTCGGATAATTTTCCCCTCCTCCATATAATAAATGCTGTCTGCTATCTGATCTAATATTTCTCTGTCATGACAGCTGACAATAATTAATGCACCTGCTTCCGCTCTTTGTTTTATAATTTTCTTTACTTTTTCCACACTTTTTTCATCTAAAGCATTAAAAGGTTCATCTAAAATAATCAGTTCGGGATTTTCCATTAGTGCAATGGCAATTCCCAGCTTTTGTCTCATTCCAAGTGAATATTTCTTTACGGACTTCTTTTCATCAGGGTCTAATCCTACTTCCTGTAGTATTTCACGCATTTCATTTTCCAAAGCAATTCCTTTGATGGATGCGATTGCCCTCATATTATCCAATGCACTGTAATGCTCTATAAATCCCGGATTTTCAATGAGTGCCCCAAGACTTTCCGGAAATGATATTCTTTTTCCCAGTTCATCTCCGTCTACAATAATTGCTCCGTTATCAGGAATCACCAGTCCGCAGATACACCGCATCAGCATGGTCTTTCCCGAACCATTCTGCCCCCGGAAACCATAAATTTTCCCACATTCCATAGATGCTGATATATCATCAAGCACCTTATTGCCCTTTATTGTTTTTGATATATTCTGAATTTCTAAATACATACATTCTCCTACTATGAATAAATATTCTTCTTTTCTATTACAATACTGCCGATGGCCACTGATGCCGCTGTAAACAGTATACTAAGCATCACCGCCCACAATACATTCAAAACACTCCCGTGCATGAATACCGGAGTGCGCATGAGCATTAAATAATTCCCCAGACTATATGGACTGTACACAAAAATTCCTGCTGCAAGAATAAAGCAGACCCAGATATATCCCATCATCGACTGAAAAACGACTGCGATCATCATCTGCGTAACAGAAATTGCAATTGATATAATGACCGGCAATACCAATGCATATATGTATAACGTTGTCCCCTCATTTTCAATCTGCTCATTTTCCAGCAAAAATGCCGTAACCTCCGGCTGTGCCGCCTTAAATCCGCCTGTTACAATGCTCACCGCAGTCACCGACAGATACAGCACAAGATAAAATCCGAGAACAGACAGGATATTCCAAATCACTTTTCCGAACCACCATGCCTTTCGATTTCCTGATTTCAAAAGAATCTGCTGTCCTGCCATATGCAAATCCTTTACCGGATATACGCCAACTATAACCGCCAGATACAGCCATATAAAGACCCAGTATGCATTTGGCACGATATATTGATTTTTACGGATTGCTTTCATTCCCCGGAAATTCCATATGATATAATCCCAAAATCCCATATCGACAGATAATGCTTCTTTACACGAATGATTGCAGCATACACACGCAAGCATTATAAATACTGCCAACACTGCATATTTTATTTTGTTTTCATTCCATACTGCCCGGATATCATACCAGATTATTTTTAAATTCACCTATCTGCACCTCTTTGGTATAAAATCTTTTTTATTTGCAGCAATCCGCCCTATTATATAGATGGCTATACAGAAAACAACTGCACCTGCCATATAAATACCGATTTTATGATTCTCCCAGTTCTTATAATCAAGCATCAGCAGCCGCAGTATTTTATGAGTACCATATATATCTATTACATAGAATACAAGAATACCAACCCATACCAACGCCACCTGATTGATTATCCAATACAGCAACAGGCTGATAACCATAATGAGTTCTGTCAGCACAAGAATCGCCGCTATATATACCGCTGCAACCACAGCATAGCGAATCTGCATTGTTTCTCCTGTTGACAATGCATATAAACTATCAGCACTCTGCCAGTTTATATCATTCTTACAGATTACCGCTGTCGACAAAATGGTACTGCCGCTGTATACAACAGCAGCTGCCAGTCCTGCCACTGACAGTTTTTTTATTTGATAATCCCATATTGCCGTTCTCTTTTTATGCTGTAATATATTGCAGTATAAAAAATCATTGCGAATTGTCCTTGTAAAAATCAAAAGTAATGCAATATATATTATAGAGCCTCTTAACATCAACAACTCACTGTGAATGAGAATATCTGCCCTGCTGATTACCGCACCTTTTACGTATTGTAAATTAATCTTTGCATTACCTGTATATAGTACTCCAAGTACTACAATCACAAGAAAAACAACCAGCATATACGGTTCACAGTATTTTTTAATTCTCATTAAATTTTTATTCAGCATATATCCTCCTGCCTGCCGCGGTAAATGAACTCCCAGCCCGTGATAATAAGCAGGACTGCCGTTTCTACCACGAACGGAATCATTCTGGGCGAACTATACGCAGGATTTATAAAATTAGATGGCTCCCACGACTGCAAATTCAGCAGCTGGAACAATGCCGATAAAAACACGTTTAATACCAATGGTGCTAACAGCACTGTAAAAATGTGATTGGAGTAAAATGCAACATTTAATGCAAATGCCGCCAGTGCTCCACTGAATAAAAATATAACAATCAATGAAATTGCAACATAAACTGCCGGATGTGTAAACAGCAATGCAGAAAAGCTTCCTTTCGGAACCATATTCGACGTTGAAGCTGCCGCCTGTGGTTTTATTGTCGGCACAACTGCCGTACAGAGCAGAATATTGAAAATAAGCGGAACACAGGATACAATTCCTCCCGACAAAAATACCGCCGTGAATTTTGCATAAAAATACTCTCTTTTATCTGCCCTTGTGCAGATAAATTCAATTAAATGATTATTTACATCACTAAAAAAAGTAGCTGCATATGGCAGTGTTACCAGAATCGGAAGAATAAGTAAATAAAGATATGAGTACATATTATTCCCCTCACATATCCAGCTATTATACAGATTCGGTGGATATAGGAGTGCAAAATCTAAAGACATATATTTATCCATTCCCCTCACAACCGGAAGAACCTCTACTATCCAATGGACAACTGACACAATCAGCCCTATCAACAGCGCAATATAAAATCCCGGATTTCTTAACATTCTTTTTACTTCAAATTTAATCATCTGTTTCATCCGTTTAATACTCCTCACTTTTTCTTAACAGGTCATTTAATTTTATAAATGCATATTTTTTCACAGATTCTACCGTTGTATTCTCATCTTTCAATTTGTAAGTTGTTTTGGAACCGTAGGCTCCCATTGGATTTAACAGCAGATTGATATTGGCATCTCCGGTCAAATCATCATCGCTCACAAGATAGTACAATGTAACCGGCTCTGATTTTTCTCCATATTTCATCTGATAATGAAAATCCTCCATTGGTTCAGGTTCTTCGCCAATACTGCTCATATACAATTCATATTTGTGTGTCTTTGTATTCTGTATTTTATCAATATGCAGCTGATGACTGTTTAACGTTTCTGTCTTATCAGGACTTATATCGTTATTGTCTTCTATTGTCATGGTTACACTAACAATACTGTAATCATTGACAATTCTGTTCCCGTCAAACTGTATCCCTGATGCGTGTTCCTGCGGTTCAAACGGCAGTTCCTTCAAAATCTTTGCTTCCAGTATTTCATATGAATACTTCCATATATCGACCTGATAACTGTCTTTTTCCGGCTTTTGTTCCTCTCCTCCTGCCACAACTGTGACAGCCTCATCTGTGGACAGCCTCTGAGATGTTTCATCACTTTTGACCGTATGATACATACTAAAAAACCTGCGTCCGCCAAAAACTGCAAAAACTGCTATGACAAGAATTAAAAATGCCTTCTCTGTAATACCCCATTTACGTTTCATCTTTTTTCTCCATATCTATTATTATGAATAAAGATATTGGTCGGAACAATTGTTAATTGTTCCAACCAATGCTATTTACTTAAATACTATCTGGACTCCACAAGAAATAAATATACATACCTTTTCCACCATAATCAGGCCATATTCTTAACGAAGCACACTCATATCCCTCTTCTTTCACTGTGTTAGGGAAATATCTTGAGCACCCCATTGGTAAATCTAGTGTCTCACCATATGTGCAGTTATGCAGTCCATCATATGCTGGTTCTCCACAACTCGGGTCATTATCTTCATTATACGAGCCATATACAAATACCGCATCAAAATCCGTATTTGAATTTTTGTTATAAGCATATGACGACGTATAATCCCACTTGCCTCTCTGTTCTGTTCCAATATCTGTAACTTCAACTAAATCCGTGGAATTATATTCCTCATGCACTGTATCCTTATAATTTCCTGCTGCCAGAGTCTGAAAAATACTTGTAGACATAACCGTCACTGTTGCAGCTGATGCAATCAGACAGCCTTTTAAGTATTTGTTAATCGTTCGTGATTTTATCATTTTGATTTCCTCCAAATATTTATTTTAATTTTACCGGTCGACCTTACATTTATATTAACTTATACTCTCTCTATTTTCCATCTGTCATTCGCCAACTGCACTTTTTTTTCGTGAACTGCACTTTTTATTAATTTTTGTTCAATATTCCAATACATTTTTGATTTATTTCATCTTATCTAAAAGAAAAATGTCCGGCAGGATTGATTTTCCTGTCAGACATTTTATTGTTTGTATTTTTAAAAATTTCTTCATTAAACGTTAAGTTCATGCATACCCTCCCAAACTCACACTTTTACTAAATATACGGGAAACGGATTTCCATTAGGTAATCGGCATACTGTCTTTGGATTTCTTTTAACTTTCCGCGGCTGACTTTGATTTTTTGTCCATCATTCATTTCTATTGTTCCCGCAATATTTTTAATTGCTGCAAAATTCACAATATAAAATCGCGAAACCCGTATAAATGTCTGAACTGGAAGTATGTCCTCACACTCCTTTAAACTGATATATCCCGGCACAACACCATTTTCCGTATAAATCTCAATATATTTATCGTTTGATTTAATATATTGAATCTCTTTTAATGAAACCCCTGTTTCTGCCGTAAGCCGACAGACTGCATTTTCTTTTTTCTCCTCAACAGCTTTATCCAGAACCTCAAATACCTTTTCCCTTGAAACCGGTTTATCTATGAAACCACATACATTTTTGCCAAAAGCCTCCCGGATATATCCGTCATAGCACGTTATAAATGCAATCATTTCTTTTCTCTTATTTTGAATCAAAATATCTTTTAACGCAATTCCGGACATTCCGGACATCTCAATATCCAAAAACAAAATATCTATATCATCCTGCGCCTTTAAATAATCTTCTGCACAGCTATATTGCTTTATCGTAATCTGAATTTGTTTTTCTGTCTGATATGCCAGCACTTTATCTGTAATTTCTTCTCTCCATAACAGGACATCATCACAAATTCCCACTGAAACCCCCTCTGTCATTGGTCACAAATCCTCCACGATGTAAAAATCCAAATATATTGTATCAGGGTCAAAAGGTCTAAACCCACATGAGCTTGCTCATAGGTGGGGCTTGTGTCCCCAACATCATATATTTATTATACACGATTTTCTATTTTTAGGCAAAGCAAAAAAGACAGCCCCGCCATTTCCCATTCACTATCCAAACAGGAAAACGGCAGTCTGCCTTTTATAATATCATATCTTACAGTGTTACACCCTGCTTAAAGATTGCTAAATCGTGGAATCCTGCGATTTCAGCCTTTACCTTCTTGCCGGAAGCAACGTCTAATACGAGCTGGAACAGCTCTTTTGCTGCATCTTCAAGCGGAAGATCATCTGTAACGATTCTTCCTGCATTGAAGTCAATCCAGTTGCTCTTGTTACCTGCAAGTCTTGAGTTTGTTGCAATCTTAACGGTCGGTACCGGTGAAGCAAACGGTGTACCGCGGCCTGTTGTAAACAGAACCATCTGTGCGCCGGAAGCTGCACAGGCTGTCGCTGCTACAAGGTCATTACCCGGTGCGCTTAAAAGGTTGAGTCCCTTTGTATGAACCGGTTCAGCATATGCAAGAACACCCTTTACTAAAGAGCTTCCTGACTTCTGTGTACATCCTAAAGACTTATCTTCCAGTGTTGTAATACCACCGTCTTTATTTCCCGGTGAAGGATTTTCATAAATTTCCTGACCGTTCTTGATGAAGTATTCCTTGAAATCGTTAATCAGGTGTACTGTCTTTTCAAAGAGTTCCTTATTTGCACAACGGTTCATAAGAATCGTTTCTGCACCGAACATTTCCGGAACTTCTGTAAGAATGGTTGTACCACCCTTTGATACGAGCATATCTGAGAACAGACCGACTGTCGGATTGGCTGTGATACCGGATAAACCATCTGAACCACCGCACTTCATACCGATAATCAGTTCCTTTGCATTGACCTTTTCACGCTTAAAGGTCGCTGCATAAGCCATCAGTTCTTCCATCATCTTTTCAGCTGTTTCCTGTTCATTTTCAACGTCCTGAACCTGAAGGAACTTTACTCTGTCGGAACTTACTTCGCCGATATAGTCTTTTAATACTTCAATACGGCTGTTTTCACATCCAAGTCCGAGTACCAGTACGGCACCTGCATTTGGATGGTTAATCAGGTCTGCAAGAATCTTTCTTGTATTTTCCTGATCCTCTGTAGTCTGTGAACATCCGTAAGGATGTGTAAATGCAACAACTTCATCAACGCCTTCCGGCTTATTCATTCTTGCTGTTGCTTCGATTGCTCTTGCAATAGAGTTTACACAGCCGACTGTCGGAACAATCCATACTTCGTTACGGACACCGACTTTACCGTTTTCTCTCATGTAACCGTCAAAGTAAGCTGGTTCTGTCGGTTCTACATCCTTATGTCCTTCCGGTTCATAAGTATACTCTAACAGTTCGCCAAGACCTGTCTTTAAGTTATGTGTATGAACCCATGCACCTACCGGAATATCAGCCTGTGCAAATCCGATTCTGAAACCGTATTTGATAACCGGATCACCGTTCTTGATTTCTTTGATGACAAACTTGTGTCCCTGTGGGATATCTTCAACCGTTGTCACTTCTGTTCCTGCTACGTTGACCGTTGTACCTTTTGCAATCGGCTTTAATGCTACAGCAACATTATCATCTTTATTAATTTTAATAAAATCCTGCATATATACCTCTTTAAATCTTTTGATTATTATAAAGTAAGAGCGGATGATACTGACACACCCGCTCTTATAAGTATTCAGAGCCTGTTCTTATACACTGATAAGCATTCTAAACTGCAATATGAATTAGTCAAGTGCTAAATCATTTACAACTGCTCTCATGCCTCTTTCTCTGATGTCTTTGATATATTCAGTAATTGTTTCTTCAAGACCTGCAACCTTTGTAAGATCTTCTCCACCAAAGAACTTTGTATTGCTTAAGTAAGCATGTGTAAATTCTTCTGCGGACTTTCCTGAATTATCTCTGAAGAAATCAAGAACAGCCTTATCGTCTGTGATGTTATATTCTTCACCGTTTCTGTCACCCTTTAATACAATACCGCCGTTGAATTCAGCTTCTGTCTGTGATGTATAGAAGCTCATTAATGCTGCGATAGAGAATGTAAGGTACTTCGGAAGCTTGTCAAATTTCTTTACATAGCCTAAGAATGAAGGCAGACATCTTGCTTCCCACTTAGATACAGAGTTTAAGGAAATGCTTAATAATCTGTGGTCTACGAATGGGTTTAAGAATCTGTCGATAACAGCCTTTGCAAATTCTTCGCAGTCTTCCTTTGAAAGTGAAAGTGTAGGAATAACTTCGTTGTAAAGAGTTTCTTCCATGTACTTTCTGATTACAGGGTCTTTCATTGAATTTTCAACGTTGTCATTGCCTGCAAGGAATGAGGCCAATACGAAAGAAGTATGGGAACCGTTGAGGATTCTTACCTTTCTTTCCTTGTATGGATGATGATCCTTTGTAAATACAACATTTAAGCCTGCTTCCTTGAATGGAAGTTCCTTCTCTAACTGTTCAAGCGGAAGGTTTGAATCACTTTCAACAACCCAGAGTCCGAAAACTTCTGCTCTGTCGATTAACTGGTCTTCATAACCCCATTCTTCGCAAAGCTTAGCAGCATCTTCTCTTGGATAACCCGGAACAATTCTGTCTACCAGTGTCGGGCAGAATGAGCAGTAGTTGTTTACCCAGTCCTTGAATCCGTCTTCAAGTCCCCAGAGTTCAATGAACTTCATGATGCATTTCTTTAATTCAATACCGTTGTCGGCAATCAGTTCACATGGAAGCAGGATAAGACCCTTGTCTGCTGCTCCGTTGAACTTCTGATATCTCTTATAAAGAAGCTGTGTCAGCTTACCCGGATAAGTCTTAGGAGGACGTGCATTCGGGTCATTATCTGTTTCGTCAAATACAATACCTGCTTCTGTTGTATTAGAAACGATAAATCTAAGAGTTTCACTTGTTCCGTATTCGATGTACTTGTCATAATCTTCGATTGCAGCAACAGCATCTACTACAGATGTAATCTGACGGGTGATTTCCTTTGGCTGTCCGTCAACAAAACCTCTTAACTGAAGTGTGTACTGGCATTCCTGATCATGGAATCTTTCCAGTGTACCGAATTCGATAGGCTTAACAATTACAACGCCGCCGTTGAAGTCCGTCTTTTCGTTCGTTACATCAAAGATATAATCAACGAATGCTCTAAGGAAGTTACCTTCACCAAACTGCATAACCTTAACCGGTCTGTCAACTGCATGTGTAATACTCTTGTTTAATCTTTGCATTTTCAATCTCCTTTTTTTACAGGGTCCGCTTCTTGGCACCGCCCTTTAGTAAAACCAGTTTATGGTAATCAAACATAAGTGCAATGTAAGCGCTTACATTATTTAAAATAAACTGAAACGCGTAATTAGTCAACTACTTTTTCAATCTTTTGCATAAATGTTAGAACATCACACTTGTTTTTATTATCATAACATTGTATAATGCATTTATCAATATGTAAGTGCTTACATTTACATATTTTTTATGATACCAGGGTCAAAAAGTCTTTCACACACATGAGCTTGCTCATCAGTGGGTAAAAGACCTTGCGACCCGCCCCGATATGAGCATACGATATGCGAATATCCTGATGCTGATTGCGGGAATGTGTAACATGAAGCAATCAGCAGGTATCATAAATAATCAGAAGCAGCTAGAACACTACCGGAGAATTTTATGAATATTTACGATGTATCTAAAAAAGCCGGCGTTTCCATTGCAACCGTTTCCAGAGTGTTAAACGGCAATGCCAATGTCAGCGATAAAACTAAAAACAAAGTTCTTGTCGCCATGAAGGAGCTTGACTATACACCGAATATTTTTGCACGCGGTCTGGGACTTAATACAATGAAGACCATCGGCATTATGTGCAGTGATTCTTCTGATACCTACCTTGCCAATGCGGTTTATTATCTGGAACAGGAACTGCGCCGGCACAATTACGATTCCATTTTGTGCTGTACCGGACAGGATTCCGAAACCAAGAAAAAGTATCTGGATTTATTAATCAGTAAGCGTGTGGACGGCATTATCTTAGCCGGTTCCCAGTTTGTGTTAAACCAGCCGGGAAGCGATAACCGCTATATCTTAAATGCCGCAAAGGAAGTTCCGATTGTTCTGGCAAACGGGTTTTTACCCGGCAAAAACATTTATTCCGTCATGTGCAACGACACTGCTGCCGTATACGATGCGACCAGCCGTCTGATTGCCGCAGGAAGACGTCAGATTGTGTATCTTTACACCAGTACCTCCTACAGCGGAATGAACAAATTAAAAGGCTATAAAAACGCCCTTTCGGATGCGGGGATTCCCCTGCGTGAGGAATGGACACATTTATGCACCAAAAATATCCAGCGCGCAAAGGATTATCTGAATACCCTTTATGACAAAGGAATTTCTTTTGATGCCGTAGTCACCTCCGATGATTCTTTAGCCGTGGGCGCTGTTAAATATGCCTATGAACACCGGATTGCCATTCCGGAACAGCTTCAGATTATCGGTTACAACAATTCCGTTCTTGCCAACTGCACCGAACCGGAATTAACTTCGATTGACAGCAAGGTGGAACAGCTTTCCGTTAAAGCCGTCAATATTTTAATGCAGGTATTAAGCGGTCATGACGTTCCCGCAGAGAATATCATTGCTGCTGATATAATTAAACGCAACACAACAAATTTTTAAGTTACAGGAGGACACTAACATGAAACAATTCATGGACAAGGACTTTTTACTTTCCACACCAACCGCTCAGCATCTTTTTCACGATTATGCTGACAAAATGCCAATTGTTGACTATCACTGCCACATCAATCCAAGAGAAATTGCTGAGGACAGAAAATTTGAAAACATCACTCAGGTATGGCTTGGCGGCGACCATTATAAATGGCGTCAGATGAGAACAAACGGTGTTGACGAGAAGTACATCACAGGTGATGCTTCTGACAGGGAAAAATTCCAGAAATGGGCTGAAACACTTGAAATGGCTATCGGTAATCCGCTGTATCACTGGAGCCACCTTGAATTACAGAGATACTTCGGCTATAACGGCGTGTTAAACGGGGATACAGCTGAAGAAGTATGGAATCTCTGCAACGCAAAGCTTCAGGAAGACTCTATGTCAGTCAGAAACTTAATCCGCAAGTCTAATGTTACATTAATCTGTACAACAGATGATCCGGTTGATTCACTTGAATGGCATAAGGTCCTGGCAGAAGATGATACTTTTGAAGTAAAGGTACTTCCTGCATGGAGACCGGATAAGGCTATGAACATTGAAAAGCCTGAATACCTTGATTACTTAAAGACATTATCTGATGTCAGCGGTATCACTGTTAATTCTTTTGCTTCCTTAATGGATGCTTTAAGAAACAGAATGGAATTCTTCGCTTCTATGGGATGCTGTGTATCTGACCACGCTCTTGAATATGTTATGTACAAGCCATACACAACAGAAGAAATCGAAAAGATTTTCGCAAAGAGATTTGCAGGTGAAACAATTACTGTTGATGAAATGAACAAATTCAAGACAGCATTCATGGTTTCAGTTGGTAAAGAATACAACAAGTTAAACTGGGTAATGCAGTTACATTACGGTACAATCCGTGATAACAACACATTAAGATACAACCAGTTAGGACCGGATACAGGATATGACTGCATTAATACTTATGACTGCTCTGCTGAAATGGCACAGTTCTTAAATGCATTAAATATCACAGATGAACTGCCAAAGACAATCATCTATTCATTAAATCCGTCTGTAAACGCTGCTATCGGTACAGTACTTGGATGTTTCCAGGATTCTAAGGCTGTCGGCAAGATTCAGCAGGGTTCAGCATGGTGGTTCAATGACCATAAGGTCGGCATGACAAACCAGATGACCTCTCTTGCTAATTTAAGCTTACTTGGTAACTTCATCGGTATGCTTACAGACTCAAGAAGTTTCTTATCTTACACAAGACATGAATACTTCAGAAGAATCATGTGCGAATTAATCGGTGGCTGGGTTGAAAATGGTGAATATCCAAACGACGAAAAAGCGCTCGAAAAGATCGTAAAGGGTATCTCTTACAACAATGCAGTAAGATACTTCGGTTTCGATGTAAAATAATTCATTCAGTCTAAAGAGAGATGGGATATACGCTTACGGGTTATAAGTGTATATCCCTCTTTTTTAATGAACAAATTATCATGATAAAAAAGCCTTTCTGTCCTGTCCGAACAAAAAGGCTTTTTATAATATTTTACTATTTTCCATCTCTTGTCCGCAAAGATGAATTTAAAATGTGCATCTTTCCTGACATATCCGGCTTATTCGTCGGTTTCTCACCAACTTCTGACATCAGCATGGCTTTCCCAAGTTCTTTTGTCATTCTTACCATGCAGTCCGGACAGTATCTTCCGTAACGGATATCTGCGCCACAGGACTGGCACTTGATATACACCGGCGAACCATCCGGTATTTCAATCCGTCCCTGACGTAAAAAATTATCAATAACATTGACCGGCACACCTGTTTCGTTTGAAATAACCATTGCCGGCTGCGGACCATGTTCTTCCAGATAAGAACGCACCTTACCAAATTGTGTCTGCTCCTGTCTGTGGCAGACCGGACACTCAAACATTTCTCCGTAAATATATTTCATATGAATACCACAGTCCGGACATCTTGGCATCATGTCATATTTATACCGCCCCGATGTTGAAGCTGACTGAAATACTCTTCTGCTATTGTCTGTGTCTTCTTTACTCCTCATATCGGTCCCTCCATATTGTCTGTCTTTTATGGGGCGTAAAATCCACGGTTACAAATCCATCAGATTATCTTTCCCGGATTTCTGCCGTCAAATATCTTACGTCTCTCTGATTTGTCCACGTCGCTAATATACTTTCTGTCCAAATCACTTTCATTTACTACTGGTTCTTCTTTTTCTTTCAATGCATTAAGCAGTCCGTAATTGTCACGATTCCGTATATTGGCTCCACTGTGATTTGCAAGCATCTGACGCTGTTTCATGCTGATATAATGATTAATCAGCTGATTGCGCATTGTCATGCGGCATCCGTACACATATTTTTCTTCTTCCACTTTTACCAGCCGGACAATAAATCCTGTCAGATCATAATTTCTGTCAAAATCCTTAAATACCAGACGCACCGATAAACCGGTTGCATCTTCAATCTCATGATCAACCACAAATGCAAAGCCTGTATCACTTAAATCTTTTAAAATAACATCCATTGCCCTCCGGTTGGTTCCAACACGTGCAATACCTTCCAGACCAACAAACAGTCTGAATGCCTCTCTCCGGTTCACTTCAAATCCCGCACCACTGGCGATTACTTTATACAAAACCCTGCCTTTGGTTTTTACAACCGAACATCCGACACCCTTCCATACAATCGGTGCCTTGTCATTTCTGGAATAGGTCAGGCTTACGGAAACACCTTCTCCGCCCAATCCGACAACTTTTCCTTTCGACATAACCGGTTTTGTTAAAATAAAATTATCATGAACTTCAACTACCTCTGACGGAAATTCCAGCTCCTGCTTCTGGATACTCACATCAAATAAAATACCTGTGCCAACCGGCAATTCTGCTAACCGCATAACATTCTCCACCCTGCTGCATAATGCAGTTCTTCCGTATTATTATTATATTGTTCACAATCCCCCAGCGTTCTTATCTTTTATTTTATCATCTTATTTTACAAAAGGGAAGTATTTTATTAAAATTCCACAAAAAATGCACGAACCGCACTTTTGATTTTGGCGGTCCGTGCAATATCCGAAAGAACTACATTACAGTTATTGTAATTTTTATCTTACTCTTCGTCTTCTTCCGGTTCATCCCAGTTGTGATATACATTCTGTACATCATCTTCTTCATCTAAAAGATTTAAAATTCTTCTCATCTTCTTGATGTCATCCTCTGTTGTCAGTTCAACAACTGTCTGCGGAATCATTGTTACTTCAGCAGAAGCAAATGTAATGCCTTCATTTGTCAAAGCTTCACTGACTGCATCAAAATCTTCCGGTGCTGTTGTAACTTCAAAACAGTCTTCTTCTTCATTGAAGTCATCCGCGCCTGCATCCAGAGCAAGCATCATCAATTCATCGGCATCTTTATCACAGTCTTCTTTCCCAATGATAATCTGTCCCTTATTGTCAAACATAAAGGATACACAGCCCGGTGTTCCGACATTTCCGCCGCCCTTTGTAAATGCGTTACGGATGTTGGAAGCTGCTCTGTTTCTGTTATCTGTAAGGGCTTCAACAATAATAGCCGTCCCATTCGGACCATAACCTTCGTATGTAACAGATTCAAAACTGCTCATATCTGTACTGGCAGCTTTTTTGATTGCTCTTTCAATTGTATCATTCGGCATGTTTGCTGCCTTTGCCTTTGTCACAACCTGTCTTAACTTACTGTTGTTGTTAACTTCCGGACCGCCCTCTTTTACAGCAACCATAATTTCCTTACCAAGACGGGTAAAAATCTTTCCCTTTGCTGCATCATTTGCAGCTTTTTTATGTGCAATATTTGCAAACTTTGAATGTCCTGACATTTCTCATTCTCCTTTATTCAACTCAATCTTTATTTTCATTAAAAAACACCGACAGACATTTTACCACATTTTATGTACTGATTACAAGCCTTTTTGCTGTTTTATCAGCAGCTGCTCGAATTCTGCCATCGGCATCGGCTTATAATAGTAATAGCCCTGTGCCTTATAGCTGCCATAATTCATCAGTAATTCTGCCTGTTCTTTTGTTTCAATACCTTCTACAATCATATCTAACTGCAATTCCTGTATCATGTGAATGACATTGCGGATTACAATCTGGCTTTTTTCTTTTTTAATATCCTTCAAGAAGAAACGGTCAATCTTGACTTCGTCCACCGGCTCATCCTTTAACATATTTAAAGAGGAATAGCCTGCACCAAAGTCATCCATGGAAAAGCGGAAGCCTGCACTCTGAAGCCTTGTAATATTCTTATACAATTTGTCTACATATTCCGTAAACATACTTTCCGTAACTTCAAGGGGTACATAATACGGCTCTACATCATACTGCTGTGCCAGTTTTTCCAGCACTCCTGCAAAAGACTTCTGATATACATGGCTTCTGGATACATTTACAGAAATCGGCACCGGCGTAATTCCACCGGTCTTCCAGATATGAATGGCTGCGAATACCTTCTCCCATACATATGCATCAACATCCACGATATAGCCACTCTTTTCCAGCACCGGAATAAATTCATCAGGATAAATAATGCCTTCTTTGACACTATGCCACCGTATCAGTGCTTCTCCGCCAATTATTTCTCCACTGCGCATATCAACTTTGGGCTGTATATAGACTTTAAATTCTTCGTCCCGCAGCGCCATTGCAACATTATTCTCAATACGTTTTTCGCGCATCATTTCTTTACGCATTTTATCATCATAAAACTCATAAATTGCATAGGCTTTTCCCTTAATTTTCTGCAGTGCCATATCAGCATAGTCACACATCAGGCTGATGTCCATGTGATTCTTTGAAATGCAGATGCCAAATGCAGGCAATGCCTTACAAAACAGCGGATACGCACAGATTTTTTCATGGAGTGCAACTGCAATATCCGATAACTGCTTTTTATTCTTAAATGGAAGACAGATTGTAAAAATGTCCGCACGCAGATGACCGACAACCGACATATCCGATTCGTATTCCCGTATGCAGTCTGCTATGTACTGAAGCAGTTTATCACCCTGCTGCCTGCCGCAGAATTCATTGACCGTTTTAAAGCGGTATATATCCATACGAATCAGTGCATACTGTAGTTTTTCATGCTGCTGCATACATTCATTGGCCTTAAAAAAGAATGATTTCGGACCGTAAAGTCCCGTAAGGGATGCTCTGTCACTGTCTGCTCTTTCTTCCGCCATTTTCCGTAGTGAATATAAATATAGTTCTTCGCGCCCCTGCTCTGTCATCATTGGGGAAATTTCCGTTTTCGTATCTTCTTCCTGCCTGCTCATACGGTGTCACCCTTTCTTTCCATATCTTCATGTACTTCTTCCCGCACAATTATTATTTATCTTATCATACTTTGCCGATATAATAAATACTTTTTCAGGTAAAAGAAAAACTGCCGGACTAAGAGAACCTACATTCATCCCAGTGCGGCAGTCCATTTTTCATTTTATAAATGGCTCTTAATCTTTTCAATCATTTCCGCATATTCGGCATCAGATAAGTACTTCTTATCCGGATTCATTAAGAATACACCGCCCCATTCAAATTCGTCCTTGTACTTCGGGCAGAGATGAAAATGAAGATGATGACCCGTATCACCGTAAGCACCATAATTTACCTTGTCCGGATGGAAAGCTGCCATAATTGCTCTTGCAACCTTTGCAACATCTTCGAAGTAAGCTGCACGTTCTTCTGCTGTCAGTTCATTCATATCGCCGACATGCTTCTTATGTGCTACGATACATCTGCCCGGATGGCTCTGCTCCTTAAATAAATAGACCTTTGACGTTTCAAGTTCGCAAATCTTAATACCGAATTTTGCTACTAAATCGCCTTCTACACAATATGCGCAATTGTTATCTACCATGATAATCCTCCATTCTATTGTTACAGGCGGAAGCATATCTGATGCCCGCCGCCCGTAAAATTTATTCTTTATTATTCAGCGTCTTTAATAGAAAAGCTTAATCTGCCCATCTTATCTTTGCCCATGCACTTGCAGCGTACCTTATCACCTAATGTCAGTACGTCCTCTACATGTTCGATTCTTTCTTTTGCAATCTTTGAAATATGAACCATGCCTTCCTTACCCGGTGCAAATTCAACAAATGCACCGAATTCTTTGATGCTTACAACCTTACCTTCGTAAATCTGGCCTTCTTCAAAATCCTGTACAATGGTATTGATATACTTCATTGCCTGATCCATGCCTGCCTGCTCTACGCCGCATACAGATACAAATCCGTCATCTGTAATATCAATCTTAACACCACATTCATCAATAATTGCATTGATAACCTTACCACGCTGTCCGACAACTTCACCGATCTTAGCCGGATCAATCTTTGTCTGGATAATCTTCGGTGCATATTCACCAACTGTCTTTCTAGGCTCTGCGATTGCAGGCTTCATACAGGTATCCATAATGAACAGTCTTGCTTCTCTAGTTCTTGCGATGGCTTCTTCTACGATTGGTCTTGTCAGACCGTGAATCTTAATATCCATCTGAATGGCTGTGATACCTTCTGTTGTACCGGTTACCTTAAAGTCCATATCACCGAAGAAATCTTCAAGTCCCTGAATATCTGTTAATACGATATAATCGTCATCTGTATCACCTGTTACAAGACCACATGAAATACCGGCTACCATCTTCTTAATCGGTACACCTGCTGCCATTAAAGACATGCAGGAAGCACAGGTTGAAGCCATGGATGTTGATCCGTTGGATTCAAATGTTTCGGATACGGCGCGGATTGCATACGGGAATTCTTCCGGTGTAGGAAGAACCGGAATCAATGCTCTTTCTGCTAATGCACCATGACCGATTTCACGACGTCCCGGACCTCTTGACGGCTTTGTTTCACCTACTGAGTATGACGGGAAATTGTACTGGTGGATATATCTTTTTTCCGTAACGTTATCATCTAATCCGTCTACCTTCTGCGCTTCTGAAAGCGGTGCAAGCGTTACAATGTCACAAATCTGTGTCTGTCCTCTTGTAAACATCGCAGAACCATGCACTCTCGGAATAATATCCACTTCTGCTGCCAGCGGACGAATCTGGTTAATAGCACGTCCATCCGGTCTTTTATGGTCTTTTAAGATCATCTTACGAACTGTCTTTTTCTGATACTGGTAAACTGCTTCACCCAGTACGGCAAGCCATTCTTCATTGTCTGCAAAAGCTTCTTTCATCTTTTCTGTTACTGCATCAATGTTCTTTTCTCTGGTCTGCTTGTCATCTGTAAAGACTGCTTCTTCCATTTCCTGTGGTGTTACAATCTGCTTCATGGCTTCAAACATTTCAGCCGGAACGGCACAGCTTACATATGTATGCTTTTCCTTGCCGACTTCTGCCACAATCTTATCGATAAATTCAATGATTGTCTGGTTGATGTCATGTGCCATGTAAATTGCCTCAATCATCTTTGCTTCCGGAATCTCATTGGCACCGGCTTCAATCATGATAACTTTCTGTCTTGTAGAAGCAACTGTCAGCTGTAAATCACCTTCCTGCCACTGTGTCTGTGAAGGATTGACTACAAATTCACCGTCAATCAGTCCGATCTGTGTGGTTGCACAAGGACCGTCAAACGGAATATCGGAAATGCAGGTTGCAATCGCAGAACCAAGCATTGCAAGCAGTTCCGGTCTGCACTCTGTATCAACAGACATCACCATGTTGTTTAATGTAACATCATTTCTGTAATCCTTTGGGAACAGCGGACGCATCGGTCTGTCGATTACACGGGAAGTCAGGATGGCATTTTCAGATGCCTTTCCTTCTCTCTTGTTAAAACCACCCGGAATCTTACCGACTGCATACATCTTTTCTTCATATTCTACACTTAACGGGAAGAAATCAATTCCTTCTCTTGGCTCTTTGGATGCAGTTGCTGTAGAAAGCACAACTGTATCGCCATAGTGCATTAACGCTGCACCGTTTGCCTGTGCGCAGACTCTGCCGATATCAACACGCAGTGTTCTGCCAGCCAGCTCCATTGTAAACTGTTTAAACATAAATTCTCCATTCTGCCGGATTTTTGATTTTTCTGCCCGGCTCTTTTTTTATCAGAAACAGAAGCCCGAAACAACTGAAAAACCCACCATTTTCTCATTGCATTTCACAACCTACGGTACATTTTTCAGCAGTCTCGGTAGAAACTTCTGTTATCTTTGTTTTACGGTCTGCGGTTATTCCATGATGCTCCGCACAATACAAAAGGGCGGAGAAATCTCCGCCCTTCTTAAAATTACTTTCTGATTCCAAGACGAGCGATGAGGTTTCTGTAACCTTCGATATCGTTCTTCTTTAAATACTCAAGTAAAGCTCTTCTCTTACCAACCATTTTAAGAAGTCCTCTTCTTGAATGATGGTCTTTCTGGTTAACCTTTAAATGTTCTGTAAGTTCTGCAATTCTTTCTGTTAAGATTGCGATCTGAACTTCCGGTGAACCTGTATCGCCAGGCTTTCTTCCGTATGCTGCAATAATTTCTGCTTTCTTTTCCTTAGATATCATGATTGATATTCCTCCTTTTAATAATCGCCTGCTACTAAGAATCAGGTCGGAGTGTCCTGAATCTGAATAACGGCTAACATACTTTAAAAATATAACATAAATTCATCTGCTATGCAAGCTTTTCATGTGATTTTGCATACTAATTTTCATTAATTTTTAAGTAAAAACATTTCTCTTGCAAACGAAGCATCACTTTCCATCTGTTTTTTTAAAGTTTCGATGGAATCAAATTTCATTTCCTGCCGTAAAAAGTGCATAAGCTGTACTTCTATATAATGTCCGTAGGCATCATCATTATAATCAAACAGATTGGTTTCCACGCTTAAAAGCGGACTGTCATCAAGTGTCGGACGGACGCCTAAATTGGTCACGCCAAAATATTCTTTACCGTCCAGCCGTGTAATGGATGCATACACACCGTTTGGCGGAAGCAGCTTACTGTCCGGCGGATAAATATTTAACGTCGGAAGATTTAACTGACGGCCCAGCTGCTTTCCCTTTGATACAATACCATAGATGCTGTAGGGTCTGCCAAGCAGCACATTGACAGTTTCCATGTGTCCGAGGCGCAGTTCTTCACGGACATATGTACTACTGATTTCCCGCTCCTGATACCGCTCTTTTTCGACAATCGTGGTTTCAAACCCATATTCCGGTCCGCGTTCCAAAAGCATCTGCGCATTGCCCATTCTGCCTTTACCAAAGTGATAATCCGTACCGACCACCACATACTTTGCATGCAGTCTGCCAATCAGAATTTCCTCAATAAACGCTTCCGGTTCCATATTCATAAAATCTTCTGTGAACGGATATTCAATTTCCACATCGACACCCTGTTTTTCCAGAAACATCCGCCGTTCTGTATTGGTTGTAATAAAATGCTGGTTTTTCTGCGGGCAGAGCCGGAGTGGAATTTTATCAAATGTAAAAACAACCGATAAAAGATTTTCCTGTTTTGCTTTTTCCTGAATCATCTCTATCAGTTTCTGATGTCCCATGTGAACGCCGTCAAACTTTCCCAGCGTAACAGCAGAGGGCCTGTCCAGACTAAAATCACGGATTCCCTGAATATACTGCAAAACGTTCACACCCCTTTCATATTAATCTCCATTTCTGAGCATCTTGCTGCGAAATGCTATTTCCCCGGCTGTTCATGCGAATAAAACATTTTCACCGGTTTAAATACACACGCACTCCATCGGAATATCCCGATAAATGCCGCATGGCTGTCATAAATTCTGAAACACTCCTGCTCCATCAGATCCGCTTCCTGCATGGACACTGCCGCCGCAGGAAAAGCATTGCCATTATAGAGCAGTTTTTCGTACTCCTCTAAGACGGTGAGCTTCCTGTAATCCGGAAACATCTCATCAATCGGAACGATATGTTCTTCCACCGTCTGATTGTGTGTCATTTCTTCAATCTGTTCCAGTGTAAGACTGTCATCCAGTCCAAAGCAGCCGACCCTTGTCCGCACCAGTTTTTTCATACAGGCACCACAGCCCAGTTTTTTTCCGATATCTTCACATAAAGTACGGATATAAGTTCCTTTGGAACACTCCACGGTAAAAGTAACGGTTTTTTCGTCGTCTGCCAGATTCATTTCATTGATATGCAGTGCATGAATTGTAATTTTTCTGGCTGCACGTTCAATCTCAATGCCCTGTCTTGCAAGTTCATACAGCTTATGGCCTTTATATTTTAAAGCCGAATACATCGGCGGTGTCTGGTAATATTCGCCTACAAAGCTGCTGCACGCCTCTATCACCTCTAATTCGGTGACATGGACTTCATTTTCTGCCGTTACGGTACCGGTGGTATCCTGTGTATCTGTCGTTGTTCCCAAAAGCATCACTGCTTCATACGTTTTTCCCCAGTCTGTAATCATGCTGCAAAGCCCTGTTGCTTTGCCCAGACATACCGGCAGCACGCCTTCCGCTTCCGGGTCAAGCGTACCTGTATGTCCGATTTTTTTCATATGGAGAATTCCTCTGAGTTTTGCAACGACATCATGCGAAGTATATCCTTTTTCTTTATATACATTTATGATACCATTCATAACATTCCTCATATACTGTTTTCACAGTTTTCATTCAACATTTTCTGCGCCGGAAAGTGCATTGTACTGCTCCTCAATTCTGGCACCGATATTGTTAATAATGTCATGCACTGCACCGTTTGCCGTAAAGCCCGCCGCACGGATATGTCCACCGCCGCCATAGTGCATTGCAATTTTGCTCACGTCAATGACTTTCTTGGAACGTAAGCTGACTTTATATTCTTCCTCACCGGTCTGATACAGGAAAATGGCAACTTCCACGCCCTCCGTCAGACGCAGCTGTTCCACAATGCCGCCCAGCTCCCTGCCGGTAACACCATAGAAATTCATTTCATCCTGTGTAACCAGTGAGAAAATACATTTGCCGTCATAGAATAAAACACTCTCTAATAATGCCCTGCCAAGAATCTGATTCTGGATATATGTCTTTGCATAAAAGCTGTTATCGATAATATCTGAGTAATCAATTCCTTTTTCCATCATCTTTCCGGCAATCAGCATCGTCTGTGCCGACGTCGAGCTGTACTTAAACACGCCCGTATCATGCACAATACCTGTGTAAATGCAGGCTGCTGTGTCTTTACTGATTTTATCATCTTCCAGTGTACGGTAAAGCACTTCACAGGCAGAGCTGGCCTGCGCGTCTACTACATTGACATCAGCAAAACTTCCGTTGCTGATATGATGATCAATGCAGACAGTCTTTTTTGCATTTTCAAAGCAGCTATGGAATGGCTCAATTCTGTCTAAGCTGCTGCAATCGAGTACAAAAAAGACATCATATTCTTTTTTGATATCCGGGATTGTCTGAATTTTATCAATATCACGGATATAATGAAATTCACTGCCCGGTGTTTCCAGATAAACTGTTACATCCAGCTGCGGACAATTATCCTTTAAATAGGAATACAATCCCATGCAGGAACCGATACAGTCCCCGTCCGGTCTGACATGTCCGGTAATACCTACCGTTTCTGCACCTTTTAATTCTTCTAAAACATTCATACTTAGTCCTCTGAATCCTGTACAGGTTCCTCAACATGATGTTCATTGTCATACTGTGTTACTTCGTCAATCAGTTTTGACATATTGACACCGTATTCAATGGACTGGTCCAAAATAAAAGTAATTTCCGGTGTGTTGCGCAGATTGATATTCTTTGCAAGCTGCCTGCGGATATATCCTTCTGCACTTTTCAACCCTTTCATCGTGTCTTCCTGGGATTCTTTGTCCCCAAGGACACTGATATATGCTTTACAGGTTTTTAAATCCGGGGCAACCTCCACGGATACCACCGAGGTCATCGGGTTTATCCGCGGGTCTTTGATTTCTCCCCTGATAATGTTACTGAGTTCCTTTAATACTTCACCATTAATTCTGGTGTTTTTTACACTGTTTTTACGCATTCTAAAAACCTTATGCCCTTTCTAAAACTTATCTAGGCACTTCTACCATTTCATAAGCTTCAATGATGTCGCCTTCCTGAATGTCGTTAAATTTTTCAAATACAAGACCACATTCATATCCGGCCTTTACCTCCTTGACTTCATCCTTAAATCTCTTTAAGGAAGCAATCGGTCCTTCGTACGTCTTTTCGCCTTCTCTTGTAATGCGGACAGAAGCATTTCTTGTAATCTTACCGTCTGTTACAAATGAACCAGCAATGTTGCCGACACCGGATGCCTTGAAAATCTGGCGGATTTCAACATGACCGATAACCTGTTCTTCATAAATCGGCTCTAACATACCCTTTAAAGCGGACTCTACATCTTCAATTGCATTGTAGATAACGCTGTATAATCTTAAATCAACCTTTTCACGTTCTGCAACGATTCTTGCCTGATTATCCGGCTTAACATTAAAGCCAATGATAATTGCATTGGAAGCAGAAGCTAAAACAACATCGGATTCGTTGATATTACCAACACCGCCGTGGATAATCTTAACCACAACTTCTTCGTTTGAAAGCTTTACAAGGCTCTGCTTTACAGCTTCTACCGAACCCTGTACATCGGCTTTGATAATAATACCAAGTTCCTTTACATTACCTGCCTGAATCTGTTCGAACAATGCATCTAAGGATACCTTGTGCTTTGTATCGTCTAAGAGCTTCTTTCTGCCTTCGCTGATAAAGGTTTCTGCAAAGTTTCTGGCTTCCTTATCAGAATCCATTGCAACGAGAATTTCACCGGCATTCGGCACGTCATTTAAACCGAGAATTTCAACAGGAATAGAAGGTCCTGCTTCTCTTACACGGTGTCCCTTATCATCTACCATCGCTCTGATTTTACCATGGCATGCACCGGCTGCCACATGGTCACCAACCTTTAATGTACCCTTCTGCACAAGTACGGTTGCAACCGGACCGCGTCCCTTATCCAGTTCAGCTTCAATTACAATACCTCTTGCCTTACGGTTCGGATTTGCCTTTAATTCCTGTACCTCTGCGGTTAAAAGAATCATTTCCAGTAAGTCATCAATACCTTCCTTTGTATGTGCGGATACCGGTACGAAAATGGTTGAACCGCCCCAGTCTTCCGGAATCAGTTCGTATTCTGTCAGTTCCTGCTTTACCTTTTCGATATTGGCACTCGGCTTATCAATCTTGTTGACAGCAACGATAATTTCAACACCTGCTGCCTTTGCATGGTTGATGGCTTCAATTGTCTGAGGCATGACACCGTCATCTGCCGCAACAACCAGAATGGCAATATCTGTTGCCTGTGCACCACGCATTCTCATGGCTGTAAACGCTTCATGACCCGGTGTATCAAGGAATGTAATCAGGTGATCATTGATTGATACCGTATACGCACCGATTTTCTGTGTAATACCGCCGGATTCTTTAGCCGTTACGTGTGTTTCACGGATGGCATCCAGTAATGATGTCTTACCGTGGTCAACGTGACCCATAACGCAGACTACAGGTGGTCTTGTAACCTGTGTATCTTCTGCTTCATCATCTTCCTTTAACAGTTCTGCAATAACATCAACCTTTTCTTCGTGTTCACAGATACAGTTAAATTCAAGTGCGATTTCTTCTGCTGTATCATAATCCACTTCCTGATTGATTGTTACAATTTTTCCCTGCATAAACAGCTTCTTTACAACAACGGACGGCTGGACTTTCATCTTATCTGCCAGTTCCTTGATGGTTAAGCTGTCCGGCAGAACCAGCTGCTTAATGGTTTCTTCTTCTTTTTCTACCGGCTTGTTTACCTTCTTGTTTGCCTGGCTGTTTGCGAACTTCAGATTTTCTTTTTCTTCATCTTTTCTTCTGTCGTTCTTCTTGTTGTCCCTTCTGGATTCCGGCTTTCTTGCATCCGGCTTGGTTTCAAACAGAAAATCATTCTTTGGCAGACTTTCTTTTCTGTCACGGTCATTTCTGCGTCCGCTGTTTCCCCCCTGTCCATTGCGGTCATTTCTATAGCCGTTATTTCCACCGCCGTTTCCGTTGCGGTCATTTCTATAGCCGTTATTTCCGCCACCGTTTCCGTTGCGGTCATTTCTGTCGTTTCTGTAACCGTTGTTTCCGCCGCCGTTTCCGTTACGGTCGTTTCTATAGCCGTTATTTCCGCCGCCGTTTCCGTTGCGGTCATTTCTATAGCCGTTATTTCCGCCACCGTTTCCATTGCGGTCATTCCGATCGTTTCTATAGCCGTTATTTCTGTCGCCGTTTCCGTTGCGGTCATTTCTATCGTTTCTGTAGCCGTTATTTCCGCCGCCGTTTCCGTTGCGGTCATTCCGATCGTTTCTGTAGCCGTTGTTTCCGTTACGGTCATTTCTGTAACCGTTATGTCTGTCTCCGTTTCCGCTACGGTCATTTCTGTCACGGTCGTTACGGTTGTTGTCACGGTTTCCGGCATAGTTATTTCTACCGTTTTCGTTTCTTGGTGTATCTGATTTTCTGTTGTTATTCTGATTGTTATTTCTATTATTCATCTGATTATCGTTCTTTGTCTGATTCTGATTTCCCTTTCTTGTATCATTTCCCGGTGCTTTTGTACTATTCTGTGGAAAATACACCTGTGAAATATGGGACTTTTTATCTTCCTGCTTTGCTTCTGTCTTTGGTTTTTCCGGCTGTGCCGCCTTTTTACCGAACTTGCTGCGGATAGACGTGATTTCTGAGTCTGTCAGACCGTTGGAAGCGGTATACTTCTTTGTGTCGTTACTCAATGTTTCTATAATTTCTTTTGATGATATATTTAACTCTTTTGCCAATTCATGAACTCTCATATTTGCCATTTAACCTCTCTTCCGAACAACCGCTTACATCTGCTGCTCCAAACCATTTTTTAAATGCTTTTCGATTGTATTTCTAAAGCCTTCATCTACGACTGCGAGTGATGCCCGAAACTGTTTGCCGATTGCATGACCAAGTGTTTCTTTGTCACTGTAAATGTAAACAGGCACCTCATAAAATGCACACATATTTGTAAACATCTTCTTTGTATTTTCCGATGCATCTCCTGCAACAATAACCAGTGCGGCTTTCCCGGTCTTGACTGCCTTTTCTGTTGCAAATTCTCCGCTTACGATTTTTCCTGCTTTCTGCGCAAGTCCGATCATTGCTAATGCCTTATCCTGCTTCAATATTTTCCAGCTCCTTTGCCAACTTGTCATACACAGACTTTTCTATCGGCATTTTAAAGGAACGTTCCAGTCCCTTTGATGCCACAGCCTTTGCAAAACAATCCGCATTAGGACATATATATGCACCTCTGCCGTTTTTCTTGCCTGTCACATCAATGATAATGCCTTCCGTATCTGTTTTTAAGATTCTGATTAAATCTTTTTTATTCTTCATTTCACGACAGCCTATGCACTGTCTTTGAGGAATCTTTTTTGTTCCGGCCAAATAAATCACTCCCTGATCTTTTATTCTTCTTCACTCAATGTAAGTTCAACGTCTTCTTCGTCACCGGCTGTTTCGTCGATGTCTTCATTTGCCTGTGCTTCACTCTTAATATCAATGCCAAAGCCTGTAAGCTTCGCTGC
Organism: Lachnospira pectinoschiza; assembly: GCF_020564355.1. Lineage (GTDB taxonomy): Bacteria > Bacillota > Clostridia > Lachnospirales > Lachnospiraceae > Lachnospira > Lachnospira intestinalis. The sequence goes on along the minus strand of NZ_JAJCRR010000001.1, from coordinate 440,711 downwards.
AAGTCTTACGTTTTGTCCTGATTTGCCGATTGCAAGAGAAAGCTGCTGTTCTGAAACGATGATTTCCGCTTTCTTTTCTTCGTCATCTGCTGTTGCGGATACAACCTTTGCCGGACTTAACGCATTGACAATTAACTGTGCCGGATTTTCATCCCATTCGATAATATCAATCTGTTCGTTGCCCAGTTCATTAACGATTGCCTTTACTCTCGCACCGTTTACACCGACACATGCACCAACCGGATCAACATTCGGTACTTTTGCACGGACTGCCATTTTAGTTCTTGAACCGGCTTCTCTTGCAATACCCATAATTTCAACAATGCCGTCTTTGATTTCCGTTACTTCTTCTTCAAAAAGGCGTTCTACAAGCTGTGGTGATGTTCTTGATACTCTTACCAGTGTCCCCGGTTTTTCTTTGTTGGAAACGCTTACAACATAAAGTTTAATTCTGTCGCCGCGTTCAAAGGTTTCACCCTTTACCTGATCACTGACCTTTAAGGTTGTCTGTGTTCTTCCGATGTCTACCAAAACATTACCCTTTTCATCAATTCTTTGTACAATTCCTGTGATGATTTCTTTTTCCTTTGAATGGTATTCATTGTAAAGTGCTGCCTTTTCTTCTTCACGAATCTTCTGTACAATTGTACCCTTTGCATTCTTTGCCGCACGTCTTGAAAATTCTTCTGATTTTACCTCTACGGTAACAATGTCACCAATCTGGCAGTTTGGCTTAATCTTTCTTGCATCGGCAAGGGAAATCTCTGTTGCAGAAATATACTTTTCAGTATTTTTTCTGGAATTGCTTCCTTCTGCCGGTTCCGGAACAGATACTTCTTCAACGACCTGTCTGTCTGAATAAATGTGGAAGTCCCCTGTGATTCTGTCTAATACAACACGGCCGTTTTCTACAGTGTTAAACTGTGTCTTATATTCATCCATCAGTGATTTTTCAATTGCCTCAAACATCACTTCCTTGCTGATTCCGTTTTCTTTTTCAAGCGCATCAAGTGCTGCTATTAATTCTTTACTCATAATTTCCTCCATTTGGCCTTGCGGCATCGTTTATTCTTTATTATTAATCACAAAATGCAAGACGAATCATTGCCAGATTCGCTCTTTCAAATGTCTTTTCTTCATCCTTTTCAAATGCAAGTGTTACTGTTTTTTCATCGTATGCTTTTAACACGCCTGTAAATTCTTTCTGTTTGTCTTCGGCACGGTAAAGCTTAATATCAATTAATTTTCCAATGCTTCTTTGATAATCTTTTTCTTTCTTTAACGGTCTTAACAACCCCGGAGAACTGACTTCAAAAATATACTGATCCGGAATATAGTTTTCTTTGTCAAGGACTTCATTAAATTCTCTGCTGATTACCTCACAGTCATCTACGGTAATGCCACCTTCTTTATCGATGTAAACTCTCAAGTACCAGTCACTGCCCTCTTTCACATATTCCACATCAACCAGCTCAAAATGATGCGCATCAATGAACGGTTGAATGAGCTGCTCTGTTTTTTCTTCGTAGCTTATCTTTCTACCCATTTATTCATCGCCTTTCCATTATTTTAAATCGCAGGAATCCCCGCCTGTCAGTCCGCCTGTATTATGCCTAACAACGAAAGAGTGGACATTTCTGCCCACTCTTTCCAGAACACTATAATACAGAATAGCTAATAGGGGAGTCGAACCCCTGTCTTCGCCGTGAGAGGGCGACGTCTTGACCACTTGACCAATTAGCCATATTCCTGTAACTGTATGCCGTATTTACAACGTGCGTTTAACAGTACTTTCATATAATACACTTTTTTTATGCACATTGCAAGCACTTTTTTCATTTTTTTGCTTTTTCTTTTATTTCAGGCAAAAAAAGGCAGCTTCCAGGATAAGGAATTCCCATGCCCGGCTGCTGCCCATTCTGTTTATAAATTTAAAACCGTTTTTGTATTTTACTTTAAAAGACTGCAAAAAGTGCGCTGAAAAGTCCTGCACTGGCAGCGCCCATGACAATACCTGCCAGAAGCACACCGCCCAATACGGCAAGTACACTCTTTTTAAATCCCATATCCAGAAAACTGGCTGCCAATGTTCCTGTCCATGCACCTGTACCCGGAACCGGAATACCCACAAATAAAAGCAGTGCGATAAATAACCCGTTTCCTGCTTTTTCTTTCAGCTTCTGTCCACCCTTGTGACCTTTTTCAATACAGAAGGTAAAAAACTTACCAATGTATTTTTTATCCTTGCCCCACTCAAGCACCCGTCTTGCAAAAAGGTAAATAATCGGAACCGGAAGCATGTTGCCGATAACACAGATGATGTAGGACTGTAATAACGGCAGCTGAAAGCCCTGCGAAATCGGAATCGCACCTCGCAATTCTACGATTGGCACCATGGATACCAGAAAAATCATAAGATATTTTTTTAACATAAATTTAGTTTTCTCCATTCTCTCCGCATACACGGTTTATTTTATGCGCTGTGCACACAATCTATGTTACAAAAGTATACTGATAAAAGCAAGTATTTTTTTATTCGTGCATATGACGGAGGCTGTCTAAGAACAGCGGCTTGTTGGCGAAGCGGAACAGTTCCCTTGCGTATGGATAGTTGATGATTTTCATGGCATCGTCTTCCGTCGCAAAGACGTTCATGGCACTGTCAACATATACGTTTTGCAGGCTCATGTCGCTGACTGCAAAAACGGAATCGCACAATACCAGCTTACAGTCGTATGTATCGTCTGGATTGACTGTAATTTGTGCCTGCGGACTGATTTTTAAAATCCGCTCCGCAAGATCGTAGGAAAAATCTTCTCCCTGACCGCGTTCTAAATAAATACACTGCTTTCCCGCCAGCACTTCACGCAGTGCCGTATCTTTGCAGTCCACTTCAAATATCCGTCCGTCTGCCGCTTTTCCGCGGACACCGTGAATCGCATCATCATAGGCAAACATGACTGTTTTTGCCTTGTTATACTCACCGCGGTACATGCCTTCATACTGCACTTCAAACACAGAATTTAAAAAGGTATCACACATTTTCTCCCATTCATCCTGCGGGGTATATTTCATAAAGAAATAAATCCAGTTGCGCCACGCATAATATGTTGGAAATGTATTAACAACTTCTTTTTTTGCGCCCATGCGGTGAAGCACTACGGAACTGCCGACTGATGCCACTTTGTAACCTGCAAGGTTACAGCAGTATCCCCACTCGGTATCGTCCCAGTAGAGAAAATTATCTTCCGGCATCAGTCCGATTTCATCTATCAGACTTTTCCGCACCATCAGAGAGCAGGCGGCAACCGCATCGGAATATTCGACATCGGGAATTCCGTCTTCATCGGTTTTTCCAAGGAATTTGGCTTCGGTACAGTAGTCTTTAAAATCCACAATCTGTCCGAACTGCTGGATAACACCCGGATTTTCCATGTGATACACGCGCGAACCTGCCATGCCGCTGTCCGGGTGTGTGTCCAGAAACTCCACCAGCTCACCCATTGCATTTTCATCAACCAGCACATCATTGTCCAGACAATACAGATATTCGTATCCTTTTTCCAAAGCTTTCCGCAGTCCGGTATTAAATCCACCCGAACCACCGAGATTCTCTGCGTTGACAAGCACCTTTACCTGACTGCCGTACTTTTCACGGATTGCTTCTGCCGAACCGTCTGACGAAGCATTATCTACAACGTATAAATCATAGTCTGTGTATTTCGATTCCAGCACTGACTGGATACAGTTCAGTACATCTTCTTTTTTATTAAAATTACAAATTACCGCTCCTACACGTTTCATATGTACCTCTTTTCCGCAGGCATTTTAATGCCAGAGGAACCGCGGACTGAATTTATTCAGTCCTGCGATAAAAGATATTTGTGCTGCCTGCGGCACAAATATCTGTATGAAGAATCTTAGATTTAAGGATTCTTCATACTTGCCTTTTCCTATAAATCAAACAGCGACAGCTGGTTGCTGTCTGCCATTCCCTGTAACAGCCCCAGATCGCTTAATTTTTCAATAACCGTCTGTCCGACCTTTGCACGCTGGCGCAGGTCATCTTTGGATAAGAACTCGCCGCCCCTTGCCGCAATCTCTATGGATTCTCCGGCAACTTCACCAACCTTGTCGATGACTTTAAAAGACGGCATAATTTTTCCGTCAATAATCTGGAATGACCGTGCCTTTGCCTGATACAGATTAATCGGTGTAAAATCAAATCCACGTGCATACATTTCCTGCACGATACGCATATCCTTTAACTCGTCTTCCTCGGCATTGGTCAGCTGGTTTTCGGCTTTTCTCGCCTTGTAATCCGCAAGGAAATATTCCAGCTTATCCCTGCCCATTGCCATTTTTTCGTAGTCAAACGCATTGGCACGGATACTAAAGTACGCGCAGTAATACGCAAGCGGATAAAAGACCTTGCAGTAAGCCACGCGCCATGCCATCATAACGTAAGCCGCCGCATGGGCTTTCGGGAACATGTACTTAATCTTTTTACACGACCAGATATACCAGTCCGGTACATCATGCGCACGCATGACTTCTTCCTGTTCCGGTGTCAGGCCTTTACCCTTACGCACCTTTTCCATGATTGTGAACGCCTGTTCACTCTCCAGTCCCTTCTGAATCAGATAGACCATGATATCATCACGTGTGCAAATCGCCGTGGAAATGGTTGCCTTTCCCTCTTTGATAAGAGTCTGTGCATTGCCAAGCCATACATCAGTACCATGGGCCAGACCGGCAATACGGACCAGATCCGAAAAATACTGTGGTTTGGTGTCAATTAACATCTGCATGGCAAAATCCGTACCGAATTCCGGGATACCGAGCGCCCCCAGCTTACAGCCGCCGATGTCTTGTGGTGTAATTCCAAGTGCCGATGTATTCTGAAACAGTGACATGACTTCTTTGGAATCCAGCGGAATTTCAAGTGGGTCAAGCCCTGTTAAATCCTGCAGCATACGAATCATCGTCGGGTCTAAATGTCCTAAAATATCGAGTTTTAACAGGTTGTGGTCAATGCTGTGGTAATCGAAATGGGTCGTTGTAATCGACGTTTTCATATCGTTGGCAGGATGCTGTACCGGTGTAAATGAATGAATTTCCTCACCGATTGGCAGTACAACGATACCGCCCGGATGCTGTCCGGTGGTTCTTCGGATATCCGTACACCCCTCTGAAATACGCTCAATTTCACACCGGCGCTTTACAATCGGATGGCCTGTTTTTTCGGATTTATCCGCAAAATATTTCATTACAAAGCCGTATGCCGTCTTTTCGGCAACCGTACCGATTGTTCCCGCTTTAAATGTCTGTCCTTTTCCAAAGATAACCTCGGTAAATGCGTGTGCCTTACTCTGATATTCATTGGAAAAGTTTAAGTCGATATCCGGCTCTTTATTTCCCTTAAATCCAAGGAATGTTTCAAACGGAATGTCAAATCCGAGTTTATTAAGCTTATGTCCGCAGTTTGGACAGATTTTATCGGGCATGTCACACCCCGCACCGCCCGCAAATTTCTTAACGTCTTCCGAATAAAATTCATTGTAAAAACATTTCGGACACAGATAATGCGGACTTAAGGGGTTTACCTCCGTAATACCCGCCATGGTTGCCGCAAAGGACGAACCGACCGACCCCCGCGAACCTACCAGATAACCGTCATCATTGGACTTCCACACCAGCTTCTGCGCAATGATGTACATTACGGAATAGCCGTTTGAAATAATGGAATTTAATTCCCTGTCCAGACGCTCCGTTACAATCTGCGGAAGCTCTGGACCGTAAATTTCATGCGCTCTGTCATGACAGATTTTACGCAGCATTTCATCGGAATTTTCAATGACCGGCGGACACTTATCCGGGCGTACCGGAGAAATTTCCTCGCACAGGTTCATGATTTTATTCGTATTTTCCACGACAATCTCATAGGCTTTTTCGCTGCCTAAGTAGTCAAACTCGTGCAGCATTTCCTCCGTGGTATGCAGATACAGCGGTGCCTGATTGTCCGCGTCATCAAAGCCCTTTCCCGCCATAATGATACGGCGGTAGATTTCATCTTCGGGATTTAGAAAATGCACGTCACACGTTGCCACAACCGGCTTGTGAAATTTCGATCCGAGTGCCACGACCCTGCGGTTTAAATCACGCAGATCTTCTTCATTCTGCACATAGCAGTCTTCTTTTTCTATCATAAAGTGGTTGTTGCCAATCGGCTGAACCTCCAGATAGTCATAGAAGTTTACGATTCTTGCAATTTCCGCATCGGAACGGCCACTTAACATCGCACGGAATAACTCTCCGGCTTCACACGCACTTCCAACAATCAGCCCGTCACGGTACTGGTTGACAAGACTTTTCGGAATTTTCGGAAAACGGCTGAAATAGGTCAGGTGGGACGCTGAAATCAAACGGTACAGATTGATTCTGCCCGTTTCATTTGCCGCCAAAATAATACAGTGGTACTGATGCAGCTTACGGATGGAATCCACATCGAGCTTACCCTTTTCATTGAGCATTTCCAAATCGAAAATGTCCCGCTCCTTTAACATTTCAATCAGTTTGATAAAGGCATCTGCCGTTGCGCCCGCATCATCGACCGCCCTGTGGTGGTTTTCCAGGGATACACCCAGATGCTTGCAGAGCGTATCCAGCTTATAATTGTGCAGGTTCGGTATGACAAACTGTGCCAGAAGTACCGTATCCAGAATTGTATTGTTTACGGTAATCCCCTGTTTCTGCGCCTTGTTGGCAATAAAGCTGGTATCAAATTCCGCGTTGTGTGCTACCAGTACGGCATCGCCGCAGAAGTCCAGAAACTCTTTTAAGACCGTTTCTATGGTTGGTGCCGAAAGCACCATGGCATCAGTGATACCGGTCAGCTTCTCAATTCTGAACGAAATCGGTATCTGCGGATTAACAAATGTACTGAACTTGTCCACGATTTTTCCGTCCGTGATTTTTACCGCACCGATTTCAATAATGCGGTCGGCTTCCGCCGAAAATCCGGTGGTTTCCAGGTCAAATACGACATATGTATCCGTAAACTGCTGCCCCTTTGGATTTGTAACAATCTGCTTGGTATCGTCTACAAGATAGGCTTCCACACCGTAAATCAATTTAAAATCCAGCTTCTCGCCTTTTTTCTTATAATCGCCCTGAATATCTTTTAATGTATGATAGGCTTCTGTAAATGCCTGTACAACGCCGTGGTCTGTAATCGCAAGGGCTTTGTGTCCCCAGCGGATTGCCTGCCGCATGATGTCACTGACACTTGATACCCCATCCATATCACTCATCTTGGTATGGCAATGCAGCTCGACTCTTTTGTTGAGGGCAAGGTCGTTGCGCACTTCACGGTTGTCGTAAGACTTGCGGATACCGGACACGTTTGCAATGGAAATTTCCTGGTCGTAGCGGTCAAGCGCCGCAATACCTTTGACTTTGATAAAATTTTTCTTTTTGATAAATTCCCGCATTTCCGGAAGCTGTTCGTTGCGGACAAAGATTTTTACCGTAATGGTATCCGTAAAATCCGTAATGTCAAACATCATAATTGTCCGCTCATTGCGGATTTCCCGCTCCTCGACCTTCCGGATCATGCCGGAAATAACAACTTCTCCAAGCGCCGTATCAATCTGTTCTATCGGCATCGGTTCTTCATCAAAATCCCTGCCGTATAAAACGTCATCGTTGGACGGTTTTTTATAAAATTTATCATTTCTTGAAAAGCTTCTGTTTTCCTGTCCGCCAAAGCTTTTGCCCTGTATAGGGCCTGCCACCTTTGCAGCTGTCTGTATGGCCGCTTCTTTGCCTGCGGCTTTTTTCTTATTTTCCGCACCGGACTTTTTTTCCAGAACCGCAGCTGCCGCCGCGGCAGGACTGCCCGTTGCCGCTTCCATTTTCTGCTGAATCTGCTTTACACGCAGGTTTAACTTATGCTCGTTTTCTTTTTGGTAATGGCTGCCGTTTTTCGTCTTATAGCGGTATACCACATCAATCTCAAAACCGAAGCGGTTTAAGAAAACCTTATGAAAATAATCTGCCAAAGAATCCGCATAGGTTCTTGCAAGGAAGCCATCCTCCAGTTCTAAAACCAGACGGTCTTCTTCCTCAAATTCCCAGGACGAGTTTTTCAGCAGATTATATTCCAGTGTCCAGTATTTTTCAAGTTCAAACAAAATACTGTCATAGTATACTTCCATAATCGTTACCGGCGTGTACTGCTTGGACAGATGATACCGGTCGATAATCCGCACGTCCATATTTTTCATACGGAAAACCTGCTTTTTTAAGGCATCCTCTGTTTTATAAATGACAGGCTTTCCTATCAGCCTGTCACTTTTTAAATATACACGCGCAAGCGTATTGGTCGATGTTTTGGATACTCTTGTCACTTCCGTATCTGCCAGATAACTGCCCAGTTCCTCCGGCAGGCGGAGTGTTTTAAATACTTCAAAAAATTTATACACCTGTACCACCCCAATGGTCTAATTCGTACTTTAAGGTTGAAAGCAGTTCGTCTTCCGGTACTTTGCACACCACTTCGCCGTGTTTGATTAACACACCACAGCCGTCACCGCCTGCAATGCCCAGATCCGCTTCCTTTGCTTCACCCGGTCCGTTGACAACACAGCCCATGACTGCCAGTTTTAAATCGTAATCATACGAAGACACCATTTCTTCTACCTGCTTTGCCAGTCCGATTAAGTCAATGCGCGTTCTGCCACAGGTCGGACAGGAAACGACTTCAATACCGCCTTTGCGAAGCCCCAGTGTCTTTAAAATAATCTTTGCCGCTTCCACTTCTTTGACCGGATTATCCGTCAGTGAAACACGGATGGTATCGCCGATTCCCTGATTCAAAATCAGTCCCAGTCCGAGTGCAGATTTAATGCTTCCTGAAAATGCCGTACCGGATTCTGTAATGCCGACATGCAATGGATATGCTATTTTTTGTGCAATCAATTCATGGGCTTTGACACACATCATGACGTCGGAAGATTTGATACTGACAACCAGATTGTCATATCCCTGCTCCTCAATCATATGTACCTTGTCAATCGCACTCTCCACAATACCTTCTGCCGTCACACCATGGTATTTTTCCACCAGTTCTTTTTCCAGCGAACCGCTGTTGACACCGACACGGATTGGAATATTGCGTTCTTTTGCCACGTCCACTACAGCTTTAATCTTATCGGCACCGCCGATATTGCCCGGATTGATACGGATTTTATCCGCACCGTTTTCCATTGCCGCAATCGCCATGCGGTAATCAAAATGAATATCCGCAACCAGTGGAATATGAATGTATTTTTTGATTTCCGAAACTGCCTTTGCCGCTTCAATGGTCGGCACGGTACAGCGGATAATTTCACAGCCCGCCGCCTCCAGTTCCAGTATCTGTCTGACCGTTGCTTCTACATCTTCCGTATGGGTATTGGTCATAGACTGAATCAGCACCGGATTTCCGCCGCCGATTTTTTTATTGCCGATTGTTACTGTTTTCGTATGTTCTCTAAACATCTTACTCTCCTATTTTGCAGACATTTTACTGCCGAATCTAAAACAACCCTCTGATATCTTTAAACATGACATAGACCATTAACAGCATTAAAAGTATCATGCCCACAAAATGCACCATGCCTTCATGCTCTTTTTTAACCGGTTTGCCGCGCAGCACCTCTAAAATGAAAAATACCAGCCGTCCGCCGTCCAAAGCCGGGAGCGGCAGAAGGTTCATGACACCTAAGTTGGCGCTAATCATAATGGCAAGACTGAATAATGTCATTAAAACTGCTACCGTGCCTGCCGGTTTACTGCTTTCCACAACAGAGCTCATAACACTGACCGTTCCTACCGGTCCTGTCAAATCGTTAATGCCGACCTGTCCCGTAAACATCATGCCAAGACTTTCAATAACAATTTCAATCCAGTAACCGACTTCCTTAAATGCGCAGACAATCGTCTGTGCCGGAGATAATTTGACATACTCTCCGTATGATGCCAGTCCTGTATAATAGCTTTCCTGTTCGACAAGCTGCGGTGTAACCGCAAGTGTCACCTGATTCCCGTTGCGGCTTACCACAACCGATAACGTTTCCCCTGTAGACTGATTTAAATATTCGGTAAACTGTGTACTGTTTTCCATGGCAATGCCGTCTACGGAAAGAATAATATCCTTTGCCTGCATGCCGCCCGCTTCTGCCGGGGAATCCTTTGTCACGCTCTGAATTGTACAGTCCGGTTCGATGACAACACCCATTTTATAAGAGCTGAGTTTCGTATACTGCGGTGTCAGCTGCGTTGTATACTTCTGTCCGTCCCGCTCATACGTAATATTCATGGTCTTTGCCGCATTATAATAACGGTAAAATGAATATTCTCTCGAACAGCTCATCTTATCGCCGTTAATTTTTAAAATGGTATCGCCCTCTGCAAGTCCTGCTTCCTGCGCCGGTGAATTGTCATAAACCTTATCAACGGTACATAAATCATAACCGTCCACACCGATCATAATAATAGATAAAATCAGTGCCAGCAGGAAATTAAACAGCGGACCTGCCGCGATAATGGCAATTCTCGACCACACAGATTTATTGGAAAATGCACGGTCCGCATCGTATTCTTCTTCAAGTGTCTTTGCCTTGCCGTCCTTTTCGTCTGCCTGTTCGTCCTCATCTTCATCGGTCTGGGCTTCCATAAACTCATCGCCTAACATCATACACGAACCGCCAAACGGAAGCAGTTTGATACTGTATACGGTTTCTCCCTTTTTAAAATGAATCAGCTTCGGACCAAATCCCAGTGCAAATTCCAAAACTGTTACGCCATTTGCTTTTGCCACAATAAAATGCCCGAACTCATGTACGATAATAATGACACTTAAAACGAGTATGGCAAGTATTACATTTACTATCAACCTCTGCCTCCTTTATTTACCAACGGCTCTCAAGCAGTTCCGTCACGGCACGTTCCGTTTCCAGAATCTGTGCTACGTCCGGATTTTCTTTAAACGCGGTCTGCTCCATTGCATATGCAATCATTTCCGGTATATCCAGATATGCAATTTCACGATTTAAAAACTTGCGGACTGCCACTTCATTTGCTGCATTGAACGCCGTCGGAATATTGCCGCCCTGTGATGCCGCTCCGTAAGCAAGCTTTAAGCCCCTGAAATTTTCAAAATCCGGTTTTTCAAATGTTATTTTACCCAGTTCAAAGAAATCTACGCGCCCGGTATTGAGCGGTCTTCTCTCCGGATAATACAGCGCATACTGAATCGGCAGACGCATATCGGGACTGCCAAGCTGTGCCATAATGCCGCCATCCACAAACTGCACCATGGAATGAATAATGCTCTGCGGCTGGATAACAACCTGCACCTTTTCTGCCGGTACGTCAAACAGCCACTGTGCCTCCATAACTTCCAATCCTTTATTTACCATAGTGGAAGAATCTATCGTGATTTTTTTACCCATAGACCAGTTCGGGTGATTGAGTGCATCTTCTACCGTTACATTTTTTAAATCCGCAATTGTCTTTCCGCGGAACGGTCCGCCGGAAGCCGTCAGCAGAATCTTTTCTGCCTGCTTTTTATTTTCACCGTTTAATGACTGGAATATTGCGGAATGTTCGCTGTCTACCGGATAGATATGCACGTTTTTTTCTTTGGCAAGCGGCATAATGATGTGTCCCGCCGTTACCAGTGTTTCCTTGTTTGCCAGTGCAATGTCTTTTCCCGCTTCAATTGCGCGGATAGTCGGTACAATGCCCATCATGCCGACAACTGCCGTCAGCACAATATCTGCTGAAGCGATTGTCGCTGCTTCGATTAATCCTTCACTGCCGGAAACAATACGTACGTCCATATCCGCCAGCTCTGTCTTTAAATCGCCTGCCAGTTTTTCACTGCCGATGCAGACCAGTTCCGGCTTAAATTCACGTGCCTGTGCTGCCAGTTCTTTGACCCTTGTTCCTGCTGCCAGCGCCGCAACTTTAATATCTTTATTTCTTCTGATTACATCCAGTGTCTGTGTCCCGATAGAACCTGTAGAACCCAGTAACGAGATTGTCTTCATTTTTTCCTCTTTTCTGCGCCCAAAACAGCGCTTCTGTCTTATCTGTCCGATAAAATCTTCTGACAGTTAAAATCTATAAAAACTGATTGATTAAATACACCGCCCAGTAAACCGCCGGTGCCGTAAAAATAACACTGTCAAAACGGTCTAAAATACCGCCGTGTCCCGGAATCAGTGTTCCGTAATCCTTGACATCGTGGTTTCTTTTAATCGCTGATGCCGCCAAATCGCCTACAATCGCAAAAAATGCGCCGATAAAGCTTGCTGCCGCAAATGTTACAACCGGGTAAGCAATTACGCCGGACATATGCGGACTTACAAGAAAGCCGTAAATACCACCAATCACCGCCGATGCCACAACACCGCCGATACCGCCTTCAACCGATTTTTTTGGTGAAAGCTTCGGCGCCATTTTATGTCTGCCGAAAAATACCCCTGTAAAATATGCAAAGGTGTCATTTACCCATGAAGCCGCAAATATCAGCCATACGGTGTAAATGCCGTCATGATAGGTACGCACCTTATAAATGTAAGAAAGCAGCATTGCCACATAGACAAGTCCTAAAAGGGTAATGCACACATTTTCCGTGCGGTACTTCGGAAAGGCAAAGACATAGACTGCCATAACCGCCATAACGGCTGCTGCCAGTACCAGTAAAAGATACTCATCCCGTCCTGCCCCGATACAGATATAATACAGTATACACGCTATGTATCCTGCATATGCCATGACTGTCTTTTCCATATGAATGACACGGTACAGTTCAAACATTCCAATCAGTGCAATCATCAGATTTAATCCGAATAAATACCAGCTTCCGCATACCAATGCCGAAGCCATAATAATTACCAGAACAATTCCGCTTAAAATTCTTGTTTTCATTGTCCTATTCCTCCGTTACACCGCCAAATCTGCGTTCTCTTTTATTATATTTCTCAAACGCACGAATCAATTCCTCTTTATTAAAATCCGGCCAGTGTACATCTGTAAAGTAAAATTCCGTATAGGCAAGCTGCCACGGCAGATAATTGGAGAGACGCTGTTCACCGCTGGTGCGGATAAGTAAATCCGGATCCGGAAGTTCCCATGTATCCAGATTCTTAGAAATCATTTCTTCTGTAATATCCTCCGGGGCAAGTTCGTGGTTTGAAACCTTTGTGGCAAGCTTTCTCACCGCTCTTGTAATCTCATCCCTGCCGCCGTAATTAATCGCAATCGTAAACTGCAAGCCGGTGTTGTTCTTCGTCTTTTGTTCCAGATTTTCAATGCTTTCGATAATATCTGCACTTAATTCCTCACGTCTGCCAATCACACGGCACCGTACATTATTTTTCATGGATTTTTTGACACAGTCCTTTAAATATGTACGCAGAATGGTCATCAGTGTTGAAACCTCCTCCGTAGAACGCTTCCAGTTTTCTGTTGAAAATGCATACACTGTAAAATATTTTACGCCTAAATCGTCTACAACCGTCAGCATATCTTCAACAACCTTACTGCCAACCTTATGTCCGTATGTGCGGGGCATGTGTCTTTGCTTTGCCCACCTGCCGTTTCCGTCCAAAATAACGGCAACGTGCTGCGGAATTTTTAATCCCAATGCTTCATTTAATGTATCCATATCTGCCTCATTCCTGCATTTTCCTGCTGCAATATTCATATCTGCCGATAACAAAAGTCTGAAACTGCATTCCACAGATTCTTTTTTTACTCCGTCATCTTCAATAAAAATGGAAATTGCCGCACTAAGGAATCCGATACATTCTTCTATGACCGGAACAATTCATGTATTTACCTTAGTGCGACAGCTTTCCCTGTATTATACTGTAAGAATTTCTTTTGTCTTTTCGTCAATTGCTTTGTCAATCATATCTACATATTTATCTGTCAGCTTCTGAACTTCATCTTCCTTGCCTTTGAGTTCATCATCTGATAATTCTCCACCCTTGTTCATCTTCTTAAATGCATCATTGGCATCACGTCTGATGTTACGGATTGCAACCTTGGCATTATCACCCTTTTTCTTGATATCCTTTGCCAGTTCCTTACGTCTGTCTTCCGTCAGTTCCGGGAATACCAGACGGATAACCTTACCGTCATTATTCGGTGTAATGCCTAATTCAGATACGAGAATTGCCTTTTCAATGTCTTTAATCAGGCTGGCTTCCCAAGGCTGGATCTGAATCATTCTGGCTTCCGGTACGGAAATGTTGGCAACCTGCTGTAAGGATGTCGGTGTTCCGTAATAATCCACCTTAATCTTATCTAAAATATGCGGATTGGCTCTTCCTGCACGGATCGTTGCGTAATCTTCCTGTAACGCATCTACGGATTTGCCCATTTTTTCTTCGAATTCTTTCATTTCGCTCATAATTACCTCACTGTGTTTTGTATTTTTCTTTCTACTATCTGTTTATCATATCTTTGACAATTAGTCAACTGTTACAACTGTTCCGTTGAATTTTCCTGTCATGGCATTTAAAATGCTGTTGTCCTCATTTAAGCCAAATACCATTAACGGCATCTTATTTTCCATGCACATAACGGATGCGGTCATATCAATAACACCAAGCTGCTTGTCAACAACTTCCTGAATGGAAATCTTGTCATACTTCTTTGCCTGTGAATTAATCTTCGGGTCACTGTCGTAAATGCCGTCAATCGCCTTTGCCAGTAAAATGGCATCTGCATCCAGTTCAATCGCACGAAGCACAATTCCTGTATCTGTAGAGAAGTACGGATGACCTGTACCACCTGCGAAAAAGACTACCATGCCTTTTTCAAAATACTTGTTGGCTCTGTCCTTTGAGAACAGCTTTGTCATGCTGCCACATTCAAATGGTGTTAAAATGTTTGTCTTTACCCCTTCTGAACGGAAAATTTCTGATACATAAATGCAGTTCATAATGGTTGCAAGCATACCAATCTGGTCTGCTTTTGTTCTATCGATGTTATCGTTTGAACGTCCTCTCCAGTAGTTGCCGCCACCGATTACTACGCCGACATCAATTCCTTTATCAATAATTGCCTTGACCTGTCTTGCAATATCTGCAATCAGTGCATCATCATATCCTGACTTCTGCTCACCTGCTAATGCTTCTCCGCTTAATTTTAAAATAACTCTTTTCATGTGTTTTGATTTCCTCTCTGCTGCTCTCGCGCTTTTTATTTCTTCGTTACTGCCGGTATGCTGTTCTTTATGTATATCTGCTCCGGCAAGTCAGCTTCTGCCGTTAAATGTCTTCTGGCTTTTACTGCATATCCGTTTCTTCTGCCACCTCTGCCGGTTCTGCTTTTTGTTCTGCCTTTGCAAAAGGATTCTTCTGGAACACTGCCTCTGTATTGACATCACCGTAGCACTGGGAGCATCTGCCCTCAATGGTTGCACCGTTGTTAATCTGTACCGTCTTAAATTTCATATCGCCAACGACGATTGCTGTAGAATCTACAATAACAGGACCTTCGATGTCAATATTTCCCTTGACCGCACCTGCAATTACCGCAGAAGTTCCGTATAAATCACCGATAATTACAGTGCCTTTGCCAATCTTTACAGAACCGGTAGCGTGAATGTCACCTTCTATCTGTGCATCATTTGCAAACACTTCATTGGCGCCGATTGCACCGCGTACTACACCACTGACGGTTAATTTGCCCATACAGCTGACATCGCCTTCCACCGTACCATAGATATCAATAGAACCCGTAGAGTCAAGATTCCCTGTAACAGTCAGTCCCGCGGTAATGACCGCTGTTTCTTCTACTGAATCATCATCTAATATGTCCATATGCTCTATATCATTACTTCTTTCATTAATCACTCTGTCAATATCAGAACCCATCTGTTCACCTTCAGATAACATTTCCTTTTTCTCCTCCAAAATATCCGGTTGAATGTCCGGTTCAAAAAATTGTCTGGATTCATTTTTATTGTCTTTAAATAATCCCATTATTGTATACCTCCAACCACTTTGCACTACTTATATAAGTATATCATAAAACGTCTGATAAATGAAGATGTTATTTTATCCTTTGATTCAGATAATACATTCTTTATATGAATCCGGCATAATACAAAAATCCCCAAACTGCCAGTCTTCCCGGCAATCTGAGGACTATTATGATTTATCTGTATTATCAGTGCATGATTTGAATCAAAGATTACTTTAACTGTGCTGCAACTTCTGCTGCGAAGTCTTCGTTCTTCTTTTCGATACCTTCGCCTGTTTCAAAACGAACAAATCCCTTAATCTTGATGTTAGCATTGTTTTCTTTTGCTACAGAAGCAACGTATGCAGATACGCTCTGCTTTCCGTCTTCAGCCTTAACGTATACCTGGTCAAGAAGGCAGATTTCCTTTAATTCCTTATTGATACGTCCCTTAACCATACCTTCGATAATCTTATCGTTTGCATCCGGCTTTTCATTCTTAGCTGCTGCTGTAATGATTTCTGTTTCCTTAGCGATGTAGTCTGCATCAACTTCATCTCTGTTTGTGTACATTGGCTTTAAAGCTGCTGCCTGCATAGCTACGTTTCTAGCCATTTCTTCAATTGCAGGATTTACAACATCTGTCTCAACATCTACTAATACACCAATCTTACCACCCATGTGAATGTAAGAAGCAATGAAACCATTTGCTTCTTCTAACTGGGCGAATCTTCTAATCTTTAAGTTTTCACCGATTACGGCAATCTGTCCTGCTAAAGCATCTGCTACAGTCTTAGATGAATCCTTGTTCCAGCTTTCTGCTAAAAATGCATCAATATCAGCTGCCTTTGTTGTTAAAGCCTGTGCTGCAACATCTTCAACATATGCGTTGAAATCTGCATTCTTTGCAACGAAGTCTGTTTCTGAATTTACCTCTACGATTGCTGCCTTAGTACCTTCAACTACAGTCTTAACGATACCTTCTGCTGCAATTCTGCCAGCTTTCTTTGCTGCCTTTGCCATACCGTTTTCTCTTAAATATTCTACAGCCTTGTCCATATCGCCGTCTGTGTTTGCAAGAGCCTTCTTACAATCCATCATACCTGCGCCTGTCATTTCTCTTAATTCTTTTACCATTGCTGCTGTAACTGCTGCCATTTGTAATTCCTCCACTTTCATTTATTAAAAAACTTTAAAAAATGCCTCAACCTGTTTCTTTCAGGCTGAAGCATTTTAGAGCCATAAATAATCTCTCAACTACTTATCAGCATTTCTATCTGTGTTTTGTGTAAATTAAGCTTCTTCTACAGCTTCTGCTTCTTCAGCCGGAGCTTCTTCTACACCCTGATTTGCTTCGATTACTGCATCAGCCATCTTAGAAACGATTAACTTAACAGCTCTGATAGCATCATCATTACCCGGAATTACATAATCTAATTCATCCGGATCACAGTTTGTATCTACAATACCGATTAACTTGATGCCAAGTGCCTGTGCTTCCTGTACACAGATTCTTTCCTTCTTAGGGTCAACGATAAAGATTGCATCCGGAAGCTTCTTCATTTCCTTGATACCGCCAAGGTTCTTTGTAAGCTTTTCCATTTCCTTCTTTAAGTTGATAACTTCCTTCTTAGGAAGAACATCAAATGTGCCGTCTTCCTGCATTGCTTCGATTTCTTTTAATCTGTTGATTCTGCTCTGGATTGTCTTGAAGTTTGTAAGCATACCGCCTAACCATCTTTCGTTAACATAGAACATTCCACAACGTTCTGCTTCTGTTGCGATTGCATCCTGAGCCTGCTTCTTTGTACCTACGAAAAGAATTGTGCCGCCATCTGCTACGATATCAGAAATCGCCTTATAAGCTTCATCAACCTTACCTACAGACTTCTGTAAGTCGATGATATGGATACCGTTTCTTTCTGTGTAGATGTACTCAGACATCTTAGGATTCCATCTTCTTGTCTGATGTCCGAAGTGAACACCTGCTTCAAGTAACTGCTTCATTGAAATTACGCTCATTTTAATACCTCCATGGTTTTGATTCTTTTATAGGCTTCTGCTCTTATAACCACCGGCGCGTATACCGGCACCAGCTATAAAATCCACCTATATGTTTTTTCACACGAATTGAATTATAACAATTCTTTTAAAATAATGCAAGCGTTTTTTTACATTTTTTTGCTAATGCTTCTGCTAACGGCTTGTAATGACATTCGCCAGATTTTCAAAAGAATCATTTTTCTTTACAATATGCGTTCCTGCAATCATTTTGGTTGAGTTGCCGGACGCTGCCATATAACCGATAAAACCATCTCTGTCACTGATAATCCCTGCTGACAGAAACATATCTGCCACCTGTGTCGCCGTATATCCGCTTCCGATTTCAATCTGCACCTCATCTCCCGGCAGATAAAGTGCTGCCCGGGTCTGCGGCTGGCCTTGTGTTTCCGGTTCTGATGCTTCTGTGGCTGCCGTTGTTTCCTGACCGATTGTCGTTTCTTCCTGTGTAGTGGTTTCTTCCTGTACAGCAGTTGTCTGTTCTTTTGTAGTCTCTTCTTCCTGTTTTATGGTTTCTGCCTGTGTATCTTTCTGGGTATATGCAAGTATTGAGCTTTCTGTTGATGTCTGCTCTGTCCCTGTTACCAGCCTCTTATTTGCTGATGAAACTGCATTGGCAATAGAAAAAACAAGTGTTGTTGCCACTATTCCAATACCGGCTCCTCTTAAATAATATTTTAATTTCATTGCCATCCTCATTCTGCACTCTGCTTTTCTTTCTCATGCAGCCCGATAATCAGACTGACCTCGCCAACGCCGATACCAAGCTGTTTTGCAATATCCCGCACCGTCATTCCCTTTCTGTAAAGGTATACAATGCTTTCCGGACTGCCGTCCTGTGGATTTTCCGGTATTTCATCAATTTCCGGCTCACCACTGACAATCGACTTTAACTTTCCTGCCTGATTTTTGGATTTGCCCTGTTCTTCTGAAATTCTTGCCTTTTCGTTGCTCTGCTTCACCAGTTCAGACAACCGTTCTTTTGCAACATCCCGCACGGTAGCGGTATATGCCGCGTTGTCCGTCTGTTCCTGCTGTGACGGCGCTGCCTGTTGCACTGACGATACCGGTTCAGCTGCTATATCGTTCTGCATTTTTTTTACTTCATGCTTTGCAATGTTGACGTCTTTAACTGTATTCTTTACTTCCTTTGCCTTTTCATTGAGCATATCATATAAAAATACGGCCTCATTGTGGCTTTTATTAATCTCACCCATCACCGTATCTGCATAATCGTTCATTTCCAAAATTTTTGTATTGGAAATTTTATCAAGAGATGCTTCCGTGCGTTCATTAATTGCATTGAGTTCTTCTGTCACCAGTTCATTGACCTGACGGCGGATTTCCTCTTTCTGTCCGTCGGACAACACTGTCTTTTCCGGTTGTTTTGCCTGCTCTGAAGTTTTTTGTTCATCTTCTGTAAGCAGAAAGCTTGCAGCAATACACAAAATTCCGCAGACAGCCAAAATGACTTCCAGTATTACCATATGTTCCTCTTTTCCGTGTCTTTTCAAATTTTGATATCGATGTCTACGATTTCCTGTCCCTTTATAAAGAACTTTCCGTCTTTAGAACCCTTTTTACCCTGATGGTGTCCATCCGGATATTCATTCTGGCTCTTATCCTTGGCATCATACTTTTTCTGGTGGTTATCGGCATTCTCTTTATGCTGAACCTGTTCTGCTTTTGTATCTGTTTCTTTTTGAACCTGTGTCGTTATCGTCTGCTGTTCCACAACAGGCCTCTGGTTTTCTTCCTGTTTAATATGTGAAACTTCATTCATCTGCTGTACTACTGCAAAATCTACCGGCCTTACAATCATTTTCCGCTCCCATTCTGCTTTTATAATAAAGCGCTCTTAATGTCTGCCCGCTCTTTGATAAACTGACAATGGTCATACTTTTCTTTGATAAACATAAACTGATCACCAAATACAAGCTTCGTTCCTGCATACGCTGTTCCGTATACTTTAATTCTGGCATTGCTGTCTTCTGAAACAACCGACTGTAAATCTTCAAATTCTTTCTTCTGTTCTGCCAGTTCCTTATCAATTATCAGCATATTTTTCATAGTTTTTTGCAGCATTTCTTTTTTATCCTGTGAAAGTTCACCTTCTAAATCCTGCTTTTTACGCAATGCTGTTATAATCTGATTCAACTGTATTTTATTTGCACCCATTGTCTGAAGACTCTTTTGCAATTCGTCCAGACGTCTTTTGGCTGCCGGGTCAACACCGACACCGATAACCGTTGCCGTACCAAGTTCATTGCCAATCACTTTTGCTTCAACCAGTGTCATGGAACGGACTTCCCCACCGATAATCAGTCCTTTTTTGCCTGCCGCCTTAATGCTGCCTTTTGCATTGACCTTACTATGTAAAATAGAATCTGTTTCAATACTGCCGCCTGCTTCTACCTGTTCTACAGATTCAAGGAATTTCGTAACGATATTGCCGCCTGCTTTAATGACTGCACGGTTCATCCCCTGCACACCACGGTTGAAGGTGATATTGCCGCCTGCGACAATTGTTGCACCTTCCACGATACCACTTACTGCAATATCGCCGGTCGCTTTTACACTGAATCCCGCAAGGACATTGCCTTTAATATTAACATTCCCCTGGTAATCAATATCACCGGTAGAATTATCTACATCAACGATTTCCAGTACATTGGATACAAATACTTTGTCATTTTCCAGGGTTACATGACCGCTGACACTGCTAATCAGCTGTAATCCGTCTTCCGAAACCGTCAGATCCCGTCCATGGCGGAAAATCACGTGTTTTACCTTTTTCGGCATGACCTTTCTTCCAAGCAGATCTTCTCCCGGTGTACCGCGGTCTTCCGGATGAAGCACGGCAACAACCTCACCCTTTCTGATGTGATTCACATTTTCAAGTGTATGGAAATCAACTGTACCATCATCGTTCATCTTTGGTGTCGGTTTTAATTCTGTATTGAATTTATATTCAATATAACCGTCACTGCCCTCTGTCGCTGCCGTTCCCACCGCAATCACATAACGGTGTCCGTAACGGCGGTGTGCCAGAAAATCTTTGACAACGTCTGTTTTAATTCCGTTTTTCACGCCCAGATGCTGGATATCTTTGATAATTTCATCTTCATCCAGCATTCCCGCACCTTCAAACGGCGGATAAAATACAGCTTCCATCTCCATTAAATCCGAACTCATGGTATATATGCCGAACTCCCGGCTCTCCAACGCTCCTGCATCTGAAACCTTTACCGTAAACGGTGCTTCTTTCGCTTTTGAAAAAGCTTCTTTCATCTTTACGGTGTCACAATCCATAATTTTCTTTTTATCCAGATAATATAATGCATCTGCCACTGTTGCCGGCTGTTCGCCGCTTTTCGGAGGATATACTGTAAAATACAACCCGTCCGCTTTTACTGAAAATTGAAAATACCCGCCAATACACTCTACCATATGCTTTCTCCCATCTGATGTATTTACACCTGCACAACACTTCTAAATTATAAATCCGGGCTGATGCAGTTCCTTTATAATATAATGTCCAGATACTCACCCAGTGTTTTACGCATTCTGCCAAGTGCTTTGGTATGCAGCTGGGAAACCCTTGATTCTGAAACATTTAATACAAGACTAATTTCTTTTAATGTCATTTCCTCATAATAATACAATGTAATAACATTTCTTTCTTTTTCTGTTAAGGAATTGATTGCTTCTGTTAATTTTATTTTCAATTCTTCTTTTTCCAGCACTTCTTCCGGCTGGTCAAAGTGCGTATTTGTTACTGACTCTATCTTTGCCTCACTGCCCGTTTCCGTATATTCATCCAATGAAATCAGGTTAGAGGCTTTGGTCTGCCCCTGCCAGCTGTTTAATTCGTCTACTGTTATTTCTAATTCTTCGGCGATTTCCTCATCGGTTGCCACATGCCCTTTTTCTGTTTCAATTTTAGACATCGCCGCATCTATTTTTTTCTGCTTCTGACGGATTGACCGCGGAAGCCAGTCCATTTTACGAATCTGGTCCAGTATTGCGCCACGGATTCTAAGACTAGCATAACTTTCAAACTTTACATTTTTGCTGTAATCAAATTTATCTATGGCATCGATTAATCCAAAAATGCCATAGCCTACCAAATCATCATATTCTACATTATAGCCCAGATACATACTGAGTCGTCCGGCGACAAGCTTGACCAATTGCGCATATTCTGCAATAAGCTGTTCCCGGATTTCACTCTTTCCTGTCTGCATATATTCCTGCCACAGTTTATTTCTACCTACTTCGTCCATTACTGCCGCCCCCAGCCCATCATTTGATTAAACTACTTCGGAAAATTACTTTTCTTCCTGCTGTTCTTCTTCTGTCTGTTCCGGCGTGCCTTCGCCTTCTCCTGCTGTACCTTCATCCTCTGACGGTTTTTCTTCTTCTGTTTCTAAATCCTTAAATGCCTTATTTAATATTACTCTCAAAAGAAGCCCTGCCATATAAAACCCTGCCATAACTGCGACCAATACCCACAGAAAATGTACCAGCGAATACTTTTGTATAATCATAACCACACTACTGACAAAACCTGCAAGCAATGTAACCAACGCAGGAATATTTCTAAACTTACGCATATTCCCTCCCAATCTATTTTTCTTTTTTGCTGTTTGTTATTAAATTGTCTTTTGAGGCTTACCTACCGACTTTATAACATAATCCCCTGTCTCTGAGTAAAACTCTACAGTTCGTCCATAATTTAAACCACAGTCTTCTGCGAGAAGACGGATTCTATATTCTTTTAATTTAGCTCTGGCTGCTGCTGCATTCCGTTCACCTACCCGCAGTGATTCATTCTGCGATGCCATGGCAAACATCTGTGCACCACCCGCCATTTTTGCGACCAGGCGGCTTTTTGAAGCCCCGAGGTTTTCCATCTGTCGAATTAATTCATCAATTCCTGTATCTGCAAATTTTGCAACATTTGAATTATTTCTAATCTGTGTACTGTCTGGAAGCATACAATGCAGCAATCCACTTACCTTTGTCACCGGATCGTATAATGCAACGCCCACACAGGAACCAAGACCTAATGTTGTAAGCGCATCTGGACATTTACAGACTTTCAGATCCGCCATGCCAACTTTTATCATATTCCCCATATACAACTGTCCATTCTTTTTTCTAATCTTTACAGTTTCAAGAAACACAGCCTGCGGGACAAATTTCTCCCGCAAGCTGAAAAAAATTTTAAGTCTTACATACCAAGTGATGCCAAAATTTTGTCATAAGAATCAAGTTCAGGGATTAACAGGAAGTATCCTGTAACAAAATCCATCTCGCCAAATTCTGACTGAATCATAAGCAGCTTATCGCCATATTTACCAAACTCGGCTGCCGGCACACTCAGCAGTGCGCCTACCATATCTACGGTCAGTGACGGTACTGTACATATCATCTTTAAATTTGTCAGGGAGGAAAGTGCATTTAAATAAGAACCGGAAACAATATTTCCAATTTCATTTAATGCTGACATTTCTATTTCCGTAAAGCTTTCCGCGCCTAAATCTTCATCGGTTGTAACATCTCTCATCATTAATGAATTTACAAGATGGTGTGCTGATTTCATATCAAATAAGAACATCATCATCCCATCAATGTCACCCTCAATACCCAGTAAGATTCCAACTACTGTCTGATCTTCTGATCCAATCACGGAAGAAATATCCTGAAAAGGCAGTAATGCAACATTCGGAACAGACATATCCATCTTGATGCTTAACATCTTTGATAATGCTGTTGTTGCATTTCCTGCACCAATATTTCCTATTTCCTTTAAAACGTCATATTGCATGGCGTCCAATCCGTCAAGACTTATTTTTGCCATATTCCCACCGCTTTCTTTAGTTCTCTACGATCAGACCGACAATATCTAATAAAGAAATCAGTTCACCCTTGCTCTTTCCGATGCTGCTGATATAACCTGATGCTGCATCATCTCTTGAGGTTCTTGTGATTTTTTCTGTATTGTCATCATCCAGTGTTACAACCTCTCTTACCTGATCTACAATAACACCAATGGTAGCACCTTCGATTTTTACAATGATGATTCTGGTCTTATCTGTAAATTCATCGTCTTCAAGTCCCAGTTTTAAGCGGATGCTCATAACCGGAATAATTTCACCGCGCAGATTGATGACACCTTTATAATATGTCTGTGTCTTTGGCACGCGGGTAATCTTTTGGTTTCTGACAATATTATCAATATATTTAATATTGATACCATACTGTTCGTTGCCAATTCTTACCACGATATACTGAACGGCAGTTTCTGTTTCCTGCTCTGTTGTAATTGCTTTTACCTGTTCCATATTTATACCCATCCTTTCTGTAGCATCTTCCCCTATACAAGCGTATTTGCATCAATAATCAGGGCTACAGAACCATCTCCTAAGATTGTTGCGCCACTAATCATCTTATTGATACGGATATACTTACCAAGTGATTTAATAACGATTTCCATCTGGCCAATCAGACTGTCTACTACAAGTCCCGCCTGCTTATCGCCTTTTCTTACGACAACGACTGTAATATTTTCTGATTCTTCCGGTTCTCCCGGAACATCCAGTAAATCTCTTAAACGGATTAACGGAATAACGTTACCTCTTAAATGAATCACTTCTTTGGCATGTACATACTTGATATCACTTACAGGAATATCTTCGATGGTTTCAATAGAACCAAGTGAAATCGCATACTTTTCATCTCCGAGCTTAACCATCAATGCCTGAATAATGGCAAGTGTTAATGGAAGACGGATACTGAATGTACTTCCTTCACCGTACTTTGTCTTAACTTCAACATCACCACCCAGGGCTTCAATCTTTGATTTTACAACGTCAAGTCCAACACCACGGCCGGATACATCTGTTACCTTTTCAGCAGTTGAAAAGCTTGGTCTGAATAATAAATCGATTGCTTCTTTATCTGTCATGACATCAGCCTGTTCCTGTGTAATTGTACCTTTTTCAACTGCCTTTGCTTTTACCTTTTCTGTATCAATACCATTACCGTCATCACGGACTTCGATAACAACATTGTTACCTTCCTGGAACGCATCAAGGAAAATAGAGCCCACCTCGCTCTTACCGCGTTCTTTTCTGATTTCAGCGCTTTCAAGACCGTGGTCAGCAGAATTTCTTAATAAGTGCATAATCGGGTCACCGATTTCATCGATAACCGTTCTGTCAAGCTCTGTATCTTCACCTGACATATATAACTCCATCTTCTTGCCAAGCTTCTTGTTCAGATCACGAATCATTCGTGGGAATCTGCTGAATACACTTTCAATTGGCATCATACGCACCTTCATAACGGATTCATGAAGGTTCGTTGTTACTCTTTCAAGATATTCAATCTGTTCTGTGAAACTCTGGTTCAGTGCAGCTGCTTCATCACCTTCAACATGACTTGCAGATACAAGACCGTTCTTTGCAATAATTAATTCACTGACAAGGTTCATTAAAACATCAAGCTTTTCAATATCTACTCGTACTGTATGGCTGACTGAACCGGATGTCTTGCCTGTAGAAGCAGGCTTCTTTGCAGCCGGTTTTGCAGCTGCCGGTTTTGCAGTCTGTGATACTGCTGATGTTTCCTTCTTTTCCTCTTTTGCTTCTTCTGTCTGTTCCTCAGGGAAAGGCTGCGTAATTTCCTGACCTGCCGCATCCTTGATTTCAGATACATTCTTAATTAATGCAATGATATTATCATATTTTTCTTCTGTTACAACAATAATGCTGAAATCAAAGTCAAACTTCTCATCTTCAATATCCTGTACAGACGGTTCTGATTTAATGATATCACCATGTCCTTCAAGATTTTTAAATACAAGAAACGCTCTGGCAGCCTTTAAAATACAATTCTCATCTACGCTGACCTTAATCTTGTATACATGAAGATTCTTTTTTAACGCTTCGTTAACTGCATTCTTTTCAAAATCTGCAAGCGGCATATCCTTATCATCTGCCGGTGCAGCTGAGGCTGTTGCTGCCGGTGCTTCTTCCTTCTTTGCCGCCGGTGCTGCATTTCCTTTACCTTCTGATGCGATAAACGCATTCAGGGCTTTGATAATCGGTTCATTATCATCTGTTCCTTCGTCCTGTGTTTCCCTGATGTTGTCCACATAGGTTTCCAGTGCATCCAGACACTGGAATAATACATCCACAAGATTTGAATTCACTTCCATATTGCCGTTTCTGACTTCGGAAAATACATTTTCCATATCATGTGTCAGATTCTGCATTCTCTTATATCCCATTGTGCCGGCCATACCTTTTAAAGAATGGGCTGCACGGAATATTTCATTAATCGTATCACTATTATCCGGTTCTTTTTCCAGAATAATTAACTGGTCACTCAGTGTCTGTAAATGTTCATTTGATTCATCAAGAAAAATCTCTAAATACTGGCTAACATCCATCTTATGATACCCCCACGTTCTTCGTAATTACTTCAGCGACACGGTTAAGCGGTACTACCTCATTAACCAGTCCCGTCTGAGCGATGGCCTTTGGCATTCCATACACCACACTGGTGTCTTCATCCTGCGCGATGACATAAATCTTTTTATGTCTGTCTGAAAGGCCCTTGATTCCTTTGGTTCCATCTGCTCCCATACCGGTAAGCACTACACAGGTGATTTCATCGTAATCACACCGTTCTAATGATTCATACATAATGTTGGCACAAGGTCTTAATCCTTCAATTGCCGGTTCATCACTTAACTGTATCTTATGTCCTGAACCATTTTTTACAATTCTTAAATGTTTTCCGCCCGGCGCAATATAGACATGCCCTCTGCGGATAATATCTCCGTCTTCTGCCTCCTTTACCTGTATGTCACTCATCTCATCCAGCCGTTGTGCAAGCGAGGCTGTAAAACCTGCCGGCATATGCTGTACCAGCACAACACCTGCATCCAGATTTCTAGGGAGCATCGGGATGACCTGTTGCAAGGACTTTGGTCCGCCTGTTGAACAGGCAAGTGCCACGACCTTTTTACAATTCGTTTTCACATCCTTATATAACTTCCCATCTACTTTTTTAGCCGGTGCCGCACTTTGTGCTGTCCCGGTTCTGGCACGGATTGCCTTTAAAGCTTCTGCGCCCGCCATGCGGCGCTGTTCTCTTGCAGCTTCATCCTGCGTTTTCCCCGGTGTAAACCGGCTGCTTCCTGACGGTACGGCTCTGGATACGGAAGAAGCACTGACTCTTTCAAGTGTCTTTTTAGTGCTGGTCGCAACATTAAGCATCTCATGAATACGTTTTCTAAAGCTTTCGCTTTTCGTTTCCAGATAATTTTCCGGTTTTGTAACGAAATCGAATGCCCCGTATTCCAATGCCTGAATTGTTTCCCGTGCGCCCTCTTTCGCCACCGTACTGACAACAATAACGGTCTGCTCAATATGCTCACGCTGAAGCTTCTGCAGGAGTTGTAATCCATTCATCTTTGGCATATTAATATCAAGAATAACTGCACTGTAAAGTGTCGGATTCTGGCGGATATATTCGTATCCCTCCAGGCCGTCTTTTGCAATTGCCGCAACCTCGTACTCATTGCCTGACTTAATTATATCAGATATTACTCTTCTCATGAGTGCAGAGTCATCAATAATTAATATTTTTTTCGACATATTTATCAACTCCTTTTACACATTCTTTTTTGCAAAAAAGTTCTTAAAATATCCCCTGATCCCTCTTCTTGAATCCGGAACATCCTGCTGTGTGCCGGACAATTTCTTTGCAATCGCTTCAAACTGCTTTGAAGCCGCCGCATTCGGATACATAATGGAAACCGGCTTCTGTTTCATAATTGCCTTTGTAATGTAACTGTCCTGCGGAATAACACCGAGAAATTCAATATTAATATTCAAAAATTTAGAAACAACCATACTCAGCTTTTCATACAGATTCTTTCCTTCACCTGCATCAGACACCCTGTTTGCAATCATTTTAACGGTTGTATTTTTCCCCTGGAACCCTTCTGTCATGCTCAGAGCCTTTAGCAGCGCATAAGAGTCTGTTACAGAAGTCGGTTCCGGTGTTGTTACCAGAATCGTTTCAGGACTGGAAATCAGGAATTCCATAACGCTTGGGTTAATACCGGCGCCTGTATCAATAATAACAATATCTGCTATTTTTTCAAGTTCCGTCATTTTATTAATCAGCCGTTTCACCTGCTCTTTGTCAAAATTTGCAAGATTGGCAATTCCCGAACCGCCGGAAATAAACTGGATTCCCTCCGGTCCCTCACAGATGATCTCTTTCAATTCCCGCCCGTTATACAGCAAATCACTCAGATTATATTTCGGAATCACACCAAACATAACTTCTACATTGGCAAGACCAAAATCGGCATCTAAAATTACAACACTTTTTCCCATTCGTGCAAACTGAATCGCCAGATTAACGGACACACTGGATTTTCCAACGCCTCCCTTTCCACTGGTAACTGCAATCACACGTGCTGCTTCTTTTGCCTGTTCTTCCTTTTGCTGCATGATTTTCCTTAAATTTTCTGCCTGATCCATTATTCAGCTCCTCCCAGAAGTTGTTTTGCCAACGCCTGCTTATCAATCACTTCAATATCATTCGGCACATTTTGTCCCAGTGTCGTATATGACAACGGTGCATCTGTTATCATTCTGATATTGAGAATATTGCCAAGCGAACAGGTCTCATCCAGTTTTGTAAAAATAACCGACCAGTCTTTAATATCCTGATAGCGCTCTACAATGCTGACAAGGTCCTTACTTTTGGTTGTAACACTTAATGTCAGATAAATATCCACATCAAATTCATCGCTTTTTTGTCTGGTTCTTTCAATCAGTTCCATCAGCTCATCCATCTGCCCTTCAGCCTTATGGGATCTTCCTGCTGTATCTACCAGAATCAGGTCATAATCCTTATACTCTTCCAGACAATGTTCCAGTTCGTCTGCCGAATAAACGACACTTACCGGACAGGATATAATAGAAGCATAGGTATTGAGCTGTTCAACCGCTGCAATTCTATAAGTATCTGATGTAATAAATGCAACCCTTGCATGTTCTTCCAGTTTAAATTTGGAAGCAATCTTTGCAATCGTCGTTGTCTTTCCGACACCTGTCGGACCGATAAAAAAGGCAACCTTTGGCTTATCTTCCTGTAATGTAATAATATGGGGTTCACCCAGTTTTAAAATCACTTTCTGATATACTGCTGCCAGAATGCTGTCAATATTGGATTCCTTTTTTAAAGAATTTTCAATATCACCGATAATGCTGTCTGCACATTTTTCATTCACATCATTTTCAAGCATCTTCTTATATATAAGCTGCAAAAATCTGTAATTGGTATTTTCACGTTCCTGCACCACACGTCTGCCTTCATCTGCACCATTCAATTCATAGCTGTTCTGAACATCCTGCGCTGCCCGGTCTGCCGTTCTTTCTTTCGATACCGTATAGTCATAATCCATGCGGTTCTTTAAAAGCTGCTGGAGAGAATCTAACTTCTGCTCAATTGCCGCAGTATCTGCTGCCGACACCTGTGAGGACGGCTGATAGGCCCCTGCCGGGCGCGGGCTTCTTACCGGCATTGACACGCGCGGTGCGTAACCTGACGGTGTATATGCCGCTGCCGGACCTTCCTGTGCCGGCATGTCTGTATCTGCAAGGACATCCCCTGCAATTTCATCAAAAGAAGTCCTGCTTTTTTCACCTGCACCTTCGTTTTCTTCCTGTGCAGCCGTAATTTCTACCATATCTTTCCGAAACAGCCTGAAAATTCCACGCTGTTTCAATGTTTTTACATTTAATACGACGGCTGAACTGCCCAGTTCATCTCTAGCCTTTAATACTGCTTCTGTTTCCGTCGGTGCCTGAAATTTCTTTACTATCATTTATGCTGTCACCATCCCAACTGATTGTAATTCAATATTTGATTCTACTTCATTGTAAGAAATTACAATAATATCCTTATAATAATCCATTGCCAGCTTCTTAAAATACATTCTGACAATCGGCGAAGTAATCACAATTGGATTTTTTCCCATATCTTCAAGCTTCTTTAACTGTTCGCCCAAAGACTGCATGATTTTTTTCGTCCGTTCCGGATCAAGCGTCAGGTAAGACCCCTGTTCTGTATTCTTTACAGCACCCATAATCTCCTGTTCCACTGCCGGGTCTAATGTAACAACACTTGTTACCTCATCAACAGGGAAATATTTGCCTGAAATTGCACGTTTCAGACTCTGTCTGACATATTCTGTCAGAATATCCGTATCTCTTGTAACTGCTGCATGATCAGCAAGGGTTTCAAAAATTGTAACAAGGTCGCGGATTGAAATTCCCTCTGAGAGAAGATTCTGTAATACTTTCTGGATTTCACCGATACTCATCAGCTTCGGTACAAGTTCATCCATTAATGCTGTATTATTGTCTTTAATATTATTAATAAGATTCTGAACATCCTGTCTTGTAAGCAGTTCTGAAAGATGCTGCTTAATCACTTCCGTCAGATGCGTTGCAATAATAGACGGCGGATCAACAACCGTATAGCCTAAGGATTCCGCACGTTCTCTCTGACTTTCCGTAATCCAGATTGCCGGAAGATGGAAAGACGGTTCAAAGGTCGGAATACCGGTAATTTCTTCTTCGACATATCCCGGATTCATCGCCATATAATGGTCAAATAAAATTTCTCCTTCGCTGACCTGGATTCCCTTAATCTTAATAACATACTGGTTCGGATTTAACTGGATATTATCACGCAGTCTGATAATCGGCACAACCGCACCCAGCTCCAAGGCTACCTGACGACGAATCATAACGACACGGTCAAGCAGGTCACCACCCTGATTCACATCTGCAAGCGGAATAATACCATAACCAAATTCCAGTTCGATTGGGTCTACATTAAGCAGTGATACTACATTTTCCGGTTTACGGATTTCCTGTGCTTCTGTTTCTTCCTGTTCAACCTCTTCTTCTATCTTGGCAGCACCTGCATCTGCCCCCACTTTACGGCTGTATATAATCAGTGCCACGCCAATCGGAATGAAGACATACCACGGCAGTGGTGTAAATGCTCCTAAAAATGCCATTGCCGCACCAACCATCAGCAAAACCCTGTCCATGGAGAACAGCTGTCCTACCATCTCATCACCAAGCTCACCCTCGCTGGAAGCCTTCGTTACAAGAATACCGGTTGCAAGAGAAATGAGCAGTGACGGAATCTGGCTGGACAGGCCATCACCGATAGTAAGAATGGTATACTTTGACAATGCCTCATTAATTGTCATTCCGCCATAGAGCATACCCATGGCAATACCACCGATAATGTTGATACCGGTAATAATTAAACCTGCCGTTGCATCACCTTTTACGAACTTTGTCGCACCATCCATAGAACCAAAGAAGCTGTTTTCCTGCTGTAACTTCTTTCTTCTGAGTGCCGCTTCCTTATCCGTAATGGCACCTGTATTCAGATCGGAGTCGATTGCCATCTGTTTACCTGCCATCGCATCCAGTGTGAATCGCGCCGTTACTTCTGAAACTCGTTCTGTACCTTTATTGATAACAATAAACTGGATAATAATGATGATGACAAAGATAATAACACCAATAATCAAATTACCGCCGCCCACAAATTCTCCGAATGTTTCAACAACATGTCCGGCATCACCATTTTTTAAAATCAGTTTTGTTGAAGATACATTTAACGAAATACGAAACAATGTCGTAAAGAGCAGCATGGTCGGATATGCCGCCATATCCAGAACCTCTTTTGCATATAATGTATTAAATAAAATAATCAGTGCTATTCCGATATTGATAGCAAGCATAATATCCAACAACCATGAAGGAATAGAAATAATGAAGAATATAACTGCTGCAAGCAGATACAAACCCATGAATAAGTCATTCTTCTTTACGCTCATTATTCCATTCTCCTTTCGTCTATTTTAATATTTTTTCAAATGTCACATATGTATTTATTCTATCATTTTTCTTTTTACATTTCAAATATTTGTAACATTTTGTCTTTTTTTCTATCTGATCCCCATACCATTTTATAACAGCATCGTTTTTTGTTTACCCGGCTGCAGGACTCTCGCAAGAATTTCCGCTACAACCTGATATAATTCCGGTGGAATCTCCATGCCAATATCGACATTGTGATAAAGGATTCTCGCAAGCGGTTTATTTTCCACAATTTCAATATGGTATTCTTTTGCCTTATCCTTAATCTGGAAGGCCAGATAATCCGCACCTTTTGCAATAACCACCGGTGCTTTGCCCGAGTTCGGTTCATATTTTAGCGCAACCGCAAAATGTGTCGGGTTGGTAATGACAACATCTGCCTCCGGCAGTGCTTCCATCATTCTTCGTCTTGAAATTTCCATCATACGCCGCTTGACCTGACCTTTTACCTGCGGATCACCTTCGGAATTCTTAAATTCATCTTTAACTTCCTGTTTGGTCATCATATTGTCTGTTTTAAACTTATGCCGCTGGAAAATTAAATCAGCAAAGCCGATGATCAAAAAGACGGCACTTACTCTAATTCCCATGTCAACCAGAATATTCCCGACTGCCGCAATCGCCGTATATAACGGAATGTTGTAAAATGTCAGTATCAACGGCAGTTTATCTTTAATCGTCTGATAAGCTACTATGCCGATAACCGCCATCATCGCAATAGCCTTTAGCAGTTCCACCAGCTGTTTTACCGAAAAAATCCGCTTAAATCCGCTTAACGGACTGATTTTACTGGCTTTCGGCTGTAACGGCTTTGCCGTTACCATCCATTTCTGCTGTAAAACATTTAATAAAAATGCAATGATAACTGCCACAATCAAAAACGGGGCCGCAATCAGCACTATTGATATCAGCATCTGTTTGACTGCCTCCAGTGAAAGATTCATCGGAAGCCCTGTGGCACTGCTTGATATAATTTTATCAAATGTATTGTAAAAATCCTGAAATACTTTCAGTAATTTTTCACCTACTATCCCAATGTAAACTTTAATCAATACAAATAGTGCAAGCAGAGATACTGCTGAAATCAGTTCCTTGCTTTTCGCTACCTGTCCTTCTTTTCTGACATCATCCAGTTTCTTGCTGGTCGCCGGTTCTGTTTTTTCACCACCCGGACCGTCTTTTGCAAAAAACTGGAGATTGTATGCCAATACCAAATTCTCCAATTCCATCATGTCACTAACTCATTCCTCTTACCAGTGCTGCAAATATGGTTTCTATTTCTTCCAATATGTAGCCGGATACCGCAGGCAGCATGGAAATTGTAAAATAAATCACCAAAAGTCCTACAAATAATTTTAACTGGATACCGACTACAAACATATTCATTTGCGGTGAAACCTTCGCCATAATGGCAAGAATACAGTTTACCAGCAGCATGACCGCAAATACCGGAAGCGCAATACGAAATCCAATCACGAAATATTCACTGACGAATTTCAAAATATCCGTATAAATCGTAGAGGAAAACTTTACGCCACCTACCGGAATTGCATTATAAGTTTCCACAATTGCCGCTACCAGATACCGATGCAGTCCACTTACAATCAACAGAAGCATGACAAGGTAGTAATAAAAATTCCCCATGATACCGACCTGCATACGTGTCGTCGGATCATAAATCTGTGCCATGGAAATACCTGTATCCATATCAATAATCTTACCGGAAAACAGAATAATCTGTGTGCAAAATGATGTAACCGCTCCCAGCAGAAGCCCTACTGCCACTTCTTCAAGCACCAATGCCGCATATCCGATTACCCCGTTGTATGACACAGAAACATCACTGCCCTGTAAGCTGTAAACCAAAATAGATAAAAATACCGAGAAGCCGACTTTTGTTTTCTGCGGTGTCCCCGATGTATTAAAAAAAGGAGCCGTATAGACAAAAGAAGCCATCCGCATTAATATCAATATAAAAATTTCAAATTGATCTAACGCAACCTCGAAATCCATCATCTGTAACTCCTTAATCAGCTAATATACTGGGCAAAACTGCCCCATAAAATATTCATATAAGAAACGATTTCATTCAGCAGCCACGGTCCCATAATCATCAGTGCAAGCATAATTGCCAGCAGTTTCGGGACGAATGTAAGTGTCTGTTCCTGTATTGACGTCAATGTCTGCAAAAGACTGATGATCAGACCTACAATCATTGACACCAGAAGAATTGGAACCGATGTCTTTATAATAATCCAGACCGTCTGTCTTCCAATCGAAATAATATCGCCTGCATCCATACAAGTCTTCCTCCCATTTTTAGATTTCAAAGCAGAATATCTGCCTATAAAGTAAGATATTCCCCAGACTATAAAAGCGGGGAATCTTACATAAAACCAACTGAATTGCTACTTAAATGTTGTCATAAGATTGCCGATAATTAAACTCCATCCATCTGCCATTACAAATAATAAAATCTTAAACGGCATTGATATTGTCGTTGGTGGCAGCATCATCATACCCATGGACATCAGGGTTGAAGACACAACCATATCAATCACAATGAACGGAAGATATATCAAAAATCCTATGATAAATGCTATTCTCAACTCACTGATAATAAACGCAGGAATCAGTATTTCCGTAGGAATATCATCCTCTGAAGCAATAGAACCGGCCTCAAATCCTTTGATTTTCAAAAATGTATCTAAATCCTTGTTTGAGGTCTGCTTTAGCATAAATGTACGAAGCGGTTTAATTCCGGTTTCATAGGCTTCCTGCATGGAAATTTCATTGTTGGAAAGCGGTACAACTGCACTTTGATAAACTTCGTTAAATGTCGGCGACATTACAAAAAGAGTTAAAAATAAAGACAAGCCCACAATAATCTGATTTGGCGGGATTGTCTGCGTTCCTAACGCAGTTCTGGTAAAATGTAATACGATAACTATTCTTGTAAATGATGTCAGCATAATTAGAATTGACGGTGCCAGTGCTATTACTGTCAACACCAGTAACATCTGTAATACACTCGCCATATCTGAACCATCACCTGCCGAGATTCCCACACTAATCAGCTTATTAGTGTTGTCCTCTGCCGCCGGAACTGAACTCGTCATCATAGTGCTGGCAGCAACTACAATTGCTATCAGCAGTCCTGCTCTGACAAATTTTTTCCCGTGTTTCTTTAAAAATCGTAACATAATGCCTTATCCTGCCTAATCCTCTGGCTTGTCCTTTTTATACTTATCTAATATTGCCTTGAAATTATCAACGTGAATTCCTCCCGTTGAATTTTCCCTGTATATCAGCTCTTCTTCATTTACTTCACATAAATAGGTAACAGTGTCTTTACAAACTGCAATTGCAAAACACTTATTACCTATCTTCAGAATCTGAATATACTTTGAGTTAGAGATACGCATTGTTTCCAAAACTTTGACATTGCTGCCAATCATCTTTTCTTTCTGAATACCCCCAACCCATCTGGTAGCAAAATATGTAATAGCAAGCACCAAAGCAAAAATTACAATTAATGTAACCAGCTGTGCCAATGATTCCAGCGTGCTACCAATCAATAACTGTTGCATTATCCTACAACTTTCTGAACAGCTTCAAGAACACGGTCTGCCTGGAAAGGCTTTACAATAAAGTCTTTAGCACCTGACTGAATGGATTCGATAACCATTGCCTGCTGACCCATTGCTGAACACATGATAATGGAAGCGTTTGCATCTGCCGCTTTAATTTTCTTTAAAGCTTCAATACCATCCATTTCCGGCATAGTAATATCCATTAAAACAAGATCCGGCTTCAATTCAGCATACTTTTCCACTGCTTTAGCACCATTCTCTGCTTCCCCTACAATATTATATCCATTCTTTGTAAGAATATCTTTGATCATCATTCTCATAAATGCGGCATCATCGCAAATTAAAATATTCTTTGCCATAAATAATCTCCTATCTAACTATAATGATATTTACTTTTTAACATGTTTATTATACATCATCACCATAAAATTGCATACTATTTTTTTAAATTTTATGTCGATTTTATAAACATCTGTTTTTATCTGTCTTTAATAATCTCCGTAATACGTACACCGAAGCTTTCCTCGATAACAACAACCTCACCCTTTGCGACATTTTTACCATTCACAAGAATGTCTATCGGCTCGCCTGCAATCTTATTCAGTTCTACAATCGTACCCGGTGCAAATTCAAGAATATCCTTGATTGATTTTGACGTTCTTCCCAACTCAACAGTTACCTCTAATGGTACATCCTTAATCAAATCAATGTTTTCCTGCTGTGTAATTGCATTCAAATCGCCAGAGAACGGTTGGAATGTTGCCGGCTGTACATTGACATTCGGCTGTGGTGCGTATCCGGCAGGCTGGGCATAGCCCATTGGCTGTCCGTATCCCATCGGCGGCATCTGCTGCATTGGCTGTCCATATCCCATCGGCTGTGCCTGCTGTGGTACAGGTGCCGGCTGTGGTACAGGTGCCGGCTGTGGTGCTGACATCTGCTGTGCTGCTGACGGTACTTCTGCTGATGCAGCTGAACTTGCTGTTCCTCCGCCGACCTGTGGTGCTACCGTACCATCGTCCGGTGCTGTAAACATCTTTAAAAGTTCCTTTGCAAAATCAATCGGATAGAGCTGCATAATTTCACTATCGATCAAATCACCAATCTGCATTCTGAATGCAACTAATACAAACTTATTTTTCAAAAAGTCCGGAATGGTATCCATACTTGTGTCAGAATAAGTTTCAATCACATTGGCTGTTGGCGGACTGATATCAATCTTTCTGTTAAACATTGAAGACATTGATGTTGCGGCAGAACCCATCATCTGATTCATTGCCTCACCAATTGCGCTTAAATGCAGTTCGCTGAGCGGCTCGGAGTCATCAACTTCCCCCGCACCTCCCATCATAAGGTCGGTAATAATCTTAACATCGTTTTCCTTTAAAATAAGCACATTATTGCCATCAATACCTTCTTTATAAGAAATCTGCATCATTACACATGGTCTGTCATATCTTTCTGCAAGATCATCCCATGAAGAAACAGAAACCTTCGGTGTTGTAATATTTACTTTCTGATTTAACAAGGAACTCAATGTCGTTGCTGCAGTTCCCATACTGATATTGGATATTTCACCAACTGCATCTTTATCTGAGTCAGCAAGTGTAAAGTCCTCCGTCTGTGGTGCTGCTGTATCTGCTGCTGTATCTGCTGCTGTATCCTGTGCTGCATCTTCACCGCCCATGCCATTGAGCAGTGCATTAATTTCTTCTTGTGACAGCATGCCATCCATTCTTACTCACTCTCCTCTCTCAAAATTTCTGTAACTCTTACTGCATACTTATTATCTGAATACCCCGGCAAAGCTTTGAATTTTTTAATATTGCCCACGTAAACTTCCAATTCGTCATCGACCTTTCTATCCAGTCTGATAACATCTCCCAGCTGGAGATTTACAAAGTCTTGTACATTAATCTTACTTGTACCAAGAACTGCTTTCATTGGAATCAGTGCATTGTCAATAATATTTTCAATCGCAGCTTCATAGGAGTTACTGTCTTTTTCTTTCATTGTTGAGAACCAGTACTTCGTATTCAGCTTATCCATAACCGGTTCTAATGTTGTATATGGAAGACAGATGTTCATCAATCCTTCCACATCACCAATCTTTAAATTGATGGTAACAATCGCTATCGTTTCACTTGGCGATATAATCTGTGCAAACTGAGAATTCGTTTCAATCCGGTTCAGACGCGGTGTAATCTCTACTACGTTTTCCCACGGTTCATGAAGCAGATTCACACAGATTGTAAATACTCTCTCTAATATTGATAATTCAATTTCTGAAAAATCCCTTTCTTTTTCCAGAGAATTTCCAACACCGCCCAAGAGTCTGTCTACAATTGCAAACCCAAGATTGGATGCCATCTCCATAATAACGTTCCCCATTAAAGGATCCATTCCAACTACACCAAGCAAAACTGGATTGGACAATGCATTGGAAAATTCTGAATAAATAACAACTTCCGAATTCACCACATCTACACTAACAGATTTACGAAGATATGCAGGAAGATTGGTTGCTAAAAGTCTTCCAAAATGTTCAAATATAATCTCAAGTGTTCTTAAATGTTCTTTTGAGAATTTTGCCGGACGTGCAAAATCATAATCTTTGACCTGGCGTTCATCCGTGTTTTTCATCTCATCAGCATCTAACTCACCTGTGCTTAAAGCTTTCAAGAGGTTATCAATCTCATCCTGGGATAAGACCTCTCCCATCTTCCTCACCTCCTTTGTCTTATTTTCTTATTTCTATCATTACGATACAACCATCTTAGTCAATGTGACAGATGTGATAGAATCTGTCTGGAATAAATCTCTTAAATAACTAAGCAGATTGCTTTCTACTGTTGCCTTATTTGCATTTAATTCACTGTAAGAATACTTTAATGCTTCTGTGTTTACCTGACTGACAACTACTTTCATGCTGTTTTCAAGGCTGGACTTTTTTTCTTCATAGTCTTTTGCCTTTGTATTAAAGCCTACTGTAACATTTAATACAGCATAATGCGTTTTACCGCCATCCGTATATGATACAGTAATATCTGTACTGTCATTATTCTTAACATCTACATATGCAATATCAGCGATATTTGCACCCGCAGAAGTGGTGTCATCTTTAACGGTTGTTTCACCAATATCCAAATCGATAATCTGAGCAACTTTTGTTATCAAATTATTGGTCTTATTATTTGTTGAAACAAGTGAAAAAGTCAGCAACACTGTCAAAATAAGATTAATAAGTACTAACGCTAATGTAATCACATTCAGCATACTCTTTTTCATTACTCTTCCTCCTAAATATCATTTATATATTATGCTGCTACTAACTATTGAGCATATTATATATCTTAATCTCAACGCGTCTGTTCTGTGCCCTTCCTTCTGCTGTCGCATTTGAAGCAACCGGAACAGCCTCACCACGTCCTGTTGATGAAATAC
This sequence comes from Lachnospira pectinoschiza, assembly GCF_020564355.1. GTDB lineage: Bacteria > Bacillota > Clostridia > Lachnospirales > Lachnospiraceae > Lachnospira > Lachnospira intestinalis. The sequence goes on along the minus strand of NZ_JAJCRR010000001.1, from coordinate 401,578 downwards.
TGTTGACATTAAATCCCTTTGTATCTACAAAATATGTATATACAGAATATGCCCTGTACATTGACAGCACCATATTATCCGGGTACTGTGCCGTATTCTGCGGAACATTATCGGTATGTCCTTCAATTGAAATGGTATTGTCATCATAAATCTTAACAGCATCTGCAACCTTATCTACAACCGAAATTGCTTCTGCCTTTAAGTCCGCTTTACCGGAATCAAACAAAATTCCGCTGCTTAAGCTCAGCATAACGTACTGACTGGTGGTTGTAATTTCAACCTGGGAAGAATCTACATTAGACATATCCAATGCTGCCTGTATGGTATCTGCCATCTTTTCAGACTGTTCAAGCCCTTCTTCCTGTACTTTTTCATACGCTACATCTACTGTATTACTCTCTTTATCCAGTTCAACATCGCCTTCACTGTTCATACCCATATTATTATAGTAATCACTCAGCTCATTTAACTGGCTGGCACCGCTTCCGACTAAGATGCCGTCGGATTTAATCGTTGAACCTCCTGATGGAAGCACACTGAATGCAGAAGCTAAAGAAGCCGCAAGTTCCTGAAATTTATCCGCATCAACAGTCGACATAGAGAACAACAATACGAAAAAGCAAAGCAAAAGATTCATTAAATCACTGAATGTATCCTTCCACAATAAGGACGGTGGTGCGTCCTCTGCTCTTTTTTTTGCCATTAAGCTTCACCTCCAGCATTTCCACCTTCGCCTTCACCCTGAAGCTGTCTTGAGCCCGGTGCTAAGAATGACTTTAACTTTTCTTCAATAACACGAGGGTTTTCACCTGCCTGAATAGATAATAGACCTTCAATGACGATTTCTTTCATCTGATATTCATTATTGTTAATCAGTTTTAATTTATTGGAAACCGGAGTTGCAAACCAGTTTGCAATAATAGAACCGTATAAAGTAGTAATTAAGGCTACCGCCATGTTTGGTCCTACTGTTGAAATATCATCAAGCTTGGCAAGCATGTTTACAAGACCAATCAGTGTACCAATCATACCCCATGCAGGACCCATCGCAGCCATGTAATCAAAAAATCCGGATACTTTTCTGTGACGGTCATCCATGTTTGCAAGCTCTGTTTCAAGAATGCCTCTTACCAGCTCCGGTTCCGTACCATCGACAATCAGAAGAATACCTTTTTTCATAAATTCATCTTCAAGATTACTTGCTACTTCTTCCAGTGCAAGAAGACCTTCTTTTCTGGCCACATTAGATAATTCAATAATTTTCGAAATTACTGCGCCATGATCCAGCTTCGGATCCTTAAATGCAATACCAGCACCCTTTAAATATGTAATTAAGTCTTTGAATGTATAAGACGTAATCAAACATGAAATTGTACCACCAATAGTAATAATAATTGACGGTAAATCAATAAAGCTCTCCGTAATTGCCGCAAAACTGGCACTGGAAACAATTCCGAAGATAATCATTACAAAACCAAGGACAAGTCCTACAAGTGTCGCTAAATCCACAGTTAACACCTTCCATTTCTACATATTTTCGTTAAGTACACTAATAATACTTCTTTTATATTCCAAAACCTTTTTTTTAATTTCTTCACAGCTTTCTTTCACAACATACTTCGTTCCTGTTGTCAAGGTAATCACTGTATCCGGAGTTTCTTCCACGGTCTGAATCAGGTCACAATTCAGAACAAACCGGGTATTATTAATCCGCGTTACATCAATCACACTTTTCCACCTCCCAAGCCTAATACCTCCATTTTTTCTTTTAGTAGAGTACAATTCCCCTGTTACTCAGACTATTTATATTAAAACACTATTATGGCATGATTGCAACAAAATAGTGAAATTTTCCACTTTTTTTGTAAATTTCTGCAACTAATTTTCATTTCAAATATGATTCCAATGTTTTGGAGAGGCGTGATAAAATTCCTTCTATCACGCTCCTCCATATGAACTTTTAATTATCTCTTTAAGTTAATTAACTCTTCGAGTAAAGTATCTGAAACTGTAATAATTCTTGAATTTGCCTGATAACCTCTCTGTGTGGTAATCATATTGGTAAATTCCTGTGAAAGATCTACGTTAGACATTTCCAGATAACCGGATGTAATTGATCCGTCTGTTTCGGAAACATCCTGTCCGATTCCGTTAAACAAACCAGAATTCATAGTTGCTGCATACAGGTTATCACCAACCTTTTCAAGACCTGCCGGGTTAGAAAATGTTGTAACGGCAATCTGACCGATTGTCTTTATATCACCGTTGGTATAACTTGCAACAATCTTTCCGTACTGGTCAATACCAACAGAAGACATTGTACCGACTGCTTTACCGGCACCTGTCTTATTCGTTCCAAGACCACGGCTGCAGTTGATATCCGTATCATCTGCATACATTGTAAGAGAGGAGGCGTCTAATGTCAGTGTAGATGAGTTACCACCGTTGTTGACACCGATATTTGCAATGTTGTTTGTACCGTCATTATCTGTAATTGTAATTGTCATCGCCTGCATGGCATCGGTAATTGCAGCACCCGTTGTTGCATTAAACTGGAATTCTGCCGGATCTAATGCCATTGTAAGGGTTGTCGGCTTTCCGTTGATAGAAATACTTCCGCCTGTTGCAGTATAACGTGCAATGGAGGCATCACTGGTATCTGCACTGTACTGTAAAGAAATTGTTCCCTGGTAGGAATTTCCCAATGAATCATAGAAGTTAAATGTAAATGAATTTAAGCCTGTATCAGAAGCCTTTACATTTCCCTTTGCTGTAATGCCGGTTGTACGTTCCGGTGCTGTATATGTAAAATCTGAACTTGTAACGTGTAATGCAGAAACAAGGTCTTTCTGTACAACACCATCTTTATCCACCTGCCAGCCCATGACATTGGCGCCTTCGCTTGTAACTAACGCACCTTCTTCATCCAGCTTAAAGTTTCCGGCTCTTGTAAAGTAAGTGTTACCCTGATTATTTACAATAAAGAATGCATCTCCTGAAATCTGTAAATCGTATGGGCTATCTGTTCTTTCAGGAGCACCCTGTGTTGTAATGGCTGTAGAAATACTTGCTACTGAAGAACCTGTACCAATCTGCATTGGGTTCGTACCGCCTGCTCCTGTTTTGGTATTTGGTCCTGTTGCGGTCTGTGTTGTCTGATAGTATACATCACTAAATGTAACAGACTGTGATTTGAATGCTACCGTATTTACGTTGGCAATATTATTACCGATAACATCCATTTTTGTCTGATGTGCCTTTAAACCTGACACAGCAGAGAACATTGATCTCATCATAGCTTTCGCCCTCCATAATCTGATGATGAAGACAGTTATTTTTATTCCTTCTGTCATTCCGGAATAATCGCTTCCTTGCGGTCCAGCTAGATAACAATTGCCCCATCAATATTTGTATAGATATTTTCCTCACCGGAATTCTGACACATAGCAGTAATCACTGTCTTATTCTGTGTATTCACAATGAATGCCATGTTGTCTAACAGCACCAGGGATTCCTTAATTCCCTTTTCTCCGGCGCGCTGTGTGCCTTCCTCTAACCGCATCATCTGCTCACTGGTCAGCTGGATATCTCTTTGTGTGAGCCGTTCCCCTGCGTGCTTTGAAAAACGTAATGATGTGGACTGAGTTTCATCTACCGCTGCTTCAATACTTTTTTTCTGCTGTAGTATTTCACCAAAAGAAGATGTTGCGGCTGTCCCCGTATTGTTGGTTAAACTCCTTTTTCCCCCAAACTTTCCGGTTGCCTGTTCAATAGAAGAAAAGCCTCCGGTTACGATATGGTTCATCATAATCTTCACTTCCTTAATTCTTCTTTGAACTATTCTGTCTTACCCGTTGTGTCACTTTTATCAGATGATGTATCTGATGATGAACTGTCGGACTTATTCGAAGTATCTGTTGTTGAATCATTCTTATTCCACTTCTTATAATAGTCATCATCCATAACGGTATCTAAGTCGTCAATGTCATAAAGCTTGCCGTCAATACCAAGATAAATCTTATTGCTGATAACTTCCCAGTAATCTACCTTTCCTGCAATATAACCGTCTTTATTCAAATCCGTTGTCATAATAACGGTCTTTCCTACAAGATTTGAAGCTGTCTGGCGTGTTGCCGTATCTAACATTTCTTTGGTCGCTTCAACCTGTGAGAACGTTGCCATCTGTGCAATATACTGTGAGTTGTCTGTCGGTTCAAGCGGATCCTGATACTGCATTTCCGTTACCAGAAGGCTTAAGAAATCATTGACGTCCAGTGTGCTGGATTCTTTAGCATCTTTTTCCTTCGTTGACTTTGAACTGATAGTTGTACTCTCTGTCGTTGATGATGTTGTTCCGTTTGTAGTTGTTACATTAGACCAGATCATTGAAACACTCCTTTCTTTTACGCGGTGTATTCTACACTGCTGTTTTCATTCATTACTGCATTTTTTGCTGCCGCTTCGTCCTCAGACAATTCATCATCTGAGAGTTCGTCTAAGCTGCTTAAATCCAGATGACGTTTTCCTTCTTTACCGGCTTTTTCCTGCTGGGAATTGTTTCCCTGAAGATTCTGTCCGCCTTCAAATGCATGGCTCTGTACAGTAATTTCAACTGCATCAACTTTGATGCCCTGACTTTCCAGATTTTCTTTTAGCATGCTCATCTGGCTTTCCACTGCACGTTTTACCTGCTCGTTCTGTGTTGCAATCTCTGCTGTCAGCACTCCGTTTCTTGCTGAAACCGTAATGTGAAGTTTACCGAGATTTTCAGGATTTAACTGAACTTCAATACTCTGTAACGATTCTTTCTGAATTACCTTTACGGCATCGACGACCTGACGAACAACCTCAACAGGATTTACCTGTGCTGCTTCCTGTACTGCATTGGCAAAAACATCCTGGATGTTCTGCGAAAGGTTTCCTGCGATTTCATTCACCGCTTCTGCCTTTGTCTGGGTCTGTGCATTTTCCTGTTTTCCTGTACCGGAATCAGAGGTCTTATTCTCTGCTCCTTCCAGTGTCAGCTTCGACTTTAATACATCTTCAAGAACTGCTGTGCTTTCAGCTGCCGTATTATCCTGTGCTTCTTCCTGCGGCTGTATTTCCTTTGCAACCGGTGCTGCCATGGCAACTGTATTTTCCTGCGTATCAGCCTGCGCTGTATCCACAGTCTGTACTGCTTCTGCCGGAACCGGTGTCAGTTCGCGTCCTGCCTGCACATCTGAAACCAGCTGCTTTGCATAATCAATCACATCAGTCAGGGTTTCTGACAATCCTGCATTTGTAATAATTGCAACTGCATCTTCCACACCGGTCAGTTCTACGACTAAATCCGTAAGATTTGCCGGCTGAAGTAAATCCTGCATGCAAAGCCCAAGATCAGCCATAGCCTTTTCAAATTCTTCATCTGTCACACCCAGCTTTTCCTTTAAAAAGTCTTTGATTTTTTCACCTGCATCTGTCAGCTTGTCACTGTTGTCAGATAACGTAGACTGGGTGTTGTCAGACGTTTTCTTTGCGGTAGAAGCTGCTGTATCGTCCTGTGCGGATACCTGTTTTGTATTCTGCTGTGTGGAAGTGCTTTTCATACCTGATGCAGTCTTTGTCTGTACCATATTCTGCGATGCCTTATTATTGACATTAGAAGACAGGGACTTTGACATAATCTTCTGAAAACTTGCACCACCGGACTTACCTGCTGACGAAAGCTGTGTTAAATCAATGCCTGAAGCTGTGTCTGTGCCTTTAATTGCTGTGCTTATCATCTTTACGCCTCCTTTCAATTCTTTTTTATATAAACTGCCACAACATATGTCATGGCAGATTATACCGTTTTTAATATTCCTACGGATACATAATCTTTGTCATCTTTGCCGCAAAGACTGTATCCATCTCTGCAAGAATTGCTGCACGCTGTTTTGCTGTCATGCACTCTAAAATTTCTGCAACAAGATTGGTATCTCCCGTCATTTCCTGTAAGATTGCCGCAGCATTCTTTGCATCCATCTTTGCATATGCCGCAGCCCAATCCTGTACTTCCTGTTTATGTTCCAGCTGTCTTACGACTTCTGCATACAGTGCGGCTGCATTATCCGCATCAATAGATTCATACCATTTTTTATATTCTGAAATATCAGGCGCATTATCCGTAAAGACAACTTCCCTGTCGAACTCATCCTTTAACTGTTCATAGTACTCCTGATTTTCTTCAAACACCTTTAAACGATCAACCTCTGCCTGTAAATCAGCAATCTGCTGTGCGGATGCATCCCCGGAATTCTGATAAGCGGAAAGCTGGCTTTCCAGTTCTTTGATACGTTCTACTGCCTCTGCGATACTGTTAAATTTGTAACCGGTTTCATCTGCAATTTCTTCACTGCTTGCATCAGGAAGAATCTGATTGATGACCGGAACATTTTTTAAGTACGGTCTTAACATCGTTCCTACACCGCCGACATCCATTTTAATCAACAGTGCAAAGATCACAAGCCATATAATTACAACTACCAGACCAACCAGAAAACTGGTAAGCTTACTCCCTTTGCTTTCCACAGGTTCGCCGTTTTCATCTAATTCTACATTGTCTAAATTAAGCTCTTCCTTTGATTTTTTCCTCGCCATATTTATTCACCTGTTTCCATATTATTATCATTGTAGTTAAAACTTACAAGTTCATCAATTTCTTTCTTTTCCTGTGCATTTAACTCCTGCTTAAATTCCTCAAATGCTTTCTCGCGCAGTTTTTCATAAATCTTGCGCTCCTGCATGGCAAGATTTAGCTTATCCCTTGCCCTGTCAAGATTTTTCTGTGCAATTCGGATACGGACAGCCTGCTGTGTCATCAGTTCTTTCATGACCGCCATCGATTCATTACTCTGCTTTATGCTTGCAATATTTACCCGGTTCATTGCACTCTGCTTGGCTTCATTTTCATACTGTTGTCTTCTTGACGCCAGATGATGCATTTTTTCTTCTTCAGCTGCAAGTCTTGCCGCATTTTCTGCATATTCTGTCTTTGCCTGTGTTTCCAGTCGCAGCTTAATATTCAAAATATTCTGCATTCTGTAAATGAATTTTGCCATGCCCTGCTATCCCTCTATGGTTTTAAGCTTCGTAGTCCTTAAAAATCTCTGACAGCATTGCCAGTTCTTCTTCAAAACTGAATTTTTCATCCGTTGCCTGCCGCAAAAATTCATTTACTGCATCAATCTTTGAAATCGCATAGTCAATATTTTTATTAGAACCACTCTTGTATGCACCAATATTAATTAAATCTTCTGCTTCATTGTAAGTTGCCAGTACATTTTTCAATCTGCCCGCCATCTGTTTATGTTCCTTCGTTGTAATCTGACTCATACATCTTGAAATACTCTGAAGAACATCAATTGCCGGATAATGATTTTTATGTCCCAGCTTTCGTGATAACATAATATGGCCATCCAGTATGCTTCGCGCTGTATCTGTAATCGGCTCATTAAAGTCATCACCGTCAACCAGAACGGTATACAGTCCCGTAATAGAACCTTTTGCAGACATTCCTGCCCGTTCCAGAAGTTTTGGCATTTCGCTGTATACACTCGGCGGATATCCTCTTGTTACCGGAGGTTCCCCGGAAGCCAGACCGATTTCCCTTTGTGCCATGGAAAAACGGGTCAGCGAATCCATCATGAGTAAAACATCTTTCCCCTGATCCCTGAAATATTCCGCAATGGCTGTCGCTGTTTTTGCTGCCTTATTACGGATTAAAGCCGGTTTATCAGAGGTCGCCACAACAAGGACACTTCGTTTCATTCCCTCAGGACCTAAATCCCGCTCAACGAACTCCCGCACTTCCCTGCCACGCTCTCCAATCAGTGCGATAACATTAATATCCGCCTTCGTATTTCTTGCAAACATACCAAGCAGGGTACTTTTACCGACACCGCTTCCGGCAAAAATGCCGATTCGCTGTCCTTTACCGACTGTCAACAGACCGTCAACGGCTTTTACACCAAGCGGAAGCACCTGACTGATAATTTCCCTTGACATCGGGTCCGGCGGCTGTGCCTCAACGGAATATTCTTCTGTGAGCCCCAGTTCTTCACCATTCATTGGATTGCCCAGTCCGTCAAGTGTATGTCCCAATATGGCATCACCGACTTTTACCGCTAACGGTTTTTCTGTATTTTCCACAATACAGCCCGGTCCGATACCATCTACATTATCAAACGGCATCAAAAGCACTCTGGAATCTTTAAATCCTACAACTTCTGCATACAGATGGGACTCATTATCTGCGGAATGAATCACGCATAAATCATTGAGTTTTGCATCCGGTCCAATGGATTCAATGGTCAATCCGACAATCTTTGAAACCTTGCCCAGCTTATCAAAGTAGGATTTTTGTGTTAAATTATAGTATTTTGCTACATTAAATTCTGCCAAATCCAAATCCCCCAACTTACTACATACAGCTTAATAATTTAATCTGTTTAATGAGATTATGCAGTTCCACATCAAGGCTGCAGTTAAAAACTCCTGAATCTGTTTCTATCATACATTCATTCTGCTTTAACGCCATATCCTGCACAATATCAAGATTTACCTCATTGTTCATCGCACAATAGATTTTCCCCTGATTATTGAGTACAAAATTGTAATCATCAGGTGATACCTTAATGCTGTAGCTGTGACTGTTCTCTACATTCTTCAAAACATTGTTAATCAGATGCAGAACAATTTCTTTGTTGTCTTCAGAAACTGTATGTGTCACTTCGGTAAATACTGCCAGCAGTGCTTCAACAATCTGTGGTTCCATATCGTTTCTGCGCTGTTCATAATCTTCTTCCAGCTGTTTTACCAGCTGTGCGTGCTGCTGTTCTAATTCCTGTTTTTTTTCTGTGAGCTGGCGTTCTGATTCAATCGTTCCCGAATTAAATCCTTCCTTCTTTGCCTCTTCACGAATCTGTCCTGCCTGTGCCTGCGCCTGTGCCAGAATTTCTTCTGCTTCCGCTTTTGCCTGTGCAAGGATTTCTTCTGCTTCTGCTCTTGCAGCTTCAGCGGATTCCTGTGTCATTTCTTCCGATGCCGCTGCTTCTGTATCAATTTCATCTTCCGGAAGCCGTTCTACAACATCTGCATTTAACCCGTTGATAAATCCGTCCGAATCTGCCTTCTGACGGCTTGCCGCTCTTGCTGCTTCTACTCTGTCTTTAATAATATCATTGTAATCAATGATTCTTTCACTTTTACTGATTGTTGTTCCAACCTTTAGCAAATTAGACAATGATCTCGTCACCTCCGCCTCTTGCAATTACAATCTCTGCTGAATCTTCAAGCTTTCTGATTACATTTACAATCTTCTGCTGTGCTTCTTCAACATCTTTCATACGGACAGGTCCCATGAAGTCCATATCTTCGCGAATCATAACAGCAAGACGTTTTGAAAGGTTGTTTAAGATTACATTCTGTACTTCTTCTGTTGCACCCTTTAATGCAAGTGCCAGATCGGCATTGTCTACATCTCGTAATACACGCTGGATTGCTCTGTCGTCCAGTGAAAGAATATCCTCAAATACGAACATCTTCTTACGGATTTCATCTGCAAGTTCAGGTTCTTCAACTTCGAGAGTTTCCATAATATGTTTTTCTGTTCCACGGTCAACCGAATTGAGGATTTCTACGATTGCATCGACACCGCCGACAATTGTGTAATCCTGGTTGACCAGTGCAGAAAGCTTTCTTTCAAGCACTTTTTCGACCTGCTTGATAACATCCGGTGATGTTCTGTCCATCTGTGCAATTCTTCTTGCTACATCTGCCTGTTTCTCCGGCGGCAGTGATGACACTACCATCGAAGACATGGAAGCCGGCAGATATGAAAGAATTAAAGCGATGGTCTGCGGATGCTCGTCCTGAATAAAGTTTAACAGCTGGCTCGGATCTGTCTTTCTGACAAACTCGAACGGTCTTACCTGTAATGATGCTGTCAGCTTGCTGATAACATCCTTTGCCTTGTCTTCGCCAAGCGCCTTTTCGAGCAGTTCCTTTGCGTAAGAAATACCGCCTTCGGCAATGTACTGCTGTGCCAGACATACTTCGTAAAACTCATTCAGTACCATTTCCTTGGTCTGTGGTGATACGCTGCTGGTGTTTGCAATTTCCAGCGTAAGCTGTTCTATTTCATCTTCTTTTAAATGTTTAAAGATTTGTGCTGATTTTTCCGGTCCTAATGCTATCAAAAGAATCGCTGCTTTTTCAACACCGTCCATTTCTTTATCTTTCCCTGCTGCCTTTGGCATACTCTCACTCCATTCCAATATACATCTATATCTTTATCTGCCTTTTATTAATCCCATCCGTCATTTAACCAGTTACGCAGCAGTAATGCCACTGCTTCCGGATTCTCATCAACGAATTTTTCAATTGCCTTTCTCGTTTCTGACTTCTCCTGAATATCGATGTCATCAACAGCAGGCTGGTTCTCTTTGGTTGTTGCAAGCATTTCTTCTACTGACAATTCCGGTTCTGTCTCCTCTACTGTTAATGGTCTTGCACTTCTGATTACTACAAATGCAAGCAGTCCTAAAATAACAACAGCGAGTGCAATCTGAATCCAGAAGCTTGCTGTCTGGAATACGCTCGGTGAATCCGAATCTTCAAAGTAATGTGTTTCATAAGCCAGTACATTGATATTGCCCTGTGCAACACCTGTACCTCTTGAAATCGCATCCAGCCATGTATTATCAACGTCTAATGCAACGGAATCTGCATTCTGTGCCTTAAACTCATCCCATGTCATGTTATCAAGATAGCCAAGCTTCTTACATTCATCCTCATTGTAAATGCGGTTCTTAATAAATGTAACCTGAAGCGTAGATGAATCATACACAATAGAACCCGGCTCTTTTGTTGTGGTTGTTACCAGTTCATTTGGCAGGTAAGCATACTTATGTACTTCATAGGTTGAAGTAGAAGAAGTCCCGTCTGTCACTTCATAGGTTGTATCATCATTTGATGTTGTACCCGGCGTGCCGCTCGCACCGTTTGTTCCAACAGATGTTTCATCATAGGACTCTGAATAAAGTCCCTGTTCCTGTCCGTCTGCCGGTGTATATTGCTTTGCAATCGTATTGACTGCATCCCAGTCGAGTACAAGATTCATTGTAATATAAGCATCATCGTATAAACCAGTTGCAAGAAGTCCCTGTCTTAATGAATTCTTGGTTGTATTTTCAATACGTTCCTTATACTTTAATTTGCTGTTGTAGCTGACACCGGAAACCGTTGAATTATTTGCACCGGAGTACAGTGTTGAACCATCACTGCTTAAAATTGTAATGTTGTCTGTATTGGTATTACCGACTGATGTTGCAAGGAAATTCGCAATACTTTCCGCCTTTTCATCTTCCATCGTCTTTGACAATTTTAACGTAACACCTACTGATGCGTCAGAGGTTGCCGTATAAAAGGAATTGGTTGAATCTGCAAGCTGGATATTTACTGTTGCATTTTTAATTCCATCCATGGATTCCAAATCTGATTTCAGCTTTGATTCCAGATAATGTGCATATTTCTTTGTCTTATCCGATTCTGTCGTTGTAAAACTGCTGTTCATTGCATCGTCAAAGCTGTATCCGTCTGACTGGATATTCTCAGAGGCAATTAACATTTTAGCATCTGTCAGCTTTGCTTTTGGCACCTGAACAATCAGTGAATTGTCTGCCACCTTATAATCATAGCTGTTACTCTTTAACAATGCCGTTACTTCACTTAATTCAGTATAATCCTTACAGGTTGTAAGCACCTGGTAATTCGGCTGGTTTAAAACCACTGCAAGAATTACAACCGCCACCAAAAACACAGCCACTGCACTTACAATTACCGTCTTTTGTTTTTTTGTCCAATTATTCCAGATTTCCAACAGTTTCTTTGGAATCTGTTTTATTCTTTCAGCCATCTATCCATTAACTCCCATCAATTAAATTGACATATTCATAATTTCTTTATACGCTTCAAGCGCCTTGTCACGAATTGCCACCGTATACTGTAATGCCATATTAGCTTTCTGCTGATAAACACCCAGTTCATGAGTATTGGTCATATTTCCCAGTGCAAAATCAACTTCTGCCTGCTGTGCCTGCTGAATATAGGTATTAGTACTGTCTAACAGTCCGGATACTGCATTATAAATGGAATCGAATGTACTGTCTGTCTTTGCTGTACTTCCCGTTGCCGAATCCTGCATTGCCTGTGAAACCTTTGATACATAATCTGTTCCAAGGCTGTTAATTGCTGATGTTACGTCCATAATAAATCTCCATTCCTCTATTTACGGTTTTATTTACTGCTTACTGTTCTCCGATTGTAAGTCCTTTATTTGCCATTGTTTTGCTTGCATTAAATGCAGAAATGTTTGCCTCATAAGATCTGGAAGCATCAATTAAATCTGTCATTTCCTGTACAACGTTTACATTTGGATAGGTTACGTATCCATTCTCATCTGCATCCGGATGTGACGGATCATATACCATATTCATATCTGTTGAATTATCTTCATAGACAGAAGTTACCTTTACACCATCGCCTAACAATCCATTGTGTGCCTGTTTTAACACGCTGGCAAAAGATGAACCGTTTGAGCTTGAGCCGGTCACGGCGGTTGAAGCTGTCAGTGTCTTTTCCGTAAATACGACTGCCTTTCTGACATAAGGTGTTCCATCGGACGTTCTTGTCGTATTGACATTTGCAATATTCTGTGAAATCACATCTGTCCGCAACTGCTGTGCCGTCATTCCAGAAGCACTGATATTAAAAGCTGTAAACATCGACATATTAATCATTCCTCCCATTTATAACAAACATTCTGCTAAAAGCTGTCACGCCTATTTATTTTAATACTGCCTTCATTCTTGTAAATTCATTATTCATGCTGTCTATTAACGCATTGTAATTAATCTGTTCTGCTGCCAGTTCAGCATTCTCTGTAGACAAATCCACGTTATTACCATCCATTCTGTATGACAATGTTGTATTTTCCGTATATGTCCTGGTTGTAATTCCGCTCAAATTAGCTTCATTCACCTTCTGTGTCAGCGTTGAAGCCGGTGTACCTGCCTGCTCAAGCGCAGACTTTAAATAAGTTGTAAATTCCACGTCCTGTCTTTTATAATTTGGTGTATCCACATTTGCAATGTTATTGGTAAGAACTTCCTCTCTTAACCAGCTTGCATCTGCTGCCGTCTTTAAAACATCTACATATCCAAATGCCCCCGAATTCATATTCTATACTCCTTTCTTCGATGCGTTCCTATGTACTCATCACATAAAAAACCTAAGATATATTATAAATTATATATGAAAAATTACAAGTTTTTTTTAGCATTTTTTACATTATTATTCCAATTTTGACAGATTTTACCATAAAAAAAGGACTGATGCGCTACACTTGTGTATCATAATTCCTATATACGCATCAGACCTTTTTATTAGTTTTGATCAAGTTTTTTTATTTCTTCAAAAACGACTTCATTAATGACTTTGATGTACGTTCCCTTCATCCCCGATGATCTAGACTCAATAACTCCTGCGCTTTCAAATTTTCTCAATGCATTTACTATAACAGACCTTGTAATACCAACCCTGTCTGCAATCTTACTCGCAACAAGAATGCCCTCTGTCCCATCCAATTCTTTAAAAATGTGTTTAATCGCTTCCAGCTCTGAAGAAGAAAGCGTACTGATTGCCGATTTCACAATCTGCTGTTTGCGGACTTCCTCAGCATTTTCCTCATTTACGGAACGCATCATCTCCAGTCCGACAACAGTTGTTCCATATTCACACAAAATAATGTCATCAATTTCATAGCTGTTATTGCTCTTGTACATAAACAGCGTTCCAAGCCGTTCACCGGCAATCTCTATCGGTGCAAGCAGTGCCTGAAACTTTTTGACATTCTCATTTGTAAATCCCAAAGTTGCCAGATTTACATTTTCTTTTGTCGAAAGAACACTGAGCAGTCTTTCATTCAGCATATTATCCACAAATCCGCCAACCTTGTCATAAATCAGTTCATCAATAACTTCCTCACTGTTATAAAATCCCGTGCCAAGCACCTTGCCTTTTTTACTGATCACAAGGATATTGGATTCGAGAATGCCGCTCAACACAGCACAGATATCATTGAATTCAACCCGATGTGAGTGATTGTTATGAAGCAATTTATTGATTTTTCTGGTTTTATCTAATAACTGGACACTCATTTCTATCCTCCTTATGTTTACTTGGCAAACTGCCATACTCTATTATTGATAATAACACATTTTTTATTACAATTCAACTGAATTCACTGTATTTTTCGCAAAATTTCACTTTATTCCAAAAGCTTTCTATTTATTTTCATCGTTTTCACGATTTTCTACATAGCCGCAGTTTTCATCACCGCACACCAGCTTATTGCCTTTTTCCAGCATATAGCCGCCGCATTTCGGGCATTTCTTATTAGAAGGCTTCTGCCATGTCATAAAATCACATTCCGGATTATCCTCACAGCCAAAATATCTTCTGCCCTTCTTGGTCTTTCTCATAACGACTTCTTTTCCGCACTTCGGACATGCCACACCGATTTTTTCAAGATATGGTTTGGTATTTCTACATTCCGGGAAACCAGGGCAGCCTAAAAACTTACCGTGCGGACCGTATTTTACAACCATGTTTCTGCCACACTTCTCACAGACAACATCCGTTACTTCATCTTCAATCTTTACCGATTCAAGTTCTTTTTCTGCCGCTTTGACAGCTTCATTTAAGTCCGGATAGAAATTTCTGATAACCTCTTTCCATTTTACTGAGCCCTCTTCCACACCGTCGAGCAGTGATTCCATGTTTGCGGTAAAATTCACATCTACAATAGAAGGAAATGCTTTCTTCATAATGTTATTGACCGCTTCACCCAGTTCTGTCACATAAAGATTTTTATTTTCCTTTGCAACGTAATGTCTTGCGATAATCGTTGTAATGGTCGGCGCATACGTACTCGGGCGGCCGATTCCCAGTTCTTCGAGTGTCTTTACAAGCGATGCTTCCGTATAATGTGCCGGCGGCTGTGTAAAATGCTGCTGTGGATTCAGTTCATTTAATGTCAGTTCTGACTGCTCATCAATTCCCTTTACCAGTGCATTGGAGGCTTCCTTTTCTTCATTATCCTTATATACAGATAAGAATCCTTCAAACTTTACCTTGGAAGCTGCTACCGTAAAACGGTATTTTCCTGCCGCAATCTTTACAGAAATGGTTTCATAGACCGCCGGACGCATCTGACTTGCCGTAAAGCGCTTCCAGATAAGCTGATAAAGACGGAACTGATCTCTGGATAACGATTCTTTAATCACAACCGGCGACAGTGCAATATCTGTCGGCCGGATTGCTTCGTGTGCATCCTGAATCTTTTTATCATCTTTTTTTCCCGCACCGGTATTTCCTACATAATCCTTTCCATAAGAAGCTTCAATATATTCTGCTGCCATAGCTACTGCTTCATCTGCTACTCTTGTGGAATCCGTACGCAGATACGAAATTACACCTATTGTCCCTCTGCCTGCAATATCCACACCTTCATAGAGCTGCTGTGCAAGGCGCATGGTTTTTTGTGTTGAAAAATTCAATGTTTTTGCTGCTTCCTGCTGTAAGGTACTTGTTGTAAACGGCAGTGGGCATTTTTTTGTCTTTTCACCTTTTTTAATGCTTTCAACATAGAATTTTTCTTTTTCTACCGCCTGTGTAATTTCCTGTATCTGTGCTTCATCTTTAATGTCGATTTTCCCGTCAGCATCTCCGTAAAACTTTGCCGTCAGGGGCTTTTTCTCACCTTTTACGTCTAATACTGCTTCCATTGTCCAGTATTCCTGCGGAATAAATGAATTAATCTCATCTTCCCTGTCACAAATGATACGCAGAGCAACAGATTGTACACGGCCGGCACTTAAGCCTCTTTTAATCTTTGCCCATAACAGTGGACTAATCTGATAACCTACCATCCGGTCAAGCACACGTCTGGACTGCTGGGCATCCACAAGATTCATATCAATCTTGCGTGCATTTTTAATAGAAGCTTTTACTGCATTTTTTGTAATTTCATTAAATGTAATCCGGTAAATATCTTTATCCTCCAGCTTCAATGCCTTTGCCAGATGCCATGAAATCGCTTCTCCTTCGCGGTCGGGATCGGTTGCAAGATACACTTTATCTGCTTTTTTGACTTCTTTTCTTAAAGCAGCAAGAATATCTCCTTTCCCACGGATTGTTATATATTTCGGTTCAAAATCGTTATCTATATCAATTCCCATCTGACTTTTCGGTAAATCTCTGATGTGCCCCTGAGATGCCATAACCTCATAATTTGCCCCCAGAAATTTTTTAATCGTCTTTACCTTTGCCGGGGACTCTACGATTACCAGATATTTTGCCATAGTCTCTTTTTTCCTCCTCAAATCTCTAAATCGTTCCTTGCATAACAGTTTTTTGAGATTTCCGTAATCAGCCCCTCAAGCTGCATTTCCAGAATCATCTGATTTAAATCTGCTATTTCAAGCCCTGTTTCTGCTAAAAGTTCATCAAGGCTTTTTGGATACAAATCGAAACAACTATACACCATATCTTTGGGGGTTGCAAGAAATTTTTTTTTGTATTTTTTCTTTTTCTTCCCCTTTTCCGACTGTTTTATTCATAAAAATTTTATCTTTTAACGCCTTTGTCTGAAAAATATCTTCCGGTTTTGTAATTACAATTGCCCCCTGTTTTATCAGTTCATTACATCCTTCACTGAGCGGCTGCCCGATATTCCCTGGCACAACATAAACATCCCTATTCTGCTCCAATGCCGCATCTGCCGTTATAAGTGAACCGCTTCTTTTTCTAGCTTCTACAACAATCACCGCATCTGATATCCCGCTGATAATGCGGTTTCTAACCGGAAATCTACCTGCTGCCGGTACTGTCCCCGGCGGATATTCCGAAAGAATTGTTCCCTTCTCCTGAATCTGCATATAAAGCCGGATATTTTCACGCGGATAGCAGATATCCACGCCGTTTCCAAGTACCGCCACCGTTCTTCCCCCGCCCGCAATACAACCTTCATGTGCCGCAGTATCAATACCCGATGCCATGCCGCTTACCACAGTAATGCCAAGTTGTGCAAATGCCTTTGCGAAGCTGTACGCAACCGACCTTCCATAGCCGGAACATCCTCTTGCCCCCACCATGGCAACTGCCGGTTCATCTGCGCGCAAAAGCTGTCCTTTGCTGTATAATCCGTAAGGCATATCATATAATTGCAGAAGGTTTTGGGGATACTGTTTTCCTTCCTTATATATAAACGATATTCCCTTATGCTGTAATTGTGTAAAACTTTTATAAACTTTTTCCATATTTCTGTTTTTCATAATCGTTTCTATGTTTTGCTGTGTAAGACCTGTACAGCCGTGCAGTGCTTCCGGCGCCGCATAAAAAACCGCCTTTGGACTTTTAAATACATCCAGCAGTCTTTTTATCCGCTTATTGCCTATCCCTGAAAGATTGCACAGCCAGTACCAGTATAATTCTTCTTTTTCCTGCATATATTCTCCATTTCTTCTGTGTAAATAAACTGCTATTTAACCTCGGTATCATTTTATTCGATTACCGAACGGTAGCTGCGGTAAGAAAGTGCCTCACTTAAATGGGCAATTTCAATTTCTGTACACTCTTCAATATCCGCAATCGTGCGCGCCGTCTTTAAAATCTTGTGATATCCTCTTGATGTAAGGTGGAATTTATCATAGACTTTTTCCATAAACTCCTGTTCTTTTTCTCCCAGCCTGCAATATTTTTCAAGCTGCATGGCACTCATCTGCGCATTAAAATAAATATTCTCCTTTGCAAAACGCTCCGCCTGCCATGCTCTTGCACACTCCACCTTTTCTTTCATGTAAGCCGATGACCCTTTTTTATTACAGCTTTGATACTGCATTTTATGGACACCTGCATCCGTAACCTGTATACAGATATCAAAGCGGTCCCATAACGGACGACTGATTCTGCCCAAAAATCGTGTAACATCCTGCTGTGTGCAGGTACATCTGCTTCTGTCTGGAAAATATCCACAGCGACATGGATTCATCGCTGCTGCCAGCATAAAATCTGCCGGATAGACACACGTTTCCGTTAAACGTGTAAGAATCACTTTTTTCTCCTCAAGCGGCTCTCTAAGCCCCTCCAGAACTGTCTGACGATACTCTGTGAGTTCATCTAAAAATAAAACGCCTTTTCCCGAAAGCGTGACCTCTCCCGGTCTTGGCACTCTGCCTCCGCCCAAAAGTGCCGCCTGGGTCACACCATGCCCCGGCGCCCGGAACGGTCTTTTCGTCATCAACGGATGATTGGGATTTAACTGTCCTGCAATACTGTATATCTTTGTCAGTTCCAGCTGTTCCTCAAACGATAATTCCGGCATAATCGATGAAATTCTTTTAGCAAGCATCGTCTTACCGCTTCCCGGCGGTCCTACATATAAAATGTTGTGCATCCCCGCCGCAGCAATCATCGTTGCCCGCTTTGCACTCTCCTGCCCTTTTATCTCCAGGAAGTCCAGCTGTTCCTGTGGACTTTCTTTCCCTGCCGTATCATAGTTTCCTTTTAGAGGACTATTCCTTTCCTGCGCCGGACTTTTTCCCGTCTGTAAATATACCACCGCTTCTTTCAGTGTCCGTACCGGTATCAGTTCCATTCCCTTTACAACACTTCCCTCTGCCATATTCTCTGCCGGCAGAATACAGCGCTTCTTTCCCTGCTGTAATGCTTCACATACCGATGGCAGAATTCCTTTTACCGGGTTGACCGTGCCATCAAGGCTTAACTCCCCAATAATGACCATATCTTCAAATGCCGTCATATTGACTTCATCCTGTGCGCCAAGAATCCCTATGGCAATCGGCAGATCAAATCCTGTCCCGTATTTGTGTATGTCCGCCGGAGAAATATTGACCGTAATGCGCCGCGGTTTCTGTTCATAACCGGAATTACGCAGGGCAATCCGCACACGCTCCTTCGCCTCTTTTACTTCTGTGGAAAGATAACCGCCCATATCAAATACCGGCAGTCCTCTCCCCACATCCACTTCTACTGTAACTACATAGGCTGTAATGCCCGTAATCGTAGTACTGTAAACCTTTGAAAACATTGCTCACCTCTGTAATATAATATAGTTTTATTCTTCTCACTATTCATATTACAGATATATTTTTAATTTGTCAACTATTATATTTTAAAATTTCACAATTATATACAAATTTGCCTGTACTTTCACACAGCTCATACTTTTGCTGAATTACTGCCTTTGTCATTTTCCAGACCCGGGTCTTTTGCAACGGTGCTTCCATTCCCGATAACTGTGCAATCCGCTCAACAGCCGTATCTGCATCCACGCTGTTTACCGTTCCAAGCACAACAAGTCCCATCTTTGCCGCACGCAGTGCCGCCTGTACAGCTTCCGGTGTTTCAAGTTCACCGATTAAAACACCATCTGCCGATTCATGCAGCAGATTGTCCATTCCTTCCTTATAAGAACCGGTATCTTTTCCGATACAGCGGCGGCTTAACAGCCCTTTTCCTGCTTCTATCGGATATTCTACGGGACTTTCCAGCGTTACAAGATGCATAAAACGTCCTGCAAGCATCTGTTCTGCCAGTGCCGCAAGTGTGGCACTCTTTCCGCTGTGCGGCTTTCCGCAGACAAGTACCAGTCCCTGCGTAATCCCTGCCAGTGCTTTTAGTTCTTCCGGAAGTCCCTCTTTCTTATTGATAATTTTTACACAGGCTGACGGCACACCGTCATTCTGGTAAATATGCACGCGGAATCTGCCGATTCCATGAAATGCAATCACTTCATCCACGCTTTTTGTTTCCCTGTACTGTGCCGCCTGTTTTGCATCCAGCATTTCAAGCAGAATTTTTTCTGCTTCTGTGCTGCTTAATTCCGGATAATCGAGATTCTTTATCTTTCCACCAATCCGTGCTGCCGGTTTTCTGCCCGCCATCAGATATATTTCTGCTGCGCCTGCCTGCTGTGCCTGTCTGAATAACTGTTCAATTGTAACCATCTTTCCACCTCATTCCATCAACCGGTTACTGTATCTGTTCAATCCGGTACTGTGTTTCATTTTGTTCTATTGCTTCCTCATAAATTCTGTCATAATCATCCGAACAGCTGTAGCGTTTTTCATTTTCATCATGGACAATGTCAAATATTCCCTGTGATGTCACATATCCATCTGAATAAGCAAATGCAAAATAAACATCTTCTTCATTGTCATCATTTTCTATCACTGCCTGATAAAGAAAATACAGGTAATTGTCCGGTCCTGCCACCGTGTCTGCTGTTTCTTTTTTCTTTAAAAAGTATATGCCAAGACATTCAATATCCGAAGCTTCCTCAATGTTGCTGCTTCTTAAATAAGAGGTCTTTCCTGTGGCTTTATATAACATACGGAAGGTTGTATTCTCTGTCTGTGCAGAAATCGTATCCTCAATCTGTCCCTGCATTTCTGACAGCACTGCATTGTCTATGTCAACCGGTGTCTGTACATACTCACTTAAACCCTCGGCGCGCACTGTTACCTCTAATGTATCTGTGATATAACCGTGCCGTCCGAGTTCTTCTTTGCCGGTTTCACAGCGGATTGTCACTGCATCACCTTTTTGAATGTTTTCCGTCATATCCGCCGTAAATATAAGGCTGCCAAGATACTCATCGCCCCACTTGTTGGTAACCAGTGCATACGCATCCGGGCTGATTCCAGCAAAGGTCACTTCTACATTAGAGAATAAATCAATCTTTGTACCTGCATCAATACCTTTGGCACGCACGGTATAGTCTTTTGCTTTGATTTTAACTCCCAGTTCTTTTGCAAGCTCCTTATCAAATAAAACCTCAATCTTTACTTTTTGACCGTTTGCAATATTCATCTGATGCACTGCTGCCGATACGGATTCTGCAAGACTTCTGTAACGGCTCTGTTTATCTGCATCTTTTGTCTTTCCTGCAAGCCTGCGGTAGAGCTTTTCCGTATCCACGCTGCACTCTGCTACGGCATATCCGTCCGCTCCGGTGTAGGATACCGTAATGTAGTCTTCCGGCTTTACCTTTGACGCCACCGCACAGATAAGGCTTACAAGCAGGATCACCAGCACCAGTACACCGATTGCTGCACCTGCCGCCGTCTTTGGTTCTTTATGCACCCAGCCGGTAAAATCCTGCATGAAACACTTGAATTTTCCCTGCTGTCTGCGTTCTTCCTCCTCTTTTTTGCGTTCTTCTTCCATCGCAATGGATTTTTCTCTCCATTTGCCCAGTTTTAAATCGACTGTTTTATCCACAGGTTCATTTTTACTCATTTGCTGTTTACTCATTTTCCCTCTTTTCCCGCCTGATACGGCTGTTTATTCTACCGGTCTTGTATACTGCTTTAAAAATTCAAGTTCCTCACCGGATAAATGCGGTGACAATCTGCTGTAAACCGCCGCATGGTACGCATTGAGCCTTTCGATGTCTTTTTTCTCCAGCCATGCCGTGTCTACCAGGTCCAGATCAATCGGAACAAAGGTCAGCGGTTTAAATTTTAAAAAGGTGCCGTACTCATTTTCACCGTCACCGACACACTCTATTTCATTTTCAATACGGATACCGTAAGCGCCTTCAATGTATACACCCGGCTCATCGGAAGTGACCATGCCTTCTTCAAATACGCACAAATCATTTCTGCCCGGATTGTGCTTCCAACGGAAGCCGTTGGGCGACTCATGCACGTTGAGCAGATACCCGATTCCGTGACCCGTGCCGCACCGGTAATCCATGCCCTGTTCCCACAGCGGACCTCTTGCCAGAATGTCCAGGCTAAAGCCCGTACAGCCTTTTAAAAAACGTGCATTGGCAAGATTTAACATGCCTTTTAAGGTGAGTGTGAAATATTTTTTCATCTCTGCTGTCACTTCACCCAGTGCAAAGGTACGGGTAATATCTGTCGTGCCGCGAAGGTACTGTCCGCCCGAATCTACCAGAAGCATCCCCCTTGGATACAGCACCGCACAGTGGTCTTTTTCTGCGTGATAATGCATCATTGCCGCATTTTCACCGTATGCACTGATTGTATCAAAACTCAATTCCTTGTAATCCGGAATATGGCTTCTTAAATTATCCAGATACTCTGCTGCCGTCACTTCCGTGACATTCCATTCTTTTCCTGCTTCGTACTGCTTCATTGTATTTTTTAGCCAATACATAAATTTCGTCACGGCAAGTCCGTCATCAATGTGGACATCCCGCAGATTCGCAAGTTCTGTCGGATTTTTGACCGCTTTCATACGCACGGACGGATTTTCCTTACAAATGCATTCTGCAGTTTCCGGCACACTCTGGAAAAGCGCCAGATTCACTCTTTTCATATCCATCCACACCGAAGTTTTCTTACCCGCAAGACTGCGTAAATCCGCATAGATTTGATTATACGGACGAAGCTGTATCCCATCCTGTGCCAGATCAGCTTTCATTGCCTGCGTAAAACGGGATTCCTCTGTATACAGATACACTGCATTCGGTGCAAACAGCAGATATGCCATAATCACCGGATTACATGCTACATCATCGCCGCGCAGATTTAAAATCCAGCAGATGTCGTCTAACGAAGCCACCGCATGATATGCCGCGTGTGCCGTCTCCATTTCCTGATAAATTCTGTGAATTTTATCCTCACGGCTCTCTCCGCTGTATTTAAGTTCCAGTTCATACGCTTTGGAAGCCGGAAATGCCGGTCTGTCTTTCCACAGTTCCTGTACCGGCATAAAATCCCCTTTGATCCTGCCGCCGCACGCCTCTGTAAGTTTTATCCACTCCATTCCTGTCTGTGCCGCACACGTTCTTGCATCCATGCCGAGCACACCGCCTGCGCCCAGCCGCTCACGGATATACTCTGTAAGCGTCGGCACGCCTGCACAGCCCATTTTCATCAGCGTAATGCCCGTACCTTCAAGCTGTGCCTGTGCCTGCACAAAATATCTGCCGTCCGTAAAAAGTGCTGCTTCTGTCTGTGTCACTGCCAATGTTCCCGCAGAGCCGGTAAACCCGGACAGGTATTCCCGGTCTGCAAAATATGCGCCCGAATACTCAGACATATGATAATCATCGGTAAATACTACAAATATGTCTACATTTTCTGCTTTCATGCGTTCCCTCACAAAACGCAGTCTTTCTTTTATGACTTCATGTTTTTCCTGCATGGCAATTCCCTTCTTTTGCTTTTATAGTTTGGCATCCTCCAGCAGTTTTTTAAGCTTTAAAAGTGCCTTTTTTTCAATCCTGCTGATATAACTTCTGCTGATACCCAGCCGGTCTGCCAGTTCACTCTGGGTCATCGGTTCTTTGCCGTTTAAACCGTACCGCCGGATAATAATTGTTTTTTCTCTTTCATTTAATACTTTATCAAGATTCTGATACAGACACAACACCCTTTGTGCAAAAAGACAATCTTCTACTACATCTTCTTTTTCTTCACCGACAATATCTATCAGGCTGATTTCGTTGCCCTCTTTATCTTTTCCAATCGGCTCATACATCGACACTTCTTTGGATTTGCGCTTTTCCATGCGGAGCATCATCAGCAGTTCATTATCAATGCATTTTGCGGCATAGGTTGCCAGCCGGATACTTTTATCCGGTTTGAATGAATTGACCGCCTTAATCAGCCCAATCGTGCCGACAGAGATTAAATCATCCGTATCACGGTCTGCCTGAAGATATTTTTTGACCATGTGTGCCACGAGCCTCATATTGCGCTCCACCAATATATTTCTCGCTTCCATATCCCCATTATGAAAACGTTCTATCATTTCCTTTTCTTCTTTTGCCGATAGCGGCTTTTCAAATGCTTTCAAAGAAAGGCACCCCTGACACATATTTATATATAGTATGTGCCGGAATGCCTTTTATTGCTTTTCCAATCTAATCTTCTTTTCTTCTTAATATGTCATACTGGCAAAGCGGAACACCTAAATCAATATAAAGCTGCTGTTTCGGATGCGGTGCACTTTCCATCGCTTCTCCGTCTTCGTTGTAAATTGCCTTGACGGTAACTTCCAGGTTCGTACCATCCGGGCGCATAACTTCTATCGTTTCCCCGACAGAGAATTTGTTACGTTGTTCAATATGATACAATCCCTTGTCATTACACTCTCCTACAATGCCGAGGTACGTATATTCCTTGACATACGTATTGGAATCATAAATCTGGGTGTTTTCATCCGGTTTTCCAAAGAAAAAGCCTGTTGTATACTGTCTGTACGTACATTTCTGGATTTCAGACTTGTAAAAAGGAATCCGGCTCTTATATAATTCAGGGTCCTGTAAAAATTCATCAATTGCCAGACGGTACGTTCTTGCAACCGTTGCCACATATAATGCCGTCTTCATTCTTCCTTCGATTTTAAAGCTGTCAATGCCGGCTTCAATCAGTTCAGGAATATGTTCAATCATACATAAATCCTTGGAATTAAAAATATACGTTCCGCGTTCATTTTCGTAAACCGGCATATACTCGCCCGGTCTGGATTCTTCCACAACAGAATACTTCCAACGGCATGGATGTGTACACGCTCCGCGGTTTGCATCGCGTCCTGCCATAAAGCTGCTGAGCAGACATCTTCCCGAATAGGAAATACACATAGCCCCGTGAATAAACGTTTCAATTTCCATATCATCCGGGATATGCGCACGGATTCCCTTGATTTCATTTAAAGAAAGCTCTCTTGCCGTTACAACACGCTTTGCACCCTGCTTCCACCAGAACTGATACGTCATATAATTGGTATTGTTTGCCTGTGTGCTGATGTGGATATCCGTATCCGGCATCACTTCCTTTGCAATCGTAAACATCCCCGGATCGGAAATAATCAGCGCATCCGGTCCGATTGTCTTTAATTCTTCAAAATAGGCTCTTGCACCCTCTAAATCATAATTGTGTGCCAGAATATTTGCCGTCACGTAAACTTTCACATCATGTGCATGTGCAAATGCAATACCTTCCTTCATATCTTCCATCGAAAAATTCTTTGCTTTTGCACGCAGTCCAAAGGCTTCACCACCAATATATACTGCGTCCGCACCAAATATTACCGCTGTCTTTAAAACTTCCAGACTGCTTGCCGGAATCAGCAGTTCCAGTTCGCGTCCGTTATAAAAATGTCCAGCCATTCTCTTATCCTCATTTCTGAGCGACTTGTTGCGAAGAAGCGATGAGAAATTCGCGCAGGCGATTTCTCATCTGCTATCAGGGAGATTTGTTTTCGCTCAGAAACAAATCTCCGTGTGAAGAATAAGCGCATCAGCGTTATTTTTCACACTATCCTTTCTTAACACTTAATGTAATACCGTCACCAATCGGAACGATACTCGTTTCTAACTGTTCTGCATGGGTCAGTGTATAAATATATTCTCTCATTCTTGTGTGGATTGTCCGGTTTCTTCTTGTTACACCGTAACGGGACTCTACAATATCACCTTCCTGTAATACATTGTCTGAAATGAGCAGTCCGCCCGCAGGCATTAACCGCAGCAGTTCGGGCAGAAAATTAATATACTGTCCTTTTGCCGCATCCATAAAGATAAAATCATACGTTCCATCAAGTTCTTTTAAAATATCCATCGCATCACCCTCTAAAAGCGTGATGACCTCTTCTTTTCCTGCCCGTTTGAAATTGTTCTTTGCAACAGGAATCCGTTTTTCATAATTCTCAATTGTCGTAATGCGGCAGTTTTGAGGCATATTTTCACTCATAAGAATAGATGAGTAACCTACTGCCGTTCCCACTTCGAGAATTTTTTGCGGCTGCTTTAACAAAAGCAGCACCTTGAGCAGATTACCCATCTCTTTTCTGATAATCGGAACACCGTCCGCCAACGCTTCCTTTTCTATTGCATTACAAACCGGAGAATTCCCTTTATCTAAAGAATTAATGTAATCAACAATCCGTTCATTGACAATTGTTCCCATTATTTATCCTCTCCTGTATCTGCACACGACAGCACTTTCATCATTTCTGTCGGTGTCATCGCCGTATTTAAGGTATACGTACCTCCTACAAATTTATCCTTATAATCAGATAATATAATCTGATAATAAAAACAGGTCTTATCTTTTACAAGTCCTTTGTCATAAAGGAGCTTTGCAAGCTGCTTAGACGTAATGCCATCTGAAATCGTAACCTGTGTTTCCCTTGCCTGTGCCTCGGAAGAAACGGCTTCTTCATCAAAAATATTATGACCAAAGGTATACGCTTTGCTTCCTGCCGTAAAAATGATAAACACACCTACCGCAATTACAATTACATTAAGCGAAACACCTAAAATCATCCGGATACTTTTTTTGTTCATTTTTTGTCAATCTCCCATACTGCCCGGCATTTATCTGCCGCTTTCATTTAAAAAGTCCACATCAAAATCTACCGCATCCACAAGCGATACGCAGACATCCTGTACCAGACGGCACAGACACAGTTCTGCCGAAAAGTAACTTTTTGCCAGTCCCTGATTTCTCATATCAGCGTATTGCGCTTCCAGCTGCGAAATATTCTCATCAATCTCCTGAATTTCATCGTTGTACTGTATTTCAAAATTCCGTCTCCGAAATTCATCAATTGCCCTTTTTAAATCGGCATTTTTGGACACTTCCGCCTCCAGCCTCTTATATTCGCGGTATTCTTCACTGTCTAAAACCGCCTGTATTAATTCTGCTTTCAGCTCATCGATTCTTCCCATTTACATCTCCATTTTACGTTACATATGTGCTTCCATAATAATCGGAAGTATAACTGGGTTTCTTTTCATCTTCTTCCAAAGATATTCGCTTAAATCATCCTTGATAATGTTCTTAATTTTGCTCCAGTCTGTAATGTTTTTATCCATACAGGTTTCTACAGAACCGGATACCACTTCTCTTGCTTCATCTAACAGTTCTTCTGCTTCACGGACATAGACAAAACCTCTTGTCACAATATCCGGACCTGCTACCAGCTGTCCGCTGTACTTTTCAAGTGTGAGTACAACGATGATAATACCGTTTTCTGCAAGATTCTGACGGTCACGCAGTACAATATTGCCGACATCACCGACACCTAAACCGTCAACAAGAATCTCGCCAGTCTGTACATGTCCTACAATGCCTGCTTTTTCTTCGCTTAATTCCAGTACATCACCACATTTTGCAATGAAAATATCCTCTTTATCATAACCTAAAGACTGCACAACTTCTTTCTGTGCCATTAAATGTCTATATTCGCCATGAACCGGAATTGCATATTTCGGCTTAATCAGGGAGTAGAGCAACTTAATTTCCTCCTGACAGGCATGTCCTGATACGTGGGTATCCTGGAAAATAACCTTAGCCCCTTTCATACCGAGTTCATTAATAACCTTTGCGACAGACTTTTCGTTACCCGGAATCGGTGTTGATGAAAAGACAACACAGTCACCCGGCTGGATAGACACTTTTCTGTGCAGGGAAGCTGCCATTCTTGAAAGTGCCGCCATAGACTCACCCTGACTGCCCGTTGTAATCAGTACAATCTGCTCCGGTGTATAATTTTTCATTTCTTCCGTATCAATGAGTGTGCCTTCCGGAATCTTTAAGTAGTCCAGATTCTCGGCAACTTCAATGATATTGACCATGCTTCGTCCTTCAACACAGACTTTTCTGCCGTACTTTACCGCAGAATTGATAATCTGCTGTACACGGTCTACATTGGATGCGAAAGTTGCAATAATCAAACGGCTGTTTTTATTATCTGTGAAAATCTTATCAAACGTTGCACCAACGGTACGTTCTGACATTGTAAAGCCCGGACGGAGTGCATTCGTAGAATCACACATCAGTGCAAGAACACCCTTTTTGCCCAGTTCGCCCATTCTCTGTAAATCAATCGGTTCACCGTAAACCGGTGTATAATCCACTTTAAAGTCACCGGTATGGATAATGACACCTGCCGGCGAGAAAATTGCCAGTGCTGCTGCATCTGCAATACTGTGGTTTGTACGGATAAATTCAACCCTGAAATCACCTAAATTAATAGACTGTCCGTAACGTACCACCTTACGCTTTACCTGACGCTGCATGCCGTGTTCTTTTAACTTGGAATCAATCAGGCCCATCGTGAGCTTTGTCGCATAAATCGGCGCATTGACTTCCTTTAATACATACGGAATTGAACCGATGTGGTCTTCATGTCCGTGCGTAATTACAAAACCTTTGACTTTATCTGCATTTTCCTTTAAATAGGTGACATCCGGGATAACCAGATCAATTCCTAACATTTCTTCTTCCGGGAATGCAAGACCGCAGTCCACTACAATAATACTGTCATCGTATTGTATGGCAGTAATGTTCATACCAATCTTGTCAAGACCACCCAGTGGGATAATCTTAACAGAACCTACATATTCTTTCTTCATTTAACACCTCTAAAACTATTCTAAATCCATGTCTTCCAGTAACTCGGCAAAAATGCGGCTGACTGCATCCAGTTCTTCTTCCGATTCAACAAATTCATAAACCGCTTCTGTATCTTCTGCCTTTGATGTGTCTTTTAAAATATAAGCTTCCGCTTCTTCATCTTCTTCGTCTTCAGATTCGGTGACTAAAAGATAATTGATACCATTGACTCTCGTTTCCTCTATAATGTAAAAATCTACACTTTCCTGGTCTTCCGTTACAAAGGTAAGCTTTTCCATGTTCTTCTCCATTCCTGATTCTGAGATTCTATACGACAGGGTAAAAGGGACAAACCAATAGTTTTGATGGCAGTTCCGGAAGACTTTCCAAAACTGCCATGCTCACACGCTTAGTTGCCATTTGCTTTGTAATCTAAATATCCCTGTAAGATAAATACTGCCGCAATCTTATCGATTACAGCTTTACGGTTCTCTCTGCGTACACCGCTTTCCATCAATACTTTATCTGCCGATACCGTAGTCAGGCGTTCATCCCATAATACGACCGGCAGTCCCGTTCTTCTTTCTAACATTTCTGCAAAATTCTGACAATCCTGCGCACGCTCTCCAACAGAATTATCCATATTCTTTGGGAATCCTAAAACAATCTGCTCTACTTCATATTCTTCAATGATTGCCTCTATCCGGGCAAGTGTCTTTCGTAACTTATTCGCTTCTTTGCGCGTAATGGTTTCTAAGCCCTGTGCTGTAATGCCGAGTGCATCACTGATTGCAACACCTACTGTCTTCGTACCATAATCCAGTCCAATGATTCTCATATTATAAGCCTTTTCCTTCGATGAAATATTTAATCACTTCTTCAACAAGCTCATCGCGTTCTACCTTCATAATCAGGCTTCTTGCATTGTTATGGCTTGTAATATAGGTAGGATCTCCTGACATAATGTATCCCACAATCTGATTCACCGGATTGTAACCCTTTTCCTTCAAAGCACGATATACCTGCTCTAAAATTCCTTCTACTGAAATTGCCTTGTCTGGCTGTGTTTTAAAAAATTGTGTGTTATTATCTATCATTTTCCTCACGTCCCTTTCGTATATGTGTTTATAATATAATAATTGAGCCAATAATACAAGTGTTTTTTGAAAATTTCTCGATTGATATGCCCTTTGCCGTGCGCATCACATCGCTTAGTGGTGTCCACATTTTCCATAAAAATAAGGATACAAAGACAGCCCTGCCTGTAGCGGCATTTGTGTGGCTGCTTCATATCCTTTTTGTTTTATTATTTTTGTAATTTGAATTCCTTCTGACTTGACTTAAATACTTCTGCCAGACTTTCGTGGCAATATCTTCACAGATTAGTTTAAATTCGTGCTTTCCGTTTCAGGAATGCCAAGCACAATATTTAAGTTGCCGTTTTTTACACGCAGTGCGTCAATAAAGTTCTTTTCATTGACATCTTTTTTTAATGCGACCGTGTATGTAAGTTCAAACAGGGTTCCCATGTTGGTTGTCTTTACTTTGCGAAGCTGGCTGTTTGTGGTATAGCTGTCAAAAACTTCGTTAAACGCATCGGTATAATTTAAGTTTTCCGGGATTGTAATCTTTAACTGGCGGTTTCCGGATGCCATATCGCCGAAGTTTGAGACAGAAAGTACGATTAAAACAAGTATAATCACAACTGCAAATATGGCTGCAAATGCAACATATCCGAGTCCGCAGGCAAGTCCTGCTGCCATGGTGAAAAATACGACGGCAATATCTTTTGCATTACCCGGTGCACTTCTGAAGCGAACCAGTGCAAATGCGCCTGCCATTGAAAATGCTCTTGCTACGTTACTGCCGATTAATAAGATAACAACAGACACAATCGCCGGAAGCAGTACCAGACCGATGATAAAGTTTTTGTTGTAACCGTCTTTTTTGCAGGCAATCATATAAGCGATGCCAATTAAAAGTCCTAACACGAGTGCCGTAAGAAGCCCTAACATGGCTGGACCAATGCTAATTGTATCCTGCGCTGTACTTGTAAATATTGATTCAAACATAATGTTTCTCCTCCATTCATTCTTTGATTTTCCATAACATATTTTTTATATTCTGTTCCGTATTTTGAAAAAGATACGGGATAAATTTCCAGTTCCGATAAAATCCTTGTAAACCACAGCGGCACTGCCCTGTTGATTTTAATTTCCATCAGATACGTATTTTCCGGTAAAAGCTGCTGACCGTAGCTTCCGCTCTCTAACCGGACATCTTCCCTGCGGGTTGTGATATTTTTGTCAAATGTAACACGGAAATCCCCGTCGTTTTTTTCAAAATATGCCCGCCGTTCATAGGATAAATAAACCTTCGGCACCAAATTGTAGGTATGGCAGAAATAATCGATTTCCCGGAATACCTGCCGGTTCATCTGCGGATTTTCCATATCCGGCACCCGATGATGGTTTAAATAGTCATAGGCTTCATTTAACGGCATAATCGTACGCCGCTTGTTGACAATGCCTTTGTACTTCTTTTTAATTTCAACAAAAACATGATCTGTTTCCTTTGGTGTTCCATAGCTTCTCATGCGGAGCTTTTCTTTATACACCGGTCCTTCAATCGATGCCCGGATTAATGCATTATCCGGTGTATCATAATAAATGTTGCAGATTTCATAGAACGGCTTATCGCGGTTATACGCATCCACAACCATATATTCACTGATTGCCTGTGTCAGTTTTTCGTACTGTATGGCATTTAACATGTATTTTTTCTCATATCGGTTAAATACTTCGATTGCCATGTGCATCCCTCCCTTTGTTTTTTCAAAAATGCATTTCCTTATGTTGGATAGTTTATCCATTAAATGTGTCCAAAGTTTGTAAAATCTGCGTAAAAAATATGAAAGGAATTCACATTAGCGGCATGCGCCGCAAGGCGCACTAAAAAGAGCCGCCACATTTTCATGTGACAGCTCTTTTAGTCTGTATCTTTTTATATTTACTTTGTAATATGTACGTCTAACTGGTTAAACGGAATTTCAATGCCGTTTTCATCAAATATCTTTTTGTATTCTTCTAACAGTTCAAAGCGGGTATCCCAGTATTTGTCATTGGCAACCCACGCTCTGGTTTCGAGTGTAATACAGCTCTCGTCCAGACTCTTTACAATAACGCGGACATCTTTGTCTTTGATGATTTCTTCCTTGCGGTTTAAGCATTCCATCAGCAGCGCCTTTGCCTTGGATAAATCCGTCTGATATCCCACGCCAATCTGGATATCCAGTCTTCGCACTTCTTCCGCACCGACATTGATAATATTCGAGTTGGACAGGGTGCCGTTTGGCATCATGATAATCTTGTTATCAATTGTATGCAGTTTGGTGTATAAAAGCTCAATGGACACAACCGTTCCTTCACAGCTTCCCGATATGATATAATCGCCGATTTTAAACGGCTTAAATATCAAAAGTAAAATTCCACCCGCAAAGTTTGACAGACTGCCCTGTAAGGACATACCGACTGCCAGTGCCGCCGAACCGAATACCGTAATCAGCGAGGCTGTCGGAATTCCCAGTATTCCTACTACTATCAGTATCAGAATGGCATATCCTGCAAACTTTGTAATTGAACCGATAAATCTGGCTACGCCGACATCTAAATCACTTTTTCCGAGTGCTTTTACAATAATTTTAACCATCCAGATAATCAGACGTTTTCCAATCTGCCAGACAATCAGTGCCATAATGATTTTTCCTGCCAGACTGACACTCCAATTGCACAGTTTATTAAACAGCGCAACCAGATTTGCCCTTGAAAAGAAAAACTCAATTTGTTCTGCCGTATCCTGTGTTGAACTGAGTGCGACAAAATAATTCATAATTTCCTCCGTTTTTTGTTTTCTTTTTTGTTTTTTTCAGCTTTTGCGCCTGTTGGGGCATTTTATCCCGGACTACTTATTTCCGGCGCTTTAAAGCCGCAAGCTTCTTTTTGGTTTCCTGCTCGATTTTTAACTTGGCAGCTTCTGCCTCCTGTGCCTGTTTTTCGGCTTCTTCGCACGCCTGCTGTGCCGCCTTTGCCGCAAGTTCAGCCTGTTTTTGCGCTTCAAGGGCAGCCTGCGCTTCTTCTTCGGCTTTGACTTTCAGCTGTTCTGCCTGCCATGCCTGTTCCTGTGCTGCCTTTGCCGCAAGTTCAGCTTCTTCCCGGATTCGGATTTCTTCCAGTTCCAGTTTTGTAAACGGTTCATACGCATAAACGGTTAGTGCCAGCGGCGGTAAATCCAGTACAATAGAATTTTCACAGCCGTTTCTTTCCACCTTTTCCGAAGACAGCTGCTGTTCATTTAAAATGTTTTGTCCACCGAAATGTGCTGCATCTGTATTAAAAATTTCCTTATATTTACCCGGCTCTAAAACACCCATACGGAAATCCTTACGGACAACCGGTGTGAAATTCGCAATTACCAGCAAATCCTGCGATGTACTGTCTGATACCATACTCCGGCGCACAAATGCCAGCACCGTTTCCTGTTCATCCTGCGTATCTGTCCATGCAAAGCCCTCCGGTTCATAATCTGCGGTATATAATGCAGGATGTTCCTTATAAAATGCATTTAATGCTTCCATAAAGCTTTGCGGCAATGTGCCGGTACAGTTTTCCGCCGTCCGCTTTTTACCTGGATAACAATACTGATATGCCGTTGCAAGACGCATATTGGCATGTTTTTCCCCATCATTGCTGCCCGGCAGTTCCTGTTCGGTTATATGCAGTTCCTGTATAAAAAATTCACTGTAAAAATACAGCATATTATCTGTCAGTTTCTGATATACACCCTTTCTGAAAAGCGGGTCACTCTGCATAAATTTATCAAAATCATTTTTCCAGCCGTGGTTCCATTTAAAATCAAACCCCAGTGCATCTTCATGGCTGCCGGTCACCCTGCCCCACGTACTGGAATCCTGCGCAATCAGAACCGCCGGACATTTTTCTTTTATCAGCACTTTTTTTAGCTGTTTGAAAAATGCAACCGCATCGAGATTTTCATTTTCACCGTAAAGATTCGGAATCCACTCGCCCGGTGCGCGGCCATAGTCTAAGTACAGCGCACTTGCCACTTCATCTACAAAAAGCCCGTCTATATGATACTCCTTTATCCACATGATTGCATTGGAAATTAAAAACATTTTTACCTGTGGCTTTCCATATTGGAATGAGGATACCGCCACATCTGCATCCGGTGTCAGGCAGAATGCACTGCTCTCATAAAGGTTCGTTCCGTCAAACCACGTAAGCCCTGATGGAAGATTTCCCATAAATGCAGCATTCCAATCTGCAATCACACCGATATTTTCTTTGTGCATTGCATTGACAAGGCGCTTCAAGTCATCCGGCGTACCAAAAATATCCGCAGGTGCGAAATAGCCTGCTGTTTCCCGGAGATTTCTGCGTCTGCTGTCATACTGCGCTGCCGCCTGCAGTTCAATATGTGTGTATCCAAGTTTTGCAATCTGTGCCGCGAACTGCTCCGGTTCTTTAATCTGTCGACAGGTTTCCAGTGATATTTCATATATGGCAGCCGGTTCTTTTTCTATATCCCGGTTTTCTTCCGCCTTCTGCCATGCACCATCTTCCCATGCAAACGGAATATCTGCATACACAACCGATGCAAAGCCCTGACCGGCGTCGCACTGTCTGCAGTACGGGTCTGTCTTTACCGCAATATTGCCGCCTTTAAATTTAATTTCATATTTATAGGCTGTGCCTGCCTTCATTTCAGGTATAAACAGTTCAAAGATACCACTGTCCTCATGTTTTTCCATCGGAAAAATCCGTCCGTCCCAGTGATTAAAATCACCTACCACACTGACACGCTGTGCATTGGGGGCCCATACAGCAAAGCAAACGCCGCGGATTCCGCCCACAGTGCGCTCATGCGCGCCAAAAAGCCGGTATGCTTCCCAGTCATCGCCTGCCGCAAGTTTTTTGTGCTGCTCTGCCGTTAAAGCCGTGCCGCACGCATAAGGGTCCATATATTCTTTTTTCTGTCCTTTGATATCTTCAATACAGACAGTATAGGCAGTCTGTTTCTTTATCGGAATACAGACTGCAAAATAGCCTGATTCGTCAACCTTTTCACAAGCGTACGCTTTTTTTCTCCCCGCAATATGAATCTCTGCCTCGACCGCATCGGGACGGAAAACCTGTACCAGCATACCATCCCTGCACATATGCGCACCGAGCAGCTCCATCGGATGACTGCACTCTGAATATACCAGTCCTTCAATTTCAGGCCAGTTCATGAATTGATATAACCGATTCATACTAATCTCCATTCTTTTTTATAAATTTTCCACCCACGTTGCAAATAATTCCGGCCAGACGGATACTTCCGGCTGGAAATGTGTTCCGTCTGCGGTATCTGTTTCCCGCGTTCCAAGTCCAAGTCCGTGATTACCGTGTGGAAAAAGGTGCAATTCAAATCCAATATGTTCTTTTTGCAATGCCTGTGCAAACAGCATGGAATTTTCTACCGGTACAGCACCGTCTGTAACCGTATGCCATAAAAAGGTCTGTGGTGTGTCTTTCGTTACACGTTCTTCCAGTGATACACTTTCAAGCAGCTGCTCATAACGTGTCCCAAGCAGTCTTTCAAATGATTTTCTGTGGGCTTTCTCCCCGGATGTAATCACCGGATATCCAAGCAGCATGCCATCCGGCCTTATCATTTCCGGCTCTGTATGCAGGTACTCTTTGACAAACCCTTCCAGTTCTTTGCTGTTCCACATTGTTCCAAGACTTGCCGCTACATGTCCCCCCGCCGAAAAACCGGCGATAATAATTTTATCCGGGTCACAGTCCCATTCTTTAGCATGTTCCCGCAGATACCGTACAGCGTACGCCGCTTCGTACAGCGCACACGGAAATTCATCGGGAATCAGACTGTATCTTAAAATTGCCGCATTCATGCCAAGTGAGAGCATTTTCACTGCAACCGCTTCCCCTTCCCGCGGCGAATGATGTTCATAGCCGCCGCCCGGACAGATTAAAACCATTGGTCTGTGAAACGGCTTCTGCATCCCCGGATACATTTCCTTAATATAAGTTGTCAGTGTCGCTTTCTGTCCCTTATGTAAAATCCCCACTCTCTCATAATCAATATCCAGTTCCATAGTCTGATGAATCATATTCTTCTCCAATTCCGCAGGCATTTTAATGCTGGAGGAACCGCGGACAAAATGACTGATTTTGTCCTGCGATAAATCTAATTGTGATGCCTGCGGCACAATTAGTTATGTGAAAAATTATGATTTATGATTTTTCACATTTTCCTCATTTCTGAGCGACTTTGTTGCGAAGCGGCGATGAGAAATTCGCGCAGGCGATTTCTCATCTGCCATCTATGATATTTGTTTTCGCTCAAAACAAATATCTATGTGAAAAATTGTGATTTATGATTTTTCACATTTCTCCATATTTTTAAATCTGATGTATAAACAGTCCGCTGCGCAGCTTCGGTTCAAACCATGTGGACTTCGGCGGCATCAGCCGTCCTGCATCTGCCACGGCAAAAAGCTGTGCAATTGATGTCGGATACATTGAAAATGCCAGTACACAATCTGTTTCACAGCGCCTTTCCAGTTCTCCAATTCCACGGATACCACCTACAAAATCAATGCGTGCATCGGTCTTTGGGTCTTTAATGCCAAGTACCGGCGACAACAGGGCATTTTGCAAAACAGATACATCCAGACCGTCTACCGGGTCGTCCGATAAGATTTCCGGCTTTGCCGTCAGCCGATACCACTTCTTTCCCAGATACATGCCAAAGGTTCCCTGCTTGTCCGGATGCACCTGTACAGCACTTTCTTTAACTGTAAATTTCTCTTTAACTTTTTCTAAAAAATCCTGTTCGGTATAACCGTTTAAATCCTTTAACACCCTGTTATAGTCCAGAATCTTTAACTGCTCGTCCGGAAACAGCACAGACAGGAAATAATTAAATTCTTCTTTTCCCGTATACTGTGGGTTTTCGGCACGGCGCTTTAAGCCGACTTTAACTGCTGAAGCGGCTCTGTGATGTCCATCTGCAATATATATAGATGAAATTCCTTCAAATGCACCGCGGATTGCTTTAACGGACTGCGGTTCGCTGATTTTCCATACCTGATGACGGACCCCGTCCGGCGATACAAAATTATATAAAGAAGAATTTTTCTTTGCCTTATCAATCTCACCGTTAATCACGGCATTGGCACGGTATGCTAAAAATATCGGACCGGTCTGCGCATTACAGGTATCCACGTGCGTAATGCGGTCTAATTCCTTATCAGCTCTTGTATTTTCATGTTTTTTAATTACATTGGATTCGTAGTCATCAATTGAAGCACATGCCACAAGTCCGGTCTGCACTCTGCCATCCATTGTAAGTTCATAAATATAATATGCCTGCTCGCTGTCTTTGATAAATGTACCGTCTGCAATAGCGTTTTCCAAAAGTTCTTTTGCCTTTGCATAAACTTCCGGTGCGTAGGTATCGACCGAACTGTCAAACTGTGTTTCCGCACGGTCTATTTTTAAAAATGAAAGCGGCTCGCGGGCAACTTCCCTGCACGCTTCTTCTCTGTTGTATACATCATACGGAAGTGCTGCCACCCGCTCTGCTTTTTCTGCCTGCGGACGTACACATTCAAAAGGTCTGATTACTGCCATATGTCCTCTTTTCCGGGGTCATCCCCTGCCCCTTTTTACTGTTCTTTTAATTCCTGTGCCAGTGTTTCAAGCTGTCCGCTTAACGCTGCCAGTTCTTCCACAATCACATTGTTGCTTTCCGTTGCGGAAAGTGTATCGCTTGCATGGGCAGCCACTTCTTCGGAAATTGCCGAAATGGTAGAAATGCTGTCAATAATTTTCTTGTTCGCATCGGCTAACTTTGTAACATAGGCTGCCAGTTCATTAGATTGTCCGTAAACATTGTCCGAATTCTTTTCAATAACCGTAAAGCTTTCTGCTGTCTTTTCAGTGGTTTCATTCTGGCTTTCAATCATGGAAATCATACTGCCGCTGACCTCAACCACCATCTGAATGGCATTGGATACATTTTCAATCAGCTGCGAAATCTGCACCGTGGAATCTTTCGTCTGCTGTGCCATTTGTGAAATCTCGGAAGCAACAACCGCAAAACCACGCCCTGCTTCTCCGGCTCTCGCCGCTTCAATGCTTGCATTTAACGCCAGAAGACTTGTCTGTGACGTAATACTGTTAATAATATCCAGAATTGAATTCATCTGGCTCATATATGTATCCAGCTGTGAAAGTTCTTCTGTCACCTTTTTGCCGGATTCAACCGTTTCTTCTGCCTGTTTTACAAGAATACCGACATTTGCATTTCCCTGCGCAATGGCTTCTTTATTCTGATTCATACTGTCAATGATATTCTCTGTGCCTTTTTCAACCTGCTCTACCATTGCCTGAATTTCTTCGGTCTGGTTTAACTGGCTCTGCACTGCTTCTGCCGTATCATTAGAGCCTGAATTCACCTCTTCCATGGATTCTTTCATTGCCTGCATGCTTTCACCAAGCGATGCCGTCTTTTGTGCACTTTCTGTAATCTGCTGTGTCATCTTATCGGATGTATCCATAATCCGCGTCAGCAATTCTTCTGTCTTTTCATGTTCTGCCTTCAACTCTGCAAGCTTCTTCTGATTCAACTTTTCTGCCACAATTGAGACATACAGCTGAATACCACAAATCAGTACAATAACAAAGAACTGGATTTCCACAGATGCCATATCCGCTTTCGTATAAATCCCTCTTTTAAAAAACAATGCCAGCTGTATAACATTGACAATTACCACCCCCACTTCAATCGGCAGCGAATACTTAAAATCATTGTATACCGTAATGGCAATCAGCATGGGAATAACATATACAAACGTAAAGTGATTATTGGTTGTAAACATTACAAATGTATATAAAATTGCATAGCCAATTCCTACGAAATGCTTAATCATCTTTGTATCATGCTGTTTTTTATAGCAGATAATTTCTCCTACTACCGGTCCCATTGCTAAAATAATGGTTGCCAGTACATACAACAGGGTGCCGTCACCTTTTAAAAATTCCACAAAATAAGCAATGGAAATGATTCCGCATACTAAAAAGTGGCAATTCATGGCAACGGTATTCTCCCTTGCCAGCTCATAATCTTTTTCTTTTGGATTTATCCCGCTGTTCATTTTCACTCCTCCACTATCACATTTGTATTTTTTTATTATTATACCGTACCCATTTGTTTAAGTAAACAAACATTTCTAAAATCAAAGCAAAAAAAGAGCTGTTCTCCTCCAATTGTGGAAAACAGCTCTGAATTTATTATTTTACGACCCTGACTTTGATGATTCCTTCAATAGAAGCCAGTTTATCAATCACACTGTCATCTACATTCTTATCAACATCAAATAAAGAATATGCATAATCGCCTCTGGATTTATTTGCCATTTCCTCAATGTTTACACCTGCATCGCCAAGAATCGTTGTAATCTTGCTGATAACAGCCGGAACATTTTTGTGGCAGACTGCAATTCGTCCTGTAGCCGTGCAGACGCCCATATCACAGGCAGGATAATTTACAGAATTTATAATATTACCGTTTTCAATGTAATTTCTCAATTCCTTGACTGCCATCACTGCACAGTTATCTTCTGCTTCTGCGGTAGAAGCCCCAAGGTGTGGAAGTACAATTGCACCTTCCATTCCGGCAGTTGTCGGATTCGGGAAGTCTGTTACATACTTCTTTACCCTGCCGGACTTTAAAGCCTCACCGATTGCTGTTTCATCGACAAGAACATCTCTTGCACAGTTGACGATAATTGTACCATCCTGCATTAAATCAAATGCAGCTTTGTTAATCATCCCCTTTGTACTGTCTAATGCCGGAACATGAATGGTAATATAATTACATTCTTTATAAATGTCTTCTACATTGACAATATGCGTAACCTTGCTTGAAAGATTCCAAGCAGCATTGACTGAAAGATACGGATCATAACCGTAAACATCCATACCCAGTGCAATGGCTGCATTGGCAACAAGCTGTCCGATTGCGCCAAGACCGATAACGCCAAGCTTCTTACCCTTTAATTCCTGTCCTGCAAAAGCTTTCTTTGCCTTTTCGGTTGCTTTTGCAATATCTGCATTGTCTTTATTTTCAGCAACCCACTGATTACCGCCGATTAAATCACGGGAAGCTAACAGCATTGCTGCTAGCACCTGTTCTTTTACGGCATTGGCATTCGCACCCGGTGTATTAAATACAACAATACCGGCTTCTGCACATTTATCAAGTGGAATATTATTGACTCCTGCACCGGCTCTTGCAATTGCAAGTAAATGATCATTTAATTCCATATCATGCATTTTGGCACTTCTTACAAGAACTGCCTGTGCATCTTCATAAGAACTCTCCATATTGTAGTCATCTGAAAAAAGGTCAAGACCTACAGAGGCAATATTATTTAAGCAATGTACGTTTACCATTATTTTGTATTCTCCTTTTCAAACTTCTTCATAAACTCAACCAGTTTTTCCACACCTTCGATTGGCATTGCATTGTAAATAGATGCTCTCATACCGCCAACGGTTCTGTGTCCCTTTAAGTTTACAAAGCCTGCTTTTGTTGCTTCTTCAACAAATTTTGCATCCAGTTCCTTGTCACCGGTTACAAAAGGAACATTCATTAAAGAACGATCTTCTTTTACAACAGTTCCCTTAAATAACCTGCTCTCGTCAAGGAAATCATACAGAATCTTTGCTTTCTTTTCGTTATGTTCCTTCATGGCGCTTAAACCGCCCATCTTCTTAATCCACTTAAATACCTTACCGCAGATATAAATATTATAGCAAGGAGGTGTATTGTAAAGAGAATCTGCATCTGCCTGTGTCTTCCACTTTAACATGGTCGGTGTTCCCGGTAATACGTCATCTGTAATCAGGTCTTCCCTGATAATTGCAATAACCACACCGGCCGGTCCGATGTTCTTCTGAACGCCGCCGTATACAACGCCGTACTTTGTTACATCAATCGGTTCAGATAAGAAACAGGATGAAACATCCGATACAAGCAGATGTCCCTTTGTGTTTGGAAGAGTCTTAAATTTTGTACCATAAATTGTATTGTTTTCACAGATGTAAACATAATCGGCATCTTCCGGAATATCCAAATCCGAACAATCCGGTATGTACGAGAATGTCTTATCCTCAGATGAAGCAACTGCAACGGCTTCACCGTAAATCTGAGCTTCTTTATAAGCTTTCTTTGCCCACTGTCCTGTGATAATGTAAGCTGCTTTCTTATTCTTCATAAGGTTCATCGGAACTTCTGCGAAAAACTGGGATGCACCGCCCTGTAAGAATAATACCTTATAATTATCCGGGATATTCATCAGTTCTCTTAAATCTGCTTCTGCTTCTTTGATGATGTTATCGTATACTTTAGAACGATGGCTCATCTCCATAACAGACTGTCCTGAACCCTGATAATCCAGCATTTCATCTGCTGCTTCCTTCAATACTTCCTCCGGTAATACTGCCGGACCTGCACTAAAATTATAAACTCTTGCCACTTTTCTTTCCTCCTACAAGTTTTAAAACTATTATCTGACATTTTATTCCATTA
The DNA here is from genome assembly GCF_020564355.1 of Lachnospira pectinoschiza. GTDB lineage: Bacteria > Bacillota > Clostridia > Lachnospirales > Lachnospiraceae > Lachnospira > Lachnospira intestinalis. Next base: position 360,413 of record NZ_JAJCRR010000001.1, on the reverse strand, counting down.
AAGTGTTCCTGTCAACTCAATTCTTTATTTTTCTGAGTTCATTCTGTCTAAATCTTTTCTGTCAAATGCTTCTGAAATTGCCGCACCCGGTGAAACCATCGGGAATACTTTATCTTCTCTGTCAATAAGACAGTCGATGACGCACGGAATATTTAATGCCATTGCATCCTTTAATGCTGCTTCAAATTCCTCAATCGTCTGAACACGGTAGCCCTTTGCCCCCATGCCTTCCGACACTTTGACAAAATCCACACAATCATCCAGAACAGTTGCCGAATAGCGTTTTCCGTAGAATAAATCCTGCCACTGGCGTACCATACCGAGTACATGGTTATTGAAAATAATCTCGATAACCGGAATGTTATAACGGGTTGCTGTTGCCACTTCGTTCATATTCATTCTGAAGCAGCCATCACCTGCAATGTTGATGACTGTTTTATCCTTGCAGCCTACCTTGGCTCCAATTGCCGCACCAAGTCCGTAGCCCATTGTACCAAGACCGCCTGATGTAAGCAGCGTTCTTGGCTTTTTATATTTGTAATGCTGTGCTGCCCACATCTGATGCTGTCCGACATCAGTTGAAATAATCGCTTCACCCTTTGTCAGCTCATAAATTTTTTCCATAATGAGTGGTCCGTTTAAGCAGTCCTTACGATATGCCATCGGATACTGTTTCTCATAATCGTGGATATGTTCCAGCCACTCATGTCTGTCCTGCTGTTCTAACTTTGCATTGACACGTTTTAAGATTTCAAGGGCATCACCGACAACGCTTGCATCAGAATGGATATTCTTATTAATCTCTGCTGCATCGATATCAAAGTGAAGAATCTTTGCATTTTTTGCAAATTTATTTGCATTACCGGTTACACGGTCTGAGAATCTCGCACCAATGGCAATCAGCAGGTCACATTCAGATACTCCGAAGTTAGACGTCTTTGTACCATGCATACCAAGCATCCCTGTATAATGCGGGTCTGTTCCGTCAAATGCGCCTTTGCCCATCAGGGAATCTGCAACCGGCGCATCAATCTTCTTTACAAATCTCGCCAGCTCATCAGAAGCATCCGAAGCAATGACACCACCGCCGACAAAAACGTATGGACGCTTTGATGCCTTAATCATTTCAACGGCACGTTCCACATCTTCTTCTTTAATCGTATCTGTCTGACGTTCAATTGTCTTCGGCGTTTCCTTGATATAATCACATTCTGCTGCCGTTACATCCTTTGTTACATCAATTAAAACAGGACCCGGTCTGCCTTCCTTTGCAATCCGGAACGCCGCACGGATAACGTCTGCCAGCTTTGTTACGTCTTTAACAATAAAGTTATGCTTTGTAATCGGCATTGTCACACCTGCAATATCGATTTCCTGAAAGCTGTCCTTACCTAACAGCGGAACGGTTACATTACAGGTAATTGCAACAACCGGAATCGAATCCATATATGCTGTGGCAATTCCCGTTACGAGGTTTGTCGCACCCGGACCGGATGTTGCAAAACATACGCCAACCTTTCCCGTTGCTCTTGCATAACCGTCTGCTGCATGGGAAGCACCCTGTTCATGAGATGTCAGAATATGTGTAATCTCATCTGAATGTTTGTATAACGCATCGTATACATTCAGAATTGCGCCGCCCGGATAACCAAAAATTGTATCCACATTTTGTTCTTTTAAACATTCTACAATGATTTCTGAGCCATTTAACTTCATGTATCTTTCCTTCCTTTATATTCTATTTTTCATACCGGTACCCACTGACCTTTTTGTTACTGTTCATTTTCCGGTACCTGAAGAACAGCCCCTCTGTTTCCTGAGGTTACTAATGAAGCATATCTCTTTAAGTAGCCTGTTGTAACCTTCGGTTCACGTGGCTGCCATTTTGCTTTTCTTGCTGCAAGTTCTTCATCAGATACTGCCAGTTCCAGTGTTAATGCCGGAATGTTAATCTTAATGATATCGCCTTCTTCTACCAGTGCAATCGGTCCGCCGACTGCTGCTTCCGGTGAAACGTGTCCGATAGAAGCACCGCGGCTTGCACCGGAAAAACGTCCGTCTGTAATCAGTGCAACGCTTGAACCCAAGCCCATGCCTGCAATTGCAGAAGTCGGATTTAACATTTCTCTCATACCCGGACCACCCTTTGGTCCTTCATAGCGGATTACAACGACATCGCCTGCTACAATCCTGCCGCCCTTAATTGCCGCAATCGCATCTTCTTCACAGTCAAAGACTCTTGCCGGACCTTCATGAACCATCATTTCATCTACAACGGCTGAACGCTTTACAACACTGCCGTCCGGTGCAAGATTTCCGCTCAATACCGCAAGTCCGCCTGTCTTACTATATGGGTTATCTAACGGTCTTATGACTTCCGGATTTAAGTTTACCGCATTTTTAATATTTTCTCCGACCGTCTTTCCTGTTACGGTCATGCAGTCAGTATTCAGAAGTCCTGCATCAGCCAGTTCCTTCATAACCGCATATACACCGCCCGCTTCATTTAAATCTTCCATATAAGTAGGACCTGCCGGTGCTAAATGGCACAGGTTCGGTGTCTTTTCGCTGATTGGATTTGCAAATTTAATATCAAAATCAAAGCCGATTTCATGTGCAATAGCAGGAAGATGTAACATACTGTTGGTAGAACAGCCTAATGCCATATCGACTGTCAGTGCATTCATGATTGCTTCTTTTGTCATAATGTCTCTTGGACGGATATTCTTGCGGTACATATCCATCACTGCCATACCGGCATGTTTTGCCAGCTTGATTCTTTCAGAATATACTGCCGGGATTGTACCGTTGCCGCGAAGTCCCATACCCAGTGCTTCTGTCAGACAGTTCATGGAGTTTGCCGTATACATGCCGGAGCATGAACCGCATGTCGGACATACTTTTTCTTCAAATTCACGTACATCGTCTTCCGTCATTGAACCGGCTGCATAAGAACCGACTGCTTCAAACATGGATGAAAGACTTCTCTTTTTACCCTTTACATGACCTGCAAGCATCGGACCGCCGCTGACAAATACAGTCGGCACATTCACTCTTGCTGCTGCCATTAAAAGTCCCGGTACATTCTTATCGCAGTTTGGCACCATAACAAGTGCATCAAACTGATGTGCCAGTGCCATACATTCTGTGGAATCCGCAATCAGATCTCTTGTTACAAGAGAATATTTCATGCCGATATGTCCCATTGCAATACCGTCACAGACTGCGATTGCCGGAAATACAACCGGTACACCGCCTGCTTCTGCAACACCTAATTTTACGGCATTTACAATCTTATCCAGATTCATGTGTCCCGGTACAATTTCATTGTAAGAGCTTACAATACCAACGAGCGGCTTATCCATTTCTTCCTTTGTAAAGCCTAATGCGTTAAACAGCGAGCGGTGTGGTGCCTGCTGCATTCCTTTTTTAACGTTATCACTTTTCATGACTGTTCTCCGTTTCTTTTCTTTTTATTCTAAACATGAAAGCCTGAAATCCCGCTGTATCTGCATAAACGGGATTCCGGCTTCATAACAGATTTTACATTTTTATATCCGTATCTTAAACACGTTCTGCGATTAAATCGCCCATCTTTGTTGTTGAGCACTGCTGCATGCCGTCTGCCATAATGTCCACGGTTCTGTAGCCTTCCTTTAATACCTGTGCTACTGCCGCTTCAATGGCATCTGCTTCCTTATCTAAATCAAGTGAGTAGCGAAGCATCATTGCCGCACTTAAAATGGTGGCAATCGGATTGGCAATGTCTTTGCCTGCAATATCCGGTGCGGAACCGTGGCTTGGTTCATATAATCCGAGTTTTGTCTTTCCTAAGCTGGCACTCGATAACATACCGATTGAACCGGTAATCATGCTGGCTTCATCGGATAAAATATCACCAAACATATTCTCTGTTAAAATCACATCAAACTGTCCCGGATTCATAACCAGCTGCATTGCACAGTTGTCTACAAGCATATCGCTTACTTCAACTTCCGGATAATCCTTTGCAACTTCCTTTACGACCTTTCTCCAAAGTCTTGAAGAATCAAGAACATTTGCCTTATCCACGCTTGTCAGCTTCTTTCTGCGCTTCATGGCAATTTCAAAGCCTTTAATGGCAATTCTTCTGATTTCTTCTTCATTATAAGTGAGCGTATCGGTTGCTGTTACGACACCGTTTACTTCTTCTGTGTGTCGTTCACCAAAATACAGTCCGCCGGTTAATTCTCTCATGATAACCATGTCAAATCCGTCCCCGATTACTTCCTGCTTTAACGGACACGCATCTTTTAATTCATTGTATAAATATGCAGGACGAATATTGGCAAACAATTCCAGTTCCTTACGAATCTTTAACAGTCCTGCCTCCGGTCTTAAATTCGGAGCAACGTCATACCACTTGGAGTTGCCGACATTGCCGCCGACTGCCCCCAGTAATACGGCATCGGATGCCTTTGCTACAGCAATTGCCTCATCTGTAAGTGGCACACCGTATGCATCAATGGAACAACCGCCCATTAAAATCTTTTCATAGGTAAAATGATGCTCATACTTCTTTCCCACAGCATCTAATACCTTTACGGCCTCTCTTACGATTTCCGGTCCGATTCCGTCTCCCGGAATTAATGTTATTTTACAATCCATGCTACTACCACCTGTCTTTCTCTTTTCTTACAGGAATCCGGCGGGTTCTACCCGTACCTGCCGCCCCTGAATACTTCTCCACTTTCATATTTATGTATGAAAAAGGTTATTGTTTATTATCATAACGTATTTTTATGTATTTTTCAATATGTAATGCCTGATAAATGAATAACAAAAGACACCGAAGCGGGAATTGATGCTTTCCGCTCCGGTGTCTGTACTTTCATTACTTATTCTTCCGAACTCTTTGCCTTTTCTACCTGTGCAATAGCTTTCTTCTGCATGGAGATACGGCAGTTTTTGTTGTTACCGAATTCTACAATAACATCATCATCTGTAATATCCATAATTACGCCGTAGAAACCGCTTGTTGTTAATACATAATCGCCGATTTCGATTGAATCCATTAACTGCTGCTGTGCCTTCTGCTGTTTCTTCTGTGGCTTGATTGCAAGAAAATACATCATCAGTCCTAATGCAACGACATAAATAACGATAATTCCGATTGAACCCATTTTAATTTGCCTCCTAAAATATACTTTCAAATGTAATAACATACGTGTCCCTGACACATACACTCTATAATAGCGGAATTTATTCTTTCTGTCCACTAAAAAACATTTTGTTTATAATTTTTTACTTTTTATCATAGGTATTTAACATTTCCAGGCGTTCTTTCTTAAAGGCACTGTATCTTCCTTCTTCAATCGCTCCCCGGATATCCTCCATTAAATGATTGTAGAAGTACAGATTATGCAGTACACAGAAACGCATACCAAGCATTTCTTTTGCCTTTAAAAGATGGCGTACATATGCTCTCGTATAGTTTTTGCAGACCGGACACTGACAGCCTTCTTCAATCGGTCTGTCGTCCTTTTCGTACTGTGCGTTAAAAAGATTGATTTTACCAAACTTTGTATACACATGCCCGTGTCTTCCGTTTCTGGACGGATATACACAATCAAAGAAGTCAATCCCTCTGTCTACCGCTTCCAGAATATTTGCCGGTGTACCGACACCCATCAGATAAGTCGGCTTGTCCTGCGGCAGATACGGAACGGTTTCATCGAGTACGTGGTACATTTCTTCATGGGTTTCACCGACTGCAAGTCCGCCGACTGCATAGCCCGGCAAATCCAGTTCCGAAATACGTTTTGCATGATCAATACGGATATCTGCATAAACTGCACCCTGATTGATACCAAATAAAAGCTGGTTTGGATTAACGGTATCCGGCAGGGAATTCAAGCGTTGCATTTCTTTTTTACAGCGTGCCAGCCAGCGCGTTGTACGGGCAACAGACTTTTCCACATAATCGCGTTCTGCCTTCGCCGGTGCACATTCATCAAATGCCATGGCAATTGTAGAACCTAAGTTAGACTGAATCTGCATACTTTCTTCCGGACCCATAAAAATCTTTCTGCCGTCAATGTGAGACTGGAAAGTTACGCCTTCTTCTTTAATCTTTCTAAGACCTGCAAGGGAAAACACCTGAAATCCACCCGAATCGGTCAGAATCGGTCTGTCCCAGTTCATAAACTTATGCAGACCGCCCATCTCCTTAATCAGTTTGTCCCCGGTACGTACATGCAGATGATATGTGTTTGACAATTCCACCTGTGTTCCGATTTCCTTTAAATCCATTGTCGATACGGCACCCTTAATGGCTGCTACTGTTCCGACATTCATAAATACAGGTGTCTGGATTGTTCCATGCACGGTCTGTAATTCACCGCGTTTTGCACGCCCGTCTGTTTTTAATAAACGATACATCTCTTTCCTCTTTCTTACTCTTACTTGCTTCTATTATAAAAGGCACAGATTCCATCCAATCTTGCCGTCATATTTTCAAAAATCAGATCCACGAGTGTCAGCGCCGTCATTGCTTCCACAACGACTACGGCACGCGGCACAATCATCGGGTCATGTCTGCCCTTAATGGAAATTTCAATATTTTCACCATCTTTATTGACCGTATCCTGCACTGCCGAAATAGACGGTGTCGGTTTAACCGCCGCACGGAATACAATGTTGCTGCCATCACTCATGCCGCCTAAAACGCCGCCTGCATGGTTGGTTTTTTTTGTAAGTTTTCCGTCCTTCATGACAAAGCTGTCATTATTTTCGCTGCCGGTCATCTTTGCCGCTTCAAAGCCACTTCCGATTTCAAAGCCTTTAACCGCACCGATTGAAAGCATTGCTTTTCCAAGAGAAGCGTCCAGCTTGTCAAATACCGGTTCACCGATTCCCGGCATCATACCCTCAACCACACACTCAATGATACCGCCGATTGAATCGCCCTCCTGTATCTTTTGCGTAGCATACGCTTCAGCCTTTGCTGCCGCTTCCTTATCCGGCATTGTAAATGCATTTTCGCGTGCTGCCTGCAGATCAAACTTTTCATAGTCAATCGCAATTCCGCCGATTTCCTTTGCGTAAGCGTGCAGGGTAATCCCAAGGCTGTCCAGTATCTTTAACGCAATCGCACCCGCTGCGACCCTGCCAATCGTTTCTCTTGCGGAACTTCTTCCGCCGCCGCGGTAATCCCTGAATCCGTATTTTGCATCAAATGTATAATCGGCATGTCCCGGTCTGTAGTATCCTGCAATCTCCGAATAATCGCCTGAGCGCTGATTGGTATTAAATACTACCATGGATATCGGTGTTCCTGTCGTTTTCCCTTCAAAAACGCCCGACAGAATCTTTACTTTATCAGCTTCTTTGCGGGGTGTCGTAAATTTAGACTGTCCCGGTTTTCTTCGATCAAGAAGTTTCTGGATATCTTCCTCACAAAGCTCTAAACCCGCCGGGCAGCCGTCCACTACAACGCCTAACGCTTCTCCATGGGATTCGCCCCATGTCATAATCTTAAATCTGTTTCCATATGTAGAACCAGCCATTTTCTCTCCATTCCGCCACACAATGCGGCATTTCCACTTTCTATCTGACACTTCATCATACCATATACAAGGTTATGTTTTCAACTGTCTGTTTTGTCCCGGTTCTGCATTTTTATAGATTTTTAGAAAGTGCAGGAATGTCCTAGCTGTTTAATGCCCGCTGCAGCTCTTCCTGCAAATCACGTATAACTGCGGCAGAATCCGCCGTAATCTTTTCCGGCGGCACTTTATATAAAGTACGTTTCAGCTTACCGAGGATTTCTTTAACCGCCTTTTTCTTACTGCGTTCCCACTCTTTTTTATGGCTGTCCAATTCTGCCTGCGCCTGTCCTGCAAACTGCACTGCCTCTTGACGTACCGCAAGCAGCTGTGTCTTTGCTTCATCCTGTCTTCCGTACATCTGGGCTTCCCATTTTGCGCGCTCAATCTCCTCCTCGGACAAATTGGAGCTGGACGTAATCGTAATGGACTGTTCATGACCCGTGCCTAAATCCTTTGCCGATACATTGACAATGCCGTTGGCATCAATATCAAAGGTCACTTCAATCTGCGGTGTCCCCGCCATCGCCCGCTTAATACCCGAAAGGCGGAAATTCCCCAGCAGTTTATTATCCCTTGTAAATTTTCTCTCACCTTGAAACACTTTGATATCTACACTTGTCTGAAAATTGCCCGCAGTCGTAAATATCTGGCTGTGTCTTGTAGGAATCGTTGTATTGCGCTCAATCAGACGGCTTGACACACCGCCTACCGTTTCAATTGAAAGCGACAGCGGCGTTACATCCATTAAAATCATCTCAGAAGCCGCAGACCCCGCCATAAGCTGTCCGCCCAGCTTTCCTGCCTGGACTGCCGCACCGATTGCCACACATTCGTCCGGATTAACATTTCTTGAAGGCTCTTTGCCCATCAAGGTCCGCACTTTATCCTGCACTGCCGGGATTCTTGTTGAACCGCCTACCAGCAATACCATATCAATCTGTGACTTTGTAAGCCCTGCATCGTGGATTGCATTTTCAACCGGAATCACCGTCCGCTCAATCAAATCTTTGGTCAGTTCTTCAAATTTACTGCGGGAAAGCTGGATATCCATATGATGTGGTCCGTCTTTTGCCATCGCAAGAAACGGCAGGTTAATATTCGTTGTCATACAGGATGACAGCTCCTTTTTCGCTTTTTCCGCTTCTTCTTTTAACCGCTGAAGCGCTGCCGTATCCTTAGACAGGTTAATTCCCTCCGTCTTTTTAAACTGCTCCACAAGATACTGCACAATGCGCTCATCAAAATCATCACCGCCCAGATGATTGTCACCGGACGTTGCAAGTACTTCAATCACATGGTCGCCGATTTCAATAATGGACACATCGAATGTGCCGCCGCCCAGATCATAGACAAGAATTTTCTGTGCCTGTCCGTTGTCAAGACCATATGCCAATGCTGCAGAAGTCGGCTCATTGATGATACGCAGTACATTTAACCCAGCAATCCGTCCCGCATCTTTAGTCGCCTGCCGCTGTGCATCGTTAAAATACGCCGGTACGGTAATCACGGCATCTGTGACCGTATCCCCCAGAAAATCTTCTGCGTCTTTTTTCAGCTTCATTAAAATAAAAGCAGATATTTCCTGCGGCGAATATGCTTTTCCGTCAATCTTTTTTCTGTAATCCGATCCCATATGACGTTTAATGGAAAAAATTGTCCGCTCTGCATTGACAGCCGCCTGCCTTCTTGCCGGATCTCCCACAAGCATCGTCTTGTCTTTTGCAAAAGCCACAACAGACGGTGTTGTCCGGTATCCTTCCTTATTGGCAATCACTGTCGGCACATCGCCCTCCAGCACTGCAACGCAGCTATTTGTTGTCCCTAAGTCAATTCCAATTACTCTACTCATGACCATCCACTTTCCAATCTTCGTTCTAGCACATAATCCGTAAAAATCATCGTTTGGGGACTTTTAACCCCAATACCACATATATATAATCATACCATAAATCTGCCGGGATAATTATTAATTTAGCGGAAAAAAATAAAAAAAATTATAAAACCGGGATTATCGTAAAACAGCGGTCAATACTCTTTGTGCATTTTTGTAAAATATTTTCTCCAGTTCATCCTCCGAAAGCCCTGTCTGATGAAGTGTTTCATACAGCATGACCATTTTGGCAGGACTGTCAATTTCCATCCGGCTCTCCACCCCGTCAAAATCCGAACCGATTGCCAGCACCTCACTGCCTGCAATTTTGCGGATATGCAGAATGTGTGTAACCATATCGCAGATACGGCTTTCACCGTCCGGCGGCTGTGTATCCGAAAGAAAATGCGATGCAAAATTCAAGCCCATAACGCCGCCCGCTTCCGAAAGCTTCCTTATATACATATCAGGCAGATTGCGTGGGTGCGCCGTTATGGCGCGTGCATTGGAATGGGATGCTACAAACGGCATGCCTGTCTTTTTTGCAAACTCCGACACATTTAAAAATCCGCCGTCCGATAAATGCGATACATCAATTACCATGCCGAGCCGGTTCATTTCTTCAAGCACTTCAAATCCAAACGGTTTTAAGCCCTTCTGCATGATATCCCGGTCTGTGCTGTTGGGGTATCCGATTTCATTTTCATGATTCCATGTCAGGGTTACAAGGCGTACACCGTCTTCATACGCACGGTATAATTTCTGCATTTCTCCGCCCATAACGCCGCCATCCTCAATCGTAAGCAGTATACCCGTGCCTAAATCCTGCATTTTATCGTTCTGCCGGATATCCGGTATATCCCGCCGGGTCAGAACCCTGTACAGTTCTTTTGGGTTGGCATTTAATTCGCGTTTATAAACGGAAACTACACGGTCATACTCTGTCTGTATGGCTTCTTTTCTGTCCACTCCCGTATACGTCCCTGTCGGAATAAAAATGGATGCACACTGAATCACACACCCGCCCTTTTTCAAGGATTTTAAATCTACATTTTTATGATTCCGGACTAGCGTTTCCCCTTCTTTTAACTCTGTGAGCGTATCACAGTGCAGGTCAATATATTTCATAACATTCTCCTATTCTGTAGGCATTTTAATGCCGGAAGAATCGCGGACTGAATTTATTCAGTTCTGCGATAAATTCAGAATTGTGACGCCTGTGGCACAATTCTGTTATGCGAAAATCTTTAATTTATGGATTTTCGCATTTCTCCTTTTCCAATATAAAAATCAATTTTACATCATATTATCAGACGAAAGGGAATATTACAAATGCGTATTGCTGAAATACTGTCACTACATTTATAAAGTAAAAATGCGTCACGGAAACATAAACTTTTCCGTGACGCTTATTTTCTGCCTTTTGCTGTGCCGGCATCCTCGTTGGGAGCTTTCGCCCCAACTTCATTTCTATTTACTTAACTGAAAATATTAAAATATACTTCTCCCGGTATTACATTGTTCTTACACTGTGTTGTAATACTGCTTACCGTTGCATTGACTGTGCTTCTAATCTGTGCCTGCTTTGAGGAAGACGGTATGGAAGCCGTATATCCGCTTGGCAGCTTGTTAGAAGATGCTCCTGAGAAGCTGAGGATATTGCTGAATTTCTTGAGTGTAAACGGCGGCATATAATAATTGTAGCCGTTGTCATAAGAAATGCAGTTGCTTAAATATGCCGTGCAGGAGCTGTTATTGTTATCAAAGCCTTTACTGCTGTGTCCAAAGGCTAAACAGTTGGTTACGGTTCTTACACAGCTGCTTGTAGTATTCACTGAACCGAACTTAAATCCGTTTGGATTGCCGTCATATTTGCTTTTCCAGTTTGCAATGCTTAAAGTTCCCTGTGTGGTGCGGATAAAGCTGCCGCCTGGCAGAGAGAACTTTCCTTTTTTGTAATTGCTTGCAAAAGAAGAATCCTTCTTGCTGATTAATTCTACTAAAAGTAAATCCGTATCCAGCGCATTTCCGTTATTATAATCGTATTCCCCGGTAAAAATGGTCGGGTCACCGTTGTTCCAGCATGCACAGTTGGTATATGTCAGGTTGTAGGTTAAGCTGTCCTTATCGTAAGAATCCCAGCCGTCATCTGAATTTTCCCATGAATAACAGCCGTAGAATACATTTCCCTTGCCTGCGCCAAGCTTCGGCGCAAAGCCGTCTGCGTTGCCACCAAGTGTATAGACATCACAATTTCTGTAGCTGTATACAAAACGCATGGTATTGCTATATGCACCACCTGTAATCTGCACCCCGGCATCATTGTTGTAACGCACCATGCAGTTTTCAATCGTATTGTTTCCTGCGCTGCTTCCCTTAATCTGGATGCCGTTATCCGGTGCTTTCTGGATAATCAGGTTCTTGATTGTATAATTGCTTCCCGAAATGCGGATGCCGACTTCTGAATCCGTTGTTGCTTTTCCGATATAAGCTGAACGGAATGCTGAAAAGTCTAACACCGGATAGGTACCGTCACTGTTTTTTACACCGATAATAGATACATTGGCATTAGAAGCTTTTAATGCAAGCTGTGCCGTACAGCTGATACTGCTGCCCTTCACATAGACAATGCCGCCGCCCGCTTTTTCAGCCTTTGTCACAGCCGCCGTCAGTTCTGAAAAAGAAGTAACGACTGTTCCGTTGCTGGTATCAGTTGTGGAACTGCCGGAAGATGAACTTCCAGAACCGGATGAAGCAGAACTGTCCACCTGAATCTTGTAAATGTTAATACCGCTGTTTGAGGAATACAGGTACACGTATCCTGATGAACCGGAATAATTATATGAAACCGTTGCAGCCGTTGTGCCTGCATTCATCGTGCCAAGCTTATTTCCAGAACCGTCTGCCACAACGAGTGTTCTTGCCGCACTGCCGGAACTCATACAGGTTACTTTAATGGTGTCTGTTCCCGATACCGGTACTTTGACTGCACGATAGCTTGTCGAACCGCTGCCGCCCAAAGCCAGTGCATATGTATATGCTGTTCCATCCACTGTCTGACTGTTTGCAATCACAGACATGGTCTTTGACGATGTTGCAATCAGTGACAGGTTATCCACTGTTACCGTAGAGGAAATTGTCCCCAGATTTTTAAAACCGGTATTTTTAAAATTCCATGATGTAGAATCAGATGCTTTTGCCGTCATAGGACTGCCTGCAAGCACCATTGCCAGCATACAGACAATACTCATGCCCCATGCCAATACTTTTTTTAAACCCTTTTTCGCTTTCACCTTGTGAAACCTCCTTGTTTTTGCCTGTTTGTTTTTGCGAAACAAAAATCTCATGTGAGAAATGATTTTCCTCTTTATTTTTGCTTTGCCGGCACAATGCAGTCATTGTATTTTTTTACAAACCAAAAGTCAACGGCAATTTTTACAAATATATTTGTGCATTTTGTACATATTTTCTACATACAAAAAGTATTTTCATGCACTTTCTACAATTGATTGTTTTTTGCATTTTTTATTACCTTTAGCGTTTCCAGATACTGCCGTGTTTTACAAAGTTAAAGCTATTTATTTTTGAAAAAGTTTTTTAATGCTATACAATTTTCACAAAATTGCACAGAAAATAATCAAGCCCGCTTTGCGGGCTTAATCTCTTCCCTGTACACACCTATTTTTCATTTCCATGTGGCAGACGGACTCTTAAAAGCTTGCGTTTCAGCATTTTTTTATCAAACGGAATCAGCGGATAAATATAGCTGCATCCCGTCATGGTACGGTTAAAAGCTATCGTTGCCGCTATTAAAAGGATTCCCGCAATATATCCTGCCAGGTTGAATGCCGCCGTCAGACACAGCAGAATAATCCGCATAAATTTCATTGCATATCCCATTTCAAAGCTTGCCTGCGAATACGTGCCTACCGAAACCACTGCCATATACAGCATGGATTCTGCATTAAACCACCCGGAGCTGACTGCATACTCACCTACCACAATACCGGCAACAACGCTGAGCGGTGTTGAAAGCAGAGTCGGCGTATTAACAGCTGCCAGCTTTAATCCGTCAATGGAGAGTTCCAGCAGTAACAGCTGGAAAAACACCGGTACGGTAATCTCATCAGACACTGTAATAAACATCATCCACTCCGGCAGCCACTGCGGATTGTCAATCAGTAACAGCCATGTCGGGGTCAGAAGCATTGTAACCAGTGTCAGCAGAAATCTTGAAATTCTTAAATACGTCCCGATGACCGGTGCAAAATTATAATCGTCTGCCTCTTCAATAATGTCAAAAATCGAAGTCGGCACAATCATGACCGCCGGTGAATTGTCTACCATAATCACAATATTTCCATCCAAAACCGCAGCAGCAGCGGTGTCCGGACGTTCTGAATATTTAAATTTCGGAAACGGATTAATCCATTTATGCTCATATAAACACTCTGCAAGACTTTCTATATTCATCGTCAATGCTTCTACACGTATTGCCTGAATTCGCCTTTTTATGCTGTCTAACAGCTTTTTGTCGACTTTATCCTCCATATAGCAGACAGCAACGTCGGAACGCGAGCGTGTGCCTACCCCCATCAGCTCCAGACTTAATTGGGGATCGCGGATTCTTCTGCGCAGAAGTGCCGCGTTTAAAACAAGTGTTTCCACAAAACCGTCCCTTGAACCACGAAGTACTTTATCCTTCCACGGCTCTGTCACACTACGCATCGGATACGTCCGGCAGTCTAAGGACAGGCACTCTGAAAAGCCGTCAATAAAGCAGACTGTTACTCCCGAAAAAAATGCCGTCAGTGCATCACTCTGCTTAGTAATTTTATTGACTTCTGTATAGGGCATGCCTTTTTCAAGAAAGGAATCCACATCCGATAAATCTTCCGGTTTGAGTGAATAAAAAAACTGCATCAGTTTTTCTATCATATCTTCCTGCACAAATCCATCTATAAAAAAGAATCCTGCCTTTTTTCCACCGATTATAATTTCTCTCGTTAAAATATCAAAATTCTCCTCAATGCGGATTTGTTTTTTCATACTGCGGATATTTTCATCCGCACTGGTTGAAAATTCTGTCCTGATATTATCTGTATTTATTGTCTGCATCGAAATAAATCCTCATTTCATTTCTACGCTGGTTGCGCTTTTTATCCATAGGATATCCGCCGTCCGTGACTTCATACATCTTTTAAAAAAAAATAACAGAAATCCTATCCGCACGCGGTATATGATTTCTGTTATTTTTATCTTTTTTAAATTATTGTTTTAAAGTCGCTCTTAATACTCTTAAAGTTCTTCATCGGACTTTTTCTTTCGCTTACTGCCTGCAAATCCTGCCAGCATTGCTGAAACTGCCGCACCGAAAAGATACCATACGGAATGTGTTTTATCTGCTGTCTGCACACTTTCCTGCTGATTTTCTGCTGCATTTTCAGAAGAATCATTTTCTGAGGACGTGCCGTTGTTGTCTTCCTGCTTTCCTTCTTCTGCTGTGCCGTTTGCATCGCCGGTTCCGCCGTTTTCACTGCCGGACGGATTATCATTACCATTCTGACTGCCGTCAGCTTCTCCCGTACCGCCCGGCTGGTTATTGTCCGGCTCTGAAGGCGTCGGGGTCGGTGTTGGCTCCGGCGTTGGTTTTGGCTCTGGGGTCGGTGTTGGTGTCGGTGTTGGTGTCGGTTCCGGCGTTGGCGTTGGGTCTGGCGTTGGCTCTGGGTCTGGTGTTGGCTCCGGCGCCGGGGTCATTGTTTCCAGATTTGCCACAGCTTCTATCAGCCTGTGTGCCAGTACGCTGACTTCTTCCTGTGTTGCCGTTGTCCTGTCAAGTGCCTTTGCCGCATTTAATGCGGATTCAACTGTGCTGAAATCCTTGTAATCGGCGCTGTTTAAGCCCTCAGCATTCTGAATTGCCCTATCCAGTTCCGAAAAATCTACCGATACTGCTCCGCTTTCTGTGTAATCTGCGGAGGCTGCCGCATATGCCGCTACTGCATCCCAGCCTTCTGCAAATGCCATACCTTCGCCTGCTTCCCTTGCAAAGACCCCGTTGACTGTCAATGCTTCTCCTTCTGCTTTGGCTAGCTGTCGTCTGTCGGTATTAACCGCAAAGCCCGGTCCGTAGGACTGATATTCATAAAAACGTGCTGCACTGTGGGTATTGCCGCTCATATTATCATAGCCTTTTGTCTTAATATGACTGTCCATAAAGCATTTTACATACGTTACACAGGCATTTGACCGCCACGGTCTGCCCAGTGCCACACTATTTTCTGCCACCGAATCTGATTTTTTAAGCAGTCTGCTGTTTATGAATACATAGCCTGTTGTTTTTGTACTTTCAGTACTTGCCGCCGTTACATAGCCTGCCGCATTGGCGACAATATCGCAGTCGTCAAATACTGCCTGTGCACTGCCGAAAATCCAGTCTACATTTCCTTCAATATAACAATTCTTAAAATACTGGCGTCCGCCGCCGTCTGCCTGTAAGGTATCCTGCCATCCGGTCAGCCGTACATTGTTAAAAATAAGCTGATCTGCTCTTGTAAGCATTGCAACTGCCTGCTTGCCTTCAATCGTTTCATTCGGATAATCAAAGGTATTCGCAACCGTCAGATTTTCCATGTATGTATGGTGTGCCGCTGCTTCAATCGAAACCGATGCACTGCCTGAGGTTCCGTATGCTGCCCCCGTTACCGGGTCTGTTTTTCCCGAAGCCGCATCATAACACAGCACGGTCTTTTCGCTATCCTCGCCAATTAAAGTGATATACGGCGATGTAATGCTTAATTTTTCGTAATACGTACCGTTCTTTACAAAAATAACTTTCTGTTCCTGATTGTCTGCCGGCACTGCTGCCAGTGCTTCCGCCACTGTTGTATACACCGGTACAGACTCACTGTCAAGCGTTCTGATACCGGAAGCATCTACAACCATATCGTATGATGAAAGTTTAACAAAGTTAAAATTACGGTATGTCTTTATGCCCTGTGTATTTTCAAAGACAACTTTTACTGCATTTCTTCCGTCCTGTAACGGAATCGTTATATCCACCGCTTCTCCTGCTGCCGTTTCTTTTTCAGACAGCAGTCGATCTCCTGCATACACCGATACTTTTCCGGCTTCGTCATAGGCAAACTTTAAAGCAGCTTCATTTCCCGTTACCGTATCATTAGACTTTTCAAGCACCGTCATCTGTGCCGCCTGCGAACCGAACATGTATTCGCCTGTGTGCCCTGCCGTTGCCATAATGGATACCGGCGCTGACGGGTTACTTTCGTTATCCTGTCCGACTGCCACTACCGTATAAAAATACGGGACTTCATTTTCCACAGTGGTATCCGTAAATGTCGTGCTTTCTGATGTTCCAATCTCTGTATAGCCTTCTGCACGCTGTGTTGAACGGTAAATTCTGTAGCTGACCGCTTCCGGCACAGCAGACCATGTAACCGTATTTGCTGCATTTCCGGATTCTGCACCAATAGACGGTGCTGTCATCGGCAGTACAAAATGTACGGACGAAGTTTCCATAGAATTGCTTTCCTGTCCGCCGCAGACACCTGTAATTCTGAACTGATAGTCACCTGAATTTTCCGGTACATAGCTGTAAGAAGTTTCAGCGGTGGTATCCAGCTCCTTATAAGTTACGCCGTTATCCTGTGATACCTCTACGCGGTACTTTCCGTCTAACTGCGCACCCTCGCCGCTCCATGATACCGTAATGGAAGAACGGTCCTCTGAAATTACCGGCGTATTTACTCCTGTAACAGCCGGTGCTGTTCCGGCATCTTTATAATAATCCTTCTGATTATATAAAATGTTGCCCTCAGCATCCTTTGCCACCCAGTTGGTAATTTCCACATCGGCGCCAACCAGTGCCAGTCCGTATGATACGGCATCTTCTGCTGTCAGTGTCATATCCTTCCACTTGAATTCCTTTTTATCTGAATACGTCTTATTGCCGTTAGCATCGACAAGCAGCGGCTTACCAAGACTTTCAAATTCGGCAAGATAGCCGTTTTCGGTTCTTGTAAAGGTTACGTTATATTTATTATCTGCTGCCACCTCATACTTTGGTGAACCGTTTCCGGCTTTTCCAGTGCCTTTCATCCAATAGCCCGAAAGTGCATCGGTTCCAACCGATGAATCATAGCCCCTGAATCCCAATGAAGCAAACGCATATTTACCCGAAGTCTGGAATGCACCGACAAAAACACCCGTCCTTTTTGCATTCTGACCCGTAATCGAATAATCCGTAATTTTAAGAGTCATGGACATAGATGCAAATGCATCATTTTCCGGCAGTAAAATGTAACTTGTATTGACTCCTGCATCACCTGTACTCTGTGTAATAGATCCGCTTTCTGCAGACTGTTCTGCTTTCATTACAGAACCCGCCCCGGTAACAGTTAGCAAATCTGAACCGGATACCTGCGGCTTATATCCGCTTTCCTCCTGACCTGAATTATCCCTATTCTGGTCATACAGTACATTTCCTGACATATCGGAAAGCACCATATCCGTCACTGTGACATCCGCACTGTAAACTGCCAGTCCGAACTGTGCCATAATATCCGGTGTCAGCGCAGAATCCGAAGCCTTAAAAGTCTTTTCATTGACAGCCGCGCTGCCTTCCTCCTGAAATGTGGCATAATAGGTATTGTTTGCTTTCTTTTCAATGCTTACCGTATAAACAGCCCCTTCTGTCCATGCCTGCTTCGGACTTCCGTTTCCAGCCTTGCCGGAAGCTTTCAGCCAGTACGGTGATACGGCATTTACATCACCTGTACCTCTGAATCCGATTGAATTATAAAGGTAATCTCCGTCCGGCTGGAATGCACCGGCATACACGCCGGAATATTTTCCATTGCTAAATGAATTGACCTTTAATTTCAACGTCATTTTTGCCGCTTCTTTCGACTGTGGGAATAAAATGTAGGAAACATTTTTCCCTGCCGTTCCCTTATTTCCAACCATACTTGCAGATTCTGCGGTCTGGCTGATTGTCATACTGCCTGCATCCTGTGTCACGGTTACATCTTCCGTATCGCCGTAGGTCTGCAATGTATAATCAATTTTAACATCTTCTTCTGCCTGTGCTGAAATTGTAAGCTTTACACCGGATGTCAGCCTGTCTGCCTTTACAACAATATCTCCGGTTTTGGCATCATAGGTATAATCCTGCTTTGCAAGAACATTTTCTCCTGCTTTAATTTCAATTGCATCCGGAAGATGATATCCGCTGTCTGCCGTAAGCTGCGTTGTAAAATCTGTACCGACTGCCGCATAATCCGCACCGCTTGTTGTAATGTGTTCAAGGTTATAGTCAACATCTGTAAATTCTTCATGAATCGCAATATTTGAAAACTTTGCCGTGCTTAAATTTTCAAGGCTGTTTGCCGCTTTATTCGCATCTACGGCAAATCCCACATAAATGTCTTGTGCCATTTCAATAGTCTTTGAACCGACCTTTGTCCACGTTACACCGTCATCAGATGCATATCCTGTAAAGGTATCGCCGCGTCTTATCAACTTAAACCATGTTCCGTTAAAGTCTGCACCGCTCTTAAAATGCAAATCACTTACCAGTGGTATTCCCGCTTTTTCTGCATTTGCAGGCGAATCAATCGTTTCAGAAATATCCGAAATTTTACCGTTTGTTTCAAGTCTGCTTGCAAGATAGGTTGACCATGTGGTTTCATTGCTGATTTTAACCATTGACATACCGAGTGCCGCCGTCTTTGAACCGCTCTCTAAGCTTTCACGGAACATCACACCGGTAAATACATGGTTGTCAACGGTTGTTGCTGAATCCAGTTTTGTAATAATTTCTGCATCACCTTTGACAAGCTGATACGTATACTGAAAATCATCGGTTGTGGCATCTGCATAGGTACTGCCGGATACGCAGCCTTCTGATGCGCCTAATTTTCCGGCACCTTTCACTGTCATCACACCATTTTCCAAACTTGCATTTCCCGCTACACCCGGATTGCCAATATCAGTGCTTGTCCACTCGCCTGTGCCAGCTGTGCTGTTAATATGCAGCTTCGATACAGATGACTGGGTCTGATTGCCATCATTATCATAGGCTCTAGCGGTGATATTGTACGTGCCGTCTGTCAACCCCGTATAATCAAAGGTAAATGGTGCGGTATCTGCTGTTTTAACAAGCTGTATACCATTGTAAAATTCTACCTTTGCAATGCTTCCCCCATTGTTTGCCTTTACATCAGCTGTCACTGTTACTGTCTGCCCTTCATCATACTGTGCATTATCCTGTAAATCAAGGGTAATATCCGGATTTGGTGCCGTATAACCGGACTGCTCTACATTTTCAACAAGTCCGTTAAAATATTCTTCTGCGTAGGCATATCCGGTTGCCGGATTGATTTTCTTGGAATCACTTGCATCATTCGGATTTAAGCCATGTGCCGTTTCCCATGTATCCGGAATTCCGTCCATATCTGTATCAAATGAAGCAGGCCGTACAGATTCTTTTGCCGGATAGCCGCCGACCTCATCTTCTGTATTCACATATCTTCCCGAATCTGTCCGCGTTTCGGCTACAACTCTCGCATCAATGGCATCACGGTACGGATAGGTCGCACCCGCCTGCGCAAGCACCGGTTCATAACAGTCCGCAGCACTTGTCACGGTGGCACTGTCAAATCCTTCTGCCGTATACGGTGTTTCTGAAACTACAGTTTTATTGGCTCCTTCTGTCACGCCTGACATTTTTGAACCTTTTGCATTGTCAGCGGTAATTTCAGCATTGCCGTCCATGTAGTTGCCATTTACATAAAATCCGCCCGGTTTTGTGGCTTCACCCATATCAATGACCTGATACCGAACCTGTTCTCTCGTTCCCTGTCCCGGTTTTAAGAAATTGTTGATAAAATTGGTATACGCATAACCACCACCATAGCAGGTGTTATATCCCCAGTTATAAAGAACATTATTGCTTAACTGCAGTGTTGCCGTACTGCCTCCATCCTTTGTCGGATCGCCCATGCATCCGCCGCCGATTCTTGGATTTCTCGATGTATGATTCGCAATCAGGTTATTCTGAAACAATACATTGTCGCCACCAAAAATACCGCCGTATCCGTGACGGCCTTTGGAATGTCCTGAAACAGTCAGACTTTCCGATACGATACACCACTGTACTGTTCCGTCCTGTCCGCGGTAAGTTGAAACTGTTTCATCGGTATTCCAGCTAAACGAACAGTGGTCGATCATAAAAGTCTTATTATCCCTTCCCCAGAGTGCATCCATGGAATCTCCGCCGGTATGTACATTTGCCGCACCCGGACGGAAACGCATATAACGGATAATCAGATTTTCAGAATTGCTGATATTTGTATCCCAGCCGGACAGGGTAATACCATCCCCCGGTGCTGTCTGTCCTGCTACGGTAATATTTTTTCTTTCTTTAAAGGTCAGTGTCTGCTTTAATTCTATCGTACCACCCACATTAAATACAATCATCGTTCCGCCTTTATCTTTGGCAAATTCTTCGATGCCATAACGCAAAGACCCTTCTACCGGTGTTTCACCTTTTCCGTAATCCTCCAGTGTTGTAACGACATACACATCATATCCTCGTCCGCCGGTTGCAAATCTTCCACCGCCTTCTGCGCCTGCAAATGCAAGCAGGGTGTTATTTTCCGCCCCATATGCAAATGTTCCCGCCGGCAGGGATATGCCTGATGTTGCCATCAGTCCTGCCAGTGCAAATGCCGTTGCCCTTTTTACGTGATGTCTGTTCGCCCTTCTCCGCTGTGCGCGGTTTTGTATCTTCTGATTCATTACTAACCCTCCAAATAAATATTTTCCATGATATCAGGGTCAAAAGGTCTAAACCGAATGAGCTTGCTCATAGGTGGGTGCTTTTCTCCCCAACATCTTCCCATATATGTATCATAATCTTTCACCCCGGCATTTCAAAGATACAATCCATTTTTGTGCAAAATGTATCTTTTGCAATTATTTTTTGTAAAAGTTTTTTGCAAAATATCTTGTTTTTAGTTTTATTTTTCGTTATGATAGACGTGCAGGGTACAATTTTTCATCGTACAAAATGTACTCTGTGTGAAAACAAAGAAATTGGAGTAGTGTGAAAAAGCCTTAAATCAAAACTTTTTCGCACGGCTATATTGTTTCCGAGCGAAAACAAATAGCCATGATTGCAGATGAGAAATCGCCTGCGCGAATTTCTCATCGCATCTACGCGACAAAGTCGCTCAGAAATGGAGTAGTATGAATGAGCAGTTATTAATATATGGGATTTTACATGAAGCATTTACACGGACAAGTTATGCACCGGAACCGGAAACCGCAGATTTACTGCACCTCCGCTTTCCGTATCCGTTTTTTTGTATCGCTGCATTTTCACTGTCTGGTACATATAAAGCAGAAACAGATTCTTACCGGCGTACACTGGTTTCCATCATTCCAAAATACACCGCCGGACTGGCAGAATTTCCAACATTCTTCTATCGCACGGAAAATCATGAATTTTTACTGCTTTTTAATTATCCTGAAGAATTTGAGCCAGACATCTATATTAAGCAGTCTTATGAATATTTTAAACAGCGGCACAACTGCACAGTCTTTTGGGGCATCAGCCGTCCCTGTGTCAGCCTGTCCGAATTTATCTTTGCAAAAAAAGAGGCGCTGACTGCGCTTTCATTTTCGCTGACGGACAGCCATGACGATATTACCGTGTATTCTGACCAATTGTTTTTTACTGCGGGAAATGCAGATCGCTGTTTCTATCCACAGACTGCCGCGGATTTATTAATAAAGGGCATAAAAACCAACAACATTGATTTGATTCGATTTATCCTGACCGTTCTTGAAGATGAAAATACACGGCTTCGCTCTTTTTCTCCCGGACAGATGATTGCTGGGCAAATGCTTGCCCTTCATAATGCTGTAACTGCCACCTTTTGGAGTCTGAATCCGGTAAAGTACGGTTTTTCAGAACAGCTATTTGCTTTCCAGCAGGAAATTATCAGCTGTCAGGGTGATTTTGAATATTATTTTTCACACCTGCATGACCTGTGTCTTTCGGTCAGCTCTGTACTTGCCGGGCAAAGAGTGAGCAAAAAGAAGGAACTCGTTCAGGAAACTGCCGATTTTATCCTGCAAAACTATGCCGATGCCAACTTAAATCTTTCAGGTACGGCACAGCATTTTCAAGTTTCCGAAGGCTATCTTTCGAGTATTTTTAAGGAATACGCCGGTATCTGTTTTGCGGAATACCTTGAAAAATGCCGCATTGAAAAAAGCTGTGTTTTGCTGTCGGACACTGACTCGACAATTGAACAGATTGCCGAAGATGTCGGCTATAACAGTGTGTATTCTTACCGCCGTGCCTTTAAGCGGCTGTTTCATATCAGTCCGTCCGCTTACCGGGAACAGAAACTGCCGTAAAAAACAAAAATACCCCGAAACAAAAATACCCCGCAGGGACTGTCAGATTTTATCGCTGACAGTCCCCGCGGGGCTTTTCTTTGCTTTTGAACCGACAATGCCTGTTCCGCTTAATGCCAGTAAGGCAAACAGCCATGTAACAGGGGTACTGTCACCGGTCTGGACAGGCGCACTCTGCGGCTGTTCCGGCTGTGCTTCTGCCTGTGCCTGCTGTGCTTCGGATACATCTTCTTTTTTCTGTATCGTCACCTCAACACGGTTGCCATCGGCGTCCACTGCCGTAACCTTTACCGGCTGATTACTGCCCTGTATCGTATAGATTCCATTATCCGCCGTAAGCTGTTTATCTCCTGCAAATACATTCTATAAATTATCATCTTCCACCGTAAACTTTACATTTTCACAATAAATGCCGCCGTCGCTGATTCCGATAAATACAGGCGGCTGTGTGACTTTCTGCACATAAACCTGTACATTTGCCATAGCTGTGTTTCCGGCTTTATCAGTAATCTTTGCATAAACAACCATTCTGCTGTCCGGCTCTACCGTAAATTCTTTTTTGTATAAATTCCACTTTCCGTTTGGCAGTGCATTTAACTGTTCTACACTCTGCTCACCCTCTGCAACATAGTAGACAATATTTGCAATGCCTGTTCCGGTATCGTGTGCCGTAATCTCTACTTTCTGTGTCTTATTAAAGAACTTTCCGAAAGTTATCTGATTCAGCCACTTGTTCCATGTCATGTCCGATATCGTAATACTGCCTTCCGGGATACCTACCACATAGCCTTCGGCACTGACTGCTTTAACCGTAACAGTCTGATTGCCGGTATTTAAAATTTGTATCTGCTTTCCTGTCGCCTGTCTTTCCTGACCGTAGCCTTCTTCCACAGTACCCAGCCTTTTAAACGGTATTTTTTCTTCATACACCTTTCCTCCTTAAATCCTCACATAGTTCTTTTGTATCATCATATTCTATTTATAGTTCTATTATATCATAATGTTTTTTATCTATATATCTAATTTTGTAACAAAAAATGACCTCCGGTCGTCAGATTTTTGCTTTACTTCTAACGACCGGAGGTCTGCTTCATATATTCACTGTATGATTTTTATTCTTTTATTTTACTTCTTTTTTCTTTCTGCCTGCCAGCACAACGAATGCTGTCATTGCCGCAAACATCATCAGTACAAATGGAACTGCACGCATGGTGTCCGCAGTTGCAACACCTGTATCCTCTGTCTGTGCATCAGAAGTTGTTGCTGCAGAACCTTCCGTAGACGGCTGTACCGTTTGTGTCGGCTGTACTGTTGTCGGCTCTGAAACAGTCGGCTGTTCCGGTTCTGACGGTGTGGTCGGCTGTTCATTTACTGTCTGATAAACTACCGCAAACGGGCTGAATGAGGAAACTTCAACATAAAGTCCATTGTCTGTCAGCTGCGGCATCTGTGTTTCCAGACCATTTTCTGTCAAATGAAGCACTGCAAATGAGTAACCGCTCTTTCCTGTTCCTGCCGGATATTCCAAAGTAACCCCCATCTTGCCATTCTTAAATGTTACAGTCTGACCTGCTTCATCTGTCAGATTCATTTCCAGATAAGAAACACTGCTGTTTTTCAAAGTTTCCGGCATTTCATTTTCGATTGCCGCTTTCATCTGCTGTGCAGCTGTATCGTATGCCTGTCCTTCTTTTACAATATTCAGGCTCAACTTTGTATTCTTTAATACACTGCCGTCTGCACCCACAAATTCAACTGTTTCAGGAACAGTTACTGTACCGCTTCCGTTGACTGTAACCGTTGTCTTTGTTTCTGTCGGTGTTGTCGGCTCACTCGGCGTCGTTGGCTGTTCCGGTGTCGTCGGCTCACTCGGCGTCGTTGGCTGTTCCGGTGTCGTCGGTTCACTCGGGGTTGTCGGTTCACTCGGCGTCGTTGGCTGTTCCGGTTTCGTCGGCTGCTCCGGTGTTGTCGGCTCACTCGGCGTCGTTGGCTGTTCCGGTTTCGTCGGCTGCTCCGGTGTTGTCGGCTCACTCGGGGTTGTCGGCTGCTCTGGCGTTGTCGGCCGCTCCGGTGTTGTTGGCTGCTCCGGTTCACTTGGCTGTTCCGGTTCTGCCGTAACTTCCTTACCGTCTACGATAAGCTTTACATCAGAGAAGGTTACATCGGCATTTCTTGCCACGTACATGCCCACATAGACATAATCGGAATCAATAGATGTCAATTTAAAGTCAAATCCACCGGTAATTGTTTCTTCTTTCCCGAATGTGCAGGCATATCCGTCTGTACTGCTTTCAATTTTAACATCAATCACATCACCTGCTGCAATTTCATTTACACAGATTCCTCCCCGTGTTAAAGCACCACTCTTTCTCGCAAAACAGTTCCATACATTTCCCTGTTTTGATAATTTTAGTGGTCCTGCTGCCACATAATCTCCCATCATATCTTTCGTATTCATATCCAGCCATACAGCATCTCTTACCATCAGTCCAAATGAAGCCTGATCATGTACATCGTAAGATAACACTCTCATTTTAGCTGACAGTGTAAATACACTTTTTGCCGGGACTTTATAATAATACATCGCTATACCGTCAGAAGTATCCGTTATTTTTCCCTTTGTACTCTTAATATGGACTGTGTTATTTTCCAGTCCTTCAAGCACATGCGTTGCCTTTGACGGCTTACCGCCAAGGTCGCCAAATACCGAACCGCTCCAGATACCAATCTGTTTCCAAAGCTGACTGACATCTGTAACCGGAGTATATTCTGCTTCCTTATAATCCGGATTTGGCTGCAATACTTCGCTCTTTAACGGTTTTTGGGCCTCCTTAATGTGTTCTGAAAGTCCCGGAATATTCTGTTCTTTCAATATTCTTGTCATCATGTATGCATTATAACGTGCACCATAAATATTCGTATGCGTATTATCTACGCTGGTACCAGAAGACGAGGTCCATGCATGTAAATTCAATGTTTCATCTGCTCCCAGCTCATCATAAAGATTCTTTGTAAGCGTTGTCATATCCACAACGGTTATATCTAAATCTTCACCCATTTTACGAATTGCCTCGGCATAATTTCCTCCTTCAAATTTACCTGAATCCGATGTGATATGCAGATTTGAATCTTCCCATATTCCTGTTGCTGTTCTTCTGACAATCGGTGTACAAAGAACAACTGTAACGCCTTTTTCCTGCGCCGGTTTTACATAATTTACATACAGCGAATTGGCAAATGAACCTTCTGTCAAATAATTGCCATTTGGATTCGTATACCGTCCTTCATCCGCTTTTTCATCATTATGTCCAAAGCCAACAAACAGGTAATCTCCTGCTTTCATTCCCTGCATTAATGTCTGATACTGTTCTTCCTGCACATAGCTTTTTGAGCTTCTTCCTGACAATGCAAGATTTTTCACTGTGAGACTGCTATCAAAATAATGTTCTAACTGTGTTCCCCATCCATACCTTGGATAATAATAGGTGTCATTAAAACTGCATACCGTTGAATCTCCTACGGTCCATACCGTTGCCGCATTGAATGATGGAACATCCGGCTGTTCAGGTTTTGACGGCTGCTCCGGTTTCGTTGGCTGTTTTGGCACCTGTGCCGATACAAAGCTCTTACTGTCACCTGTTGTTCCACTGATTGTTTCCGGCTTTATAACCAGTTTGATAGAACATCCTGCATCCTCCTGCGTAATTGTATAGCTTTTATCCGCATAAGAAGGTACTGCCTTTACCAGTGTTTCTTCTCCTGATGGTGTTATACGATACCATTCCAATACAGATGCATCTGCTTTTTCATTACCACTTAACGTATACAATGCCTTTAAAACAGAACCCGTTTTAAGCTCGCCTTCGATGGCAATATCTTTCACTGTCACTGCCGTGTCTGTTTCCTGTACAAAATAAAACGGCTGCCAGCCCTTAAATGTCTGCACAATATCTGCATATGGATTTTCATTCTTTACTGTGCCTGCCGTTCTAGCTGAAACATCTGCCGCACCGCTTCCTAAAACCGTCGTATTGTATTCCTGATAATTTGCATCTTCCGGTCTGGCACCACTCATTGAATTCCAGCCTACCGCTGTTACTGTATCCTTTGTCTGAAGCTTTGTATTTAAAAATGCAACCGTTGCACTGCTTCTCCATGGTCTTCCAAAATATCCTGCCGCTACATCCCATGCATCATTGGCTGACACATAACAATTTCTGAAAATGTAACCGGTCGTACTTCCATCTGCCGCAGCCGTAATATAAGCGCCCTTTTGTGTATTGCTGTATCCATAATAACTCAGTTCACAGGCATCAAATAAAACATCACCGCCGCCAAAGATATAATCAGTATTGCCATCTATGAAACAGTTCTTGAAATATGCCTGAATATTATTACCTGTATACAGTGTATCCTGACTACTGACAATTCTACACTCATAAAACTCCGACTGTGAACCTTCAACTGCAAGCGCACTGGCACGTTCTGTCGCCTCACCGCTTGCCACATCAGAATCTTTGGTTCTTTCAAAATTCTTAATATCCGGTCCACCCGGTGTCACACCGTCTGCCAATTCTTCATCTGTAATGTATTTATTAAATGACGATTCAAATGTAATATTCTGTGCGCGAAATGCTGTTGCCGTATTTTTTATATAAACAGCCGCACCCCATTTTTGTGCAGTATTTTTTTCAAATTTGTCATACGCTGCTGCTTCTGAATAATACCCGTCAGCACCAATACTGTAGTATTCGTATCCAATACCATAATACCACGTTAACAGCACTTCTTTTTCCGGTTCATCATTAATAAATGTTACATATGGTGTATCTACAAGAACCTGCTCACGATACACCCCCGGCGCGATATGAACAGTAATACGCTTTGATTCATCAGAAGGATTCATCGCTTTACATGCTTTTACCGCTTCCCGCACTGTCTGATAATTATGCTCTTTCTGGTCATATCCGACATAAATATCCGGTACCCATTCAAGTTTTTCTTTTTTTGTCGTTAAAAATAGCAAATCTCTTGCGACTGCCTGATTATCAACGACAATATGTGAAACAGTCTGATAGTCCCCTGCCTCTGCTTTTACTTCATATGTACCGTTACGCAGTTTAAGCTGATAACTATTTGCAGAAATCGCTGCATCATATATATACCGGTCTTCCATATTCACAAACTGTAACGCTGTCACTGTATCCGGCACATCCAAACCTGTAAATGCACCTGACACTGTGTAAGTTTCTTTTTTTACGACATGAATATTCTCTTGTGCTGATTGTGTCAGACGGATTTGCGCTGTTCCGTCCGGCTCATAATCGTTAACGCCGTTTAATGTAATCGTATATGTTACATCCGGTTCAATACTTACACTGTAAGCTCCCTGTTCATCCGGTATAAAAACAACATCTTCTTTTTCTGAATTTTGAGGTGCTTTTAAAATAACCCTTAATGCACTGGTATTATAATCTGTATCAAAGCCTGATATGTTTCCTTTTAATTCACACACATTTTTACTTTCCACAAAAAGATTCTGCTGTTTTCCGTTTATTACATCTGTATCCTGCACTGTAATATTTTTACACGCATCTGTGAAACCAAATCCCACATTTTCTGTAAGAACTGCCGTATATGTATATCCCGGTGTCAGGGAAACTTTATACATTCCATTTTTAACCTTTGCCTGCACTTCTTCCAGTGTTTCCGTATTTATAAATTTTACGCCATATTCTGCAATATCCGTACCTGCTATATCTACAGTTCCTGTTACCTCAACCGGAGGAATCTGTAAAATTCTGTGGTATACAGGTTTTACATTTGTCGTACTTTCAACATAAATCTGATACTGTCCACTGTACTGTGCAATAAATTCATACCGTTTACAGGCTGCATTTCCAATATCTGCTGTATCGTCCTGTGTTCCCTGTGTCCCTTTATAAAGGAAATGAACTTTGTCGGTTTCTTTTGTATAAGACCCCATATATGCCACAATTTTATCTCCGGCACTTACATCATTTAATGTAACACAGCGTCTTGTATTTCCACCTTTTCCATTGCATTTCCATACACCATCAGAACAATATCCGTCCTCGTATGAAAATGTCGTATAATTCACACCGCCTGTGACAAATTTCAGCGCATTGACACCGCCCTGTATGCTGTCTCCATTTTCGTATTTTACTGCAAGTGTACCAAAATTCACTATCTTATCTGTATTAACCGTCCCATCCAGTGTACCATTTTCACCTATAAGACCATTGGCATCCCATGCTGCCTGTGTGATATTGTTATGATATATTTGTGTATCCTCTTCCTGCTTTGCTCCAAAATCCCACACTTCAATCTGTCTTGTAACTTCCGGTCTCTGAAGTTCGGATGGAGTCACAAGAATATACGGAATATATGTATTTGCTGTCAGCGTAACTGTTCCGGCATTTCCCGTATACTCAAAAACAATTCGATCCGAACCGTCGGTCTGGGATTCACTATAACAATTCTGTGTCTTTGAAGACTGAACCGTCTGGTCAAGTGTTCCAGATTCAGTATTAAGTTTAATATCACCACCCCACCGGCAGCCTCCAATCATAATGCTGCAGTCTCCCGGTACCTGAATCGTAAATTCCGTTTTTCCCTGCATTCCATGTGTTGAATCCTTATACCGTCCGGGTGTCCGAACCTCCATCAATCCTATAACACCTGTATTCAAAGCAGGTTCTGACGCACTGCTGTCTAAATTGTAAAGCACACTATCTTTTATCCTGAAATCATAATAATAGCTGGTATTCACTGCCATCTGTGCTGCTGTCATTCCATCAGCCACCATTATAGACTGTGGTATATAATCATCTGCAAGCGGTGTAATCAGAATTTCCGGTATATACGATCCCGGTGAACTCACGGTAACTGTTCCCGCATCTCCCACATAACAAAAGCTTACTCTGTCCTGACCACTTGTATCAGCCGGATCATAACATTTTGCTGTTTTTGCTGCTTTAGACACGGCATCCAATGCTCCCGTTGTTGTTTTTAATACAAACTGGTCATTCTGTCCTGTAAACTGACATCCTCCAATTGTAATCATACAATTTCCAGCGACCTTAAACGTCATCTGTGCCTGTCCGTTCATGCCATGATCTGTACTATGGAATTTTCCCACCTTCTCCACGGTCATCAATCCAAATGTGCCACATTTCATTTCCGGATTAGCACTTTCTTTTGATGTATCATAGATTTCACTGTCTTTGTTTTGAAAATTAAATGCATATGCAGTTCCTTTTACTGGTTCTGTTACCAGAAATCCGTCTGCGTACGTATATTCTTCAGAATCCGCAGCAAAAATGGCATAATCGCCTGTAAATACTGATGTTATCATCATCAGAAGCGTTAATGCCATGCTGATCCATCTTTTGGTTGTTTTTCGCAACTTCATTTGTAAAACCTCCTATTATTTATTTTAAATTTATACTGCGGATTATAATTGCATTGCATTCATTTTGCAATATATTTTATAAAACTATTTTTCTTTTCTCTGTTTTAAACGTTTTTTTGCTCATTTAATTGTTAATATTTCACAATTCTTTTGTAAAATTTAATATTTTTTTATTACTTTTGTCGATTCACTTGTACAAAAAAATTATATCCATTTTAATAAAATAAATTTTTCCACCTGTATATCTAATTTTGCAACAAAAATATTAATTCTATATATATGCCCTATCATTTAAATAGGTATATTTTTAAAATCAAAAGCACCCGGAGAAAATCGTTTTACCGACTCTCTCCGGGTGCTTCTATTTTAGATTCTGTCTGTTAAGACGAATCTTTTTTACTTATAAAGTTCTACTAACTTCAGTAAGTGCTGGTAACGTGCATTTGCAGTCTTTTCAGATTCAGCAAAGAGTTTTTCAGCTCTTTCTGGGAATGGCTTAATCAGTCTTGTGTAACGAGCTTCGTTATTTAAGAATTCCTGATATGAACCATCACCTTCCTTAGAAGTTAATGTGAATGGATTCTTTCCTTCAGCCTTTAATGCAGGGTTGAATGAGAACAGATTCCAGTATCCGGCCTTAACAGCCTTCTTCATTTCATCCTGGCAGTGGTTCATACCACCCTTAGCGATACCGTGAAGTTCGCAAGGAGCGTAACCAATGATTAATGAAGGACCGTTGTAACTTTCAGCTTCAGCAATTGCCTTAACAGCCTGTGCAGGATTAGCACCAAGAGCAATCTGTGCTACGTATACGTAACCATAGCTCATAGCGATTTCTGCAAGACTCTTCTTGCTGATTTCCTTACCTGCTGCTGCGAACTGGCAGACTTCACCGATGTTAGAAGCCTTTGAAGCCTGTCCACCTGTATTAGAATACATTTCTGTATCGAATACCATAACGTTTACATTCTCACCTGATGCAAGTACATGGTCAAGACCGCCGAAACCGATATCATAAGCCCAACCATCACCACCGAAGATCCATACAGACTTCTTAGCGAGGTAATCTTTCTTTGCAAGAACTTCCGATGCAAGAGGACAACCTTCTTTTGCTGCCTTTTCTACTTCCGGAATCAGTGCTGCAACATCTGCTGCATTCTTCTTTGTATCATCCTTAGATGCAAGGAAGTTTGCTACAGCTGTCTTTAATTCAGCAGATGCCTTTTCAGAAGCTGCCATTTCTTCAAGTTTAGCAATAGCCTGATCTCTTAAAGTCTTCTGTCCAAGATACATACCGAAACCGTGTTCTGCATTATCTTCAAACAGTGAGTTTGCCCAAGCCGGACCCTTTAAGGAATCTTTATTTACTGTATATGGTGATGTAGCTGCCGGACCACCCCAGATTGAAGAACAACCTGTAGCGTTGGAAATGTACATCTGCTCACCAAATAACTGTGTAATTAATCTTGCGTAAGATGTTTCTGCACAGCCTGCACAGCTTCCTGAGAACTCAAGGAGTGGCTGGTTGTACTGAGAACCGATAGGAGTAGCATCTGTAAATACAGGCTTAATCTCCTTCTTGCCAACATTTGCTACTAAGTAGTCAAATACCGGCTGTTCTTCTGCCTGTGATTCCTGTGGAACCATCTTTAATGCGCCCTTAGCGGCTGCCGGACATACAGTTACACATTCGCCGCATCCCATACAGTCTAATGGAGATACAGACATTGTAAACTTCATGCCTTCAGCTACTGCATGCTTAGAATCAGCAAGCTTAATCTGTGAAGGTGCTGCACTTACTTCACCTGCATCCAGAATAAACGGACGGATTGTTGCATGAGAACATACGAATGCACAGCTGTTACACTGAACACAGCTTGTAGGATCCCATTCAGGAACCATAACGGCTGTTCCTCTCTTTTCGTATGCAGATGCACCTGTTTCAAACTGACCATCAGCAATATCCTTAAATGCAGATACAGGAAGGCTGTCACCATCCATTAATCCGATAGGATCTAACAGTTCGTTGACCATCTTTACAGTAGCCGGACGACCTGTACGGTTGATTGTCTTCTTTTCTTCTGTTGCATTTGCCCAGTCAGCAGGTACTTCTACCTTATGTACAGCATCTACACCGGCATCAATTGCCTTGTAGTTCATTTCTACAACAGCGTCACCCTTCTTGCTGTATGACTTCTTAGCTGCTGCTTTCATGAATTCAACTGCCTGATCGATAGGCATTACGTTTGCAAGCTTAAAGAATGCAGACTGTAAAATTGTATTTGTTCTCTTACCCATACCAATTTCAATTGCTTTGTCAATTGCATTGATTGTGTAGAGCTGGATATTGTTCTTTGCAATATACTGCTTTGCTTCTGCATTCAGATGTTCAGCGAGTTCTTCGTCTGACCACTGGCAGTTAATCATAAAGATTCCGCCCGGCTTAACATCCTGAACCATCTTGTATCCCTTTGTGATGTAAGATGGGTTATGACATGCAACAAAGTCAGCCTGATTGATATAGTATGGACTTCTGATTGGGTTATCACCAAATCTTAAGTGGCTGATTGTAATACCACCAGTCTTCTTAGAGTCATACTGGAAATATGCCTGAATGTACTTATCTGTATGGTCACCGATAATCTTTGTAGAGTTCTTATTCGCACCTACAGTACCATCACCGCCAAGACCCCAGAATTTACATTCAACAGTACCCTTAGCAGATGTAATAGGAGCCGGCTTAACTTCCGGTAAGCTTAAGTTTGTTACATCATCTACGATACCGATTGTAAATCTTGCCTTTGGAGCATCTTTTTCAAGTTCTTTGTATACAGCGAATACTGATGAAGGTGGTGTATCCTTAGAACCAAGACCGTAACGGCCGCCTGTTAAGATAACATCATTCATACCGGCTTCACGAAGTGTTGCTGCTACATCAAGATAAAGAGGTTCACCTAATGAACCAGGTTCCTTTGTTCTGTCGAGTACCGCAATCTTCTTAGCAGTCTTAGGAAGAACCTTTAAGAGAGAAGCTGATACCCATGGACGATACAGTCTTACTTTTACAAGACCTACTTTTTCGCCCTTTGCTGTTAAGTAGTCGATTACTTCTTCAGCTACATCGTTGATAGAACCCATTGCAATGATGACTCTGTCTGCATCCGGTGCACCATAGTAGTTGAATAAATCATAATCTGTACCTAACTTTTCGTTAATCTTCTTCATGTACTTCTCAACAACTGCTGGAAGTGCATCATATGCTGAGTTACATGCTTCACGATGCTGGAAGAAAACATCACCGTTTTCATGTGAACCACGCATAGCCGGATGTTCCGGATTCAAGGCATGTGCACGGAATTCTTCTACTGCTTCCATATTGCACATTTCCTTTAAGTCTTCATAGTCCCACTTTTCAATCTTCTGAATCTCGTGAGATGTACGGAAACCGTCGAAGAAGTTAATGAATGGAACTTTACCTTCAATTGTTGCAAGGTGTGCAACCGGGCTTAAATCCATAACTTCCTGAGGGTTTGTTTCAGCAAGCATTGCGAAACCAGTCTGACGACAGGCGTAAACGTCACTATGGTCACCGAAAATATTCAGGGACTGTGTAGCAACTGTACGTGCTGATACATCAAATACACAAGGAAGCTGTTCACCGGCAATCTTGTACATATTTGGAATCATCAGAAGAAGACCCTGTGATGCAGTAAATGTTGTTGTTAATGCACCTGCTGCAAGTGAACCGTGTACTGTACCTGCGGCACCTGCCTCTGACTGCATTTCTACCACCTTTACTGTATTACCAAAAATGTTTTTCTGTCCTGCTGCTGACCACTGGTCAACAACATCTGCCATTGGACTAGAAGGTGTGATAGGATAGATACCTGCAACTTCTGTAAACGCATAAGCAACGTGTGCAGCAGCTGTATTACCATCCATAGATTGTTTTGCTCTAGCCATTTCTTTGTAATCCTCCTTAAAAATATTGTGGAATTGTATCATTCCGATTATCTATATTTTAGTATTTCTTCGACAAAATGTAAAGGCATTCTTCTAAATTATCTATTAAAATACATAATTTCTTTGTAATGCCTTTACAATTTTTGTTTATTTTCACTATCGTTTGTGTATACAATATACTGTATCAGCTTCTTTTTATAACCTTTTCTGCCAGTTTTTCCAATGCCTGTCCATCTGCCTTTTTCATGACTGACCGGATTGTTACCATATCCTCACAAATAGTTATATTCTTCATATTCTCCAGATATGACTTCATCAGCCTGCCGGATACCGGACCCCACGAACCGTTTTCAATCACTGCCGCATAGCGGTTCTGGAAATTCTTCATTTTTAAATGATACAAAAAATCCTCCATGCATGGCATTAATCCACCATCATACGTAATGCCCGCAAGCACCAGCGCATCATAACGGAAGCTGTCCGCAACCGCTTGGGCCATATCTGCTCTTGCAAGGTCAAAAACAGCAACATTTTCTTCACCCTGCCCCTTCAATATAGAAGCAAAATGTTCAGCCACATATTTTGTATTGCCGTGAATTGATGAATATGCCACCACGACGCCCTTTTCTTCTGGCTGATAACTGCTCCATTTTGCGTATTTATCCAAAAAGTATTCCAGACCACCGGTAAGCACCGGTCCGTGCAGCGGTGCAATTTTTTCAATATCAAGTACCGCTGCTTTCTTTAAAAGGCCCTGGACATTAGCACCGTACTTGCCGACAATATTAATAAAATACCTTCGTGCTTCCCCTGTCCACTCATGCTCCAGTACGTCCTGTGCTTTTCCTGCGGCATCATAAGTGCAACTCTGTGACAATGCACCGAATCTGCCAAATCCGTCCGCTGAAAATAAAATCTTATCGGCTTCATCATATTCGACCATGACTTCCGGCCAGTGTACCATTGGTGCCATCACAAAATGTAGCGTATGTCTGCCAAGCTTTAACGTATCGCCTTCCTTGACTTCTAATATAGAAAGTTCTTCCGTATCCAGTTCAAAAAACTGTGGCAGCATGGCTACTGTTTTTGCATTTGCCACAACAACCGTTTCCGGATACTTTACCAGAAATTTCCGGATATTTCCGGCATGGTCCGGCTCTAAATGCGAAACAACCAGATAATCCGGCGCTTTTCCACCAAATACTTCTTCCAGATTATCAAACCACGCATCTGTCGCCCGGTTATCCACCGTATCCATTACTGCAATTTTGCTGTCCTTAATCACATAGGAATTGTATGTCACCCCGTCCGGTATCCGGTACTGGCTCTCAAACAAATCCAATGTCGTATCGTTTACACCTACATAAAAAACATCTTCTGAAATCTTCCAAACTGCCATGCCAATCCTCCTTGTTTTTGCTTTTTTACTTTTTTTGTCATTATAAATCTTTTTTGTGTTAAAAACAAGAACGTTTCCTATTTTTATTAAATTTAAAAGAAAAACTTTACAGATATTTTATACATGAAGCCGTCATCTGATTCAAAAAACACCGCAGAAAAGTTTATCCTCTTCTGCGGTGTCACTCAATTTATTCTTTATATTATAGTAGTTTTACAACTTAGTCATCTGCGCCCTGTAAAGCATCGTAGCCTGTTTCTCCGGTACGAACCTTTACGACATCTTCCACATCGTATACGAAAATCTTACCGTCACCGATATGTCCGGTGTAGAGTGCCTTCCTTGCTGCATCAATAACATCTGCAACAGGAACTTTTGAAACAACCATTTCGACCTGAATCTTAGGAAGAAGCTGCATATCAACTTCAACACCTCTGTAGTATTCCGGTGCGCCTTTCTGTGTACCACAGCCGAGTACCTGTGTCACTGTCATACCTGTTACGCCGATGTCGTTCATTGCCTTCTTTAACTTTTCAAACTTAGACTGCTTTGCAAGGATTTCAACCTTTGTAATCTTATTTTCCTTTTCAGGAGAAGTCTTTACAACTGCCGGTACGGCATTTTCCATCTTTTCAGAACCGAAAACTTCGATTTCATCATCAGATGCGATTGTTAAATCATTTGCTGCAAATTCAAATCCTGAGTACGCACTTGCAAGACCATGTTCTGCGTAATCCAGACCCTTGATTTCAATATCTGCCGGTACTCTTAAACCGATTGTGTGCTTTAATACTTCAAATACGATAATCATTGTTACGCCAACCCATGCGCAGACTGTAACAACACCTAAAAGCTGGATACCGAGCTGCTTAAATCCGCCGCCGTAGAAAAGACCTGCTCCAACACCGTTCTGACCTGTTGAGAAAAGTCCGACACAGATTGTTCCGAGTAAACCATTTGCAAAATGAACGCCGACTGCACCAACCGGGTCATCAACCTTACATACTTTATCAATAAATTCGATTACCAATACAACTGCGATACCTGCGATGATACCTTCAATGGCTGCACCGTACATATCAATACAGTCTGTACTTGCTGTTACCATTACAAGACCTGCTAATGTACCGTTTAATGACATAGATACATCAGGCTTCTTATAACGAATCCATGTAAATAACATTGTTGTTACGGTTGCTACGGCTGCTGCCATATTTGTTGTAGAGAATACTGAACCTGCAAGCGCACCCATTGTCATTTCTGAACCATCCGCTGCATTTGTCAGACCTTCCATTGCTACGGTTGAACCACCGTTAAATCCAAACCAGCAGAACCACAGGATAAACACACCAAGTGCTGCCATTGTCAAGTTGTGTCCAAGAATTGCTCTTGGCTTTCCGTTCTTATCATACTTACCGATACGAGGTCCTAATACTGCGGCACCAATCAGAGCTGCCATACCGCCTACCATATGTACTGCACAGGAACCTGCAAAATCGTGGAAGCCTAATTCTGATAACCAGCCGCCGCCCCATATCCAGTGACCGGATACCGGATAAACAATCAGTGAAATAATTGCACTGTAAATGCAGTATGCTTTGAAATCTGTTCTTTCTGCCATTGCTCCGGATACGATTGTTGCTGATGTTGCACAGAACACTGTCTGGAAAATGAAGAATGCGTAAAACGGAACACCGTCCGGTGTTACTGCTGAGTAATCACCTCGTGTAAATAAATCAATTCCACCAAATATTGCGCTGGATGATCCAAACATAATACCAAAACCGATAATCCAGAAAATCGGAGTACCGATACAAAAGTCCATTAAGTTCTTCATAATAATGTTACCGGCATTTTTTGCTCTTGTAAGACCGGATTCAAGTATGCAGAAACCTGCCTGCATAAAGAATACCAGTGCGGCGCCTACCAGCACCCATACTGTATTAACTGCTGAAAAGTCCATAACCATTTCCTCCCTTAATTCCATCTTCTTTGTCATGTCTTCTGGTCAGGTGGATCCGAGCCTGTCCGGATTATTGAAGCTGCAATCCTTTTTCCGTACCGAAAATTTCTGTTTTTTGAAATTTTACCCATATACGAAAAAAAGACGTGTAACCGATTATTTCTAATCTGTTACACGCCTTTGTGCATCGCTGTTCAATTTATGTTGCTTATTATACCGCCTTTATTTTATAATTATTGAAAAAATCGGACATTTTCTCTTGATTTTTTTAATTTTTGTTTTATTATTTTTTTATACACCACCTATTTTTAAGTTTTTGCGGATATTTACTTGCTTTCCGTACTGCAGGACAGGATTCCCCACTACGGCGGCAAAGCAAATTTTATAAATCCGTTTTTACAAATTAATTTTACAGATTGGAGTTTTTCACATGCACACCGGATACACACTCATTCAGCCTTACGTATTTTTAACCTTAAACAGCCTGCTTACCAACGAGCATCTGCTTTCTTCTCCGGCGGATTTATTCTGCTATGAATTCAGCGGCGATGTTTCTTTAAAATTTGTTGCATCACCATATACAGAATTGATTATCGGACAGCGCCCTGACGGCAGCTGCCGCATTTTTTGTATCCGCACCGCTGATGAACCGTTGATACTAAAACTCTCCGGATTTTCATACTGCTTTGGTGTGCGGTTTGATGATAGTCTGTATTACCGGCTTCCGGGACATCCATTTCCTTTTCCGGCTGACCTGCTCCAGACCATTTCCATGTCTGATTCTGATATCTTTTCAGGTACGGTTTCTTTTTCCGAGCGGATACAGCGTTTTCTTTCCGCATTAAACAAAACCGGAAAAACACCAGCCTGCCCGCCCGCCGCCACACTCATCCATCAGAGCATCAAAAAAGCTGACGGCGATATCACCGTCAGCGAACTGGCTGCGCGTACCGGCTATTCCTGTCGCCATATCAGCCGCATTTTTACGGAATATTTCGGATACAGCCCGAAAACCTTTTGCCGGCTGTTACGCTTTCACCATACTCTTTATGAAATTTTTCAGGACCCGCATCGCAATAACTCCGAATTTATCACGCAAATCGGCTATTCCGACCAGGCACATTTTCAGCGGGAATTCAAAACATTTATGGGCGAAACACCGCGCCGGTTCGGCCGCCGGTTAATCCAGCAGAAATTCTGACATTACAACGTTGCTGACTTCCCTGCCCCGCTTTGTAAGAAAAATTCTGCCGTTTTCACGCACCAGCAGACCGAATTTCTGATTTTTTTCAAGCACCTGTGCATAAATATCATCTACTGTTTTTCCGAATTTTCCCAAAAAATCCGCCTCGGAAATGCCGCTGTTTTTGCGCAGTCCCAAAAAGAACATTTCTTCCATCTGCTCCGGTACGGAAAGTGTATGCTGTTCGGCGCGTACCGCCGCCAGTGCCTTACTTATGACTTCTTTCTTTTCTTCCAGCTCTGCCATAGTGTCTATATAAAGTGCAAGGCTGTCCGTATTGGTGTAGCGCTGTTCGCAAAGCAGGGATGCCGCGCCTGTCCCGAAGCCGAGATAATTTTTGCGTTCCCAGTAGGAAAGATTATGGCGGCATGCCTTTCCTTCTTTTGCAAAATTAGAGATTTCATACTGGTGATAACCGTTATCCGCAAGCCGCAGACACGCCGTATCGTACATCTGACGTTCTGTATCTTCATCGGGCAGTGCCGGATACCGGTCTAAATGTTCGTAAAGTGCCGTGCCTTCTTCCAGTATCAGACTGTACATGCTGATATGCTCCGGCTTTAATGCAAGAACCGTATCCAGCGTGTGCAGAAAACTTTCAAATGTCTGACCAGGCAGTGCCGACATTAAATCAATATTGATATTGTCAAAGCCCGCCGCCCTTGCCGTTTCATAGCTTTGCACAAATTCTTCCATGGTATGAATCCGTCCCAGCATTTTTAATTCACGGTTATTGGCGGACTGTAACCCGAAACTGATCCGGTTTATGCCTGCCTGTCTGTACACTGCCGCTTTTTCTTCATCGAGCGTGCCGGGATTACATTCTATCGTAATTTCCGCATTTTCCGCAAACGGAAAGCTTTCCCGCAGGGTATCTGCCAGTGCTTTGACATGTCCCGGTGCGAGGATACTTGGCGTTCCGCCGCCAAAAAACACGGTATCCACCGTATACGGATTTTCCGAAAGCAGTTTCGCCGTCTGATAAATCTCCGTCTGCAAAGCCTTTACATATTCCGCCTGTGTTTTTTCATCTGCCGGTGCAGACAAAAAATCGCAGTACGCACACTTGCGCACACAGAACGGAATATGGATATAAATGCCGCCCCTTTTTTCGTTACTGTCTGTCTTTTTCATGCAGTTATCTTCTATTCCTCGTCTAATTTCAAAACGCTCATAAATGCCTTCTGCGGAATCTCTACGTTTCCGACCTGACGCATACGTTTCTTTCCTTCCTTCTGCTTTTCAAGCAGCTTCTTCTTACGTGAAATATCACCGCCATAACATTTTGCAAGGACATCTTTTCTCATTGCCTTTACGGTTTCTCTTGCGATAACACGGCTTCCGATAGCTGCCTGAATCGGAATTTCAAAGAGCTGTCTCGGAATTTCCTGCTTTAACTTTTCGCACATCTTTCTTCCACGTTCTTCGGCATTGCCGGAAAAGACGATAAATGAAAGCGCATCGACTTCTTCTTTGTTAATCAGGATATCCAGCTTCACAAGAGAAGAACGCTCATAGCCTTTCATCTCGTAATCAAAGGAAGCATATCCTCTGGAACGGGACTTTAAGGCATCAAAGAAATCATAAATAATTTCATTTAACGGCAGATCATACTTTAACAAGGCTCTGGTCTGCTCAATGTATTCCATGCCGTTGTAAATGCCGCGGCGCTCCTGACACAGTTTCATAATCGGTCCGACAAATTCTGTCGTTACCATGATTTCCGCAGAAACCATCGGTTCTTCCATATATTCAATTTCAGACGGATCCGGCATATTGGACGGATTCGTCAAATCAATAACCTCTCCGTTGGTCTTATGCACCTTATAGATAACACCCGGCGCCGTTGTTACTAAATCCAGATTGTATTCACGCTCTAGACGTTCCTGAATAATCTCTAAATGCAGTAATCCTAAAAATCCACAGCGGAAACCGAATCCCAGTGCAATCGAGGTTTCCGGCTCAAACTGTAAGGACGCATCATTTAACTGCAATTTTTCAAGTGCCTCTCTTAAATCCTGATACTTGGCGCCATCTGCCGGATACAGTCCGCAGTACACCATTGGATTGACCTTTTTATACCCCGGAAGCGGCTCGGCACACGGATTGTCATTGTCCGTTACCGTATCACCGACACGGGTATCCTTAACATTTTTAATGCTTGCCGTAATATAGCCTACCATACCGGCGGAGAGTTCTTCACATGGAATAAACTGACCCGCACCGAAATAACCGACCTCTACGACTTCTTCCACAGCGCCTGTCGCCATCATGCGGATTTTCGTTCCACGCTTTACCTTTCCTTCTTTAATCCGGCAGAAAATAATAACACCTTTATAAGAATCATACAAAGAGTCAAAAATCAA
Source organism: Lachnospira pectinoschiza (assembly GCF_020564355.1). GTDB lineage: Bacteria > Bacillota > Clostridia > Lachnospirales > Lachnospiraceae > Lachnospira > Lachnospira intestinalis. Next base: position 319,136 of record NZ_JAJCRR010000001.1, on the reverse strand, counting down.
TGCCTGTAACGGCGCATTTTCATCGCCTGTCGGCGCCGGAATCTTTGTAACAATCTGCTCTAACACTTCTTCAATATTAATACCGTTTTTCGCTGAAATCAGCGGTGCATCCTGTGCTTCAATACCGATAACGTCTTCAATTTCATCAATAACACGCTGCGGCTCTGCACTCGGCAGGTCAATTTTATTAATAACCGGAAAAACGTCCAAATCGTGATCTAATGCCAGATAGACATTTGCAAGGGTCTGCGCCTCAATCCCCTGTGCCGCATCTACGACAAGAATCGCTCCGTCACAGGCAGCAAGCGCTCTGGACACCTCGTAATTAAAATCCACATGTCCCGGTGTGTCAATGAGGTTGAAAATGTATTCTTCCCCATCATTTGCCTTGTATACAATACGCACGGTCTGCGCTTTAATCGTAATACCGCGTTCTCTTTCCAAATCCATGTTATCGAGTACCTGCTCCTGCATTTCCCTGCTGGTGAGCAGTCCCGTCTTTTCGATAATACGGTCTGCCAGTGTTGACTTACCGTGGTCAATATGTGCTATAATACAAAAATTTCTAATATTTTTCTGATTGATTTTCGCCATTTTCACTCTCACTTATCATTTTATTTCCGGCTGTTTAAATACTCCATAATCCCGTCTGAAATCGCAGACGCCGTTTCTTCCGGCTTCTCGGTAATCAGCCGGTTGTCATTTGCATTGGACATAAAGCCCAGTTCCACAAGGCAGCTTACACAGCAGGTGTTGCGGTTGAGCCTGTAATCTTCCTCTGAATCCGTCATCGAACCGCCCTTGACACCGCGGCTTTTAATACCTGCTATGGCATCTAAACGCGTTGTAATCGCCTCTGCCAGAAATACATCATCTTCCGGCAGTTCATGATGAATCCACGTTTCAACTCCGTTTATGGATGGATCATCCTCATAAAGATTTCTATGGATAGATACTAAAACATCACACGAAGCATTATTACATATTTCGACCCTTTCATCAAGTCCCAGATAGGTATCCGCATCTCTTGTCATCAAAACTTTCACACCCACACTCTCTAAATGTCTTTTTACCAGTCTGGCAATAAGCAGTGTTTCATCTTTTTCATAAGCGCCTGCATAATCTGCTCCACAGTCACTGCCGCCGTGGCCGGCATCAATGCACACCAGCGGACGGTCATCGGCTTCTTCCTCGTAATACGCTTCATAATATGCCGCCTGTGCCTGCTTTTTTTGTTCTGCCACACCGCTGACCGCTTTTCCGGCAAAAGCCACTGCACAGACTGCACAAATCACACCGGACACCACTACAGCCGGTCTTTTCAGCCTGTACCTTTTTCTTTTTTTTATTCTTTTCATCCCAATACCCCTTTTTCCTCTGTTTTTATTTTCCATGGATTTACGGCAAAAGTCAATCACTTTCTGATAGTTTCATTATCTTCAGAATGCACATGGATAAAAAGCCTGCCATAACCTTCTGATTTTAAAAAATCATTCTGCATGACAGGCTCTCTATATCTATTTACGAATTTTTTACCAGTTCTTTCTTCAGTCTTTTCATTATTTTTTTCTCAAGCCGGGAAATGTAAGACTGCGAAATTCCCAAAAGGTCAGCGACCTCTTTCTGTGTCTTTTCCTCCCCGTCCATGGAACTGAGTCCATACCGCAAATCGACAATAATCCGCTCCCTCTCGGATAATTTACCGATTGCTTTATTTAACATGCTTTTTTCCACTTCTTCTTCTAAATCACGGTAAATAATGTCTTCTTCCGTACCTAAAATATCCGATAACAGCAGTTCATTGCCGTCCCAGTCTACGTTGAGCGGTTCGTCAATGGATACTTCCGCCTTGGTCTTGCTGTTTCTGCGCAGATACATCAGAATTTCATTTTCAATGCACCGTGAAGCATATGTTGCCAGTTTGATATTTTTTTCAGGATTGTAAGAGTTGATTGCCTTAATCAATCCGATTGTTCCAATCGAAATTAAATCCTCCACGCCTACACCCGTATTATCAAATTTTTTCGCAATGTATACCACCAGTCTTAAATTGTGTTCAATCAGCTGTGACTTTGCAAACTGGTCATTCCCCGTTCCCAGTCCCGCAATTGCCCTTGCTTCTTCTTCTGCTCCCAGCGGCGCAGGCAGCACATCACTTCCCCCGATATAATGTACGTCTCCCTGCTTTAACATCATCATGTTTTTAAATGTCGGAACCATTTTAAACTGAAAACGATCCGGAACAGATACTTTGATTACCATAAAAACCTCCTCATTTACTTTCCTGTTTTACCCCTTTAAAAGCTGTGCATTCACAAGAAATTCATATTCTCCGTCTGATGAAAGTGTCTGCGCCGTCAATCCAATCAGCGCATCTTCCACCTGTATTTCTTTTTTGCCGTAGCATATGTACATGGTATCTGCCGTAATTACCTCAAGCATTCCGCTGTCACACCCCAGTGACCGGAACGGAATTACATGATACTTTACTTTCGTGCAATCATTTATTTCATGAAGAACTTCCAAAAAGCTGTCTTTCTGCGCGATACACACCGGTCTGTGAAACAGCGGATCCTGTAAAACATTTCCCGTATCCACAAACCCTTTTATATAAATCTTTCTCCCCCTTAAAACACAACATACACGACACAGTTTGTCGGAATACACTTTAATTCTTACCAGCTGCCTGTATAAAAGCAGCAAAAAGCCAAAGGATACTCCGAGAAATACCATCAGTTCCCTGTCACGCACAATTACCTGTCTGATAATATATCCTGCATATGTATAATAGTACAAAACGTGCATTACACCCCCCAGCATAAATGCAGCAGCATACAGCGCAAAAAATCCTTTTATTAGTTCCGCGAATGCAACATTCCCTGCACAGATTCTTACCATACCCATGCCAATACAAATATAGGTCACTATATTTGCGGCGAATTTGTATTCCTGCGGTACCAGACATACAATAACGGCTCCCATTGCTCCAAAAGTGGCGGAAAGTATCATCCGCAGATATGTGGCAGCATATCTGCACAGGCTGTTTACTACAGCAATCACAATGAAATCCATTATAAAGTTGATACAGAAGAATACATCCAGATAAATAACGATTGAATTATCACCTCCCAAAACGTATTATAGATTGTTCGCCCTGCGAATTTTGTCGTTTTTGCGTTAAAAGGAAAATATTTCAAAAAAATAAGAGATACCTTCAATTTTCATGAAAGTATCTCTCTGATTCACCAAATTTTATTATCGGTCTTTTTTCTGTAAAAATGTCGGGATATTAATACCCTTTTCCTTTACACTGCTTGTTACCGGTGCCGCAGGCTTTAAGCCCGGAAGCGGAGCAACCGGTGCTGCCGGTTTAACCGCAGATGCAGGCTTGTCCACTGACGCAGCCGGTGCACCTGAATATGTATAAGCCGGTTTTACTGCCGGTCTTGGAGCCTGTGCTGCCTTTGCGCCGAAGCCTGCCAGCGCATTGTTTACATTCGTATCTTCCAGACCTGTTGCAATAACGGTAATTGTTGCCGTATCCGTACAGCTTTCATCATACATTGCACCAAAAATAATATTGGCATTCTCACCTGCGAGTTCCTGAACATAGCTTGCAGCTTCATTGGCTTCAATCAAGCTGATATCGCCTGAAATGTTGATAATAACGTGTGAAGCACCTTCGATGGTTGTTTCAAGAAGCGGACTTGTAACTGCCTGCTTTACAGCTTCCACTGCCTTGTCATCACCTGTTGCCGTACCGATACCGATATGGGCAACACCCTTGTTAATCATAACGGTCTTGACATCGGCAAAATCCAGATTGATAAGACCCGGTACATTAATCAGATCCGTAATACCCTGCACTGCCTGCTGTAATACTTCATCTGCTTTCTTTAAAGCATCCGGCATCGTTGTTCTTCTGTCTACGATTTCAAGAAGCTTGTCATTCGGAATGACAATCAGTGTATCTACATTATCTTTTAATTTTTCAATTCCTGACAGCGCATTGGTCATACGCGTTCTGGCTTCAAACTTAAACGGCTTTGTAACAACACCGACCGTAAGGATTCCCAGTTCCTTGGAAATCTTTGCAACAACCGGAGCTGCACCGGTTCCTGTTCCGCCGCCCATACCACAGGTAACAAATACCATATCGGCACCTTTAATGGCCTGTGTCAGTTCTTCTACATTTTCCTCTGCTGCCTTTTCACCAATCTCAGGCTGGGCACCTGCACCCAGTCCCTTTGTCAGCTTTTCACCAATCTGAATGGCTGTCGGCGCTTTGCATAACTGCAATGCCTGACTATCTGTATTAATTCCAATAAATTCTACACCACTGATATTTTCATCTATCATTCTGTTGACCGCATTATTACCGGCGCCGCCAACACCGACAACGATAATCTTCGCTGCCGAATCTGCTTCGTTTGTCATAATCTCTAACAAGGGTACCTGCCTCCTAACATACTTTCGCATTTCTGCACTATGACTTATTCTATAATTTTTGTTGCAAAATAGCAATAGCTTTTTCTAATTTTCTTTCTTAAAAATAATAGAAGCAGTTGTTCCGTCATAATTTTCAAGATGAAGCGTTCCTTTCATTCCGGTAAGCTTTTCTGACACCTGTTTTAATGCATACAGCTTATCATTGCAGTCTGCGGCACTGCCAAGCATAACCTTTACATTCCCCATATAAAGACTGACATTATACGAAGAATCAAAATACACCTTTTTTACGCCCAGCTGGTATTTATCAAATGCCTGTGTCAGTTCCAGAATCTGTGAAAAGACCGCATCGTTACCGACCTCGAGTTTGGCATCCAGTACAATCGACTTAAAATCCAGTCCCGTAATCTGCGGTACATCTTCATAATTTTCCGAAGAACTCTCCACCACAATCCCGTCTTTATCAAAATACATATTACAGCCCATGTAGCTGATATAACCGACAATCGCTTTTTCATAAACTGCAACGTTCATTTTATTGGGCCATGTCACTTCCACATCATATTTCTGTATAAACGGAATATTTTTATTCTTTTTGCCAAACAGCGTATAAATCAGCGCATTGGGATGTTCTGTTCCAAAAATGCACTCTGTCATCTGCTGCTGCGTATAATGCTTATTGCCGGTATAAGTAATATCCGTTACCATAAAACCCGCATAAATGCCACCTCCTGCCAGCAGCAGCGCAATGACAATCCCCACCAGTATCCATTTTAATTTTCTTTTATTGTTTTTTCTGCCTAACTGTTTTCCCATTCAATCTCTGCTCCAAGTCCTTTTAAATTTTCACATAAATCCATATACCCGCGCAAAATATAGTCTGCATCATGAATAACCGTTGTTTCCTGTGCTGCCAGTCCAGCTGTGATAAGTGCCGCCGTTCCTCTTAAATCTTCTCCGTATACTTCGCTTCCCTTCAGCGTTTCTACGCCTTTTACAAGCACGCTGTCCCCGGACAGTGTAATATCCGCACCCATTTTTTTGAGCCATGGCACAGTCTTAAAACGGTTTTCAAAAATCTGTTCTTTTAAAATCAAAGTGCCATCGCCCACACTTGCCACAGAAAGTACCATGGACTGCATATCCGTCGGAAAATCCGGGTAAGCACCGGTACATATCTTATGAAGATTCACCGGACGGTGATACATCTGCACCAGCATGGCTTCTCCCTCCATACGGATATCCATGCCCATTCCGGTAAATACATCCAAAAATCCGCGGCACAGTGACGGTGTCACACCCTGTAAGTAAACACTGCCACCACAGGCAGCTACCGCCGCCATATAGGTTCCGGCGACAATACGATCCGGCTTTGCAAAAAATTCTGCGGACTGTAAAACGCCTTTTCCACGTACCCGGATGCACTCTGTCCCTGCACCGGTAATCACTGCACCACACTTTTCAAGATAGGCGCACAGGCTTTCAATTTCCGGTTCCTTTGCCGCATTGTAAAGCACAGTCGTTCCACACTGTGCCGCTGCTGCCATCAGGGCATTCTCTGTTGCACCCACACTTGGAAAGCGCAGGGTGATTTCTGATGGGTGAAGTCCCGTTGTTTCCATTTCAATAAAATCTTCTGACACGCTCCATGATGCTCCAAGGCATTTGAGGGCATGCAGATGAATGTCTAACGGACGGCTTCCAATGCTGCACCCGCCCGGATAAGCAAGCCTTACTTTCCCGAAACGTGTCAGCACCGGTCCCATTAACACGGAAGATGCCCTGAGCTGCTTTGTGTCCTCTGCTTTAATTTCCTCGTACTCTGCCATGCTTGTATCAATGACAAGGCATCCTTTTTTGAAATCCGTCTTACAGTGCAGATGGTTTAAAATCCCACACATTGCACGTACATCGGCAATATCCGGGCAGCCCCGTATTACCGTAACGCCCTCATTCATCAGGGATGCCGCCATCACCGGAAGCACTGCATTTTTCGCACCGTGGATACATACACTGCCAAACAGCCGTTTTCCGCCATTTATTACGATTTTTCCCAAAATAAAAACCCCCGGAGAAGCTATATTTTATTATATTCGCCAGACTCCGGGAGGTTGCTATCTTTCTAACCGTATTTTACTTGAAATATTTAAGACAATCCCCATTTCCAGCAGCAAGAAGAAACTTGCCGTACCGCCGTAGCTGATAAACGGCAGTGAAACACCGGTATTCGGGATAAAGTTGGTTACAACGGCAATATTTAATACCACCTGTACCGCTACATGGGCAAATACCCCTGCTGCCAGCATTGTACCGAATAAGTCTGGTGCATTCTGCGCAATGTGGATAATCCGCCACAGCATTAGTGCAAATACTAAAATAATGCACATTGCCCCGAACAGTCCGAGTTCTTCACAGATAATGGAAAAAATCATATCATTTTGTGATTCCGGGATAAAACCCAGCTTTTGCAGACTCTTTCCGAGTCCTTTTCCAAACAGTCCGCCCGAACCGATTGCATAAAGTCCCTGCACGGTCTGGTAGCCGATTCCACTGGAGTAATTTTCCGGCTGAATCCACATGAGCAGACGGTTCATACGGAAGTTTTCTGTCATGCCCTGATGCGCAATGCCGAGCAGCCAGTTATATAACGCTGCCACACCGCCCGCACCAATTCCTGCGAGTACCACGAAAAATTTGTATTTCGGATACGCCACAAAAATCATGACAAAAGCGATTGCCAGAATAATCAGCGCACTACTCATATTGCTGGAAATCACCATAATCAGGATTGCTTCAAGTCCTGCAATCAGTACAAATAAAAAGAAATTATACCACAGGCTTTTAATCTTTGACCCTGCCGCACATACTGCCGCAGACAGCATAATAATCACGGCCGTCTTTGACACATCCGCAGGCTGCACGCCAATCGGACCGAAACGGATCCAGCGCGTTGCACCGTTGGCAGTTTTACCAAACGGAATCAGCGCCAGAATCAATAACAGCGACAGTGCAAAAAACGCCGGTGCGATTTTCCTTAAAACATGGTAGTCTAACCGGTACATAATATACATCATAATAAAGCCCAGCACATCAAAAATCAGCTGTTTTTTAAAATAGTACTCCGAACTGCCGTATTCCATCTGTGCCGTGTAAGAACTGGTACTGTAAATCATCACCAGTCCGAATCCAACAATAAATATAATGACAAATAAAAGGCTATAATCAAAATACCTTTTATTGGACATCTTTTTTACCTTTCTTGCCATACCTCACCTCATTTCTGCAGGCATTTTAATGCCGGAAGAACCGCGAGCCAAATTCTATTTGGCTCTGCGATAAAAAATTACTTTGTGACGCCTGCGGCACAAAGTGATATGCGAAAATCTTTGATTTATGGATTTTCGCATTCTCCTCATTTCCGCAGGCATTTTACCTTTAAAGGGCATTTACATATTCTTTAAACAGTCTGCCGCGCTGTTCATAGTTATCAAACATTCCCCAGCTTGCACATGCCGGTGAAAGCAGTACGGCATCGCCGTCTTTGGCATTTTCCGCACAGATATCCACAACTTCTTTTAAGGACTCTGCCTTAATGATATTGGTAAAGCCGTACTTTTTAGCCGTTGCTTCAATTTTGTCACTGGTCTGTCCGATTAATACCAGAAGCTTGACACGATCTTTAAATGCTTTGACATATAAATCAAATTCTGAGCCTTTATCATATCCGCCGCCGATTAAAACCGTCGGTCTTGTCATCGCTTCAATCGCCTTGACTGCCGCCTCCGGGTTGGTTCCCTTGGAATCATTGTAATAGCGCACGCCGTTTTTTTCTGTTACAAATTCAATCCGGTGTTCCACTGCCTTAAACTGCTTAATCTGTTCTACAATAATTTCATCCGGGATACCGGCTGCCTTTGTAATGCAGACTGCCGCCATGACATTTTCATAATTGTGTGCGCCAATCAGATTCATGTCGTGGACGTTCAGCAGTTCCTGCGACCGGATGCCGTCTGTATAGCAGATCATATCGCCTTCCATATAAGCGCCTCTGTCCGGCTTTGTAAATCTTGAAAACCACACAACCTTTGCTGTTGTATGCTCCCCGAACTCCCGCAGGTAATCATCGTCAAAATTCAGTACGCACACCTCTGCCCCCTTCTGGTTCATCGCAATCTTTTCCTTTGTCTGCACATAGCAGTCCATCGTATAATGGCGGTTTAAATGATCCGGCGTAATATTTAAAATGGCACTCACAAGCGGGTGGAATTCATGCACGGTTTCCAGCTGGAAGCTGCTGATTTCCGCCACGGTATAAGAATCTTTGTTACTTTTTAAAACCTCTGTTGTATAGGGATTGCCGATATTACCGACTACGAAAGTATCCTTATGATATGCTCCTACAATCTGTCCTACAAGGGCTGTTGTCGTTGTCTTCCCATTTGTTCCGGTGATTGCAAGGACTTTTCCTTTATCGAATGCATAAGCCAGCTCTACTTCGCCCCATACCGGCACGCCTGCCGCTTCAAATGCTTTTACAACCGGGCTGTCAATCGGCACACCCGGACTGATAACCAGTAAATCCGAACTGTCCGTTAATTCTTTTGTCAGCTCTCCCAGAACAATCTCTGCTTTGTATGTACCTAATTTTTTTTCAATATCTTCTATCTTTAACTTTTCGTTTCCGTCATACAGCACAACTTCTGCACCAACTGCATTCAGCAGTCCCACTGCACCGATTCCACTGATTCCGGTTCCTACTACTGTCACTTTTTTACCCGAAAATTCCATCTTTTTCTCCTTTTTCCCTGCATTTTGCAATTAAATTTTATTTTACTATCAATTCGGGTATATTTCAAGGTATGGAAGGATATTTTCAAAAAGTTCCCGGATCACGGGTGCTGCAATTGTACCACCGTAATATACGCCCTGCGGTTCATCAATCAGGCACATGGCAATCACCCGCGGATTGTCAACACTTGAAAAACCGACAAAGGAAGCGATGTATTTTCCCGAACCACGCGGCAGTTTTTGGGAGGTTGCCGTTTTCCCGCCAATGGAAAAGCCTTCAATGTACGCATTTTTTCCGCCGCCATCCTCTACAACCTGACGTAAAATGTCTTTCATGGTATTGCTCGTTTCCTCTGTAATGGCATCGGTTACGGTTTCATAACAGAATTCCTGTACGGTTTCTCCGTCTGCGCCCGCCGCCTTTACCGCAAAATGTGGTGTCACCAGTTTGCCGCCGTTGACAATTGCCGCCGCCGCACGCAGCATGATAACCGGTGTAATCTGAAACGACTGCCCGAAAGACATTGTTGCCAGCTCTACTTCTCCCACATTTTCAATTTTATGGATAATTGTCGAAGCTTCGCCCGGCAGATCAATTCCAGTCTTTCCCAGAATACCCAGCTTGCTTAAATACTCATAAAACCGTTCATTACCAACCCGCCGTCCCCACTCAATAAATGCAGGATTACAGCTGTTTATGTATGATTCCTTCCGTCTGTTATATACTTGTCTTTATACGTTTCTCTATATCTGCCCGTCTGTTTTCTTTGTCTGTTTATCCTGCTGTATTCCTGTACTTACATCCTCCCAACAGCCTCCATTTTTGCCCATGCTGACATACCGGATTCTGCCCTGCTGTTTTAATTCTTTTAACTTTTGCAGGATATTTCCCTGGGAATACCCTGTATATTCTGCAATTTCCGCTGTGGTCAGCCGATTTTGGCTTAAAAAAAGCTGTTCTATCTTTTGAATACTCTCCTGCCTTTTTTTCATTTTGGCATGGATATGACGGTAAGGTATCATCCGGCACGCTCCTGTCCGGTAGCAGACACACAGGCGGTTATCGGGATAAACGGTTATTTCAGACAGCGTGTTTTGTACCACCGCCTGACGGACGGCTTCCTGACCTTCTTCTGAATACAGATACTGACGGATAGCAAAAAGCCGCTGCCCGGGCTTTGCCGTATCGTTTCGTTTTTCCTGCTCTGTCATCTGATTTATCTGCTGTGCCAGCATTTCCGATGCCAGTTTATAATCACTGTCACTCACAATCCCGTCCATATACTTTTGAAGCAGGTTCTTTTTCTTTTCCCGTAACCGCCCATATTCCATGCAAAAGTCTTTACCGCACGGGTTCTTTTTTAAAACTTTTTCCAGCAATAAAAGGCCGTTTTCCGTCTGCGTTTTTATGCTTTCCATATCTTCTTTTTGAAACTGCTCCCACAAAAGCGGTTCCAGTTCTTTCTCATAAACTGTGATATTTTTACAGACTGTGCCATCCGGATTTTTCTCAAGCTGTCTGCCGCACATCCAATACACATTTCCTGCACTTCCTGTTCTTTTGCAGTACGCACATCCGCATTTTCCGCAGACGATTTTAAGGCAGTGCTGCGGCAGCGGGCTTCTTTCTTTTTGTTCTTTTGCCTGACTTTTGCTTTTCCGGGCATTTAACGCATCATTTGCCGCCTGCCACAGCTTTTCGCTCACGATTGCAGGGATTCTGTTTTCATGATAAATCCACTGCTCCTTTGGCAGGCAGCACTGTTTTTTTAATTCAAAATCATAATGCGTTTTATGCATTACAGCTGTTCCCTTATACAGTGGATTCTGAATCAGACGTCTTACGGTCACATCACTGACCGCACCGTTTTTGCGGTTTCTCATGCCCATCGCATACAATTCCTTTGCAATTTTCCTGCCGCCTGCACCGCCTGCGGACATCGCATAGATTCTGCGGATATAGACGGCTTCCGTTTCTTCTATTCTATAACCGTCTTTTTCTTTTCTGTAGCCGTAAACATTATTGTTGACGGTTAGTTTCCCGTCTATTTTCTTTTGCCGCCTTTTATGGGCATTATTAACCTTCTGGCTTAATTCTCTGGAATACTGCTCTGCAATGAGCGCTTTGATACCGGAAAGAAACGCATCCTGCGGCTCATAAAACTTTCTTTCCAGATACAGATACAGTCTGACATGATGTGCTGTAATGTGCTGAATAAATTCATGCCAGTCCCCGGCGTTGCGCATCAGACGGTCAATTGACTTAATTACAATGCAGTCAATCCGCTCCTGCTGCACATCCGCCATAAGACTGGCATATTGCGTTCTTTTTTTCGTTGTTGTTCCGCTTTCCTGTTCAATGTACTGACAGCAGATTACTCCGCCTAATGCCTGTACGATTTCCACAGACTCTGCCGCCTGTGTTTCAATGGCACGGTTTTGTGCCTCCTCTGTTGTAGAACACCGGTTGTAAATGGCACAACGCATTCCAGACAATACTTTTTCCTCACTCATTGTCTGCACCGCTTTCGATGTACTGCACTGCCATAAACCACTCCTCATACGTAATATACTGCTTTTCTAAGAGCAGCTGCATAATGGCTTTTTCATTTTCCTGATTCATCCGGATTTCCATGCCTGTATAGACTTACTATATTCTACGCAGGCAGAATCCCGATTATGAATGACGGTGCTGAACCGGCTTTGTATTTGCCGTTATCGGAAGAATCATATAGTCATTTGCCTGTAAATACTCGATAATTTCCGGCAGTGCTTCCACCGTTGTTGTCTTTGCACCGGCATCGTGCATCAGTACCACATATTCTTCACGGCTTCCGATTTCAGACAGGACATTCTGTACAATGGTATCCTTATCCACACATTTTGCACTGGCATCCCCTGAACTGACATTCCAGTCAAAGTATACAAATCCCTGTTCATTCAAAAAATTGATACAGTCTGAAATATCACAGTTGGCTACTTTATTGCTTGAACCGCCCGGAAATCTGTAAAACCACGTTGTCACGCCGGTCTGCTCATATAACCACTGCTGCATGCCTAAAACATCTTCTTTAAAGCTGTCAATAGATGCATACACCTGTGAATACTCATGAGAAACAGAGTGAATTGCCAGCGTATTGCCGCTTGAAACAATCCGTTTTAAGCTTTCTTCATTTTCTTCTCCCGGACTGCAGATTGTAAAAAATGTTGCTTTGACACCATACTGGTCCAGAATATCTAAAATTTTAGTTGTATTCGGACTTGGACCGTCATCAAATGTCAGATACACTTTTTTGCATCCCGGATATTCTCCTTCACCGTCTGTCTGCGGTGCTGCCGCCGTTGTCGTCTGCACTTCGGGCAGTGTTGCCTCCTGTGTTGTTTCTTCCTCAGCTGTCGTTGTTTCTTCTTCGCTTAACTTCTCTTCGGCAGCCGTTTCCTCTGCCACTCCCGCAGATACTTTCTGGGTATGCTTTTTAGAAGCTGCATGAACGGATACGGACACCAGCAATACAATCAGTACTAATACGGATACTGCAAGAATTACCGGTTTCTTTTTTAATCTCACTTTTTGTCCATGCAGACGAAGTTCTGGTCTTTTCACTCTTTTCATTTTTAAGTTCCCTCTTTCATTTTCTGGCTATAGACAGTATAATACGAAAATTTAAAAATACAAGACACAATTTCACTTTTTTCGACAAATTTCTTCCCCCGGACTTTATTTTATTTTTCCGGACAGAAACGCTCCTGTTCATGACAGTTTCCGTAAAGGTCTGTGTACCATGACCCGTTGTTTTATGACAACGGATTGTTCTATCCCCGACCTTTGTATTGCCGCCGCACGTATAGGAATCACTTAAATGTGCCACACCGGTTTCAAGTGCCGCCGTTGCCGTTACCATTTTAAAGACCGAGCCGGGTTCGTAGGTATCATTAATGCAGAAATTCCGCCACATCATATTGAGTAAATCCATTTTGGATTTGCTGCTGTCTTCTTCCGTTATCTCTATATTTAATTCATACGGTGTATTTAAATTATATTCCGGTGCATTAACCATCGCCAGCAGTTCACCATTCTGCGGATTCATCACGATAATTGATACACGCTTTGCCCCTTTTGCTTCTAATGTGCGGTCTGCAAGCTGCTCCGCATAAGCCTGGATATTGTAATCCAGACTGGTGTATAAATCACTGCCCGCAACCGGTTCTTTTCTGCTTTCTTCCGCCCCTTCCAGTTCAATGCCCCACGCATCCGTCAGTGTCAGAATCTGACCGCTGTTACCGGAAAGCAGGGCATCATATTTTGCTTCCAGTCCTAAAATGCCCTGATTGTCACTGCCTGTAAAGCCAAGTACTCTTGATGCCAGCGTTTCATACGGATAGTAGCGCTTATAATCTTCATCGACCTTGACACCCGCCATATTGTATTCCCGGATTTTATCCCCGGTTTCTTTGGAAACATTGGTCTGAATCCGCTCAATAGACGATACTTTTTCCACGCGCTTACGTACCTGTGCTTCATCCAGTCCCAATTCAGATGTCAGCATATGAATTACCGCTTCGGCATCCTGTATCTGGCTGTGAATAACGGAAATCGTACAGACTGTTTTATTATCGGCCAGCACAATGCCATTGGTATCTAATATTCTTCCGCGGGATGCCTTAATCACACGTTCCCGCTCATGCAGTTCTTCAGCTCTTGAAAGATAATACTGTGCCTGAAAAATCATGACATAGCCCAGTCTGCCAATCAGCAGCAGCATTGCCAGAAACACACAGGCTCCACAAATCATCAGTTTTTTCCGGTGTCTTGTATGCAGCCTGCCCATTGGGTCGTTTTTGCGCTCATCAATAATCTGCCAGCGCTTATCGTCCCTGTAACGTTCCTTCTGTCTGCGTATTCTTTGGGTTTCGCTTTCATTTTCCCACGGTTTCCACATAAAAATAACTCCGGATAAACGTTATTACATCTTATTAACGTCTGCCCGGAGTTATACTTTTTTATGGTGTTGCTGATGTACTATCCTGCACATTGGTATTCGGAACGGTAATGCCGACTGTATTTTCATCTTCACTGTCTGCTGCATCCACCGGCTCTGCCTCTGCATCTTTGAAAATATTCATGTACGGAAGCAGTTCCTCTAAAATATCATGGCTTAAAATCAGCGTATCTGAAGTAGTTCCACTCGTTCCCGTTGTTCCGTCCGGTTCATCAATCAATACATAAACCATCACCTGCGGATTATCCACCGGTGCGAAGCCGATGAAAGATACAATCCATTTTAAATCCTCTCGTTTGCCCTTCTGCGCCGTACCGGTCTTACCACCTATTGAATAACCGGTAACACCTGCTTTTTTTGCAAGTCCGTCATCAACCGTGGATTTTAAATACTTACGCAGCAGCTGCGATGTTGAAGCCGTTACTGTCTGACGCACCAGTGTTGGTTCAAAGGTCTTTACAACTTCACCCGTATCTTTTTCAATACGCTTTACAATATGCGGCTGGTAGTAATTTCCACCATTAATTAAAGAAGAAAAGGCTGCCCCCATCTGAATCATGGTTACATTGATATTCTGTCCGAATGCATTGGTTGCAACGTCTGTTTCTGACATATCGCTCTTTTTTATAATACCGTTTTCCTCTGACGGAAGATCGATTCCTGTCTTACTGCCAAAACCAAACAGTCTCTGGTACTGGGCGAATTTCACACCGCCAAGGCGTGCGGCAATATCCATCATTGCAGGGTTACAGGACTGCATCAGCGCCTGCTCCAGTGTAATATCCCCATGCTTGCCGGTTTTATTGTATACATGACAGCGGATGGTATAACCTCCGATTTCTTCATAACCGTTACAGTAAAAGACATCCCCGTCATATGTTACGCCCTCTTCCAGTCCCGAAGCGACGGTGAACGGCTTAAAGGTCGAACCCGGTTCAAAGGTTTCTGAAACACAGTAATTTCTCCAGATTTTATACAGCGAATTTGTCATGTCTTCATCGGACATCGTTGCCAGCTGTTCCTGGGAATACGAACTTTCAAGACTTCTTGGACTGTTCAGGTCAAAATACGGATAACTCGCCATACCAAGCACTTCTCCGTTATTCGGATTCATTACCAGTACCGCTGTTGCACTGGACGGCTTTTCTTCATTATATGCCGCAATGTGTTTTTCAATAATCCGCTGTACATTATAGTCAATGGTTGTCACAATATTGTTGCCGTCTACGGCATCTTTGGTTGTTTCCTGCACATCAAGATTATCATTGACATAACTGTAGGATACGCCGTCTGTTCCTGAAAGTTCATCATCATAATAGCTTTCCAGTCCCAGTTCACCGCCGTTTGCCGCACTTGCAAAACCAACAACATCACATGCCATAGTTGAAAATGGATATTTTCTGACATAGGAATTTTCAAACCACACACCCTTGATATTCGGATTGTTTTTTGTATCTGCAACAAGTGCCTTAAAATCAGCAATCTCATCCGAAGTCAGTCCCATCGCCAGACGCTCGTACTGGGAATCTTTCTTCACTGCCAATGTCTGTTCCAATTCCTGACGGTTTAACCCAAAACACTGTACCAGCGCATTTAAGGTCGGTTCTTTATACTTCTCATCGGAAAGCACCAGCTTCGGATCTAATATAAGGTTGTACACTCTTTCGCTGTACGCAAGGATATTTCCATTCGAGGTCAGAATCTGTCCCCGCTTATACGGAATTGTTGTTGACGTATACGTCTGATGGTCTAACACAGCTTTGGAATATGCATCACCGTGATTATAATTAATCCATGCGATTCTTCCTGCTAAAACTGCCAGTGCTGCCATAACACACAAAAAAGCAATGCCGGCTTTTTTGTGTACTTTTTTGAGCATTGCTTTTTTTCTTCTGTATTTATTTCGTTTTGCACGTTCCTGACTACTTTCTACCATTTATGTATCTCCAATGTATCTTTTTAGTCTGCATTCGGAATATTCTGATACTGCTTTACATATTCACTCTCGCCTGCTGCGTAACGGATAACCTGTCCTTTTGCCGGATAAACCATTCCCAGTTCATTGACAGCTGTATCATAAATTGCATCATAGTCGATATCGGCTTCTGCCTGTGCTTCACGTTCATCATTCTGTGACGTCAGGGTATTTAACTGCATTTCCAGATCAGATACTGCGGCTGCATTGGTCTTTACCTCAGACTGTAAATTCAGATACTGGTAGCACAGTCCGAACATCACAGCTACCACTGCCGTTACTGCCACTGTATAAAGAAAGTTCATCTTATTGGCACGTCGTATCTTTCTTTGCTGTTCCCGTTTTCTTTTTCGTTCTTCCTCAAGCTGTTCAATACTTGTCGGATCATTGGAATAAGGTTCTGCTACCTGCAGTTTTCTTACCGTATTTCCCTGAACATAACCGGTTCTTTTTTCATACTTTATGGTGTTTCCATAACTTTTGCGCGCCATTTACTTTCCTCCCTGCTGATTTTTTTTTACGTTTGTAAAACGTTACACACTTTTAAGCTTATCTCCTGCGTTCAAACACACGCAGCTTTGCGCTTTTTGCTCTTTTATTTTCTTCAAGCTCTTCTTCTGACGGAAGAATTGGCTTTCTTGTAATTACTTTTCCCTTAGATTTTTTCCCACATACGCACACCGGGAAATCCGGTGGGCAGGTACATGGATTTTCATTATTTTTAAACTGCACCTTTACAATCCGGTCTTCTAACGAATGGAATGTAATAATGCAGAAACGTCCTTTGTCATTTAAATGTTCAATCATGCTGTCAATTGAATTATTCAATACGTCCAGTTCATGATTCAGTTCAATCCGTATCGCCTGAAATGTCTTCTTAGACGGATGTCCTCCAACAGCCCTGCATTTCATTGGAATCGCCGCCTTGATAATTTCATTTAACTCAAATGTAGTTTCTATCGGCTTTTCGCTTCTTGCTGCCACAATATGCTTTGCGATATTCTTTGCAAATTTATCTTCACCATAATCCCGGATAATGCGGTAAAGTTCCATTTCGCTGTATTCATTCAAAATATCTTTTGCCGTCATCTGCTGCCGTCTGTCCATACGCATGTCAAGCGGTGCATCCGTCTTATAGGTAAATCCTCTTTCTGCGGTATCTAACTGGTAAGAAGACACGCCTAAATCCAAAAGAATCCCATCGACTCTTTCAATTCCTAAGTCCTTCAATACCATATCCATATTACAATAATTATTCCGTACAATGGTGACTCTGTCTGCAAACGGCTTTAACCGTTCACCGGCTGCTGCAATTGCCGCCTCGTCCTGATCAATGCCGATGAGTCTTCCTTTGGATGAAAGCCTGCTGGCAATTTCATAAGAATGTCCGCCACCGCCCAGCGTTCCGTCCACGTAGATTCCATCCGGTCTGATATTTAAATTGTCAATCGTTTCCTGCAATAATACAGACTTGTGTTTAAATTCCATGTTTTTCTCCATTTTCAAAACGCATCTTTTTACGGGCAGTCTAAATAGAAAATCCTAAACTCTCCATATTCTCTGCCACTTCATCCATATCGTCATCATAGCTGTCAATACATTCCTGCCAGCGTTCTTTACTCCAGATTTCCACGCGGTTGGCAACCCCGACCATCACAACTTCTTTTTCAAGTCCCGCAAATTCACGAAGAACCTGCGGCAGAAGAATTCTTCCCTGTTTATCAACTTCACAGGATGCCGCTCCTGCAAGGAAAAAACGTGCAAACTGTCTGGAGTTTTTATTGGTCAGCGGCAGCGACTGAAGCTTTTCTTCAAATGCCTGCCATGCATCCGGCGGATAAACAAAAAGGCAGCCGTCTAATCCCTTGGTTACGACAAAACCGTCCCCTAAGGCATCGCGGAACTTTGCAGGAACAATGACTCGTCCCTTACCATCAATTGTATGGTTGTATTCACCCATAAACATGATTGTTGTTCCTCCGTCTACCACTTTTTACCATTTGCCACCACTTTCCACCACTTTAGAGTCAATTCTATACTTATTTGTGGAAAAATACAAGTGTTTTTTTAGAATTTAACGCATTAAATTCACAGTTTTTCCGCCTGTCTGAAAGTTATCCACCGGATTTGACATCTTCCGCGTATTCTGCACCCTGATGACTGCTTTTTTGTTGTACCTGCCTATCGGAAAGATTTCATTTTTTTCTAAAGTTGGCACTACCATGTTGAATTCAATGCTTTTTTATAGTAAAATATACGGTTGTATCTGACATTTTTAAAAATCAGGGGAAATCCCCATAAAAACAAAGGAGATAGAGATTTTATGAAACTCGGTATTGTAGGTTTGCCAAATGTCGGCAAAAGTACGCTTTTTAACTCATTAACAAAAGCTGGCGCTGAATCTGCCAACTACCCGTTCTGCACCATTGACCCGAATGTAGGTGTCGTTGCCGTTCCGGATGAACGTTTAAACAAGCTTGCAGCATTATACAATTCTGCAAAGATTACCCCTGCCGTCATCGAATTCGTTGATATCGCAGGGCTTGTAAAGGGGGCTTCTAAGGGTGAAGGTCTTGGAAACCAGTTCCTTGCCAATATCCGCGAAGTTGATGCCATTGTTCACGTTGTCAGATGTTTTGAAGATTCCAATATTGTCCATGTAGACGGTTCTATCGACCCGCTCCGTGATATTGAAACGATTAATCTGGAGTTAATCTTTTCAGATATCGAAATTCTGGAAAGACGTCTTGCAAAACAGAAAAAAGCAGCTTACAACAATAAAGAAATTTTAAAAGAATGTGATTTAATTGAACGTCTGATTGCTTTCCTTGAAGCCGGAAATCTGGCTAAGAATTTTGAACTGGAAGACGATGATGAAGCAGCACTCATGAAAGAATATAACTTATTAACAGCAAAACCGGTCATCTTTGCTGCCAATGTTACAGAAGATGATTTACCGGATGACGGTGCTTCCAACAAATATGTAGCTTCTGTACGTGAATTTGCAGCAAAGGAAAACTGCGAAGTTTTCGTTATCTGCGCGCAGATTGAACAGGAAATCTCCGAACTGGATGATGACGAAAAGAAAATGTTCTTAGAAGACTTAGGCATCAGTTCTTCCGGTCTTGATAAGCTGATTGCCGCAAGTTACCGTATCCTCGGTCTGATCAGTTACTTAACTGCCGGTGAAACCGAAACCCGTGCATGGACAATCGTTAAAGGTACGAAAGCGCCGCAGGCTGCCGGAAAAATCCACAGCGATTTTGAACGCGGCTTCATCCGTGCCGAAGTTGTCAACTATCAGGATTTATTGGACTGTGGTTCTTATACAGCCGCCAAGGAAAAAGGACTTGTCGGTCTGGAAGGAAAAGAATATGTCGTAAAAGACGGCGATGTCATTTTGTTCCGCTTCAACGTATAAGCAAAAAAATATGCCTGTCAGATACCCGTGTTACTTGACGCATCTGACAGGCATATTTTTTGCTTTTACATCAGTTCCTTGAATTTTTTTACGTTTTCGGCAGCATCGCCTTTAAAGACGGCTGAACCGGCTACGATGATGTTGGCACCGGCATCAAGGGCGGCTCTGACGTTGTCGGTGTTGATTCCACCGTCTACTTCGATGTCTGCATGAAGCTGGTTTTCATCGAGCAGTTTTTTGATGCGGCGTATTTTATCGAGGGATTCCGGGATGAATTTCTGTCCGCCCGCGCCCGGTACGACACTCATCACCAGTACCATATCAACCTGATTCAGATACGGTTCTATGGCTGATACCGGAGTATCTGGATTTAAGGTGATTGCAGGCTTTACGCCGAGCTGGCGAATTGCCTCTAAGGTTGCTGCAACGTCTTTGCAGGCTTCGACATGTACAGTGATGATATCTGCTCCGCAGTCTGCAAAGTCTTTGACATAACGGATGGGTTCATCTATCATTAAATGCACATCAAACACCCTTTTGGTGCATGAACGGATGGATTTGATGACCGGCATGCCGTATGAGATGTTTGGTACGAACTGTCCGTCCATGACATCTATATGCACGTACTCCGCGCCTGCTTTGTCGATAGCTGCAATTTCCTCTCCCAGTTTTTTAAAGTCCGCCGATAAGAGCGATGGTGATAAAATATTCATGTTTCTTTTGATTCCTTCTTTAATACTTTTTTTGTTCTTTTAATTCCTGATACATTGTAGTATAACTCTCATAGCGCATTTTATGAATCTTTCCATCAGAAACTGCCGCTTTTACGGCGCAGTCCGGCTCATTCATATGCACACAGCCGTTAAACCGGCAGCTGCCCTCAAGTGGTTCAAATTCTGGAAAATAAAAACGCAGGTCTTCTTTTTCCAACTCCGGCAGATTCATTGAAGTAAATCCCGGTGTGTCCATCAGATACGACCGTCCGCTGATATGAAATATCTCGGAATGTCTTGTCGTATGGCGTCCTCTGCCGATTTTGCTGATGCCGCCTGTTTCCATCCTTGCATCAGGAAGTAAAAGATTGGTCATAGAGGACTTTCCCACACCGGAAGGCCCTGCAAGTACCGTTGTTTTACCTTCAAGAATCTCACATACTTTATCAATTCCTGTTTTTTCATAGGTACTGGTAAAAACAATCTGGCAGTCCGCGCCTGCGTAAATCTCCCGCAGATGCTCTTTTTCATCTGCTCCGATTAAATCTTCCTTATTAAAACAGATCACGGTCGGTACGTTCTGATAATCCATCATCACCAAAAAGCGGTCCAATAAATGAAAATTCGGCTCAGGATTTGCTGCCGCAAAAATAACCATTGCCTGGTCTACGTTTGCTGATGCCGGACGGATTAATTCATTTTTTCTTGGCAGAATCTCCGTAATATTACCTTTTGCCTGTTCTTCATCGAGTACTTCAATTGCAACCAAATCGCCGACCAGCGGCTTTACTTTGCGGTTTCTGAAAATGCCCTTTGCCTTACATTCATAAATGGTATCCGTTTCTTCCGCATAAACATAATAAAATCCTGCAATGCCTTTAATAATCTTTCCCTGCATACACGCTCCTGTTACTGTGCCGTATTACTGCCGGAAGCTGCCGTTGTCTTGACGGCTGCGGTTGTAGACTGGCTTGCTGCCGTTGTTGCAGGTTCTGTTGCCTTCTGATAGTGGCTGACTACGATTGTTACGGTTGTACCGCTCTCTAAAGATTCGCCTGAATTGTAACCCTGTGCCGTTACCAGTCCGTAGGTACCGGAGGTGGACTGATATGTTACAGACGGAACGAGTCCCTGGTCTTTGATTGCCTGCTTTGCAGCATCTTCTGTCAGACCGATAACATTTGGCATCTTTGCATAGCTGACCTTTTTACCCTGACTGACTGTAATTGTTACGGTATCTCCTTCTGATGCCGATGCATTTGCAGAAGGCGACTGGCTGATAACATTCCCCTGTTCTACAGAATCGCTGTAATCATATTCCACATCTACCGAAAATCCTGCACTCTTTAATGTTGATGTTGCCTTTGACTCAGACATACCGACAACATTATTGACCTTTACGCTGTCAGGTCCTGAACTGATGGTTAATGTAATCGTTGTATTTTTTGCAACGGATGTACCCTGCTTTGTACCCTGGGAAATGACATTGCCTTTTTCAACGGTTGAGGAAGCCTGATAACTTGCCTTATAGCCGAGTCCGACCTTATTTAATTCTTCCTTGGCTTCGTCTTCTGTCTTGCCGACTACGTTTGGAACAGAAACCTTTTCGGAAGAGGCTGTTGTAGCATTTGCCTGTGTCGTCTGCGCTGTTGTTTTTTCACTCTTTCCGCCAAATGAAACACCGCCTACCAGCTTTACAATCACAAATACAGCAATAATTAAAATAACCGCAATGATACCGACACCAATCCACTTTGTCATCTTATCAAGTTTATCGTTATTCTCATCGTCAATATCCAGTGTTTCATCATCATCGTCGTCATCATCTTCATCATCTGTAAGTCCGTCTGATAAATCATCGTCATCATCATTAAGATAATCATCTTCAATGTCGTCTTCCTCATCGGAAGAATTCTGTGGCTGCTCTGTCTGCTGTGCATACATCGGTGCAATTTTAACAAAGTCTTCTTCCGGCATGACAAGGGACTTTTTCAAATCCGCAATCAGATCAGACACCGTCTGGTATCTTCTCTCTGTTTTTTTCTGTGTACATTTTAAAACAATCTTATCCACGCTTAACGGTACATCTTCCGCAATCTCCGACGGCGCAGGAATTGCATCCTGAATGTGCTGTACGGCTACCGCGACGGTTGTATCACCGTCAAACGGCACTTTTCCGGTAAGCATTTCATACAGTGTGATACCAAATGAATAAATGTCGCTGCGCTCATCCGAATATCCGCCTCTTGCCTGTTCCGGTGACATATAATGCACAGAGCCCATGGCTGCTGATGAATTAATTGTACTTGAAGTTGCTGCTTTGGCAATGCCAAAATCCGTTACCTTAACCTTGCCTTCTTTGGAAATAATAATATTCTGTGGCTTAATATCACGGTGTACAATATGGTGCTTATGTGCTGCTTCCATACCGTTAGCAACCTGAATGGCAATGCTGACTGCCTCTTTATAAGGAAGCTTTCCTCTTTTTTCAATATATTTTTTCAGGGTAATTCCCTCAACCAGCTCCATGACAATGTAGTGAATTCCGTTTTCTTCGCCTACATCATAAACATTGACAACATTCGGGTGTGAAAGCCCTGCTGCCGACTGTGCTTCGACCCGGAACTTGGATACAAAACTGGTATCCTGGCTAAATTCCGGCTTTAAGACTTTGATTGCAACATAACGGTTCAACTTATGGCATTTTGCCTTATAAACATCAGACATGCCGCCGTTTCCGATTTGCTCCAGAATTTCATATCTGTCCGCTAAAAACATTCCTTTTCTTAACATCCTACCATTTACCTTTCCTGTTACGGTTCTATAATCATTACAGTAATATTATCTTTTCCGCCGTTTGCATTGGCTGCTGCGACCAGATTTTTCGCAGCGGTTTCAATATCCGGGGCAGACTTTACAATCTTTAAAATATCCGCATCCTCAACCATATTGCTCAGTCCGTCCGTACACATAAGAATACAGTCATTTGGCTTTAAATCAACGGAAAACATTTCGGCCTCCACGGTATCATACCCGCCAATTGCCCTTGTAATAATATTTTTCTTTTCATGATTACGTGCCTGTTCCCTGTTAATCTCACCCATGCTGACCATTTCTTCCACTAGAGAATGATCCCTTGTAATCTGTGTAATTTCATTTCCTAAAATATATAACCGGCTGTCTCCGACATTGGCAACCCGTAAAATATTATCATACACGGTTGCCGCTACCAATGTCGTTCCCATTCCTTCATAATTCTCTGATTCCGCTGCCTTTTGTAATAACCTGCGGTTGACCTGTGTTACGGCATTGTTAATAATCGAAACCGGGTCTTTTAGCGTTGAATCCTGCACAAGCGATACAAATGTTTCTACTGTATATCTTGATGCCATGTCCCCCGCCTTATGTCCTCCCATTCCGTCTGCTACTAGAAACAGATTCGGCAGACTGCCGGTTTCAGTCAGCGAATAATAAACGTAGTCCTGATTGACACTTCTCTCCCGTCCTACATCCGTAACTGCCTGAACCTTCATCATTTCCTCCATTCCGCTGTAATTCATTATTGTTGTGATTCCATATAGCTCTTTCTTAATTGTCCACAGGCACCATCAATATCTCTGCCCATTTCCCTTCTTATTGTAACATTTATTCCGTTTCTTTCAAGCTTATTTTTAAAAGCCGCTATTGCCTGCTTTTCGGACTGCCTGTAATCGCGTTCCTTAATCGGATTGACCGGAATCAGATTCACATGGCAGTTCATGCCATGTAAAAGTCCGGACAACTGTTCTGCGCACTCCTGTGTGTCGTTGACACCTTTGACAAGACTGTACTCAAAAGAAATGCGTCTTCCAGTCTGTTTTAAATAATACCGGCAAGCTTCCATAATCTGCTCAATTGAATATTTATTGGCAATCGGCATCATGGTCTTTCTTAATTCATCATTCGGTGCATGAAGGGAGATTGCCAGCGTAATCTGTAACTGCAGGTCTGCAAGTTCCCGTATCTTATCCACCAGTCCACAGGTCGATACCGTTATATTTCTTGCGCTGATATGTAGCCCCTTGTCTGAATTGATTAATTTTAAAAACTGTACCACATTTTGAAAATTATCCATCGGTTCTCCCGAACCCATAATGACAATGTTGTCAACCCGCTCCCCGGAAATCGTCTGGATCCGGTATATCTGGTCTAACATTTCCGACGGTGCCAGATTACGCACCATGCCGTCCAGTGTCGATGCACAGAAGCGGCAGCCCATGCGGCAGCCCACCTGCGAAGAAATACACACGGAATTGCCGTGGTGATATTTCATCAGGACACTCTCAATTAAATTGCCGTCATACAGCTTGAATAAATATTTCGATGTGCCGTCAATCTGTGATACCTGCACCCGCTCTGCGGTCAGTGCCGTCAGACGGCAGTTTTCTTTTAATGTTTTTCTTAAACTTTCCGGCAGGTTTGTCATCTGCTCAAAATCCGTTACCAGTTTCTGATGCAGCCACTGATACACCTGTGATGCCCGGAATTTTTTCTCGCCCAGCTGCTCAAAATATGCCTGCAGCTGTGCTTCATCCATTGATTTAATATCTATTAATTCTAAAGAATCGTTATTCACACTTCTTCTCCGTTCCGCAGGTATTTTAAAGTTTCTTTCGAAATTTCACCATAAAAAATCCGTCTGTTCCGTCTATGCCCGGCAGAAGCTGTTTCGCACTGCCTTCACGTACAAATGGAAAGTTCTTTTCAAACCATGCGGCATTCTCTTCATTTTCCGGCCGGCTGATGGTACATGTACTGTACACCAGTGTACCGCCCGGTTTTACATACTCCTGCACAACCGTTAAGATTTCACGCTGTAATGATGCAAGCTGTTCAATCTTTTCAATATCCGTATGATACTTGATATCCGGCTTTCTGCCGATAATGCCAAGTCCCGAACACGGCAGATCCGCAAGCACAATATCGGCACTTTCCTTTGATGCCGTATCGGAAACTCTTGCATCCCACTCTTTTACAGAAATGTTATCCAGTCCGAGCCGCGCTATATTTTCA
The DNA here is from genome assembly GCF_020564355.1 of Lachnospira pectinoschiza. Classification (GTDB taxonomy): domain Bacteria; phylum Bacillota; class Clostridia; order Lachnospirales; family Lachnospiraceae; genus Lachnospira; species Lachnospira intestinalis. Next base: position 293,738 of record NZ_JAJCRR010000001.1, on the reverse strand, counting down.
CGGATAAGCTGTGTCTTTAACGGTGTTAAATCTCTCGCCTCAACACTACCGTCTGTAAGTTTTAATGCTACATTCATGCTCTTTCCGCCCGGTGCCGCACATACATCAATAATACGGTCATGTGGTGCAGGAGATGCCAGTTCTCCCGCAAGCATGGAACTGATGTCCTGTACAAAAAATTCACCCCGCTGAAAGCTTTCACAGGCAAGCAGATAATCATATCCTGTAATTTTTAACGCATACGGAAGTCCTTCCACTGCCTCAGCCTGAATATTTTCACTGAGCAGATGTGCCTTTAATTCCTCTACCGTAAGCTTTTTCGTATTACAACGGATATACGTTGTCTTTTCCTTATAAAAGCCCGCGAGTATAGATTCTACTGTTGTATCATCAGCCTGTTTCTTAAAAAATGCCACCAGTTCTTCCGGCATGGAATAACGCACGGATAAATATTTTACCGGTTCTTTTTTCTGGTCCGGATATTCGCAGGCGCAGTCATTTCTTGCAATATTTCTTAAAACACCGTTTACAAAGCCTTTTAAATTCACAAAATGGCGTTTTCCTGCCAGCTTTACCGCTTCGTTGCAGACTGCTGATACCGGCACATTATCCATATATTTCAGCTGATACACCGACATCTCCAAAAGACTGCGGATCAGCGGTTTCATCTTCCTTACCGGTGTTTTGGAATACTGATTAATGATATAATCCAATTCAATCCGCCGTTCCAGCGTTCCCTGTGCCAGCCTTGTAATAAAGCTGCGCTGGTGCTTTAACAGATACTGGTATTTTTTGAGTGCCGCACCAATCACCAGATGGCTCATGGCTTCGGGGCGGTTTAATTCCAGCAGAATATCCAGTACAATTTCGCGTTCATTAACGCTGTCTGCCATATCCTTTGTTGTCTTGTCTTTAGTCACGGTCATTTCCTCCAAACAGGCGAAGCAGTCTTAATAACTGCAATACTGCGGTTGCCGCAGCCGCAACATAAGTGAGTGCCGCCGCAGATAAAACCTTTCTTGTATCCGATACTTCATCTTTTTGTAAAATTCCGGTTTCGGACAACAGCTTTAATGCCCTGCCGGATGCGTTAAATTCGACCGGAAGCGTCACAAGCTGAAACAATACCGCCGCCGAAAACATCAGAATACCAATCATAATCAGTGTATGACTGCCGCCAAAGAAAATGCCAAGAATAATAAAAAGCCACGATAACTGTGAGCCTATATTGGCAACCGGCACAAGTGCGCTTCGAAATGACAGCGGTGCATAGCCTCTTGCATGCTGGATCGCGTGTCCACACTCATGTGCCGCAACACCGACTGCCGCTACCGATGTACTCGCATAGACGGCATCAGAAAGATTTAATGTCTTGTTTCTTGGGTCATAATGGTCTGTCAGTTTTCCCGATACCCGCTGGATTGCCACATCATAAATGCCCTGTGACTGCAAAATACGTTCTGCCGCCTGCGCCCCGGTCATGCCTGAGCGGCTACGTACCCTGGAGTATTTTGAGAATCTGGAATTGACCAGAAACTGTGCAAACAGTGAAATCAATACTGATATGACAATCAGCATATACGTTGGGTCATAATAATAGTAACCATAATATCTTCCCGGCATAATATCCTCCAATCCGCAGACATTCCAATGTCGGAGGATACGCGAACTGAATGAATTCAGTTCTGCGATAAGGGCAGATTGATAATGCCTGCTTTATCAATCTGCCGTATGAACAGGCTTAAATATAAGGCCTGTTCATACTTTCCTCCAATCCGCAATCTAAATTATTTTCCGAGTTCCATTCCTTTTTCCAGACGGCTTCCACGTAAGAAAGCATCCGATGTCATGCGCTTTTTACCCTCTGCCTGGACTTCATTGACTTTTAACAAATCCTTTCCGCACCCGATAAAAAAGGTGTGTGGCAGCACTGCTGCAATCTGTCCCGGCTCTGCACCTTTAAAATCTGTGCTGTATTCCGGAAATTCTGCTTCTGCCTGTTCCTTTGTATACACATCCGCATCCCAGATTTTGAGCATTTTCCCGTTTAAATGAGTAAATGCGCTCGGCCACGGATTCAGTCCGCGAATCAGCCGCTCTAATGCATCCGCTTCCTTTGAAAAGTCCAGCTCACCGAATGATTTTTTTATCATCTTTACATAAGAAGCTTCTTCTTCGTTCTGCTTCTGCGGCTTTAAGGTTCCGGCTTTCGCCTCCTCTAAGGTCTTTACAAGAAGCTGTGCGCCTACATCGCTTAAACGGTCAAACAGACTGCCGCCGGTTTCCTTCGGGTCAAGCTTTACTTTTTCTGTTAAAAGAATATCTCCGGTATCCAATCCTTCATTCATCTGCATGGTTGTTACACCGGAATATTCACAACCGTCAATGACTGCCCACTGAATTGGCGCCGCACCACGGTATTTCGGAAGCAGGGAAGCATGGACATTGATACAGCCGTATTTCGGCATATGAATAATTTCTGCCGGAAGCAGTTGTCCGAATGCCACAACTACAATCACATCTGCTTCATATCCTCTTAATTCTTCAATAAATGCTTCTTCTCTGGCACGCTGTGGCTGTAATACCGTCAGATTGTGCTTTAACGCCGCTTCCTTGACCGGTGACATGCTCATTGCACCGCCTCTGCCCTTTGGCTTATCCGGCTGTGTCACAACCGCCGCCACTTCATGTCCGGCGGCAAGCACGGCCTCTAGTGTTCCCACCGAAAAATCCGGTGTACCCATAAAAATAACTCTCATATACTCTCCATTTCCGGACGACTTTACTGCAAAACAGCGATTTTCCGTCTGCCTTTTAAAATACCTGCTTTATCGGAAAGCAGCATCTGCATAAATAAACTTCAATTTATGGTTTATTTACGCTTCATCGTCCTCTTTATCAATCTGCATCATTTCAGTTGCTTTATCAACATACATCACACCGTCAAGGTGGTCGATTTCATGGCACAGACATCTTGCAAGCAGTTCTGTTCCTTCGATAATGTACTCCTGCATATTTTCATCATATGCCTTGACCTTTGCATAGTTTGGACGGGTTACGATACCGACTTTATTCGGCACGCTCAAACACCCTTCCTGACCGGTCTGCTCGCCGCTTGTTTCCAGAATAACCGGATTAATCAGCACTAACGGTTCTTCACCGCAGTCAATAACTACAAGGCGTTTTCTGATACCGACCTGCGGTGCGGCAAGCCCGACACCGTCCGCATCATACATTGTTTCAAACATATCATCAATTAATTCCTGAATTCTCGGTGTAACCTCTGTAATTTCTTTTGCTTTTTTTCTTAAAATTTCATCGCCTAAAACCCTGATATTTCTAATCGCCATTTTTATCCTCTTTCTATATTTTATATTTTCTATCAATTAAAATCAAACTGCAGTCCAATGCTGCGAAACAATGTATTTTCCCTGCAAAGCGTTTCCAGCCTGTCCTTGCACGCTGTCAGCTTCTCATAAGCCGTAGCTTTTAAATACACAACCTGATTATAATAATCATTTCTTTTATAAACACCTGCTGCAACCGGACCTGTAATGCGTACCTGTTCTTTTTTCCATTCGGGAATTACTTCCTTTAAAAAGGTACATGCGGCAAGCAGCTGTTCTTCATTTTTTGAAGAAAGGGTCACCATCAGCATATTGCAGACCGGCGGATAATCCATAATCGAGCGGAAAGCAATTTCTTCCTCATAAAATTGCTCATAATTCTGCGCCGCGGCGGCGGCAATGCTGTAGTGCTGCGGTGTATATGTCTGAATCACGACTTCTCCTGCCTGCCTTCCGCGTCCCGCTCTGCCTGCCGCCTGTGTCAGCAGTTCAAAGGTCCGCTCTGCCGCCCGGTAATCTCCGGCATACAGCGACATATCTGCCGCCAGTACACCTACCAGCGTTACATTGGGAAAATCATGCCCCTTTACAATCATTTGCGTTCCTACTAATATATCGGCTTCCTGCGCCGAAAATGCAGCCAGTATCTTTTCATGGCCTTCCTTGCCTGCCGTGGTATCCATATCCATGCGCAAAACCCGCGCCTGCGGATACATTTTTTTCACAGCTTCCTCTATCTGCTGTGTACCGGCACGGAATCCTGAAATATACTTTGAGCCGCATACCGGACACCGTGTAACCCGCGGCTGTTCGTACCCGCAGTAATGGCAGACCATTTTCCCGTTTTTATGCTCGGTAAGGGAAATATCGCAGTGCGGGCATTTTAAAACATGTCCGCACATACGGCAGGACACAAATCCCGCATAGCCTCTTTTATTTAAAAAAAGTATAATCTGTTCCTTTGCCGCCAGCCTCCGCTGTATCAGCTCCTGTAGACGGCGTGAAAAAACAGAGCGGTTGCCGCACTTTAATTCTTCCCGCAAATCCACCGTATATACGGCAGGCAGTGTGCCGCTTGCACGCCGGGGCAGTTCTAACAGGGTATATTCGTTTTTCTTTGCCCGGTAAAATGCCTCTACGGACGGTGTCGCCGAGCCGAATACCACACCTGCGCCGCACATTTTGGCAATGTGGACTGCCGTTTCCCGCGCATGGTAACGCGGCGCCTGTTCACTTTTATAAGCCCCTTCGTGTTCTTCATCCATGATGATAAGCCCAAGATTTGTAAAAGGTGTGAACAAAGCGGAACGCGGTCCGATCATAATACTGATTTCTCCGCGCATGGCACGTAAAAACTGGTCATACCGCTCTCCCTTGGACATTCTCGAATGTAAAACCGACACCTGACTGCCAAACCGCCTGTAAAAACGCTGTACCGTCTGAAAGGTCAGGGCGATTTCAGGAATCAGGACGATTGCCTGTTTTCCCTGCGCCGTCACGTGCTGTATCATTTCAATATAACAGAGTGTCTTTCCGCTTCCTGTTACACCGTACAGCAGCCACGGTTTCCGCTCCCCCGCATCAAACTGCGTACAAAACTGCGTGACCGCCTTCTGCTGGGCTTCATTTGAAATGAGCCGTTCCTGTCCGGGGGCTGTTTCCCGCACCGGATTACGATACAGCTCCTGTGTTTCCACCGTAATGACATTTTGCTTTTCCAATGCCTGAATTGTCTGTGTCGTTATCTGATACTGCTCCTTTAAAACTGCCGTGTCCAGTCCGTTCTCATCTGTTTTACAGAGTGCTTTTAACAGCCGCACCCTTGCCACGGCATTTTTCTTTTCATACAGTGCCAGATATTCTGCCGCTTTTTCCTTTGATACGGCAAGGCGCACTGTCTTTTTTTCTTTCTGTCGCACTTTTTCCTTTACCGGAAGCACCGTTTTTAAAGCCTGATTCATTGTCGAGCCGTACTGCTTTTTTAACCACGCCGCAAGCTGTATCATACGTCCGACTGCCTGAATCCCGCTTTGGGATACGCTGTCGATGTCTTTTATTTTCTCAGCCGGAATCTTGGGGGTACTGCCGATACCGATGACATATCCTGTCAGCAGACGGTTTCCCCTGCCAAACGGAATCTGCACCATAACCCCAATCTGCACTTCATTTTCCAATTCGGGAGGAATCCTGTACTGAAAGGTTTTATCCAGTTGTTCCTGTGAAATATCCACAATAATATCTGCGTACATGGTGCCTCCTTTTTTGATTGGACGGACATTATCCGTATATTAATCCCGGCATTTTAAACATTTTTTTCCGCCAGTTCTTTTAAAACTTCGGCAATCAGCACTCTTTCATCCATCGGATGCTTCACGCCCTTGATTTCCTGATAGTCTTCGTGACCTTTTCCGGCAAGAACAATAATATCGCCCGGTTCGCCGTGTTCAATCGCATAGCGGATTGCTTCTTTTCTGTCTGTAATGCTGATATATTTTCCGTCTGTCTTTGAAATGCCGGTTTTAATATCTTCAATAATGGCTTCCGGATCTTCAAATCTCGGATTATCCGATGTAATAATCGTAAAATCAGCCAGTTTTCCCGAAACCTCACCCATTTCAAAACGTCTTTCCTTAGAGCGGTTGCCGCCACAGCCGAATACGCACACCAGACGGTGCGGGTTATATTCTTTTAATGTTTCAAGTATACTTTTTAAAGACATGGCATTATGGGCATAATCAATCATCAGTGAAAATTCATCAGATACCTTTACCAGCTCGATCCTGCCCTTGACTTTGACTTCTGCCAGTGTCTTTTTTAACGTTTCCTGCGGCACCTGAAAATGTCTTGTAACCGCAATCGCACACAGTGAATTATAAACCGAGAACTTTCCCGGAAGATTGAGTGCCACGTCCATGTCCAGCGCACCGGTACAACGGTATGTAAGTCCCACCGTGCCTCTTTCATGCTTTAAGCAGATATCGCAGGCTCTAAGCTGTGCTTTTTCCGATAAACCGTAAGTTTCGATTTCACAGGTCGCATTTTTAATGACTTCTGCTGTATGCTTGTCGTCTGCATTGACAATGCCTGTTTTACACTGGCTGAAAAGCTTTGCCTTGCATGCCAGATATTCTTCAAAAGAAGCGTGTTCATTCGGTCCGATATGATCCGGTTCAAGATTGGTAAATACACCGATGTCAAATAAAATACCGGCGGTTCTGTCAAGCTTTAAGCCCTGTGAGGAAACCTCCATGACAACTGCCTTACAGCCTGCCTTTACCATTTTGGCAAACGATTCATGAATCTGATAAGACTCCGGTGTTGTATTGCAGGATGCCCAGCTTTCATCACCGATAATCGTTTCGATTGTACCGATTAAACCGGTTTTAATACCGCAGGCTTCCAGCACGTTGCGGATCATATAGGTTGTCGTTGTCTTTCCCTTTGTCCCCGTAATGCCGATTGTAAACAGCTTTTCTGCCGGATTGTCAAAATATGCGGCTGACATGAATGCCAGTGCATATCTTGTATTTTCAACCGAAACCACCGTTACCGTATCTGGAATCTGCGCCAGATATTCTTCCTTGCAGCCCTGCTGTACCACAATCACGGAAGCCTTCTGTTCTACTGCCGCCTGAATATATGTGTGTCCGTCACTGACCGCACCCACGATGCAGACAAATGCCGTATTTTCCCTGACTTTTCTGGAATCTGAAGTCAGACTTTCCACCTGCGTTTCCACACTCCCCGAAACCAGTGTATAAGAAAGCTTCTCCAGCAACTTTGATAAATTCATACTAATCCTCGTTTCTGAGCAACTTGTTGCGAAGAGGCGATGAGAAATTCGCACAAGCGATTTCTCATCTGCCATCATAGCTATTTGTTTTTGCTCAGAAACAAATAGCTGTGTGAACAAGCTTTCATTTATGGCTTGTTCACACTACTCCAATTCCGCAGGCATTTTAATGCCGGAGGAATCGCGAGCCAAATGTTAGATTTGGCTCTGCGATAATACACTTTGTGACGCCTGCGGCACAAAGTGCTATGCGAAAATCTTTGATTTAAGGATTTTCGCATTTCCCTCTAAAATAATCCCACAATTTTATTATTTTCTTCATCAAAATCAATACCGTACGCCGCCGGTTTCTTTGGAAGTCCCGGCATGGTGAGTACCTTGCCTGTCAGGACAACCACAAAGCCTGCGCCTGCATTGATATAAACTTCGCGGACATTAATCGTGAAATTTTCCGGACGACCGAGCAGTTTCGGATTATCTGAAAGTGAATACTGTGTCTTTGCCATGCAGACCGGAAGATTTCCAAAGCCCATTTCTTCAATGTGCTTTAATTCTTTCTTCGCGGCATCGGAATACGTTACGCCGTCTGCACCGTAGATTTCTTTTGCCACGGTTTCAATCTTTTCTTCCAGAGAAGCTTCATCTTTATAAAGCGGTTTAAATTCAGACGGTTTTTCCACAGCCTTTAATACCTTTTCAGCCAGTTCTACGCCGCCTTCGCCGCCTTTTTCCCACACCTTTGCCAGTGCAAATTCACAGCCCTGTTCTTCACAGTGTTTTTTAATAAACTCATATTCTTCCTGTGTATCGGTAATAAATGCATTTAAGGTTACAACAACCGGCACACCATACTTCTTAATATTTTCAATGTGCTTATCAAGGTTTGCAATACCCTTCTTTAAGGCTTCCATATTTTCCTGTCCGAGTTCGTCCTTTGGCACACCGCCGTTATACTTTAATGCACGCACGGTCGCTACAATGACAGCCGCAGCCGGTTTTAGGCCGGATAATCTGCACTTTATGTCAAAGAATTTTTCAGCGCCTAAATCTGCACCGAATCCAGCTTCCGTAACTGCATAATCCGCAATCTTTAATGCCAGCTTTGTTGCACGTACAGAATTACAGCCGTGTGCAATATTGGCAAACGGACCGCCGTGTACAAGTACCGGTGTATTTTCCAACGTCTGTACCATATTTGGCTTTAATGCGTCCTTTAATAAAACTGCCATTGAGCCGGTTGCCTGGATATCATCTGCCGTAACCGGGTCTCCGTCTACGTTGTACGCCACAATCATTTTTCCGAGACGTGCCTTTAAATCCTTCATATCGTTTGCAAGACATAAAACACCCATGATTTCAGAAGCCACCGTAATAATAAAATGGTCTTCTCTCATAATGCCGTCTGCCTTGCCGCCCATACCGATAATAATATTTCTCAACTCTCTGTCATTCATATCCACACAGCGTTTCCAAACAACACGCTTTGTATCAATGCGGAGTGCATTGCCCTGATGAATATGATTGTCTAACATTGCCGCAAGCAGATTGTTTGCAGATGTAATTGCGTGGAAATCTCCCGTAAAATGCAGATTTAAATCTTCCATCGGCACAACCTGGGCATATCCGCCGCCTGCCGCACCGCCTTTGATACCAAAGCACGGTCCTAAGGATGGCTCTCTTAACGCTGCCACTGCATTTTTACCCATATGACAGAGGGCTTCTGTCAGTCCGATACTGATTGTTGTCTTTCCTTCGCCTGCCGGTGTCGGGTTGATTGCCGTAACAAGAATCAACTTGCCGTCTTCATTTTTTTCAAGTGCTTTTGCTGCTTCATCGGAAATCTTTGCTTTATACTTTCCGTAAAGCTCCAGGTCGTCTTCATTGGTAATGCCTGCCTTTGCAGCTACCTTTCTGATGTCAAGCATTTTTGCTTCCTGTGCGATTTCAATATCTGTTTTTACTGCCATTTTTTCCTCCTGCCTGCTATAAATTTATAGCATTTATGTATTTTGTTTTAAATATGTTTCAAATTCTTCCGGTGTCATCAGGACTTTTCTCGGTTTTGTACCAACCTCCGGTCCTACAACACCTGCATCTGCAAGCTGATCCATAATTCGTGCCGCGCGGTTAAAGCCAATTTTATAATAACGCTGTAACATGCCAATCGAGCCTTTTTCTTTTTCGATGATAAACCGTCCCGCTTCTGCAAAATAAGAATCCTTCTCACTTGCTGTATTATGTGCATTCTGTGACTGGGTCGATGTAATGCTTTCACTCACCGCCTCATCATAGACAACTTCCTGTGAATTTTCCTTTAAAAAGTCTACAACTCTTGATACTTCATCATCCGATACAAACGCGCCCTGTACACGCACCGGCTTTGGATAACCGGACGGGAAAAAGAGCATATCGCCCTTTCCTAAAAGCTTTTCCGCACCGTTCATATCAATAATGGTTCGTGAATCGACACCTGATGATACCGCAAATGCGATTCGTGACGGCACATTTGCCTTAATCAGTCCCGTAATGACGTTGACGGATGGTCTTTGCGTTGCAATTACTAAATGGATTCCCGCCGCTCTGGCAAGCTGTGCCAGACGGCAGATTGCATCTTCTACCTCGCCCGGCGCTACCATCATCAAATCCGCAAGCTCGTCGATAATAATGACAAGCTGTGGCATTTTCTGTGGCGGTTCTTCACCTTCCGGTACTTCCATTTTCGCAATCTCGTCATTGTATCCCTTTAGGTTACGCACACCCATCTGCGCAAACTTTTTATAGCGGTCCGTCATTTCATTGACTGCCCAGTTTAATGCACCCGAAGCTTTCTTCGGGTCAATGACTACCGGTATCATCAGATGCGGGATGCCGTCATATACCCTTAACTCAACCATCTTCGGGTCAATCATAATCATCTTGACTTCTTCCGGGTCTGCTTTGTATATAATACTCATGATAATCGTATTAATGCACACCGATTTACCGGAGCCTGTCGCACCCGCAATCAGCAAATGCGGCATTTTCGCAATATCCGCTACAATCGTCTTTCCCGCAATATCCTTTCCGACTGCAAATGTAATCGGCGAAGCACTCTTTTCAAAGGCTTCCGATTCTAACAGTTCCCGGATAGAAACACTGCCGGCGACTTTGTTCGGAACTTCAATACCAATCGCAGCTTTTCCCGGTATCGGTGCTTCAATACGGATATCCGCCGCCGCAAGATTTAACTTAATATCATCGGAAAGCGATACAATCTTACTGACCTTCACACCCTGTTCCGGCTGTAATTCGTAACGTGTAACCGCCGGACCGCAGCTGATGTCTGTAATCGTTACCTTGACCCCAAAATTCTGTAAGGTCTGCTGCAGGCGCAGCGCCGTTGCCTTGTTTTCCCTATCCTGTGAGCCGCCCTGCTTTGATGAAGCCTGATTTAATAAGGACAGTGGTGGAAACTGATACCGTTGGACTTTCGTGTGCGGCTGTCCTGATACCCCGGCTGTTTCTTCTGCATGTCCCATAACCTCTGGCTCCGGATATTCTGCATTTTCCGCTTCGTAGCCGTCCTGCTCCATATCCTGCTCAACCGTTTCCTCGGGCAGTGCCTGTTCGTATGCCTCATAGGCAGACGGTTCACTGCCATTCTCTGCATATGCGTCAGGATACATTTCCGGCTCCTGATATTGTCCTGTCATCTGCTCCAGACGCTCAGACAGACCATGAATTGTTTCATCCGGCATGCTTTCCGTTTCCACCGGATTAATCATTTCTTCTTCCGGTTCTTCGGTTAAAATGCTCTCCAGCTCATAATCATATGCCTGTTCCTGCTGCTGGACCGGACTGTAAATATCTCCACTGTATTCATCTTCCCTCTGTGTATCCACAACAATTTCATGAATATCAATCGGATTATCCGGTTCTGCCGCCGTTTCTTTCGGCAGTGTTGTTGCACTTGTAATGCCGCGCGCCTTTTTATTCATGCGCGCCTGTGCTTTTTCTTCTTTTTCCTGTATCTTTTTTAACTTTTCTTCCCGCCGTCTGGCAAGATATTCTTCCTCCGACAGTTCCTCATCCGGCTTTCTTCTCTGTCTGTCTGCCGAATGTTCCCGGTACAAATCGTAATCCTGCTTTGCGGCATGCACCATTCTGCTTCCGCTTTTCTGCATTTTCATCACACCGCTGATAAATGATTTTTCCGTAATCACAATCAGACAGATGATAATAAGTAACAGCAGTACCACCATACTGCCAAACATACCGAGCGGCTTTAACAGCTTGCATAACATGCCACCAAAGAAACCACCTCCGGTATTATGCACCGCACTGTAGTGAAATATTTCCATTAATGTGCTTTCCGCAATATCCGGCCGGTTGCCAATCCGCAATGCCATTGCCGAAAGCAGAACCATCAGTATGTAAACAGCTGCTGTTTTTACTCTTGCAACTGCAATATATTCTCTGTTTGAAATCAAAAAAATCAGCGAAGCCGCCACGACAATCGGGAAAATGTATTCCATTACACCAAACAGTCCAAACATAAACCATTTGATCTGCACGCCTACGCTGCCTGCCAGATTAAAATTACTCAAAAGCAGGATAACAGCCACCGCAAACGATAGCAACACCAGCACTTCATCCCGCAGCTGGTTTGCCGCCTGCTGTTTTGCTTTGGTTGTCCGCTTTCTCTTTCCGGCAGAGGAAGTATTTTTCTTTACAGCCGTTGTCTTTGCCTTGTTTTTTGAAGACTTAGCTGTACTACTGCGTCCACCTGATGCCATTTAAAACTCCTCCATTTCGCATATTAGAATATTATATCATCTATCCCTCTTTTAGACAAGAAACCCCCGGCAGAAATGTTGTAAAATTCCTGCCGGGGCTATTCTTATTGTATATTTCTAATTGTCATCTTCTGCTGCTTCCGCATATCCCTGACGTTTTCTTGCCATTTCGTCATTTTCAAGATATTCGTCATACGTTGTTATCTTATCAATCAGCTGACCGCTCGGAACAATTTCCATAATACGGTTAGCCGTTGTCTGGATAAACTGATGGTCATGTGAAGTAAACAGTGCTACGCCTGAGAACTTAATCAGTCCGTTATTTAATGCCGTAATAGATTCCATATCCAAGTGGTTTGTCGGGTCATCAAAAATAAGTACATTTGCACCTGTAATCATCATCTTAGAAATCAGACAACGCACCTTTTCACCACCGGAAAGTACCTTTACCTTCTTAACACCGTCATCGCCTGCGAATAACATTCTGCCTAAGAATCCTCTGACATAAGTCGGATCCGGATCCGGTGAATACTGTGTCAGCCACTCAACAATCGTATCTTCACGGTTAAATTCTGCCGCGCTGTCCTTCGGGAAATAAGCGGTGTTCGTTGTAATTCCCCACTTAAATGAACCCTCGTCCGGTTCAAGTTCACCGGTTAAAATTCTAAACAGTGTCGTTGTTGCCAGTTCGTTTGAACCGACAAATGCAATCTTATCATCGTGGTTTACGATAAATGAAATGTTGTCCAGTACCTTTACACCGTCAATCGTCTTTGAAAGATTTTCAACCTGAAGCACTTCATTTCCGATTTCCCTGGATGGTCTGAAATCAATATACGGATACTTTCTGCTGGACGGTCTGATTTCATCCAGTTCAATTTTTTCCAATGCTCTCTTTCTTGAGGTTGCCTGCTTCGACTTAGAAGCATTTGCAGAGAAGCGCTGGATAAAGTCCTGTAATTCTTTGATTTTTTCTTCCTTTTTCTTGTTGGCTTCCTTCATCTGCTTGATTAAGAGCTGGCTGGATTCATACCAGAAGTCGTAGTTTCCGGCGTATAACTGAATCTTCGCATAGTCAATATCCGCAATGTGTGTACATACTTTATTTAAGAAATAACGGTCATGGGATACAACAATGACTGTATTTTCAAAGTTAATTAAGAATTCTTCCAGCCATGCAATCGCATCCAGATCCAAATGGTTTGTCGGTTCATCAAGCAGCAGGATATCCGGGTTGCCAAATAATGCCTTTGCAAGCAGGACTTTCACCTTTTCACTACCGTTTAATTCTGCCATCTGCTTATAGTGTAAATCTGTTGTAATACCCAGTCCGTTTAACAGCTGTGCCGCATCGGATTCCGCTTCCCAGCCGTTCATATCGGCAAATTCCGCTTCGAGTTCACTTGCCTTATTCCCGTCTTCTTCCGTAAAATCTTCCTTGGCATAAATTGCTTCTTTTTCTTTCATGATTTCATAGAGTCTTTCATTACCCATGATAACCGTATCCAGAGCAGTATACTCATCATACTTGAAGTGGTCCTGCTCTAAGAATGAAAGTCTTTGCCCCGGTGTGATGCTTACATCACCCTTGCTTGGCTCAATCTGACCTGTCAGAATCTTTAAAAATGTAGACTTTCCGGCACCGTTTGCACCGATTAAGCCATAGCAGTTTCCTTCCGTAAACTTGATATTTACATCTTCAAACAGCGCCTTCTTACCAATACGAAGTGTTACGTTATTTGCACTAATCATGTAATAAATCCTCCAAAAAATCTTTTATTTTGACTCTAAATATTCATCCATATCAAAGACTTCACCGTCTTTAATCTTATTCATCAGTTCAACCGCAGTCTTAACCGTAGACATATCCGGTTCCATAACCCACATTGAGCTGTAACCAAAGAAATATGACGAACCATGTGAGCTAGTTCCTTCTGCTGCATAAGACTGTACATTCCAGCCATTTGCGCCTTCCATTGTCAGTTTTACCATACTTGCGATATCATCATCGTCTAAGCTCGTCTGGAACAGGTTGCGGACTGTTTCAAGAACATTGCTGTAATTATATAAAATAGAAGGTGATGTTACTTTGTCAATCAGTGCTTCAATTACAAGCATCTGATCCTGTCCACGCTGGTTATCACCTGCTGCCACAGACTGTCTTTCACGACAGAATGCCAGTGCTGCCTTACCGTTTAACTTATTCGGACCTTCTACAAAATGGAATTTCTCGTCACTGGTATCCGGGCTTGTATAAAATTCAATTTCTGAATTTACCGTAATACCGCCCAGTGCGTCTACAATTTCTTCCACACTTGTAAAATTCAGACGGACATAAAAATCAATATCCCAGTTATCATATAAGGTGCTCAATGTCTTCATGGATGCTTCCACGCCAAAGTTTCCGGCATGTGTCAGCTTATCCTTGCCGATTCCCGACTTTAAGGAATTGACATTGACATAGTAATCTCTCGGTGTATTAATCAGTAAAATCTGCTTTGTCTTCGGATTGACAACAATCAGAATATTCACATCGCTTCGTCCGGACTGATTTAATTCACCACATTCATCATTTCCTGAAAGATAAATGGTAAATGTATCTGTCAGTGTATTCTTTGTAATCACCGGCTTATCCAGTGTTGTTCTGTAATACTCATTTGCAATAACTTTTGTCTTTTCCTCGAAATCAGGGAATTCTTCTTCCAGTGTCTTTACATAAGACTCATTTAAAATCATTGCCCCAATCTGCTTATTGTACAGTGCCTCGACCATCTTTGGCAGATCATTATAGGTCTTTGATGTAATCGTCTTATTCAAAGAAGTGTTAATACTCTGTACATATTTATCTGTATTTTCTCTGTCTAAGATTTCATGGTATCCAAAAATGTAATCCTTTGCATCTGCAATCGTCTTTGCTTCATCATCTTTTAATACATAAACGGAAATAACTTCTGTCTGCTCGTTGTTGCTGACATAATTCATTGCCTCTTTTGCCTGATAAATGTATAAATCACCGATTGCCAGTATTACTGCCAGCAACAGTGCTATGACTCTTGCGGTCCATTTTACCCAGCCGTATTTTAAAAACTGTAAATATAATGCCAACGCTGATAAAAGAATCAGCACTACAATAATAATCACTTCAATCTTTACAGGAAAAATGTTAATCCAGAACACCATTCCCACAAACGATACCGCTAATATAATCTGTATTACCGATACAATAATGCCTGTCCACTTTAACCATGCGGCTTCCTGTTTTACTTCTGTATCTGCCATCGTTTTACTCCTTCGATTTTTATTGATTTTTGTTTTTCAAAAGACAAAAAAACATAGAGTATATTATACATGATACTATTTTAAAAATCAATAATAATCCTAATTTTTCCAGCGATACTTTCCAAGGTCCACTCTGCCGTTTATCACTTCAATGCCGTCTGCTTCCAGCCGCTTTGCCTGTTCATCTGCGCCGCCGAATGCAAATGCCCCGGATAGTTCTCCCTTTGCATTGACTACACGGTAACACGGAATTTTTTCCGGATCGGGATTTTTATGCAGTGCATTTCCGACCGCACGTGCCATTTTCTTATCTCCCGCCAGTTCCGCAATCTGTCCGTAGGTTGCAACCGTCCCTTTCGGTATCTTTTGGACGGCTTCATAAATGCGCTTTGTCGGGCTGGCAGTCACCAGATCATAGCTTTCGGCAATCATGCGCCGTACGTCCTTATCCGGTATGCTTCCGTCTAAAATCACGGTATTCCAGTGTTCCTTATTCTGATGCCACCCCGGAATCACCGCCGTATATGTCTGCCGCCAGAAATCCCGCCATTCCGGGTCTGCCTTGACATTTAAATTGATAAAGCCGTTCCGCTCATATGTCCACAAAAATGCTTTTTTACTGCCCTTTACCCGGACCAGCTGCCAATTCGTATCATGAAACGGTGCTTCCTGATACGTATCCGGAAACGACAGCCCATATTCCAATACTTCTTTCCGTGTCTTCATAATTTCCCCTTTATCTGACTTTATTCGGTTTTATCTGGTTTTAAACCCATACCCTTACCTTTACCAGCAGGTTCAAAAAAACTTTACGATACAGCGGTGTGCTTCCTGCTGTTGTCCGTATCCCGCCGCCATTTAAAAATCCCTTCAAAAAAACTGCCAAAAGCCGTTCCTTTGAAGGGATTATAGTCATGTATTATCTGTTTTCAAGACTGCTGATTAGCCACGAATCTTCTTAACAAGAGAAACAGCTTCTGCTGTCATATCCTTAATCTTGTCAAATTCGCCAGCCTTAATCATATCGCCCTTAACCATCCAGCTTCCGCCGCAGCAGAAGATCTTGTCACATTCAAGATATTCTGAGATGTTCTTTGCGTTGATTCCGCCTGTAGGCATGATTCTTACATTTGTGTAAGCTGCACACATAGCCTTGATCATCTTTAAGCCGCCAGCTGCTTCTGCAGGGAAGAACTTCACTCTTGTAAGACCACGCTTAACTGCCTGAGCCAGTTCTGAAGGTGTAACGATACCCGGAACAACTTCGATGTTCTTAGAAATACAGTAATCAACGATTTCAGGGTCGAATCCTGGGCTTACGATTAAAGAAGCACCTGCTGCAACTGCACGGTCAACCTGTTCTGTTGTAAGAACTGTACCGGCTGCAAGTACCATATCAGGATAAGCTTCATGCATAACACGGATAGATTCCTCTGCTGCTGCTGTACGGAATGTTACTTCTGCACATGGAAGTCCTCCTTCATATAATGCCTTTGCAAGTGGAAGTGCATCCTTTACATCATTTAATACGACTACAGGAATTACTCCAAGTTCTTCAAATTTGTCTGCCATTGTACTCATAATAATACAAGCTCCTTTCTTATGTGGGCTGATTTTTGTGGACAGCCTCTTTCCTCTTATCACTATTATATACATTTTTTAGAAAATTGGAAGTCTAAATTTTCATTTTTTGCGATTGTGCTTTAATTAATACGTTTTCATGCATATTTTCACACCCCAATCAGCACTTTTTTATTATTTATTTAACTCTTTTTACGCCTTCAGCGCATTCTTTGCTTCATCCGTGATTTCTCTCTGATAAGCAATTTCGTTTTCAATGTTTCTTGCGACTTCGTTGGCAGCATATGCGGCATCTACAACCTGCTTTAACAGATTGCCGACACTGTCTGCCTTGCCCTTCTGTGCGGAAGCATTGTCATATACTTCATGCATGGAAGAAACGGTTTCTTTTACAGAGTGCTGTACCTGATTAATCGTATCTGTAATTTCCTTAGAAGACTTTGCGGACTGAGATGCAAGATTACGCACTTCGCTTGCAACTACCGCAAATCCTCTGCCGTGTTCCCCCGCTCTTGCAGCTTCAATAGAAGCATTGAGGGATAAGATATTCGTTCTGTTGGCAATGGAAGCAATGACCGATGCAAACTGCTCAATATCCGCAGACAGCTTCTCAAGCTTCTGAATCTTTTCGGATGATTCTTCCACAACTGCATTCAGCGTATCAATCATCTTTAAGATTTCTTCCACACTGCCGATACTTTCACGCACCAGATTCAAAGAGGTATCCGATGAATTAATCACATCAAACGCATCTTTTTCCAGCTTCTCCTGTGAATCATCCAGACCGTTTAAAATATTTGTCAAATTATTTACCAATGCTGTATTTTCCATATTTCCCACTTCTCCTTTTTATCCGGCACGGCAGTACGGTTTCTGCCACTGCTGCTGCCGGTTTGTTTTTTCCTGCTCCGTGTTACTATTTTATATCAGTTTCATCGCTTCACTTACATTACGAACACCAATAATATTTATTTTATCAGTTTTTCTGATACTTTTCAAGCATACTTGTGGAAGTATACACGTTTCAAAGCCCAGTTTGACTGCCTCGTTTACACGCAGCTGCGGCTGGCTGACCGCACGCACCTCTCCTGCCAGTCCGACTTCCCCGAAAATAATAGTTTTATCATCTACGCTTCTGTTCTTAAAGCTGCTCACCAGTGCCATTACAATGCCTAAATCCAGTGCCGGTTCATTGACCTTAATACCTCCCGCAACATTGACATAGGCATCGCTTCCCGATAAATGCACTCCGGCGCGCTTTTCCAGCACCGCCATTAAAAGGTTGACACGGTTATAATCCGTTCCCGCCGCCGTTCTTCGTGGCAGTCCGAAATTAGAATCACAGACCAGTGCCTGTACCTCCACCAGCATCGGACGCGTACCTTCCATCAGGCATACTACCACCGAACCGGACGCATTTTCCGGCTTTCCGCTCAGCATATATTCCGAAGGATTCTCCACTTCCACAAGTCCCTGCTCCTGCATTTCAAACACGCCGATTTCATTGGTCGAGCCAAAGCGGTTTTTCACACCGCGCAGCAGGCGGTAAGAGGCATTTTTATCGCCTTCAAAATACAGCACGGTATCCACCATGTGTTCAAGCATGCGCGGACCTGCAACAACACCTTCCTTTGTCACATGACCGACAATAAAAATGGAAATGCCAAGTCCCTTTGCAAGCTGCATAAGAACTGCCGTGGATTCCCTCACCTGACTGACACTGCCCGGCGCAGAACTGACGTCCTCACGGTACATTGTCTGAATGGAGTCAATAATTACCACATCCGGCATCGTCTTTTTCATCGTTTCTTCTATGATGTCCAGATTGGTTTCACATAAAAGCAGCAGCTTATCCGTAAACGTGCCGATACGCTCCGCACGCATTTTTATCTGTTTTAAAGATTCCTCGCCTGAAATGTACAATACATTTTTATCCATGTGGGAAAGATTTTTACACATCTGTAACAGCAGTGTCGACTTTCCGATACCGGGGTCACCGCCTACAAGCACCAGTGAACCGGCTACAATGCCGCCGCCCAGTACTCTATCCAGCTCTTTAATACCGGTTGACATCCGGTCTGTTTCCTTGGTATTAATATCCGCAAGCTTTGACGGCTCATTTTTCCCATCTGATACAATATGCACCGGCGCACCTTTGCCTTTTGCCGTCTTTGTCTTTGCTACCGGTTCTTCCGATGCCGTATTCCACTCACGGCATGCCGGACACTGTCCGAACCACTTTGCTGATTCATACCCGCATTCTTTACAAAAAAATGCGGTATCCCTTGCCTTTGCCATTTTCCCTTCTCACCTTCTTTAAAAAAGCTGCCGCACCAAGCCTTTCATTACCCGCTTGGTACAGCAGCCTAAAATTCGTATGCGCTACAGTTTTATTCAAATTATGCTTTTACAACATTGACTGAAACTTCTTTTCCGGCTTCAAACTCTACAGATAACACAAGCTTTCCGCCCATGTTCGTAGCCATCTTTCCAGCAGATTCCCCATCAATGGTAATCTCATATTCTGAACCTTCTTCCAGTTCCAGTGTAATCTGGGCATCTTCTGTACCCTCTACTTTAAAGCTTACACTGTCATCGGTTGCTTTAAAATGATTCACTGCTGTTCCCGGCACTGATTCATATACAAAAGAGCCGTTCTTCTCCAGCTTTGTAATCTCATTATAAGTCTTTACCTTATAAGAATCTCCACAATGTTCAAAATCAGATACCTTTGACTTTGTATCTAACTGATAATTACCAAAACTTAAACTTCCGTCCTGTTCTGAACGAATCAGTTCTTTTACTACTGGCATGTTCTGTCCTCCTATCATATGTTCCGTAAATCTTTTTGGTGT
This sequence comes from Lachnospira pectinoschiza, assembly GCF_020564355.1. Lineage (GTDB taxonomy): Bacteria > Bacillota > Clostridia > Lachnospirales > Lachnospiraceae > Lachnospira > Lachnospira intestinalis. The sequence continues at coordinate 274,108 of NZ_JAJCRR010000001.1, read as the reverse complement.
TTACATTATACAATAATCCGACAAATTATGCTAGTAGTTTTGGCAATTTTTCTACTTATTCAGTCCACGTTTTAATCCAAAATGCAGCTTTCCGTCTTTTACCGTTACTTTTACACGGCTGCCCTGTCCTGCTTTTCCCTGTAAAATCTGTTCTGCGAGCGGGTCTTCAATCTCATTCTGGATAGCCCGGCGCAGCGGTCTTGCCCCGTACTTGGAGTCATATCCTTTTTCCACGAGATAATTCTTTGCTTGCTCATCTAGCTCAATGGACAGCTTCATCTGTTCGAGTGTCCTCTTGTTGACGGTCTGCATCATAATATCTACAATCTGACCAATCTGCTCTTTTCCCAATGTATGGAAGACGATAATTTCATCAATACGGTTGATAAACTCCGGTTTAAAAATGCGTTTTACCTCGTCCATAACTTTACCCTTCATGTCTTCATGGCTGTGTGCTTCATCATTGACGGAAAGGAAACCGAGTGTCTTTGGTGTAACGATATTTTCCGCACCGGCATTGGATGTCATAATAATAACTGTATTTTTAAAATCAACAACGCGGCCTGTAGAATCTGTAATATGTCCGTCATCTAATACCTGTAACAGCACATTAAATACATCCGGATGTGCCTTTTCCACCTCGTCAAATAAAACAACGGAATACGGATTTCTGCGTACCTTTTCACTTAACTGTCCGCCTTCGTCATAGCCGACATATCCCGGAGGTGAACCGATAAGCTTTGATACGGTATGCTTTTCCATAAATTCGGACATATCAACACGGATTAACGCATTTTCACTGCCAAACATCGCATCGGCAAGCGCCTTTGAAAGTTCTGTTTTTCCGACACCGGTCGGTCCTAAGAATAAGAACGAACCAATCGGACGGTTCGGGTCTTTTAAACCGACTCTGCCCCTGCGGATTGCCTTTGCAACAGAAGCCACTGCTTCTTCCTGTCCGACAACGCGGTGGTGCAGTGTTTCTTCAAGCTGCATTAAACGTTCTGACTCTGCCTGTGCGATCTTTGTGACCGGAATCTTTGTCCACATTGCAACGACATCGGCAATTTCTTCTTCTCCGACAACAATCTCAGAACCCGTACGCTGTGTTTCCCATTTTTCTTTTAACTTTTCAATTCTTTCTTTTTTACGAAGCTGCTTTTTCTTAATCTCTCCGGCTTCTTCATAAGCTTCACGCTTAATCGCTTCTTCTTTTTCCGCTTCTAATGCCTTGATTTCTTCTTCTGCTTTTTTAATGCCGTCCGGCATGACATAAACCTTCAAACGCGCCTTAGACGATGCTTCATCAATTAAATCAATCGCCTTATCCGGCAGGAAACGGTCATTGATATATCTTTTGGAAAGTTTGACTGCCGCTTCAACAGCTTCATCTGTAATTGTTACATGATGATGTTCTTCGTACTTCGGGCGCAGACCGCGTAAAATCAAAACAGCTTCTTCCTCTGTCGGCTCTTCAACCTTTACCGGCTGGAATCTTCGTTCCAGTGCGGCATCTTTTTCAATATATTTACGGTATTCTTCCAGTGTTGTCGCACCGATTAACTGGATTTCTCCTCTTGCAAGGGACGGCTTTAAAATGTTGGAAGCATCAATCGCACCTTCCGCACCGCCCGCACCGATAATCGTATGCAGTTCATCTAAGAACAGCAGGACATTTCCGTCTGCCTTGACTTCATTGATCACGCGCTTAATACGTTCTTCAAACTCGCCGCGGTATTTTGAACCGGCAACCATTCCCGATAAATCCAGTGTAAGAAGTCTTTTTCCCTTAATTGTTTCCGGTACATCGCCTTCGACAATCCGTGCCGCAAGTCCTTCCGCAATCGCCGTTTTACCGACACCCGGCTCACCAATCAGACACGGATTATTTTTGGTACGTCTGCTTAAAATCTGAATCACACGCTGGATTTCTTCACTTCTGCCGATAACCGGGTCTAATTTGCCGTTTCTTGCAAGTTCTGTCAAATCCCTGCTATACTGATCTAAGGTCTGTGTGGATTTCTTTCCGCGCGGTCTGCCATTCTGGAAATCTTCACGGTAGGAATTGGCATCCTCGCCCATTGCCGCAAGCGTATCCACATACAGCTTCTTTATCGCAACGCCGAGTGTATTTAACAGTCTTGCCGCAACACTCTCTGTTTCTTTAATAATCGCAATTAGCAAATGCTCCGTTCCGATACTTTCCGCATGAAAACGTGCTGCCTCCTTTGCTGAATTTTCCAAAATGCGGCGTACACGCGGCGTATAGCCTGACGGTTCTTTTACGCCGACCTGATTATCCGGTGCAATCAGCTGATAGACGAGGTTGATAATTTTTTCCGCTGTGACATCGTTATTTAACAACACGGTTGATGCCAGGCTGTCTTCTGCCTGAATCAGTCCGATTAACAAATGTTCCGAACCGATATAGCCATGCCCCAGCATTGCTGCTGTTTCTGCCGCATGGTCAAGCGCTTCCTGCGCCTTTTTTGTAAATCTGCTCTGCATATTTTTTCTCCTCACTTTATTCAATTGAAGGTAAATTTTCCCTGATAAACTGCGCCCGCATCACATCGGTTTCTTCCTCTGTAAGTTCCTGTGATGCAAGCATTTCAAGATTGCCCGGCTGAATCCCTATCATCAGCTGGTAAATCGCATAATCTCTCTCATCCGGCGTTTTTACAAGCCCCTCCGCCAGACCGAGCCGTAACTGTGAAAGCAGTACCAGCCCGTCTTTTAATGATACCTTCCTTGCATATTTTAAAATGCCGTAAGAACGGTAAATGCCGTCCAGCACGGAAATCTTTTGTTTTTCTTTTAAACGGTTTCTTAAAATCCGCTCCTGTGTGACAATCTGCTGCACAATGTTGGTAATATTCTCAATCAGTTCTTTTTCCGTAACGCCCAGCGTAATCTGATTGGATATCTGATAAATATCCCCCGCAGACTTATTGCCGTCCGAATAAACGCTGTGCATGACCAGTCCGAATCTGCCAATTTCCGCCGCAATACCCTGTATTTTATTATTCCATGCAAGCGCCGGAAGGTGACACATATAAGACACTCTCATGCCTGTTCCGACATTGGACGGACAGGTTGTCAGATATCCGTACTGCGTATCATACGCATACGGAAGCACCGCACCAATACAGTCATCTATATGGTCTGCCGCCTCATAGGCGCGCTCCATATCCATTCCTGCACGGTATGCCTGTATGCGGATATGGTCTTCCTCATTTAACATAATGGACAAATCTTCATTCGATGATACAAATCCGCCTGCGACGCTCTGACTTAATAAAAACGGACTGATGACATGACGTTCTTTCATTGCTTCGCGCTGGACTTCTTCCAGATTCTCAAAATGATACTCGTGAAAATCTTTGAATTCCGGCAGAACACGCAGCTTTTGTGCCGCCTCGCCAATCATTTTATGCGCATCCGGTGTATCCAGTTTTAATGAAAAATTATAATCCTTTAAATTTCTTGCAAGGCGCACCCGGCTGGAAATGACCACATCACCCTCCGGTCCGTTCTGCTCAAACCATCTAAGCATTATGCTCCTCCTTTGCCTGTAATGCCTTAATTTCGTCACGGTATTTTGCCGCCGCTTCAAAATTTTCCAGCATGACGGCTTCTTTTAACCGGAGCTTCAAAGCTTCTATATCCTGCTGTTCCTGCTCCTGTTTTGTTTCAGGCTGCATTTTTTCTTTTGTGTAAGTCTTGCCGGTATGGGTATCACTGCCGTGAAGCTTTTTCATATGGTCGCCAATCAGCGGACCGAATACATCGATACACTCTGCACAGCCAAACTTTCCCACCCTCGTAAATTCTTCATACGTCATGCCGCATTTCGGACAGCGTACATACTGCAATGGATTTTCTCCCTGTTCCTGCGTCTGTCCCGCCGCAAGCATACCTGTCAACAATTTCACAAATGGAACTTCATTGGAAGCATATCCCATCATTTCCATCTGTGCCGCACATTCTTTACATAAATGGTGTTTCTGCACTCTCCCATTCATAATCTCTGTAAAATGTACGGTTGCTTCTCTTTCTTTACAGTTCTCACACAACATATGCTTCTCCATTTCTATAGTCTGCCACTGTCTTCCATTTCTGATATGACACCGTCTACAATTCCATGAATTTCTTCCGCGCTCATGCCATTACATTTTGCGCGTGCAATAATCTGGCGCAAATCCTTTGTCATGGACTCGATTGCTTTTCTCTTATCCAGTCCAAGATTGACCACTGCGCCCCGCCTTTTATCCAGTGTAATATAGCCTTCCTGACGAAGCAGTGCATACGCCTTATTGACTGTATGCATATTAATCCCTGCATATTCTGCCATCTGACGCACGGACGGCAGGGACTCGCCCTCTTGCAGCTTTGACACGGCAATCGCCTCCACAATCTGATTACACAGCTGCATATAAATTGCCTCGCTGCTGTCAAAATCAACCGTTATCCACATATACTCCTCATTCCGCAGGCATTTTAATGCCTATTTAATACCACTTCTTCTTTTTTGCCACAAACAGCGGTCCGAAATAAAAGATTCCCGCCGCGATAAATGCTGCCATTAAAGAAAGGATATTAGAAGCTGTTAATTTTATCATTCCGTCATAGACAAGTCCTGCTGCCACGCCCATAATCAGAGCACACACAGCCGGAACAATAAAGGTCTGACGGTATTCCATCCGGTATCCGATATGTCTATATAATGAAATTATATTTAATATGAAAATAATAATCGGAAAACTTGCGTTACCTATTACTATAGCATAAATTCCCAGTCTTGAAAACTTTAACAGCACAAATACCAGAATAATATGCACAACCAGTGAAATGCAGGAGTGCTTTACCGGCGTACTCATCTCGTCAATGCCCTGCAAAGCCGAACTGGTTACGGTAGACAATGTATAAAATACTACGGCTATCGCACCGATTTTTAACATCATGCCGCCCTGCGTGCTGTCATATCGTGCAAACAGCAGTTGGATAATCGGTTTGCCGAGAACAAACAATCCGACAAAAGACGGAATTGCAATAAACATATTGGTCTTTAACGTTTCTTTTATCTTTTTGCGCACTGCACCGATTTCGCCCTGTGTGTACGATGCCACAATACTCGGTAACATTGAAGCCGACATCGCGGAAGCGACACCCTGCGGAATACCGATTAATAAGCTGTAACTGGAATTAAAATTACCCATATCGGTCGTAATGCTCTTTGTAATATCGGTGCCAATCATCATATTACTAAACATCATATCATCAATGACCGCACTAATCTGGTAAAACGTCTGTCCTAAAATAATCGGAATCATTGTAAGTGCAATGGTTCTGTAAATATCCCTGTCATACTGTCTTTTACTGACTCTGTCCTTTGCCACCATGCGTGCAAAGGTCGGACGGTATATCAGATACAGCACAATTAAAAAGATTAATGCTGTCAATGCCCCCATTGCTGTACCAAGTGTTGCCCCTGCCGCACCGTAAGCCGCCGTATTGGCTGATGACTGATATGCCTGAATGAGGAAATATCCCGCAAGAAGGCTGACTGCCGCATTGACAATCTGTTCTGCAATCTGTGAAACCGCAGTCGGAATCATTGTTCCCTGTCCCTGATAAAAACCTCTCATAACGCCTAAAATCGCCACAAAAAAGATGGTCGGTGCAAGAATCCTAAGCGGAATTGCCATGCCCGGAACACCTTTATAAAATACATTTTCGATAAAATCCGCTCCAAAGAATAATAAAAGAGCTGCGATACCGCCTGTACAGGTCGCAAAAATCAGCGCACACTTAAAAATAGAAGCTGCATTTTTAAACTGCTTTGCAACAAATTTTGCCGAAACCAGCTTTGACACTGCCATTGGCAGCCCATATGCCGACAGTACCAGCATAATATTGTATACATTATACGCCGCACCATAGATTCCGTTTCCGTCACTTCCGATAATATTTACCAGTGGTATCCGGTAAAACATTCCTATAATTCTTACCAGAATACCCGCCATGGCAAGAATCCCCCCATGCACCAGAAAGTTTCTTTTATTTTCAGACATTTTTTCTACCTTTCTTCAATCTTCCGTATTATTACTAGATAATATAACAAAGAAAAAAAGAATGCAATGAAATAATCCTTAAATATTGTGGAACACAAACAAGCCTCTATACATAAAATTGTATTGTAAATGAATTTTGGAGGAATCAAAATGAGTGATTTAGCAGCAACAAACTGTGGCGGATGTGGAGATTGCAATGGATTTGGAGGCAGCTCATGCTATTGGATTATTATCCTGCTCCTTCTTTGCAGCAGCTGTGGCAACGGATTAAACAACAACGGTGGCTGCGGCTGTGGCGACAACAGCTGCCTGTGGATTATCCTCTTACTGTTCTTCTGCGGCGGATGCGGCAACAACGGTTCATTTAACAACGGCGGATGTGGCTGCGGCTGCTAATCCGGTTAAAAACTGTCTGAACTGACGTTTATAAACAGTTTTCCCTGCGGCATCAGCCGCAGGGTTTTCTTTTTACTAAAACAGTCACTCTTCCTGTTTTTCATGGAAACACGCCATATCAATGCCGTAAACACTGGTTTCATCCGTTACAATCATGCGCTGTGGTTTTTCTTTCTTTATTTTATCTGTCTGTATTTTACTTTCCTGCACCTGCCCGCGCTGTGCTTTTCCTCTTTGCATTTTGGCTGTCTGTACCGGATTTTTCTGCAATGAATTCCACGGTCTGTCCATATCTTTTTCCTCCACATATAAATCTGCTATTATTATATTCATACATTTTTCTCCATTGCATATACTATTACTATATTGAGTGACGGCAGAATGGAGGAAACATGGCAAAAGAATTACCTATCACCGAATTTGACCTGCGCACCGTCGATGAATCCACACAAATGTTTAAAGCAATGATTCCTTTTCTGGATTATCAGCTGCAAAAGCCCCTTTCTTTAATAATCCGCATGAATGAATTTTCACAGACACTGCGTTTTTATAACCGTTCTCCGGGAAACCCTGCAATCCGGGGGCAGAGCAGCCATGCCTACATAAATTCCATCAATGACATTTTTACCAATGACGACTTTTTAAATACGGTAATGCCTTACTGTCCTGAAAAATATGCCGCAATGATTGAACAGTTCCGCAGCTTTTCAAAGGTGTCCGAAATGATGAATCTGTTTCAGTCCTTTGATGACGGCGCCGATTTATTCAACAATCCCATTATTCTGAATATGATGAATCAGACTGTCAATACTACAAATAATACCGCAAATTCCAAAAATTCCAAAGACGGCAATACCCCCGGCAAAACTGACGTCAAAGCCCCACCGCCAAAAAAAACTCCGGCAGACGGTGCACAAAATGAGCCAAATGTTTCTGCCGACACTACCGGCATGCCAAAAAGCCAGCATACTTCCGGCACAAAATCCTCTGCCCCTCCCACAGGTCTTTTAAATATGCTTCTGACCCCGGAGCAGCAGAAACAATACGATACCTACATGAAAACGCTGTCTGATTTTAATTTGTAAAAGAAAGGAAATAAACGATGTCTGAACTGGATTTTAAAAAGCAGCTTTTAATCAATGAATTTAAAACGCTTTCAAAAGGAAAAAGCAATGATGAAATTCTGCCGCTGATTCTTGCATTAAGCCGCAAGGCACAGCAGTCCGGCATTTCATTTTCTAAAGATGACATTTACCTGATTATCAACCAGGTCAAAGACGGTTTAACACCAAAAGAACAGCAGCTTCTGCCGCAGCTTTTAATGCTTCTGGAACAGCGCTGATACAACAAGCCGGAAACAGACCGGGATTTTCTCCCGGTTCTGCTCCCGGCTTGTTTCACTTTTTATTTGAAAGACAGTATCACACTTTTATTTACTGTGTGCCACCCGGATTTGTTTTGCCGCCTGCACCATATTGATAAGGCTTGCTTGTGTTTCGGGAATTCCTCTCGTCTTTAAGCCGCAGTCCGGATTGACCCACAGCTTATCCGGTTCAATCTGTGTCAGCATTTTTTCAAGTACCTGCACGATTTCTTCTACAGAAGGAACACGCGGTGAATGAATATCGTAAACGCCCGGTCCGACCTCTGTTTCAAAATGATTTTCACGCAGGGCAGAAAGAATCTGTAAATCCGAACGTGACGCCTCAAATGTGATTACATCGGCATCCATGGCATCAATCGCCGGAATAATATCTGTAAATTCACTGTAGCACATATGGGTGTGAATCTGTGTTTCCGGTCTGACACCGCTGTGTGTCAGTCGGAATGCCGGAATTGCAAAATCCAGATACTCCGTATCCCAGTCCGAGCGGCGAAGCGGCAGTTTTTCCCTTAATGCAGCTTCATCAATCTGAATCATGCGGATACCGTTTGCCTCTAAATCCAGCACTTCATCGCGGATTGCCAGTGCAATCTGTGAAATGGATTCTTTAATGGAAATGTCTTCTCTTGGGAAAGACCAGTTTAAAATCGTAACAGGGCCTGTAAGCATTCCCTTCATCACCTTATCCGTCAAGGACTGTGCATAAACTGACCATGCCACTGTCATCGGTTTTTCGCGGTATACGTCACCCCAGATGACCGGTGGCTTGACACAGCGTGTTCCGTAAGACTGAACCCATGCTTTTTCCGTGAAAAGAAAGCCGCCCAGTGCTTCACCGAAATATTCTACCATATCATTTCTTTCATATTCACCGTGTACCAGTACATCCAGTCCGATTTCTTCCTGCTTCTTTATACATTCCGCAATTTTTTTCTTATTAAATGCAGTATATTCCTGCTCGGTGATTTCTCCCTTACGAAATGCCGCACGGTTCTGCTTGACATCTTTGGTCTGTGGAAATGAACCAATCGTTGTTGTCGGAAACTGCGGTAAATGAAACGTTTCTTTCTGTAACTGCTGGCGTTCACTGCGCTTTGGCAGTCTGACATAATCTTTCTCAGTCACCTCTGACAGACGCTTCTTCACCGCCGCATTTTTACAATCTCTGTCTGCCGCAAAAAGTGCGCTGTTCTTTTTATATGCGCTCTCCTGCGTATAAGACGGATTTTCGGCAAATCCGCTTAATTCCCTTAACTCTGAAAGCTTTTCTTCTGCAAATGCAAAATAGTCCAGATACTTTTCTGAAAGTTTTGTTTCATGTTTTACCGTATATGGAACGTGCAATAATGAACACGATGTTGATAATACAGTCTGTATGCCCTTTCCTGTAAGCTGCTGTAACTGATTTAATGTCCGGTCATAATGATTTCTCCAGATATTCTTACCGTTTACAAGACCGGCAAAAAGCAGTTTGTCCTTCGGGAATCCGTACTTTTCAATTAAATGAACTGTTTCTTTTCCTTCAATAAAATCCAGTCCGATACCGTCAAACGGCAGTTCTGTCAAATCCTTATAATTGTCACGCACATCGCCGAAGTACGTCTGTAACAGAATCCGGACTGTCTTTTTGCAAGGCAGTACATTTTCATAAATTTTATGAAACAGTGCAATATCTTCTTTTGATAAATCACGCACCAGTGCCGGTTCATCAAGCTGAAGCCACATTATCCTGTGTGCCGCACATTTTTCAAGCACCTGCTGATATGCCGCGATCACCGCATCTGTAAAATCTTCTGCTGTTTTGCTGCCTGTATAACGGCACAGCTTTAACAGCGTATACGGTCCTGTAAGAACCGGCTTTGTTTCAATGCCGAGTGCCTTTGCTTCCTCATATTCTTCCCACAGCTTCTCTCCCACAAGCGCAATCTTTGTATCGTCCTCTGCTTCCGGCACAATATAATGATAGTTTGTATTAAACCATTTTTTCATTGCCAGCGCCTTTACGTCACCGGATTCTCCCTGATAACCGCGTGCCATTGCAAAGTATGTATCCAGTGCGGATAAATTTAATTCCTGATACCGCTTTGGCACAATGCCTAACAAAACGGCCGTATCCAGCACTGTATCATAAAACGAAAAGTCATTACATGGAATGTAATCAATTCCTGCCTCTTTTTGTACCGTCCAGTGTGTTTTTCGCAGTCTGCGTGCTTCTTTTAAAAGCTCCTCTGCTCCGGTTTCTTTTCTGAAATATTTTTCCGATGCAAACTTTAACTCTCTTAATGTTCCCACTCTTGGGAATCCGATAACCGATGTCTTCATTCTTTCTCTCCTTATTCTAAAATCCCTGCGGGCAGCTTTATCCGCCGTTTTTCTTTCATTTACGGACTTTATCCACAAATGTCGTATTTATGGATTTTATTATAAGAATGTCGGTATCATTTGTATAATACCTATAAATGTTATTTGTTCATAGCTTTAAACTATATCAAAAAATCTGAAACCACTTGTGCCTATACACCTCATGATTTCAGGCTTTAAATATGAAACTTTACGATTCCACGTATTTTTTCAACGCTTCCAGATAGGTCGCTGCCAGCCGGCTCATCATTCCCTTTTTATGCGTGATGTAGCCAACCCGCATTTCGCTTTCATCGGCAAGCGGCACAGCAATGATGTCTTTGCCGTTTAATTTTTTGTCAATGACACCACTGCACACTGTATAACCATTTAATCCGATTAAGAGATTAAACAACGTTGCCCTGTCACGCACACGGATATTTTTCTTACGCTCAACCGCCGAAAAAATTTCTTCCGAAAAATAAAACGAATTATGCTCTCCCTGCTCGAAGGACAGATACGGATACTGCTCCAGTTCCTCATTGGTAATCACTGCATTTCCCGCCAGCGGGTGCTTGCGGCTGATAAAAACATGCGGTCTTGCAACAAACAGCGGATGAAATTCCAGCTCGTGTGACTTTAAAATCTTACCAAGAACCGTTTCGTTAAAATCATTCAGAAACAAAATTCCTATCTCACTTCTCATTCTTGCCACATCTTCGATAATTTCATAGGTCTGCGTTTCCCGCAGACTGAAATCATATTCGTCCTGTCCGTATTCCTTAATCAAATCCACAAATGCATTCACCGCAAACGAATAGTGCTGTGTTGATACACAAAACTGTTTCTTTCCGCCGCTTCCGCCTTTGTATTTATCCTCCAGTATCGCCGCCTGTTCCAAAACCTGTCTTGCATATCCCAGAAAATCCTCCCCCTCTTTGGATATGCTGATTCCCTTATTCGTCCGGTTAAATATCGTGATATTCATTTCTTTTTCCAGCTCGTGAATCGCATTCGTCAGACTCGGCTGGGAAATAAACAGCCGGTTCGCGGCTTCTGTAATCGTCCCTGTATTTGCAACTGTAATTACATATTTTAACTGTTGAAGTGTCATTTTTTTACCCGTCCCATACTCATTTCTGTCATATCAATTTGATATTTATATCATATCAATTATAGTTTTTACTTATCCTTATTTCCATAGTATAATCGAGCGGAATAAAAAAAGCAATCGCCACCGCTTGCGATAAAATTGCTGAAAATCCGGAGAATATGTATCATCAGGCATACCCTGACATTGGCAGTATTGTGCCGCAGGTATCACAAAACTGCTCCTATCGCAGAATTCAATACATTCCGTCTGCGGTTTCTCCTACATTAAAATGCCTGCGGAATGGAGAGAACGATGAAAGAGCAAACTATTTTCCCAAGAGAAGAACATGCAGATGTCCTGTTCCAGAAAATTCTGGCTGACCCATGGGCATGCGACAAGCTTTTTGAAACTTTTTGCAATGATTTATTCAGTAATGATGAACTGGAGGATTCCCTTTCTGCCGATGAATTCTGTCAAGCACTGTTTCGCGCTTACCGCAACAGGGATTTATCCGCTTTTCTTATGGCAATCAGCAAAAATACCCTTTTTGACCTGATACGAAATTCTTATCTGATTCCCTATCGTTTTAATGCTGACGGAAAGACCAATCCTGTCATTATGACAGATGAGAACGGTTTACTTCTGCCTGAATTTAAAAATTGCATCCATGAAAAGGAGTATCAACATTTTCGTGAAGTTTATAACCATTTTGACGGAAAGAAAAAGATGTATCTTGCACAGGCTTACCGTTACAGTCATTCCTACCGCGATGACGATATGAATATTAAACAGCAGGTTTTAGAGAAAAATACCGGTGTACTGCTGATCCGTGAGCTTCCCGATACCATTAAATTAAAAGAAACAGAATCAGAAGCTTACTGTGCCGTCTGGGATTTAATGATCCAGCTTGAAAAAGAACTGCCAATGGCTTTTGTATTTTACGGTCAGGATTCCCTTGTCGAGCAGAATAACCGATATGATGAACTTGGGATTTTCCTGCCAAATTCTCATTTTTTGAAAAATCTGGAGCGGCATGCCGCCAAAGCGGAGGCGATTATTTATGGATAGCACAAAAGATACAGCCGGACCGGCTTCTTATGTTGATATTATGGAAAAAAACCACATGGAAATCCCCTGGCATGACTATGCAAAAGCAGACAGCAACGTCCTGATTGAAAATGCAGGATTAATCGAAAAAGCTTCTGTTATCGGCAGAGTAGGACTTATGATGCTCTCCTGCGGCACCGGGGCATGGCGTGTGCGCACTTCCATGAACCGCCTGTCAAAGGAACTTGGTGTTACCTGCACGGTGGATGTCGGACTGATGTCCATTGAATTTAACTGCTTTGACGGAACGGATTGTGTTTCCCAGTCTTTAAGCATTGCCAATACCGGGGTCAATACGTCAAAGCTGTACCGCATGGAACAGTTTGTTGAACGTTTTCCGGAAGAAAAAACGCATATGACCGGTGAACAGATTCACAAAAAACTGGACACCATTGAAAAAATCCACACGCTGTATTCGCCTGCAAAACTGGGATTTGCCGCCGCACTCGCCTGTTGTGCCTTCACTTTTCTTTTAGGCGGCGGTCCTGTGGAAATGATTCTGGCATTTATCGCCGCCGGTGTCGGAAATGTTGTCCGTACCAAACTGATTAAACACCATTATACACTGTTTTTAAATATTGCCGTATCCATCTCGGCGGCCTGTCTTGTTTATGACATCTGTTTCCGCCTTGCGGAAATTATTTTTCATATTCCGGCATTGCATGAAGCGGGATACATTTGTTCCATGCTGTTTATCATACCGGGATTTCCGTTTATTACAAGCGGCATCGACCTTGCGAAACTGGATTTGCGTTCAGGACTTGAACGGCTTACTTATTCCATCATCATTATACTCGTCGCTACGATGTTTGCATGGATTATGGCACTGCTTTTAAAATTACAGCCACAGGATTTTGCAGTCCTTCACATGAATCCCCTGTTTCACCTTGTACTGCGGATTATCGCCAGCTTCTGCGGGGTTTTCGGCTTTTCCATAATGTTTAACAGCTCTGTTTCTATGGCATCGACTGCTGCTTTCATCGGTGCGGCTGCCAATACGCTCCGGCTTGAACTTGTGGATTTTACAGGAATGCCTGCTGCCGCCGCCGCATTTATCGGTGCTTTAACCGCAGGACTGCTAGCCTCCCTCATTAAGAAGAGCCACGGGTATCCTCGGATTTCTTTAACCGTACCTTCCATTGTCATTATGGTTCCGGGACTGTACCTGTACCGGGCAATTTACAACTTCGGCATTATGTCCCTCTATGAAGCTGTTTCGTGGTTTAGCGCAGCGATTATGATTATTATCGCACTGCCGCTGGGACTGATATTTGCACGAATCCTTACCGACCGCACATTCCGGTATTGCACATAATTTTTATATTTTTTATACAAACAGCAACATTTTAACAATATTCGGTATTAAATATTTATTTAGAGCGAAAACAATTGTACATAGTAGCAGATGAGCCGTCTCATTCGCGGATTTCTCATCACTGCTTTATCATAAAATTGCTCGGAAATGGGGATTAAAATGAATCACTTATCACACCGGCAAATGTCAGAATCTTTTCTGACGGCTGCCTTTTTATCTATATCCGGAGGTTTGCAGGATGCCTATACATACCTCTTCCGCGGCAAAGTTTTTGCCAATGCACAGACCGGCAACATTGTACTTTTAAGTGCCTGTGTTGTTGACAGAAACTGGTATCAGGCGGCACACTATCTGATTCCGCTGCTCTTTTTCGCACTGGGAATTGCCGCCGCCGAATGGGTACGGCTGAAATATCAGCGGATTGAGCGTCTGCACTGGCGCCAGCTTGTTGTTTTATCCGAAATTATTCTGCTTTTTGCGGTAGGATTTTTCCCGGTACGGCTGAATCTGTTTGCCAATGCCTTAGTATCCTTTTCATGCGCCATGCAGGTTCAGACATTCCGCAAGGTCAACGGATATGCCTTTGCCAGCACCATGTGTATCGGCAATCTCCGAAGCTGTATGGAATCTCTGTGCGTTTATGCCAGAACGCGCGATAAACACGTTTTGCACAAATCCGCCTGCTACCTTGGCATTATCCTGATGTTTGCTGTCGGAGCCGGTGTCGGTGGACACTGTATTGCCCTTTTTGGGATGCGCACCATCTGGTTTTCCTGCCTTTTGCTGTTGATCAGCTTTTTAATCATGTTTATTAAAGAAGAAGAAAAAGAACGTCATTAATGCAGAACCGTTCCATAAAAATACCGGACTCCAATCGTCAGATTTTAAATCTGGCTTTTGGAGTCCGGTACAATATCCGTTTTTTTCAAATATTCTTATTTTTCCGGTTTAAAATTACTTTTTATAATTTTCATAGCTGTGCTGTGGCATTTTGGTTTCTGCCCAGAGCTTGTCGGCACACGGCTTCCAGTTCTTAGCATAAGCCTTACACTTCTCACACAAATGCTCCGCAGATTCCGGTGACTGTAAATCCGTGGATTTTGCGCCACTCTCCTTTACAATCCGTTGAAGAATTTCAGGATTTTCAAGCATCGGACACGGACGCAGATGATTTTCATTAAACGGCTGGTTATTATAATATGCCATAAATAACGGCTGTTTTAAAATCTCAAGCAGCGTATTTTTACGGATATTGGACCCTGAATAGTGAATAAATACACAAGGCTCCGCATCACCGTTTGCATTAATATGGAAGTAATTTCTTCCGCCTGCGATACAGCCGCCCACAAATTCACCGTCATTCTGGAAATCCATGGTAAACAGTCCTTTTCCCGTCGTCATATTACGGATTTCACGGACACGGGAACGCATGTAAATTCTCTGCTCCGGTGCCGGAAGCAGATCAACAGACGCATCGTTTCCGACCGGCATATAGTGAAAATACAGCGCATAACGGCAACCTTTTTCAATCATTAAATCAACGAATTCATCGCTTGTAACTGTTTCAATATTTTTAGATGTATAACAGATAGAAGTACCAAATACAAGACCGTTCTGCTTTAATAAATCCATTGCGTGCATAACCTTTCCGTAGACACCTTCTCCACGGCGTAGGTCATTTACCTCTGCAAATCCTTCCAGACTGATTGCAAGATAAAGATTTCCGACTCTTTTCAAATCCGCACAGAACGTTTCATCTACGAGTGTTCCGTTTGTAAATGAAAGAAATGCGCAGTCATAATGCTTTTCTGCAAGGCGGATTAAATCTGCCTTTCTTACAAGCGGCTCACCGCCTGTAAACATGTAAAAATAAATGCCCATTTCTTTACCCTGACAAATCAGGTTATCCATTTCATCAAATGTCAGATTCAGGCGGTTTCCGTATTCTGCCGCCCAGCAGCCCGTACAATGCAGGTTGCAGGCACTTGTCGGATCCATTAAAATCAGCCATGGTACATTGCATTTGTACTTTTCACGCATTTTACGAATCGTTTTTGTACCATTTAAAAATGCTTCAAAACCAAGGTTTAAAACCATTGTTTTTAGCACATGTGGGTCGACTTCATCCAGAAGCCTGTTTATGTAATGATTCAACGCGCCGTTTTTATCGGTAATCATGGTTCTTGCTTTCTCATAATTAATATCCAGCTTTTCTCCATCCATGTATTTTTCCATGAAATCGACAAGCTTTACAATTTCCTTTTCTCTGTCTTTATCCAGATTCTTTAAAACGACGTCAGACACTTTGCTAACAGCCAATCTTCCCGCTGCATGTGTTAAATTTCCCATTTTCTTTTCTCCTGATTTTCTTATCTTAATGATATTATACGTCTTAAATATTTTGTGTTATATATCAGCATATGCACAAACCGCTAAAATCATTATCCTCTCTTATGTAAAGCCTGAATTGTTTCACTGATTTTTTTGCGCAACGGCTCATTTTCTTCCGGTATGGTCTGCAAAATACGCAGCAGCTCCGTTGTGTTATGGTCATCGCCCACTTTCTTTAAGGACTCGCATGCCGCCTCCAATATATCCTGGTCTTTGCTTTCAACCAGCTCCATCAACAGATCAATGGCTTCCTCTGTTTCGGAAGTTCCCAGTGCCTGAGCCAGTGCGATTTTATGTTCCTTATCCTTAAACATATACTCTGAAAGCTCACCCCATGCCTTTCTATGCACAAGCTTTTCCATTTTTTCTTCGGGTGTTTTCTTTGAAAATAACATACTGCTCTCCATTCCGCAGGCATTTTAATGCCGGAGGAATCGCGGACTGAATTCATTCAATTCTGCGATAAAAACAGATTTGTGATGCCTGCGTCACAAATCTGTCGTGTGAAAAAATCTTAAATTTATGGATTTTTCACACTGCTGTCCATTTCTTTTCTTATTTCTTAACACAACCGTATTATAGAAAAAGATTTGTAAAATGTAAAAAGTATTATTAATATCTTGATTATATCTTTTTGACATAGCCAAAACCGCATTTATTTGTTATACTTATGTAATACGTTTGCCCCGGCATCTGTTAAATATTTTCCGCTGCATGGCAGTTTTACAAAAAGGAGTATCATGATTACTTACGATTATTACCGTATTTTTTACTACGTTGCACAGTATAAAAGTTTTACCAAAGCCGCTGCTGCTTTGGGCAATAACCAGCCCAACATTACGCGCTGTATGAACAATCTCGAAGCAGAACTGGACTGCAAGCTTTTTCTGCGTTCCAATAAAGGTGTACTGCTGACACCGGAAGGCCACAAGCTTTATGAACACGTTGCCATTGCTTTTGAACAGCTTGCGCTTGGTGAAGAAGCAATTATCCGTAACCGGGATTTAGAAAACGGTCTGATTTCAATCGGTGCCAGTGAAAATGCACTGCGCCTGATACTGCTTTCCGAACTGGAACATTTCTGCGCCCGCTATCCGCATGTGCGTATCCGTCTTTTAAATTATTCCGCACCGCAGGCAGTAAAAGCACTGGAAAATAACATTATCGACTTTGCGATTGTTTCAACACCGGTTCTGGTACATAAGCACATGCATCAGGAAAAGCTGGTTTCTTATGATGAAATACTGCTGGGCGGCACGAAATATAAGCAGTTTGCACAGCAGGTTCACTATTTGGAGGATATTTCCGAAATGCCTTTAATCGGACTTTGTGAGGGAAGTTCCACACACACGCATTACAGCCGTTTCTTTATGGAACACGACCTTCCTTTTGAGCCGGATATGGAAGCTGCCATGACCGACCAGGTACTTCCGATGATTACCCATAATCTCGGTATTGGTTTTTATCCAAAATCGCTTGCTTTGGAAGCCATTGAAAAGGAACTTGTCTTTCCGATTGAGCTGACAGAACCACTCCCTAATCGTGATGTTGTCGTAATCACCAACAACCACACACCAATTAATTCTGCTGCCCGCAGATTTCTGGAGTTTTTACTGGAAAACCGTAAATAACCGTTTTCCTTTCAGCATTTCCAACGCAATATAACACATTTAATAAATATAAGCTGTCCCACGGTCTGAATTCCGTGGGGCAGCTTATATTTTAAAATATTTTCTTTTTAATTACTTACCGACAATGTTAATAATCTTACCCGGTACGTAAATTTCCTTTACAACATTTGCAGGAAGCTTATCACCGAGTGCTTCTTTTGCCTTAGCCAGTGCAGATTCTTTGGTTTCGTCAACAGAAAGTGTTACCTTTGCCTTTACTTTACCATTTACCTGAACTGCCATTTCAATCTCGTTATCCTTCATCTTTTCTTCATCAAATGAAGGCCACTGTGTGCTTTCAAAAATGCTCTGGTTATGTCCTAATACTTCCCAAAGTTCTTCTGCAACATGCGGTGCAAACGGAGATAAGAGCGTAACAATCGTTTCCATTGTTTCTTTATCAATGCCGCCCTGCTTCTTTGTCAGGTCAACCAGCTTGTTGGTGTATTCCATGAAACCGCTGACAACTGTGTTCAGACTGAAGTTTTCCAGACGGTTTGTAATGTCATAAACCATCTTATGTCTTAACTTCACCATTTCATCTGTTTCATTGAAATTCTTATCTGCGTTATCTTCTACAAGTGTCCAGAATCTTGACAGGAATCTGTGTACACCGTCAATTCCTCTGTCATCCCATTCTGCATCCAGTTCCGGTGGTCCGACAAACAGTTCATACATTCTTAATGAATCACAGCCGTAATCTCTTACTAAATCATCCGGTGATACAACGTTTCCTTTGGACTTACTCATCTTTGCGCCGTTCTTGCCAATCATACCCTGATTGAACAGCTTCTTGAACGGTTCATCAAAATCAACCACACCGATATCATGTAAGAATTTTGTATAAAATCTTGAATACAGTAAGTGCAGTACCGCATGTTCCACACCGCCGATATACATATCAACCGGAAGATACTTATCTGCCTTTTCCTTGCTTACAAGTTCTTTGTCATTCTTATTATCCACATATCTTAAGAAGTACCATGAAGAACCAGCCCACTGTGGCATAGTATTGGTTTCTCTCTTAGCAGGCTTTCCGCAGCATGGGCAGGTTGTGTTGACCCATTCTTCAATTCCTGCAAGCGGTGATTCACCTGTTCCGGTCGGCTCATACTTTTCTACTTCTGGAAGCAGTAACGGAAGCTGGTCTTCCGGAACCGGTACACAGCCGCAGTCCGGGCAGTGAACAATCGGAATTGGTTCGCCCCAGTATCTCTGGCGTGAGAATACCCAGTCACGTAACTTGTAGTTCTTCTTTTTACGTCCGAAGCCCATTTTTTCAATCATTTCCGGTGCTTCTTTCTTTAATACAGAAGATTCCATACCGTTCCAGTCACCGGAATTAATCATTGTTCCGACAGCATCTGTATAAGCCTCTGTCATATTTTCGATTTCTTTTCCGTCTTTTGCAATAACCTGAATAATCGGAATATCAAATTTCTTTGCAAATTCAAAGTCACGGTCATCATGTGCCGGTACACACATAATCGCACCTGTACCGTAATCAGCCAGTACATAATCAGACAGCCAGATTGGCACTTTCTTTCCATTTAAAGGATTGATTGCATAAGAACCTGTAAATACACCGGTCTTTTCCTTGTCTGCCATTCTGTCGATGTTAGAACGGGTAGAAGCTCTGTAAATGTAATCTTCCACTGCCTGCTTTGTTTCTTCCGTTGCCAGTTCTCTTGCCATTGCATGTTCCGGAGCCAGTACCATAAAGGTTGCACCGTGTAATGTATCCGGTCTTGTAGTATAAACAGTAATAGACTTATCCGTTCCGTCTACCTTAAAATCTACCTCTGCACCGTAAGAACGTCCAATCCAGTCAGACTGCATCTTCTTAACCTTTTCCGGCCAGTCAAGCTTATCAAGGTCTTCGAGTAATCTGTCTGCATAGGCTGTAATCTTTAACATCCACTGCTTTAAGTTCTTCTTGGTTACTTCTGTACCGCAGCGTTCGCAGCAGCCGTTTACAACTTCTTCATTTGAAAGACCTGTCTTGCAGGACGGACACCAGTTAATCGGCATTTCCTTTTCGTAAGCAAGACCTGCTTTAAACATTTTTACAAAAATCCACTGTGTCCACTTATAGAAATTCGGGTCTGTTGTGTTGACTTCCATATCCCAGTCATAAACAGCGGCGATTTCCTGAATCTGTCTTTTAATATTGGCTACATTCTGTGCCGTAGACTTTTTCGGATGAACACCCATCTTAATTGCATAGTTTTCTGCCGGAAGACCGAATGCATCCCAGCCCATTGGATGGATAACATAGTATCCGTGTAACATCTTATATCTGCTCCATACATCACTGATTACATAACCTCTCCAGTGACCGACATGAAGACCGCTTCCTGACGGATACGGGAACATATCCAGACAGTAATATTTCGGTTTTTTGCCATCATTGACATTAATTGGGTGTGCTTCCCAGTTTCCACGCCATTTCTTTTCAACAGCCTTATGGTTATACGTTGTTGCCATTTTGTTAATCCTCCTTGTTTTGCGAAGCAAAATCGTATGCGAGTTTACTCGCATTTCTGCCCTAAGCAGGAGCAGAGGATTTTCCTCCTTGTTTTGCTTCCTTTTTTCAAACACATAAAAAGCCCTTTCATCTCACTTAGAGACGAAAGGGCTACAATCGCGGTACCACTCTAATTCATATGTAAGCTGCCCTACATATGCACTCAGTCATTTGGTAACGGAAATGAATCGTCTTTTCCTATCTGTTTATCCTTTCAGAAAAGAAACTCCAAGGCGAGTTCAATTATCCGAATCTGCTGTCTTGCACCTTCCGGCAGCTCTCTGTAAAATTCCGGCGATAATCTACTATTCCTTTTCACAGTCTTTATATATTCAAATATTTACTACGAAACAGGAATATTTTATCATATTCAACCGCTTTGTCAAGTACCGATTCTACTTTTATCCGTTGTTTTTCTGATATTCTGCGGACAGCTTCTCCACTACATTCTGCGGCGCATGTCCGTATCTTGCAAATTCGTAGGCAAATGTACCATAGCCTTCCGTAATGGAGCGAAGCTTTGCCATATAGCCTTCCAGCTCGGCAACCGGAACATCAGCTTCTATATAAGAAGTTCCGTCTTCTGCCGGCATCATGCCAAGTACTCTTGCCCTGCGGGTCTTTAAATCATTTGAAATGTCTCCCGCATAAACGGACGGTGCAAAGATTTTTACCTGTGCAATCGGCTCTAAGATAATCGGTGATGCCTTTAAATAAGCTTCCTTATATGCCATGACAGCTGCCATTTTAAATGCATTTTCACTCGAATCCACCGGATGCTCCGCGCCGTCTGTCAGCACTGCCTTTAAGCCGACCACCGGATACCCTGCAAGCAGTCCTGTCTTGACACTTTCTGCAATTCCCTTTTCCACTGCCGGGAAATAATTTTTAGAAACTGCGCCGCCGACTACGGCTGTTTCAAATACGTAATCTTTTTCACGGTTGCCGGACGGTGAAAATGTAATCTGCACTTCCGCAAACTGTCCGTGACCACCGCTCTGCTTTTTGTAACGGCATCTTGCTGTCGCTTCCGCACAAATCGTTTCTTTATAACCGACCTTTGGCGCTGTCAGCTGAACCTGCGGAATCTTATACTGATTTTCAAGTCTTGCCACAATAATCTCCAATTGCTGTTCGCCGATTCCTTTTATCAGACGCTGACCGTTTTCTGTATCATTTTCACAAAGCACGGTTCTGTCTTCTTCCATAATCTTTGCCAGTGCCTGTGAAAGCTTTTCTTCATTCTGCTTGTTATCAACAACAATACGCTTTACCGTATACGGCACTGCAAATTCAATCGTATCGAGCTTAATCGGCTTCACCTTTGTGGAAATGGTATCTCCGGTTGAAAATCCGTTCAGCTTCGGAATGGCTCCGATATCGCCTGCCACAATGCTGTCCACCGGTGTATATTCTTTTCCGCATACCTTATAAATTCTGCCAATCTTTGTTTCCATATCGTAAGACGGATTAAAAATCATGCTGTCCGCTTTTAATGTACCGGAATAAACCTTTACAAAGGAATACTTGCCAAGATATGGGTCGGATACCGTCTTAAATACCCGCGCCGCCAGAAAATCTTTTTCATCATAAATGCAGTCAAACAGCTCATTGTCATAAACATTAATACCGGTCTTTGTAAAAAACGGTGACGGAAAATATTTTGTAATGACATCTAAAAGCATATAGACACCATGTACATGCAGTCCCGAACCCATCGTTACCGGAACAATGCTTCCGTCCGTACAGTCGGCACGCAGGGCGCTGTCCTTTTCCTGCTGTGTAAATTCTTCACCCGAAAAATATTTTTCCATATTATCTTCGTCAACCGAAGCCACTGCCTCATCTAAAATCCCTTTAAATTTATTGAGGTTTTCCATACAGTAGTCCGGAATCTCGAAATCTTCATATTTTCCGATACCAGTAAATTTTCTGGCGCTCATCTTGGTAATATCCGCATAACCAATCAGACGCTGATCCTGGCGGATTGGCATATGAAACGGCGCAATCTTTCCGCCGTACAGCTTTGTGAGTTCTTCCACAATCTCTCTGTAGCTGGCAGTATCATCATCCATGCCTGTTACAAAAATCACTCTCGGCAGTTTATAACGGTCACATAATTTCCATGCGGCACATGTTCCGGCATCAATGCCTTTGCGGGCATTAATCACGATGACCGCTGCATCTGCAGCACTTGTAGCAGACTCGCGTTCTCCTTCAAAATCCAATGCCCCCGGTGCATCTAAGAAATTAATCTTATAACCGTTCCATTCCACCGGAACAACCGATAAATGAATTGAAAATCCACGGCTGCGTTCCTCGCTGTCGTAATCACTGACCGTATTGCCCTGCGCAATGCTTCCTAAATAGTTCTTATTCTCCCCTGCAAACGCTGCTGCCTCAACCAGTGTTGTCTTACCGCTTCCACTGCCTCCTAAGACTGCAATATTTCTGATGTCACCTGTTCTGTAATTATTCATAATGCACTCCATTCCGGCATGAAATATTCACAAATGCGTATAAAATACCACGCCTTGTATCTCACCCCTGTTAATTTGTTTACGTTCTAAATGTTATGATTTATTTTACTACATTTTTTGTATTTTTTCAAGTACATTGTCAATAAGCATTTTATTTTTTACGTTGAAGTGTTAAAGTGTATACAGTTATACTTTTAATTTTGTGATACTTTGTTTTAACAGGTTACTTGTGTTATTATACATTAAAATACAGATGAGAAATCGCCTGCGCGAATTTCTCATCGCATCTTTGCGACATAGTCGCTCAGAAATGGAGATTAGTATGGAGATTTTACAGATTGGTTTTATAGGTTTTGGATTAATTGGCGGTTCGATTGCAAAGGCACTCCGTGCGTACCGCCCGCAGTGCCACATGATTGCTACCAGCCGTTCTCTTTCTCCCCTTTATCAGGCACAAAAAGACGGTGTATTGGATGAAGTAACGGACTGCGTAAATGAACAGTTTTCCGGCTGCGATATCATTTTTATCTGCACGCCGGTCGTAACGATTACAAAATATTTTGAACTGTTAAAGCCACTTATCAAGTCTTCCTGCATTTTAACCGATGTAGGCAGTGTAAAAGAAAGCATTTACACTGCAGCTAAAAATGCCGGTCTGGAAAATAATTTTATCGGCGGACATCCGATGGCAGGCTCTGAACAGTCTGGTTATACAAGCGCCCATGCCGATTTGCTGTGTGGTGCAAAATACGTTATCACACCGTCTGCACACACTTCAAAAGAACATTTAGATGCTTATGTCGAACTTGTAAAAGATATCAAGGCCGTGCCAATTGTCATGGACCCGGCAACACATGATTACTGTGCTGCTGCCATCAGCCATGTGCCGCACCTTGTCTCTGCCGCACTGGCAAAGCTGGTTAAAGATGCCGACACCGGTGACTATAAAGATTACATGCACCTGCTTGCCGCAGGCGGTTTTAAGGACACCACCCGGATCGCTGCTTCTTCTCCGGAAATGTGGGAACAGATTTGTGCTGCAAATCCGACGGCTATTTCGCAGCTTTTAGGGGAATATATCAACTCTCTTACTGCAGTCAAAGAACATATTGATTCCGGCGACAGTCACTACATTTACAAGTTATTTGAAGAAGCAGGCATTTACCGGAATACATTTTTCGGACCGGACCGTTCCTGACGGCAGCCACCGTATTTGCAGTAAATCTGCTTGAGAATGGAGATTCATATGTATCACAGACAACGTAAAAACAAGCAGAGAATCCGTACAAAATTCTCTGCTTTTATGATGCTTTTCGTTTTTATTATTGTTTTTATCTGTCATATCGGACTTTTAAATCCTGACCTGACAGCTTCCGTAAAGACTTCTTTTCAGGATACACTGAAAGGTTTATTTACAAATTCTTCTAAACAGGACACCGCACTTTTCTATTCAGAAAGCCGTCCCGAAAATACAACGCTTTCTGTCACCTTTTTAGATGTCGGGCAGGGAAACTGTGTGCTTGCGGAATCGGACGGACATTATATGCTGATTGACGGCGGTGACCGTTCCCACTCCTCTTTTGTAGTCAGCTACTTACAGCAGGCGGGTATTACTGCACTTGACTATGTACTGATTTCACACTATGATGCCGACCATGTAAGCGGCATTATCGGTGCTTTATATCAATTTGACGTTGGCAATGTTCTTTCACCGGATTACAGTGCTGATACAAAAATTTACCAGTCCTATGTAAATTGTCTTAAAAAGCAGAATATCACTCCGGTACACCCACAGGTCGGTGACACCTATATTTTAGGAAATGCCTCTTTTACCGTGGTCTGCCCCGACCGCTATGACTATGAAGAAGAAAACAACCGCTCTCTCGGTATCCGGCTGACGGATTCTTCACACAGCTTTTTAATCCTTGGCGATGCCCAGTCAAAAAGCGAATCCGCCATGTTAAATGAGAATTTAGATCTTTCTGCGGACGTCTATATGGTAAGCCACCACGGAAGTGCATCTTCTTCCACCGAAAAATTTCTACGTGCCGTACACCCTGCTTTTGCCGTTATCAGTGTCGGCGCAGACAACGATTACGGACACCCCGCACAAAAAACACTTTCCCGCTTGGAAGCACAGGATATTCAAATCCTGCGTACCGATTTAAGCGGAACAATCACAGCTTACAGCACCCCCGACACCCTCACCTGGAGTACCGGACGGTGAGGGTGCGGCCTGATAAAACTCAAACCTTAAAACATCCCCCGCCAACAAATTCCCTTACAATCGAATTAATCGGTATGTTTTCACTGGTATACGGCAGGAAGTACGCAAGGAACTTTAACAGGCGCTTTGCTTCCTGATATTCCGGTTCGTCCTCTCCGACTGAGAATAACAGCGGTTCTACATACGGCTTTAATACGGACAGTTCATACGGCATTGCCGAATTAAACATCGCATCTGCATGCTCCTGAAACGGGAAAATATTTTTTTCTTCGCCCTTGCGCACAGATTCCCACATGCCGAGAGTACGTGCAGCACTCGCACCACGGGTTCTGCTGTCACGCACCAGACGGCGGATTAATCTGCCGTCGGTTGTTGCCACACGGTTATGTTCATCCACATTTAACTGTGTCAGCGCACTGATGTAAATTTTATATTTACTTTCTTTTGGGAGCATATAGGACATTTCATCGTTTAAGCAGTGAATTCCTTCGATAACAAGAATGTCTTCCGCTCCAAGCTGTAAATAATCATTTCCGTATTCTTTTTTACCCGTCTTAAAGTTAAAGGTCGGCATACAGACACGCTTTCCTTCCAGAAGCTGCTCCATGTGCCGGTTAAACAACTCGATGTCAATCGCATGCAGGTCTTCAAAGTTATAATTGCCGTCTTCGTCAAGCGGTGTCTGCTCACGCTCTACAAAATAGTTATCCACACTGATTGGATGCGGCTTGTATCCGTTTGCTCGAAGCTGAATGGACAGGCGGTTTGCAAAGGTCGTCTTTCCGGAAGATGACGGTCCTGCAATCATTACAAATTTTGTACTTTTTCTTTTTTTAATAGAGTTGACAATTTCAACAATTTTCTGTTCCTGAAGAGCTTCCTGTACAAGAATTAATGAGTTCATATCATTATTTGTAATATGCTCATTTAATGCGCCCACAGTATCAATTCCCAGCATATTTGCCCACTGGGTTGATTCTTTTAATACCTGAAACAGTTTTTGCTGCGGTGCAAATTCCGGTACAATTTCCGGTGCTTCCTTAACCGGCAGCTGTAATACAAAGCCTTCATCATACACAAACAAATCAAAAACACCTAACATTCCGGTAGATGGTGCCATATATCCGTAAAAATAATCTTCAAATCCGTCCAGGTTATAAATGTTTACATAAGAGCTTCTGCGGTATTTAAACAGCTTGGTCTTATCCTCCATGCCGTATTTTTCAAACAGCTTTACTGCTTCGCTCGTCTGAATCATGCGCTTTGTAATCGGAATATCTGCCGCAACAATTTCCTGCATCTTTGTCTTTACCCTTGCAAGGAACTCTTCTGTAACCTGAAAATCTGCCTTTAAACTGCAATATAAGCCTTTGCTGATAGAATATTCAATTGTCACACGATCAATTGAATGTTCCGGTGCCGTCTGATAAATTGCATGCAGCATTAAAAGCACTACACTTCTCCGATAGGTTTCGTTGCCAACGGCAGCTGCCGTTGTAATATATTCTACCTTTTCATTTTCAATTTCCATATCTTTTAATTCATGAAGTTTTCCATCAACCTTTGCCAGAATAATCTGATGCGGATAATCCGGCTGTGCCTGCTTTGCCAGTTCAAATAATGTCTTACCCATATTTTTTCTCCCATCCTGCGTATTTTACGCAAAATTATAATATTCTAATGCAAAATCAATGCAATCCAAATCCTTCCGTAACTGCCCTAACCGCTCCTGTACTGCCGCTTCCTGTCCGTTTCGTGCTGATAACTGTGTGTAAATTCCTTCTGCTATCCGCTTTTCTTTATATAAATATGCTTTCAGGCTCTCGTTTTTTTCACGCAAAAGCGATTCTCCGTACCGAAGCTTTGCTTCCTCGATCGTCTGCGGTGCATAATCCGCACCCATGTATACACATTCCATAATGACATAAAACTGACCATCTTCTGTCATCATATGTTCTTCTAAAACAAGAAATCCCTTTTCCTTTAAAAATATCCGGAATTCCCGCAGTTCAGACTGCGGCGATACAATCAGCCGTGTTGATTTGTCCAGCTTTTCCATACCGTTTGTAAGAATCGACTGTATCAGTCTTCCACCCATGCCGGAAATGGTAACGGTATCTGCCTCACCCTTTTCAAGTGCTGCCAGTCCGTCCGAAAGTCTTAATTCAATCTGATCGAACACACAAAATGCCCGTGTATTGTCTTCTGCTTTTTTTAGAGGTCCTTTCCTGACGTCCATTGCTATCACACGGTCTGTAATTCCACTCTTTACAAGAAAGATTGGCAGATATCCGTGATCGGTACCGATATCTGCCACTTTACTTCCTTTTTTTATCAAACCGGCAATCAGACGCAGTCTATCTGATAAATTCAGTTCTTCCATAATTGTTCCTATATTAATATTAGTCTAAGTAATCTTTCAATTTGCGGCTTCTGCTTGGATGTCTTAACTTTCTAAGTGCCTTTGCCTCAATCTGACGGATACGTTCTCTGGTAACATTAAACTCTCTACCGACTTCTTCAAGGGTTCTTGCTCTGCCGTCATCCATGCCGAAACGCAGCCTTAACACCTTCTGTTCTCTTTCTGTCAGCGTTCCAAGGACTTCTACCAGCTGTTCCTTTAACAGTGTTGAAGCCGCTGCCTCTGCCGGAACCGGTACGTTATCATCCTGAATGAAATCTCCTAAATGGCTGTCTTCTTCTTCACCGATTGGTGTTTCAAGTGAAACCGGTTCCTGTGAAATCTTCTGGATTTCACGTACTCTTTCTACCGGAATATCCATTGCCTCTGCAATTTCTTCCGGGGACGGCTCTCTGCCTAATTCCTGTAATAACTGTCTGGACACACGCACCAGCTTGTTAATCGTTTCTACCATATGCACCGGGATACGGATTGTTCTTGCCTGGTCTGCAATGGCTCTTGTAATCGCCTGACGAATCCACCATGTCGCATACGTACTGAATTTATAACCTTTGCGGTAATCAAATTTTTCTACCGCTTTAATTAAACCTAAATTACCTTCCTGAATTAAATCCAAAAACAGCATGCCACGACCTACATATCTTTTGGCAATGCTGACTACCAGACGAAGGTTTGCCTCGGCAAGACGCTTCTTTGCTTCTTCATCACCCTGTTCCATGCGCTTTGCATATTCGATTTCTTCTTCTGCGCTTAACAGCGGCACTTTACCGATTTCCTTTAAATACATTCTGACAGGGTCTTCAAGTCCTACACCATCCGGTACGGATAAATCAATTTTTTCAATATCAATATCATCTTCATCATCTAAAATAATTTCATCATCGTCTGTATCATCATCCGCCATCTTAACATCGACATTATTATTTTCAAGGAATTCAAAGACTTTTTCCATCTTATCGGCTTCAAAATCGGTATCGAGGAAATAATTCATAATTTCCTGATAATCAAGTACATTTTTCTTCTTTTTGGCAATCTGAAGCAGTCCCTTACATTTTTCATCAAACTTCGCAGCGATTTCAGCAGCAATTTCTTCTTCTGTTTTTTCTACTGCTTCTCCTTCGGTCTTTGCCTTTTTGGTTGTCTTTTTTACTGTTTCTTCTGCGATATTCTCATTTTTCTTAGCCATGATTGTCACCTTTCTATTCTCTTATAATGTAATATGAATTGCTGATAATTTGTTTTTCATTGTATAAAGCTGCTGGATTTGTGCAGGGTCTGCCGCCTGGTCAATCTGATACTGTATGCTGTTGTTTTTTACCTTAAGTACGGTATCATTAAGTGCTTTTTCGCGCTCATTGTGATTCAGCCGGTTATCCAGTTCCATGCTAAACATCGCCGCAACTTCACTGTGCGTTTCCTCGGCATCGTATGTACTGATAATTGCCGCGGGATTTAAACTGCCGCTTTCATACTGTGCATACAGCTTGTCCGCCACATCCTTAAACAGCGGGTTTACAAAATCCTGCGGTGAAATGTATTCTTTCACCTTTTCAAAAATTCCGGCATCTTCAATCATCCATGTCAGCAGAATTTTCTCTGCCTGACGGACACCGTCTTCTTTTTTCTTCTTGGGTGCCGCAGCACGCTGCTGTCCCGGTGCCGCCGGATAATCATTTCTTCTTAAAATGCCTTCCTTACTGCCAAGAGATGCGACCAGCTCCCGCATGCCCTGCAATTCAATGTGGAAACGGTCGCAGACCGCACGCATATAGTTTTCCCGCTCCAGCTTTTCCCGGAACGTCACCAGCTTTGCCGCCGCTTCCCGCTCAAACTTCGTAGACTCTGCCGGGTCAGTTCTGTCATATTCTTTCTCAAGAACACCGATTTCATACATGAAACTGTTTTCCGCCTTGTCTATCCGCTCCTGAAACGCTTCCGCCCCCAGTGCCTTGATAAATTCATCGGGGTCTTTATACGGCTGCATATTAATAACCTTCGTGGTAAGCCCAGCTTCTTTTAATATCGGAATTGCCCTAAGCGCTGCCTTTACACCCGCCGCATCACTGTCATAGGTAATCAGGACATTATCCGTATACCGCTTCATAAGTGCCGCCTGTCCCGGCGTCAGCGCTGTTCCGAGGGACGCCACTGCCTGCGTAAAGCCAGCCTGATGCAGTGAAATCACATCCATATATCCTTCACAGATAATCATATTGGACTTTCTGGATATGCGCGCCGCATTCAGCCCATATAAATTCCTGCTTTTATCAAATAATTTGGTTTCCGGTGAATTGAGATATTTCGGTTTTGCATCACCCATGACACGGCCGCCGAAACCGATAACCTTGTTGTTAATATCCATAATCGGAAACATCACGCGGTTCCAGAACTTGTCATGGATTCCCCGCTCATATGTAAACAGTCCTGTTTCTTTTAACAACGCATCATCATAACCTTTGCTTTTTAAATACTGATATAGCGCATTGCCGGTCTGTCCGGCATATCCTAATCCGAAGCGGTTTATCGTAGTATCGCTTAACCCTCTTTTTTGAAGATAGGACAGTCCGATTTTACCGTTTTCAGCTTTAAGCTGATGGTAATAATACGTTGCCGCTATTTTATTAATCTCTAAAAGCTTTGCCTTTAAGTCCCTGTTTTTCTTTTCTTCTTCCGAATAACTCGTTTCGGGAAGCTGCATGCCTGCTTTGTCTGCTAAGTATTTTACAGCTTCAAGAAACGTATAATTTTCGTATTCCATAACAAATGTAATGACATTGCCGCCCACCCCGCAGCCGAAACAGTGATACAGCTGCTTTCCCGGTGATACGGAAAAAGACGGAGATTTTTCATTATGGAACGGACACAGCCCGACATACGAACTGCCGTTTTTCTTCAGTTTGATATATCCGGAAATAATATCCACTATGTCGCTTCGCGATACAACTTCATCAATTACTTCACTTGCGTACATCTGTTTTCACCAACCTGATTCATCCTTCCTCTTATACTTTCCACGATGTCGGAACAAATATTTCTTCAAATTTGGCAACCGAATACTGGTCGCTCATGCCTGCTATATAATCGCACACGACACGTTCCGGCGTTTCGCCGCACTCTGTAATAAATCTTCTGTAATTGTCCGGCAGCGCTTCTATATTATCCATATAATATCCATACAATTCCGTAATCAGCTTGTCTGCCTTTGCTTCTTCACTTTTTGCAAGTGGATTCTGATAAAGACTGCCAAACATAAATTTGCGCAGCTCCATCATTGCCTGATGCACTTCATCAGACATACAGATTTCATTCTTCCCGATACTGTTATGAATAATATCCTGTATCATCGTATTCAGCCTTGATTTTGTAGTATCTCCAAGCACTTCTGTAAAGGCTTTTGGAATATCCGTTTCACTGAATATTTTTGCCCGGATTGCATCGTCAATATCATGGTTAATATAAGCTATTTTATCGGAAAGCCGGACGACTTTTCCTTCCAGTGTGGACGGCATGGACGATGTCTGATGGTTTAAAATACCATCACGCACTTCTTTTGTAAGATTTAACCCCTGTCCGTCTTTTTCCAGTTTTTCCACAATGCGGATACTCTGTTCTGAATGGACAAACCCCATCGGACAGATTCTGTTTAATGTCCGTTCTCCGGCATGTCCAAACGGCGTATGTCCTAAATCATGTCCCAGTGCAGCTGCCTCTGTCAAATCTTCATTTAACCGCAGCGCCCTGCTGATTGTTCTTGCAATCTGGGACACCTCCAGTGTGTGCGTAAGCCGCGTTCTGTAATGATCCCCCTGCGGCGACAGAAAAACCTGCGTCTTATGCTTTAAGCGCCGAAACGACTTACAGTGTAAAATTCTGTCCCTGTCCCGCTGATATGCAGGGCGCACCGTACAGGGTTCTTCCGGTCTGTCCCGCCCCTGCGATTCATCACTAAATCTGGCAAATCTGCTTAAATGCTCATGCTCGTATTTTTCCTGTTCTTCCCTGATATTCATTCAAAGCCTCCTATCCGGTAAACAGTCCATCCTGTTAAAAGCGCCTATACTTTATATATTCTGCAAAGAATCTGATTTTCCTTTAATTTTTCTTAATAAAATTTCAGCACTGATGCAATCCGGACATCTTACAGTACAGCTTTAATCCTGACATTTCTGTTATTTTATTCAGGCGTTGCAAATGCTCCAGCTCCACCTGCCAAAAGGCAGACAATCAGTGCCTTTACAAGTGCTGTCATATCCATATCTGCCCCTTTTGTAAGAATAAAGGCGGCAGCCGTCAGCACGGTAAAATATAAAATACCAAAGCCCATGCCCCACAACATTCTTCTGCTTTTCTGTGCTTTTGCTAAAATATAGCCGCCGGCAAAGCATGAAAGAGCATAAATAATAACGACAGCTGCCATTACCTGCCAGTCTGACAAATGCAGACGATACAGCCCGAAGGCCGTTAACAGAAGCAAAACTGCCGTTATTACATATGCTATAATCAATGTTTTTACAAGTTGAAATCCTTTTACTGCCATTTCCCCTCCAGATTCAAGATTCATTTTTCTTAATCTATCCTATGAAAGGAAAAGCCCGGTTATACTAAAAAACTTTTAAAATCACAGATACAACTCTGTTGGATTCTACTTTTTCTACTGTAAATTCCAGATTATCCACGCGCAGTTTTTCTCCTGCCGCCGGAATCCTGTCCAGCTTTTCAATAATATAACCACCGATTGAATCATTATCTTCAGATGTCAGGGCTGTTGACAATTTTTCATTGACATCATCTAATTTATACGTTCCGTCAATATGATATGTATAATCATCGATTTTAACAAATGGTTCTGTTTCATCATTATCATACTCATCACGGATTTCCCCGACGATTTCTTCCAATAAATCCTCTGTTGTAATCATGCCTGCCGTAGAACCATATTCGTCTAATACGATTGCAATCCCCTGTGACTGTTTCTGCATTTCCTTAAACAGTTCGGAAATATTTTTATGTTCATAAACATAATAAGGCTTGCGCATGATTTTTCTGATTTCAAACTGTGTGCCATGCGGCGCAACAATTAAATCTTTTATATTTAAAATGCCGACAACATTATCCTGTTCTTCCTCATACACCGGAATCCTCGAATACATCGTTTCCCTAAACAGTGCCAGAATCTCATCGTATCCCGTTGTAATATCTGCGGCAACCATATCAATTCTCGGTATCATAACATCTTTAGCTTCTGCATCACCAAAATCGAACAGATTGTTAATAATCTGTCTTTCATCTGATTCAATGACACCTTCTTCATGGCTGACATTAACAAATGTTCTCAGTTCTGTTTCTGTAATTGTCTTTTTATGATTCTTCGTATCAATATGGAACAATCGTAAAAAGAATCCTGCCAGAACATCTACCACATAAATAACCGGTGTCAGCACGGTCATCAGTACTTTAATAACCGGTGCATATACCAGCGCAAACTTTTCTGAATAAACGGTTGCTGTCGTTTTAGGTGTAATTTCACCGAAAATTAATACAACAATCGTTAACACACCTGTTGTAATACCCGTGGCATAATTGCCCCAGATTTTAATTGTCAGCGATGTTGCCAGCGCCGATGCTGAAATATTGACAATGTTATTTCCAATCAGAATCGCACTTAACATCTTCTGTGAATGTGCAATAATGTCTGACACAATGACCGCCCTCTTGTTCCCCTCGTCAATCAGGGTTCTGATGCGAATGTGGTTTACAGTTGTAAATGCTGTTTCTGCTGATGAAAAAAAAGCAGATAACGCAAGCAGAATAATAATTAAAATCAACTGCGTGATACTGTCCGTATCCAAAAAATCAACTCCTTTAAAAATATTTTTCTCTACATCATATCAAATAATAAAGGAGATGTCAAAGATTTTGGGGATTTTCAAAAATGCTTGACAAGATTTTAAAAGTTAAAAAATCTTCACAAGAAATTTTTAGAATTTTTTTAGAATACCGGATAAGTATATCCTGCTTCTTTCATCTTTTTTTCAAGTTCTGCGACACTGATATTCAGCTTATGAGCGCCCTGTTCCGGTGTTATGGTTTTGTCCTGCACAAAACTGTACACTGTCATCTGCTCACCTTCAAGTCTGCCTTTTTCAATACCCATTTGTTCAAGTCTTTCAGCTACTTCGCACATATCACTCTTAAACATGGATATCTGCTCATCTGTGAGCCATGCAATTTCAAATACGTTAATCTTTAAGTCATTAACATATTCTTCCATGCCCTCCGGAATGTCAAGCAGGTCTTTTAAATGCTTTTCTGCCCTCCAGTGTTCATTTCCGAAGTACAGTACCAGTGTTATCACCGGCACGGCACTTTTTTCTTCCAACTGTCCACGGTAAGATGCACCCTCATAGCCAAACACCCTCAGCGGCATTTTCGGCTCAACGGCAGTCTGATTTTCCAGTCCGCACAGGGCTATCCGTACTTTTCCGTTCATCCAGTATTTTGCGACATCCCGCTCCTGCTCGTGTAAGACACCGTTTTTGTCATTTTTATACTGGGAATGCACACCGGTATTTACAAGTGTCTCCGGCTTTATGCGCTGTTTTCCTTTGAATACCAGTACATTGACAATATCAGCAAAAATGTCATTATAATCTTCCAGTATCTTTTCTGTTAAATCTTTTATCCCCATATACCTCTCCATTTTCTTCCTTAAAATAACAAATATTCATATATACATAACAGGGGATATTCTTTAACTTTATATTTAGTTTAATCATACACCCTGTTCTTCATTTACTGCAAGAAAAATACACTGTTTAGGTGTTATTTCACCCGTGTGATATTACCCTGCTTGTCGATATGCCATACCTGCTCGCAGAGTTCATCCGGGTAGTTTTTCAGTTCATCGATGGTTAAATGCCCTACCGAATCATACCATTCCTCATCACCGGGGATTCTTTTGATGATGGTGTCGTTATAAACGGTCGATGCCGCCTTTACAAGGATAATGCGGCGCTGTTTCCACCGGGCATACAGTTTTACCGTGGCGTGGTTTACGGTTGTAAGGTTCTTTACCGTATCCTGCGGCTGGTATTCCGTTCCCTGTCCGTCCGTTCTTGTATTCCATCCCATAAAGGTAAATCCCGTCCTTTCCGGCTTCTGCTCCGGAAGAACGACTTCCTCTCCATACTGCACCTCCATTTTATCAGGAATGTTTCTTGCGGCTGTGCCTGCATTGCCGTCAAATTCGATATAGTAGGTAATCGGTGTCACCGTTTCATCCCACAGGGCATACATAGTCGTATTTTCCTTTAAGACATAATCTGCATTGCATGGGAAGCGTGTTTCGCTCTCCGGGCTGTTTTCGGCCCATGTCGCAAATGCATAGGAATGGGTATAGCCGTCAAGGTCAACGGATTCCTTTACACTTTCGCCAAGCTGTAATTTAAAGCCCCTTACTTCCTGCGGGGCAGCCGCATTGCAGTACACAGTTTTCGTTACCGGCTTTGTGGTGTCATTTTCCGTTCCGCCGTTTAATTCATAGGTCAGTGTTACGTCTGCCCGGCACACGGTATAGTAGGTAATGCTGTCCGGGATTTTTAAATGTTCCTCCCCGGACTTTACCTCCATCTTTTCAGCACCTTCCGCAGTGATATCTGCCCGGCTGTTAAATCCCACTGCCGTAACATCCGATACGTTTTCCCATCCGCCATAGGTACTGCACTGTGGCGCATCGATAAGGGCATAGGTGTCGTTGTTGTACATGGAGCCTTCCCTCTTATAGGTCTGTGCAAAGTCCACGAATGTCACAGTGATGTCCTTTCGGTACACGGCATAGAGTGTGACGTTTCCGGTGACGGTGTACCGGGTAAGTCCTGTTTCTGAATCACTTTTCGTATTCCATCCGGCATGTTCCCAGCCGTTTTTGTATGCTGCAACGGAAAGGTCGGCATCCGCACCGTAGTAGGTCTTTACGGTTTCCTTATCCGCCGACGTACCGCCGTTTGTTCTGTAGTCATAGGTAACGGTGCATACCGTCCTGTCATAATAAAGTCTGACCGTGGTATTTCCCTTAACTTCCGTCTGCGTGCGGTTTCCGTTTTCCTGAAGTGTTTTGTTTTCGTTGAAGGAAAGTCCCTTTATTTCACGGGCAAGGTCTTTATGCACCAGTGTTTCGCCGTAGTACGGCTTTAAATCTTCTGTAACGGACGGTTTGTCCGGATAGTTTCCTGCCGTATCCATGTAGTAGTGTTCCACGGTGACGGTATATTCATTGGTCTGTGATGCAGAGCATGCCTTTAACGTGACATTTTCTTCCGGCATGACAAATGTTACCGGATTTGATGTCTTTGATGTGCCGTTTCTGAAGGTAAGGCGTGACTCCGTTTCAAATCCTGCAAAACGGTAGGTATACTGCGCGGTCTTTTCACTGAGCGTAACGGATGCCGTTACATTTTCTCCCCAGCGGTATGTACCCTCCCCGCTTTTTGCACTGAAAGCATCGGCATTGTCGTATGTTACTGTTACATTGTAAGTCTGTCTGTAAATATCAACGCTTGTTGTATAGCCCTCTGTCTGGTACTGTCCGCTGACTGTATACTTTACTGCCGCCGGTCTTACCCACTTATCTGTATCAAGGCTGCCAAAATCATAATCGACCGTATCACCGGTCCTGAAATCCTGATCAAGAACGGTGGTGTATGAAATCCATGTGCCGTCTGCATTTTCGTAACGCACACGTATCTTCTGGTTAAAAATAAGGTTTTCAGACTGTGTTGTATATTTTGCATACAGCGTTGTATTTCCTGCCGGTGTGTATGTATCTCCTGCGCCGCCGACACGATTTGTAAGAGCGGCATCCAGATACCAGCCGTCGAAAGTATAGCTTACATTCTTTCCGTCAATCTCAACGGAAGCTTTTTCTGCATTTGGAAGTGTAACTGTGCCGTTGGTATAATCTGCTTTTACATTTACCGTGCCGCCATTTGCGGTAAGGTTTCTGAATCTCACGGACGGCAGCCAGTAGGAAGCGCCGGTAAACTGTCTGTTTTCTGATATGCCAAATGCCCGGTAATGCATGATTGCACGGATGGTATCATAGACATTTCCCGCAGCATTTAAAATGTCGGGATTGCCGTTATAATATGCCGCCCAGTTTAATGTCCCTGTCGTCCAGTCATATGAGCTCTGCACCTCACCGTGGCTTGTCTGTTCGGTAAGCTGTTCATTCCAGCCATTAAATGTTCCCGGCGCATCGGTGTTTGAACTGTTAATTGCTGCCGTGCCACCGTTGGTTTCATAGCTTACGGTGTAGGCTCTTTGGGCTTTGAGGAAATTGTAGATTTTGTCGTATTCGTATGTTCTTACCGTATCTGTTGTTTCATTTCCGTTTTCATCAAGAAGCGTACCGCCGTCTGCGTTGTAGTCCACCTTATAATTACTGTTTGTCCACTCTGCTGATAAGTTGATGGTGTTGTCCCACAGATACCACTGCTGGTTTTCGCTGCCGTAGTAGTTACACAGCTGGAGGTTTGTGCCGTTGTCCGTGCTTCCGTAGAGAAGGTCTAGCACAAGGTTTGGGTCAAGCTTTGAGCGGATATAGAAGTATCCGTCCCCCGCCATCTGGAACGTCCACTTTTGGTTGTCACCGCCGTGGTATGCCCACTGCTGGATGTTTGCGCCGTTATTTCCGCCATCTATGCCTGTGCCAATGGCGGCATCCAGTACCTTTCCCGTTGCATTGTTCCGTATGACCCAGTACGGCAGTCCGTCTTCAAAGCCCGTAAACACAAAGGCATACATCTGTGCATTGCCGTTTACACAGTCCCATATCTGTGCATTTGCGCCGTCCGCATAGCTTGCCGCGCTGATGTCAACGCACTGATACCTGCCGCCGCATTTTGTACGGATACTGGTAAGCGTGCCGGAAGACGGAAGCGTACCGCCGCCGTCACAGCCTCCGGTAAGATTTAAGAACTGGTCTTTTATTTCCCATGTGCTTCCGGATACCGATGTGTAACCTGTTCTCTTAAATAAGAAGTTTTCCGCAGTGTTTCCGTCATATGCCGCATTATAGGAACGGTAAAAATCAGACATGTTGTCGGCGCCGTTTCCCATGTAGCTTACAAAGCAGTCTGCCTGTACCCACTGGGCTTCAAAGGTGGCATCCGCAAACAGGGATGACCAGTATTTTCCATCAGTGAACATTTCTCCCAGCTGTCCGGCATCGTATACCTTTCCTGCCTGCTTGCCGCCTGTGGATGTAATCTTCCAGCCGGTGAACACATAACCCGGTCTTGTCGGTGTTGCCGGAACTGAAACGTTTTCAATTCCTAACCGCTGCATGGTAACTGCATTGCCTGAACCATTGACCTGTCCGCCGTTTAAGTTAAAGGTATAGGTAAATGGGTCTGTTATCATGGTGAAGACAGAAAACATACTCGCTATTTGTGTTGGGCGTAATGTTAAATCACTTCCGCTTCCCACTGTTTCATCTCCATTATTCCACCTAAAAATTGGCACAACATATCTTATCTTATTCTGTCTGGTACTTATATCTTCGCCATTTGGATATCCACTCTTACCATATCCTGTATCACCATTTTCCGTGACTCCGACCGTCCATGTGCCGCTTGAGCTACGCCAGCCACCGTCAAATACAATATTTCCGTTTTCATCATACTCACCTACAGACCAGTAAAACTGTAATCCTGCATTTTCAGTTGAACCGCCTGCATCGGCAGTATCCTCTTTTGCCGCTACAATCGCAAAACGCTGACCGAAATTAACCCTTATCTTTCTTCCATAAGTAACTCTTGATGAAGCCTTCAGCTTGATGTCATCAAAAAAATGGCTTCTGTCAGAGTAGATTTCCCCCACATCATTCGTATAATTATCACCATATATCTTAACATCAGTCATAGAGTGCTGTCCTTCACCCACTCCTGTTCTAAACTCCAGTTCTTCAAGACTGTTCCATGTGTCATAGGCAGCCCATGTCTGTCTGACATATGTGCCTAAACTTACTGCAATGAGTAACACCGCCGTAAGAGCTGTAATAAGTTTCTTATGCTTTTTTATAAATCGCATACTTTATTCCTCCGTTTAAATAGAATCTGTTGTAAATGAGTTACAAATAAACCTGATTAATAGTTACAATATAAATATACTAGACAAAAACTTTAAAACAGATAAACAAAATACCGCCTGCGGAAATTTCACAAGCGGTATCTCATATATTTTATATTTAATTGTTTTACTGTTATCCTACATATCTGAACCAGTTTAAATAAACATCAACTACACCATCATGAACATATGAACGCAAATCCTGTGCGCAAAACTCATTAAGATTTGTTTCTTCTTTTGTACAGAAAAATTTACCGTCTTCAAGCACAATCGAATTAATCACATAATCAGGAAATTCAGTTGAATTTATTCCATAATCATCCGGATACCATTCATTTTCTGCATACACCGGCTCTACAATATTTCCATCCTTGTCCACCTGTACTGTAACATACTCAATATATTCAACAGGTCCTGTCAAATCCGGCTGTACCGTAATATTTCCTGTTGTATTTGCCAGTTCCGGTGTTCTGCCATGATGTCTGACCTCAATCACAACCGTATCAATGACCTGACCGTTTCTGACTTCCTTTCCGTCTACCGTGCCGGAGTATTCTGTCGCTACCCTGCCGTTTACGACGTACCATGTATTCTCGCCGTCTGCGGCAAATCCGTTGTAGCCAAAGTCAACCGTTCCGTTATTAAACTTCCATGTGCCATACTCGTTGCTGCATAAGCCGTTAAAGCCGAAGTTTACCGAACCGTTGTTGACTTTCCACCAGCCGTAGTCATTTAATGCCATACCGTCAAATGCGAAATCAATCGCACCGCCGTTAAAATACCACCATGTATTGGTTGCTTCATCAAAGTCCAGTCCGTTGGCACCAAAATCAATGCTGCCGTTTACAAACTTCCACCAGCCATAGTCATTTAAGGCAATGCCGCTGTAGTTAAAGTCAACCGTTCCGTTGTCATACTTCCACCAGCCGTACTCATTTACACCCATGCCGCTGTAGCTGCCGTCCAGTCCGCCGTTATTGACATACCACCAGCCGTACTGGTTTAACACCATTCCTGAATAGGAAAAATCAACTTCACCGTTATTAACCTTCCACCAGCCGTATTCGTTTAAGGCAATGCCGTCATAATCATAGTCAATCTGTCCGTTTTTGTAGCAGTGCCATGTATCCCCGTCAAGCACAAGGCTTTCATCGGAGCTGTCCACATACTTCTGTACGGAATAATCGGATGCGTAAGTCTTTACCCCTCCTGCACCCAGTGTCGCCATTGCTACTGCCGCAGCTGTCATTCCGATGACTGCCGCCTTGTCTGCTTTCTTTAATAATGCTTTTAATCTTGTC
This sequence comes from Lachnospira pectinoschiza, assembly GCF_020564355.1. Taxonomy (GTDB): domain Bacteria; phylum Bacillota; class Clostridia; order Lachnospirales; family Lachnospiraceae; genus Lachnospira; species Lachnospira intestinalis. The sequence goes on along the minus strand of NZ_JAJCRR010000001.1, from coordinate 234,254 downwards.
ATAAAATTTTCTCCCCTTCTTTAGCGTTATACTTTATTATAATGGAACAGGCGCCGCCTGTCCATGGGTAAATTACCGTGCAGTATTAAATTTTCAAGGTACATTTATGGTATGCCGCTTCTTAACCGCTTCATTGTGATCTGCTTCTTTGGTTATTACGGCTCAAAGGAAAATGCCTTTTCATACGAACAGCTTCCCTTTTTGCCCCTTAACGGATAGTCGTAATCTTCCGTCACGATAATGTCAAAATTACCGTTTTCGATATCCGCCTTTACAACCTGCACTGACAGCTCCCCATCCGTGCCGATTTTTTCATTCACCGCCCTGCAGAAACCCTGTATCAGCTCCTGCATATAGGCTGCTGTATTTCCCTGACTGTAATCAAGGCGCAGATAAATGTCACCCATGACATCCACTGCATAATCCGATGCCTTGTCAAGGCTGTTGCTTACCTCATTGTCCCTCATGTTGGTACTGATGATGGAACAGTGGATCAGCACACACAGCGCTGTGACAACCAAAAAACCTCCTCCGGTTATGACCGTTCTCATGAAGTTCTCCCCTTCCTGTTTTCTTACATTATTTTCCCCTAAACACGAACACTTTCCGGCTCAGCTTTTTCTAAATCACGTTTTCCCCAATCACTTCCCTATGCCGTCTTTGGCGTTCTTGCAATCGCATCGTATGTATGATTTGCATTCAGGTTCAGAAACGGCATTTTTAATGCGTATTTCAGCTCCAGCTTGTAATACACGTTCCCGGAAGTTGCAGTATCATACGTTACCGCCGCCGTCATGCCGTATCTGCTTACGTGAGAATTAATGTGGTCTAATGTAGCTGCATCCAGTGTATACCCGGCCGCATCATCACCGGTGCTTTTTCCATGCACTTCCATGTAATCCTGCACGTATTTGGAAACTTCATTTACCTTGTTTACGTCCATGTTCATCTGTATAAACCCTATCGCCATATAACACATGATAACAAGGATTATACAATATGCCGAACTTTCTATTATTGATTTCATACTCATCTCCATTCCGCAAATGCTTTGTCCCAAACAGCTGTCCGTGACATCTGCGGCACAGACAGCTTTATAAAAATCTTACATTTAAGGATTTTTCATACCCGTACCTTATCTGTACAGCAGTGTATTAATCACTGCCATAATGGTCTGTTTATACATTACAATAACCACACCCAGCATTGCCGTTACTGCCATAAATCCTGCCAGCGGCACAACGGCATCCTTTACCATTGCAATCAAGTCGCCCATACCGTCCTCCTATACACACACCTTGAGTAAAATCTTTATGAAAACCGCAATAACTGCGCCCATAAAAATAAATGAAGTAACCGCATCTCCATATAAATCTACTATTGTATCCATTGTTTTCCCCTTTCTGCGTACACGCCCAACGATTACAAATAATTTGTAATAACTAGCAGCATATCTGCTGCCACCTTCACTGCTACAAAAAAAGTCGGAATATATTCTGAAAAACGCATTATACTGATATGGTCTGCATTGTCTGCCGTTTCATACTGATTCATCAATTCATAATTTCTTGTGAGAAGCGTTTTGATGGTTGTATCAATACTCTGCGCATCATTTTCGCTGAGCGAGTATAAAATACGTACCGAAGATGAGATATCCGTTACCTCAAACTGATTTAAAAAAGAATAATACGGTGTTACATCTGAAGGATTTTCTTCAATCGCATAAATAAACTGTTCCAGCGACTCTTTCATAATCACCGGTGCTGTATCATACGTATCTTCAATTGCCATTGCAAGTGATTCCTCCGAAAGGTTGAGTGCTACGTCCCTGAGCCAGTCTGCAAATGAATAATACAAATCTTTCTTCAAACGCTTCAATGCCGCCTGCCGGTTAATTTGTGGCACAATCCACAAATAAATACCGCATACCGCCGCCACGGCACACCACAGATACCATCCGTAATATGCCAGAATGCCGCTTATGCCTGCCATTATAACAAGAATCGGTATCAGACTGCGGTGAAGTTTCTTTAAGTCGGTATGAAATGCCATTTGATAATCTCTTTCTGCCGCCTTATCACTGCGCTGTTTAACCAGCCAGTCACAGTCATGCCGGATCTGCATATAAGTGTAATACATCATACATAAAATTAAAAATGTACAGGATACCACCTGATATAGCGGTTCATGTGTAATATCCAGCCTGATTTCAGATGTATTTTCACAGATATATGTAACCAGCACAGATACCGATGCCATCAGAAAACTCAGTACTACTCCGATTGCCGTTATCTGTTTTATGCGTCTTATTTCCTCCTGAAACTGATATACCCGTTTTACCCAGTGGTCTGCATCGCACCGCAGTATTTCCAGTGAACTTTTATACTCCCCGCCTTTTTCTTCCACCTGTGTTAAAAAAGTATGCAGTGTTGTAATTCTTGAACACGCATATTCTTTTTCAATGTTTTTAAGTGCCATGCGATACACATCTTTTGTTGTCCCATACTGCATTTCCTGTATTGCCGCAATGATACAATTTTTCATTTTATGATCCGTGACTTTCAGCGTATCTTCAAGTGCCGTAAGAATTTTGGGCTGTCGTTCAAATGAATAAATCATCTGATGAATATATACATCTACATCGTGAAATTTCTTTTTCTTTTCTTTCCCTGAAAAATACGCGGCGGTCACCGCGGGAATACAAAGTATTCCCGCTGCCATCACCATAAAAATCCATATCGGCTGTAATCTGTAAAACCACCCTGTAAGGACGGTTATGACCATTACTGCCCCAAATATGCCTGCATACCCCTGTGGTGTACAGGTAGCTCCGCTCTCCCCTGCTTTCTGCTGTATTCTCCGATAAGAAAAATACTGCCTTACATTTCTATATTTAATTTTTTTCATGCTTCCTCCCCTGATTATTCCCCTCTTGCACAAAAACTCATGCTGTCTGATACGGATTCTCAATCCCATACCGCAGAAAACGGCGCTGATAGGCTTCCGGTATCTGCTGCGGTGTTTTCCCTTCTCTGTCATATAACACCGTACAGGTATTCCTGCCGCCCTCATTGTCGTAAAATGCCATCTGTGTAATCCGCCGCCTTTCCTTTGCATCGCACTCAACCAGCACCCCGACATCAATATATTTGTAAATGTTATTGATGAAGCGTTCTGTAATATCACACGAGCCCAGCATATTATACATTCTGTCCGGCAGCCCCCGCACATCGTCCAGATGTATCGTTGTCATACAGCTTGCCCCCGTTGACAGGCTGTTTAACAAATCCAGCACCTCCGGTCCTCTCGACTCCGACAAAAGTGTCCAGTCAATATTATGCCGCAGTCCCGCTCTGATAATCTGTGAATATGAAAACTTCTCATCCACAAAAAACTCCGCACATTTTTTCCCCGGATTAATTTTACGATAATGGATTTCCTGATTGTCTTCATACACACCGACCTTTTCATTTGCCGGAATAAATGTGGACAAATATTTGAGCAATTCCGTCTTTCCGGCGTGCGGCTGCCCGCCAATCACAATATTGCAGTGTGCAGTCACACAATTTTCAAGCAGATTAATCAGCGTCTCCGGCGCATAACCAGCCTGTACAATATCCTGATGGCGGAATCTCAGCCTTGTCGGGATTTTACGGATTGCCATACTCTTTTTGGTACAGCGGGATTCATGCCAGATGGATATGCGCAAATCTTCCGTATTGGCCTCCAATATCGGATATGCCCTGTTAAACGGCACTTTCATAATGTTGGCAAGCCGGATTGCAAGATTATCCACATATTCCTCATTTAACCGGATATTATGGCAGTAACAGCCTTTCTTTAAATCTGTAACCCACAGATAATAACCGTCCCACTCAATATCCGTAACATCTTCATTCTGTATCAGGTCTTCTATTTCCCGAAACAGTTCTGCACGATTCTGCCGGATGTATCCTTTTAATCCCTGTTCTTTTTCCAATCCCTATTCTTTACTCCCCTCTCCGCTGATGGCATCCTGAATCTGCTGTTCATAAGAAATGTTATCTACCGCCGTTGTCGTCTTGGTATTCACAATCTTTACAACCGCAACCGTCAGCAAAACAGCCGCAAGAACTCCTGCAAGCGCCACAATGACCTTCCCGTAATGTTCAATAATATCGTGCATCTAAAATACCTCTCTTTCTTCTGAGTTGTTAAAATGTGATAATTTTCCGACTGGGAATGTATCCCTTTGGAATGACTTAAAACTAGAATTTATCCGAATAAAATAAAATAAATATAATAGATATCTATTACGTAATTAAGAATACCATATAAAATAGATTTTGTAAACCCCTAATATAAAAAATATTTAAAAATTCCAATAACTAAAAAGATACCCGGTATATAAAATCCTGCTGCTTCTCATTTCTGAGCAACTTGTTGCGAAGAGGCGATGAGAAATTCGCGCATGCGATTTCTCATCTGCCATCACAGATGTTTGCTTTTACTCGAAAGTAAACATCTGTGTGATATACCCGGTATCTTTTTTATTTACTGCTTTACAAATGTAATCTGTGTCTGGCTGCTGTCTGTTAATGTCAGCTTGCCCTTCTTTAACGTATATGTATACTCATCGGATTCTGTCTGTCCCAGATAAGACATGGTAATTGTCAGCTTATCTTTTTCTGTCGTATACGTAATATTTAAAGAAATGCTGTCACCAAGGCTGATACTTCCCGTTCCGTCGTCCTTTAATTCAAGCTTTGAAATATCGGCATCCGTTCCGTCTACAGTCCATGTACCTGTAATGGATTTGCTGCCGCCGCATGCCACAAAGGATAAAGATAATACCAATACGAGCATCAGCGCGCTTAATTTTTTCATTTTTTTCATGTGTTCTTCCTCCAATCCGCAGGCATTACAATATCAAAAGAATCTCAGATTGAATTTAATTTCCTTCTGCGATAAGAGTTTTTTGTCATGCCCGCAACACAAATAATCAATTATTCCTGTGTCATTTCTGTAATTGCTTCAATCACCTTTGGAAACTCCATTGCATGGGATGCTTTTACCAAAATATTGTCCCCCTGCTTTAAAAGTGCAGGCAATTGTGCAATAAGTTCCTCTTTTGTTGTAAATGTATGCACACTGCATGGATACGCACCGGCATGATTCTTCCGGTAATCTTTGGCACCCTGCGCAATCGACGTTGACAGCGCACCTACCGTCAGCAAAACATCCATCTGCTTTTGTGCCAGATAACTGCCGACTTCGTAGTGGAGCTGCTTTTCATTTTCACCCAGTTCAAACATATCACCTAAAATGCAGACCTTGCGCCCCTTTGCCGTATCCAGCACATCAACAGACGCTTTCATAGAAACCGGATTTGCATTATAGCAGTCATCTAAAATCAGAAATCCGTTTTCCCGGATAATATGATTTCGTCCGGCAATCGTTTCCATGCCCTCAATGCCTGTTTTTATCTGCTCTGCGGTCAGTCCGAGTGCCTCACCGACTGCCGCTGCTGCCATGGCATTATACACCATATGCTCTCCCGCAACCGGAATCTGCACAGTAAAATCTTCTGCCGCATTTTCAGTCTGATTCTCCGTCTGAACAGCATTATCTGCTGCCATATGAATCCGGCAGCGGACGCCTTCCAGTCCTAAATTTTCAATATGATCCGCATAGATTCCCGCTGTATTTTTAATACCGAAAAATACCGGCTTTTTGCCGTAAACTTCTGAGATTGTAATGAGCTTATCGTCATCTCCGTTTAAAATAACCGTGCCATCCGGATTCATGGATTTAAAAATCTCTGTTTTTGCCTTTAAAATGCCGTCACGGCTCTTTAAATTTTCCAAATGACACAAGCCGATATTGGTAATGACACAAATGTCCGGCTGTGCAATCTTTGTCAGACGGGTCATTTCACCGAAATCACTGATACCCATTTCCAAAACAGCGATTTCATCTTCCTCCGTCAGTCTGAAAATGGTAAGCGGCAGTCCGATTTCATTATTGAAGTTGCCCTGTGTCTTTAATACTTTGTACTTCTGTGAAAGAACTGCTGCAATCGTTTCCTTTGTACTGGTCTTTCCGACACTTCCCGTAATACCGACCACTTTGATATCCAGATTGGCGCGGTATAACTGCGCAATGTCTTTTAATGCCTGAAGTGAGGATTCTACCTGAATGTACGGTCTTTTCTCTCCCGGAAGCTCCTGCTCGGAAATACAGCAGAGCGCTCCTTTTTCATAACAGGAATCAATATAAGCATGCCCGTCACTTCTTGCACCCTTAATCGCAATAAACATTCCCTGTGGCTGTATCTGCCTGCTGTCTGTTGTAATAGCTGAAACTTCTTTTATTTTGTCGCCGTCACTGCCATGATATATTCCATCACAGGCTTTTGCAACAGCTTCCAAAGTCATTCCCTTCATGGTACTCTCCTGCACTATTTATTATATTTATTCATAGAGATTTCTACAATTTTTTGTGTCAGCTGGTCATAAGACATGCCGACTGCTGCCGCTTCCTGCGGAATCAGACTGGTTTCTGTCATGCCCGGAAGCGTGTTGATTTCCAGACAGAAAATGTCTTCGTCTTCATTTAACAACATATCCACTCTGCCGCATGTTTCAATACCGACTGCCTGACACGCTTTAACTGCCCAGCGCTGCATTTTCTGCGCTACATCTGCCGGAAGATTTGCCGGACACGTTTCCTTTGTTGCGCCATTGTACTTATTCTTGTAGTCATAAAAGCCTTCTAACGGTTCAATTTCAATAACCGGCAGTGCTTCTCCGTCAAGAACCGCTACTGAAAATTCCCTGCCCTTTACATATTCTTCAACCAAAATGTTATCTTCATAGCGGAAAGCTTCTTCCACTGCGGCACGGAATTCTTCTTCGTTATTTGCAATGGATACACCTACACTTGAACCGCCGCAGCACGGCTTTACAACACACGGATACGGAACATATTCTATCTTATGTCCTTTCTTTAAAGAAATGCCCTTTGGCATCGGAACACCTTCGGATACCAGTACCTTTTTAGTCAGTTCCTTGCTCATGGAAATGGCGCTGCTTAAGTATCCTGTTCCTGTATATTTAATACCCATCAAATCAAACGCAGCCTGAATCTTACCGTCTTCGCCGTTCGCACCGTGCAGTCCGATATAAACGATATCTGCTGCCTGACACAGTTCGAGTACACCCGGTCCGAAAAATCCGCCGCCGATGCGTTCTCTTTCTTCAACCAGCTTTGCAATACCGGCTGACTGCTCTTTCATGCTGTCTGCCAGCTTTTTTAAATCATTGTCTTCCTGGAAAAATTCACTGCTGTGCTTATATTTCCCCGAACCTGTAAATACATCTATCATATTGGCATGATGTCCGTTTCTTCTTAACGAACCGCACACCATCATACTTGTCATAATGGAAACATCTCTTTCCGTACTGGTTCCGCCAGCTAATACTACAATATTCACAACAATCCTCCTATCTGCCAAAAAAGGCAGCTTCTAAGTCTTTATCTATATAAATATAGCACGTTACCTGCCTGTATGCAATCTGCATTTTAAAGGAGATAACGTGCTTTTTACTACCGCTGGTCTAACGGTACATATTCTTTATGGTCACAGACATTGCGGTATGCCGGACGGATAATCTTGCCACAATTGATTAATTCTTCAATTCTGTGCGCACTCCATCCTGAAATTCTTGCCACTGCAAATATCGGTGTAAAAAGTTCCTGCGGAAGTCCCAGCATACTGTATACAAAACCGCTGTAAAAATCGACATTGGCGCTGACGCCCTTATAGATTTTGCGTTCCTTTGCAATTAATTCTGCCGCAATCCGTTCAACATCAGACATGAGTTTAAACTCTTTCTCTCTGTTCTTTGCTACAGAAAGTTCTTCTACGAAGCCCTTGAACACTCTCGCTCTAGGGTCGGATAAAGAATAAACCGCATGTCCCATTCCATATACCAGTCCGGTATGGTCAAATGCTTTTTTATGAAGAATGTCATCTAAATATGCGGTGAGTTCTTCTTCATTATCCCAGTCTTTTACATGGGCTTTGATATCTTCAAACATCTGGCTGACCTTGATATTTGCACCGCCGTGACGAGGACCTTTTAAGGATGCCAGTGAAGATACAACCGTTGAATACGTATCTGTTCCGGATGATGTTACAACGTGGTTTGTAAATGTAGAGTTATTACCGCCGCCGTGTTCTGCATGCAGTACCAGTGCAATATCCAGAATCTCTGCTTCTAACGATGTATATTTGCCGTCCGCCCTTAATAAATGCAGAATATTTTCCGCAGTTGAAAGCTTCGGGTCCGGTTCGTGGATAATCAGACTGCCACCCACATGAAAATGCCGGTATGCCTGATAGCTGTATACTGCCAGAAGCGGCAGTTCTGAAATCAGCTGTAATGACTGTCTGACAACATTCGGCACACTGGTATCGTCTGCCTTGTCGTCATATGCATAAAGCATAAGCACGCTTCGTGCCACCGCATTCATAATATCGCGGCTTGGCTTTTTCATAATAATATCCCGTACAAAATTCGGCGGAATACATCTGTAATTTCCTAAAAGTTCATTAAAATCCGCCAGCTGCTTCTTATCCGGCAGTTCACCGAAAAGCAGCAGATACGTTACTTCTTCAAATCCAAAACGCTTATCCTTTGTAAATCCTTCAATCAGCTTTTCTACATCGTGTCCTCTGTAATAAAGCTTACCGTCGCATGGGTGGGACACACCGTTTTCGTCCACTTCCGATGCCTTGACTTCCGAAATCTCTGTCAGTCCGGTTAATACGCCCTTACCGTTCAGATCGCGAAGTCCCCTCTTTACCTCGTATTTGTCATACAGGGAAATATCAATTCTGTTATTCTCCCTTGATTTTGCTGCCAGAGCTTCAATCTCCGGCGTTACTGCTGAAAAGTCCTTTGCCTCCAATATGTGTAACCTCCTTTTCCGCCATTGTCATAAAGGCATAATGCTATCTTAACCTCGTTCCCTCGTAACGGACATGTGTCCTGATACAGTCCCGAAGTGATGCATACCGTTTTTCAATCGGTCCGTCCGGGACCTCAATCTCCATAGAAGCTGCCATTGCGTTAATCACCGAATCGTCTAATTTGTCCTTGCACAGCGAAAGCACATTTAATTTTTCCGTGTAGCTTTCCGCGTCCAGAAACAGCAACAGATACGGATTTACGCCTCCCTCCTGTGACAGTTCTTCCAATTCTATTGATTCTACAGGTTCCAGTTCTGAATTTTCCTGCGTATCCGGCAGTTTTTCCGCACCGGCAGTTTGTGGCTGTACTTCCTGTGCTTTCTCTAAAGCTTTTGCCACTTCCCGCTGTGCCGGTTCTTCCACCGGATTTACCTGTTCAAACCGGTATTTCTGTGTAACTTCCGGATATTTTTCGTGGTCAACTTCACTCATAAACATCTCATAAGGTCTTACATATACCGCATAATCGCCGTACAACGCCTGATACACAACCATTTTTTCTTTGGTTTCGGAGTGATACGCAATACATCTGACCTGATATAATTTATCCTTAAAATGCCTGTAAAATCCGCCGATTACAATCTGTCTGTCTTCCATAACAATCTCCGCTCCTCTCTGAAAGGTTTTCAGTATTGATGACTTTAAGCCGCTGCTACCGCAGACACCGGATTCGAATTTCTGTAGTGTTCTAGCAGATTTAAAATTCCTGCAACTGCAACATGGCACAGTGCCACGATATATCTGCAATCCGATTCCACCGTTTTATTGCACTTTAAATACTGCTGGTGAATCTGGATTACATAGTCACACAGCTGCTGCGGCGTTGTAAAACGCTTCACAACCGTGCTGTTTACATTAATTTCTCCACTGCGTATGTAATTTCTTAATGCAAATTTCAGCTTTTTTTCATAGATACAATGCTCCCTGATAGAACCTGTAAATACACAATTATGTGGAAATGTAAAATAATCTGCCAGATAGTGGGTCACCTCCCCCAGCTTCCGGCAATAGGCTGTCGATATTTTTTTATAATCATCTGAATTCACGGTGAGCTTTCTGATAAATTCACACACCATATCAAAGGTTTCTTCCATATTATGTTTCGTAGTTACAAACGAAGGCTTGCAGTCCGGAAGCACACTTCCGACAATAAATGCCTTTCTGTGATTTTCAAGTAACTCGCTGTCAATATTGTTCAATAAATATCTTGACAATGAAACATGGGATTTCTTTCTCATTTTGCCTCGCATTCCGCTGGATAAAACAGCTTTTTAAATTACATTAAATTTTTTTCTGCAATTAATTTACATTTTAAACTAAAAATAATATAATTACAATGAAAAAATTATAAAATTGTGCAAAATTGCACTTAAAGGAGGACTTTTATGGACGCGATAGATTTACATGTACACTCAACCTTTTCGGACGGAACGCTGACACCTTCTGAACTTGTCAGCCGTGCAAAGCAGTTTCACCTTGCCGCCATGGCGCTGACCGACCACGATACCATTGAAGGGATTCCCGAAGCCGTACAGGCTGCCAGCGAACAAAACCTAGAGCTTGTTCCCGGTGTTGAATTAAGTACGTTCTGGGACGAAAAGGAAATCCACATTGTCGGCCTTTTTATTGATTATACGGACAAAACCTTCCAAAAAGAACTGGAAAGTCTGCGTGATGTCCGCCGTAACCGCAACATTACCATGTGTGAAAAATTCACACAGCTTGGCATTCCGATTGATTACAGTGATATGGAAAAGGAATATGCCGATGCCGTCATTACGCGGGCGCATTTTGCGGATTACCTGCTTAAAAAAGGCTATATAAAAAGCCGTAACGAAGCCTTTGACCGTTATATCGGTTCAAACGGTCCGTGCTATGTGCCGCGTAAAAAAATGCCCTGCGCCGAAGCTATCCGCCTGATAAAAAATGCGGGCGGTGTTCCAATCCTTGCACACCCTGTTTTATACCACCTCGGAAAAGAACCGATGAATAAGCTTATGGACTACCTCTGCGATTCGGGCATTATCGGACTGGAAGCCATCTATTCCACCTATACTGCCGGTGAGGAAATCCAGATGAAAAAACTTGCCGGTGAACGCGGACTCATTCTTTCCGGTGGTTCGGACTATCACGGTGCCAACAAACCGCACATTGAACTGGGTATTGGCAGGGGACATTTATTCGTGCCATACTCTTTATTGGATGAAATCAAAAAGCACCGCAGATAACACTTTTTTAATTCAAAAACAGCACCGGAAACTCCTTAGCGCATATCTGCATCTGCCGCTTTTCTCTCCGGTGCTGTTCTTTTATCCCTTATCTTTAATCTATACACTTCAAAATATTTTTCAAAGCATAGGCAACGCCGTCCCTGTCATGGTGCAGTGTCACCACGTCTGCCACCGCAAGCAGTCCATTGGACGCATTTTCCATAGCAATGCCGCAGCCTGCATATTCCAGCATATCAATATCATTGTCTGCATCGCCGAATGCCGCAACCTGCTTTGGATTTAATCCCAGATATTCTGTAATAAATTTCACACCGGAACGTTTTCCTGCATCCTTATATGAAATTTCCACAAGCTGGCTGATTGAACTGGTGATATAAATATCCTCCACCTCTGCCTTTAAAACTTCGATGACCTTTTGCTTCTGTGCTTCATCTTTTACCACAATGTCCATGCTGTCAAGTTCATCATCATGCTGCTTTAAAAATGAAACAATATCGTCCTGCAAATGTCTGGTAGACTGCACATATGCCACGGCATGCTCTGTTGCTCCGAATTTTACCGGGTCTTCAATATATTCTTTTGCCGCATATGCAGTGCCGCGGATAAATCCCTCATACGTAACAGGAAAATCCTTTGTCAGTTCCAGAATCTTTTTTACAGACTGCTCCGTCAGCACATAGGAACGCAGACACTGCTTGTCCTGTATTCTGTATACAGCAGCTCCGTTACTCGTTATCGCATATTCAATGCCCGGAATGGAAACAACGTCCTGCGGCAGTGTGTCAAATGCCCTTCCGCTGGCAATACACACATGAATTCCCTTTGCAACCGCCTTACGGATTGCTTCTTCATTTGCCTTTGAAAGCTTCCCTTGTGCATTTAACGTTGTCCTGTCGAGGTCTAATGCTATACATTTAATATCCATTTTCCGTTCATCTCCATTCCACTGCCCTTTCCGGGTGCTGTTCTTAGTGATGGAATAATCTCATGCCTGTAAAGCACATTGCAATGTTGTGCTTGTTGCAGGCTTCAATTACATTGTCATCACGGATTGAACCGCCCGGCTGTGCAATATATTTTACACCGCTCTTGTATGCTCTTTCAATGTTATCGCCAAATGGGAAGAATGCATCTGAGCCTAATGCCACATCTGTATTCTTATCAAGCCATGCGCGCTTTTCTTCCTTTGTAAATACTTCCGGCTTTTCTGTAAATACTCTTTCCCATTCGCCATCTGCCAAAATATCCATGTAATCTTCGCCAATATATAAATCAATCGCATTATCTCTGTCGGCACGTCCTACATTTTCCTTAAACGGAAGGTTTAATACCTTTGGATTCTGACGTAAGAACCAGTTGTCTGCCTTAGAGCCTGCAAGACGTGTACAATGGATTCTGGACTGCTGTCCCGCACCGATACCGATTGCCTGTCCGCCTTTTGCATAGCATACAGAATTGGACTGTGTATACTTTAACGTGATAAGTGCAATCATCAGATCAATCTTTGCGAATTCAGGAATTTCCTTATTGTCTGTTACAATATTTTCAAGCAGTTCCTTGTTAATCTTAAATTCATTTCTGCCCTGTTCAAATGTAACACCGAATACCTGCTTTCTCTCGATTGGTTCCGGCTTGTAATCCGCATTAATCTTGATAATGTTATAGTTGCCCTTTTTCTTTGCTTTTAAAATCGCCAGTGCTTCTTCATCATAACCCGGTGCGATGATACCGTCTGAAACTTCGTGCTGAATCAGCTTCGCGGTTGTCACGTCACACACGTCTGAAAGAGAAATGAAATCGCCGAAAGAGGACATTCTGTCTGCACCTCTTGCTCTTGCATATGCGCATGCAAGCGGTGAAAGTTCTCCAATTGCTTCATCTACCCAGTAAATCTTCTTTTCAACTTCTGTTAAAGCAATGCCTACTGCCGCACCAGCCGGAGATACATGCTTAAAAGAGGTTGCCGCAGGCAGTCCTGTTGCTTCTTTTAATTCCTTTACAAGCTGCCAGCCGTTGAAAGCATCTAAGAAATTGATATATCCCGGTCTGCCGTTTAAGATTTCTACCGGAAGTTCACTGCCGTCTGCCATAAAGATTCTAGACGGCTTCTGATTTGGGTTACAGCCGTATTTTAACTGAAATTCGTTCATTTTTTCCTCCTTGCCGCTTCTGCGGAATCTGACTTATTTATTTTTATTGATAATTCTTGTTTCGTACTTTCCGGTTTCAATGTCGATGAAACGGACGAATAAAGATACCTTGTTGTCTTCATTTAAGTTGTTCCAGATCATATTTGTAAATGTGTCAATATCACCTGAAATCCGAACCCATGTCGGCTCGCCTTCAAAACTCGGAAGCGGATTGGCATCTTTCATATAAGTATGGATAAAACGTCCTTCGCCCGCTACAGGATTTCTATAATCAAATGTATAGCGGTTGCAGGCTGCCGGATTACCGTTGTTGCTCTTTAAAATCGACATTGCATAGTCAAATGTACCATTTTCAATGTGCATAATGCCTGAAATTCTCGGTGTGTAGTTTGGTCCGTCCGGTTCAAATTCTCTTGTTCTTAATGCTTCTTCAAATGTCTTTCCCTGTTTCATTAAGTCATATACCGTATCGGTCTGGTCGCCGTTTGTTACAATCGTATCATTTCCTAAAACACGTACCGGCGCATAGATAATCAGACTTGGGTCACTTAATTTTGACGGGTCAAATGCCTGTGTGCGGATTCCTTCACCGTCTTCTACAAATACACGGTTGCGGCTGTTTTCGCTTCTGCCCATGATAAAGTAAGCTGTTACCGCTTTCTTTCCGTCCTCTGACTTACCAATCACAATTCCTCTGCCCGGATAATCACAGCCTGACAGTTCCTTTTCCAACATCTGCATTTCCATACAATCCTCTCTTTCCACTGCCTATGCAGCACTGTAGTTTTTCGATTGAAGATTTGCACCTCTATGGCATAAATCTTCGTAAAAATAATATAAGCCGGCCCCTGAGTAACCAAGCTTTAATGGTCGCCCAGGCGGTCGGCTTATCTACAAAATCTGTACTCCCTGTGGGTAATCCCACATACAGGAAAATGGTTCTTACATCTTCCTGCATTTTCCGCCAGTCGTACAGCAGCTACTATTAAGATACACTATTTTTTTCGGAAATGCAATGTTTTTTATTTTATACTTTGTCTTATATTTTTACAAACCTGCTATAAATTCATTCAAATCCGAATATTGCAGTGCATACTTTTCTTTGTCAATGCTGCTGTTCGTGCCTGCAAAAATAACCTTTACCGATGTACCGTCCGTTCCCGTGATTTCAAATGCGTAACTCCAGCCGCTCGCAGATGCCGGTGAACTTTTCGTACACATCACATTCTGCATATACGCTGTAATCTTATCAATATCATCGGCTTCTTTATAACTTTTTATTTCACCGGTGTTCCCGCTGATAATATTCACAACTGCGATATCCTGCACTTTTTCACTGACAATATCCGAAAGTTTTCTCGTACCTTCCGGCTTACTGCACCCGGCGGTTACACACAGAAGCAATATTACCGTAACGATGATGCAACTGATTTTTTTCATATTCTTCCCTATTCTGAGCAGCTTGTTGCGAAGAGGCGATGAGAAATCGCACAGGCAATTTCTCATCTGCCATCATAGATGTTTGCTTTCGCCCGGAAGCAAACATCTTGTCTAAAACGGATTATAGTGCTGCATTTTACTGTTGATATAAAAATTGGCAAACTCCGAAATCGCTCTTAACTGCTCTTTTACTTCCTCTTTATTCTCAATGTCTTCGACAACTTCTACCTGCCAGCAGTGCCATGCATACCATGTTAATACTTTATATTTACTGCTAAATTGAGGTAAGCCCCTTACATTTTCCATATAATCCAGTCCCAAAGCATAATCCTTTTTGAACTGTTTCATGGCTTTTGACGGATTTTTGAATACCGGACGTCCATATGAATTTGCACCGATTTCATATGCGGTATTTTCTCCAAATTCGATTTTGCTTCCGTCTGTGTGAAATGCTTCGCTTTTTACCGGAACATATGCCCGGAACCACACCACAAACAATATGACTGCTGCCAAAATGAGTATGGTGAACGGAATGATTCGTTTCATTGTTTTCATATGCTTTCCCTCCATTCAGAAATTCAATAACTACTCACTCAATTCATCAAATAATTCTTTTAATGAATTTTCCATTGAGTCACCGTTTTTCACTTTATAGACTTTGTTATCTACCTTAACCCGGTTGGTGTCTATGCAGGTAATGAATGTTTGTTTATTTTCCCATTCAAATTTTATCCCGTAACTCCAGCCCGTTTTAGAATCACTATAAAAATAATCCGGTTGTAATTTGTACTCCCCAAAATATTGTACAAGCCTTTCTATATCCTCAGCATTTCTAACTACCGCAATATCTCCCGTTCCGCCGGATACAATACTCACTTGCTCAATATCCGAAATATTTCCTGCATACAGCGAATTCAGTTTCCTAGATTTAAAATAAAACAGTATTATTACAATAATAACAACAATTACTATAACCATAATTTTTTTCTTCATGTCTTGCTCCTATTATTAATCAAATACTTCTTGTCAATCATACATAATCTAAATATGTATTACAATCCCCTCTGTCGTAAACGGTCGTTATTTTGACGTAAGCGGTCATTTTTTTACAATATAATCTCACAATAAAAAAAACTGTCTTTTTCATAAAAATCTAGTGTTCCATCCAGCTGCTGTACCGTTTCCTTTATAATTTTTATGCCATATCCGTGCCTACTGCTTTTTTTACTTGTGTATTCCAATCCCTGATGTTGCAGGACTGATTCTGCAATCGCATTTTTAATCACGATATCCAGTACATCTTCATCACTTTGAATGCTGATTCCAATAATCCTGTCATTTACAGGAAGTTTAAGCTGCGCTTCTATAGCGTTGTCCAGTGCATTTCCCAATATACTACACATATCTACTTCGGATATCTGTTTTAACTTCCGGCATACATATACCTCTGTCTGTATTCCTTTTTCCCTGCAAAACATCAATTTTGCATTTAGGATAGTATTGACAACAATACTATCTGTATAAACCATATCTCCCAATATAAGTGTTCTTTGCGTATATTCTGCTAAATAACGACGCATTCCCTCAATATCCGGTATTTCACTGTAAAGATACCCATTCAGGCTCTGCAAGTGCTTTTTTAAATCATGCCTTGTTTTTTTTATCTGCTCATCAATTTCATGAATACCGCGCATATATAATTCCTGCTGCTGCCGTTTTCGTTCCTGCTGCATATAGTATTGTTCTCTTTGTTGTTCTTCTTTTGTCCGCAAAAAAAGATAAATTAGTATACTATCAATTAATACAATGCCTACTACACTATACATTCTGCTTGCTGTCGTAAACAGCAGCAAATACACTATTCCTACTGATATAATGACAACAACTACAAGCAATACCTTCTCTGCTGTATTAGATAATCCGGATATTTTTTTTATTCCCCACATACTTAACAATGCTACAAAAAAATATATAACTGACAAATTCACCATATATATTTTTATTAATATCGTAGATACTATTCCATTTGTTAATATAACGGCAATACTAAAAAACGTTATTACAACTGTCGCTTTGCTAACTGCCACATACCCTTTTGCTTTTTCTCCAATAATTCCATATATACTTAACATAACCCATTGTGCCGGAATATTCCACCACACAGAATACTCATTTATCCAGAAAAACTGCATAAATACCGTAATTCCTATCACAGCAACCCCCATTGCTATATATCTGTTTTCTCTGTCTTTTTGTGACGGAACTGCTAAAAGTGTATGCATCTGTTCTAACATTAACAAACTGATAAAAATACTTCCTAGTCCATTTACTAAAAATTTATCACTTCCATATCCCCATATCATACCTTCACCATCGTTCTTTTATATTCCTTATATTTTTTCAATACATTAGTCTTATTCCTTCTGCTAATTTCCAATTCTACTCCATTATCTAAAAGTATTTTTTCTTCCGCTATATGAATTCTTTTTATATACTTTAAGTTTACAATATATTTTTTATGTATTTTTACAAAATCATATGACAAAAGCTGTTTTTCCATTTGGGACAGCGTATTTCTGATTTCATAATCATATTTGTTTGTGTGGATTATAATATAGTGATTATCGCTTTGAATATATATGATACTGGAAACTGCTATACTTTCACTACTGCCATATATATCAAATTGTACGATTCCATTTTGTTTTAATTTTCCTTTTAATTTACTGATTACCTTCGGAAGTACCTGTTGATACTGTGCCTTCCTTAAAAAATAGAACGGCTGATATTCAAAGCTGTCATATACCATTAAATCATTTGAGGTAAGAAAAATAATATTCGTTTCCTTTCCACAATGAGCCAGCTTTTCTGCTGTTTCAAATCCCGTCATTCCACCCATATACAAATCCAGAAAAACGGCATCATAATTACATTTTTTACAGCCTGCAAGAAACATTTCCCCACTATAATAAATATCAATAATATCGTTATATTGAAGACAGTCTGTCAACTGTCGCTTTAATGTGGTGCAAAATTCTATATCATCATCACATATAGCTATATTCATAGACTTTCCCCCTCTTTAAAATCACATTCTATACGGATATCCCGCCGGGAAATTAGTAATTTCCCAGCAGCTTTATCTTTTTGGATTCCTCCTCAATGCCACGCAGTGCGTTAATAACCCGCGGGTCATCAATATTGCCTTCAAAGTCTACGAAAAAGCGGAACTCCCACTCTCTGCCTTCAATCGGGCGTGATTCAATTTTGTTCATGTTAAGTCCGTTGTAAATGATGTGGCTTAACAGGTTGTAGAGTGTTCCGGCTTCGTTTGCCGTTTCAAATACAATGCTCATCTTCTTCGCATTTTTTACAAATTTTCTTGTATTCGTAACAATGACAAAACGGGTCGTATTGTTGTCCAAATCATTAATTTTATGCTTTAACACTTCCAGTCCGTATACCTGTGCCGCTTCTTCACTTGCAATGGCAACATGGGACGGATTCTTTTCCAAAAGCACCTTCTGGGCGCTCTGCGCTGTATTTGCCTGACTA
Source organism: Lachnospira pectinoschiza (assembly GCF_020564355.1). Taxonomy (GTDB): domain Bacteria; phylum Bacillota; class Clostridia; order Lachnospirales; family Lachnospiraceae; genus Lachnospira; species Lachnospira intestinalis. The sequence continues at coordinate 215,862 of NZ_JAJCRR010000001.1, read as the reverse complement.
ATCTGATTCCAGTCCTTGTGCTGTTCCAAAAATCCCTCACACTGCATTAAGCCCTGCGGGTGGGAATAAACAGTTGTTACTTTGTCCAAATCCGTACCCGGAAGACCAAGCAGTGCATGTTCTACCTTGATATAAGTTTCTGCAATAATATAGTTATTATATTCCTGCAATAAATCATAAACACCTGCTACGATACCGGCTGTTGAATTTTCAATCGGAAGCACCGCATAATCTGCCTTGCCCATTTTAACTGCTTCCATGGCATCGCGCCATGTCGGCACATGAAAATTTTCTACATTTTCACCAAAGTAACGCTTCATGGCAATATAGCTGTATGCCCCCGGAACACCCTGATAAACGACCTTGCAGTTGGCCTTGTCCACTTCGTCCACAGCTTCGTACGGCTCTCGTAATGTCTGACCGTTTTCTTCTAATAAACGGTACTGCATTTTTCTGGAATTTGCCATAATCTGTGAAAATAAATCATTGATTGCATGGACATTTTCCGGGTTCTGAACCATTTTTGTGATTGCCGCCAGTTTTGCATTTTCTCTTTCCGTATCCAGCACTTTCTTGCCGGTAGAAATTTTATATTCCGCTACTGAATGACAAAGTGCCATTCGTTCTTCAAATAATGATACAAGCTGTTTATCAATTCCGTCTATTTTTCCCCTGATTTCACCTAAATCTAACATTTTAATCCTCATTTCCGCTTTGCTCTGACACTTTTTCACTCACTGTCGGGCATTCGCCCTATCGTCCGAAAGTCCAGAAAAGAACTCTGTGCAAGCACAGTTCTTTTCTATCCTTCCGTCCGGCACGGCTCATTGCTTACGCACATTATACCATAATTTCTTTTGTATCGCACTATGATTTGTGATATAATTCTTTATAATTATGATTTTAGGAAATGAGGCTTTTTATGAAACTGAAACGTAGTGTGAAATTTATCATTCCGGCTGTTGTTATTGTCCTGATTCTTGTGGCAGTGGTTGTTCACGCAATGCCAAAGAAAAAGCAGACGAACAGCGCCGATGCCGCCGGAAATACTGCCGGAAATTTAATGAACGGCGGATTATTTTGCGAGTACAACAATAAAATTTATTTTGCCAATCCATACGACCACAATTATCTCTACGTCATGGATTCCGATTGCAGTAATGCCCGTATGCTCAACTCCGACAGCGTGGCATCGTTAAACATTTACAATGATAAAATTTATTATGTAAAGAACAATTTTTCCAAAGAAATGATTGGTACGATTCTGCGCGGTCAGTTATTCGGCATTTATCAGACGGATTTGGAAGGGCAGAATTCGACAATGCTTTACAATCATCTGACCGGCTCTGTCAGTCTGTGCGGCAATTATCTGTATTACCAGCACTACGAAAGCGATGTCGGCATTACCTTACACCGCATGGACATTGACGGCGAAAATGATAAACTGGTTTCAAACACGCCTTACAATCCTTCCTGTGTCAGTGAGGGTAAAATTTATTTTTCCAATACAGATAAGAAAAATGTTATCAGCACGCTCGACCCGAAGGACGATTCCATTTCCCTGTATTACGATGCGAATTCATATTTACCGGATTCCGAGGGGAATTATGTTTACTACATTGATATTTCCAAGGGATATTCACTGGTGCGTGTCAATAAGAATACAAAGACGGTTGAACTGCTTTACGGAAAAGAAAACTGCAAGGTGATTAATTATAACCTGTATGGCAGTAAAATTTTCTTCCAGCTGGAGGGCGATGATAATCCGGGTCTATACCGCATGAATGCCGACGGTACGCAGGTGGAATATATTGCGAACGGCGATTTGACCAATATCCACTGCACCTCACAGTATACGTTTTTCCAGTATTTTGACAATCAGGGAGTTTTATACCGCGTGCCGACCATGGGCGCGATTAGCTACCCGGAAGAAATCCGGATTCAGAAGGAAAGTTAATTTCAAAAAAGATTGACAAATATCTTTATTAATCGTATATGATTTGTAACAGAACCCGCCAAGCCTAGTCTTACTTTTGTAAGAATGCGCAACCCGGCGGGTCCTTTTGTCTTCTATCATTTTTATCTGCCGTATAATCAACCTTCTACAGTCTGTGCCAGTTCCGTAACCGTTTCTTCGGATAGTTCCGTTAGTTCTGCTACATCTGAAATACTTTTTCCCATTCGCAAAAGTTTCGCCGCACGCTGCATCCGGGCAATTCCTTCTGCTTCGCCCTCTGCACGTCCACGATTTAAAATATCTTTTGCTTCATAATTTAATACTTTTCCACCCATTTGTCTGCACACTTCCTTCGCAACATTTTCATATTTTACGGCAAGATTTTCTATGACTTTACGTGACATATCAAGAAATCCCGGTACAATATACGATACCGCTCCTCCCGGCGTATTCACCCTTATTGTCATAACCTTCGGCGTATTTTTAGTATGCCGCAAAGAAACAATCGCAGAATTAGGGAAATTAACCGTCAGCGTGTCCGATGAAAGTTTCCTGTTTTCCAATGCTATCTGCGTATCATATTCAAACACATTAATACTATTCCTACAATTCATCACACACCTGGAAAATATAAAACTTAATAATTGTTTTTCATCTTGTTTTGTCTTTATTTCTGGTTGTGCCAAATACACATTTTTCTCTATTTTATATTTCATCACATTACATCATATGTTATTGAAAAGTGTGTCAAAAGGTGTGTCACGTTCATAGTATAACATATATTTATGATCCAAGAAATAAAAAGAGAGGTCACACAAGCACCTCATGTACCTGCTGCCTCTCTCTATCACAACACCGCCATTATCTTATTAAGCTCTTTCCTCTTTGTATCTTCCATCACATCGCAATAAAGATCCATTGTCATTGCAAACGTGCTGTGTCCGAGAATTGCTTGTAAAACTTTCGGGTCCATGCCATTCTCTATGCACCTGGTAGCAAAACAGTGACGTAATGTGTGAAAAGTGCAGGTATCTATCTTAACTCCTGCTTCCTTCATATCCGCAACTATTTTTCTCTGATCCGTTCTCACGTTCATATCAAAATGTGGTGTTCCATGATTTGACGTAAATACAATATTCTCCATTCCTTCCAGTGGTTGCCAATACTTACCAGTTTTAAATTTCTGCAGACGTTGTTTACTTCTCCATTCTTTCAGAAGTACATACAATTCACTGCCTTTTTCCATTGGTATGATTCGGCGGCTGGCCTTTGATTTTGGAGTATCTAAGTATTGTCCCTTACCAGGGACATAGCAAAGTGTATGTGTAATATGGATTTCTCCATGCTCAAAATCCACGTCTTGCCATTGCAACCCCAAGACTTCCCCTATTCTCATACCAGTAAGGCTCGCCATACGATACAATGGATAATAATAACTCTCTTTGGCAACTTCCAGGAATTGCTTTTCTATATCTGCAGATAATGCTTTTCCCTTTTTACTATCTTTGAATTTCGGCGGTGTGGTATTTTCCATAGGGTTCTTTGATATAATCCCATTTCTTGCCGCCTGCCTCAAAGAATCATACAATAAAAAATTTATGGTTGATGCAACTGTTTTTGATCGTTCTGTAGCTGCTTTGTTAATAAATTTTTGTATCATATCCGCTCTCAAATTTTTTACCTGCTTTTTCCCGAATATCTTTTTTATATACCGATTGTAGACATTCTTGTAAAGATTTATAGTTGATTCCTTGCAATCTGCTTTTTTGTATACATCCAGCCATTCCACAAACCATGCATCAAACAAAATAGCCTTTTCTTTGCTGTATAATCCGTGCTCAACCTCGTATCTTTTATCTCTCAATGCTTTTTTTGCATCTGGAAGTTTTCGGCTATATCCGGAATATGTCACACCCGAATACTTGAAACGCCACATATACCGCCCGTCTTTCCGCAATGTTATGCCAGTAGGCAGCCCTTTATCTTTTTGCTTCGCCATATAATCACATCCTCCAAACAGATGAGGCAGTGTGCCCCACCCAGATAATTATTTGCATTCTTGCATAATCTCCATTGCCAGCTTGAAACCTAAAATAAACCCGGCTTTCTCTGAGGATCTGGCAAAAGCAACACTATTGTCAAAAATCTGCTGTTGCTTTCTATAATCTTCCTGGATTTCTCCCGTAAATACTTTATCAAGGGTTACAGACAGTTTATCAAATTCCCTTTTCTGTTCTTCACTATATGGGGTTTCCTCATTTTGGCTTGCTTTATAATTCTCATAAATTTGTTCGATTGCTTTCATGTTCGTACTCCTTTGCTTTTATTTATAACATTTCGTTTATGATTACATATTACACTATTCTTGTTATGCTGTCAAATATTTTTACACTTTTTTGATTACATTCTATATTTTTTCAATTGCAAATATTTCTAATCAAGATTATAATATAAACATCAATCCATAGAAGGAGGTGCAACCAGTGGTAAGTGACAAAATTAAGGCTCTATTGAATATAAAAGGTAAAAAATACAAAGAACTTGCTCAGTTATTTGGAATAAGCGAGCAGGCTATGCGAAATAAATTTGCTAGAGGCAGTTTCTCAGCAGATGAACTAATTAGAATTGCTGACTTTGTGAATTGCCAACTTGCTTTTAATATTGATGCTGATCAAAAAGTCATTTTAACAATAGAAGATTTGAGAAATCCTGTTACTAATACCGAAAAATAATCTAAACATAGGAGGCTCGCTATGGATATATCAAAACGTTACAGTGTAGAGTTAAACAAAATCAATAATCATCTGACGGATCTTGAACGAGGACGTATATATGAACTTACCCAAACACCAGGAACTCCGTCCTGTGCTACTATGGCTCAACATCTTCGAGAAGATATTTCCACTCTTCTTGATTTAATTGAAAACGACAAACCTGGAGTATTAGAAAAAGTGTCCAACGTAACAAATAAAATATAAGTTGCTTTAGTGGTATACACTCGGATGATTCGTTTTGTCCGAGTGTTTTTCTTACCATTTGGTAATTCTATATGCATAATATCAATTGCGCCACTTCTTACCATCTATATTATCTATATATAACGTCGATATGACCGCAGGGAGCGTTTATCTCGCACTATATGGGGAAATTATTGTTTTTACCTTTTACACGCTGTTATCGCTTATATAATTCAAAAACAAAATATCTGCCAGCTCACGAATACAAGTATCGATATATCTTTTAAATGTTCCATCACTTATCCCCAGTTTCTTTTCTATCTGAACATGAGACATAGGCTTTTTCACAATATATTCAAATACCATTGCATTATGCCTAATACTATATGTATTATCCTGCTGCATCACATGATTTAATTCCGCGTGACGTCTAACAAGCCAATCCACATATTTTCTTATTGTGCTTTCTGCTGATTCAAACCTATACCGGTTTAACGCTTCCCTTATTACTTCCGCAGCAAATCCATGTTCCTGGTCCTGTGAATCTTCTTTCCCTTCCTTAACCATTAAAATTATAAAATCATGTATTTGTTCCACTGCTGCACACCTGGCGCATTCTTTTACCTGTTCAAATTCTTCTGCTGTCATAGCAACAAATTCCTTTCATCCTCTGATAATTCATTGAAATCTTGCACAATCTTCTTTCTTGCGCGTTCAGCTGCAGACACTGATAAAAACGACAAGAGAGCATTTCTGTATTTTCCAATTCTTATTTGCTTAAATGCTTCGGTTTTAATCCGTGAAATATTTTGTCTTGTACATCCCATATATTCCGCAATCGTTTTTTCACTATACCCCTGGTAATATAGAGCCTTCAAAACTAATTGTTCACGCTCTGACAACTCTGCAAGTGCTTTCTGCAGTTCTATGTGCAACTCTTCCGCATATGAATTTGCAAGTGCATCATCCGATACGCATTCCGAGCTTGCAATCATATCCATTACAGTTCCGGAATCCTTATCGCTTTCGTTCAAATAACTGTCAAGACTCTGCATTTCCATTTTCCGGATAGTCTCAACTACAGAGCGTATAGCATTATCAGACCACGATAATATTTTCTGAATGTTTTCAATCGTTGCCGATTGCCCTTTGCTTCTCAGATTTTCTTTTGCCTGCGTATATTCTTTTATGCGTTTTCGCATATATGCAGGAAGACGCAACGCCTGGCCATTTTTATCATAATATTTATATATCGATTTTCTGATATAGCTTTCGGCATAGGTGAAAAACTTTACACCGGCAGCAGGATCATATCTTCTCACAGCTTCCATTATTCCTATAAATGCCTGTTGTTCCAGATCCTCAAAATCTTGTCGATGTACATTCCGCTGTAAGCCAGTGGCCTGATGTATAATTTTCTGAACAAGTCCCATGTTTGAAACCCATAACTCTGTTAATAGCTCTTGTCGATCTCCGACAACGCTTTGTATCTGGCTTACAATTTGTTCATTTCTTCCGACTGAATCCACCTATATTCCCTCCTTCCAATATTGATACAGTGTAAGATTTCTTACATAATTTCTTCTAGGGTTTCTACAAGGATTCTTTACTAGATATTAGAGATTAGATAATAGAGATAGAATAATATATATGCTCATATCCCTCTGTAGCCATATATCAAATTATGTTCATTGCCCGATTAAAGGCTGTAGATATAAATATCCGAGCTTCTATCTCCGAAACATCCGTTGCATCTTTCTCATAAAATCCGTTTGCATCTGTTGCCACAATGCAGGTGTACAAACTGCCATCTGCTCGCCGGCATAAATATCTAACTTCATCCGAGAGAACATCCACAAAAATAATATAATTCTGTTTATTATTCTTCATCGCCTACACCTCTTTCATTGTCCGGAATATAAATATTGACTTCGGTCCCTTCGTCACTAAAACCAGTACCACCATTCCAATATTCTGGTTTTCGGTTTTTTAACCAGAATATTTGTGCTGTGGTATCTCCTGGAATATGTTTCTTTGTTACGATCCTTTTTACAACTTTTCCGTCTTTGGTTTCTTCTCGTATTTCCTCATAATCATAACCTTTTGCTCTCTTAAACAGAGCATTCTCAATTTCTCTGTCGGCTGCATCCTTACCCTTTTTTAAGGCATGACATATCTGCCAATATTCATTTTTCCACCGGTAAAGTGTTCTTACACTTATTCCCATGTTTTCGGCTATCTGCTCATCAGATAAGCCATCCCTGGCCCAGCCTTGAAGGAGCAACAATTTATCATCATCCAGCCACTCGCTTGCTTTTCCCTTCGCCATCGTTGCCCCTCCTTCCTGTTGGTGCACGTATCACATTCATAAAACATTGTTTCCGATCAATTACTATAGCATTTCACCACGACGGAAAAACACGGTCATTTTGCCAAATGACCATATTATTTCGTAGAAATAATATTCATGTGTTTATCCTGGTACTGTTTTATCTTGGTATTGTTTATTCTGGTATTGTTATAGTCCTCATTTTCGACCTACTGATTTTCGGTAGTTCGATTCTCGACTTCTCTATTTTGAAGAAATCGAAAGTCCTTCAATTTATAAATATTGTTACAATAGAGATTGCCTTTTTTTAATTTAACCTTTTCCACAATGCCACGTTCTATAAGCGCATTCATGTGTTTATAAAATCGGTTTTTTCCCATTCCAGACACATTTATAAGCGTTTCAATGCTTGGATAGCAGCTTCGCTTTTTATCTGCATAGCAAGCTAAACACGCATATATTAGCCGTGACTCCGGTGTAAGTGTCGGATCTTCTATAATGGCTCTATCCACTTTTCCATAGCCTCCTTTCATTATGTGTTTGCCTCCTTTTGCTTGCTAATCTTGGGGGGTTAGGGCATGAATGTCTGCTGCCCCTCAACTTCTCCCAATGCCCGGCGTGCGCTCTGTATTGCAATAAATGAATGTTTTGCTCTTTTTTCCATAAAATTACAAAACTCTCTGATTTCATCTTTATTCGCCGGGAGATAATAACCGGCAGAAGATGAACATATTACAATGCCCTTTACTCTATCTTCTGTAACAATGTCCCTCAATACCCGATCACTCACGCCAATTTTTGCAGCTAACTCACGTGCGGAGATTGCATTGCTCTTCCCTGTAGGAAGTATATTTCTTAAATCATCCATGCCGTCCTCCTATTCACTGATTGCATCAAGATATTTCTGGATTTTTCCGACATTCCATAAAACCCTACGCCCTACCTGCACCCTTGCTTGTGCAGCAGTGCCAATTTCTACGGCGGTCTTTCTTCCAGAGCTAAGCATCGCCTGCAGTCCGTTGGTATCAACCATTTTTCTATCTTCTAATGTTCCGATCTGTTTTGTCGCGTTCATCATTCTACCCCTTTCTTGTCTTTATCTGTTTTTCGTGTTGCTTTACATAGCGTAACATGATATTATATGTAATATAAGACGTACTTTTCGAGTACAAAGGAGCGATATTATTGAAAAGAGAGCGTGTTAAATTACGTAGTTTCGGAGAAAAATTAAAAAGGATCAGAACTAAATGTGGATTAACACAAGATAAATTTGCTGATGAAATGAATATCTCCCTCGATACTGTTAAGAACTGGGAGCAAGGATATAATTATCCATCTATAGACATGCTTGTATCGATTTCAGAATATTTCAAATGTGATTTAGATTATTTGATAGGGCAGCAGTCAATGCCTAATAAGGAGTTTTCTCACATTGCTGATATGATAGGAATTTCAGAGCGAGCTGCTGCTTTGCTTGTTAATGCGAAAGAACAAAGCGATCCTATTACAGAAGTACTTTCAGAACTTATAGAAAACTATTCACTGCTCGAAAATATATACTCATGCTCGACAGCAAATTATGGTAGTGTCGGCACATTCATTGATGTATCTGATCCATTTCAGCCAAAAGGGAAGCGCTCAATGTTTGTCACTCCTCAAAAAGTGCGCCAGGCTGATTCTATGGATTTATTTAATAACCTGCAGGAATTTGTTGATAATTTACGCAAGAAATATGGTCTTCCGACGTCTAAAGAGAGATAATTTCAGATGTCTGTTTTTACTTCGCCTAATTTCATCTGAAAACATGACATGTTATAAATTATGAACCGTTTTACACTTTTCCTTGCGTCAGCTCATAAGATATGTTATATTATGCGTAGAAAGAGGGAAAGCTAGAGAAGCGGCTTACCCGAATGAATTAAATAACTGTTTTATCAACAGCCGTCATTATTCGCAGTAATGGCGGCTATTTTCGTTTTCCCTTGAAAATCGTGTAGCACAATCCAACAAGGGTGCAAATGAATATTCCAATCTGAATTAAGTCAGAGTATGTAACATACATTGGCAACGCCCTCCTTTCTTTCGTCTGGAGGGTTAGCCCCTCCGAAAAAGAGGGTAAGCCGCCTGGCTCTCTAGTTTCCCATGTGCGAAGTATATCATAACTTATTAAATCAGACAACGATAAATCGACAAAATCCCCTTAGATTACTCTAAGAGGATTTGCTTATTTCGAGATATTTTTCTATAAAAGTGTGTCAGTCTTTTATTTCATGTCAGAGAATTGTTCCGGAACCCCTATAAAATAAGCATTCTTAGGATTATTTCTCATCCACCACCTGGAAAATATAAAACTTCAGATACAGCGACTCCTCATCTCTCGACCATAAAATCGGATGGTCCGGGGACTGGGTTTTATATTCAATCTGGCGCAGGCGCTTATGCACATTGGCGGCAGCTTCGCCAATCGTCTTTGCAAACAGCTCCGGATTCATAAAATGCGAGCAGGAGCATGTTGCAAGATAGCCGCCGTTTTTAACAAGCTTCATTGCACGCAGATTAATTTCTCTATATCCTTTTACTGCATTTTTAATAGAATTACGCGACTTCGTGAATGCCGGCGGGTCTAAGATGACCACATCAAACAATTCGCCCTCTTTTTCCAATCTTGGAAGCAGTTCAAATACATCTTCACAGATAAAGGATACGCGGTCTGACAGTCCGTTTAATGCGGCATTTTCCGTTGCCTGTGCAACGCCGAGTTCCGATGCGTCCACACCCAGCACGCTCTTTGCGCCCGCCATGCCCGCATTTAATGCAAATGAACCGGTATGCGTAAAGCAGTCTAACACCTTTGCATCCTTACACATCGGACGGATTGCGGCACGGTTGTATTTCTGGTCTAAGAAAAATCCTGTCTTCTGACCGTCTTTTACATCGACCATATATTTCACGCCGTTTTCCACGATAGATACCTTGGTGTCAAATTCTTCTCCGATAAAGCCCTTGAAACGCTCCATGCCCTCCTGCAGACGCACCTTGGCATCGCTTCTTTCATAAACACCGCGGATTGGCATGCCTTCTTCTTTTAAAACCTGCTTTAACAGTTCTACAATCAGCGGCTTAAAACGGTCAATTCCGAGTGCCAGCGATTCGACAACCAGCACATCAGAAAATTTATCAATCACAATGCCCGGCAGGAAATCCGCTTCACCGAATATCAGACGGCAGGAAGACATATCCACCGTATGTTTTCTATAATCCACACAGGCGCGCACGCGCTGTTCAATAAATGCCCTGTCAATCTCCCTCGTTCTGCGGCTCATCATTCTGACCGTAATTTTAGAGCGGCGGTTGATATATCCGATACCCATAAAATAGCCGTCAAAATCATGTACTTCTACGAGTCCGCCGTCAACGATTTCTCCCATGGTGCTTGCAATTTCATTGTCGTAAACCCACATTCCTCCGGCTTTTAACGTTCTTCCCTCGCCTTTTTTCAAATTTACAATTCCGTGTATTTTAAATAAATCTTCCACAAAGTACCTCCGTGCTTTCTCTCCTAATTTCTAAAAACCTGCGCCTATTATACCATTCCCGCACACAGATTTCCACTTGTTGTTTTTTACGGGGCTATTCCTGATTCCCACAGACATTAAACAGCACCACACCGCCGATTGCCAGTGCCAGCCCTAAAAGCTTTAACCACGAAAAATCTGCCCGCTTACTGCCAAACATGCCGAATAATTCAATGATATATGCCACGGCAATCTGCGAAATGACAATCGTAATCTCCGCCTTTGCCGTTCCGAGGCTTCCCATTGCCCGCACAACCGTATACGTAATAAATGCACCGATAACACCGCCAAGCAGTGCGTATTTCGGCTGTACCTGAAACAGCCCGCTAACCGGCGGACGTCCGTCATAAAACCACATCAGCACGCATGTTGCAAATGCCGTAATCTGCACAAAAGATGCCGCCACCCAGATACTGCTGCTCTTTGTCGCCGTTGTATTAAATACCCCCTGGACACTCATAAGCGCCCCCGAAATAATTGCAATCAAAAAACCTGCCATTTCTTCCTCCATATTGATAAAATTTCTCTATCTAATATGAGTAAATGACAGGTTTTCTATTCATCTTTTTAACGGCTGACTGCCTTTATAAAAGCATCTACCGACTCATTTAAATCTTCGCCTTTCCAGATATTGTGCAGTAAAATGGAATATCTGACATAAAATTCATCTGCCCCGATATACTTTGCATAGCTGTCAGACTTCGCATATACTTCATACAACGGCTGGTACAGCACCTTTTTATTCTTGTCCGCCACATCGGTTCTCGCACTGATGTAGCCGGTATCCTTTTCAAGCAAATCCGCATAATCGTAACTGATTGCCTGCGCTACTGCCTTGGCAGTGTCCGTGTTTTCCGAATACGGATTGACCATGGCAAGTGTCGTATCCGAAAGGCTCTGCGTACCAAATCCCGTCTTTGCCCCCGGCACGGCACAGATGCCGTAATCCACACTGGAAGCATTTAAGTCCGCTAACTGCGTGGAATCCAGTATTGTATAAATAAGCTGATTGTTCATAAACATCTGCTTATATTCTTCCTGTGTTTTATCTACAATTCCAAAAGTATTCTGAAGCGCCGCATACTCTGTCATCGCCGCCTTTAACGCTTCTGTCTGGACATCGCTTTCAGCGTCCTCGCCCTGCGCGCCGCCGTTATCCACATAACTTCCGCCAAATGCGTAATTTGTCCACAAATCCTGTGAATCCCAGCCCACAATCATGTTGACATCTTTATTTTCATCTGTGACCTGATATGAATTTAAAAATGCTTCAATCTGCTCAAAATTTTCCGGCGCTGTGGCATATTTTTTATTATACACCATGACTGCCGTATGAAATGTGACCGGATAGCCGTAAAGTTTTCCTTCATAGCACGCCGCATTAACTGCCGTCACCGGAAAATGCTTCTGTGAATAGTACTGTGTATACGCATCATTTTCCGCCGTCAGCCCCATTAAATATGCGCGTTGCATATCCGATGCTTCCATAAGATATACATCTGCCACATTATTCTGCGCAATGCTGCCGTTATAAACGGCATCCAGCAGGTTATTTTCCTCTACTTTCACCGGATTGACCGTAATAAATTCATTTGCCTTATGAAACTGCTGTGCGATATAGTCCAGATACGATGTATATGCATCGTCCTGATACCAGATATTAATCGAAACGGCTGTATCTATATTCAGCTTTTTTGCATGTTCACTGCGTCCGCCGCATGCCGTAAACGAAACGGCAACAACTGCTGTGAGCAAAACTGCTGTTACTCTTTTTAAAATCTTCATACCAATTAATTTACCTTTCCATGATTTCACGGGGTTTATAAGCAAATATTAAGACCTGCACCGCGGGTACAAGTCTTAATATAACGATTAATTATAGCATGTATTTTCTCTTTTAAAAAGTCTTATCTGCAAGAATCCAAAGATTTTTTCAGTCTGACAATCATCTCGTCCACATCTGCCTTTGTAATAACAAGCGGTGGTACAAAACGAATGACATTTGTTCCGGCTGAGAATAAAATCAGTCCGTTATCGAGTGCATTTGCAATCACGTCTTTTGGATTGACACTAAGCTGTAAGCCCTGAATCAGACCCATTCCCCTGCGCTCTGTCGCAATATCGTATTCAGCCACAATTTTATCCAGCTCGGAAGCTAAATATGCGCCGACTTCTTTTACATTGTCTAACACCTTTAAGCTGTCAAACAGTTCAAATACCTTGACTGCCGCCGCACAAGCCAGCGGATTTCCGCCGTAGGTAGTGCCGTGATCACCTGGAACCAGGGCTTTTGCTACTTCATCCTTTGCCGCAAATGCTCCGACCGGCACACCACAGCCTAAAGCCTTGGCAACCGTTACAATATCCGGCTTCACACCGTACTGCTGATAAGCAAACATCGAACCGGTTCTGCCCATGCCGCACTGAATTTCATCTAAAATTAAAAGGATACCCTTTTCGTCACAAAGCTTTCTGACACCTTCGATAAATTCCTTCTTTGCCGGATAAACGCCGCCCTCTCCCTGAACGGTTTCAAAAATAATCGCGCAGGTCTTTTCATTTACAAGTTCCTTTACGCTTTCCAGATTGTTGTATTGTGCAAAACGGATTCCCGGAATCATCGGTCCAAAGGCTTCCTGATAGTGCTTGTTGCCTGTTACGGCAAGCGCACCCATGCTTCTGCCGTGGAAAGAATGTTCCATTGCAATAATTTCATGGTCGGTTGAGCCATCCTTTAAATACGCATATTTCTTTGCAAGCTTAATCGCACCTTCAACAGCTTCCGTACCGCTGTTGGTAAAAAATACTCTGTCCATTCCGGTCGCTTTGGTCAGCATTTTTGCTGCCTTTGCCGCCGGTTCGTTGTAAAAGTAGTTCGATGTATGTACCAGCTTGTCAATCTGTGCCTTTAAGGCATCATTATATTCTTTATTGTTATATCCTAATGCAAATACGGCAATACCGGCACCGAAATCCAGATATTCCTTGCCGTCTGTGTCGTATAAATGCACACCGTCCCCTTTATCCAGTACAATCTGGTAACGGTTGTAGGTATGAATCAAATGCTCCTCGGCTGTTTCAATAATTGTCTTTGTATCCATTTTTTCCTCCGAAATTTTCGTTAAATGTTTGTATCATAAAAACGTTCTGCTTCGTTGCTTAAAATCGCTGTACCGATACCTTTGTTTGTAAAGATTTCAAGTAACAGACAGTGCGGAATTCTGCCGTCTAAGATATGGACACGGGATACGCCGTGTTCAATCGCATCAATGCAGTTGTTCAGCTTCGGAAGCATTCCGCCGCCGATTGTACCGCCCGCAAGCAGTTCTCTGGCTTCATCTGTTGAAAGCTCTGAAATCAGGGAAGACTTGTCGTTGTAATCTCTGTAAACGCCCTCAATATCCGTAAGGAATGCCAGCTTTTCTGCGTTAACTGCTCTTGCAATGGCACATGCCGCATCATCGGCATTAATATTGTAAGCATGGAAATTATCATCATATCCAATCGGGCAGATAACCGGAAGGAAATCGTCCTTTAACAGTGTATGAAGCAGTGTTGTATCCACTTCCTTGACTTCACCTACATAGCCGATGTCTTCGCCGCCGGAAAGCTTTTTATCCACCTTTAACATGCCACCGTCTTTACCACTGATACCGCATGCCTTGACGCCGAGTTCTTCAATCATGGATACAAGGCTTTTATTGACCTTATTTAAAACCATTTCGGCGATTTCCATTGTCGGCTCATCGGTTACGCGCAGTCCGTTTAAGAAATGCGGTTCCATGCCGGATTTTTCAACCCATTTGCTGATTTCCTTGCCACCGCCGTGTACGATAATCGGCTTAAAGCCTACCAGCTTTAACAGTACAACGTCCTGAATGACTTTTCTCTTTAATTCTTCGTCAACCATTGCACTGCCGCCGTATTTGACAACGATAATCTTTCTGTTAAATTTCTGGATATATGGAAGCGCTTCCACCAGAACCTGCGCTTTTTTCAATTCTTCATTCATTTCCATGTCTGTTCTCTCCATTTTTAATATACACTTTTAACAGTATTTTTACCTGCCGCCGCAAAATATTTCCGTTGCCGTATCTTTAATACGAAACTTCATTATGAGCGGTAATCCGCGTTAATTTTTACATAGTCAAATGTCAAATCACAGCCCCATGCGGTTGCTTCTTCATTTCCCATTTTTACATCTGCAATAGCAATAACCGGATTCTTTGATAAGATTTCTGTTGCTTTTTCTTCACTGTAATCGGTTGCTTTTCCGTTTTCCACAATTTTTAACTTTCCGGCTTCACTTTCAAAGTAAATATCTACTTTTTCCGGTTCTAAGTCCGCACCGGAATAGCCCATTGCACAGAGGATTCTGCCCCAGTTCGCATCGTGACCGAAAATTGCCGCTTTTGTAAGACTTGAAGTCACAATCGACTTTGCAAGCACCTTTGCCTGTTCTTTTGTTGACGCATTTTTTACCTGCACTTCAAACAGACAGGTACAGCCCTCACCGTCACCTGCAATCTTTTTAGAAAGCTCACGCAGTACATAAAACAGTGCATCATAAAATGTCTGATAATCCTTGCTGTCTTCGGTAATAATATCATTTTCCGCCATGCCGTTTGCAAGCACCAGAACGGTATCATTTGTTGAAGTATCGCCGTCCACGGAAATCATATTAAAAGTATCGCTGACAATCGCTTTTGTCATTTTCTGCAAAGCATCTTTTTTAATGCACGCATCGGTTGTCACAAAACACAGCATGGTTGCCATGTTCGGATGAATCATGCCGGCTCCCTTACACATACCGCCGACTGTAACCGTCTTTCCGCCAACCTCAATCTGTACAGCAACCTGCTTATCCACGGTATCTGTCGTCATAATGGCTTCTGCCGCCAATGTGCCATGCTCTAATGAACTGCCAAGCTTCTTTGGAAGTTCTTTAATTCCTGCACAGATTTTATCCATTGGAAGCTGTGCGCCGATAACACCGGTAGAGGCAACCAATACTGCACTTTCCGGAACCTGTAATGCTTCGGATACAGCCTTTGCTTCTGCCGCACACGCGTCATCGCCCTCTTTTCCGGTACAGGCATTAGCAACACCGCTGTTGACAACAACTGCCTGTGCAAATGGTGAATTTGCCACAATGTCCTTATCCCACTTTACCGGCGCTGCAAAAACCTTATTTGTTGTAAATGTTCCTGCTGTTACACATGGCTTTTCACTGTAAACCATCGCCATATCTTTTTTTTCGTTATTTTTTATTCCTGCGTTTAAACCTGCCGCACAAAATCCCTTTGCCGCAGTCACGCCGCCTTTAATGATTTCCATATTACACTCCATTCCGCAGGCATTCTAATGCCGGAGGAATCGCGAACTGAATTAATTCAGTTCTGCGATAAGAGCAGCTTTGTGACGCCTGCGGCACAAAGTGCTATGCGAAAATCTTCAATTTAAGGATTTTCGCATTTCTCCTCATTCTGCAAATATTGTAACCTGATTCCGTTACAGGGAAATAAGCCCAAGTTAAGTAACACGTTGAGGCATTTTCCCTGTAATGGAATCTTGTTCACACTTCTACGGGAACATCGGTGCTGCCATAAGCCCTTCTGTTTCCGGTAATCCAAATAATAAGTTCATGTTCTGTACAGCCTGACCTGCCGCACCCTTTACAAGGTTATCAAGTGCACCCATCATAATCAGACGGTGGGTTCTCGGCTCAATCTTAAATCCGATGTCCACAAAATTACTGCCTTCTACCCAGCGTGTTTCCGGGCAGACGTCCCTTTCCAGCACTCTGACAAATGTTTCTTCCTTATAATATTTATCATAAACTGCTTTTACTTCTTCGTATGTAACGTCCTTTGCCAGATTTGCATATGCCGTTACTAAAATACCGCGGTTCATCGGAACAAGGTGTGGTGTGAAAATGAGTTTCAAATCATTTCTACCGCAGGCATAACCTAACTGTTCTTCAATCTCCGGTGTATGTCTGTGTGTGCCGACACCGTATGCTTTCATGCTTTCATTGACTTCGCAGAAAAGATTGGCAACCTTTGCGCCGCGTCCTGCGCCTGAAGTACCGCTCTTTGCATCAATAATAATGGTATCCGGGTCAATCAGCCCTTCTTTTACCATTGGATATAAGGTAAGAATCGAGGTTGTTGTATAGCAGCCGGGATTTGCTACAATTCTTGTTTTTTCGGTAATCTGGTTTCTGTTGATTTCGCATAAGCCGTAAACCGCTTCATCAATGTACTGCGGTGCTTTATGCTCCAGCTTATACCACTGTTCATAAATACTCACATCTTTTAAACGGAAATCCGCACTCAGATCAACAATCTTTGTATTGGATAAAATTTCTTCATTTACTAAAGAAGCACATAAGCCCTGCGGTGTCGCTGTGAAAATGACATCAACCTGCTTTGCAAGTTCGTCCATGTTATCATCCATGCAGACCGCATCAACAAGCTGAAACATATTTCTGTATACATCTGCATATTTCTGGTCAATATAGCTTCTTGAACCATACCACACAATTTCTGCATCCTTATGTCCCAGTAACAGTCTTACCAGCTCATTTCCGGCATATCCTGTTGCACCAATAATTCCTACCTTAATCATATCTTTTACCTCGCTGTAAAATATTCGTTATGTTTCATTATAGCAATTTTTTTTGTCCTGTAAAGTGTTAATTTGAATTTTTTTATAAATATACATGATTTTTGTATATTTTTGCATATTATTCATTTTTACCTATTGCATTTTTACCTTATGTGGTTTATCATAAGACACAAGTTCGTTGCCAATTGCAACCATACAAATTCAATCAATTCGGAGGATATCAATTATGAAAGAAAAAGTAATTCTTGCCTACTCAGGCGGACTTGATACCACAGCTATTATCCCGTGGTTAAAGGAGAATTTTGACTATGAAGTAATCTGTGTATGCGCAGACTGCGGACAGGGCGAGGAGTTAGACGGTTTACAGGAAAGAGCGCTCTCATGCGGTGCTTCTAAATTATATATTGAAGATTTAACAGATGAATTCTGTGACGATTACATCGTACCTTGTGTACAGGCTCACGCCGTATATGAAAATAAGTATCTTTTAGGTACTTCCATGGCAAGACCTGTTATCGCAAAAAGACTGGTTGAAATTGCAAGAAAAGAAGGCGCTACAGCAATCTGCCACGGTGCTACCGGTAAAGGTAATGACCAGATTCGTTTTGAACTGGCAATCAAGGCTTTAGCTCCGGACATCAACATCATTGCTCCTTGGAGAAATGAAAAATGGACACTGGATTCAAGAGAAGCAGAAATCGAATACTGCAAACAGCACGGTATCCATCTTCCATTCTCTGCAGATACCAGCTACAGCCGTGACCGTAACTTATGGCACATCAGCCATGAAGGCCTTGAGCTGGAAGACCCTGCAAATGAACCGAACTACAAGCATCTGCTTGTTTTAGGAAACTCTCCGGAAGAAGCTCCTGAAGAAGGTGAATATGTAACTATGACATTTGAACATGGTGTACCAAAGTCTGTAAACGGTAAGGAAATGAAGGTTTCTGATATCATCCGCGAATTAAACAGATTAGGCGGCAAGCATGGTATCGGTATCGTTGATATCGTTGAAAACCGCGTTGTCGGCATGAAGTCCCGTGGTGTTTATGAAACTCCTGGCGGAACCATTCTTTACGAAGCACATCAGCAGTTAGAGGAACTGATTCTTGACCGTGATACAACAACAGTTAAAATGAATATGGCAAATAAGTTTGCCCAGATTATTTACGAAGGAAAATGGTTTACACCGCTTCGTGAAGCTGTTCAGGCATTTATTGAAAAGACACAGGAAAATGTAACAGGCGAAGTTAAGTTTAAGCTGTACAAAGGCAACATCATCAAAGCCGGTACAACTTCTCCATATTCACTCTACAACGAATCTATCGCTTCCTTTAAGACCGGTGACCTTTATGACCACCATGATGCAGACGGTTTTATTAATCTGTTTGGTCTTTCATTAAAGGTTCGTGCAATGAAGGAACAGGAATTAAGCAAGAAGAATAATAAGTAATTTATATAACATAAAAAAAGGGACAGCCGGTAAAACATTTAAACCGGACTGTCCCATTTTTATGCCATCAGTCAATTTCCTTTTTATTTAAAATCCGTACACTGGCAAAGTAAGATACCAGCATAACTGCCAGCGCTGCTACGACTGCCACTATCGTCCATGTACCCTGCGAATACCGCTCTATTTTCTGTCCAATCCACGACAAATCCACATTCCACTTTTCTGTGAAATTTTTAAGAATATACAATCCGCCAAATACTGCGCCATAAGCTCCCAGCAGCATCATTCTGCCCTTTTCTGCGCCAAACCGTAACTGAAACGGCACCATCAAAGAAAATAAAATAAGTGCCAGCGGCATCATAATGAGAATGATAAAAAGCTGCTCTGCCATAAGCTGACTGCCTCTTACAACACTTACAAGATAGACAAGTACCGTTACGATACATACTGCTGCCGCACTTCCTGCCACCGCCAGACCATATTTTTCTAAAACATATTCCTTTCTGCTGACCGGCAGTGTAAATAAGAATACCGTTCCATGGTCTGCTTCATCACAACCGATAGTGCTTGTTGCCGCCATTGTTACAACAAATACCATATATCCTGCCATAAATCCAATCATTTCTGTACCGTCCTGTATATTAAACAGTACAACTGCTGTCACTATACCAACAAGCATAAACAGCTTCTTCTGTGCTTTTAACAGCTTTAAATCTTTAATAAAAAGTCCTAACATTGTTCATCACCTCCGCTAAGCATTGTCACAATCTCATCAATCGCAGCTTTTTCTATGATTATCTGCGGATAGTTTTCTATATAAAACGCATTTTCATTTGTAAGACAGGCATATCCGTAATTTTCTTTCTGCACTTTTAAAATAAAACTTTTATCCAGCTTCTCATACTGTGCTTCATCTACTTTTAAAACAACATATTGGTCAAGCAGGACATCTGTTTCTTCATGAAAAATGATTTTTCCGTCCTTTAACATATAAAAATCATCACACAATGATTCTAAATCACTTGAAATATGAGAACTGATAAGAACAGCACGTTCTTCATCTTCTGCCATATAATCCCGTATTAAATCCAGTACCTCATTTCTTGCAACCACGTCCAGCCCGGCTGTCGGTTCGTCAAGCAGCAACAGTTTTGCCTGATGTGAAATTGCAATCAAAACCTTTAATTTCGCTTTCATGCCTGTTGAAAAATCCTTCAATTTCTTTTTATAAGGCAGACCGAAAATTTCCACCTGTTTCATAAAAAAATTCTTATTAAAATCATCATACAGTTTTTCCAGTACAGAAATAATATCCTGAATCGTCAGATTTCCACTAAACCCGGAATCGGATAATGCAGCCCCCAGTTTTTGTTTATCCTTCGCTGTTATTTCCTGACTGTCTTTTCCTAATACAGTAATTTTCCCGCTATCCGGTCTAATCAGTCCCAGTACTGCATGGAAAATTGTACTTTTGCCTGCTCCGTTTTTCCCCACAAGCCCTGTAATCTGTCCCGGCAGAACTTCCAACGAACAATCAAGGGAAAATGTATTATAATTTTTCACTAGATGGTCAATTTTTAACATCGGCTATCCCTCCAATATTAATTCTAATAAATTCTTTAGTTCTTCATCACTGATGCCGCATCTTCTGGCTTTAAAAACTGCTTTTTCTAAATCCGCTTCAATTTCTTTTTTCTGTTCTTCAAGCAAAAGCTCTGTATTTGCAGCCGTGATGTATGTTCCTTTTCCATGTATTGTAATTGCAAATCCTTCTTCTTCCAGAGCATCATATGCTTTTTTTACCGTCAACGCACTGATTTTAAGTTCTTTTGCCAGCATACGCACAGAAGGAAGA
Organism: Lachnospira pectinoschiza; assembly: GCF_020564355.1. Taxonomy (GTDB): domain Bacteria; phylum Bacillota; class Clostridia; order Lachnospirales; family Lachnospiraceae; genus Lachnospira; species Lachnospira intestinalis. The sequence goes on along the minus strand of NZ_JAJCRR010000001.1, from coordinate 195,106 downwards.
TTCTCATCTTCTTTAAGTTCTCCTTTGCGAATCTGTGTCTTCACCACATCTACAATTTGCTCATAAATCGGCACCATAGATGAATGATTGATAATAATATTCAATCTCACTTCCTCCTTTCCGTATAAACAGTGTATAACAGCATATAGCTGTTGTCAAGTGTTATATACTGTTTATTTCTATTTTTCTTTAAAAAAATTCACAATTCCCTATAACGCAAAAAAATCTCCTAAATGCCAGGACACATTTTGCCCTGCCTTTAGGAGATTTATTTTTATATTCAACGTTTTTTCTGACCAGACCCGCTGTCGCTACTCCATATCCATATTGGCAAGCTGCCGGATTTGATCACGCCTGCCATAGATAACCGCTGTCACCTGAACTCTGCTGTTATCATCATCTACCCAATAATAAATCAGGAAATTCTGAACTACCATCTTGCGTATTCCTTCAGTTCTCCAAGGTTCTTCCTCTATCAGCGCATACTTCTTCGGTAAACTTGACAGTTTCAAAATCTCTGCTTTAAACCTATCAAGCAGATTATCCGCTGCAGCCGGTGACATCAGATCATATGAAATATAATGAACAATTTCTTTCATTTGCTCTAACGCCTGTCTTGTTACCCTTACCTCATACTCGTCCATACCTTACATCTCCGCTTTTAATTGCTCGAAAGCCTCATCGACAGATACAGAATCATTTCTTTTTGCCTGCGAAAGTCCCGTCTGCATCATGGTATCAAATTCAGCTTTTGTTATAGAATCTCTTGTAGCAAACTTATCGGGAATATCTAATGAAAATGGTACACCGTCACGCATAATAACCTGTCTGTAAGTCATATCTATAAATACAGATACAGGAATTCCAAGTCTGTCAAGAATAGCTTCTGCCTGCTCTTTTATATTCGGTTGAATACGTGCTGTTACATTTGCTGTTTTTACTGCCATAGTATGCACCTCCTTGTTTTTTATAGTGTACCACCATGTATAGCTTTTTACAACACAAATATATTTCTATTCCAAAAAGCTATTAATAAGGTTAAGGGAAAAGTACCTAAAATTTATAAAAGCTCATTTTCAATATTGGTCAATTAATTTTTATTGTATAGGAATATTTTTCACTTTAAAATATTTCCATAACTTTCTTCAACTTCGCTATAACTCTTTACTCATCCTTGTTACAATTGTTTCAACATTATCAATACAATTCTGTCTATATTCTTCTCTTACCATAACTCTCTTTCCCATTAATCCCAAACGTCCTGATTTCAATTTTCGTAAAGGACAACCTCTTGCAGCCGAAACAACTCCCGTTGTCTGAAAGTCTCTTACATCAATAATTCCCATATCTAATGTTTTAAATGCAAACATATCTGTATACGTCTTCAATAGAGATAAAACATCTTTATCAATTTCCTGTAACACTGTCGCATATGCAGAAGCCGCTCCCATATATTGAGTTAATCTATTCTTTAATATCATATAAACTTTTGGTAATGGCATATCTACTTCTTTTAATTTTTCTGCAAAAGCATATTTACTATATATTTCAGAAGGTAATTTTAATCCATAAACCAACGAAAAAGCATTTTGAATGGCTCTACGTGATGAATCATCAGCCATCACTGGTAACACCATTTTTGTTGAAGTCGCAATTGCTATTTGCGTATACATTGAAAAACTTGGATTTGCGTCTAAAAATACCATATCGTAATCTTTCTCGATTGGCTGTATGAAATCGTTTAACCAATTTATAATTGCAACCCATGTATTAGTTCCTGGTATTTGATTATTCGCTAATGTGGAAATAGCATTTGATTGTAATTCCAACATAGCATCTCCACAAAGCAAATCGATATTATCTTGTATATACTGATTATATTCATGCGGTTTTGTTAAATAATCTCTAGGATTAAACAAAGGCACACTATAAGGAGATGGCAAACGCAATTGAAAATATCCACCAATTGTTGCTCTTTGGATTGTACCTTGCCTCATTAATAAAACTTCACTACCTCCTTGATTTAACCCTCCCAATAAAAGTTCAGATAAATTTGCTTAAGGACAAACATCTATAGCTAATATTTTCTTTTCAGGATTTTGAAAAGCATATTCATTAATTATCTGAAATGTTAATGTAGTTTTGCCAGTTCCGCCTTTATTATTCCAAAATATAACTCTTTCCATTTTCAACCTCCAAATAGCATTTATAAATTTACTCAAATTATAAGTTACGTACTTTTATACTTTTGTCAAGTACTGTTTGTACTTTTATTATGTACTTTTTGTACTTATATCATATTTATTATTATTATAAAATAACCATATATCCATAATAATAGCCAATATGCATCTTAAATTAATTCTCACCTCATATATCTACTTTTGCAATAAAAAAGCTACCCTCCTCAAATCCACTTTAAGGAAGATAGCTAATACCTTTTATAAATTTCTTTCCTGTTACATTCCCCGGAAGCGCTGATACCGCTGTTCTGCCAGTTCTTCACCGCCCATCTGCTGATATTTCACCAGAAATCCTGCAATTTTACGCTTCATATATAAAGTAACACGATTCATATTGTCACTGCTGACAACCGGAAATTCCGGCAGAATCTGTTCGATAATGCCCAGTTCCTTTAAATCCTGTGCCGTCAGTTTCATTACCTGCGCCGCTTTTTCTGCTTTGGATGCGTCCTTCCACAAAATTGATGCAAAGCCCTCCGGTGAGAGAATTGAATACACCGAATTTTCCAGCATCCAGACTTCATTTCCCGCCGCAAGTGCCAGCGCACCGCCGCTTCCGCCTTCTCCAATGACAATCGAAAGCACAGGCACTTTTAAATCTGCCATTTCAAACAGATTCTTTGCAATCGCTTCACCCTGTCCACGTTCTTCCGCACCGATACCGCAGTATGCCCCCGGTGTATCCACAAGGCACAATACCGGACGATGAAACTTTTCTGCCTGTTTCATCAGGCGCAGTGCTTTACGGTATCCTTCCGGGTACGGCATTCCGAAATTACGCACAATATTTTCCTTTGTCGTTGCACCTTTCTGCTGTCCAATCACCGTCACCGGCTGTTTTCCAAAAAACGCGATACCACCTACAACCGCGCCGTCATCACGGTACGCCCTGTCACCATGCAGTTCATAAAAATCTTTGGTGAGATAGCCGATATAGTCAAGCGCCGACGGACGTTTGCTGCTTCTTGCAATCTGCACCTTTTCCCATGCCGACAACTGCTTCTTTTCATTTTTTGCCGCCAACAGTGCTTCTTCTTTTTTAATATCAATTTTTTTTGCATATATGTCATCTAAATACTGCTGATAGCGGCTCATTGTTTCTGCCTGTGGCTTTTTATGCAGCCGCAGCAGTGTCGATAAGGTCTGCTTTAAAAATCTGCGTTCCACGATATTATCAATCAATCCATGTTCCAGTAAAAATTCCGCCCGCTGAAATCCTTCCGGCAGTTCTTCCCCTATGGTCTGTCTGATAACACGCGGTCCTGCAAATCCGACCAGCGCCTGCGGTTCTGCAAGAATAATATCACCCAGCATGGCAAAGCTTGCCGTCACGCCGCCGGTTGTCGGATTGGTAAGCACGGTAATATAAAGTCCGCCTGCCGCATCAAATTTTTTCAGCGCAGCCGCCGTCTTTTCCATTTGCATGAGTGATACAATGCCCTCCTGCATTCTCGCGCCCCCGGAACAGGTAAATATTATCAGCGGAAGCTTTTCTACCGTTGCCCGCTCAATTGCCCTTGTCAGCTTCTCCCCCACGGCATATCCCATGCTTCCCATAAGAAATCGTGTATCGCACACTCCGACTGCCGCTTCCATGCCGTCTATTTTTCCTTTTCCGGTAATCACTGCTTCATTTAAACCGGTGTCTCTCTGTAAATCCCCAAGTTTTTCTTCATATCCTTTAAAATGACAGGGATTGCCGCCGGTAAATTCTTCGTCCCATTCTTCAAATGTCTGTGCATCAAACACCATTTTTATCCGCTCATACGCGCCTATTTTCATATAATGTCCGCATTTCGGGCAGACATAAGCATTCTGCGTAAAATCTTCCGTCAGAATCATTTCATGACAGCTTTCGCATTTTGTATACAATCCGTCCGGGACATTCGGCGCTTCCGCCTGATTCTGATGCCGCACCGGCTGATTTTCCTTTTTAAATAATCCTTTTAAATGCACACTCTATCCCTGCCTTTTATTTTAAAATTAATCCCGTTTTAAGCGGTTTCTTCAAAATTTTTCTCAATAAAATCTGTATGAACCGCACCGCTTTCAAATTCCTTATTTTTTAAAATCTCATACTGAAAGTCCAGATTGGTCGTTACACCTTCAATAATAACTTCCCCTAAAGTACTTCTCATCTTTTTCAATGCTGATTCACGGTCTTTGTCATATACCATTACTTTCATAATCATCGAATCATAATATGGTGGTATTATATAGCCCGGATAAACTGCCGTATCAATCCGCACACCGTTTCCGCCGGGAATATGCAGTTCCTGAATCGTGCCCGGACACGGCGCAAAATTTTTATCCGGATTTTCGGCATTAATACGCACTTCCATCGCATGACCCGTCAGATGAATATCACTCTGGCGCAGTCCGAGTTTCTCTCCCGCAGCAATGCGAATCTGCTCTTTTACAAGATCAATGCCTGTGACAAGCTCTGTCACCCCATGCTCCACCTGAATCCGCGTGTTGATTTCCATAAAATAAAACTGTCTGTGGCTGTCTAAAAGAAATTCCACCGTCCCGGCATTACGGTATCCGACCGCTTTTGCCGCCCGAACCGCCATTGCTCCCATTTGTTCCCGCAAATCCTCGTCCAGCGCTGTACACGGGGATTCTTCAATCATTTTCTGATGTCTGCGTTGTACTGAGCAGTCGCGTTCACCCAAATGAATCGTATTACCCTCATTATCCGCCAGTATCTGAAACTCAATATGTTTTGGATGTTCAATATATTTTTCAATATACATGGAATTGTCGCCAAAACCATTTTCGGCTTCACGCTGTGCATTTTGAAAATTTTTCTCAAATTCTTCGCTGTTTCGCACCACACGCATGCCTTTTCCACCACCGCCAAGTGCCGCTTTTATCATGACCGGATAACCGATTTCATCTGCAAATTTCCTGCCTGCTTCCGCCGTAAAAATGGGTTCTTTCGTACCCGGAATGACTGGAACACCCGCCCGCACCATTGCATTTCTGGCTTCCGATTTATTTCCGGTTTCTTCGATTGTCCTTGCAGACGGACCGATAAATGCAATGTTACATTTTTCACAAAGTGCAGCAAATTTGCTGTTTTCAGATAAAAAACCAAAACCCGGATGAATGGCATCAGCCCCCGATGCAATCGTTGCGCTTAAAATGCGTTCCATATTCAGATAACTGTCCTTTGCTTCTGCCTTTCCGATACAAATGCTTTCATCGGCAAGCTGGGTATGCAGTGCGTCGGCATCCGCCTGTGAATACACGGCAACCGTTTTGATGCCCATTTCACGGCATGCCCGGATAATGCGCACCGCAATCTCCCCTCTGTTTGCAATCAATAACTTCTGAAACATTTCTTCTTTCCTTTCCGCAGACATTTTTACATGTTTAGCCAATCATAAAGGTCAATTCCGCGGTAAGTGCAGTTTCTCCATCTACGCTTGCCGTCACTTTTCCGATTCCGACAGGACCTTTGCTTTTAATAATTTCACATTCCATTTTCAGCTTGTCGCCCGGCACAACCTTTCTTTTAAAACGTGCGTTATTTACTGCGCCAAAGTATGCTGTCTTTCCTTTATTCTTTTCCAGTGACAGAATTGCCACCGCTCCGACCTGTGCGCAGGCTTCTATCTGTAAGACACCGGGCATCACCGGTTCTCCCGGAAAATGTCCCGCAAAATACGGTTCATCGTATGTCACACACTTATATCCGACTGCCCGCTGTCCCGGCTCACACTCCGTCACCGTATCCACCAGCAGAAACGGATGTCTGTGTGGAATAATCTCCATAATTTCCTTTGTTGTAAGCATATTTTTCTCCATTCCACAGATGATTTCTCATCTACTATTCGGGTTGTTTGCTTTCACCCGGAAGCAAACAACCATGTGAAAATACTTTAATTTATGGCATTTTCACATTCCACAGATGATTTCTCAGGGCATCTTTGTGATGTCTGCATCACAAAGTGCCGTGTGAAAATGCTTTGATTTATGGCATTTTCACACTCCTACAATAAACAGCGGCTGTCCAAACTCGACCATTTCACCGTTTTCAACCAGCACTTCTTTGACAATTCCGTCACACTCGCTTTCAATTTCATTCATCAGCTTCATTGCTTCGATAACACCGAGTGTCTGTCCTTTTTTTACGGTATCGCCCACTGTAACAAATGGTTGGTCTTCCGGGGACGGCGCACTGTAGAAAATGCCGACCAGCGGCGAAGCAACAACTGTACCCTCTGCCTGCTTTTCATTTTTTTGCGTATCGGTCTGATATTCACCGCCCGCCGCCGTAAAGCTGTATCCGTCCATGGCTGCCGGATTCCCTGTCGTCATGCTCTGCGTTCTTTCCTCGGAAACACCGGACCGGTTTCCTGCCTGTGATGCCTGCATACAGCCGGACTGTATACCCGGCTCGCCTGTCTGCTGTACCTGATTGAATTCTTTTACGCGTTCTGCGGTAAGCGTAAGCTTCGTTTCTCCTTCTTCCAGTGAAAAACCTGTCAGCGCGCTTTTCGACACGGCATCTATCAGTTTTAAAATCTGCTCTAATTCCATAACTGCCTCATTTCTTTTATGAAAACTTTTTCACAAGAAGCGTTGCATTGTGTCCGCCAAATCCAAGGGAATTGGACAGCACCGTCTTCACCTCTGTTTCAATGCCTTTTCCTTTAATATACTGCAAATCCATTTCGTCTTCTGTTTCCGTAAGCCCCACGTTCGGATGCAGATACCCATCTGTTACCGACTTGATACAGGCAATCAGCTCTACCGCACCTGCCGCACCCAGAAGGTGTCCGACCATGGATTTGGTGGAGCTGACCGGTACATTTTCTGCCGCTTCGCCAAATGCCAGCTTAATTGCCCTCGTTTCAAACAAATCGTTGTGATGTGTACCGGTTCCGTGTGCATTGATATAATCCACTTCCTGCGGTAATACGCCTGCTTCCTGCATGGCATTTGTCATGGCACGTGCCGCGCCGCTTCCGTCTTCCGCCGGAGAGGTGATATGATACGCATCACTTGAACAGCCGTATCCGGCAATTTCCGCATATATATGCGCGCCGCGCTTCTTGGCATGTTCTAAGGATTCCAGTACCAGAACACCCGCACCTTCTCCCATAACAAATCCGTTTCTGTTCTTATCAAACGGCAGGGATGCCCTAAGCGGGTCTGTGCTTGTAGAAAGTGCCGTAAGTGCCGTAAATCCTCCGATTCCAATCGGTGTAATACTGCTTTCCGTACCACCGCAGACCATAACATCTGCATCACCGCACTGGATAGAGCGGTATGCCTCCCCGATAGAATTTGTTCCTGTCGCACAGGCTGTTACCACATTGATGTTTTTTCCTTTTAATCCGTATGCAATGGATACATTTCCTGCCGCCATATTGGTAATCATAAGCGGAACTAACAGTGGATTAATCCTTCCCGGTCCACGCTCCAGCAGCTTTTTATGCTCACGCTCCATGGCATCTAAGCTACCGATTCCGGAACCGATAGACGTTCCGACGCGGTATGCGTCTTCTTTTTCCATATCCAGTCCGGCATCTTTAATTGCCTGTCCTGCCGCCGCTACCGCATACTGACTAAACAATTCCATACGTTTTGCCTGTTTAAAATCCATATATGCCTGTGCATCAAAGCCTTTTACTTCTGCTGCAAGCTTTACCTTAAAATCCGTTGTATCAAATTTTGTAATTGCACCGATACCGACTTTTTGTGCTTTTACGTTTTCCCAGAATTCCTCTACGGTCAAACCAATCGGTGTAATTGCACCCATTCCCGTCACAACTACTCTGCTTTTCTGCATTTCTTCCTCCAATCTGCTCATCTGCCCCTCAAAACTGCTTTACCTTCGTTTAGAAACAATATCGTCTATACCATGCCGCCGTTGACTGACAGCACCTGTCCGGTAATATACGATGCCTTATCCGAAGCCAGAAATACCGCTGCCTGTGCTATATCCTGCGCCGTTCCCATGCGTTTTAAAGGAATTGATGACTGTACACTTTCCTTTACACTGTCAGAAAGCACAGCTGTCATATCTGTGTCAATATAACCCGGTGCAATCGCGTTGACTGTAATCTGTCTGGATGCCAGTTCTTTTGCCGCAGATTTTGTAAGCCCGATAACACCGGCTTTGGATGCCGCGTAATTTGCCTGTCCTGCATTTCCTGTCAGACCGACAACCGATGCCAGATTGATAATCCTGCCGCTTCTCTGCTTTATCATATATTTTGCCGCATGGCGGATACAGTGAAATGTTCCTCCAAGATTGACTGCAAGCACCTGTTCAAAATCCTGTTCTGACATTCTAAGAAGCAGTCCATCCTTTGTTATTCCTGCATTATTTACTAAAATGTCGATTTTTTCATATTTTTGTACGATATATTTTATCATTTCCTCGACCGCTGCGAAGTCTGATACATCACACTGATATTTTTCTGCACTGCCGCCATCCTTTAAGATACTGTCTACCGTGTCCTGTGCCGCCTGTGCATTTCCTGCATAATTTACAATCACAGTTGCACCTTCTTTGGCAAGGCTTTTCGCAATCGCACTGCCGATTCCCCTGCCTGCGCCCGTTACCAGCGCAATTTGTCCGTTCATTTCCTGCATGATGCCCTCCTGACTATTCTGTGATAAGCTGTGATAAATCTTCTTCCTTTTCAATATTGATACAGGTGATTCCTTCACACTGCATTTCCTTTGCCGTCTTTTTTACAAATCCGGTTAGTGTTCTTCCCGGTCCGATTTCTATAAATGTGTCAAAGCCGTCCGTGATTAACTTACGTAACGTCTGTTCAAAGCGTACCGGTGAATAAACCTGCTTTCTTAACAGTTCCGGAATTTCTTTGCTGTCCGTTACATATTCCGCCGTCAGATTGGCAATATAAGGTATCCTGATTTTGTTAAATGAAATCTTTTCGAGTTCTTTTTGAAGCTGTTCTCCCGCGCCGTAAAGCAACGGGGAATGAAACGGTCCGCTGACCCTTAACGTCACCACTCTTTTTGCGCCTGCCTGCTTTAAAACTTCTGCCGCCCGTTCCACTTCGCCTTTTTCGCCGGAAATGACAATCTGCCCCGGACAATTATAATTGGCAATGCCGATTTTTGCAGTGTCCAGTGATGTTTTTAATACTTCTTCCGTCTGTTTGGCACTAAGTGCCAACACTGCCGCCATACTGCCCTGACCTTCCGGTACTGCCTGTTCCATATAAATGCCGCGTCTGCGGATTACGTAACAGCCGTCCTTAAAAGACAAAGCTCCTGCTGCCGTCAGTGCCGCATATTCTCCCAGTGAAAGTCCTGCCGCCGCTTCGTACGGAATCCCTTTTTCCTGTAAAACGTTCAGTATCGCACATTCTGTTGTATACATGGCAATCTGCGTGTATTCGGTCTGATTTAAAGCTTCATTTTCTTCAAAACAAAGTGACGCAACATCAATGCCTGTCACTTCCTGTGCCGTTTTAAAATATTGTCTGACGGCATCATATTTTTCATAAAAAGAACGTCCCATTCCGACATTCTGTGCGCCCTGTCCCGGAAAGAGAAATGCTGTTTTACGCATGTTCTGCCTCATTTCCGCACGAATCTTCCGCAAAGATACTGCATTTTTTTATCGTTTCTTTTGCTTCCTGCACAATTTCCTGAATAATTTCTGCACAGGTCTGTTCTTTTTTTATCATGCCTGCAATCTGACCAGCCATGACCGTTCCCATGGCAACATCACCGTCTACAACAGCTTTGCGCAGTGCACCCAGTGTCAGGTGTTCCAATTCTTCAAAGGATACATTGTTTTTTTCCATTTCAAGATACTGGCGTGTCATTGTATTTCTAAGGGAGCGCACCGGATGTCCCGTGCTTCTTCCCGTAACAACGGAATCAATATCCTTTGCGCCAATCACACGGTCTTTGTACGCCTGACTGACGGTGGATTCCTTTGCAACGATAAAACGCGTTCCTAGCTGCACCGCTTCCGCACCCAGCATCAATGCCGCTGCCATGCCTCTGCCGTCACCAATGCCGCCTGCACCGATAACCGGAACCGATACCGCATCGACAACCTGTGGGAGCAGGGACATTGTTGTCTGCTCACCGATATGACCGCCGGACTCCATGCCCTCTGCAACAATCGCATCTGCGCCCGCACGTTCCATCATTCTTGCCATTGCAACAGAAGCAACCACAGGAATCACACGAATTCGCGCTTCTTTCCACTGTTTCATGTATTTTGCAGGATTACCGGCTCCTGTCGTTACGGCTTTTACACCTTCTTCGGCTACAACCTGTGCCACTTCGTCTACATGCTCACTTAACAGCATAACATTCACGCCGATTGGCTTATCTGTAATCTCTTTTGCCCTGCGGATTTCACTCCGTACCCATTCTGCCGGTGCATTTGCCGCCCCGATAAATCCGATGCCGCCCGCTTTTGAAACATTTGCCGCAAGCGCCGCATTTGCGACCCATGCCATACCACCCTGAATGACCGGGTATTCAATTTCAAGCAGTTTTGTAATTCTTGTCTGCATATTTTCTCATCTCCGAACATCTTTATAAACGTTGTCTGCCTTTTTACCTCACTGCTTTTTAAGCTTCTACACCGTGATTTTTTAAATAATCACAGACATCCTGTACCGTTAATAACTTTTCAAGTTCTTCTGACGGAATTTCTACGGAATATTCGTCTTCCAGTGCCATTACCAGTTCAAATAAATCCAGTGAATCTGCATTTAAGTCTTCCTTGAAGCGTGATTCCGGCTTTACATCCTCTGCGTTTACATTTAACTGTCCTGCGATAATTTCTTTCATTTTTTCTAACATCTTTTTAATCTCCATTCTACTACAATATATTTTTGATATTCTCTTGTAATCTACGCATATTCTGCCTGTCATTTGTGCCATTCCAGCAATGCACTGCCCCAGCTTAATCCGCCGCCAAAGCCAGACAGGATCAACACATCGCCCGGTATCAGGCGGTTTTGTCTGTTTAATTCGTCTAAAAGAACCGGTATGCTTGCCGCTGAAGTATTTCCGTGGGTTTCCAGATTCATCGGAAATTTTTCAACCGGTACATCCAGCCGCTTTGCAATACTTTCAATCATTCTTGCATTTGCCTGATGTAAAATAAAATATTTTACCTGTTCCTTTGCCGTTTCCGATTCTTCTAGCACTTCTTTAACAGACTCCGGTACTTTCCGAACTGCAAAAGAGAAAATTTCCCGTCCGTTCATATGCACCGCATTTTCTTTTCCCAGTGTCAAAGCCTGTGCACTACCGCTGTCGCTGTGCAGTCTGAAAATGCTTTTTCCGCTGCTGTCTTCACCTAAAACAACCGCACCTGCGCCGTCACCAAACAGCACACAGACACTTCTGTCTTTCCAGTCCACCACCTGCGACATCACTTCCGCACCGATAACGAGTACCTTTTTGTACATGCCCGCTTTAATATAGGCATCTGCCACACTCATTGCATACAAAAATCCTGTACAGGCGGCGCTTAAATCAAAACATGCCGCGCGCTCTGCCCCAATCTCCTGTTGGACAAGATTTGCCGTACTCGGAAATATGTAATCAGGCGTTGAAGTCGCAACGATAATGGCTTCTATCTGCTCTGCCGCTATCCCGGCATCTGCTATCGCCTTTTTCGCGGCTTGTGCCGCAAGCGCTGATGCAGTCTGACCTTCCTGTGCGATATGACGGCTTCGGATTCCGGTTCTGGTGCGAATCCACTCATCACTGGTATCCAAAAATGTTGAAAGTTCTGCATTGTCAAGCACCCTTGACGGAACAGCACTTCCCGTTCCTATTATTTTCGTATTCATATCTGCCTCTGTGCCGCGTTTTCTTTTTCCCGGAAAATGTCCCGCAGCTTTGACATTTTCCTTCTTTAAAATTCTGTTTCGTTTCTTCAGATTTTCGTTTTGAATGTCTTACTTTTTGATAATCAAAATATTAATCTAAAAATTTAAGAGTCAAACGAAATCCGTAAAAGCTTTTTGTTTGACTCTCAAACTAGTTGTTACTATACAGGAAAACTTTTCCTTTGTCAATAGTATTTTGATATTCAAATTATTTTTTAGAAATTAAAATCAATTTTAATTCCCTTTAAGTCTTCTGCCAGCAGATTATTATCCTTAAGAATATTGCGGATATTCTGTTGTGCAGCTTCGACATTGTTTGTTGTCTTGCGCTGGAGGGATAAATCCTGCTGGACACTGTCTGCCTCCGCCTGACCCTTGATGAGTTCTTCCTGCTCTTTCCTCTCCTGCTTTGCCTCATCAATGCGCTCCTGCTGTTCGTCACGCTTCTCTTTCTGCTCCTCGGCTTTCTTCTGCGCTTCTTCCTGCTCTTTGTCGATATGCTCTTTTCCGTCCTGAATGAGCAGCCCCATGATTTCTTTGTTGGAAGCTTCCAAAATATCATCTGCTGCACTGCCCGCTTTTAACATATCCTGTGACTTTGCCTGATCGGTCTTTGCCTTTGCGATTGTATCTGTCAGCTCAATCAGCTTATCATTCGCATTGGAAGCAGTTACTTTCATTGAACCGGCAATCTGGTTTAACCGGAGTGCCTTTTCCTGATATTCTGTACGCGGAAGATTCTGCAATTCCTTTAACCGGTCAACGTCTTCCTTTGTAAAGCTTTCATCATGTGAGCCGTTCTTATAATTCTGGAATTTTTCGAGTAATTCCAAATCCTTCTGCTCCTGTGAATCATCAGCTACACCGTATTGCTCCTGAAGCTCCTTTTTGCTCTTTTCAAAGGTTTTCTCTTGCTCTTTGGCTTCCTGCATCTGCTCTACATAGTCTGCTTTCTGCTGTTCCATATCTTTTATGCTCTGGGAAGCCAATTCATCCCTGCCCCACGCATCTGTAATCAGTTTCATTGCCTGACGTCTTGCGGTCTGCTTTTTCTGCTCAATCTGATTTCCCTGTCCGAGCATTAAATCGCCAGCAAATACAGTGCTTCTCGTCTTGGTATCCTGCGTTTTGTTTCGTCCCGCTGTTGTACCGCTCATCTGGATTCCGGTATTGTCCTGATTCATCTTAATCGTTATAGACATTTTTCAACTCCTTTTACTTTCCCCTTAGCTTTTGTTTAAATGTTAAATACTGATATCGACACTCACACCTGCAAAAGCCGCTGTTTTTCCTGCCATCTTTACCGTGCCTGTATGACCGCTGTTACCGCTGTCTGCAATCACCGTGACTGTTCCGGCTTTTGTTTTTTCCGGCTGTGCTTCTGCCGTGCTTTCGGTATCCGTACTGTCTGCCGCGTTCTGCTTTGGTGCTTCAAGTACGGTTCCGTTTGCCGCGATTGCCTGACGGATTGTTTCTAACGGGTCTTCATCGTCTGTCGTTACCTCTCCCTTTGTCCTGCTGTTATCCTCTGAGGATACGGTATCGGTGCCGTTATCGGTCTTTTTGGACTTTGTATCTTCATCTTCATCCGGCAGAATTGCATACTGGGCTGATTCCACAAATTCCTGATGTTCTTCCTGTATGCCCATTACTTCCCGCAGCAGCTTTTTTAACATTGCACATTTCTGGTCTTTTGGAATATAAGGACTGGAGGCAATGCTTTTGCAAGAAGACAAAAACTCGCCCATTTTGGCTGTCTTAACACGTTCCACTTCTTCCTTTGAGCGGCAGTTTCTAAGCTGCCTTTTATAGTTTTCGCGCTCTCTTTGTTCTTCCTCGTAATCCTTTAAAGCCTGCGGATTATGCTTTTTTAAATATTCGATTTCCTCAGCGTTTAATCTGCTGCCCGAAGCCAGCTTAATGTCGATTGCCGCCGGTTTCTGACCTTCACGGATATCGTCTGCCTGCGACTGATACATCTGCAATTCACGTTGTTCAGAGGTCAGCTCGCTTGTCTTTCCGGCATTGATGTCATTTTTCTTTTTCTGCCACTGGTTCTGCATTGCCGACAGCGCCACCATGCTTTGAATTGTACCTGTTCCCATATGCCGCTCCTAACCGCAGAAGTCGATGTTCTGTCCAACCTTCTTTTCGGATTCCGTAAGAACCGTATCGCTTTTTGCCAGCTGCATATAATCCTGTATCTTTTGCAGCAATTCTTCCACAGAAGATGCCGTAATCGTCACTGTACCGCTGTCTGTATCCGTCTTATCTGACACATCTGTTTTTTCCGTCTTTTCGCTTCTTGCTTCTTCAAGCTTTTCTTTCTGGTGCTTTTTCTCGGCTTTCTTTTCGGCAGCTTTTTTCTCTGCCTTTTTCTCTGCTGCTTTCTTTTCTATGCGTTCCCGCTGTGCCGCAGAGGATTCTTCCAATACCGCAAAATAAGTTGCCGTTCCGCCGTCATTAACCTGCATACCGAAGCCTTTGACGTTGGCACCGCTGGATTGCAGACTGCTCTTTAACTGGGAAATACCGCTTGCCGCATTTGCAATAATGGCTTCATACTGCTTGCGGTAATTCTCATCTTCTGCCATCCGCTCTACTTTGTCTTCGTCAATTAAGACAACCATTTTGCTGGCATTGGCATAACTGGAAGCCTGCGCCTTTGCCTGCTCCTTCTTGTCTTCACTGACAAGAATAAAATCCATGTTGGAATATTTTTTCTTTAAAGATTCATAATAATCCGCCGCTTTTTTACTGAGCTTCGGACTGCCTATGGTTTTTCCTGAAACACTGCCGCTCTTTTCATTTTGTGTCTGCTCTGTCTTCTTTTTTGCTTCCACTGCGGCAGCACTTGTAGATGCTGCGTTTTCTACTACGCCGGTATAACTTGATATCATATTCATTTCCTCCCTGACTACTGCTAAATACACCGGTCAAAATCCGTTTCGACCGTTTTTCCCTTTGTTTAATAGATATATCGGAAGAAATTGTAAATGATTTAATTTTTTAGTTCTCTTTTCTGTCTTCTGTCACGACTGCTCCTTCTTCCCTTTATCCCATTTTTACATCTGCCCTATCTGACTTTTTAACTTAGCAATAACTTTAATCAAATAAATATGTGATCTCATTACCATATTTATTAATGACTGCCTTTTTTTCTGCATCTGAAAATGCAGAGAGTATATTCACCCCCAGCTCCTGATGCAAAAGGGAAAAGAAATTTATAAACCGTTCTGGAGCCGTACTGCTTTCTGTTTCATTGAAAGAATCGTGTGCATTTGAAAAAACAGCCTGTAAACTGTTCCAGTAATCCGGCTGTACCTCCCGCAGTCTGCATATCAAAAGGTATAAGAAACCGTCTGAACTGTAAATGCCGTTTTTTAAGGTATTGCCGGCCGAATATTTTAAATATGCATCTGCTCCTTTTTCACTGCTATCCTGAAAGGATAATCCGTTGTTCTCCATTACATAAAGCATTTTTAAATTTGCAAAAAGCTCAGAATCAAAATTCCATGTATTCCCGATGTGTGAACCTTCAATCCCGTCAAATGTATGGCTCATTTCATGGATATATTTCCATATACATACACTTTTATCTGTAGACAAATCTTTTGTAAGATTGGTGCTGTTCATAAAAATCGGATTGCCTGCCAGACCATAATAGTCTATTTGTTCTGTAAAATCAAAAATTGTCTTTCCGTCATACGGCTGCCGTTCACCGGTTAATTGATACAGCTGCTGCCTGTAAAGCTGTAAGTCCTCTGACCACTCAGAAAGTTTGTCTGTTTCTTCTTTGGAAAAATCATCTGATTTTATAATAAATTCAACCGTTTTATCCGGGCTTGTCACAAGCTTATATTCTTTTGACTTACTGACCGGGATGACTTTTATGGAAGAATATCCGATAAAACCGCTGACATTTTCTTTATACTGCATTGTCACCGAAAAATGAAGCTGCCGGTTCTGCGGATACACGACCCTTTTCATTACCGAATCGTCCGCGTTATATTTTGCCGCCGTCTGCGCTGTATTCATTGCCACATTCTCATCTTTAATTTCCCTGTATTCCGGCAGCTGTGAATCACGGACTGTCAATTCTATGATATAGGGTTCATCTGTAGGCACCTCTGCGGTAAACGCTGTATCTATGACCGCCGTATCTGAAAATGAAACACTACATTTTTTCTTATCCTGTTCAACCGTATACGTATCCACAGAATGATTTCTGCTGTCTGCTGCTAAAACACCGGTTATTTTACATTCATTCGATGTACCATGAAAAAAGACCGGTAAAGCCATACATAAAACCGCAATTACTGCAATACCGCATACAATGAGTTTTGACCGCTTATTCATTTTCGCCCACCTTTTTCATAAATACCAGCATCATAATTCCAAAAAAAGCAAAGAAAACAGCACCCGCTTTTGCAGTTTGTATTTTAAATTCATCTCTGACTTGGTTGGGATTTGAAGAAGAATAATAGATGGTTTTATGGCTTCCGATTTTAGGTTGAAATAAGATGTACGTTCTATATTGACATGTGTATTCCTGCTGATTGACCTGATATTGATACACTTTATTCCTGATTATGCTTACCTGAGTATTGCTTTCTGTTCCCCAGTCTATACTCCTGTCAATTGATACCAGTGTTCCATCTGCCTTGGAATAATCTGCTGTGGCACGAATTTCCGATACGCAGTCTGCGATACAGATTGCAACCGCCAGCACGCAGATTGAAAATATTATTTTAAGTGTTTTTTTATCTACCGATACTGTCATGCATACTCCCTCCAATTATATTTTAAAAAACAATCAGGAAAAATGAGCCGTTACAGCCCATTTTTCCTGCAAGTAACTACGAACTAGTTTGAATAGCTCATTGCATTAACCGGTGTTAATGCATCCGTTGCCGGATCATAGTCAAATACATGCCACCATGTACCGCCTTCATTTGGTACATTAAATGTAAAGTAGCATACATTTCCTGCATACACCTGAACCTTTGCGCCGGATGCAGCCATTGCCGTACTGCTTGATGAATATCCGTTGGTAAAATCATGAACATAATAACTATATTTCATGTTATCATTTAATTCATAAATCGTTGTTGTTTCCGGACCGTAGCTTGTTGTATCATCAACATCCAGTTTTGCAATTGCTGTTGAACCTTGATAATAATTCTTTGCCCAGTAACAGGTATGGAATACATCGGAATCTGTCAGCTTATCTTTTCCATATAAGTGTGAATCCAGATCCCATGGGTATTCGCCCCATGTTAATACAATTCTTAAATTGTCGGTATCAATTGAACTGTTCTCCGGTGACAATGTCACATTATATGTCTTTGTTTCATCTAAAACAACCGCAATATTAATGTGGTTTGTGATGTAGTTTTCCTTGATAATCTCTAATGTATAGTTACCAGGGTTTAAAGACAATTCGTAAGTTGAAGCATCAAATGTACCTGTTTCAAGAACTGCTCCGGTTGTATTGTTCCAG
Source organism: Lachnospira pectinoschiza (assembly GCF_020564355.1). Classification (GTDB taxonomy): domain Bacteria; phylum Bacillota; class Clostridia; order Lachnospirales; family Lachnospiraceae; genus Lachnospira; species Lachnospira intestinalis. The sequence continues at coordinate 177,500 of NZ_JAJCRR010000001.1, read as the reverse complement.
TCCTCGCGGATATTGTATGTCATATCCTGAATCGGTAAACCGGTAAGCGCATCTTTTAATTCACCGGTAACTGTTCCGACACCGTCTTCACCGTTTCTGCCAATCATTAACAGGGTTTCATTGTATGCCGTTGCATTTTCAGTGATTTCTACCTGCATATCGTACTTCTTATAACCTGTTGCAGCGATTTCAATACTGTATGTTCCTGCTGTTAAATTATCAACTGAATAATTACCTGTTTCATCCGTATAAATTGTTCTGACTAAGTTCTCACCAAGTGTTTCACCGCTGTATATACGGATTCTGGCACCTGCTATCGGTTCATTTTCATCAGCTGATGCAATAAGACCTTTCAGTTCTCCTGTTCCAAATGTACATTCCGGTACAACACGGCCGTTTTCCACATGGAATTTTGCTTTAAACGGATTACTTGAATCATTATCTAAGTGTTGGAATTCTAATGTGTAATGGCATACATCATTTAAGAATTTACCAACGACTGTTTCCTGATCAATTCCCGATTTTGCATATGCATATAAGGTCATATCCCCACAGTATAAAGTATCTGTTGCAAGAATGTGCGGTGTAAATGAACCGTTAAAACCGATACCGGCTTCTCCTGCATATCCTGCTAAATCAATCAGGTTGAATGCACAAAGAACACCTGACAAACCAAGACCGGCTGTTCCGCTAGCCTTAATTTCCATGAAATCTAATGAATCATAAAAATCAAAGATTGCGCGGGAAGCCCCGTTCTTATACTGGTATCCCTGTGTGCTGTTAATGGTGTATGTAATGCTTGCTGTACCCTTTGCTGATACATTGCAGAAGAATACAATATCAAATGAAAGTCCTGTCGCACCGATACGGATTGGCAGACGTCCGATTTCGATTCTACCTGATTCAAAACGGGTTGCACCGTTGCTGTTGGTTAATTCATAACCAGATTCTGCAAGTGTCAGTTCTAACTGACTCGCAATCTTAATCTTTTCTGATATTGATAATGTAAATTCATCAACATCAACACCTCTCCAGCCGACATTTGCCTTTGCGATACAGGTTATGTCCGGAATTTCAACTTCAACAGAACCGGAAACCTTCAGATTATCTGTAATTTCCTTTTCTGCAATTGTAAACTCCAGTGTTCCCGGTATCTGTGTACTTCCGCCTGCATTGATAGAAAGCGGATACAAGCCGGAATCATCTGCTGTAATTGAACCATTGCTGTTATATTCGCAGGTTACGCCTTCTGCTGCTACAAAACTGTCAACTGACGGCAAACCAAGCTCTGCAAGGTCTAATTTTGAATAAATCTCTGCCAGTTCAGGAACTGTGCAGACTAATTTTACTGAATCGCCGGACTGGCTGATTTGTGCAACTTTTAACATTAAACCGGTTGCATATTCAGTACTCTCCGGTAAACGGATGACATCATCGACTTTTATGCCGTCTGTTGTCTTCTTGTTTGGCAGTGTTACTTCGTAAACATCACCATTTTTTACAACGGAATAATCCGCTGCCTGATCTGCTGCCACATTTACAACAGAATCCAGAATTTCTGAATGGTCATAAGTCTGGTCTTTGCTCAGCTTAATGGAATCATTCAAATCATCAATTGCATAGAAAATACTCTTTACATCCGCCCCGGTAATGGTTTTCTGCGGATAGAATGTGTTATCTGTTAAGTATAAGAAGTTATTTACAAGTGCAATTTTAATTTCATCTTTATACTTCACCTGATTTGCATCAGACCAGTCATCCATTGCAATTGTATTCTCGCCGTTAAAGCCCATTGCATGAACCGCCGTGTAAGCTGCAAATTCTCTTGTACACGGTTCATCCGGGTAAAACAGAGGAATATCCTGCTCTAAATCTTCAACATCAGGAACCGGTAAAAATCCGTATGCATTCGCTGTTTCTACTGCTGTTCCTGTTGCTGAGTTTAAGCTGTCTAAATAGTAATAATCAATCTGATCTGCTGACATCAGCGGAGCATTTAATTTATCCAGAAGAAGTGTAACCCATTCACCTCTTGTATAGGTCTTGCTTTCATCAAATACAGTATTTGTGTCCTCATTAACTGCATTAAAACGAATCTGTGCATTTAATTCCAGTTCATTGCCATCAACTGTAATCGTCCGGTTAAGATTCATCGTGGATTCTGCAACGGTGTCTGCTTTGGCGTTTACCGCTGATAAATCCAGCATTGAGAATACCATGAAAAAGCAGAAGAAAACAGATAATACTTTTCTGAGCTTTTTATTCTTTACAGCACCAGCTGCCAGGACAGAACCGCTCAGTATAAATAACACCATGAATAATACATACATATGGCTGTCAAATGTATTGGCTGCTGTGCCATTATCCTGTGTCACATCTACATTTTCAACTGTTTCCGTATTCTGGGCCGGCTGGGAATTGTCCGGAGCCGGAGTCACTGTTACAACATTTGACTTCTTAATCTGACCGGTTAATTTCACCGTATCACCGTGTGCAACGGATTCAAATGTATCTTCATTTTTTGAACCGTTTGCCAGTTCATATTTTTCCGGAATATCGTATTGAATATGAACATTTTTCAAAACATTTGTTCCATTATTTGTTACTGTAACTGTTGTTGTAATGGTTTCGTCTGCTTCATAGCTGGTTTTATCCGTCACTAAATTCGCAACAACACCCTGCTGGTTCTGGCTGACCGCAAAAACAGGCATTGCAAAAAAAGAAACCAGGAATACAGACAGTAACAAAAGCCTTAATGCTTTCGCTTCTTTTAGTACCTTTTTCATCTTTCCTCCTAATAGTTTATAAATTTTATTACTATTTTAGAATATCATAATAAATTATTAATATCAATTTAATATATGTACAAAATTTTATACATTGTGAAAAGTAAGCTTTTTTAACAGTTCAACAATCATCAGCAGCGTTAGAATATATACACTCATAACAGAATTTATTAACAATGCAATCATAATACTATTTCTCAAACTTACATAATCACCTGTTACATATGTATATACAAAATGTGCTGCCGTAAAGCACGCAGCAATAATAATTCTTCCAAACAGCTTTATTGTATTTGTATTTTTAGAAATAATTTCAAATAAAGCCACCAGAATCATCCCTGCCAGAACTTTAGACACCAAAGCATACGGACTTAAAAAAATAATACTGCATAAAATGATAAATATAATATCCATCCGCCCCTCCTTACATATTCACATGTTGCGTAAAACAAAACAAACGATTACAGTCACCGGGAGTATCAGATTATAAAGCACCGCTGAAAAAGCCACAATATACTTTACATTAGACGACTCATTACTGTCCGCTTTTGATGCCAAAAGACATTTAAGCACATCAGCACCATCACTATGAAAATAGATTGAAAAATTAAACAGTGTTACCAACAGATTCACACAAATAACTATTTTTAAAATGATACTCTCCCACCATAATCCATTTATTATTAATGCCACTGATAACAAAAACACATTCATCAATATGCCGCCGAAGCAGATACATATTTTATCTTTCTTTTTTTCCAGCTTTTCCAGCTGCAGCATTTTGGTATATGCCAGAAATATTCCTTCCTTTATACCAATTCCAATTTCAGACACACATACCCCTCTGGATATTGCAATCATTGTATGCCCTAATTCATGCATCATTAAACTCATTATAAAAACAGCTATACTGAAAAAAACCACAAAACCGGCATACTGCTTTGATATTCCCGGCGGATGAACAATCATTTTTTTTATTTCATCCGCATTACAATAAACACCTGCCAAAAACAACGGTACTGTCATATGTACAAGTATCCGGTCAGACACTTTTGTAAATCTTTTATTTTTAAAGAGCTTTTCTACTTCAAAAAGAGAGATTCCCCAAAATTTCTTTGATTTCACTACACATATCATCACACACCTGCTCTTTCTACTGACTCATTTTCCCGCTTTTTGTATATACAAAACAAAATACTAAAATTAACACGGCCATATTGGCAACACACACACCTGTATCTATTCCGATGTCCGTTTTCATTTCACCCATAAATGAATACACCACATCATAAATTCTTTTTGAATATAATATCTTGGACGCTTTATCTACAGAATCATTGAATATAGATGCCATCGGCAAAAGGCCTATGAACATTGATAATGGGGAAGAAATTGTTCCCACACTCATCTGGTTTTTTGACATAATGCCTATCACACTCCCCAGCAGCATGGAACATACAAATCCTAAAATTATAAAATAGAAAAACAACAGTGTCTGTTCTGTATCAAATTTTAAGATAAATAAATACGGTATTACACTGACAATCAGAATTCCCATTAATACACCTGCTACTCCCAATAAATATTCATAGCTTCTTATGCCCGAAAAAAGAAGAACTTTTATCGTATTTTTTTCCTTTTCCTCAGAAATAATGCTCGACATACATACAATCGGTGCCATAATAATATGCATGGTTATAAAAATAGGAATCACTATATTCACTGCTTCCTGCGTATCCTTGAGCAAAAAGTAAAAGATATAAGCCAGCACAGGATACATAAAAATCAGAAGCAGTAATAATTTATTTTTTAATGTATCACAAAATTGTTTATACATAACAGCCTTAATATGATGACGATTCATTTTCCAGCTCCTTTCCCGTTAATTTTACAAATATTGTCTGAAGTGTTGTTTCTACGGTATGAATACTCTTTATTTCATTATGAACCAGCATTTCCGCGGCTTTTTTCCTGCCTGATTCATTATTTTCAATGTAAATTTCTTCATCATCATTTGATATTACTCTGAATAAATTTTCAACCCGGTACCTGTAACATAATTCCTGTGGATTACCGTATTCGACAATTTTGCCTTCATACAGCATTCCCACATTATCACACAATTTTGCAGCTTCATCCATATTATGTGTTGTCAATATAATGGTTGTCCCTTTCTCTGCCAGTTTCTTTATCATGTTGTGTATATATCCGGTGGTTACTGGGTCCAGTCCTGTTGTCGGTTCATCCAAAAACAAAATCTCAGGTTTATTTAGAATCGCCTTTGCAAATGCAAGTCTTTGCTGCATTCCTTTTGACATTCTAAACACTGCTTTATCTTTATCCGCCAGTAATTCAACTTCTTTGAGCACCTCAATAATTTCATCGTCAGACAATCCGTATATAATTGACATGATTTTAAGGTTCTGATAACCGGATAATCTTGCATATAAACCACAGTTATCCAATAGCATCCCTATCCGTGTATACATCTGAGCCGTAAACTCCCTGATATTCTGTCCAAATATCAGTCCTTTTCCGGAATCCGCTTGAATCTGTCCCGTTAAAATATTTAAAAATGTCGTTTTACCGGCGCCTGACGGTCCCAGCAATCCAAATATTTCTCCCTTTTTTACCTTCAGGCTGATACTGTTTAAAACTTGTTTTTCACCAAAACTTTTGCACAGACACTCTGTGATAATTGAATGCTCCACTATTTTTTCTCCTCCAACTTTTTTTGAATATCCAGCTGGTTTATTTTACTGCTTAACTGTGCCTTCTTAAGCTTGTCCCTGATTTCACCCAACAATTTCTCTGTGTCATATTCTGTATCAGAAGCTTTTTTCTCCGGATATTGACACGCAATTATTTTTTCAGTATTTACAAACAAACGGCATACCTTTGTACTGAGTTCTTCATAAAAAAAGCTTGAAATATAATACTGAATTTCTTCTTTTTCCAAACCTGCATCTAAGCCACTCAGATAATAGTATACTGCCTTATAAAATGCAATATCCTGTTTATCCACCTGATACGTACCAGACTCATTTTCTAATTGGGAAAGTATCATTTTCATATAATCCGCTGCCTGTTTATAATTTTCTTCCACTACATAGCACATAGAAATCAGATAAATTACACCCATTCCATATTTTTCACATGGAATGGCATCTTTATTACACCAGCCATAATATGTGTCAATTGTATTTTCAAGCACACTTGGCAAAAAATATTCCAGCACAGCAATTATATATTTTACATTTTCTTTATTAATATTCTGAGGTTGTTTTAATAATTCACAAACATAGAATCTTGTATTATAAACACGGTATCTTATATCATCTGCTTCAAACATTTCTGATATCTTGGGAATGATAATATGTACTGATGGAAATCCTAAATATGAAACGTCTCTGATAAATATATCATATCCCTTTTCAATAAACTTATTACACCAGTCATTCATGATATCACGGTTTGTCATATGCTCTACAGACTGCGTTTCATGAAACTCATATGCAGGCTCCGGTGAAAAAATATGATACGGATACTTTCCTGCACCTGTTTTGTATGTATTATATATATTCATACCATCAAATACATTTTTATTGTACAAGTCAAACGGACTACGCTGTGAATATAATAAAATATCCTGTCCCTGCGCTGCTTCTGTCAGCGCTCTTTCCATTGCAATCCCATAGTCCGGATGGCATCCGAGCTTAATTCCATACCTTCCTGTGTTTTTTTCCAGAATAATGAATGCAGCAACGGGATATATTCCTCCCAATGAGCAATCCTTCAGCCAGCATTTATATTCCTGCTTCTGTTCTAACTTCCGGAACATTTCATATATATGCGGATATTTCTTTATATATTCCACAGGAATATCCGGCAGCGAAATTCTTTCTTTTATAATCTTTTTCTGTACGTACCGCTCTATAATTTCAGACATTCCTTGAACCATTGCTTCTTCAAAAGAATTCCCTGCGCTCATTCCATTACTGCCATAGGATAATCTGTAAACATTTCTAGGCAGATACACCAATCTTTTTTCCCTGCAGCTGTAATAAGGAATTGTAAGATACCTGTCATGAATTCCATAATACATTTCGTCTAATTTTTGTAATTGTTGGAAATGCTTTATTTTATTGTCTGCAGCAGCCCCATTCATTTTTCTTCCACTAAAATACATATCAATGTATGAATTGTGGTTTGTTACAAGTTCTTTCGATGATTGAAACACCTCATCATAATACAATTGAAAAGGATACTTTGACGGTAATGCAGTTACATTTAAATCTCCCAATAAATCATTCTGCAATCTTTCTATCAGTTCTGCATATGCACTTGCCTGTGCATAGATTTTATTGATTCCCTTTCCGTTCACACCTATATCCATATTTTCTATCTTTAACCGCAGTGCATAAGTTCCAATGCTGCTTTTTTTCTGCCATTTTTCAGTAACATTAATCTCCAGATTTTTAAGAATTTTCTGAATCTGTCCAACCGTTTCTTCCGGTTGTTTTTCTTTATAATGTCTGTCAGATAACTTACTCATGTTAAATATCCCCCTCATTCTTTAACAACTTTTAAAAGGTATTGCTGTACACTCCCTGCAATACCTTTTATCTTTTCTGACGTTATTTTGCGGCAGCTCCTGCTGCTCCTCCTCCTGCGGCCCCGGCTGCTCCCCCGGCCGCTGCCCCTCCTGACAAGGATTTCATTTCCTCTTTCTTTTCAAAATCTCCAGCTGCAGAATTTTTTGAAATCATGTCTATATCCTCTTGCGTAATCAGACCTTCATTTTCCATCATCATTCTTCCCTTTCTGTTTTTATGCTTTGGCTGCCGTTGCTCCCGATGCCCCTCCAGCTCCTCCGGCCGCTCCTCCAGCTCCTGCTGCCACTGCTGATGCTGAACGCATTTCGGTATCATTTTGTTCTTCAAACACTTTTTCTACGCTTTTCATATCTTCAGTTGTCATCAGACCTAAATCTAATTCATTTCTATTTTCCATGTGCATACCTCCTGCATATCTTTACTACCGGTTACTTTGATGCCGCAGCTCCTGCTGCTCCTCCGGCTCCTGCACCCGCACCTGCTGCTGCACCTCCAGCCGCTGCACTTTTACTTTCACCAGAAACGCTCTTACAATCTGCTTCTTGCATCAACATTTCAACCTCTTCATCCAAAAGCAAGCCCAGTTCATGCACTTTGTTTCCCATTTTTCTCCCTCCATTCTGCATCATTGTCCAAAATATTGGCGAGTGACATTTGATTAATCGGATTTTCGACCTGTGCTTTTTTCAGACTTTCCTGCGCACGGAAATAAGCACTGTCAGCTTCCATACTCTGTATTTCACTGATAACCTTTTGAAACGCCGGATATTGTTTTACAATAACCTTTTCAGGTATTTCAAAAATATCAAAAATTTTCTCTGTCAATGCTTTGTCCATAATAAGTTCCAGATAGCACTTCACTTTTTCTGTATCATGAAATACATCCATAGCACTCAGATAGTAATAAACCCCTTTGCAAAAATGAACTGTTTCTAAATCCTCTCTGCAATCGTTATTTTCATCTTCTAAAATATTAAGAAGATTAGAAATCGTCTTTGCAGCCTCACAATAGTTTTTCTCAATTACATAACACATGGCAATCATGTATAAACTTCCCATTCCCGATTTTGCAAATGGCAGATCACCTTTGTTATACCATGGATAGTACGTTTCTATCGAATTTTCCAGAATACTCGGCATAAAATATTCCATTGTTGCAATAATGTACTTTGTGTTTTCATGCGTTATCTTTTCCGGATTCATCAACAGACCGCACACATAATGTCTGGTATTGTATGTGCGGTAATTAATATCCATTGCCTCTGTCATCTCGGATAATCCCGGAATAATAATGTGCACTGATGGAAAGCCCAGATACGATACATCCCTAATCAATATATCGTAGCCCTCCTCTAAAATTTCCGCACACCATTGTTTCATAAGTGTGGCATTGTCCAATTCAGAAACATCCCTTACAGGTGTAAAAGGATAATCCGAATCTGTCCCAAAAACCTGATACGGAAACTGTCCTTTTCCAACTTTATACGTATTGTACATATTAGTTTCTTCCTCTACACCACAATTATAAAAATCAATGATACTTCTTCCGGAGTATTGATAAATATCCTGTCCTTGTGCCGCTTCTGTAAATGTTCTTTCCATAGCAACACCAAAATCAGGATGGCAGCCCAGCTTGATTCCATACTTTCCCGTATTTTTTTCCAGAATAATCAAAGCTGCCACAGGATACTTACCGCCAAAGGAACAATCCTTTAATATGTACTCGTAGCGGTCATTTTCTTTTAGCTTAGAATACATTTCATATATATATGGGTATTTTTTTATGTAATCATCCGGTATTGTCGGCAGCACCGGTTTTTCAATAAAAAGTCTTCTCTGAATATATCTTTCAATAATTTCCGATAACCCCTGTACAACTGCTTCTTCTATCGTGTTCCCGGCACTCATGCCATTGCTTCCGTATGATAATCTGTATATATTTTTAGGCAAATAATAAACTTTTTTATTTTTTGCACTGTAAAATGGAACACACAGATAAGAATCCTCTTTTTGAAAGGCATAGTAATCTACTTTTTGAACCTTTTTAAATGCTGCTATACGTTCTTTTCTGGTACTATCCTGCATATTTCTCACTTTAAAATAGTGTTTTATATACTCACTGTTTTCATCTATAAGTTCTGCCGCACTCATAAATTTCTCATCATAATTACTAAAAAATGCATACTGTGTTTTATTTCCCATATCACTGACATTTCCTAATAAGTCATTTTGATACCGTTCAAACAGTTCTGCATAAGCACTTGCTAATGAAAATTCTTTTGATACGCCTTTTCCATTCGTTCCTATATTCGTTCCTTTTAGTACAACACGTAACGCCCATGTACCTATGCTGCTTTCCTTCTGCCACTGCTCCTCTGTTTCAATATGAATATCCGACAGAATCTTCTTTAACCTTTTTACCGTTTCCGCTGGTGTTATTTCTTTATAATGCATTTGCTGTTGTCTGCTCATTTTTCCCCCATTTATTTTGATGCTGCCGCTCCTCCGGCGGCTCCCCCTGCTGCTCCCGCTGCTCCACCTGCCGCGCCCGCTGCTGCAGAACGTGACTCAGTGGCATTATCAAAATTGTACTCAGACATAACATGAATATTTTGTATATCTTCTTCTGTAATCAGACCATATTTCCTGTCTCCCATTTTCACCAGCCTCCATTAAAAAAATATGATGCTGCTGCGGCTACCCCTTCTTTCACTAAGCAGCCTGCAATAACCGCTGCTGCAAACATGCAGATAAAATCAATACACAATTTGATTTTATTTTTTTGTTTATCCTTCTCTGTCATTTTCATTCTCCTAAAAATTTGCTGCCGCCGAGCCTGCATATGATCCCGCCTTTGCTGCTTTTAATCCTGTGCCTAATCCGTGAACTTCCGTCAAATCCGTTGTCTTGATTTCCTTTAACTCAATCGTGTCCATATCATCTGCGGTAATTAAACCATAAGTATTCTCCACTTCTGTCATTACAAACTCCTTTCTGCTTACAAATTATTTACTTTTTCTTAGAATTCACCGGTCTTTTGTGCTGATGCTTCACACTCTATCACCTCCGTGCATTTATAATAGCATCTGCGGATTAAAAAACAATTCATGTTGCAGAAAGTGTCCTTGTATTGCAGAAAATGACAGTAAAAGGGTGATTTGCATATAACAAATCACCCTTTTTTGATGTACCGTTTTATTATTTATACAGGAATCATTATCGTAAAATAAAATTCAACATCTACCACACCCCCTTATACGCAATAAATGTTTCATCCACTTTTTTGTATCTGGCTTTGGGAATTCCCAGTTTTATTCCATTGCTTAATACTGCATCATGCCTTCCGTTTTTATTTCTGCTCATCTTTACAATATGTTTCATATTAACTAAATAACTCTGATGAATCCGGATAAAATCGTTTCCTGCCAGTTCTTTCTCTATATCATTGAGCGTATCATACAGTGTGTACATATTAAGCTCATCTTCCATAATATAAAACATCAGTTTATGCAGTCTGCTTTCAATATATAACAGACGCTCTAACGATACATTTTTCATTCCTTCATTAAAACGGAAGATTTTCTTTTTCACAACGTAATTCAGCTTAGAAATAATTGTATCCATACATTCAAAAATCATCTGTGGCATATTGACAGTATTTTTAAGAATGTATCTGACAGCATTTACTCTGTACCCTTCCAGCGTATATGTCATAAATGCCGTTATAAATGCAATATATATATCCTCACTGATTTTCCGGATTTTCCGGGCTGTTTCAATGCCATTTAACCCCGTCATATTGACATCAAGAAAAACAACTTGATATTTAACAAGTTCTATTCCCTGACAAAGCAATTCCTCTCCGGATTGAAACTCATCAATCTGATAAACCATTCCCGTCTGACCCATATATTCCTCCAGAATTCTATGAATCAGCTCCCTGAAATGACGTTCATCATCACATATTGCTATCTTAAACATATTTTTTTCCCCCCCCCATATATTTAATTATATTGCAGTTTTATTTAGTGATACTATTGTCTCAAGTGTTGATAACTTTTCCAAGGAAACCATATGCTCATTTGATTTCTCCTTGTCCAAAGAAATTCCCTTGATTTGTGCTACTTCCTTGCCTTCTTTAATAATCGGTACTGGAAACTGAAACTTAATATTCTGAATCCAATTTCCATCTTCCCGTCTTTCCGGGAATATATCAATGCGTTCAATAAAAGCCTGCATGAACTGTTTCTTTTCAGCATCCGTACATTCTGAATACGCTTCATCTATTCTATCATATTGAGCATCCAATCGTCTCTGTAAATCTGATATTTTTTTATCGTAATGAGTGTCCGTAACATCCAGATTATCCATCTGCTGTTCAAGGCGGGTTTTAATAGTCTCTGCCTGATGAAGACTTGCATTTAATACAGATAACTGTTTTTTCAGGTCCGTTGTGTCAACAGTCGCTCCAATCTTATCCTGAATGGCATCCTTAAATTTTCCTTCTTTTGTCATTGCTGTAATCAGCTTTGCAAGGATGATACTCATTGGTTGCAGCATAAGGCACATACCATTGGATATCCACCACAATATATTCCCAACCGTACTCCTTCAGATGCTCAGCCATAAATTCAGCGTTCCGTCGTACGATATCTTCTGTAACAGCCGCTCCATAACAATCCCAGCTGTTCTACCCCATAGGTGCTGTTTTCATCTTCATCTGTTTTATACCCTCTCGATATCCTGTTAATTCTGTCCGTAATATGCATTTGCACCATGCTTACGGAAATAATGCTTATCCTGTAATTCCTGCGGGGCAGGTGCTACCTGCGGATGAATCAGCTCGGTTCGATATGCCATCTTAGCAACCTCTTCAAGAACCACCGCATTGTGGACGGCCTCCTTTGCATCCTTGCCCCAGGAAAAAGGACCATGATTCTTGCACAACACTGCAGGAACTGCCATTACATCCTTCTTCATGCGTTTAAATTCCGAAACAATCAGGTGTCCGGTATTTTCTTCGTAAGCAGAGTTAATCTCTTCCTTCGTCAGACATCTCACACAGGGGATTTCTCCGTAGAAATAATCCGCATGAGTCGTACCATAACAGGGAATACTTCTTCCGGTCTGTGCCCAGCTCGTTGCATAGGAAGAATGGGTATGTACAATTCCACCTATTTCCGGAAACGCCTTATACAGCTCCAGATGGGTCGGTGTATCGGAGGATGGCTTATACCTTCCTTCCACACGGTTTCCTTCAAGATCCATAACCACCATATCTTCCGGCTTCATAATTTCATAATCCACACCACTTGGCTTAATCACAAAATATCCGGTTTCACGGTCAATAGCACTCACATTACCCCAGGTAAATGTTACCAGACCATATTTCGGAAGAAGCATATTTGCTTCGTATACCTTCTTTTTTAATTCTTCTAACATGACAGAACCTTCCTTCCAAATATTTATCTCTTACTTTAAGATGTTTATCTTATAGTTATTCTTAAATCTTTATCAACATTTACATGTTTTTAAAATATGTCTACAGTGCCTCAACAGCAGCCTTCTCAGCCGGGAGATTCTTCATATACTTCTCCATGAACTTCTCAAAGCCCTCGACATCCTCTGCCATAGGATCCATCTTAACACCCTTGTTTCCGGCAAAAATCTCCTCATTCAAGAACTCGCCAAGGCTCTGGCCGTCCTTCTTCTTAGCAAGGAATGCAGCCAGAACAGCAATACCCCAGGCACCGCCCTCACCGGCTGTTTCCATAACCGATACCGGTGCATTCATAGCTGCTGCCGCAATTCTCTGTCCGACACCTTTTGTTTTGAAATAGCCGCCATGTCCAAATAACTGGTCTACCTGGACACCCTCTTCCTTCAGCATCAGATCCATACCGGATTTTAAAGCTGCAAGTGCAGAATACAGATGCATTCTCATGGTATTCGCCAGTGTAAACTTACTCTCGGCATCACGTACAAACAACGGTGCACCGGCATCAAAACCGGTAACCGGCTCTCCGGAAAAGTAATTATAGGAAATCATTCCGCCACAGTCCGGATCACCCTTTAATGCAACACTGTAAAGCTTTGTAAACAGATCATTCATATCAAAGGTTAAACCATACATTTCACCGAATTCCCTGAACAGATTCACCCACGCATTGATATCTGAAGTACAATTATTACAGTGTACCATACCAACCAGCGCGCCATCCGGCGTAGTTACAAGGTCGATCTGCGGATATACCTTGGAAAGCTCCTTTTCCAGAACTACCATGGCAAATATGGAGGTTCCTGCAGAGATATTACCGGTTCGTTTCGCAACGCTGTTCGTTGCGACCATACCGGTTCCTGCATCACCCTCCGGGGGACAGAGCGGAATGCCTGCCTGCAGATCCCCACTCGGATCAAGAAGGGAAGCTCCTTCTTCGGTCAGCACACCTGCTTCCTCTCCTGCTGCTAACACCCTCGGAAGAATATCACGGAGATTCCAACGATAATTCTGATCCGCAACCAGCTTATCAAACTTCTGAATCATCGCCTGATCATAATCCCCGGTGTGAATGTCAATCGGGAACATTCCCGATGCATCACCGACTCCAAGTACCTTTCTTCCGGTCAGTCTCCAATGAACATAGCCTGCCAGTGTTGTAAAGAAATCCACATAGGGAACATGCTCTTCCCCGTTCAGGATTGCCTGATAAAGATGTGCAATGCTCCATCTCTGCGGAATGTTATAGTTAAATTCTGCAGTAAGCTTTGAAGCTGCTTCCTCTGTAATCGTATTTCTCCAGGTACGGAACGGAACCAGAATGGTATCATTCTCATCAAACGCCAGATAACCATGCATCATCGCAGAGAATCCGATGGCATCTAAGTGCTTTAAGGTAACACCGTACTCCTTCTTCACATTCTCCTTAAGATCCTTGTAACAATCCTGTAAGCCATCCCAAATATCGTTCAGAGAATAGGTCCAGACACCATCTTCATAACGGTTTTCCCAGCTGTGTCCACCGGATGCCAATACATTTCCTGACTTATCCACCAGAACGGCTTTAATTCTGGTAGACCCAAACTCAATACCTAAGTAACCCTTTCCCTCAATAATTAATTGTGCTGCGTCCATTGTAATACCTCCTTGTAATTTTGACACAAATGCCTGCTTCGCAGTCGCTTGTTTTTCTTAGCGCTTACTTATAGAATACCTCGCCATGGTTCTATGTCAAGATTTAGTACAAGTTAAAATGAGAAATTTTTCCCCATTTTAACCCGCCAGAAGCTCAGCCTCAGTGTGTGTTCTTTCATATACTCGTTTGTTAGTGTGCTGTATCCGATGCCAAGATTTTCAGCACATCCACGTACACCGAGATCTTTATGATCTTGATAATACTGGATTGCATCAAGTTTAAATTGTTTGTCATGTTGCGTTGCCATATGAGATCCTCCTTCAGCATATCTCTATTGTACCATGCTTATGTGTATTTGGAATTTCTCATTTTGGCTTGTACTATTTATATTCTAGCACCAATTTGTCTCCAAGTTTAATGTAATTTATCTGCCTCATCTAAACATGATAATTTAAAATATATCGGATAATGGTCTGACACATTATCCTCATTTCTTTCTATCTTAACAATTTTGCATTGATACTTTTTTTTAAGTTCACTACTATCCTTAATTAATACATGGTCAATTGGCGTTTCATACACAAAGCCGTTAGGAAAAACCATTCGTCTTGTCTTTTGCCCGTTACATATATCCGTATATTCCAATATCAGTTTCCTATAATTATTTCTATTATCTTTAAACTTACTATCCTCGCATCTTTTCTTATAATCTCCCGCATTAAAATCTCCTAACATAATATCAGAGAATCCACTTTTCTGTAACCACTTAAGTAATTCATTCGCATTATGTGGATGAACACCAATAATAGACAATTCTGATTGCTTCAGCTTCCGTTTCTTCTATCAAAAGCTGATTATCTTTCAGATAATATCCGTATGGTGCAAATCCGCCATTCCAACCACCTTGCCGTGCCTTTTCCCTCCGTCCATTCATTGTCTGCTCGATGATATTCTCTCTTTCAATTTCTGCAACCGCAGACAAAACAGAGATTAAAAGTTTTCCACTTGTCTGTGACGAGTCAATTCCTTCTTCAATACAAATAAGATTTATTCCATAAGATTGCACAACGCTCGTTGTATTTCTTCCTGCCACGCTCATCAAGAAGGAACGCCCATTCTCTCTTGAGGTATTTCGGCATACGGGGCATAACGGACACCTCCTTATCGCTGCCTAATTGCCGATTTGCTCCCGAAACGCAGAAACGCCCAAAACCTGACCCCGCTGTATGGTTTCGGGGCGATTTTGGGCGTTTTCTTTCGATATGAGCGGCTTTGTTTTAGCGGCGGTATCCTTACCGTCCGTCATTCACAAGTCGCTGTTTGTCGCTTCCGGGTAACAAAAAAGCGCCGTATTTCTACGACGCTTTTGTCTTGCTCGGAAGCTGGAGCAAGGGAACGCTATTCAATTATCTGTTGTACTTTTTCTTCCTGCTTACAACCGTTGTGCCAATGGCTGCACCGCCGCTGATGAACAACAGGGCAATCCACAGTGCAAGGTTGCTTGTATCGCCGGTCTGCGGACTCTTATCGGATGTTCCCGGTTTGGTACTGGCAGTTTTTTTCTCAAGAGCAGCAATCGCATCTTCGATAGTCTTTGCCATCTTGTCTACTTCGGATTGCTCCGTAATATTTTTACCACGGACAACAGCCTTGACAGCAGCTTCCACACCGGAGAAATCCTTGTAGTCATTCTTGTTTAGTGCATTTGCTTTGGCAATGGCTGCATCAACCTTTGTGTAATCAGCATCCTTGTATTGCAGGGCAGCAATGGCATCTTCAATAGCCTTCGCCATTGCATCAACTTCGGTCTGCTCCGTAAGGTTCTTACCACGGGTCACTGCATTCACAGCGGCTTGCACGCCGGTGAAGTCCTTGTAGTTATCCTTGTTCAGTGCATTTGCTTTGGCAATGGCTGCATCTACCTTTGTGTAATCGGCATCCTTGTATTGCAGGGCAGCAATGGCATCTTCAATAGCCTTCGCCATTGCATCCACTTCGCTCTGTTCAGTGATGTTCTTGTCACGGACAACAGCATTGACAGCAGCTTCCACACCGGAGAAATCCTTGTAGTCATTCTTGTTTAGCGCATTTGCTTTGGCAATGGCTGCATCAACCTTTGTGTAATCAGCATCCTTGTATTGCAGGGCAGCAATGGCATCTTCAATAGCTTTCGCCATTGCATCCACTTCGGTCTGCTCCGTAAGGTTCTTACCACGGGTCACTGCATTCACAGCGGCTTCCACGCCGGTGAAGTCCTTGTAGTTATCCTTGTTCAGTGCATTTGCTTTGGCAATGGCTGCATCTACCTTTGTGTAATCGGCATCCTTGTATTGCAGGGCAGCAATGGCATCTTCAATAGCCTTCGCCATTGCATCAACTTCGCTCTGTTCAGTGATATTCTTGTCACGGACAACAGCATTGACAGCAGTTTCTACAGCAGAGAAGTCCTTGTAGTTGTCCTTGTTCAGTGCATTTGCCTTGGCAATGGCTGCATCAACCTTTGTGTAATCAGCATCCTTGTATTGCAGGGCAGCAATGGCATCTTCAATAGTCTTCGCCATTGCATCAACTTCGCTCTGTTCAGTGATATTCTTGTCACGGACAACAGCATTGACGGCAGCTTCCACACCGGAGAAATCCTTGTAGTCATTCTTGTTTAGTGCATTTGCTTTGGCAATGGCTGCATCAACCTTTGTGTAATCAGCATCCTTGTATTGCAGGGCGGCAATGGCATCTTCAATAGCCTTCGCCATTGCATCCACTTCGCTCTGTTCAGTGATGTTCTTGTCACGGACAACAGCATTGACAGCAGCTTCCACACCGGAGAAATCCTTGTAGTCATTCTTGTTTAGCGCATTTGCTTTGGCAATGGCTGCATCAACCTTTGTGTAATCAGCATCCTTGTATTGCAGGGCAGCAATGGCATCTTCAATAGCCTTTGCCATTGCATCAACCTCTGTTTGCTGGGCTTTGCTTTTTGCTCGGTCAACAGAGTTAATGGAATCTTCTACCGCAGAATAATTTGTATAAAGGCTGCTATCAAGAGCCGTTGCCCTTGCGATGGCTGCATCGACAGCTGTGTAATCAGCGGGGATGTTATTGTCATCCCACACAAAAGTTGGATGACCGATTCTGGCAACCCATTCAACGCCCGCACCGGCATTAGTCTGAAGGCCAGTGAGAACATCTGCGGAGGTAAAGTCTGTGATGGCAGTACCTTGTTCTTCGTTACTTTGTCCTCCTACATACGCAAGCGGAGACGGGTCATATGCTTTCTCGTCATTCGGCCAATAGCAATTTTCTACTGTGCCGCCGAGGGCATAAGCTACCCAGCAGGTGTTAACTTCTTCTGTTACGGAATCTCTGCCAATATCCTTAGTAACGACCATGCAATTCTTGACAGTTGCAGTGTCGGCATATCCAACAATTCCGCCAACGGCAGCCAGAATAGAATTGACAACAATTTTGCCGCCGAACCAGCAATCTGTGACTGTTAAATTGCCATCAAATCTTGCACCAACAATACCACCAATGGTATCCGGTGGTAAATACTGCGGATCTGTATAATACCCCTCGGAATTCGTGAAATTGCCTGTAAGCGTTGCAGTAGAATAGCAACCGGAAATGGTGCAGCCCTGCACGGTAACACCAACGATACCGCCAATATTCTTTTCTATTTTGGTGCCGCTGTAAATACTGCCGGATGTCCAGCAGTTCGTGATTTTGGACTTACCCATCCAGTCAACTAAAATACCTTTACCTGCGGCACTGTTATCTTTAGGATCAATCCAGATTTCAGCGTTTGCAACACCAAGGTTTTTAACTTCTCCGTTGTAAACACTGCCGAACAGAGCATTTCTAAGTAAATTATGGGACTCATCCGCGCCCTCAATGTATGATTCATGAGAGTAGAGATTTGAGATTACATGGCCCTGTCCATCAAACACGCCGCAAAAACTGTATTCAGGGTAATCCCCGCCGAGGACAGTACCAATCGAAATCCATTCATGTCCGGATAAATCAAGGTCATTTTCCAAATAGAAAGTTTTCCCTGCAAAATTTGTAGTTCCGGGGTCAGTATTCACCAGCTGTGCCAAACCTGCAAGCTGTTCTGCCGTTGAAATATGATATTCCGAAGCGTCAGGCGCACTCGTATACCAGCTCGTGTCTGCCGAGCCGTCCCAATTATCTACTGAAGTTCCTTCAGCAAACGCTGTCATCGGAACAAGTGCCATCACAAGGCACAACGCAAGCAAAAGGCTTAGAAGTTTCTTCTTCATTTTCATTCCTCCAAAATAATTCTATCCGCTATTTTCTTCCTCCGACAGCGGACACGCCGAAGAAGATAGAAGGTTTAACCGGAAAAGCTCGATTTGCCGGTCGTGGTTAGGACTTCAATATCAAACCACCATCCTTCCGGCAAACGCAAAAAGCCGAAGCCAAGGCATAATGCGCCCTGTCTCCGGCAACTGGTTCGTTATAAATTGTATGAAATAAGACTTGACACGCTGAAAAAACGGCGCTATGCTCCTGCCGATCCAAGCCGATCCAAGCCGATCCAAGCCGACAATAATTGTCGCATTTCCGTTTGCCATAGTCAAGTCCTCCTTCCATAATTTCTAAGGCAAAAGGATATGAATTCCCCCACCCCATAGATATACAAAAGTATTTTAGCAGATTTTCCCCAAAATCTCAAGTAGTTTTCAGAATATTGCTCTCATCTTTTTCTCAAAGCATTGCCTTCTTCCATTACTCACGGAACTTTATGACTTCTTGAATACTACCCGAAAAGGAAAAGCCGCCGTCTGTGACAACGACTTTTCTCTTTAGCGGGTAAACCATATCAGCAGTTCGTTTAAGGCATCCACCGCACCGTGTCTTTCTGCCTGTATCTCTCGGTTTCGCCACTCTATAAGGCAATGTCGAATTACTCTGATTTCTACCGGCTCAAAAGAGATTTTCTTCTTCCGTCCCGGCTTCATTGCTTCTGCAATGTCGCACAGGCGAAGGGCGAGGGCGTCAATCTGACCGTTGGTTTCTGCGTCATAGCTCCTGTGCTGCTGTATTAAGCCGTTTATCAGCACCCTCACCTCATAATCGTCCAGCTTGACCTTCATAGCCGTCCTCCTAACAGTAAATCAAATCGTTTGCAACGCTTTCCATAGCAGCACTACGTATGTTGTTCATCCTCTGCACCCACAGCATTTGATTTTCCGCTTTGAGGGCTTCCGTTATGCCCTCTTTTTCGGAAAGCTGCTTTACCAGCCGAGAAAACATTGCTTCTGCCTGCTCGTTGAGGTCTGCAAGGTAATCGTTCAGCTTGCCGGTAGTCAGCAGCTCGGCATACAAGGCTTTCCAGCAGCCAATCGTACTCTTTAACGATAGCTCTCTGAAAAGCCTTTTATTTACTACATATTTTTTACTTCTTAGGGTTCACCTTTGACATCAAAACTACAGTCTCCACATGTACTGTACTCCATATTCGCTCTGTATTCTAACGCAATTCACTCCTGTCGATGTGTAATGTAAACTACTATCGAGGTGAATTACAATGCAGGATATAAAACAAAATCTTGCCAACGCAGTACGTGAAGCCCGTACAGAACTCGGTCTTTCACAGGAAAAGCTGGCAGAAATTCTTAATCTAGATCAACGCACTATATTGAACATCGAAGCCGGACGTGGTAATCCGAAATTTGAGAAACTGTATCCATTGATTACATATCTTAAGATACCAGCAGATAAGATTTTCTATCCGGATAGCAACGACCAGAAGCCAAATCTTCAGAAGCTCCTTACCTTAATAAATGATTGCACGGAACAGGAAGCAAATGATTTGTTACCTATGGTTCGTTATTTGCTTGAATTACTGCGAAAACAAGATAACCCTACTCTTTGATAAACCAATAGAATCTATTTGACACTATTGATTTTCTTATTTTCAATTATTTTTGCTTATATTTTTTCTCCTCTCTAAAATCTTACTTGTGTAATATTTTAATTATTACACAAGTAAGATTTTAAATCAACCTGTTTGTTTGAATTGACAGCAGAAAAATTAGAACTTATAATATTTTTATTACAACCGTAAGATTTTAGGAGGGATTTTAAATGAGTGACTTGCCGCAGATTTCCGAAGCTGAATATGAAGTTATGAAAATCGTATGGAAACATGCT
Source organism: Lachnospira pectinoschiza (assembly GCF_020564355.1). Lineage (GTDB taxonomy): Bacteria > Bacillota > Clostridia > Lachnospirales > Lachnospiraceae > Lachnospira > Lachnospira intestinalis. The sequence continues at coordinate 156,788 of NZ_JAJCRR010000001.1, read as the reverse complement.
CCAATTAACACCAATGAAATAACAGAAAAATTACTGCAGTCCACAAGCTGGAGTCCTAAAACGATACAAACACTTATTAAACGTCTTGTTACTAAAGGTGTACTCACTTATGAAAAACAAAGTCGTGTTTTCGTTTATACTCCATTAGTAAAAGAAAGTGAATATATTTGCCAAGAAAGTAATTCCTTTCTTAATCGTTATTATGACGGGGATATTACAGCTATGTTATCTGCATACATAGAAAATGACAAACTGACAGAACCAGAAATAGAAACGCTTCGCTCTCTTCTATCCAAGAGAGGAAAAAAAGGAGGCGATTAACATGGCTAATTTCATGATACGCTTTTTATTATGCAATGTATTGATCAGCGGTATCATCGGAATTCTTTTGATAGCCAAATGGGTATTCAGAAACAACTTGTCCAGCCGGATGCAGTATAATCTGTGGTTGCTGTTACTCGGACTTTTAGCAGTACCTTTTATGCCCTTCCGTCTAGTTAGTTTCCCGCAAATTTTCTCATGGCTCAGTAGCGTACAAAACTCCACCACTTCTCATGCCGATGTTGGTACAAATAATGTTATGAATACCGATTTATCTGGTACTACAAATTGGATGAATGACTTTGCCCTTTCTGTAAACCATGACACATCATCCGTTACCGGGTACATTTTATTGAGTATTTGGATTGTGGGAATGCTTGTGATGATGATATTGGTAATCAAATCTTCTCTTCGTTTACGCACTATAAAGAGATCTGCACTTCCCCTTCAGAATCCGAAAGTTCGCAGACTGTATAACAGATGTTTGAATGAGATGAAAATAATAAGGAATATTCCTGTGTACAGTACCGCTTTTTTGAAATCCCCTATTATTGTAGGATTTTTGAAGCCATGTATTTATCTGCCAATTCATTTAATCTCAGATTATCATGAATCTGATATGAGATATATGCTATTGCATGAACTGCAACACTACAGACATAAGGATGCCATTGCCAATTATCTTATGAACTTTGCCGGAGTGCTTTATTGGTTTAACCCCTTTGTCTGGTTTGCACTAAGAGAAATGCGTAACGACAGAGAAGTTGCCTGTGACACTTCTGTTCTAAAAATGCTTGAAGAGGACGATTATGAGGATTACGGAAATACGCTGATTAACTTTATAGAAAAGGTCTCCTTTTCTCCTTTTCCTTTTGCCGCCAACCTTAGCGGAAACATGAAACAAATGAAGCGTCGCATTATCAACATTGCCTCTTATGAGAAACCAACGTTTTGCAAGAAATTAAAAGGCATGACTGCTTTTATACTGACCACAGTTCTAATAATGGGACTTACACCTTTTATTTCTACATATGCAGCGGACGAAAGTCGCTACCAATGGAAATCTTCCTCAGAAAATATTTCATATGTAGATTTTTCTAAATACTTTGGAAAATACGAAGGAAGCTTTGTTTTATACGATCTTAGAAATGATGTCTGGAGCATACATGATATAAAACATGCTACGCTACGAGTTGCACCGGATTCCACTTACAAGATATATGATGCTTTATTTGGATTGGAAGAAGGTGTCATTACACCACAGGATTCTTTTATTGCATGGAATGGAGAAAACTATCCGTTTGAAGCATGGAACGCTGATCAGACCTTGCAGTCTGCTATGGCTTCATCTGTGAACTGGTACTTCCAATCAGTGGACGAACAACTTGGTACTACTTCCGTTTACGATTATATCAAGGAAATCGGATATGGAAATAAGAACATGAGCGGTGATTTCTCCACCTATTGGATGGAGTCTTCCTTGAAAATTTCTCCAATAGAGCAAGTCGAACTTTTAACCCAGCTGCAGAATAACAACTTTGGATTTGCTCCTGAAAACATCAATGCAGTAAAAGATTCCATCTGCCTTTCTTCTTCCGATGCCGGAACATTCTACGGAAAGACCGGAACCGGACGTGTGGATGGCCAGGATGTGAACGGATGGTTTATCGGTTATATCGAAACTGCAGATAATACATACTTTTTTGCTACCAACATTGGTGCAGACAGCGATGCTACCGGAGGCAACGCAACTGAAATAACCATGTCTATCTTGTCTGACATGAATATCTGGAAATAAAGAATCGGGTAAAGGTCAATCTCTGACTTTTACCCGATTTTTCTTAATTCGCTATCTGAACAAGCCCTTTGTATTCCCATGTCGCTCCATAATCAGTTGACTGAAATACAATCCCATCTTTCTCCGCTGCATCTGTGGTAACCGTTATCGTCAATGTGTCGTCCTCTTTTTCAGGCATATTCAGGTAATCAAAATCCTCCACCGTAAATCCGCAATCGATAGCGATTTGTGGTAATTCTGAAACAAGATCCATTGGAAGTTTCATTTCTTCAAAGGTCCTTCCGCCATCGCGAGTGACATATAAGCGGGAATAGGACTGGGATGCGCCTGTAATTCCTGCAACCCCAAAGTTCTCATCATAAAATATTAAACCTTCTGCAACTCCCAATTGTCCACTGAACGGATCATCATTTATGCATTCCCAAGTAGAACCACCATCCATTGTCTTTTCCATTACATAAAATCTGCTTCCGGCAGCTGCATCCGTTATCACCAAACGCCATCCATTATTTTCATCTAAAAAGAAATACATAGTTCCATCACTTTGATCCACAGTCCAACTTTCTGTATCTTTAGCATCCTCCACCTGCTGCATCGTATTCTCCTGCTTCAATTCTTGTTGACTGACGTACTCAGGCTCCATAATATATCGAACAGGTGTGACACTATTTAAATCAGGAATATGCAAAGATACCTCAAACCCAACGATTTCTCCACCGCTTCTAAGCTGAGTAAAATTGCCGGTTCCTGTTTCAGTTCCATCACCATCTGCATCTCCCGAAATATATTGTAAGCCTTCCTCTGAACTAAAAGATCTTCGCCCCATATAGAGTATTTCATAAATCTGCTGCTCTTCAAATGTTTCAGCCCACGCCTCTACCTGACTCGTCCAGTCTGAATTGTTCAAAATTTCAATCATTGGAGACAAACGCATATCGTCACTATATTCTCCATTCACATTACCATCTATCCAAACAGTCATATCATTACTGCTGTCTGCGTCATAATCAATAAGATACGTTTTTTTCTCTCCAGCCTCATTTTTTCCATATATGAATGCATAAATCCTTTGAATCGTTCCGTTTTCATCAAATGACACCTGATATTTATTTGCAATATAGAGTTCTTCCGGCAGTTGCAATGCTTCATCCAAATCCATCAGAATCCCTTCTACACCATCCTCAAAAAGATTATTATGCTCCAGTTCTACTTCTTTTTTACGCATCCACTCATCAAGTTTCCAAGACAGTGCCCCGTGATACGGAACTGCAGAATAAACGATACGTCCACCAAAGAATAAAGTTGCTGCTATAAGGAGTATCATTTCCGTATAGAAAAGTTTCTTATTTCCATTATCTCCTGAATTAACTTCTTGATTATGCCTTTTCGAAATCAGCCAGAGAACCACTGTGCCAACCAATCCTATTATACCTAACGCCAACATCGGTATATGCCTTCTCAAGCCACCATATTGACATAGATGCCAGAATTGATACAACATAAATATATATAGTATTAAACTTACTTTTCCCGTGATTTTATAAATATATTTCATGTAAGTCTCCTTTCTTCATATCTGTAAAAATACCATAAAACACCAGTATTATCAAATCATTCTTTAATACGGTATTGGTAATCTGGTATATGCATAATTCCGTCATTTAGGATTTCATTCCCCAAATACTGAAAACTGCCATCCTCTGCAAACCTTACCGTAAGTTCATGAGTTATAACTGCATCATCACATATAACCATATCACAAACTGCATCAACGATTAGTGTAATTGTTCCATCTCCATTTTCTCTTATATCAATTACTTCTGGCAAAGAAGTACCAAAGAACGTTGGTGCATAATTAAGGCATCCAAGATGCACCCAAGCGTAAGTCTGGTTTTCCTCATCAAATACTGCATATTCCCGTATCTGCTCTGCCGTCACCGGAAGATACTCCATAATTAAATTTTCAAATTCCTCTTTTGGTATTCCATTTGGGTAATTCTCAGAATTAAACTTTTCCTGGTATTTCATTGCATACAGATATTCATACATCCCATTATAATCCAGTTCTTCCATATGCTCTGTATCCCAATTGGAACATAAGAGGTTATTTCCCTGATACCCCAGACCACGCACGCATTTTTCAGACATTTCACGCTGTTCCTCTGTCATTGGCTTTACTCTGATCAGACAGCTCCCATCCACCATCTCAGTTACTTCCGGATACTCTGGTACACATAGTTCATAACAAAACCACCCTTTATCCGTATATTTCCACTCTTTGATTCTGGTGTAAGAAATGTATGATGTTCCTGGTGTATTATTATTATTCCAAACGCCTCTTGTACTTACGATGTACATATCTGTTCCATCGAAAATAAATTTCATTCTTCCTACGCCACCATCATCATATATCTCGTAAATTACTACAGCGCCGCTTTTCCCATCCATGCATTCATTGAGAAAATTATCTACATTTTCATAATTTCCCATATTAGAATACAAAACCAATGTAGCAACCGGGCATCCTGTTTCCATTATTTTCCTCTGCATTTTAAAAATTGTTTCATCTTCCAAAACAACATTAGAAGCTGCTCCTTTATCTGCATCTCCATAAATGTCAGAAATGAGTTCCATCATTTCTATACAGTAATTTTCAGCTTCCACCGCTTCCTGTTCGCCCACGGAAAGATTGTAGCCCTTTTTCCACTGTTCTGCTGCCTCTTCCTCTGCACTTTTTGTTTCCTTCGTGGAAGATACCTCTTCTGTTTCTTCCTCAAGAGTTTCGCTTGTAATACTATCTTCCTTCCCACAGGCACACACGCAACACCCAATCAGAAATACCATGATCAGTAAAAAACTTTTTTTCTTTAATACCATAAAATTATCCTTTCCTTCGAAATCACCTTTGCTGTGTTTTTGCTATTGACGGCAATTCCAATTCTATTTGCTCTATAGAATTAGAAAGATACCTGAAAGTTCCGTCTTCAAACGGCTGAACTACAACCGTATTCCGAAAAGCGAGGTCAGAATTATAATCCGGCCATACACCATCCACAATAAGTGTGAGCGTTCCATCCGCATTTTTCGTATAATCAACTACTTCTCCGAAAGGCGGATATGGTCTGGCATAAATCATTTCATATTCATAACTGTTGCTGCCCTCATCATACCCACACTTTTCTCTCAATTGTTCCACAGATACCGGAAAATAAGTGGTCATTATCCTTTCATATTCCTCTGCCGGAATCTTCCAATCTTTAGTTTTGAGATTTTCGCCTGTATAAATCCGATAGATATCTTCATACATACAAGGCATCAGTATGTCCTCCACATTGCTTCTATCCCAGTTGGTAACAAGCACATTGTAATTCACATAGCTTAGTCCTGATATGTATTCTTGCGTCAATTTCCGGCATTCTTCCGAAAGTGGTTCTATTCTCCAATACTGTCTCAAACTTGCATGTGCAATCACATATTCATACGCATAGATAAAATACCCTTTTTCCGTAAGTTTAATTTCAGCCACATTATTTACCGAAGTTCCCTGTATCTCCGGCATACCTCCTTCTTTCCACCGGATTCCTATGTAATAGGTCTGTAACTCACCTTTCCGATAGATAAAAGTAAATGCTCCAATCAGTCCGTCCCGCTGCACTTGGAATACGGTAACCATTGAATCCTGCCTATTCAGATAATCTGCGTAAAATATTTCTATCTTTTCAGGGTTCTGCATATTAGTATCTTCTTCAACACTTACCAAACCGGCCGCTCCTAACTGCTCCACAACCGTTTTCCGTTGTTCGCTTGTAAATTCACTAACACCGGAGGAATAATTCGCAGCATCTTTAATTATCACATTTTTATAGATTTCTTTAACCGATTCTGCCGCCGACAAAACTGTACTTTGCAGCTGCTCTTTTTCCTCTTCCGAAATAAGACAATCACCAGCTTGTGGAATAAACCAATATGCTGAATCTGTAAAAGTTTCCGTATCATTTTCTTCTTCCGTTATCATTTCACTGTCCCCGATTTCCGCCGGAGGCTCCCATACTTCCTCTGCCACCTTCCGTTTTTCCGTGTGCAGCTTTCCCCAACAGATCACTCCTGCAATTAGCAACATCAAAATCAAAAATCCCCATTTCTTCAACAACCATTTTACATCTTCCATCATTCGCCTCCATACAGTTCTTCCCATTCCTCTGCTGTCAAACGGGGGGTGTGCCATGTTTCCTCACTATTATCCTCGGAAGGTATGATCCGATTAGATACATATTGTACTCTGCCATCCTCCAAAGGACGAATCACAATCTCGTGAGCATATACTTTGGAATTTCCCGAATATGGAAATACCACATTAGCAGTAAGTGTAATTGTTCCATCACTGTTCTCCGTATACCCGATTACTTCTGAATATGGGTATTCCGGGTACTCTACTTCTTCAAACCCCCTCGGCTTGTATTCATAGGTCGAATCCTCCGAATAATAGACCGTTTTTGATTGCAGCGTTTCACTGTCAATATTGAAATATTTCATAATAACGCCTTCAAATTCCTCTTTTGGAATCCGATAAACTGCACCGACTGTCAGGTTGTCATTTGCAGCATAGGGAACACACTCTCCATTTTCTTTTTGATAAAGAATGTCATACATATCATAAAAATCCAAATCTCCAAAATCGTCTTCGCTCCAATCCACAATGAACATATTATTCTGTTCAAAGCTGATAGAGTTGAGATATTTCCGGCTCAGTTCCCTATATGTTTCATCCAATGGCTGTACTCGTAATGCGGTATGCTCCTCTACTCCACTCAATGTAAGAATGTACAATTTTTCTGAAAACCAGACACCGGAAAACATCAGGTAACCCTCTTCTGTATAATTCCAATACTCCGCCTGATAGCTTCCAGTAACTTCTCTTTGCAATCCCCCGTCTTCATACTTGTAATAGCTTCTGACCACATCTACATTTCCGTCTTTTGTATGCAAATCATATTTTACAAATCCGTCCAAATAACTGATTTCAAGAATTGTTAATTCTGCTTCTTCCTGTGCATCCACTTTTTTGCAAAATTCCAATACCTGCTCCGCTTCCGTCATATTCACTTGATTTCTGTTGTCAACAGCCGGATATCCATTTTCTCCAAGACGATTTACAATACCTCGAATTGTTTCCAAATCAGCCAACTTATTTTCCTCTGCAGCCTTATCATAAATATTGATACAGATGTTTATAATTTTTTCTGCATCCTCCTGAGATTCATCTGGAACAGCTTGAACATCAATTACTGTTTCCGAAACTGTATCTTCTTCCGGGGGTGTATCGCTACACCCCGAAATACTAAATATCAGTACAAAACTAATGACTGCTAAACCACTCTTCCAGAACCAGGCTGTCTTTCTTAACAACATATCCGCTTCCTCCTCTTCCTTTCACATCTTCTACCATGCTGATAATCAATATCGGACATTCTATATCTTTCTCTGCTGTGTAAATAGCAAACCATCCTAATTCCGTACCGGACGTATCCTCTTTTGATGCCTTGATTTCTGCTGTTCCTGTCTTTCCTGCCAATACAATGTCATCTCGATGGGCTGCATATCCGGTTCCAGTAGAATCATTCACAACTTTCTTTGTTCCTTCTAACACCCGGCTTGCTGTCTCATTAGAAAATGCTCCTGGAATCCAATACTCAATTTCCGCTTCATTCTGATATACCAGATAAGGCTTTATGATATTTCCCTCATTACAAAAAGCAGAATAGATACATGCCATGTGTAATGGATTCACTAAAATCTGCCCCTGACCGTAACCACTGTCAGCTAACTGTATTTCCGTTTTAATGCCATCTGTATTGGAAAACTGCGACTCTGCCATCTTAATCTCAAATGGCAGTTCCTCATTAAAACCAAGTCCAGTCAAAGAACTCTCCATCTCCTCGGAACCAATCTTTAATGCTGCTTTTGCAAAATAGATATTGTCAGAATAAATCAGGGCATTCTCTAAAATAACTGGCTCATACGCATGAAGTGTTGTTACATAATAAGACCCCCACGATGCATCCTTTTGCCAGCTTAATCCTACATTCCCGTAATCTTCTGTTGGATTGATTGCTCCTGATTGTAAACCAATCGCAGCTATAATTGGTTTGAATGTAGATCCCGGACACCATACTTGACGAAAACGATTATACATAGGTTTATCTTCATCTTCGTTAAGTGCAGTCCACTGCTCACTGGAAAGTCCCATAATAAAATCGTTATTATCATAGGATGGAGTGCTGACCAAAGCCAATATCTCTCCGCTATACGGATTCATAGCAATCGAGCAACTTTTATCTTCCTTAAACTGCTCATATAAAGAACTCTGCAAATTAGCATCTATCGTCAGCTTAATATCATGACCATCCTGTACTAAAATATAAGCAAGTTCTTCTTTCTCTTTACCTTCCGAATTTACAATACAAACTCGGCAACCGTTTTTCCCTTTCAGTTCTTTCTCAAACAGACCTTCCATTCCACTTTTGCCAATTACACTATTGGCTGTATATCCTTCTCCTGCATGTTCCTCTAAATCTTCTGCTGTAACGCTTTGAACATATCCCACCAAATGTGCAGCCGTTTCCCCTAATGGATATTCACGCACTTCAACATCAGATATCATCACTCCGGGAATCTCCAGCAATGTTTCATGTCTTTCATTTTCTTTCAGTACCTTTGGGTCCGGTTTATACTTCATTAATTCGATTTTTTCAACCTTCGGTATTGTTTTAATTGGTACAAAAGAATCATCCTTTACCCACTTCGCGGACAGTTTCTTTTCTATCACTTCTGGTGCAATTTCCAATAGTTCTGCAATCTTTGCAATAGCTTCCTCTTTGTTTTCCAACTTTCTCGGAACAATACCAACGGAAGATGCTGTACCTTCTCCCGCAAGAACACGTCCGTTCCTATCCAGAATTTCTCCTCGTTCTGCCTGAATAGTAGAAACCCTTACTTTATCTGTACAAGTCAGATTTGGAAAAATCATAGAATCATCCCAAACCAACTTGTATCCGTCTTCGCCCTTTAGGAAAAGTGCTTCATTCTCGAAGCTGATAGTTCCTGCAACTGTATCGAAAGCAGTCTGGTAGGTTACCGACATTTGCTCCTCATCATATGAAATAATCTCTACTACCATATTCCGGGCTTCTATACCCTCATAAATAGCTGAATTGCGTTTTATGAAAGCCTCCTGACTGATATTTCCCGATGCCTCAATGTGAAGCATCGCATACATTTCTTCATACTCCTGTTTTGGAATATGACGTATGTACTCCACCAGAAGTTCTTCCGGTGTCCTCCATGCATTCTTCTTTGTTACCAACATTCCTGCCACGCATACTGCAGATATTCCTATAACAGCAATCGCAATCCATAGGAGTCTGCTTCTTGTTTTCTTTCGCTTGTCTCTGTTTTTTCCTTTCTTCATATTGACCTCCATTCATTTTGCTTTGCTGATATGGTCATATTCTATTTTCAATGTTCGTATCCACTCTTAAATATTACATCAGTAAGATTTAGAAGTCAAGTTATCTTTATATAAAAAGGCTTCTGCCGGGAAGTATCATACATTTTCGCAAAAGCGATACCATTTAGCAAAAGCCTATTATTTAGCAGAGTTTCAAAACACCCCACTGCTTCAATATTCAAATGTTTCATTCAAAAGACCCGAAAACACACATCCATTTTCTTTCCTTAATCTCCCACAAACCGCAGAAAATCAAGGTTTCTTTGAAAGCAGACAAACGGTTTCAATATTCCCCTGAACTTTGATTTTATACTGCATAGCGAAAGTATGCAATAGGTTTTCAAAGTGGGGTAATGGCTTTATCCTCTTTTATACGCTTAAAATCAAACCGCTTATACTGTAGTTTCATCATCTAAAAGTAACATTTGCCTTATGTCATATACATTGCCTGTTATATTATAATAAATAAATTTTCTCTCATCTGGTGCAGTCCATTCTTTCTCTTGATAAAATCTAAAGTTTGCATATGTAATAATTTTACAATCACTTTTATCTCTGAATTGCTCATAAATTTGATTATTTTCAAAATAAACTGCTATTGCAACACGTTTATTTTCTTCATCTGAAACCGTTTCATATTTGATACAAAATCTCCCAGTCTGGTACTCAGAAATTGATTTTATATATCCTACTACGCAAATTGGGTGATATACTTTCTTATTTGTCAAATATCTCCGCAATCTACTGAAGTCATTTTCATTTTCCGAATCAAAATAGAAATTTTTCCATGGAACTAAATAGGGGTTATCTTTCCAATCATAATATTGCAAATTAATTTTATCCTCTAAATCTGAATTACACTCAACCAATGCTCTTAGTTTCATTATCTGATTCATTGTAGATAAATAAGCTGTTTTCTTTCCTCTTGGAATATAATTATGCCTTCTTTTTCCATGTCCTGATTCATCTGATAAATTCTTGCTTTCCTTTTTATCTTCACCTTGTGATACAATCATCAATCTTACCACATATTTGTTATCTTGCACCGACATTAATTCATCATCTGCACAATCTGCATGTATGTTTAGTATTGCTCCATCAACAGTATATTTGCATCCCTGTCTATGTTCTTCCCCACCTTTTAAGCGAAAATATTTTTGTACTATAATTTTTCTTTCACCTAAATCTCTTTCATGAGAATTCACAAAACTTACATTTGCATCGCAATAATAGCATTTCAAATCACCATATTTTTTATTAACATCATATTCATTAATTTTAAGTTCTTGCCCATTGCATCTTACCTTATTCATCTTAATTCCCATACGTCATACCTCACAACATTCCGAATCTTTTTATCTATAGTTGCCTGCTCTTTAATATTTCTCTTAAAGAATAAAATTCAAGATCATATATGGATTACTTTCATTTGATAATTCTCTAATTTTTTCTTTTCTTCCCATATACAAAAAATTCATAATATCATTAAATTCCGTTGTTTCTAAATCATCTCCTGCTAATATTCCTTCTATCACAAATTTACTTTTGCCAAAAAGTATCCTTTCGCCAAATTATATATCATCCGTTCCACAAAGCCTATCCCATGGGGTAAATCAGTTTCCTCATAGCCACTCTGCAGAAACAGAAACACACATCTATTTTTCTGCCCAAATCGCAGAAACCTTTGATTTATTGAGCTTTTCTCGACAGAAGGCAGACCGTCTCCACATGCACCGTATTCGGAAACATATCCACACAGCAGCTTTTTATAACCTTATATCCTCTCTGCTGTAACACCGCCAAATCTCTTGCCAGTGAAGTCGGTTTGCAGGAAATGTAGACCATGCTGTCCACACCGTAATCAATAATCTTCTCCAGTGCTTTCGGATGGATGCCGTCACGCGGCGGGTCTAACATGATAAAGTCCGGGCGATCTGTGATATTATCGAGTGCTTTTAACACATCATCTGCGATAAATTCACAGTTGTCCAGTCCGTTTCTTTCTGCATTTTCTGCGGCTGCTGCCACAGCTTCTTCCACAATTTCAACACCGATAACCTTTTTGGCAACCGGCGCAAGAATCTGTGCAATTGTTCCCGTGCCGCTGTATAAGTCAAAGACCACCTTGTCCTTTGTCGTACCGACATACTCACGTGCCTTGGAATACAGCACCTCTGCTCCCAGTGAATTGGTCTGGAAAAATGAAAATGCCGTAATTTTAAAAGTCAGTCCGAGCAGTTCTTCTTCAATGTAATCCCTGCCGTAAAGTACCGTTGTACCCTCATTTTTGACAACATCGGCGACACTGTCATTGCGTGTATGTAAAAATCCCGTCAGTGTACCGGAAAGCGGCAGTTCCCGTAAAATCCCCGCCAGTTCTGCCATATCAAACTCTATCTGTGTCGTTGTCACAACATCCACTAAAATCTGCTGTGTCTTTACGGCTTTGCGCACCAGCAGGTGGCGCAGATAGCCTTCATGGGTCATTTTATGGTAATACGGAAGTTCCTTTTTCCGGCAGTATTCAAGCACCGCCGTTAAAATTTTATGATAATCTTCATCAACGATTTTACAGCCGTCCACCGTCACAATGTCATACATGCTGTTGCGCTTATGCAGACCTAATGCCAGTTCGCCGCCCTTTACTTCATCACCGAATGAAAATTCCATTTTATTGCGGTACGCTTCCTGACACGGGCTTCCGATAATGCCTTCAAAGTTTAATTCCCCGTCAACCGCTTCCGACAGCAGTTTATGAACCTGTGCTTCTTTCATCTTTAACTGTTCTTCATACTGCACACTCTGGTAGACACAGCCGCCGCATGTTCCGAAATGCTTACATCTGTCTGCTGTTTCTGACGGTGCATTTTCAAGCACCTGAAGCAGTCTGCCTTCACATTTGCCGCCGCGCTTTTTATTGACCATAAACCGGACCTTCTGTCCCGGAATTGAATTTTTTACAATAACCTTTTGTCCGTTATCTTCAGGATTTTCCGACTCTGTAAATACCACCGCCTTATTGGGAAAATCCACATGCTGTACGCGTCCTGTATATGTTTCGCCTTTTTTCATGAATACCTCGCTCTTGCTTTTTTTTATTTTCCTGTTCTGCCATAATCATAAATTTTCTTAAAAAATACCACTGACTGATACTCCAGCCAGTGGCATCCTTGTAAACTTTTTCACTTACGATTGGATTAGTCTTCATCCTCGAAGTCATCTTCCTCAAAATCGTCGTCTTCAAAATCATCATCGTCAAAGTCTTCCAGATAATCCGGTGTGAAATATCTGTAAACCGCATAAGCAATCGCTGCGACTGCCGCAACTGCACCGATGACTGCAAGCACTGCAATCACGCAGTTGCTCTTTTTCTTTTCTTCCTCGGCTTCTTTTTTGTTTAAAAGCTCATTGAGTCTGCTTGCTGCAATAAGTTCTTCTAATTTATCCTCAATCTTATCTCTGCTCATCATCATCATAGCCCCTTTCTTTTCACGTATATTCTATTGTCATTATAGCATATGCCTGCCCGATTTACTACTGTTTTTTTAATTTTGCAAACCCTGCAAGCATTTTTTTTGTGCCAAATTCTTCAAACTGGACTGTCACCATATAATCACGCATACCGTCTTCGATAGCAAGCACCTGTCCGGTTCCGAATTTGACATGGGAAACGGTATCGCCGACCTGATAGCCAAGCCCTGTCCCGCCTGCTGCCTGTCCTGACGGCTTGACTGCCCCCGCCGCTTTCTTTGATGGCATGCTATAGGACGTTGCGGTTTTTGCCGGCTTTTTTAAATCAAATATGTCCATCGGAAATTCTTTCCCAAAACCGACTTTTTTATTCGGCTGTGCAAAGTTTCCTGTACCGTAATTAGTCGGTGTCCTGCCGTAATTTGTGGCATAGGTACTGCCGATGCCTTTTTGTCCGCTGATTGCAACCTTTTTATTACCCTGACCGTAAGTGGTTGTTCCGCTTCCGTAGCGGGACAGTGCCGCTTTGGCATTGGCACGGAAGTCAAACCGTCCCTGTGATTCCCCGCTGTCTTCTCCGCCAAAGGAAAGGGCACTTTTCTTACTGCCGTAACTGTGATTTTCAACCTCTAAAAGATTTTCAGGAATCTCCTTTACAAAACGCGACACCTTATTCATCTGTGTTTCGCCGTGAATCATACGCGTCTTTGCCGCACTGATATTGAGTTCCTTCTGTGCTCTTGTAATGCCGACATAACACAAACGGCGTTCTTCCTCGACTTCTGTCGGGTCATCGGACATAATCGTCATGTAGCTTGGGAACAGTCCGTCTTCCAGTCCTGTCATGTATACAATCGGAAATTCCAGACCCTTTGCGCTATGCAGTGTCATTAACATGACCTGATTGCCGTCCTGATCCAGATTATCAATATCTGCAATCAGTGCCACCTCCTCAAGGAATCCACTGAGTGTCGGAGCTGCCTGCGGATTTTCTCCATCTGTCTGCATTTCTGAAAAATCGCCTTCCGTCTGTTCCTCATAGCTGATGATTTTATTCATAAATTCATCGATATTTTCCTGTCTTGCTTCAACTTCTTCCTTGGTTTCGTTTTCCGCAAGTGCTTCCATATACCTCGTATCTTCAAGAATTGTTTCTGTCAGTTCGCGGATAGACAAAAACTGCTTCTTTGCCTGAAATCCCAGAATCAGTGTCACAAAGGATTCAATCTTTGAAAGTCCCCTGCCGATATTCGGAATTTCTGCGGCATTGCACAAGGCATCCCAGAACGTCATATCGTTGGCATCGGCAAACTCCTGTACACGTTCCAGTGTTGTCGCACCGATTCCGCGCCGCGGTACATTGATAATTCTTTTCACCGCCTGCCCGTCCATACCGTTATCTATCGTCTTTAAATACGCAAGAATATCTTTGATTTCTTTTCGCTGATAGAAATTAATACCGCCGTAAATGCGGTATGGCACATTTCTGACTATCAGTTTTTCTTCCAGCAGACGGGACTGCGCATTGGTACGGTAAAGAACCGCAATATCATTATAATTCCAGCCGTCCCGCACACAGGCACAGATATTTTCCACCACACCTTCCGCTTCTTTATAAGCATCTTCATAAATGCGGAAATGAATCTTGTCCCCTTTGCCGTTTTCCGTCCACAGCTTTTTAGACTTTCTTCCGATATTATGCGCAATCACCTCATTTGCCGCAGAAAGAATGGTCTGTGTCGAACGGTAGTTCTGTTCCAGTTTAATCACCTTTGCACCTGGAAATGTATTTTCAAAATTTAAAATATTGCCGATATTCGCCCCTCTGAATTTGTAAATGGACTGGTCATCATCACCGACCACACACAAATTGCCGTATTTTTGTGCCAGCTTGCTAATCAGACGGAACTGTGATGTATTCGTATCCTGATACTCATCGACCATGATATAACGGAAACGCTCCTGATACGCTTCCAACACTTCCTCATCACGGTTTAACAGTTCAACCGTCTTAAATATCAAATCGTCAAAATCCAGCGCATTATTTGCTTTAAGTGTCTTCTGATACTCTCTGTATACACCGGCAATTCTTTTGGCATTGTAATCGCCCCCGGCATTCACTTCCATTTCATCCGGCGAAATCATTTCATCTTTGGCAGATGAAATCGCACTCATAATTGTGCGCTCTTTCAGCATTTTTGTATCGATGTTTAATTTTTTACAGGCATCCCGGATTACGCTTTTCTGGTCGTCCGTATCATAAATCGTAAAATTGGTCTGATACCCGATTCTGTCTATGTAACGGCGAAGAATCCGCACACAGGTCGAATGAAAGGTACTTACCCACACCTGACTGCCGCAGTCCGTTACCTTTTCCACACGTTCACGCATTTCTGCGGCGGCTTTGTTGGTAAATGTAATTGCTAAAATATTATATGGGCTGATTCCACATTCATCAATCAGATATGCAATGCGGTTTGTCAAAACACGTGTTTTTCCCGAACCTGCCCCGGCAATAATTAACACTGGCCCCTCTGTCTGTTTTACCGCCCTTTTCTGGCAGTCATTTAATCCATCTAAATTCAAACCGTTCCTCCATTCCTGCGTGTATACAGTTTCTTTATGACTATCCTGCCCAAAGATGTACACACTGCATACGCACTGTTTCAAGTATGTGTCATTATAAACAAAAAAGAGCTGTCATGCAAGTATTCCAAAAATACTTTTATGCATAACAGCTCTTTTTATATCACCCTTATCAAGAGCTTTCCCCGCTTGACTGCACATTTGTCCGCTTTCGCGAAAATAAAACAGCCGCCGCCGGATTTTTATACTAATTTATGTCCGCAGTTGGAACAGAATTTTGCACCGTTTGTCGGTGAACCACACTCCGGACAGAACTTCGGTGCACTGCCTGACGTACTGCTTTGTGCCGCACCTGTACTCTGTGGCGCGCTGCTCATGCTGTCCATCATCTGTCTGCCCATCTGTAATCCCATCTGCATATTCATCATATCCACACCGATGTTAGAGGACTTACCATTGCTCATGTTGTCCGCCATTGCCATCTGTGCATACTTATTCATGTCGCCCACCATAGACTGGGAAGCGGCTTTGTTCTGCATCTTCTGTACTTCTTCCGGATACGAAAAGCTTGAAATGTTAAAGTCGGTAATGGTCAGTCCAATCTTAATCATCTGCATATCAAGGTCTTCTTTAATCCCTGCTGAGATATCATACGCATTGGCTTGAAGATTAAACATATCCTTGCCTTCTTTAGAAATCCACTTCATCAGAAGCTGGTCTAAAACAGCAACAACACGTTCCCTGACATCGTCAACCGTGTACATCTGCTTCACACCCGCCACTTTATCAATTAATGCAAGATAGTCATCGACCTTAATGTTAAATGTACCAAACGCACGGATTGGCATACCGCCCGGAAGTGACGGTGCCGGAATGGCTATCGGATTTTTTGTGCCCCATTTTACGGTAAATTCCTTTGTATTCACAAAAAGAACTTCTGCACGCACACCGCTGTTAAATCCGAACTTAAAGCCTTTTAAAGTTGACAGAAACGGAATGATATCGGATTCAATATCAAAGCTTCCTTCATCCTTAAAAATACCTTCTATCTTACCATTGTACATAAAAATGGCATCCTGTCCTGCACGGATAATCAGGCGGCTTCCTTTTTTAATCTCACGGTTCGTCCATTTCCAGAAAATACAGTCATCTCTGTATTCTTCCCATTCTACAACATTTGCAAGCTGTTTTCCAAATAACCCCATGACTTTTCTCCATTCTGCTGTTATTTATATTATAAGCCCATCTTTGCCTTTAATGCTGCCAGTTCATCATCTACTGCTGCATCCTGTGGTGCTGAATCATACTTTGCTGCAAGATTGTCAATATCAGAATCTTCCTGTGACTGGTTTAACTCTGCCATTGCATTGGCTTCATCTAACATCTTATTGGCTTTTGCTTCCATCTTGCTAAAAGCTGCCATACTGTTGTTTGCACCTGTCACACTTGAACCGATGCTGTTTAAACGTTCCTGTGCCTTAGCTGTCGCAACTTTTGCCTTGATTGCTGCCTTTCTTGATTCTAAGGATTCAATATCCTTTACAAGCTTATCATGCATCTGGCGCATCTTTGCCGCATTGGCTGCTGCCGCTTCATAAGACTGCTGTAATGCTGTCTGTGTAGATACCAGCTGCTGCTTCTTTTCAAGGAACTTACGTGCATCTGCTTCATTCCCTGCTGTCAGTGCCTTTTCAGCATATGACTGCATTTTATTAACCTGCTCTGTACATTCGTCAAGTTCTCTCTTGGCTCTTGTTTCCTCTGCCATAACAGAAGCTGTTTCTGCCTTTACCTTACCCAGATCACTTTCAAGGTTGCGCATGTACTGGTCAATCATCTTTTCCGGATCTTCGCATTTGTCCAGTAAAGCATTGATGTTCGCAGACATAATATCCTTAAATCTTGTTAAAATTCCCATAGTAAATATCCTCCATTCTACCCATTGGTACACAATTATTACCGGGCACTTATCTATCTGCCCCATGAATTACAGTATATTATATTTCCCCTATTTTGTCACGCAATATTGCATAAATTTCATTAATTTTATAACAATTTTTCAAACAATTACAGGTGTTTTATATCCGCCCCTTGCTATCTAGTTTTAAATACTATATAATGTCATATAGCTACTGTTATGTGAATGGAGATGACAAGTTATGAATACTGAATATACACAATTTGTTGCTACGCTGTTAAAGCGACTGGCGAAGTTAAATTATATCAAGCCGGGCGAGGTGCCGAATATCGACCTCTATATGGATCAGGTCACAACTTTTATGGACGAGCATTTAAGCGACTGCAAACGCCGTGAGGACGATAAGATTCTGACAAAGACGATGATTAACAATTACACGAAGAATAATCTTTTACCGCCGCCGGTAAAAAAGAAATATTCCAAGGAGCATTTATATGTCCTGACATTTATTTATTACTTTAAAAATCTGCTCTCTATCAGTGATATACAGGCCCTGTTAAATCCGCTGACCGAACAGTTTTTTGAAGGAAATGATACCGGCAGCTTAGACGACATCTACAAGCAGATTTATAATCTGTGCAAGGGAGAGATTTCCGGCATTTCAAAAGATGTCCTTGAAAAAGCGCATCTTTCGGAGGAAGCCTTTTCTACCGTTGAAGATACAGACAGCCGCGAATTTTTACAGTTCTTTTCTTTGGTATCTTTACTGAGTTTTGATGTTTATATGAAGAAAAATATTATTGAAAGTCTGATTGACGACTTTGCTTCGCGCAGCCAGCAGGAAGTGCCGCACACAAAGTCTGAGCGCAAGGCGGAAAAGGCGGAACGCAAAGCCGAAAAAGCCGAGCAGAAAAGCCGCAAAAATGAAAAATAAAATTTAAAAATATAAAGCATGGAAAGAAAGCTGCTTTTAATCATGCAGAATTTTTACGAAGTAACCAAAAACGGAATGTGATCAGCTTTGTGCTTCTTCACATTCCGTTTTTTATAGCCTTGCCGGAGATTGACGTTCAATCCCTTCTCCGGGCAAAATATGTACCTGTTCCGTAATGTTTTTATTCCTGCTGTCTTTCTTCGCCTTCCGGAATCTGTAACCGTTCAAATACCTTTTCATAACCGTCGCTGCCGTAATTTAACGAGCGGTTTACACGGCTGATGGTTGCTGTAGAAGCGCCTGTCTTTTCCGCAATGTCCAGATAAGTCTTTTTTTCACGCAGCATCTTTGCCACCTCAAAACGCTGTGAAAGTGACAGCAATTCATTAATTGTACAGAGGTCTTCAAAAAATGCAGCACACTCCTCTTTATTCTCAAGACTTAAAATTGCATCAAATAACTGCTCTACCGCAGGTGTTTTTAATTTACTATTCATAACTGCCCCTTTTCTGTGCTGATAAACTCGCATCAGCATTTTTTCAAAAGTTCCAAACAATACCGATATTTTAACACATTAGCACGTTATAGTAAAGCAGTAAATCTGTCCAAATCCAAATTTGCAATCAGTTGATCCGGAAAATGCACTTCTTTTAACAGCTCTTCCGCATACGAAAAATTGCAGATATCCTCTTCGACATGGGCATCACTGCCAAGTGTTATCATGACACCGTGTTCCATACACAGCTTTAACATACAGAGGTCATTTTCCCGTGCGCCGCTGCGCGGTCCGTCAGGTTTTAATGATGTATTGTTTAATTCGAGAAACTTGTTGTTTTGCTTTGCCGCACGCACCACCGTTTCAAAGTCCACCGGATACCGGCTGTCATCCGGGTGCCCTATGATGTCAACCAGCGGATTTTCAAGAACCTGCACCAGTGCCTGCGTATTCTGCTCCTTTGTACCGGGGCAGATACATGGAATATGAAAGCTTGCAATAACAATGTCCATTTTTTCAAGCAGTGTGTCCGGCATATCCAGTGTTCCGTCATAGTCCATAATATTGGCTTCACAGCCAAACAGACGGCGCACGCCGAATTTTTCCCGCGGCAGGACCTTAAAGTTGCTGAAATACAGTTTGCCGCAGCTGCCCGGCATTTTCGGCGTATGCTCCGTAAACGCAATAGCAGGCAGCCCGATTTGTGCTGCCTTTCTTGTCATTTCATCTATTGTGTTATAAGCGTGTCCGCTTGCAATCGTATGCGTATGTGTATCAATTAAATATTTCATTTTAATCCCCATTCCGCAGGCATTTTAATGCCGGAGGAATCGCGAGCCAAATCTTATTTGGCTCTGCGATAAATAGCAACTTTGTGATGCCTGCGGCACAAAGTGCTGTGTAAAAAATCAGCACATCAGTGTGATTTTTTACACTAATCTCCGTTCCACAGACATTTTATTTGCACTCCGGCAGATTCACCGACAGTTCCCTGCGCGTATGGTCTACAGAAATTGCTTTATCTGAAAGATTAAAGTACGCAAAGGAATATGTATTGGATACATCTCCAAGAGAGTCGTCCCACGACAAATCCACATTATAATACTTTCCGTCAATATAGACAATATTCCATGCGTGATAACCGCCGTTAGCATATCCGGTGCAGAAATAACACGGAATATTTAACTGCTGCATAATATACTGAAATGCCCTCGAATATCCGGCACACACCGAGCTTCCGTTAATGAATACGCTGTATGCACTCTGGTTCATGTCTGAATTTTCATCATAGACACACATATTCTGAAGGGCTTTATAAACATACTGTTCCTTGTCAAGGTCGGTCGTAAGCGAACTGGCGCCGTTAATCACCTTCGCCGCCGCATTTAAAAACTTCTGTCTGGCAGACTGCAGTGTCTGTGCCGTTTCATTGTATTTTAACATCACGGAAATGACCGCTCCCTTGCTGGTGTACCCGTAGCTGTAGCCGGTATCCAGCCAGAACAGCTCCGGGTGATCGTTAAAGACCGCATTCATGACATTTTTAATACTGCTCTGATCAAGCTGACGGCACAGTGTCACACTTTCCTTTAATTCCAGTGCTGCCCCGTACACCTGGTCATAAACTTCCTTCTGTGTATCCGAAAGCATGGCTCTGTACGGATACATATTTTCAGGAAAATCATAAGATGCCGCCGGTGTCGTATCCGTCTGCTGGGATTTGCTGTCTTCCACAAGCTGTCCGGTTCCCTGTACCGGCTGATAATCAGACTTTACCGTATCATTCGTTTTTTCACTTCCGGCTCCGCCGGCGATGTCTGCTTCTACTGTCGCTAAAACATCTCCGAGATTGGTTATGGTTTCCTTTGTAAGACTCTGACCGCCTGCTGATGTATTGACTGCATTTTCAATACCGGCTGAATATTCCTGCGCAATAAAATATGTCCCGCCAACCAGTATTAAAATGAGTATTGAGGCTCTTAAAAATTTGTAAACGTTCCTCATGACTGCTTCCTTTATTCCTAATAATTCCGTGCGTATCGCAAATGCTTTATTATTCTGTACGCAGTGCTACTACCGGATCTTTTTTCGCTGCCATCTTCGCCGGAACAAATCCGGCAATCAGTGTCAGCACCATACTTATTATAACAAGGATTACGGCACCTGCAACAGGAAGTTTTGCAACTCCTGCAATTGTTGTCACATTTTCAATAATCCGGTTCGCCGGAATACACAAAATCAGTGTAATCACAATACCCAGTGCACCGGATACAAAGCCTTCAATCAGTGTTTCGGCATTAAATACACGGGAAACATCCTTCTTTGATGCACCGATACTTCTTAAAATACCGATTTCCTTTGTTCTTTCAAGTACGGAAATATACGTAATAATACCTATCATAATAGAAGAAACAACGAGTGAAATCGCAACAAACGCAATCAGTACCGCTGAAATCGCCGTAATAATCGTGCTTACGGAAGACATCATAATGCCAACATAATCGGTATAATTAATCACATCTTCATCTCTGCCCTCATCAGTTGCTTTCTTATTATAATCGCTGATAATATCTTCCAGTTTTTCCTTGGCCTCAAAGCTCGCAGCATATAAATCAATTTCTGACGGGTTGTCTTCGTTTGTAATGCCTAACTTTTCTTTGTTGCCCTCAAATGTGGCTTCTGTTGTCTGTGCCTTTAAAGACTGCGAAAACTGCTGCAAAATCTGTTCTTCTGTCATCTGGCTCATGTAAGCCTGCATCTGTGCCTGTTCCTGCTCTGAAAGCGTTGCAACATATGCATTGACATCATCCATTGTAATCGGTGTATCCTTGTCATTGTCAAACGGGATTCCCGTAAAAATATCGGTTGTTTCATCGGCAAGCTGAGCTTTTGCCACTTCACTGTCGTTGACACCCTGCATCAGATACTGCATCAGTTCCTTTGTATAACCTACACCGCTCCGGATTGCCGTGTTGACCGCATCTTCTTTCTGACGGATAATACCGCACACCTGAATCTGTGTGCCGTTGTCTACTACATTTTTCATATACGTTTCATCTTCACGCATATCTTCCCAGATGTCTTTTTCTGCGTTGTACCGGTAATAATCGGTTGGCAGAATCATCTGGAATTTCTTATCTAAAATTTCATCATAAGTATACTCTGTTTCCTCGGTGTCATAGGTTTCGCCTGTCATCATGCGCTTATACATCGCCGTTACCTCGTCAGGGTCTTTAAAGCCCAGTGAATACAGGGTATAATCATCAATTTCGTTGTTCTCATCAACAACTAACACCACTTCGTTGTACTGCTGCGGCCATCTTCCCGCTACCATATCATACTGGGAATCCAGTAAATCCTGATTGCCCGGCAGCTGGTTCCATACATCTGCATTGGTATACATCGCACTCATGCTGCCCTGTGAAGTGTTCGTACCGTAAATCGTATTCATAATAGTGCTTGGATTTAGCTGTGTCACACCGTCGCTTGTGTCTGTATCGTAAATATTGATATCAACATTGTAGCTGTACCGGATATCACTTGCATATGTTGAAATCTCATCTTTATTATCATCTATATACTTTTTAAAGGATTTTAAATTATTATTTTTCACATCGGAAATCATGGTATTCATCATTTCCGACATAATCATATTACTGTACACTTTATCCTTGTCATGGTCAACAGAATCCTTATCAGACCCGGTCATCATTTCAATCATGCTGCTGATATCCATGGTCTGGGACTGTAACTGGACCGGATAACTCGACAGTGTATCGCGCTGTACCCTGTCAATATAGTCCTGAATACCGTTTGAAATGGAAAGAATCAACGCAATGCCGATAATACCGATACTTCCGGCAAATGCGGTAAGCAGGGTACGGGTCTTTTTGGTCATCAGGTTATTCATACTAAGAGAAAGCGCTGTAAAAAAGGACATCGATGTCTTTGCTTTCTTTTTCTTCTTTCCTGTCTGTGCATCTGAAAGCTTTTGCTCCTTTTCCTGTATATCCGCTTTCATCTGTTCTTCACTGTAAGCATCGGTATCGTCTGTAATCTGTCCGTCTAAAAGGCGGATAATTCTTGTTGAATACTGCTCTGCCAGTTCAGGATTATGCGTAACCATAATAATCAGACGGTCTTTGGCAATTTCTTTTAAAATCTCCATAATCTGTACGCTGGTTTCTGTATCCAATGCGCCTGTCGGCTCGTCTGCCAGTAAAATATCCGGGTCATTTACCAATGCTCTTGCAATCGCAACACGCTGCATCTGTCCACCGGACATCTGATTGGGTTTCTTGTGAATCTGTTCCTTTAAGCCTACTTTTTCCAGTGCTTCTATTGCGCGCTTTCTGCGCTCTGACTTGGATACACCGGATAAAGTCAGTGCCAGTTCGACATTGGCAAGCACGGTCTGGTGCGGTATCAGGTTATAACTCTGGAAGACAAATCCAATCGAATTATTGCGGTATGCATCCCAGTCACGGTCCTTGAATTTCTTCGTAGAACGTCCGTTAATCTTTAAATCACCGCTTGTATACTGGTCAAGCCCCCCGATGATATTTAACATAGTTGTTTTTCCGCAGCCGGACTGTCCCAGAATTGATACAAATTCGCTGTCGCGGAAACGCAGATTAATTCCCTTCAATGCCGTTACCCTGGTATCTCCGGAAATATAATCCTTTACGATGTTGTTTAATTCAAGCATCTTTTTTCCTCTCTTTACGTTTTTTCGGTTTATTTTGATTTTCTAACAACTTACTTCTTCATTATTTCACGTTTCTGCTGAAATGTCTATGCCTCTGCCTGAATAATGCTTAATTTTATTATTTTTTATGAATTTCCTCTTAAAACAGGAGATATTTTACTGTAATATTTTATTATGTATCGTGATATAAATAATACCATGTTTAAAAGTTCCAAACCCACATGTGCCTGTCCGCCGGTGAAAAAAAAATCGAACCCCGCCCCATAAAGCATAAAAGTGGTTT
Source organism: Lachnospira pectinoschiza (assembly GCF_020564355.1). Taxonomy (GTDB): domain Bacteria; phylum Bacillota; class Clostridia; order Lachnospirales; family Lachnospiraceae; genus Lachnospira; species Lachnospira intestinalis. Next base: position 132,766 of record NZ_JAJCRR010000001.1, on the reverse strand, counting down.
GACGCTTGCATTTTTGTGGTCTGCATTTTATACTGATACCAGCATAAATGATTGGAATAACGATTAGATTGTAACAGGAGATTTGCATTGAATAATAAGAAAAAGTTAAAACAATTCATGATTTGTCTGTGCTGTGTATTTTGCAGTACCGCATTGACCATTCCTTATCTGTCCTATGCAACCACGCAGGACGATTTAGACAATGCCAACCGGGAACTGGAAAGCTTAAAGGCACAACAGCAGAGTCTGTCTGCGGATTTATCCGAAATTGACAGTCAGCTCCAGAGCGCCGGAAGCCGTTTATCTTCCTTAGAAGAACAGATTGATGACAAACAGGCAGATGTTGATGCCTTAAATGAAGAACTGCTGTCGCTGTCCCAGACAATGGACGAACAGTACGATTCCATGAAACTGCGTATCCGGTATATGTATGAACGCAGCAGCTCGGATGTGATTGAACTGCTGTTAACTTCCCAAAGTATGAGTGAACTTTTGTTAAAAAGCGAATACATTTACCAGTTATCACAGTATGACCGTGATATGTTAGATGAGATGGAAGCCAATTATGAACGCCAGCAGGCAGCAAAAGAACAGCTGGATACCGAGGTTTCCGAACTGTCGTCCTTACGGGAAGCTGCTTTAAATGAACAGGAAAATTTAAAGACACTGCTTGCAAAAACCCAGCAGGATTTTGATACGTCTTCCAACAACGTATCCGAGGCCGAAGCTGCCGCACTTGCCTATGAAAAAAAGCTTGAAGAAGAAAAGCTGGCACAGGAACGCGCAGAAGCCGAGGCCGCAAGCCGCGCGGCTGCCGCCGCAGGGAATAATAATTCCGGCAGCGGTGACATTACTTCTAATATTAATAAAACACCGATTTCATATGACACCTCTGACCTTGCCATGCTTGCCGCAATTATCGAATGTGAAGCGGGCAACCAGTCTTACGAGGGTAAGTTAGCTGTCGGAAGTGTTGTTGTAAACCGTGTCAACAGCCCACGTTTTGCCAACTCCATTTCCGGTGTCATCTATGCTTCCGGACAATTTACACCGGTTGCCAGCGGTCGTTTTACGATTGTGCTCTCCCGCGGTGCTTCCGCTTCGTGCGTTCAGGCGGCGCAGGAGGTTTTAAACGGAAATGTTACGATTAATGCGCTGTATTTCCACGTATACCGCAGCGGTATCGACACCTATGGCACGGTGATTGGCGACCATATTTTCTACTGATTGAATAAAAAAGTCCTTTGTAAAAGAAATGCTCCATTATCATCTGACTTTGGCTCATTCTTTTGCAAAGGACCGCTTTATAAAATATCGCTCTACTAATCTTCTTTTGGCATATATTCCACAGAATCTACAAGTACATATCCTGTCTTGTCATTTTTTACGGTGTTGTCATGGGCACAGAAAATGCCGTTTTTCACACCGACCCATCTGCCTGCTTTGGAAGCAAATGAAAAGGCTTTTTCATAGTTTTTGCCGTCAAAACTTAATTCCAGTGTTAATTCCTCGACCGGTGCTGCTTTTACAGGAAGATTTAACTCCATGTGGTCAATATGACCGGTGCATTTTACCGTGTAACGGAATGTCACTGTTTTCCCGGTATCCTTAAAATCACTTTCGGACAGTTCAAAATCATTGCTGTTTTGTGTTGTATACGGCATATCACAGTCAAAATACTGTGTTCCCAAAATCTGTCTGACCGTATATTTGTTATCCCGCTTTTCAACCGCCAGCGCGCCGTATTCCGTTCCCAGTGATACAACGCCTGCCACATCGCCGTTTTCCATGCCGGAAAGCTGCATTTTCGTCACACAGGTAAATTCCGGTGCCGGCCATTTCTGTAACAGCAGATTGCGGTAATCACTAACCGGTCGGAGCGGCACAGTATCCAGTGCATTTAACTTTAACTTTGATCCGGTAAGCTCATACCAGTCCTTCTGGGGATTGGCATTCCACTGCCACTGCATACCGAGTTTATCCGATGTAAAGTCATCACTCGTATCCGGCTCGCAAACCGGATATGAATTACTCTTTCCGATATCCGGCTTTGTGTACTCCATAACCGGTTCGCCGTAATCATTGCCCGGCTTATTGATACCGATTATTGGCCAATCATTTTCCCAGTGCATTGGCTGTAAATGAACAATTCTTCCGCCTGCATAGACATCCTGAAAATGTAAGAACCAGTCCTGACCTGTCACCGTGTCCACCCATGCACCCTGATGAGGACCGTTGACCGGTGAATCACCCTGACGCATTACGACCTTATATTCATACGGTCCAAAAGGATTTTTAGAACGGAGCACTGTCTGCCAGCCGGTCTTTACACCGCCTGCCGGAGCAAATATATAATACCAGCCGTTGCGCTTGTACATTTTCGGACCTTCAATTGTTACCTGATCATTTTCATTGCCGTCAAAAATCTTGACTTCTTCGCCGATTAATCCCATACCGTCCGGCTGCATTTCTACCATATGCAGTACACTCTTGTATCCGATACGGCTCTTTGCAACACCTGCTACCAGATACGCCTTTCCGTCATCATCCCAGAACGGACACGGATCAATCCAGCCTGCTCCCGGACGGATATTCACCGGCTTGCTCCATTTGCCAAACGGGTCTTTTGTTGTTGTCATGTAAATGCCCTCATCCGGCATCGGAAAACATATATAATAGGTTCCTTCATGATACCGGATTGCCGGTGCCCATACCCCGCAGCCATGAATCGGATTGCGGTAACGGAATTCCGGTAACTCGTCCAATGCATAATTGACTACTTTCCAGTTGACTAAATCTTTTGAATGTAAAATCGGCAGCCCCGGTGCATTGCAAAAGCTTGATGCAATCATAAAATAATCTTCGCCGACACGGATTGCATCCGGGTCTGAATAATCTGCGTATAGAATCGGGTTGCGGTACTTTCCATTTCCTAAATCTGCCTGCCACATATTGAAACCTCCATTTTTACTGTTTGATTTACTGCTTTTCATTATTACATGCTTTATTTTATGTTCTGCATTTCTGCACTGTCCTTATCATACACTATTTCCCCGGAAATTGCTATTCATTTTACAAAATTATTTTATAAAAGTTTTTTCACTATTTTGTTTTTAATGTTTTATGCCGTACTGTATCCCGCTTCATACATAAAAATCCACAAATCAGGATTATAAAAATTTATAAAAATACCCGCGGAAATGTCCGGCTTTTCAGCCTGTTCCCGCGGGTGTGTGTATTTAATATTATGATAACAATTAGATTGCCTTAATTCTTTCAAGTGCCTTTACGGTATTTTCATAAGAACCGAAAGCGGTCAGTCTGAAGTAGCCTTCACCACTTGGACCAAAACCTGAACCCGGTGTACCGACAACATTTGCCTTTTCAAGCAGGAAATCAAAGAATTCCCAAGATGTCATGTTATCCGGTGTCTTTAACCAGATGTACGGTGCATTGACACCGCCTGACACGGTATAGCCTGCGGACTTTAAGCCTTCCAGAATTGTCTTTGCATTGTTCATGTAGTATGCAATCTGCTCACCGGTCTGCTTCTGTCCTTCTTCTGTGTAAACAGCTGCACCCGCCTTCTGGATAATATATGGCGCACCGTTAAACTTTGTGCCGTGACGTCTTGCCCAGAGACTGTGTAATGTCACATCACCACTCTTTAAATCTTTTGGAATAACGGTAAATCCAAGTCTTGTTCCCGTAAATCCGGCATTCTTTGAGAAGCTGCGCAGTTCGATGGCACAGGTTCTTGCACCTTCACATTCAAAAATCGTATGCGGTACATTTTCCTCTGAAATGTATGCTTCATAAGCTGCATCATAGATGATAACCGCACCTACTTTATTTGCATAATCAACCCACTTCTGTAATTCGTCCTTTGTAATCGTAGAACCGGTTGGGTTGTTTGGGAAGCAAAGATAGATAATATCCGGTGTTTCCTTTGGCAGCTCCGGCGCAAAATTCGTTTCTGCCGTACACGGCATGTAGATTACATTGCTCCACTTCTGCTGATCCGGTAAATAATCCCCGGTTCTTCCTGCCATTGCATTGGTATCTACATATACCGGGTATACAGGGTCACATACTGCAATTTTATTGTCTACTGAAAAAATGTCGCCAATGTTTCCTGAATCAGACTTTGCACCGTCACTGACGAAAATTTCATCGGCACTGATGTCGGCACCACGTCTTTTATAATCAAAATCTACAATTGCATTTCTTAAAAAATCATACCCTAAATCCGGTGCATAACCGTGAAATGTTTCTGCCTTGCTCATTTCATCAACTGCACCGTGTAATGTATCAATTACAACCGGCGCAAGCGGCAGCGTTACATCACCGATACCCAGTCTTATAATTTCCTTGTCCGGATTAGCAGCCTGAAAGGCTTGAACCTTTTTGGCTATCGTGGAAAACAGATAACTTCCCGGAAGCTTTAAATAATTGTCATTAATCTTAAACATCTCATTCTCCTTCATTTCGTGTACTTCTAAACGTAGCTGCCTGTTCGTCCGACAAGCCGTTATGTCTGAATTATACACCATATTCGTACAGACAACAACTTATAAATATGAGTATTTTTATCAATATATCCGGCTTTTTTTGCATGAATTGCTTTATTTTCTTATCTTATTCAATATTCCTGCTTAATGTTTCATATTCTGCGCTGATTGCCTGTAACACTTCTTTATCACCGCCCGCATTGTCCGGGTGATAAATTTTTAACAATGCCTTATAGCGCTTTTTTAATGCTGCACTGCTGTCAACACCTTTAAAGAAGAGATTTACACCGCTATGACTGATATTCTGTACCATGGCAAACTTTCTTCTGGCCTCACGGTACACCTCATCGCGGTACATCAGCTTGTCGCGCTTAAATTTTTCGCGGTCAATAGCAAGCTGTCTGGTTTCCCGTTCCAGAATCTGCCACTGCTGGTCAAACAGATGCTTCTGATTATCTAACTGCTTTCTTAGCAAATCCAGACTGCGTTTCTGCTTTTCCAGCATCTGCTTCTGAATCTCCACAACCTGCTCTTCTTTCTCTAGCTTTCCCTGCTGCTGCTCCAGATTTTTCCGTAGTTCTTCCAGTCGGATATTTTCTTTAAAAAACCATTTCTTTTTTTCTTCCAATTCCTCATTGTTCAAACAAACACACTCCTTTATCAGCAGCAGTCCGCATCAGACTGCACTGTGAAACCAAAATACCTTGACAGGCTGACAGCCCGGTTTTGTCTTAATCGTATGCGGCACACCCGGAAGTGCAATAAATGAATCACCTGCTTCAATTGGAAACTCCAGATCACCAAGTCTGGCATAGCCCTCACCCTCAAGCACATAAAAGCCCTCCTGGTCTTCATGCACGCCCGGATGCGCACTAAACTCATAGCCGGCATAAACCGTTGTCCCGGAAGTACAACCGCCAAGGCAGCCGTTTTCTGCCGTCAAAAAGCGCTGTGTCCGTGCATCCTTCCCTTGTGTTTCTTCTACTTCTTTTTTCGTAATATACGGTTTCATCTTAATCCTCGTTTCTGAGCGACTTTGTTGCGAAGCGGCGATGAGAAATTCGCGCAGGCGATTTCTCATCCGCTATCATAGATGTTTGCTTTCGCTCCAAAGCAAACATTCGCGAGCCAAATGTCAGATTTGGCTCTGCGGCATGAAAAAACAAGGAAGCCTGCTTTTGTCAGACTCCCTCGTATCTTTTTACTAATTTTTCTTGTAACGTAATAATTCTGTATAGGCAAGTAAAAATGGTCCGACACCCTTTGCATCATCTTCTACAACCGGTTCTGACATATAATAATCATATGTACCCGGACGATTGTCTTTACCGCCAAGTCCGGCAACCAGACAAATACCACCAAGTGACATTTCTCCGTTCTTTTCTTTTAAATAGCGCTTGCAAATACCGTCAATGGCTTTCTCACCGTATGCACGGTAGCTTTCAGGCAGGAAGCCAAGACGTACACCCTTTAACAGGGAATATGCCATGATAGAACTTCCGCTTGTTTCAAGATAGTTGCGTTCCATGCCGCCGAAGTTGACAACCTGATACCACATACCGCTTTCGTCCTGATAACGGATCATCGCATTCATTAAATCTACATATGCATCCTGTAACATCCTGCACTCTTTGTCATACTTGTGGTCAGAGTTGTCCACCTTATCAAGTGTATCTAACAGTGCCATAGAGTACCAGCCGATTGCTCTCAGCCAGATATTCTGTGAAAGACCTGTGACCTTGTCACACCAGAACATCTGCTTTGATGTGTCGATTGCATGATAGTACAGACCGTTGAGCGGATTTTTCATGTTTTCAATAACGAATTTAAACTGTGAGAAAATATCATCATAATTCTTTCGGTCGTTAAATCTTGTTTCATACTCCATGTAAAACGGCTGTCCCATATACATTCCGTCCAGCCATACCTGATTCGGATAAATATCCTTGTGCCAGAAGTTGCCGGATTCACAGCGAGGCATAATAGCAATCTGAGAATATACAAGGTCGATTGCCTTTCTATATTTTTCTTTTCCGGTGATATCATATAATTCAAATAAAGTCTTGCCGGCATTGACATTGTCAATATTCTTTTCACCAATGCTGTATCCGTCAATTGTTCCGTCTTCTGCTACACGATAATCAATGAAATCGTCTGCAAACTTTAAATATTTCTCGTCCTTTGAAATGGCATACATCTCAAGTACGGCTTTAATCATACAACCGTCAATGTAATTCCACTTAGACTTTAAGCCCTGCTTGAGCTTTTCAATATTCCACATCGGCGCTTCCGGCGTGCTTTTTTCCAACAATTCATCAATATACTTTACTATAATATCCACGGCTTTTCTCCTTATTAAATATGTACTGTGTCTTTATTATTGTACACTACAAAAAAAAGATAAGCAACCGATTATTTTTTATTTTATGAAAAACTACAGAATTTTAGTTGTTATACAACATCGGCTGTAATGCTTCGAGTGCCTGCTGATATGAAAAATTTGCACTCATGCCGAACAGGGACGAATCCAGATCGTACACCCTGCCGTTTTGTACTGCCGCAAAATGCTTCCAGATGTCGTTTTTTTCAAATTCATCGGCAAACATCTGCTGTACCTGCTCGGGCATTGCATGGGATGCCCGTAAAATCACATCGGGTTCTTTCGTTTTGATATCCTCTGTGTTAGCACTTAAAAATTCTTCATCAGTACCCGCGTATACATTCTGTCCGCCTGCCATTTCCACAAGGCTGCCGACATAGCTGTTTTCGGTTGCCACGATATAAGACCCCGGCAGTCCCATCAGAATCAGAACCTTCGGGGCTTCTTTTCCTGCATTTTTATTTTTGTATTCCTGCATAAATGTGTTAAATTCGTCCACCATTGCCTGTGCCTGCTGCTGCCTGTTAAATTTTTCACCGAGGTCTGCAATCGAAGCATACATGCCGGATACACTTTTTAAATTTAAAAACAGGGATTTCACCTGGATTGACGCATATTTCGGCTGTAAATCGCTTTGCAGGCTGTTCGGGGACAGCACATAATCCGGCGATAAGGATTTTAAAATCTCCATATCCGGCGACATTGCCGTTCCAACCTGCGTAACATCCTTATACCGCTCTGGCAGTGTACCGGAGGTCCGGCATACGCCCACTAAATCTAATTCCAGTTTGTCACAAATCTGTGCAGCTGCCGGTGACGTTGCCACAAGACGCACACTGTCTGCCTGTGATTGTCCCTCTGTGGAATCCGGGTGCTGGTCTACACAGGCTGTCAGCGGAAGCGATGCCGTAAGAACAGCAACGCCCGCTAACAGCATACAAAGTCCTTTTTGAACAGTCTTTTTTACCTGTCGTTTCATTTGTCTGCTCCTTTAGTTTTTCTTTTTACGATACATAAGCATGTACCATGCCGCACCTGTCACAACAATGGCAATTACAACACCCATTCCGATAAAAATGCCGGTGCTGCTGTTTTTTTTGCTCTCCTGCGCTTCTGCATTGACCTGTTTCCCTGCCGCATCATATTCCTGAATTCCGGCATTTTTCGTCTGTGTGTTTTCTGCGGTCTTTGCCTGTACGGCATTTGCTTCTGCTGATGTAGTCTGTCCGGCTTCTGTCGTACTTTCTGCACTTTCACCTTCTGCCTGCTCTATGCTCTGTGTTCCGGCATTTTCCTGACTGCCGTCTGTTCCGGCTGACGCACCGGTTTCACCCGATAAGCTGCCCGTGCCTGATGCGGTATTTTCAGCCTGCGCACTTACACCGCGCTCTCCTGAACTGCTTTCTCCCGGGTTGCTTTCTTCACTGCCACCCTCTGCGCTGTCCGGACCGGCACTGCCGCCCTTTTCTTCAACGGTCACACTGGTAATAAAGTCGCCTGCGCCTTCACTCAGTCCCGAAAATGTAATATAGTAAATAATATCACGTCCCATGGCAGTTACATACATATTCACACGTACAACCGAATTTTCACTGTTGACGCGGAATCTGTAATCCGCGGTATTGCTTGAGTAATCCTCCTGCATTAACGTTGCGGATACCGGACTTCCATCTACCTGAAACTGCGGATTTTCGATATTGTCCATTAACTGCATACGGATTGTGGCATAAGTGTTTCCCGCCGGGTCTGCTTCGATAAGTGCCCTGCCGTAAGTCGCGCTCTCTGTCATGGACTGTCCCAGAACCGCCGAACCTTCCCCGCCGGAATCTTCAATCGCACCGGTGGACGGATTACGATAGCTTGGATTTGCACCGGCAAGATAAATGCCGTTTTCTGCTCCATATACCGGATTACTGTTTTGTGAAAATACTGCCGCCGCCGATAAAATGCCCACGGTGACTGCCGTCAATACTGCCGCTGCATGCTTTGCAAGCCGCTGAATCTGCATTTTAAATTTCTGTTCCATGTCTGTACTCCTGCTTTCATTTTTATATGTGACAAACAGGCACCCGCCCCTTTTCGGAACGGATGCCGTTGTTTTGTCTTTTTTACAGCTTAGTCTTCTTTTTCTTCCGGTCTTTTCTTTCTTTTAAAGATTGCAAGACCTGCGGCACTTAAGGAAGCAAAGAATGCTGCTGCCCACATGCCCATTGCGGAAGAATCCGCTGTCTTTACGCCGCTGTTGCTGTTGTCTGCCGTATTGGCTGAGCCGCCTGCCGTATTTGAATTACCGCCTGCTGCCGAACCGTTGTCGGTTGTGCCTGCATTGCCGCTGTTATTATTACCACTGTTGTTACCATTGTTATCAATGTTGTTATTATTTTTATTGCCGTTATCTGTTGATGCCTTTTCAACAAGTGCGTAATAACTGAAGCCCTTTGTTGTCACAACATAATAGCCGTTTTCCACACTGCCCTTAATGAGGGTCTTTGAACCGTCATCATTGATACGGTATAAAACAACGTTGTCTGCATTCATGCCTGCCGGAATGAGATACTTCACAACAACACTGCCGTCTGGCTCAACTTCCTGTCCGTCCTTTTCAAAATGAACTTCATACAGTTCAAAGCTGCTGCCGACATCTACAAGTGCATTTGCCGCCTTTGTATATTCTGTTCCTGCACTGACCTTTGTTACCTTTAACTCAGAGCCTACCGGAAGGACACCTTCTGCGGCTGATACATGAACGCCTGTCTTTTCATCCGTCACATCAACTGCCGGTGACTTTTCTTCTGTCTGGTCTTCTGCCGGTACAAGAGAAGTATCGCTTGTTGCTGTCAGTGCTGACCAGTCGAATCTTAATCTCGCACTCATCATGGTGTCGCCCATTGGTGTATCCGGTACTTTAAAGCTTACATCTGCATAAGTAATATCTGCAACGGAAGGCTGTGCACCTTCAGGAAGTTCAAATGTTACCAGTCTGATTGCATCGACTTCATTTCCTGCGGAAGTTGTAATCTTTTCTGTCTTGTCGATTGTAACGGTTACGCCCTCTACCTCAAATGCCGTAACGGCGCTGTAGATTGATGTTACGGTTACCGGATTCATGGCAATCTGAACTTTTACAACCTTGCCATCCTTTACGGTGATTAAAGCACTGCTGTTCTTTTCAAATGCCGCATTACCCATAGAAGCCTTATCGGATACCGCATTCCACAATGCAATCGGTACATAGTAGTTACCGTCAGCAATTTTATTGTCAGAAGGGTCCGGTGTCGGAGTTGGTGTCGGTTCCGGATCCGGTGTCGGGTCAGGAGTCGGAGTCGGTTCCGGTGTCGGGGCTGGGTCCGGTGTTGGTGCCGGGTCCGGTTCTGCTGTCTTTACCGCATTTGCATAATCCAGTGCCAGATAAGCATCCGGGCTGTAATTCATCGCATCGACAAACATGTTGACATAAACACCGTCATAGCTGTTGTCCGGCAGTGTAAATGTAATCTGTGTCACTCTGCCTTCTTCGTTTGTTGTGTACTGTGCATCTACAGTCTTACCATCTGCTGACGTTCCCTGATAAATCTTCCAGTTGCTTGCGTAAGCTGTCAGTCCCGCAAAGGATACGGACTGTAAATCTACGGTTACAGCTGCTGTTCCGTCTGCCGCAACAGTCATCTGTGCACTCTTAATGCAGCCTGCCGCCATAGAATCCTGTGAAACATTTCCGGCATTCTTTAAGCTTGCAGGGATTGAATAAGTACCTGCTGTCAGAGTGGTCTTTGCTGAACCGAAAGTTGTTTCCTTTGTTGTATCATCGGACTTATTATTATCAGATGATGTCTTTGTTAAGCTGTCCCAGTAAACCTTTACGAAGCAGTCTGCGCTGAAACGTCCCTGCTTGAAGTCAATGCCTGAAACGAAGCCGTTTAAATTCTTCATTGCCGGTACATAGATATCTGCATTGGTGTTGTAGATTGCCGCAAAATCACCTTCTAACGGGAAGGAAACCTTTGTTACAACCTTTTCATCTTCACCGAATACATCATCGCTGTACTGAATGTCATTCATTTCGACCGCAGCTTCCTTTAAGCTCTTAGAAGTATCATTGCCTTCATAGTAGCCGTTGAAGCCATAGATATATAACGGTTCTTTTGACGTTCCGTTAATAATGTCTGTTACGAGTGTCATGTTGCCATCTTTGTCAACAACAATCTTTGCCTTTGTCTTGTCATTTTCCACAAGACTGTGCTTTACTTTGTCTGTGTAGTATGCAATGTCTACGCTGTATTCGCCTTCTGCAAGCTTTTCTGTCGGAAGGTTAATGACTTCTTCTTCCTGCTTTAATTCGAGTGCATTTAAAATCGCATCGCGGATTGCATTGGATGAATACGTTGCGCCTGAAACCGCATCAACACCTGTGATTTCCTTTACATCGGTTGCGGACTTATTGATGTAGCTGCCCTTTAAGCCGTTGACTGCCTTTTCAAGCATCATCTTATTGGTTTCAGCATAAGTTCCCGCAAAATTTGCACCTGTTACTTCAATGTCTGTGATAACATCATCTGTAACTGTTACATTGACAGTAACATCATATTCACCGAACTGTGAAATATGGGCTGTACCTGTCTTTACAACCGGTGTGTTGTCTTCATTTTTTGCTGTCAGCTTTAACTTTAAGTTCGTATCCTTTGACATACCGTCGATAAAGCCTGTCAGATAAATTTCATTGTTGTCTGTCAGGTCGAAATAGTCCGGTACATCTACAACTGCCTTACCCGGATATACGAGTGCATTTTCAAGGTCTGTTGTTGTGGACGTTGCGCTAAATTCTGTTCCGTCTGTTGTGTAGTATACATATCCTCTGCTGTCTGTTACTTCTACAGGTGTCTTATCATATGCCACGCTGTCTGCTTCGGAATTAATCTTGTCTGTATACCAGTTGCTGTAAATTGCTGACTTTAAGCCGCTTGTATCATTCTTTGAGATTGCCTTAAATGCATTTTCCATGCTGTCTGCATTGTATACACGAAGGCTTCCCATATGTCCGTGTAAGCCGAATACGATTGTTTCGCCTAAGTCAAATACGAGCTGTCTGCTTCCGTCTGCCTTTGTTACCAGTGTTGCACTCTTGATTGCATCAATGTTTGCAGGCGGTGTCTTTGTGGCACCCGGTTCGCACGCTGTATAAACAGATACATCTAATGCCTGTGTTGTTTCTTCGCCCTGGTCTGTATCACCGACTTTTTCAATCGTTGAGAAGTCCATACGGAACAATACTTCTGAAATGTAAGCCATTTCTGTAATGTATGTTGTAAATAACACGTTCTGGTTTGCATAATCCGCATCGTTTTTAATGTAATTGATACCGGAGAATGTCAGGTTAAACGGTGCTACCTTACTGCTTGTTGATGAAGCAAGCTTATCCAATGTAACGGATTCTACATTTTCACTGTTATAGAAGCCGCCGACCTGCTTACTTCCCTGCATAACCTTTGTAAAGTAGAAATCGCCTGTGTTTTCTGTCTTTACGTTGGTTGACGGATTAATCTTACCGGTCTTTGTAACGGTTGGTGAAATGGTGTATACCTTTGTATAGTTTTCATACTTTTCGGCATAATCGCTGGATTCTACAACGCCTGCATCATCTGCGCCCTTAATCTTTCCGTTGTCGTTGGCATCCGGTGTCGGTGTGGACTTAATCCAGAGTTCACCGCCGCCTGCGTATCCAATCGGGCTTTTTACACCCGGCATTTCATAATCGTCTACGGTTACATTGCCTTCTGCATCAACGCTTACGGTAATGTCTGTGTACTGTTCTTCATAGCCCATTGCACCTTCGATTTTGTCGGTGTCAATGTAATAGGTACTGCCGAATACTGCCTGCATTTTATATGTACCCTCTTTTAAAGAACCGTCTTCGTTGTAATAGCTGCTGACATCCTTGAAGTTTGCCATAACTGTTACAGCTTCTTCCGGCATGGTAAATGTATACTCATGGGCATTTGTTCCGTTAATTGCCTCTGTTGTTGTGGCTTCAACCGTCTTGCCGCTTGCCGTTGTCACGGTTACGCTGTCCATTGTGTAATACTTTAAGCGGTCCGGTGTTACGGTAACGGTTACGGTTTCGCCTGATTTTGCCTTATCGGAAGACTTTGTTTCAGCCGTTAATACGCTGACTGTACCTTCGCCGTTGGTTTCTGCCGTAATTGCATAAGAGTCTTGTGCATACTCTGTGCTTACGGTTACTGCGGACTTCGGCATTGTAAAGCTGTAGCTTCCGTCACCGTTGTCTGTTACGTCAACTTTCTTTCCGTCTGCTGTTTCTACGGAAATGCTCTTTACTTTGCAGAATGACTTCGGTGCTGTGTATACAGTTACCTTACTGCCTTCTGCGGCTTCTTCGTCAACTGTTGTTTCGCCGTATTCACTGCCTGTTACGTTTGAAGTGATTGCATATTTCTGTGAAACAACCGTTTCTTCGGCTGCCTTTAATACCGGTCTGCCTGTTGTCTTGTCTGTTTCCCACTTGCAATACTTGTTATCCTCTGTCTGGTTCTCATCAACCCAGCTGTTTAAGTATGTAACCAGTGCAATCCTGCCGACCTTGTTGGTTGTGCTGTCAACAGACATTAAGTTGTCATTTTCATAACCCTCGGCTGTTACCGGTGTGATGTATGTAAAGTTCTGATTAAGAGAATCCAGATTCTCTCCTGTAACAGTCTTTGCAATTCCGTAAATTTGTGCATTTTCAGGGAAATTATTTAATGTTGTACCTGTGTAGCAGTTTGCAGTCTTATCTTTTGCCTGTAAAGTAGCGTCCACACCGTAATAAGATACATTTGCCGGATTTGCATTTTCACCCATGGTAATCTCTGAAATATCATAGCTGTTGACTGCTCTGTCTGAAAGTCCATAATATGAATAATATCCGGTTAAATTTACATTTTCCAGTGTTGTCTTGCCGGTTACCGCACTGTTTACAATTTGTGTTGCACTATTTGTAATAGGGTAATGCAATACCGTACCGCCTGTCGCACCGTCAATGGTCACATTCATATTGTTTACGACCTTGTTGTAAGAACCGCCGCCATAAGCAATACCGCCTAAATAGCAGAATGTGCCTGCAACGGTATGGACTTTTTGTGTTCCTTCAAATGTCAGGTCGTTGATAGTGACATCTGTGAAACTGCCTATCTGTGCGATAAATGCACTTGAATATACCCATGAACTTGATGTTGTTCCTGTCATGCCTTCTACATTCAGTCCCTTAATGGTATGTCCGTTTCCGTTAAAGGTTACTGTATTATTGTAATTTGTATATGTCATCGGCACCCATGTATATGCGCTCATATCAATATCTTTTACAATATTAATGGTTTTATCCGTAAGTGCGCTTGGATTATCACGCATTAATTTACCGACAGCCGCAAGGTCTGCCGCATCGGATACAATCAGTGTGCTTGATGTTGCCGCATATACATCTGTATCATAACGTCCTTCTTCAAACCAGTTGTCCGGTGCAATTACCGATACTGTCACTGCGCCTGCCGGCATTGTAAAGCTCGTTGCAGAGTTTCTTATATATTCGACACTGCCGTCTTCCTTAATCACTTTGATAAATAAAACCTTTTTTGCTTCGTCTGTCAAAGTAATTGTGACATTCTCACCTTCTCTTGCCTCTGTTTTATCCAGTGCAATATAAGACTTTGCTTCATCTGCAACGGTAACAGCCTTTAATTCTTTCTGTGTAATTGCAGAACTGTCAAAGCTTGTTGTGACACCCTTTTCAGGCATTGTGAATGTAAATTTTGCAGAAGATGTTGTGTTTCCTGCATCTGCTGTTACGGTTACTTCGTTGCCGTCTGCGTCTGTTACCTTTGGCAGTGTTGTACCGTCATAGTAATATCCGTCTGCTGTATTTGTGGAAAGCAGTAATGTTACGGTATCGCCTTCTGCCGCAAGTTCACCGTTTGATACGGTAAAATCGGCACCTTCAATATTTGCAGACTGGTTTGTAATGTTATACGCATCTGTTTCAACGAAGTCTACTCTTAAAGTAACGGCTACCGGGAATTTCTTTGCTACGGTATATGTTGCTTTTCCGCTTGCAAGTGATGATAATTCTCCCGGCTTTACTGTTGTATTTCCCTGTGTACCGGTTACGGTTACTGTATGCTTATAATACTTGCCGTCGATAATGCTGTCTGCTACAACATTCATATTACCACTCATCATCTGTCGGCTGCTGTAACTTACATGGCTTGCAAATTTACTGTCGTCATTGGTTTCTAATGTAATTGCACAATAACGATTACTCTTTTCTGTGATTGTAACCTTTTTCTCCGGCATTACAAAGGTGTATACCTGTACAATCTTATTTTCGTCTTCATCAATCACTGTACTTTCAAGTGTTGTATCAATACCGGTTCCGTCTTCATCTGCAACAGTCGGCACATAATTTCTTGTTGAACTGTCACTTGTTGATGTAATCTTTACGGTTTCACCCGGCTTTGCACCATACTTATCTACACTTAAATATTCACCTGTTGATTTTATCTCATACTGTCCTTCTTCCAGAACCGGTGCAAACTGCACATATATCATAAATGTTCCTACTGAGCCGTAAGCATATGCATCGTCAGGAATTGTGCATGTATACTGGTTATCTTTGCCGTCTACCTTTGTAATCTTTAAGTCCGGTGTTGTAAAGCTTGCTGACATGTACATAACAGAATCTAATGCCCAGCCGTCCTCCGGTACAGCTTCAAATGTAATTGTGCTGTCTTTTTCAGCCGTGTATACTTTTTCACCGTCATCACCGGTGCTTTCTGTCACACCTGAGATTAATTTGATACTTCCCTTTCCGTATGAAACACCCGGTGTAACTGTGTAGGTTACTTTTTCTGTACTTTCTGCATCTGCTGTTACGAGATTTTCCTCTGACGGTGCGGCTGTTTCAAAGCCGTCCGCTTCTGTGGTCTGTGCCTGCTGTACTGCCTGTGCAAATGTCTGCTCCGGGCTTGCCGCCAATACATTGTACGGCATACTGCTCATTGTCATTGCGACTGCTAATGAAGCAGATAATAACTTAAAGCTGGTCTTTCTCATTTTTCTTTCCTTTCTGCTTTGTCCCTGTTTACTTGTTTCTATCGTGCCCTGTTGATTTTACGAATGTACTAATGTTTTTGTTTTATTTTTTGTCTTGTTTTTTGTTTTATGGCATAGTTTCGTTTTGGTAACTTCCATTAGTCTTATCTAACCGTGGCACTTAAAAAAATAGGCTTCAAAGCCTATCTTTCGTTTGCAGTGGCAGTGTACCACAGACATTTGTTTTTGGCAAGCAGACATTTTTGTTGCAAACCTGCAACAAACAACGGTATTTTTTACCTGTTTTCTTTAACAATCCCTTTGATTTCCTGCTTTCCCAATTTGTTGCGCAAGTGCAACAAAAAAGTCTTATTGATAAATTTTATTGTTTAAAATGAGATTTTTCCAGACTGTTTTTGCAAAATCCCTACTTTGATACTAGGAAAATAGAGATTTAAGAGTTGGGCGGCTTTTTTGTTTCAGATAAGCCGCCTGTTACTTTGATAAAATGCTTTATTTTTCCTATTCATCTTCACGCTCGACTGCCTGCGACAACTTTTGCACCGTTTCTTCCGGCAGTTCCGTCAGGTCTGCCACATATGCAACGCTGTTCCCTGCCTGCAATAATTTTGCGGCTAACTGTATTTTGGCTTTTTTCATTCCAGTGATTTCGCCTTCGGCACGTCCTTCATCACGCCCCTCGCGGCGTCCACAGGCTTCTCCCTCCAGATATCCTTCGGCACGACCGCGGTTTAATATATCCTTTGCTTCATACTCTAATACTTTTCCACCCATACTCTCTCCAACTCCTTTCCTGACCTTTTCATATTTTGCCGCCAGATGTTTTATTACTGTATCTGACATTTCAAGAATTGTAACCTTTTCGTATTCGTTTAAATCACCGTTCTTACGGTCTTCTTCCAGACGGTTTACTATTGCTGTATATTCCTCTTCCAGCTTCGCTAATTTTTCGCTGTTTTCTTCCAGTTCTTTAAAACTCTTTTCATAAACAAAAATATGAAACGGTATCAGAAAGTACAGCTTTTTCTCAAAGATTTCTTCTACTGTATACTGTCTGACTTTTAATACCGGAACAGCATACGATACTTCCCCGCCCGGTGTGCGTATCATTACCGTCATCACCTCCGGCGTATTTTTCGTATGGCGCAGGGCTACGATTGCGGAATCAGGAAAATGAACTACCAGTGCACCCGCTGTAACTTCTCTGTTTTCCAGTGCAAGCTGTGTATCATACTCAAACATACGTACTATCATGCTTCCGTCTTCCGTGCTCTGGCACTCAACATGATAACGCTTTCTTTCTCTACCGAGGATTTCAAAGCTGGAATCCGTAATGCGCTCCTGTTCACTGCCGTCCGGCAGCTTTATAAAGTGCTCGTTTTGAAGCAGATGTATTGTTTCTTTTCCGGTGTAACTTGTGTGAAACAGTTCATTTACAACCGGTATAATCAGTGCCGTACAATCCGTTAACAGGGTACGGAACACATCATCGTAAGGTGTATTTACCATGCTTTCTTCCTTTCTTTTATTATAATAGACTACTTGAACTGCCGGCAAGGATTTTCATGAATTTTCTAAATCTTTTTGGATTTTAAGGGATATTAAACAGATGAACCCATAAAAATGTCAATAGAAAATACTACTTGGGATAAACTATCCGTTCTAATCAAAATTTCATCCCTAAAACGCAGATAAAACCTTAATCAAAATTTCAAGTTTTAGAAATCAACCGTTGTTTGCGGTTTTATTTTTAGAATATATTCTATTAGAAGAATATCACAATTCTATTCAGATTGCAATTATTATTATAAATTTTGTTTAATTATTTAAAATATGTGTTATTTATTCTTTATATACTACTCCTTAATTCTAAGTTGTTTTAAAAAAGTGCCTTTTATACACACTCTCCTGTATACAAAAGACACTTTTCCACTATTTTTTTGATTTTTCCTCTTTACTGCACGGTCTGCTGTGCGGCTTCCACCTTCGTCACTTCATTTAATGACTCGTTTTCATGATATGAAAATGTAACAGTATCGCCTGTATTGTACCGTACAATATCCGCATTATCCGATAACGGCACATCAAAGATACGCGACTGACCCTCTAAGAGTATATAAAAATGCGAATTGCCGTCCAATACCGTCTGCACCATTTTATCGATTCTACCGGTTATCTGCCTGCTTTCCTTTTTCATTTCTGATTCAGCTTCATCTACAATGCCGCTGTCTACCATCAGCTGACGGTAATTTTTCTCACACTCATTGACTGAATCGCCGATTGCCACCGTCTGATATTTTTCAATATTAAGCATGGCATAAGATTTTACCAGTCCCGAGCTGTCCTTTAATGCCATAAAATATGTCGGCTGTCCGCCCACATTAATAAGCAGTGGAAATGTCGCCTTGTATCCTAAATGCTGGACCTTTCCCTCTGCCGAAGACATCGCCGAATTTTCCTCTGCACCGGAAATCACATAATAGCGCGTTTCCATTGTCCGCTGGTTCATCAGCACAAAGCCCACATTGGATTTATCCTGTCCGACTGAGGTAATTCCTGTATACACCCACACATCATCGTCCAGTGCAATATAATTATAGCCGTCTGTCGTTACCAGACAATCCTTCTGGCTTAACACACTGTTAAAATAACCGTGCTTTAACGTACCGTGGTAATCATACAGCGAAATAAGCATATCTGCCGAATACACACGGTCTACCCACTGCGGAACATCTTCCACGGCATAATCCGTCATTTCCCCGGTGACTGCATTACAAAGCACCACCCTGCCAATCGTCACACCGCCAAACAGTCCGATATTATATTTTTTCACCGGACAAATCCAATAAGGTGTACCGCTCTCATCAATTTCAAAGCTGATGTCATCAAACATATAGGTCGGATACGCAAACCTCAGATGTCTGTAAATGTTTCTGCCAAAATGGTCGCTCATCGAATAACGGATTTTCTGCTCCAGACGCACGCACTCCGCTTCCTGTGTCGTCATATCAATACGGATATACGCAGGAATTCCATCACTGTGATTGGTAAACCATTTAATCAGGCTGCCGTACTGAAGCGGTGTCACACGCACCGGCTTATTCTGATAGTTAATCTGTGTATACATATCGCTGACTTCAAACTGGGAAACCATATCCACCATTGTTCCCATAACACGGTTGCCTATGGTCGTTGCCGAATCTTTATCCAGCACCGGAATCTGGTCATAGGACACCTCATGAATATCATCGGTAAAGCTTCTGGTTTCCACATTTAACAGTTTCTGGTAAGCCGAAGCATTGACAATTTCAGATGACAGCAGTCCGCCTATTAGAAAAATAACAACCAGTGCCGCTGTAAGTACCGCACATAAATAGAAAAAACGTTCTGCCTTTTTGCTCTTAAATTCAGGCTTTGACTGCTTCCACTGTCTGCCTGCCCATTCCTTGTAGTATTCTGTCATTGTCATACTGCAAAGCCCGACAACACCCGTAAATACCGCCGCCAGCACAATGACAAATATCCAGAAGCCCGGTGCATGGATATTGATTGGCGGAAGCACCACATAATAATAGGCAAATGCAACCAGCAGCACTGCCGCCACTGATAACATCCCTGTAAGTAATTTTGCTTTTTTGCTCATAAATTCCTCTTTTCCTGATATTTTATTTTTCGTCTGTTCTCCGTGCTTTCATATTCTTTATAATCGCATCAAAAATACAGCCTGCCACTTCAAATTTACTCATTTTCGGAAATTCCGTACAATCCGTCTTTGTAATCATCGTAATCACGTTTGTATCCGTTCCAAATCCTGCACCGTCTACTTTCAGATTGTTGGCAATCACCATATCCAGATTTTTCTTTTCCAGCTTCTTTCTGGAATTTTCCAGTACATTCTGTGTTTCCATTGAAAATCCGCACAAAAACGGTTTGTTTTCCATCGCTCCGAGCGTTCCGATAATATCCTTTGTCCGCTCCAAGGCAATGCTCATCTCTCCGTCGCTTTTCTTGATTTTTTCATCACTGACTGATGCCGGCCTGTAATCCGCAACTGCTGCCGCTTTTACAATAATGTCTGATTCCTTTGCCGCCTCTGTAACCGCTTCATACATATCCTGTGCCGATGTAATATGCACCATTTTAACAAACGGCACGTCAGGAAGGTTGGTCGGACCTGCAATCAGTGTCACCTCTGCCCCGCGCAGCATCGCATTTTTCGCCAGCGCATATCCCATTTTTCCTGTTGAATGGTTGGAAATGTAGCGCACCGGGTCAATCGCTTCCTGTGTCGGACCTGCGGTAATGCACACGCGGTATCCTTTCATATCCTTTGTCAGGGCAATATCGCGTAAAATGTATTCAAGCAGTTCAGACGGCTCCGGCATTTTTCCCGCACCTGTATCACCGCACGCAAGATACCCGCTTGCCGGTTCTAACACTTCGATGCCAAACCTTTTTAACTTTGCAATATTATCCTGTAGAATCGGATTGTAATACATGTTGGTATTCATTGCCGGAACGACAATTTTTTTGCATGTACACGCCATAAATGTCGTTGTCAGCATATCATCTGCAATTCCCGATGCCAGCTTGCCAATCACGTTGGCACTCGCCGGTGCAATCATCACAATATCCGCCTTTTTTGCAAGGGATACATGCTCTACCTGAAACTGGAAATTTCTGTCAAATGTATCGACAACACATTTATTACCGGTTAAAGATTCAAATGTAATCGGATTGATAAAATTGGTCGCATTCTGTGTCATCATGACATCTACATTACATTCCAGCTTTTTTAAGCTGCTGGCAAGTGTCGCAATTTTATACGCTGCAATACTGCCGGTTACGCCAAGCAGTACGTTTTTCCCTTTTAACATAGTCCTCTCCTATTCCACATTTTTATCGTAAATGATTTTTAAACCTTTTAAAAGCAGTTTATCATCTAATATAATTTCATTGTGGCAGTATGGCACGATCACCCTTGCCAGTCCGCCGGTTGCAATGACTTTGACCTGTTCCTGTTCTGCACCCGTCATTTTGCACAGTTCTTCACGGATTCTGTCAACCATGCCGTCGATACAGCTTGCATTCCCGTAAACTGCACCGCTCTGCATACACGCAATCGTATTCTTTCCAATCACGGATTTTGGAGCTTCCAGACTGATTCGCGGAAGCTGTGCTGTCCGGGATACCAGTGAATCCACCGATACGCGGATACCCGGAAGAATCGCACCTCCCACATAATTTTTCTTGTCGTCAACCGCACTGATGGTCGTTGCCGTTCCCACATCAATAATCAGCACCGGTGCACCATATTCGTGAATAGCCGCAACTGCATCTACAACCATATCCGTACCGACCTGCTTTGGCTGATCCATTAACAGATTCAATCCCGTCTTCACACCCGGTCCTACAATTAGCGGCGTAATGCCGATGATTTTTTCAACTGCCGACTTGATAACGTTTACAAGCTGCGGTACGACCGATGAAATGATTGCACCGTGAATCTGTTCACTTTCAATATTATATAACTCCAAAACGGTCTTAAAACCGATTGCATATTCTAATTCCGTCTTTGAATAATCCGTACAGAGCCGTTCTTCAAAATAAATCTTTTCATCATCTACACAGCCGATTACAATATTAGTATTCCCCATATCAATCGCAAGAATCATGCCTTTTTGATTTTGTCTTTTCATTTTCTTTTCCTTTTGTTTTATTTCTTAAAATATCAACATTTCTATTACCGTCTGATATGAAGCAGTGCTTTTCCGATTGCCGCAGTCAGCACCGCCGCCACAATCGCTTCCGGTACGCCCTGTGTTCCGATCACACCAAGAATCACACCGTACAGGGCATCTGTCGCAATTCCCTTTGCATTGGCATAACTGCTTCCAAACAAAAAGTAAATGCCGTTCATAACAAGCAGTGTATTCGTAAGCGCTCCTGCCGCACCGGCTGCCGCCAGTGCAGCAGCACTGCCTTTTCCGTCGTTTTTCTTCTTCTTTACAAGCTTTACAATCCCTGTATATACATAATATGCCACAACGCCAATCAGAATTCTCGGCACAAAGCAGATCATCAGACTCTTAAAATTTCCATGCACATTTCCAAGGCTGTAAAACGGTGAAAATACGAAAGAAGTCAGGTTCGGGTTAAATGTGTTGTTAATCATGCTGGTTAGTCCGAAAATACCGCCTAAAAATGCACCGCGCGCTGGTCCTAACAGTATCGCTCCGATAATAACCGGAACGTGAATAATTGTTGCATTCATAAATCCCAGCGGGATATAGCCTAAATACGGCACAAACGACATTGCAAGAATAATTGCCACAAACATTGCCGTTGTTACCATATCTTTTGTTTTTGTCGTTGATGTCCTCATCTTTTTCTCCATTTCCTTTTTACATCATCTTTTCATGCTCTTTATCCGTGCCTTTACTTCCGGCGCCGGATTTCTGGATTCACATATTTTAGACAGTGCCTTATTATATGTAAAATCATCCATGCCGGATTTTATAAGAAACCGCATGGTCTGTGCCGGAAACATGACAAAACATTCCGCCGTCAGCCACGCCGCCGCCATTTGTGCATAATACCCCTGTGTAAACGGTCTGTCAAGCACTGAAAAAATTTTTTCCAGATATGGATTGCCTGAATCCTCCGGGCTGTCATTCTGTGCCTGTTTTTTTGATTTCCATGCAATATTCTGCATAATATCCGCCTCTGTAATCACGCGCCTGCGGGGGATTTTTCTGCCCGCATCGTCCCATTTTAAAAACTGCGACAGCAATAAGACCAAAGACAGGCGCACTTCAAATTCTTTTTGGGAAGCTAAAAAGGATTGTAAATGTTCCCACCATTCTTCCCGGTATGCCGAAACAATTGTCATGCTGTTACAAAAGCTGTCGCACACCGACCAGTTATCAACAAACGGCACAAATTTATCAAACATCCGCATTGCTTCTTCATTGTCCTGCTCTTTTGCCGTACCGTAACCGATCAGCATACCGCGCAGCATGGCTTCTTCAAAATAAACATCGTCTGCGCCGTCTGTTTGTACGAGTTCTTTCCATTCTTTATTTTTTACAAATTCCTGCGCCATTTTTCTAAGTGCCGGAAGCCGCACACCTAACAGCGGCTTACATTCGGGAATCAGACTTTTGGAAAAACTCCCGTACTGTGCATCTGCCATCAAAAGCAGGCGTGTCCTTATCTCCTGTGTCATAGTTTCCTCATTCTTTCAACTTTTACATCATCATATCATATTTATCTGTATTTTCATATGGAAATTTCACATCAAATGTACTAAAATGTTACTGTAATTTCAGGAATTACAGCTTGATGGCAAAAAACATTACAATAAATTCATTTAGAAATGAGGACAATTATGAAAACTGGAATTGTATTTGAGGGCGGCGCATTCCGCACAATTTTTTCCTGCGGTGTTATGGATGCATTTTTAGATCGGGATATTA
This sequence comes from Lachnospira pectinoschiza, assembly GCF_020564355.1. Classification (GTDB taxonomy): domain Bacteria; phylum Bacillota; class Clostridia; order Lachnospirales; family Lachnospiraceae; genus Lachnospira; species Lachnospira intestinalis. The sequence goes on along the minus strand of NZ_JAJCRR010000001.1, from coordinate 109,298 downwards.
TGCCGGATTATATGATTGGTGTATCTGCCGGTGCAGCCTACGGTGTTTCCTACGCTTCCAGACAAAAAAGAAGAAATTTACAGATTCTTTTAGATTACCGTGACGATAAACGCTACATGAGTATGCACAATATGACCGATAAGACAAACCGAAGTGTCTATGGACTGGAATTTGCCTATGACACGATTCCGAATAAACTGGTTCCGTTTGACTACGATACCTTTAATGCGTGGGACGGCGAATTTTACGCAGTCGTTACCAATGTTTTAACCGGAAAACCGGAATATATGCGCTATACAACCGAGGACCGCACCAACAAGCTGCTTCAGGCAACGTGTGCGCTCCCTGCCCTTTTCCCATATATTTACTTAAATGATACTCCGTACTTAGACGGCGGATTGAGCGATTCGATTCCGTATGAGCGGGCTTTCGCAGACGGCTGTGACCGCGTTGTTGTCGTCTTAACCCGCCAGAAGGGATACAAAAAGAAAACCGGCGCCACCACAAAGGCTCTGGCGCATGCTTTCTGGAAGTATCCGGAACTCGGAAAAGACCTCCTTTCCCGTGCTGACTGCTACAACCGTTCTTTAAAGAAGCTCGAACAGCTTGAAAAGGAAAAGAAGGTCATTGTAATCCGTCCGGATAACACCGACGGCTTTTCACGTCTGGAAAAAGACAAGGAGAAAATCAAAGCCTTATACCATGACGGCTACACAAAGGGTCTGTTATTCTCCGATAAAGTGAAAGAATTTTACACCAAATAAATCTTTTAATACACCGAAATATTCGCGTACTCTGTAATTTAAAAACAATACTTCATCTGACCGCGCCGCAATCGTGCTGACATTGTGAAAACCCTTCGCACGGACAAGCATTCCGGCACGGAACAGATGAAAGTCATTGGAAACCACCCCGATTTTCGCATTTTTATCCGGAATAAAACGTGCCGAATAGGCAATGTTTTTTTCCGTATCCGTGGACTGAGCTTCCATAAAAATCCGTGAAGCTTCTATGCCATGTGCGCACAGATAGTCTTTCATCGCCTGTGCTTCGGATATATCCTCTCCCGGTCCCTGACCGCCCGATACGATAATACGTATCGTTTTGTTTTGGGTATTATCTTTGCTATGTTTTTCATTCTGTTCCAGATATGCCAGTGCCGCATCAAGTCTGTAACGGAGTGATTTTGTAATTTCGAGTCCCCGCACGCGGCAGCCTAAAATCAGCAGATATTCACAGTCTGGTTCCGGTTTCTGCTTCATCTGCACGGTTATTAATGCCTGAACCAGACAAAATGAGCTGATAAGTATTAATAAACCTGCCGCAGACAGCACATTTATCCACATTGGAAGTATGAGTATACCTTTATTCTGTGCATAACGCACCGCAAAAATCCCTGCAAAAAAGACTGCCGTTACCGGCCATATCGTAATAAAAGATGATGCAAAGCCCGCATATGCCACACAGCAGACATAATAAACCAGACAAAATACCGCAGGCACCAGCCATATATAATACAATTTATACATATTATTCTCCATTCCACAGGCATTTTAATGCCTGCCAGCATCGCTTTTTTGTGTTTCCCATTTATTATAATAACCCCGCAATCCTCTTGTCAAACCACTTATTTTGTAGTACATTGAAGTAATAGTAATTTGTGCCGTGAACGCCGCAGATTACTGACAAATTTGCGTTCTCAGAATGGAGATAAGTATGTTTCGTTTTAATGCAGATGTAACACCGACCGACTGCGAACCGGGTGTTACCAGAAAAATTTTATGTTATTCCGACGAACTGATGATGTGTGAAATTACATTTAAAAAAGGCTCTAAAGGAAATTTCCACCACCATGAACATTTGCAGATTACTTACGTGGCAGAAGGCAGCTTTGAATTTACAATCGGCGGTGAGACCAAGGTTGTGAAAAAAGGCGACAGTGTCTATATGCCTTCCAACGTTGAACACGGTGTTACTGCCCTTGAAGACGGCAAGCTGGTCGATGTCTTTAATCCGATGCGTCAGGACTTTTTAAAATAAGACGGTTAAACAGGGCTGTTTTATCCCCCGTCAGACAAAAAATGCCGCAGGCACATATTTATAATGAAATATGTGCCTGCGGCAGCTTTCTTATCCCCTGGTATCTTACATATTAATTTTGTGCATCAGTTCCAGCTTCATATAGTAGCTGATACCCAGACAGTTGATGATAACACCGGATGCGCCGAGTTCTTCCACGAGATTTACCAGTTCGTCATACTGATAAAGCATATTCTCATGATGTCCTTCGTAGCACTTATCCATTTCAAAACCGTCCGTGAATGCAGGAATGGCAATCACACGCTCGCCTTCTTCCTTATCCTGAATCCGGTCTGTCAAATCAATAAACGGATGTGAAATCTCAACCATGTCTTCTGTTTCCTCTTTGATACAAGGCACCATATATTCTGCGTGTACCATTGTGCGGATCATCGCATCTTCACGCTTCTTTAAAATCTCCTCACGCCCTGCATCTGCTGCCGTATTTTTACGGAATTCCTGGAAAAATTCAATCATTGCACGCTGCAGCCCCGGATTGGTCATGTATTCTTCATTGAAGAAATCCTCAAAGCTGTATAAATCTTCCTTGGCAACAACAAACGGTTCGCCCTTTCCATCTGTAAAGCGGATTTTTTCATAGCCGTTGCGGTACATATGCGCCACTTCATTTCTGAAATCTGTCGGTGTCACACTTTCCAGTGCCACCTGATACCCTGCTGTATTCAGCTTCTTTTCAAACTCTGCATGATTTGCATAATCATATAATACGAACAAATCACCGTCAATCATGTACGGATAGCCGGTGTTGTCACTGTAAACCACCCATAAATGCTCTGCATTCTTAATTTTATCCAGTATCAGCGGATAGTAGTTATGAATCATCTGGCTGAAAAATCCCGCATCATTGATATTGTTATCATTCTGTGCCGTTTCCACACAATCCGGCAGCATCTTGGTCAGCACTTCAATGCTTTCAGTAACTGAAATCTTATCTAACATCGCTGCGCCGTAATCTTCATCATTAATAATATGTCTTAATATATCCTGTGCCCGTCTTGCATCCATTGTCCTTGTTCCTTCCCTGCAAAATGTCGTTTCCTGTATCTGTACAGGAACAAAATACTGTTTAAATTGTATCATATTCACCTTGAAAATGCAACGCTGTTTCACGCATATGACTGCTTGTACGTATATCCTGCGCAAATAAAAACACCCGGCAAAAGAAATTTTTAAAATCTCCTCTGCCGGGTATTTTTTTTATGATGTTGGGACAACTGCCCTCAAACTTACGATACCTGCGGATTGTTCCGTGCTGCGCACTCCCACAATCCACCTCCATATTCGCATATCGTGGGACTGTCGTCCCACTTTTATGCTCATATGAGGGCGGGTCTCAAGGTTTTTCACCCACTTATGAGCAAGCTCATGTGGGCGAAAGACCTTTATCCCCTGGTATCTTACTTTCTGTTATCAATCGTTGCAATATCGACAATTGTAAGGTCTTTATTGTTAAACGCATGCTCTAAGCTTGAAATCAGCGCGTGCGCTGTATCAAGGCTTGTCAGGCAGTGTACACCTGTTTCAATCGCATAACGTCTGATTAAGAAACCGTCGCCAGCTCTTTCGATACCATTTTCCGGTGTATCGATCACAAGGTCAATCTTATGCTCTAAGATTAAATCTAAGAGTGTCGGTGCTTCCTGACCAATCTTGTTGACCTGAATTGCATTGACACCATGCTCCTTTAATACTTTGGCTGTACCGCGGGAAGCGTAAATCTTATAGCCCAGCTTTTCAAAACGTTGTGCAATATCCACACCATCTTCCTTATCTGCATCGCAAAGTGTCATGATAATCTGCTTATGCTTCGGAAGATTGATTCCTGCACCCTGGAATGCCTTATACAATGCTTCATCAAAGTCTTTTGAAATACCAAGGCACTCACCTGTAGACTTCATTTCCGGTCCGAGGCTGATATCTGCGCCTCTGATTTTTTCAAAGGAGAATACCGGCATCTTGATTGCATAGTAATCTGACTTCTTCTGTAAGCCCGGCTCATATCCTAAATCTGTAATTTTACTTCCTGTAATAACCTTTGTTGCAAGCTGTACAATCGGAATACCGGTTACCTTGCTGATATACGGTACAGTACGGCTTGAACGCGGATTGACTTCAATGACATAAACCTGATCATTGTATACGATAAACTGAATGTTAATCATACCCTTTACATGCAGGGAACGTGCCAGCTTTTCTGTATAATCAACAATCATATCCGTAATTCTAGGTGTCAGTGACTTCGCCGGATATACGGAAATACTGTCACCTGAGTGAATACCGGCTCTTTCGATATGTTCCATAATACCCGGAATCAGGATATTTTCACCATCGCATACCGCATCAACTTCAATTTCCTTACCCATAAGGTACTTATCAACAAGAATCGGGTGATCCTGCTTAATTCTGTTGATGATATTCATAAATTCAACAACGTCTTCATCGGATACGGCAATCTGCATGCCCTGCCCGCCGAGCACGTAAGAAGGTCTTACAAGTACCGGATAGCCTAATTCATTGGCTGCCTTTAATGCTTCTTCTACGGTAAATACGGTCTGACCCTTGGCTCTTGGAATACCGCACTGCTCTAAGATTTCGTCGAATAACTCTCTGTCTTCCGCAGCATCGACATCTTCAGCCTTTGTACCGAAAATCGGCACACCCATCTTCATCAGGCTTTCTGTCAGCTTAATTGCTGTCTGACCGCCAAACTGCACAACAGCGCCGTCCGGCTTTTCAAAATCAACAATATTTTGGACATCTTCCGGTGTCAGCGGTTCAAAATACAGCTTATCGGCAATATCAAAGTCCGTTGAAACTGTTTCAGGGTTGTTGTTTACAATAATCGTTTCATAGCCTTCCTTCTTGAAAGACCATGTACAGTGCACAGAACAGAAGTCAAATTCAATACCCTGACCGATACGGATTGGACCAGAGCCTAATACGAGTACCTTCTTCTTATCCTTTGTTTCAACCGCTTCATTTTCACTGCCGAATACTGAATAATAATACGGTGTTTCTGCCGCAAATTCTGCCGCACAGGTATCAACCATCTTAAATGCCGCATGAATTCCATATTCGTCACGCAGTGCCTTAACCTCTGCTTCTGTCTTTCCTGTCAGTTCACCGATAACGTTATCCGGGAATTCGATTCTCTTTGCTTCTGTGAGCAGTTCTTTTGTTAAAGGACCTCTCTTTAAAGCATTTTCCATATCGACAATAATCTGTAATTTATCAATAAACCATAAGTCAATCTTTGAAATCTCATGCATCTTGGCTGCCGGAATATGTCTTCTTAAACCTTCTGCAATCTTCCAGATTCTTCTGTCATCAACAACAGCCAGCTCTTCTAAAAGTTCTTCGTCTGTCAGCTTTGTAAAGTCATACGACATCAGGCTGTCAACGTGCTGCTCCAGAGAACGGATTGCCTTCATCAGACCGCCTTCAAAGTTATTGGCAATACTCATAACTTCACCGGTTGCCTTCATCTGAGTTGTCAGTGTTCTCTTTGCAGAGATAAATTTATCAAACGGAAGACGCGGCATCTTTACAACACAGTAATCCAGTGCCGGCTCAAAGCTTGCATAAGTCTTTCCTGTAATGGCATTCTTAATTTCATCCAGTGTGTAGCCTAATGCAATCTTAGCTGCTACCTTTGCAATCGGATAACCGGTTGCCTTGGAAGCCAGTGCTGAAGAACGGCTTACACGCGGATTTACTTCGATTACACAGTATTCAAAGCTATCCGGATTTAAGGCATACTGTACGTTACAGCCGCCTGTAATACCCAGTTCGTCAATAATATTTAAAGCAGATGTACGAAGCATCTGATATTCTTTGTCGGAAAGTGTCTGTGACGGTGCAACTACGATACTATCACCGGTATGCACGCCGACAGGGTCAATATTTTCCATGTTACATACAGTAATGCAGTTGCCGTTACCATCGCGCATTACTTCGTATTCGATTTCCTTCCAGCCTGCGATGCAGCGTTCTACTAAAACTTCACCGACACGTGAAAGTCTTAAACCGTTTTCAAGGATTTCCCTTAATTCCATAACGTTGTGTGCGATACCGCCGCCGCTGCCGCCCAGTGTATATGCCGGACGCAGTACAACCGGATAACCGATTTTAGCTGCAAATGCTTCACCGTCTTCTACATTATTAACAACTAAGGAAGCCGCACAAGGTTCACCGATTTTTTCCATGGTTTCCTTAAACATTAAACGATCTTCCGCTTTCTTAATTGTCAGCGCTGTTGTACCGATTAACTTCACATTGTGTTCTTCCAAAAAGTCCGTTTCAGCAATTTCCATGGCAAGATTTAATCCTGCCTGTCCGCCCAGTGTCGGAAGAATGCTGTCCGGCTTTTCCTTTAAAATAATCTGCTCTAACGCTTTAACAGTCAGTGGTTCGATATAAACTTCATCAGCAATATCCTTGTCTGTCATAATGGTTGCCGGATTGGAGTTTACTAAAACAACCTCGATTCCTTCCTCTTTTAAAGAACGGCAAGCCTGTGTACCTGCGTAGTCAAATTCAGCTGCCTGTCCAATAATAATCGGTCCTGAACCAATTACCAATACTTTTTTAATATTCGGATTCTTTGGCATTTTTTAGTCCTCCTTCTTCATCATCTCAATAAATCTGTCAAAAAGATACGCTGTATCCTGTGGTCCTGCACATGCTTCCGGATGGAACTGTACAGTAAAAATATTCTTTCCGATATATTCAAGACCTTCATTGGTCTTATCGTTGACATTTTCAAAAGCCGGTTTTGCGACTGCCGGATTAAGTGTCGTTTCATCTACGACATAACCGTGATTCTGTGAAGAAATGTAAACCTTTCCTGTCTGTAAATCCTTTACCGGATGATTTGCACCTCTGTGTCCGTATTTTAATTTATGCGTATCTGCACCTGTTGCAAGTGCCATCAGCTGATGTCCCAGACAGATTGCAAAAATCGGGACATTGCTGTCATAGAGTTTTTTAATTTCCGCAATTTCAAATTCACATTCCTTTGGATCGCCAGGGCCGTTAGAAAGCATGATTCCATCCGGATTCGTGCTTAAGATTTCCTCTGCCGTTGTACGTGCCGGATAAATTGTAACTTCGCAGCCTCTTGAATTTAAGGACTTTGCGATATTGTTCTTTGCACCAAAATCCATCAGCGCAACCTTATATCCCTTGCCCGGCAGGACTTTCTTTTCTTTACATGTTACTTTATCAACGACGCCCTTTACAGAGTATGCCTTAATCTTTGGCAGAACTTCATCAAGATTATAATTCTCATTTGTCGTAATCATACCGTTCATTGTACCTTTTTCACGCAAAATCTTTGTCAGCGCTCTGGTATCGATTCCACTGATACCCGGTATATCATTGTCTGCAAGGAATTTCTGGATAGGGTCTTCACATCGGAAGTTACTCGGCATTCTGGAAAGTTCTCGGACAATATATCCATCCGGCCATGCTTTTAAAGACTCCATATCTTTATAACATACGCCATAGTTTCCAATTAAAGGATATGTCATGGTTACTGCCTGTCCTGCATAAGAAGGGTCTGTCAGTACCTCCAGATATCCTGTCATTGATGTGTTGAAGACAATCTCGCTGATTACTTCGCGGGTAGAACCAATACTCGTTCCATTAAACACTGTTCCATCTTCAAGAATTAAAAATGCTTTCATGAATGCCACCTAATTTCCTTTCGTATTATTAAATTTTGCTACTTTTGCGCAAAAAAAAAGACACAAAAATGTCTTTTTTTCTCAAATTTAATAAATTTTATCACACTATAACCTTTATTTCAAGAGGTAATTTCCAGTTGCCCGATATATTTCCATGTTTCACCGCCGTCCGATGACTGATATTTCGCCGCTGTTTTACCACTGTTATACACACCGTTGCTGCCCTGTGTCAGATAAACGGTAATCATGCCCTGATCATCTACCACCGGCACCAGTGCCTCTTTATAAACGTCACTCCACGAAAGCTTTGATGCCGTTGTTTCTTCCTCGGCTTTTGTTTCCTGCTGCGTGCTGTCACTTTCCGTTGTCTGCGCATTTGCCGCCGTGCTGTCTAACTCCTGCGGGTCCAGTGTCACTTTTGAAAACGTCTTTCCGAGGTCTTTTGTCATATACAGGTTACTGTCCATGCCATCTACATAGTTATAGCAGAAAAATCCTGTATCTGCATCTGCAAAGACCACGCCCTTTAATACATTTAATGCCGGTCCGCTGCCTATCATTATCCAGCTTTCACCGCCGTTTGTTGTTGTATAAATACGCGATGCCTGCTGACTGCCATTCTTACCGTAACCGATAACGATTACGCCTGTCATTTCATCAAAAAACTTTACATAGTAATAATTGGCATCATAAATCGTATCAATTTCACTCGTAACCCAGTTACTGCCTTTATCATTGGAAAACAACAACGTCAGGGGTACCCTACCGTTTTCTGCATTTTTGCCGCCGTAAAGAAACGCTGCTTTATTCGTGTCTAACTGCCAGCTTCCATCCATAAGCTGTGTGGATGAATTTTCCACAAGCGGCAGATTCGTACAGTCTACCGGAACATTGACATATTTTGCACCACCGTCATATGTAATCTGTAACGTATTTTCTTTAATTTCATACTTTGTAAGCGTATTGGAAGAAGCCGCCGTTGCCGATTCCGAGCCGCCGGTTACGCTGTCTTTTAAGCTTTCATTATACTGTGAAATACCGTATTCTTCCGGTGTCACAATATTCTCCACATAAATCGTTGCCGTACCGTCATAGTGGTTGTCCAGTGCAAATGTCACAACCCATTCAAATTCCATTCTGCCGTTGTCAAGCACACCGTCCCACGACTGGAAATACTCCGACGTACTATCCTTTAAAACTGCCGAAAAGCTGATAAGCACCGTGCCGGTTTCACGGTCAAGCACTTTGGAATCCTTACATGAAACCTTTCGCAGTGCCTTTGACCACGGCAGATACTTCTGGGTAAACTGTCCCGTAAACTGTGTCAGCCAGATGTCTGCCATTTTACTTAACTGCGGCGTTTCAAATTCCTGATATTCGCTTTTCTCACCTTCATTATACGCTTCATCCAGTACATTTCCGTCACTGTCTATCCGAACAGAAAATGTATAACGGGATTTTAACTCAATCCGACTTCCCTGCCTGCTCTTATAATTGGAATGAACAATGAACACAATAACAAGACACAACAGTCCCGCAAGTGCAAGCTTTGCCAGCATCATTACCGGTGATTTACTAAATTTTATTTTCATCCTGTCCACTCCTATCCTAATTACTGATTCACTCCGTTACATTTCTTAATTTTTACAATATACACGCCATCTCTGCCGCTTGTCCGGGCTTTCTTATACTTCTCTTTTAATATGCAGCGCCTCCTGCATAATTTTTCTGTAAGATGGATAATCCCATAAATAATACACTGAAAACACACCGATAAACAGTGCTGCCACTACAAAAACCGGATGAATGAAAAACAGCCAGTCTGAACTGATCTGCCGCTTTAACAGCGGCATACCGTATGCCACAAAAACACTGAGTGCAATCACCGTTCCGTTAAAAGCATTTCTATTGTTATACATCGACTGCATCTGGTCAAAACAAAGCACCGCTATCATCTCACCTGCCGGACGGATACACATCGTCACAAGGCTTAACAGCAGGCCGTGTACAAACGATACACCAAATAAATTTAAAATAATCGTGAAATACACAAAATCTGTGACCATTTTAACTGCCAGCCTGCCAAGGAAATTCATATATGGACTTACCAGCACCACGCGCACCATCAGATAATCCCTGTCACCCATGGCAAGCAGTGTATTGTTGGCAAGGCTTCCGCAAATCGTAGACAGCATAAAAAACATAAACAATACCGCAGATTCTTTGTGATCACGGATTAATGGATTAAACTGTGCCATAAACAGATACGGCAAATAAATAAAAACTGCCACGTATAAATATTTCTTAATAAACTGCACAATCATTCTCACAAACACTGCCATGACACCAATGGTCATGCGCATCTTTGAATTTCTCTTATGAATCACCTGATTGCTGATATATTCTCCCACCAGCGGCATTTTTGTCAGAATTTCCAGACTTCTGTTCGTGCCTTCGTGAAAACTCAAAATTTTTTCTGCAAACATTTTTTTAAAGATTTCCATGATCTGCCTCCCCGATAATATCCAGTACCGCTCTGCGCAGTTCCTGTACCTGTAAGGTTTCTGACGGCACAACCTCAAATCTGCCGTTATGCAGCAGCAGAATCTCATTTGAAATCTGTTTGGCAATTTCAAGCAGTCCCGTGGATATTAATATAATATGGTTTTCTTTTACCGTCTGCAATACCTGCAAAAAGGTACGGATATAATTCTCACTGCAATAGTCAAACGGCTCATCAAATAATATAACATAGGGCTTCTGCACTAAAAATGCGGCAAGCTGCACACGTTTTTTATCTTCAAAACTCAGTTCACAAATCAGCGTATCCTTGGCATTTTCTTCCATTCCGACTTTATCAAGAAATTCGTCTGCCGGAACGGGCACATTTTTTAAATCACACAAAAAATGAATATATTCATATGCCGTTATGTACATCGGCAGGATGCTCTGTTTTGCTGCATGGAAAATGGTTGTCTTTTCCTTTGTTGCAATTTCTCCCGCATCGACCGGCAAATCCCCTGACAGGCAGTCAAACAATGTTGTCCTGCCGGAACCGATACCACCCAGGACCGGATACACCTTTCCTTCTTCAAATGTATAATCAATATCAGAAAGTACTTCTGTTTTTTTATTATAGGATTTTTTCAGATGATGAATCTGTAACATATCATTTCTCCAATCCTGCCAGCTTTTTTACAGTCTGGCATATGTACTTTATTATATTACATATTTATGGCATTTGTAAATTGGTATTTGCAAATCTGTGAATCGCCCGTGCAAAGATTTCTGTTAAGATTTTTTTTAGAATTGTCTGCTTGTTTTGATAAGATTTGTATTTTACAATTGTTTTACTGCCTGCAACATGGTATAATTTATTAATCTATGGATTAAAATAATACTACACGATGAGTAAAATACGATTCTGTGTCAATGCGCACCTGACACGTTTTCGTTTTCTGCCGTTTTAGGATCCGGTATGTGCTTTTTGTCTGCACAAAAACCTCTCCTCTTTATATGGCAGGATTTGTGCGCAGAAATGAGGATTCTTATGAATTTTTTGAAAAAAAACTGGCGGCTGTGTTTCGGCTGTTATATCTTTATATACCTGCCGTGGTTTTTCTACCTTGAAAAAAAGATTACCATGGAAACACCGAACCTGCACATTATCAACAATGCCATTGATGACATAATTCCATTTTGTGTGTATTTTATCATTCCGTATATGCTGTGGTTTATCTATGTCATCGGTGCCTGTATTTATATGCTGTTTAAAGCATCCGATACGGAATTTTTGCGTTTCGCATTATGTCTGACAATCGGCATGTCCGTATCCTTACTGATTTGCATGATTTATCCGAGCGGTCTGACACTGCGCCCGGATGACGTACCGGACAACTTTTTCGGCATGCTGCTGAATGCGATTTATACCAGTGATACACCGACCAATGTATTCCCAAGTATCCACGTATACAACTCCCTTGCCGTCCACATCGCACTGCACCGGAACGAATGGTTTCAAAAGCATAAGACATTTGACATTGCTTCATTGATTCTTTGTGCATCCATCTGCATGTCAACTGTGCTTTTAAAACAGCACTCTATTACAGATGTTATCGGCGCTTCAATTTTAATGGCAGTGATGTACACCCTCGTGTACGCCACCGACTACAGCCGCCTTTTAAAAAAAAGCCGCGACAAGGAAATTGAAATGCAGTAAATTTAAAAAACAGCCACTTGAACCCGACTATCGGAAGGTGGTTTCAATACAGGAAAAACGCCTCAACGTGTTACTTAACTTCGGCTTATTTTCCTGTATTGAAACCTCTCAGACGGTAGGTTTCTTGTGGCTGTTTCTTTTTATACAATAATTCCTTTGACCGGAAAGTTTCTTGACTTTGGCTTTTTCATCTTATTCGTCAAAAATGCTTACAATTTCGCCGTCTAAGATTCTATTCATGTTCTTTACGGCGCAGAAGTTACCGCACATGGAGCAGGTATCTTCCTTTTCCGGTCTTGCGGATTCTCTGTATCTTCTTGCTTTTTCAGGGTCAATTGCCAGATCAAACATTTCTTCCCAATCCAGCTTCTTTCTTGCCGTACTCATCTTTTTATCCCAGTCGGATGCCCCCGGAATACCTTTGGCAATATCGGCTGCATGGGCTGCGATTTTAGCAGCAATAATCCCTTCCTTTACATCATTTAAGTCCGGTAAGCGCAAATGCTCTGCCGGTGTTACATAGCATAAAAAGGATGCGCCGTAAGTTGCCGCAACCGCACCACCGATAGCCGATGTAATATGGTCATAGCCAGGTGCAATATCTGTTACAAGCGGGCCTAATACGTAAAACGGCGCGCCCTTGCAGATGGTCTTCTGGATTTCCATGTTTGCCTGAATCTGGTTCAGCGGCATATGTCCCGGTCCTTCAATCATAACCTGTACATCCTTTTCCCATGCACGTTTTGTCAGTTCACCAAGTGTTACCAGCTCTTCAATCTGTGAAATATCGGAAGCATCTTCGATACAGCCCGGTCTGCATGCATCACCAAGACTTATGGTAACATCATACTTGCGGCAGATGTCTAGTACCCAGTCATAATTTTCATAAAATGGATTTTCTTTTCCTGTCATTTCCATCCATGCAAAAATGATAGAACCGCCTCTGGATACAATGTTGGTAAGACGCTTTGCATCCTTAAAACGCTTTGCTGTACTCTTATTGATACCGCAGTGAATTGTCAGGAAATCCACACCATCTTTTGCGTGCATTTCAACAATTGAAAGCCATTCTTCGGTTGTAATATCCTTTAACGGTTTGTGGTAATATACCACGGCATCATAAATAGGAACTGTTCCTATTGTTGCTGGACACTCTGCGGTCAGCTTTCTTCTGAACTTCTGTGTATCGCCGAAAGAACTTAAATCCATAATAGCCTCTGCGCCCATGGCTACGGCTTCGTTCACCTTTTCCATTTCCATATCCAGGTCTACACAGTCCCTTGATGTACCCAGATTGACATTAATCTTTGTCTTTAAGGCAGAACCGATACCATTCGGGCTTAATGCCTGATGATTCTTATTGGCAGGAATAATCACCTGTCCCTTTGCAATCAGTTCTCTTAATTTTTCAACGCCCATATTTTCTTTTGCTGCAACAATTTCCATTTCAGGGGTGACAATCCCCTGTCTTGCAGCATCCATCTGTGTCGTATAACTCACAACAGCCTCCATTCCTGTACCTTGTACATGCTGATTTTTTCCGTGGGAGATATATCGCCGGGTTTATCCATATTATCATTATTATGATTTAAATATTTCACTTTACTATTATGTAAAAATAGGGAACTTTTTTCCGAAATTTCCTGATAGTCCTAAAGAATGCGCTATTTTCCGACAGCATATCCTCCATCTTAAAAGATACGGTATTCTGTCATTAAAAAAGAACTCCCTACGGTGGCATTATCCACATCAGGTAACGGGTCGGATACGATTCCCTCTCAGCAGTACCGCGGCTTTCGCCGCGGTCCTTTTGCTCCCCGGAAAATATTAACTTTATTATAACATTGTCTGACAAGAAGTCAATTTAAAACTTTTTAAAAACATCCGCTTCTGCCTTTAAGCTTTCCACGGTTTCCTTACTGCTGCCCATCTGTTCATTGATGGTGTGCATATCTTCTACCAGTGAACCGGTACTCATCGCGGAGCTTGTAACCGCATTGGCACTTTCTTCTACTGCTTTTGCAATACCCTCAATGGACTCTACGACATTATTCATAATATTCTTTAAGTTTTCTGTCTTTTCCGTAAATTCATTCATCACTTCACTGACATAGCTTGCATCTTCATTGTACTGTTCTCCGGAATCCGCATATGTACCGTAATCCGGCAGCACCGTTTCTTCTATAAATGCTATCATCGCATTTGAATTATCGATTAATGCATGAACCGCCTTTGTAACATGTTCATTAATTGCCTGGATATTATTTGCCGTATCCCGGCTTGAATCTGCCAATTGACGAATTTCATCCGCAACTACCGCAAAGCCTTTTCCGGCATCGCCTGCCCTTGCAGCTTCAATCGATGCATTTAATGCAAGCAGATTGGTCTGGCTTGAAATATTTAAAATCTCACCTGTCAGTTCATTGACCTTTTCTACACTGCGGCTTTCTTCTATCGCCTGCTTTAATGTACCGACGATATTTCCAACCATTGCATCAGTCTGTACTTTATTTTCATTAGCATTCTTTGCAAGCGTATCTGCACGCTCCTGCATTTCTTTAGAGTATGTATTCATCTGCCCGGTTCTGTCTGCAATATCATTTACTTCACCGCTGATAGACTCTGTATTTTCCGTCACTGTCTGTACCGTTGCGGCAATCTCCTGCATCGTTGCAGACAGTTCTTCCATTGCTGAGGAAACATCCTGTGCATTGTCATTTGACGCCGACACATTTTCCGTAACCATATTGACAACCCGGGTCAGATTCTGTGTACCGCTTACAATCACACCCATCGTACTCTGTAACTTATCCAGAAACAGATTAATCCCATCTGCAAGCGCACCAATTTCATCCTGATAACCGGATTCCACACGCATTGTTAAATCACCCTTGTGCTCTTCGATCAGCGATACGATTTCTCCCAGCTTTTTATTGGCTGCAACAACTGGTTTTACAACCATGCGGTTTGAAATGATTATGGCTGCGACAAGTGCAACAATGCCTAACAGCAGACATACAATGCCAACACCCATTGATGACGCATAGGCACTCTCCATATTTGCGACTGCCTGATCTGCCAGTGATGATTCAAGTTCAATCATATTTTCCAAATCTGTTTCAATCTGGCTGCTCATTTCAACCAGATCGTTGTTGGCAACAATTGAAGCATTTTCATTCTGGTTGGTCTGTACATATTTTACCATAGCATTATACTTGGAAAGGTATGCCTGATAATCACTCTGGAACTTCTGGAATGCTTCTGTTTCTTCCGGTGTCAGATTATTTGAAAAATCTGCCATCTGATTTTCCAGTGTCTGCTTAGTCTGGCTGATGGAAGTTTCCACCTTTTTCTCTGCTGCATCGCCCTGTGCCAGAATATAATTATACGATAAACGCATCAGTGTCTGTGTATTTTTCGACATTGCAGATACATCCTGTATTGTCGCCAGATACTCGTCAGAAATAACACGCCCCTTTTTTTCAATGTTGCCTGCACCTAAAATACTGAACGCACTTGTAACCAGAACCAGTACGGCAAGCACCGCAACCGGTCCTAATATCTTTACTTTAATTGATTTCATATCCGATAACTCCTTTCTTCTGCCTCTTGATTCACCATATGATAAACCATTTTTTTCTTTTGTACAAGCGGATAAATCGCATATTTACTCAAAAAAAACATATTTTTTGTTCTTACAGATGCAGTACACGTTCCTTAATTTCCTGTGTACGTCCCTGATTCCAGAACTGCGTGCCGATATAACCGCAGGTTCTTCTTGCAACATTCATCTTATCCTGATTTCTGTTGCCGCAGTTTGGGCATTCCCAGATAAGTTTGCCGTCTTCATCGGTTACAATCCGGATTTCCCCATTGTAGCCGCATACCTGGCAGTAATCGCTCTTGGTATTTAATTCCGCATACATAATATTCTCATAAATATACTGCATGACAGACAATACCGCCGGGATATTATCAACCATATCCGGCACTTCCACATAGCTGATTGCGCCACCCGGTGAAAGCTCCTGGAACTGTGATTCAAATTTCAGCTTGTCAAATGCATTAATATCTTCCGTTACATGTACATGATAGCTGTTTGTAATATAATTCTTATCGGTTACACCCGGAATCTTACCAAATCGTTTCTGCAGATTCTTTGCAAATTTATATGTTGTCGATTCCAGCGGTGTACCATACAGACTGAAATCAATATTCGTTTCTTTTGCCCATTTCTTACAAATTTCATTCAGATGACGCATTACTTTTAAGGCAAACTCTGTACCTTCCGGCTGTGTATGGGTAACACCGACCATATATTTTGTACACTCACAAAGACCGGCATATCCTAATGAAATGGTAGAATACCCGCCATAGAGCAGCTTATCAATTGTTTCACCCTTCTTTAAACGTGCAAGTGCACCATTCTGCCATAAAATCGGTGCAACATCAGACGGCGTACCCTTTAATCTGTAATGTCTGCACATCAGCGCACGCTTACAAAGTTCCAGTCTGTCATCAAAAATCTTCCAGAACTTGTCCATGTCTTTGCCTGATGAGCATGCCACGTCAACCAGATTAATTGTTACAACACCCTGATTAAATCTGCCATAATACTTTGGCTTACCGGTTTCTTCATCAATATAAGGTGTTAAAAAGCTTCGGCAGCCCATACACGGATAGCAGTGTCCTTCACCGTTTTTATCAACCTTTAATTCCTTCATCTTCTTTTCGGAAATGTAATCCGGAACCATTCTCTTTGCAGTACATTCCGCCGCCAGCTGTGTCAGGTTCCAGTATTTTGAATCCTCATGGATATTATCTTCCTCCAGCACATAAATAAGCTTTGGAAATGCCGGTGTAATCCATACACCCTTTTCATTTTTAACCCCCTGGATTCTCTGGCGGAGTACTTCCTCCGTAACCATCGCAAGGTCATCTCTTGTCTGACCCTCCGGCACTTCGTCCAGATACATAAACACCGTCACAAACGGTGCCTGTCCGTTGGTTGTCATCAGTGTAATAACCTGATACTGAATCATCTGCACGCCGCGTTTAATCTCATCACGCACTCTTAATTCCGCAACCTCACGCACCTTTTCTTCGGTGTATGCCAGACCCACTTTGTCAAATTCTTCACGAACCTGCTTGATAAATTTTTCCCGGCTGACCTGTACAAACGGTGCAAGATGGGCAAGACTGATACTCTGTCCGCCGTACTGGGAACTTGCAATCTGTGCAATTGCCTGTGTTGCAATATTGCATGCCGTTGAAAAGCTGTGTGGCTTTTCAATCATGGTTTCACTGATAACCGTACCATTTTGCAGCATATCTTCCAGATTTACCAGACAACAGTTGTGCATATGCTGTGCAAAATAATCTGCATCATGGAAATGAATCAGTCCCTGTTCATGGGCATCTACAATATCCTGCGGCAGGAGCAGACGCTTTGTTATGTCTTTGCTGACCTCACCTGCCATATAATCTCTCTGAACGCTGTTAACAGTCGGATTTTTATTGGAATTTTCCTGTTTGACTTCTTCATTATTACATTCTAACAGGCTTAAAATCTGTTCATCTGTTGAATTGGATTTACGTACCAGCGCTCTTTTATAACGATACGTAATATATTTTCTTGCCACTGCAAATGCTCTCAGATTCATAATCTGGTTTTCCACCAGATCCTGAATTTCTTCTACGCTTAAAGAGCGGTTCATCTCCTGACAGATTTCTTCTACATTCACAGAAATTTTTTTGATCTGCTCATCTGAAAGTCTTTCACTGTGTACAACTTCTTTATTTGCCTTTGAAACAGCTGCCATAATCTTTGCAATATCAAATGTAACTTCTGTTCCGCTACGCTTAATAATTTTCATTTTTCCAATCCTTTCCTTTTCTCACAAAATTGCGTTAAAAAAGTCCTGCCCGCTCTCACGGGCAAGACGAATTATACTATATCTAGCATATCAAGTCAATGCAAGCACACAACATATAGTGAAGAAATAGTTGTTAAACTGTTCCTTACTTCTTCCGGATTCCCATTGCCTGCATGCTTAAAAATGATGCAAATATACGGGCACAATCAATCTGATAGTCTGCCCATGTCCCGGATTCTTTGCATTTATCAAAAGTGACAAGCCCCTTGATATCATCCGGTGTCCCGATAATACACTGGATGGTTGAAAAAACTCTTTTCTGCTTCATGGCGGCACAAAACTGTGGTGCACTGTTAAACATGCCGGCAACAAAGCTCGTTTCCATATAATCCTTTTCCTCTAACAGTTGTTTAAATTCTTGTGTCTTTACATACTGTGCATTGTCCGAATAGTTCTGTTCAAACCCCACTGTATAAACTCTTGATAAATTTTCTCCATAATAAATATTAATGGTATCCAGCTGATACGATTCAAGCATATGCTGCAGAATCTCCCGGTATGCCAATGCCTGATTTTCTGTCACATCGGACATAAATTTCGCAATTGCCTTTAATTCCTGAATTTCTCTGCCATTTGTACCCACATGCTGTACACGCGTAATTGATTCTTCATATGACTTACGGTGCAGCTCATCACGGAAAAATACATACCGGTCCCTGCCTTTTTCTTTGGCAATATACAAGCAGTAATCCGCTTTTTTGAACAAATCCTCAAATTCTTTTCCATTATTTGGTGCAATTGATGCACCGATAGAGCAGGTAATGGCAAAATCCTCAAAATCCCCTGCAAATTCCCATTTAATCTGGGTACGGATCGCACGCAGCATTCCCCGCAGAATCTGATCATCATTAATATTATCTATTACAATTAAAAATTCATCGCCACCAATACGTCCTACGACGCCGTCGTCCCCGACAATCTCTTTTAACTTATACCCGACTCTTGAAAGCACCTTATCACCGTAGAGATGTCCATAGGTATCATTGACGGATTTAAAATGGTCTATATCCAGAATTACCAGTGTCACCCGGGTTTCTTTTGCTTTTGCCAGTGTCTTTTTGGCATAATCCGTAATCGTCTTTTTATTATAGACTTTGGTAAGCGAATCATAGTGCAACTCATCAATGACTTCAATTGCCTTCTGCTGGGCGATGGTATCTTCCGGTATAATTCTGCCGACCATCATTCGTTCATGACCTGCACCGTTAAAAAGATTGCCGCAGAAGCAGAGCCGTTCCATAATATTACTCTGCGTTCTCAGACACGAATTCATCTTAATCTTAAACGACTGCACATAGGATTTAATATCGCTGACCATCGTCACAAACAGCGAATACTCTTCCGGATCAATATACGATTTATCAATCATCTCCTGTTTCCATTCATCAATATCCATCTTATAAATGGTAACCTTCTGATACTGCTCATACCGGAAAATACAGATGATATTGTCTGAACGGTTATAGGAAAATGCATACTCCTGTGTCATGCCAAGAAACATGCGCAGTCTTGATACATCCGATGTCAAATGTTCAATGACCGCTTCTATGCTCTGTACATCAATCATCTCAATGTCAATATTATCCAAGCCGTCCATTCCTGTCTTTTTGCAAAGCAGCCGTAAGAGATTGTAACGGTAACTGCCATCTTTAAAACGGAAGCGGAAAACCTGTTCCTGCGTATCTCCCGCAAATTCATCGATAAACTTCTTTAACCGTCCGACCTCATCCGGATGCACAAAATCAGTAATTGTATAAAAATGCTCATATTCAAAATAATCCGTAAACGCCTTATTCGTAACAAATGCACGGTATCTGCTGTCAATGGCAGCACGTCTTTTATCTATGCTATGCATTTTTTCATAATTTAAAACATCTTTTGATTCCTGCATACCTACGAACTCCTTTAATAACCCCCATGTGACAACAAGCACAAAAAATCTAAATTAATTATACTTCATGCCGTCATTTTTAACAAGCATATTTCCCATTTACTTTTTATAGTACAGCATATTCATGGCAGGATAAATATATTATCTGGAAATCCTGTGAAATTCTTCCAATCATATTAAATGCTTTTTTCTGCATTTGATTATCCAGTGCCAGAAAGATATCATCAAGAACAATCACCGGTTTTTCTTTTACAGAAAGCCTCTGTATAAATGCCATACGCTCACAAAACCAGATAACGTCTTTGATTCCGCTGCTGTAATAATCCATTTGCCGCAGAATTCCATGGTCAACAATTCCAATTTCATAGGTGTCGTTTAACTGCACTTTCCTGCCCAGTTCTTCATCAAATGCGGACAGATACGCATAAAAAGGTTCTGATAAATCTTTTGCCATATGACTGATATATGCCTGCTTTGCCTCTGTAAGATACTGCATGCTCTTTTCAAGCACCTCCATACGCTGTTCTATCTGCTTTTTCTGTTGTCCGGTCTGCCGTTTTTTCTGTAAAACCTGTATCTGCTGCTTCTCCAGCATTTTACACTTTTCTTCCCGCTGCTGTTCTTGAAAAGCATGATGTATCTGCTTATAAAACTCTTCCTTTTGTGAAAGGGTCTGATACTCTTTTGCATAGGCAGCGCCGGTGCGTTCCTTTTCTTCTGCACCGTTTAATCCTTCAAGCTGCTCTTTATACTGTGCCGTGCGCCTTCGCAGCAAAAAAAACAATGCCACACCGGCAATTCCAGCCAGCCCGCCAAAGACAGCCGCCGGCTGCTTCTGCAGCACTGCCATTGATAAAATACCGAGTATAACCCCTGCCGCTGCCAGAAAAACCGCCGCGACGGAAAGTCTTTTTGCCTGCCGGATTTTTGATCTGCACTCCCTTTTTTGTTCCCGGAGTTTTATAAGATTTTCTTCCCATCCGTCTGTGTGGTTTAAACCGGCTGCAAAATAGTCGTCTAAAAATGCCAGCCGTTCTTCTTCCTCCGCCGTAAGTCCGGTTGTACTACTGCCAGGCATTTCCGCCTGTATGTCTGCCCCTGTATTTTCCGTCTGTAAAGATAGTGGCATTTTCTGCTCTGACAACTGCTTCCTCTGCCTTTCAAGCTCCCACTCCTGCATGGAAAGACGGTTTAATTCTTCCGTAACCTGCGCAAGCTCCCCGCGGTTTCCCGTTTTTTTGTATTCCCTGTACTCCGCTTCAATTGCAGCGGCTGCCTGTTTGCTTTTTAACAATCCCGTATCCTGCGTACCGTCAAAAAAGCCGATACGCATATTTTCATTGACTTCTACCCGCATATGATTCCAGCTCATAAATGCTGTTGCCTGATACGTCGCTTTTGTCATGCCAAACAGTTCTTCGCCGATATTTTCCGTGTAATCCTGTGATACCATTCCGGTATCTAAATCAATCAGCGCAAAAGTATCCTCCCGCTCCTTTTCCGAAAAGGTTCGTTCAATCCGGTACTGCTTTGTGCCTGCTGCAAAACGAATCCATCCGCCCCATGTTCCCTGCTGCCACGGCTTATACTTTTTACGCGGTACTTCTTCTAAATTTTTACGGGTTCTTGCTGAACCAAGCCCGTAAAACATGGCGCACACAAATGCTGCAAATGTCGTTTTACCGCTGCCGTTTGGCGCACACAGATACTCCAACGGTTCTTCCGGGCAGAAATGATACCCACTCAGCCCGCCAAAATTTTCCACATAACACTCCTGAATCTTCATCTTCTTCGCCTTTCCGGAGGAATCGAGAACCGAATTTATTTCAGTTCTGCGACAGCGCTGCTTTTACACATGCCAGTATCTCCTGCTTCATATCCTCTGTTTCATCACTGTCCATGATATATTTTTCCAGATACGCTTCAAATCCGCTCTCTTCCCGCACACTGCCGGTTTCATCTTTAAGCCGCACCAGGTAATACTCCTGTTCCAGATATTTTTTGATATAATCCATATCATATGCCGCCTGTGACTGCTTTGCACCGGTAAGAACCACCCGTATCATATCCTGGCTGTCTGCCGGCTCTGTCTGTTCTTCCAATGCCCTCTTTGCAATCTGCGTTTTTACCATTTCATATAACTGCGGTGTCGTCACAATATCCGTACAGTCCACTGTGATTTCCCACGCCTTTCTTTTGGCAAAAGGCACAAAACGAGCTGCTATCTTACGCGCCGTGCCACATTTCGGGCTTTCTGCCGCGATGTTTTCTGTGCCGCTTCCGGCACTGCCGCTTACTGCCGCTGCGGTATCCAGCAGGACAAATCCCTTTTCCCCACATTCATCAAAACCACGTGCCTCCAGACAGCCACTGTAACAGTATACCCCGCGGCTGTCAATGCTTCCCTTTTTATATTTGTGGATATGCCCCAGTGCCAGATAATCTATATTTCTCCCGGCAAAACTGCCGAACCGGTCAATCTGTCCGTGCATCATGACAATATTGGTATCTTCCGGTTTTAAATGCAGATTTGACGGCAGTTTTAAACTGTTTAAGCCTGTAATCACCACATTTCCGTAACGGTATGCCTTTCCAGCTCCCGGAAACAATTTAAGATTCTTTGGCAGTGAATTTCCATTCAGGGTCATATTGAAACCACTGTCCGGGACTGTATTAAAAAGCTGTTCCCCGTCATGGTTGCCGGAAAGCACTAAAAAATCCACCTGCGGATGTGCCGCCACCGCTTCAAGTACCTTTTTTCTGACGGCTTCCCGCCCATTTTCACTGTCAAATAAATCTCCGGCTACAAGGACTGCACGCACCTTCTCCCGCTGCGCATAGTCCATCATTTTTATAAATGTTTCAAACAGCTCATCGTTGCGCCGCCGTGCTTCCTGCCTTGTAAGACTGGTAGCGAGCGCCGAGTCCAGATGAATGTCTGCACAATGAATCAGCTTCATTTTTCTTACGTTTACCTTTCTATTTTTTCACAAATAATCCTTTAGTACCATTTGCATTTTGTGACTTTCATTTTGTTTTCTAATATGCTAAACTTCTAGATGTTGTTAAGTCCGGAATCACAGCAGCTACATTAATTTACTTTGAGGAGGTTTTTACCCTGATGGAACGTGTAAAGTATAACAAAGTAGAGGTCTGTCATGGTGACAGTCAGAAAAAATTTCCAGTATATGAAATTTATCTTGACGGTGTCATTGTAACAAAAGTTTCTTCCGAGTCTGATGCTTTAGAGATGGTATCCCGCTGGCAGGAAATTTATAAATAATTGACGTGTGCCGCAAGGTGTACTAAAAAGCTGTCTGAGAATGTTGATGGGCATTCCCAGACAGCTTTTTTAATGAATTTCTTTCACTATTTTATCAATACATTCTTTTTTGCCAAGCGCTTTAATGTGATCTCCTTTTTGAAATTCATATTCGGCAGACGGCATAATAAGTGTTTCCCCGCCGGACACTATCGCAATAATATTAACATTATATTCTGCCCTGACATTTACTTCACGGATTGTCTTTCCTGCCCAGCTTTCAATAATCGGTATTTCATAAATGGAATACTCATCGGTCATTTTGATATAATCAAATACATGATTTGCGCTGCATTTTTCAGCAAGATTATATGCCACGTCACGTGCCGGATACAGTACCTCGTCCGCACCGTTTTTCAACAGGAACTTCGCCTGAATATCGCGGCTTGCCATACTGATAACATGTCTGCCGCCCAACTCTTTTACAAGATTTGTCACTTCCAGACTATTCTGGAAATCTTCTGCAATACAGACAATAATCACGTCGAAATTACGGATTCCAAGGCTTTTTAAAACTTCAACATTGGTACAGTCCCCCACCCTGGCACTGTTTACTTTTGTAAACATATCCCGGATATGGTCTTCATTGGAATCTATAATCATAACTTCATTATCCAGCTCCAAAAGCTTATTTACCAGATGATGTCCAAACTTTCCTACTCCAATCACTAATATTGATTTCATCTTCTTCTCCACTACCTGTTTCACTTTATACTATTTTTTCAAGAATCTGCTGAGGAGTATCTGCAATTCCCCATGCTCCCAGCTTTTCCAATGCTGTACGTTCCCTGAAACCCCAGCTGACCAGAATACACGGCAGCCCCGCATTATCTGCGGTCTGCTTATCCACTTCGGAATCCCCGATATAAACGGTTGTTTCCTTTTGCGCGCCAAGCTGTTTCATCGCTTCATACACCGTATCCGGTGCAGGCTTTTTTCTTGTGGTATCACTCTGTCCGATTGCTGCCGGTATCACATCTTTAAAAAAGGTATCCCTTAATTCCACAACCGCGTTGTGATTCTTATTGGATACAATGCCGACTGCAATCCCCTGCGCCTTTAACGTATCAAGCATGGTTAAAATTCCGTCATACGGCCTTGTCTTAACCCGGCAATGCTTCTGATAATATGCACAGAATGATTCATAAACTCCTTCGTACTGTGGATTCTCTGCCCCCTGCGGAATTGCACGCTCAATCAGCTTTCTGATACCGTTTCCAACATAACTTTTTATTGTTTCAACCGGATATACCGGATAGCCATACTGCGTACAGACTGCATTGACACTATCCGTTAAATCTTCAATCGTATTTAACAGTGTACCGTCCAAATCGAAAATAACCGTCTGAATCTTCTTTTTTGCCGTTTCCTGTTCTAATTCCTGACTCATAACATTTTCTTCCTTTTTAAAATCCACAACGCCGCTACACAGATAAGCAGTATCAGCACGCAAATAATGCCAAACCCATACGGTGACGATGCCAGCGGCATACCAACGCCCGATACATTCATTCCGTAAATGCCGGAAATAATTGTCGGTATCGCCATGACAATCGTAATCGATGTCAGATATTTCATGACATTATTCAGCCTGTTATCAACCACTGATGATAACAGTTCCCTTGTACCATCAATAATATCCCTGTAAATAGCGGTCATCTCTATCGCCTGCTGGTACTCGACCATAACATCTTCAAGCAGTTCCATATCTTCCGGGTACTGTTCCAGTCTTTTGTACCGGCGCAGACGTTCCAGTACGATACTGTTTGAACGCAGGGACGTTGCAAAGTATACCAGTGTGGATTCCAGTTCATGCAGTTCAATGATATCAACATCCTGTGTATCGCCGTCAATGCGTTCTTCTATTTCAATACGTTTCTTATCAATTCCACGCAGATACGCCTGATACAGCGCTGCTGAGCGCAGCAGCAGCTGATAAATAAAACGCATCTTTTTCTTAGTACTGAACTCCCGTACTTTGTTACGGATAAAATACTGTAACACCGGTGTATCCTCTTTGCAGATTGTAATAATCGCATTCTGCTTAATCAGGATACCGAGTGGAATTGTTGTATACATTTTCTTTTCATGGCGGACTTCCGGGGACGGAATATCCACTAAAATCAAGGTATAGCCGTCTTCCAGACTGATACGTGAACTTTCTTCCTCATCCAATGCAGTCGCAAGGTCACTGACTTCAATATCATATGCTTCCGAAACTTTATTCAATTCCTGTACACTCGGATCAACCATCTGTACCCATGCGCCGTCTTCAAATGCATCAATTGTGCGGATAACCGACTGCTCTGTCTTAAAAATATTGATCATCGGATGTCTCCTTCCCTGCTACTCACGTATTCCGCAGGCATTTTAATGCCGGAGGAACCGCGAGCCTGATTTTATCAGGCTCTGCGATAAAAAGCGACTTTGTGACGCCTGCGGCACAAATGCTGTGTGAAAAAGCTTTGATTTAAGGCTTTTTCACACTACTCACGTATGTCCCTGACTATGATACCATATTTTTATTCTTTTGTAACGTAGTTTTCAGCAAAATACGCGTTGATTTTTGCATAAACATCTTCTACAGAATAACGAAGCATTTCATTTGCACAGGTCACGGTAATGTCCGCATACTGCTCATACAATGCCTTTCTATCTTCAAAAATCTCTGCAATCGTTGCCTTGCCGTTTGAAACCACACCGCGTTCTTTTAAGCTGCCAAGACGTTTTTTTAATTCTTCTTCCGGCACTTTTAAGTATACAACTACACCGGTCTTTTTAAAATGTTCCATGGCTTCCCTGCCGTACACCACGCTGCCACCGGTAGCAATGACTGTACGTTCCGCTTTAATTTCTTTATTCACATCATTTTCAATCTGAATAAATCCTGCATCTGAGTGTTCATCAATCAACTGTTCCAAGGTCTTTGCGTACTTTTGCTGAATTACAATATCCGAATCGATAAATTGGTATCCCATCTTTTTTGCCAGCACAACCCCAATGGTACTTTTACCGCTTCCGGGCATTCCTATCAAAATAATATTCTTCAAGTTTCTCCTCATTTCTATTACTTTTTATCTGCGCACCGCTTCTAACATCTGCTTTAATTCTTCCACTGTAAAGGTATAGTGGCTGTTGCAGAAATGACAGTTGACTTCAATCGGCTTGTCATCATCAATCATCTTCTGTAATTCTTCTGCACCGATACTCATAACTGCTTTACTGACTCTGTCTTTTGAACAGTTGCAGTAAAATTCCGTCGGTACAGTATCTAAAATTTCAAGGTTCATATCCCCTAAAATGTGATTTAAAATTTCTTCCGGTGTCATGCCCTGCTCTAACATTTCCGTAACGGAAGTAATTTCCTTAATACGCTGTTCGAGCTTGTCAATGAGTTCTTCGGTTGCATCCGGCATCAGCTGGATAATAAATCCGCCTGCTTCATGCACAGTGTTGTCCTTATTCATCAGCACACCCAGTCCGACAGAAGATGGCACCTGTTCACTCGTTGCAAAATAGTATGTTAAATCATCTGCAATTTCACTGGTAATTAAAATTGTATCACCGACATACGGTTCTTTTAAACCGATGTCTTTAATAACACTTAACACACCGATTCCAACTGCTCCTGCTACATCTAACTTACCGTCCTTTAACGGAAGCATGACCTCAGGATTTGCCACAAATCCTTTCACCCTGCCCTTTGCATCGGCAGTCACGGTCATCTGTCCGATAGGACCGTTACCCTTAATCTGAATGGTAAGCACGTCCGCATCACTTTTCATCATTGTTCCCATCATTGCACCGCCTGTCATCAGTCTGCCCAGTGCCGTTGTCGCAATCGGACTCATATTGTGACGGGTACGCGCTTCTTCTACCATATTTTTTGTCGTTGCAGCAAAAGCACGAATCTGTCCGTCTGCCGCAATCGCTCTTACAATATAATCTTTCATTATAATCCTCATTTCTGAGCGACTTTGTCGCGAAGTTGCGATGAGAAATTCGCGCAGGCGATTTCTCATCTGCAATCATGGCTATTTGTTTTCGCTCAGAAACAAATAGCCGTGTGAAAAATAAGCGCATCAGCGTTATTTTTCACACTATTCTCCTCTTATTATTAACTTTTTGATGTTGAGGCAAAAGCCCCAACTAAGCCGCCTACGAATTGCTCCGTGCTGCGCACCGGCGTCTTAATATGTAGTATAACCTCTCACTGTCTTCCTTCGGTGCATCGGTTGTAAATGCATCATAGACGGCTTCAACTTCCAAGCCTGCCGTTTCTGCCGCTTCCAGTACTTCTTCCATATAAAATCCATGCTGGAAATGATTTTCCTCGTAACGGATAAAGCTTTCATCTTCATTTTTGATAAACACCGCAAGGTCATATTCGTTATTGCGTGTTTCCTCATCATAGTAGTTATCCCAGATAAAGGCAGAATCGTCACGGTTTTCCGCATACGTATTTTCCGCAAGGACATCCCTGAAAAAATGAATCGTCTTTAAATCAAAGATAAATACACCACCCGGCTTTAAGCCTTTTTTTACGCACTCAAAAACCGATGTAATATCCTCTTTGCTGGTAATATAATTCATGGAATCCGCAATGCTCACCATGGCATCAACTTCATACGGCAGTTCAAAATCGCGCATATCCTGTAAACTATAGACGATTTCCTGTCCGCTCTCATAGAGTTTTTCTGCGGCAATCGTAAGCATATCCGGCGCATTGTCAATACCGACACAACTGTATCCCGCCTTATCTAAAAGCTGTGTCACCGTACCCGTTCCGCAGCCTAAATCAGCAATTTCCATATCCGGTGTAACGCCCTGTTCCTTTAACCGCTCCACTAAATATTCACACCATTCCTCATAAGGAATATTATCCATATATTCATCATAAACATACGCAAATCCTGTATATGCCTGCATTGTATCCCTCCATTTTAAAAATGCGGAACTGATATGCTTTCACACAACAATCCCGCATTCCGCTTTTCTGTATTACCTGCTATTACGCATTCTTTCCACAGCACTTCTTGTACTTTTTGCCGCTGCCGCAAGGACATGGATCATTTCTTCCGATTTTCTTTGCCTTGACAACTGTTCCTGAAAGCTTCTGCTTCTTGTAAAGTGCCTTTCTTTCTTCTTCTGAAAGAAGATTGTCCCATGCAGGAAGCTCATATAACCAGTCTGCCTTGCAGCCAACCATGTTATAGTAAAGCTTTTCCTTATCGTAATCAAGACTGACCGCCGTATCTTCTTCCATTGTTTCAATCGGATTCGGATTCTTTAAACTGTCATTGATACCATCAAGGAATCCTGTCATCATTAATACTTCTACACCAAACTTATCAGCCAGTTCTTTTACTGTGCCGGATACCGGTGCATCCGGTGTTGCAAGAATCTGCTCATAAATTGCCTTTTCCTGTACAAAATAACTGTTCCAGAATTCCGTCGCCTGATTCTGATTCATCTCTGTTTCATATGCTAACTTACGCCATGTTTCAAGTAATGCCATGCTTATCTTTTTCCTGCCTCTCGTGTATTATAAGTATTTGTTATAGGTTGCACTGGTTACATAAGAATATGAACCCGTGCTTGAATATGTTGTCGCTGAATCCAGCTTTGCAATCTGCGAAACAGCAGATGAGTAAAGCGATGAAGCACTTCTTGATACAGTCTGTCCAAAAGAACTGCTTCCTGTAAATGTAGATTTTACAACTGCCATATCTGACTGTTTGAACTTTTCTGCATCTACAGACAGCTTATTGTCACTTCCGATTGTAATGCCTATACTCTTCAACAATGACTGATTTGCCTTTGTATAGCTTACCATAGAAGATGCATTTCTTAATACGCTGTTATCGTCAGACTTACCCGTCTTTTCTACCAGCGAATTATAATTGGAAACAAAGTCTGATACAGCTTTATAAATTGCATCGGTATCATATTCCTTTGTGGTATTGCCTTCTTTATCCGTTACACTCTTTTTCTCCCAGAGTGCCGTCTTCTTTAAATCAGATACGGAATCCACCACATCGGCCGCTTTATCACGGACTGCTGCGCCGTTTAACTTCTGTGATGCCGTATCCGTCGTTGTGTCTTTCTTATTGGTCCTATCCGCCGTTGTGCCGTCATTGTCCTCTTTTTCATAATAAGACTTTAACAGCTTGTGATAAGAGCCATTCCGGATTGATGATAATGTGGATAAATCAATCCCTGAAAATGCGTAACCCTGACTGCCAAAAATACTGTTGCTTTTTCTGGTCGTTAAACCGGATGAAAGCAGCATATTAATGGACTCTGAATTATAAAATGAAATAGATGACATACAAACCACCTTCCTTAAAAATACCCTTGAACTGCTCCTATATCAATATTATAACACACATTTTCAAGATATCAAATAAAATTAATCTTAAAGATCCTGAAGTCTCTGAATCATATCCCACATTGCTTCTGCAGAATTGAAATTTTCCGGAACAATATCTGCCGGTGTGATATCGATATCAAATGTATCGTTTAATTCACCAACAATAGATACAATATCAAAAGAATCTAAAATCCCGTCATCAATAAGTGTATCACATGTTTCAAAATCTACATCTGCATTAACCTCTGTTAAAATTTCCATTAACTGATCCATCTGTAAAACCTAACCTTTCTGTTTTCAAATTCATTCCTTTTTTTACAGACCTGCTGTCTGTATCGAATTTAAAATACAACACATCACTATGTTCGTCAAGTACCTTTTTTATTTCCGTACCAGGCTCATCCGTGAATTTATTGTGTCCGATGCCAGGACATCTCTGTATACAACGGCTTTTTCCTTTTTTGAGTACGCCACAATCTTTGGCATTCTTCTGCTTAAAAACAGGTAAATTCCCTCTGTCACAGAATATGCACCGATATTATAGAATAGTATCAGATCCCCGATTTCAGGCTTTACTACCGGCAGATTTTTTACAATGACATCACCGACCGTACACAGTGAGCCGCAGATTGTCCATTTCTCGGTTGCTCCGGCTTGTGCAAGCTTCCTGCGTGCTGCCATGTCAAAGCCTGCCGTTATGCTGCCGTCTGCCTTTACATAAGTATATGCCGGAATCTTCATTGCCATGGTCTGACCATAGTAATTAATATGGTTGATTCCGCCGTCAATAATACAGTAATTCTGCTCTTTATTCGTCTTTAAATCCACTACCGATGAAACAAACACACCACAGGAAGCTGCGATAAAACGTCCCATTTCAAGCGTAATTTCATATTTGCCGCGGATTGGTGCAAGAAGCGCCGCGAATTCCTTTAATTCGTCAAATCCGTCATTTAATGCTTCTTCTCCGAAGTAAGAAACTAAAAGCCCCGGTCCGTATTCGAATTCCTTTGCCATCCAGCCGTACTTTTCTTTCAGGCTGTCGCACAATCCGTCTAAATGTGTCAGTTCTTCTTCAATCTGTTTCATCTTTTTCTTCTGCGTGCCTGTATAACACTGGATACCGTAAAAGTCAATATTCGGGTACTGTGTGCGGTTTGCAATAATATCTTCCAGTTCTGATTCGTCAACACCGAACTGGTTGCCGCTTGTCACGCGGATCAGTGCGCGGATTGTCAGATTCGTTTCTTTTGCGCATGCCTGAAGCAGTTCTAACTGGGTACGGGATTCGATTGTATACACACCCACGCCGCCGCAGTCCTTCATCACATGAAGAATATCTGCTTTTTCTTTATTGACACCCGAAAGTACAATATCAGCCATTGCGACCTGCTCTCTTTCACAGATTGCAAATTCTCCGGGTGAACAGACTTCAAACTTGTGAACTGCCTGCTTCATGCTGTCTACCAGAAACGGATTGGCTTTCATCGCATAACAAAGCCGGATGTCTTCTCCTAAAATTTCTTTCATTGCCTGTACTCTGGACTGTAATTCGTCCAAATCAAAAAGATACATCGGCGTGGCATGTTCCTTTGCCAGTTCTACAATTTTAGCAATCTCAAGCATTTTTTCTTCCCTCCATCAAGGCATTTCTGTCAATCTTACCGTTTTTTGTAACCGGCATGGATGCCACCTGAACAAATTCCTGCGGAATCATAAACTTTGGAAGCTTTTTCATCAGCTCATGGGTAATCGTCTTCTTATCCGGTGTTCCTTCATAGAATCCGATAATCTTATTGTTGTCTTTGTCAAAGATACAGCAGGCACGCACGCAGCCTTCCACCGCGTTGATTGCCATATCAATTTCACCCAGCTCAATGCGGTGTCCCATATGCTTAATCTGAAAATCCTTGCGTGATGAAAAATAAAGCTCGCCCGCCTTGCTGTAATAGCCCAAATCACCTGTACGGTAAATAATTTCGTTGTATTTGTCATTTAACGGATTCTGTACAAATGCCTGATCCGTCTTTTCCCTGTTATTATAATATCCAAGTGTCACCGCCGTACCCGATACACAAATTTCACCGGTTGTATCCGGCATATCCGGCGTAATCAGATTGTCATTGTCATCTAATAAAAAGACGCGTTCATTCGGAAACGCTTTTCCCATTGGCAGTGTTTCATCGAGTGCAAACTCACGGTCTACGATGTAATAGGTGCAGTTACAGGTAATTTCTGTCGGACCGTACACATTGACAAACATGGCTTCCGGATACGTTTCTCGCCAGATATTTAAGTGCTTCACCGGCATAACCTCTCCGGAGAAAATAACTTTGTTAATGCACCCCGGTCTTTTATAGTCAAAGCCTTTTAAGGTCGTTACAATACAGAGTGCCGATACCGCCCAGATCAGGGTTGTCACCTTTCTGTCGTCCAGATAATCCATCAGCGGCATCGGAAATGAAAACAGCTTCTTTGGAATAATCTGCATCGTTGCACCAGTCTTTAAGGTTGAATAAATATCCTTTACCGATACGTCAAAGTCAAACGGCGCCTGATTGCCGATGACATCATTTTCCGTAATGTGGAACGTATCTGTAAAGCAGTCAATAAAGTCAATAACTGAACGGTGGTTTACAATAACCCCCTTTGGCACACCGGTTGAGCCGGAAGTAAAAATCGAATACAGTGGATCAATATCCAGCGCATTTTCACGGATGATATCAAGCTGCTTCATTTCTTTTTCGTCCGGTGTATGTTCCAGTAATTCTTCAATCTTTAATACTTTGCCGGAAAATCCTAACTTTTCCTGCTTCTTTGCAGACTTTTCATCTATAATCATAATTTCTGCACCCAGTGTTGCAAGAATCATCTGGATACGTTCTACAGGCTGTGCCGGGTCTAACAGGCAGTAAAAGCAACCTGCCTTTGCCGCTCCCATAAATGCTGCCAATGCATTACAGCTCTTTTCCATATAAACCGGAACTGCGGTACGCACCTGTGTTTCCTTTTGCAGTACCGCACCCACTCTCTGCGCATTGTCCAGCAGTTCCTGATAGGTAAAGGCATTATGTTCATCTGCCACCGCTGTTTTATCCGGCGATTTTGCCGCAGACTGCTCCAGATACTCTAAAACATTTTTTATCATAATAATCTCCATTCCACCATTTCATATTCTGAATGACTTCTTTTTTTCTCTTTCACTTTATGTTACACTAAATAAATCATAATTACCTAGAAAGGATGATACAATGAAAAAAATCAAACGCATTGCCGCACTCACTGCTGTCATTGCATGGGGACTTTTACTGCTTGTAACACTGATTACAGCTTTTATCAATACAGATTCTGCCCGTACACTGTTTAACGGTCTGATTTTTACGGATATTATCTTTCCAATCGTGATTTATGCCATGATGCTCGTATACCGCATTCTCTCCCACAAATCCGACGATTAAAAGGATACGGCTGTCACACGGTTGAAATATTTTCATATTTCTTCATGTGACAGCCCCTTTTTGCAATTTATTTTACTTTGAATAACTGCTTACTCTGTGAATAATTTCATGTCTTCCCGGTCCGTTTGATACCATTGTAATCGGTGCTTCAATTTCCTGTTCAATGGCTTCGATATAATTTCTACATGCTTCCGGAAGGTCTTCATACTTTGTAATACCTCTGATGTCTGACTTCCAGCCTGGGAATGTCTTTAATACCGGCTTTGCTTTTTCAAGCTGTGCAGTTGTCGGGAAATCCTTTGTCACCTTACCGTCAATTTCATAGCCGACACACATCGGGATTTCATCTAAATAACCTAATACATCAATAACAGTCAATGCAACTTCTGTTGTTCCCTGCATTCTGACACCATAACGTGTTGCAACGGCATCAAACCATCCCATACGTCTTGGTCGTCCTGTTGTCGCACCGAATTCACCGCCATCACCGCCGCGCTTTCTTAATTCGTCCGCTTCTTCTCCGAAGATTTCACTGACAAATGCACCGGCACCGACTGCTGATGAATAAGCCTTAACAACCGTTACAACATCCTGAATGGAGCTTGCCGGAATACCTGCGCCGATTGCGCCGTAAGGTGCTAATGTGGAAGAAGATGTAACCATCGGGTAAATACCGTGGTCAGGGTCTTTTAAAGAACCAAGCTGTCCTTCCAATAAAACCTTCTTGCCTTCCTTTAATGCCTGATGCAGATATGCGGAAGTGTCTGTTACATACGGCTTAATCATTTCTTTATATTCCATTAATGTATTGTAAATATCTTCCGCGTTAAGTAACGGCTTATGATAAAGATGCTCTAACATCACATTTTTTAAAGTTACGACATTTTCAATTTTTTCCATCAGCTTGTCTTTTTCTTCAAAAAGCTCGCTCACCTGAAAACCGATTTTCGCGTATTTATCTGAATAGAATGGTGCAATACCGGATTTTGTAGAACCGAAAGACTTTCCTGCAAGTCTTGCTTCTTCATAGGTATCAAAATCCACATGGTACGGCATAAGAATCTGTGCTCTGTCTGACACTAAAATCTTAGGCATCGGAACATTTCTGTCTGTAAGACTTTTTAATTCGTTTACCAGATAAGGTATATTTAAAGCAACACCGTTACCGATAATGCTTGTTGTATGATTATAGAAAACACCTGATGGCAGCAAATGCAGTGCAAACTTACCATAATCGTTAATAATTGTATGTCCTGCGTTGCTTCCTCCCTGGAATCTTACGACAATATCTGACTCCTCAGCAAGCATATCTGTAATCTTACCCTTACCTTCGTCACCCCAGTTCGCGCCAACAATAGCTTTTACCATAGTTTCCTCCATTCCGCTGATTCTTACCAGCCTGCATAAAACGTATTCATCGTGCCTGTAGGAAAATTTTTGTTTTCCCAAAAACCACACGTTGTTATAATACCACATCTATAGGAGTACAGGCAACGGTTATTTCATATAAAATACAAAAATAATATACAAAAAGACATTGAACAGACTACTTTGTAAAATCCGCTCAATGTCTTTCTTTCTTTTTATAAAGCTGTTGAGGGGAGTCGGACCCCCGACCTCTTCATTACCAATGAAGTGCTCTGCCACTGAGCTACAACAGCCTGCGTTCTACGCAAGAACTATAATATTATACCTCGCTTTATTTGTCAAGTCAACTTTTTATTTTCTCTGCGATAAAACTTCCTGTAGAAGACTATTACCGCAGAGAACACTCTTTTTAGAAGTTTGCAAAGACATGTGTACTTTTCTGCAATGTCTGTGCAATTACTTTATTTTCATTCATTTTGTCACTGATATTTACGATATCTTCAACCAGATTCTGCGTGCTTTTTGCAGCTCCATTAATTCCTTCTGCGCCTTCGTCCACTGCTGTTGTAATGGCACTGATAGACAATGCAATTTCATCGATATTTTTCTTTAACATATCTGTCTTTGCCGTAAATTCCTGCATTGCATTTTCAATGTAGGATGCATTATCCCTATACTTTACACCGCTTTCCACAAATGCTTCGAATTCCGGTAATATGGCATTTTGTATATAACCCACAAGCTCATTGGCATTATCCGAAAGATTATTGACAGCTGCTACAACAACGGAATTTATCTGCTGGATTCTGTTTGCCGTTTCACGGCTTGAATCCGCCAGACCGCGGATTTCATCCGCTACAACTGCAAAACCTTTTCCTGCCTCGCCGGCTCTTGCTGCTTCAATGCTCGCATTTAATGCAAGCAGGTTGGTCTGGCTTGATATATTTAAAATTTCATCCGTCAGGCTGGTTACCTGTCCTACACTATGGCTGTCTTCAATCGCCTTTCCAAGTCCCTCTAATATAATTCCAATGGTTTCATTGGTTTTATCCATATTATTTCTTGCATCGCTCTCCATCTTATCCGCATTGGCCTTCATCTCTTTTGAGAATTCGTTAATTTCGTCGGACTTGTGTGCTATCATCTCAACATCACCGCGTACATTTTCAGTATTATTATTAATAACGCTGACTGAATGTCCTACATCCTGCATAGTTGCCGACAGCTCTTCTGTCATCGCCGATAAATCTGTTGCACTGTCATTTGACGTTGCAACACTTTCTCCTACTTCACGTACTACATTCTCCATATGGTTCGTGTTCTCGATAATCATCTTTAGTATCTGCTGGAGTTTATCCATAAACAGATTAATACCATTTCCAAGATCAGCAATTTCATCATTTGACAAAACAGCAACTCTCCTAGTCAGATCTCCTTCACCTTTATCAATTCCGCTGATAATGTCCCTAATGTCCTTATTCGTGGCAAGAATCGGTTTAATCACAAAACGTATTACACAGTATAACGCCACCATAAGAAGCGTGACACTAATAGCAATAATTATGCCATTGCTTACCAATGCCCCCAGATAAACATCCGATAGTCTTTCTCGCGCATCAGATGCCGCAGTGTTCGCATGCTCCTTCATGACATTAATTTCATTTTGAATTGCCATGCTGCTTTCACTGACAACTCCATTTGCCAGTGCATAAGCCTCGGTATTTTTCCCAAGTGCGCTGTATGCCATCAGATTACCAAGCTCATACTTCATCGTCTCATAATTGGACACAACCGTTTCATAGGAGCTTTCATCCTCCGGCTCTACATATTTTCTGTAATCTTCAAGCTCCTGCTCTAACGTTTCCTGTTCTGTCTGCATTTCTTCAACAATGGAAATCATTGTATTGAGGTCCGTTGCTATAATATGGGACAAACCCAGCTTATGTATAGACTGTGTTTCGTTCTCAATGGCAGAAAGCTCGGAAATGCTGTTCATGCAATCATCTGCAATACGTGAAGCATTCCGATTTACCTTTCTTATATTATTAACTGCCATAACATTTGACAGTACAGATAATATTCCTAATATAAATACCGGCACCAGTATCAGCGCCTTCAGGCTTGTTCTTTTTTTATTCATATAAACCCTCTTTTCTTATGCGTAATCCCAAAACAGCTTTTCCGGTTATTATTTTACCGTTGACGCCGTAATCCCGTCTACAAGCACATCCATAAGCTCCTGTTCCGAAAGACCACCTGTGTTTCCGCTAAGAATCGTATCTGCAAACGATTTACAGGCATCCCAGTAGCTATTTCCAACCCTCTGGAGTGTACCATACTTTGACTGGTCAATTACAGCCTGTATTGCTGCTACCTTTTTAATATCCGGTGAAGCAGCTGCATTAATATTTGACGGTCCCTGATTACGCTCTGTAAAACGTATTTTCTGATTTTCTTCATTTGTCATCCAGTCTGCAAGCTTGCATGCCCAGTCTTTATTTTTAGAATAGGCATTGACACCCATCATTTTATATCCCGTAAATGAAGCCATCTGCACTTCTCTTCCGGCGCATGTATAAGCTGGCAGTTTACATGCTCCATAGTCAGCTCCCCACGCTTCTTTTGCATTCATAACATCCCATACACCGCTGATACCGGCTATTACTTCTCCCGATTTCATCTTGTCCGCAATTTCCCCATTCGGGCAGCTTAAAAAACCGGCATTTGATGTAATCCTTTTTAACGCCTCTTCTATATCAACACCTCTTATATCACCGGATGTATCATTCCAGTTACAGGCATTTGTCACTCCGTCTTCATTCAATGACAGTTTCAGACCCGTATTACCAAAAAAAGAATACAGATACCAGCCCGAATTAAATTCCATCGCCACTTTCTTTCCCGCTGCCTGTGCTACGGAAAGCATTTTATCCAACGACTTTACATCCTCCTCCGTAAAATAGTCCTTATTATAATACATAAAATATCCATTGTCTGCCGTCATTGGATATCCGTATAATTTTCCATTAAGAGTTGCAGCATCCACTGACTCTTTTATATTCTCTGCCGACACTTCTTCTGCATTAGGAACCGGAACCAGCACCCCGCCTGCAACAAGCGATATAAGCTGGTCATCCGGGAACGAAAATACATCTGCCCCGCCGTGGACATCTGTAAGCATCACATCTCTTACCCCTGAATCCGCCTGTGTTTCAAGTGTGATATTAAAATCCGCCTGTCCCTTATACTGTTCTTTAAAACTGTCTATCATCTTTGTAAGCGTTGCTGTATTATCTTTTTCTCCCCATACCGTAAGCTCTACCGTTTCTGTACCTTCTGTTTCCTGTTTCCGGTCGTCTGCACTTTCTGCTGCACCGCACCCTGATAACAGTAGTGATGAGGTCATAAAAAGTGCCATAACCCTTTTCAAACATTTTTTCATAGTAAACTCCATTCTGCAGACATTTCCCTGATTAACAACCTTTAAGACTGAACTGCTGCGATGCCTGCGGCGCAGTCATTCCGTATCACATTGCACTTAATTCCCCTATAAATCCGTCACCGCCATACAATACTTTTTATCTATAAACAGCATATTACTTTTTCCGCTAAACATCAATCACTTAATTTTCTAAAGTCAGACGGGCCGCTTTACTGCGTATCCGTTGCAGGGCATTATCAACTGACTTCGGCGGCTTCTGCATTTTTTTTGCAATTGCTGTATAGTCCATTCCTTCCAGATAATAAGTCAGCACCTGCTGTTCAAAGGTACTCAGTACTTCTTTTAAACGGCTCTTTAAGTCCCGGTTATGTTCTTTGTCTATCAGCAGTTTTTCAGGATTTAGCTCTGTCTGCGACTGCAGAATATCAACAAGACGCATATCACTGTCTTCATCACCGCCGGCCGGCATATCATATGAAACATAGGTATTCAGCGGCATATTTTTTTTACGGTTTGATGCCGCCACCGCCGTAATCATCTGACGATTGATGCACATACTTGCAAAGGTCGCAAAAGAAGCCTCCCGGTCTGTATTATAATCCCGGATTGCCTTATATAGCCCAATCATGCCTTCCTGAATCAAATCGTCATTATCACCGCCGGCTAAAAACATGGCTTTTGCTTTTTTACGTACCAGATGTTTATACCGTTCAAATATAAAATCCATTGCATCTGTATCTCCATCGCGGTACCGTACAATCAATTCTTCATCACTGCACTGTTTCAAATCCATGTTTTATTCTCCCCAATACGCTTTATTTAAGCGTTTTCACACAGAGCGGCATCCGACTTTATCCGCTTACACCTTTTCCGCCAGTATCTGTTTTTCCTATGCCTTTAAACGCTGGCGCACAATCTCATATGCCAGCACACCTGCCGCTACGGAAGCATTCAGCGAATCAATATCGCCCTTCATCGGAATTGATGCCGTAAAATCACATTTTTCTTTTACAAGACGGCTCACTCCCGCACCTTCATTACCGATAACCAGTCCAATCGGTCCTGTAAGGTTTAAATCATACATCGTCTGTCCGTCCATATCGGCACACACAAACCACATGCCTTCTTTTTTCAGTTCTTCAATGGTCTTTGCAATGTTGGTTACTTTTGCCACAGGTGTATAGTTAACCGCTCCGGCAGAGGTTTTTGCTACGGTCGCCGTAAGTCCCACGGCACGGCGCTTCGGAATAATAACACCGTGTGCCCCGCAAAGGTTTGCAGTACGGATAATTGCCCCCAGATTGTGCGGGTCTTCAATCTCGTCCAGAATAAAAATAAAAGGGGCTTCACCCTTTTCCTTTGCTGCATTTAAAATATCTTCGACTTCCGCATATTCATATGCTGCCGCCTGCGCAACAACGCCCTGGTGATGTCCGCTGTTTGCCAGTCTGTCCAGCCGTTCTTTATCCACAAAATTGATAATGGTATCCGTCTTTTTGGCTTCCCGCAAAATACTTTTTACAGGACCGTCCTGACAGCCGTCTAACACAAACAGCTTGTCAATGGTCTTTCCTGCGCGGAATGCCTCCAGCACGGCATTTCTGCCCTCTATAATAAATTCTTTATATCTCATTTTTTCTCCATTCTATGGTGTTCCCATTCCCCAATTGCCTCTAGACCTGTATGTACCAGCTTTGTCAGGCGGTCGTACTGCCCGTCCAGATACAGATATCCCATTAAGGCTTCAAAACCGGTTGCACGTCTGTAATCACCGATTGTCGCGTTTTTGGCAGAAGTATACGACTTTGCATTTCTGCCCCTTTTATAGACTGACAATTCATTTTCCGTCAGCTGTTCTTCAAGGATGCCAATCAGTTTAGACTGCGTTTCCGCCTTGACCAGCCTGCACGCATGCCGGTTGATTTTGTTGACCGGCATGTTGCCAAGGCTGATTAAATAGGTGCGGATCACAAGGTCGTAAATGCTGTCGCCGATATAAGCAAGCACCAGGGGTGATAACTGCCGTGGTTCTACCTGTGCAAGCTCTAAATTCTGCCAGATATTCCGTGTCAGATTTTCTTCAAAATTTAAGCTCTTTTCCATCTTACGCCTTCTCTTGTATCTTCTAACACAATGCCCTTTGCTAAAAGAGTATCCCTGATTTCATCTGCTTTTGCAAAATCTCTGTCTTTTCTTGCCTGCTGACGCTGTGCAATCAGATTTTCGATTTCTTCATCTAACATCTCCGCTTCTTTTTCCGTTATAAGTCCCAGTACATCTGTCAAAGCTGTAATCTTTGCCTTTAACGCATTGAGATATTCTGCGGTATTACCTGCCGATGAATTAGAATTTGCAAATTTAACAAGTTCAAATACAGCTGCAATCGCATCTGCCGTATTAAAATCATCTTCCATTGCTGCTTCAAATTTCGCCGTCATTTCCGCAGTCTTTTCAAGCAGTGCCTTTTCTTCATCTGTCATTGCACCAGCCTGTGCATTTTCCACAAGGTGTGTCAGATTGCCGACTGCCGTCACGATTCTATCCAGACCGTTCTTTGCAGATTCCATCAGGTCATGGCTGAAATTAATCGGATTTCTGTAATGTGCGCTTAACATAAAGAAACGCAGTACCTGTAAATCATATTCTTTGCTGATATCTCTTACGGTAAAGAAGTTACCGAGGGATTTGGACATCTTCTTATTGTCAATATTTAAAAATGCGTTATGCATCCAGTATTTTGCAAATGGTACGCCGTTTGCAGCTTCTGACTGGGCAATTTCATTTTCATGGTGTGGAAAAATCAAATCCTCACCGCCCGCATGAATATCAATCTCGTCTGCCAGATACTTCTTAGACATGACAGAACACTCAATATGCCAGCCCGGTCTTCCCTCACTCCACGGTGATTCCCAGTAAGGCTCGCCTTCTTTTTTCGGCTTCCACAATACGAAGTCTAACGGGTCTTCCTTTTCGGATTCTCCGGCAACCTTGATATCTCTGTGTCCGGCTTCCAGATCATCAATATTCTTCTTTGAAAGCTTTCCGTAGCCCTCAAACTTTCTGGTGCGGTAATAAACCGTACCGTTGACATTGTAGGCATAGCCTTTGTCAATCAATGTCTGAATCATGTCAATCATGCCGCCGATTTCCTGTGTTGCAAGCGGATGTGTTGTGGCAGGCTTGATATTCATACCTTCCATATCCTTTTTGCACTCTGCGATATAACGCTGTGAAATTTCTTCGGCAGATACACCTTCTTCATTGGCCTTTTTAATAATCTTATCATCCACATCCGTAAAGTTGGATACGTAATTGACATCATACCCCTTATATTCCAGATATCTTCTTACCGTATCAAAGCAGATCATCGGTCTTGCATTTCCGATATGAATCAGGTTGTATACGGTCGGTCCGCAGACATACATCTTTACCTTGCCTTCTTCAAGCGGCTGAAATTCTTCTTTTTTTCTTGTCAGTGTATTATAAATTTTCATTATTGCTCCTCTTTTCCGTAGACGCTTTGTGTCGGCGGTACGCGGGCTGAATTCCATTCAACCCTGCGATAAATCTATTTGTGGCGTCTACGGCACAAATAGTTGTGTGAACAATCTTAAATTTATGGATTGGTCACACTTTCCAATGCCTTCTCTAATTTATCAAGACGTACCCGAAGGCGTGCATTTTCACTCTTTAAATCGTCCATTTCCGTCTGTACCGGGTCCGGCAGATGCACCTGGTCTAAATCGTCATTGACACGTACATCATTTTGAATGACGATTTTACCCGGTACACCGACAACCGTTGAATTCGGCGGCACATTTTCAAGAACAACCGAACCGGCGCCGATTTTACAGTTATCTCCGATTGTAAATGAACCAAGCACCTTTGCTCCCGCACCGATTAATACGTTATTCCCCACTGTCGGGTGGCGCTTGCCGCTTTCTTTTCCGGTTCCGCCAAGCGTTACCCCCTGATACAGTGTTACATTATCCCCGATAATGGCTGTTTCACCGATAACCACGCCATGTCCGTGGTCGATAAACAGACCTTCACCAATCTGGGCGCCCGGATGAATCTCGATACCGGTCTTTCTTGCCGTTTTCTGCGAAATGCGGCGTGCGCGGTAATAGTGCTTTTTCAGGTACAGTTTATGTGCCTTGCGATATTTTAAAATTGCATGGAAACTCGGATATAAAAACACTTCCATCGTTGATTTTATTGCCGGGTCCCTGTCCTTTATGACTGCAATTTCCTGTTTTACATATTTAAAAAACTCCATGTCTACTCCTCAATGTCTGATTGCTGTTACTTTATTTTACGGAACAACCGCCACATCCGCCACAACAATTTGTCATATCCGAATCGCCATAGATATAATTGGTTACGTCATTTAAGCTGCAAACCGCCTGGGAAGAAATGCCCTCTCCCGTACCGGTAAAACCAAGTCCTTCCTCGGTCGTTGCCTTTACATTGACACGGTCGATGTCAAGCTTTAAGGTGTCTGCAATATTTTTGCGCATTTCATCGATATACGGACGCATTTTCGGCTTCTGCGCAATAATCGTTGCATCAATATTTTCAATGACATAATTCTTTTCATCTAAAAGCTTTCCAACCTGTCTTAACAGTTCCAGACTGGAAATGCCTTTA
Organism: Lachnospira pectinoschiza; assembly: GCF_020564355.1. GTDB lineage: Bacteria > Bacillota > Clostridia > Lachnospirales > Lachnospiraceae > Lachnospira > Lachnospira intestinalis. Next base: position 66,852 of record NZ_JAJCRR010000001.1, on the reverse strand, counting down.
TATCTGTCATCGTTGTCCGGAAAATGCTTTCCAATATCTCCAAGCGCTGCCGCACCGAGCAGTGCATCCATAATCGCATGAAGCAGGACATCCGCATCAGAATGTCCCAGCAGACCTTTTTCATACGGAATTTCCACTCCGCCTATAATCAGCTTTCTGTCTTCCACCAGTCTGTGTACATCATACCCCATTCCAACGCGCATTTTCATTCTCCTTTCTGACTTCTATCATTTTATTTTCCCGTAAAAGAATACCATTATTCTATGAATTGTACAAGTGAAAATATTTCCGCTTCGGCAGTGTTTTACAGTATTTTTCCCTGTATATGCAAAAAAGACACCTTTGTTCAAGGTGTCCATGTAGTAGCGAGAGGGAGACTCGAACTCCCGACACCACGGGTATGAACCGTGTGCTCTAGCCAACTGAGCTATCTCGCCATATTCTTTTCATGTATGGGACCTATAGGGCTCGAACCTATGACCCTCTGCTTGTAAGGCAGATGCTCTCCCAGCTGAGCTAAGATCCCATATTCAAATTCATGATGAACAATCGCTGCACCCGCTTGCGCTGTGTTGTTTTTGTTCTCTCGTGAACTGACTTGGTTATTATAATACGATAATCGCGTAAATGTCAAGCACTTTTTTCAACTTTTTTTGAGATTTTTTTATTTTTTCTGCAAACCCGCAGAAACAGGGGGCTTTGCAGCTGTCTTTTTAAATTCCCATATGTTATATTCCTGCCTGCTTCTGTAAAATACGGTTTTATAGTATCATCATCGCACCACATAATTTTTTTTAATGTTTTTCCTTTTGACCGGTAAATGCTTTTTATTGCCAGATATATGAACGGAACCATTATCTTTCTCAATGTCTTTCCAATCTGTGCAAACTGCCCGCCGTCAAAAAAGACATGTTTTACGGGTATCTGTGTATTGGTTAGAAATGCCATTGCAAGGTCTGCGCCGATTGAGGAAGCCACCACAAGTTCTATCTCACGGATTCCCTGTTCTTTTAAAAATGTCATTATCTGCTGTATTTCATCTGTTTTACTGCGATATTTTTGTCCGGCACAATATACTGTCGAAGTCGGCATAATGCAGTAATATTTCTGTTCCAGACACTCTGCTACCGGCATACTGCTGTCACCCGTCACTCCCATTGCATGAAAAAATAATATTACCGGTTTTGATTTGTCACCTGCTGTTTTAAATATCATATTTTCCCTTCTCTCTGTGCAAATTATATGTGCGCCTTACTCCATGCTTCCTATATTAAAATTGTACTCATCTGCTTCCCGTGGATTTTTAAAGCCTTCAAATGCTTCCACTTTCGTCAGCGAAAGATAAAAGCCACAATTCGGAACAGGGTACTTCTGTTTTTCCTTTCGGACATAACCTTTGATAGACAGCAGATATTTTCCGGCAGGGACATCATATTTGATATCTGTATAAATTTTAACAAGCTCTCCCTTTCCCGTTTCCGCCTTATACCACCGTTCCCATGGCGAGCGGTACCGCTCCACCGGTTCAAACTGTCCCGGCGTGGTATAAAATTCTTCTTCCTTTTCATGATATATTTTCGGCTCAAAAGGCTCAAGCTGCCGGATATTGGAAATCCACAGCCCGTCTTTAATTTCCAGATTAAATCCGTCATAGTCAATCTTTTGTGTCCACCGGTCGTCAAACGGCTCGTCCCGTCCTTCGAGCCGGATTGCGTAATTATACGCATTAATTCCTACTAACGGGATTAAAATGCCCTCTTTCTGCGTAGACAAATAAAGTTCCTTATCCTTTTGTAAAAGACTTAACAGCTTTCTTTTCCGAATTTTTTCACGTTTCAAAAAGTCCTGTACGGTATCTGCGGAAAATATACAAATCCCGTAGCCCATTGCGTCTACTTCTCTGTCCATGTTTTCTTTCTCCCCATTATTACCATTATAATATGTGCTTTTATTATAGCATTTTGGTGTTGCCGCTGTCTAAATGTTTTTGCTGTAAAAGTTGCAAAACGGATTTTCAATATAAATTTGACATAAATATGGAAATAGAGTAATATGAATATATAAAAAGGCACTGTCGATAGACGGTTTAGCCTTTAGGATACAAGTTATTAAAAATAACCGTTACCGTGGCTGGGGGCGGTTATTTTTTTGGTTTTTTATTACAAATGGAAGCAACAAGCGTTGCAACTGCACATAATACTAATGTATATGTAAACATATCTGAATAAGTCACCATAGTCTCACCTCCTCTCGAAGGTATCGACTAAACCGCCTACCGTGAATGGCAGTGCCAAAATTATATTAACATACTAATTGAAAAGTTAGCAGCATCTCTTTATAACAATAATTCCTCCATCATTTGCAATAACAAAATACTTTCCATCGTAGCTAAATCCACAGATGTATGCACCATAATTTTCATAAACTTTTATTTCATCACTTTGACCAGGAATAAAAGTTATAGTCGTAATATACTCTTTTGTTTTCTGAATAAGAACCCTTTCGCCCTTATTTGTTGTATCAGGTAAGTTTCCACCGTATTCTCCTGCTATTAAAATCTGTTCGTCCGGTAATTTATCACAAATTGCAATAAGTTCTTCTTCATCATAATCAATCATACAATTTTCAATTTTTCCATTGTCACAATCCAGAATAGTAGTTTTTTGAGAAGAAATGATAATCATTTTATTTGAAATTTTCTTAGAAAACCCAAGCCATTCAAAACCTCCAACAGAAAAACTCGTTACAAATTTCCAACCGTCAATATGCTGACAGGCACGGATGCTTTCATCATAATTCATTAGCATAAATATTCCCCCCTATAAAATCTAACGAAATGCTCTTTTACAAATTGTTAAGTTGTCTATTTCTTCTTTTTCGGTTTTGGGGCTGGCAGTTCATCATACATTGCATGAAACAAGCCTGTCAAAAATTCCTTATTATCAACTTCATCTACCAACAACATCTCTTTTGCTCCCTCACAGGGTAATTCATACGGAGCTGTCGGCATATAACTAATTGCCGATTTTAAACCATTAAATGTTAATTTCTGCTTATCACATCGTAATTCTTCAAATTCTATTACTTATTCCCCTCGTTTCACACATAATTTTAATTTTTCCCAATTAATTATAATTATTATATGTAAAAACAGCCGTAAATTCAATCGTATTTTTTTGCAATTGAATTTGCGGCTGTATATAACCTCATTTTAGAATTGACCTTCTGAATTTTAAAACGCAATATCACTATTAATTCAAAAAGACGTGCATCAGAAAGCCAATTAATACACAGACAGCTAATGTTATCAGCATACTACCTATAACTAAAAGATTTTTCTGATATGGACGTTTTCCTATCTCACATTGCTTTTGAATATCATCCAAAAGTTTTCCCTCAGAAAATGCAACAATTTCTTTATAGCTCTGGACATCATTATCTTTTTTTACCTTTTCAATCTTTAAGACAAAGTAATATTTTTGCTATCAAAGTGTATTGACATCTGTGTTTTCCGGGTGTCAAAATTGTTTTACATACTATAAATCCGCAAACTCCTGCTTTGTTTTTATGGACTGCTCAATAAATGCCTTTACTGCATATACATCTTTTAATTCTTCATATCGCGGAAATCCGGCAGGATTATGCTTTGAGTAAGTCAAATGGAAAATATAGTAGCTGTCCGCATTTCTTCCGTTGTCAATAACATATAACACATCATCATTAGATTCACACTTTGCTGCTGCCCAAATTCTTTTGTCATATAAGAAGTGGTCTTCCCCGATTTCATTTTTCAATTCAGTAACAAATACTCCGTCAGCCTGTGTTAATGGAATCATATACCAGTTAAAATCTTCATCATATTTATCATATAAATCACTAAAAATTTCTTCTATTGTCATTATCAATTTCCCCTAATTTTTAATTTCCCAATTTGACAAATAATGAATTTGCGAGCATTCCGTATCAACCACAAGCGGTCTTACTCATTGCCTTATTAATTCACCGGATGAAGCTTCTGATTTCTTCACTTATTCTTTGATATTCGTAGTCGTGAATATAATGAGGACAGTCCAGTTCAATACAACTTGCGTTGTTGTGGTTTGAAATATATTCTTTAGGAATACTTCTCCACTTTTCTTTTGTAAAACCTGTTCCACCGGAACCGTCAGAGATAAACAATAACATCGGCACTTGTGGGATGCCCTTTTCCTTTACAACACCCGCATTCTTTTTTACCGCTTTTGCTTCGTCAATCATCGTTACAGTTGCGGTTTTTTGGTAAAATATAGCCCTGTAAATTTCTTTTTCCTTTTGAGAGAGCGTTCCCGATTTGATGGCATTACTTTCCGCAAGGCTTGGTATCCATCTTGTAATTCCCAATCCGGCGCAATACTGTCCTAATCTCATTATAGGAATATTGATGTTCATTTCATCATAATAGTCCGGCACAGCCATATCCAAACCGACAATAGCTTCAACTTCTTCCGGATACTTCTGAGCCCAGTATAAAGCTTCTAATCCGGACATTGAATGTGGGCAAAGCACATACGGCGGTTCTATTCCTGCCTTATCAAGTGCCATTCTGGTTTCGCTCAATATTGTATCAATATCCCTGTTTTTATCTACCACATCACTGAAACCATAGCCGAATTTTTCCACTACTGCAATTTTGTACTCATTGCTCAACAGCGAATACAGTGACTTAAAATCCAATATAGGCGAGCATGTTCCGCTTCCTGACATAAATACAAATGTTTTGTCACCGTCGCCCTCCGTATATACACTCATGTTGTGACCGTTGACTTCTACAAGTTCGCCCAAAGGAGTCAGCAAGTTCCTCTCCTTTGCACTGCACACTTTATGGCGGACAAAAGATACTATCACAAATAATACAATGACCGCAAAAATTATCAATATTATTTTCATTTTATGTACCTTTCTCAGAAAAATCATCTGCCACACACCGTTTTTCATTGTGCATAGCCACATTTTCATACATAAGTCCAAAATGCTTTCCGTAGTATTTTACCCTTTCAACAAATTCCTTTTCTGTTGCTGCTTCCGCAGGCGGAAAACATTCTGCCTCAACTGCGCCAACTTGGGAGTTATCATACCGCCTTTATTATTTTCTCTACATCCTTTTTTCCTGATAACCATACAACTTTATTGTCATATCTATCTAAAATACTTCTTATTTCTTTCAAATTTTTATTCTGAAAAGTTTCAGTCCATTTCAAAAGGTTATAGACCGATTTCAAAGTTTCTTTTTTCCCTTTTTGTAGCCCCAATTTTCTTTTTATAAAGCGCATAATAATTCTACTTTTATATAAATAACCAGGCATATCTAAAACATATATTTTATCAGCTTCATCAAAACTTTGCTGTACCCAGGCATAATATACCCCCTCAATTATCCACTCATCATTATTATATAATATTTCTTGTAATAACGCTTTTCGTTCATCAAGCGGTCTCTTTTTTCCATATTCTTTGGCGTTGTTATCCCATTGAATATCGTCTAAGTCGAAATGAGAAATATTATACTTCTTTGAAAGTGCATTTGCTAAATAGGTTTTTCCAGAACCACTGCAACCAATAATACGTATTTTCATCAGTCAATATCCTCCCTAAATTCAAATATCACAATCCATATGTTCACTTATTTTCATTGTATTTTGTCCCCGTCAGAAAACATAAAACAGGTATTCTGATACTAATTTTGCAGCAAATAAAAATCATTTGTATTAATTCATACGTTTTATTATATACTTTGTGCCTCTGCCCTTTCCTTTAACCTCTACCACTCCCTTTTTGCTCATTTCTTTCAATAACTGTGTTGTTTTTGATTTACCAAATGGTGTATAGGGTGCTATTTCACTGATAGGCTTGAGCATTGTCGTGCTTAACAGCGCATACACCTGCTTTTCATCTTCCGTTAAATTTATATTTTCTTCAAAAACAGGAAGCATAATCCGAATCGTATTTTCTAATACTTCAAAATCAGGTTTTCTTAATGCACTTTCATATAATTGCTTTATTCTTGTAATTCCGGTTCCAAAAATCTCAACAAACCCAAGCCTATAAAATACATTTGCAAGATTCCTGTTTCTTAAAACAGAAATTTTACCTGATAAGTATTCATCTTCTGTTATTCCTGATGGCAGACCTCCGGGCGAAATAACCTCAATTCTGTCATCAAACATCAGAACTCTTATTTGTGATTCTATATCCCACGCTCTATGAATTAAAGCATTTGCAATCGCTTCACGAAAAGCTGCTTCCGGTATTTTTTCTACATTTTTCCTCTCTGCCCCCTCTATTATTTCGTATTGATAATAATCTCTGAACATATCTATTGCTTTATCATATACCTCTAATATGGATATATTTTCAATCGTTGCCCTTTTTTGAATAACACTGATATTTTGACCAAACTTTACAATATCAATGCCGGGAAAATGATTTCTATCCGCTAAAAGTCCTGCTGCATTATTATATCCATTATTATTATCATATAAATTAAGTATTTTTAAAGTATCCTTATTAAAAGTTTCAATCTGAATGCTTTCTTTTAATTTTTGATGCAAAACTTCAAATGTTAATTTCTGTTCATTATATGGTAATTCTTCAAATCTTATATTTTTGCCCTCCAATATAAGACGTGAAAATTCTAATGTATCTACCTCTATTGTTGCAGTATCATTTCTCTTATATGCCTTTGACTTGTATAAATACGGCTTATGAATTCCACTCTTTACAGTAAGCTTTATCGTACTGTCTTTTTGTATTTCAAGTGTATAATCCGGTTGCGGCGAAATACTGTCGTTAATTTTATTTTCTATATGAAGACAGGATTGTTTTACATCTGCTATTCCCTTGACATTCCCATTATCATCAATGCCAAAATAAATCTCCCCTCCATTGTAATTTGAAAAGGCACTTACTGTTTTTAAAAATGTATTTGTAATTGTTTCTTTAAATTCTATTGTCCTTGTTTCACGCATACCATTTATTCCTTTCCAATTTGTTATATTTATTATACGCAAAAACAGCCATAAATTCAATCGTATTTTTTTACGATTGAATTTACAACTGTTTTTAGTTATATTTAAGGCTTTATAATTGTTTTACAATCATTCTGTATAATCATTGCTGTTAAAAACTTTTGCATTGCAAACCGGAAGTTGTTTAACTGATTCTATAATGTCCTATGATATCATCACGATGTTCCAGTATATCCTCTTCATAATATATTTGATATGGATTTGCATGATGGATAACAAAACATATACCTTTTCGATTTCTCTTGTCAGATATAATGCCTATATGTTTTTTAAATACAACAATATCTCCACCTTGCCATTCTTCTATTTCATTTATATCTGTAGTAAGACTTATTGCATTATTATCGAAATATACTTTTAAGTTTTTAACTCTTCTAAAATCTATATTTTTATCAACGGCATCCATATCATATAATTCTTTATTGTTTTTTATATCCTCATTTACTAATTCCATCAAATCATATCCTGCATCTTTTAAAGCAAAAGCTACTACATCAGTACAAACCCCATATTCATCATTTGGATAACCTGTATTGTAATATTTGCTTTTATATTTTGGATTAGTTTTTATGTAATTATTTGCATTATTTAATATATCTGTTTGGTCATCTATACCATCATTGTCTTTATCAATATTGCTCTTGTAAGCTTCTATATTGAAATCTGCATTTGTATATTTTTTATGTGGAATATAATTAAAACAATACAACACATATAAAGCAACAATTATTAGCACCGAAAAAACAATAAGCGTTATTCTCTTCTTCATACATTCTCCATTAAACAACTTTCGATCTGTGGGGATACAATAACTTATATTCTTTTCCTCTTTGATACATGAAATAAAAAACACGCAAAACATATACATACTACTTTGAATATATTACCTATAAGTGCATTATCATTTACAGTAATTTGGGATAATGTATTAATTAAGGCATGTGTCATTACACATATCCACAAACTATTTGAATATGCAAACAACGCCGAAAAAATAAAACAGTTTGTTAATAATCCCAATAAGAAATACGGAACATTAACAATTTCTATACTGCCATCAATATAAAAGAACAGGAAATGCCATATGCTCCAACACAAAAAAGTAATAATCGTTGCAGCAATATATGGAATCTTTTTCTCTAAGCAAGGTTGAAACGAATATCTCCAGCCTATTTCTTCTATTCCGCCAAATGCTATTGCCTTAAAGAAAAGAACCAACAGAATCAGTAAACTTTCTATTTTAAATCCTTTACTTACTATCACAGAACAAAAATCCATAAATAAAAATACCAGTACTACTGCATAGATTTTAATTGATTGCTTTATATCGAAAAAATCTTTTAATATACTTAACGGTCTTTTAGCATTATATTTGATTTGATAAAATACACCCCAAAGTGCAGATGACACACCGCCAAATATAATAAAAACCATTCCCAAAAACGAATTGTATCCCAATTCATACCCTTTTGCTTTTAGGATCCCAACCAGTGCCGCAACAACAGTTATCTGAAGCAATGTCGGAAATAAAAAACCTTTGATAATTGACTTATTATTCATTATTCATCCCTTAAATAATTAAATTACGATTTAAAAAATCCACGCTTGCATTATACCATAAAAATAACGGCACTGTATATCGCTGTCTACCAATATACAATGCCGTTATCAGCTGTTTCTTTTTTCTTTTTATACGTTAATCTCTGCTGTCATGCCCAGCTCGTCTTTGCTTGCAGCAAGAATCGGCTGAATCACTTCTGCTAAGTATTCTTCAACCTGCTCCTTAGAACGTCCGACATACTTCATCGGGTCTAATTTTGCCTGTAATTCTTCAAGCGTTACGTTAAACATCGGATCTGCTGCGATTAATTCAAGCAGATTGTTGTCTAAGCCTTCCTGCTTTACACGCTTGCCTGCTTCCATAGAAAGCTCGCGGATTCTTTCGTGCAGTTCCTGTCTGTCGCCGCCTGCCTTTACAGCGTCCATCATGATATTTTCGGTTGCCATGAACGGAAGCTCTGACATCAGTCTTCTGTTGATAACCTTATCATATACAACCAGTCCGTCTACAACATTTAAGTAAAGGTCTAAGATACCGTCTACTGCTAAAAATCCTTCCGGAACGGATAATCTCTTGTTGGCTGAATCGTCCAGTGTTCTTTCAAACCACTGTGTAGAAGATACGATTGCCGGATTTAACGCATCACAGATGACATAATCTGCTAAAGATGCCATTCTTTCACTTCTCATCGGATTTCTCTTATAAGCCATGGCTGATGAACCAATCTGTGATTTTTCAAACGGTTCTTCAATTTCCTTTAAATGCTGTAATAAGCGGATATCGTTAGAGAACTTATGTGCGCTTGCCGCAATGCCTGCAAGAATATTTAATACTCTTGTATCTACTTTTCTTGAATAAGTCTGTCCTGATACCGGATGACATGATTCAAAGCCCATTTTCTGTGCAATCTTTTTATCAATCTGCTTAATCTTTTCATGGTCGCCGTTAAACAGTTCTAAGAAAGAAGCCTGTGTTCCGGTTGTACCCTTACATCCGAGCAGCTTCATAGTTGAAAGCACGTAGTCGAGGTCTTCTAAGTCCATAACCAGTTCATTGAGCCACAGTGTTGCTCTCTTACCGACAGTGGTCGGCTGTGCAGGCTGGAAATGTGTAAATGCCAGTGTCGGCTGTGCCTTATACTTGTCCGCAAACTTTGAAAGTTCGTTGATAACGTTGACTAACTTTTTACGAACCAGCTTTAAGCCCTCTGTCATAATAATAATGTCGGTGTTATCGCCTACGTAACATGAAGTTGCGCCTAAATGGATAATGCCCTTTGCTTTCGGACACTGTAAACCATATGCGTAAACGTGTGACATTACATCGTGGCGTACTTCCTTTTCACGCTTCTTGGCATCTTCGTAGTTGATATCGTCTTTATGTGCCTTTAATTCAGCAATCTGCTCGTCTGTAATATCAAGTCCTAATTCCTTTTCTGTTTCGGCAAGTGCAATCCAAAGTCTTCTCCATGTCTTAAATTTCATATCCGGTGAAAAAATGTACTGCATTTCCTTGCTTGCATAACGTTCTGCAAGCGGTGTCTGGTATCTGTCGTTCATGATTTAATCCGCCTTTCTTTTTTTACATCACTCTATATATTGCACACATTCTATACATCTTTCATACTTTATATACTGAGTGTATTTATATGCCGTATATTATATACAAGCTGTATATTTCTCATTCTCCATTCGTGCCGTTTCATCAAACCGACCGAAGAAAGCTTTACTTCTCTGTCTGTTTAGCCCATTTCGCCACGGATATCCTGTGTCGGCGGCTCTATCGGGTAATTTCCGGTAAAGCAGGCATCACAGTAATCCTTCTGTCCGTTAATCATTTCACTTAAACGGTCTACTTCCAGATAGCCGAGGGAATCTGCACCAATCAGCTTGCAGATTTCGTCTACGGTGTGTCCTGAAGCAATCAGCTGGTCTTCTGACGGAATATCCGTTCCAAAGTAGCATGGGTGCTTAAACGGAGGAGAACTGATTCTTACATGCACCTCTGCTGCGCCTGCATTCTTTAACAGGCTGACAATTCTTGCACTCGTTGTACCGCGCACAATGGAATCATCAATCATGACAACCCTTTTGCCTGCCACCGCTTCTTTTAAAACATTTAACTTTACCTTTACGCTGGACTCGCGCTGCTCCTGCTTCGGCTTAATAAAGGTTCGTCCTACATAGTTGTTCTTAATAAAAGCATTGCCGTATGGAATACCGGACTGCATAGAATAGCCAAGTGCCGCCGCATTTCCGGATTCAGGCACACCGACAACAAGGTCTGCTTCTACCGGATGTGTCTTTGCAAGAATCTTTCCTGCATTGATACGGGATTCGTAAACGCCCATGCCGTCGATATCGCTGTCCGGACGGGCAAAATAGATATATTCAAAAATACATCTTGCTTTCTTTTCCTGACAAAGACTGGTATCCGATGCAATACCGTCCTTTGTAATCGTTACAATTTCACCCGGAAGCACGTCACGAACAAATTCTGCACCGACCGTATCAAGTGCGCAGGTTTCTGATGACAGAAAATACGCATTGTCACGCTTGCCGATACAAAGCGGCTTAAAGCCAAACGGGTCTCTTGCGCCGATTAACTTTCTGGGACTCATGACAATAAGGGAATATGCACCTTTTAACTTCTGCATTGCACCCTTTACCGCCTCTTCAACGGTTCCAACCTTTAATCTCTGTCTGGCAATTAAATATGCAATTACTTCAGAATCAATGGTAGTCTGGAAAATTGCTCCTGTGTAAGAAAGTTCTTCTCTTAATTCCAGTGCATTTAAAAGATTACCGTTGTGAGCAAGTCCCAGTGTTCCTTTTACATAATTTAAAACCAGTGGCTGGGCATTCTCTCTGACACTGCTTCCAGCTGTGGAATATCTGACATGTCCAACACCGATATTTCCTTTTAAATTCTCAAGATTTTTTGCATTAAACACTTCATTGACAAGTCCCATATCCTTGTGTGCAAGGACTTTTCCCTTCGGGCCTTCTGTGTCACTGACTGCAATACCGCAGCTTTCCTGTCCTCGGTGCTGTAATGCAAATAAACCATAATAAATCGTTGATGCTACATCATTTCCGTCGAAATCATATGCGCCGAAAACACCACATTCATCATGTAATTCATCTTCAACCGTTTTGTCGGTCTGATTAAGATAGTTCTTCATTGACTCCTCCATAAAATTTTGCTGTATTAACTATAAAATTATATAACACACTTTTGGCAAAATCAATATAGAAAATCTCATTTCTACTCCGCAATTAGTACAGTAGCGGAAAGCTTTTTTATCCCGCGGGATACCAAAAACGCAAATAAAAAGAAGCTGACACAGATAAGTCCTATCGGAAACAGCACCGAAGCCGGGCGCAGTGAAATGATTAAATGTGTAATCCCCATTGGCTTTAATATTGCAGTCAGAAGCTTTCCCGACAAAAGAACAGAGCAAATCACTCCCGGCACTGCTCCCGATACCGCAAGCATTAAAAAGCGCAGTCCAAACGACAACCGAAGCTGTATGGATGTCAGTCCCATTGCCTTTAAAATGCCGATATCCGTTTTTTCCTGCAAAAACATTCTGTGACAGAACATGATAACCACAATCAGTGCAAACGGTATGTCTTCGTCTTTCATTCCATTTCCATAATCTTTAAAATTTATCTGCACCGTATCGTTATCTTTCTGCCGTATCGTAATATCCACCGGCATTTCCCCATATTTTGCCGCATTATTTAAAATGTTTTCCGTAAGCTGCATGAGCCTTTTTTCATCAGCCGAAATCACCCATTCCGAATCCGGCAGGTAAAGCCGTACACTGTCCATATCGGAAAGCGCATGTAAAAATAAGTCATTGGTCAGCGCCGATACTTCATCGCATTTTCTGATAATAACTTCAGCAAATTTCATGCGCTTTTCGGGTGTCGTATCCATATGCACTGTCTGCGGCACACAATACTTTATACCCATAATCCTGTAACATTTCTGCAATTATCCACGATAAATCCTTATCATCATCCACAATTAAAATCTAATATTCCATGCTTTTTCCTGCTCTTATTTTAAAAATGCCGTGTAAAAACGCTTTTTAAAAGACATTTTTACACAGCTATTTGTCGTATATTTATTATGCTTCGATGTGGATATTCACACCGTCAATGACATTTTCTTTTTCTGCTTCAAACCATGAATCCCGGATCGTAATATCACTGATTGTTTCCGGTTTTCCCTGCATCGGCTCAATTTTTACGGCTGTTTCTGCGCCCATGCAGTTGATATTGTGCATGGTGATATTCTTAAAATATGGAATATCGTCTTCTGAAAATCCTTCTGCACCCTGTTCGCGGTTTAAAAGATTAAGCACATAAGACATTGTAAGAATCACTGCCTCATGCTTGATACCGGTCATCTGGATATGGCTTACCTCAATATCCTCTACCACGCCGCCGCGTCCCATGGCACTCTTAAAGCGCACACCGACATCCGTACCTAAAAATGTACAGTTTTCCACCAAAACGTGCTTTACGCCGCGGGACATTTCACTGCCCACAACGAAGCCGCCGTGTCCCTCATTGACAAGGCAGTCATGGATATACACATTTTCACAAGGACCTTCAAAGGTACGCGCCTCTGCATTTTTACCGGATTTGATGCAGATTGCATCATCACCCGTTTCAAACGTACAATTATAGATTTCAACACCGTTACAGGATTCCACATCGATGCCATCCCCGTTCTGCGCATAGTACGGATTGCGGATCACTGCGTCCTTTACCGTCAGATTCGTACAGAAAAACGGGTGAATATTCCATGCCGGTGAATTCATAAAGGTCACACCCTCTAGCAGCACCCTGTCGCAGTATTCAAGGCTTACCATAACCGGACGGTAAAAGTCGTAATGCTGTTCCGCTTTCTTTAAAGCATCTTTTTCGTCCTTCTGGATATTCTTTTCATTGCCCAGAAAGGCTGATTCTGTCGGAAACCAGATTCCTCCCTCTTTGGTATCGAGGACATTGCTGTTTTTCTTCATCAGCTCTGCCCACTGGCGCTCCGTCATCTTAAACTGTTTGACCGGCCGCCATAAGTCGCCGCTTCCGTCAATCACACCATCACCGCAGATTGCAATATTTTCTGCATGGTCTGCCGTAACCGGTGAAACAGTACGGATACACTCCTGTCCCTCGTAATTGGTCAGAATCAGCGGGTACTCCTCTATATTTTTTGAAAACTTTACAACCGCGCCGTGCTCTAAATACAGACACACATTGCTTTGCAGACGGATCGGTCCGGTAATCCAGATTCCTTTCGGAATCACAACCGTTCCGCCGCCCTCGTTTGAAATAACACTCATGGCACTGTTGATTGCCGCCGCATTTCTTTTGCTTCCTGCAATGTCTGTCTGATTTTCCACTGCACCGAAATCTTTAATGCTCACCTTTTTATCCGGAAATTCCGGCAGGGTAATTAAAAAATCTGCTCCTGTCATTTATGTACTCCATTCTGCCTGCATACAGCCGCTATTTTGTGATATGCGCGGCAAAACTAAATTTACCGCGCATACATTTTACAATAATTCTTTTAAAATCTGATTGACCATGCCCGGGTTTGCTTTGCCCTTCATGGCTTTCATTGTCTGACCGACTAAAAATCCGATTGCCTTTTCCTTACCGTTTCTGTAATCTTCAACGGACTGTGGATTTGCCGCAATGACTTCTTCAATTGTCGCACGGAGTGCGCCCTCGTCATTGACCTGCTTTAAGCCGTGTTCTTCCACGTACTGTTCCGGATTAATATCCTCATCGAAAATCTTTTCAAAGATTTCCTTTGCAACTGAACCGTTAATTGTTCCTGCTTCAACAAGACCAATCAGCTTTGCAAGGTTTTCCGGTGAAAATGTAATGTCTTCCGGTTCCATTTCCTTTTCCTTTAAAATGCGCATCGTTTCGCCCATTAACCAGTTGGAAACCTTCTTTGGCTGGCTGCAGATTGCCGTGGTGGCTTCAAATAAATCCGCAAGCTTTTTGGAATCCGTAAGAATACCGATATCATAGTCCGGGATTCCAAATTCTTCTTTGTATCTTGCCATCTTTTCCGTCTTAAATTCCGGCTGGCGGGAACGGATTTCCTCTAACCACGCATCACTGATATGCACCGGTACAAGGTCCGGATCCGGGAAATAGCGGTAATCCTGCGCATCTTCCTTTGAACGCATGGCATATGAATATTCCTTATTGTCGTCCCATCTTCTTGTTTCCTGTACAACGGCCTCGCCGGATTCAATCAGGTCAATCTGACGGTTCTTTTCCGCTTCAATGGCTCTTGCAATGGCACTGAAGGAATTTAAGTTCTTTGTTTCGGTTCTTGTACCGAAGGCTTCACTGCCGGCTTCTCTGACAGACAGGTTGACATCGGCTCTCATAGAACCCTCCTGAAGCTTACAGTCAGAAGCACCCAGATACTGGATAATCAGTCTTAACTTATCCAAGTAAGCGATAACTTCCTCTGCACTTCTCATATCCGGTTCGGATACGATTTCGATTAACGGCACACCGGAACGGTTGTAATCCACATAAGATACATCGTCCCATTCATCGTGAACCAGTTTTCCGGCATCTTCTTCCATATGGATTTCATGAATCCGGATCTGCTTTGTCGTTCCGTCTTCTAACTCGATATCAACATGACCGTTGCGGCAGATTGGCAGATATAACTGTGAAATCTGATAATTCTGCGGATTATCCGGGTAAAAATAATTCTTACGGTCAAATTTACAATTCTGTGTAATCGTACAGTTGGTTGCAAGACCGACTGCCGCCGCATATTCCACAACCTGCTTGTTTAATACCGGAAGCGAACCCGGCATACCGGTGCAGACAGGGCATGTATGGCTGTTTGGAGAACCTCCGAAGGCTGTAGAACAGCCGCAGAAAATCTTTGTTTTGGTTGCAAGTTCTACATGGACTTCCAGACCAATGACGGTTTCATATTCTTTTGCCATAGTTTTAGTTCTCCTTTCTGCTCTGTTCATACGTATAAGCTGTCTGAATGAGTTTCTTTTCTTCAAAGCAGTTGCCGATAAGCTGCATACCGACCGGCAGACCGTTCTTATCCGTTCCGCAAGGCACGGTCATGCCCGGCAGACCTGCAAGGTTTACGGAAATGGTGTAAATATCACTTAAATACATTTTAATCGGGTCACTTAAAGAGCTGCCAAGCTTCGGTGCGGTTGTCGGTGCAGCCGGTCCGATAATGACATCATATTTTGCAAATGCTTCGTCAAATGCTTTTTTAATCAGCGCTTTAACACGCAGTGCCTTTAAGTAGTACGCATCGTAATAGCCTGAGCTTAATACGAAAGAACCCAGCATAATTCTTCTCTTAACTTCCGGTCCGAAGCCCTCGGAACGGGTCTTTTTGTACATATTGTGCAGACCTTCGTAATCCTTTGCACGGTATCCGTATTTTACACCGTCAAAACGTTCCAGATTGGAACTGGCTTCTGCTGCCGCAATCGTATAATACGTAGGAATTGCATATTCTACAAGGCTTAAATCAAATTCTTCAACAATTGCTCCCTTTGCCTTTAAGACTTCAACTGCATTCAGCACCGATGCCTTGACATCAGGGTCTAAGCCTTCCCCGAAGTAATCCTTTGGAATGCCGATTCTCATGCCTTTTACATCATCAACCAGCGCACTTGTAAAATCGGTATCTTTGCGCTCTACCGATGTAGAATCCTTTAAATCATGGGAAGCGATGACTTCCATAATCGTTGCACAATCGGTTACGTCCTTGCAGAGCGGTCCAATCTGGTCTAAGGATGAACCGTAAGCGACCAGTCCGTAACGGGATACTGTTCCGTATGTCGGTTTCATGCCGACAACACCGCAGTAAGATGCAGGCTGTCTGATAGAACCACCTGTATCAGAACCCAATGCAAAAAAGCACTCGTCTGCCGCAACCGCTGCTGCCGAACCGCCTGAAGAACCACCCGGTACGTGTTCCGGGTTGCGTGGATTTTTTGTAACGCCATATGCAGAGGTTTCTGTGGTAGAACCCATGGCAAATTCATCCATGTTGGTCTTACCAATCATAACCGCACCGGCTTCCTGTAATTTCACAACGGCTTCTGCATCATACTGCGGAACAAAATTTTCCAGAATCTTTGATGCACACGTTGTCACAACGCCCTTTGTACAAAGGTTGTCCTTAATGGCAACCGGCACACCGGCTAAAGGTCCGGTCAGTGTTCCGGCTTCAATCTTTTCCTGTGCTTCTTTGGCTGCCTGCATTGCTTTTTCTTTATCTATCGTGATATAGCAGTGATACGTTTCTTCTGTTTTTTCAATCTGTTCCAACACTGCTTTCATTGCCTCTACTGCTGTGGTTTTACCGGCTTTGATTTCTTTTGCCAGTTCCACGGCTGTCAATTCCAACAAACTCATATTTATCTCCATTCCGAAGCGTTTCACGCTACCGTTTTACTTAATCGACTGTCTTTGGCACAACAAATGCATCTTCTTTCCGTTCCGGTGCATTTGCAAGTGTGGCTTCACTGCCGTCCCCGTTGGTTACGACATCTTCACGCATCACATTTTCAACCGGGAATACATGGGACATCGGTTCAACGCCCGTTGTATCCAGTTCATTTAACTTATCAATATGGTCTAACATGCTTGCCATATCTTTTTTAGCTGCTTCCTTTTCCTCGTCAGAAAGCTCTAACTTTGCCAAAATGCCGACATATTCAATGGTTTCGTCACTAATTACATTTGCCATATTTCCTCTCCATTCCGCAGGCGTTATCCGCCGGAGGATACGCGGACGGATTTTCATATCCGTCCTGCGATAAAAGATATTTTGTGGTGCCTGCTCCACAAAATATCTGTGTGAAAAAGCTCTAATTTATGGCTTTTTCACACTCCTCTCCAATCTGAGCGACTTTGTCGCGAAGCGGCGAAGTGAAATTCGCGCAGGCGATTTCACTTCTGCCATCAAAGCTATTTGCCTTCGCAGAAGCAAATAGCAGTGTGAAAAAGCTCTAATTTATGGCTTTTTCACACTTCTCTCCAATCCGCAGGCGTTATGCGCCGCAGGTCAATATTTAATCACGCACTTTGATATGCACTTCTCTTAACTGCTGTTCTGTTACTTCGTTTGGTGCGCCGCACATTAAATCCTGTGCTGTACCGCTCATTGGGAACGGAATAATTTCACGGATATTTTCTTCGTTGCGCAGTAACATAATCATACGGTCGATACCAGGTGCCATACCGGCGTGTGGCGGTGCACCGAACTGGAACGCATTGTAGAGTGCGCCAAACTTCTCTTTTAATACTTCTTCATCATAGCCTGCAATTTCAAATGCCTTTACCATAATCTGCATATCGTGGTTTCTTACGGCACCGGATGATAATTCTACACCGTTGCAGACAATATCATACTGGTAAGCTAAGATATCTAACGGGTCCATTGTATTTAATGCTTCAAGACCGCCCTGTGGCATAGAGAATGGGTTGTGTGTAAATCCAATCTTCTTTGTTTCAGGGTCTTTTTCAAACATTGGGAAGTCATTAATGTAGCAGAAACGGTATGCGTTCTTTTCCAGTAAGTCAAGCTTTGTACCAAGTTCTGTACGAATCTGTCCTGCAAAGTATGCAGCTCTTTCTTCCTTATCTGCCATGAAGAAAATTGTATCTCCGGCTTCAAGTCCTGCAAGTTCTAAGAATTCCTTCTTCATATCGTCCGGGATAAACTTATCAATCGGTCCCTTGTAAGATAAATCTTCAAGAACTTCCAGATAACCCAGTCCGCCCATGCCAATGCCTGTTGCAAACTTCAACAGCTTTTCATGGAAGCCCTTAGACATATTTGCATGAACCTTTACGGCACGGACTGTCTTTCCGATAAACGGCTTAAATGTACATCTCTGGAAGAAATCTGTTACATCAATAATACGAAGCGGATTTCTTAAATCCGGCTTATCTGTACCGAACTCTAACATTGCCTGCTTGTAGCTGATAATCGGATACGGTGCCTTTGTTACTTCATAACCTTCCGGTGCAAACTTTTCAAATGCGGCTGTCAGCACTTCTTCACCCACACGGAAGACATCTTCCTGTGTTGCAAAGCTCATTTCAAAGTCTAACTGATAGAATTCTCCCGGTGAACGGTCTGCTCTTGCATCTTCATCACGGAAGCACGGTGCAACCTGGAAATACTTATCAAAACCGGATACCATTAACAGCTGCTTATACTGCTGTGGTGCCTGTGGCAGAGCGTAGAACTTGCCCTTGTATTTTCTGGACGGTACGATATAATCTCTTGCACCTTCCGGTGAAGAAGCACAAAGAATCGGTGTCTGAATTTCAAGGAATCCCATTTCTGTCATCTTCTGACGTAAAAATGCGATAACCTGTGAACGGAAAATCATGTTGTTCTTTACTTTTTCATTTCTTAAATCCAGATAACGGTATTTTAAGCGGACATCTTCACGAACCTCTTTAGAAGTCATAACTTCAAAAGGAATGGTTGAGTAAACCTGTCCGAGCATTGTAATCTTCTTTGCTTCGAGTTCGATTGTTCCTGACGGAATCTTCGGATTGTATGTTTCTTCATCTCTTTTTTCTACCACGCCTTCGATAGAAATACACTCTTCCTTCTTAATGCCCTTTAAAAGTTCAGGGTCACGGATAACAACCTGTAATACGGCATACATATCTCTTAAATCAATGAAAGATACTCCGCCGTGGTCACGGATATTTTCAACCCAGCCTGCAACCTTTAACTCCTTTCCGATGTCCTGTTCACTCACATTGTTCAATGTGGTATCTCTGTAAATGTTTCCCATTCTTTTTTTGACTCCTTTTCTTTAAATTTATAGATATTTTTGTCATTTATTTCACAAGCTATCCGCTTTGTGTGAAAAAGTAAAACGCGCACAATATTTATGCCGTATCATCAGTCTGTGTACCGGAACATTCGGGCTTTCTTACGAATACTGCATAACAGTTTCTTCAAACCAAAAAATCCCCGGAATACTTCTCTTTCAAGAAATATTCCGGGGCAGATAATTCATCTTATCCGCGGTACCACCCGCTTCAAGTACTAAAATAAGCACTCCTTCAACCGCTTAACGCGCGCATACGGAACTGCCTACGACGGCTTTAACCGCTTTCAACAATCCAGCTCCGGAGCGTTCCCTTTAACAATTCCCTTAGCGGGTTCTCAGTCGATGACACCGCCTTCCTGTCAGGTTCCATGAAAAAGAGTCTCCTTCTTTGCCTTTTCCTATCTTTGATAATTTTGATAATACCATAGGGTCAGGCAAAATGCAAGAATTAAATCAGATTACACTGAATTTTGCAATCTCTTTCTTTAAATCCTTTGATACTGCCTCATTGACATTGGTACATTCCTGTATTTCATCCATGTTGGAAAGGACCTTGTCCACTGAACCGGAAAATGCCTCTACACGGTTCTTTTCTTCCTCAATCGTATCGGAAATCTCCACAATCTTGCTTCCGACATGCGCCGATGATTCTAATAGGTTACTGGTCTTATTTTCAAAATCAGCCATCATATTTTCGAGTGTATCTGCATCCTCTAAATACTGTGCAGAAGCTGTTACAAACTTATCATAATCTGCCTGTACATTCGATGTGACATACTCTAAGAGTTTATCGGATGAAACTGCAAGCTGTTCTACGGAAGATACCACTTCTTCGCTGATTTCCTGAATACTGTTTGCCGTGTTACGGCTGTTATCCGCAAGCTGTCTGATTTCATCTGCTACGACCGCAAAACCTTTTCCTGCTTCTCCGGCTCTTGCTGCTTCAATGGAAGCATTCAGTGCTAAGAGGTTGGTCTGGCTTGCAATGGATAAAATATCCTCTGTCAGTGTCTTAATGACATTGACACTCTTACTGCTTTCAACAGATGTTCTTAAATCTTTCTCTAAAGAAGATGTAATTTCTTTGGAAGCATTCTTGCTGTTTCCTGCCAGTGCCTGGATTTCATTGGCTCTTTCTTTCATGTGGACTGTATATTCTTTACCGTCAGCACTCGCTTTTTCGATTTCACTGCTGCCTGCTTCCAGCTGCTTCATATCCCCTGTTATCATTTCAACTGCGTCTGAAATTGCATCAATTTCATTGCAAAGCTTTGCTGTTTCTTCCGATAACTCCCCTGCGCTTTCTGCTGAGGATTCTACCTTCTTTATAATATTGCCGGATGCCCCATCAAGTGAAATTGAATGGTCTTCAATCCGCTTCATAATCACCTGTAATTTATCCAAAAACATATTGATACCGAAAATCAGACGTCCGATTTCATCTTCTTTTTTCGTTTCAATCCGTTCTTCAAGATTGCCTTCATTCTTTTCCAGCTTTTCAATCATATCGTTGAGCTGTTTTTGTGTCTTCTGCAGCGGCTTTACAACCGAAACATACGTTACGATAATCGTTACAATAACCATTGCCAGCTGTAAAGATGAAATCACGCCATTTCTTGATAATCCCGCCGTAATTCCTTCTGCCATGCTGCCCGCCGTATCCCGGATTTCCTGTGGCACTTCTGTTGTGGTATTAGACATTCCCTCGCAGACCTCACGGAATGACTGGAACTGGCTTGTCGTACTGACATTGACCGTCACAGTCAGAATAAAAATAACAATTAACGGTAACATGATTTTAAATGCAATGTGCTTTTTCATAACTACAATTCCTCCCGGTTTCCGATTCGGTGGTATATTTTTCTTTCTTTTAGTCAAAAAAGGATTAGCCCTGTCCTGCTAATCCTTTTTTGTTAACACACTAAATTATACACGTTCCTATTTTCACAACCACCAATATCCCATACATTTATGACTGAAGACACTTACCAATTCTTTCTCTTATCGTTTGTATTCTTATTACAATCCCTCTTTGTATGTTCTTGCAAACACCTAGCTTTATAACAACCGCACAAACTCAATTCGTATAAAGTTAAAACTCTCTCACGATACTTATCCCAGCAGCCTAAACCCGCATTCCGGCTGCTGTTCATATTCTTACTCTCCCCAGTGAATATTAACGGAAAAGAAAAGTCCTTCATATGTGTTCCTGTCACTTATACTATAATTTACTGTGCATTTTTATTCAAGTCAGGTGGCATAATTCACGTTATTTTGGCATAATCTGCGTTGTTTTACAGCAAAATATGTACACAGAACATCCCGTCTTCCTCATACCGCTGGATATATCCGCCATTTTTATCTACTGTATGTTCAATGCTTTTCATGCCGATTCCGTGCAGATAGCGATTGGTTTTATCAGTAATAAAACGCGGGTTATTCTGCAACACTGATTTTGCAACGGTGTTCTTTATAAGAATTGAATATTTATTCTCATATGAGAAAATTTTAAGAAAAATGCTGCGCGGCTTATCCTGTGTGATTTTTTTCTGTGCTTCTACCGCATTATCCAGCAGATTTGAAAGCATCACCGCAATATCCAGTTCCCGCTCTCCGTCCACGGAAGCCGTCACTTCTACCTGCATTTTAATATTTTCATGTTCGCATAATACTTTTTTTTCATTTAACACGGAATTGACCAGATTGTTTCCCGCCACATAAACATACTTATTCTGTCCACAGTCTTCAATATGTTCACCGATTGCCTGCCTTAATCCTTCGTAATCTCCATCATTTAACAGGTGCATATAAATATTAAGATGTTTCACCATATCGTGGCGGATTTTGCGGATATCCTGATACTCTTTATCCATGCGGATAATATCCGCACGCTGTGCCTGCAGCTTTAAATTTGCCAGTTCATTGCGTTTTTCATAATCATTTTTATAACTGATTGAATTGGCAATCGCAAGCGGTACAACAGTCATTACAATGATGGCAATTTCAATTGCAAGAACATAAATATAATCCCGTCCGTCAAAGTGGCGCACATAGGTCCATAAAATCAGTGCTACCGCGGCAACACTGTCCGCAATAAAATAAACTGCCAGCATCAGCCATTCTTCTCTTTTAATCATGCGCCTTTTGGCAAGGAGTCTGCCCCAGATATAAAAGGTAATAATAAATACAATCCGGTTTAATGCCACATATGCCATCTGGGAAGCAGCGGTGTTGATAATCTGTTCCGCACCGCGGTACCACGATAAAATTTCCACGCACAGATTGGTCGCCAGATTGACAAGCAGTGTATTAATCAGCAGCACCAGCGCAATTGTAGCAGACTGCCACAGCCCGCCATGCATCACAATCATACTGTATCCGATAATTACGGCAACGCCCAGTGCCATCTGAAGCACCGGACTGTCAGAAAAGAAAAATCCAACAACAAAAAAAAGTGCTGCTGCAAGCGTACTGACAACATAGCGGTACTTGCTCTCATATTTCCAGTATGCATTTAAAATTGCCGTATAAATTGTACATTCAATCAATGTTGAAACAATATTTGTTACTATATCCAACTTTAACATTTACAAATCTGCCTCACAAATTATTTTCACGCCGGATAAATTCCAGGTGTTTTAATTTCAGGTCTTCCAGACGGTCCCTGCTGATGGAAATACACTCCCCGTTATTCATCAGCACATCTTTGTAACGGACTCTGTCTACATGGCGCAGATTAACGATGTATCCTGACTGAACCCGCACAAATCCCTTTTCATTAAAAATCTGTTCTAAATCTGCCATTTTGGCACGAACCATATAATCTTCCTGAAGTGTCTTTATTTTTACATAGTGCTTGGCACTTTCAAAATAGTAAATTTCTGACAACTTTAAACGCACGGTATTGCCATTGACGCAGAAATCATAGTAGTTTTTCAAGCTATGATATCTGTTTAATAATGCCGTAACTGCCTCTTCCAGTTCTTCTTCAAGCCGCGCTTTTCTGATAAACCGAAGCGGTGTGGTTTTAATCGCTTCAAAAACCATGCTTTCACAGGACGACACAAAAACCAAGCCAACATCCGGCAAAGCCTCCCTGACCCGCTGTGCCGCCTGTATTCCTGTCATCTGCGGCATATCAATATCCAAAAATATTCCATCAAAAGAAATTGTATGAATCTCTTTTAAGAATTTTGTAACATCCGTATATACATGAATTTCACAATTTTCTATCTGTCCCTCAATGATTTTTAATAGTTTTTCTTTCAGATCTGCAATATCCTGTTCACTATCATCGCAAATTGCAACTTTCATGCCATAACCTTTCACTTTTTGTAATTTTTATCTGTTTTCTTTTGCTGCCTGTAACAAATGCTTTGCAAGCACCGATGTTGTAACCGAACCTACCCCGCCCGGAACCGGTGTTGCCACGGATGCAAGCGAAGAAATACCGTCTGTATCCACATCACCGCATAATTTTCCGTTGTTATCCACATTAATACCCACATCAATCACAACGGCACCTTTGCCGACATACTCTGCGGTAATCATCTTTGCGACACCTGCCGCCGCTACTAAAATGTCTGCCCTGCGGCATTCTTCTTTCATATCCTTTGTCTTTGTATGGCAGATTGTCACAGTTGCATTCTTTTTTAATAACAGCATGGATACCGGTTTCCCGATTACAAGGCTTCTGCCGACAACCGTGACTCTTTTCCCTGTGACATCAATTCCCGCAAAATCCAGCATTTCAACAACTGCCTCTGCCGTACACGGTGCAAAGCCTGTCTTATCCCCTGCAAAAACCTTGGCTAAATTGACCGGGGAAATGCCGTCTAAATCCTTTTCCGGGGAAATTCTGCCCACCACCGCTTCTTCATCTAAGTGTTTTGGAAGCGGACGAAGCAGTAAAATACCGTCAATCTCAGGGTTATCATTAATTGTGTCAAATTCTTTCTGAAAGGCTTCATTTTCGATGGTTTCCGGGAAAACGAAGGATTCACAGGCAAAACCTACCTTTTCCATTTTCTTTGTTGCACCGCGCTCATAAGACATATCATCCGGACGCTCACCGACACGGATGATGGCAAGCTTCGGTACTCTGCCGCCCATATCCGCACTTTCTTTGATTAATTTTTCATTGATTGCATTTGCAACATCTATTCCCTTTAATAATTCCATGTTTCCTCTTTTCCAAACCTTTTTTTAGTTCCGTATCCATAGGCAATACTTTATCCCTACATTTCTGTTGTACCGCCTGCAAATCCAATTATCTTATCGCATCCACGACTTCTTCATAAATTCTGTCTGCCAGTTCATTGCCTTCAATTAACAGTGCATCAGTTCTTGTGTTTAATTCTTCTGCCGTTTCTGTATCTTTCATCAGCTTTGTATTGATAAATACATTTAAAGAAGCGCCGTTTAATGCAGCCTTGCAAAGCTGTACACCTGCGCCGACATCACTGATGGCAAGACGGCTTCCCACAACGGACAACCGTTCTAGGATTTTTAATGCATCCAATATCTTTTCCATTAAGGCAACCGGGGTCAGGCTCGCTTCTTTTAATGCCTTTTCCATAACCGTTTCTTTATATTCCTGCTGTTCTTTTGTGTCTTTTGGAAGTCCATAAGCTTTTGAAAGCGGTTCAAAGCTTTCGGCATCCTTATCCATATATGTCATCAATTCTTTAGAAAGCTGTTCCGCCTTTGATAAGAGTTCTTCGATTTCTTCCTGATACTGCGCATACTTTTTCTTGCCGGTTGTCAGATTGGCAACCATTGCGCCAAGTGCCATACCTGCTGCCGCCACATATGCACATGCGCCGCCGCCACCCGGTACTGCTGCCTTAGAGGAAAGCACTTCAATAAATTCCTGCATATTCTGTTCTGCCATCATTTTAATTTTCCTCCTTTAACTGCCATTCTCCCGTAAATACCGTTTCTGCCGGTCCTTCCATATATACGGTATTTTCTTTCTTATCCCATGTAATTTTTAAATCGCCGCCTAACAAATGCAGTGTAGCAGTATCATCACACAAGCCGTTTAACACGGTTGCCACAAGGCTTGCACACGCACCTGTGCCGCAGGCAAACGTTTCGCCGGAGCCGCGCTCCCACACACGCATATTTAAGTTTTCACTGTCGCACACCTGAATAAATTCAGTATTTACCCTGTCCGGAAATGCCGGATGATTTTCAAACATCGGACCGATTTTTTCCAGTTCAAATGCTTTTAAATCCACATTTTTGTCTAAATAAACAATTGCATGCGGATTTCCCATGGATACACAGGTCACTTCGTAGTCTTTTCCGTCTACGCTGATTGGCTGTGCAACAAGCTTGTCCACATTTTTAAGGGTTTCTGCATTTTTAAAAGCATGAATGTCTGCCGGAATCTGTTCCGGCTGTAACATCGGCGCACCCATATTGACCCTGACCGTCTTTACTTTGCCGTCACTACCCGGATAAAGCTGTAATGTCTTAATACCGGATAACGTTTCCACGGTAATTTCCGCCTTGTCTGTCAGTCCGTTGTCGTATACATATTTGCCGACACAGCGGATACCGTTGCCGCACATGCTGCCCTGTGAACCGTCTGCGTTATACATTTCCATAAAGAAATCTGCTTTGTCGGATTTTTTTATCAGAATCAGTCCGTCCGAACCGATTCCGAAATGTCTGTCACTGACCGCAACTGCCACTTCTGACGCGTTTTTTAATTCATTTTGGGTACAGTCCACATAGACATAATCATTTCCTGCTCCCTGCATTTTTGTAAATTTCATACTACTCCTCATTTCTGAGCGACTTTGCCGCGAAGCTGCGATGAGAAATTCGCGCAGGCGGTTTCTCATCTGCAATCAGGGAGATTTGTTTTCGCTCAGAAACAAATCTCCCTGTGAACAAGCTTAGATTTATGGCTTGTTCACACTTCTCCACATTTCTGATATATTTATTCTGAATAAATTCCTATTACCATTGAAGCGGATTCTACCATTGTGTTTCCGCTGTCCATACTACATTTCTGAATATAGCGGAATGCCTCCGGTTCTGTCATATTGTTCTTTTCCATCAGGATTGCTTTTGCATCGTCAATTACCTTCTGCTCCTGCGGGCTGCGGCGTTTCGGCTGCATGCGTTTCTTTTTCCGCCTGCGCACCTGTACCTGCAGCATCATTTCTATTGTATTTATCAGGTCATTGACTTTGATCGGCATTGCCGCACAGACAATGTCATTGTCCTGGCAGTCATCCCACAGATTTTTCGATGCCACAAGCAGCATTTCAAAGCTTTTCGGCTTATACTCATACAGTTCGGAATACAACATATTATCTGAAAGCTTATATCCACAGATAATAATTCCGTCTGACAGGCGGTCCGCCATATTGATTGCCTGTGCCCCTGATGTACATGCCAAAGCGACTTCATAACCTCTCCTGACCAGCAGATTTCTGACAGCTTTTGCTTCTTCTAACTTAGGAAATGCTACAATCAGTGTTGCCATTTTCCTTTCCTCCGTTTTTACTGTATTGGCTGTCTTTATTCCTGCTTAGAACTTGTACAGGTATTCATCTAATTCCCACTGGGAAACCCGGGTGCGGTAATCATTCCACTCTTTTAACTTGGCTTCGACGTATTTGGATACAATGTGTTCTCCTAAAACATCACAGATGACTTTATCTTCCTGCATGCACTGTATAGCTTCGTAAAGATTTTCCGGCAGCTTTTCAATGCCTGCCTTATCACGTTCCTCCTGTGTCATCTCAAAAATATTGCAGTCTACGCTGTCCGGCACGGTAAGCTTTCTTTTAATACCGTCCAAGCCTGCCGAAAGACATGCCGCCAGTACAAGATACGGATTGGCTGCCGGATCCGGACTTCTTAATTCCACACGGGTTGTTTCGCCCCTGCCTGCAGGGATACGGATTAACGGACTTCTATTAACAGACGACCATGCGATATAAACCGGCGCTTCGTGGCCAGGTACCAGTCTTTTATAAGAATTGACCAATGGATTGGTAATTGCCGTCATGCCCTTTGCATGCGCCATCAGTCCCGCAATAAAATGATACGCATCTTCCGAGAGTCCGCGTTCATCATTTTCATCTGTAAAAATATTTCTGCCGTCCAATGTTGCAAGGGACATATTGACATGCATGCCCGAACCGTTGATGCCGTATTTCGGTTTTGGCATAAAGGTTGCATACAGACCGTGTCTTTTAGCAATCGTCTTGACCGTCAGTTTAAAGGTCATAATGTTATCCGCCGTAATTAACGCTTCATCATAGCGGAAGTCAATCTCGTGCTGTGCCGGCGCAACCTCGTGGTGGGAAGCTTCGATTTCAAAGCCCATATCTTCAAGTGTCAGAATCATATCACGTCTTACATTTTCACCCAAATCAATCGGACCTAAATCAAAATAACCACCCTTTTCATGGGTCAGCGTTGTCGGCAGTCCATTATCATCAGTATGGAATAAGAAAAATTCACATTCCGGTCCGACATCAAAGACATAACCCATATCAGCAGCTTCCTGAATTGCTCTCTTTAAAACGTTTCGCGGGTCACCCTGAAACGGCTTTCCGTCCACCGTATAGACATCGCAAATCAGTCTTGCGACCTTTCCCTGCTGCGGACGCCACGGAAAGATTTCAAATGTGTCATAATCAGGATACAAATACATATCAGATTCTTCAATCCGCACAAAGCCTTCCACTGCCGAGCCGTCAAACATACACTGGTTATTTAATGCACGTTCAAGCTGGCTGGACGTAATTGCAATATTTTTTAACACGCCGAAAATATCCGTAAACTGTAAACGGATAAACTCAACGTCTTCTTCCTCTACCATTCTGAAAATATCATTTTTTGTATATCTGCTCATGATGACCTCTCTCTCTGCCGTTTTTGACTGCGTTGTTTTCTGTAACAAACTGCTTTTATCATACAACATCCGGTACGTTTTTGTACAGTTCTCAATTGCATACAATTCATTTATAAAAAAATTTCCGGAACCAGCTTTATATTCTGATTCCGGAAGATATTTTTATTTAAGATTCTTCGGCTTTACCCGCATTTTACAATGTTTTTATACTCCGCATATTCCATTGGAATGCTGTCCGTTATAATCTTTGCACCGTAAAACGGTGCAAAGGTCACCGGACTGACACGGTTGAATTTTTCCGAATCTGCCAGTATGTAGCATTTACGGCACTGTGCCACCGCTGCTTTCTTCACCGATGCTTCATGAATATCCGGTGTCGTAAAGCCGCATTTTAAGGTGATACCGTTTACACCGAAAAAGCCTTTGACAAAATGATACCGCTGTAATGCTCCGACTGCTTCCGTTCCAATCAGTGCCTCCGTACTGCCCTTTAACTCGCCGCCGGTTAAAAACACACGGAATCCCGCCGCGGCAAGTCTTCTCGCATGTAATACTGCATTGGTCACATACGTGGCATTTCTCTGTGTAATATAGTCAATCATATATGCCGTGGTTGTTCCCGCATCAATAAACACAAAATCATCCGGCTCAATCAGCGATGCCGCATACTTTGCAATGCGTATTTTCTGTTCTTTGTTTACATTTTCCTTCTGCTGTACGGTTGGTTCCCTTGAAATCACTTCACCCTCCAGCGCCACTGCGCCACCGAAAACCTTTATCAGCTTTCCTGCCTGATGCAGTGCCGTAATGTCCCGGCGTGCCGTAGACTCTGAAATATGAAGCAGTTCCTTAATCTGTGTTACGGTAACACTTTTGTTTTCTTCCAGCAGATTTAATATCATTTCATAACGCTGTTCTGTCAACATGACTACTCCTGCTTTCTTCTGCGGTATGCTTCTACATCTGTTTCCAGAATAACCTTTCTCACCGGCAGAATTTTTGCCGGTGAAACAGAGAGTTCATCAACTCCCATTGCAAGAAATTCTTTCGTAAGCTGTGTATCTGCTCCCAGTTCGCCGCAGATACCCGCCCAGATTCCTGCCTTATGTGCATTGGCAATCGTCATTTCAATCATCTTTAAAACTGCCGGATGATGTGCATCGTAAAATGCTTCCAGTTTTGTATTCTGACGGTCAATTGCCAGTGTATACTGTGTCAGGTCATTCGTTCCGATACTAAAAAAATCAACTTCTTTTGCCAGCTCATCACTAATCATAACTGCCGCCGGAGTTTCAATCATGATGCCCTGCTCCGGTGTGTTGTATTCAATACCCTGCCGGTCTAATTCTTCTTTTACCTCTGAAACAATCTGTTTAACTGCCCGCACTTCTTTCACACTGGTAATCATCGGATACATAATTGCCAGTTTTCCAAAGGCGCTTGCCCGAAACAATGCCCGCAGCTGTGTTTTAAAAATTTCCGGACGTGTCAGACAGATGCGGATTGCGCGGCACCCCATTGCCGGATTGTCCTCTTTATCCATGTGAAAATATTCACATTGTTTATCTGCGCCGATATCCAGTGTTCTAATAATAACACGTTTTCCTGCCATTGTCTGCACAACCGTCTTATAAATCTGAAATTGTTCTTCCTCCGTCGGAAAATCTTCCCGCTCCAGATAGATAAATTCACTGCGGAATAATCCAATACCCCCTGCATCATTTTGAAGCACAGCCGCCAGATCTTTGCTGTTTCCGATATTGGCATACAGCTGTATGGTCTTTCCGTCTAACGTCTTATTTTCCCTGCCTTTTAATAATTCAAGAAGCCGCTTCTGTTCTTCCTGCTGTGCCTGCTTTTCTTTCATCTGCGCCAGTGTTTCCTCATCCGGCTCTACATAAAGCACGCCGCTGACTCCGTCTACGATGCCAAGCCTGCCATCAATCGTATCGTCAAGCGGAACTGATGCACCGACAAGTGCCGGGATTC
Source organism: Lachnospira pectinoschiza (assembly GCF_020564355.1). Taxonomy (GTDB): domain Bacteria; phylum Bacillota; class Clostridia; order Lachnospirales; family Lachnospiraceae; genus Lachnospira; species Lachnospira intestinalis. The sequence goes on along the minus strand of NZ_JAJCRR010000001.1, from coordinate 36,451 downwards.
CCATGGTTCTTGCAAGAATCGCCGTATGGGAATTCATAGAACCGTCTATTGTCACAAAGGAAAGCACCTTCTGCTTATCCATCTGCACGGTTTCTGACGGTGCAAGGTCCTGTGCCGCAATAATGACCGGTTCTTCGGTCTGCACACCGCCGCCTGCGTTTCCGCTCAACACCGATACCAGCCGCTCGGAAATGTCCCGCACGTCAGCCGCCCTTCCACGCATATATTCATCTTCCATGGAAGCAAACATCTGCGCAAAGTTATCTTCGGTTACGGCGACGGCATATTCTGCATTGACCCTCTGCGTTTCAATGATATTTTCTACAGATTCATTGTAGTCGTCATCTTCTAACATCATCTGATGGATTTCAAAAATTGCCGCATTGGCTTCCCCGACTTCTTTTAACGCTTTGTCATACAGATTCTGAAGCTGTTCTAACGCTGTCTGCTTTGCCGTGCGATACCGTCTGATTTCTGCGGGAACATCTTCAATCTTTCTTCTTTTGACCTGCTGCTCCCCTTTTTTATAAACCTGTATCGTTCCGATTGCAATGCCGCCAAAAACACTTTTTCCACTATATACACGCATCGCCGCACCTCCTTAATCCGCACACTTTAAATCAAAGTATTTCTTTCATGAATTTTTCCATTGCCGTAAATGCGGCATCTTCGTCTTCACCTTCAATACGGATTGTCACTTCATTATCTTTTTTTACTGCCAGTGCCATAACCGTAAAAATCTTTTTGCAGTCGCCTTCTTTTCCGTCTTTTACAATCTTAATACTGCTTGTAAATGCCTTTGCCGCCTTAACCAGCTCTCCTGCCGGTCTTGCATGAATCCCTTCCGGATCTGTAATTGTGTACTGAAATTCTTTCATAATATACCACCTTTCTTTTCTGTAGGCACATTTATCTTACCTTTTTCTTTAATACTCCGAGTAACACCGTTGAAACCGCCATTCCGACAACCAGTGCAATCAGATACATCCACGGATTCCCGATTACCGGTACGACAAAGATGCCGCCGTGCGGTGCCATCAGTGTACATTTGAATGCCATAGACATTGCTCCTGCAATCCCCGAACCAATGACACATGCCGGTATGACATGCAGTGGGTCGGATGCTGCATAAGGAATTGCACCTTCGGTAATAAATGCCAGTCCCATAATAAAGTTGGTCGGTCCTGCTTCCCGCTCCTGCTTTGTAAACTTGTTCGGGAACAACATCGTTGCCAGTGCGATTGCACACGGCGGTGTCATACCGCCAATCATAACTGCCGCCATGATATCATAGTTGCCTGCAATAATGGAGGCCGTACCAAATACATATGCCGCTTTGTTAAACGGTCCGCCCATATCAACCGCCATCATGCCGCCAAGAATAAATCCGAGTGCTATCTTGCTTGTGCCGCTCATGCCGGTTAACGCACTGTTTAATCCGGTATTAATGCCGCCCATCACCGGTTCTACAATAAACTGCATAAGCAGTCCAATGATTAAAATACCCGCTACCGGATAAATCAATACCGGTGTCAGTTTTTCAATTGTTTCCGGCAGTTTCACACAAAGCTTTTTCAGTCCCAGAATAATGTATCCTGCCGCAAAGCCTGCAACCAGTGCGCCAAGGAATCCCGATTTTCCGTTTGCCGCCATCATGCCGCCGACAAAACCGACTGCCAGTGCCGGTCTGTCCCCGATTGCCATGCCGATATACCCTGCCAGCACCGGAAGCATAAATCCGAAGGCAACACCACCGATACCTTTAAACAGTGCTGCCGCCTGTGTAATCGTACCGAAATTAGAACGCTGTTCTGCGGTCAATGCACCGACATCCACACACAGACCATCAATTAAAAATGCAATGGCAATTAAGATTCCGCCACCGACTACGAATGGAAGCATATGTGATACACCGTTCATTAACTGTGTATAAATCTGATGTGCAATCCCGCCTTTTGCTTCATTTTTTGTATCCTGCTCTTCTTCCCCCGTATGGTATATGGAAACGTCCCCCTTTATTGCCCGGTCAATTAATGTATCTGCCTTACTGATACCGTCTGATACCGGACACTCAATCACTTTTTTGCCGTTAAAACGTGTCATCGGCACTTTGGCATCTGCCGCCACGATAATACAATCGGCTTCCTTGATTTCCTGTTCTGTCAGCACATTTTTAGCACCGCCCGAACCCCGCGTTTCGATTTTAATCGTGCAGTTTTTCCCTTTTGCCGCCTTTTCAAGCCCCTCTGCTGCCATGTACGTATGTGCAATTCCTGTCGGGCAGGATGTTACTGCCAGAATCTTTACGCCGCCTTCACTGCTCTTTTTGGTTTCTCCTGCTGTTTCAAGCCGTTCTTCAATTCCCGCTTTTTCTTCATCTGCTTCGTCAATAATTTTTATAAATTCTTCTACACTGCCCGCACCGCGTAACCGCTGTGTAAATTCTTCATCCATTAACAGCATGGACAGCTTACCGAGTACATCCAGATGGATATTGTCTTCTGTATCGGGTGCTGCTATCAAAAACAGTAGTGTAACCGGTTCTCCGTCTAACGAATCAAAATCCACACCGCCCGGAATCACCATCGCTGCCAGTCCCGGAGCAGATACCGCTGCACATTTCCCATGTGGAATCGCAATGCCTTCACCAATTCCCGTTGTACTTTCCTTTTCACGTTCCCCAACCTGTCTGCGGTATGCTGCTTTATCTGAAATATTTCCCCGCTGTGTCATCAGTTCTACTGCCTGATTGAGTGCTTCTTCCTTATTCCCCGGTGCTGCCTGTAAGGAAATGCTTCTTGCATCAAGTAAATCCGTAATTCTCATAAAATCCCTCCTGTCTGTTCCTGTAAATTTATCCTTGTTACCTGCTCATATACTGCCTGAATTTCTGCTTTTGTCGCCAGATTTTCTGAAAATGCACTGGCGCTTCCTGCCGCCATCCCCATATGAAATGCATATTCATAATCCTGTTTTTCAAGCCATCCTGCCATAAATCCTGCCACCATAGAATCCCCTGCACCAACGCCGTTTACCAGTTTTCCTTCCGGTGCTTCCTTTTTGTAAACCGCACCGTGCTTTGTAATCAGTACAGCCCCTTCTCCTGCCATGGATATCAGTACATTTTCCGCGCCAAGTTCCTGAAGTTTCTTTCCGTATGGCACAACTTCCTGCCTTGTCTTTAATTCTACGCCAAATATTTCTCCTAATTCATGATTATTGGGTTTAATTAAAAATGGGTGATATGGAAGTACATTCATCAGTAAATCTTTTGTCGCATCAACAACAATCATCACACCTTTGTCTTTCAACTGTTGCATAATCGTGCTGTAAATATTTTCCGGCACCGATACGGGAATGCTGCCGGACAAAAATAATACATCGCCCCGCTGTAACCGGCACAGCCGGTCCGTCAGTTCCTTTAACCGTTCCTTTTTAATCTCAGGGCCTCTGCCATTGATTTCCGTTCCGTCAATGGACCTTAACTTTACATTAATTCTTGAAATGCCTTCCTCCAGCCGGATAAACTCCTGTGAAATTCCGGTATTTTCCAGTTCACGGATAATTTCATCCCCTGTAAAGCCTGCCGTAAATCCCAGTGCCGTACTGGCAATTCCGAGATTCTTTAACACAATTGACACATTAATGCCTTTGCCACCCGGCAGAATCTGTTCAAAACCGGTTCTGTTTGTCAGCCCCAGTTTAAAATGCTCTACAGAAACGATATAATCCAGCGAAGGGTTCAACGTCACTGTATAAATCATATTCTTCTCCATTCTGCAAACGTCCTGCGCTGCCTTTTTAATTGTTCATTCACTGTTCCTTTTGTTAATCTGATTATACCGTCAAATTCAGTCAAAATCAATCAGCCAAAACCGCAAAAATTTTGACCGTTTTTAGTGTATTTTGCACAAAAAAAAGGCAGAACCGTAAATATTTCTTTACAATTCTGCCTTTGCCTTGTATTTATTATATACTTAAAATGCGATTGTATACGCTTTTTCAAAAATTTTTCCCGGTTCTAATTCATTCTGCCATGCACGTTTTTGAAGGTTTCCGTCAAAATCCGCCGCATCGGCTCTGCCGTACCACGGCTCAATGCAGATAAACGGCACTTTTTTACCGACCGGCGACCACAGCCCGAATACCGGCGCATCAAAGGTCACGGTGACAGCCGCTTTACCGTCTGCCTGAATTGAAACTTCCCGACAGCCGCTGTTTTCAAAAATATATGCGTCTTTGTCAAAAAAGTCTTCCGTGACGGTGACTTTGCTTTCATCCAGCTTCATTTCATGCGCTTCATTTTCCACCAAACCGTCTTCATTTAACAGCTTATAGGATAATGCCGGCTTTTTCGTCCCAAAAACCACCTCACAGCCTGCCATCGACTGTCTGTCGTCACAAATAAATGCCGGATGTCCGCCAATGCTGAAATACATCGTTTCCGCATCGGAATTGATGACCTTCCATCCTGCTTCAATACTGCTGCCCTTTAACGTAAAACTGCACTGTAATTCAAAATGAAACGGATACTTTTCAAGTGTTTCCTTGGTATCTGTTAAATTCATCACAATCGAATCTTTCGTCTTTGACACCGGTACAAATTCCATATCCCGTGCAAAACCGTGCTGGGACATTTCATACGTCTTTCCCTGATATTCTGTTTTGTTGTCCTTATACTTTCCGACCAACGGAAACAGCACCGGCGCATGGCGCTTCCACGCATCGGGATCCCCCTGCCAGATATGCTCTGCGCCGTCCTTTTTGGTCTTTACGGAAACCAGTTCGCAGCCCTTACTGCAAACCACCGCCTCTAAAAATTCATTTTCAATTTTATATTCCATATACCCTCCATACTGAGTGATTTTATATCGCGAAGTGACGATGAGAAATTCGCGCAGGCGATTTCTCATCTGTCATCAAAACAGTCTGCTTTTACTGTTTACCTTTAAATTCACCAATGACAATACAAACATGCCTGCCGCATTAAACAACAGCACCAAAATTGCCGCCGTCATGCCAAAAGAATCTGCCAGCACGCCGACAATCTGCGGTGTTACGATACCGCCGAGTGCTGCAATCGCAAGAAACATGGACATTCCTGTGTTTGAGCCTTTCAATACCGCACCGGCGCTGGATACGCTGGTCGGATAAATGCCCGCAAAGAAAAATCCGAGTCCCGCAATCGCTACGGTAATGACTGCAAGATTGTGTGTCGCTAATAACAGGATAAAAAATGCGGCTGTAGCAATACAATATGAAAAAATCAGCTTATTTTTATCAATTTTTGTGGAAAGCTTTGCCGTAAGCAGCCTTCCGAGCATTACCATAATCCATGTGACAGATACAAGATTTGTCGCATACGCACTGCTCATAATGCCCATACTCTTAAAATACGTTACAAACCAGCCGTTGACACAGTTTTCCAGTCCCAGATACAAAAACAGTAGAAATCCCATAATATAAAATACAGGATTTTTATAAAATGTTTCTTTCGACTGCTCCTTATTTTCCTGCTGTGCCTTTTTGGATTCCTTCGGCCAGTTATAATCCAGCTCCATCAATGCATAAAACAGGCAGGCAAGCGCCGAACCTGTAACAACCGTGTACGCAACCGCACGCCAGCCCATGCCTGCACCGATATACAGTGATGTTAAAAACGGCGATAAAAATGCACCGACTGCAAATGTCATATGCAAAAGATTTAACGCCGCCGGTTTTCCATCCGAATTATCGTTGACAACCGCATTGTTGATAATGCTGACCGAACCCCTGCCAATACCAAGCAGTACAAATGCCGCATATAATACCGGCACCGGCGGAATCCATGTAATGATAAGCCACATCAGCGGAATCAGTGCCGACATGCTCACAATCGTTGCCTTTCTGCCTATTTTACCCGCAAGCGGAGGATTGACAAAGCTTGCCAGCAGATTTCCGATTGCAAATGCGGAGAGCAGTCCGCCCGCCACACTGTAGCTGATACCCGCTTCTTCAATCAGATATGGCAGAATTGCCCCTACCAGAAGCACCATCGCGCCATTTACAAAAAATGCAAAATAGCACGGAAAAAATAGTTTCCATTTTGATTTCATCTCTTGTTTCTATCTCCATTTCCTTTTATTTAAGCTGTCAGCAGCATTGCGCAGACCGGCAGTGTCAGGATACTAAAAAATGTAGTGATAACCACTGCTCCTGCCGCCAGATTTTCATCATACCCAAACTGCACTGCAAACACAGACGTAATCGCCGCGCTCGGGCAGGCTTCCAGCAAAAGTACCACCTGCGCCGCCATGCCTGTCACATGAAACAGCGAAAATACGCCAAAGCACACCGCCGGAATCACCAGCTGACGCACCAGAATAATATACCATATATTTTTATTATAAACCAGTCCTTTTACGTCACTTCCCGCAATAATCATGCCTGTAATAAACATCGACAGCGGTGTATTCATATTGCCAACCAGACTGACCGGCTGTTTTATAATGTCCGGCACAGGAATCTGACACAGATAAATAAGCAGTCCTGCCACAACTGAAATCAGCACCGGATTGGTAAAGATTGTACGCAAAACCTCTTTTGCACGAACCTTTTTACTGACAATGCCGTATCCGGCCGTCCACAGTAAAATATTATAAACCGTCACAAATGCGCTGGCATAAAGCAGTCCTTCCGAGCCAAACAGCGCCTGAATCAGTGGAAATCCCATATATGCCGCATTGGAAAAAATGCAGGCAAACCGCATAATCGGCAAATCGGGACTTTTGTGCTTTGCCGTCAATGCCAGCGTAATAAAAAGTCCGATAAGCAGCAGTAAAATACTAAGTTCAAACGCTTTCAAGAGATTATGGAGAATGTCAATATTAAATTCCATCATATACGAATTGATAACCATTGCCGGTACAATCAGATATAAGAGTAAATCCGAAAATGCTTTTTTCCCTTCCATTTTAACCGCTTTGGTCTTTACGCAGACAAATCCCGCAAAAATCAAAATAAATAAAACAACCACCTGTTTCACTGTAATCAACGCCAGTTCCATAATAATCTCCTTGTGTTATATATTTCATTGTTTGTTATATATTTGTTTGCAATGTGAGTATAGCACCCGAAAGCATGGTTGTCCAGTCTTCTTTTATACAAAAAGTGCCGCAGGACTTTTCTTTTTAGAATTCTCCTGCGGCACTGCCTGTTTTGTTCGTTCTGCCCGATATGCCTTTCGGTTATCGGTATGCATTTTCTACCTTACGCATCATATTTCTTTAACAGTCCGACACCCAGTGGATACGGTCCTGTATGCACGCCGACTGTTGCACCTATCTGATAAATGTCGATTGATGTAATATCCGAATATTCTTTCACGGATTCCAGCAGTCTGTCCCTGAAGGACACCGCTTCATCATAGTCATAACCGTAACCCACCACAATTTCATAATCATTGGCATTGATGTTGTTTTTCGTAAAATGCTCTTTAATCTGCACGAGCAGTTTGTCAATGGATTTCTTTCTGCCCCTTGCCATGCCGCTTGAGAAAATCTCGCCGTCCTGCATGACAATCATCGGCTTAATGCCGAGCATATTGACCGCACCGCCAAGCACCTTGCCGATTCTTCCGCCGTGAATCAGATAATCCAGACTGCCTACCGTAAAGATAATTCTGCCGGTTGATTTAATCCGTTCCAGTGCCTGCACACTTTCTTCCAGCGAAAGTCCTGCCGCTTTCATCCGCGCAGCTTCCCTGACAAAAATTCCTTCCTCAACCGTATTTAATGTAGAATCAATCACTTCAATCTTTGCATCCGGATAATCTTCCAAAAGCATATTTCTGGCATTGACCGCTGAATTATAAGAGCCGCTGAACTTCGTGGTAATACAGATACAAAGCACGCCCTCGCCTGCTTTAACAATCGGTGTAAAAACATCTACATAGTCCTGTACGGACGGCATGGATGTCTTTGGGAAAACCGTCGGATTTTCTACCATTTCTTTATAGAAGTGGCGGACTTCAATTTCCGCACCCTCTTTTTTATATACATTTTCCTCAAACGCAACATAAAACGGTACAATCTGAACTCCGATTTTATCTGCATTTTCACCGTAAAGATCACATGCCCCGTCTGCTATAATTTTATATTCCATAATTCATCCTCATTTCCGTGTATCACATTAACTTCATATCATGTAATGCTAATCCGCATTACATAGTATTAAATACTATATTACATATACTACTATATTTCAAGTCAAAAATCCACTTTTTACCGGATAAATCTATAAACTTTTTATAAGTTTTTAAAATAACAAAACAGCGGCATCTTTATATTTCGATACCGCTGCCTTTATCACACCTGATTATTATTTTAATGCGGGTAACAGGACTTGAACCTGCACGGTCTCCCACCAGAACCTAAATCTGGCGCGTCTGCCAATTCCGCCATACCCGCAGACAATGTATATAGTACCATATTTTTACAGGCAAAGTCAAGGGACAGCCCCACGCCACTGCGCAGGACTGTCCCCTTATTTTCCGGCTTAGTTAAACTTTACCGTAATATCTATTTCACTGCCAAATTCTATCGTAATACTGTTCCCACTGTCATCTTTTACCTGCCAGTTTCCCATAATTGCAATTCCGTCTTCCTTTGCTGTAGATTCCTGTTTTTGAATCGTTTTTCCCGCAAAAACTGTCTGAAATGCTTCTGCCGCCCTTTCATTAAAATTGCTCCACGCTTCTCCACTGTCCGGTGTTAAGATAACAACAACTGCATTTAACAAATCATCTTCCGTAGAAAAAATATATTTTTCAGCTACATTTCCTGTTGAAAAATCGGAAAACTTCTGTGCTTCACGAACCGTCGCACTGTACTTATTTGCACCTGTTGTATTCTTCTTTACATCATCTGCTTCCGTAAAGATTTCCGAATATTTTACATTCTTTGAATAACCTTTATATCCAAATTGATTATCACTGATAAACAGACTTCCTTTCAATGTTGTATCCCATTGATACGCTGTCTGTGTGTTTTCTGTCTGCGAAGTTTTTGCCACATCTGTATCATTCTTTCCTGCACAACCGGCAAAAGCAAAACCGCAAATGAGTATTGATATCACTGCCAAACCAATTTTTTTTTTCATTTTTATTACCCCCTGTCTTAACGTGCACCTTAGACGGTACTGTATAAAACATCTTATCATACCAAAACATATTTTATACAGTACCTATGTAACTCATTTTAATTAAATCCCCCAGTCAAAATCCGTAAAATCAAAAAAATCCTGAGTTGTATCGTACAAAATTACCATTGTATCACTATATGTTCTTCCACCAAAAGAAAAACTGTATGCTATTCCTGAAAATGCGCATCCATTTTCCACTGTACTTCCAAATTTCCAAAGATATGGATTCCCACAATCTCCTGAACGAACATAATAGTAATCTTTTTTATGCAAAGTATCCGCACTCACCCTTGATTCACACGAAACAAAATCTCCTGACCAGTTTCCTTCAGAATTGGTTTCTACTCCCCGTGACAAGTATACGCAATTAAAATCACCCACACTGGATATCATTGGATTCATACTCGCTTGAACCTCTAACGCCCCGTGTCTGTAATATGGGTCTGTGTAACCATTATCTTGTGGATAATAATAATCATAATAAACGGTAAGTGTAAATCCCATTATGCTTGAATTTGATAATTCGGCTGTTTTCCCTGTTGCTACACTCCTATAAATAACCGAATAAGCATCTTCTAAAATCCCGTCCTCTTCAATGTATGCCACTATATTAGAAAATGCTTGTTCCTCACTATCTGCTACGTAGGTATTAATACCGTATTGTGCTTCTTGGCTGTCCTTTAACACAATGCTTTGATTTGATGTTATCAATCCACTCTCCTCAAGCATTTCCTGATAAATTTGCATTGCTTTCTGTTCAACATTATCATCAGCTTTAACCGATATTGTGGACATCGACAACACTAAACTACAAACTAAAACTACTGCTAATAATCTTTTCATAATTAGTACCCCCTGTTCTTTCAATCAATTCGTTAGTCTGCAAGTGCCTCATGCATAATTTTCTCTTTCACCCCCCCTCCTAAAATAAATAACCTTAAACTCTATAATTTAACGTAATTATTAAAATTGTATAGATTAAGATTATCATTACAAATTAATTCTTTATTATAACTATATCATTACGTCTTATTTTTGTCAAACTATTAATATTTTCATTCTATATTTTTAGACAATATTATAATTACCACCATTATTTCAAAAATCTCTTTTCATCTGTAATATTTTTCACTAAATATATCTCTATAATACAACAAGGGACAGCCCCACGCCACTGCGCAGGACTGTCCCCTGTTCCGGCTGTCCGCCGATTTTATTTATATTACTTTGCAGCTTCTGTTGCTGTGCCTTCTGCTTCTGCAGCAGCTGCTGCCTTAGACTCTGCAAGTCTTGACTGTTCTTCTCTGTAAGCTGCTCTCTTGCTGTCCTGTTCTGCCTGGCTGTCAACAGTTGTTGCTTCCTGTGTAGTGCCGTTTGATGAACCGCATGCTGTTACGGAAAATGCTGTTACTACTGCAAATGCACCAACAAGTGCAAGCTTCTTAAAATTTCTCATTGTTCTTTTCCTCCATTTTTCCTGTTCGAGGTTACACTATAATACACTTTCTTTCGTTGTGCAATAGATGTATGGAAAAGAACACAAACTTTATTAAAGTTTAATTGAAGCTTAATGAAAGCTTTATTTTACACGCAGCATACGCATCGCATTTAAAATCGCAATCACAGATACACCGACATCTGCAAATACCGCTTCCCACATATTGGCAAGTCCGAATGCACCGAGAATCAGGATAAATGCCTTAACTGCCAGCGCAAATACAATGTTCTGTCTTACAATCACAAGGGTCTTTCTTGCGATTGTTACAACCTTGGCAATCTTTGTGGTGTCATCGTCCATAAGCACAATATCCGCCGCTTCAATCGCCGCATCGGAACCCATACTGCCCATTGCAATACCAATATCCGCTCTGGAAAGCACCGGCGCATCGTTAATACCGTCACCGACAAAGGCAACCTTGCCTTTTCCATCCGTGTGTTGTGCTAACAGTTCCTCAACCTTTGCCACCTTATCTGCCGGTAAAAGCTGGGTATAAACCGTATCGATTCCAAGTTCCTTTGCAACGGCTTCGCCCGCTTTTTTGCGGTCGCCCGTAAGCATAACCGTCTGCTTTACACCTGCCTGCTTTAAGCTCTTAATTGCCTGCCTTGCTTCCGGCTTAATCGTATCTGAAATAATGACACAGCCCATATAGCTGCCGCTCTTTGCCACATAAACAACCGTTCCCGGCTTTTCAGTCGGTACTGCCGCAATGCTGTTGTCACTTAACAGCTTTTCATTTCCCGCAAATACTTCTGCACCGTCAAGCAGGATGCGGATACCGTGACCTGCCACTTCCTTTACATCAGAAATACGTTCTGCGGCAATTTCATTTCCTTCCTTTGCAAATGCACGCTTAATGGAAGCAGCAATCGGATGGTCTGAAAAATTTTCCGCATATGCGGCAGCTTCAAGCAGTTCCGCCTCGGACACGCCGTCTGCCGTCAGCAGTTCATTGACCTCAAATTCACCCTTTGTCAACGTACCGGTCTTATCAAATACAATCGTATCCAAATCTGCTGCCACTTCCAGATAATTTCCGCCCTTTACTAAAATACCGGACGCAGATGCCGCACCGATTCCGCCAAAGAAACTAAGCGGCACTGAAATAACCAGGGCACACGGGCATGAAATTACAAGAAAAATGCAGGCTCTCTGTAACCAGTCAAAGAAATTTCCACCAAAGATTATCGGCGGAATCACTGCCAGAAGCAGCGCACCGATTACAACGACCGGCGTATAATATTTTGCAAACTTTGTAATAAAGTTTTCTGCCTTTGCCTTCTTACTGCTTGCATTTTCAACAAGTTCAAGGATTCTTGTAACGGTAGAATCATCAAACTCTTTTGTCGTCTTTACACGCAACAGCCCACTGCCATTCACACAGCCACTGATAATCTCACTGTCTTTTGCCACCCGGCGCGGCACGGATTCACCGGTCAGGGATGAAGTATCCACCATGGATTCACCCTCGATGACAATCCCGTCAAGCGGCACACGCTCACCCGGCTTTACAACAATAATACTGCCGACTTCTACATCATCCGGGTCAACCTGACTGACTTTGCCGTCTTCTTCCAAATTGGCATATTCCGGACAAATGTCCATTAACTGCGTAATAGACTGTCTGGAACGGTTGACTGCATAACTCTGGAACAGTTCACCGACCTGATAAAACAGCATTACCGCAACACCTTCGGAATATTCTCCGACCACAAACGCGCCGATTGTTGCAATCAGCATCAGGAAATTTTCATCAAATACCTGTCCGTGTGATATATTTCTCACGGCTTTGTACATAATGTCCCAGCCGATTACAAAATACGGAATCAAAAATAATACCAGTGTCACATACCACTGTTCCATAAAGGCAGGCTTTACGATGTGTTCCATTACAAGCAGCACCGCATACAGCAGTGCTGTAGCAATAATACGGTATAAAACTTTTTTCTGCTTATCTGTCATACGCAACTCCTACATTAAAATAACGCAATCCGGTTCTACTTTCTTACATACAGATACAACTTCCTTCATGATGTCATCAAAGCGTGCATCATCTGCTTCTATTGTCATCTTCTGAGTCATAAAGCTTACAGTTGCATCCTGTACACCGTCAATCTTCTTAATTGCATCCTCCATTTTTGCTGCGCAGTTTGCACAATCTAAATCCTGTAACTTAAATTTCTTTTTCATAACTTTTTCCACCTTTCTACTTTTTATTATAATATTTGTTCTTTTGCATGTTCCATACCCATGCTTAAAATCATTCGCACATGAGAGTCATCAAGCGAGTAAAATACAGATTTGCCTTCCCGTCTGCTTTTAATCAGCTTTGCCTGCTTTAACACACGCAGCTGGTGGGAAATCGCCGACTGGTTCATATCCAGAAGCTGTGCAATATCACATACACAGAGCTCACATGTATGCAATACATACAGTATTTTAATTCTCGTCTTATCGCCAAATACCTTAAAGGTATCTGAAATACTGTCCAGCAGCTCATCTTCCGGCATATGACACCGCACGGCCTCTACCATATCACTATGCACTTGAAAACTTTCACAACATTCTGCCTCTGCTTCCAGAGCCTTATTTTCCTCGGTATTCACGTCTGAACGCCTCCTGTTATTATCTTATGAACATATGAATACCTGTTCATATGTTCACTATATCATAGTCTATGTGGAAATGCAACACTAAATAACATTTTTAACATAATTCGTCAATGCCAAAATATATCTCCCCTCCATTGTAATTTGAAAAGACACCTACTGTTTTTAGTTCTATTTAAGGTTTTATTTAACAATTTCTTTTTCCTGTATTTTCTGACCCTCGGATTTCCTCATGATAGAAATAATCCACGATCACCGGATGTCCCTGCGGACCTCTGCCATAAGGCATTTCATTATCCACAAAGGGACAATCATACTTCTTAGCCATTTCCTCAGCTTTTACTTCAACATTATAGTAATGTTCAAAAAAAGCTCTCTGTGCAATGCACAGGAGCTTTTTTTATGCAGACCTCTATTTATTTGTGCTGTCTGCATCAATTACAGACTGAATCTGCTTCATAAGGGCATCATAGTTGTCCTTGTTATCAATTCCGCCGAGCATTGGTTCGCCTACAATATTGCCATTTCTGTCAACAAGTATAGTTGTTGGAAAGGCCATGATTTCTGAGGCATATTTACCGGCAGCACTAGAGGAGTCAATTGACAGATTACGATATTTGACACCCTGGCTTTCAAGAACAGAGGCAGCCTCTTTGATAGCTGTTTTATTGCCATCGAAGGTCTCAGTGTTGATGCCAACAACTTCTCCGCCCATTGATTTGATAGCATCATTTAATTCGTTAAGCTTGGATAATTCAGCGACACATGGTTTGCAGCCGGTAAACCAGAAATTGACGACTGTTACTGCATTACCGGAAAACAGGCTGTCATCAACCTTATTGCCATCAAAATCCTCACCGGAAAAATCACTGAATACAGATGAGGCTTTAGAGCTGTCCTTCTTGTTATCGTCTGATGATGTATTTTTGTTTTCAAGCTCTGCTATCTGTTCCTCGATTTTTCGTATGGTTTCAATATCCTCATTAAGTGTTTTAAGCTCATCGTCTGTGAATGAATTCTTGTTTGATTCTACGGTACCGGCAAGATAATCAGCATAATTTCCGTTTGGATTGGCGTCACTTTTGTTCATCATGCCAAATGCCTTGTTCCACACAGCAGCGTGATCTGCAAAAAGCTGATTTTCCTGCTGATATAAATCATCAAGCCTGGAATCTGATTTGCCGGATGCTTCTGAGCCGGCTTCAGTCTGAGTGTTCTTAGAATCTGTTGTGGAAGCTTGCTTTACGCCACATGCTGTAAGTGATAATGCTATGCAGAGTGTAAAAATAGAAATAAATGATAATTTGTTTTTCATGAGTAATTTCTCCTTTAAAATAATAGTAAAATGTTTAATAGCTATCTGTTGTCATTTTTTTGACATGATTTTCCCATAAACCGGTAGCAGATGGCGTCCTTCGGACAGGCCTTTATGCAGGCACCGCAGCGTATGCACTCGGGGTGATCCGGTGTCTTACACACATCCACATCCATCTTACATGCCTTTGAGCATTGACCGCATCCGACACATTTGCTGCTATCAACGGTGATTTTGAGCAGGCTGACCTTATTAAATAATGAGTAGATTGCTCCAAGCGGACAAATCCATTTACAGAAGGGCCTGTAAAATAAGATACTTAGTACAATCACTGCAATTAAAATCATACACTTGAAAGAAAAAAGCTTTCCCAGCGCAGAACGGATAGCAGCATTTCCAATAGATAACGGTATAGCACCCTCTAAAACACCCTGAGGACAGATATATTTGCAAAAGAACGGGTCTCCCATTCCTATGGAGTTCGTTACAAGCATCGGAAGAAGTATAACGAAAACAATAAGAATGACATATTTTAGGTATCTAAGAGGCTTTAGTTTGGCTGTGGATAATTTCTTTCCGGGGATTTTATGAAGTAAATCCTGAAACCATCCAAATGGGCACAAAAAACCACATATAAATCTGCCGAGAGTTACACCGAGTAAAATAAAAAATCCGGTTATGTAGTATGAAAACTTAAATTTTGATGATCCGACAACTGCCTGAAATGCCCCTATTGGACAGGCTCCTGTCGCGGCAGGGCAGGAGTAGCAGTTTAATCCGGGTACGCATACTATTTTTGCATTGCCCTGATATATTTTACCCTTAAATAAATTTGGAATATGAATATTGGTCAGCAGCGTTGCTGCGGCCTGTATCCAGCCACGTATTTTTGCCAGTTTTCTTGATAGTAATTTCTTCTCCTTATCCAATTCCGACACACTCCAGACATAGTTTTATTGCTTTACCAAGCACTGTAGCCGCCTCACCTCTGACTGCACCATAGCTTATCATGGATACACCAAGGATAAGCAGAATGATTTGACATGTTTTTTGGTATTTCAACATAATGTTGCTCCTTTTTGTTGTATTGTTGACCAGCTGACTTTGGTATTATACAATATGGGTTGTAAAATTATTGTTAAGAATCAGGAGAACATTTTGAGATTATTAATTGTTGAGGATGAGAAACAAATATGTGATATGGTTGCAAAGAGTCTGTATGCTGCCGGTTATGAGGTGGATACCTGTTATGATGGGAAAGAGGCTCTTGAATGTATACTGTCGGAAAATTATGATCTGATAGTTTTGGATTTGAATCTGCCGGGGATGGATGGCATGGAGCTTCTTAAGGAGCTTAGAAAATACAATGATGAAACTAAGGTTTTGATATTATCTGCAAGAGGTCAGATTGCTGATAAGGTAGAGGGACTGGATGCAGGAGCAAATGATTACATGGAAAAACCATTCCATCTGCAGGAGCTTGAGGCACGTATCAGAAGCCTGACAAGAAGGAAATTTGTACAGAATGATATATGTCTTAAATGCGGAGAAATAAAGTTTGATACGATTAAACGCGAGGCATATGCAAAGGAAGAGCCGGTTCCACTGACAAGAAAAGAGAATGGTATTTTGGAATATTTACTTATCAATATAGGCCGACCGGTGAGTCAGGAGGAGCTGATAGAGCATGTGTGGGATGCCACGGCAGACAGCTTTAGCGGAGCAATCAGGGTACATATGTCTTCACTTAGAAAAAAGCTTAAGGCGAAGCTGGGATATGATCCCATTCAGAACAAGGTAGGTGAAGGCTATAAAATACGGGAGGAGTCTGACAGATGAAAAGAATGTCGCTACAGTGGAGACTTACGTGCATTACTACATTGTGTATTGCTATTATATGTGGCTGCCTGACTATGTTTGTCTATAAAAATGGTGTGCATTACATCGATTCTCTGCAGGATGCGGTAGAGTCACAGGGGGATGAAAAAGGAAACAAATCAGATGAAATATATATCAGCATACCGGACGATAAGTGGGATGAGTTTGCGGATGAATTTTCGATTCAGGTGTACAATAATAAGGCCGACTATAAAAGAAACAGTCTGATAATCACGGTTTTGCTGGCGCTTTTGGGAGGTGTCGTCACTTATTTTATAAGCGGGCATGCACTCAGACCAATCAGGGAGTTTTCAGATAAAATTGAAGAGGTACAGGCTCAGAATCTGTCTGATTCAAGAATAGAGGAAAACAATGTTAAGGAACTGAACCAGCTGGGTATTTCTTATAATAAGATGCTTGAGCGTCTGTCGGAAGCATTTGAGATACAGAGACAGTTTACTGCAAATGCAGCACATGAGCTGCGTACTCCATTAGCGTTAATGCAGGTACAGCTTGATTTATATAATTCTGCCTCTCACCCGGGAAATGATGCAGACACTTTGCAGACCATAAAAATGGTTACGGAACAAAATGATAAATTAAACAGGATGGTAAAGACTCTTCTTGACATGAGTGAGCTTCAGACGGTGGGAAGGGATGATAAAATTATATTGGATGCTATTGTTGAAGAGGTTTTGGCAGACCTTGAGCCTCTTGCCGTGGAAAAGAATATAAAGCTGATTGGAAAATGTGAGGATGCCTCTATGATAGGCAGTGATATCCTTATTTACAGGCTTGTATACAATCTGGTTGAGAATGCCATCAAATATAATCATCCGCTCGGACAGGTTACAGTAACCGCATATCAGAGAAACAAGCATATTTATCTGTCTGTAGAAGATACGGGAAGCGGAATACCAAAGGAGCTTAGGGAGAGAGTGTTCGAGCCATTCTTCCGTGTGGATAAATCCAGAAGCCGGGAGCTGGGTGGCGTAGGGCTAGGTCTTGCTTTTGTCCGTGAAATCGTTAGAGTACATGATGGCAGTATTTGTATCAAATCAGGCAAGACTGGGGGAACGATTTTCGAGGTGACTTTTGCACAGCATTCAATGTAGCGTTCCATTTTACACATTTGTCAAAAGGATCTGTTAGAAAGAAAGGAAAGAAATGTTACTACCGCTTCTATGTAGAGGACGCAAGCGGTAAAATGGTTCAGAAAGAATATGCCGGAACCGAAAGCAAAAGTGAGACGGAAAAACTTCTCCGCAAGGCACTGGAAGATTATGAAGATAATAAATTTGTTGCAAAAGCAGATAACCTTACCGTAGGTGAACTTTTGGACATGTGGGCAGAAGAAGAACTAAAAACCGGGACACTCAGATGTAAGTACCACTATGAATGTCTATGCTCACTCCACCAGAAAAGCTAAGCGTGATTCAGCAAGGCTTCTCGACAAGGTGGCAGGCAATGACTAAAAGAAATTTCCCTTATTTCCCTCACGATTATCTCACAAGGGCAAAAATAAGGGAAAATACATATCATTTCACTATTTAAGAGGCTGAAAGCCTTGAAAAATAAGGAAAGTTCAGGAAGTCTCTCCACAAATTCCGATTTGTTGCGGTCTTCCGCTACTTCACATTTCATTTTTATTACTTCTGAATATCTTCAATTTTCTGTGCAATGGCTGACAGCTCGGATACGTCCAAGTCCTCTGCACAGCCTGCATCTACCTTTGCGGCTACATGTGGGTCCATCGGCAGCTTGGCAACCGTGTCAATGCCATGCTCAGCAGCCTTTTCGTCCACATGGCTCTTTCCGTAAATGTAATGCACATTGCCGCAGTCCGGACATTTAAAATAAGACATATTTTCAACAATGCCCAGTACCGGAATATCCATCATCTGTGCCATTTTCACTGCCTTATCGACAATCATGGATACCAGCTCCTGCGGAGATGTCACTACAACTATTCCGTCCACCGGCAGGGACTGGAAAATCGTCAGCGGCACATCACCTGTTCCCGGCGGGCAGTCTACAAACATACAGTCCACATCGCCCCAGTCAACTTCTTCCCAGAACTGCTTAACGGCACTTGCAATGACCGGTCCTCTCCAGATAACCGGGTCTGTTTCATTTTCAACCAGAAGATTTAACGACATCAGCTTAATGCCGGATTTTGTAACCGGCGGATACATCACCGTTCCCGCCTCATCGCAGGTTGCCTTTTCATGCACACCGAAAGACTTCGGAATAGACGGACCTGTAATATCCGCATCGAGAATCGCCGTCTTTAAGCCCTTCTTTGCCGCGCTGACTGCCAGCATCGATGTCACTAACGATTTACCGACACCGCCCTTTCCGCTGACAACCGCAATCACCTTTTTTACACCTTTATTATTGGCATTATTTAAACTCTGCGGTGCTGTACGTTCTCCACAGTCTGAACTACAGTTTCCACAGTCATGTGTACATGCTTCACTCATTTTACCTTATTCCTCCTGTATCATAGCCGGGGACTTTAATCCCCGGCATTTTATTATAACACAAATATCCAATATATATTTATGCCTGTTTTTTCTGTCCCGCACGCTTTCCGGCTCTTAGCGAGAAGCTGATAACCAGCAGTAAAAATGCAACTGCCACCAGCATCCAGAATAAGAATACCGCAGGTTCACGACTGCTAAACATATCATAATAGCCTTTCAGATAAACTAAAATAATAATCAGCGGCAGTACATAACTCATATATCCGCGAATCCAGCCCGGCAGTGCAAAGCCCACACCGGTATTGACTTCTTTTCTGAAATTTTCAAAGCCCCAGCCGTTTTTCTTTGTACAAAACAGGACAAAGACCAGTCCGCCAAGCGGCAGAATGTTGTAAGATACCAAAAAATCTTCCAAATCCATAATCGTTGTGCCTGCGCCCATCGGCTGGATTCCCGACAACAGGTTGTATCCTAAAACCGCAGGCATTGAAAGCAGCATCAGCATCACCATGTTGGTTTTAACTGCCCTTTTTCTTTCGATGTTCCAGATTTCCATGGTAACCGCAATAATATTTTCAAATACGGCAATAACTGTTGACAGTGCCGCAAATGTCATAAATATGAAAAACAGCGTTTCCCATACCCTGCCGCCCGGCATATGACGAAATACATTCGGCAGTGTGATAAATAACAGTGACGGTCCCGCATCCGGCTGAATTCCGTAAGCAAAGCAGGATGGAATAATGATAATGCCCGCAATAATCGCAATCAAAGTATCCAAAATCACGACATTTAACGCTTCACCTGTAATCTTGTGGTCTTTTTCCAGATAACTGCCGAAAATACTCATCGAACCCATGCCGACACTCAGTGTAAAAAATGCATGAGTCATCGCCGCAAAAATTACATTTCCCCAGCCCTTCTGACCGGCTCTTTCAATATCCGGTATCAGATAAAAACGCAGACCTTCACCTGTTGTATCCCGCATAACAGAGTTGACTGCCAGTACAATCATCAATGTTATGAGCAGCAGCATCATGACCTTCGTCACCTTTTCCACACCGTTTTGCAATCCTAACGCACAAATGCCAAACGCAATCGCAATTGCAATCACTGTCCATAAAATCATGGTACCCGGATTGGCCAGCATATCTGCAAACTGTTCTGTCGTACTCTGCACCTTACTGTTTGCCTCAAGCTGCCCTGATACGGCAAGCCACGCATAATACATCATCCAGCCTGTTACCATGGTATAAAACATCATCAGCAGATAATTTCCTGCAATGCCGAACCATTTAAAGCAATGCCAGTTGCTCTTTTCTGATTCTAATATTGAAAATGACTGCGCAATACTTCGTCTGCTGCCTCGTCCCACGGCAAATTCTGCCATCAGAATCGGCCAGCCTAAAACTGCCAGAAAGAGCAGATATATCATAATAAATGCTGCCCCGCCATTTTCACCGCAAATGTACGGAAACTTCCATACATTCCCCAATCCAATCGCACAGCCTGCCGATACCAGTATAAAACCAAGCCGTGACTGAAATTTTTCTCTCTCCTGCATAATCCTCCCATCTGTTTTGGAAAACCTTTTTTCATATAAGCATAATAGCTATATTATACCGATTTTGAACAAGAAAAGCAACCTAAGAAAATTTGTATCCGACACCCCATACTGTCTTAATATACCGGGGATTTTTCACATCACTTTCAATTTTGCTGCGCAGATTCCGGATATGCACCATCACCACATTATTCGTATCATATGCTTCTTCCTCACTCCACAGTGTATTATAAATATGTTCCGTGGAAAATACATTTCCCTTATTCTTCCACAGCAGTTCTAAAATGGCAAATTCTTTCGGTGTTAAAAAGACTTCTTTTGCATTTAAAAAGACACGGTGTGTTTCCAGATTCATGGATAAATCCAGATATTCCAGAACATTTTTTGCCTCACTGTGGTTAAATTCCTTACTGCGGCGCAGCTGCGCTTTGACCCTTGCCACCAGTTCAATGGGATTAAACGGCTTTGCAAGATAATCGTCTGCCCCCGCCGTCAGTCCCAGCACCTTGTCCATATCCTGATCCTTTGCCGACAGCATAATAATCGGAAGATTACTTTTCTTGCGGATTTCCATGCAGAGCGTAATGCCGTCCATATCTGCCATCATAATATCTAAAATTGCCAGATCAATATCCATTTTCTCCAGACATTCCAGCGCCTCTTTGCCGTTTGCCGCCTTACAGACCTGCATGCCTTCATTTTTCAGATAAATTCCAACCAGTTCCCGGATGTCTTCCTCATCATCCACTACCAATATGACTGACATGTTTACTCCTTTCTGTAATTTATGTTCTACAGCCTTATCTTTTACGCTTTCGGCAGACGGATATGCAGGCTGAAATACCCCTGTGCATACTCTGCCCAGACCTTTCCTTTGCTGCGTTCCACCGTTTCACGCACAATCGACAGTCCCAGCCCGTTGCCGGCAATATCAGAACCTCTTGCATGGTCTGCCCTGTAAAACTTATCAAAAATCCGCGTACAGTCTGCTTCTTTTACTTCTTCTGACACATTGCTGACAATAATGTGTATCGTACTTTCTTCTTCTTCCATGCTTACCAGAATATCGGTTTCCGGCTTTGAATATTTGATAGCATTCATCAGAATATTATCCAGGACTTCGCGCATATCTTCAATGACAATATTGGCATAAAGCGGCTTTTCCGGTATATCGGTCACAAAATTTCTATTCTGTTTCTGTGCAATACCTTCAAACTCCGCTACATCCTGACTAACCATCATAGAAAAGTTGCACCGCACCGTATTGTCCTGTTCTACTTTAATTTCATTTTTTGCCAGCAGAAAAATTTTCTGAATCATTCCGTTAATTTTCTCTACCTGCGCAAATGCCTTCTTTATATATAAATCCCGCTCGGATTCATCTTCATATTTTCCGCTGATAACCACATCGAGATATCCTGTAATAATGGTCATCGGTGTTTTAATATCATGGGAAAGATTCGTAATCAGCTCTCTGTTTTTCCGCTCATTCTCCCTTTCTTCTTTCATCATTTTATCAAGGTTATGCTGCATATCGTCAATGCTTTCCGCAATCGTCGTCAGCTCGTCATACCCCTTTTTATCAATCTGTGTATGCAGATTCCCCTTCGAAATTTCGTCAACCACACCGGATAAATACCGTATGTAACTGATTCTGCTCTTTGAAAATATCAGTACCAGTATCAAAAACAGCACCGCCGCCAATGCAAGACAGGCTGCCCGTAACTGCATATCATGATAAATGTATTCGGGATACGCCGGTGTCCGGAATACAATGTAGTACAGCACCTTTTCCACGCTCTTTGTATACACGAAAATATATTCGCCACATTCCTCATCATACGAATCAGACACCAGTTCGTCAACCTCAATGTGTCCGCCCTTTCCCGGCATGGTTTCGTCATCACTGTTATTCTTCCACAGCACCGTGCCCTTTTTACTCGCAATCGTAATCAACATATTTTCGCCGTCTTGTACGGATACAAACGGCATTTTATCATTCTGCATGAGATAGCGCATCGCATCGGTAATATTTTCTTCCTGCGATTCCGTGCTTTCAATTTCTTCCATCGCTGTATTTAACGCACTGTCTAACTCACGCACCAGTTCCATAACCTGTAAATCGCATTTTTTCTTATACTGCGAACAGTCTTCCTCCACTTCAATAAGGATTCCCCTGCTTTTACAGATATAAAATACGCCCATTGCCACCGCTATCGCAATCGCAACCGACACTAAAATGCCAACTGCCAGTTCTTTATAAATTCCTATCTTTCTGCCCGTCTGATTATGACCCATGACACCTCTGACTCCTTATCCGGCAGTAATCGGATACCTTTTACCAGTATCCCAATTCCACGCCCTTCTGGTATACAGCCGCACCCATTGCATAATATCCATATGAATTAAAATGTGTATAATCGTCCTTTAACTGCTCCGGCACCCTGCCGTTTGCCAGGTCGTCCAAATCCTGTTCTGTCGGCTCTAATCCGACCGTTTCAAGTCCATGTTCTATCATAAAGGCTCTCATATTGATAAAGTGTTCGCCAAATGCTTCCCTCAATGCAGTTTCCCACACATTATCCTTTGTTCCGACTTCAATATCACTCTCATACTGTTCGGAATCATATGCCTCTGTCGGATTATCTGTATCACCAATAATAATATAACATTGTGTACCGGACTTTTCAATCATTGCCTGGTACTGTGCAATCAATTCATCATAGCTGTCCCAGCCGCCGTTACTGCCCATCTGAAGTACCAGTATATCGGCATTTACATCATGTGCCGCCTGTGTTGTTACCTGCATGCCCTTTTTTAACTTAACACTGCCTTTTTGTGTGTTTCCGTAAGTTTTAATATAGAGCTTTTCATTTCTTTTTTCCAGCTGGAATAACTGGTCATTAATATACACCAGATTTTCTGTCTGATTATTATCTCCACCATATCCGTTAAAATTGTCCAGCATAACACTGTTACCATCTACGTCTACAATGCTGATTTCCACGCTTTTGCCTGCTTTTACCGTAACATTTTTTGCGACAAACATCGTAAGTCCGCCCTCGCGCGTGGCTATTTCATAAGAAGTTTCGCCTGACACCCCGAGATTGTATACGTCCATTCCTGTGTAATACTGTAATGTGTCCGGATAAGTCCAGCCGGAAATATCCATAATCTGTCCGCCATTTGTAAGCTGTGCTTCATCACTGTATCCATATCCAAATGTAATCGAATCGCCCCAGCACGCAATCTTTTTTTGCTGAAACACGCACGTTCCCAGTGAAACTGTGTGCTGTCCCAGCAGTGTTTCCGGCTGTGCGTACTGTTCCGCCTGCAAATCCGCTTCTGTAGTATCTTCTAAGGTCATGTCAGCATCCGGATTTTCCGGTGTTATATAGCAGACTTGATTTGCTTCATTACTGTTCTGAGTGCTGCCTGCAAGTCCCTGTTCCATTCCTAAAACAGAATGATTAAAAAAATAATTAACACCGGCACCGATGATACCGATTCCCAATCCAATAAACGCAATGCTGCTGATGATTAATTTTATATTCCTTTTCATGACGCATCCCTCCTCCGTTTTGGTGGCTTTATCTTAACAGCCAAATATAAAAATTTATTCAGTATAAATCTTTAGATTTCTTAAGAAGTATTTTTGTTCTTACTTCTTTATACGAAAGAGGATGCGGGGTGTTTCGCTTCTATTAAATAAAATAAGAGCAGGCACTTAAATTTCGTTACTCAAGTACTTGCTCTGTTTCTTTGTATCAAAGTTATTATATATGGTTGTATGTGGGTTGTTTACGGATATTCTGTAAGATGTAATCTATAAACTGGAATTTTCAAATTAGTCTTTGCAAATAACCTTTGAACCTTCACCATCGATTACAATTCCCTGACGGTTGTTAATTGGGCATAGATTCAAATCCGAAAATTCAGTCATTATTTTCTCAGTAACTTTCTTAAATGGTGCTGTAAGATAATGCGGAAGAACATAGAAATCAATCAAATCAAGCCCTGCATCATCTTCTTGTGAGTAGTCCTCCGGCTTTTCATCCATTTGTTCAATATATTGGATAGTTGGAGCGCATATAATCGCACCCGCAGATTCACCGATCATCAGTTTTCCCTTTTCCAATTCATTCTTCAATAGCTCATCCGTTCCCGTTTTACGGAGCTGATCCATAAGGAAGAAAGAATTTCCACCAGTAAAATAGATCACATCCGCATCTTCAAAAACGGACTGTATCGTTGAATAAGCCTCCGTTGAAATATCAATTTCAGTTACGATTGTTCCCAACTTTTTGAATAATTTTCGAGCCGAGCCGACATAACCGGTGTAGCCTTCACGCAACGAAGCTGTTGGAATAAATGCGACTTTCTTATTTTCAATTTCTTCCTTTATCAGACTTCCTACACTTGAAAAGTGCGAACATAAAAATAGTTTCATCAATATTCTCCTTTATAAATTACGATTTGCTTGTTCCATAAAATTCATTTTATTCGCCTTCAAACTTGCTGGCGGCGAACAGCATTTTATGCTGTTTGCAGACGGCAAGTCCACAAGGGATAGCCGCATAAGCGGCGCAAGGGAGTGTAGCTCCCTTGACGGAACGAAGTGACGAAACATTCTCGGTCGGGCAGTTTTCTTCTGCTGACTGGGAATGAAGCTCCGCAGGACGCACATACTCCCGATAGGAGAGTATAGAAGTGCGCCCTTTAGTTCCTAAAGGGATTTTATCAGTGCGACAAACTTGAATTGAGATTTCATATATTCCAAGGGATTTAATAACTGTTATATTTTATTATCAAATATCTCTCAATCCCTTGAAAACACAAAGTTTATCGCAGGTGAGCTTTCCCTTATTGTTTCCCTTGCGTTATATCGTCCCACCAGTGTTTACGAACTCTGATAAGGGCAAAAACAAGGGCAAGAAAATTATATAAAACAGTATAACACAAAATAAAAGTGACATTGTGAACTGATTGAAATGCTTCTATATTTTTATTGGTTTAAAGGAGACACAACATGAATACCATTTACGCAGAATACAACATGTACCACAACAGCATTGACATTTATACAATATTTATTGTGTCAGGCACCATTGTTTTCAAACTGCATAACATCATCCGGCGGATTCAGAGCATACAAAAGTCCATACGGCGAGCTGTATTCCCATTTCACTGGGATACTGACAAGCGCCGGGTGGACATCCTGCCAACATTCCAGTATTAAGAGAACATTCCCGGTTTCTATACAGCGGTTAAATACAGACATATCATAATATTTATTGTGTCAGGCACCATTGTTTTTTCATTCTCGGCATTGGAAGAACTTCTGCATATCTTCTGGTGAAAGAAGAACATTTCAGTTCCATTCCTCTGCCAGCAGGAAGTCACGAATATTGCGGTGTTTGATTCCATCTCGGCTCATATCCAGTTCGTCCATCGTTACAACGTATTTCGGGAAATTGTCACGAACACCGGCAAACGCCCCAAACTCACGCTGGATGGTTTCCTCCGAGGCAAGTAGATAGGAAACCTGAACATACAGCTTTTTCCCATGATCTTCACATACGAAGTCAATCTCCTTGTCAGAGACTTTCCCAACAGTCACAGAATAACCACGGCGCAGCAGCTCCATGTAGACAACATTTTCAAGGACAAGGTTAATGTCCTTCATGTTGCCACCGTACACGGCTTCCCGGACACCATGATCTGCAACATAGTATTTCTCGTTGACGGTCAGGATTTTCTTTCCCTGGAGGTCTTGGCGCTTCACCTGATAAAACAGGAATGCGTCCGTGCAGGCTTTGATGTAGTTCAGTACCGTTTCTGGTGAAACGGAGCGCCCTTCACTTTTCAGATACTTGGAAATGGCTGTGGAAGAAAAGGTAGTGCCGATGTTGGAAGTTATATAAGCAATAATTCTCTCCAGCATATCCACATCACGGATATTGTTTCGCTTGATAATATCTTTCAGCTCTACGGAGTTGAACAAGTCCCGCAAATACTGACGACTGGCGGCATCGTCGTAGCGAAGGTTGCTCAAATAGGGCATTCCTCCCAGCGTCAGATATTTTGTAAAGCATTGTCTTTCGTCTGCACCTTCGTAAACGGTGTGATACAGCTCCATAAACTCTCTGAATGAAAACGGGTAAATCACGAACTCCACATACCGTCCGGCAAGATAAGTGGCAAGCTCACCGGAAAGCAGCTTGGCGTTGGAACCGGTAATGTATATATCACAATCCAGCTCCACCCGGAAAGAGTTGATACATTTTTCCCAATCAGCCACCTCTTGGATTTCGTCGAAGAACAGATAAACCTTGCCGCTGATTTCTTTTGTTCTGCGAAGGATTTCATCATGCAATGCAACAGCCGTACAAAGGTGTGCATTGCTCATGTTCTCAAAATTCAGGGAAATAAACTGTTCTGGTTGGACCCCGTTTTGGGCAAGTTCCTCTTGGATCAGGCTCAGCATGACAGATTTTCCACTACGGCGAATCCCTGTCAGAACCTTTATCAGCTCATTTCCGATAAAAGGACGGATACGGCTCATATAAATTTCTCGTTTAATCATGTAGACCAGCCTCCCTTCTGAAACTGTCTATATGGTACCACGGCTATAACTGATTTTCAATACCGCAAATCCAGTTTTATCAGATATAATTGATAAAATACGAATTTCGACACAATCAGGCAGTTATACCGAGCGAAGTTTGGCTATGCGTTTTTATTGTGTCAGGCACCATTGTTTCATATTGAAATATAGTGTCTCTGTGCATGTTCTATATACCTCTGATTATATAATATTCAATTTATATAATCTCTCAAATGCTTTTTTATCAAAGTCTGCTTCTGTAATATATAGCTTTCTATCGCTATCAATGCCATTCTAACTCAATAGTCATATCAATTATACAATTAAAAGCAAAGATGCTGCTAACTGAATAACAACATCTTTGCTTGTTTAGAATGGGGATTATAAAATTTTAATGATAGTATACTGTGACATAAATATTTTTTAATGTTGCTGCTGCAACAGTTCCCGTTGAATACCTTGTAGATTCAAATTGAACATAATAATTTCCAACAGGGCTTAAATTATAATTGCCAAAATCTGCAAAAGTAAGAGAACTATTCCAACTTTTGCTGTCTGTATATCTGTCAAATGTGCCATCTCCATTATCCTCATCTTTAGCAACAAATAATTCGATGTTTCCACTACTTCCACTACTTTTTGTGGATGTAACCACTATTTTACTGATTGTGGAGCCTGACGGAACAGATGTGCTGCTGATTGTAAAAGAACCAAGAGCGGAAGTTGCCACTGTATCATTTGTTCCAAAAAAGGAATTTAACATTCCAACAGAATGTCGTGATGATCCAGAAGTTAATGCTGTCGGAGTTATTTCAAATGTCATTGTTTTCTCCGTCTCCGAATAATTTTCCTGAGTTTCTGCCGCAAAAGCTGTGACATTCATTGTAAAAAGCATGACAACACATACAATAATAGAAAAAAAACGTTTTCTCATAATGAATCTACCTCCATACTGTATGTAATCATCCCCATCTAAATATACTAAATTGAAAAATCAAATCTTCCACCGATTTTATTATCCTCTGGTTTGATAGAATTCCATTCAATATTTTTAATTTTATCCAAAAGTTCATCTTTTGAATTTGCTTGAACAGTAGCTTTTTTTACTTCAATTTGCTTTAATTGTTCCTTTTTCTTCGCCTCTTTCTTCTCCGCAGCTTTCTTTTCCTGAATTTTTTCAAGATATTCTTTCTGACTAGCTGATGTTTTTTCTAATTGAGCAAAGAATGTTGTAGTTCCATCACTATTAAAAGAAATACCAAACTTTGTTATTTTTGTATCAGTATCTGCACTGTTTTCTATTCCGTTTGTCTTACCAAATGCTCTTTCAAATCCAAACTGAGCATTGATTTCATCCGACATACGCAAAGCACCTTCAATACTATGCATCTTTTCAGCATAATATTTGGGATCGGATGCCATCTTCTCCATTTCTTCCTTTGAGAAAATAACCGTAAACTCTTTATCACTTTGTGCTAAAATATCTTTAGCATTATCACCATTTTCAAAATCTGCAACCATAAAGTCCATATCTGTTCTTGAGCCACGCATATCTTTAAGCATTTTTTGTGCCTCTTTACTTAGATTTTTTTCGGCTATACTTTCTGTCACATTTTTCTTGACCTTATCATTTTCTGTTGTTTTCGCTGTTTCTTTTTTCTTATCTACTGTACCTGCCTTGTAGGTATTCTGATAACTTCCATAAACAGTACCCGTTGTATTCACATTCATTGACATATCCTTTGTCCTCCTTCTCTGAATCCGTTCTTTATTATTTATTGTTTCTAATATTATATATCGGCTTTATTCCGAAAACTATAATCCTCCCTGTTATTTTTATCCCATGATTATTGAAAATCTAAAATTTGAAATTCACTCTTAAATCAGATTATGCATTAAATATTATTGCTATTGACAAACCACCTAAATATGAATTAAAAGATACTTCTTGCTCAACAGAAAAAAGCAGCCTATTGCAAGTTTATTGTGTCAGGCACCAATTGTTCCAATGCAATTTCGGCATTTTTATCGCAAACGAAGCGGCAGAAGAAAACCTGAAAAAGAAACGGGATGGCAGCAACAAGTATCTCTATGAACTTGACTTTTCTTCAGCATTAAAAACAGCCAGAAAGTTCTTCATGCGCAGGGATTCTGGAAGGCACATCGATATTATCCGGCTGATGATGAAATATGTCCACGCAGTGAAAGACAGGTTCCGGCAGTTTCAACGGCCTCTCCGTGGAATCAGCGCAATTCATTTTGGATATCGGTAAGTTCTGCAACTGAATATCCTTCTTTTTGGCAGATGGACAGCATCTGTCTTTTTGGCATACCTGTTTTTGGCTTTTTGAGTTCAAAATATCGGATATTTGACAACAACTGAGCTATCGAACAAAACTTCGAACAACTGACTTAATGGCATTGCCATTGTTTTTCCATTTGTTCCTTTGATGAATCTTCTTTTTATCTTCTTCACCAGTTCCTGAATCTTCTGGAAAGATTCTTCGCTGATTGTATGTTCCATCCGGCATGCATCATGATTTGCAGTTTCTGGAGATACCCTATCAGTTCTAAGAATTCAATTAAACTTCTGGCATCTTTTATACGTGTGGCATGATTTGTTTCATAACCTTCTGACTCAAGTGCATACAGAATCCCCGAAGCAATCATTGTGTCATCTTCCAACAAAAGTATTCTGCTCATGAATTATAGTCCTTCAAAACCTCACCGAGAGATTTCTTGATGCTGGACTTTTCTTTTCTGACATTGCCTGATTTGACATATCTACTCAATGCTCTTATGAGGAAAATTCCCACAGTGATAAATGCCGCTATCACAGCCACCCCGATTAGCAGTACAATACCAAAAACAATAACTCCTAAAAAATCATATTTCACTTAATTACCTCCTTTCGTGACTTCATAATAGCGAAATTTCATGGTTGCTACCACCAACTATCACGATATTTCTTTGGTTGCGAACGGTTGCGGAACTAAAATAACACTTTTTTATGTAAAAGGCATATATGTAAATTAATAAAACGACAAATCGCGATTTGTTTTACCCATTATAACACAAAACTCAACCAAGTTAAAACTCCTATTCTCAATCATCCCTCTCCCTCTGACACCAAGTGCCACAAAAGTGCCCAACTTGCCCACAAACATTCCCAGTGTTTATGCGGGTTTTCAAAATCACAATAATTAATGCATGGAAATAATAAAGAATGAATTTCTTCACAAGACGACCGTTCCCCTCCTAGTCACTAGGCACGAAAAGAAAAAAAGGAATGGCCTTTCCAACCATTCCCATCTTAATGAGCCCACCGGGGTTCGAACCCGGGACACCTGGATTAAAAGTCCAGTGCTCTACCAACTGAGCTATGAGCCCTCATTGAATAAATTGTAAGTCTACTTTGGATTACTTTTGGAATCCAGCTGGGCTAGCTGGATTCGAACCAGCGTGATGCAGGGATCAAAACCCTGTGCCTTACCGCTTGGCGATAGCCCAATAATAGCCAGGGTGGGTACAGGGATTCGAACCCTGGGCCTTCAGAGCCACAATCTGACGCGCTAACCAGCTGCGCTATACCCACCATATAAAAAGAAGTGTGCCCGGGGGGATTCGAACCCTCGACCCACGGCTTAGAAGGCCGTTGCTCTATCCAGCTGAGCTACGAACACACGAAGCGGGTGATGGGAATCGAACCCACGTATCTAGCTTGGAAGGCTAGTGTTCTACCATTGAACTACACCCGCAGATATTCAATTGAAAGTCGGGGTGACAGGATTCGAACCTGCGACCTCTTGATCCCAAATCAAGCGCTCTAGCCAAGCTGAGCCACACCCCGTTGGTGTTTTGTGTTGCCGTTTGTTGTCTGTTCCGCAACGACATGGATTATTATATTATATGATCTGCATAATGTCAACACTTTTTTTGAATTTTTTTCATTTTTTTTCGACACGTAGTTTCAAAGTGCGCAAAGCCGCATAAATACGGCCTTACACTCTTTTTAACTCAAATGTAAATTCCCCGGAATCTGAAATTTCCATTATAATATACGTACATTTTCCATCCTGCTGGCGCGGATAAGAAATGCTTCCCGGATTAATTAATGTAATCTCATCTTCCACCTGAATCACCGGACGGTGGGTATGTCCAAACATCACAATATCCATCCCCCTTGCAATTCCTTCCTGACGGATGGTCTGCAAATCCAGCGATACATAATAATAATGTCCGTGCGTGAGCAGTACATTTTTTCCGGCAATCTGTATTTCCAGTTCGCGCGGTGCCTGCGAATAGTAATCGTTATTGCCGGGCACCATATAGACCGGTCCCGGTATCATCTCATTGACAATATCTTCATCACCTTCCAAATCCCCAAGATGAATCATTGCATCTACGCTGCCCTCTTTTTCCAATGCCTCATAAAGATTGCCAAGGCGCTTATGCGTATCACTTACAATCAGAATTCTCTGCATATCTGACCTCCATATTTCACGCTAATTTAAATATTGTGCAAGCTGTGCCTTCAATTTTTCCAATGCCTCTCCGCGGTGGCTGATTTTGTTCTTCTCCTCCGGCGTCAGTTCTGCCGAAGTCTTTCCGTACTGTGGCAGATACACAATCGGATCATAACCGAAGCCGTTTGCCCCTTTGATTTCATGAGCGATAATCCCTTCCATTGTTCCTCTTGTGGTAAAATGTCTTCCGTCCGGAAATACAGCCGCCATTGCACATACAAAACGAGCCGTTCTGTCTTTGTCTTCTACCCCCGCAAGGCGGTCAATAATCGCCTGATTTTTGATATCATACGATGTATCATGTCCCATGTATCTTGCAGAATATACACCCGGCTCTTTATTCAGATAATCTACTTCCAGTCCCGAATCATCTGCAATCGTAAGTTCCCCTGTCAATTTCATGACCGCTTCCGCTTTAATCAGTGCGTTTTCTTCAAATGTCGTACCATTTTCTTCAATATCAATGTCAATTCCGGCTTCTTTCATGGATACAATCTCAACCTGCATATCTTTGCAGATTTCTTTCACTTCTTTAATTTTCCCCTTATTATTCGATGCAAGAATAATCTTTGTCATTTTAATCTCCATTCCGCAGGCACACTGCATTATACATTCTTTTTCGGCGGCTTCGGGCCTAAAAATGAGTAAAAGTACGTTTTTAACATACCGTTATAAATCTTTCTGTTTTTGTCCGCTTTTCTGCCGAAATATTTTTCAATATCCGTATAGGAAGTAATCACATACGCCGACCATGAATCTAATTTTGCAAACTGCTGTCCCAGCGCCGTATATAATGCTGGAAGCGCTTCTTTTTCCTCTAGACGCTCACCGTATGGCGGATTGGTAATCACAAAGCCGTATTTTTTCGCATGGCTTAACTGGCGTACATCTCGTGCCTGAAAATGAATCAGCTTGTCTACACCCGCATTGGCCGCATTCTGCCTTGCAATTTTAATCACATTTTCATCTAAATCAAAACCCTGAATATCTGTTTCAATATCCATGCAGATATTGTCATTTGCTTCTTCTATCGCCATATACCACTCTTTTTTCGGTATCAGATTTTCCCACTGCTCTGCCGTAAACTCCCGGTTCATGCCCGGTGCAATATTCGCCGCCATCATGGCCGCCTCTATTGGAAATGTACCGCTTCCGCAGAACGGGTCCACAAAAATGCGGTCTTTATGCCACGGTGTCAGCATAATCAGCGCCGCCGCCAGCGTTTCTGAAATCGGTGCTTTGCCTGATGCCGGACGGTATCCGCGCTTATGCAGTGAATCCCCTGTCGTATCCAGACTAATCGTAACAATATCCTTCATAATCGTGACACGCAGAGGATAGGCACTGCCATTCTCCTTAAACCAGCCCGTCTGGTATTTCTTCTTTAACCGCTCTACAATCGCTTTCTTGACAATGGACTGAATATCGGAACTGCTAAACAGCTTACTGTTTACAGAATTTGCTTTCGTAACCCAAAACTTTCCGTCCTCCGGTATAAATTCTTCCCACGGCAGTTCTGCAACATGATCAAAAAGTTCTGTAAATGTCACCGCTTTAAACTGCCCTACCTTTAAAAGAACTCTCTCTGCTGTTCTTAAATTAATATTGGCTCTGCATATGGCTTCTGCATCACCTGTAAAGGTCACTTTACCATTTTCTACTGAAACGATTTCATATCCCAGATCGTAAATTTCTCTCTTTAAAACTGCCTCCAGTCCAAAATGGCACGGTGCAATTAACTCATATGTATTCATACTGTTCCTCATTTCCGATAATCATTTACCTGTTTTCTTCAATATACCATATATTCCGGTGCTTTACAATAATATTACAGCTTTCAGAACCCCTTTCCTTTCTTCTGAAATCTTTGAAAAGCCTCTCCTGAAATTTTTTTAATCTTTATAACAGTCTTTCACAACCCTTTTAAAAATCCTTATAAAAATCTGTATGATAGACAAGATATTTTCCGTGATACTGATGAATCCCGCCGACAACTGTCTTCACCTGAAATCCTCTTGCCGCCAGCTTCGGACAAATCATCATACTTTTGGAACCCCTGTCACAATACACGATAAAAACCGTATTTCTGTCGTAAAATATATTATTTAAAACAATTCCGCCTGCACGACTGCGGTCATTACTGTTGTCATAAAAACCTGCATTCCTGTTGCTGTAATTATTCTGGAGCTGCCGCTCCATTTCCTCGAACGGAATATTGACTGCATCTTTAATGTGCATTTTTTCATATTCCTGTCTGCTTCTTAAATCTATAAAAACGGCTCCTGAATTTTCCACATAGTAATCCAGCCGCCCGGTACTGATATTTTCACATCTCATATTTTCTTAAACCTTTAATCAAGTGCTTACTCTAGTATATTCGATGATGCGTGTCCCGTGCCTGTCTGATGTGAATTTTAAGCCTGCTGACTTTGGTCTTTCCTGTCTGAATTTTCAAAATTGCCTTCTGATTATATTAAGGTGATTATATTTCCGATACAAAATCTGCTATTATATAAATGACAAAAGACCGGCAGATTTGTTTCCGCCGGCCTTTGCATTACTTTTACGAATTATCTGTGGCAGTCTGTTGTATCAGACATGTTGCTTTCATCAGAAGCATTGCTGTAGGAATTCTTTGAAGAATTCTTGTTAGATGCGTTCTTTGAGCTGTTTGATGCATTTGATGCGTTGCTTGAATTTGAAGCATTGCTCATGTTAGATGCGTTACTTGAATTCTTTGAACTGTTTGATGCATTTGATGAATTTGTGCTGTTAGAATAATTCTTAGACATACTGAAATGTCCTCCTTTTATATTAGATTACATTGCATAGTATCTCTTATTTTTTTGAAATTATTCATAAACAGAATGACAACAATATGGTGTTATCATAAAAAAATTCCTGACATTCTTTCAAAAATCACTTAAAACCCAAATGTACCTTTTCAGAATTGTTGGATATAACACTAAAACTAAAATATCGTTTAATATCTTTTACCGCAATATCACTTCAGCACTTGAAATGTAACTTTTCCGCTATAATATTTTACCATCGCCTTGCCTATTATCTGTTCTTTTTTTACATAAGTATTATTCCAATACCGTGCATCATTTGAAATGTTTCTGTTATCCCCCATAACAAAATAAGAATCTGCAGGCACTTCAAATACCATGTTCTGCCCCAAAGCCATCGGCTCTTTTAAGTATGGTTCCTCTAACCGCTCTCCGTTTACATATACAGTATCATTTTTTATTTCAACAATATCTCCCGGTATACCGATAATCCGCTTTACAAATACGTGGCTTTCATCGTCCGGAAATTTAAAAACAATAATATCCTGTCTTTGTGGTTCTTCAAAAAGATACGAGATTCTCAATCCAAAATATCTGTCTCCGGTCATAATCGTATTTTCCATTGAACTTGTCGGCGTTTCTGCATTGACAATTACACATCTTGTAAGCACAAATGCAATGAGAATCGCAGCACTAAAAATTTTAATATAGGAAAACATTTCCATAAATACTGTCTTTGGGCGGCTTTGATTTTTCAATTCTTTAAAAAATTTCCCCATAGCTTTTCCCTCCATTTCCAATTCTATGCTTTACTTGGGGGTAAGTTTTAGAACCACTCTTGAAAAAACACCATTTTTTACCCCCATTCTTAACAAAGAGCCTCTTTTTTACTCTGTTTTTGACAAATATCCCCTTTTTATATAACAAAATATATAACAAAAAAGCCCTACCTAAATTACTTTAGATAGGACTCATGTACGTGACAAGATTCGAACTCGCGACCTTCTGGTCCGTAGCCAGACGCTCTATCCAGCTGAGCTACACGTACGTATGGAATATTCCATAATAATCACAACTGCTGTTGTGATAAATGCCGGCGACCGGGGTCGAACCGGTACGGGAGTATAAGTCCCGCAGGATTTTAAGTCCTGTGCGTCTGCCAATTCCGCCACGCCGGCAAATAAGTGGGACCAATAGGGCTCGAACCTATGACCCTCTGCTTGTAAGGCAGATGCTCTCCCAGCTGAGCTATGATCCCAAAATTCTAATCTACAAATTATTTACAAATAAAACGACCCGGATGGGGTTCGAACCCACGACCTCCGCCGTGACAGGGCGGCGCTCTAACCAGCTGAGCCACCAGGCCATATATATAGTAGATTTTAGTGGACCTTCGGGGACTCGAACCCAGGACCGACCGGTTATGAGCCGGTTGCTCTAACCAACTGAGCTAAAGGTCCAAAGAAGCCGACAGTCGGAGTCGAACCAACAACCTGCTGATTACAAATCAGCTGCTCTGCCATTGAGCCATGTCGGCATATGGTACCTAAATCTAAAATCTACTTATGACTCCAAGGGGATTTGAACCCCTGTTACCGCCGTGAAAGGGCGGTGTCTTAACCGCTTGACCATGGAGCCAGACTTATAAGAATATAAAATTTCTTATAAACTCCCCGAGTAGGGCTCGAACCTACAACAACTCGGTTAACAGCCGAGTGCTCTACCATTGAGCTATCGAGGAATAGGAATTCCATTCCTAGTGAAGGATTGTTCCTTCAAAACTGCACATTAAAATTCTTTTTCATCCGATTATCCTCTGGATAACTCTCGTTCTATCCGTTTCTTTCTGCAAACCTAACCTTCTTCGGTTAAGCCCTCGACCTATTAGTATGAATCAGCTCCACATGTCACCACGCTTCCACCTTTCACCTATCTACCTCGTCGTCTTCAAGGGGTCTTACTAGATTACTCTATGGGATATCTCATCTTGAGG